>CAVSPX010000001.1:0-1365974 GCA_963729965.1 uncultured Alphaproteobacteria bacterium
TTCTTGTCCCGTCGAACAATTCTTCGGGTTCGCCAGCAAAATTCGCATGGACTTATCGAAAGTGAGTATTAATCCCAACTCGGCCAATCGCCGGTGCGCGCTAAATGGCAAAATCAAGCTGGGAACTGGCCGTGTGCTCAAAATTCGAAATCGAGACGCCGACCAGGCGGATGCCCTTCCTCGTTGGCAATACACTCCGAATAAGACCAAGGCAGATTTCGTGAAGGACTGCCTGCGACGAGACTGGCGTTGTCAAACTTCGACTTCGGGTCGCCTGCTGGAAATCGGCATATTTGATTTTGACGGTGACGGTACGGCCGAACGCATTTGCCTTTTGGCACCACGCCCATACTTCATCAGCCTGGCCCAAGACTTCGTGCTCAATGGCGCCAGCGTCGGTCAAATCTTCCGCAAAGGTTGTTTCAGACCCAGAGGATTTGCGCTGGCGATTCGCGTTCACTGGCCGGTCATCTTCGCCGCGGGAGATCGCATAATACCACGGACCGGCTTTGCCAAAGTGTGCCGAGAGAAATTCCGCGGATTTGCTGCGCAGGTCGGCTCCCGTCTGGATGCCGAGTAGATTCATCTTCTCTGCCGTAACCGGGCCGATGCCGTGAAATTTGCCAACCGGAAGGTTCTCGACGAATGCCGCGCCCTTGTCTGGTGTAATGACAAATTGCCCGTTCGGCTTGCGGTAGTCGGAAGCTAGCTTGGCAAGAAACTTGTTGTATGAAATCCCGGCCGAAGCCGTAAGGCTTGTCGCTTCGAAGATGCGTCGGCGAATTTCAGTGGCGACCGCGACGGCAGTCGGAAGCCCCCGCAGATTTTGCGTTACGTCTAGGTAGGCTTCGTCCAACGAAAGTGGCTCGATCTGCGGCGTGTAATCCTCAAAGATCTGTCGAATTTGCAGCGAGACCGCACGATAAACGTCGAACCGAGGCGCCACAAAAATGAGAGCCGGGCATTGCCGTTGCGCAGTGATCGATGGCATCGCACTGCGCACACCAAATTTGCGTGCCTCATAGCTCGCGGCGGCGACGACGCCGCGCTTGGCTGCGTGACCGACTGCCACGGGCTTTCCGCGAATGTCGGGGTTATCGCGCTGCTCTACCGACGCATAGAAGGCGTCCATGTCGATGTGGATGATCTTGCGCATGACGGCCTTGCTTCGGGATCTCTATATGAAGTCAGGGCGATTACAGGAGCCTTGGCTCGGCTTCCGCCAAGTCAGGCGCAGCACCATCTTCCTTCTCGCCCTGTGCAACGATCTGCAGTGCGCCATCGGGCAACGGCTTCTGCATCCGCAACGCGTCTGCCACCGGTAGAGTAAGCCACGCATCGACTTGATCCGGCTGCGTTAGAATGACCGGCATCGCTTTGGGATGGATGGCGCCGACTTCGGCATTCGCATCCGTCGTCAGGAATCCGAACAGCTGATGCTCGCCCTCGACCGGATTGGCCTTGGTGCCGCGCTTGCCGTGCCAACTCGTCCAGATCCCCGCGAAAAAGGCTAGCGGCCGGCCATCATTGAGTGCGAACCAGGTCGGCGTCTTCCTCGGCTTGGTATCGGCATATTCGCAAAACGAAGTGAACGGCACGACGCAGCGGTTTTCGGGTTTGAGCCACGCGCGCCAATGCGGGCTTTCGTGTTGCGGATGTTCGTGATCGGCGCGCCGCCGAAATGCGGCGGTCCCGGCATGCCCCAGCGCGCCAGCATGAATTCGCGCACGCCGTCCGGCGCGTTGCGCACGATCGGCGCCAGATAGTCCGGAAACATGCCCGGCATCGGCGGCAGATTGCCGGTGATGTCGCGCATCGCGCGCGTCCAATCGATGATCGCGGCCTGTGCGCTGGTGACGGAATAGAGATTGCACATGCAAGAAACCCAGCGTCGAAGCGGGCGCATTCCGCGATGGAAAAGGAATAACACGTACACCGTCTTTATGTGGAACGCGCTACCTGTCGAGCGAGTTATCACAAAGGAACCAAAGGAGAAATATATGAATAACGAACACATCAAGGGCGCCGCCGATAAAGCCAAGGGCGCCGTGAAGGACGCCGTCGGCGGCCTTACGGGAAAGCCTGGCCTTCAGGTCGAAGGTAAGATCGACAAGGCCGAGGGCAGCGCGCATGAAGTGGCGGGCGACGTCAAAGACGCGGCGAAGCAGGCCGATCGGGAAGCCCGCAGAGATTAATACAGTTCAGCAGTCACAAATTGAGCCGCTCGGTGAGCGGCTCCTTTTATTTTATGCTGGAAGCGGGGAATGGCTTCTGAAATCGCATTGGCGGCAGGTCTTTCTCCGGAACGTCCTTGTCCGGCGGGATTTCCTGCGGTCTGGGTTCGGGCTCAATATCCGGCTGCTTCGAGGGAATATCAGGCTCTCGGATTTTCGGTTCTTTTGCCATCGAATGCTCCATCTTCGACTAAGCGCCGGACGCGGTTGATGGTTCCACAGCGATCCCTACCGCATAAGGCTGCAATTAAGAGCTCGTTCCGAGGCGAATGTCGGCCTTTCTGTTTTCGCCGAGGTTCGGCTTCTCGCCCGTGATCTTGGCTTTGATAAATTCAAAGAGCTCCACGGCTTTCGAGGCCGGTCCGTCCCAAAGCGAGCCCGATGTCGGCTCAACGCGAAGGACGCACACATTCGGATCGTCCGGTCCGGTCCACCACATGCCGTCGGTCGTCCGCCAATACTGCTTGATCGTCGCCGGATCGATTTTGACGGTCGCGCGTGCAGTGATCGCGAGATAGGCATTCGCTTGTTGGTCGGTGAACGTTAAACCAACATGGGGGTCGCGTTCGATTTGATGCTCCTTGGCACTGCGCAAATCCGTCACGACGTAGAGGCAGCCTTCGTCGCGCTCAGGTCTCGCCTCCACAGGGCGCGAGCGAAAGTCGCCGCTCAGCGCGCGGGTCGTAAGCATGCAGATGCCGACTTTTTCGATAATTTCCCAAGCGCGATCGGCGGAGGTTGTCATGTCGATATCGGACCGAATTGATGCCGGCTTGCTAGCTTTGGTGACCACGTTGGCGAATTGCTTGCCACGAGGCAAGCAGCCAACAATTCCGCGGGCACGCATAAAGTTTCAAGGTGGACGTCAAATTCGCCGGAGCAGCACATTTGCGCGCACCTGTGAGCTCAGCCGATGCGGCCGCGCGCCTACGAACGCCGCTGAAATTTCGCGACGCTCAAGGACGCGCGACCTTCCCCTCTGTTAGAGCCGGATGTTTAAGCGGCCAAGCGCACCGTCGAATGCAGGCGCATGGGTTTGCCGCCCGGCGGATGGCGCGGGCCGCGGTCCAATTCGACGAGAGCGTCGAGGATTTCGTCGATCGGCACGGGCTTCTTCAAACCCTCCGGCGCGCGCAAGGCAGGACACGATGCAATGGCTGAGGCATCGGATGCCCATGAAGCCAAGATGGCGCGTTTCTCGGATAGGGTAAGCGTCGGATGCGCAACGACATCTCGGGGATGGTCGAATACGGTTCCCGGATGAATGAGTGCACCAAGGTCAGGATCATCCGTCTGGATAACGGGAGCGCTCGTCGGCCGCATGGCTACCTCCTGTCTAGGACGAAGCTGAGGGAGGCCGCGCGCCCGAGGGCGCGCGGCCGAGCTGGAATCAAGCCGCTTTTGCGGTCTCGATACGCTCGACATTCGAGGATTTGGCGCCGTTGATGGCGATCCGGCGCGGCTTCATCGCCTCGGGGATTTCCCGGACCAGTTCGATGAGCAAGAGGCCGTTCTCGAAGGAGGCGCCGCGGACCTGCACATAATCGGCAAGATTGAAATGGCGTTTGAAGGGCCGGTACGAGATGCCGCGATACAGATACTCGCGCTCGTCCTTACCGATCTTCTTGGCACCTTCGACCGTCAGCACATTCTGCTCGGCAGTGATGGTGATATCATCGGGGCCGAAACCGGCCACCGCGAGCGAAATCTGAAAGCGGTTTTCGCCAAGCCGCTCGATGTTGTAGGGGGGATAGTTGTCCTCTGTGGCGCTTTGAGCGTTTTCCATGAGGTCGAACAGGCGGTCGAAACCGATGGTCGAACGCCAGAGGGGTGCAAAGTCATACCGTGCGCATAGCCAGATCCTCCTAAGAGCAAAATGGTTACGAGCGGCACCGGACACGACCGGTGCCCGTTCTCACTCTCCGGACCCATGGGCATCCAGAGGCCAGCTCCTCGCTGGCGAAAAAAATTTTGTTTTGGCCGCTAGAGTTTCAAGAGGGGCGGCGAAAATTTTTCAACCGGTGTTGCCCGGTCTCGGTGCCGGGCCGGGCCGCCAAAGTTCACGGAAAAACCGGTGTGATTTCAATCACCTGACGAATCCATTTGACTCTGGCGGGAACGAGAACAAAATAGAAACATTAGTCTAACGAAAAGGCCCCGCGGATGGCTTGCGCCAGCCAAATCTCGACTATTGCCGGTTTGCGACGCTACCTGGAGCGTGTCGATCGGCAGGCCTATGAGGCAGGGGCGGTGCTGCCGTTCGGCGTGGAGGCGATCGACCGGCATCTGCCGCAGGGCGGTTTGCTGCGGGGCCATTTGCATGAAGCAATCGAGGGCGGCGCCGCCAGCCAATATGCCGGGCTCGCGACGTTGTTCGTCGCCGGCATTCTCGCGCGCATGCGGGGTCCGGTCCTCTGGTGTCTGCGCGGCCGCGATCTCTTTGCGCCCGCTCTTGCCCGCGTCGGCCTGCATCCCGACCGCGTGATCTTCTGCGAAACCTGGAAGGATCGCGATGTTCTGCCGGCGATGGAGGAAGGCCTGAAATGCTCCGGCCTTGCCGGCGTCGTCGGTGAAGTTTCGCGGCTTTCCTTGAACGCTTCGCGCCGCCTGCAATTGTGCGCGGGCGAAAGCGGCGTCACGGCGCTCGTCATTCGCCGCTGGCACAACGCAACCGAAAAAGAAGCGGCCGGCGAGCCGAACGCGGCGGCCACGCGCTGGCGTATCGCGCCCTCCCCTTCGCCCGCGAGCGGGTTCGATGGCATGCCGCGCCAACATTGGCAGCTCGATTTGTTGCGCGTGCGCGGTGGCGAACCGCATTCATGGGTCTTGGAGGCATGCGATGCGACGGGTCATCTCGCTTTACCTGCCGCATTGGCCGAGCGATCGGCTGCGGCGGGCGAAGCGAGACGCGCCGCCACGGGATAAGCCTCTCGTGACGGCCATGATGCAGGGGCAACGCCGCGTGATCGCGAGCGTCGATGCGGCGGCTGCGCGGCTCGATCTTGGCTGCGGCATGACGGTGACGCATGCGCAATCACTCATTCCCGATCTGACCGTGATCGACGCGACGCCCGAGGAAGACGAAGCGGCGCTCATGCGCCTGGCGCTCTGGTGCATCAAATACTCGCCCTTGGTCACGCCCAATCCGCCCGATGGCATCTTCATCGATGTGGCGGGCTCGGCGCATTTGTTTCAGGGCGAAGCGGCGTTGATCGCATGATCTCTGCAAGCGCCTTGAGGCGGAAGGCATCACGGCCAAAGCGGTGCTCGCCGATACGGCTGGGGCTGCATGGGCGCTCGCGCGCTATGGCGAGGCGCAAATCGTCTCGCCGGGCCGCGCGTCGGATGCGATCGCCAGTCTGCCGGTGGCGAGCCTCGGACTTTCTTCCGCGACCGTCGCGTCCTTAAGCGAAGTCGGTATCGAGCGCGTCGCGCAACTCGCGAGCAAACCGCGCCGCAGTTTGCGCAAGCGCTTCGGCGGCGAAGTCGTTGCTGCGGCTCGATCAGGCGCTCGGCAACGCCAATGAGGCGCTGCCCTCGCTCTTGCCGCCCGAGGTGCCGCGCGCCGAATTGCGTTTTGCCGAACCGGTCGCCGATCCTGAGGATCTGAAGCGCATCATCGGCAAACTTTGCCGATAAGCTCTGCCTCGATCTCGAAGCGCGGGGCATCGGCGCGCGGCGGCTCGATCTCGTGTTTTTCCGCGTCGACAACATCGCGCAAGCTGCGCGCATCGGGCTTTCGCGTCCCTATCGGGAGCCGAAGCATCTCGCGAAGCTGCTGGCCGAGCGCCTGGTCGTGATCGATCCCGGCTTCGGCATCGAGACGGCGTCGCTCACGGCCTCCTGGGTCGAGGCGGTGGTCGAGCGGCAAACGATCGGCCGCCATGTCGGCGTGGATGGCGCGCAGCATGACGTAAGCCAATTGATCGATACGCTGGGCGTGCGGCTTGGCGAGAACAATGTGTTTCGTCTGTCGCCGGTCGAAAGCCTCCTGCCCGAGCGCGTGACGCGCCGCGTGCCGGCGCTGCATCCGGCCGAGGGCCTCGAATGGCCCAAGAACCTGCCGCGCCCGGCGCGGCTCTTTCTTCAGCCCGAAAAAATCGAAGCCGTGGCTGAGCTGCCCGATCATCCGCCGCGCCTTTTTATCTGGCGCAATGCGCGGCATCGCGTGGCGAAAGCCGACGGTCCCGAGCGCATTCATGGCGAGTGGTGGCTGAGCGATCGCGAGACCACGCTCATTCGCGATTATTACCGCGTCGAGACGGTCGACGGCACGCGCTACTGGCTGTTTCGCGATGGTCCCACCGAGCACGGGGGAGGCTGGTGGCTGCACGGCGTTGGTGAAGCATGAATTACGCCGATTTGCAGGTCACGACGCATTTCTCATTCTTGCGCGGCGTCTCCTCCGCCGAAGAGTTGTTCTCGACCGCCGCTATGCTCGGCATCAAGGCGCTTGGCATTGTCGACCGTAATTCGCTGGCGGGTTTGGTGCGCGCACATGAAGCCGCGAAAGTAACCGGCGTCCGCTTGATCGTCGGCTGCCGCCTCGATCTGCAATGCGGCACCTCGCTTCTGGTCTATCCGGTCGATCGCAAGGCTTACGGCCGTTTGTGCCGCCTTTTGACGGTCGGCAAACGACGCGCCGGCAAAGGCGCCTGTCACATCGACTGGGCGGATGTCGCGGAATGGAATGAGGGGCTGCTCGCGATCCTGCTGCCCGATGATCTCGCCAATCCGCTCGAAGATGAACTGCAAAAGCTGCAAGGCATCTTCAAGGACCGCGCCTATTGCGTCCTCACCCGCCGCTTTCTGCCGGATGAAGGTGCGCGCCTGCAAAAGATCGCCAATGCCGCCGCCAACGCGCGTGTTCCGCTCGTCGCCACCAATGACGTGCTCTATCACGCAGCATCGCGGCGCATGTTGCAGGATGTCGTGACGTGTATTCGTTTGCACACGACGATCGACAATGCCGGGTTTCAGAAAGAGCGTCATGCTGATCGCTTCCTGAAAGCACCCTCCGAGATGCTGCGGCTCTTTCCCAAATACGAAGCCGCCGTGCGCCGTACCTGGGAGATTGCCGAGCGCTGCAAATTCTCGCTCGATCAGCTGACCTATATATACCCAACGGAAGAGCTCGAAGACGGCCTCAACGCGCAGGACCGGCTTGAAAAGCTGACCTGGCAGGGTGCGACCAAACGCTATCCGGACGGTTTGCCGGATAACGTCGCGACGCAGCTGCGCCATGAGTTGAACATCATTGAGCGCATGAATTACGCGCCCTATTTTCTGACGGTGGAATCCATCGTCCGCTTTGCGCGCTCCAAGGACATTCTCTGTCAGGGACGTGGCTCGGCAGCTAATTCGGCGGTCTGCTATGTGCTTGGCGTCACCTCGATCGACCCCGTGCGCCAAGGCCTCTTGTTCGAGCGTTTCGTCAGCGAAGAGCGCCGCGAGCCGCCCGATATCGATGTCGATTTCGAGCATGAGCGGCGCGAGGAGGTGATCCAGTGGATTTATGAGACCTGTGGCCGCACGCGCTCGGCCCTCACAGCGGTTGTCACGCGCTATCGCTCGCGCGGCGCCGTCCGCGAAGTCGGCAAAGCGCTCGGCCTGCCGGAAGACGTGACGGGCTCCTTGGCCAAGCTGATCTGGGGCTGGAGCCGCGAGGGTCCATCCGAAGCGCACGCGATGGACCTCAATCTCAATATCGAAGACCGGCGGCTCAAGCTGACGCTCGAACTCGCGCGCCAGCTGATCGGCACGCCGCGGCATTTGTCGCAACATCCGGGCGGCTTCGTGCTCACGCTCGACCGGCTTGACGAACTGGTGCCGGTCGAACCGGCCGCGATGGAAAACCGCCAAGTGATCGAGTGGGACAAGGACGATATCGACGCGCTGAAATTCATGAAGGTCGATGTGCTGGGCCTCGGCATGCTGGGCTGCATGCGCCGCGCCTTCGATCTGCTCGATAAACACAAAGCCCAACGCCTCGATCTCGCGACCATCCCGGCCGAGGATCCCGCCACCTACGCGATGATCCGCAAGGCGGATACGATGGGGACGTTTCAGATTGAATCGCGGGCGCAGATGTCGATGCTGCCGCGCCTTCAGCCCAAGACCTTCTATGATCTCGTCATCGAAGTCGCGATCGTGCGGCCCGGCCCCATCCAGGGCGACATGGTGCATCCCTACATCCGCCGCCGCGAAGGCCGGGAAAAGGTGGAATACCCCACGCCCGCCCTCGAAAAGGTGCTCGGCAAGACGCTGGGGGTGCCGCTCTTTCAGGAACAGGCCATGCAAGTGGCGATGGTGGCGGCCAGCTTCTCGCCGACGGAAGCCGATCAGCTCAGGCGCGCGATGGCGACCTTCAAGCATACCGGCGGCGTCAACGCCTTTCAGGACAAGCTCATCACCGGCATGCTGGATAACGGCTATTCCCGGGAATTCGCCGAACGCACCTTTCGCCAGCTGGAAGGCTTCGGCAGTTACGGCTTTCCGGAATCGCATGCCGCAAGCTTCGCGCTCATCGCCTACGCCTCCTCCTGGATGAAGTGCCATCATCCGGACGTCTTTCTTGCCGCAATCCTCAACGCGCAGCCGATGGGCTTCTATGCGCCGGCGCAGTTGCTGCGGGATGCGCGCGAGCATGGCGTCGAGGTGCGGCCGGTCGATGTGAATCTCTCGCAATGGGACTGCACGCTGGAAGCAACGGAAGGCCCCCATCACGCGGTGCGTCTCGGCTTTTGCATGGTGCGCAGCATGCGCCAAGTCGAAGCCGAGCAACTGGTCGACCGGCGCACATACGACCGCATTGCGCAAATGCGCAGCATCAAGGCCTTTCACAGCGTCGTGGATGTCTGGCGCCGGGCCGGGGTACCGGTCGCCGCCCTCACCCATATCGCTGCGGCCGATGGCTTTCAGGGTTTGGGCCTCTCACGCCGCGAAGCCATCTGGGCCATCAAAGGGCTGCATGATGAAGTGCTGCCGCTCTTTGCCGCGGCCGACGATCGCGCGGGCCAGCTGCAACCCGAATCCATTGAACCTCCCGTAAGCCTGCCGGCCATGACGGCCGGCCGCGAAGTGGTCGAGGATTACCGCAGCACGGGCCTCAGCCTGCGCGGGCATCCGCTCTCGTTTCTGCGCCCACATCTCGAAGCCAAACGCTATCAGCCGTGTCGAACGCTGCAGACAGCCGGAAAGGGCAGCCGCATAGCCATTGCGGGCCTAGTGCTGGTGCGGCAGATGCCTGGCTCCGCCAAGGGCGTCATGTTCATCACGCTTGAGGACGAAACCGCCAATGCCAATCTGATCGTTTGGCCGAACGTCTTCGAGCAAAACCGTCGCTCGATCCTTGGCGCCTCGATGCTCGGCTGCCGCGGCCGGGTGCAGCATGCGAGCGGTGTCACGCACCTGATCGTCGAGCAAGTGAGCGACTTGTCCAGTGAATTACGCCGCGTTTCAGGTATCGACGGCGCCTTTCCAGTCAACGGCGGGCGGGGCGATGATGCCAAACGTGGCGGCAGCGGCGACGACAGCCGCGATCCGAAACCGATCGTTCGCCCGCGCGACATGTACGAGCCGGACATGCACATCGAAAGCCTGAAAGTGCGGGCACGGAATTTTCGATAGAATTGTGCAGTTTCGCCTACCCGTTGCAAATTCGGCGGACTAGCCTCATTGCTCGGGGCGTAGCCTCCGGCCTTCATTAGGCTAACCGCCTCGCGAGCTCGCCCAGCCGGCACCTGTCAGGTCGCTCATTGTATTTCCTTCGCACCTGGCACCTTGACCTTGCGCCATTGGCGAAATCCTGGATCAGCGTCAGCGAGACGCTGTAGTTCAGGATCATCCGATCGCGCGACCCAATCACAGACCAAGTCTGTCGCTTCCTCGAGGGTCAGGCCATGGGCGTCGGCGCTGGCGAAAATCTTGAGGATCAATTGATCAAGCTTGTCGAGCCTAGTGCCGTCATCCATTGGAACATCGGGCACGCCGTATGTTGTCTGGTCAATCACGCCGGTGCTCCTTCGTGGACGACACCGTCCGGCCCATATCTGCATACTCGGCTTGGTCCGGCGGCGAGACGCCCAAGCAAATCGTCCGCTGGAAAAAATATTGCGCCGACAACGCGGCGACGCGCTTAGCCCAATTTGCCGAGGAAATCGTCGCCGATTTTCCTGTGAGGCGAGGCGGTAAGCACGCCCGGTCCAAATTCAAAAATTAAGAAAGCGGCCGGAAAAATTCGCATGCGTTCCGGTCTTCGGTGAGGACGGGGCTTGAACGAGACGCGAAACGTGGGTGTGCGCTCTTTGTCGCAACTCAAATCAACTCAGCTGACGCGCCATAACGGCGCGCCAGTTGGCGGATAGCTTCGATTTCGCATGAGAATGCGATGCCGACAGTCCCCGCACCGCGGACGTCGCTCCAACCTCTCCCATGGCCGACGCAAGAAGACCGCGATCTCGTTCACCGTTGGCTTGGGCGCTGATGCTACCGCCTCCTCCGGCTTCGGCTTTTCGGCCGTCGTAGAGACGCGGCATTAGACCGTTGGCCATGCTTATCCACAACGCGTTCTCGGCGAAGCTGATCGCGGAAGGTTTGCCGCACGGACGTCGGTTCGCGCCATCGGGGCTTGTCGCTTTGCGGTCGCGATTACGTCGGCGACTTAAGCGGCGGACACCAGGACCTCGGTCCTTTAGCGCCCTATTGACATGAGGACATAGTGACCTGTATTCTTCGGGACATGAATAATAGCAGAACTGACCAAAACACTCGCGATGCTTAATGTTACGCAAGCCGATCTCGCAGCCCGGCTTGGGGTCGCAGCGCGCACAGTTCGCCGCTGGAGGCCGGCGAGCAAGCAATACCGACCTGGGTCATTGAAGTCCTCGACGCTTGGCGCCAGCTCCACGCCTCCGGCCTGCCATGGGGGGCCGACCTCGAATCGATTTGGTTCGGTGATGACGATCAAGTTCGGCGACACCAGGATCATGATAAGGCGCTCGCCGCCCTGCTGCGGCGGGTGAAAGCGCGTGGGGGCCCAGCGGCACCGTGGCGGATAAACCTGCGTCAGCGCAGCGCGACGCTTGGGCCAATGATTGTGCGTTTCTATCGGCTCGCCAGCAACAGCTTCAGCTTACAGAACTATCGCCGCGGCGACATACCGCCCGACGCACGCCGCGATCGACCGCTCATCGAGGACGCGGTTTTCGCATTTTCCGAGGCCATCAGCGCTGCGCGCGCGGCGCGCCCCAATCAGGCATGGGACGAATGAACAACACCCGACGTCCGCTAGATCCTCGAATATGCCCCGTTGCGATCGACGCTAATGCTTTCGACCGCGACGGCAGGGCTCGTGATAATTTGGTTGACCGTCTGCTGGGATTGTCGTTGGCAGGCGCTGATCAATCTCATCGTCCCTAAGCGCGTTCGGGAAGAAATCCAAAACCCTCGAACTCCGGCACATGTTCGAGAGGCAGCGCTGCCGCAAATTTTCACCATCCCGGTCTTACTGAACCCGGACGAGCAACGGCGAAAGCGGGTCATTGAACAAGAGCTTCAAGGCAACGCCAGGCCGGGCAAGCATATGCAGATGCCGATCACCTTTTTGAGGCCGCGAAATATGGCGGTTACTTCATCACCCACGATCAACGGATTCTGACCAAAGCCGGCCGGTTAGGCGAAGTTCTGCCACCGTCACTGACCGTCGTCACACTCAGAGATTTTCTGGCGATCTTCGACGATTACGCTGGACGGAATGCCGAATGAGCCAGCTGATGAAGCGGCTGCTGGAGACCAAACTCATCGTCTGCACCGCAGAGTTGAAGCGGGACCACCCGGAACTCTTCCACTACACTAAGCGCGGCGGCTTCGAGGGCATTCTAGCGAGCGATACGCTGCGCGCGTCGCACTTCGGGGACATGAACGACAAGCGGGAGGTCTGGCTGCTCAGGGAGCGGCTGATACAGGCGCTCGCGCCCAGGTTCGAGGCGCTGGCCGAAGGGCTCAGCCTCTACCGGCGCGTGATGTTCAACAGGGGCGGCCGAGGGAGAGGCGGGGCAACGAGGATGCTCGATGCGCTCTACAACGCGACCTTCGGCAGCAGACGCGGTCCCACCAAGCTCCAGGCCTTCATGACATCTTTCTCGACGCACGCCTCGGACGGTGAGTTTGAGCTGAAGAACGGGCTTTGGAGCCAGTGGGAGCAGTACGCTGGTCCGGACGGCTACTGCATCGTTTTCGACACCGCAGCCCTGGTCGACCTGCTGTGCGTGGAGTTAGAGGCCGGATATTGGGTGCGGCTCGCGCTCGGAGCGGTGCGCTATTCGGCGCCCGATGTACCGCTCGACGAACTGATGCCGGAGCTAGTGCTGGCCGGCGAGGACGTCTTCCGGCAGTTCCTTGAGGGCGTTGACCTTCAGGAGTTTGCGGTTCCGCAATTCCTTATGGGCTCGACGCTGCTGAAGGATGCCGGCTGGCGCGAGGAGCGGGAGATCCGCATCGTGGCGATCCCCGGCACCGAGAAGCTGACCAAGCTGGGGCTGAAGACGTACCCGGGCCGCTTCAAGCGATTGCCCATGGCGGAGGTCGAAAAGCGGGACGATGGTCTGCGGTTCCTGACGTTGTTCGGTGAGCGGAAAGTCCGGTTGCCGGTAAAGAGGATCATCGTCGGGCCGGCCACCGGCGCCGAGGAGCGCATCGCTTTGGCGCGCAGGCTCAGGCCGGACGTGCCCGCAATGATATCGACGTGCGAGCCTCCGATGGCCGCCCCGACCGCGGTCAGCTAACCACCCAGCGACGGCGGGGATGGCCCGCCGCGATGCGGGCATAGAAGCACAATCCCGATCTGATGGCAGCAATCGTGACCGTTCGGCCCTTGTGTACGTGGATTAGTCGGCAGGACGGCCAGGTGGATATCCCGACCAACAAAAGTCCATGCTGATCAGACAGGCTGGCGTGCAGTTCTTCCTGACGATTAATGATGTCTCCGAAGACATTAACCACAATACGCGCTCGTGGCCCACAGATATTTACTATGCACGGGTCGCAATTCGCCCGCCTCAACGATGTAGTGGAGCTTCGAGCTCGTCGTGAAGTGATAGAGAAATTCGGGACCCGCTGGCGCGATCGGTGGAGCATCCCCGACGGTGACAGGTTCGGGGGTCTCGACCGCTGGCGCTGTCTCTGGTGCGACCGGCACCTGCGGCTGTGGCGTCGTTAGTGAGCGCGCCGCGTGTCTTAGGTCGCGGCGGACGTTGTGAATGGTGCGCTGTGCGCTCGGCTATCACCACGACGGCGCGAAGGCGTATCGCCATGGTGCCATCGCCCGGGTGCGGTTCACTATGCCGCTCGACGGCTTCCGCCCGTGGCGCGATGGGGTGGACGCTGACGTTATTCCTTATTACGAGCGGGTTGCCTGGGAAATCGGACAGGATCCGAGCGGCTGGTACGCCAGGCGGGGCCCGCTGTCTCTCGACGACTGCTACGGCGCGCACGCGCGCGCATACGATACGCATCGCTGGATTGAGCTTGGCCCGACTGACACGTCAGAGGCCAATGTCGCACCTCTACATTAACGGAGAGGATCCCGGCCTTTACTGCGCCGTTAATATCGGCCGTCGCTTCTATTACCTGAATTGCGCGCAAGCGGAGGACCCCGAGAGCGAACAATATGTCGTCGGCTCAATGGATGCTGACGACTTCCTGAGTGGCTTCAACAAGCGGAGTGATAGTCATGTCTCTTGAATGCAAGGTGGTCCAACGCCCGTTCGCCCGCATCATCGGCCGGCGCGGCTCGCGCGGCCGCATCATCATTCGGCGCGTCGATCTCGATGCGCTGCTCAGCATGAGGCCAGAAGTCACCGAGCAGTCGCTCGCGGAGGCCCGGGAGATTGTAGGCCTGTTCGAGCTAGAGCACGGCCGGCCGCCCGATACCCTTGGCCGAGCTTGGGGAGAGCGGAAGGGTCTGGACGGTTTTGGGCAAGAAGACCGGCGTAAGCCGATGGTCACGGCGGCGGGGTGCGCGTCATGATCGTCCGACTAGATCGGGAACGGGCATTGCGGCTCGCCCGTACCGTCGCCTCATGGCATCGGCCGGACGATACCACCGGCGCGCTCGATTGCTTTATGGGCATGGTCCGCGGTGATTTGACCGAGGAAGAAATCGCCGACATATGGCGCGCGGCGAGCCACGCCGCCGACCGAAGTTTCGACGACGTAGGGGGTACCATCAGCCGTGCGAGCCAATTCGCAAAGGTGATGGGCGAATCCCCCATCACAGTTACTGAAGGTCACCTGAATCTGCATCGAAGCGACGACACGCGTGCGCGCCCTTCATTAACCATAGAGCAAATCTGGCTCACACTCCCCTAAACTTCGCTATGTAGACCACCTAGCTATCACAAAGCGTGAGAGCGACCTCCGGATACTTGAAGGTCTGAGGGTCGTTCTGTGAAGAGGCGAAGCAGCTAGTCGGTTTCAAGCTTCGCGCCAAGACCCCGCGCCAATTCCTTCTTCGGCGAGTGGGCAGTGGAGACCGGCGACACGCGCCGCCGCCATACGGCGTCGGCAGCCAGAAGAAGGAAATCCCCAATGCGCGCCGCGCAAACGACGACCGTTGACAAACACGCAGCGCTCTTTGAGCACTGCGACATCTTCATCGACACCGATAACGACGCATGGACGTTCGTCGCTGCCAATCCCAAGGCCCGCGCCGTCGTCGATGCGTTGATCGACGCACCGATCAACTGGAACCTCGGTGCGCCGCTGCAAAAGACGTGGAAGTCTGCGCCGCCGGATTGGTGCGCTGTGGATTTGAACTTTCGCAAGCTGGAACAGGACGGCTGCCTGAACCGCTTGCCGAAATTGGATCATGTCGAAACCGGCACTCATCGGTATACGTTGCAGCTCGCCATCGCCGCAAAAGCCGCAGGTCTCCGCGTCGTCACACACAGTGAAAAGACGGGATGGCAGACGATCGACCTACAGGCCGCCAACAACGTGATCGACTTCCCGAAGGAGCGCGAGGTGACCACGCGGGGCCGGGCCAGCGACGGCGGCGGGTTTCCGGCTAGCGAGACACGATCGTTACCGACCCATCCGGGTAGCGTGCCGTTTGACCAAAAGTCCACATTGCCCGGTCTGCCCGGCGGGCCGCCACTGGTGCCGGCCATGCCCTTGGTTTCGTTTGAAAACGGTCGCCTAAATCGCGGCATGGAGGTGCTCGAACGAATCGTTCGAAACCAAAAGGCCGAGGTAATCGAGATGGAATTCAGCGGTGGGGCGGCCGCGACTTTCCCATCTCGCATCCACCAGTTCGAACTATCGGCCAATGTGTGCGGCACAATGGGCCCCGCCGATCGCAAGAAAATGCTCGCTGACATGAGCACGGCCGGATTGCTGCATCTGCCCTACGACGAGATCGCGGTGCGCTTTTATCTGCCCGACATTTGCCCTACCCGCATACAAGCGCACGTGACCTTTGCTGTTTCGGGCGCGCTTTCCGTTTCAAAAAGGTTCGGCGGCCATCTCGTGGAGGCCCAAAGCATAACTGACGCGGTCGCGGTCGCATTTTTGGATGGCCGGCGGCCGGTCATTCAGAGACTAACCGAACTAACCGGAATGGGCGGGAACGATGGTGAAGCGGACTTGCTGGAGGTCAGGACGCAATTACTGGTGACGTGCCTCGAAGCGCTTACAACGTTGGTGCTGTCGCTCGCGACACGAAACGTGGTCAAACGGACAGCCGAAAATACGCGGATCACCCGCACTGACAAAAAGTCGAGGCCACGATTCCAAGGGCCCCTGGGTGCAATCTATCTGTCCTCGACCGTAATCGAAGCACCCGCTGTCGAAGACATGGAAGCGGACCCCGATCACCCGGCGCGGGGAGGCGCAAGTCCGCGCCCACACATGCGGCGCGGCCATCTGCATACGGTGCTGCACGGTGTCGGCAGACGCGAGCGCCGCGTGCAGTGGTTTCCTGCGGTGTTTGTCAATGCCGACCCCACATTCGTGGCGAACGCTCGCAAGTACGTCGTAACACCGTGACGACAGGCAAAGGCGTCTCGACGACAACAACAAACCCGCCGCTCGGGGTCATCCCGGCTCGACGCACTATCGACGATTGCACCCCAGATCAGCTTGCAATGATTCTCGCGTTTGGCGCGGGGCGTGGCGGCGGTCGTGTGGCAACCTCCGCCAGAACAACGGCGGTGAGTGTGGAAACTATTCATCCGCGAGAATTAAGGCTTAGCAGCTGGCCGGAGGAAAGCGTGGGAAAGCGCGAGGCACTTACACTTAAGGCGGAAATGGAGAAGGCGACATGAAGCTACATGCACACCCGGTGTTCGACGAACCCGAAGCACGCGCTTTGGCAGGTGAAGTTATGGCCGCAACGTCACGCCTCTTTAATCATCTGTTACAGCACCATCCCGCGCTCATTCACGTTGCGAACTGCGACGGTGTGGAAGTCTTTCGCACCCTCGCCGTCCGATTTGATTATTTGAGCTGGGATTTTTCGCTCGAGGACGAGGCCGGTGATCGTGCCCATCTGGAGGTCGTTTCCTGAACCACCCGCGGTTCGACATGGATCCATTTCCAATCGACGGTCAATCGCTCCAGAATCCGTTGAAACGGTCCGACGCCAACGCGGTGTAACTGACCGTGTGCTGGATATTCTTGTGCCCGAGGTAATGCTGGATTGCCCGTGTGTCGCGGCCATCGTTGGCAAGTTTGTAGCCGCAAGCATGGCGCAGCATGTGCGGATGAACCTGGAAGGTAAAGCCGGCCTTGGCACCGAGCCGTGCGATCATCCGGCGAAAGCCGCCGACGGTGAACGGCGCCCCGCGTTCAGACACGAACACGAACGGGGATTGTGGCGATTCTCTTGTTTGACCTGGCGTAACACCTGCAATTCGCCGCCCGTCAACGGATGGACCGATGCGGTGCCGTTCTTGCGCCGAGCGCAGTGCAGCTTGCCCTGTTCGAGGTCGATGGCATCCCAGCGCAAGGTCACGAGCTCGGACGCCCGCAGCCCGTGCCGGAAGGCGATCAGGAGCATCGTCGCGTCGCGGTGACCGTTCCGGTTGCCGGCGCAGGCCGCCTTGCGCAGCCGCTCGACCTCCGCCTGGGTCAGGTATTCCCGCGGCCGCAGCTCGGAATTGGGCTTGCGTCGCGGCATGGCGGCGGGCCCAAAAACGGCACTCGGAGTGGCCACCCCTAAATGCGCGTTTGTCACGGAAACTCAGCCTCTTTTTGCACCTTGCGACTGTCCCTTAAATGGCCCTTTTGCGCACAGTTTTTCAGGGCCGGTCGTTTGGGATATTGCATCATGGTTATTGAATTGGGAGCACGATCGTATCGTGGGCAAAGTGCATGTCGGCCCGGCTGACACACGCTTGGAGCTCGAAGGTCATCGACGCCCGCAGAGCTAAGGTGCCACCGGGAGCGGGCCCATCGCTTTTGTCCGCAACTCGTCATGCGGCCCATGGCGTGGCGTCGTTTTCGCATCATGACGCTGACGATGCTCGCGGCACGACAGTCGGGGCAATAACAGGGCCCAGGTCGAGGTACGGGGTCAGGATGATAACCAGGGGCTTCTGCAAAAACGCCATATGCCCCCTACGCGCCTCCTCTTTTCGAAAATCGCTAAAAAGAAAAACGAAAACTCAAAAATGAAAAACAGAAAAAGGAAAATCAGAAAAGCGAAAAAGGAAAACCGAAAATAAAGCCAAAGCGGCAAAAACAGAAAAAGAAATCCCGAAAAGAACGATACTTTCGTCTACGAACCTTGACCGCTTTGCAATCATCAGTACTTGCGCCATCAAAACCACCGACATAAATTAGCATCGTCGTCAAGAATTAGGCTTCCGCGAATTGGCCTAATGCCAACCGGCTTGCTTCGGGCAACGGTGGCTCGCGCGGACGAGGCGCTGCCAGTGGCAGCGCAAATAACCGGAGAAATCACATGACCGCCAGGAAGCTGAAAACAACCGCACGGGCCAAATGGCGCCCTCGGCTGGAAAAGCTTGCCAAGGATTACCCCTTGGCACCCTACACTGACGCGAGCCGCACTTTTTCCATGGTGCGACGCATGAAAGCAGAAAAGGCGATGGACATCCCCATCAGCCTTCGCTCCGGTGCTGCCATTTCTACAAAAACCGGAAAGTCGGCAAACGCGATGACTGAAGATGAATGGGACGACTTCTACGCTGCTCTGTCTAGATATCTTAAGCTTGAGTATCCGGACTTATACAAGCGGCTATCTCTACCAGATCATCCAGCACAAAACGTATGATCTTCGGGGAGTGTCCAGGCTGGTCGCGTGATCAGCACTGTGGCCTGCGGGAATCAGGTCGTCCGGCGCCCGGCGCTGGTGCACCGGTCAATTCCGCAGGACGGCGCCCTGCCCCCCGGTGCCATCTGAGAGGCAACTCGCATATCCGGTCGAAGCGGGCGATGGAAAATCCACCTTGGCAGTACCGCAAGGCGGTTCATCCCCGCCCACCGACTTATTTCGGCGAACGCTCACTTATCGGAGGTTCGGCTTCCTAGATGAGCAAAGGCAAGCGGACTTCCCGGTGCGGCCGCAGCTCCGCGGCGGCAGGGCGCTAGGGGCAACACCTGTGCAGATAGCTTTTGCTGGTCGAAATCGATTCTACCGAATACACTATTTGAACCGTTTAGCATCATTCGAGGTCAACGCACGTGCCAGGTAAGCACCATGATCTGGTGAATTTCACCAAAAAATATAAAAGCAATCTTCACAGCTTTTTCCTAGACATGGCTAGCTGGAAGAGGTTCAAGACCAAATTCAAACTGGTTTGGGATAAGACCAGGTTTGATGTCGCCGGCCGAGCGAAGGTTCCCCAGGAACGGGGCATCTATGCTTTCACGGTGGAATTAGTACCAACCAAGTTGCCACCGCACGGCTACATCCTCTACGTAGGCATCACTGGTGACGATTCCAACGCTAATCTGCAAAAGCGCTACAATCAGTACCTGCGCAATCTTCAGAACGAAGACGGTCGCCCAGCTGTCTATTACATGATGAAGAATTTCAAGAATCACCTCTTTTTCAATTTCGTCGCACTGCCAGACAAGGCAGTCGATCTCGGCAAAATGGAAACGGCTTTTATCAATTCAGTTATGCCCCCGGTGAACAAGCGCGATCTTGACGCCAGCATAGGAGCCGCAAAGGCCGCGGCATTTTAATGAAACGCTCGGTTCTTATCCTACCTGCGCTTCGCGGAAATTTTGGCGATTGGATCTTCTACTCATGTTTGATGCCTGTCTTTGAGCTCGGTGAGCGCGTGAGCTACGCACAGGAGATTCACAAAAATAAGGCATTATCGGAACTGATCCAGCGGAGCCTTGAGGGCCCGCGGTCAAAGCACATTGCTGATTATCTAAAAACGCAAGAACGGTTCTTCAACTCACTCGTGCTAGCGACTTATGGTGGGAATCCAGACTGGCTGGAAGTTGGCGACTTTCGCTCTAATACTAACCCACGGATCCTGAGCGAAATCCAAGAGTTCGCCTTGGATGCTATGGGTTTCCTACGTCTCACGGGATCAGAGAAGATCTTTGCAATCGACGGGCAACATCGGTTGGCCGGCATCAAGCGTGCGATTAACGAAAAACTACCCCTGAACGACGATGAAGTCCCGGTCATTCTTGTCGGACATAGGAAATCTGAATCAGGTCTTCGGAGAACGCGACGGCTTTTTACTACTCTAAATAAAACCGCCGTTCCCGTACGAAAGCGAGATATAATCGCTTTGGACGAAGACGACGCGATGGCGATCATTGCGAGACGCCTCGTGGAGACTAATCCGTCATTTAAGGATCCAAAGATCGCCGTAATTGCTTCATCCAATATTCCAGTAAGCAATCGTGTTTGCCTCACCACGATTTCGAGCCTTTATGACAATCTCAAGCTTCTATTTATGCACAAAATCGGACAGCGAACGGATCGTAGCTTGCGATTTAACCGACCCTCCGATGAGCGGCTCGCTGATTACGAGAAGCTTGCAATCGACTATTTTTTGGCGCTCGGGAAGGCATTCAAACCGGTCAACAGTCTTCTCAAGTCGAAGGATCCCGCGAGGGTTACTGCGGCCCAGCGGGGTCCGGAAGGTGGCCATCTTCTCTTCCGACCGATCGGGCTGGAGAGCATCACGCGAACGGCAATCGACATTTCACGGACCGAAAGCATCTCCATCACAGACGCGGTGCATGCGTTGAAGGGCATACCTACTGATCTTTCCGGGGCGCCGTACCGCGACATTATCTGGAGTCCGGCTAGGCACATGATATTGCCATCAGGCAAGCGTCTCGGTCGCGACCTAATCCGTTATATGGCGGGACTTCACGTGAATGAGGCGCAGTTGCTCGTCGATTATCGGATCGCGCAAGGCGCCGAACCGAACGATCACCGCATTCAACTACCGGCTAAGACGCGCTGACCCACCCAACGCTGGTAACATCTCAGGGTCCCGGTGGACGCATGGATACGGGAGAAAATTCCGCGTTCGGGTTTGCGATGAAGCATAGCGCCTTCAGCAGCGCAGCGCTTCACGAAGGCCGGCCGTTAGACTGGAACGACCCTGCGTTCCGCCGCTGGCCAGTCAGGAAGAGAAAGGTCTGGTGGAATGTTTAACGGTTCTAGAGGACCAGGCGACCTGCTTGGATTGGCTCGGAGCAGTTCGCTACGCCTTTGCAGCCGTTGCACCTCCAGTTCCAAGACCTTATCAAGCTGCTGTGGGTACACATACCTGAGAAAATGGGTCGGATCTGTGCCCAACTCGCCTTTATATGCCAAATGGAGAATGCGAAAATGTGCGCTCGCTCTGAATAGATACGGGAGTACTTTCATATCCACCATTGCCGATTCTTCCTTTAGAAACGTCTCCAAGAGTGAGGCATTATTGCAGATTTCACGCACAATAATCTTGTCACCGTCGGTTAGTCGTTCCAGCCATTGCCTATCAAATACGCTCCTGAGAAGACGAAATGTATTCTTGTCAGGTTGGCGGTTCCGAAACTCTCTCGCCAGCAAACCGTTCATACCTGATAGTTGCAAAAATGGACCGTAAAATCCATCGAGCTTGCCTTGAATATCCTTCAACTCGGTCTCATTAGCCTTCTGCCAAAGCGCCGCTTCATTGTTGCGCTGCGCCGCCCCAATCGACGCCTCAGCGTTTCGCTGGGCGGCTTCAATGGACGCTTGGTTATTCCGCTGTGCGACCCTTCCGCTTATCCACACAGCCATGAGAGCGCCGATGAGACCGATGAATGCTCCAAGCGAAGGCGTGAAGTCCTTCAAACTGAGGCTGCTTGGTGCATTCCTCAAGTCAACGGGCGGGATCGCCTCGACACGGAGCGTTAGTGGAGCCGGTGGCGCAATAGTCGGCTGTGGTGCTTGAGATCGAGCCGCCGACGGTGGCGCCGACTGAGCTTGGCGCGCCGGAGAAGGTGCCTGCGCAAGGGCGAGAGAAGCTGCGTATGCCAGCATCGCGGCCGCAGATAGCAGTGAGACTATCAATCCAAAACGCCGCATCGAAACCTCCCGCTGATGCTTCCACGCTTTTAGGGCTTTCGGGCAAACGTCGGCAGCCAATGTGCACTTGCTCCAAGCTTTGACGTGGGATCGAAGTCAACCTCGTCCTGTTCCACCAGGACATTTCGAAACCCAGCTTGGCCGAGAAGTTCTATCCACTCTTGCCTATTATAATATGTGAACCATCGGTCGTCTGCGTCCTGCGCTTCGCCTTCTCCGCTCTTTACCGATCCGAAAAAGACTCCGCCTTGGCGCATAACCCAAAATATCTCGGCGAGCGCAGCATTCATCTCCGAGCGCCTGAGATGTAAAAGGGAGGCAGAGGCCCATACTCCAGCGAATACGTTTTCGCCAAACGGCAGCGACCGAAGATCCCCCACTACTACTGACGCGCCGGAGTATTGCCGCGCTATGACCGCGAGAGGCACAGCCCAATCCAGCCCGATTGGATCAAGACCACGTTCGCGCAACAGCCGAAGGTCCCGGCCGCCACCACAGCCGAGATCGGCAATCCGCACCCCCGGCGAAAGCTCCCGCGCAAACCGCTCAATGAAGCGCTCGATGGGCGACCTAAGCGTCGCCGCTGCATACTCGACAGCGTGCCGCTGGTAAAAAGCGCGAGTGCTTTGAGTCCACTCGTCGGTTTTCGTGGCGTTTGGATACATTCGGGTAACTGTCGTAGCCGGGGGCGATATTTTGCCAAAACAGAGCCGGCGATGGTATCGTTCGGCCCTACTCGTTCGAGCGATTCTGGACCAGAGGATGAAGGATATTTACCTCGATCACAACGCTACCACGCCGGTACTTCCGGGTGTTCTTTCAGCGATGCTCCCCTTTTTTGAGGAGAATTCCGCAAACCCGAGCAGCGCGCATACGGCCGGCAGCAAGGCGCGTACTGCAATCGAACGAGCCAGAAACCTCATTGCTGACCTCGTCCACGGATCACCCGACAATATTTTATTCACCTCCTCTGCTACCGAGGCCATCAACACAGCTCTTCATTCTGCCATTGCTTTGCGACGGGGATCGAGCTCTCGCATTCTAACGACGACTGTTGAGCACCCGGCTGTGCAGCAATATGCATTAGCCGCTGAAAAGAGCGGCATGGAACTCATACAAATCCCTGTTGATCCCTCCGGGGCTCTCGAACTTGACCGTCTCGAGGACGCCATCTCGCCTGAAACAAGCGTCGTGAGTGTTATGTGGGCCAACAACGAAACGGGCGTCATTTTTCCCATCTCGCAAATCGCGGAGCTTTGTGCCGGCCGCCATGTACTTTTACACGTCGATGCAGTCCAAGCTGCGGGTAAGATACCGATCGATTTGAGAGCAATACCGATCGATTACCTTTCGATCAGCGCACATAAGATCTTTGGTCCCAAGGGCGTAGGCGCGCTTATCGCTTCGCCTGACCTTGTGGTACCGCTTCTGCTCGGCGGAAATCAGGAAACCGGCCGACGGGCCGGCACCGAGAACGTTCCCGCGATCGTTGGATTTGGTGAAGCTGCGCGCCTGGCCGCCCTAGAACTTATGCAGCGCGTGAAAGCAGTGACGACTCTTCGCGATCGGCTTGAGCAGGTCCTATTTCAAACCATCAAAGGCTGCCACATCAACGGCATGGGACAACCTCGCATCCCGAACACCACTAGCATCGGCTTTGATGGCATCGACGGGGATACTCTTATCAATATGCTCAATGCCAATGATATCTACGCCTCAACAGGGTCTGCTTGCAGTGCCTCAACGCCAACGCCCTCGCACGTGATAATGGCGATGAGCGGCTCCTACGAGCGAGCTGGAGAGGCGGTTCGATTTAGCCTCTCGCACCTCAACACCGACGCCGAGATCGCGCAAACAATTGCTGTCGTCGAACAATCGGTCACTTTGCTCCGGTCAACACCAGTTCCTGTTTGACCGCATCGACCATCATCCGAATATCATCGGACGAAAGTAGTGGCACCTGCCCGTAGATCAGGCCAGAGTGGCCTTCTAATTTTGCGACCATATGCCCTCGTCCAAGCAAACGCTCTGCTCCTTTTTCGCCGCCTAGTGCGATCTCCGATGTCGCTTCCGAGTCGACCCGCAGTATTAACCGGTTCCCCAGGTTTGAGCGCAATTGCATGGGCATAACATAGTTATCTGGCCTCTGGGCCGCGAATATCAAAAAGATGCCGGCTGCTCTCGCCTTAACACCAAGGCGACTGACAACATTCGAAACAGTTTCACTATACTCGTCAGTCATCATCCACTCGGCAAATTCGTCATGAATGACCCAGAGGCACGGAAGCCGTTCGGTAGCATTAGCTTTGCGGTTGAGCTCGAATAGATTCGAGCACTTGTTCGCCTTCAGAACGGCATATCTCCTGTCCATCTCGACGACCAACTCGTTCAGCCGCGCAATTGCATCCTGCTGCGTCTCTATAAGACCTCCATCAATGTGCGGAAGGCTATCAAACGCGAAATAGTCAACTCCGAGCTTTGGATCGATGAGGATTATCCTCGCTTGCTCAAGCCTATTTGTGCACGCAATTGAGAGGATAATGTTTTGCATCAAGACCGACTTACCACTGCCGGTCATTCCTGCGATTAGAGTGTGTGGTGAATTTTCAGTCGGCGAGACAAATAGAAGCTCGCTATCTTCCTCCTTAACTGCTACCAGCAACCTATGGTTCCCGTTACTGCCGTCCGGCGACCACCGCTTCCAGACATCCAGTGTGTACAGCACTTGGCGCGATGGTCGCGCGATGGCCAGAGCCACCACGCCCGGCTCTCCGCGAACCGTGATCAGATCAAGGCCGTGGGTCGTGAGGAACTCTGATCGTCGCTTCTGTACCTGCTCAACCGTCATGTTCGCTGCGCCTTGCAGGCGTATGATGGCAGCGTTTGGAGTCAGTTTGGCTTCACCCACCAATTTTGAGTTCAACTGAAACTGCTGCAGCGCCGCGCGCGTACGCGCGACGGTGCTTCTTAGCCATTCCTGTTCGGCTTCCGTGGTGGCCTGTGCTGGTACACGTTTTTCAAGGATTGCCGCCACATCGGGATACAACCAAGCCCCATCCGCTACGCTTGACACGCTAGGCTTTACCGTCGACGGAGCGTCCGAAGGTACCTTCAATTCCAATGATCCTGCTGGCGGCGTTTTACCTGCAGCTTGCGCCAGGACTGTCTCCGGGTTGCGAGCCGCAGAAATGGCGGCGGCGACTTGAGGTAGTGCCTTGCCCGGTGCCGCCCGAACCATTTTAACCAAACCGCTCGTCGTACGGAATGGGCGGTCTTGGACCGTCATCTGGTCAGCGACGGAGTCGCGGATTGGTTCAGGGGTCGTCCGATTTGCATAGGCCATGACTAAGGCGCGTGTTTTGCTCCGCGAATAGGTTTCCTGGTAAGCTCCCCCGCACTCCGCAACTCCCACAAAATCCGAGCACTCCGTGCCATCGCTGGGCCCCGAGACAAACACGTGCGAGTAACCGCGTACATAAATGGGACATTGTCCGTCGCGCACAGCCCGTCTGAAACCTATTAAGTCCAACGGTTCGCCGGCTGCGTACGGGATGCCCGACAGCAGGAGGTCAGAGAAGCGCGAAAGCCACAGTTCGCGATCCAATCGTTCCGGATCGCCGAACAGCGCTTGTTCGATACGTCGAACGGTGTCGCGAAGTTGCTTCTGGAACTCCTTACGCCTCTCCGCCAAACTCGGCTCGACGATGTATTTTGCCTCGGTGATCAACGCGGAGAGTCGTCGCTGCCCTCCGGGCATGACCTCGGGAGTGAGAATGAGAAGATCGGCGATATTCTCTTCCCGCTGGCCAAGCCATTCTGAGTAATCGTCCAGAAAATAGCAGCCGGTCCGCTGATCCGGGCCGAGTTCCCATTTGGCGAGGTAGTGGCTCAACACCACTCCCATGAGTTCACTGGCGTTTCGGCCACGCTTGGCCGCTCGCAGAACGATATCGCCCGAGATCAAGTTAGCGTCCTGGATGAAGCGACTTGCTAGAGCTCTCACGTGATCATCCGGCATGTCCGGAATCAGGTCTCTGATCCGATTTTGCAGCATCGACTGAAGCAGACCCAAAGATGCGTTCGAAGAGACGAGCAGATTGCGTCCCTGCGTCGCCGCTTGCTTATATCGAATAACCTTGACGCCCTGGTTGACCAGTTGTCGGCGGTCCAAGAGCTCGTCGAAGTTTACCACCCAGTTCCCGAGATTATGGGTCTCTTCGAATATCTTCGATGTCTCCGGGTCGTGGAAATCGAGTTGCCGAGCCGGCAGATACCGGCCCTTGACGTCGGCATCCCAATCCGGCCTGAAATAGCTGGAGATGGCCGTAAGGTAGGCCCATCCCTCATCCGTCTGAACCGGGCAGCAGAGGTAGACGATCGACTTTTCTTCGTCAGTCGGTGACGGTCGGCGGCGCGACCAGCGGGACGGTACCAACGTCGATAGTTCTACCGGCGTCGCGTCCTCGCGGTACCATTCGATCTTCGCTCGTCGCGCAATTACGTCGTGCAGAAACACCAGATCGGTCCTTGGCCCGTCGCGCGGATTCGGGACCGGAGCCTCGTCGGCCATAATCCCAATTCGCAGTCGGGCCATGAAGTCCCGGCTCGCCTCGCTCGACACGAAACCGTCCGTATCGGCGTCGGCGGCTTCCAATATGGCTTCATATAGCTTGTGCAGCTTGGTGCGATCGCGATGCCGCAGGATGACCTCGCATCGCATGTCATCGTCGTCTTCATGCAGCTCGTTGATTCGATTGACCACTGCCTGCGGCAGGCTCGCCGCGTCGCAGTTGTAAAGCACCGTCGAAAGGTTTGCCTGCTCGTGCGGGAACAGCGCCAGGTAGCGTTGGATCATTTCAACGATCTGGTTAGCACTTTGGGCCGGATTTTCGTTGGTATCTGCGTCGGCCGCATCATCCGCCATCGGCAGCTCATGAAGGCTGTAGTCCATGTACGTGTCAGTCACCGACAGCAATTCGGGTTTTCGCTCCCTCCAACCCAAGGAGATCTCCGGGTAGTATGGATGTTCAAGCACCTCGCGCATTTCCTTGAAGTAGAGATTCGCGTCGCCGAATAAGACGTTCGGGGCCTTGAGCAAATGGTGCACGAGCGCGGCCATGCGTTCGGCCTTGCTTGCCATTGCCTGCATGGACAAGGGGTTCCACGGTGCGACAAGCGCGGTCGGAGCGGCGCCGTACACCGGCACAACTCCAAGCCCCAGGATGGGCTTAAGCAGCAGTTCCCTGTTGCGATCGCCCTTTGCCTTCTGTGTCAACGCCTCAAGCAGTTTGCCGTACGCCCTGTATTGAGACTCGATCTCAGCCGCCGCCACGCTTACTTCCGCAAACGCCACTATGGCCGCCTTGTAGTGGCCGATAAACTCCTGAAACAGCGCGTCGAGTTCCTCGGAAGTTTTTTTCGATACCGAGCCATGTGTCACCGCGGAATTGAGATTTTGCTTCCAGATGGCACCCAGGTCTCGCTCTCTCCGGTGCACGGGCACCAACGAACCGCGGTCTTGGCTGAAGGCTGCCGAAAGGCTCCTCGCATCACGCAGGTCTAAGGGTTGCGGTTGGCCTTTCTGGCCGACCAATTCACGGCTCACTTCCCCCATCGTCAACGGACGTTCGGTAAGGCGGCGCCAGTCACTGTAGAATTCCGCGTTGATAGCGTTGGGGTCAAAGCGCCAGACTACCTGTCGGTGATTCTCGATCGCTCCATCGTTTATGGAAAGGTCAACGTAGAACTTGATCTCTAAAGCCGCTCGGGCCGTCGATACGTTCGGCCTGTACTTTTTGCGTGGATCGGCAGTCCACTCCGTCTGCACCTTGTCGTAATCGAATAGGTAGCCGACATCGAAAAGCGACCGCCCAAGCAAATCGCGGACCCCCCGATACCGGAACGCGAAGTACCGGCCGGCATCGACGTTAAGCTTCTTGAGATCATTCTTGCTTCTTTTGTCAGCAGAAATCCGCAGTTCCCGCTTGGCGCCCTCCGGAATGTCCTGGTCGAACAAAGTCTGAAGGCTCATCGCAACGCCGACTAATAGGTCCTTGGTCTCGATCGGAGAGCCGAAGATGAATTTGTCCCATTTTGACTTCAGGTTCGCGTTATTCTTTAGCTCGCCACGATGATTCCGATAGAAGTCCATGTCGTCATCGATGGGCTCCGAGGTCTTGCCGCGCTTTTTCGACAGCGCTTCGAGATACTCCCGCTCTTCCTTTTTGAGGAGCTCCGCATCGTGATCGTCATAGAAATCGAGGGTTGCCTTGCCTAAATTGAAGGGCTCGGGTTTCAGTCCGTCAAAAAGCGGCTTGATGGTCTCCCACTCGATCCGGGCAAGTGCTTCCGCTTCCGGGCTCCATTTGCTCGGTGAGGCGATGAATGCCTGAACGGTGGGGTGATATTCTTCTGGAATGATGTCTTTGACTTTGTCGAAAGACGCTTTCAAATCATCCGCCGAGAGCAGCTGAGCGCTGGGCGTGTATTTTTTTAGATAGCACGCCTGCCTCCGCTGCACCTGCTGAAAGAGCGTCTTCCATTTGCTGACGTGGTTTGCCGTCTTTTCGCTCAGAGACCGGAACATTGCCGGATTTCGGGGCCAATGCAGCGTCGGCAACGCCTCACCGAGCGCATCAAGAAACACTCTGCCGTCTTCGACCTGCCTCCTGGTTTCAAGTATGTATCGCGCGAACCGATCGAGGGTTACTTGGGTGACCTCCTGCAGGCCCGTGAGGGCGCGCTCCCACCAGACCCGATGCTGCTGGGTCAAGGGCAGTTGCTTGGACGCCACCTCGACCCAGAGGTCGACGTGGGAACGCAATTGGTTCGAGTCGATGATAATCAAATCTGCCAAAGACTGCCGTTCATCATCGCCGGGAGTGGCAATCAGCAGAACCGGCTTTTCGCACGGGGAGTTACGGTAATAGGTGGCACGCTCTTCGGTTAGGCACTGGGCTGGCAGGCCGTATCCTTCCAGCCATTGCTCCGGAAATTTCATTTCGATTAGCGGCTTCAGCGTCGTACTTGCCAGGATCGCCTTTGCCACCGCGGCCGTCTGATCGGCTGTCAACGAGTCAAGCACGTACCGCGCCGTCGACGAGGTATCGGAATCCTTCAAACGCGACGTGAAGTAAGCCGCAGCGACGCCGCCGATCAGTTCATTGTGGTCCATGCTTATCTCGAATACGGGTTCTCGACATAGGCGCAGGCGTCGGAAAGCCGCTTCAGCAGCCCTAGACTGCTGAGGCGCTGCTCCAAGCGTCGAGAGTTTGCCTGGAACGGCTTCTTGTCGATCTCCTGGGCAGTGAGCGCGTTCTCGGCTTCCTTTTCGCCGAAGACCAATCCGTACCGATCATACAGCTGGCCCAAGAACGCGTTGAACTCAGTCCGCTTGGTCACGTTGCAGAAAATAATGCATTTCAAAAATCCGTCCGTAGGCGCGTACCGAAACCTGTTCGTTCCGCGCCGTGACACTAACCCTATACCTCGACCGTAGCTGCGATGTACCTGGGCGAAGTGCCTTCGATGTCGCGCTTTCGCATCATCCCGGAAGCTCCGGAGCAAATTGTCGGGATCGGTCACGGTACCCTCGTCGTCCCAACCGAACAGAGCGTCAAGCATCTCCCGGCGCCGGGCAAGAACTTCCTGCGGTCGACCGGGTCGGTTCCATTGATCGCTGAGCCCGACGTCCGCAATGACCTTTTCGATCGCCTCGACCGACAGCGCGCTGTTGGATTCAAAGCTTTCTATCGACTGTTCGCGCACTAACCCCCGTCGAGGCGCGACCACCTCGCAGACGATCGGTGGCTTGCCTTCCCAACCCAACAACTGCGCGCTTGTTTGTAGGTGGTACAGCAGCATGCCGAATGCTGCAGACGTTACGAGGTACGGGACCACATCGAGCCCCGGGAGCTTTAGCCCCAAAAGCGACAGCCAGTCCTGCGCAATCAGCTCGAAGGTTGGATGCTGGTCGTAGGGTAAGAACGTGTCCTTGCCACGTAGCGGCAGGTCGCTTTCCGCGCTGGGCGGCTGCAGCTGCCGGACCAAATGGTTCCACTTGTTCTTATCGTCCAAAAGCCGCTTTGGAAGGACCTCGGCGAGCTTCTGCCTCAGCGAGGACCGCGCGAGCATCAGGTACAGCAGCTCTCCGGTGCGACCGAAGTTGATGTACTCGCGGGACGTCCCGTCCTGGGTGATGCTCAAGTCCTCGAAAAGAGCGGCGGCTCCGAACGGGAAAATGAACCTGGAACTCCAGCGCTTGTTCGTGTTGCCCTCCACCGCGCAAGAGCGAAGCGCCCGAACAAGCTGCGCAAAGTCGTGGAAGCTATTAAATCGCTCCTTCAGATACGAGAAGTCTCGCTGATCAGGATCCAATCCATGCGAATGTTCCGCCATCCACTCAAGCCATTTGAACCAAGCGCTCGTGCTGTCGCTATTTTCACGATCAAGCTGGATAAGAAACTGCTCATTATTGAACAAAATATTTCGCAGGTGGACACGCGCGTATGGCCGGTAGGAAGATGGATACTGCGATCGCTCGAAATCAAACAGGTGTCCGTCTCGGTGCGCGGATTCTGCAACGCAAAAAAACTCCAGAAATACAAGCCACGGGGACTGCTGATCCCATAAGCGGTGACCCCAATACTTTTCCTCAAGCCAAATATCTTCCCGTCGGTCGCCTGCCGCGGGAAGCTTCTGGGTCATTGTAAGCATCATGACAGCACACCAATGCGCTCCTCCCGAGCGGCCCCGTTGGGATCAACCTCAACAACGCGAAACACAACTTCACCGTTCTCGGTACGCCTGAGATCGCGCATTTCCAGTTCGCGCATGAGGCGGCTCTTGAACGCCATCACGTCCTCGAAGCATTCTTTCGAGAAACTATTCGGCATGGCGCCTTCCGCTACGCGGCTTAAGTACTCGTACCGCGTCAGCGTCAGTTGAAACTTACTGCTGAAATCGCCTCCGAGGCAGACCACGAGGTTGGGATGATCCGACGCAAGAAGGATTTCGATCCGCTCCCCACCGTGTCGCGGCGTCACCGAAATTCGCTCGTCGAGAAACCGAGACACGCGGGCTTGCGAGAGACTAGCACTGGAGGCCAGAAAGAGTTCGCTATTGCTGCTGATGAGCATCCCAGTAAAAATGCGATTGAGACCCCGTACGATCCGACCGAGAATATTGCGACGAACCGCCCCGCCCTTTCGAAGCGTTCCGAGGACGTGGTCCAAGTATTCGCCGCCGTACTTGAATACGGTAAGGTCCCATAACCTAAGTTCGTCAGCTTGATCAGCGGTGATCGTGAAGAAAAGTCTTCGGCGCTGGCTGATCAACAGGAATAGGAACGCAGCGGCGACCCCCGGTCGTTCGTCCGCGCCCTCAATATAGTTTCGTCGCGTCGCTTCGTACGCCACATCTGCCCCGTAGAATTTATCCGACCCCACCAGGCGCTGGAATTGCTCCTGCAACTCTTCGTGCGATTCTCCGAAAATTAGAATGTTATCGAACCGATTGGACGTCTCGCGTCCGATCTGGAACCGCTCCAGATATTCGAAGATTAGCAAATTCTCTCTTCGGTTCGCGGAGAGGTTGCCGCCGAAAATGTTGTTATAGATGCTCGCGAGCGCTCTGCAGTTCTGCCCCAGGATTCGAGGGACGTCGTCGGCGGACATCAGATGGTCCTTCGCGCCGGGATAGCCCAAGACACTGTTCGAAAGAAGGATTAGAATTTGTCGGACTGGCACATGCAAGCCGTTTTGATCGCACAACTCGAGCAGCTCGGCCAACCGCTCGCGAACTAACGAACTGGCCAACAGCTCATAATTGCGGCGGATCGGGCATTCCGTCCCGAACAATTTGTCGGGCGCGGAAGCTTCGGTCTTGCATTGTTCCCATCCCTCATGGGACAAAAAGGCATCCAGCGCACGTTTGAATAGAACGACGGAACTGCCGCGTGAGAGGTTGAACAGTCGAAGCGAGCAGCCAGGGACGCTATCCCGATCGGTAACGAGAAGCTCTTCGATCACTTCCATCGCTCGTTGCACGACATCTGACGGAAGCAACCTCCTAAATGTTTCAGCCAATTGCCCGTCGTTGGCTGCTATCAGAAACACTTCCTCGGGAAACTCGGCATACAGCGACTTGCAAAAGCGCAGCATCAAATCACGTTTTTCCGATGGCCAATCCGCGCCTTGCACGGGCACCCAGGCGCTCAGATCGCGCAGCACATGGAGGCGGATCTTGCGCGCCCCGCCCTCCGCCTCCGACGGAAGCTGCACATCATGCTGGCAGTGAGTGTCTTGCCCCGCCCAGGTCTCAGCGTTTCCGCCCAGCTGCTCCCAGACGCGTCCGCAAAGGAAGGTCTTCCCGTCCCCAGCGGTACCCGTGAGAATGACCGATGAGCGACATCCCTTTCTTCGATCGAAGCAGCCGATCACCGGTGGTTCATACGGATGCTCGAACAGGATTTGATTAATGCCTTTGCGACGCGCCTGACGCCTCAAATTCTCGTCGTAAAGGTTGTCTTTTGTCGGGATCGGTCCGTACAGGCGGACAAAACTAATCCACTGCTTCGCATTCACTCTGCCTCTCCCCCTACAGCGAGCAGATCGTGCAGCCGGCCCGTGGCTCGTCGTCCGTCTCGTAGTCGGCCAGCACCGACATCAGACCTTTGTTTTTTTTGCTATTTCGTCGCCGTTCTCTCGCTAGATCGTAGTCCGCCTTGATCTCTGCTATGCGCTCGGGCCGTTCAAGGTCGACGAGTGACTCATTCTGATTCCAGTAGAAGACGTTACCGTTGATCTTGTTCGGTCGCTCGTAGGATTTGGCCTGCTCATACAGATCCGGATAGGTCTCTTTCAGGCGCACCCATTCGATTTTCTGCTGGTAGAAACAGAAGTAGCACCCGGATCGCGACCGCCCCCAGTTGGTATAGGTCGGCATGCCGACGCCGGACTCCGTAAGAATGCGAACAATGTCCGCGTACACCAAGCCGTCTTCGCGAAACGGAAACGCCGGTTTGATATTTGGCTTCGTACTGATGTATCCGACGCGATCTTCGTCCGCCCGTATCCCAATGTAGTTTATGACCGGGTCATCACCGACGTAATCCTCAAACGGCTTGAGCTTGAGTTTTCTCGTGCACCACCGTCGGTGGTTCGACGGAAGAATTTCGCCGTACACCTTGAACCAATGGTCGAAACTGTTCGGAGGGGTGGTCCTGTGAACCGGCTTCCCTAGATACGCCTCTAGCCTCGCGAGAAACTCATATGTTTCCGGGAGCTCCTTTCCGGCGTCATGAAATATATATTCCATCTCCGCGACGCGATCTCGCATGTAGATCGCCAGGGCCGCGCTATCTTTACCGCCCGAAAGACTAAGTATATGTCGGGTGGGCTTCGGCATGTTCGGCTAATCCTTGCTGAGGGTTGACCAGACGACGCGCGATAACGCCGCCATGTTCGTCGGACGGTTATGCACCAGCAGCTTTTCGATCTCGCTGGCGAGCGCCCGGACGTCGGACAGCGATTCCTTTTCTACGAATACCACCTGTTCGACTTCCGTGCCGTCGTTCTTCGTCAACGAAAGTCGGAATGCTTCTGCAAATTCGTCCACCCGGGTGTTCTTGAACCCGATGCTTTCCAAGGTTTTGAACCGCGCCGCGAGCACGTGGAGTTCTCGTATGAACGTGTCCTCGTCCGCATCCTTCCATCGCATTGGCGGTTGCAGAACGAGCAAGCTCCCGAGGGATTTTAACCAAGCGCCCTCGGCTAGCTTGACGTCGGCCAGCCGCATGCAAAGGGCCTTTAGTCGGGGCTCGCCAGCCAAAAGGACAACCTGCTCCGCCCGACTTGCAAGCCGTTCTCGTACTTGTTCAAAGGGCCCGGAGATATCGAACTCCTGTCGAATAGCGTCGCACATTCGTTCCAAAAGAAGATCAAATCCGCCGCGAAGCTCATCCAAATAGCCCTTGAGCAACCTGGAGAAACCGCGGGCTTCACCGCGAGAAATGCTGCCATCGACCGAAAACTCGTGCAGCCCGCAAGCCGCGGGTAATTCCTTAAACAAAAACGTAACGGGGTCTTTGGCGGCGAGGATGGCGGCTCGAACCCGGATCCCTTCGACCGACAGGCGCCGAGTATGACGAACATATTCGGGCAAGCCCGCCACGAACACGCACAATGGCTTAACGACATCCAAAATCAGCGGCTCACGGCCGCCGCTTGGCTTAAGACCCAGCACTTTAAGTAGCGCCGCAAATACGTCCTGCCGCAGTCCGGTGATCCGGCATAATTGCAGTTCGAAGCTTTGAGGCATCTTGGTGAGGCGCAGGAACTCGTCACCTCTGAGTTCGCGCAAGAACGTTCCGTCTTCGTAGAAGGCAAGTTCCTGAACATGCATTGCCGCGTAGGCTGCGAGCAGTACGAGCGCCAACCCATCGCGCACGCCAAATGGTGGACGAGAAATGTACGCCAATAGATCGGCTACTCCGATGCGCCGTTCGGGCCGCGTTTCGACATACTCGCGCATCCCCATGAGACACGGCGCGAGGCGAAGAGAGTCCTTATGTGCCGGCGGTATGGCAAGCCGCCAACAGCCGTCCTCCTCAACGTGCAATTGGCCACGCCGCATCAACGAAAGATACATCGACATTTCGGGAGGCTTTTTGCGCGTATCCATACCGAGATACGGCTCATCGCTACGCGACAACAGGCTTTCTATCAGTCGCATTCGAGCGGCAGCCGCCGCCTTGCTCAAAGTGTGTCGATTCAATAATTCGTTTTTTACCTTCGGTGCTTGAGAGAATAGGTCATCACAAAGGCTTGAAAGTTTCTCCAACAGTTGTCGTCCGCTGCCGATCCTTAGATGGGCCCCCGCATGCATCCAGCGAAGTGCGCGCGCGCCGTTGAGGGAACGCAAGCCAATGAGGTCTTGAATTCGATTTGAAAGACGCTCTCGGCTGTACTGTCGCTGCTTGCTGACCTCTTCACGCGCGTATCGGTCGGCCTCCAGTTCCGGCGTGTTCCGTACGACCCACTCCCAGCGCACCGCCTCAGCAACCAATCCCGATTGATTTGAAAGTGGTTCTATGGGAATTGCGAACAGTACATCCCGTCTGGATCTAAACGTCGAGCCATGCGCAAGCGTTTCCGCCTTGTCGCATTCCTCTTTCGTCTCACATAAGGCCACGATGATCCTTCCGTCGGCCATCGTCGGCTTTTGAAGGGCGGCCTCTATGTCATCGACCGCCGCGTACTGCACGTCGAAGAAGCGCAGATTTCCAGTCTCGATATAGTGGCGTCGCGCCACTAGGGGGCGCATTTCCAAGAATTCTTCGATATTGCCGATGACGGATCGGGCGGTCCCGACGGCTCGCGTTGCATGCTCGTACGCAGCCTCCAGATCAACGCTGGTATGTGGCCATAGGTAGAACGCGCCGGATATGCCGCGGCGAAACAAGACACGCCGGTTTTTATGCAAGCGCTCTATTGTTGACAACAATTCCTTTTTTTGATGGCCACCTGGCCCCGCCAAACACGCTATGAGCATGTCTTCTGTCGCGACCAGATCGGGGTGATCCAACAGATTGAGGACGCCGACGGTCTTCACGATCGCCAGTTCCACCGCGTCGGAGGTTGCGAAGCTCTCGACCATGGATTTTATTTGTGTCCAATGGCTGCGATAGCTCTGCGTCGATAGCCGGTAGCCGAAATTAGCTCGGATATAATCGTAGAAATTGGAAAGGCGATACGTGGCCCCGGATTCGATCGGCCGGCTGGAGAAATTCAACAGAGAGAACGGTTCGTTTGACAGAAGGAAACCGAAGAGGGAACGTTCATTCTGTCCGAACCTACTAAACGCTCTAACTAGCGGGGCCAATATTGTGCCATGCAGGGGATACAGCCTCGTGGCGAGGCTATCCAGCTTCAGTTTAGCCATGTTACGGCCAAACATCCCCTGCTGTATCGCGGCGTTTAATCCGAAGCGTGCTTCTTCGCGCGCAAGTGCCGGCACCTCCGCAGTACGCACACGCAACGCGCATGCGATTAACTCGGCTACTTGGATCAGCGGCTGATGGAACAGGATTTCCTCAAATCGGCCCGCAATCTTTTCCCACTCGCGTTGTACGGTCGGATCGAGGTTTTCGGCGTACGCGTCAAATCCCTGATGTAGAATTCCTATCACGAATAGCGGTGAAGGCTTGCCGGATTTGGCCGCGCACTCTGCTAACCGTTGCAGCAGAAAGACGTCTTGGGATTCTGGGTGGTACGCTGCATACTCAAGAAACTTACCCAGCTCGTCGATAAGAATAAGCAAGCCGGAGGCCTTGCCATCTTTAGTCAGCTTTTCATTGGAAAGCCGAATGAGCTCGACAACGTCGGCGTCATTGACGTGTTTTTGGTTCGCGAGAGTGTCGATTCGCTCGGCAATGCTTGACCGCGCACCTCGTCGATACTGGTCGTCCAATAGAAGACTGAGCGCTCGAAGAATTGCTTTGCCCATTGGTTCGCGGGAACCAGTCACCACGAGCGGCAAGTAATTCGGGCGATAGCCGATTGAAAAGCGTTCGTACCGAACGTCGACACTGAGTGATCGAGACAGCGCCGCGGCTTGACCATTAAACCAACGGGCCAGAAAAAGCGCGAAGCTGGACTTCCCCGAACCGTAATTTCCCGTCAGGCGCCAGGCGCGCTGAGTTGAAGTCGGTCGCAGCCCCTTTGCCAATCGGTCAAGGCACTCATGAGCATGTGGGGTCAGTACGTATTGTTCGAGGGCTCTCGTGTCGCCGATATCGCGCTCGACGTTGGTCGAGCGTAGATACCGTGGCATAATCTGGAAAAGCGAAGAGATCGCAGCGGCCCCCATAGGTACCTCAATTGTACGCGTGTGCGAGGAGGCGTTTGGTATCTACCGAACCAGACCGATGAAGCTGCGGCAGAGCCGCCGATTCGGCGTATTTCAATGCCCCGTGCGTTACCTGTGATAGACTTTGTACACGGTTGTAGATGTCCTCTTCCGGAATCTTGAAGACTTGACCCGGGCTTCCAACTCCATTCACTAGCGTTCGTACCGGCAGCGTTTGCTCATTCGGGGATACTTTCTGCCAAAAATCCTCTATGCAGTACGCGAACAATTCGGGGCTGATGCTTGGCTTCTCTTCCCGACGAAATGCATAGACCGACTCACGACGCGTGGTACCGGGAGGCGCTCGTTCGCCAATCTTGATCAGCAACTCCAGCTCGGTGAGCGGGCAGTCCAAATTGTCTTCCGCAACATCACCCTTCTGGCCCCGCGCCGGTACGTACGTATGCAGGAAGACCTGAAAGTGCTGCTGCAAGGTCACGGATGATAGCCTTTTCGAAAGGCCGTCGGTTTCTTTCGCGAAGGCCTTGAGCACGGCGGACTCGGTAAACTCGGGCTCGTGCCACCGATTGAACAAAAACTCCCAGGCAAAAAGCGGGTGCTCAATATGGGTGGTCAAATTCCAGTGGATCAGCCATAGCGTCTGAATATCTTCAATGAAGGGGTCCCACCCTTTCGCTCCAAAGACGAGCAATCCCAATTTGGTGGGCTCAAGGCCCTGCTTTGCGGGCTTCGCCATTCCGGATGCCTCCACCCAGAACCGGATGGATCGCACCATATTCTTGCCGACACCAAGCTCGACGATGGCTTCATCTTCGTTGGTGAACACCTGGGGATCGGCCTGAATTGCCTGTAACGCCTTCGGCAGCCAGGCATACCGACAGGCAAAGGTCTCGTGTCCAGAAAACTTCATTGGCATAAGCTTCACCGCTTCTCAGGCGCAAACTCTTGCCAAGGGCTTTGACAAGCCGAATCCAACCTTGCCTCCTTTTTATCGAGCACGATTCCCGACAAGGACGCCATAGTAATAGAGCAGCCAGGGCTTGCAATGACATTGGATCACAATCCCACAGCGGCGGATCGTCACTTGATGTCAACCTCCCGCCGGCGCCTGGTGCGCGCGCCGGAGCCCGCGAAACCTTAGGCGGGTCGCCGGGTCTGCTGCTCTGCGACAAACCGCACGCGAGGCGGCGCGACATGGCATAGGTATAATTGAGACACGCTAGCTTGTCGGTTGAACTCTTGGCCGAGGGTCAGGCCTTCCGCGGACGAGACGCTAAGGCAGTGACCGGCCCGCCGACAGGCCCCCCGATGAGGCCTCTTAGTTAAATCTCATCGAACACATCGTTCCTCGTGGCAACGGTGCCAAGCGCCTTCTCGAGAGGCCGGATCAACTTCTGCATCCAGGCGCGCTGTAATCCCTCCTCGATCGCGGCGAGCATCGAACGCGGCGCTTCTTCCTCGAACCATTTTTTAATGTGGCGCCGGACGTACTCCTTGAACCCGGTGCGATAATCGTCCTCGCAACGCGCCCACAGGCCGCCCGCTTCCGAAAGTACCGGACGGCAGACCTCCGCCGCGACGGTGCGCGCGGCGATCAGGAAGCTTTCGAACCAGGTTTCCACACTTTCCGAGAGCGCAAGCAAGAATTTCCGGCAGCTCGCATATTTGTCGTCCAAAGCGAGGTTCTTCAAATCGATGAGAATGCGCTGCATGGCCTCGTGAGCGCGAAGGTTGGCGTCCTCAGCGGCGCCCGTGCCGAGCGCGTGATAAACGTCGAAATTCCACCACGAGCCCGCTCGGGTCACCGAAGCGAGCAGGGATTTTTGGTGGGTAGCGCGATCGACGATCTGCCGCAAAAGAGCGTCGAAGAGCGGCCGAACGGAAGGCCCTAAGGTCCTGATCTGGTCAACCACAGTTTGTAGATGCCGCACGACCTCGCGCAGGTCCGCCTCAGCGCTCTCCTGTTCGCGATTCTCGATGAGGGCTTCGACCGCTTCCGCGAGGCGCCGCAACCGATCAACCTCGCGTGCCCTGACCTCGACAATCTGGTTGAGGAGTTGGCTATACGACTTGCGCGGATCATCCTCTGATGCGTTGAAGAATAGGACCGTCATGTCACCGAGCCCACGGCGTGCCAACTCGTGGCGCGCGTGAGCGCATTTGATGCTGCGCCCTTGCTCGACGCTCTCGACGTCGAGACCGGTCGCGTCATCAGCGACCTTTAGCGCCTCCTTTTCCTGATCGAGGATGAGAAGGACGGCGCGCTCCTCGAACGACCGGAGCGCACCGGTGTCAGCTAGCTGGCTGAAGAGCGTATCGTAATGAGGACCGGGAGCGTCACCAAGCGTCGTGCAGATCACAGGCACACATCGCGGATCGTCTAGGATCGCCTGGATGTCCGGACGGATGGCGCTGCCGTCGATGCCCTTCGTGTCGACCGCCTCGACCTCAAAAGGAGAACCCGGCATAATCGTGAAGGGAACGGTGACGGTCATACGCGCCGGGAGAGAAACGGTCGGCGCATTACCGAGATTGATGTCGGCATAGGTCTTCTTGAGCCAATTTCGACCTTCCGCCTCGCTGGTGCCAGTCCATACTAGTTCTCGTCCGGTCCTCTTGAACAGTTGTAAGCGCTCGGCGATGGCGGACTGTAGTTCTTCCACCGAACCGGCGTTTTTCGCCAGCTCGACTTCTTCGCGCCGGTTCTCGATTCGGCCATCCGCGAGCTGCACTTCCTCGGTTTTGAGCTTCGCCATGTTGCGTAGCGCGCGTTCGACCTCAATCGAAAGCCCACGGCTCTCCTCCGGCGAGCGCTTGGTTCCAGCGCGACGATCCCAAAGGCCGATCGCCCACTCGCGGATCAGGCGATAAATTTCCTCGTTTGGCGTTGGTTCGACCGTGACGCGAAAGCGCGAGGTGGAGGCGCCGCGCTCCATGGCTTCGCCCCGTATTGTGACTTCGCAAAGCGTAGTCCGGCTGCGCTGAGTCGCCAAAAGGCACTCGTCACGAAGGTCGCGCGGATGCTTTTGAGAAGGGCGGGTTAGGCGCGTGAGGAAGCAGATCGCCGTGGTCTTGCCGTCGCCGATCTTACCGATAAAGGCAATGCGGTGCGCGAGATCAAAAAGATAGGCTGCCGATCCGAGCAGGCGGGCGCGAAGGAATTGAGCTTGCCCTGACAGTGATTGCGGAAGCGCAGGATCGGCGATGACCCGTTCGTCGAGCTTTTGCAGAAGCGTCATGGCGTCGAGGAGCGCACGCGCGTTGGGATGCCATGGGTCCGGCCGATCAATCTCAACCCAGCGGGCCGCCAAAATCTCGGCGTAGAGCGTAGCAGCCTCGCCCCCAATTGCCTTCAAGTACTGAACAACCTCATCTGCGTCCGGTTGCGCTACGCCCGTCTCCAGGCGGGAGATCCGGCTTGGATGTAAGCCGAGCGCTTCGGCTACATCAGCTTGCTTCGGGCCGGCCTCTCTACGGAGCCGTTCGAGAACCCGGCCTACGTCCGTTGGAATTTCTAGCATCGGGCGCCTCATGCACTTCCACGCTATGCACATACTCAAATGTCGTGATGAATGCAATCATGATTTAATTGCATGTATGCAGTAGCATAGTAACTTATTGAAATACAAAAGAAAAATTAATACATGATGAGTTCCAGCGAGACGTCGCCCTGGCCTAAGGCGGTGCTCTTAACGCCCATTGAATCGAAGCTACCGCCCGGGAGAGGCAGTCGAATGGGCCGCTCCACGCTCGCAGCAAGTTGAAACTCGAGGACCAGACACCTTCAGCAAATTGTGAAAAATCGAAGCGTGCCGGCATCCGTCACGATACTACCGATCGCCGCCTGCAGCTTCCGTTTATCTCGTGCCGGACTGAACGATCGGCACGTGGTCAACAGTCTGGGTCAGCCTGATGGGCTCCGCACGGGTTCGCCGCCATCCCCACCACCGCGATTGACCGCTCCAAAGTGCGGCTTCTCCCACGGTCCCCGCGCTTATCGGGTCCGGTCCCCATCAACGCCCCGGTCGTTCTCGTCGGCAGCGCGTTACGCAGCCACTGTTTCCGTTTCGGCAAGTTTCTGAAATTCCGCCAGAATGTCTGGATGATACTGCGCCAGGTAACGGACTACCCGCGCATTGCCGAGCAGCTTCGCGATGTAGCCATTGGTCAGCACCAGATCGAGATGGTCAGCACCGTAGGATTTCTCTGCGATTTCTGAACTCCCGCTGTAAGCTGACGGACTCGCGTTCCATCATGGCAATCTGCTCATCGCTGAGGCCTTTTACGTGCTTGGGCTTGTCTTGCTCCACGAGTTGCGCCTGGGGTGTCGCGGCGACCAAGGATTTGGCGTAGCTGGTGGTGAATTTATTCATCGCGACCATAAGTTCCGCCGCCTCGATTTGACGAAGCGGTAGCATCTTCTTGAGTTCGGTGAATGTGTTTATGGCGATGTGCTTGTCTTTAAGAATGTCGGCCACCTCTGGACAGATGCCCTCCAGCAGGCGCCGTTTTCGAACAATGTTTTGAACATCGACGTTGAGCGCCTTGGCAATACGATTTTCGGGCACACCGCGCTCGACTGCTTTCACAATCATCCGGTGCTCTTGGACCATCGCGATCCGATTGACCCGCTTGTTGTAAGTGTAGGCTTCATCGTCCGTCGAAATCAGACACATCACGTCGGTGTGACCCATCTCCTTCAAGACATCGAGCCGCAAATGCCCGTCAAGTAGGAGATATTTTCCGGATTCACCACTATCACGAGCCACGACGGGCGGCTCGACCAGTCCGACCTCTCGAATCGAAGCAGCGATCTGAGCGTACTTTGGGGATTTTTTGACCGTGCTCGAAACGATTTTGAGCGGCAAGATTTGGTCGATCGAGATCCTTAAACGGGCTTCTTCAAAACCCATAGTGATGTTCGAAGGTGCTGCAGCTCTTCGCATCATGCGATCCCCCCGACCTCAGCCTGTAACCTGAACGCGAGATTTTTCGGCAAAGTGTCTATCGCTTCGGCGCGCAGCAACGTCACGAAGTTCTCGTCGGCAAAAAGCTTACGAAGCGCCTCCGTTACGAACACCAGGCGATTGCGTGTCGTTTCGGCCTTGCGAATCAAGAGTCGCTTGCGGTCGACGTCCTCTTGGTAAGCCCGGATGAGCGCATTGGACGACAAGGGGCGCTCACGGCGCTTACCGGTCGGCACATTAATTCTCAGGCCCTTCCCCCGCCGCTGGCGCTGTTCGACCAGCCGTCTGGCGGCAATCAGCTTGTGACCGCGCAGGAGCTTCTTTTCATAGGCCTGCTGGAGGATGGCTTGGGTTTCATTATCCGACGCGGCGGCAATTTCGACTGCAATGCTGACCGGGATTTGTCCGGCCTCGACGGCACGTAAGAGCCGATGCTCGCCATGCTTCAGCAGCCGCAAAACGGCCTTGACGTATTCGATTGTTAGGCCAGTTTTGTGAGCAATCGTAGTTTCACTGTAGCCCCGTTTCTTCAAGCCCTCGACATCGTGAAGGAGGTCAATGGCGCGGTGCTGACGACGGGCCAAATTCTCCACAAGACTCATCACCATGCAATCTTCGGTGTCGGCATCTACCACGATCGCAGGGATTTCGCGTTGTCCGAGTGCTTGATAGGCCTCCAACCGCCCCTGGCCGCAGACAAGGTCGTACCGCACCCCGTCAGGATCGTCCCGTCGCGTGACGGTGATGGGTCGCTTCAATCCGATTTCCGCAATATTGGACACGATCTCGGCAAATACCCTTTTGTTCCGAACACGCGGGTTGATTACGGTTACCCGATCGATGGGGATGAGTTGAATCGCTTGCGCGTCCGAGTCGTCGGTCATGCGACCTCCTGCAGCGGCACCCGAGCTGCCAAGGCGAAAAAGGCATCGAGCGTCTCAAAGCGGTAGGCGTCGAGCGAAATGCCGTTGTCCTCGGCGAGCCGCACGTTTCGCGACATCATGTCGATGCGGGGCAGGAGGTAGTAATCGAGCGCATTCTCGTTCGGCTCATCCATCCGCACCGCCACCGTAATGTCAGGCCATAACCCGACGTCGAAGCGTATCTTCCAGCGGCGCGATCCGGTCGGCGTCGTGAGGCACCGCACCACGACAACCGAGGCCGTGAACTCGCGGTTGATCGTTAGGAGATCGCTTTCGGCGTTCTGTTCGACGACACCGCCGGCCTGGCGAATGCCGGCAACGGCATCGGCCACGATCTTCGGATGCATCCGTCGAAGCGCCCGGTTGATGTCGATATACCGGTAGTCACGATCAGGCGTGAATCCAACCAATGCGTAGGCGCGAAGCAGACTGCCGAAGCGGGTCTGATAGGCGCTGCTCGATGGCAGTTCCTTGCTTTCGTCGATAAGCAAGCCCGATAAATAACCGCGATCCTGCAACAGCTGTTGGAGGGGCTTGAGCATCTCTTCGTCAGATAGCCGAAGCGACCGCGCATGGATAATGGCTTGGGCAGCGTCAAACATCGTTCGATCGACAACGGCCTCGAAGGCTCCGTCAGCTCGAATCCACATGGCGGGCGCATTATGAACCCGTTTGCGTTTCAGCTTGAAGGACGCCCGGTTCCAGACGTTGTTGCCGATGTATTTCTCGTTGATCAGGATTTGATGGACCGTACCGCGGGTCCAGGGACGACCAAGGTCGGTTACAAGGCCTCTTTCATTGAGTGCATCGGCGATCTCGCTCTCCGTCTTTTTCTCCGAAACGAAGGACCGATATACCCAGCGGACGATTTCGATTTCCTCGGCCGGGCCCGGCACGAGCACCACCCGGTCGGTCTGAATGCTCTTGTGCTCGCCGCGCGCAAGTTCGCCCTTCGCTACACCGGCTTGGTCGATAAGGGTGCGGCGTAATCCAAATCCCGGCGGACCACCTTGGCGGTAGCCAAGTTCGATCAGGCGGCATTGACCCGTGAACACCTTGACGGAGAGCTCGCGGCTGTACTCTCCGGCCATAGCTCGTTTGACGCCCTTGACGATCGTCGAAACTGGGCTGCCGTCATTTTCGAACTGCTCGGCGCAGTACTGCACGCTGATGCCGGCGCGTTTGCAGATGTACTCGTAATAGGCGCTCTCATCGGCGTCCTGAAAGCGGCCCCAGCGGCTGACGTCGTAGACCAGGATTGTCTCGAAATCGGCAGCGCCGGCCTGCACGTCACTGATCAACTGTTTGAGGGCGTCGCGTCCATCGAGTTGCAGCCCGCTCTTGCCTTCATCCGCGTAGGTCCGGACGATTTCAATGCCTCGCGTGGCGGCATATTGCCGGATCGCCTCCGCCTGGTTTTCCGTCGAATATTTCTGATGATCGGTCGACATGCGGACATACTCAGCCGCGCGCGCCGCAGGCTTAAGCTCAATTTCGTCCGCTACAGGCCGATGGGGAGTTCGACGCCCGATCACTTTAACCGTGCGTCCGCGGCCAATTAAGCTCTTCGGAGCAGCTCCGATCCGTACGTTTCCGCATCTCACCCACTTTAGATCGGGGAAAGCGGAAACATGTTGCCGAAAAAGGGCAAGAAATTACACCAGAAAGGCTCCGGCAGCGGAAATGGGCTAGAGTTCGGAGCATCGATCGCAGAGGCTCTTCGAGCCGAGCTCGGCTCGAATCATCAAACCATCAAGACAGTGATGCGGTGGACGGGCGCTAGCGAACGAACTGTGAAGCACTGGTTCGCAGGCACCCATGGCCCGAGGGGTGAGCACCTCGTGGCCTTAAGCCGGCATTCAGACGAGGTGTTTCGGGCATTCCTATTGATGGCAGGCCGCGGACCAATCATTCTCGGCGCCAAGCTCGCCGACCTGCGAGCCAGACTACTAGACGTGGTCGACCACATTGACGGGAGCTCACAGTCTGCAGGAACGGAGTGAAGTCGGGCATCCCCAGCGCTGTTGCCGACTCTATACGCTGAAAGCTTTTCACCAACTCAGAGCCAGCCTCGACAAGGACCGAGCCAAAGTAGGTTCACCCGGGGCTCGACGGCGGACGACTCAATCCGCCGGGGGATGAAGTGGACGCGCATGTAGTCCGCACTTTATTCCTCTAACCCCGGCACCATCTTTCGAGGAACACCGGCCGACCGGAATTGCTATGCGGCCCTCCGCTTAGAACGGTGCCGCAACGCTCTGGCGCACGCCAATGCTCCGTTTGCTATGTGTTTGCTAGGTAGATGAACAGCAGACCGCCATTCGACATAAGTAGTTGAATATATTGGCGCGCCCGACAGGATTCGAACCTCTGACCTCTGCCTTCGGAGGGCAGCGCTCTATCCAGCTGAGCTACGGGCGCCAAGCGCGTGCGAATAGCCGTAGATAGCCAAATGCCGCCGATCCGGCAACGGTCGCGGCTTGCCGCCCGCAATTGCGGCTCCTAAGCTGACCGCAAGCGTAAGGAGGAACGCCATGAGTCAAGTCGCGGAAAAGACCGAAACGGCAACGCCGAAGAGCGCCTCCATCAAGGACGCCGCGTTTCAATGGGATGATCCGCTCGATCTCGATGGCGAATTGACCGAAGAAGAGCGCATGGTGCGCGACACTGCGCGCAACTTCGCCCAGGAGAAGCTGTTTCCGCGCGTGATCGAAGCCAATCGCGACGAGCGCTACGACCCCGCGATTCAGCGCGAAATGGGCGAACTCGGGCTGCTCGGCTCGACCATCCCACAGGAATACGGCGGCGCCGGCCTCAATTACGTCTGCTACGGGCTGATCGCGCGCGAATTGGAGCGGGTGGATTCAGGCTTCCGTTCTGCCATGTCGGTGCAGTCCTCGCTCGCGATGCAGGCGATCTACGCCTACGGCAGCGAAGCCCAGCGCCGAAAATACCTCCCCAAGATGGCGACCGCGGAGTTGCTCGGCTGCTTCGGGCTGACAGAGCCTGATCACGGTTCCGATCCCGGCTCGATGACGACGCGGGCCGAAAAGGTGCCGGGCGGCTTTCGCCTGACCGGCACCAAGACCTGGATCACCAACGCTCCGGTCGCGCACCTCGCCGTTGTCTGGGCCAAGCTCGACGGCAAAATCCGCGGCTTCATCGTCGAGCGCGACACCAAGGGCTTCGCCACGCCGAAAATCCAGGGCAAGCTGAGCTTGCGCGCCTCGATCACCGGCGAGATCGTGCTCGACGGCGCGGTGATCCCCGAAGACAATCTGCTGCCGAATGTTTCCGGTTTGGCCGGCCCGTTTGGCTGCCTCAATGTGGCACGCACGGGCATCGCCTGGGGCGCCATGGGGGCCGCGGAATTCTGCTGGCATCGCGCCCGCGAATATGCGCTCGCGCGCAAGCAATTCGGACGGCCGCTTGCCGCCAATCAGCTGGTGCAGAAAAAGCTCGCCGACATGCAGACCGAAATCGCGCTCGGCCTGCATGCGGCGCTCCGCCTGTCGCGGCTGATTGATCAGGGCAAGGCGTCGCCGCCGGCGATCTCGCTGCTCAAGCGCAATAATTGCGGCAAGGCCCTTGAGATCGCGCGGGTCGCGCGTGACATGCACGGCGGTAATGGCATCACCGAAGAATTCCACGTCATGCGCGTGCTGTGCAATCTGGAAACGGTAAACACCTACGAAGGCACGCACGACATCCACGCGCTTGTCCTCGGCCGCGCGCAGACCGGAATCCAGGCGTTCTTCTGATCTTCGTGAAAGCCGATCGCGGCGATTGCAGGCCGCCTACTCCGCCTTGAGGCCCGCTGCCCTGATGACCGGCCACCATTTGTCGACTTCTGCCGTGTAGTAATAGCCCAGCGCGGACGGGGTCTGCCGGTCGCGCGGCACCACCTCCTGGGCGAGATCCGCGAGCCGCTTGCGCACGTCGGGATTAGCCAGAGCTGCGACCGCGGCGCCGTTGAGTTTGGCGATAGCGGCCGCGGGCGTTCCCTGCGGCGCCCATACCGACTGCCACGGCGTCAGGTAGAGGCCCGACAACCCTGCTTCGTCGACGGTTGGAATATCGGGCGCAATCGTCAAGCGGCGCCTTGCGGTGACGGCGTAGGCTTTGACGGTGCCGGCCTTGATTTGCGGCAGCGCGTCCGAAGGCTGATCAAACAGCAGATCTATTCGGCCAGCCACAAGATCTTCCATGGCGAGTCTCAGGCCGCGATAAGGTACCGTCTGAAACTTCGTCCCCGTCCGTTTCTGAAACAGAAAACCTATGACCTGGTCGGTACCGCCGGCGACACCCTGAAAGGCAGTGTTTGGATTGGCTTTGAGCCAAGCGATCAGGCCGCGCAGATCGTCGGCCGCAATTTTTTTGCCGGCGACCAGCACGAGCGGCGTTTCAGTGAGCAGCGCCACCGGTGCAAAGTCCTTAAAAACGCTGTATGGCGGATGATAGACGACCGGACTCACCACATGGGTGGACCATGTCGCCATGCCGATCGTGTAGCCGTCTGCCGCCGCGCGGGCGAGGCGCGCCGCCGCAATCGTGCCGGCAGCGCCGGTGATATTCTCCACGATGACCGCCTGTCCGAGCGTCTGTGACATCGCCTGGGCGACGACGCGCGCGACGGCGTCCGACGGACCGCCGGCCGCAAACGGCTCAATCAGCGTGATGGGCCGCGATGGATAGGTTTGCGCCACCGCACTTGCGGCGAAGCCCACAAGGGCAGCCGCAAGCATCGCCCCAAGCGCTCTGCGCATCAAACAGGCCCCCGTTAGGCGACGCCGACATAGCGCACCCGGTCATGCCGGGAAAGCTCGATCGCATCACAACAGCGGCATGATAATGGCTTTTGGCGGGAATTCGGCTGCCGCAGAGGGTTCCTGCCAAATGGGCAATATTTCATCGCAGGTGGGACTGGTGGAGGAACTGATGCGTCATTAGATCACGTCCGCCGCACAGTAACCGTCCTCGGTTGAGGGGATCGTTCCAATGTCTCCCGTCTCAATTCTGCTTAATCTTGCCTGGATCGTGTTCGGCGGTCTCTACATGGCCGTCGGCTGGCTTATCGCCACCGTGATCATGGCGGTGACAATTGTCGGGCTGCCGTGGGCGCGCGCTGCGTTCAACATCGCCTCTTACGCGCTACTGCCGTTCGGCCGCAAAGCCGTGTCGCGAGCCGAATATCTGGGCGCCGGGGACCTCGGAACCGGGCCGTTCGGGCTGATTGGCAACATCATTTGGCTGGTGCTTGCGGGATGGTGGCTGGCGCTGTTGCATCTCATCACCGCTATTTGTCTCGCCATCACCATCATCGGGATACCGTTTGCCTGGGCGCATCTGAAGCTCGCCGGTATCGCGCTTTGGCCAATCGGCAAGATGATCGTCGACGCCGACGATCTAACTCCGCGCCGCCAGGGCGTGCAGCCGCGCCGCGCATGAGCTAGGCGATGGGCTCTTCCTGGTGAACGATGCGGAGGTTGCGAACCGTCAGCTCGTCCACTTCCAGCGCATTGAATCGCGCCTTCTTGATCGCTACACGCCCGATCGCCAGCCGGCCGATCGCCAGCGCCCCGATCGCCAACGCGCCCAACGCCACCGCTCCGGCCGCGAGAGCCATCACACTGACCGGGCCGCCTGCTCGGGATCGAACACTGATCTGTCGCGCCATCGTTGTCTCCATCGACTGATGATACGGATTTGTACGTAGCCGGTTTTTCAAGGCTCGCTAATCATAACGAGCTTGGCAAGGCGGCTTCACTATCGCGTTCGTTGCCTCGGCACGAGATGGTAGACAGCGCGAAGCAGTCACACGAAGCCTGGTATGGACCAGAGAGCGCCGGCCCCGCGCACCGAAGTCAATTGCCCGGTCTGGATCGATCGCCGCGATGGCTCGCCGCTGATGAGCTGCACGGCGGTGAACCTGTCGCGGACCGGCGTCAAGCTCGCCGTCGCTCGAAACGTAACGCTGCCCGATCAGTTCGTGGTCCGCTTCACGCCGGGCGGCGATCTGGCGATGGTGTGCAAAGTCGTCTGGTCGCGCGACGGTGCCGTGCGCTTGCGCTTCATCGCGCGCGTCGACGCGGAGCATTCCGCAGGAGCCTAAAAATTTCGCGCGATCTGCGCGGGCTGCTATGCTGGGCAGCGTCGATCGATGGAGTCTGTCATGTGCCGCAACATCCGCACGCTGTTTAATTTTGAGCCGCCGGCAACCGAGCAGGAAGTCCGTGCTTCGGCGCTGCAGTTCGTGCGCAAGCTCTCAGGCTTTACCCAGCCGTCACACGCCAACGAGATCGCATTCAACCGCGCTGTCGATGAAGTCGCAGATGCCGCCCGGCGACTCCTCGATACGCTGCAAACGGCAAGCCCTGCAAAAGACCGCGAGGCCGAGGCCGAAAAGGCGCGCGCCCGCGCGCGAGAGCGGTTCGCCTAGACAGGACGAAATTCAAGACGGCTCCCTGCCGATCGCGCCGTCTATCCAATCCGCCAGCACGTCGAGTAATTCGCCAAAGACCTCCGCATCCTTGCGTCCACTTCGGGCCGGCACATGGAAAGAATGATCGGCGTCGGCAAATAGCTTGAGCGTCGCGCGCGAGCCGAGCTTTTTGCAGAGCGGCTGCAATTCATCGAGCGCTGCCAGCGTGTCGCGCGTGCCCTGCAAGAACAAGAACAGCATCGGCACACGCACATCAAACAAATGCTCGCCGCGCTCGGCCGAAGGCCGTCCCGCCGGATGCAGCGGAAAGCCGAGAAACGCCAAACCGCGCACCCGCGACAGCGGCGCGGCGGCCTGCGCCTGTGAGGTCATGCGGCCGCCAAACGACTTTCCGCCGGCGACGAGCGGCAGTTTCGGTAACGCGGCTTGCGCCGCCGCGACAGCGGCGCGGACGGTCGCGTGCGCGATTTTCGGCGGATCGGGCCGCTTCGAGCCGCGTTCCATATAGGGAAACTGATAACGCAGGGTGGCGATGCCGCGCGCGGCAAGGCCGTCGGCGGTCGCGGCCATGAACCGATGGGTCATCCCCGCGCCGGCGCCGTGCGCCAGCACGTAACACGCGCGCGCACGCGGCGGCGTTCGCAGCAAGCCGGACACGTAGACTCCGTCGGCAACCGCAATAGTCACGGGCGTGGCAGTCGCGGTTGCCATTGTGGGCTCCAACGCTCCGCTACACCTATCGCTTCGCCCGCCGCACCCGCAATGTCTTGCGAATTTGCGCGAGCACACGCTGGTGCAGGTCGATTGCGGTCGCCTGCGGCGCAAATTCAATACGCGCCGTGGCAGCCTCGCTGAGCATCAGATTATAAGGCGCGTTCTTGGCATCGCCACCGATCCGGAAATCGCTCCGATAGCAGACGATCGGTTTGCCCTTGGCATAGGCATAACCGACTTCCCAGGCCGTACCGCTGTCGGGATCCGGGCCGTCCATGCACGCCACGACAGCGTCGGCCCATTCAATGCCTTTCACGCAACTTCGGAATATCGCCTTGGCGCCGCCGCGCGTCGCCCGCTCCTGGGGCAGCCAGACTTCAAAACCCTGCGCGGCAAGAAAGCGCGCCAAACCAGCGTTGAAGTCGCGCTCCGCGACGGTGAACAACGGACCAGACAGAAACAGCTTGACCATGTCGCCTCCACGCGCAATCGACAAATTCATCGAGCCGTCATACGCGGACTTGTCTGGCGTATCCATCCGAACAGGTTGGAGTGAGCGGCCCCTTCCACTAAGCTTGGTACCGGGTAAATTCGTCGTGTGGAGAATTTTCAATGATAAAGATCTGGGGGCGGAAAACCTCGTCAAATGTCCAGAAGGCAATGTGGGCGGTCGGCGAGATCGGCCTGCCGCACGAGCGCATCGATATCGCGGGGCCGTTTGGCAAGAATCGCGAACCGGCCTATCTCGCCATGAATCCCAACGGGCTGGTGCCGACGCTCGAGGAAGAGGACGGCTTCCTACTATGGGAATCCAATTCGATCGTGCGTTATCTCGCCGCCAAGCACCGCTCGACCGTGCTCGAACCGGCCGATCCCAAAGCCCGCGCACGCGCAAGCCAATGGATGGACTGGCAATTGTCAGTCTGCGGGCCTGCCATCACGCCGGTATTCTGGGGTCTTATACGCACGCCGCCCGAGAAGCGCGATCATGCCGCTATCGAAGCCGGCAAAAAGGCGACGACCGCCGCCATGATCATGGTCGATGACCAGCTCGGCAAGACCGCGTATCTCGCCGGCGACGCGTTTTCCTACGGCGACATTCCGGTCGGCGTCATGGCGTACCGCTACCGGCAGCTGGTGCCCGACCGCCCGCCGCTTAAAAACTTCGAGCGCTGGTACGCGGCCATCTCGGCGCGTCAGGCCTTCAAGGATCACGTCGCCGCGGTGCCGCTGACGTAATCGTCACTCCGGATTGCCGCGAAGCGGCAAGTCCGGAAATCCATAGGCGCGTTCGGTGCAGCAAAATCGCCGGACCGTCCTGCCGTCACGTGATGATGGATTCCGGGTTCTGGCCTTTGGCCGGCCCGGAATGACAACCTCACTCCGCCGCTGCCCGCGCGCCACTGGCGTGCACCGAGGCGATGTAATCCATCGCTGCCTGCACGCCGCCCTTCTTGTGCGGGATGCGCGCGAGCGACAGCGCCATCTCGGTCATTGCCAGCACGCCCATCATCCAGCCGTCGTTGATGTCGCCGAGATGGCCGATGCGGAAATATTTCTTGGCATAAGGCCCGAAGCTCGCACCGTAGGAGATGTTGAACGTCTCCAACGCCAGGCCGCGGAATGCATCAGCATCGTGGCCGTCTGGCAGCAGCACCGCCGTGATGGTCGGCGAATAATATTTCGGCTCGCGGCACAGGATTTCGAGACCCCAGGCGCGCACGGCGCGGCGGGTGGCTTCGGCAAGTCGGTGATGGCGGGCAAACACGTTGTCGAGGCCTTCTTCGTGCAGCATGTCGAGCGACACCGCCAGACCCTGCAGCATCTGCGTCGCCGGCGTATAGGGGAAGAAGCCGACCTTGTTCATGCTGAGCATGTCATCCCACGACCAGAACGACTTCGGCAGCTTCGAGCTCTTCGCCGCATGCAATGCCTTGTCGCTCACCGCGTTGAACGACATGCCGGGCGGCAGCATCAGACCCTTCTGCGCGCCGCCGACGGTGACGTCGACGCCCCATTCGTCGTGGCGGTAATCGGTTGAGGCGAGCGACGAAATGGTGTCGACCATAAGCAGCGCCGGGTGACCGGCGGCGTTGATTGCCTTGCGGATCGGATCGATCGGCGACAGGCAGCCGGTCGCGGTTTCGTTGTGCAGGATGCAGACCGCCTTGATCTCATGCGCCTTGTCGTTGCGCAGATGCTCTTCGATCTTGGCCGAGTCGACGCCGGTGCGCCAATCGCCGGGAATGAACTCGGGCTTAAGGCCGAGCTTCTGCGCCATGGTCTTCCATTGCGTGGCGAACTGGCCGGTCTCGACCATCAGCACGCGGTCGCCGAGCGACAGCGTATTAACGAGCGCTGCTTCCCACGCGCCGGTGCCGGTCGCCGTATAGATGATGACCGGATTGGTGGTCTTGAAAACGGTTTTGACGCCATCGAGGCAGCGCTTGGCAAGCTTGGCGAATTCCGGCCCGCGATGATCAATCAGCGGCGTGTCCATGGCCCGCAGCACGCGGTCGGGCAGCGGTGTTGGCCCCGGAATCTGCAGGAAGTGGCGCCCGGCGGCGCGTGAAGCATTCTGCGGCATTTTAGGCACTCCTTCGGACAAATCGGTCGGTCCCGGCGGCGTCTATCCGAGGGCGCTCGCGGCTTGTGGCGTTGAATAGCGAATGCGACATTGCGGTCAAGCATCTTCTCCCCATGGGGTTACGAATTGTCCGCATTGCTGGTGCCGGGGCTGGAACGGCGGCTGCGCGCCGAGCGCGTTGCAGACGTGCGTTTCGACGCCTTCACGCGTGGGCGGTATGCCACCGATGCCTCGCACTATCAGATCATGCCGCTCGGCGTTGTGACCCCGCGCACAATAGAAGAAGCCGAACGCACCATCGCGATTTGCCGCGCGGAGGGAGCGCCGGTGACGCCGCGCGGCGGCGGCACCTCGCAAGCCGGGCAGACGGTGAACCGATCGGTGGTGCTCGACTGCTCCCAGCATCTCAACCGCGTGCTTGACGTCGACACTGCGACGCGGCGTTGCGTAGTCGAGCCGGGCATCGTGCTCGACGAACTCAATCGCGCGCTCAAACCCACCGGGCTGTGGTTCCCGGTCGATATCTCGACGGCATCGCGCGCCACCATCGGCGGCATGGTGGGCAACAATTCTTGCGGCGCACGCTCGCTGCGCTACGGCAACACCCGCGAGAATGTCATCGCCATCGCTGCGGTGCTGGCCGACGGCAGTCACGCGCATTTCGGCCGCCTCGGCGACGGCGCAACGAATGTACCGGAAGCGCTGCAACGCGATCTCTTGGCAATCGCGGTGCGCGAGGCGGCCGAAATCGAACGGCGATTCCCGAAAGTGCAGCGCCGCGTCGGCGGCTATAATCTCGATGCGCTGGTGCCAGGCCGAAACGACATCAATCTGGCGCATCTGCTGGTCGGCTCCGAGGGCACGCTGGCATTCTCAACAAAGATCGAACTGAAACTGTCGCCGCAGCTCGGCCGCCGCGCCCTCGGCGCCTGCCATTTCGGCAGCTTTCACGAAGCCATGAAGACGGCAGCGCAAATCGTGACGCTCGGCCCGATCGCGGTCGAACTGATCGATCGCACCATGCTGGGTCTGGCGCGCGACATCGCCATGTTCCGGCCGACCGTCGACGCCTTCCTGCGCGGCGATCCGGAGGCGATTTTGTTTGTCGAATTCGCCGAAGACGACTGGGACGAAAATCTGCGCCGGCTAAAAAGGCTCGGCGAACTCCTCGGCGATCTCGGCCTGTCCTGGACCAACAGCGGAACCAAATGGGGCGGCGTGGTCGACGTGCTGGATGCCAAATTGCAGACCGGCATCTCCGAGGTGCGCTCCGCCGGCCTCAACATCATGATGTCGATGAAGGACGAGGGCAAACCGATCTCATTCGTCGAGGACTGCGCGGTGCCGCTCGAACACTTGCCCGACTACACGGCGCGGCTGACCGAAGTGTTTGAGAAAAACGGCACGCGCGGCACCTGGTACGCACACGCCGCCGTCGGCTGCCTGCATGTGCGGCCGGTGCTTAATCTGCGCCTCGACAAGGACGCGCGCGCCATGCGCGCCATCGCCGAGGAAGCGTTCGCGATGGTGCGCGAATACAAAGGCTCGCATTCCGGCGAGCACGGTGACGGCATCGTGCGCTCGGAATTTCATGAACAGATGTTCGGCGCCGAACTCGTGCACGCGTTCGAGGAGGTCAAGGACCGCTTCGATCCGCGGGGGCTGTTCAATCCGGGAAAAATCGTGCACGCGCCGAAATTCGACGACCGGAGCAACTTTCGCTACGGCCCGGATTATCGCGCCGGCGAGCTCGCCACCGCGCTCGACTGGTCGGTCTATCCGGGCGCCGGCGGCGGGTTTCAGGGCGCCGTCGAGATGTGCAACAACAATGGCGCCTGCCGCGCGCTCGCGGGCGGCGTCATGTGCCCAAGCTATCGGGTTACGCGTGACGAACGCGACGTCACCCGGGGCCGCGCCAACACGCTCCGTCTCGCCATCACCGGCCAGCTCGGGCCGGACGCCTTCACGTCCGACGAGATGGCGGAGACGCTCAAACTCTGCGTCTCCTGCAAGGCCTGCCGCCGCGAGTGCCCGACCGGCGTCGATATAGCGCGCATGAAGATCGAAGTGCTGTCGGCGCGGGCGGCCAAGAATGGCTTGTCGCTGCACGACCGGCTGGTCGGCTATCTGCCGCGCTACGCGCCCTACGCGGCGAAAGTTCCGTGGCTGATGAATTTGCGCGATCGGTTGCCGGGCGCGGCGAAACTGTCCGAGGCTGTCGCCGGCTTGAGCGCGCGCCGCAGTCTGCCGAAATGGCGATCGGACTATTTTCGCGAGGAGCCTCTTCAAAGCAACGGAACAGGCAAAGACATCGTTTTGTTCGCTGACACCTTCAACCGCTATTTCGAGCGCGAGAACATCGATGCGGCCCGCACCGTGTTGGAATCGGCGGGTTATCGCGTTCATTTCGCCGCGCCAGCCGATAACGGCCGGCCGCTATGCTGCGGTCGTACTTTTCTATCGATCGGCAAGACCGATGAAGCACGACGCGAAGCCGAACGCACGCTCGCGGCGCTCAGCCCATTTGTTGCGCAGGGGATGCCGATTATCGGACTGGAGCCGAGCTGCCTGTTCGGTTTCCGCGACGAAATTCCGGCACTGATGAAATCTGACGTCGCCCACCAAGTCGCAGAACGCGCCGTTTTGTTTGAAGAGTTTCTGGCGGACGAGGCCAGGGCTGGTCCGCTCGCATTACCATTCGCGCCGGCGAAAAAGCGCGCGATACTGCACGGCCACTGCCATCAAAAATCGTTCGACGTGATGAGCGCGGTCGAGTCGGCATTGCGGCTGGTTCCCGAGCTTGTCGTCGAGAAAATCGAATCGAGCTGCTGCGGAATGGCCGGTGCGTTCGGCTACGCGGCCGATACGATCGACGCATCTTACGCCATGGGCGAACTGTCACTGTTGCCGGCTGTGCGCAAGGCATCGCCCGACACGCTCATCGTCGCCGATGGCACCTCATGCCGGCAGCAAATCCGCGACGGCGCGGGCCGCGAGGCGCTGCATGTCGCGCGCGTGCTGGCAATGAGCCTGCGGGCGGCGTGACGCCTAGCGTTCGCCGCTCAGCGCGCTTTCGTGCCAGCGGCGCAGCGCCAGGTAATTGACCAGCGCCAGCAGATAGAAGATCACGAGACCGGCGACGCAGAGCAAGAGCAGCGCCGCAAACATGCGCGGGATGTTGAGCCGATATTGGGCTTCCATGATGCGGAAGGCGAGGCCGGAGCCGGCGCCGCCCGATCCGGCCGCGATCTCGGCCGCTACCGCGCCCACCAGCGACAGGCCGCCGGCGATACGCAAGCCGCCGAGCATATAGGGCAGCGAAGCGGGCAGCTTCAGATCCCACATCACGCGGGCCGGCGAAGCGCCGTAAAGCGCGAACAGGTCGGCCAGGTTGCGGTCGACCGACCGCAGCCCGAGTGTCGTGTTGGCCAGCACCGGAAAGAACGCCACGATCCAGGCGCAGACAAGCACCGCCGTCGGCTGCGCCAGATAGACGAGCAGCAGCGGCGCGATCGCGATCACCGGCGTCACCTGCAGAATCACGGCGTAGGGATAGAGCGAATATTCGACGAAGCGCGACAGATCGAACAGCACGGCAAGGATAAAGCCGCCGAGCGCGGCGAGCACGAAGCCTTCGACCGTCGTTGTCAGCGTCACCAGCAGCGACTGCGACAGCAACGGCCAGTCCGCCACCAGCGTCCGCACGACCAGGCCCGGCGTCGGCAGTACGTAAGGTTTGATCTGCCAGAACCACACCGCTGCCGCCCATACGGTGATGACAAGCGCAAAAACGATGACCGGCAGCGCCACCCGCAGGGCGCGCTCGCGATGTTCGCGGGCTGTGGCCTGCGGGTTCATTCGCCGCCTCCCGCCGCCATGGCGCGGGCCAGCGCATCGGAGGTGCGGCGGCACAGCACCATGTATTCCGAGGAGGTGCGAAACTCAGCGCCGCGCGGATACGGCGCGTCTATGCCCAGCTCGGCGGACACACGGCCTGGCCGCGCTGCCATCACGGCGATGCGGCTCGACAGATAAACCGACTCGAACACCGAGTGGGTGACGAACACCACGGTGGTGCCGAGCGCCTGCCACATGGTCAACAGATCATCGTTAAGCTTGAAGCGCGTGATCTCGTCCAGCGCGGCGAACGGCTCATCCATCAGCAGCAATTCGGGCTCGGTGACGAGCGCGCGCGCGATGGAGACGCGCATGCGCATCCCGCCGGACAGTTCGCGCGGATAGACCGAACGGAAATTCTGCAGGCCGACGCGTTCAAGGGCGGCGTCGACCCGCGCGGCCGCCGTACTGGCCGCGACGCCAGACAGCTTGAGCGGCAGCCGCACATTGTTGAACACAGTGGTCCACGGCATCAGCGTCGGCTCCTGGAACACGAAGCCGATGTCGCCTTTTCGGGTCTGCGCGCCCGCCGTCCACTCCACCCTGCCCTGCGTCGGCTCACTCAAGCCCGCGATAATGCGCAACGCCGTCGACTTGCCGCAGCCCGACGGCCCGAGCAGCGACAGGAACTCGCCCTGTCGCACTTCGAGGTCGAGGCCCTTGAGTGCCTGCGTGCCGTTGGGGAACGCCTTGCCGACGCCGCGCAGCGCGACCAGCGAAGCTCCCGAAGAATGCGTCGCCTGCGGGATCGTGCTCTCCTATTTGGTCATGCCGATCTCGCCGACAAACTTCTTCCAGCGAACGACCTCAGCGGCATGATAGGCGGCGAAGGCATTGGCGTCCTGGCCGGTCGGCTCAAAGCCGATGGCGCGGAAACGCTGCGCCATCGCCGGCTGTTTGACGATGTCGACGACGGCCTTGCCGAGCATCTGGCGGACATCTTCCGGCATCTTCGGCGGCCCGTAGAGCCCGAGCCACCCGGTCAGTTCGACGCCCGGGAAGCCTGATTCCTTGAAGGTCGGCAGGTCGGGCAGGGTCGGCTGCCGGTACGGACTCGTCACCGCCAGCCCTTTGATCGTGTGGGCCTTGATCTGCCCCATCACCACCGGAAACACTTCAACGATGCAATCGATCGATCCGCCCATCAGGCTGTTGAGCGCTTCGGGGCCGCCCTTGAAGGGGACGTGCAGCATTTGGATGCCGGCTTCCTTCATCAGCAGCTGCGCCGCGGTGTAGTCCAGCGCGCCGACGCCGGTCGAGCCGAAAGCGAGCTTGCCGGGGCGCGTCTTGGCGTAGTCGACGAAGTCTTTGACGGAATTCACCGGCATCGCGTTGTTGACCACGAGCGCGGTCGCGTATTCGGCCGCGTTGGCGATCGGCACCAGATCGTGCAGGGGATCGAACGGCGGATGGCGATCCATCACGATGTTGATCACGACAGAGCCGACCGTGCCCATCATCAGCGTGTAGCCGTCTGGCGCCGCGTTCATCATGTCGTGGAAGCCGATCACGCCTTGACCGCCGGGCTTGTTCTCGACCACGAACGGCTGCTTGAGTTTCTCCTGCAATCCCTGGGCGATCAGCCGTCCGGACAGGTCGGCGATACCGCCAGCAGGAAACGGCACAATCAGGCGAACCGGATGAGCCGGATAACTCTCAGCGGCCGGTGACGCGCTGGCACAGACGACGGCGAGCAGCAAAGAGAGGAAGAAAGTTCGCAAGACCGAATGCTCCTTTTCTTGTTGTTGCAGTTTTAAGACTGGATCTGGCAGGTCATTTCGGCCGCAGATCAAGCCCGACCTTCTTGTTGACGAATTGCAGCGTGTAGCATTTGCGGTAGTCAAGCCCAGCTTTGGCGACCCCGGCGCGCACCATTTCGTCGAAAAAGTTCTTCATGCGCGCATCCGTCATGGCGCCGACGCCAAGCGTCAGCGTATCGCCGGAATCGACGATGCCGTATTGCTTCATCCTGGCGACCGAATAGGCCAAGAGATCGTCCGTCATTTCCGGATTCTGCTTCTTGATCAGCGCGTTCGCGGCACTGTTGTCGTGATAGATGTAGTTGTACCAGCCGATGATCGAGGCATCGACGAAGCGCTGTACCAGATCGGGTTTCTTGTCGACCAGATCGCGGCGCGTCTCGATCAAGGTCGAGTAGGCGGAAAAACCCTGATCGGCGAGCAGGAAGACTTCCGGCTTGAAATGCGCCGCCTTCTCGATGGCGAATGGCTCGGAGGTGACGTAGCCCTGCATCGCGCTCTTATTGTCGGCGAGGAACGGCTGCGGGTTGAAGGTGTAGGGTTTGACCTGCGAGTCCTTGAAGCCATAATCGGCCTTGAGCCACTGGAAATAGCTGGTCATGCCCTCCTTGGAGATGAACAGCGTCAGATCTTTTAGATCAGTGAATTTTTTGATGCCCTGATCCGGGTGCGCGATCAGCACCTGCGGGTCCTTCTGAAACAAAGCCGCGACCTCGATCGTCGGAATATTGTTCTCGACCGCGTCGAAGCCCTGCAGGGTATTGGCCGAGAGGAAGAAATCGATCTTGCCGACCGCCAGCAGGATGCGGTTGTTCACATTCGGGCCGCCCGGCACGATGGTGACGTCGAGGCCGTGCTTGCGGTAGGTGCCGTCAGCCAGCGCCTGGTAGAAGCCGCCGTGCTCGGCTTCGGCCACCCAGTTGGTGCCGAACGAGACCTTGTCGAGGCTTTGCGCCGAGGCCGGCGTGACGGCAGCCCCGGCGGCGAGGCTCAAGAGGGTTCGGCGCGTCACGGCAGGCGGCATCGGTTGCTCCTTTACGTCGGCGACGCGACAATAGTGCATGATCCCGAAAAGTGGATACCGGTTTTCGGCAAAGATCATGCGCAGTAAATGCTAAGTACGGCAACGATTGGCGAGTGACGCGTGATGACGCTACCCCGGCGTAACTGGATGGACATGACCTGGCAGGACATTGCCGGGGCCGAGGGCGCGACCGTGCGCTGGATCGCGGTGCTGCCGCTCGCCGCCGTGGAGCAGCACGGACCGCACCTGCCGCTCGGCGTCGATACCTATATCGCCGAGGCCTATCTGGCGCGAGTGCAGACGCTGTTGCCCGCCGATCTGCCCGTCACGTTCCTGCCGGTGCAGCGCATCGGCGTTTCGGCGGAGCATCTGTCCTTTCCGGGCACGCTCACGCACTCGGCCGCGACCGCGATGGCTGCCTGGACCGAACTCGGCGAAAGCCTGGCGCGCGCCGGCGTGCGCAAGCTGCTGCTGGTGACGAGTCACGGCGGCAACGTCGCCGTCATGGAATCCGTGGCGCGGGACCTGCGGACCCGGCTTGGCATGCTGGCGGTCACCGTCGGCTGGCACCGCTTCGGCTATCCCGACGGCGCGTTCTCAGCCGAGGAGAAAAAGCACGGCATCCACGGCGGAGACATCGAAACCTCGCTGATGCTCGCGGGAAAACCTGAAACCGTCCGCATGGAGCACGCCCCGAACGCCACGCCCGCAACGGTTGCCATGGCGGGCGAGTTCAAATGGCTCGGCGCCTACCGGCCGGCCGGCTTCGCCTGGATGACGCAGGACCTCAATACGACCGGCGCGGTCGGCAACGCCACGCTTGCCACCGCCGCCAAGGGCGAGACCGCGCTCGATCACGGCGCCAAGGCGTTTGTGGAATTGCTGCAGGAGATCGACCGCTTCGATCTCACTCGGCTGCGCGAAGGTCCGTTGGCGGAGCCGAAGGATTTGTAAGCCGTCATTCCGCGGCGCGCGAAGCGCGAGCCGGAATCCATAAGCCCTGCGTGGTGGCTTGGCGCTCGTTCTGCACGTTCTGTGATTATGGATTCCGGGTTCCGGCCTGCGGCCGGCCCCGGAATGACGTTACGCCGCGATTTTCACGTATTCGAAATCGCCGGGCTTGTTGTCGATGCCGACGCGCGGCGGGGCGATCCAGCTGGCGAATTGGCCGGGCTCGGTCACGGGCTTCATCAGGCTGGCGATGAACTCACCGTCATCCTTCGACGGCAGCCATTGGCCCTTCTGGCGTTCCCACGCCGCGTCGTCCATGAGCTTGCCGTCAGGTGAGACGTGCGCATCCTTGAACTCGCCGATCTGGCGATGGAAGCCGACATGCGGCAGCTCGAGTTTGAAGGCGACGCCGGTCTTGTCGATGATCTTGTTCCAGCGATCCAGCCCGCGCTGGCAGTCCGCAGTGTAGTCGTCGCGCAGCCGCATGTTGATGGCGGTGAGCGCCGGCTCCTCGACACGTTTTATTTCGCCATCGACGAGCTTGAGTACCGGATAGGTCGCGTTCTCCAGGCGATGATCGTCCTGGATCTTGGTTTCCTGGAAACGGCCCTTGAGTCCCGCCGTGAAGGTATTGGCGGCGTTGGTCGAGACTTCGGAGCCAAACAGATCGAGCGACAGCGTGTAGTGCAGGTTGAGCTTGCGCTGCATGGTCGGCAGGTCGATGACGCCGAGAGCGCGAATCTTTTCCACGTCGTTCGGATCGTCGATGCCGGCCTCCTTCATCGCCTCGCAGGTACGTTGGATGGTGCGGCCGACGCCAGTCTCGCCGACGAACATGTGGTGGGCTTCTTCGGTCAGCATGAAGCGGCAGGTGCGCGACAGCGGATCGAAGCCCGACTGGGCAAGACTCTCCAATTGCATCTTGCCATCGCGATCCGTGAAGAACGTGAACATGTGGAACGACAGCCAGTCCGGCGTCGCTTCGTTGAAGGCGCCGAGCATCCGCGGCTTGTCGGCATCGCCGGAGCGGCGCTGCAACAGCTCGGCCGCCTCGTCGCGTCCGTCGCGGCCGAAATATTTCTGCAGGATGTAAACCATCGCCCACAGGTGGCGGCCCTCCTCGACATTGACCTGAAACACGTTGCGCAGGTCGTAAAGAGACGGCGCGGTCTTGCCGAGATGGCGCTGCTGCTCGACCGACGCCGGCTCGGTGTCGCCTTGGATGACGACGAGGCGGCGCAGCATGGCGCGATATTCGCCCGGCACGTCCTGCCAGACCGGCTCGCCGAGATGGCGGCCGAACGGAATGGTGCGGCCTTCTTCCTTCGGCGCCAGCAGGATGCCCCAGCGGTAATCGGGCATTTTCACGTAATCGAACTTGGCCCAGCCCTTCGGATCGACCGAGATGGCGGTGCGCAAATAGACCTGCGCCTGCTGAAAGCCCTCCGGCCCCATATCCATCCACCAGTCGATGTAGCCGGGATGCCAGCTCTCCAGCGCCCGCAACACCTGCCGGTCCTCGGCAAGATTCACGTTATTCGGGATCTTGGTGGTGTAGTCGACGGCTTCGATGGTCATGGCGTCACCTCTGTTCATGTTCCGCCGCGCGCCACTTGATGTCATGCCCGCGAAGGCGGGCATCCAGTAATCACCGCGACCACCGTGATTACTGGATCATCCGCTTTCGCGGATGATGACAGCTGAGCGTGTCGCGCGGCGAACCCGCGCTCGCGTTACACGCGCTTCGTATCGAACACCGGCTTCTGCCCGGTGCCGTAACGCTTGAGCGCGCCTTCCTCGCCGATGGCGTTGGGGCGCTGGAAAATCCAGTTCTGCCACGCGGTCAGGCGCGCGAAGATTTTCGACTCCATTGTCTCCGGCCCGGCAAAGCGCAGATTGGCTTCCATGCCGGTGAGCGCGTCGGGCGAAAAGCTGGCGCGCTCTTCCAGAAACACACGCACCTCGTCGTCCCAGTCGATGTCGTCAAGCGCGAACGTGATCAGCCCGAGTTGGTGGGCGCGCTCGGCATCGAGCATCGTGCCGCGCTCGGCTTTTGCCGCATCGACATCGGCCGGATTGGCGAGAAACCGGCAGCCGAGCCGCGTCAGTCCGTTCGACATCGGGTACGCTCCGAAATTGGCATCACTGAGCGCAATCGCCGCCGGCGGTTTGTTGTCACCCTCGCGGGTGCCGATCAGCATGTAAGAGCGGTCGCTAGCGAAGGCGAGTTCGGCAAGCGTCCCGGCAAAGCACGAGCCCGGCTCAATCAGCGTTACCAGTGAGCGCGAGGTGAGATCGACGCGCTTAAGCACGCGTTTCCATAAGTTGCGGATTTGCCGCGACAGCCAGTGATCCGTGTTGGCGTCGAGGAATTCTTCGTAGGCGAGCACGGCCGACGGATCGCCGGACGATTTGAACACGATCGCCGCAACGTCGAGCTCATTGAGCCGGATGTTGAGGATTGCGTCGTCGAGTTCGCGCGCGAGCCGCAGCGGCCAGAACGCGGCGCCCTGCGCCTGCATGGCGTCTGCCGATGCGGGGGGCGGCGTCTGTGGCCCACGCACCGTGATGGCGGCAAGTCGCGCCGCGCGATTGAACTCGACGGACAATGAACTGTATTCGGCGGCGTCCGCCGTGATGGTGCGCGTCAGTGGCGTCAGCTTGATGCCTTGCGGTGCGCCGCCGCCATTCGACTTCGCCGCAAACTCGCGCGCGCGCGAAAGAATCGTGTCATCGAATTTCGAGCCCGGCACCAGTTCGTCGACCAGCCGCCATTCGACCGCACGCTTGCCTTTGACGCCTTCCTCGGTGGTGCAGAACACGTCGGCGTGGTCGCGGCGCACCTTGCGCTTGTCGGCGACGCGCGTCAGGCCGCCGGTGCCCGGCAGCACCGCCAGCAGCGGCAATTCCGGCAGCGACACCGCCGACGAGCCGTCGTCCACCAGCAAGATGTGATCGGCCGCCAGCGCCAGTTCGTAGCCGCCGCCGGCCGCGGTGCCGTTGATCGCGCAGATCGTGGCCACGTCCGAATTTGCTGCAAAATCCTCGATGCCGTTGCGCGTCTCGTTGGTGAATTTGCAAAAATTGACCTTGTGGGCATGCGTGGCGCCCGCCAGCATCCGGATGTTGGCGCCGGCGGAAAACACCCGCGGCTTGCCGGAGCGCAACACGACGGCGCGCACCTGCGGATGCTCGAAGCGCAGCCGCTCGATTGCATCGGCCAACTCGATGTCGACGCCGAGATCGTAGGAATTGAGTTTCAGCTCGTAGCCGTCAAACAGCGGCGCCTTCTCGTCGACGTCCATCGTCAGCGTGGCGATGTCGCCGTCGACCGCGAGTTTCCAATGGCGGTAGCGCGCGGGCTCGGTCTGAAAATCGATCCGCGTCTTGCCGTTCGCGAGGTTGCGCGGCGCGCTGTGTTCGGCCTCTGCCATAAGCTGTTCTGCCAGTCCTGCCTCGCCCGCAACGGGCCCGCAGATGCCGGGGGTGAATTATAATGCAGTTATCCGCCGGCGGCTCCAATAATATGCATTATACTTCATGACGCCGCAACCCCCGAGGGCGCGCAATTTTCACCCTCGTGATGGTCGCGGAACAGCCTGTTGATAAACTCCGCGGCAACTCCAAGAGTTCGCTCAGGCGCTTCGCGGCATGGATCGTGACGAATACCGGGCAGGATCGCCGCCTCGACCGGCGCGTAGCATTCCTCCTTGGCGACTTCGATCTGACGCAGCGTGCCGTATTGGTCGTTCTCGCCCTGCACGATCAGCATCGGCACCCGGATATAGCCGAGCGCGTCGGTGATATCCCAGCTGCGGAATTGCGGATCGAGCCACGGTTCGCTCCAGGAGCGGAAGGCGCAATCGACATCGGCGTGCCAGCGCTTGAGTTTGTCGCGCAGCGTGCCGGTGACGAACGCCACGCGCGCGCGCGCGATCTCGGCGATGCCCATGTCTTCGGTGAAGAAATGCGGCGCCACCAGAACGAGGCCGCGCACCCGATGGTCCTGCACCGAGCCCGCATAGATCGCGGCGATCGACGCGCCGTCGCTGTGACCGAACAAAATGCCGCGCTGAAAGCCGATGGCGTCAAGCACGCGCGGCAGCACATCGCACGCTTCCTCGTGCATGAACCGCACCGTGCGTGGCAGTTTTCCGGGCGCGGATTTGCCGTAGCCGGCGCGCGAATAAACGAACACACCGGCGCCGGTGGCTTCCGCCAGTCTGTCTGGGAACGTGCCCCACAACGCGGCCGAGCCTAACCCCTCATGCAGCATCACGATGATCGGCGCTTCGCCCGGCCGCGGGCCGATCATGCGGTATTCGAGCCGCAGCGGCGGCAGATCGAGAAAGCCCGTGTCGGCGAGGCTCATGGTCGGATCCACGCCGTGACGGCGCGCAACAGCTTCGCAAAACTCTGCTCCACCGCCTCACCTGACGTGTCGACCTCGGCCTCGGCGCGGGCGTAGTCGGCGCGGCGCGCGTCGAGGATCGCCACCAGATCGGCCATGGCCTGGCGGTTCTGCGCCATCGGGCGAAAATCGCCCTGCCCCATCACCCGGCTCATATGTTCTTCGGGCCGCGCCTTGATCCACACCGTGTGGGTCCGGCGCAAAAGCAGCGCGTAGGTTTCCGGATCGGCAACGATGCCGCCTGCCGTGGTGACAATCGCAGCCTCGTGCTCGGCAACAACGCGCGACAGCGCGCCGCGCTCATGGCGGCGGAACATGGCGGTGCCGGCCATCTCCATCAGATCCGGAAGGCTGGCGCCGTAGTCTTCTTCGACCAGGCGATCCAATTCGATGAATGGCCAGCCGAGATGCTGCGCCAGCATTCGCCCCAGCGTCGATTTGCCGGCGCCGCGCAGACCGACCAGTGCGATGCGACGGCCGCGATCGGCGTGCTCGGCGCGCGCCACACGAGCTTCGATGTCTTTGACCAGCGCCGGCAGCTCGGCCTCAGGCACCTGCGCCAACAGATCGAGCACATGGCCGAATGCGGCCGGGCGGGCGCTGCCTTCTGGCAACAAAGCCGCAGGGGTCAGGTCGAGCGCACGGGCGATGGCCCGCAGCACGCTGACTGACGGATTGCCGGCGCCGCTTTCGATCTGCGCCAGATAGCGTTCTGAGGTCTCGGAGGCTTGCGCCAGTTGGCGCCGCGTCATGCCGCGCTTGGCGCGATTGCGCCGCACCTCAGCGCCGATGGCGGCCAGGAAGGCCGCGACTGATTCGTCGTCAGCCTGCGGCACTCGCGGCTTGAGCTCTTTCGCTGCGGGACCAGCCACGGCAGGCACCCTTCAATGCACTATAGTGCATATGGTATAGCGCGATTTGGCGCGCAATTGCCAAATGGGCAGCAAACGCCGCGATGGATTTACCCGAAAATCTTGCGCCAGCCGGAGGTTTGCGGGTCGGCCGGCTGATCGGTGTCCGCGGATGCCTCCGGGCCGGGATCATCGGGCGCGTGGACCAAAGGGATCACGGCGGGTGCTTTCGGTGCGGGGCCCGGAGCTTCTGTCCGCGCGGGGGATGGAGCAGCCGGGGACGCGGGCTCCTGCGCCGTCGGCGGCACCGGGCTTGGCTGTGAGACCTCCTGCGGCGCGGGCGCGGGCTCGACCTGCTCGATTGCGGGCTCGGGCGGCGGCACCGGCGCTATTGGCGGCAGCGGCTCGACCACCGGTGCCGAGATCGCGCCGGTCAGCGGCACGCGCCACTCGAAGGCGTCGAGCCGGCCGGTGACCGGCGACACCGGCAGCCAGCGATCGGAGACGTGGCCGTCGGCGGTCCATTGCGGATCGGGCGCGGCGTTGAGCGCGCGCGCCAACCATTCCCGGGCACGGCCTTCGTCGTTATGCTCGGCGCGCTCCAACTCGGCCATCATCAGCGCGACACGCCTTGTCAGCGCCGTCAGATACGGGGCGAGCGCGGCCCGCGCCTTCTTGAACTCGCGGGCATCGAGCGCGGCGCGCGCCACGGCGAGCGCGCCTTCGATCTGGCCGGGGGTCCTTTTGACCAGCGCTTCGACACGGGCGAGACGGTCCCGCGCGGCGTCGCCGAAACGCAGATCCGCATAGGTTTGCGCCAGATCGGGATGCGGGTTGGCGCGCCACGCCTTGGCGACGATGCGGGAGGCTTTGCGCAACTCGCCGCCCTCGGCCAGCATGCGGCCTGCCGTCGCCGCCGCCGGCACCAAGGTCGGCGCCAGCTTGGCGGCTTCGAGCGCCTTCGCCTTGGCCTGGTCGCGGTCGGTGTCTTCCAGCGCCTGCGCGTGCGCGGTGAGCATCACGGCGCGCTGGCGGCGATAGGTGCTCTTGTCGAGCGTGGCCTTGGTGCGTTCGAGATGCGCGAGCGCCCCGGCCCAGTCGCCGGCAAGGCAGCGGAACTCCTGCACGGCGCGGCTCGACCAGCCGAGCGCCGGCGCGGTGCGCGCGGCCTCCTCGGCGTAGGCGCGCGCGCTGGTCAGGTCGTTGCGGCGCTGCGCCTCGACATAGAGCCCGTGCAGGCCAAGAGCCTTGGTATCGGCGCGGCCCGCCATGGTGCGGAAGGTATTCTCGGCGGCGTCGCGATCGCCGGAAAGCTGTGCGGACTGCGCGGCGAGCAGAAGCGCCAGCGGCTCGCCTGCGGCGATGCGATTGACCGCGGCGGAATGCAGCCGCGCCGCGGCGGCATCGCCGGAGCCGACCGCGATCAGGCCGTTGGAGATCGCCTCATAGGCGCGCACGCCGCGGCGCTCGCGCCGCATTCGGGCGACGATCGTGGGCGAGCGCAGAATAATGCTGATCAGCCACCAGAGCGCCGCCAGCACCGCCATCAGCACCAGCACCGCGCCGCCCAGGACCATCAGCGAGGTCTTGATGCGCAGGCCTTGCCAGATGATCACGACATCGCCCGGCCGGTCGGCGAGCCAGGCGACGCCGAGCGACAGCGCGCCGACAACGAGAAGGAAAAGGACGACACGGATCATTGGCGGATCATTGCGTGTTCGCGGTGGCGAGTTCTGCGAGCGCCGCTGCGGCGATGCGGTGACAGGCAGCGAGCGCGGCATTGCGCGCGTTCACCTGTTGCACCCAGGGTTCGGCCAAGGCCTTGGTGGCCGGTGGCAAGTTCGCGATGTCGGTGAGCGCCGCGGCGATGTCGGCATGCGCCGCGTCGGCATTCAACCGCGCCAGCGCCGAAGAAGGTTCCGCCACGGGCGCGCCAACCGGCGTGACGCTGACGAGACTTTTGGCGTGGCTCTCGAGGCTGCCGAGGAAGCCGCTGCCGGTCGACGGGGGCGCCGGGGCGGGCGGCGGCTGGAGCTTTGGCATCAGCTGGGCAAGCTGATGTACCAGTGCCGCATCGGTTGAAACACCGCCGGCGGCGAACGGCTGCAGCGCCGCGATTGCGCTCTGATCGCCACCAAGCGCCTTCACCGCAGCCAGTTCAGCCGTGAACGGCGCACCGCGGTCGACTGTGGCGCGCAGCGCCTCGGCGGCCACTGCGGCACGCGCGGCATGATCGCTGCTGCTCGGTGCGCTTTGAGCCGCCGTGTTGGACAGTGTCTTGATCGCGCTTTCGAGCGCGGCGATGCGGTTCGCGAGCGCATCGAGGTCGCTGCGCGTGACTGAATTCTGCGGCGCGCTCTTTACGGCTGCGGCAGCGTCATCGGCACGCTTGCTGGCGCCTTGCGCGGCGGTAACGGCCGCGTCGGCATGTTCGCGCGCGCTTTGCGCGGCGACCGCGATACCGTCGAGCCTCCGGTTAAGGGCGGCAAGTTGGTCGCCCAACGCTTTGATCTGCGCGTCGAGCGTCGTGACCCGGGAATTGAGCGCGCTGTCGGCCGGGACTGCCGCCGGACGCGCCGCCAGCGCGGATTGGATTTGATTAAGCTGCGCCGAGATCGCATCTATCGCGCCGCTCGGCGGCGGAGACGCGGGCGCCGCGTTCCGCGCCGGCACCACACCCGCAAACCATAGCCCGGCGCCGATGGCCGCCACCACGACGGCGCCGATCAATGCGCCGACGGGGCCCGCAAAGCTGCTGCCCGCGCGCGGCTGCGCCGCAACGCCCGCCTCTGGCGCGGCTTGTTCGTCTTTCACTTCGGTGGCCGTCAGGTCGATGGTCGGCGGCCGTCGGCGCGATTGGCTGTCAGGCTCGCTGGTCATGTCAGCTCCAAGGCTTGCCGCCAATTCGGCTCCCCGGCTAGTGGAGCGGATTTGACATTCGCCACCCACCCAGCCGGCAGCTCCCGTAGCGAATGTCAAATCCAAAAGCTCCACTAGCACTTATAGTTGCTAGTGGTCCTTTGATTCTAACATTCGCATGATGGAGTGCCGAAACGGGATGCGAATGTTAAAATCGACCACTACTGCTCGCACGCATAGTACGGGGGAAGTATGGCGGCAACAGATCGGATCAATGCGGATCAAAACTATGCGCTTTAACCTTGATCCGCGCCGATCAGATCAAGCAGTGCCGCCTCGGCGGGCTGCCGCGCGATGCGGACGATCCGACCGCCGGCGCGTTGCAGCGGCACCGCGACCTGGGCCGACAGGCAGAAATGCGCGGGCCGCAACGCGCTTTCGAGCAGGCCCGCGGCACGTGCCGCCTCCACATAGGCCTCGGCACTGCGGCGCGAGAAATGCAGCACACCGTCAATGCCGCCGATCAGTGCAGCGGCGGCTTCCGGCGGCAAGATATCTGCTGTCTCGGCGCGATAGATCGCGATGATCTCGACCACAAAGCCTTTGGCGCGGAGTTCGCCACCGAGATCGCCGGAACGCTGCTCGCCGGCGAGATACAGCAGCCGGCCCGGCGGATTAAGATGCGCGGCGACGACCCTGGCGAGATCGCGGACATTGCCGCCGGCCGAGATCACATTGGCGCAGCCCAGCCCGCGCATGGCCTCCGCGCTGCGCTCTCCGACTGCGAATACCGGCAGGTGAACGAGATCGGCGCGGTTAGCGTGGCCGGCAAGTGCGTGCGCGATATTGGCGCTGGTCACCAGCAAGGCGGCCCACGGTCCGGCGCCTATCGCCGCACCGGCCAGCAGCTCGATATGCAGAAGCGGCGCGATCACGACGCTGTGGCCGCGCCGCCGCAATGCCGCCGCCGTGCGCTCGGCATCCGGCTTGGGCCGCGTGACCAGAAGCCGCATCGCTCAGTTCCGGGTGAAAAAGTCGGGACCGGCGCGCTTTTTGAGTTCGCGGCCCGCATCGGCGCCAAGCGCCGCTGCGTCGCCGGCGCGACCCTCGCGCGTAACCTCGTATGCCTCGCTGCCATCCGGCTTGGCGACAATGCCGCGAAAGCGAACGATGCCGCCGCTCACACGCGCATGGCCGGCGATCGGCGTGCGGCACGAGCCGTCGAGTTCAGCAAGATAAGCCCGCTCTGCGGCGAGCGCGGTTGCGGTATCGGCATCGTTGATCTTGGCGACGAGGCCACACGTTGTATCGTCGTTGGCGCGCGTCTCAAGTCCGATGGCGCCCTGCCCGACCGCCGGCAGGAACGAGTCGATATCCAGCACCGCGGTCGCCGCCGCCAGCAGGCCGAGGCGTTTCAATCCGGCGACCGCCAGCAAGGTCGCGTCCGCTTCGCCGGCGTCGATCTTGCGCAAGCGCGTCTCGACATTGCCGCGCAGCGGCGCCACGCGCAGATCCGGGCGCAGCCGCTTGGCGAGCGCCTGCCGCCGCAGCGACGCCGTACCAAGCGTCGCGCCTTTGGGCAGAGCCTGGAGAGACTTGGCCTTGGAGCTGACAAAGGCGTCGCGCGCGTCCTCGCGTGGCAGAAAGGCTGACAAGACCAGGCCGTCCGGCAGCAGCGTCGGCATGTCTTTCGACGAATGCACGGCGAGATCGATCGTGCCGGCGAGCAGCGCCTCCTCGATCTCCTTGGTGAACAGTCCCTTCCCGCCGGCTTCGGTCAGCGGCCGGTCCTGGATCGCGTCGCCCGTGGTATGGATGACCTTGATCTCGATCCGCTCGGCCGCGAGACCACAGGCGGCGGCAAGACAACGCTGCACCTCGCGCGCCTGCACCAGCGCCAGCGGCGAGCCGCGCGAACCGATGCGCAATACAGATGTCTTCAGCGAGGACGTCATCGGCGGGGGTTAGCCATTACAAGCCCGGATGCCTGGGCGCATTTAATCTTGCGCCCATATAATACACCCATGGTCATTCTCGGTATCGAAACCACATGCGATGAAACCGCCGCCGCGGTGGTCACGCGCTCAGACGATGATCGCGGCCGGATTCTGTCCAATGTGGTGCTGTCACAGATCGCCGAGCACGCCGAATACGGCGGGGTGGTGCCGGAAATCGCCGCCCGCGCCCACGTCGAGGCGCTCGACCATATCATCGCCACCGCGATGGCCGAGGCGAAATGTTCCTTCGCTGCGCTCGATGGCATCGCCGCCGCGGCTGGACCGGGCCTGATCGGCGGCGTGATTGTCGGGCTGACGACCGCCAAGGCGATCGCCCTGACGCACAACAAGCCACTGATCGCCGTCAATCACCTCGAGGCCCATGCACTGACCGCGCGGCTCACCGACGCGACGCCGTTCCCCTATTGTCTGTTTCTCGCCTCCGGCGGCCACACGCAGGTTTTGGCGGTGCGCGGCGTTGGCGACTACCTGAAGCTTGGGGGCACCGTCGACGACGCCATCGGCGAGGCCTTCGACAAGACCGCAAAAATGCTCGGCCTTGGCTATCCGGGCGGGCCGCTTGTCGAGAAGGAAGCCGTGCGCGGCGACCCCGCCCGTTTTGCTCTGCCGCGGCCAATGAGCGGCCGCCATGATGCCGATTTTTCGCTCTCGGGACTGAAGACCGCGCTGCGGCTGGAAGCGCAAAGGATTGCGCCGCTGAGCGATCAGGACGGCGCCGACCTATGTGCGTCATTCCAGCAGGCGGTGGTCGACGTGGTGATGGATCGGCTGCGCGCGGGCTTGCGCATGTTCCGCGATCAGGTCGGCGCGCCCAACGCGCTGGTCTGCGCCGGCGGCGTTGCCGCCAATCAGGCGATCCGCAAGGTCCTGCATCGCCTCGCCGCCGAAGCCGGCACGCAGCTCGTCGCGCCGCCACCGGCTCTGTGCACCGACAACGGCGCCATGATCGCCTGGGCCGGCGCTGAGCGCCTCGCACTTGGCCTTACCGATCCGCTCGATGTCGCGCCGCGGGCGCGATGGCCGTTGGATGATGTGGCGAAGGCGGGCGCACAGCCATCAGCGGTTCGTTAAACGCGATCTACACGAGCTCCAACCGCAGCTGCCGCCCCACAAGCTTCGCTGCCCGTTGCAAAGTTTCAATCGTCACGTTGCCTTTGGCGTTGAGAATACGATCGACCTGGGCGCGACTGGTATTCATCATTTCGGCGAGACGGGCTTTGCTTAGGCCTTGGCGCTTCATTTCCTCGCTCAGTTGCCAAGCGACAACGCGCGTGATGGCTTCAGTCTTGGCTGTTTCGCGGATGCCCTCCTCATTAAGAAAGTCGTCCAGCGTCGAGCCCCAATGAAGATTCTTCTTCGGTTTTCTCATCTCGTCATCTCCTTCATCCGCCTTTGGGCGAGCGCGATCTCGCCAGGCGGCGTTGCCCGCGTTTTCTTAATGAAGCCGTGAACAATACCGATGCGGCCCGACCAGACAAAAAATATGAGGCGTGAAATGCGATTGCTCGTGAGCGTGCTGCGCAACTCCCAAAGCCCTGCACCAAGCGATCGGCACAACGGCATCCCAACCGGCCATCCGACCTGAAGCGTAGCAAGATCGGTTCCGATGATGCGGCGATCTTCAACAGACAAGCCGCGCAACCATTCTCTCACCGGCTCTCCCCCAGCAGAGGTCCGGTAGAAAACTACAGGTAGTTCGGTCAGCCGATCACCGGCCATCATTCAATGTATCATATATGATACATTCTTTCAAGGTGCGCTCGGAAATGAGGGCTTACTGTTCAAATCGGTCGATGAACCAGCGCAGCACCCGCATCCAGACTTCGTCCTTGCCGACCGCATCCTCGATGCCGTGTTCGAGATTGGGATTGTCGTTGACTTCCATGACGACAAAACCGTCTTCAGTCTGTTTCAAGTCGACGCCGTAAAGGCCGTCGCCGATCGGCCGCGCCGCCCGCACAGCGATATCGATCAACGCCGGCGGCGCCTGATCAAGGTCGAATGTGCGATGGGTTCCCTCGCGGGCGGAGCCGTCGGCGCGGTGCTTGACGATCTGCCAGTGGCCGCGGGCCATGTGGTATTGGCAGACGAACAGCGGTTCGCCGGCGAGCACGCCGACACGCCAGTCGAACTCCGTCGGCAGGAATTTCTGCGCCAGCAGCAGATCGGTCTCCTCGAACAGCTCGTCGCAGGTGCGCTTGAACTCGGCCGCGGATTCGATCTTGTGCACGCCGCGCGAGAACGAGCCGTCCGGAATCTTTACCACCAGCGGCAGCCCGAGTTCGTCGATCAGCTTTGACGGGTCGGTGTCCTCGGTGATGATCACGGTCGGCGGGGTCGGCACCTGGTTCTGCTGCAGCAGCTCCATCAGGAAGACCTTGTTGGTGCAGCGGATCATCGAAATCGGATCATCGATGACCGGCATGCCTTCCTGCCAGGCGCGACGCGCGAATCGGTAGGTGTAATTGTCGATGGATGTCGTCTCGCGAATGAACAGCCCGTCGTATTCGGCAAGCTCGGCGAGCTGCCGCTTGGTGATCCGCTCGACGTCGACGGACATTTTTTCGGCGATGCGCGCGAAATGCTTGATCGAATCCAGGGATGACGGCGCCATTTTTTCATTGGGATCGTAAAGCACCGCGAGATCGTATTTGGCGATCGAGCGCGCCTTCGGATCGCGCCATTCCCGCTTGGTGTGGTTGTGCAGCAACTCGCGGAAAAACTCGGCCTCGCCGTTGGCGAGCCGGGTGATGGCTCGCGGCCGGATGCGGTCGATCGACAGCCAGTTGCCGGGGTCGACGATCACTTCCAGCGCCGGGCAGCGAAACCAGTCGAACAGCAGCCGGCCGAACGATTCGAAACGGCTGTCACGGGCAATGCCGAAGCAGACCAGGAGCTTGATCTCGCTGTCGGGCTGGTACTCGGCGCGGCGCGCGCAGCAATTCAGCTCGTCCTCGAGCTCCGGCAGCGCGTGCTCGTAGAGCTTCTGCTCGCGCAGTTCCAGCATGGTCTCCACGGTGGGGACCACGCGGTGGCCGCGCGCTTCGGCAAGCAGCGAGGCGTAATAGCCCTTCGACTGGTAGGCATAGGAGCGCGCCAGATTGACCAGCTTGGGCCGGGCCATGTCGAACAGGCGAGGCCGCGCCAGGTATTCGCTCGTCGTGATGACCTTGTGCGGCGTCTCGGCGTTGGGCAGGTCGCGGGGCTGGTCAACGAGGATGACCCAGCCGGTCATGGGCGGGTGCCTTTCGTAACTCGGACGGAATGTAATTTTCGGCCGATCATGCGTTGGAAGTCGGGCACGGCTTGAAATGTCTTAGCCGGAAGCGGGACGCTTGGCGACAACACCGTCTGTGATGTCCACCATCAAAACCGATTCGCGCGCGCAGAGTCAGGCGGGTTTTTCGGTGAGCGAGCCGCTTTTCGAAGCGCAGTGCGTCAACACGATTGTCATAATAGCGGTGGAGCCGGCCGAACCGCCCATAGCCAGATAACTCGTAAAGCGCGATGGCGCCCGCATCGTCGGCGCGGACCTCAAGCCGCATGAACCGGCAGCCGCGCCGCCGCGCGCTGGTCTCAGCTGCAGCGATGAGCTGCCGCGCGATACCGCGCCGTTGAAACTCGCTCGCGACCGAGATGGTGTAGAGCCGGCCACGCTTCGAATCTCGCCGGTAATTCACCAGCGCGCAGCCGACGATTTTGCCATCGACCTCCGCGACGATCAGCGTCGATCTTGGCGAGGTAATGAAATGGCGGAAGCTGCGCCGCGAGATGACGAGATCGGCGGTAAAGAATTCCCGTTCGAGCGCTACCAGTGCATCGAGGTCGGCCAATCGTCCGCGACGGAGTTTTGCCCTCGGCAACGATCGGCGCGGCAACTTGGTCACGTCAGGCGCCCCTGTTCGATCCGGGCGAGCATCGTTTCCAGCCGCTCCAGCCGGTCAGCCTCGCCCGGCGGCTTGTCCCAGCGCAACCGGTTGATGCGAGGGAAGCGCATCGCCAGGCCCGACTTGTGCCGCGTCGAACGCTGCAATCCTTCGAACGCGACTTCGAGCACCAGACCCTGAGCGGGCTCGTGCACGACTTCGCGCACCGGACCGAAACGCTCGGTCGTATTGCGGCGGACGAAGCGGTCGATCTGCAGCAACTCCTCGTCGGTGAAGCCGAAATAGGCCTTGCCGACAGGGACCAGCTCGTCGCCGGCTTCGCCGCGCGTCCAGACCCCAAACGTGTAGTCGGAGTAGTACGACGATCGCTTGCCATGGCCGCGCTGCGCATACATCAGCACCGCGTCGATGATCAACGGATCGCGCTTCCATTTCCACCACGGCCCGGTCGGCCGGCCCGGCAGGTAGGGCGTGTCGCGCCGTTTGAGCATCACGCCTTCGACTGCCGCGGCGTCGGCGCCCGCGCCTGCCGAGGCGGGATCCTTGCGCGCCGCCAACAGCTCATCCCAGGTCGCAAAATCGACCAAGGGCGACAGATCGACCCGTGGCGTGTCAAGCCGCGCGACGAAATTCTCCAGCCGCGCCCGGCGGGTCGCAAAAGGCAGCCCGCGCAAATCCTCCTCGCCGGCGGCGAGCAAATCGTAGGCCCGCAGGTGCGCGGGAAATTCGGTCAACAGCTTCGCAGTAACGGTTTTGCGGTTGAGCCGCTGCTGCAGCACATTGAAAGATTGCACCAGCCCGTCGCGCCGGATCAAAAGCTCGCCGTCGATGGCGCCGGGCAGTCGCAGCACGTCAACGATGTCGGGAAAACTTTTGGAAATATCCTCACCGGTGCGCGAGTAGAGCCGCGCGATTTCCGCCCCGCCCTTCTCCGCTTGCGCAGACGCGGCAGCCGCCTGTACGCGAATGCCATCCCATTTCCATTCCGCCAAAAAATCGGACGGAACGAGCCCGGCGAGGTCGGCTTCGTCGAGCGCATGGGCCAGCATTGGCGGCCGGAATGGCGCCGGATCGCCACTCGCCGGCTTTTCGCCCCGGCCTTCGAGCCAGGTGAACATTGCCGTGTAGGGCGGCGCCAGCCCCGGCCACAATAACTCGATCTCCTGCGCATCGGCGGTGCCGAGCGCCGCCACGGCGGTTTTCGCAAGCCGAGCCGAGACCCCGATCCGAAGGCCGCCGGTCACGAGTTTGATCAGCGCCCAGCGGCCGTTCTCGTCGAGCCGATCGAGCCAGCGCGCCAGCTGCTGCGGCAATTGCGCCTTGCCGAGCGTGGCGAGCGTTTCGACCACTGAGGTGAGGGCGAGTTCCTCCGAAGCCTCTCCGGTTGGGTCCGTCTTCGCAGCAGGCCACATCAGGGCGACGGTTTCGGAGAGATCGCCGACATAATCGTACGACAGCTCAAACAACACCGGATCGGTCCGCTCCGCGATCAGCTGGCGGATCAATCCAGCCTTGGCGTGCGGGAAGCTCAGCGCAGCCGTCAGCGCCGCCAATGCCCAGCCGCGCTCGGGATCGCCGGTTGAGCGGAAATAGTCCGTCATCAGCCGCAGCTTCGCGTTGCGCGCGGGCTCGTAGGCCAGGCGATTCATCAACTCGGCGAAGCGGTTCATCCGCCTGCCTCGCCGGCACTTTGCTCGCCGGGCTCATCTTCATCGCCATAGCCGACAATATCGAGCGGCCGTGCCTTCAGGCCGTGCGTGCCGCACCAATGCACCAGTGCGTCCTCCTGGCCGTGCGTGACCCAGATTTCGCCGGCGCCGGTCGCTGCGATCGTTGCGGTCAAGCCGTCCCAGTCGGCGTGATCGGAAATCACCAGCGGCAGCGCAACGCCCTGCTGGCGCGCCCGCGCTCGCACCCGCATCCAGCCGGAGGCGAACGCATTGACGGGATCGGGGAAACGCCGCGCCCACAGCTCGTTGAGCGCCGACGGCGGGCAGATCGTAATGGTGCCTGCCAGCGTCGCCTTGTCGGCACCGCGGACCAGCCGCAATTCGCCGAGTGCGATGCCGCGGCTTTCGTAATAGCGCGTGATGCTTTCCATCCCGCCGTGCAGATAGATCGGCTTGTCGTAGCCCGACTTGCGGATGAGAGCGATCAGCCGCTGTGCCTTGCCGAGCGAGTAGGCGCCAACCAGATGCGCGCGATCCGGAAAAACCTCGACCGAGCGCAACAGTTTTGCAATCTCGCCATCAGGATCGCCGTGACGGAACACCGGCAACGCGAAAGTGGCCTCAGTAATGAAGACGTCGCAGCGCACCAGTTCGAACGCCACGCAGGTTGGATCGGCGACGTTCTTGTAATCGCCGGAGGCGACGATCCGCAGTCCGTCGGCCTCGACCGCGATTTGCGCCGAACCGAGCACGTGACCGGCGGGGTGAAACGTCACCGTCACGCCGCCGACCGTCACGCCCTCACCATAGCGCACAGCCTGCGTTGCGCCGGCGAAATTCTAGCCGTAACGCAGCCGCATCAGATCAAGCGTCTCCTGCGTGGCGAGAACAGCGCCGTGGCCGGCACGCGCATGGTCCGAATGGGCGTGCGTAATCAGCGCCCGCTCGACCGGCCGGGTCGGATCGATATGAAAACTGCCGGGCTTGCAGCACACACCCGCCGGCGTCGGCGTGAGGATATCTTCAGGACGCATCGCGGATGATTAGATAAGCATTGCCGTACAGCAGGCGAGCACCATGTCCGACACCGGCCCGCTTTTCGTTTCCTCCGGCGATGCCATCGCCGACCGGCGCTACAAATGGGCGCTCGACCATGCGGCGCGCGGCGATTTTTCTGCCGCCGCCGATATCCTGGAGCAGACAGTCGAACTGGCGCCAGGCTTCGCCACCGCCTGGTTCGCGCTCGGCGCCATCCGCGACCAGCTTGGCGAGCGCGATGCGGCCATCACCGCCTTCGAAAAAGCCCGCGAAGCGGATCCCGAGGATTACCACGGGGCACGGCTGCAACTCGCCCGGCTGGGGGCGGGCGACGCGGCGCCGGCAATGATGCCGACCTATGTGCGCCGGCTGTTCGATCAATACGCGCCGCGTTACGACGTGGCGCTGACCGAGCATCTTGCCTATCGCGGACCGGCACTCATACGCGACGCCGTCGAAGCCGTGGCGCGGGTAGCGGGGCGGCCGATGCGGTTTGCCTCGGTACTCGATCTCGGCTGCGGCACCGGCCTTGCTGGCGCGGTGTTTCGCCCATGCGCCGGCTGGCTGGTTGGCGTTGATCTGTCGCCAGCCATGATCGATCGCGCCGCCGCCAAGGGACTGTACGACCGTTTCATCACTGCTGATGTCGCCGCAGCGCTCGCTGACGAGGCCAAAGATGCTGCACGCCATCATCTCGTCGTTGCGGCGGACGTGTTCGTCTATGTGAACGACCTCGCCCCGATCATCGCCGCCGTAGCGGGCGTGCTTGCGCCGGACGGGATATTCGTCTTCACGGTCGAGACCCACACGGGCGACGGCGTGAAACTCCTGCCGACGGTGCGCTACGCGCACGGCGAGCCATATCTCCGCGCCACGCTGGGCGATGCCGGCCTTGCGGTCTCGTCTCTGACGCAAGCTTCGGTGCGCACTGAGAAGGGCGTTCCGGTAGACAGCCTGATCGTGGTCGCGGAGGCCTCGACCGCGCCAAGCTCGCCCGCTAGTTCTCGAGCGTGACCGTCCTCGAACGCCCCGCAGTCTTGCCGAAACAGTTCGCGCGCTGGTTCGAAAGCCGCGGCTGGACGCCGCGCGCGCATCAGCTTGAACTGCTGAACAGGGCAAGAGCCGGCCGCTCGGTGCTGCTGATCGCGCCGACCGGCGGCGGCAAGACGCTGGCCGGCTTTCTGCCAAGTCTGGTGGAGCTGAGTACACCGCGCTTTCCCCGTTCGCGGGGAACGGAAGGCTCGCCCGCCTCTCGCCTCCTCTCCACCGGCCGCGGCATGCGCCGCGAGGGCGGGTTGCACACGCTCTACATTTCTCCGCTCAAGGCGCTCGCCGTCGATATCGCCCGCAATCTGGAGACGCCGGTCGCCGAGATGCGGCTGCCGATCCGCATCGAGACCCGTACCGGCGACACGCCCACCTCGAAGCGCCAGCGCCAGCGCCGCGATCCGCCGCAGATCCTGCTGACGACGCCCGAGCAGCTCGCGCTGCTGCTGGCATCCGCCGACGCGCCGTATCTGTTCGGCTCGCTCAAACGCATCATCCTCGACGAACTGCACGCGCTCGTCACCTCGAAGCGCGGCGATCTGCTGTCGCTCGATCTGGCGAGACTTTACCGCCTGTCCCCGCAGCTCACATCGATCGGGCTGTCGGCGACCGTCGCCGAACCCGAAGAGCTGTGCCGATTCATGGTGCCGCAGCGCGCAGAGAATTTGCGCGCCGACCTCATCGTCGCCGAAGGTGGCGCCGCGCCCGACGTGACGATGCTGAACAGCCGCGAACGGCTGCCCTGGGCGGGCCATTCGGCGCGCTTCGCGCTCGGCGAAATGTACGAACTGATCAAGGCGCACCGCACCACGCTCGTTTTCGTCAACACCCGCAGCCAGGCGGAAGGCATCTTTCAGGATCTCTGGCACATCAACGAAAACAATCTGGCGATCGCGCTGCATCACGGCTCGCTCGACGTGGCGCAGCGGCGCAAGGTCGAAGCCGCGATGACCGGCGGCGCACTGCGCGCGGTGGTCTGCACCTCATCGCTCGATCTCGGCATCGATTGGGGCGATGTCGATCTCGTCATCAATGTCGGCGCGCCGAAGGGCGCGTCGCGGCTCCTCCAGCGCATCGGCCGCGCCAATCACCGCATGGACGAGCCGTCGCAGGGTGTGCTCATCCCGGCCAACCGCTTCGAAGTGCTGGAATGCCGCGCTGCGCTCGACGCGATCGCCGAGAATGCCCAGGACACGCCGGCCGCACGCATCGGCGCACTCGACGTGCTGGCGCAGCACGTGCTCGGCTGCGCCTGCGGCGAGCCATTCCGCTCAGACGAGCTGTTTGCCGAGGTGACGACCGCGGCGCCATATGCGGCGCTGACGCGCGCGGATTTTGATGCCGTGGTCGATTTCGTCGCCACCGGCGGCTATGCGCTTAAGGCCTACGAGCGCTTCGCCCGCATTCGTCTGGGCAAGGACGGGCTGTGGCGCATCACCCATCCCAGCGTGGCGCAGCGTTATCGGCTCAATGTCGGTACCATCGTGGAAGCCGACATGCTGAAAGTGCGCCTGGTGCGCTCCCGCGCCTCGAAAATGATTCCGCGCGGCGGCCGCATGCTCGGCCAGGTCGAGGAATATTTCGTCGAAACCATGGTGCCGGGCGACACGTTCGTATTCGCCGGCGAAATTCTCAAATACGAAACCATCGTCGAAGACGAAGTCTACGTGTCGCGCACAACCGCGGAAGATCCCAAGGTGCCGGCCTATGAGGGCGGGAAATTTCCGCTCTCGACATATCTTGCCGCGCGCGTGCGCGGCATCATCGCGCACCCGCAAGAATGGCGCGACCTGCCGCCCCAGGTGCGCGAGTGGCTGGAAATTCAACAATGGCGCTCGCAGATGCCGGGCCAGCACGAGTTGTTGGTCGAGACCTTTCCGCGCGCCAACAAGCATTATCTGGTCTGCTATCCGTTCGAGGGCCGCCTCGCCCATCAGACACTCGGCATGCTGCTGACGCGGCGGCTCGAACGGGCGCGTCTCAAGCCGATGGGCTTTGTCGCCAACGAATACGCGCTCGCGGTGTGGGGGCTCGGCGATATCGCGCAGCAGATCGAACGCGACGCATTTTCGCTCGACGAGCTTTTTCACGAGGACATGCTGGGCGACGATCTCGAAGCCTGGCTCGCCGAGTCGGCGCTGATGAAGCGCACCTTCCGCAACTGCGCGATCATCGCCGGGCTGATCGAACGGCGCTTTCCCGGCGAGGAGAAGTCGCGCAGGCAGGTCATGGTCTCGACCGATCTCGTCTACGACGTGCTGCGCAGCCATCAGCCCGACCACATGCTCTTGCGCGCGGCGCGTGCCGATGCGGCGACCGGTTTACTCGATGTCCACCGCCTCGGCGAAATGCTCTCGCGCATCAGCGGCCGAATCGTCCATAAGGCGCTCGACCATGTCTCGCCGCTCGCTGTTCCGGTGATGCTGGAGATCGGCCGCGAAGCGGTTTACGGAGAAGCGGCTGAGGCGCTGCTCGCCGAGACCGAGGCCGATCTGGTGAAGGAGGCCATGCAGTGACGGGCGCCAATTCCTCCGCTCATTACCGCGCAAGCGGGAATCCAGTTGCTGGGGCCCCGTTTTCGCGGGGACGCGCGGATAGCACGATCTCCCTCTCCGGCACGACCCTGCTCGCCGATCCGGCCGGTGCGCTGTACTGGCCGGATGAGGGGCTGCTCGCGGTCGCCGATCTGCATCTTGAAAAAGGCTCCGCCTTCGCGACCCGCGGCGTGTTGTTGCCGCCATACGACACGGCGGCAACGCTTGGGCGGCTGGGGCATCTGATGGCGCGCTATGCGCCGCGGCTCGTGATTGCACTCGGCGACAGCTTTCATGACGACGGCGGCGCCGGGCGCATGGCGGAGCCCGACCGCGCTGCGCTCGGAGCGCTGCAGCGCGGACGCGACTGGTTGTGGATCGCCGGCAATCACGATCCCGACCCGGCGGCCGGCATCGGCGGCCGCTTCGCCGACGTGCTGGCGCTCGGCCCCCTGACCTTTCGGCACGAACCATCGGCTGACGCGCCCGATGGCGAGATTGCCGGCCATCTGCATCCGCAAGCACGCGTGGCACGTCGCGGTCGCGCCGTGAGTCGGCGCTGCTTCGCCGCCGATGGACAACGCGCCGTCATGCCGGCGTTCGGCGCCTATACCGGCGGCCTGAACGTGCGCGACCGCGCCATTGCGACGTTGTTCGGCACGCTCGACTTCATCGCCCACATGCTGGGCGACAGCCGCCTTTATGCGGTTACGGCCGCGCGCTGCCTGCCGGATTGATTACTGTTTTCGCTTTGCCTGGTGGGCCGCACCGGCCGGCGCCTTCCAGGCCGCAGCCATCTTCACGTTGACGGCATCATCGGGCTGCGGCTCGGCGCTGAAACTCTTCACCGCGTTGCGCGCCGCCGCCAGCGTCTGCGGGTCGAGATGCGAGGCGATTTCATCGCGCTTGGCCGCCGCTTCCTTGTCGCCCTGCTCGGCCGCGAGCGCGAACCATTTGTAGGCCTCGGCGTCGTCCTTCTGCACGCCGATGCCGCGCGCGTAGAGGATGCCGAGATTGTATTGGCTGTCCCTGACGCCATGGTTGGCGGCCTTGCGGAACCACTCGGCGGCCTTGCCGTAGTCCGGCGATCCGTTCACACCTTCGGCATAGATCACCGCGAGATTGTGCATGGCCTTGCCGTTGCCTTTCTCGGCGGCCGCTTCATAAAGTTCGCGTGCGCGGGCCAGATCTTTCTTGACGCCCACGCCCTTCTCGTAGAGGCCGCCGAGCCGGAATTGTGCGGGAGCCAATCCGGCTTGCGCGGCGCGGTCCAGCCAATGTGCGGCGGCTTCCGCATTCTGCAGGACGCCGCGGCCTTCGGCGAAGCGCGAGGCCACCTCGTAAGCCGCGGCCGGATCGCCGGCCACGGCGGCGGCGCGCAACGCCGGATCGCCGATCGTTGCGGGAAGCTTGTCGTCGGCGATTGGGGTACCGCGCCGCGCCGGCGACGCCTCGATTGGCGATGCCTGCGGACTCGGCAACGCACCTGTGATGTCAGGCGCCGCCCACGATGGCAACGTCGCGGCGGCGTGCCGGCCGCCTACCGGCGGAACGGGCACGCTCGCCGGCGGTGGGCCGGCCTCCTGCGGCTGCATCGATTGCCGTTGCGGCACCGCTTCCTGCGTAGCGGGCGGCGCAACCGGAGGCACGTTGAGAGTGCGCGGCGGAGTGGGCAGCGACGGCTCGGCAGGCTGCGGCAGTTTCTCCGGCACAATGGACATCGGCGGCCCGGCGGGCGGCGGAGATTGCTGGGGGGCAGACTGGGGCTGCGATTGCGGAGCCACGGTCACGCCGCTGTTCTCAAACAGCCTCGTTACAACCCGCACGCCGCCGAGCAGGATGAGTACGGCGGCGCCCGCGACGATAAGCTTGTGCAGCCGTGGCGAACTTTGCTTGGGCTGCGCCGCGGATGACGAGCTGGTAACGCCTGACGGCTTTTCTGGCGGCCGCTGGGCGGCCGCGGCCTGGGCGGCGCGGCGCGCCGCCGCGATGAAATCGGGCCGTCCGGAATCGGCAATTACAGGCGGCTTGACCGAACTCACGGCCGCTTCCGAAGCAGCGATCCGTTCGGCCGGAGACAGGTTGCGCGCGCGGCCCGGAGCCGAGCCAGGCTCCAACGGATGATCGGGCGGCAGCAACGGATCAATCGCGGTCCGCCCCGCCGCTGCTTGGGCTGCGAGTTCGAGATCGGCTGCCGGCTCGGGAGCGAGCGGCGGCGCACCGCCCGCTGACAGCGGCTGATCCACCGCAGCAATCGAATGCGGCGAAGGTGCGAGCGGCGCCAACGCGGACGCTGGCGGCGGCGCCTCGCCGTGCAGGCCGCTTTCGATGCTGGCCAACCGCTCAACCACGTGCTCGACCGTCTCCTGCACGACTTCAAGCGAATCCCGAGTGCGGCGGTCGCTCGCCCTGATCTCGGCAACGTCGCGCTCAATCGCCGGTGACGCTGCCTGGGTGCCCAGCGCGCCCACGGCCGCGCCGTTGCCACGCATTTCGTTGAGATGCACCAGAAGGTCAGCAAGTCCGCGCTCGATCGCTTCCAGATGACCGAGCCGCGCGTCGGAGGCGTCGAACCGCTGCACCAGGGCAGCGATGCGGTCTTCGAGGTGCGCAAGCGCCGCATGGTCGGTATGCGTAAGCTGCACCCAGTCGAGCTTTTCGATCAGACCGGTCAGCAGCTTTTCCAGATCAAGCGGCACGGCCTGTCCGGCCTCGCTTGACGCCGTCAGCGCCGCCGAAAGCGAATCGATGCGCTGCGCTAGCGCCGCAATGTCGTGACCGGTTCCAGCCGACGCCGTCAGTGTCGCGGCCAGCGAATCGATGCGCTGTTCGAGCGCCGTGACGTCATGTCCGGCTCCCGCCGATGCGGTCAGTGTGGCGGCCAGCGAATCGATCCGCTGTTCGAGGCCCGAAACATCGCGGCCAGAACCGCTCGACGATGTCAGTGCCGCCGCAAGCGTGTCGATGCGTTGCTCCAGCGCCGAGACCGCATGGCCGGTCGCCGCGCTGTTGGCAATGGCGTCGACCTGGCCGGCAAGCGCGCGGACTTCTTCGGCAACGCGTGACAGCGTATCGTTCGAAGCGACGTGCGAAACCACCCCGCGCAGACCGCCGATCGCGGCTTCGAGGTGCTGTAGCGCCGACGGATCGTCTTTGGCGAGGATCATGTCGACTTTTTGCGACAGCGCCCTCACCGCCTCCTCGAAGCCGACCAGGTTTTCCGCGGGCGTCAGCACGCGCAGCATCTCGCGGATTTCCGTCAATCCGCGCTCAAGGGCGGCGAGCGCGCTCGGATCGACGCCCGATTGGCGACTGTGATCGATTCGTTCGCCGAGCGCTTTGATTTCGATTTCAAGCGTCTCTACCGCGCGCCGCGGGAGCGCCTCATTGAGCTGGCGGCCGATGTCGGTGAGATCGGAACGGATCGAAGCGATGGCCTTCTCGATATCGCTCGACGGCTGCAACGCCTCGATGCGAGCCGTGATCTGACGCAGCTGCGCTTCGAGGCTCGAAAAATCGACCGTGGGGACGCTAGCGGCAGCGGCCACCACCGGCTTGTCGCTGGTCGCCGGAACCTCGCGCGCGGAGGCCGGCGGCGGCGCGAGCGGTTCGGCGGCCGCAATAGATTCGCGCGGCGCGGCTGGAGCAGCACGCGCCGTTGCGTCTTTGCCTTCGAGCGCGCGCTGGCGCGCCGCTATCTCGGCGACCGCATCGTCGATTGACAGGTTCGACTGAGGTCTGGCGCGGCGCCGCTGCGGCGCACCGGTCAGCCGCGGCTGAGGCTCATCAGTCTGCGCCGTGGGCGGCGGCGGGGTTCTGGGCCGGGGGGACGCGGCGCGCGACAAGCGTTCGATCTGCTGCGACAGTTGATCGAGACGCGCGTGCATGTCGCCGATGCCCTCACGCGCCGGCGCCGATACGCGACGAGCCTCATCGCGGGCGATCACGAGCAGCCGCGCTTCTTCGGCCTCGCGTGCAGCCGCATCACGGACCCGCGTTTCTTCCGCGGCGCGCGCAACCGCTTCGCGGCGTGCTTCTTCACGCGCGGCTTCCCGAGAGGCCTCGACGCGGCGCTGCTCCTCGGTTTCGCGCGCGACCTCCTGTCGTGCTTGTTCAAGGGCCGCCTCGCGAGCGGCCTCAAGACGCCGCTGCTCTTCGGCTTCGCGCGCGGCAGCCTCTTGGCGGGCCTCTTCACGCGCCGCTTCACGAGCAGCTTCAAGACGGCGCTGCTCTTCAGCTTCGCGTGCGGCCGCTGCGCGGCGCGCTTCTTCGCGAGCCGCCTCACGGGCTGCCTCGAGTCGCCGCTCCTCTTCAGCTTCACGCGCGGCGGCCTCGTGGCGGGCCTCTTCACGCGCCGCCTCACGAGCAGCCTCAAGACGGCGCTGCTCTTCAGCTTCGCGTGCGGCCGCTGCGCGGCGCGCTTCTTCGCGAGCCGCCTCCCGAGCAGCCTCAAGACGGCGCTCTTCTTTAGCTTCACGGGCAGCCGCGTCGCGGCGCGCTTCTTCGCGGGCGGCCTGACGGGCAGCCTCGCGAATCGCGTCGAGGCGGAGCGCTTCCTCAGCGTCGCGTGACGCGGTATCGCCCGCTACGGTCTCGCGTCGCGGCTGATTGCGCCCACGTTCGCGCTCGCGCACATCGTCACGACCCCCTTTACGGCGCGGGCGATCGTTATCCCAATCACGGCGAGGAAAGCCGTCACGGTCGTGCCGCTGAAACTCGCCGTGTCGCGGTTCGCCTTGGCGACGTCGCTCGCCGCGATCGTCGTACTGGTTTTCGCGATAAGGACGACCTTCGTATCTGACGTCGGATTTCGCCTCATACTGGGCCGGGCGAACATCGCGTTCGCTGCGTGCTGGCGGCTGCGGCTCGGGCATCGGTGCACGGGGCGGGCGCCGATCGGCGCGCTCGTCGGCTCCGGTCTTTTTGACCACTCTGTTGAGCCACTCATCGACCGATAGATCGACGCGCCGCGCCTCGTCGCGCTCAGCCTCGCGTCCCTGCGGGCGGAGGCCTCTCAGATTCCACGGACCGCCAAATTTCATTCTCGCGCCCAGACCACATCGGAAGGGGCCGTATGCGCCCCCCTCTCGGGCCGGCGCTGGTAACGAAACGAGCGCAAGGCACGGCCCTCTTTCCCCGCACCCCGACTTTTCCGGATTAGGGTAAACAAGCCGTTAAGAACTAAGGGGGAGCGGGCCAGACCGGCCGCTTTGCCAGGTTTTCGCTCTGCGCTGCAGGTGCGGAACTCGGCGCCAGCGCCATGCCGCACTCTCAACCGCCAATCGCGACCATGTAACCGTTACGGTAACGTGATTGCACCGCACCGCAGCGGCGCGCTCCGCCTCTATCGCCGCGGTGACTGCAACCGGATCGCACTCATCCTCAGCGGACGGCGGCTTGGCTTCACTCTGGCGGAGATCAAGCACCTGGTCGAAGGCCCGAGCGGCCATCTGCAGCTCACCCGCGAGAAATGCCTGGAGCAGAACAATCTTCTCGAACGAAGCGCGGCATCGAGCTGGCACTTAGCGAACTGCGCCGCATCTATACCTAGTTCTACAAGACGCTTGCTGGAAGACCGGCTGTCGTCCTGAGCAGACGCCCGTCGGCCAACGATCAGGCCGCGGTCAGCCCGCCGTCGATGACCAGTTCCGCCCCGGTCGTGAACGCGGACTCGTCGCTCGCCAGGAACAGGATCGTGCGCGCAACTTCCGCCGGCTGGGCCAGGCGGCCGAGGGGAGCAGCGTGCACAAAACTGTCCTCCAGTTTTCCTGGATCGCGCGCCGACGCGATCATCGATCGCAGCATCGGCGTCTCGACAAACGACGGATGCACCGAATTACAGCGGATATTGTAGCCCCGCCGCGCGCAATGCAGCGCCACCGATTTCGTCAACAGACGCACACCGCCTTTGCTGGCGCCGTAGGCGGCGAGATTGCCCGAGCCGATGATTCCCGCAACCGACGACATGTTGACGATGGAGCCGCCCCCGCGGTCTTTCATGACGCGCACCGCATGCTTGCAGCCGAGAAAGGCGCCGTCGAGATTGACCGCCATCACCCTGCGCCACTCCTCGAGCGTCGTCGCTTCGACGTCTTTCAGCAGCACCACCCCCGCACAGTTAACGACGATGTCGATGCGGCCGAATTCGGCGGCGACCGCGTCGGTGACCGCGATCCAGTCTTCCTCGCGCGTCACGTCGAGACTACGAACGGATGCGCGTCGATTGAGCGGCGCGAGCGCGGAAGCCGAGAGCGCCTTGTCGCGATCAGTCAGAACGAGCTTGGCGCCTTCGTCGAGCAGCAGGCTCGCGGCGGCGAAGCCGATCCCCGATGCCCCGCCCGTGATCAGGGCGATCTTGCCCTCAACGCGACCCATGCGCTGCCGCCGATCCGATCCACTGGCGTAAGGCTAGTGCGGGTGACAAGGGCTGGCTAGTATGTGCGGCGCACAATGGATTCTCGCCGGGGAGACGCCATGCCAGACGCCTTCATCTACGATCACGTGCGTACGCCGCGCGGCCGCGGCAAGGTCGATGGCGCGCTGCACGAAGTGACCGCGCTCAATCTGGCAAGCCAGGCGCTCGGCTCCATCAGGGACCGCAATCAACTCGACACCGCACAGGTCGATGACGTGGTGTTGGGTGTGGTCGATCCAATCGGCGAGGCCGGCGCCAACATCGCGCGGCTTGCGGCTCTGGTGGCCGGTTTCGGCAACAGCGTCGCCGGCGTGCAGATCAACCGCTTTTGCGCCTCAGGTCTCGACGCCGTCAATTTCGCCGCCGCGCAGATCATGGCCGGACAGCAGGATTTGGCGATCGGCGGCGGCGTTGAATCGATGAGCCGGGTCGGCATCGGTTCGGCCGGCGGCGCCTGGTCGGTCGATCCCTCAATCGCGGTGGCGCATTATTTCCTGCCGCAGGGAATTTCTGCCGATCTGATCGCCACCAAGTACGGGTTTTCGCGCGACGACGTCGACGCCTATGCGGTCGAAAGCCAGAAGCGCGCCGCCACGGCGTGGAGCGAAGGCCGCTTCTCGCATTCGGTCATGACAGTGAAGGACGTGAACGGACTCACCATCCTCGACAAGGACGAGCACCTGCGGCCGGGCACGACCATGCAGTCGCTCGCATCGCTGCAGCCTTCGTTCGCGCAGATGGGCGAGAAGGGCGGCTTCGACGCCGTCGCCATTCAGGCGCATCCCGACGTCGAGTACATCAACCACGTCCACCACGCCGGCAATTCGTCGGGCATCGTCGACGGCGCCGCCGCGGTGCTGGTCGGCAATGCGCGTGCCGGCAAGCGCGCCGGCCTGAAACCGCGCGCCAAGATCAAGGCATTCGCCAATATCGGCTCGGAGCCGGCGCTGATGCTGACCGGGCCGGTCGATGTTACCGAGAAGGTACTGAAAAAATCCGGCATGACGCTGGACGATATCGACCTGATCGAAGTCAACGAGGCGTTCGCTTCCGTGGTGCTGCGCTATCTGCAGGCGTTCGACCTCGATCCCGCCAAGGTCAACGTCAACGGCGGGGCGATCGCCATGGGGCACCCGCTCGGCGCCACCGGCGCGATGATCCTCGGCACCGTGCTCGACGAACTGGAGCGGCGGCAGCTGTCGACCGCGCTGATCACGCTGTGCATCGGCGCCGGCATGGGCACCGCGACCATCATCGAGCGGGTGTAGACGCGCCCTGCCATGCCCAAGATCGACATCGCGAAAGTCCCGGCGCAGCCGATTGCGTCCTATCCAAAGGAATTCGCCGCCGTGATTTCCGGCCGCGAGAAACAGCGGATCGGCGATGCCGTGGGCCTGACCCAGTTCGGCGTCAATATCACGCGCATCAAGGCGCATTCGGCGTCGGCGCTGCGGCACGCGCATGAGAACGAAGACGAATTCATCTATATGCTCGAGGGCGAACTCGTCCTGCACGAGAACGACGGCGAAACGGTGCTCAAACCCGGCGACGCGGCCGGCTTCAAGGCCGGCAGCGGCATCGCACATTGCCTGATCAACCGCACCGATCGCGACGCGGTCTATTTCGAGGTCGGCTCCCGCGCCAAGAGCGAACGCGTGCAATATCCCGACGTCGACTTTGTCATGGAGCGCGACGGCAGCGGGAGGCGTTTCTTCCGCAAATCCGGCGCGCCGATCAGCGAGTAGACGATCATGCCGAAAATCGACATCGCCGCGTTGCCGACCGATACCCGCACCGGTTATCCGCCGCCGTATGATCGCGTGGTCATCGGCCGCGAGCGCAAGCGCCTCGGTAACGCGGTCGGGCTCGACCAGTTCGGCGTCAATCTCACCACGCTTAGGCCGGGCGCGGCCTCGGCGCTGCGCCACTGGCATGAGCAGGAAGACGAGCTTGTGTTTATCTTGGAAGGCGAGGTCGTGCTGATCGAGGACGATGGCGAGACGGTGCTCAAGCCGGGCGACGCCGCGGGCTTCAAGGCCAATAGCGGAATAGGTCATCATCTCGTCAACAAGTCGGATCGCGACGCCGTTTATCTGGAAGTCGGCACCCGGTCGAAACACGAGCGCGCCCATTATTCTGATCCGAATGTGGATCTGATGGTGGTGCGCGACGACAAGGGTGCGCGGTACACTCACAAGAATGGCGAGCCGTATCGATGAGCTTCACCAATTTCACACTGGATATCGGCGCCGACGGCATTGCGGTCGTGACGTGGAACGCGCCCGGCCGATCGATGAACGTCATCGACGGCACGGTGACCGACGAGCTCGCCGTCATCGTCGAGCAGACGGCGACCGACGCCGCGGTGAGGGGCATCATCATCACGTCGGGCAAGGATACATTCTGCGCCGGCGCCGATCTCACGGTGCTGCAGTCGTTAAGCCGCGCCTTCGCGGAGTTCGCGGCATCGCAGGGTGAAGAAGCCGCCAACATGCGGTTCTTCGAGGACAGCCGCAAATGGTCGGTGCTGTGCCGACGCATCGAGACCAGCGGCAAGCCCTGGGTCGCGGCGATCAACGGAACCGCGGTCGGCGGTGGCTTCGAACTGGCGCTGGCCTGCCATCACCGCATCGCCGCCGACAACGCCAAGACGCGGCTCGGACTGCCGGAGGTCAAAGTCGGCCTGTTTCCCGGAGCCGGCGGCACGCAGCGGATCGCGCGCATGCTGCAGCCAGCCGACGCGCTGCAGTTTCTGCTCAAAGGCGATCAGATCGATGTCGCGCGCGCCAAGTCGATGAAGCTCGTCGATGCGGTCGTGCCCGCTGACGATCTGACGGACGCCGCGAAGAAATGGATTGCGTCCGGCGGCTCGGCCACGGCGCCGTGGGATGCCGAAGGTTTCAGGCTGCCCGGCGGACCGGTGCATTCCAAGGCCGGCATGATGGTGTTTACGCCGGCCAACGCGCTCTATCGCCGCGAGACCTATGACAATTATCCCGCAGCGCGCGCCATCATGCAGGTCGTCTATGAGGGCCTGCAGCTGCCGATGGACCAGGCGCTACGCGTCGAGTTGCGCTACTTCGCCCATATCCTGCGCTCGCCGCAGGCGGCGGCGATGATCCGCTCGCTGTTCGTCTCGCTGCAGGAGATCAACAAGGGCGCCCGCCGGCCACCGGCGGTACCGCGCAAGACGTTCAAGAAGATCGGCGTGCTGGGCGCGGGCTTCATGGGCGGCGGCATCGCCTATGTGAGCGCGCTCGCGGGACTTGATGTTGTGCTGATCGATCGCGACCCGGAAACCGCCGCCAAGGGCAAGGCCCATTCGCAGACTCTGATCGACGAGCAGGTCAAGCGCGGGCGCGCAACCGCAGCCGAGCGTGACGCGCTACTCCAACGCATCGAACCGACCGCGGACTACGTCGCGCTGCAAGATTGCGACCTCATCATCGAGGCGGTGTTCGAGGACCGCAAGGTCAAGGAAGAAGTCATCGGCCGGGCACAGAACGTGATCGGCAAGGATACGATTTTCGGCTCCAACACCTCGACCCTGCCGATCAGTTCGCTCGCGACCGCGTTCAAGGACCGTGCGCGCTTCATCGGCATCCATTTCTTCTCGCCCGTCGAGCGCATGAACCTGGTCGAGATCATCCTCGGCAAGGACACCGGCGACGTGGCGCTCGCAGGCGCTCTCGACTACGTCCGCGCCATTCGCAAAACGCCGATCGTCGTCAACGATTCGCGCGGCTTTTACACGTCGCGTGTGGTCGGCACCTATCTGCGCGAAGGCCATTTGATGCTGAGCGACGGCGTGCCGGCCGCCATGATCGAGAATATCGGCCGCATGGCGGGGATGCCGGTCGGTCCGCTCGCACTGAATGACGAAGTCGCGGTCGATCTGGCCTGGAAGATCCTGCTGGCGACCGAGGCCGATCTCGGCCCCGACAAGGTCGACGCACGTCAAAAGGCGCTGCTGTCCGAGATGGTGGAAAAGCGCGGCCGGCTCGGCCGCAAGAACGGCAAGGGATTTTACGATTATCCGCAGGCCGGGCCGAAGCGGCTGTGGCCCGGGCTTGCCGATCTGCAGCCGACCAAGCTCGATCCCGACACGCTCGACGTCGAGGAACTCAAAGCGCGGCTGCTCGCGATCCAGGCGCTCGAAACCGCCCGCTGCATCGAGGAGGGCGTGGTCACTGACATGCGCGAAGCCGATGTCGGCTCGATCCTGGGCTTCGGCTTTGCACCTTTTACCGGCGGGACCATTTCCTACATTGACGGCATGGGGGCGGCGGCCTTCGTTGCACTTTGCAGCCGTTTGGCGAAGCGTTATGGAGACCGCTTCAAACCATGTAAACTTTTGGCCGATATGGCGAAAAAGGGTGAGACGTTTTACCGACGCTTCCCGCCCGGCGAGCGCAAGGCAGTGGCCTAGCCGTCATGGAAGCGACATTGGCCTTTGCGGCGTGCCGCGTGTAAGGTCGCGGCCCATTTTTCCCGGGACAGTCCATGGCGCGTGATCAAGTCGACCTGACGCCGATCGAGCGGCGGGACGAACTCGTCGCGTGGCTGGCGCAAGGCGTCCGGCCAAAGTCGCAATTCCGCATCGGCACCGAGCACGAGAAATTCGGCTTCACGCTCGAAGGCCATCGCCCGGTGCCGTACGAAGGTCCGCGCGGCATCCGCGCCCTGCTCGAGGGCATGCAGCACCTGCTCGGCTGGGAGCCGATCATGGAAGGGCCGAACGTGATCGGCCTTTACGACGTGACCGGCGGCGGCGCGATCTCGCTCGAACCGGGCGGCCAGTTCGAGTTGTCGGGCGCGCAGTTCGAAACCGTGCACCAGACATCGCGTGAGCTGATGGCGCACCTGGCGCAGGTTCGCGAAGTAGCGCAGCCGTTGCGCATCGGCTTCCTCGGCCTCGGCATGGCGCCGACCTGGAGTCGCGCCGACATGCCGCGCATGCCCAAGGGCCGCTACAAGATCATGACGGCCTACATGCCGAAGGTCGGCAGCCTCGGCCTCGACATGATGTATCGCACGTGCACGGTACAGACCAATCTCGACTTCTCGTCGGAAGCCGACATGGTCAAGAAGCTGCGCGTGGCACTGGCGCTGCAGCCGGTGGCGACGGCTATGTTCGCCAACTCGCCGTTTACAGATGGCAAGCCCAACGGCTTTCTGTCGTTTCGCGCGGAGATCTGGCGCGACACCGACAACGATCGCTCCGGTATGCTGCCGTGGGCATTCGAGCCCGGCATGGGTTTTGAACGCTGGGTAGACTACGCACTCGACGTGCCGATGTATTTCATCAAGCACGGCGACGAGTATGTTGATGTGGCGGGGCTGTCGTTTCGCGAACTGCTGGCCGGCAAGCTGCCCGGCATGCCGGGCGTGCGCGCTACCATTTCCGACTGGGCCAATCACCTGAGCACGATCTTTCCCGAGGTACGGCTCAAGCGCTATCTGGAAATGCGTGGCGCGGATTCCGGGCCGCTGCCGAACCTGCTGGCGTTGCCGGCACTGTGGGTCGGCATTCTTTACGACGACAATTCGCTCGATGCCGCCTGGGACCTGGTCAAAAACTGGACCGCGGAGGATCGGCAAAAACTCCGCGACGACGTGCCCAAGTTCGCGCTTGCGGCCAAGGTGCGCGGCCGCACCGTGTTTGAAATCGCCACCGAGGTGCTCAAACTCTCCCGTGCCGGATTGGTCGGCCGCAAGCGGCTCAACCCCGCCAGCGAGGACGAGACGCGGTATCTGGGTGTGCTCGAAGAGCGGCTGTTACGCGGCAGCACGCCGGCGCAGGACCTGCTGGCAAAATTCAGCGGGCCGTGGCACGGCTCGGTCGATCCGATTTTCACCGAAGACGCGTATTAAGGACGCCGCGGGGCCGCGCCCAGCCGTGAATTCGGTGACATTGTCTCCGTCATAGAGACAAATAACCAGGGCCATTTTTGACGTTTTTTTACCAGTTCCGGTCAAACTGGCCCAATGACCAAAGTCTCGACTGCCGAAATTCAGCAGAAACATGCCGAGCGGCAGCTTTTCACCGCGCGGCAGGCGTTAGGTCATCTCGTGCAGCTGTACGAGAGCGGCCAATGGCGCAACCTCTACAAGGAGGAGGCTTTCGCCGAAGCGGTCCGTCAGGCGCGCCAAGCCGTCGACACATGGACCAATGCCGTGGCCAAAGCCGAAGCCGAGATCAAAGCCAAGGCGCACGCCATCTAGTCCAGACATCGCGACCCGCGCCGCGTCGATTGTCTGTGCCGATTCGTGCTCGTAGGCTGCGGCGATGCAAATTCGCGATGCCACCGTTGAAGACGCCCCAGCCGCATGCCGGGTGCTGCGGCGGTCGATCACCGAGCTGTGTACCGCCGATCACCGTGATGACCCGGTGATTCTGCAAAAATGGCTGAGCAACAAGACACCCGAGATTCTCGCGACCTGGATTGTGCAACCGGGTGGCTCCGTCCTCGTCGCCATTGAGGATGGCGCGATTCTCGGCGTTGGCAGCGTAACGGACGCCGGGGAGATCACGCTGAATTACGTCGCGCCGGAAGTGCGGTTCCGCGGCGTCAGCCGCGCCATACTGCAGGCGCTGGAGGCGCGCGCGCGGGAGCGCGGCAACACGCGCTGTACGCTGCTCAGCACCGCGACCGCACGCCGCTTCTACCAATCAAATGGCTATGCTGAAGACAGCGCTTCGGCTGGAAAGTTCGGCACGAATGCAAGCTATCCGATGTCAAAGGTTCTGCCACAGGGGGATTCCTGATCGGCCGCCAACAAAAGGTTGCAGCAAGCAGGGCCATGGCAGCGGCTGCGGCTTGCGTCTATGCTTCGCCTCGCCGGCGTTCTTCCTGCGAGGTCCACACCATGAGCCGCCATCCTGCCGCCCGCGCGCTGCCGTCGCGCCGCCGTTTCCTGAAAAATGCGACGCTTGCCGCTGGCGCATTCGCTTGGCCCGCAGCGCCGTTCGCGGCGCGCGCCGCGACCGCGCTCCGGCCGGTCTCCATGACGCTCGACTGGATTTTTCAGGGCCCCAATGTCGGCTTCATGCTGGCGCACGATCAGGGCTTCTACCGAGACGCAGGCCTCGACGTCACAGTGACATCCGGCAAAGGCTCGGGCACGACCGCGCAGCTCGTCGCCAGCAAGGCCAGTCAGTTCGGCTTTGCCGACGGCTACGCCGTCGCCACCGGCATCTCCAAGGGCATGGCGATCAAGACGGTCGGCAGTGTGTTTCGCAAAAACCCGTCGGCCATCATGGTGCTCGCGGATTCCGGCATCACCTCGCCGAAAGACCTCGAAGGCAAAACCGTCGCCATGACGGCGGGCAGCGGACAGTTTCAGCAATGGCCGGCCTTCGCCAAGGGCGCCGGCATCGACGCTTCGAAAATCCGCATGGTCAACATCGATCCGGCCGGCGTCGGCCCGGCGCTCGTCAACAAGAAGGTCGATGCCATTGGCGGCTACGCCCAGGGCTACGTGCCGGCGATCGAAATCCGCGGCAAGAAACGGGTCCGCATTTTCTGGTTCGCCGATTACGGCGTTGATGTGGTGTCGAACGGCATCATCGTGCACAACGATTTGTTGAAAAGCGATCCGGAACTGGTGCGCGCCTTTGTCGCGCCGACCATCAAGGGATTCCTTTACGGCCGCCAGCATCCGGACGAGGCGGTCGCCTCTGTCAAACGCTATCTGCCGACAGTCGACCCGGCGATCTCGCGGCGCGAACTGGAGTTGTCCTGGCAAACCTGGGTGACGCCGAACACCAAGGGAAAACCGCTCGGCTGGGAGGCCGAGGCCGATTGGGCCTCGACCGTTCAGGTGCTCAAACAATATGGCGGCGTTGCGACGCCGCCTGCGCTCGGCGCGCTTTATACAAATGAATTTGTTCCGACCGGCGCCGAATACGTGCCGCCCCAACAGGGTTGAACGACAGCGAGCGAGTGGGCATCCGACATTTGGCTATCTGCTGGGAGTGGCACACGACTTGCTTTTTGTGTCGCCACCCGCCTGACAACGACTCGCCGGCTTCGCCGGTGCGCCGGGCGACAACCCAGGAGATCAGTCATTGGCTCACGTAAGGGCTTTGAAAAACCGCGCGCGTCGATTTCTCGCCGACGCTTCCTGAAAAACTCGGCCACACTCGCGGCTGCAACCTCTGCGCTGGCGCGTCCAGGCTTCGTGCGTGCTGCGGGTTCGTTGAAGCCGGTCTCGCTGACGCTCGATTGGCTGTTTCAGGGACCGAACGCCGGATTCCTGGTCGCGCATGCGCAGGGCTTTTATCGCGACGCCGGACTCGACGTAACGATCAGTCCGGGCAAGGGGTCCGGCACGACGGCCCAACTGGTCGCCAGCAAGGCGACGCAGATCGGATATTCCGATGGCTTCGTCGTCGGCAGCAGCATCGCCAAAGGCATGGCGATCAAGACCGTCGGCAGCATCTATCGACGCGATCCAGCCGCCGTCATGGTGCTCGCCGATTCCGACATCAAGTCGCCCAAAGACCTCGAAGGCAAGAGCCTGGGGATGACGGTCGGCAGCGCGCAATTCCTGCAATGGCCAGTCTTCGTCAAGGGCGCCGGCTTGGACCTCGCGAAGGTGCCGATCGTGAATATCGATCCGGCCGGTGTCTCACCGGCGCTGGTGAGCGGCAAGGTTCCCGCCATATGCGGCTACGTCTTCAGCTACGCCCCGACCATCCAAGTCCGCGCCAAAAAACAGCTGCGCATGTTCTGGTTTGCGGACTACGGAGTGACCGTCGTTTCCAACGGCATCATCGTCCACCAGGATCTGCTCAAGAGCGACCCCGACCTCATTCGCGCGTTTGTTCCTGCCGCGATCAAGGGCTTTCTCTACGGCAGACAGCATCCCGACGTAGCCTATGCGGCCGTGAAGAAATTCCAACCGACCGCTGATCCTGCGATCACACAGCTGGAGCTCGAACAGTCGTGGAAGACGTGGGTGACGCCCAATACCAAGGGCAAGCCGCTCGGCTGGGGCTCCGATGCCGATTGGACTTCGACTGTAGAGGTCCTCAAGCGATATGCCGGCGTTACCGCGCCGCTGACGCCAAGCCAGATCTACACCAACGAATTCGTGCCAACCGGCGCGGAGTTCGTGCCGCCGCAAACTGCGTAGCGTGCGCCATACCGACGCGCGGTCGTCCACCATCCCGCGCATCGCTTGCTTTTCAGCGGCTTTAGGACCGGCTATCTAGCGGTCGGGCGAGCTTCTCGCCGCCCGTCATGCCGGCACACCGATCCCTGGAGGTAAAGCCATGCGCTCTTCGCGTCCTCAGACCGCGCCGGTATCCCGACGCCGTTTTCTCGTGCAATCCGCGGTCGCCACCGGGGCGCTCGCCGCACCCTCCGTCACCCGCGCCGCGACCGCGCTCAAGGCGGTGAAGTTTACACTGGACTGGCTCTATCAGGGCGCCAGCGTCGGATTTCTGGTCGCGCATGAGAAGGGCTTTTATCGCGACGCCGGCCTCGACGTGACCATTCTCGCTGGCAAAGGCTCCGGCACCACCGCCCAGCTCGTCGCCAGCAAGGCGACGCAGATCGGGTTTTCCGACGGCTTCGTCGTCGCCAACAGCGTCGCCAAGGGCATGGCGATCAAAACCGTCGGCACCATCTACCGGCGCGATCCGGCCGCCATCATGGTGCTTGATGAATCGCCGATCAAATCGCCCAAGGATCTCGAAGGCAAATCCGTGGCGATGACCGCCGGCAGCGCCCAGTTCCAGCAATGGCCGGCCTACGTCAAAGGCGCCGGCATCGATCCCGCCAAGATCAGGATCGTCAACATCGATCCGGCCGGCGTCGGTGCGGCTTTGGTCAACGGCAAGGTCGACGCGATCGGCGGCTATGTGTTCAGCTACGCGCCGAGCATCGAGGTGCGCGCCAAGAAAAAACTTCGCATTTTCTGGTTCGCCGATTCTGGCGTCACCATCGTCTCCAACGGCATCATCGTGCACAACGACCTGCTCAAGAGCGACCCCGATCTGGTCCGCGCATTTGTGGCGCCGGCGATCAAGGGCTTCATCTACGAACGCCAGCACATGGATGAGGCCATCGCCGCGGTGAAGAAATATCAGCCCACCGCCAACGACGCGGTCACCAAGCGCGAGTTCGAGCTGTCGTGGGAAACCTGGCTCACGCCCAACACCAAGGGCAAGCCGCTCGGCTGGGGCTCCGATGCCGACTGGGCCGGAACCATCGCGGTGCTCAAACAATATGTCGGCGTCTCGGCGCCGCTGACGACGGCCCAGCTCTACACCAACGAATTCGTTCCGAGCGGCGCCGACTACGTTCCGCCACAAGGCTGAATACAAAGCTGGACGAGTTGGGGAACGGCGTAGCGTGTCAGAACGAAAAACCGCGGCAGGTTGGATCGGCGCGAGTCTGCTGCGCAAGGAGGACGCCCGCCACCTCTATGGGCACGGCATGTTCATCGCCGATGTCCAGATGCCCGGTGTGCAGGACATCGCCTTCGTGCGCAGTCCGATGGCGCACGCGCGTGTGCGTAACGTCGTCAAGCCGGGCGAGAACGCCGCGCGCGTCTTCACGCTCGCCGACATCGGCCCGATCAATGTGCTGGAAGCCGGACCCGAGCTCTCGGCCCACCGCCACAGTCCTTATCCACCGCTCGCCGATGGCCGCGTCCGCTACGTCGGCCAGACGATCGCGGCTTGCGTGATGCCGACGCGCGCACAGGCCGAGGATCTGGCCGAAGCCGTGGAGCTGGAGCTCGAGGAATTGCCGGCCGTCGTCGACGTTGTCGCGGCGATGCGGTCCGACAGCCCGCGCGTTTTCGACGAGTGGCCGAGCAACGCCTATATCGGCACCAGCGTGGTCGAAGGCGATCCGGCGATCCTCGCGGCGGCACCGGTGCGGCTGGACCGCCGCCTGCGGCTCAACCGCCAGGCCACGGTCTCGATGGAAGGCCGCGGCGCGCTGGCCTATTGGGATCACCGGCTCGACGAACTCGTCGTCTATCTGTCGACGCAGGGCGGCCAGGTGAAACGCATGGCGATTTCCCGCATGCTTGGCCTGCCCGAGCACAAGGTGCGCGTCATCGCCCCCGATGTCGGCGGCGGCTTCGGCGGCAAGAACCGGATCATGCCGGAGGATGTCGCCGTGGCGGCGCTGGCGCTGAAGGTCCGCCATCCGGTGCGCTGGATCGAAGACCGGCGCGAACATCTGCTGGCATCGCCGCACGCGCGCGACCACACCTACGATCTCACCATCTGCGCCGAACGCGACGGCACGCTGCTCGGCCTCGAAGGCGACATCTACATCGACGCCGGCGCCTATGCGCTGTGGCCGACTGGCGCGTTTCAGGAAGCCAGCATGGCGTCGCGCAACCTGACTGGCCCGTACCGCATGCGGCATCTGAAACTCAATGCCTACACGGTCGCCACCAACAAAGCCCCGATGGGCCCTTATCGCGGCGTGGCGCGGCCCGGCGCGACATTCGCGCTGGAACGGCTGGTCGACGAGATGGCGCGCGAACTCCAACGCGAGCCGTTCGAGTTGCGGCGTCAGAACATCGTCACATCGGCCGAACTGCCGTACCGCACCGCCGCCGGCATGAAACTCGACACCGGCGATTACATCGCGGCACTCGACATCGCGCGCGACAAGATCGATCTGCCGGCGATCCGCAGGCGTCAGGCACAAGGCGAAACCGACGGCCGCAAGATCGGCGTCGGCTTTGCCTTCTACACCGAGCAAAGCGGCCACGGCATCGTCGAATTCGCCAAACGCAAATTCCGCGTCATTCCCGGCTACGAATCCGCCAACATCCGCATGCTGCCCGACGGCGGCGTACTGATCTATGTGGGTGTGCAGAACCACGGCCAGGGGCACGAAACCACGCTGGCGCAGATCGCCGCCCACGAACTCGGCATCGATCCCGCGCAAATCTCCGTCCGTTATGGCGACACCGCGGTCGGCCCCTACGGCTTCGGCACGTTTGCGTCGCGCTCGATCGTGTTCGCGGGCGGCGCCGTCGGCCGGGCAGCCCGCGCGCTTGCTGAGAAAATGCGGCGTATCGGCGCGCATCTGCTGCAGGTCGACGCCACAGCAGTGCGCATCGAGGGCGGCATGGTACATGGCCCCTCCAACAAGATCAGTGTCGCCGAGATCGCGTTCGCGGCCAACGCGCGGCCCGACCAGCTGCCGGCCGGCATGGAACCCCTTCTGGAAACCACCGCCACTTATGAGCCGGCCGATTCCGGCGGCGTGTTCGCCTACGGAACGCACGCGGTGCTGGTCGCTGTCGAGCCGGACAGCGGCGCCGTTGAATTGCTCGATTACGTGGTATCGGAAGACTGCGGCACGATGATCAACCCGATGATCGTCGACGGCCAGGTGGTCGGCGGCATCGCGCAGGGCATCGGCACCGCGCTCTACGAAGAAATTCCCTACAACGCCCAGGGCCAACCGCTCGCCTCAAGCCTCGCCGACTATCTGGTACCGACCGCGGGCGAGATGCCGTTCATTCGCATCGAGCATCTCATCACGCCGGCGCTGACGACCGAATACGGCGTCAAAGGTCTCGGCGAAGGCGGCGCTATTGCCCCGCCGGCCGCGATCGCCAACGCGGTGGCCGACGCCTTCGCCGACATCGGCGCAAGCTTCAACGAGACGCCGCTGACACCGCGCCGTGTCTGCGAGGCAATCGCGAAAGCGCGCCGCGCCAAGGCGGGCAAAGCATAACGGTCCGTCTATGGGACCGAGCGCCATGCTTTTATCGCTTGGCAACGGCGATCTGGGTGTGCTGCCGCTGCCGAAATTTGCCAGCGATCCGACGGACACCACCGCGATGACGAGGCTCAAAAATCCTTCGGCAGTTCGTGCGCCCATTTGGCGCGCATGCGGGCGTCGAGTTCTTTGCTTGAACGGGCGATGGTCGGGAACGTTTTCTGCCGGTTGAACGGAATGCAGGCGTCGATCACGACGCGCGAATTGCGCCGGTCCTTCTCGGTGTCGTAGCACATCGGGTCGAGCGCCGAGCTCCAGCCGCCGTGAATGACGTCGACCTGCATGCGCGGATCGCAGCGTGTGCACATCGCCCAGATCACGTCATTGATGTTAGTCGGGTCGATGTCCTCGTCGACCACAATGGTCCAGCGGTTGCAGTAGGCGCCGGCGTGGCAGTGCGAGGCGACCATGCCGGCCTGTTTGGCGTGGCCGCCGTAAAGCTGCTTGATCGAGACGGTCAACATGAAGCGGCTGCCGCCGGCCTCGTGCGCCCACACGCCTCTGACTTCGGGAATGCCGGCGGCTTCGAGCTGATTCCACACCGCGCCGCACCGGTAGGTGCCGAGATAGAACGTGTTGTCGTTCGGCGGCACCGCCGGAATGGCGCCGACCAGGATCGGGTCGTTGCGATGCATGAAGGTTGAGATGCGGATCGCCGGCTCCGGCGCGCTGCCGGAGGCATAATAGCCGGTCCATTCGCCGAGTGGCCCTTCCTGCACCAGATCGTTGGGATGAATGAGGCCCTCGAATGCGATCTCAGCGTTGGCCGGCACCGGCAGCCCGGTGCGCGGCATGTTGAACACTTCGATCGGCTCGCCGAGGATACCGCCGGCGGCTTCCATCTCGTTCTTGCCATACGGAATTTCCAGGCCCGCGAGCATCAGCAGCGCCGGATGCATGCCGGCAATCACCGCGACCGGACAGGGCTGGCCGCGATCGTGGTACTTGCCCATGATGATGCGGCCGTGCTTGCCGGGCGACATCATCACCGACGCCACGTCCGGCTCGTGACTCTGCACCCGATAGCAGCCGTAGTTGAGCCAGCCGGAATCCGGATCTCGCATCACCACCATGCAGCCGGTGCCGATATACGGACCGCCGTCATGTTCGTGCCAGATCGGCGTCGGGATTTTCTGGATATCGACATCCTTGCCTTCGAATACGTTTTCAAGGAGCGGCCCGCCGTTGACCTCCCGCGGCTGATACGACGGCGCGTGCTTCATGTAATTGCGCCACCACTGGATCAGCTCCATCTCGGATGCCTGCGGCGGCAGCCCGAGCGCAACGTTGATGCGCGGCACCGAAGTTAAGATGTTGGCGATGACGCGCCGCCCGCCGGGAAAGCCCGGCACGTTGTCGAACAACAGCGCCGGATTTCCCATTTTGCGCTGATAAATGTCGACAAAGCCTCCGATTTCCTCCTTGGGCTCAGCGCCCTTGATGGTTTTCAACTCGCCGGCGGCCGCGACGTCCTTGATCCAATCCCGCAAATCCTTGTTCGCCATTGCAATTCCTCACAAATTTTGCCGCCAGGCTGGCGCCGATGGTCACGAATTTCCCCACCAGAGGCAACCGCATTTTTGCTTGCTACTTAGACGTGCCGGCACACCGCTTGCTTCTTCTTCCTGCGCTGCGACGCGACGCGTGATGACAGTGCCCGCAGCGTCCTTGTATGCTCCTCCGGCGGCCGTGAGCCGTCGACGTGATCCCGTGAGCCGTAAGCCCCAGAGGTGATCCCATGAGCTCGTCCGCTTTTCAACGTTCCTCCATGTCGCGCCGCCGTCTGCTCAAGGCGTCCGCCGCAGGTGCACTCGCATTGCCGTTCTTGGCGAGCCGGTCGCGCGCGGCCACATCGGTGTCGATGACGATCGACTGGGTGTTCGAAGGTTCGAATTCCGGGTTCCTCATCGCACGGGAGATGGGCTTCTATCGCGACGCCGGACTGGATGTAACCGTCGGCCCCGGCAAAGGCTCCGGCAATACCGCGCAACTTGTCGCCAGCAAGGCGACGCAGGTCGGCTTTGCCGACGGCTATACGTGTGCCAACGGCATCAGCAAGGGCATGGCGATCAAGACCATCGGCAGCATCTTCCGCAAGGCGCCGGCAGCGATTATCGTGCTGAGCAGTTCCTCGATCAAAACGCCGAAGGATCTGGAAGGCAGAACGCTGGGAATCACCGCCGGCAGCGGGGTGTTCCAGCAATGGCCGGCCTATGTCAAAGGCGCCGGTCTCGATGCCTCCAAGATCAAGATCGTCAATATAGACCCGTCAGGCCTCGGCCCAGCTTTGATCAGCGGCAAGGTCGATGCCATCGGCGGCTACGCCGCAAGCTTTGTACCGTCGATCGAAGTTCTTGGCAAAACGGATGCCCGTTTGCTGTGGTTTGCCGATGCCGGCGTCAACATCGTCTCCAACGGCATCATAGCCAACAACGATTTGATCAAAAGCGACCCAGACCTGCTGCATAAGTTTGTGCCCGCCTCAATCAAGGGCTTTCTGTACGAAAGGCATCACATCGACGAAGCGGTCGCGGTAGTGAAGAAATATTCGCCGACCTCCGATCCGGCGATCATCAAGAGAGGCTTCGAAGTCTCGTGGCAGACCTGGGTTACGCCCAGCACCAAGGGTAAGCCGCTCGGCTGGGAGGCGGATGAGGATTGGGCCTCCACAATCGCAGTGCTTAAGCAATATGGCGGCGTCACCGCACCGCTGACTACGAGCCAGGTTTACACCAACGATTTCGTGCCCAACGGCGCCGAATACGTACCGCCGCAGTCGACCTAAGTGCCGAAAGGCCTTGGCAAAATCGGCCTTATTTCGCGGCACGTGTCTTGCATCGGGGAGCGCTTGGCGCAGCTAGAGGCTTACATTCGCGTGACACCATGCTGATATCAGAAGCGAATGTTACAACCGGACCGCGCGTGAATCAGATTACCGACGATCAACCATATCTGCGCATAGAAAATCTGTCGAAGGTCTATGCGACGCGCGATGGCGAGGTTCGCGCGCTGAACAGCGTCTCATTCACGCAGCGGCGCGGCGAATTTATCTCGCATGTCGGGCCGAGCGGCTGCGGCAAGAGCACGTTGCTCATGATCGCCGCCGGTCTCATTCCGCCGTCAAGCGGCGCGGTGAAGGTCAACGGCCGCACGGTGCAAAAGCCGCGCACCGACATCGGCATCGTGTTTCAAAGCCCGGTGCTGCTCGACTGGCGCACCGCGCTCGGCAACATCATGCTGCAGGCCGAGGCGCGGAAGATGAACCGCAAGGATGCCGACGCCCGGGCCCACGAACTCCTGGACACGGTCGGGCTCGGCGGTTTCGAAAAGCGTTATCCGCACGAACTGTCCGGCGGCATGCGCCAGCGCGTCTCGATCTGCCGTGCGCTTATTCATAATCCCGATCATCTGCTGATGGACGAGCCGTTCGGCGCGCTCGACGCCTTAACGCGTGACCAGCTCGTGCTGGATTTGCAGGCGCTGGTGAACGAGCGGCGCATGACCGTGTTGTTCATTACGCACAGTATCGCGGAGGCTGTGTTCCTGTCCGACCGAGTCATCGTGATGACGCCGCGGCCGGGCTGCATCGACCGCATCATCGACATCAAGCTGCCGCGGCCGCGAACCTTGGCGATGCGCGAGACGCCGGAATTCGCCGAGTATAGCCGGGAGATACTGGAAATGTTTTTGGCGCGCGGCGTGCTGCGGGAACATTGAACCGGGCTGAGCTTAAGCCAAGCCGAGAAGGAGTGGCGCGATGGCCGATGTGATGAATACGCCGGGGTTCGCAACGCCTCAGTCAGCGGGCGACCTCGAAGCCGCAGTGGCGCGGCATCGCCGCCGGCACGCGCGCCGCGATCGGATCGGCGCGGTGGCTTACCCGATCGGCATGATGGTGGCGGCATTGGCGCTCTGGGAACTCGCCGCGCGGGCGCTCGCTATTCCGTCATATCTGTTGCCGGCGCCGAGCGCCATCATCGAGGCGATGGACAAGAATTCGGCGGTGCTCCTCAAGGAAAGCGTCAGCACCACGCTCGAAATCCTGCTCGGCTTTGGGCTTAGCGTCGTCGTCGGGATCCCGCTGGCGCTCGCCATCTATCTGTGGCGGCCGTTCGCGCGCGCCATTTACCCGGTGCTGGTATCCTCGCAAGCGGTGCCGAAAGTCGCCGTGGCGCCGCTATTTCTGGTCTGGTTCGGCTTCGGCCTGTTGCCCAAAGTGCTGATCGCGTTCCTGATCGCTTTCTTCCCCGTTGTCATTAACACCGCCATGGGACTCGCGTCGCTGGAACGCGAAAAGACCTATCTGGCGCAATCGATGGGGCTCGGGCCGCTCGCCACGTTCTTCAAGATTCAGCTGCCTAACGCGATGCCGTCGATCTTCGCCGGATTGAAGATATCGATCACCTTCGCGGTCGTTGGCGCCGTTGTCGGCGAGTTCGTCGGCGGACAGGGCGGCCTCGGGTATCTGCTGCTGATTGCCAACGGCAACATGGACACAGCGCTCCTTTTCGGCGGCATCGTGGCGCTCACCGTCCTGGGTGTGGTGCTATTTCTCTTGATCGGCGTGGTCGAACGCCTGGTGCTGCCGCCGCACGCCGCCGAACAGACCTCTTTCGGCAAGCAGCAGGCCATGTAAGCGCCGAAGGGCGCCGCCGGCTACGCCCGCTACATCGCGACCTTGCGCAGGAATCCGTCAACGCTGCCGCGCAGACTGTCGGCCGCCGTTTCGACGGCAGCCGAGGCCGCAAGCACCGTCCCAGCCGTAGTTCGCATGTCGGCAATCGCGCCGGAAACGCGCTGCAGGTCGGCGACGACGGATTTGGTGCCGGACGCGGCGCCGGCGACATTGTCGGAAATCTCGCCGGTCGCGGCGTGCTGCTGCTCGATCGCGGCGGCGATCGCGCCGGTCAATTGCTGAATTTCCTGCATGCGGGCGGTGATGCTGGCGATGGCGCGCACAGAACTTTGCGTCGAGGATTGCACGGCCGCGATCTGGGCGGCGATGACTTCGGTTGCCTTCCCGGTCTGTACCGCCAGCGCTTTGACTTCGGAGGCAACGACCGCGAAGCCCTTGCCGGCAGCGCCGGCGCGGGCCGCCTCGATGGTGGCGTTGAGCGCCAACAGATTGGTCTGCCCGGCGACGCTCTGAATAAGCTTGACGACGTCGTCGATCTTCTGCGCGGTTTGCGCCAGTCCGGTAATCTCGGCATTGGTCGACTGCGCCTCGCCGGCGGCGGCGCGCACCACTTCGCTCGCACGCAACAGCTGGCGATTGATCTCGGCGATCGAGCGCGACAATTCCTCCGCGGCCGTGGAAGCGCTCTGCACGCGGCACGACGCCTCGTTCGAGGTGCGCAGCGCGCCCTCGCTATGCGCCGTGGTTTCGCTCGACGTCGCCGACAGCGCTCCCGCGGTCGATTTCATCGTGGCGACCCCCTCGGCGACGGTCTTCAGTACGCCTTCGACGCTTTGGCGAAACCAAGCGATGGCCTCGTCGACGACAGCGCGGCGCGCCTCCTGCTCGCCCAGCAAGGCGTTCTGCCGCTCGATCTTGCGCCGCTCGGTGATGTCATGGTGGGTCCCGATCCAGTACGCACCGCCGGGTATCGGCCGATTGACAATCGCGATCGACCGCCCATCCTTCAGCTCGGCCACGAAGGTCTGCATCTTGCCCGACTTGATAAGCTCCGTGAGCTCGGCCCGATACTCTTCCGGATTGCGCTGCAAATTGCCGGTCTCATGACGGTGGCGGATAATGTCGGCGAGATCGGTGCCAGGCTTCACGATGTCCGGCGACAGTCCGTAGATTTCGCGATACCGATTGTTGCAGACGACGAGGCGGCCGCCGGCGTCGAACATCACCACGCCTTGGGTCATATTGTTCAGCACGAGATTGATCAGGCGTGCCTGATCGCGAATGCCGCCGAGCCACGGCGCGCGGCGATAGAGCGCCGCGACGGCGATGCCGGCGAGAAAGCAGGCACCGGCGAGCGCCACCGTTCGCCAATCGTTCAGCGCCGACAGGTGCGACACGGCTGCAAGCATTGAGGGACAATCCTTCCCCGCTTGGAAGGCGGGACCGGCCCTCCGTTTAGGTAGCCAACATCCATTGACGCTTTGCTAATCGGCGCGAATACCCGCCACGGGGCGGTCAAGTGCAGCCCCGCCGGCGCGCCCAAGACTTCTTGTCGCGTCATCCGGAACGGCGCCTCAGCCGGTGAGGATCTGCCTGTCGGGATCGAGCCAGAACGCCCATACGGCGGAGCCGGCGACCAGGAGTGCGGCGGCGACGATGAACGGCGCCTGCCAGTTGCCGCCCTGCGCCAGAAAGCCGAACACCAGCGGCGACAGCGCGCCGCCGATATTGCCGGCCATGTTCATCATGCCCGACACCGTGCCCGAATATTTCCCGCCGGTGTCCATCGGCACCGCCCAGGACGGGCCGATGGTGAATTCCAGAAAGAACATCGAGGCGGTAAGACCATAGACCGCCACATAGGCATTGCTCGTGAGCGCCGCCGGCACAATGCAGACCGCACAGCCGAGCAATCCGACGATCGCCACGGCGCGCCGGCCGATCTTGGCGCTGCCCGTCGCCTTGAGCAGCCAATCGGTCGCCAGCCCGCCCACCGTGTCGCCGATGACGCCGGCAAACAGCGGCAGCGACGCATATATTCCGACCTTGATCAGCGTGAAGTGGCGCGCTTCGAGCAGATAAGACGGCAGCCAGCTCAGGAAGATCCACAGACAATAGACGTAAGTGAAATAGGCACACATGATCGCCCACATATTGGGCGAGCGCACCAGCATGGACCACGGCACGTTGGTCTGCTTTTCGATCGGCGGCGGGTTGATGGCGCCGTTATCGTCGAGGCCGCGGATGGTCGCCAGTTCCGCCTTGTTCACCAGCGAATGCTCTTCCGGCAGATTGCGGTACGTGACGTACCACCACAGCGACCAGACCAGGCCGGCAGCGCCGCAAATGTAGAACACCGAGCGCCAGCCAAAATGGCTCATGATCAGCACGACGATCGGCGGCGCGATTGCGGCGCCGAGCCGGCTGGCGCTGTGCGTGACGCCTTGGACCAGGCCGCGCTCGCGCCGCGGATACCAGAGCTGCATCGCGCGCGTCGCGCCCGGGAAAGCGCCGGCCTCGCCGACGCCGAACAGGAACCGCACAACAACAAACGACACGGAACCGAAGGCCATGGCGGTGGCGGCCGTCATGATCGACCAATAGCCGACTACCCCCGTCAGCACGCCGCGCGCGCCAAAGCGATCGCTGAACCATCCGCCGGGAACCTGGAACGCCGCATAGGCCCACACGAAGGCGCTGAAGATGACGCCCATCGTGACCTTGTCGAACCCGAACTCCTTGCTGATGGCCGGCGCCGCCGTCGAGATATTGACGCGATCCAGATAGGTGATGAGATACATCACGCTGATCAGCAGAAGAACATACCAGCGGCCGCGGCTTGGATGCGTTTGGGCAGATTCCGGCATTTGTCTCACTCCCCCTCGAAGTTCCGCGTTTTGCCTGTGCGGATTGCGCCGGCAAACTGCCCGCTTCTTGTCGCGGCGGCAAGGTCTCGCTCAGGGCTTTGCGCATCGATGTGGATCAAGCCGGCCATGCGCTATAGAGTACGTCCCTACCGACGTCGAGGAAGCGCCCATGATCAAACGCTACAGCGATCACGCCGCCAACGAGCGAACCTTCCTCGCCTGGGTGCGCACCGCCATTGCGATCATGGCGTTCGGCTTCGTGATCGAGAAATTCGACCTGTTCCTGAAGGCGCTGGCTCCTCAGGTGGCACTGAAGGAGATCGCCCCGCACGGCCAGAAATTCGCCAATGCGGCGGGCCTCGCCTTCATCGCGATCGGGGTGGTGATGATCGTCATTGCGGGCATCCGCTTCACCGCCACCACGAAGGCCATCGACGCCGAGGATACGGTGCTGAGCCCGGGTGAGCGCTTCGATATTGCGCTGGCGGCGTTGATCGGCCTGTTGGGTGTTGCGCTGTTCCTCTACATGGCAAGCGCCGTGCTGCCGACCGCGTGAGGACGCCGTTGGCGCGCGCGTGACCCTTCGACAAGAAAAACTGAACAACCGTCACGGCTACTCCGTCGCGGAGCATCTTTCCGGCAGCAATATCAAATCCGTCCGGTCACCGCCGCCGCCAGCAGCCCGAGGTCGCCGAGCAGCGACTGCCGGTAGATGCCGGAACGCATCAGCCCGCAGACGCGCGGGATCATGCTCTGTTTCCTGGCGCGACGGAACAGATCGAATGTCTTCCTGTTTTCATCGGTCATCAGATTTTCAATTCGTTCCAGCGCCGCAACGTTCATCTCGGCCCAGTTTCTGTAACGGCCCTGCCACAGCAGGCGCGCGCGCAGGAGCTTGGCCGCAGCCAACTCGTTCGAGCCGATCACGTTGCGCGAATGCATGCGATAGGACACGGTCGGCATGCTGTCGTAGAGAACCTTGCCGCCGACCGCGGTAATCGCCAGATACACCCACCAATCATGCGAGGCGACTTTCACATCCGGCCCGGCCTGCATCAACAGCCGGCGCATCTGTTCGTTCAGCACCATGGTGTTGCCGCCGGCGAGGCTTTGCGCCAGCGCGTTGCGAAAATGCGGCGTTTTCCGGTAGTAGGTTGACAGCCCGAGTTCGACGCCTTGCTCGTCGATGAGCCGCGTGCGCGCACAATAAACCACCGGCCGATCGTTCGGCGCGTCGGCGAGCAGTTCGCGGGCACGCGACAGCTTGTGCGCATCCCACACGTCATCCTGATCCGACGGCGCATAGTAATCAGCCTTGATGGCCGGATCGCAGAGCAGCGACAGGAAGTTCGCCACAAAGCCTTGGCGCGGCCCTTGCCGGATTTGGACACGCGCCGCGCCGTGCTTGTTCTGAAACTCGGCAAGCAACTGCGGCGTCGCGTCCTGCGAACCGTCATCGGAGACGTAGAGCTGCCAATCGGCAAAATCCTGCGCCTCATACGACTTCAGCTGCAGCGGCAAAAACCGCGCGCCGTTGTAGGTGCACAGCAGTATGGCAATCGGCCCGGATTGCTTCGCGCGAGCATCGGGGCCGGCCACGGTGGACGAGCGTGTCGCGTCAGAGGACATCACACGCACGCGGCGGACAGTGTTGGAAAAGTGGTGCCCAGGGGCGGAATTGAACCACCGACACCTGCATTTTCAGTGCAGTGCTCTACCAACTGAGCTACCTGGGCGCTTGAGGGCCGCTTGAGCATTCGCACGGAGCGGGCCCGAGCGGGGCTTGCTTATAAAGGCTCACCCTGCGGCTGTCCAGGATGAGCCCATAAGCAACAAAACACCGCGTTTGGGCTGCTTTCAATGCGCGACATCGTCCCCGGGGGGCAAATCCTCGAACGAGTCCTTGGGCAAGTCGTCGCCTTCCTCCTCCGCCACGACCGGCACCGCATAGACGCCGGAGAGCCAGCGGTTGAGATCGACGTCGGTGCAACGCCGCGAGCAGAACGGGCGAAACCGCTGCTCGGCCGGTTTGCCGCAGATTGGGCAGACGTTGCGCTTTGCCGGTTCGGCCATTTGCCGAATATGGGGCGCGCGCCGCACGGCGCCAGATCGCGCGTCGACCGAATGCCGTCTCACGCGCCGGCGTTGAGCCAGCCGAAATGAATGGGATAGCCCTCGCCGGCCAAGAGCGTGATCGTCTCGTACAGCGGCAGGCCGACGATGTTGGAGTAGGAGCCGACGATCTTGACCAGGAAGGTGCCGGCGATGCCTTGTGCCGCGTAACCGCCGGCCTTGCCGCGCCATTCGCCGGAGGCGAGATAGGCCTCGATGTCCTGTTCGGACAGCCGTTTGAAGCGCACGCGGGTCTCTACGTGGCGCTGCCGGAACGTGCCTTTGGGGGTCACCAGACAGACGGCGGAGTGGACGCGATGATTGCGCCCTGACAAAAGCCGCAGGCACTGCGCCGCCTCGTCGAGCATCTCCGCCTTGGGCAGGATGCGGCGGCCCACCGCCACTACGGTATCGGCGGCGAGGATGTACGACCCCCGCAGGTCGTCGTCGAGGTTCACCGTGGCGAATGCGGTGTCGGCCTTGAGCCGAGCCAGCCGGACCGCACAGGCGCGCGGCAGTTCCCCGCGCTTCGGCGTTTCGTCGACATCGGCCGGGCGCAGCGCGTCGGGCTCGATGCCGGCCTGATTGATGAGCGCGAGCCGGCGCGGCGAACCGGATGCCAGGACGAGTTTTGGCCGGCCAATCATTTGAACCGGTAGGTAATCCGGCCCTTGGTCAAATCGTATGGCGTCATCTCCACCAGCACCTTGTCGCCGGCGAGCACGCGGATACAATTCTTGCGCATACGGCCGGCGGTGTGGGCGATGATCTCATGCTCGTTCTCGAGCTTGACGCGGAAGGTGGCATTCGGAAGCAGTTCCGTCACCACGCCGGGAAATTCCAGGAGTTCTTCTTTCGCCATTCGCTGTCCGAATCCGCTGCCGTCTGGCCGTAAGCAGCCAAAATTGGCGCGGAACCTAGCGGATGCCGCGCCGCTCCACAACCACCCGCGGTGACATCCGTCACTGCGGCGGCGTGCCGTTGGTCGCCAGCACTTCGCCCGCGAGATAAAGCGAACCGGTGATGAGTATCCGCGGCGCCGGCTGCAGATCGAGCTTGCCGGCGGCTTCGAGTGCGCTTTCGAGATCGTCGCGGGCGAGCGCCGGCAGGCCGGCCTCGCGCGCGACGTCGGCAAGCGCGGCCGCCGGCACGGTCTTGTCCTGATGGATCGGCACCGTGATGACGCGGCGAGCGAGCCCGGAAAAGTTTTTCAGAAAGCCCGCGCTGTCTTTGCTGGACAGCATGCCGACGATGAGCACGAGCGGCCGCGAGACCCGCTCTTCCAGATCGGCAAGTGCGGCGGCGACGGCGCGTCCGCCGTCGGCATTGTGGCCGCCGTCGAGCCACAGTTCGGCCTCTGGCGGCAGCAACGCCGCGAGCCGCCCGCTCGCCAGACGCTGCATGCGCGCCGGCCAGTCGGCGCGCGTCATACCGGCCTCGAACGCGGCGGTGGGAAGCTTGAGCCCGCTCGCCCGCAGTGCCGCAATCGCCGCGCCGGCATTCTCGAACTGATGACGTCCATTAAGCCGCGGCGCCGGCAGATCGAGCAGCCCGTCGCCGTCCTGGTAGACCAGGCGGCCGCGTTCCTCGGTCGCGGTCCAGGTCTCGCCGGCGATCAAAAGCGGCGCATGCTGGCGCGCCGCCTGCCGTTCGATCACAGCGAGCGCCTCGCGGGTCTGGCTGGAAATGACAGCCGGCACATCGCGCTTGAGGATGCCCGCTTTCTCCGCGGCGATCTGTTCGATCGTGTCGCCAAGAAAATCGCGGTGGTCGATCGACACGCGGGTGATGACGCTGGCAAGCGGTCGCTCGACCACATTGGTGGCGTCAAGGCGGCCGCCGAGTCCGACTTCAAGCAGCAGCATGTCGGCCGGGTGGCGCGCGAACAGCAAAAACGCCGCCGCGGTTTCCATCTCAAATACCGTGATGGGGGCGCCGCCGTTCTTCGCCTCGCACTCGGTCAATGCGTCGACCAGTTCGGCGTCGCCGACCAGGGCGCCGCCGCATTGCTGGCCGATCCGGAAGCGTTCGTTGAGGCGCACAAGATGCGGCGACGTATAGACGTGCACGCTTTTGCCCGCCGCTTCGAGGATGGCGCGCGCGAACGCAATGGTCGAGCCCTTGCCGTTGGTACCGGCGACATGAATGAGCGGCGGCAGCCGGCGCTCGGGATGATCGAGCGCGGCGAGCAGGCGCTCGATGCGGCCCAACGACAGATCGATGCGCTTGGGGTGAAGCGCCAATAATCGCCCCGCCACGGCCTCAAGCGGCGACGGCTGGGCAGGCGGACCGCTCACGCCGGCGCCGATGCTGCCGCGGCCGGCGGGGACGCCGCCGCAACGGGCAAGCGCGGTTGCGGGACCATCTCGGGCGACTTCGTCAACAGCCGGCACAGCCGCGAGATGGTGGCGCGCAGCTCATGTCGATGCACCACCATGTCAACCATGCCGTGATCGCGCAGATATTCGGCCTTCTGGAATCCCTCGGGCAGCTTTTCGCGAATCGTCTGCTCGATGACGCGCGGGCCCGCGAAGCCGATCAGCGCGCCGGGCTCGGCGATCTGCACGTCGCCGAGCATGGCGTAGGACGCGGTGACGCCGCCCGTCGTCGGATTGGTGAGGACGACAATGTACGGTTTTCGTGCCTCGCGCAGCTGCTGCACCGCAATGGTGGTGCGCGGCATCTGCATCAGCGACAGAATCCCTTCCTGCATGCGGGCGCCTCCGGAGGCGGCAAACAGCACGAACGGACAGGCTTTCTCCACCGCGGTTTCAAGACCTTTGATCACCGCCTCGCCCGCCGCCATGCCGAGCGAGCCGCCCATGAAGTCGAAATCCTGCACGCCGATGACGGCCGGTCGCGAATCAAGCTTGCCGTAACCAAGCTTGACCGCGTCCTTCAGTCCGGTCTTGGTGCGCGCGCTCTTGAGCCGATCGACATAGCGTTCCTGGTCGCGAAATTTCAGCGGGTCGACAGGGACCTCCGGAACGGCGATGTCGAACCAAGTCTCGTTGTCGAACATCGACTTCAGCCGCGCAATCGCGCTCATGCGCATGTGATAGTTCGAAACCGGGATGACGAACTGATTGGCCTCGACGTCCTTGTAGAAGACGAGCTGGCCAGTCTCGGGACACTTGATCCAGAGATTCTCCGGCACCTCGCGGCGAAGAAACGAACGGATCTTCGGCCGCACCTGGGAAATCCAGCTCATTGCTCGTTGACCTCACTGCAACTCAGACGCTCGGCGCCCGCGAAACATCCTACCACGCCCTTTGCCGCAGATATATTTCCCGGCGCACCTGCGCAACCGCGCTGATCGAGGCGCAATCGGCGCTGTTTCGCGCAGGCGCAGTCGCGCTTTACCTCAGGGCCCGGCTTTCACGGAAATTATATTTGACGCATGTCAAACCCGGGGTTCCCGATGTGCGTTATGAAGTCATGCGCCCACGCTCGCGTGTATGAGGAAACCATGCCGAACGACACCACCCTGGATAACGTGCCCGAGCTGTCGATCCCGACCGACAAGCTTGGTTTCATCATCGAGAAGGCACGGGAATTCGACGTCAAGGACGAGGTTACGGATCCGGACGATGCCTCGAACGCGACCGACGATGCGATGATCGCGGTGCTGGAGGACCACAAGGACGATCCGGTCGTCAAGGAGATCACCTCGGTCATCCATGATATGAGCGTGGACGAGCAGGTCGACCTGGTCACGCTTGTCTGGCTCGGGCGCGGCGACGGCACGCTCGCGGATTGGGATGAGCTGCGCGCCGAAGCGGCGCGCGCCCACAACAAGCGCACCGCTTCGTATCTGCTGGGCATACCACTGTTGGCCGACTATCTGGAAGAGGCGCTGTCGCAGTTCGGCATCAGCTGGGAGGAGTAGCTCCCTCCCCCCGTCAAGGGGGCGGCAGTGCTCACCGATTAATGCGTCACCAGCGCGACACCGGCGGCGACAAATGCCGCTGCAATGCCTTTTTGCGCCAGTTCGCGGCCCGATAGATTCTCGCGCCCGAAGCGCGGATACACCACGCTGATGACGACGCCGAACGCGAACACAAACAAGGTCGTGGTTGAGCCGATCGCCTGCACAATGCTGAGCGGCGCGAACAGCAGCGCATAGCGATTGCCCAGTCCCCCGCCCAGATTGATCAGCTCGTTCGATGCATTGATGGATAGCAGCTCGCCGGTGTTTTGCCGCAGCAGTGCGGTGAATTCCCTGCGATATTGGCCGATCATCAGCAGTACCGCGCCGAACACGGCCTCGCCGACGAACAGCCAGAACGTCGTGGTCCAGAACGCAACCTTGATGGCGAAGACCTTGAAGATCAGCGTCGCGACCGCCAGCACGAAGCCGCAGGTCAGCATCAGGGCGGCGAGCCGGAACTTGAATTCGTGCCGCTGGCCGAAGCGGATCGAAACGATCAGCGCGCCAACGATGATCAGCAGGCCACCGGCCATTTGCATCGGCGACAGCGTTTCGCCGAGCACCAGATAGGCCAGCACGTAGCCGAACAGCGGCGACGCCTGGAAGAACGGCGCCACCACCGACGCCTCCTCCGACTGCAGAGCCCGCAGATAGAACAGCATCCCGCCCATGTAGAGCAGGCCCGAGGCACCGATGATGGCAATGCTCTTGATGTCGAGCCGCACCACCGTCGGGTCGAAATACCAGATGACCGGCAGCATCACGACGCCGATGAAGGCCGTGAACACGAGCAGCACGGCGACGTTGCTGTCCTTGAAGAAGCGCTCGACCAGATACTTGTCGAGATGGACCGAGATCGCCCACAGCACGGGCCCCGAAAAGGCAAAGAACGGCCAGGGCATGATCAAAAAAATGTTTCCCGGGCGCAGCGCGGCATGACGCGAAGCGAGATGACGCGCTGCAGACCCGGGATCGTAAGGCACATCGGAGTTTGAAACGATCCCAGATCAACGGCGCAGCGTTGACGATGCGCCGCGTCCGGGAAACGCCTCACCGTTCACTCGCCCGTTGCGCGCTGCCCGAGCGCATGGGCCGCCTGCCGTTCGGACGGAGGATCGATGTGGAAATCGATGACGCAGACGCCGCCCTTCTTGAGCACGTCGACGCCCTTCTCGATCGCCCCTTTCACGTCCTCCGGCTTGGTGATCGGTCCGATGCCGACTGCACCCTGCGCTTCCGCCAGCTTGGCGATATCGGGCGACGGGTCCTCCATGCGCAGTCCGATCCAGCGATTTTTCACTTCGCGGCCGCGCGTACGAGCTACACCGTCCTGGTGCAGTTCGTCGTTGAAATAGGACCGGTTATTGTTGATCAGTACCAAAAGCGGAATGCGATGGTGCGCCGCACTCCAGATCGCGGTCGCGCCCATGCAGAAATCGCCGTCGCCAAGCATGGAGATCGCGTAACGGCCCTGCTCGGCCAATGCGAGCGCCGAGCCGACGGAAATGCCCGGCCCGGAGCCAAGACCGCCGCCACCGTCCTTGCCGAGATAGGCCATGCCGTTCTGCAGCGGCCAGACATCGAACGGCCAGCCGCGGCCGAGCGTGCAGAACGTCACGTTTTCGGGATCGTTGAACTGATCGCGCAGTGCGCCCGCGACCTGCTCCATGCTGATCGCGGCGCCGTTGGCGGTCTTCCCCTTGGCGGGCACCTTGATCTTCCAGGGATCCTTGCGGCCGCTGCCGAGTGCGCCGTTCAGCTCGGCAACAACAACGTCGGCAGTCGAAGCCATCGCCACGTCGACCGGCGGCAGCGCCTGATATTCCATATTAGCGCCGGTATGTAGATTCTGATCGAGCGAGCAGGCGATGATCTTGGCGCCCACGGTGCCGACACCCTTTGCCTGCCGCAGCGCGCCGCCGAGATCGACCCAGTCGAGCGCGAGGATGACGTCGGCCTCGCACAGGAGCTTGCGGGCGTCCTGGCCGAGCGCATTGAACGGCGGGCAATAGTGCGCCGGATGATCGGTCGGGAACGTGGCGCCCTGCTTGAGATCGGTCAGCACGCAGGCGCCGAGTTTTTCCGCAAGCTTGATGCGCGGCGTCCAGTACTCGGCTTTGCGCGAGCCGCGGCCGAACATGATGACGGGCTTTTGCGCGCCCTTGAGCAGCGCCACCGCTTCGTCGACCGATTGCTGCGACGGCCGCGGCGGCGCCGGCGGCTGGAAGCGCTTCACATCAGGCCATTCCGGCTCCTTGTCGAGCTTCTGCTCCTGGAAGCCGGCGTCAAGACAGATATAGATCGGCGCGGTCGGCGCCGAGCGTGTCAACAGATTGGCGCGCGTCATGGATTCAACCAGCGCGTCGGGCGAGGTCGGCTGATCGTCCCATTTGATGATCGAGCGGATATAGGCCCCCTGATCGCGCGAGGTGTGGATCCAGTCGATCCACGGACGGCGCTTTTCGGCGGCGATCGGGCCGGTGGCGCCGAGCACGAACATCGGCGCGCGATCACACCAGGCGTTGAACAGGCCCATCATGCCGTGCAGAAGCCCGACGTTGGAATGCAGCACGCAGGCCATCGGCTCGCCGGTTGCCTTGGCGTAGCCGTGCGCGATCGCGACCGAATGGTCCTCGTGCAGGCACAGGATAATGCCCGGATTCTCGTTGCCGAGATGATTGACGAGGCTGTCGTGAAAACCGCGATAGCTGGCGCCGGGGTTAAGACTAATGTAGCGGATGCCGAACCGCCGCAGCATCTGCGCGGCGATATCGCTGCCCCAGGCTACGCGGCTGTCGGGCTTTCCTTCCAGTCGGTCAAGCTGCATCGCATTACTCCATCGTTGCGGACCGTGGCCTCGCCCCAGCTGTCGGTCATTTTGCGGATTCAAGTTTCCGGTAGGCGGCGACGATATCCGGCGTAGCGTCTTTGGCCAACTCGTCAACCATCGCCTGCAGCCGTGCGCCGTCGATCGGCTCGCCGACCGGCTGGTCGGCCTTGCGCGCATCGGACTGGTAGGCCGGGTCGGCCGCCATCGCCATGAAAGCCTTGCGGAGAATATTGGTCCGGTCGCCGGGCACGCCTGCCGGTGCGACCAGCGGCAGGCCGAAATTATCCGGCGCTTCGAGCAGCATCAGGAGCGGCTGCTGGCTGCGCGGGATGACCGCGCTCAACAATGGTACCCCGGCCAGATGGGGCCGGGCCTGCAAGATCGGGCGCACTATGTTCTTGTCGATCAGATCGTGGCGGCGGGCAAAGGAATCCTCAACCGTCCAGAAGCCGTCGATCTCGCCCTGCTCGAGCGCCACCAGGATGCGTGCGGTCGATACATAGCCGGAGATGACCTTGACCGGATAACCGTCGGCGGCGAGCAGCGCCGGCACCATCGCGGTCGGCGTCGTCGCACCGAGGGTGCCGAAGGTAAGCGGCTTGGGCGAAGCCTTCAGTGAAGCGAGGTCGTGCACGCCGGTCGCCGGCCGCACATAAAGAGCGGAATTCACGCTGCCGGGACTGCCGACAAAGCTGAGCTGTTCGACGTCGAACGCAACGCCCGGCCCCTTGAGGGCGCCTTCGACGTACCAGGAGCGGCCCGGCATGGCGATGGTGAGCCCGTCGGCAGCGACTCGCCGGGACAGATAATTCATCGCCACGAGGCCCGCGGCGCCTTCCATGTTCTGCACCAAAAGCGTCGGCGCACCGGGAATGAACCGCACCATGCTGGCCGACGACCCGTGCGGTGGTGTCGACACCGCCGCCCGGCGCGAAGCCGACGATCATGGTCAGCGTCTTGCCGGCAAAGAAATCGACGGCGCGCGCGGCGGGCGCGCCGCACGCGAAAAGCATCGCGGCGACAACCGCTATGAGCAAGCGATGCAGAGGCAAGCCTTCCATTGTCAAGCCTTGCACTGTCATGTGATCTCCCGGGCTGCGGCAAGCATAGCTCCCCGCTCTGATATACGATACCAAACGACAAAACGGCGCAGGGTGGGGAGTTCGCGTGTCAGGAAGCGGCGTGGTGAGGGCGGGATCGGCGAAAAGTGTATTGCAGCCTGCCTCGGTGGCGATTGTCGGCGCGTCGGAGCGAGCGCGATGGCCTAGCCAGATTTACACGAACCTTCGCGACTTCGGTTATGCGGGCCGCATCGTCCTCATCAATCCACGCCAGCAAAAGGTATTCGGTCACGACTGCCTGCCATCGCTGCGCGATCTCCCCGAGCCGGTCGATCATGCCATGGTGATCGTGCCGGCCACGCACGTCCCCGGCGTGCTGGCCGATGCTGAAGCGGCCGGCGTCAAATCCGCGACCGTCTACGCCGCAGCAGTCGGCGACGGCGAGGGCGAAGCGTCACGCGAGCGCGGCGCCTGGCTGAAAAATTTCGTCGCCACCAGCAAGCTGCGCGTCAGCGGCCCGAACTGCATGGGCTCCTATTCGTATCGCGAGAAGCTGTTCGCCTACCCGAACACGGAGCTATGCAGCGTACCGCCGGGGCCGATCGGCGGCGTGTTTCAATCCGGCGGAACGATGCAATTCTGGCTCAAAAGCGCAGCCGAGCGCGGCATGAGCTTTTCCTATGCGGTATCATCGGGTAACGAGGCCGATCTCGACCTCGCCGATTTTGTCGACTTTCTGGTCGACGATCCGCACACCAAACAAATCGTGCTGTTCATCGAGGGCATTCGGCACCCGGACGCTTTCATGCGCGCCGCTGGACGCGCGCTCGCGTCCGGCAAGCCGATCCTCGCGATCAAGACCGGAGCCACGCAGCGGTCGCGTTCGGCGGCGCAGTCGCATACCGGCGCCATCGGCGGCGATTACGCCGCGTATCTGGCGATGTGCGAGCGCTACGGCATCATCAATTGCCGCTCGCTCGATGATCTGTTGGAAGCGGCGCTGGCCTTCCAATGTGGGCGGCTGCCGAAGGGACCGCGCATAGGCTTCGTCACCACGTCAGGCGGCACGGTCGATCTGCTCTATGATTATTCAGAAACCGAAGGCGCCGTGATTCCGGAATTCTCCGCCGCCACCAATGAGGCCCTGCTGCCTTATATGCAGGAAGGCATCAAACCAAAGAATCCCCTTGATACCGGCATTCCGACGACGCTCAAGGACGCCGCCGACCAGCTCGAAATCGTCGCGCGCGATCCCGGCATCGACATCGTAGCGTGGGCTTCGCCGCTGCCGGGCAAGGGCGGCAGCTGGAACGATGTGCATGAGCTGCGCCGCGTGCTCGCCGCAACCGACAAGCCGGTGATCGCATTCGGCCGCATGATCCATCAGATTTCGCAGGATGGACTCGACGTGCAGGAGAAAGCCGGATTTCCCTTCCTGCAGGGTCAGCAGCCGCTGTTGCGCGCGCTCAATGCGCTGTGGTTCTTTGGTGCACGCGCCGGACGCCCACCGCCGTCGCTGCCGCCGGCGCCGCCCAGCGACGTGACGCCCGCCAATCTTGAAACCACGCTCGCGCGCTACGGCATCGTGCAGCCGCAAAGCCGTGCTGTGACAGACGCCCAGCAGGCAGCCGAAGCCGCCGCAGCCATCGGATTTCCGGTGGCGCTGAAAATCCGTTCCGCCGACATCGTGCACAAGACCGAAGCCGGCGGCGTCATGCTCGATCTGCGCACCCGGGAGCAGGTCATCGATGCCGCTAACGAGCTGTCGAAGGCCGCGCGCGCGGCCCATCCCGGCGCCAGGATCGACGGCTTCCTGGTGCAAGAGATGGTGTCAGGCGTCGAAGCGATCGTCGGCGCCCATACCGATCCGCTCTATGGTCCGCTGCTGCTTGTTGGTTCCGGCGGCATCATGGTCGAACTGGTGCGCGACGTGGCGCAGCGGCTGCTGCCGGTCGACGCGAACGACGTGACCGTAATGATCGACGATCTCAAGCTTGCCCGCCTGCTCGCCGGCTATCGCGGCCGCCCCGCGGCAGATCGCCAGGCGCTCGAAGCGACCGCGCTTGGGCTCGCCCGTTTCTATCTCGATCACCGCGCACGCGTTGCCGAGATCGAACTCAATCCGCTCATGGTGCGCGGCAATGGCGCGGTTGCGGTCGATGTGCGCGTTGTCTGGCGCGATGAAAATAGAACGCTTTAGGAATAGTGCTTAGACTAAGTGGATTGCCGCGAACAATGTCGGCTTTACCCCTCGACAGAGACCTATCTGGCGAACACGGTCATGCTGCCGAAGTACCATTTTCGACCGCACGCACCTGCAGCAATTTCTTTCTGATCCAGCCGACGCCCTCGATGTCAGGAGGTCGAGTGCCAGAGAACGCCACTCGCGCCGCTGCCGTTGAAGTCGCCGACGCCGGCGATCTGGTAGCTGCCCGGATGCGTGCCGAGATCGACGCTGCCGGCCCATTGGCCGTTTTTGATCAGCCACTCATCAACATCGCCGGTGGTCGAATTTTGCCAGAGGATGTCGCTGGTGCCGTTGCCGGTAAAATCGCCGACGCCGACGACCTGATAGCCGGCCGGGTGCGTGCCTGGGCTCACGCTATCGATCCACTGGCCGTTGGAGCCTAATTCCCAAATGTCGGTCTGCACCTGGCCGTTGCTGGAATTGGTCCAGAGAATGTCGTCGATGCCGTCGCCGGTGAAATCGCCGACGCCGGCGATCTGCCAGCCGGTGCCGGGATGCGTGCCCAAATCGACGCTCGCTGCCCATTGTCCGTTGGCAAGCTGCCACTCATCGGTGTCACCGGTCGACGGATTGTACCAAAGCACGCCATCGGTGCCGTTGCCGGTCCAATCGCCGATTCCGGCGACACTGTAGCCGGCCGGATGTGAGCCGGGGCTGACGCTCGCCTCCCATTGGCCGTTGGAGCCAAGCTCCCAGATGTCGGTCTGTACGCTGCTGCCGGACGCGCTGGTCCACAGCACGTCGTCGACGCCATTGCCGCTGAAATCGCCGACACCCGAGATCTGATAGTTGCCAGGATGGGTGCCCAGATCGACGCTGGCGGCCCACTGCGTGTTCGACAGCTGCCACTCGTCGGTGTCGCCGGTCGAGGGATTGTACCAGAGAATGCCGTCGGTGCCGTCGCCCGTCCAATCGCCAACGGCGGCGAGATTATATCCGGAAGGATGCGAACCCGGCCCGGCGCTCGCCTCCCATTGGCCGTCGGACAGAATCCATTCGTCGATGTTGACCGGATTCGACGGCGGCGGCGCCGCATTGAGAATGGCGAAATCGTCGACCGCGCTGGTCGGCGATTGCACCCGATAATCGACGTACAATTCACCATTGCCTATTGGGGTCAGGGTTGCGGTCCCGTTGGCGTTGGCAAAATTGTAGGTTTCGAGAACTTGCAGACTGCTGTTGATCAATTCGACGGTGAGGCCGTCGCCGTCGACCCAGTCCACGACGAATTCGCCGGCAATTCCCGAAGGATCAATGCGGGCGTCCTGGGTCACGGCGCCGCTGTAGGCGATGAACTGCGATTGTTCGATGGCGAATGTGCCGTTGGTCGGGACGGTGGGGGTGACAATTTCCTCAAAGCCGCGGATGCCCGCGGCATTCGTGCCGGCGCCAACTGCAACGACACCCGTGGCGTTGGGCGACGAGCCGATATATTGAAAGCTCAGGCGGGTGATGCTGCCCACCTCGGCTGGCACGATCCCCTGGACCGCCACGGCCCCGTTGGCGTCGATCGAACTGATCTGCACGTCGGCAAGACCTGTACTTGAATTCCAGACTTCAACCGCCTCGATAAACGAGCTGGACCCGAATCCCGATGGGCCGACGCCAAACACGTGCGCCTTGCCGTCCGTGAAATCGAAACCGGTTGTGGGGCCGACAACGACCGCTCCGTTGCTGTTGAAAATCAGGAACGTGCCCCGAGTCTCGCCCGCATTAGGCGCGCCTTCGACCTCGAATATCTGCTCGTTCGGAGAGCTATCTTGGGCAGCGTTGGCGATGTCGGCCGTAATGTTGTCGGTCAAGGTCTTTGGAACAGGCGTGACGGTGATGGTGTCGGGGACCTCATTGACCACGACGTTGCCGGCCGACGCGTTCACCGCCGCGACCGTGAATGTCGCGGTTCCATTGGCGTTTATGGTGTCGAAATACTCGCCGAAAACGGACCCGGAACTCGAGCCGTTGAACGCCTTGATCTGATAGTTCAACGTGGAGACGGGGGTGGTTTGCGGATTAGTCGCATTAATCCAGTTGACAAACTCGCTGTTTTGGCTGACGCCGCCGCCCGGCGTGATCACATAACCGACAAAGGTCTGCGGCTGCAGATTGGTATTTCCTTGATCGGGGTCGCTGTAAGCGACCACCACGTCGACTGCGCCGTTAATGAACGCCAGGGTCGGAGTGAAATAAAAGCGCGTGCTGCTGCTCGGCTCGGTGAAAGTTACTGGGTTAACTGCGAGCGTCATCTGGGCGATCATAAGTCCCTCCGCTACGTACGACACGGGCCCGTTCCCGTTTCCGCTGCGTGACCTGTTGGAGCGTGCTTCGCTGCCGTAACAATGGACGATGCCCGAAATCCCCGGTGCGTACCTGAAGGCCAGCTAAAGGCCACCTTGAGAATTCGCGGGTTTGTGGGTATCGTCGAGATTGGGCGGCGCGGATCGCAAGACGCTACCGCGTTCATGATTTATCGGTTTGGTGACTGTGCGCTCGACACCGAGCGGCGCGAATTTCGCCGCGCCGGCGATGTGATTTTCCTCGAACCGCAGGTCTTTGATCTTCTGGAATTCTTGATCCGCAGCAGAGAGCGCGTCGTCAGCAAAGATGACGTGCTCAATGCCGTTTGGGGCGGGCGAGCGGTTTCCGATGCGGCGCTCGATACCCGCTTGAGCTCGGTGCGCCACGCGATCGGCGACAATGGCACCGAACAGCGATTGATCCGTACGATCAGGACCAGGGGTTTTCGCTTCGTCGGTACCGTCCACGAAGAGGCCGCGTCTCGCGCCGCATTTCATGGCGGTGGGGAAGGCCCTGCCGACATGTCGTTCGCGGACCACCCGACGCTTGCCGTTCTGCCGCTTGCCGGCATCGGCGGCGGCGCCGCCTTGGAAGCGCTTGCCGACGGAATCAGCGATGAGCTTGTCACGATGCTCTCCAAGACGGGCTGGCTATTGGTCGCGCCCCGCGCTGCCGCCTTCGCGTGCAAGAGCGAGACACTCGGGCCGATGCAACTCGGCTGCAAACTCGGGGTTCGCTATCTGTTGCAGGGCAATATCCGTCAAGTGGAAGGCCGCCGACGGGTTACCGTCGAACTGGTGGACGCCATTGTTCCCCGGCAAATTTGGGCCGAACGCTATGATCTCGACCTGATCGGCTCCGGTTTCTCAGTGCAGGACGCGATCTGCGAGGCCGTTATCGCCGCGATCGAACCTCAGCTCTATTTGGCCGAGCATTTTCGCATCGAGCGCAGATCGCCGGTGAGCCTCAACGGCTGGGAATGTATCGTGCGGGCGCTGTCGCTGATGAACAGCCGCGACAAGAAGAACGCTGCCGCGGCCCACGGGCTGTTGCGCAAGGCGGTCGCGCTCGATCCGCACTCCGCGCAGGCCCACAGTTTGTTGTCGATCGTCAATACGTTGCGCGTGCACATGAGCTGGGCGGACCGCCAGGCGGTCACGCCGGCGGCTCTGGCGTCGGCGCGCAAAGCGCTGTCGCTCAATCCCGATCATCCATGGGCGCACGCCGCGCTCGGCTATGCGCTGATCTGGAAGCATCCAGAGGATGCGATCGTGCCGTGCGAGCGCGCCATCGACCTCAATCCTAACTTCGCGGTAGGACATTACTTCCTGGCGCTGGCCTCGGCTTATGCCGGGCATCATAGTCACGTGCTACCTCACGCCGACCTGGCCGAGCGCTTCGCGCGGCGCGACCTGTTGGCGCGCGGCTACGCCGGTGCGCACGACAACGTGCGCGCGACAGGCTGTTTTGCGGTCGAGCGCTATGACGACGGCGTAGCGTTTGCCCGCAGAGCCGGAGTGTATCTGCCCAATTCGCCGACGGCCTATCGCGCGATGATCATCAACCTCGCACTCACGGGCGAAACCGACGAAGCAAGGCGCGCTCTGCGGATGCTTCAACGCCTGGCGCCGGAAATGACTCAAAATTGGATCAAAAGGAATGCCGTCTGGGCCGGTACCGGCGCAATGAATCGGTACGTCGAGGCGTTTCGCATTGCGGGCCTCACGTAGCGGTAAAACCGGCGTAGACCTCATAGATGGTGATCTTGCAACTCCCAGCGTTCGCCGTGCGGCCGCGCCTCAAGCAAGGCCATGAACTCGTCCACGTCCATGGACCCGACACGCTCGGCATAGGGGCGTTCACCGTCATGTCTCGGCTCTGCATCGGCGCATACAACCTAACATCGTGCCGCCCTGAATGCGAGTGGCGTCCACGCTCGCGACCGCCAACGCCACGGCCTCCGGTCGCAATAGGCCTGAATCGGATGCACTGATTCGACGGCACTTCCTGGCACCCTGCGCGCATTGCAGAGGAAAATGTGATTGGATAGCCGCGGACCGAGGGCGAGGAGATTTGAGAATGGACTTCGAGCTTCCCGAAGAACTGCGCATGTTTCAGCAGTCACTGCGGCGTTTTGTCGACAGCGAAATGATTCCAATCGAGCGGCAGACCACGCTCGAAGGCGGCGAGAAACTCAAGCCGGAATATTACGAACGCTTTTCGCAGCGCGCCAAGGATCTCGGTTTCTGGAAGATGGACATTCCGGAAGAGTTCGGCGGCGCCGAACTGTCGGTCCTGGCGCGCTCGATCGTCGAGCAGGAGCTGTCGCGATCGATCGCGTTGCCGGCGCGCGGCATGGGCGGCATTGCCGGGCCGCCTGTGCGCGCCATTTTGTATTCGCTCAAAGGCGAGATGAAGGAAAAGTATCTGCTACCGGCGGTGCGCGGCGAGAAAAAGGCCTGTTTCGCCCAGACCGAGCCCGACGCCGGCTCCGATCCCGGCGGCATGCGCACGGTCGCGGTGCTCGACGGCGACCACTACGTCATCAACGGGGTGAAGCGCTTCATCACCGGCGCCGGCGAAGCCGACTTCATGCAGCTGATGGCGGCAACCGACCGCACCAAGGGCTCACACGGCGGCATCTCGTGTTTCATCGTCGACATGAACACGCCGGGCGTCAAACTCGGCGCGCAGTACAACACCATGATGGGCGACCGGCCCTGGGAGATCGTGCTGGAAAACGTTCGCGTGCCGGCGAGCCATCGGGTCGGCGAGGAGGGCGAAGGCTTCCGCCACGCCCAGCAATGGCTCGGCGCCGGCCGCGTGCGCCACGGCGCCCGCGCCCTCGGCGTCACCGAGCGCTGCCTGGAACTGGCGACATCGTACGCCAAGCAGCGCGCCACCTTCGGCCGGCCATTGGCCGACCGCCAGGCGGTACAGTGGATGCTGGCCGACATGTATATCGAGCTGCAGGCGGCGCGGCTCCTGGTGTACAAGGCCGCGACCCGACTCGATAAGGGCGAGGACGCGCGCCAGGACGCCTATGTGTGCAAGTATTTCTGCGACGAGATGGCGTTCAAGGCGGCCGACATGTGCATGCAGATCCACGGCGGTATCGCGCTGACGACCGATCTGCCGATCGAAAAATTCTGGCGCCAGCAGCGCAGTTTCCGCATCACCGAAGGCGCCAGCGAGGTGATGAAAATGGTCATCGCTCGCCACGTGCTGAAAACCTACGGCTGACGGCTACGCCGCCTCGGCCATTGGACCTGAAATGCGTGGGGCGCGCCGCCGTGCTCCAGCCCAGTTGCGCGATCGGCGGGCGATCCCCACCTGCCACGTGACGAAAGCTTAATGTTCCAAGGAACCGCCGCCCCAGTCCGGGCGCAATTTCGCCTTTGTGCCCAATAAAGTACCGGGCGGCAGCGGCACCGGCGCGACACTTCGGCGTTAACCATAGCGGTAAGGCTGGAGTAATAAAGTTCTGCGCAGTATCGTATTGGCGTAGGCTGTAGCGAAGCAGCCGCGCTCGTGAGGCCGAGAACCGTGAAGCAACGTTTTCTTGCCGGATGTCTGGTTGTTGCCGCGTTCGCTGCGCCGGTTGGCGCGCAGGCGGCCGACCTGTCCCTGGCGCCGCTCTACAAGGCGCCCCCGGCACAGTATTCACCGGCCTATAATTGGAGCGGCTTTTACCTCGGCCTGAATGGCGGCGGCGGCTGGGGCGATTCGCACTGGCAGGGTATCGGCCATACCAACCTTTCCGGTGGTCAGGTTGGCGGCACCGCTGGCTATAACTGGCAGTTCGGCCAGGCCGTGCTCGGCCTCGAAGGCGATCTCGACTGGAATCACCTGTCGGGCACGCTGGTTTCGCCAACCTGCCCGGGCGGCAGCTGCTCGACCAGCGATACTTGGCTATCGACCGTGCGCGGCCGCGTCGGCTACTCGTTCGACCGCATCATGCCCTATGTGACCGGCGGCCTTGCGGCCGGTGACATCCGCGCCGCCAACCCCGGCCTCCCGGGCGGCACCGATACCAATGCCGGCTGGACCGTCGGCGGCGGCGTCGAATTCGCGCTGCCCGGCAACTGGAGCGCCAAAGCCGAGTACCTGCATGTCGATCTCGGCAGTTTCAACTGCGGCGCCAATTGCGGCGGCGCACCCAACGAGAATGTCTCGCTGCGCGACAACGTTTTCCGCGCCGGCGTGAATTATCATTTCGGCTGGGGCAAGTAGTAGCCCGTACCCCAGCTTTCGCTGCGCTCAAGCCGGGCTACCATTCGCGCACCGCTCATTGACTCCCGACGGGCCCCTGGTGTCAGTTCTCGGCCAACCGCACCAGTGGCCGAGATTGAGCCGGGATTGACCCATGAGCAGCGCCGCCGCTTCCATCGACTTCGATAAATTCCGCCTGCGCAATTTCGTCGATCGCCTCATCGCGCTCGGCGAAGTCGACGTTTACGAACAACCCGTTGCCTTGACGGCAGTAAGCGCCATCATCGAAGGCACCGAGAAGGCGGTCCTGTTCGAGAGAGCAGGCCCGGAACAGGTGGAACTCGTTGCCAAGACGGCCGGCAACCGCAGGCGCCTTGCCGCCGCGTTCGAGACGACCGAAGACAAGCTTTACGACGAATATTTCAAGCGCCTCGGCAGCCCGCAGCCGCTGGTCGAAGTGCCGTCGGGCGATGCCCCCGTGCATCAGATCACGATCACCGGCAAAGACGTCGATCTGAGCAAGCTGCCGTTTCATCCGCAGCATGCCTATGACGGCAGCTGCTATATGAGCTCGGCGATCGACTACACTATCGATCCGGCGACCGGCCGGCGCAATGTCGGCTCGCGCCGTTTGAGTCTGCGCAACCGCTATGAGTGCGGCACCAACGTCACCGCGCCGTCCGATCTCAAGCGCATCTACACCGCCTGCGTGGCGCGCGGCCAGAAATTGCCGGTGACGTTCACCGTCGGAGCGCATCCGCTCGATTTCTTCGCCGCGACCACGCGCCAGCCCGGCGACGAACTCAAACTCGTCGCCAATTTCCGCGGCGAGCCGGCGCCGGTGGTCAAGAGTCTCACCAACGACATTCTGGTGCCGGCCGACGCCGAGATGACGCTCGAAGGCTATCTGGACGAACGCGGCTACGTCGAGCCGGAGGGACCGTACGGCGAATACATGGGCTATTACGGCGCCATCCACATGGACCCAGTGTTTCACTGCACCGCGATCACCATGCGCTCCGACGTGCTGCATCACACGCTGTTGCACGGCACGGCGTTTCTGTTGGATCAGACCGACAGCGCCAATATCTCGTCAATGCGCGTCGAAGCCGATGCGATGAAGATTCTGAAAGCGACCGTGCGCGAGCCAGTCGCGGTCTATCTGCGCTCGGTTTCCGGCGGCGCCAACACGCTGCGCGTTTCGATCAAACAGCGCTCCTATGGCGAGGCCAAGCAGGCGATCGCCGCTTTGTTCGGCGGCATCATGCGATTGAAGCACGTCTACGTGTTCGACGAGGACATCGACATCCACGACGAACGCCAGGTTGACTGGGCGATGGGCACGCGTTTCCAGGCCGACCAGGACATGGTCATCCTGCAGGGCATGCTCGGTATGACCATGGACCCCTCGCTCAATGGCCGGCGCACCGGCGCCAAGTCCGGTTTCGACTGCACCAAGCCTTTCGGCCGCGACGGCCAGATCCCGCTGACGCGCTGCGCGTCGCGCGTCTTCAAAGGCCCGGCACGCTATCAGAATGTCGAGCAGGCGCTGTCGGCTTCGCCGATGTTCTACGCCGACATCGTCGACGCACTCGGCAGCGACGACGGCCGCGAAGTGGCCTGCGCGCTCGACGAACTGCGCCAATCCGGCAAACTCGGCCGCGACCGCGACGGCCGCTATCACCTGCAAGCCACCAAGCGCGGCTCGACCGGCATCGTCGGCGAACTTTATCACGACCCGAACGAAGGCGCGTGACCGTCATTCCGGAGCGCGCGAAAGCGCGAGCCCGGAGTCCGTAGTCCCGGCGGCCCGAGCAGCCGCATCGCGCGCAACATTTTTCTGCAATGACAGCGATTATGGATTCCGGGTTCGCCGCTTTCAGCGGCGCCCCGGAATGACGGAAGCGCCATTGCAAACGCCTCCGCGCTCGGGCACACTTCTCGCAATACCCATAAGTCAATTATCAAAAGCAATAACATCAGGGAGCGAAGCATGAGGACGCGAAGCCTCTATCTGACCGCGGCCGTATTGTGCGTGGCCGGTTCGTTGGCTGCCGCACCGGCACAGGCGCAGAACGCCGTACCGATCGAGAGCCACGACATCGGCGGTGTGGTGAAAAGCGCGCACGGGCCGGAAGCCGGCGTGTGGGTGATCGCCGAGACCCACGATCTGCCGACCCGCTACGCCAAGATAGTCGTCACCGACGATCAGGGCCGCTACGTCGTGCCCGATCTGCCACAGGCGCATTACAAAGTGTGGGTGCGCGGCTACGGCCTGATCGACTCGCCGAAAGTCGACGCCGATCCCGGCAAGGAACTCGATCTGACGGCCGTGTTGGCGCCGGATGACGCAGCCGCGGCGCAGTACTATCCGGCGATCTACTGGTACGCGATGATGAAAATCCCGGCCGCCGACCAGTTCGGCGGCAAGAGCGATATCCCCGCACACATCAAGCTGTCCGACTGGCTCAATGCCGTGAAGAACAACGGCTGCGTCGGCTGTCATCAACTCGGCGATATCACGACCCGGACAATTCCGGCGACGCTCGGCAAGTTCGAATCATCGGAAGACGCCTGGGCGCGCCGCGTACAGTCCGGCCAATCAGGCCCCACGATGGTCAACATCATCGCCGGCCAGTTCGGCTCCGTGCCGATCAAATATTTCGCCGAGTGGACCGACCGCGTCGCCGCCGGCGCGCTACCGTCTAAGCCGCAGCGTCCGTCCGGACTCGAACGCGACATCGTGGTGACGACCTGGGACTACGCCGACCCGAAGCACTACACGCACGACGAAATTTCCACCGACAAGCGTCACCCCACGGTGAACGCCAACGGCCTGATCTTCGGCTCGCCGGAATATTCGACCGACAACATCCCCTATCTCGATCCGGTGCATGACAAGTCGTTCGTCTTCCACGCGCCGGTACGCGATAAGGACATGCCCTATTCGCTTGGGCCGGGCTATGCGGCGGACGTGCGGGCGCTTGCGCCCTCGCCCTATTGGGGCACCGAGCAGATCTGGGACACGCACATCAACAATCACAACTCGATGTTCGACGAGAAGGGCAGACTGTGGCTCGCCGCTGCGGTCCGCGGCCGCAAGGATCCGGCTTTCTGCGGCAAGAACTCGGACTTGCCGTCCGCCAAGCTGTTTCCGCTGACGCAAAGCGAACGGCAGCTGGCAATGCTTGACCCGAAAACGATGAAATACACCTTCATCGACACCTGCTTCACCACGCACCATCTGCAATTTGCTTTCGACAAGGACGATACGCTGTGGACGTCGAGCGGCGGCGGCGGCGGCGTTGTCGGCTGGCTCGACACCAAAAAATTCCTCCAGACCGGCGACGCCGAACATTCGCAGGGCTGGACCGCGCTGATCGTCGACACGGCCGGCACCGGCAAGCGCGAAGGCGTCGCCTATACGGAGCCCGGCCAGCCGCTTGAACCCGGCAAGGACATGCGGGTCGGCCAGGTGTTCTATGCGGTGATGCCGAGCCCGGTGGACGGCACCGTGTGGGGCACGATCCGCAACAATCCCGGCTCGATCGTGCGCATCAATCCCGGCAGCAATCCGCCGGCAACCGCGCTGTCGGAAATCTACCACGTGCCGGCGCCAGGCTTCGGCCCGCGCGGCGGCGACATCGACTCGCACGGCGTGGTCTGGGTGTCGCTGGCGAGCGGCCATCTCGGCAGCTTCGACCGGCGCAGATGCAAAGGCCCGCTCAACGGCCCGAAGGCGACCGGCGACCAATGCCCCGAAGGCTGGTCGTTCTACAAATATCCCGGCCCCGGCTTTGCCGGCATCGGCGATAACTCCGCCGAGTCGAGCTATTACACCTGGGTCGACCAGCACAACACGCTGGGGCTCGGCGATGACGTGCCGATCTCCACCGGCAATCTCAACGACGGGCTGATCGCCTTCGCCGACGGCAAGATGATCACCATGAAGGTGCCGTATCCGACCGGCTTTTACGCCAAGGGCCTCGACGGTCGCATCGACGATCCCAACGGCGGCTGGAAAGGCCGCGGCCTGTGGACGTCGAGCGGCGACCGCGTGCCCTGGCACCAGGAAGGCGGCAAGGGCCGCAGGCCGATGATCGTGCACATCCAGCTCCGGCCCAATCCGCTGGCGGATTGAGACGCATAACGCAACAAACACATGACGCGAGGGCGCGGTGCAAGCCGCGCTCTTTTCGTTTGAGACGGCACGATTTCTGGCGGTTCAGACTGCCCGGGCTGTTGTTCGCCGTTAACATGTTGGTGAAGTCCAAACCGGGCGACGGGTTCTCACGCGAGCTGATTACGCATTGGCTACGCGCCGCGCATTTCAGCGCCGCCCGCGCTGTCGAAGCGCCGGGCCTTGCGCTGTAAATCATTTTTGCGACCAGACTGCGCCGCTGAAGCGATGGGATCCCGGCCCGCAGGCCGCAGCATGTAAATATCCTATAAACCCCAGCCACCATGACGGCCTTCCGCCGCCATGGTGCGGTCATTCTGAAAACAACAATCGTTGACAAATATCGTGGTACGCCAGTCGGTCTGTTCCATGCGTGTTCGGCTCGATTCGTGCCCGACTGTGGGCAAGCAGGCGCCTAAGCTTTTCCGAGGAGCCCGGTCATTCCTGTTCAGCTCACCAGGCGCAGCGCGCTCAAGCAAATCGCGGCGGCAGCTGCGTTCGCCCCGGCAGGGTTGTCGGCTCGGCACGCCTTCGCGCAACTGCCGGCACCGCCGAGACTGGCGCCAAGCGAGGCGACGCTGTTGCATCCCGGCGATGCGCAATTCGCCAGCTATCTGTCGGCCTTCAATTCCCGCACAGTGCTCGCGCCGCAACTGCGCGCGCTATGCCGAACGCCGCAGGCGATCGGCGTCATGGTCGATTGGTGCCGCGATTACGGCGTGTCGTTTGCGCTGCGCGGGCGTGGCCACTGCTTTGAAGGATTCTCGCAGAATTCGAATGTCGTCATCGATACCCGGCCGATCCGCAAAGTAACGGTGGACAGCGCCACCAAGACCGCGACAGTCGGTGCCGGCGCGTCGCTCGGCGACGTCTACATGGCGGCGGGGGCGCACGGCCTCGCGTTTCCCGGCGGCAGCTGTCCGACCGTTGGGGTGGCCGGCCACGCGCTTGGCGGTGGCTACGGCTTCCTGGCCCGTCCGCTCGGGCTCGCCTGCGACAACGTGCTGTCGGTCGACCTGATCGATCCGCAAGGCCGCGCGCTACGCGCCGATCGCAATCATAACCCGGATCTGTTCTGGGCCTGTCGCGGCGGCGGCGGCGGCAGCTTCGGCGTCGTGACCGGCTTTCGGCTGCAGCTCCATAGCGTCAAGAATGTCATCACCTTCAGCATCAACTGGCGGCAGCTTGCGCCGGCGCGCGCCGCCGAAGTCTTGAAGGTCTGGCAGCGCTGGGCGCCGCATGCGCCCGCCGCCATCACCGGCAATCTGGTGATCAACCGCCATCCCGAGGGCGGCATCAACCTGCACTGCGCGGGCCAGTCAATCGGCACGCTCGCCGAACTCAGGCGCGAACTGAAGACACTGCCGGGCTCGCCGCGTCTCAGCCCCATGCCATTGATCGCGGCGATCAACGATTTTGCCGGCGGTGTGCCCGGCTGGATTTACGCGTCGTCGCTGATGAAGGGTAAGTCCGACTACGTGACCGCGCCGCTCACCGACGACGGCCTCGCCACGCTAATGGAACAGATCGATGGCGCCGAGGATGTCTATGTGATCTGCGATTCGTATGGCGGCGCCATCTCCCGTGTCGCACCCGACGCGACGGCATTCGCCCACCGCGGCAACACGCTGTTCTCGATCCAGTATGCGACCTACTGGACTGATCCGGCGCAAACATCGCGGCGGCTCGGCGCGCTGCGCAAGTTCTACGCGGCAATGCGGCCCTACGTGTCGGGCGGCGCCTACGTGAATTATTGCGACAACGATCTCGACGACTGGGCGACGGCCTATTGGGGCCAAAATCTTGCGCGGCTGAAGCGAATCAAGACGGCGTTCGATCCCGACAACGTGTTCCAGCACGGGCAAAGCGTTCCGTCGGCATCGTCAGTCTGATCGGGGCCGCTGCCGTTCCGGGCGGGCCGCTGGGACACCCTTCCCTATTTGCCGCGCGTCTTCGGCGACCCAACCAGCATATCGGTGATGAAGCGGCACGCCGCTTCGGCGTCGCTTGATGTCATAGTATAGGGCGTTAGAAGCTGCAGCGCCTTGGCGCGCACGCTCGCAGCTTCGTCTTCCGTCAACAGTCCCTTGTCGGTGAGAACATCGACCAAACTGGCGGCGATGGCGCCTCCCGCGATGGCGATCGCATTGGCATTGATCATGGCATTCTCCGGATCGGCATTGCCGTCCGCCGTGCTCGTCACAGCGTCACGTCGGCAAAAGCGGCCTGCGCGCAGCGCACGGCAATCGCCGCAGCCGTTTGCGATCCGATTCCCTCGTTCCAACCCTCATATGATTTGTCCCCTCACCTCGCCATACGGCTCGCTCCGCGAATAATGCCACGGCGCCGAACAGCACCCGCCTTGCATGCCCAATCGCTTTGAACGCTAAACGTTCCAACGGCTTGGCTGCACAACGGTCACCGGGGCCAATGGAAGACAACGAAGCGGGACAATCAAGGGACCGATGCGACGCCATCGGTTCCACGCCGTATAGGAATCGCGCATGGTGCCCGGATCGCCTCAGCCAGAATCCGACGTCACCGTATTACTTTGGCGTGAACTCGTTTGTGTAGAGCGTGGACATGTCCGGCGCTGTCGGCAGCACTTTCAGGTCAGCGAATGACCTTTTCAGCGCGGCGATCGATTCGGCGTCGAACCTGCAATCCTTGGTGAACATGCCGATCGTAAGGTCGTAATCCTTCACCATCACGCTGTCCGGAAATCCGGTCACGCCGGCTTCGATCTTCACTGTCGCGTCCTTGTGCGCCCGCATGTAGTTGACGGTCTCGATCCAGGCCGCGACAAAAGTGCGGACCGCGGCAGGATTGGTCTTGATCAAGCGATCCGATGCATAGACGGCACCGGACGCGATGCTGCCCTCATACGAGCTGACGGGGACCAAAAGACGGCCGGTCTTGTTTTCTTCCATCGCGAGGAACAATGACGTATCGCCAGTATCGGCGTCGACCAGGTGCGCCTTGAACGCCGCAATGATATTGCCGGAACCGTTGCCGATCGCAGCCTGAATGACGCCGTGCGGCCCCCAGCCCTCCTTACGGTCAAGCTCTCTGGTCAGCCAGTCGGTCAGCGAGCCTTTGCTGGAGAAGCCGATCTTCTTGCCCTTGAGCTGTGCGACTGAGTGAATGGGTGAATCGAACGGCACGCCGATCGCAATGAACGGGATCGGACCCGCTGACTCGCAGACGCCTTTCATCGGCACGCCCTTGGCGACGAGCGCCAGTTCGGTCCCCGCGCCGTCACCGATGTCGATGCTGCCGGCCGCCATGGCGGTGGCCATTTTGCTGCCGCCCGCGAAATCGACGATATGCAGGTCGAGGCCGTATTTCTTGAAGATGCCGAGCTTATAGCCGACATCCACTGGAAGGACTGGATCCGCGTTACGCGACGCCTTGCCGACAACAAGCGTCGTCGCCGCGGAGGCGCCGGAGATCGTCATCCCGGCGGCGATCGCCAATGCAGCGAGTGCTCCCGACCAAAACATACACTTGACCATCATTTCCTTCCCTTTTTGATTTTCCAGCTATGACCGTATCGGGCTATGCGGCGGACATGCGGCAGCCTACTCCGCGGCGTGCATGCTGGCTGGAGACGAGCGCCACCCGCGAGCCAACTGCTCCGCATAGGCCGTCTGCCAGCCCGCGCCATCGGCGGCGACAAAATATCCGCCGCGTGCATCGCGGAAGACACTTGCATTTTCGGCGCCCGGCGGCGGCACGCCATTGTCGCGTAGCGCGCGCGCAGCCATCAGCAGGCGCCTGCGCGTGCGCGTGATCATCTGGTCCGACGGCGCGAGGTGCTCGAAAGTGTGATCCAGGATCGGGCCCATGCTCTCGGTTACAGCCTGGTCCTGTAGATGGATACTCTCGATGCCGCTGTAGATCGCGTTGTCGTGCTGCGCGGCGCGGTCCATGCCCCAGTCGTTGCTTTGATTCGCCGCGAGCCGCCAGCGGCCAAGCCAGTCGCTCGAGTTGGGCAGAAAATCGTTGCGCCGTCCCATGCCGCCGATCGGCGCGCCGTCCTTGAATGCCGGATCGCGCTGCGTCATGGCGGAAAGGCCGCGCTTCCACCACAGCACGCAGTACATCGTGTGCTCGTCGTCGAGCGGCACCCAGCCGCGCACCTGAACATGATGGCTGAACTCGCCATTCGGCACCTGCGCCCAGAACGGAAACATGAAATTGCCGAAGCGCCATGAGGTCCGGCCAGGACCGGCGGCGCGATAGCCCGCATAGGTTGTACCCCAGGGCGCGTCGGCAATGTGATAGTCCGGCGTGCGCGACGCGACGGTGTGATAGATCGGATCGTCAAGCGCGAGTTCGTCAGCGTCGACATGGCCGGCATGCAAAAAGCCGAAATGCGAGGTGTCGATGTCGCCCTCGAGCGCCTGCAAATAGTTGCAGTTGCGCTGGATGAAAAGCGAGCCGACCTCTTCGTCCGGCACGTCGAGTATTTCAAAGCCCGGCAGCGGCGGCGCTTCGACCCGCGAACCCATATAAACCCAGACCACGCCGGCGCGCTCGACGGTGCGATACGCCTTGGCGCTGACCTTATGCTTGAAGTCCTGCTCCGGCGGCACGTTCGGCATGTCGAGGCACTTGCCGGTCACATCGAATTTCCAGCCGTGATAGATGCAGCGCAGCCCACCCTGCTCGCTGCGGCCGAGAAACAGCGACGCGCAGCGGTGCGGACATCGATGATCCATAACGCCGACCTGGCCAGCTTCGTCACGAAACGCGATCAGTTTTTCGCCGAGCAGCATGAGCCGCAGCGGCGCACCGCCGCGCGCAAGCTCGGACGACATCAGCGCCGGTATCCAATATTCCCGCATCAGTTGACCCATGACGGTGCCGGGGCCGATGCGCGTCAGCTCAACGCTCTCGATCGCCGTCGTCATCGCGTGCTCCTCGTGCTTGTGGCGGGCAAACCGGACCCATTCCGGGAACACCGTAGGCTATGCGCAAACCTCGCGTGATGGCAATTCGCGCCGCAGCTCCGGTTGAGCCAAGGAGTCCGACCTGAAGTGGCCGACCCGATGATGGGCTCAGCGAAACCCGGGGACGGCAGATAAATCCAAATGCTCTGACGGGGACAGTGTCGAACAGCCACGCGAATTCGTCGAGGCGCAGGCGCTGTCCGTTAGCGTGGATGTGTAGCACGACATTGTGGCTGTGGCGTCTGGTCGCCCCACGGCGCCAGCCGAATTAGCTGATATCCGCTTTTCGCTAAAGATGGGGTAATCGGCCGGCGAGCTTGTGGATAGCTTAAAATTTTGGGTGCTGCGCTTCAGGCTGATGGTGGAAACGAGGTCCGTGACACGGCCTCAAGCATCAGAAGGAGAAGCGCAGCATGGACTATTTTGCGGGACTGGACATTTCGGTCAAGGAGACGAGCGTCTGCATTGTTGATGACACAGGCAAGATCGTTCGGGAAGTGAAGGTGGCAAGCGAACCTGCGGCGTTGCTGGCGGTGCTGAAGAACCCCACCTACCGCTTCAAGCGAATTGGACTGGAAGCTGGACCGTTGTCGCAATGGTTGTTCAGCGCTCTCGCGGAAGCGAGCTTGCCAGTGATCTGTGTCGAGACGCGGCATATGAAAGCCGTGCTGAAGGCGCAGATTAACAAGACGGACCGCAATGATGCCCGTGGCATCGCCCAGATGATGCGGGCGGGGCTTTACCGCCCGGTGCATGTGAAGACGTTACGCAGCCAGAAACTGCGCATGCTGTTGACGCATCGTCAGCTTCTGCAATCGAAGGCGATCGCCATCGAGAATGACTTACGCGGCACGTTACGCAACTTCGGTCTCAAGGTCGGTATGGTCGGGAAAGTGAAGTTCGAGGCGCGCATCATGGAGCTTGTGGAAAACCAGCCCGACTTGGCGGTCCTGGTCGAACCGATGCTGATCGTCCGGCGAGTGCTGCGCGAACAGATTGTTATCCTGCATCGCCGCCTGCTGGCCATCGTCCGCGATGATGAGGTGTGCCGGCGCTTGATGACGACTCCCGGCGTGGGCCCCGTGGTGGCGTTGACCTATCGAGCCACTGTCGATGTGCCTGCTCGCTTCCGAAAATCCAAGTCAGTCGGGGCCGTATTTGGGCTGACGTGCGCCAAGTATCAATCCGGCGAGAGCGATTGGAGCGGCAGAATATCCCGCTGCGGAGATGAGATGATGCGATCAATGCTCTACGAAGCGGCCCAGAGCATGTTGTTTCGTTCGGCGAAGTGGTCCTGGCTCAAGGCTTGGGCGATGCAGATCGCCAGGCGCCGCGGGATGAAAAAGGCGATCGTGGCTCTAGCGCGTCGACTGGCCGTGATCATGCACCGCATCTGGGTTGATGGCACTGAGTTCCGCTGGACTTGGGAGCAAGCTACAGCAGCCTGACGGTGGTGCCGGATCAAACACCATAGGAGAAAACTCGAGCTCCACCCAACGGTGGAATGATGTCCCTCGCGAGACGATGGATGAGGTGAGTTCGCATGGCAGCTTGGACCTGCCGACTATCGGCGAGGCCGCGCTAAAGATTGTTCCATCTCATTCTCGAATCCCATTATGGAACGGCCTGCGTGCCGATTCCGAAGAGAAGCATGTTGCTCGCGAGGACGTCGAACACTGTCGAGGTGGATAGTCTGAAAGCGCTTGACCCCGACTGGCCGATTAGAGAAGCTGCCGTGAAAGGGGACATCGCGAACCGGCGCGATGGGCCAATTGCCGGCATGGCCTCGCTACACTGCTTGCTTTGCGGAGGGCGATATCTTTGCCCAGTGCGGCTCTATCGCATCCGAATTCAAGCAAGCGACGAAGCTCTTGAGCGCGCTGTCTTGGTGAGCGGAGCGGCGGCAGATAAAGAGCGTCTCTGCCAATCGCGGTGGATCACCTAGGGAATGGGCTCGGATGCTTCCGTTTAATCCTGCGCGTTCCACAACCGCACGCGGCAAGAGCGTTACCCCCATATTCGCCGCCACACATCCAATAATTCCGTCGAGCGTGCCGAATTCCAACCGTGCCGCTGAAGGCCAGCCGAACTCCGCCAATACCTGTTCGAGGCGCTGCCTGTAGGAACAACCGGTACGAAAGACGAGAGCCGTGGGACCTGGCGCGGAGGTTGCTTTACGCAGGGCCACCAAGCTCCGCCATTGCGCGGCCGTCACGAGGACAAGCTCTTCCTCGAATGCAGAAATGGCAGCGAGATCGGGATGGTCAATGGGGCCGCAAACAAAAGCCCCGTCGAACGTGCCATCCAGCACGCCATCAACAAGCGCCGCGGTCGGACCGGTGCGCAGCGTCAAGTCTACCGCCGGATACGTCCGATGAAACTGACTGAGCAATGGTGGGAGGCGAACGGCAGCAGTCGTTTCCATCGAACCGATCGCCAGTGGCCCTTTGGGGACCCCATCATCGCGCGTTGCAACGATGGCCTCTCGCGTCAAGGCTGTTAGGCGCTCGACATAAGGTAGCAGCCGTCGCCCAGCGCCAGTGAGAGTCATTCCTCGGCTATGGCGCTCAAATAACGGAACGCCAATTTCTTCTTCGAGGGCTTTGATGCGATTCGTCACGTTCGATTGTACTGTTCCTAGTTCGCTCGCCGCGCGCGTGATCCCGCCGCAGCGGACGACAGCCGAGAAGGTTATGAGATCGGAGAATTCCATCGTTGCGCCCCGTTCTGAAAAAACGATGGTAGCGTTCACAACAAACTAATTCTCAAAAACGGTAACTCGCCATATCTTGATTGTCCAGATCAACAACGGCGTTCCTGCCATGGCTATCGATACTCGGCTGACTGGACTTCTGGGTATGCGCTATCCGATCCTGCTCGCCGCGATGGATCTTGTCGCCGACGCGAGGCTTACTGTTGCCGTTTCTGAAGCGGGGGGCTTCGGCATACTTGGGCGCCGGTTACGGTGATGCGGATTGGCTTGAAAGGGAGCTAACGCTGCTCGCGAATGCGCGAGGTACTCGGAAAATACCCTTCGGTGTCGGCTTCATCACCTGGAGCATTAGCGATCAGCCTGCGCTTCTCGATCAGGCGCTCGCAGCCAAGCCCGACGCCATATGGCTGTCTTTCGGCGATCCGGCGCCTTTCGTCGACAAGATCAAGGCGGCTGGCGCTTCTCTCATTTGCCAAGTGCAGACGGAGGCGATGGCGCGAGATGCGGTTTCAAAGGGCGCCGACATTATCATCGCTCAAGGAACGGAAGCAGGCGGCCATGGCATGTCGCGAGGTGCATTCACTCTTGTCCCCGCCGTGGTCGACGCGGTGGGGCACAAGGCGCCAGTCGTACTGGCGGGCGGCGTGGCGGACGGACGCGGCCTAGCCGCCGCCCTTATGCTTGGTGCGCACGGAGTGACGCTAGGCACACGCTTCTATGCCTGCGAAGAGGCTGCCGGACACCAGAATGCCAAGGCGCGCATCGTCGCGGCGTCCGGCGATGACACAGTGCGGAGCACTGTCTTCGATATCTTGAGAATGAAGGCCTGGCCCGCGCCTTACACAGGCCGATGCCTCGCAAATGAACATACGCGCAACTGGGTGGGCCGGGAGAATGAACTGATCAATCAAATCGGCGGCGAGAGCCAACGGTATCTGGCCGCCAAAACTCGAGGAGACTTCAATATCGCGGCCGTCATTGCTGGTGAATGCGCCGGCTTGATTCACGATGTGCCCGCCGCAGTGGAGATTATACGTTCGATGATCGAGCAAGCCAATGAACTCATGAGAACGCACGGTCTGGGCATCGATCCAATGCTCTCACGAGAGAGCGAAAGACGGGCGGTTGCCGCTGTCTGAGGGGTGCGATGGAAACATTCTACATGGTCTTGACACTGTCCTCGCTCACCGCCCCACAGGTGACATTCTTAAGTCACCCGAAGCCATGTAATAATGTATTGGCGTGCGAGCATGCGTTGCCGAGGATGGAAGGCGCTGTGACCCGGTTGATCCGCTATGATGCCTCGGCGCTAGAATTGTTTGGGACGACGACCGGCGGTCCTCTAAATTCCGGGTTCTTTGTCAGCACTGCAGAGTGCTGGTCTGCGGAGCCTCGGCCATAAGTTGGAGATCTCCTGCACGACCGAGCATTGGGGACTTGCAGCCGACTTGGGCCAGGCGTGGCAATGATGCCATGCGTCATTTCCGGTGCGGGTCATTCTCCGGCCGCCGCTAGCAGCGCCGGATGTTGTCCTGCTCATGGAGCCACGACATGTTCCGCGCCGAGCATTGCCGACCCTTCGGCACACATAGGGACGACCAATGGAAACATTTTACATGGTATTGACATTATCGTCGCTCACTGCCTCGCAGGCGATATTTTTCAGTCACCCACAACCATGGAAGAATGAAGCGGAGTGCGTGCATGCATTGCCAAGCATGGAAGGCGCTGTGACCCGGCTAATTCGATATGATGCGTCGACGCTCAAGTTGTTCGGGAGGGTAACCGGCGGTCCGCTCAATTCCAGCTTCTTCGTCAGCGCGTCAGGGTGCTGGTCTGCTGGGACTAGCCAATAAGGGCGGTAGCGGCATGGAATAGCCGCATGTGTATTGTGGATCAGATAGCAAGCCAAAAAAAAACCTGTTGACGGCGGCGCTCGAACGCGGCGATGGCGATGCGCCGTGACAAGCTAGTGGCAGTGACAATAAAGGGGCTCACCATGCCAAAACTGGCTTCGCAATTGCTCGGATCGAACAAGAAGCTGTCGGCTGCCATGCAACATCAAGATTGATTGCTGCTGTTCAGATTTCGTCGCCACGAATCACATCGACGCTCGTATTGCCGCCTCACAGATCGCGGCGGCATCGCTCGCGTCATTCTTGCTGCGCTTGAGACAGGCTTTCACATAGCTCGGCGGCATTAGCCTTGCTTTATGGCCAAGCGCTTGCAGCCCGTGGCTCCAATGATGTGCCGTCGGACACGCCTCGATGCCCACGAGGCATGGTGGCACTGCCCCAAAGAACTCCAACACCTTCGCGCGGCTTACGCTTGCGGGGTCACCACCGTGCCCGCAACGTCCTTGCCGTGAATCTGGAATACCGACTTCGCAATATCGAGACCAATCGTGCTAACCTCGCCCATGGACAGCTCCCCTCGTTAGTGGTTCGCTTTAACGCAACCACCCTATGGCACTTCGATGCCGCAGAGTGGGCGCCGTCCACAGCATCACGAACGTATATCGAGCGGGCGCCAGCTACTTCCGCAGTACCCCTGACAGCCGACATTCGCTTGCGCTGCAATATCTGACGCGGTGGGCCAGAGTTTGCCGTGAGCAACTGCAACAATTATCGTCGCGTTCCCTTCCGTCTGCTCGCGAAGCTGCGTAGGATTTTATCCGACCTGCCAGCGGGAGGTGCCGAAATCCCGATTATTGCAAATGGGCAGCATGGGTGCCGTCGGCTGGCGTCCCAGTTCATCATCCAAATTTAAGAACGTTCAGGCGCGCACGGCGTGCCGACGCTGGCAGGATGTGTCACGCTGAAACTTCCCCGTAGAAAAAGTTTTGCATCTTGCAGGGGGGTGCTGCTGCACTTCCTTCAGTGTCGCGGATTGCATGGGCGCAAGCCTATCCAGCGCGGCCAGCGCGCATCGTAGTCGGCATATCAAACGAATGAGATTGGAATTCTGTTCGCCATGGATCAGCGGATCGGCCACGTTGGCAGGGTCACGTAGAGGAGCGTGTAGCCGTTCGGCGCGGCTGGCACAATGGTTGGCGGAACGGCTTGGTCAACGCTTTATCGTCGGAAACCGTCCGGCCGCGAAGCGTTTGAGGAAAGCTGGCGCAACGCTTCAGTTTGCATTTGGTTCCAAAAATAATTCTCTGATCGACCGCTCTTGGTGAGCACTTTTGTACAGATTGCGCTCGGCCAATGGGCGCACCCTTTCCGCGCGCTTGGCCAATTAACAGGCTGTCACACATTGCGCTGCGTGGCCCGATGGGTGGCACATAAAGGAATATCTCATGCCTATCAACAATTCGAAAGAACTGTTCGTCAGAATGCTCAGCGACGTCCGACAGCGGACCGAACACATGACGAAGATCTATCAGGAGCTGAGCGGAATTACGCAGGATCCAAACATCAAGGAGGCTTTGGAATCGCGCGTCTTCCTGCAGGACAAGATCCTCGGTTCGCTGGACCGATGCTTCAAGCTCATCGGCGACAAGCCGGTCGCAGTTAGCGGTCGTCTGCACGAAGTTTTCGTGGAGGACTTTAAGCGCGAGCTCTCCGAGATCCAGGCTCCAGCGGCCAAGGCCCTCTTCGTCCTGGTCAAAGCTAACCAGCTGGTGCACTTGCGCATCGCCGAATACGTGGCGCTGATCGCAATGGCCGACGTGACCGGACACTTTGGCGTCGGTGTCCTGTTGGAAAGCTGCCTTGCGGACAAGGCCGCTTTCGTTGAACGCACTCGTCGCCTGATCCGGCACACCATCGAGAGCAAGCATGCCCTCAAACTAGCGGCCTGAGGCAGCTCAATAGGCCTCTCCCCGAGCGAGACGGGAGAGGCACTTTACTAAACGGTCTATCAAAGAACGGAATCCGTCATGTCATATCGAACTGTCTTGTCAATTGCTGCAGCCGCCATCCTCGGTATCGCCTGCGTTTCGACCGATGCGTTGGCGTATCGAGCCGTCCACCGCGGGGGCGGTGTTCACGTTGGAGGCGTTTATCGCGGAGGCGCGTATCGCGGAGCGTATGTGCGCCGTGGCGTGGGCGTGGGCGTTGCAGCCCCGTACTTATACAACAGGGCCGCATGCGGGTATTATCCCTACCCGCCCTGTTATTGATTTGTCCGGAGGAGCGTCGGAGCGCTCCCCGGCATTGCCGCTGGCGCCTGGTTGGGCTGACCTGAAATGAAGACGGCGCTGGAGAAGAGCGGCGTTGTTGGCTCGCCTGGCATCCGATTCGCCGTTGCGGCGTAGCTCGTATCTGAAACAGATCAGCCGGGATGGTGCGTAACGTGAGTACAGTCGCGTAGCCGTCCCGAGATGGAAGCCCCGGCCGCCCTTCCCCCGACCTACCCCACGGCTGGGGTAACCAACCAGCTCAATATCGTGTCCTGCTCGTTGCACCATCACCGCACCCTAGGCAGCGAGGGCTTAGTCACCTTTGCTCCCGGGCGGCTTCGGGATTAGGCCCGGCCGGCATCATGACCGGTCTGCGACACTGTCGTTGGACTGGGACAGGCGGAGGCGGGTAACGCCCGTCTCTCAGCCGCGTCCCAGGAAGCGCGTCTGAAGCTGAGCGGCGGCGTTGGTTCGCTGCCGCAAGTGCCGCAGTGGAACGCCGGAAGGCGAGCGCGCTGCGCTTTCAGCGCGCGCCGCACCCGGTGGTGCGGTCGTTGACTACGCGTCTGGCGGCGCTCCGCCTCCTTTCTTATTTCCGTTCGTTCTTGCGACGCGCCTGATCGTGATGAGCCCGGCACTCCACCGCCGGATTGATCTAACGTAGATCGGACTGCGGCGAAGTTTGTTGGCTTGGCGTGTTCATAGCTCGGGTGCGAACAAGAAATGCATCGCGAGAACGAGAATCTATTGCTTCCGCCCCTCCCCCATTCGCGTAGGGGAGGATAGAGTGCGCACCGCCTCGCGAAAAACATTGCACGCATAATTCCGATGATCTCACAAAGTCCGCTGCTCACCGACCTCTACCAGCTCAACATGATCCAGGCCTATCTGGATGACGGCGTCACGCAGACCGCGGTGTTCGAGTTCTTCGTGCGCACGCTGCCGCGGCGGCGCGGCTTTCTGCTCGCGGCCGGCCTCGAACAGGCGCTGGATTATCTGGAAAACCTGCGCTTCTCGGCGGAAGACATCGCCTGGCTCAAGAGCACCGGCCGCTTCAAGCCGAACATGCTCGATTATCTGGCAACGTTCCGCTTCTCCGGTGACGTGCACGCCATGCCGGAAGGCACCGCATTCTTTGCCAACGAGCCGATCCTGCGCGTCACCGCGCCGCTGCCGGAAGCGCAATTCGTCGAGACCCGATTGATCAACATTCTGCATTTTCAGACGCTGGTCGCGGCGAAAGCGGCGCGCTGCGTGCTGGCGGCGCCGGGAAAGCTCCTGGTCGATTTCGGTTTGCGCCGCGCGCATGGCGCCGAGGCCGGATTGATGGCGGCGCGCGCCAGTTTTCTCGCGGGCTTCGCCGGCACCGCCACGGTCGAGGCTGGCGAGCGCTTCGGCATTCCGCTTTACGGCACCATGGCGCATTCGTTCATCGAGGCCTTCGACGACGAGGCGGCGGCGTTCGAAGCATTCGCGCGGGCGCGGCCTGACAATCTCACGCTGCTGCTCGATACTTATGACACCGAGGCCGCGGCACGGAAGGTCGTTGCGCTGGCGCCGCGGCTGAAAGCGGCCGGCATCACGATCCGCAGCGTGCGGCTCGACAGCGGCGATCTGGCCGCGCTGGCAAAGAGTGTGCGCCGAATTCTCGATCAAGGCGGTTTGGCCGAGGTGGCGATCTTTGCCAGCGGCGGGCTCGACGAGGATTCACTTGCCACCCTGGTGCGCGAGGCGGCGCCGATCAACGGCTTCGGTGTCGGCACCAGCCTGACCACCTCGGCCGACGTGCCCAACGTCGATTGCGTTTACAAATTGCAGGAATATGCCGGCCTGCCGCGGCGTAAGAAGTCGGAGCACAAAGCCACCTGGCCGGGGCGCAAGCAGGTGTGGCGCCGCTACGGCGCCGACGGCCGCATGGCCGGAGATATTCTCGCTGTCGAAGGCCACGCCAAGAGTGGCGAAGAGCTGCTTGCGCCGGTGATGCAGAACGGCAAGCGGCCGCGCCCGCCGGAATCGCTCGCCGAGATCAAGTTGCGCGCCAAGCGTGAGCTCGAACGGCTACCCGAGCCCTTGCAGCGGCTCGATCCGGACGCGACATACCCGGTCGAGGTCGCCCCGGAACTGCGAGACCTCGCCGCGGAGGTCGACCGCCGTCTGCATACGGAAGGATCGCGGCCGTAATGGCGGGCACGAACGCACGCGCAACATTCGCCGAGGACAGCGTCCTCATTGTGGTCGACGTGCAGAACGATTTCTGCCCCGGCGGGGCGCTGGCCGTGCCGCGCGGCGACGAGATCATTCCGATCGTCAACAATCTCGCGGCGCGGTTTCGCAACGTGGTGCTGACGCAGGATTGGCATCCGCGCGGGCATTCGTCGTTCGCGTCCTCGCATCCGGGCAAGAAGCCTTTCGAGACCATCACTGCATTCTACGGCCCGCAGGTGCTGTGGCCGGATCATTGCGTGCAGAACAGCTTTGGTGCGGCCTTTCACAAGGCCCTCGACATCCCGCACGCCGCGCTGATCGTGCGCAAGGGCATGCATGGCGCTATCGATTCCTATTCAACCTTTTACGAGAACGACCGCAAGACGCCGACCGGGCTCACCGGCTACCTGCGCGAACGCGGCCTGACGCGGCTGTTTCTCGCCGGACTGGCGTTCGATTTTTGCGTTCGCTATTCGGCCGAAGACGCCCGCCGCCAGGGCTTCGATGCATTCGTCGTCGAGGATGCCTGCCGCGGCATTGATCTCGACGGCTCAATAGCGGCAACGCACACAAGCCTCGCGGTGCTCGGTGTGCCTTGTATTAACGCGCACGAATTCTCTTAGGATTCCAAGCACTTACCGCAACCGGCCCCCGCCAGAAACAATGCGGCGCTGCAGCACGAACTGTGTGCAATGCACAAATTTTCTTGACTCAGCCTCGTCACAGGAGAGAAAGTCACAAAAGCGTCAACCTGGTAATCCCATGCGTCATCCTGCGGCTGCGCCCACGTCGAGACTGCCGTCGATCATGATGCCCTGCCCCGTTTGTGCCGGGCGAATGACATATCACGGGTCTCGCGCGGTCGCGCCCGATGTCGAAGACACTATCTATGCGTGCAGGCGTTGCGGCACGGAACTGATCCGCACCGCGATGCGCCAACCGAACGACGCCAATAAGCCTGACGCGGCGAAAGCGGCCTAGACGAGCGGCAATCCCATCTGTCCGAGCACCGCGCGGCCCAGCAGGCCGAACGGATTGGCAAGCGTTTCCAGCATTTCGAAATGGTTGAAGCCCTCGCCGACCAGTAGCTCGACCGGCTTGCCGGCGGCTTTCACCGCGGCGGCGAAATCGCGGGTCTGGCGCTGGAATTCCGGGGTCTCGTAGGTGCCGTAGCTGAGCACGAGCGACGTGTGCAGCCGATCGAGATGGCGCATCGCGGACAGCTCCTGCTCCATCTCATCGGTGAACTTGACGTATTTGGAGCGCTTCGACAGCCGCACCGGCTTGAGATCGTACATGCCGCTGGAGAGCGTCGCGCCCTTGAGAATATCGAGCGGCAGCCCGTCCTTCGCCCAATCGTGCGTGACCGTGCAGCCCGCGAGATGCGAGCCCGAAGAATGCGACACCAGATGCAGCCGGTTGCGATCGCCGCCGAATTTCTCGGCGTTGCGATAGACCCAGCCGACCGCGCGCCGCACCTGCTCGACCATGGGAAACAGGCTGCCTCCAGCCTGGTCGACGTTGGTGAAATCAAGCACCACGAAATGCGCGCCGAGATGCACGAACGGCTCGGCCAGATAGGTGAATTCGGGCGCCGCGCCGTTACGCCAGGCGCCGCCATGGACAAAGATCGCAACCGGGGCATTCGCCTTGCTGGTGCGATAGACGTCGAGGCCCTCGATCGGCGTCGGCCCGTAGGCGAAACGTTCCGGCTTGCCGATGCGGGTCAGCGCCGCCGCGCTCGCCGCCAGCCGCCGCTTGCCGAGCTGATCGCGGTTCGGCGCGTAAACGGCCTGGTCGTAGGCGTCGTCAAGCTCCTGCTGATCCATATTGAGCCAGACGATCGGCCCTTTCACGCGGGCGGCAGTCGCAGTCATGGTGTCCATTGTTGATCCTTATTTCATTCTCGTTGACGCCGGCTCGACCAACGCGGCGGCACGCGCGACGATCGGCTTCGGTGCCGCATAGGCTTTTGCCAGCATCTTGGCAATTTGTTGCCCCGTCAACGGATCGATCTCAAGCCGGGTCTTCTGAGCCTCGGCGATGAAGGCCGGATCTTTCAAGGTTGCATCGAACGCCTGGCGCAACGCGACGACGCGGTCGGCCGGCGTATCCGGGGGCGCGGCAAATGGCCGGCCGGCCTCCTGGCGCATCAGGATCAGTTCCATGACCTGCTTGCTCTGCGGATCGCTCACCAGATCGAGCGCGCTCGGCACATTGGGCAGTTCCGCGAGCTTCGTCAGCCCCATCTGGACGATGACGTTAAGTAGATGCTCGCTGATCCAGCGCGGCCGCGACGCCTTCATGGTCGACCACGACAAACCACAGATGCCTTCGGCCTCGCCGCTCTCGACCGCGAGCGTCAAACCCGAACCCGGATCGTAACCGGAGATCACCTTGAATTTCGTGCCGATCAGCGTGTTGAGCATGTTCGGCACGATCGCGGTGTTGGAGGTCGCGCCGGCCGCGGCGACGATCACCTGCCGCTCGCGCGCCTGCGCGATGGTCTTCACCGGGCTCGTGTGCCAGGTGGCGCAGACATTCTCCAATTTCCCGATGCTGCCGAGCCAGTTATATTTCAGCGCATCGAAATGCGCGCCCGGATTACCGAACAGCGGATCCATCGCCGCGCCGTTGGTAAAGGCACCGATCACCGTACCGTCGCGCGCCGCGCTGCTGTAGAGCGTCGAGGCCGCCGCCAATCCGGCCGCCGCGGGCATGTCCTTGGCGATAATATCGGGATGGCCCGGAATATGATTGCTCCAGAAGCGCGCAAAGGTGCGCGCGTAGACGTCATAGCCGCCGCCGGCGCCGCTGCCGACCAGCATGGTGATCGGGTGCGATTTGTAGAATTCCTCGACTGATTGGGCGCAGCCGGGCCTGGCCGTCAGCACGAGAAGCGCGGCGCAACACGTTATTGTCATCACCCGCAACAACGGGCGCTTCCTGGGGTAAAGCATGACAGCTCAGGGGGTTTTGCTTGCTCCATACTTCTGTTCCAGCGCCGCGAAGGCGCCTTCGTTTTTGAGCGCATCGAGCAGGCTGGTATCGACGAAGTCGCCGACATTCTGGCTGAGGTTCGGAAACTGCTTGAGAATATTCCGCGCGCCTTCGAGCGAAGGCACGAGGTTCGGCGGCGACTGCTCCTTGAAGTCCTCGTAGGTGATGTCGAGGATCTTGGGATCGCTGATTTTCAGTTCCTTGGCCAGCACCTCTTTGGCGCGCTTCTCGTCCGTCAGCGCCAGATAGTTGCCTTCGATGCTGGCCCTGAGATAGCGCAGCAGCACGTCGCGGCGCGCCGCGATGTCGGCGCGGCGCACCACCATGCCGGAAAACAGCCACGGGATCTGGTCGGGAACGAGATCGACCAGCACGTTGACGTGCTCGGCGCGCGCCAGTGACGCCGTCGGTTCGTTGAGCGCCGTCGCTTTGATTTGCCCCGACTTCACGGCCTGAAGCCGCCGTGCGCCGCCGCCAAATTCCTTGACTGTGACATCGTCGCGCTTGAGGCCGATTTTTTGCAGCGCCAGCGTGACCGTCGAATCGCTTTCCGAGCCGAACGTGCTGACGCCGACGATGCCGCCCTTGAGCGCGGCCGGGCTGGTGACGTCCGGCGCCGAGAACAGCGTGAAACGGATGACGTTCGACAGCGACCCGATCACCCGCAGGTCGCCGCCCGCATGATTGACGCGAATGACCGACGACAGGCCGACATGCATGATGTCGATGCGGCCGGCCTGCAGCTCTTCGGCGCCGCGGCTGCCGCCGTTCATGTTGACGATGTCGACGTTCAGTCCTTGCGCGGCATAAAGCCCGGCGTCGCGCGCCATGTACCAGGCAAGCACGGTATTCACCGGATCGGAAATGCCGGCCTTGATAAGGAGCGGTGCGGAGGGTTGTTGGGCCATCGGCTTTCCGGGGTTGGCTAAGACAGCGGCGATAGACAGCCCAAGAAAGGAGCGCTTGCTCGGCATCGTGGCGTTCCTCCTTGGCCTGTTATTTGGCCTGTTAAGCGTCCAACGGCGACGGCCAGTGCCGGCCGACGTCAGCCGCGGGTCATCATCCACTAGGTGCGAACCGCGGCATTGTCCACAGCGATCGGCGCCGCATCAGAACTGCCGGAACAGGCGGCCGAAGCCTTCGATCCGGTCGTTGACGCCGCAGCGCCGCAGCGCGTCCCAGACGATGGCCTGGTGGGCCGACATACAGTTGACGCCGAACTCGCGCTCCAGCACGTCGAGGGCGCCCGCGGTCGGCCAGTGCGGCGACGGAAACATGATCGTGTCGGCGTCCGGATGCTGTTTCATCAGCGCCCGGCCCATGTCGATCGCGGCATGACGCGGGATGCGGCCGATCTGATTGAAAGGCGAGCCCCAGCCGGTCGCGCCCAAGACCTCGCAGCCGAAATGCTTGGCATAGCCGGCGATGCGGTCGGTATCCTTGGCCTCGTAGGGCTGCGCCACTACGACTTTCCGGCAGCCCAGCGCCTTGGCGGCAGCGGCCTGCGCCGAGGCGCTGGTGGCGACCTTCACTTTCAGCTCGGCTTCGAGATCGCGGATGATCTGGTCGGCATTGGCGGCGCCGCGCGACAGATTGATCGGCACGCCGCCGAGCACGACGATGTCACAGCCCGCAGCCGCCATCTCGCGCGCGGCACGCATGCTGATGTCGTAGGACTGGTCGACCTCGTCCTTCGACCGCACCACGATGGCGAGCGAAGTCACAACGAGCGTCACGCCGGCCGGCACGATCTTGTAGAACTCATACGGGAAGATTTCGGTTGTCAGTGGCGGCGAGGTGTAGCCGATGCGGGCGCGGCTGCCGTAGATGTCGGCGCGGAACTCTTCTGTTTCGGGCATTTCCATCTCGGTATTTTGATTGAGCATCGAAGTTATCGGCCGCTATCGATGTTGTCCATGTTGACATCGCGGTGTGATATGCTCGCCTTGCCACCGGAGAGAAGCCAGCCATGCAGCGCGTAACCATCACCATCGACGACGAGCTTGCCGCCGAGCTTGACCGCTTCATGGAGGGCCGCGGTTATGCCAATCGCTCCGAGGCGATCCGCGACCTGGCCCGCTCCGGCCTGCAACAGGCGGCGACCGAAGTCGCGGGCTCGCGGCAGTGCGTCGCTGCCTTGGTCTACCTCTATGACCACGAAGCCCGCGAATTGCCGAAGCGCCTTACCCGCGACTTCCACGACCGCCACGATCTGGCGCTCACGACACTGCACATGCATCTCGACCATGAGAGCTGCATGGAAGTCACGGTGCTCAAGGGCCGCGGCGCCGAGGTGCAGAAATTCGCCGATCACATCATCGCCGAGCGCGGCGTGCGCCACGGCCATGTGGTCTATCTGCCGGCAGACGGCGCCCACACCCATCGCCATGGCGGATCGCACAGCCATGCGCACGGCCACAGTCACAGTCACAAGCAGCACAAGGCCGGCTGAGCGCGCCGGCGTTCAAATGCGGAATTCGTCGCCGCGTTTGCGGCCCTGAAACACGTCGAGGAAAATCTCGTCGAGCGTCGGCTTGTGGCGAATCAGCCCCTGCTCGTGCGCGTACTCGATCAGAGTTTCGAGATTATTCGCGTTCTGCCGTCCCAGGCCGTATTGCCAGGGATCGCGGCCGAGCAGGTCCTCCTGCTCCTCCCAGGCTTCGCGGTACCACGCCAGCGGCACGACACGCGGATTGGCAAGCCGCTTCATGGCGGCGTTCTTGGCGTCGTCGAAGGCGTGGAACATATTGATGGCGATCCACGGATGCCGCTCGAGCACGCTGCGCTTGACGCCCATGACGTGCATGATCGGAAAAATCTGCGTCTTGCGATAAAACGCGATTTCCTGCTGGCGGAAATCGGGGAACAGCCGCGCCACACGTGGATCCTTTTCGACCAGCGGGTGAATGAGATCGGGATGCAGCAGCGCATCGATCTCGCCCTCGGCCAGCATGCGCTCGACCGAGCTGTCGTTGGGCAGACGCGTGACTTTCAGGCGCGACGGTCCGGCAAGCTCGATGGTTTCGTCAAGTTCGCAGACCCATTCGATTGATTCGAGCGGAACGCCGTATTCATGCTGCAGGATGCCGCGCATCCACACGATTGCGGTCGACTGGAATTGCTTGAGCCCGATCCTTTTGCCGGCGAGATCGGCCGGACCGCGGATGCCCTTCTGCGTATTGATGAAGATGAAGCCGTGGCGAAAGCGGCGGTGCAGGAAAACCGGAAGCGCGTCAAATGGCAGGCCTTGATCGCGTGCGATCAGATACGACGAGCACGACACTTCCGCCATGTCGAATTCCTGGTTGCGCAGGAAACGCCAATGGCGCGTCGTCGAATCCATCTCTGTCAGTACGTTCAGGTCGATGCCGTCCGGCTTGACCTTTCGATCGATGAGTCCGCTGACGATTTCGTAGTCGCCGCAGGCGAGCGTCAAAGGCAATTCCGACACGCAAAATCTCCGTTGCAGGGGCGGCGACGTTACGCACATTGCGCACCCTTGCGCCAGTGCCTCCGGCCGCGGGCACCGTGCGCGGCCGACGGAGCGCGACGTCAGAATTTCATCAGGTCTTTGGCAATCGTGATGGGGCCCGAATAGTATTTCTTCGCCTGCGTCACGAAGCGCTGGTAGTCGTCACCGGGATTGGTCGATGGACCGAGATGGCTCATGACCACAGCCTTGACGCCGGCCTTGGCGGCCATCTTGCCGATGTCCTCCGGCGTCACGTGCTCCTGGTGCATGTGGAACAAAAATGCGTCCTGCTCCGCCTTCGTCTTGGCCTGCCAGGCGCCGCTGCGTTTGTAGAGCTCGACCACGTCGTCCGGCGAAGTCGTTTCGGTGACGTAGAGATCGGCGCCTCGCGCAAGCTCGACCACTGCGTCGCTCGGGCCGGTGTCGCCGGTGAAAAACACGACTCGGCCCGGCGTCTCGAAGCGATAAGAGTAGGACCTGTATTTGCTGTAGCCCGGATCGCCGGGATGAAAATGGAAGTGCGTGTTCTCGACCGCTGTCACCTTCACATTCCCGTCCTGATAAATCACGCCGGGCGCCACGTCGTGCGCGTGGAACGTGTCGGACATCGATCGCCTCTTGCCTTCGCTCCAGCGGATGTCCGCGTTCGGCGTCAGATAAGCGATGGCGCCTTTGACCAGCGTTTCGACTCCGCCGCCGTAGATGTCGATCGGTTCAGCACGCTGATATTCCCATTCCGAATTGAGCAGCGTGGCGAGCCCATTGTCGTGGTCGCTATGCGCGTGCGTGATGAAAATCTTGCCTACCTTGCGGAAATCGTAGCCGGCCTGCACGATACGGCGCGTTAAGCCGTCACCGGCGTCGATCAGGTAGAGCGTGCCGTTGACCACCAGCAGATTGGACGATTGCGCCCGATCCTTGCTCGGCAACGGTCCGCCGCGCGTGCCGAGCGTAATCAGGGTTGTCTCCGCTTGAGCGGCGGCAGTCCAAGCGCCGACTGCAAGCGCAAGACCGGCTGCGATTGACAGGATGGCAGATCGTTTCCAGGACACGGCGTCACCCCCAAAAAATGTTATTGCCGCATTGTGCAGGGATGGAGCGCCTAGGCAAGCTGCATCTGTTGCAGCAACGCGCGGCCCATCAGCCCGTAGGGATTCGCCAGCGTTTCCAAAAGCTCGAAATGATTGTAGGCCTCGCCGACAATCAGCTCGGCGGGTTTGCCGGTCGCCAGCACGGCGTCGAAGAACTCGCGCGTCTGGCGCTGGAATTCCGGCGTCTCCTGCGTGCCGTAGGCGAGCACGAGCGGCGTATGCAGGCCGTCGAGATGGCGCTGCGAACTCAACTGCTCGACCATCGCATCGGTGAATTTGACATAAGACGAGCGCTTCGACAGCCGCACCGCTTCGAGGTCGTACATGCCCGAGAGCAGCAGCGCGCCCTTGCAGAAATTCTGCGGCAGCCCTTCCTCGCGCCAACCGCGCGTCAACACGCAGGCCGACAGATGCGAGCCCGAGGAGTGCGCCGAGATATGGAACCGCTCGCGGTCGCCGCCGTATTGCTCGGCATTGCGCCACGCCCAGGCGATGGCGCGGCGCACCTGCTCGTACATCGGAAATAGATCACCGCCCGACTGTTCAACGTTGATGAAATCGGCGATCAGGCAATGCGCGCCGGCGCGAATGGGCGGCTCGGCCTGCAAGTGGTAATCCGGCCCCTTGTTGCGCCGCCAGGCGCCGCCGTGAATGAAAAGGTTGATCGGCGCATTCGCCGCAGGGGCGCGGAAAATATCGAGCCGCTCATATTCGCTCGGTCCATAGGCGACGCGCTCCGGCGGCCCCAGGATGGCCCGCGTGCGCTCGCTGGCGGCGATGCGGCGGGTCACGATCAGCGGCCGGTTCGGCGCGTAGACGTCCTGGTCATAGGCGTCGTCGAGCGCCTTCTGATCCATGTCGCGCCACACCGGTTTGGACGAGGACATCGTCTGCGTCATCTTTGAATTCCTTGGCTCTGTCCTTCACGGTCCCTCCGCCACAAGCCGCAGCGGCAGCGTTGGCGCAAGCTCCTCGGGCCGCTCGACATTGCGCAGCTTCGGGAAATACCACGCCCACAGCAGCACCACGACGAGCACCACCACCCCGCCGAGCACCGCGGAGCCGACCGCGCCGAACCAGTCGGCCGTCACGCCCGACTCGAACATGCCGATCTGCCCGGCGCAGTTGGTGAACAGCGAATTCACCGCGAAGACGCGGCCCCGCATTTCGTCGGGCGTGGCAAACTGCATGATCGATTGCCGTACCACGACGGACAGCATGTCGCCGGCGCCGACCGTCATCAGCACGCCGAGCGACAGCGCGGTGCGGTCCGACAGCCCGAAGCCGATAGTGGCGACGCCGTACACGGCGACGGCGGCGAACATGATGCGGCCGGCCGAGCGCGTCACCGGCAGCCGCGTCAGCAAGGTGGCGACGACCAGCGCGCCCATCGCCGGCGCGGCGCGCAGCAGGCCAAAGCCCCAGACGTTGATGTGCAGGATATCGCGGGCGAAGATCGGGAGCAGCGCCACCACGCCGCCGAACAGCGTCGCCACCATGTCGAGCGACATGGCGCCGAGCATCGCCGGCTCGTTCCAGATGAAGCGGATGCCGGCGAGGATCGTCGCCCAGGTCACTTTCGGCCGCTCCGCCGGCGCCGCCGGTATAGGCAAGAGCGCGCACGCGATGCCGGCGATGCCGATCAGCAGCGCGCACAGGCCGAAATCGACCGCGGCGCCGAGCGCGTAAAGCAGGCCGCCGAGCGCCGGACCGAGCAGTTGTGACATCTTTCCGGCGGAGACATGCACGGAAACGGCGCGCATCAAAATCTCACGAGGTACCGTCGATGGCACCAGCGATTGCAACGCCGGCCCCTCGAAGGTGCGCGCCACGGCGTTGATGAGCAGCAGGCCGAAGACGGGCCCGACCGGATGGGCAAAAAATGATGCCAGCACGAGGAGGCTCAACGAAACGGCGAGTTCGATCGCGTAGCAGGTGATGAGAATCAGGCGCCGGCTGTGATGATCGACGATCTGACCGGCGATAAGCGAAAGGCAAAGCGGCGGCAGAAACTGCACCAGCCCGATCAGACCCAGCGCCAGCGCGCTGCCGGTGAGCGCATAGACATACCAACCGACCGCGACCGCCTGCATCTGGTTGGCGGTATTCGAGGCGACGCGCGTGGTGAACAACAGCCGGAACGGACGATGGCGAAACAGCGATATGTGCTTCGACGGACCCGGCGGTTCGTTCATTCCTGGGCTTGATCCTTCATCCCGCTCATTCCCGCGCAAGCGGGAATCCAGTCTGGGTCCCCGCTTGCGCGGGGACGAGCGGACTGCAACCGTCCTTTACCCCAAATTCAGCGCTTTGAAAAAGTCGTTGCCCTTGTCGTCGATGACGATGAAGGCGGGGAAATCGACCACTTCGATGCGCCAGATCGCCTCCATGCCGAGCTCGGGGTATTCCACCGTCTCGACCTTCTTGATGCAATGCTCGGCGAGGTTCGCGGCGGCGCCGCCGATCGAGGCGAGATAGAAGCCGCCGTGCTTCTGGCAGGCCTCGCGCACCGCCGGCGAGCGGTTGCCCTTGGCCAGCATCACCATGGAGCCGCCGGCGGCCTGGAAATCGGCGACGAACGAATCCATGCGGCCGGCCGTGGTCGGCCCGAACGCGCCCGAGGCGTAGCCTTCCGGCGTCTTCGCCGGGCCGGCGTAATAGACCGGATGGTTCTTGAAATAGTCGGGCAGGCCTTCGCCGCGCTCGAGCCGCTCGCGCAGCTTGGCGTGCGCCATATCGCGCGCCACGATCATCGGGCCGGAAAGCGACAGCCGCGTCTTGATCGGATATTTGGCGAGTTGCGCCAGAATCTCCTTCATCGGCCTGTTGAGGTCGATCTGCACCACCTCGCCGCCGAGTTTTTCCGCATCGACCTCCGGCAGATATTTGGCCGGATTGTGCTCAAGTTCCTCCAGGAACACGCCGTCGCGCGTGATCTTGCCGAGCGCCTGACGGTCGGCCGAGCACGACACGCCGAGCCCGATCGGCAGCGAGGCGCCGTGGCGCGGCAGCCGGATCACGCGCACGTCGTGGCAGAAATATTTGCCGCCGAATTGCGCGCCGACGCCGAGCGACTGCGTCATCTTCAGAATTTCCTGCTCCATCTCCTTGTCGCGGAAGGCGTGGCCGTCCTCGGAGCCGTGGTCGGGCAGCGTGTCGTAATACTTGGTCGAGGCAAGCTTGACGGTCTTCATCGTCAGCTCGGCCGAAGTGCCGCCGATGACGATGGCGAGATGATAGGGCGGGCACGCCGCCGTGCCGAGCGTCAGCACCTTCTCTTTGAGGAACGCCAGTAGGCGATCGCGCGTGAGGATCGACGGCGTCGCCTGGAACAAGAACGATTTGTTGGCCGAACCGCCGCCCTTGGCGATGAACAGAAACTTGTAGGTCGCGTCGGCATCGGCATGATCGGGATCATGACCCTCGGCATAAATCTCGACCTGCGCCGGCATGTTCGAGCGGGTGTTCTTTTCCTCGAACATCGACAGCGGCGCGAGCTGCGAATAGCGCAGATTGCGTTTCAGATACGCGTCGCGCGCGCCCTCGGCCAGCGCCGCCTCGTCGGCGCCGTCGGTCCAGACCAGGCGCCCCTTCTTGCCCATGATGATCGCGGTGCCGGTGTCCTGGCACATCGGCAGCACGCCGCCGGCCGCGATATTGGCGTTCTTCAAGAAATCATAGGCGACGAACTTGTCGTTATCCGATGCCTCCGGGTCCTCGACGATGTGCTTGAGTGACGCGAGATGCGCCGGCCGCAGCAGGTGATTGATATCGGTGAACGCCGCCTCGGCCAGCGCGCGGAGCGCCTCGCGCGGCACCACCAGCACATCCTCCCCGAGCACACGCTCGACCTTCACGCCGTCCGCGATCTTGCGATACGGCGTCGCATCCTTGCCGAGCGGAAACAGCGGGGTGTGCTTGTACGGGGGCGTCGGGTGGGTGGAGAGGGGGGCGTTCATGGGCAATCCAAGACTTGTCTAAGTGACCGTGCGCAGCCTAGGCTTTTAAGCAGTCGTTGCCACGCGGAGCCAGTTCGGCTCAGTTCGCGGTCAATATGCCCGATACCGTTGACAAAAACATCTCCTTTCGCTCGCTAATGACTGGCGAGGTCGGTGATTTCGTCAAGGACGAAGGCATTCAGTGCGCCGCCACTTCATCCGCAATCGTGGCGACCGCCTCAAAGCTGGTCAATCTTCATGAAGAAGGGCAAGCGCTTTCACCGGAAGTCTATTTCTGCACTGATATAAACAAGCTGACCGCAGTCCTTCAGGGTTCCGAGTTGATTTCACTGGGGCAAGGCCCACTTGAGGATAGCACAATCGTTCGGGCAATCAAAGAATGTGCGCCACTCGCGACTGGGGGCTGGGTCATTTTTGTTGAACGATCTGATGACCATTTCAGTTATGGCGTCATGACCCCGACTAATTTGCCATTAGCAATCACGTCGTATGAAGCGCTAGTAGAAAATGCGGTGGCTGACTCTATATCCATTGTCGTGCGTAGAATCGCGGAAAGCTGCGTCGAACTCCGCGGCGCTAAGGGCGGCCGTCGGTGCCTTTATTTTTCTGATCGGCGCGCCGATGCGCCCGCCTCTGGCACGGCGCTAGAGAAATTTTGTAAGTCGGCCACGAAAAGCGTTCATGCCGACGACGTCGATGACGTACGACGTTACCTGTATCGCACGCTTTCGACGTTACTCGTACATGCGCACGACGCCCTTTTCGCAGTCTTACGAGCACGACGAAAGCCGCCTGCACGTTTGCGCGACAGCCTAATCCTTCCTGCACCTCTTTCAATTGCCGCGCGTGTTATAGAATATCGGCAACACAAGGATGATGAGGCTCTTGCCAAGCTCACCAGCGCGACATCGCTCATTCAAGGCATGTTGGGCAGTGACGGAGTGATTGTGTTTAAGGACAACGGCTCAATCATCGCGTACCGAACATTTCTCAAGTTACCAAGTACTCTGTCCTCGCCTGTAGCAGGCGGAGCGCGACGCCGCACCTTCGAGGCACTCAAGAATCATGTTGGGGGAGATATTGAGGCTGTCTTCATGGCCTCCCAGGACGGTCTAACCGAATTCGCAGGTACAGATCATGAATAATCAGCTACCCGTCCCTTGGAAGAGCGTTTCAAAAGAAATCGTACCGGCCAGCGTCCGCGCGCCGGCCGAAATCACAAAATTTGCTGTGCAACTTCGCCAACGCGACAGATCACAAATCGTAAGCGCGTTCTCAAATGAACACTACGAGATGGCGAGCACCTACATTTGGTCTCGTGCAATAACCGCGTTGAAGAAGCAGCTTGCAACATTAGGGAGTGAATTTATCGGCGAGATGTTGCAGAGACCTGACATTGGGGCTGGAGCGGATGTAGTGAGCGCCGTAACGCCGTCTGAGGCTATTTCCCTCGCCGAAGATTTGGGAATGATCTCATCTACCAACGCAATGCGGCTTCGGCATGCGCATGAAACGATAAATCATTTCACTGACTACAATTCGGAAGCAGATACCGACGATGAAGAAGGCATGTCGCGAGACGAGGCGTTAATCTGCTTACGGGCTTGCGTGAATAGCATTCTGGGTCAACCAGAACTTGAAGTAGCTCATGATTTTGCAAGATTCCGCAAGAGGCTGGAAGAGAAGACCTTTGCCAAGGACGATAGTGAAATTGTTGGCTTATTGGTGTCACCATACTTCTTCCTGAAGACCACATTGAGCGTCTTGCTCGCATTGTTGCGCACATCTAACGGCGCTCAGCTTGAGCACGCTGTCAGAAACACCCGACTGATCCTTCCTAAAATTTGGGAAAGACTACGAAAGCCAGAGAAGTGGCAAGCGGGGCAAGCGTACGCGGAAATTTACGCCGAAGGAAAGAAGGACGCGGTAAACGGCCTAAAGGCCGCGCTTTCTGAGGTAGCAGGATTTGATTATGTGCCAGAAAATCTACGATCAGCAACGTTCACGCGAGCTGCTCATGACGTGCTCGCTGCGCATCAAGGCTTTAACAATTTTTACAATGAAGCAACTCCTATGCAATCGCTTGCATCCCTCGGTTCTACAATACCGAGTCCAGCCTTTCCCATGTGCATGACGGCCACACTTTGCGTTTGGCTTGGCAATTCGTACGGATATGCATGGGGGGCGCAGGACAGCGCTAAGAAGGTATTGCGTGCTCTGTCGCGCGATCGCTGGGCCTATTACTTGGATGAAGTGCTTCCACGAGACACCGAAGTGCTCATGAAGCTGACATTCTCTAAGAGTCTGTCCGGGAACATCAGGCCGGATTACAAAGTTTTCGCAGCATGAGGCGGATTGATGCGAGGCGCAAGAACGACAGCGCCTTGCGATTGAGGTTCTCCCAGTCCTTCGCGAGCCGTCGGCAACGGTTGAGCCACGCAATGGTACGTTCGACGACCCAACGGCGTGGGAGAATGACAAAACCTTTGGCGTGATCAGAGCGCTTGACGATTTCAGTTTCGAGGTGAGGCAGAATTTTCGCCAAGGCCTTTTGGAATTCCGGCCCCTGATAGCCACCGTCGGCAAACAACTTTTTCAAGAACGGATACATCCCGAAAAGGGTTGCAAGGAGCAGGACGCCACCGTCGCGATCCTGGATATTGGCGGGATGAACGATCGCGTGGAGCAACAAACCCAGCGTATCTACGAGAATATGGCGCTTCTTGCCCTTGATCTTTTTGCCCGCATCATAGCCAGGCGGATCGATGCAGGCCCCCCTTTTTCAGCGCTCTTCACGCTTTGGCTATCGATGATGGCGGCGGTGGGACTGGCCTCTCGTTCGCCTTGCTCGCGGCACTCCACATATAGGGCGTGATGGATCCGATCGAGCGTGCCGTCGTAGCTCCACAAATCAAGATAGTCGAAAAGAGTGCTGCGTGGCGGCAGATCTTTCGGGATCGCCCGCCACTGGCACCCCGTGCTCAACACATACATGATCCCGTTCATCACTTCGCGCACGTCGACGTGCCGCTTGTTACCACCACGCTTGGCCGGTGGAATAAACGGCTCGACATGCGCCCATTCGTCGTCGGTCAGATCGCTCGGATATCGTAGCGCGCTACGGTCGTAACGCCTGCGGTTTTTCGCCGTCCACATCGGTGACCATCCTCGAATCAGGCCACCACTCTTAAATCACAAATGATTCATTGGATTCAACTTGTTCTCGGACAGACACTAAGCCAGCCGAGAGATGGACCGAGTTACTTAAGACATTTGCAATCGGAACGGAACTCGTCTCTGAGGCGCCAATAGTGCGGCTCGTAAAGGCTGGATTGGAGCAAAATGTCGATCGGATACAGGACGCGGCCCAACGGCTAATCAAGCGCAGCAGGTCAGCCTAGTTAAACGAGTAAGCGTAGATGGGGTAACGGGCCGCGGCTGCAGTAGCGGCCCCTTACCCCGTCTACGATTTCCTCGTCTTCGGCAGGCTTTGACCCGCGCAGACAAAGCAAGCGCAACCCGGATTACATCGTATCTTACACAATTTCCCGCCAGCAGGCTGTTCAAATGGTTTTCGGCAAGCGTTTTACGATTCACAACGACCGCCCGGCCACGGTCGTCCAGCAGACCTGCGTGCGGTGTTGCGGCACCGGCCGCATCCGCGAGCGCGGCAATCGCATCATCTGCAAAACCTGTGCGGGAACCGGAAGAGTGGATACCCCAACGAAGCGCGCTTCCTGATCGGTCAGCGGCGTTCGCGCGCCTTGGATTTCGGCAACGCGCGCGCGACGGCCGGGCGGGGGCCCTTGGTCTCCTGCCACGCCTGCATCATCTGCGCGTAGGCATAGGCTGCCTGCGACCATGCCGCCAAGTTGTCGACTGCAAGCGGCGCAAGGATTGTTTCAGCAACCGCATTGACGCTGGCCGCTGCGGCCGAGGCGCCTTGGTCGACCGAGGCGGCGACGGCGGAATAAACGGCCGCCGCACTCAGCGGCGCTGTTGGAGCGTCGGCAAGCACGATGCTCTGCAAGACATCGACCGGAATGACAACGGGCTCGGCGGATCGGGGAATATCCGGTTCCGCGTCCTGCGTCGCGATCGCCGGCCGGATCGCGAACACCGCGCCGCTGGAATTCTTGTCCTCGGCCCTTCCGAGCGAGAGCAGCGAACGCTCGCTGGCCGCGACGATGCCGGATGCAAGCGGCAGCACTGAACTCATGCCGCAGCGCTAGCGCGCCGCGCGCTAACGCCGGCTGGCGCTAATCGTTAGGGTTTTAGTGTCTGTCCGAGAACAAGTTGAATCCAATGAATCATTTGTGATTCAAGAGTGGTGGCCTGATTCGAGGATGGTCACCGATGTGGACGGCGAAAAACCGCAGGCGTTACGACCGTAGCGCGCTACGATATCCGAGCGATCTGACCGACGACGAATGGGCGCATGTCGAGCCGTTTATTCCACCGGCCAAGCGTGGTGGTAACAAGCGGCACGTCGACGTGCGCGAAGTGATGAACGGGATCATGTATGTGTTGAGCACGGGGTGCCAGTGGCGGGCGATCCCGAAAGATCTGCCGCCACGCAGCACTCTTTTCGACTATCTTGATTTGTGGAGCTACGACGGCACGCTCGATCGGATCCATCACGCCCTATATGTGGAGTGCCGCGAGCAAGGCGAACGAGAGGCCAGTCCCACCGCCGCCATCATCGATAGCCAAAGCGTGAAGAGCGCTGAAAAAGGGGGGCCTGCATCGATCCGCCTGGCTATGATGCGGGCAAAAAGATCAAGGGCAAGAAGCGCCATATTCTCGTAGATACGCTGGGTTTGTTGCTCCACGCGATCGTTCATCCCGCCAATATCCAGGATCGCGACGGTGGCGTCCTGCTCCTTGCAACCCTTTTCGGGATGTATCCGTTCTTGAAAAAGTTGTTTGCCGACGGTGGCTATCAGGGGCCGGAATTCCAAAAGGCCTTGGCGAAAATTCTGCCTCACCTCGAAACTGAAATCGTCAAGCGCTCTGATCACGCCAAAGGTTTTGTCATTCTCCCACGCCGTTGGGTCGTCGAACGTACCATTGCGTGGCTCAACCGTTGCCGACGGCTCGCGAAGGACTGGGAGAACCTCAATCGCAAGGCGCTGTCGTTCTTGCGCCTCGCATCAATCCGCCTCATGCTGCGAAAACTTTGTAATCCGGCCTGATGTTCCCGGACAGACTCTTAGGAAAGTCCGCCGCGCGATTGCCGGCGAACTACGGTTCCTGACAGCCGGGCGTGCGGCGGATCTGCGCGTAGAGCGTGGCGTGCTGCTGCTCGAACAGGATCGCCTCGTTGGCGCACAGCCACATCGCCTCGCAGGCCGCCGCGGCCGGCGCCGGCCATGTCTGCGGATGCGCGATGGCGCCGTAGCATTTCACATAGGCGTTTTTGGCGTCCCACGAGATCGTCGCAGGAAACAGCCCCTGATACACACCGACGTAGAGCAACAAGCCGATGAAATCGCCGATTGGCGATAGCCAGATCAGCGCCGCGCAGGCGGCGATCAACAACCAGACGATACGCTTGCTGCTCATGATGAAACACAACGCGACGGATTGCGGCGCCTCACAGTTCGCAAACGGCCGCGGGCGAGCGAGGCCGTCACAGCGCCTTGCAGTCGCGCGACACCTGGGCGATTCCGCCGGCGGCCTTCACCCGCATGGTGTAGGTCTGCTGCGCCGCGGCGCCGCTGCCGGCCGGGCCGAGCGTCATGACGGTGTGGCCGAGCGAGGTGCCGCGCGCGCCGGAGACGTTGGCGTAGATTTCGCAGCGCAGCCGCCGGTCGCAGGTGTTGGTGATGCCCGATCACGTAGGTGACGGTCCTGCCGCGGGTCAGGTAATCGCCGGTTTCCTGCAGGCAGGACTGCAAGTCGGCCGGCGCGGCCGGCGCCGCGGTCTGACCCAGCGCCACGGCAGCGCCCGCGCACAAGGCGATAACGACCGACAACAGTTGCACCGCGGCCATAAAGTACATGGCACCACCCCTCGGCATGACCGAGGAGTTGGTCGCACGATCGCGGCGGCTGGTTCACGCAGCAATCATGCGGACTGCGCAGCCTGCTCTCGCCGCTCGCGAGCAGAGGTGGTTCACTGGCCTAGCTCCACTTCGCCGCGCGCTTCTGCGCGAACGAGGCGAGGCCTTCGGCGGCTTCGGCGGAGCGCCGCTTGTCGGCGTGGCTCTCGATCAGGCGGCTGGCGTCGGCTTCGCCGAGGTGCGTCCAGGCGGATTCGAGCGCGAGCGCCTTGGTCTCGGCGATCGCCTGCGGACCGTTCTGCAGGATTTGATCGACGATGCGCGCGCCCGCCGCCTCGAGTTCGACCGCCGGTACCATCTCATGCACCAGGCCGATGCGCCGTGCCTCGGCGGCGGAAAAGCGCTCGCCGGTCAGCGCGTAGCGGCGCACCTGGCGGACGCCGATGGCGTCGTTGAGCTGCGGAATGATGATCGCGGCGGTGAGCCCCCAACGCACTTCAGCGATGGAGAACACCGCGTCCTCGGCGGCGATCACCACGTCGCACGCGGCAAGCAGCCCGGTGCCGCCGCCGAAGCAGGCGCCCTGCACCAGCGCGATGGTCGGTACCGGCGCGGCGTTGAGCCGCCAGATCGCCTGCGCGGTGGCGCGCGAGGCGGCGATGTTGTCGTCGCGCGAAGCGGCACGCACGGCGTCGATCCATTTCAGATCGGCGCCGGCCTGAAAATGCTTGCCGCGGCCGGTGATAACAACAGCGCGCAGGCCCTTCGCCTGCTCCAGTGCATCAAGCGCCGCCAGCAGCGCGCGGATCAACTCGCCATCATAGGCGTTGTTGCGCTCCGGCCGATTGAGCACGACGTGCGCGATGCCGCGGCCATCGATGTCGAGGAGGACGGGCGCAGCTGAGTCCGAAGTTGTCATGGCTTGAGCCCTGCTGATGAGCCGGTTGCATGCCGTCATGGCCGGACTTGTTCCGGCCATCCACGTCTTTCATGGCAAAAAACAAGACGTGGATGCCCGCGACAAGCGCGGGCATGACGGTGCTACTATTTACAACTTGAACAGCTCTTCCGCATTGCCGTGAGCGATGCGCTCCTTGTCGGCGGCCGACACCGGAATCTGCTCCAGGAACGCGCGCGCCTGCGGCATCGATTGATACGGATGATCGGCGGAAAACATCATGCGGTCGACCCCGCCGAGTTCGAGAAACAGATCGAGAAACGCCGGCGGGAAATTAAAGCCCGAGAAGGTGTAGTGCACGTTGTCGCGCAGATAATCCTTGTATTGCCGCTTCAGCCTGGTCACCGAAGGCGGCATGATATCGAAGCGCTGGAACATGAACGGCAGGCCTTCGCCCATGTGACCGATGACGACCTGCAGCTTCGGAAAGCGGTCGAACACGCCGCCGGAGATCATGCGAATGACATGGACGGCGGTTTCGATATGCCAGCCCCAGGCGCCGCCGGCCAGCATCTCAGTGAGCATCGGGGCGAAGCCGCCGTAATAAACGTCAAGCACCGGCTTGGGCGGCGGCGTCGGATGAACGTAGATCGGCGCATTGAGCTTTTCGGCGCATTCGAGAATCGGCGTGAAAAAGTTGTCGTCGAGATAACGGCCGCGATTGTGACCGTTGATAACGGCGCCCTTGAAGCCTGCCCGCATGCGCGTTTCCAGCTCCGCGGCGGCCTTGTCGGGTACCGAGGTTGGGATCGCCGCAAATCCGGCAAAACGCGTCGGATGCTTTTTCACCGCCGCGGCAAGGTAATCGTTGGAGTCGCGCGCCAGCGCGACGGCGTCGGCCGCGTCCAATTGCTCGACGCCCGGCGAGGTGAGCGACAGCACCTGCATGTCGATGCCGGCCGCGTCCATTTCCGCCAGTCGCTTCGAATCGATGTCGCACAGCCGCTCGATCAGGTTGGCATAGCGGCCGCCGACGGTTTCGGCCCGGTTCTTCAGCTCGCGCCCGGCAATATCGAAAAATCCCGGCGTGGCGAAGTGTTCTTCAAGCGTGATGGTGCGCATCGTTGTTATACCCCAAACAGCTTCTCGGCGTTGCCGTGCGCGATCCGCTCGCGGTCGGCGGCGCTGACCGGCAGCTGCTCCAAGAACGCCCGCGCCGCCGCCATCGAGCCGTAGGGGTAATCGACCGAGAACATGATGCGCTCGACGCCGACTTCGAGCAGCAGATCGAGGAACGTCGCCGGAAAATTGAAGCCGCCGAACGTGTAGTGCAGGTTCTGCCGCAGATAAGCGCCGACCGGACGTTCGAGCTTGGTCAGTTCGGGGGACAGGTTGCGGTCGAGCCGCGGCAGCATGAACGGCAGGCCTTCGCCCAGATGGCCGATGACGACCTGCAGATTGGGGAAGCGATCGAACACGCCGCCTAGGATAAGGCGGATGACGTGAACCGCGGTCTCGATGTGCCAGCCCCATGCCGAGCCCGCCAGCATGTCGCCGACCGCCGGCGAAAAGCCGCCGTATGAGGCTTCGATTACGGCCTTCGGCGGGCGGGTCGGATGCAGATAGATTGGGACGCCGAGCGCTACAGCACATTCCAAGATCGGCCAGAACGCCTTGTCGTCGAGATAGCGGCCGCGGGTGTGGCCGTTGATCAGCGTGCCCTTGAAGCCGAGCTGGCGAACGGCGCGCTCCAATTCCGCCACCGCCTTGTCGGGCGCAGCGACCGGCAGCGCGGCAAGCCCGGCGAAGCGTTGCGGATGCGCCTTGACGGCGTCATGCAGAAAGTCGTTGGCGGCGCGCGCCAGCGCGATCTGCTCGGCCGCTTCGAGTTGTTCGACGCCCGGCGCATTCAGCGACAGCACCTGCATATCGATGCCCGCGGCATCCATCTCGGCGACGCGCTTGCCGTCCACGTCGCCGAGTTGCTCGATGATCCGCGCGCCGCGGGCGCCGGTGCGCAAAAAAGTTTCCTTGAGCTGCCGCCCGGCGCCATCGAGAAAACCCGGACTGGCAAAATGTTCTTCTACGGTAACGGTTCGCATCGTCGGTCCCTGAGTTAAGTGTTTGGAGAAGGTAGCGAAGGCTGAAGGCGAAGCCTCATGGTCCGGCGCTGCGCCGCCACAAGACTCGTTCCCTAACGAAGGCGCCGCGACCTCAGCCGCCGTAAAATACGTTGTCGCCGAGGTCCTTCATTTCCAGGATGGCGGCGTCGGGACGGCCGGCCGGCGGCCGGTTGAGATGCGCCTCAACGACCTCGCCGACGACGATGTGGTGGTCGCCCTGCTCGACGATCGCGGTGACGCGGCACTCGATCGCGCCGGGCGCTTCGACCAGGATGGGCGCACCGGTCGTGCCCTTGCGATAGGCCTGGCCGGAGAGCTTGCCGTCGCTGACATCGGCCGGCCGAAAGAATGTGAAGGCAAGGCTCTTGTGCTCCTTGCCGAGCATGTTGAGCGCGAAGGTCTGCGCCGCCTTGACGGTCTTGTAGGCGCCGGAATCGGTCTTGACACCAAGCACGACGAGCGGCGGCGCAAAGGCGGATTGCGTCACCCAGTTCACGGTCGCCGCCGCAATGTTGCCTTTGCCGTCGTCAGCCGTGAGCACGTAAATCCCGTAGGGGATCATGCGCAGCACGGTCTTCTTGGCGTCCGCGTTCATTGTTTCCTCACTGTTCTGTTTCCTTGACCTTGTTTCCTCGGGCACAAAGACTGCGCTCCCTACGTCCAACACATCAGATCATTGTCCTCGACACATAACGCGTCATCAATATAGTAGTCAGGCGACACGGAGCTGACGGGCTCCCGATCATGGGCGGACTGCGCTCATGCGTTGCGCGGCGGGTTTTTTGGGGGGCGAAATCCATGGCGGACCGACAGTGGTATACCGCAATCGGCGGAAAGCAAGAGGGGCCGTTTTCAGACCAGAAGCTCCGCGAATTGATCGCCGCCGGGTCGGTGCGTGCCGACACACTGGTCTGGTGCGACGGCATGAGCAACTGGGCACGCGCCGCGGAAATACCCGGATTGCTGTCATCGGCGTCCGGCGCAGCACAACAGCCGGTCAGGTCGTTTGCGGCCGCTGCCGCCCGGGTCGCCGCCAGCCCAATGGCCGTTCCCGACGACCGCCGGCTGGTGTTCGATCAGCAGCAGCCTTTCGATCGCGTCTGGCCGCTCTATTGGCGCGTCGCGGTTTTGGGACTGAGCGTCATCGCCGTCGTGCCGCTGCCCTGGGCGGCGCCGTGGTTTCTGCGCTGGTTCGTCGAACACATCGAGCTGCCGGAGCGCCAGCGCGTCGGCTTCGAGGGTAAGCCGGGAGACATCTGGTACATCTTCGTGGGCTACGGGCTTTGCACCTACGCCTCGGCGGGGATTTCGTTCGCATTCAACGGGTTTGCGTCGTTGCTGCTGATTCCGCTGACGACGTTTCTTGCGCTGGTCATCACCCGATGGTTCTTCGCCAATCTGGTCTGGTCCGGGCGCGCTGCGCCGCTGCAATTCACCGGCAGTTATCTGGGACTGCTCGGCTGGTCGGTACTGGCGCCGCTGTCGTTCATCACGATCGTCGGCTGGGCCTGGGTGTACGCCGCGTGGGGACGCTGGATGTGCAAAAACGTCACCGGGACGCACCGGCAGTTCGTTTTCACCGCGACCGGCTGGGGCTATTTGTGGCGGACGCTGACGTTTATCCTGACAAGCTATCTGCTGCTGCCGATGCCGTGGATCATGCGCTGGTATGCGCGCTGGCTGATCGCACAATTTGCATTGCTCGACGAGGCCGCCCCGCGCGCCTGAACTGACGGCGGACGATTCGCTACACGCGCCACCGTCATTGCGAGCGAAGCGAAGCAATCCAGTGGCGGAAATCTCCGTCTCCTGGATTGCTTCTTCGCCCGTCAGGCTCCTCGCAATGACGACGCAGCGCCAACCCGATCCAAAGATGTTCTAATGATGCATCTCGTCGGGCGGCATGATGCCCCAGAGGTTGGAGGCGGTCGGGTCCTTGGCCCACACTTTGGGGCGCTGCGGATTGTCGCGGTGCCATGGCCGCGGCTCGAAATAGCCGAGGTCTTCGTTCATGCGGTCAAGCTCGGCGAACAGTTCGGTAATCAACCCGGCCGGGCTGCGATGATAGGTGAACAGGTTGTGGCCGATGCCGTGCCGGCCGGGACCCCACAACAGCTTGTAGCCGTTGGTGGACAGGAAATCGCACGCCGTCTGCATGTGACCCCAGTCGCGCAGCTCGAACGCCGTGTGGAAGTGTCGGTTTGAGCCGGTCTGCATCAGATTGATGGTGTGGTGGTCGGGACCGCAGCGCAGAAACGAGAAAAAATCCGCCATCCAATCCGATTCGCGGAAACCGAGCACATCGCAATAGAACTTGGTGGTGTGCTTGACGTCGGTGACGTGGAAAGCGACGTGGCCGAGCTTGTGCGGCACGATGCCCTTGGCCTGGAATTTCTGGTGCGTGAAATCGGCGCGCTTGAATACCTCCATCACGGTGCCCTTCGGATCCTCGAAGGTCAGCAATTCGCCGATCGACGGCTCGGGATCCTTCTTGCGGGCGGTCTTGATGCCGTGAGCCTGCACCTGCTTTTCGTAAGCATCGAGATCGTCGCCTTCGCCGATCTGAAAACCGACGCGCACACATTGCGCCTGCGCCCCGTGGCGCAGCACCACGGAATGATGATCGACCGTGTTGGAGAGAAATGTCGCGTCCTTTTCCTTCGCGATCAGCGTCATGCCGAGGATGTTGGTGTAATAGTCGGTCTGCCGCTCGACATCGGGGACCTCGTAGCTGGCGTGGGCGATTTTCTTGACGCGGATCATGCGGCTCTCCTCATTCATTCAATTGCGGGCGCGCGGCAGCGCGGCGATCACATCGACCATGGCGGCGACATCAAGCTCGCCGAAGCCCATGGCGACGAACTGCTTATACAGTTCGGCGGCCCGATCGAGCAGCGGCGTGGCCACGCCGACCGAATCGGCGAACTCCCCGATCAGATCGAAATAGTGCTGCAGGGCGGGCACCGTGCCCTGTACCGGGGTGAAGCGGCGCTCGGCCATCCATGGCGCGCGGATCGCAAATTGCGTCGAGCCGCCGCTGCCGTTGGCGATCGCCTTGATCATCAGCGGCACGTCGACGCCGGCCTTCAGCCCCAGCGCCATCGCCTCGGCGGTCGCCGCGATATTGAGCGCCACCAGCAGATTATTGACGAGCTTGACGCGGCTCGCGGCGCCGAACTCGCCGAAATACAGGCAACTGTCGGCAAAGCCGGCGACTATGCCTTCGACCTTCTTGCACGCGGCGGCATCGCCTGCGAGATAGATCACGCCCTTGCGCGCCAGCACCATGCCGGGCGTTCCGGACACTTCGCCGTCGACGAAGATCGCCCCCTTCTCCGCCAGCGGCTCGATCTGCCGCTTCTTGTCGGGTACGGCATGCGAGCCAAGCTCAACCACGATCTGTCCCTGCCGCGCGCTCTGCACCAGTCCGTGCGGACCGTGCACCACGTCGTCCAGTGCCTCGATCGAAGGCAGGCAGGAAAACACGATGTCGGCCTGTGCGCCCACCTCGGCCGCGGAACGCGCCGGTACGCCGCCGATTTTCTCGAATTCAGCCAGCGAAGAGCGGCGGAAGCCCACCACCCGATAGCCGTGATTGATCAGGTTTTCGGAGATCGGCATGCCGATCTTGCCGACGCCGACAAAACCTACAGTCTCCATCATGTTCCTCCCGGTCTTCTCTTCTTCTTGCTGCGCCAGCCATGAGCAAGCGCGGAGTTGAGCGAAATATTAGCACCACCGATACGGCAGCCAACAGCGTTGCCGCACGACGCCGCAACCTTCACCCACGCCGGCGCCGCGGGCGCGCGTTGCCGCTGCTGACCGAAACACGGCACCGGCTTGCACGTTCAGCACAGCCATGACGGCCTCCTTGCACTGTCCCCGACGCAGTGGCACATTGTTTCCGCCGTCTAATAGTTCGATAATCTAATTATATGCCCGTCTAAATGAATAGGCCCGAGGTGTCAACTCTCACCCGCATGGACCGTTACATCCCTCTGATCCGGGAGTTCGCGGCCCGCGATGCGCTGTTTCACGACGCCGTGGCGCGCCGGCTCGGGCTGCATTCGACCGACGAGAAGGTGCTGCGGTTGCTCGGCGACAGGGCACTTACGGCCGGCGACCTCGTTGCCTATACGGCCCTCACCGGGGCCGCAGTGACGGCGCTTGTCGACCGGCTTGAGTCGCTTGGCTATGTGACACGCCACCGCGACACCGCCGACCGCCGCAAAGTGACGATTCGCGCGGTGCCGGCTAAGCTGCGCGAGGTCAACCGGATCTATGGCGGTTTGCACGATGCTATGCAGGCGCTGCTGGCAAAATATGACAGCGCGCAATTCGCGACCATTACGGATTTTCTCGCCGGCACGACACAGACTTTCGCGGAGCAGACCGCAAGGCTCGACAATAAGCCGCCCCGTCGGGAGACAAAGGCCCGATAGCATTCGCGCCGGCGCCGTCAGGCCACCTCAATGGTCTGGTCGGAGAGATTAATACGCAGCCCTAGCATCCCCTCCATGATCGTCCATTCCTTGAGTTCAAAGATACGCAGCTTATTGACGAAGAATGGATCGCCCTCGGCCAGCGACCGCGCCTCCGCAGCGTCCTTGGCGCGCAGTACGGTCAGCCCAAGCCCGCTTGGCGGACCTTCGCCATCCGACAACGGCCCCGAAGCGAACACGAGCCCGCGCTTTTCCAGGCCGATCATGTATTCGAGATGCGCGGCCAGGAACGGCTTGAGCTTCTCCGGATCCACTATCGGTTTGGACAGCAGCACATAAAGCTTCTTGCGCAGCATTTTGCGCGTCAGATCGGCAACACGCTCTTCAAAAAACATGGCTCGGCCCCGGATTGCGGGAGCATAGTCGGCCGTCGCCGCGCGATGAGTTAATAACGGTCGCCCGGCAGCCCCGAGCAAAACGGTCGTTCAGATCAACCGTGAATTCGGCGGCAGCCCGAGAAAATGCCGGCCGACCGTTTCGTAGATCGCGAACTGCGACTGCGCCTGCTGCGACACCGCATGCATGTCGCGGAACCGACGCTCGAACGGATTGCTCTGGAACACCGCCGTAGCGCCGGCCGCCAGGTAGGCGTTCTCGACCACCTGCCGCGCCTGCTGGCTGGCGTTGATGCAGGCCATGCGCAGCCGCACCCGCTGATCGAGCGTGAACGAGCCCGCTTGCGCGGCGCGGCAAATCTCGTCCAAAGCGTCGAGCAGGAAACAGCGGGCGGCGGCGAGCGACGACTGCGCGACGCCGACCTGCGACTGCACCACCGGATTATCGCGCAACATGACGGTCTGGCCGGTCGGCGTCTTCTTCTGCGCCAGCGCGCAGAACGCATCGAGCGTGGCCCGCGCAATGCCGAGCGCCACGGCCGGAAAGCTCGCACCAAACAACTGGTAAATGGTGAACTGATAAAGCGGGCCACGTTCGCGCCATTCGGCCGGATTGAGCGCGTGAAAGCCGAGCGCGTACTGCTCGGGAACGAACACATCGGTAAACGTATAGGTGTCGCTGCCGGTGCCCTTGAGCCCGATGACATGCCACACGTCATCGATCTTGGCGCGCTCGCGCGGCAGCACGATCGTCTTCTGGATCGGCTTGCCGTCGGCCTCGCGGCGCGGCTCGCCGTTTTCTTCGTAAACGATGCAATGCGCGGCAAGCCAGGTCGCCTGTCGGCTGCCGCTCGCAAACGGCCAGGTTCCGCTAACTCGAAAGCCGCCCTTGCCGACCACCGCCTTGCCGCTGCCGGTCGGTCCCCAGGCCAGCACACCGCGCGGATTGTTCTTGAAAATCTCCTCGGCCACTTCGGGCTTCATGGCCTTTGAAATGGTCGAGCACACCGACGTCTGGCCGATGCACCACGCCGTCGAGGCGTCGGCCTTGGCGATTTCTTCGATGGCCTGGACAAAGTCCACTGGCGAGACTTCTTCGCCGCCGTAGGAGCGCGGCACCAGCATGCGGTAGAGGCGCGCTTCGTGCAGCGCATCGACCAAGTCCGCCGGCAACTCGCGGTTCGCCTCGATGCGCGGCGCCGCCGCCGCGATCTGCGGCGCCAATGCCCGGGCGTTGGCGACGCAATCAACTCTCGCCCGTTCGTCCATTCCGGCACGCTCCCAGCACGTTCAACCGAGCCGCATTCTTACCCGCCGCTGCACATGCGGTCCATCGGTATCGCACCGATGCGGCAAGCGCTGTCGATGGCGGGGCGAAAACGAACTATAATGTTGGGAAGGACGCCGTTTTGCAGCGTCCGCCGCACAGGGGGGAGTGTCTGCCATGCGCGCCATCGCGCTTGCCGCTTCCGCGCTTGCCGTTTCCGCACTCATCGTCATGTGGCCGCTCGACATGCCGGCCTTCGCCCAACCCGCCGCCACCGCATCGGCCGCAAGCGGGCCGCCCATGGACGATCTGCAAAAAGCGGATCGCATCTATCAGTTCAGAAAGGCGGCTGCGAGCGGACCGGAACGCGGCCGCGAAATCTTCTATTACAAATGCTGGTTCTGCCATAACGAATTCACCAAGGACATTCCGAAACTGACCGGGCTGTTTCAGCACCCGAGGCTGCTGTCGGGCGCGCCGGTGAACGACGAGACGGTGAAGAATCAAATCCGCAACGGCAGCGCCGACATGGCGGCCTACAAATACACGCTCAATGAGGCTGATATAGACGATCTGGTGAGCTTCCTGCGTCAGGAGTGCTGCTGGAACTCCGACGCTCCGCCGCTCAATCCAGCCTATCGCGCGCGCTGACAGGAGGGCACGATGACACCGCATCGATCCGCGCGCACCGCAACAACCATCAAGCTGTTGTCTGCATTGCTATTCGCATTTGCATTTGTGCTGATCGCCGCGGTCGCGCCTGCAACAGCGCAGAGCGGAAATCCGCTGCTGGGCGGCCCGCATGGCACCGTGAAATCCGCCGACGCCAGTCCGCTCGAAGGCATGATGGTGCAGCTCATCTCAAAGAAGACCGCCATCAGGACCACTGTTTTTACGAATTCCGACGGCCATTACGAATTTCCCAGGCTCGAGCCAGGCGCCTACATCCTGCACATCGCGCAACCGCGCGAGTTCTTTCCCTATGCGCGCGACCCGGTCGATATCGACGGCGCCGATGCGCTCGCCGACATCGTCCTCACCCGCGTCACCAAGTCCGACGTGCTGCCGCCCTACCCGGAGATTGCGGCGCAGATGACCGGATCGGAATGGCTCCTCAGCCTGTCCGGCACCGGCGCCGAAAAGCGGCTGCTCACCGTCAACTGCAACTGGTGCCATTCCTACCAGCAGATTTTCCGCAATCGTTACGACGAGCGCAGCTGGTCGAAGATCCTCTACCGCATGATCCACGGCGCCGGTTCGCCGCTCATCAACGTCAACAAGAACGGCCGCTTCCCTCCCGAAGACGAAGCGAAGCTGGCGCATTGGCTGGCAACGGTGCGCGGCCCGCAATCGGCCGATCCCGGCTTCATCACGCTGCCGCGTCCGCAAGGGCGCGCCACCAGGGTGATCATCATCGAGTACGAATTGCCGCGGCTGGAAACGGCGACGCATGACGTGTCGGGCGACGCCAACGGCAACATCTGGTACAGCACCCACCGCAGTTCCTATGTCGGGCGGCTCGATCCGCGCACCGGCAAGGTCACCGAGTTTCACGTCCCGCCGGTTCAGCCCGGCGCGCTGCCGGGCACGCATTGGATTCACGTCGACAAGAACGGCATCGTCTGGGGCTCGGAAAACTGGGCGCACAACATCTGGCGGCTGGATCCGAAGACCGGCGACTTCAAACGCATTCCCTGGCACGTCAAGGAGGCCTTGAATTCGCCGATGGGCGGCAACTACGCGCTCGATCCGGACGGCTACATCTGGAAGGTGCGCAACTACAAGGTCAGCAAAATCGAGGCTTTGACCGGCAAGGAAATCCTCGGCATCATCACCACGAAATTCCCGGGCACATATGGCAGCGCCATCAGCCACGACGGCCGTTATTTCGGCGGCGGCGCCTGGCCGCACGACGGCGTCGTGATCGCCGACATTCACACCGGCAAGGTCTACGAGCCGGACACCAGCACCAATTCCGGACCGGCGCGCGGCGAATTCGACCTGAACGACAATTACTGGGCCGGTGGACGCGGTGGCGAGTTGATCGAGTTCAACATGGCGGAGAAGCGGATTCACGAATTCCCGCTGCCGACACCTTACGCCTCGATGTACACCGCGCAGGCCGACAAGAACGGCGACGTATGGGGCGGCGAGATGCACTCCGGCCGCTATTTCCGCTTCAACCCGAAGAACGAGCAGTTCACCGAATATGTGCTGCCGGAACCCTACGGCATCGACCGCGAGAGCTGGATCGACAATTCCACCAATCCCGTCACGGTCTGGTACGTCGATCACGAAGGCTGGATCACGCGCATCCAGCCGCTGGACTGACGGCGCAGAAGCGCCACGATTTCGCTGAATGCCGCTGCTTGACGCTCACTCTTCGCCGAACATTTCCTGCCGCCGCCGCTCCAGCGCCGCCGAATAGCGGCGCAACGCATAGGCTTCCGTCAGCAACCCGATGACGCGGCGGTCGAGATAGGAATCGACCACCGCCAACGCTTCCGCCTCGGCGCGATCGAAGGCGAGCACGGCTTCCTTGATCGCCATGCCGGGCAGCAGCATTTCGTCGCCATAGTGCAGATAGTCCTTGATCGCGTGGTCCGGTTCGACCTCTCCGGCATAGAGATCGGGGACCTGGACGAGCCCGACATAACGGTCCGCCTCGTCGGTCGCCACCACGTAGGCTGCCGAGCCGAGCGGAAAGGTTTCGCGAAACGATGCGACGTTGATCGAGGCGTGCACCGTCTGCACGTCCTGCCGCATCATCCGGGCTACGGTGAGATCGCGCATCCAGCCGATATCGGCGGCGCTGCGGATCGTCTCGCCGCGCAGATGAAAACGCCAGGTGGCGAACGAGTAGCCGAACACTTCGCGCGTGACCTGCGCGGATATGATCACGGCGATGAGCACCAGGGTCGTCAGCCAAAGATCCTTGGTGGTCTCCAGTGCGATGAAGATCATCGTCAACGGCCCGCCGATGACCGAGGCCGCGAGCGAACTCATACCGATGACCGCGTAGGCGTTGGGATCGAAATAATATGTCGGGAACATCATCGTCAGCGCCACAGCCACGATGTGGCCGCCGAGCGCGCCGATCAGCAGCGAAGAAAAGAACATTCCGCCGCGGAATCCGGAGCCCAGCGAGGCGACCGACGCCGCGATCTTGAGCAAGAACAGCAGCACGACGAAATTGAAGGACAGATCGAGCATGCCGGAGACACGCAGCGCGCCGTGGCCCGATGACATGATCTGCGGCGACACCATCGCGAACAGTCCGACAAACAGTCCGCCGACCATTGTGCGCCACGCCGGCCGCAACGCCAGCTGCGAGAAGATCGCCTCGGATAAAGCCACGCAGCGCATCATCGCGATGCCGAGGAATGCGGCGAGCAGGCCGACCACGGCGGCGAGCAGGTAATCGTGGCTGACGATCGTCATCTTCTCGGGCGCGACCACGCCGATCTCCGCCGGCGACAGCCCGTCCGCCACCACGTAGCCGACCAGCGCCGCGATCGCGACCGGCGCCAGGCTGGTCGGCGTGTAGCTGCCGATGATCAGCTCAAACCCGTAGAATGCCCCGGCGAGCGGGGCGCCGAATGCGCCGGCGATCCCGGCCGCGGCTCCACAGCCGACCAGAATGCGCAAGTCGCCGCGCCTCAGCCGAAATGCACCACCGATGCGCGACGCAATGCCGCTCGCCGCCTGCGTGTAACCAGCCTCAAGGCCGACCGAGGCACCCACGCCGCTCGACCAGATCGTCTGCGCCGCAACGATCATGCTGCCCAGGAGGGACATGCGTCCGCCGTGCAGTGCATTGGCCTCGATCGGGTCGATCTCGCGGTCCGGCCGCCAGCGTCTCAAGATTTCGGTCGATCCCCCGAACAACAGGCCGCCCAGCAATGGCACGGCGAGGGCTAAAAGGGGATTGAGCTCCAAACGCGCCGAGAGCCGCTCGCCAGGTTGCAGATGAAAGAAGATCGTATGCAGCAGATCGACCAGGTAGCCCATCACGGCAACCACCAGGCCGGCAATCACGCCGACCAGGATCGCCAGCGCGACGAGGCTCGATTCCCGCGCTCGAACGAGGGCGCGTAAGCGGCGGGGTATCTCGAATTGGTCGGCCACTTCAGCAATCAAGACGCATCGGCCATCGTTCGGGTGATCTCAACGGGCGGGCACGCCAAGTTCTACTTCTCGGTGTAGCCGCAACACCTGACCGCATGGGCGATTGTTGGCAGATGCTGCGGCTGAGCGGACTCCTCGAACATGCCGGGCCGCGGTCTGACCGCGCCGGCACGAAATCGGTTCGGATTAGTGCATTGCACCAATGGAGCCCCAGCCAATCGTCCCAAAATGCCACGGAGTCAACGACTTTTCGCCTGACGCCGAACAATCGATGGGCGGCGAGTACTTCAGCGACGGCGAAACATGCGCTGCATTTGCCGGAACACCCGTCGCCGCGAGGCGTTAACGAAGGCACGGGCCCGACCTTCAGACCGGCATGCAGACATGCTCTCATCCGCAGGCGATGCATTGCCGCACCGGATGCCGGACCGCGGGGTCGGTGCTTCGCCGCAGGGCGAACAGTCTGCAACGACCGCCGGGCGTAACGGCCGCATTATTGAAACTGCGATTCCGGCCCGGCTCGATGCGCTGCCATTCGGACGCTTCCACGTCCTGGTGATTGTCGCGCTGGGCATCACCTGGATTCTCGATGGGCTGGAAGTCACACTTGCAGGCTCGCTCTCCGGCGAACTCGAAAACAGCTCCGCTTTGGGCCTGAGCAACGCCGAGGTCGGTCTCGCCGGAAGCTGCTATCTGGCCGGTGCGGTGTTCGGAGCATTCCTGTTCGGCTGGCTGACGGACCGCCTCGGCCGGAAGAAGCTGTTCACTATCACGCTGGTTGTTTATTTGCTGGCTACGGCAGCGACCGGGCTGTCATGGAACTTTTGGAGCTTCGCGTTGTTCCGCATCATTACGGGCGCCGGCATCGGAGGTGAGTACACTGCCATCAATTCGACAATTCAGGAGCTTATTCCGGGGCGCCTGCGCGGCTGGACCGATCTGCTGATCAACGGCAGTTTTTGGGTAGGCGCCGCGATTGGAGCCGGCAGTTCGATCGTTTTGCTCGATCCGCGCTTCATCGACCCCGCGGTCGGCTGGCGCCTTGCATTTCTGATCGGAGCGGCCATCGGAATTATGATCATACTGATGAGACTGTGGATTCCGGAAAGCCCGCGCTGGCTGGTGACTCGCGGACACGCGCAGAAGGCGGAAGAAATCGTGAGCGGCATCGAAGCGCGGTTCGCCCGCGATCCAGACCCTCGGGCGTTCGAGCATATGCGGCTGCGCGCCCGCGATCATACGCCGTTGCGCGACGTAGCCCGGACGCTGTTCGTCACCTATCGGCAGCGCACACTGGTGGGCCTGAGCCTGATGGCTGCCCAGGCCTTCTTCTATAATGCGATCTTCTTCACTTACGCCCTGATCCTGATCGATTTCTATCGCACACCGGTCAGCGCGGTCGGCTGGTACATTTTGCCGTTTGCGGCCGGCAACGTGGCAGGGCCCATTCTGCTCGGCCGCCTGTTTGATACGATCGGCCGTAAAATCATGATCACGTCGACCTATGCGGTGTCGGGACTGCTGCTCGCCGTGACCGCTTATCTGTTCAGTCGGAATCTGCTCTCCGCGCAGCAGTTGACCATGGCCTGGATGGCCGTGTTCTTCTTTGCATCGGCTGCGGCGAGCTCGGCCTATTTGACGGTCAGCGAGACGTTTCCACTCGAAATGCGCGCGCTCGCCATTGCGTTCTTTTACGCCATCGGCACCGCGGCGGGAGGTATTGTGGGCCCGCTGCTGTTCGGGATGCTGATCGATACCGGCTCGCGCCGGAGCGTCGCCGTCGGCTATTGGATCGGCGCGGCCATGATGATCCTCGCCGCCGCAACCGAAGCGGTCTGGGGCGTCGCGGCCGAGCGCCGTTCGCTCGAGGCCGTGAGCCGGCCGCTTGCACTCGTCGATTGAAACCCGGGAGCGGACGTGCAAAGGCAAATCAGAATCTCCGATCGAGCCGCCGATACCATGGCTATCGTCCCGACCCCGCTTGCGTCCGATCTGCGCCGTTGCGCGATCCTGCTCGATATCGACGGCACCATCCTCGATTTCGCGCCCTCGCCGCGACAGGTTTCGGTGCCAGCGGGGTTGCGACCGACGCTTACGCGACTTGCGAGTTTGACCGGCGGTGCGTTGGCGCTGGTCAGCGGCCGTTCGATCGACGACATCGATGTGATTTTCTCGCCTTTGCGGCTTGCCGCCATCGGCGTGCACGGCGCGGAAATGCGCACGAGCGGCGCCGCGCCGGTGCGGACACGAGTCACCCCCTTGAGCGAGGAACTCAAAAGCCGGATCGCGAAGATCGCCGTGCTTGGGCCAGGTATCCTGATCGAGGACAAGGGCTATTCGGTCGCGCTGCACTACCGGCAGTCGCCCGCAAGCGAACCGGAATTGCTCAACGCAATCCGCGCGATTTGCGCGGACGCTCCGCACGAAGCGGTCGAGATCTTGCCCGGCAAGTTCGTCGTCGACATCAAGCCTGCGGCGATCAATAAGGGCGACGCCGTCGACGAATTGATGCAGCTTGCGCCGTTCGCCGGCCGGCGTCCGATCTTTATCGGCGACGACCTGACCGACCTTTCGGTGTTCGACGTCGTTCCTAAATTCGGCGGTCGCGCCTATTCGGTGGGCGGCATCGCCGCCGACGTTGACGGTCATTTCGAGACGCCGGAAATCGTGCGCTCATGGCTCGCGCGCATCGCGGCTGAAAGTCTGGGCGCGACCGGATGACGGATCACGGGCTGGATCTTGCGGTCATCGGGAACGGCCGGACGGCCGCATTGGTCGATCCGAGTTCGCGCATCGTCTGGTGGTGCTATCCGCGCTTCGACGGCGACCCGATCTTCTGTCGGCTGCTCTCCGGAGCGGAAGAGAAGGGTTTTTCCGACGTCGTGCTCGACGACATGGTGGAATTTTCATCCGAATACATGCGCAACACCGCCATCGTTGCCACGACGCTGACGGATAGCCACGGCGGCAAGGTACGGATTACCGATTTCGTCCCCCGCTTTCGCCAATATGAGCGCGTGTTCCGGCCACCGCAGCTCTACCGCATCATCGAGCCGATCGCCGGACTGCCGCGCATCACCGTGCGCATGCGGCCGACCTGTGAATACGGCAAGCCGTTGCCGCACCGCTCGCTCGGCAGCAATCACATCCGCTACTCCGACGACTCCACGGTGATCCGTTTGACCACGGATGCACCGTTGTCGATGATCGACAACGAAGCGCCGTTCGTTCTCACCCGTCCGCTGCATCTCGTGTTCGGCCCCGACGAGCCGTTTACCGGCGATTTGCAGAAGACCTGCCGCGATTTCGTCGAGCGCACGCACGAATACTGGACCGAATGGGTGCGCCGGCTGTCGATCTCGATCGACTGGCAGGAAGCCATTATTCGCGCCGCCATCACGCTCAAACTGTCCAATTTCGACGAGACCGGCGGCGTCGTCGCCGCGCATACCACGTCGATTCCCGAAGCCCCGGGCACCGGCCGCACCTGGGATTATCGCTATTGCTGGCTGCGCGACGCTTATTTCGTCGTGCACGCGCTCAACCGGATCGGCGCCACGCGCACGATGGAGGAATTCATCTCGTTTACGCTGTCGATCGCCTCAAAGCCCGGCCAGGAGCTGCGCCCGCTCTATAGCGTGGTGCCGACGAGTTCGGTCGAGGAACGCACCGCACCGTATCTGGCCGGCTATCGTGGCGATGGCCCGGTACGCATCGGCAATGCCGCGGTCGATCAGATTCAGAACGACACATACGGCAGCGTCATCCTCGCCGCCATGCCGATGTTCTTCGACCGGCGGCTGCCGCGTCCGGGAGACGCCGGACTGTTTCACCTGCTTGAATCGCTCGGCCACCACGCCGCGCGAGCCGCCTTCGAGCCGGACGCCGGGATCTGGGAATATCGCGGACGGCAGCGCATCCATACCCATTCGGCGGCCATGTGCTGGGCCGGCTGTCAGCGGCTCGCGGCGATCGCGGTGCGGCTCGGTCTCGAAGGCCGCGCCAAGCATTGGAATGCGATCGCCGAGCCGATGCACGCCGAACTCGTCGAGCGCGCCTGGAACGGCAAGCGCGGCGCCTTCACCGCGGCGTTCGGGTCGGACGATCTTGACGCCAGCGCGCTCTTGCTCGCCGACCTCGGCGTGGTCGAAGTCGACGACCCTCGCTTCGCCTCGACGGTCGGCGCGATGGAGCGCGAGCTGATGCGCGAAAAGCACGTCATGCGCTACGCCGGCGAGGACGATTTCGGGCTGCCGGTGACCGCGTTCCTGATTTGCCGCTTCTGGCTGATCGACGCGCTGTGGTCGCTGGGCCGGCACGAGGCGGCGCGCGATCTGTTCACCGACGCACTGGAGCACCGTAACCGCTATGGCCTGCTCTCCGAAGACGTCGATCCCAAGACCGGCGCGTTGTGGGGCAATTTCCCGCAAACCTATTCGATGGCCGGCCTGATCCTCTCGGCCATGCGGCTGTCGCGCAGCTGGGAAGATCGCTATTGGCGCGGATAAAGCGGTTCGCCGGCCGAAGCAGGCTTTCGACGCGCGAAAATTGCTTCACGGCCTCGCAGTTCCTATAATTCCGGCGATGAACGACGTTGCCGCCAGCGCTCCGCCGACGCGCGAGTTCGTGCATTCCTTCAAGCGGAACCTTCTGTCTCCCGAGCGAAGCTATCGGCTTCTGCCCGAGGGTTTCGAATGGCGCGAAGGCGCGGCCGCGCATGTCGTCCGCTATGGCGACATCGTCGAGATTCGCGAATTCAAGGGCAAGGTCTTCGGCGCGCTGTCGGCACAGCTGCCGCGCAGTTTCGATTACGTGCTGCGCGACCGCGGCGGCGAAAAATACTTTTTCAACTCGATTCACCGGCCGCGCTTCGGCGCCGCCGAAAACCGCGCGGCGACCTGCACGACGCTGGTCGACGAATTGCGCCGGCGCGTTGCCGCGGCCAATCCGAAGGTCAGATCGGTCAGCGAGCTGCGGTGGTCCTACAAACTCGCCAACGCCGGGGATCGACTGTGGTACCGCGTCGGCCTGCTGTTCTTTAAGCTCGTTCGGTGGTCCGATTTCGACCGCTCATCGAACTTCGCCGCGTGGCTCTTGCGCCGCGTCGGGCCGCGGCTGCGCGGCCATCGCACCGCGCGCGCCAACCTGGTGGCCGCCTATCCGGAAAAACCCGCGGCCGAGATCGAGCGGATTCTCGGCGACATGTGGGACAATCTCGGCCGGCTCGCGGTCGAATACGTCAATCTCGACCGGCTCGTCGACCCCGACAATCCCAATTCCGGCCGGATCGCCGTTGCGCCGGGTACCTTGGAAAAACTTGCGCGGCTGCGGGCCGACGGCAAGCCCGCCGTGCTTTTCACCTCGCACCTTGCTAGCTACGAGGTCGGTGCTATCTGGGTCGAGCGGAACGGCCTCAATCTCGCGATTTTCTACAACCCATCGAATTTCGGTCCGCTGTCCGAGCAACTCGCGGAGATGCAGAAGAATACCATGGGCCGGCTGGTCGAATCGGGGCCTGACGCGGTTTGGCGTTTGCGCGACGCGCTCAAAAGCGGATTGCATCTTGCCTTGTTCGCCGATCAGCATTTCGCCAACGGCGTCGACGTGACGTTTTTCGGCCGCCGCTGCAAGGCCAATCCGATGGCTGCACGATTTGCACAGTTCTTCAATTGTCCGGTTCACGGCTTCCGTACCATCCGGCTGCCGGATAAACGCATTCAGGTCGAATTCACCGACGAGCTTGAAATGCCGAGCGGCGCCGACGGCAAGATCGACATCGCGGCCGCCATGCAGGCGATCACGACGACGATCGAAAACTGGATCCGCGCGCGACCCGAGCAATGGCTGTGGTTGCAGCGACGCTGGCGCTAACGGCGCGCTGAGGCCTAAACGACAGCGCGGCGGACCGAAGCCCGCCGCGCCACTCTCGAAAGAATTCCGGCAATCTGATCAGCCGGTTGGCGGCGCGATTTCGTCGAGGCTCTTCTGCCGCGCCTCGGGCCCCATTTGCGTCACCGACACCGCGGCGATGAACAGCAGGATGGCAAGCGACACGAACACGGTCATCAGGCCGTAGCCATTCTGCACCCACAGAATCGTCGGCATGATGAAGGCAGTCGCCAGCCGGCCGACTCCGGACGCCCAGCCGAAACCGGACGCCCGCGCATTGGTCGGGAATACCTCAGAGCAAAAGATCTGCATCGAGTTGCCGGCGACCTGCACGAAGAAGATCATGATGAAGCCGGCAACCATCAGTTCGACAGCGGTGGCGGCATTGGCGAACACCACCGCCATGATGCCAGCGCCGATGAAGGTGCAGACCGCGGTGATCTTGCGGCCGAATTTGTCGAGCGCATACATCATGAAGATGCTCGCGCATGGCACCGCGAAATTCATCGCCAGCGTGTAGGTCAGCGACTTGGTGATCGTGAAGCCCTTCGCGTGCATGATGTTCGGCAGCCAGGCGCCAAGCCCGATGGCGACGCCGAAGAACGCCGTGAAGCAGATCATGCCGGCGATGACGCGCGACGGGAACATGCTGAATACCACCGCAAACGGATCGCTCCTGGTATTGCTGGCGGCATCTGTCGACAGCGGCCGCGTCGGGCCGGCAATGCCGAGCCGCCCGAGCACCTTGATGGCATCGTCGCCACGGCCGTGGGTCGCCAGATAGCGCGGCGATTCCGGCAGCGTGAAGCGGAACACCCAGACGATCAGCGCGCCGAGGCCGATCACCACCCAGACGCCGCGCCATGCGTGGTCAGGACTCGCGAACGAATGGCCGAAGAGGAGAACGAGCGCCGTGCCGATCGGCCACACGCAGGCTCCGCCGATGAAATGCACGATCGCCAGAATGCGTCCGCGGATGCGCTTGGGCGAATATTCGCCTGCGTAGGCGAAGGCCAGCGGCTGTTCGGCGCCGAGCCCGAGCCCGGCGATGAAGCGGCAGGCCACCAAGAGCGTAACGCTCGGAGCGAGCGCACCGAGAATAGTAAAGACGCCGAACAGCAAAAGGTTGAACTGGTAGATGAAGCGGCGGCCAAAGCGGTCGGAGAATTCGCCTTGGCCCGCGGTGCCGAGGAACATGCCGAAAACGCCGGCGCTGCCAACCGCGGCGACTTCGGCTCCCGTGGCAAACTTGGATAGCAGGATCAGCGGAACGAGCGACCCGAACACGACGAAATCGATGACGTCGAAGAAATAGCCCGCAGCGATAAGACCGATGACACGGCGATGAAGCGGAGATATTTTCGCCTCGTCCAGTGCCTTGCCGACGAATGCTTCAATTGTCTCTGTGGTTCCGCCCGCGACAGCTTGCGCCGCAACTGTGGCCATAGCTTCCTCCCGTTATGCCCCGCCGGCCGCTTTTCGCGGCTCTTGCCAAATTAGTTTGGCGGGGCGCGGTCCCACTGTCAATGCGACGGCGCGACGGCACCTTTCCGCCCGCATGTTCGGTGTCTCACGCGCCTTCGAACTGCAGAATGTTAAGCCCCGCGTTCGAATCGGTGACGTACATGACGCCCTGCGCATCGACGAAACAATCGCAGGATTGCACCACCTTTGGCCGGTTCGGCCGCGGATCGACCATGCGCTCGGGATCGCGCGGCACGAAATACGCGATCTCCTTCGGCTGGAACGGATTGGCGATGTCGCAGACGCGCACGCCGGCATTGTGCAGCGTGGCGAAGATGTAGCGCGAGCTGACAAACGCGCCGGGCCGGTTCTCCCACAGGTTATGCGGGCCGAAATTGCCGCCCTTCTTGCAGTAGTCGGCCTCGTCGGGCACCGGCAGCGTCGAAATGCTGACCGGATTGGCCGGCACACGCACGTCGAACACCCAGATGTAGCGCAGCCCGAGACTGCAATCAGCGAAATTGGCCTCGTCGGCGACGACCAAAAGATTGCGATCCGGCAGCGGCAGCGGTGAATGCGTGCCGCCGCCGAACGGCGGATCCCAATTGCGATGGCATACGAGCTTCGGCTTTGCCGGGTCCGCGACATCGACGATGGCAAGGCCGCCGTCGCGCCACGCCGTGTAGGCGAGATTGCCGGCGACCAGACCGTGATGCAGCGCATAGCGCCGCCCCTTCGGCCAGGTCGGTGTTTCGCCGCCGCCGGTCCACATACCCGGCAGCCAGAATTTTCCGACCACGGCGGGCTTCGTCGGCTCCGCCATGTCGACGATGACCAGGATATGGTCGGAGAATTCCGGCAGATGCACCGACACATAGGCGTAGCGGCCGCCGACGTACCAGATGCGGTGCGGCCCAAGGCCGCCGAGCGGCAGGAAGGCGATCTCGCGCGGTGCTTCGGGCTTCGACAAATCAAACACACGCAGACCGGACGTGAATTTCTGACCTGCGAGGGCGTCGCCCGAGGTGCCCTGGAAATAGGCTTCCTGGCTGACCTGCATGGTCCATACGCTCGGCCCGTTGACCGCCAGCAGCAGATCACCGTGGGTCTGCAGATGATGCGCGCGGGTGTTCGGCGGGCAGGCGATGAACGCGACCGGCTTGGGATTTTTCACATCGCGCACATCGATCACGGTGATGCCGTTGGAAAAGCCGTGGCCGACATAGGCGTAGCCCTTGTTGACCATGACCTGCACGCCGTCACCGCGGCCGCCTTGATCGGAGTGGCTGATGAACCTGATGTTGCGCGACGCGACAGCGTTCATGGCTCGATCCTCCCAACGTCATTCCGGGGTGCGCGCAGCGCGAACCCGGAATCCATAATGACTGATAGTGACGTTCTTGAAGGCCTGAGTCATTATCCGCGCCACTGTGGATATGGATTCCGGGCTCCTCGCTTCGCTCGGCCCCGGAATGACGGCTTCCAAGGAAACCAACAATGACCAACGTAGATCACGGCATCATCGCGGTCGACAAGATGGGCGGCAAGGTGCTGTTCCTCAATCCCATCACCTATGCGACTGAGGTCGTGATCGAGGGCTTCCCCAGAACCGTCCACGAGCTGCTCATTATTCCCGAAACCGGCATGGCCTATGTGCCGATCTTCGGCGACGGCGTCCACGGCCGCAATCCCAATCCGCAGCATCTGCTCTGCGTGTTCGACCTGAACAAACGCGCGCATGTCGCCACCATCGATCTTCGCCCCTACATTGCGCCGCACACGCTCAAGCTCGGCCCCGACCGGTTGATCTACATCACCTGCGAGAACAGCGCGGTCGTCGCGGTGATCGACCCGAAGACCAACAAGGTCGTCGAGGCGATCGAGTCCGGCTCGACCAACGGCCATCGCCTGATCATCGCGCCGGACGGCGAGCGCCTCTACACCGAGAACGAAGAGGACGGCACCGTTTCGGTCATCGACCTGCCGAAGCGGAAGCTCCTCGGCAAGATCAAGACGCCGCGGCCGCTCGCCGGCATCGCCATTTCGGCCGACGGCCGCACCGTGGTCGCGGTCGATGATGGCGAGCCGACGCTGTTCCTGATCGACACCGAAGCCGGCAAGGTCCGCGACGAAGTCGTGCTCAAGGACGTGCCGAAAGCGGCGCAGATCGCCCGCTACGCGCCCGACAACAGCCTGATCGGCGTCACCAGCCTCAACAGCGACACTGTCAGCCTGATCGATCCGTCATTCCGCGAGCAGACCGCGATCGCGGTCGGCAGCCAGCCAATGGACATGGCGTTTCATGGCGACGAACTGTTTGTCGCCTGTCAGGGCGACGGCTCGGTGCACGTCATCGACATTCCGAACAAGCGCCAAAAAACGAGTTTTCAAGCCGGCACAGGCTGCGAATCGATCGGGTTTTTCTAGGCCGCGACCACTCTGTCGTCCCCGCGAAAGCGGGGACCCATAATCGCGATCCTGCAATATTTGCTCCGTCAGCGACTATGGATGCCCGCTTTCGCGGGCATGACGGCGGCGCTACGCGTGCGCCTTGCGCTGCGGATCGATGATCTTTTCGAGCTTGCCGAGCACTTGCATGCACGGCATGAGCTGCGCCAGGCTGGCATTCGGCTCGCGCTTTTCCTTGATCGCCGCGATGAATTCGCGGTCTTCCAATTCGATGCCATCCATCGACACGTCGACCTTGGAGACGTCGATCTTGTTGTCCTTGCCGTCGGACAGATCGTCGTAGAACGCCTTGAAGGTGCCGTTGTCGCAGATGTAGCGGAAGAACGAGCCGAGCGGACCGTCGTTGTTGAACGACAGCGACAGGGTGAGCACCGCGCCCGACGGCGTCCGCGCCACGATGCCCATATCCATGGCGATGTTGAGCTGCGGATGGATCGGTCCCTGGACGGCGTAGCAGTCGGAAATATTCTCGCCGGCCTGATACTGGAACAGGTCGATGGTGTGCGCGGCGTGATGCCAGAGCAGATGATCGGTCCAGCTGCGGGCATTACCCGCGGCGTTGATGTTTTTCCGGCGGAAGAAATAGGTCTGCACATCCATCTGCTGGATTTTCAGCTCGCCCTTGACGATCCTCTTGTGGATGTATTGATGCGACGGATTGAAGCGCCGCACGTGGCCGCCCATCGCGGTGACGCCGGTTTCCTTGGCGATCTTCACCAGCGCCTCGGCATCCTCGACGCTGTCGGTGACCGGAATCTCAATCAGCACGTGCTTGCCGGCGCGCATCACCTGCTCGCCCTGGCGGAAATGCATCTTGGTCGGCGTGGTCAGGATCACCGCATCGGCGCGCTTGATGCCCTCGGACAGTTCGCCGGTGTAATGCGGGATGCCGTATTTCTTCGCCACCTGCGCGGTCGAATCCTGGTTGCCGCCCACGAGCGACGTAACCTCGACATCGGGAATGCGCTTGAGCGCATCGAGGTGCTTCTGTCCGAATGCCCCCTGTCCAGCGACGCAAATTTTCATGATGTACCTCTCAATCGGCTCGCAAATGTCTCGTTAATCAACTCGTCATTGCGAGGAGCGAAGCGACGAAGCAATCCAGATCGGCCGGTCAGCCTGGATTGCTTCGCTGCGCTCGCAATGACGGCTAGCTGCGGACGCGATGAACCTTGGCGTGTGCCGCGGCGCGCTTGTGTTTCGCCGGCGCCGATTTCTTACCAGTCGCGCGCTTGCGGTTTTCCAGAATGATATGGCCGACCGCGGTGTTCGACGCCGGCACGGTGTAGAAGCGGTAGACTTCGTCGACCTTGTCGTCGAGCGCGCCGCGCATGATCAGCCACATCACCATCTCGATGCCTTCGGCGCCGGCCTCGCGCATGTATTCCAGATGCGGAATCTTCACCAGCCGCTGGGGGTCCTTGGACAGATTATCGAGGAACGCCTTGTCCCACTTCGAGTTGATCAGGCCGGCGCGCGGCCCGGAAATCTGGTGCGACAGGCCGCCGGTGCCGAAGATCACCACGCGCAGATCGTCCGGATAGAGACTCCACCGCCTTCTTGATGGCGCGGCCGAGCATGAAGCAGCGATGGCCGGTCGGCGGCGGATACATCACCACATTGACGGCCAGCGGAATGATCGGGCACGGCCAGTGCAATTCCTTGTCGACCTTGCCGAACAGCAGGTTCATCGGCACGGTCATACCGTGATCGACTTCCATCTTGTTGCAGATGGTGAGGTCGAATTCGTCGAGGATCACCGACTGCGCGATGTGCGAGGCGAGTGCCGGGTAGCCCTTGACTACCGGCACCGGGCGCGGTCCCCAGCCCTCGTCGGCCGGCGGGAATTCCGCCGCGCAACCGAGCGCGAAAGTCGGGATCAGGTCGACCGAGAACGCCGAGGCGTGATCGTTATAGACGACGATGCACACGTCGGGCTTGGTCTCGCGCATCCATTCCTGCGATTTCTCGAAGCCCGAGAATACCCGCTTCCAGTACGGCTCCTCGGTCTTGCCGTTGTCGAGCGCCGCGCCGATGGCGGGCACGTGCGATGAACCTACGCCTGCGATGATTCTGGCCACGGCTTACTTCCGCTTTGCTGTTTTGCGTTTGGCTGGCTTGGATTTCGGCTTGCTTTTGGCTTTCGGCTTGGCGGCGGCCTTCTTCCTCGCCGCGCCCTTGGCCGCGCCCTTGGCCGCGCCCTTTGTGGCGCCTTTGGCCGCGCCCTTTGTCACGCTCTTGGCCGCGCCGTCCGAGAGGAATGCCGAGGGCTTGTTCTTGCCGGTGCGCGAGCGGTTGCCCTCCACCGAGCGGCCGCCGCCGAGCATCATGTCGGCATAGTCCTGCTGGGTCGACCCGGTCATGGTCGCCGCCAGGTGCTGGAACGAGTGGCCGTCGGTGGCGCCGAGCTTGGCGGTGAAATAGATGTTGCCGCCGAGCTCCAGCATGCGGTTGTAGTCGCGCTTGAGCACGGCCTCGGTCTGTTCCGGCGTCAGCTTGAATTTCTTCAGGTACTCCGCCTCGTTCGCCTTGAAGGCCCGGCGGTTCTCGTCCTTCATCAGCGACATGCAGAACATGTTAATGCCGTATCCTTCGCGCGAGCGTTCGGCATCGAACACGAAAGTGCCCGGGATATCGTCATATTCGTGCTGTTCGCGGGCCATCGGCGTTACTCCCATCTATCTTCACATATATAGCGCAGCAAAGCTTGGCAACGTAGCGCGTCGCCGCATTTCTGCACGCTCGTCCCCGCGAAAGCGAAGACCCAGTATCAGCTTAGAATCAGTGCAAGGTATCTGGATTCCCGCTTGCGCGGGAATGAGCGGACTTGGCGTACGCAGTGTTGGCGTACGCCCACCAATTTTCTGCATCAAGCCACCTCTTGCAAAATCTCGGCGAGCCGCTCCGGCATATCGAGCATGACGTCGTGGCCGCAGGGAAGCTCAAAAACGCGCCAATTCCTGGCGCGCGCCGTTGCGAGACCGGCATCGAAATACGGGTTCGCGTAAGCGGCCGCCCGGATGTAGGTCTTTTTGCCGATGCGGTCGCGCGCGCCAGTGAGCGCAAGCCTCTGCACGAAGGTCTGGATCGGCTGCGGCGTGCATTGCGCGTCGACCCAGGCGCGGTCCGGTTCGTTGACCTTGAACAGTGCGGCGCTGCGCGGCGGCATGGTGGTGGCGCCGGAGCGCAAAGCCGCCTGCACCGGCTCGCGATTCGGCGGCGGGTAGATGTCGAGCACGCCCTGGCCGTCTTCCGGCATGAAGGCGTCGAGCATGACCAGCGACGCGATCGCCTTCTCCATCTGCTCGGCGACGCCGGAAATCACCATGCCGCCATAGGAGTGGCCGACCAGCACGACATCCGTTAATTGCTGCCATTTCATCTCGTTGACGACATCGGCGATGTGGATGTCGACGTTGATGAACGGATTAAGGAGATGCGAGCGCTCGCCCACCCCGGTCAGCGTCGGCGTGAACACCTCGTGGCCATTCTTCGCCAGCAGCCGCGCCACGCGCCGCCAGCACCACGCGCCGTGCCAGGCGCCGTGCACCAGAACGAAGGTCGCCATGGGTGTCTCCCCTCGCTGCTGTTCACCCTCCCCTGCAGGGCGAGGGTCGACGGCGAGCGAATGCGAGACCGTCGGGTGGGGGTGAATTCTTTGCTCAGGAAAACCACCCCACCCCGTCTCGCGTTGCGCTTTGCGCAACACTCGCCGGCCTCCCCCACCAGGGGACGGTAAAGATCAACTCCAATAAAGCCGCATCGGATTGTCAACGAGCAGCGCCTGCTGCAGCGCCGCGGTCGGCGCGATCTTCGGAATGGTATCAACCAACACGCCGTCGTCGGGCGCCTCCTTCGGCATATTGGGATGCGGCCAATCGGTGCCCCAGATGACGCGATCGGGAAACCGCTCGACGATAGCGCGGGCGAACGGCACCACGTCATCATAGGGCGGCCCCGTGACCGTGAAGCGCTCCGGACAGGTCACCTTGGTGACCCAGGTCTTGTTGGCGTCAAGCGCCTTGAGCCAATTCTGGAAATGCTTGCCGTCGACGCCCTCGCGCACATTCGGGCAGGCCATGTGGTCGAACACCAGCGGCGTCGGGATCGATTTCAGGAACGGGCCCATCTCGTCGAGATCGGCGTGCTCGAAATAGATGTCGGTGTGCCAGCCGAGCGGCGCGATGCGCTTGGCGATGCGCAGCATCACGTCCTTCGGCGTGGAGTTCCACCAGCCGCTTGATGAAGTTGAAGCGCACGCCCTTGATGCCGGCGCGATCGAGCGCCTTCAGTTCATCGTCGCTGAAATTCTCGTCGACGAAGGCGACGCCCTTGGCGCGGCCGTTCGAGGTGACCAGCGCATCGACCAGCGCGCGGTTGTCGGTGTCGTGGCAGGTGGCCTGGACGATCACGGCCTTGTCGAAGCCGAGGAAATCGTGCAGCGCGAACAGCTTCTCCTTCGGCGCATCGCAGGGCGTGTATTTGCGCTTGGGCGCGAACGGAAACTTGGCCTCCGGGCCGAACACGTGATTATGCGCATCCACCGCGCCGGCCGGCGGCTTGTATTTCGGCTTCGACGGGTTGGGGTGGAACGGAATGTATCCCGGAGACATCGGCAAGGCGGCAACTCCATTTCGGTCATGGCGGGGTTGGCTGGCAGGCGAGGCGTATAGAGCGCAGGGCCGTTCGGCAAGTCGCGCTCCCTTCCGCCCCCGCGATAGCGGGGGCGGAAGAAATAAATTCTCGTTCTCGCGATGCAATTCGCATCCGAGTTTTGCAACGGCACGGCACGAAACAGGCCTCCACAAAGAAGGGAGGCGGAGCGCCGGAAGGCGCCTAACCAACCGCCGCGCCACACTTTCAGACGTCGCCGTCTGACAGTGCCTCGGGCACGGCGCGCGCCACGCCCTCGGATGTTGCCATCTGAAAACGCTTGCGGGCGCGCTCGCCTTTCGGCGCTCCGCTGCGGCTCTCGTCGCAGGGCGAACGCTGGCGACTCGGCCCAGGCCACGCTTCACGCGATTTAAAGACGCGAAGGCGTTCGCCTTCGCTTTTGGCACCGCGCTTAAAGCCAAGCACCTGGCTCGCCGGTCGTAATGCCGGCGGGGACGATGCCCGGACCGCCCGGGAGCGATTTGCGAGACCGCCCGCGGGAACCGCGCTCGCTCCACCTTCAGGATCGCATCCGGAAAGCACCCTTCGAGGAACGAGCGGCGGCGCTTCTACTCGGCGCGCGGAAGCTGTCAAGGAATTTATTCTGCACGGCGAGCGACTTGATCCAGCGGCGTTTTTTTAATTCGCGATTCGCAGTCGCGCGGCTTTCGGCGAGGAGACCGGTGCGAATCGAGGAATCACCATTGTTGCCGTGGCCCGCTGAGCGCGAGGCGACATGCGGGATGCGCGATCCACTTAAAGGCACGATCCCGGCTATCGCGTCACTCATTCGGGCGCTTGCAGTTCAAGCAACCGAGTGAACTGTTCGACTAACGGCTCTTCGTCACCCCGAAAGCTCTGGATCATAGCGGCTAAGAACGCTTCAGGAATCATCTGATCGAGGTGTAACGGATGGCCGGCGGCATCGGCCAGAAGCGCCATAAACGCGAGTTGGCTTCGCCCGTTACCATCACGAAACGGATGGATAGCGTTGAGCGTAGCTAGGAACTTCGCTGCGCGGCGAGCAAACTCGTGCGCCGACAATCCCTGCAGATTGTTCTCACGCTGGAGAGTTTCAAACAGTTTTGCCATTTCCCGATGGATGTATTCAGGATAGCAGAACGTACTGTCTCCCTTGCTAATCCGAACTTTTTCCCGGTACGCGCCGGCCCAAGCGTACACGTCGCTGAATATGTGCCGGTGGACACGCCGGTAATGCTCCTCAGTCAGTTTGCCAGCTGGCATCGGTTCGGTGAACCGCTGTGCAGTAATCGCCGTCTCGAAACGGTCGAGCGCTACCTGAGTTCGCAGATTGCGACGATTTTTGAGAACATCCGTTCCTGGATAACAATAAGGATCGTCTATGCTGTCATACATTGATAGGTACGTTAGCCATATCTCTTAATGATCGCAGCGCGTTTTTCTGCTGCCGATGCACCCCGACGTTCTAGTGTGCTAAACGTTTTTTTCATGTCGCGCGTCAGGTGCAAACCTTCAACCGCACTGACTCTCTCAAATGCTTGAAGACCAATACGATGGTGTCGGAGATACTCGTGCAGCGAGGTCGACCCCGTCTCCTTGAGCAGCGTCTTGAGCATCATATCCCCGCGGCGACCCTCGGCAAAATTTTCGCCATATTCCTTGCGCAGCGCCGCAACCCGGGTGTTGCCGTGCTTTCTTTCAACGCGGCCGCTCTTGTCGCGGTGGCGAGCGTCTAGGCCGAACTTCGCCTTCGTCATGTCTTGCTTCCTGAGAGTGAAAGGTTGCGCAATCGCGTCCGATTCTGACTGTCAAATTGTGGCCTGAAAGGGCAGATTTGCAAGCCGTGGCAGCCGTCGACGGTGCCCAACGAACGGCCCAGATCCAGCGCCACGGCGCCGATCCGGGTTTTGCTTCGCTCAACCCGGAATCACACCCGCTCCATCGCCAGCGAGACGCCCTGGCCGACGCCGACGCACATGGTGGCGAGCGCGCGCTGGCCGCCGCGCTTGTGCAGGCCGTGCGCCGCGGTGAGCGCGAGGCGGGCGCCCGACATGCCGAGCGGATGGCCGAGCGCGATCGCGCCGCCGTGCGGATTGACGTGCTCGGCATCCTCCGGCACGCCGAGCTGACGCAGCACCGCGATGCCCTGCGAGGCAAACGCCTCGTTCAGCTCGATCAGATCGAAGTCGGAAATTTTCAGATTAAGCCGCTCCATCAGCTTCCTGGTCGACGGCACCGGGCCGATGCCCATGATGCGCGGCGGCACCGCGGCCGACGCCATGCCGAGAATCTTTGCGCGCGGGGTCAGACCATGCGTCTTCACGGCGTCTTCGCTGGCCAGGATCAGCGCCGCGGCGCCGTCGTTGATGCCCGAAGCGTTGCCGGCCGTGACGGTGCCGGGATTGCGCACAATCGGCTTGAGCTTCGCCAAGTCCTCGAGCGTGGTGCCGGGGCGCAAATGCTCATCCTTGTCGACCGTGATCGGCCCGGCCTTGCCGCCCGGCGCCTGCACCGGCACGATTTCCTCGGCAAAGAAGCCCGAGCTTTGCGCCTTAGCCGCGCGCTGCTGCGAGCGCAGCGCGAACGCATCCTGATCCTTGCGGGCGACCTGAAACTCCTCGGCGACGTTCTCGCCGGTCTCCGCCATCGAGTCGACGCCGTATTGCGCTTTGAGCAGCGGATTGATGAAGCGCCAGCCGAGCGTGGTGTCGAAAATCTCGGCCGAACGCGAATACGCCTCGCCGGCCTTGCCCATGACGAACGGCGCGCGCGTCATCGACTCGACCCCGCCCGCGATGGCGAATTCCATCTCGCCTGAGCGGATCGCGCGCGCGGCGTCGCCCACGGCGTTGAGCCCAGAGGCGCACAGCCGGTTGACGGTGACGCCCGGAATCGACGCCGGCAGGCCGGCCAGCAGCAGCGCCATACGGGCGACGTTGCGGTTGTCCTCGCCGGACTGGTTGGCGCAGCCGAAGAACACCTCGTCGAGCCGCGACCAGTCAGCCTTGGGATTGCGCCCGACCAGCGCCTTGATGGGAACGGCGGCGAGATCGTCGGTGCGCACCTTGGCGAGCGCACCGCCATAGCGGCCAATCGCGGTGCGCGCCGCATCGCAGATGAACACATCGCGCATCGGGCTCTCCCTAAGTCTTTGTCGGACGGCTGTTTCCTCGGGCTATTTACGGGGCGCGCCCGACAGGGTCAAATGGCGCACCAACCGCCGGGCGCGCATGAACAAGACGAATTCCAACAAGGGCTTTCCCAAGCTGCCGCCCTCGCTGCGCGCCGAGCGCCGCGGCAACGTGGCGGTGCTCGCCTTGATGCGCGCCGAAAAACGCAACGCGCTCGACGATCCGACCGTGGCGGGCATCGAGGCGTTCTTTTCCGCGCTGCCCGAGGACATCGGCGCCGTCGTGCTCAACGGCGACGGCGAGCATTTTTCCGCGGGCCTCGATCTGTCCGAACTGTCGGAGCGCGACGTGCGCGCCGGCATCGAGCATTCGCGCTCCTGGCACCGCGCCTTCCAGCATATCGAATTCGGCAAGGCGCCGGTCGTCGCCGTGCTGCACGGCGCGGTGATCGGCGGCGGGCTCGAGCTTGCGGCGGCCGCGCATGTGCGCGTCGCCGAGCGCTCGGCATTCTATGCGCTGCCGGAGGGCAGCCGCGGCATCTATGTGGGCGGCGGCGCCTCGGTGCGGCTGCCGGCGCTGATCGGCACGTCCCGCGTCATGGAAATGATGCTGACCGGCCGCACGCTCACCGCCGAAGAAGGCCACGCCATCGGGCTGTCGCATCATCTGGTGGAAAACGGCAAGGGTTTTGCCACCGCGCTTGAACTCGCCGAGCGCATCGCCGGCAATGCACCGTTCACCAATTTCGCGGCGACGCATCTGTTGCCGCGCATCGCGCGGAGCGATCCAGCGGCGGGCTACGCCACCGAAGCGCTCGCCGCCGCCATCGCGCAGGGCGAGCCGGAGGCCAAGGCGCGGCTGAAAGCATTTCTGGAAAAGCGCGGGCCCAAGGTGGCGCGAAAATGAGAGCGGTGACGCGAAGCTTGCCGCCGCTGCGGCCGGTGAAGCTCGGCCCGGCCGATGTGGCGATCGAACGCCGTCCCGACGGCGCCATTCTGATGCGCTCGCCGCACGCGTTGCCGCCCTACCCGCGCAATCTCACCGAGCGGCTCGTGCACTGGGCGCAGGCCGCGCCCGACCGTGTGTTTCTCGCGCAGCGCGACCCGGCAGGCGCCTGGCGCACGCTGAGCTACGCGCAGGCCTACGCTCAGGTGCGCGCCGTCGCGGCGGCATTGCTGACGCACGACCTTTCAGCCGAACGGCCAATCGCGATCCTGTCAGGCAACGACATCGAGCATGCGCTGCTCGGCCTTGCCGCCATGCACGTTGGCATTCCCTATGCGCCGATCTCGGTGCCGTATTCGCTGCTCTCGCAGGATTTCCAAAAACTCAAAACCATCATCGGCGTTCTCACGCCCGGTCTCGTCTTCGCCGCCAACGGCGCGGCGTTCGCGCGCGCGATCGCCGCCACCGTGCCGGAGACTGTCGAGATCGCGGTGACGGCGAACCCGCCACCGAACCGCAGGGCGACGCTGTTTGCCGACCTCGCCGCCACGACGCCGACCGCCGCAGTCGAGGCGGCGCACGCCAAGGTCGGCCCGGAAACCATCGCAAAAATTCTCTTTACATCCGGCTCGACCGGGCAGCCTAAAGGCGTGATCAACACGCAGCTGATGCTGTGCGCCAACCAGTCCATGATCCGCTGCGGCATGCCGTTTTTGGCCGACGAGCCGCCGGTGCTGGTCGACTGGCCGCCGTGGAATCACACCTTCGGCGGCAACCACGATTTCGGCATGGTGCTCGACAACGGCGGCTCGTTCTACATCGACGAAGGCAGGCCGCTGCCCGGCGCCATCGAGGCGACGGTGCGCAACCTGCGCGACGTCGGACCGACCATTCATCTCAACGTGCCGAAAGGCTTTGAGATGCTGCTGCCGTATCTGCGCGACGACGCGGCTTTGCGGCAGCGCTTCTTCAGCCGGATGAAAGTGCTGTTCTACGCCGGCGCTCTGCTGGCGCAGCATGTGCGCGACGAATTGCAGGAGCTGGCGATCGCCACCACTGGCGAGCGCATCATCTTTCTCTCCAGCCTTGGCTCGACCGAGACGGCGCCGGCGGCGCTGGCCTGCAGCTGGGAGTCCGAACGGACCGGCAATATCGGGCTGCCGCTGCCGGGCATCGAACTGAAACTCGTGCCGCGTGACGGCAAGTTCGACGCGCGCCTGAAAGGTCCCAACATCACGCCCGGCTATTGGCGCTCGCCGGAGCTGACCGCGGCGGCGTTCGACGACGAAGGGTTTTACATGATCGGCGATGCGCTCAAATTCGCCGACCCCGGCGATCCGAAGCAGGGCCTCCTGTTCGACGGCCGGCTCGCTGAGGATTTCAAGCTCGCGACCGGTACCTGGGTCAGCGTCGGGCCGCTGCGCAACGCGGTGATCGCGCATTGCGCGCCGCTCGTCCGCGACGTGGTGCTGGCCGGCGCCGAACGCGACGAGGTGACGGCGCTGGTGTTTGCCGATCTGGACGCCTGCCGTGCGCTCGCGCCGGAGCTGCCGGCCAACACGGCGTCAACCGACATTCTCGCCGCACCGCGCGTCGCTAGCGAATTCGCCCGCCTGTTCGGCGAACTGGCAGCGCCGGGGCGCGGCACGTCGGCCCGCATCGCACGCGCGCTGTTGCTCGCCGAGCCGCCGTCGCTCGACCGCGGCGAGATGACCGACAAGGGCTCGATCAACCAGCGCGCGGTGCTTGCGCATCGCGCCGGTTTGGTCGAAGAGCTTTACGCCGATCCGCCGCCGCCGCACGTCATCGTGGCGCGGCCGCCCCAACCCGCCAGCAAAGCGAGCTAGCAGAAATGGATATCAAAGGTCATGCCGCCGTCGTCACCGGCGGCGCTTCCGGTCTCGGCGCCGCCACGGCGCGCATGCTGGCCGAGGCCGGCGCCAAGGTGGCGATCTTCGACGTCAACCAGAAGGGCGCCGCCGAAGTGGCGATCGACATCAACGGCATCGCCGTGCATTGCGACGTGACCGACAGCACGGCGACCGAGCAGGCGTTCGCCACGGCGGCGGCCGATCACGGCACGGCGCGCATTCTGATCAATTGCGCGGGCGTCGGGCCGGCCAGGCGCATCGTCGGACGCGACGGGCCGATGCCGCTCGACGAGTTCGCACGCGTCGTCTCGATCAATCTGGTCGGCACCTTCAATGCCATGCGGCTTGCCGCCGCCGCCATGCAGTCGGTGTCGCCGCTGACCGACGGCGAACGCGGCATCATCATTTGCACGGCGTCGGTCGCCGCCTACGAGGGCCAGATCGGCCAAGCCGCCTATGCGGCCTCGAAGGGCGGCGTGGTCGGGCTGATCATGCCGGCGGCACGCGAGTTCGCGCAGCTCGGCATCCGCGTCAACGGCATCGCGCCCGGGATTTTCTCGACCCCGATGCTGCACGGCCTGCCCGAGGCCGCGCAGCAGAGCCTCGCGGCGGCGGTGCCGTTTCCGAAACTGCTCGGCCAGCCGCCGCAATACGCGGCGCTGGTGCGCCATCTCATCGAGAACCGCTATCTCAACGGCGAAGTGATCCGCATCGACGGCGCGCTGCGCATGGCGCCGCGGTAGCGGAATTGCGCATCCTCATGCTAACCAACACACGAACCACGCGTCGCATCGAGTGGGGCGACTGCGATCCCGCCGGGATTATTTTCTACGGGCGCTATTTCGACATTTTCGACGTGTCGACGACGATGCTGGTGGAACGTGCGCTCGGCATGAAGAAGAGCGATTATCTCAAGGCCTACGATTTCTTCGGCCATCCGCTGGTGGCGACCCGCGGCCGGTTTCTGCGGCCGACGCGGTTCGGCGACGAAGTCGCGGTCGAGACCGCGGTCGTCGCCTGCGGCCGATCGAGCTTCAAGCTCGAGCACCGGCTGTCGCTCGACGGCACGCTCTCGGTCGAAGGCTTCGAGACACGCGTCTGGGTGGGCCGCGACCCATCCGATCCGACGCGCATGAAATCGCAGCCGATCCCCGCGGATGTCGTGGCGCGGCTGACGCAAGCGCCAATTCCGTCATCCTGACGGTCTTTATCGTCATTGCGAGGAGCGAAGCGACGAAGCAATCCAGCTTTTCCTGCCGCCTGGATTGCTTCGCTTCGCTCGCAATGACGACGGGGTGACGGCCCCCAAGTCGGATGCTAGAAGCCTCCCCACCACAAGGAGAAACCGCCCATGCGCATCGACGCGTACACCCACTTTTTCCCGAAAAAATTCTTCGACAAGCTCAACGAAGTCGCCGGCGACTACAAGGACATGGGCAAGCGCATCCGCTCGCTGCCGGCGCTGTTCGATCTCGACGTGCGCAAGAAAATCGTCGACGGGCACAAGGATTATCAGCAGATTTTGTCCTATCCGCAGCCGCCGATCGAAAAATTCGCCAAGTCCCCGGCCGACATCGACGAGTTCTGCAGGATCATCAACGACGGCTTTGCCGAATTGTGCGCGAAGGAGAAGGATCATTTCCCCGGCTGGGTGGCGCAAGTCTCGCTCGCCGCGCGCGACGCCGGCGTCGCCGAGGCCGAACGCGCGATGAAGAACGGCGCGCTCGGCGTGCAGATTTATACCAACGTCGCCGGACGCGCGGTCGACAACAAGGAATACCTGCCGTTCTGGAAAAAGATGAACGAACTCGGCGCGCCGATCTGGCTGCATCCGGCGCGCGGCGCCGAGACGCCGGATTATCTCGACGAGAAGACCTCGCAATATGAAATCTGGTGGACCATCGGCTGGTCGTACGAGACCGCCTGCACGCTGCTGCGGCTGGTGTATTCCAAGATCATGGATACGCATCCCAATCTGAAAATCATCACCCACCATTTCGCCGGCATCGTGCCGATGCTGGAAGGCCGGCTCGGCCCCGGCAACGACGTGATGGGCAACCGCACCACGGACCACGATTACGTGAGCTTGCGCAAAAGCCTGAAGAAACGGCCGCTCGATTATTTCAAGAACGATTTCTGGGCCGACACCGCCGCCTTTACCGGCATCCCGGCGACTCATTGCGGCATGGAGTTCTTCCCGATCGACAAGATCGTGTTCGCCTCCGACTGCCCATTCGATCCGGAAGGCGGCACCATGTTCCCGCGCGAGACGCTGAAGATCATGGACTCGCTGAAGATGGACAAGGCGACCGCCGACAAGGTGTTCTACAAGAACCTGGAAGCGGTCACCGGCAAGAAGCTGGTGAAGTAAAGATCGCCTCTCCGCGCACGCTCACTGTCATGCCCCGCGCAGGCGGGGCATCCAGTAAGCGCGTCACTATCGGTGAATACTGGATCATCCGCATCCGCGGATGATGACAACTCACACCATCCCGGCGATTTTCACCGCGTCGAGGTGATCCTGCAGGATGCGCGGCATCTGCTCCGGCGGCGTGCGACCAAAGCCGCAATAGGCGGCGAGACCGAAATCGGGAAGAAATTTTCGTGCCGCGGCGACGCGCTCTTTCAGCGTTGCCATGGTGTGAATCGCGCCCAGATAAACCCGCGCGCCCTTCGCATCGAGCGCCGCCAGGGGTGCGTAGAACGCGTGGTCGGTGCGGTCGAGGGTTGGAATATGAATCCAGTCGATGCGCCGACTGATGGCGGCATTGGCGGCGTTGATCAGTTCGACCGGCTTGGAAAGATCGTCGGGCGCGAACGCCGGCCAGCCGCCGAACGTGCCGAAGCAATAGTGGAAGCCGAGCGCCACGTCCTGCGGAACGATATTTGAAAGCCGCGCGATCGGCGGCACGTGGGTCGCGACCTCAAGCTCCGATGGCACGACCTTGCCGGCGCCGCACACCGCCTGCAGCTCCCAGGCACAGTCCCACTGGATGGCGAGGTCGCGGTGCGGAATCTTGTCGACGATGACGGCGACTTCCGCCGCCAGCGCCGCTTCGAAGCCTGGTCGCACGCGTGGAAGATCGGCCGGGTCGGGGAAATACAGCGGCCGGATGACGCTGTGCACCATCGGGATGGAAATCTGAAAGCGCAGGCCGTCCGGCAGAATTCCTTTTTCACGCAGAGTGCGAAACACGAAATACGAATTGACCGCGTCGCGCGCGTAGCCGAGGCGCGAGCCCGGATTACCGAACCGCACCCGCTCGACGCCGGGCTTGACCTTGAACTGCCAGGAATCGTCGCGGCCGCGCGGCAATAGCTGCTCGACGCCGTCGATCGGTTTCGGCCGGCGGATGGTGTCAAGGTCGAGATGGCCGTTGAAAATCTGATAACCGAGCCGGTTCACCCAGGAGCGGCGTTCGCCGACCTCGCCGTCCGGCACCGCCGGCAAATAGCGGCCCAGTGCGCCGCCGAACGTGCGCATCACCTCTTCGACGCTGTCGAGCGGCACACTGCCCACTAGCAGAAGACTATTTCCCATTTTCTTGGCCTTTCCGTCGCGACTTTGCTGGCTTCCGCACGCGCGGACGCCACCCGCTCCATCATGCCCGACGAAGCGAGCGCCGCAACCGAGACCACGCCTTCGCGCGTGCATTGCGCCGACCATGGAAGGCAAGCAAATGAAACGTGCCGGACGCGGGCGTCCGGCACGCTCTCATCGGTCCCCGGCGCGTGGGGAAGGCGGAAGCCAATTCAGGCGAGGACCAGATCGGGCACCAGAACCTTGCCCTTGGTCTCCGGTCCGTAGAACGCCGCCGCCGCCCAGGCCACACAACCGAGCCAAGTGCCAAGAATCATCATGATGGCGAGGCTCGTGCCGAAATGCGAGGCGAGCAACGTCAGCATCAGCGGCACGAAGCCGCCGAACACCGCCGCTTGGTGGTAGCAGAATGCGGCCGCCGTCGCCCGCACCTCGGTCGGGAAGCGCTCGTTGAGATACGGCGCCATCTGTCCCTGCATGCCGCCACCGGCGCACATGCCTTGGGCGATGAAGCCGATCGCGATCCACAAGAAGTTGGTGGACAGCAGATACAGCGGCGCCAGCGGCAGCGCGATCAACGCCGGAATGATGATCGCCGAGCGCCTGCCGATTTTGTCGGCCATCCAGCCCCAGCCGCACGACGACAGGAACAAGCCGAGATTGGCAAAGAAGATCGGCGTCGCGACCAGCCCGGGCGAGAGGTGCAGATCTTTCTGCAGGTGGGTCGCGAACAGCGCATTGACCGAGTAGTAGGCGACGAACCCGCCGGCCATCCACACGCACGCCGTCACGGTGTTGGCGAGAACGCCGGGTTTGAAGATGGAGAACAGTGGAACGCGCACCTCGCGTTGCTCGGCGCGCTGCCGACGCCGGTTCTCCAGCCAGATCGGCGGTTCTTTGACGAACTTGCGGACGTAGAAGACAGACAACGCCGGCAGGACGCCGACCCACAGCATGCCGCGCCAGCCGATATAGGAGTAGAACAGGCCGTAGATGCCGCTCGACAGCATGAAGCCCAGGCCCCACGAGCCCTGCAACACGCCGCCCATGAAACCGCGCGAGCGCACCGGCCAAGTCTCCATCGCCAGTGCGGACCCGGCAGGCCACTCGGCGCCCATGCCGAGGCCGAGCAGTGCGCGGAATAAGAACAGATAAGCGAAAGTCGGTGAGAAGCCGGCGCAGAAATTGGCGAGAGAATACCAGAGGATCGAGATCATCAGCGGGATCTTGCGGCCGACCCGGTCAGCCAGCCATCCCGAGCCCACGGCACCGAACAGCCTGAGCCACAATGTGACCGAGAGCACAAAGGCGACTTCGGTCAAGGGAACGTGAAATTCCTGCGAGATCGGAACCATGATCAGCAGGAACATGGTGAAGTCGAAGGCATCAAGCGTCCAGCCCATCCACGCGGCGCCGAAGGCCAGCCATTGATCTTTGGTCGGCTCTTTCCACCACGGGACTGGGCTCATTGCATCTTGTGCAGCAGCCATTGCCGTTCCCTCCTTGGGACGTTGTGTTACTTCTCGATGGCATTTCCCCTTTTCTGATTGCCGCTTGCATGAGCGGCTTCTTGATGTGCCGCGTGCCGCGGCATCATTCGCCGGCTTGTCCCGGCGAGCGCGCAATCCTTCCACCTTTACGGGTATTTGCCAAGCTGGCGACGCGCTGGAGCACTGGGTTTTTGTTGTCGCAGGACGTTGCGCGGGAAAACCGCGGCGCCTGCCCATGCAAGCAGAACAGGCATCTGCTAGCGTGCACCGCACCATGGATCACGTACAGCCCATCACGGCCGAGGCCGAAGACCTTGCGTCCGGCGCCGGCGGCCGCGTCACCCCCAAGGCGTCCGACGAAGTCGGCCGCGTCACCCCGATGATGGAGCAGTACATCGAGATCAAAGCCGCCAATCCGGATTGTCTGTTGTTCTACCGGATGGGTGATTTTTACGAGATGTTTTTCGACGACGCCGAAACCGCGTCGCGCGCGCTCGGCATCGTGCTGACCAAGCGCGGCAGGCATCAGGGCCGCGACATTCCGATGTGCGGCGTGCCGATCGAGCGCGCCGACGAGTATCTGCATCGGCTGATCGCGCTCGGCCATCGCGTCGCGGTGTGCGAGCAGCTCGAGGACCCGGCCGAGGCGCGCAAGCGCGGCGGCAAAAGCGTCGTGCGGCGCGACGTGGTGCGGCTGGTGACGCCCGGCACGCTGACCGAGGATTCGCTGCTCGATGCGCGGCGCAACAATTATCTGCTGGCGCTGGCGCGCAACCGCGCTTCATCCGTGCAGGATCGCTTCGCGCTGTCGTGGATCGATATTTCGACGGGTGAATTCCGCGTCGCCGAATGCGAGCGCGGCGCATTGTCGGCGGAGATCGCCCGCATCGAACCGGGCGAGATTATCGTCTCGGACGCGCTCTACGCGGATGCCGAACTCGCACCCTATCTGCGCTCGCTGCCGGCGCTCACCCCGCTCCCGCGCGACGTGTTCGACGGCGCCACCGCGGAGCGGCGGCTCGCGTCGTATTTCGCCGTCGCAACCACCGAGGCATTCGGCACGTTCTCGCGTGTCGAACTGACCGCGGCGGCGGCGGTCATCACCTACGTTGAGCGCACGCAGATCGGCAAGCACCCGCCGCTGTCGCCGCCGGTGCGCGAGCGTGCGGGCGCCACGCTGGCGATCGATCCGGCGACACGCGCCAATCTCGAATTGTCGCGCACGCTCGCAGGCGAGCGCCGCGGCTCGCTGCTCGCCGCAATCGACCGTACCGTTACGGCCGCTGGCTCGCGCGCGCTGGCGCAGCGGCTCGCCGCGCCGCTGACCGATCCGGCGGAGATCGCGCACCGGCTCGATGCGGTCGCGGCCTTCGTCAGCGATGGCGCCGCGTGCGGCGCGCTGCGCAACACTCTGAAAGCCGTGCCCGATCTGCAGCGCGCGCTGTCACGCATCGTCATCGGCCGCGGCGGACCGCGCGATCTCGCCGCCATCCGCGACGGTATCCTTTCGGCCGTGAAGTTTTCCGCCGCACTGTCGACGCTCGCCCGAAATGACGTGGATTTGCCGCGCGACCTCGCGCAGGCGGCCGTGAGTTTGCGTCGCCCCGATCCGGCACTCGCCGCCGAACTTGAACGCGCGCTGGCCGAAGAGTTGCCGGCCTATCGCCGCGACGGCGGCTTCGTGCGGACGGGCTATGAAAGCGCGCTCGATGAGGCGCGCGCGCTGCGCGACGAATCGCGCCGCGTCATCGCCGCGCTTCAGGTGCGCTACGCCGAAGCCACCGGCATCCGCTCGCTGAAGATCAAGCACAACAACGTGCTGGGCTATTTCGTCGACGTCACCGCGCAGAACGGCGAGAAGCTGATGAACGCGCCGCTCAACGCGACTTTCATCCATCGCCAGACCACGGCCGGGCAGGTGCGCTTCACCACCTCGGAACTCGGCGAACTGGAAGCCAAGATCGCCAGCGCCGCGGATCGCGCGCTGGCGCTGGAGCTGGAAATCTTCGACCGGCTCGCCGCCGCCGTCACTGCGGCAAGCGCGGCCATCAAGGACGCAGCCGATGCGCTCGCCGCCGTCGATGTGGCGACCGCGCTCGCCAGCCTCGCTATCGAACGCGATTATGTGAGGCCGGAGGTCGATGGCAGCCTCGCCTTCGCCATTACGGGCGGGCGGCATCCGGTGGTGGAGCAGGCGCTCGGCGGCGGCGCGCCGTTCATCGCCAACGATTGCGACCTGTCGGCCGGGCGCATCTGGCTCGTTACCGGCCCCAACATGGCGGGCAAATCGACCTTCCTGCGGCAGAACGCGCTGATCGCGGTGCTTGCCCAGATGGGCAGCTACGTGCCGGCGCGCGCGGCCCATATCGGCGTGGTCGACCGGCTGTTCTCGCGCGTCGGCGCCGCCGACGATCTCGCCCGCGGCCGCTCGACCTTCATGGTCGAGATGGTGGAGACCGCCGCGATCCTCAATCAGGCGGGCGAACGCGCACTCGTCATCTTGGATGAAATCGGCCGCGGTACCGCGACGTTCGACGGCCTCTCCATCGCTTGGGCGGCGATCGAGCATCTGCACGAGCAGAACCGCTGCCGCGCGCTGTTCGCCACGCACTTTCACGAGATGACCGCACTCGCGCAAAAACTGCCGCGGCTGCACAACGCCACGATGCGGGTCAAGGAATGGCAAGGCGAAGTGGTGTTCCTGCACGAAGTCGTCGCCGGCGCCGCCGACCGCTCCTACGGCATCCAGGTGGCGAAGCTCGCCGGCCTGCCAGCGGCCGTGATCGAGCGCGCCAAGCTGGTGCTGGCGCAACTCGAAGCGCAGGACCGCACGTCACCGGCGCATCGCTTGATCGACGACCTGCCGCTGTTCGCCGCGGCGCGGCGCGAAGCACCACCACAGCAAGATGATGCGCTTACCGCACTGGTCGAGGCGCTCGCGGTGCTGCATCCCGACGAGATGACACCGCGCGAAGCGCTCGAAGCGCTGTATGCGCTGAAGGCTAAGCTCGCGAAGACGAAGGCGTAATTTTGCGCCTCCGCACCACCCACAGCACGCCGCTCCAGCCGATACACACCAGAAGCCCAAGCCCGAACGCCGGCCACACGCCGAGCGGCGCGACCAGATAGTGCATGGCGAGAAAGCCGAGCCACAGGCCGTTGAGCGCGATCTGGGCGTGGGCAAACATGCTGGCCGCCACGACGCCGCCGACGCGCAGCTGCAGGATCACGGCCGAGCAGGCCATCACGATCGGAAACACCGCGAACATGCCGGACGCGAACGAGCCGATGCGGGTGCTGATCGAGGTGACGATGACAACCACGATGGCGGCGGAGAGCGCCCGCACCGGAATGTCCCAGGCGGTGCGCATGAACTTCGCCGGCGGCCCCGAGGTGCGGTAGCGCCAGCTCAGCGGCACCGTGATGCCGAACACCGCGGCGTTGAGCACGAACGCGGTGAGCGGCGTCCAGGCCACGGCGCGCAACGCGGCCGCCGCAGCGAAGAACGCGGCGATAGCGAGCCCGACGCTCAGCACCACGCCGTGACGCTGCGCCAGCACCGAATAGATCAGCGCGAAGATCGACACCGCGGCGACCGCCGCCGCGCTGCCGACGGCGCTGGCGGCGATGAAAGCCGGCGGATGCTCGAACGCCAGAATAATGTAGGCGGCGCCGGCCGCGGTCGGCAGCGCGGCGATCAGCGCGCCGATGAACGGGCCGGAGCGTTCGACCGTGATCGAGATGACGACGACGATAAAGGCGGTCAGCGCCATCTTGAGCGCGAGATCGACCAGAAAGAGCATTTCAGGAGACATGGCGGTTCTTCGGCAGAGAGACGGATGTGCGATGGAGACGAAAAGGCCCGGGTAACGCGTCACTTCGAGCGCGTTACCTTCTCCATCAGCTCAAGCCGGTTGCCGAAGGGATCAGCGACGTAACACCGGTCGTAGCCGGCGAGCGGCTCGTCCTCGTAGGGCTTAAAGCCCGCCTGTTCGAGGCGTGCGCGCAAGCCGCCGAGATCGCGCACCAGGAATGCCGGGTGCGCCTTCTTGGCCGGACGAAAATCGCCTTCGACGCCGAGATGCAATTGCTGCGTTCCTAGCGCGAACCACACGCCGCCGCGCACCGCCAGATTGGCGGGTTTGCCGATCTCTGGCAAGCCGAGAATGCCGCCATAGAAGGCGCGCGCCTCGGCCTCGCGCCCGGCAGGCATTGCGAGCTGCAGGTGATCGAGCGCGACGACGCCGCTCATGCTGCCGTCCGCTTCAGGCTCAGTGCCACCGGCGGGCCGTTGCGGATGGTCTGATAGACGACGCAATAGCGCTCGGTGAGTTTCAGCAGCTGGTCGAGTTTTTCGGCCGGGGTGTCGGTATCCACATCGAAGCGCAGACGAATTTTCGCGAAACCGACCGGCGCATCCTTGGCGTCGTCGAGCGTGCCCTTGGCATGAAGCGTGATGCAGGCTGAGTTCGGCTCGCTCTTGTAGTGCTCCTTGATCGGCGCCTGCAGCGCACGCAGCCCGGCGGCGTCCATGACTGTCTCCTCACTGTCATTGCCCGCGAAAGCGGGCAATCCAGTAGCCACTGCTCTCCACCATGTCCACCGCCCACGGCGAGCGCGCACCACCACATCGCCGCGCCGGCCTCGGCGCTGGTCTCGCCCGCCAACAGATCGAGCAGATGATCCCGCAGGTTGGGGCGGGTGAAGGCATCGAGCGCCCCGGCCCGCAAGCTGCTTGCTCAAATCGGCGCAAGTTTTATTCTTTATGGGACGCCAATCACGCCCACCAATAAGCAATATATACCGGCATAGTCCAATATATTAGAAAATCTTTTCGCACCTTTGGACTGTCGCCAAAAGCGCGTTTTTTGTTTTTCCAAGCATTGCACAGTGACAGTCACCGGCCGCTCCGCTATGGCGTTAACGTCATGCTGGATGTTGACCGTTCTGCCCGCGCCGGCACTGAACTCATCGACAGCGCGGCGCTCGCCGTCGAGCTTGAAGCGCTCGCCGAGACCTATGCGGGGCGCGAGCGCGAACTGCGCACCGCGGTAGCGCAGCGTCTGAAAGCGGCGCTGACAGCGGCCCGCGGACACGCCGAGAAACTCCTGCTCAAGGACCGCCACGGCCGGCGCTGCGCCGAACGGCTGTGCGCGATGCACGACGCCATCATCCGCATCCTGTTCGAATTCATCAGCGGCAAGCTCTATCCGACGCAGGTGCCGTCAGAGGCGGAACAAATGGCGGTGGTGGCGACCGGCGGTTACGGCCGCGGGCTGATGGCGCCGGGCTCCGATATCGATCTGTTGTTTTTGCTTCCCTACAAGCAGACCGCCTGGAGCGAGTCGGTCGCCGAAGCGTTGCTGTATTGCCTCTGGGACATGGGACTGAAGGTCGGCCACGCCACGCGTTCGGTGGCCGAGTGCATCCGCCAGGCCAAGGCCGACATGACGATCCGCACGGCGCTGCTCGAAGCGCGCTACCTGCTCGGCGAGCGCAAGCTGTTCGACGAACTCACGGCCCGCTTCGACAAGGACGTCGTGCAGGGCACGGCGCCGGAATTCGTTGCCGCCAAGCTCGCCGAACGCGAGGAGCGCCACCGCCGCGCCGGCCAGTCGCGCTACCTGGTCGAGCCCAACGTCAAGGACAGCAAGGGCGGCCTGCGCGATCTGCACACCCTGTTCTGGATCGCCAAATACGTCTACCGCGTGCGGCAGCCGGAGGAATTCGTCGATCGCGGGGTGTTCACGGCGGAGGAATTCAAGCTGTTCCGCCGCTGCGAAGATTTCCTCTGGTCGGTCCGCTGCAACATGCATTTCGTCGCCGGCCGCGCCGAAGAGCGGCTGTCGTTCGACATCCAGCGCGAGATCGCGGTCCGGCTCGGCTACACCGAGCATCCCGGCCTGCAGGACGTCGAACGCTTCATGAAGCACTATTTTATCACCGCCAAATATGTCGGCGATCTCACCGCCATCCTGTGCGCTGGCCTGGAGGAACGGCAAGCCAAGCCCGCGCCCGTGCTCAGCCGCTTCATCGCCCGGCTGCGCCCGGCGAAGAAGTGGCATACGCTCAGCGAATCCGACGATTTCACCGTTGACAACAACCGCATCAACATCGCGCGGACGAACGTGTTTGCCCGCGATCCGGTGAACCTGATCCGGCTGTTCCACCTCGCGCAGAAGCACAATCTCGCGCTGCATCCCGAGGCCATGCGGGTCGCGACTCGCTCGCTCAAGCTGATCGACAGGCGCGTGCGCCACGACGCCAAGGCCAACCGCCTGTTTCTGGAAATCCTGACCTCGAAGAACGACGCCGAAACCGTGCTGCGGCGCATGAACGAAGCCGGCGTGCTCGGCGAGTTCGTCCATGCGTTCGGCCGCATCGTGGCGATGATGCAATTCAACATGTACCACCACTATACGGTGGACGAGCATCTGATCCGCTGTATCGGCGAACTCGCCGGCATCGAGCGCGGCGAGAATCCCGCGCTGGCGTTTGCCAGCGAGCTGGTGCGCACGATCCAGCCGCGCCACCGTGCGGTGCTCTACATTGCGCTGTTCCTGCACGACATCGCCAAGGGCCGGATCGAGGATCATTCGATCGCCGGCGCCCGCATCGCGCGGCGCGTCTGCCCCCGGCTCGGCTTTTCCGCGGCCGACACCGATCTGGTGGCGTGGCTGATCGAAGTCCACCTCGTCATGTCGACCGTGGCGCAGTCGCGCGACCTGTCGGACCGCAAGACGATCGAGAATTTCGCCGCCGTGGTGCAGTCGCTGGAGCGGATGAAGCTTCTCACCATCCTCACCACCGCCGACATTCGCGCGGTCGGGCCCGGCGTGTGGAACGGCTGGAAGGCGCAGCTCCTGCGCACGCTCTATTACGAGACCGAGCCGGTGCTGACCGGCGGCTTCTCCGAGGTCAATCGCGGCCAGCGCGTCGCCGCCGCCCAGGCCGAGCTGCGCGCCGAGCTGGCCGACTGGCCGGAGGCCATGCGCGACGCCTATATCGCGCGCCACTATCCGGCCTACTGGCTCAAGGTTGATCTCGCCCACCAATCGGCGCATGCGCGCTTCGTGCGCGGCGCCGAAACGGAGGGGCGGCGGCTCGCCACCAATGTGGGCTTCGACGCCACGCGCGGCGTCACCGAGCTGACGATCTTCACGCCCGATCATCCCTGGCTGTTGTCGGTGATCGCCGGCGCCTGCGCGCTGACCGGCGCCAATATCGTCGACGCGCAGATCTACACCACCAACGACGGACTGGCGCTCGACACCATCTCGATCACGCGCGAATTCGAACGCGACGACGACGAGGCGCGCCGCGCGACGCGCATCGGCGACCTGATCGAAAAAGCGCTGCGCGGCGAGATCAAGCTGCCGGACGCGGTGCCCAAGCGCGCGCCGCCGAAAGGCCGGCTCAAGGCGTTCGCCATCGAGCCGGAAATCTCCATCAACAATCAATGGTCGGCGCGCTACACCGTGGTCGAAGTCACCGGCCTCGACCGGCCCGGTCTGCTCTACGAGCTGACCACGGCGCTGTCCAAGCTCAACCTCAACATCGCCTCGGCGCACGTGGCGACATTCGGCGAGCGCGTCGTCGACGTGTTCTACGTTACCGACCTGACCGGCGCGCAGATCGCCGAGCCGACCCGGCAGGCCGCGATCAAGCGCCCGCTGCTGGCGCTGTTCACGCAAGCCGCCGGCGAGGCGAAGGCCGCGGCGGGGTGAAATTCCCCCTCCCTCACAAGTAGGGGCCGGCCTTATGAGTTCGGAATCTAATCATGCGCGTTCAGCATCAGCCTCTTAGTCTTACTGAGTCAGTAGGTCGCATCTTTTTCCGATGAGACTCATGTATTTGGCAAGGTTCACTTTTCAGCATGTGGAGGGGCTGAGATGGATCTGCCAAAATCAGGTGAAGCTGCATCGCGGTTTTCGGGGTATATCGATGGTCTGACGAGCGCGATTGGACACGCGGACCGAGCCAAACCGCTTCGGGATTATTGCGTAGGGCTGATGATGCCTTGCGAGCGCAAGAGCGTCGAGCCGATGGCCGCGATTACGGCGCCTGAACGGACCGCGGCCCAACATCAGTCGCTGTTGCATTTTGTTGGTGAAGGCAACTGGTCCGACGAGAAGGTTTTGGCCAAGGTGCGCGAAATGGTGCTGCCGGAGATGGAACGCCACGGGCCGATCGAAGCCTGGATCATTGATGACACGGGCTTTCCCAAGAAGGGACGGCATTCGGTTGGGGTCGGGCGTCAATATTGCGGTGAGCTTGGCAAGCAAGACAATTGTCAGATCGCAGTAACGCTTTCGATTGCCAATCATCATGCGAGCTTGCCAGCAGCCTATCGCCTCTATCTGCCGAAGGAATGGGCGACGGACCGTCCACGTCGGCGCAAAGCGGGTGTACCCAAGGAAGTTACCTTCAAAACCAAGCCGGCAATCGCGCTCGATCAATTGCGATGGGCCTGCGCGGCTGCCCTACCGCGCGGTGTGGTGCTGATGGATGCCGGCTATGGCGCGGACACCGATTTGCGTGCCAACATCACAGCGCTCGGATTGAGCTATGTAGCCGGCATCATGCCACAAACATCGGTATGGGGGCCGGGCACTGGGCCGTGGCCACCAAAGAAATGGTCGGGCCACGGGCGACGTCCAAAGCTGTTGCGGCGTGACGGCAAGCACCGACCGATATCGGTCAAGAAGCTTGCGTTTGCCCTGCCGTCAGAGGCTTGGTGCAAGATCACGTGGCGGGAAGCCTCGGCAGAGCCGTTATCCTCACGCTTTGCCCGTGTGCGCGTTCGTGCCGCGCATCGAGATTATTGGCTGGCTGAAAGTCGACCAGACGAGTGGCTGCTGATCGAGTGGCCAGACGGCGAAGATGCGCCGACAAAATATTGGTTCTCAACGCTTCCGGCGAACATCGCGTTCGCTCAACTCGTCGATACCGCCAAACTGCGCTGGCGCATCGAACGCGATTACCAGGAACTCAAACAGGAGGTTGGCCTCGGCCACTTCGAAGGGCGCGGATGGCGCGGCTTCCATCATCACGCAACGCTATGCATCGCGGCCTATGGATTCCTGATCTCCGAGCGGGAGACGATTCCCCCCTCAGGAACTCGTTCCCCCCGGTTGTTCACGGAAATTACAATTTCCCGAAACTTATCGGCCCAGAGGGTCCGCCATTGCGGCCTGAGCGCCACGTTCCGAATTCCATCGCAACTATCCGACGGAGATTGATCGTCGCTCTCGTCGCAACGCTGTCACGATGTCCTTGCTGCGTCGGGCAAATCTCAGCACAAGGTAGACGTCAAAAGTTGTGACGCAGTAAGATTAGAGCGTTCGGCAACAAGGAAACCACGATCAAGCGCCTGCGCATCGCTTCGACGTCGGATGTCGAGGGCGGCGTTCTCCAGCGCAGTGCCATCCATATTGCGGTCTGCCCGGAAGGGAAGGTCGGCGAGACACTCGCGAAGCTGCGGGCAAGTCCGAAGACGGCCGCTAACAGGGCCAAGTTCGTCCTCGCGACCGACGGCATGATGCTGGAGGCCGAGGACCTCAATTCCGGCGAAACGCTTGCCTGTACCTATCCCGATCTCGCCAATCGTTTCAGCTTTTTCCTGGCGCTTGCCGGCATCACGACCACCAAGCCGATCCGCGACAATGCGTTCGATATCAGGGCGACCGCACGCCTTAACAAACTCTATGTCGAACTTCTGAAAGAGAATCCCGACTGGGGAACAGCAGCGCGGCGTCACGACATGAACCACTTCATGGCGCGGCTGATCTTCTGCTTCTTCGCTGAGAGCACCGATATCTTTATCGGCGACAATCTTTTTACGGCGACCATCGAGCGAATGAGCGAGCGAAATTCGTCAAACACCCATGAGGTGATCGGCGAAGTGTTCCGCGCCATGAACACGAAGATGCCGGACCGCGCCAGCGCTAATGTGCGTAGCTAGGCCGACTCTTTTCCCTATGTAAATGGGGGACTGTTCTCCGGCAGCATGGACGTGCCACGCTTTAGTCGCATCGCACGTTCCTATCTCATCCATATCGGCAATCTCGACTGGAAACAGATCAATCCTGACATTTTCGGCTCGATGGTTCAGGCCGTCGCCCAGGACGAGGAACGCGGAGCGTTGGGCCTCCACTACACCAGCCGGCCGAATATCCTAAAGGCGCTCAATCCGCTGTTTCTCGACGATTTGCGCGCGCGGCTCGATGAAGCGGGGAACAATTCCCGCACCTTGCTCAATTTGCGCCGACGCATGGCACGGATCAGAGTGTTCGATCCGGCGTGTGGCTCGGGCAATTTCCTCGTGATCGCCTACAAGGAGATGCGGGCGATCGAGGCTGAGATCAACAAGCGGCGCGACGAGGTCGATCGGCACAGCGAAATCCCGCTCACAAATTTTCGCGGTATCGAACTCCGCGACTTTCCAGCCGAGATTGCTCGCCTCGCTCTGATAATTGCGGAATTTCAATGTGACGTGCTCTATCGCGGGCCGAAGCTGGCCTTGGCTGAGTTTCTACCTCTTGACGCTGAGAATTGGATCACCTGCGGCAATGCGCTGCGCCTGAACTGGCTAAGCATCTGTCCACCCACGGGGACTGGGGTCAAGAATCAAGCCGACGACCTTTTTCATACGCCTCTTCTTCAAGCTCAAATCGACTTTGAAAACGAAGGCGGCGAAATTTTCGTCTGTGGAAATTCGCCATATTCCGGCAAGGGTAAAAAGGAAGCTCAGCACCTTGAAGACATGACTTTTATTTTTTCAGGCCGTACCGATAGATATGGGTACGTTGACTACGTTGGCTGCTGGTTCGTGCTGGCAGCAGACTACTGTAGAAGCACAAACGCCGTTGCGGCATTGGTGGCCACTAACTCGGTTTGCCAAGGTCGGCAATTGCCGCAACTCTGGCCTCAGGTGTTGCGCGACGACGTGGAAATCGTGTTCGCACATCTTTCGTTTAAGTGGTCCAACAGTGCTGCGCGAAATGCTGGGGTTACCTGCGTAATTATTGGAATCGCGCAGAAGAACAAACGTCTTTCGAAAGCAATCTATGAAGAGGGATTTTCGCGCACCGTTTCACATATCAATGCATACTTGATCGAAGGAGCAGACCTGTTTGTCGAAAGTCGGCCGGTCACTCAATGTTTGTTTCTGCCGCCGATGCAGACTGGTAGCGTGCCCAATGACGGCGGAAATCTAATACTTGACCCCGACGAGGTCAGGACTCTTACGTCGAAATTTCCAGCCTCAGCGCCATTTATTCACCCGTTTTTCGGCTCGGAAGATTATTTGCAGGGCCTTACCCGGTTCTGCCTCGTGATTTCAGATCGGGACGCTTCGGTTGCCCGCGAGATCGAGCCTATTTCCGAGCGGCTCGATCGAGTAATTGGTCTTCGGCAGGAAAGTAAAAAAAGGGAAACCAGAGAGCAACTTTCGCAGGTGCCACACAGATTTCAGCATAGAGGTGAAATTCCAGAACGGCAGGTAATCATAGTGCCATCTGTCAGTTCTGAGCGCAGGGAATGGTTCCCGGCCGGAATTTTACCGGCTGGCACCGTCGTGTCGAATCTCGCCTTCATGATAATTGATGCGGCTCTTTGGAATTTGGCGCTGATCGCATCACGCGTTCATTTGGTTTGGATAGCGACCGTATGCGGCAAGCTCAAAACCGATTTTCGCTACTCTAACACTCTCGGCTGGAACACCTTCCCCGTTCCGGTACTAACCGATAAAAACAAGACCGACCTGACCCGCTGCGCCGAGGACATTCTACTGGCGCGCGAGGCGCATTTCCCGGCGACGATCGCGGACCTGTACGACCCGGATGAAATGCCGTCCAACTTGCGCGAAGCGCATGAGCGCAACGATGAGACGCTCGAGCGCATCTATATCGGCCGGCGCTTCCGCAACGATACCGAGCGGCTGGAAAAGCTGTTCGAGTTGTATACCACGATGGTGGGGTCCAAAGATGGCCGGGTTAAAGGCCGCGTCAGGAAACAGTCTGTTGAAGCGGGCCCCTGAATGCCTAAATTTCAGTGGGACCCCGACAAAAATGCGAGCAACCGCGCCAAGCACGGGATTTCGTTCGAGGAGGCCGCGACGATTTTCGAAGGTCCGGTTTTTACACTCGCCGACGAGGATCCGGCGGAAGAGATGCGCGAGCGGAGTTATGGGCTGATCAACGGGATTGCGGTAGTATGCGTCATCCATACCGATCGAGGCGAGGTGACACGGATTATCAGCGCGCGAAAAGCAACCAAGAACGAACGAGAGCTGTTCAATGCCTATCTCAAAGCAGCGGGCCACTGAAATCGCGGCGATAGCCGAGAAGGATATCGACACCTCGGAGATTCCCGAGGCGGGCGAGGAATTCTTCAAGAAGGCCAAGCTCCGGTTGCCAACTGCGGCCGTGAAGGCCGCCGCAACGGGCAAATTTGTCGTGCCGTCCGTGTCGGTTTCCTATGCGCGAACCGGCGCATCCACCAAGATCAATGCGCTGGGTATGCGTCCGATGCAGGAGGGCGCCTACGAGCGGCGCGGCGAGCAGTATCTTCTCATTAAGTCGCCGCCGGCTTCCGGCAAAAGCCGGGCGCTGATGTTCATCGCGCTGGACAAGCTCCATAATCAGGGCCTGAAACAGGCCATCATCGTGGTGCCGGAGAAGGCGATCGGCGCAAGCTTTTACGACGAGCCGCTCAGTCAATATGGTTTCTGGGCCGACTGGCGGGTCGATCCGAAATGGAACCTCTGTAACGCGCCGGGCGCGGACAACGGCGGCAAGGTCAAAGCGGTCGGCACGTTCCTGCAAAGCGATGCCAAGGTGCTGGTCTGCACCCACGCCACGTTCCGCTTTGCTGTCGACGAGTTCGGGGTGGAGGCGTTCGACAGCCGTCTGATCGCGGTCGACGAATTCCACCATGTGTCGGCAAATCCCGACAACAAGCTTGGCGCGCATCTCGGGCAGTTCATTGCTCGCGACAAGGTTCATATCGTCGCGATGACCGGCTCCTATTTCCGCGGCGACGCGGAAGCGGTGCTGGCACCGCAGGACGAAGCCAAATTCGACACGTTCACCTATACCTATTATCAGCAGCTAGATGGCTACGACTATCTCAAGCAGCTCGATATCGGCTACTTCTTCTATAACGGGCCCTATGTCGACGACATCGCAAAGGTCCTCGATTCCGATCAAAAGACCATTGTCCACATTCCCAGCGTGAACTCACGGGAAAGCACGCTGCGCGGCAAGACGACCGAAGTGAGCGAGATCATGGACTCGCTCGGGACGTGGGAAGGCAAGGACCCAACCACGGGCTTTGACCTGGTCAAGCGCTCGGATGGGCATGTGCTGAAGATTGCTGATCTTGTGGACGATGGGCCGGAGCGGCACGCCAAAGTGCTGGCCGCGCTGAAGGACCCGGCGCAGAAGAACAACCGTGACAATGTCGATATCATTATCGCGCTCGGCATGGCGAAGGAAGGCTTCGACTGGATTTGGTGCGAACACGCACTGACGATCGGTTATCGCTCAAGCCTCACCGAGATCGTCCAGATCATCGGGCGGGCGACACGCGACGCGCCGGGCAAAACCCGCGCCCGATTCACCAACCTGATCGCCGAGCCGGATGCCTCGGAACTCGCTGTCAGCGAGGCGGTGAACGATACGCTCAAGGCCATCGCCGCGAGCCTGCTCATGGAGCAGGTGCTGGCGCCGCGTTTCACCTTTACGCCGAAGAATCCGAACAGCGGCCCGATCGAAGGCTATGATTACGGCGACGGTGGTTATGATTCGGCGAAATGCAATGTCGGGTTCAGCCACACCACAGGTCAGTTCCAGATCGAACTCAAGGGTCTTGCTGAACCCAAGAGCAAGGAAGCGGCGCGTATCTGCCAGGAAGACCTCAACGAGGTCATTGCCGCCTTCGTGCAAGACAAGAACACCATCGAGCGGGGTATCTTTGACAAGGAAGTAGTGCCCGAAGAGCTGACCGTCGCCCGGATGGGAAAGATTGTCAGGGACAAGTATCCCGAGCTGACCGAAGAGGATCAGGAAGCGGTGCGCCAGCATGCCATCGCGGCGCTCAATCTCACGCAGGGGGCCCAGCAGGCCGCGTTGCAAGGAGGCGACGGCGAACGGCAGGCCAATACGGCTTTGATCGACGGCGTGCGCAGATTCGTGCTGAGCGTGTCCGAGCTCGACATCGATCTTATCGACCGGATCAATCCGTTCGGTGAGGCCTACGCGATCCTTGCCAAAGGAATGAACGCGGACAGATTGAAACAGGTGGAGGCGGCGATCACGGCCAAGCGCACGAGCCTGACGCCAGAGGAAGCCAAGCAATTGGCCGCCCGTGCCGTCAGGTTCAAGAAGGAGAGGGGACGGCTCCCCTCAATCAGTTCGCCCGACGCTTGGGAGAAACGCATGGCTGAAGGCGCGGCCGCGTTTATGCGGTTCGATAAAGAAGGCCGCTATGAGCGAACCTGATCTGGACGAGTTGCGCGCCGAGCTCGACGCGTTCGCGCAGCCGGAAAAGAAGGCCGGCCGTTCCGCGCGCGAGGAGCGCATCATCGCCGGTTTTGAGGAAATCCAGCGCTTTGTCGAAACGCACGGTCGCCCGCCGCTGCATGGGGAAGATCGCGACATCTTCGAGCGGATTTATGCGGTGCGCCTTGATCGGCTTTGTGCGTTGGAGGAATGTCGGACGCTGCTCCAGCCGCTGGATTATCAGGGGCTTTTGACGGAGGGGGCCGCTCCGGCCGGGTTCGAGGACTCACCCGATGTGGATGAATTGGCCGCCGAATTGGAAGAGGCGGCAGGCGCGTCGGACATTACCGAGCTTCGCCACGTCCGCACCAGCGCCGACAAGCGGGCCGCCGAGGAAATCGCCAATCGGCAGAGATGCGAGGACTTCGACCGCTTCAAACCTCTTTTTGCGGCGGTTCAGCGGGAGATCGAAGACGGCATTAGGCAGACTCGGCCGTTCGAACTGAAAGCCGAAATCAGGCCGGGGAGCTGGTTCATCGTCGGCGGCCAAAAGGCCTATGTCGCCGAAATGGACGAAATATATACGAACCCCCAAGGCCGCACAGATGCGCGGCTTCGCGTGATTTTCGACAATGGCACGGAAAGCAACATGCTCATGCGGTCATTGCAGCGCGCGCTCCATAAGGATGAAGCGGGGCGGCGGATCACCGACCCGGTTGCCGGGCCCTTGTTTGCCGACAAGGCCGCGGACGATGACATTGAAAGCGGCACGATCTATGTGCTGCAGAGCAAGTCCGATAATCCCGAGATCGCGGCGCGTCGCGACTTGCTTCACAAAATTGGAGTGACGGGCGGTAAGGTCGAAGCACGGACCGCCAATGCAGCACTGGACGCAACGTATCTGCTCGCCGATGTCGAGGTCGTCGCCACTTACAAGCTATTCAATATCAACCGGGTTCGACTTGAGAACATAATTCATCGGGTCTTGGCGCCGGCACAGTTTAATCTGACGATCGCGGATCGCTTTGGAAATCCCGTGAAGCCGCGGGAGTGGTTTCTGGTGCCGCTCTCTGTCATCGATCAGGTCGTCAACAAGATAAAGGACGGCTCGATTACAAAATTTGAATACGATCCGCAGACGGCGTCGCTGGTTAAAGTGACGCGACCGCGGCTCTGCCCAAGTCAGCCTAGCCGCATGGGGTGAGCGGGCTGCTCCCTCAAGGAGGGATGCGTTTCGGGGCCGAACGAATGTCGCAACCGGCTCAACCTCAATATAACTTGGTCCCAATGACCGAACCCCTCCCGACGCCGCCGCCTTCCCGCCTGTACGATGCGGGTGTGGTCGATCTGATCATTCGCGTGGCGTGCCTGGCGCTGCTGCTGTACTGGACGGCGCTGATCATCTGGCCGTTCCTGCCGATCATGGCGTGGAGCGTCATTCTGGCGGTGGTGCTCTATCCGGGCTTTGTCTGGTGCACGAAACGGCTCAAGCTGCCGCCGCTCGCGGCGGCGCTGGTGATGACCGCGGCGAACCTTGCCGTGCTGTTCGGCCCGATCACCTGGCTGTCGCTGAGCCTGATCGGCAGCCTGCGCTTGTTCGCGCGCCGGCTCGAGGCGGGCCACATTCCAATTCCGCCGCCCGAAGCCGCGGTCAAGAACTGGCCGCTGATCGGCGCGCAGGTGTTCGCGTTCTGGCAGCAGGCCTCGACCAATCTCGACGCCGCGCTGCTGCGGATCGGGCCGGAACTAAAGCCGTTTGCCGGCACGCTGTTCGCCTTCGCCTCGAGCTCGGGGATCAGCATGCTGAGCTTCTTCACCGCGGTTTTGCTGTCGGGATTCCTGTTCGTGCCGGGCCCGGCGCTCGCCGACAAGGCGCGGGCGGTGATCCGCCACATCTCGGCCACGCGCGGCGACGAATTCATGCATCTGACCAGCGTGACGATCCGCAATCTGGCGCGCGGCGTGATCGGCGTGTCGCTGCTGCAGGCGCTGCTGATGGGCATCGGCCTGATCGTCGCCGGCATTCCGTTGGCCGGCGCGCTCAGCCTGTGCGCGCTGATCCTCGGCATTCTGCAGATCGGCGTGATGATCGTGGTGGTGCCGATCCTGATCTGGGCGTGGCTGACGATGAGCACGGCGACGGCGCTCATCCTGACGCTCTATCTGGTGCCGGTCGGCTTTCTCGACACCATCCTGCGGCCGATCGTGATGGCGCACGGGCTGAAAACGCCGATGCTGGTGATCCTGATCGGCGTGCTCGGCGGGGTGCTGATGCACGGCATGATCGGCGTGTTCGTCGGCCCGGTGGTGCTGGCGATCGCCTGGGAATTGCTGGCGGCGTGGACGCGGGACGGGCCGATGGCGGCGCAGGAAGGCGGTGCGCGCACTGCGGGGACGCCGCATGCATAGGCGCTGAAATATCATCGTGTCCCGGGCGCAGTGCAGCACGGAGCGCAGCGAAGTGATGCACTGCAGAACCGGGACCGTTACAAACTCGGAGCTTGGGACGATCCCGGATCAGCGGTGCACCGCATCCGGGAAACGAAATTGAGATCCCGTAAGAGCTCACATGGCCGGATAGTTCGGGCCGCCGCCGCCTTCGGGCGGCACCCAGGTGATGTTCTGGTTGGGATCCTTGATGTCGCAGGTTTTGCAGTGGACGCAGTTCTGCGCGTTGATGACGAAGCGCGGCTTGCCGCCCTCCTCGACCCATTCGTAAACGCCGGCCGGGCAATAGCGCGCCGAGGGGCCGGCATAGACGTCGTGCTCGGAGGATTTCTGCAAGGCGGCATCGCGCACCAGAAGGTGCACCGGCTGATCCTCCTCGTGGTTGGTGTTCGACAGATACACCGACGACAGCCGGTCGAAGGTGAGTTTGCCGTCGGGCTTCGGATAGGCGATCGGCCTGCAGAGCGCCGCCGGCTTGAGCGCGGCGTAGTCGGGCTTGCCGTGGCGCAGCGTGCCGAACAGCGAGACGCCGATCGCGTTGGTCCACATGTCGAGGCCGCCGAGCGCGACGCCGGCGAGCGTGCCGAATTTCGACCACAGCGGCTTGACGTTGCGCACCGGCCACAGATCGCGCCCGATCGCCGAGCCGCGCCACGCCGCCTCGTAGCCGGACAATTCGTCGTTGGCGCGGCCCGCACCGAGCGCCGCCGCGATGTGCTCGGCGGCGAGCAATCCGGACAGCATGGCGTTGTGGCTGCCCTTGATGCGCGGCACGTTGAGGAAGCCGGCGCCGCAGCCGGCCAGCACGCCGCCCGGGAACGCGACGCGCGGCACCGACTGCCAGCCGCCTTCGCTGATGGCGCGCGCGCCGTAGCAGAGGCGCTTGCCGCCCGCGAAGGTGTCGCGAATGAGCGGATGCGTCTTGAAGCGCTGGAATTCCTCGAACGGCGACAGATACGGGTTGGTGTAGTTCAGATGCACGACGAAGCCTATCGACACCAGATTGTCGCCGTAGTGATAGACGAACGAGCCGCCGCCGGTTGCGTTGTCGAGCGGCCAGCCGGCGGTGTGCTGGACGAGGCCGGGCCGGTGTTGGTCCGGCGCGACCTGCCAGAGTTCTTTCAGGCCGATGCCGAATTTCTGCGGGTCGCTGTTTTGCGACAGCCCATAGCGGGCGATCAGCCCCTTGGTGAGGCTGCCGCGCGCGCCTTCGGCGAACACCGTGTATTTGCCGCGCAGTTCCATGCCGCGGGCGAAGCCCGCCTTGTGGTGGCCGTCCTTGCCGATGCCCATGTCGCCGGTGGCGATGCCGGCGACCGCGCCGTTGTCGAACAGCACCTCGGCGGCGGCAAAGCCCGGATAGATTTCGACGCCGAGCGCTTCGGCCCTGGTTGCCAGGTAGCGGCAGACGTCGCCGAGCGAGACGATGAAATTGCCGTGGTTGGACAGAAGCGGCGGCATCAGCGCGTGCGGCAGCCGCACCGCGCCGGACGGCCCGAGCATATAGAAGCGATCGTCGGTCACGGCCGTCTTGACGAAACTCTCCTCGCTCCGCCAGTCCGGAATGAGCATGTCGAGCCCGATCGGATCGATCACCGCGCCCGACAGAATATGGGCACCAACCTCGGAGCCCTTTTCGACGACGACGACCGAGGTGTCCGGCGCGAGCTGTTTGAGGCGGATCGCGGCGGCAAGGCCCGCCGGCCCGGCGCCGACAATCACGACGTCGAATTCCATCGCCTCGCGCGCCGGCAATTCCGGTGAGTTCATGACTTGCTCCACATCCGGCGGCACGACTGTTTCATGCTTTACGCCGCTCGCCTAGAGTAGCGCCGATGAGTTCCAATCCGGCAGACGCGCGCGAACTGCTTGCCTTCTATCTCGACGCCGGCGTCGATGCGCTGGTCGGCGAAGTGGCGGTCGATCGCATGGCCGATGAGCCGCCGGCAACCTCCGCTCCAGTGCAGCGGCGGGAGGTCGGTGCGATCAGCGCTGCGCAAACGGCTCCGCCGCCTCTGCCCCGTAACGGCGGCGAACGGAGCCACGCGCAGGCTCCGCTGCCGGCGCCCGATGTCGCCGCCGTGGAGGCGCGCGAGGCCGCCAAGAGTGCCGCGACGCTCGACGAACTGCGCGGGCTGCTCGAAGGCTTCCAGGGCTGCGCGCTGCGTGCCACCGCGACGCAGCTGGTGTTCGCCGACGGCAACCCGCAGGCGCGCGTGATGTTCGTCGGCGAAGCGCCAGGCTACGAGGAAGACATCAGCGGCAAGCCGTTCGTCGGCCGCTCCGGCAAGCTGCTCGACCGCATGATGGCGGCGATCGGACTCGACCGCACCAGCGCCTATATCGCCAACGTGGTGCCGTGGCGGCCGCCCGGCAACCGCACGCCGACGCCGCAGGAGACCGCGATCTGCCTGCCGTTCGTCCGCCGCCAGATCGAGCTTGCCAATCCCGACATTCTGGTCTGCCTCGGTGGGCCGTCGGCGCAGACTCTGCTCGGCATCAGGGACGGCATCACTCGCACCCGCGGCCGCTGGTTTCCCTACGACACCGGCACGCGCGAGATCCGCGCCATCGCCACCTTCCATCCCGCCTTCCTCTTACGCAGCCCGCTGCAGAAGCGCCTAGCCTGGCGGGACTTCATGGCGATCAGGAAGGCGCTGGCCGCGTAGTGCCTACTTCGCCTCCGCAGCGGCCGCGACCTGCGCGGGCCTGATCACGCCCCAGCCGACGCGCAACAGCGGCATGCGGCCCTGGACGCGGCGTTCGAACACCTGCGGCACCTCGGGGACGAGATCGGGAAACAGCGCCTTGATGCCGGGCGGCGGCGCCGGGTTGGTGTCCGGCGTGATCCACACCACCACGGCGCCGCGCTTGCGGATGACATCGGGGGTGACCGACGGCGAGCGCGCCGGGTCATCGGCGAAATAGACGCTCGGATGGCTCGGCGCGGCGAGCGCGACGATCGCGGCGGTGCCGATCTCGCCGGTGACAACGGCGAGCGGATGTCCGGTACGGCTTTGGAATGTATTGGCGAAGAAGCGCCCCATGGCGTTGGCCGGTTCGGCCACCGACAGATCGCTGCCGAGCGTCCATGGCAGCGCGATCATCACCGCCGGCACCATGATGGCCGGCACCAGCAGCAGGCCCGCCCAGGCAAAGCCGAGAATGCGCTGATGATAAAGCACCAGCGCATCACCGGCGACGACGACCAAGGCCAGCGCCGACATGACAACAAGCGGCGCGACGCCGCCGATCGGCAGGGCCCGCCCGAGCACGACGGCCAGAATGGTCGACAACAATGCCGGAACGACCGCGAACACTTTGACATAGCTGCGGGCAAAGTCGTCGACGGCGCCGCGCCGCAATGCCGGCAACGGATCGGTGGCCCCGCGCGGCCAGCCGGCCGCCAACCCGGCAAGGATCACAAGGCCTGCGTGGGCGAGTACCAGCATGGCCAGCAGCCGCAGCCACGAGACGGTGTTCTTGCCCGCAATACCGGCGTCGCGCAGCCGCGCGAAAATCGGCGTCAGACTGTCGCTGGCACCTTCGAGCCACAGCAGATGGACGAACAGCACGGCAACCAGAACCGCAATAGCGATCCACGGCCCGATGCGGTCAAGCGCCGCGCGGCCGCGCGCGGTTGCGACCGTGAACAGGGCGAGCGGGACGAGCAGAATGAGCGCGGCCTCGCTGGTGAGCAAAAGCAGCGCTCCGGCCCCGGCGACGGCGTACCAGGCTTGCCGCCGTCCCTGCGTGACGCCCTCCCAGTAATAAAGCAGCACAAGCGCCCACAGCGCCATCGCCAGAACCGCCGGCCCGAAATCCGGCGACGGCACCGTGAACGGCGAGATGCCGACCATGAGCAGAACCGCCATCACCGCCTGCGGCGGGCCGACAATCACGCTGCCGAGTTTGAACACGGCCCAATAGGTCGTGATCACGCAAAGCTGCGCCAACAGATAGACGCCGAACAATCCGCCGATGCGAAAGGCGATCTCGGCCAGCCAGAAGGCAAGCGGCGGTCCGACGTCGCTGTCGAACTGAAATTCATGGCCGATGGCCAGCACCTGCGCCAATTCGGCGGGCGGCGACGCATAGAACAGCATCGGCACCAGCAGCCACAGCACTGCCTGCGCCAGCGTCGCCAGCCAGAACATCAGCACCGGCCGCGAACGGATCGCTTCGAAATAGAGCGGGACGTAGAACATCGGGCTCTTTTACGTCATTCCGGCCAAGCGAGCGAAGCGAGTGAGAGCCGGAATCCATAACCACTGTTCAAGAAACTTGGCACTTTCGTGCTCAGTGCTGCAAGTTTCGTGATTATGGATTCCGGCTCTCGCTGCGCTCGGCCGGAATGACGGACCTTTGCGACGGATCGTATCATCCAACCGATCAGAGCGGCAGTGCGTCCGCGATCGCTTCGGCGGGGTCCGCCTCGACCAAGCCGAGCGCGATCGCCACCGGCGAGAACGAGCGCCGGTGATGGATGGTCGGGCCGAGCCGTTCGATCGCGGCGAAATGCTCAGGGACACTGTAGCCCTTGTGCTGCTCGAAGCCGTAGCCGGGATGCGCCGCGCCGAGACACGTCATCAGCCGGTCGCGCGTCACCTTGGCGACGATCGACGCCGCCGCGATCGATGCGACCAGCCCGTCGCCGCCGATCACCGCCTCGCAATCGCAGCCGCAGTCGATGCGGTCGCGGCCGTCGACAAAAACCAGCATCGGCCGTACCGGCAGCGCCGCCACGGCGCGCGCCAGCGCCCACAGCGAGGCGCGCAGGATATTGTCGCGGTCGATGCGCGCCGGCGGCGCCATGGCGACCGCGACCTGCGCGCGCGCGCAAATGCGCTCGTACAACACTTCGCGCCGCTCCGCCGTCAGCTGCTTGGAATCGTCAAGCCCGCGCGGCACATCGTCCGGATCGAGGATGACGGCGGCGGCGACGACCGGACCGGCGAGCGGCCCCCTGCCCGCTTCGTCGCAGCCGGCGATCGGCCAAGTGCCGCGCTTGAGCGCTGCGCGCTCGCGACGGAACGTCGGGCGCAGCCTTTCCTCGTTCAGCGGCAGGCGCGCCGGTTCCTTTTCCCTGCGCGCGGTTCCGTTGCGGCCCGCCTGGTTGCGACTGGTTTCAGTGCGACTCATGCGCCGCATGATGGCCGAGAGACGCGACCAAGCGCAACGTGCAAAAATCTGGCGGAGAATTGCGGGGAGAAGATCAATCGTGGCCCGGCCCGAACGCAGCTTGCGGCCCGCCCCACGTGCTGATCCAGGTCCGGCTTCGCGGCGACGCGGGATCGCTGATGTTCCGGTCGATCGTGCAATATTTCCCGAAGTCTTTCCAATGCCGCGGTCTTTCCAATGCCGCGGTTAGTATTACATTAGAGCTGGGCGCGCATTAGAGACGGGCGCCCGTTATCCAAAGGCGGGCGCCGCCTTACACTAAAACAGCACATTTATGTTGCCTGTACGTCGAAATGAGGCTCCTGGCGATCAACACGGGCCGCAAGTGAGATCGGAATGACAGATCAAGGAAATCAATCTAATCGCGACAGTTCGCATCTGGCGACCGCCGATCGCCGCACACTGGATGCTGTTTTTCATCATCCGGCCGCGCATAATCTCAGCTGGATGGATGTGCTCGGCCTGCTGACGCATCTCGGCTCGGCGGAGGAAAAGGCGGACGGAAAATACTCCCTGACAATAAACGGCAAGCATGTCGTCTTTCACAAGCCGCACGGCAAGCAGCTTGACGCGCACGAAATCTCCGAACTGCGCCATTATTTGGCATCGGCGGGGGTTTCTCCCGAAAAACCGTACGGCACGCCTGCGGCGCCCGCACCGACTTCCGTCGACGTCGTGGCGGTGATCGATCACCACACTGCAAAGCTGTACCGCGTCAATCTCTCCTCGGATCAGCCCGGCGAAGCGGTCAAGCCCTACGATCCGCATCATTTCCTGCATCACCTGCACCATGGCGACCAATCGCGTGAACGTGGGCAACGGGCGCCCGAAGACCTGACGTTTTACGACAGGATCGCCGAGGCGCTGCGCGACGCCGACCGTATCGTGCTGCTTTACCATGGCGCGGGCATGAGCAATGCATCGCTGATTTTGACCGAGCGATTGAAGAAGGCTCATCCCGGCGTCTACGCGAGGATTGTCCGGCAGGCCGACGTCAACACGTCGGCGATGACGGAAGCGGAAATCATCGCCTATGCAAGACAGGCCCTGGCCCCCGCAAGCCTCTAGGCATCCGTCATCGTGTTGATTTCGGCGCTGTCGATGATCGGGTGCTCTTCGAGATACGCCCTGACAATCCCGAGGAGCTCGCTGACAGCCGGCTCGCCATGGATCGGGTCCATGGCGTTGAGGGCCAGATCGGTTACGACTTGCAAAACAAACTTTTGGCCGCTGCGCTCCAGCCGAACCATCGTACAGGAGCACACGATGTGCGGATGACGGATCAGGCCCTGGTCGAATCGCGTCATGGCGAATTGCCTGTCTATTTGGGTAATCAGCAAGTGAAAACGGTCGAACGACCCGAGTTGTCCGCCTAATCGGTTTCCAGATCGATTTTGGGGCCGCGATGGACGGTCATGATGTCCCCCGGACCTCCAATGTTAAGCACCGATGCGGCTGACAGGTCGGCGGAATAAGCCTGGATCAACTGCTGGTATGTGGCCTGCGGTAGTATGGCGCACGGACGCGGTTGAACATCCTGGATCGATCGAGCGGCGATATTGAGACCCAGTTCGTTGAGGCTGTCACGCAATTCACAAAATCTTTGCTCCTCGCCGCGCGACGCAACGACCAAAATCGCCTCTGCAAGGTTATTGCCGGGCAAAATGGAAAAATTAAATTCCGTGTCGAACCGCAGCAGAGGCGCGACCTCGATCGGAATACGGTCTGGACTAAACCAGTATCCGATCGCGTCACCCGTAGTGTCGTCTTCCGCCACGAAGGCGCTGCAGCGAACCATATCCGCCATCGCCTGCGCATGAGCCAGGCGAGTTGCTCCGGCCAAATCGTCTCGGCCGGCACACGCAGCGGCGATGACCTTCGGCAACATGTTATCGATGAGGGTCACGCCTGTGCGCTTCAGCCGGTTGTTTCCGCCATCCTCCGCGTCGCGCCATTGCAGTTCCAGCAGCTTGCGAAGGTCGTCAGGAACGGCCCGACCACCGAGGTATCTGGCGGAGTATTGAACAATCCGATCGGTCGGTGACGTGGCTGGGGGTGACATGGCTGGGGGTGACATGGCTGGGGGTGACATGGCTGGAGTGAGATGGCCCGGGGTTACATAGCTTGCGATGGCATGCTGGCGATGGCACGGCTGGCGATGGCATGGCTGACGGCGACATGGCAGGCTTGCCCGCCACACTGTAGCGCTTACACGTCATTGCCGGACATTGTTTTCTGTTCCTGCCCATTCTTTTCCGTTCGCGCCAATGTCGATCGTGCAAATATCGCATCGATCGCGCGCATTTCCCAAAAGCGGTCATCAGGGGAAAGCCGGACTCTCCCAGAGGTTCCCCCGGGCCAGGCCCATCGCCGACACCGACGATCCGGCGGTGCGCACCATGTCCGTGCGACAAGTCGGCAATTGCCCGGCCGGCTCGTCGCGTGGGACAAGGCAACGGGCCGGCCCATCGAGCCGGATTTGCCGGTGTCGATGGGCTTGATCGAAGACCCGGCGGAAGGCTGCAGCGGTCCGATCTGGCTGCGCGGCGGGATCGCGGTCGTCTCGGCGGACGGGTTTGAATATGAACTGCGCAACCGCGTAACCCTGTGCCGCTGCGGCGCGTCGAGCGACAAGCCGTTCTGCGACGGAACTCACGCTTCGATCAAGTTCCAAGCACCATAGCGGGCGCCAAGCCGCGAGCTTTCCGGATGGGTAGCGAGTGTCAGATCCCCACTAGAACAAATCCAATTGCTGCGCCGGCGGACGCGGCGCGTGGAAATGCTCGGTCGTGGTCCGCACACTCGTCTTGTTGAAGCCGAACCGCTCGCATGCGACTTCGAAGCGGCGGCCGATCATCCAGGCGATCGGGCCGGAGCCGGTTTGCCGCTTGCCCCATGTCGAGTCGTAATCCTTGCCGCCGCGGGTGTCGCGAACCAGCTTGAAGACGTGGCGATAGCGGTCGGGATAATTCTCGATCAGCCATTCGCGAAACAGGTCACGCACTTCGAGCGGCAGGCGCAGCAGCACGTAGCCAGCGTTGCGCACGCCGGTCGAAGCGACCGCTTCGAGGATGCGTTCGATCTCGGAGTCATTAAGCGCCGGGATCACGGGCGCGACCATGGCCGAGGCCGGCACGCCGGCCTTGACCAGTTGCCGCAGCGTCTCGAGCCGGCGCGGCGGCGTCGGCGCGCGCGGCTCCATGGCGCGCGACAACTTCGGATCGAGCGATGTGACCGAGAGCGCGACCTTGACCAGATTGCGCTCTGCCATTCTCGCCAGAATATCGAGGTCGCGCAGCACCAGCGTCGATTTGGTGACGATGCCGACCGGATGGCCGGCACGTTCCAGCACTTCGAGAATGCCGCGCATGATCTTGAAGCGCCGCTCGATCGGCTGATATGGATCGGTGTTGGTGCCGATCGCCATGATCTTCGGCACGTAACCCGGCGCCGACAATTCGCGCTCCAGCAACTCGGGCGCGTTCGGCTTCATGAACAGCTTGGATTCGAAATCGAGCCCGGGCGACAGCCCCAGATAGGCGTGCGTCGGCCGAGCGAAACAATAGACACAGCCGTGCTCGCAGCCGCGGTAGGGATTGATCGAGCGGTCGAAGGAAATGTCGGGCGAGTCATTGCGGGCGATGATCTTGCGGGTCGAGTCGATGCTGACGCTGGTCTGGAACGGCGGCAGGTCGTCGAGGCCCTGCCAGCCGTCGTCGAACGCAATACGCGACAGCGGTTCGTAGCGCCCGGACGCATTCGACACCGTTCCGCGGCCGCGGCGGCGCTCATGGCCGACGGCGGTTCCCAACCCGCCCGCCGGCGCTGAGGGCTCAGGCGCCGGCGGGCGTTTCAAGGCGGACGAGGGGCTCATCGAATAAAGGTAGCGTGGCACTTCGAACAAAACAAGAACAATTTCCCGTGATCCCCACCGAGGCGGTAGGAGTGTTGGGCGGCCGCCTTGCCGCCGAAAGGAGCCAGATGCTTAGCGTTATTGTCGCAACCCTCGACTGCGAGCGTCCGCTGGCGCGGACCCTGGCGTCGCTGGTGCCGGGGGCGGTCGATGGTCTGGTCAGTGAAGCGATCGTCGCCGATGGCGGCTCGCGCGACAGCACCGCGATTGTCGCCGACGCGGCTGGCTGCGTTTTCATGGCTACCGAGGCACCGCTTGGGCGACGTTTAAAGACCGCCGGCACCAAGGCGCGGGCGCCTTATCTGTTGTTCGTGCCGCCGGGCACTGTGCTCGCCGCCGGCTGGGTCGCCGAGGTGGAGCGCTTCATCGAACGACCTGAACCGGATCAGTCTGCGGCCGTGTTTCGTCGCGGTACCGCGCGGCGAACGACGCTGCGGGAGATTTTGGCGCTGCTCGCGGGCGCGCTCGGCGCCCTGCCCCGCCCCAATCAGGGACTGCTCATCGCGCGTGCCTTCTACGATGCGCTCGGCGGCCATAGCGAAGACGCCGCCGATCCGGAACGCGATCTGATCCGCCGCATCGGCCGACGGCGCCTCGTCACGCTTGCGGCTGACGTCGACGAGATACTTGACTAGGTCAAATATCTGCGCGAGGCTCGCTGCATGGGTGTTCGCCGACGCGCCACCACTGCCGCAAGCACACGCGCCGATGACGCGCGCATCGGCGCGGTGCGCCGCTTCAACCGCTTCTACACGCGGCAGATCGGCGTGCTACGCCGGAATTTCCTCGGCAGCCCCTACTCGCTCGCCGAGGCGCGCCTGCTCTATGAGATCGCGCGCGGCAACGCGCCGACCGCCACCGATATCGGCCGCGCGCTCGATCTCGATGCCGGCTATCTGTCGCGCGTGCTGCGCACGTTCGAAAAGCGCGGCTTGATCCGGCGCACCGCGTCGCCGCATGACGCGCGGCAAAGCCATCTGGCGCTCACCGCCCGCGGCCGGCAGGCCTATGCCCCGCTGGAGCGGCGCTCGCAGCGTGATATCGGCGCGATGCTCGGCAGGCTGCCGCCGGACGATCAGTCGCGACTGATCGCCGCCATGGACACGATCCAGGCCCTGCTTGGCGAGCCCCCGGACGCCGCGCCGGCGCCGAAACGAGGTTACAGATTGCGCGCGCCGCGACCGGGAGACTTTGGCTGGATCGTCAAGCGCCACGCCGAACTTTATGCACAGGAATACGGCTGGGTCGAACCGTTCGAAGGCGTCTGCGCGCAAATCGTCGCCGACTTCGCCAACAAGAACGATCCGGCCAACAACAACGATCCGCAGCGCGAGCGCTGCTGGATCGCCGAAATGGACGGCGAGAATGTTGGCTGCGTCTTTTTGGTCGCCAACTCGGCCGAGGTCGCCCGTATCCGTCTGCTCATCGTCGACCCCAAGGCGCGCGGGCTTAAGCTCGGCGCCCGGCTGGTCGATGAATGCATCTGCTTTGCCCGCCGCGCCGGCTACAAAAAGATCACGCTGTGGACGCACAGCGTGCTGACCGCCGCACGGCACATTTATCAGAAGGCCGGGTTCAAGCTCACGAGCAGCGAGCAGCGCGTGAGCTTCAGCAAACCCGTCGTCAGCGAGTACTGGGATTTGGAGCTGTAATCCTTTCGCCGTCATCATCCGCGAAAGCGGATGATCCAGTATCCGTTGGCGTTTGGGCTTCGGCCTCGGCGTGTGAGATCACTGGATGCCCCGCCTTCGCGGGGCATGACAAGCTGGCTAAGCCGTCGCGCCTTTGGCCTTGGGCCGGCGCAAATGCTCATCGAGCCGCGGCATGATTTCGACGAAATTGCACGGCCCGTAACGGTAATCGAGCTGGTGCACCAGAATTTCGTCCCAGGCGTCCTTGCAGGCGCCGGGCGAGCCCGGCAGGCAGAAAATGTATGTCGCGTTGGCGACGCCGGCGGTGGCGCGCGACTGGATCGCCGAGGTGCCGATCTTGGGGAAGCTCACCACCAGAAACAGCGCCGAGAACGCGTCCATCTTTTTCTCGAACAGCGGCTCGACGGCCTCGGGCGTGACGTCGCGGCCGGTAAAGCCGGTACCGCCGGTGGTGATGACGACGTCGATCACGGGATCTTCGATCCACGCCTTGACGCGCCCACGGATCGCATCGATGTCGTCGGTGACGATGCTGCGCTCGGCGACCAGATGGCCGGCCGAGACGATGCGCTGCACCAGCGTCGCGCCGGACTTGTCGTCCTTGAGCGAGCGGGTGTCGGAGATCGTCAGCACCGCGATCTTGAGCGGGACGAACTGTTTTTTCTCGTCGATTCCGGGCATCAGTTCACGCTTTCCAAGCGGACATTACGGCGGCAGCGGGGCCGATGCCAATAGGGTCCCCGACCCCTCGCCGTATGTCGCACGCGATTCAAAAACCCCGTTGCCGCGCTGGCTATAACGAGGCAGCTGCGAAGGTATTGCAGGCCGAAACGTCGCCGCTGTTGAAGCCGTTCATGAACCAGCGCTTGCGCTGCTCGGAGGTGCCGTGGGTGAAGGAATCCGGCACCACGTAGCCCTGGCTCTCCTTCTGCAGGCGGTCGTCGCCGATCGCGGACGCGGTCTGCAGCGCCTGATCGACGTCGCCCGGATCGAGGAAATGATGTTTCTGCTGGGCGCGGTTCGCCCAGATGCCGGCGAGGCAGTCGGCCTGCAATTCGATGCGGACCTGGATGGCGTTGGCCTGGGCCTGGCTCGACGCCACTTTCTGCGCGCTGGTCGCCTTGCCCAGCGTGCCCAGTTCGTCCTGCACATGGTGCCCGACCTCGTGAGCGATCACGTAGGCTTCCGAGAACTGGCAGGCCGTGCTGCTGGTGCAGCCGCCGAACTTGTTCTGCAGGTCGGAGAAGAACGCGGTGTCGAGATAGATGCGCTTGTCGAGCGGGCAGTAGAACGGCCCCATCGCCGCTTGCGCCATGCCGCACGCGCTCGGCTCGGAGCCGCGGAACAGGCGCAGCTTCGGCGGATGGTAGGTGCGGCCTGCGGCGGAAAAAATTTCGGTCCAGCGGTCCTCGGTGTCGCCGAGCACCAGCGCGACGAATCGCCCGGTCGGATCGGTCGGCGTGCCGGCGGTGACCGGCGGTGCCTGGCCGCCCTGCTGCGTCACCGGTGCGCCGCCGGTGAGAATCTGCGCGCCGTTGAGCAGCACGCTCGGGTCGATGCCGAAATACCAGCTGATCAACGCGATGATGATGACGGTACCGATGCCGAGCCCGCCGCGTCCGCCCGGAATTCCGATGCCGCCGCCGCCACTGCCGGCGCGATCGTCTTCGACATTGTCGCTGGGCCGGAAATCGTCGGTACGCATGCCTTTATTCTCCTGTCTCGCCGCGGCGCGCGCGCCGCCTAGTTTGCAGCCATTCTAGCCGCACAAACGGCGCTCGTCGAACGCAGTTAACCAAATGTTTCCCGGCATTTATTGCCTAGTCGAATGCTGTCTCGATTAAGTCGTTTTTTACCTTGGCAGGGCATCTTGTTGTTTGTCGGTTGTAGGTCCCGCGTCGCCGGCCGCGTCGCCTGAGTCAGAGTTCTGAGTCATGGTTGTGTCGCGTCGCGGGGCGTCCGTCAGGACGCCCCGCGTGAGTTTTGACTCCGCGCCATCGTCGCGCATCATCGTCGGCGATTGCGTTGCCGAGATGACGAAATTGCCGGCGGGGTCGGCCGATCTGGTATTCGCCGATCCGCCTTACAATCTGCAGCTCGCCGGCGATCTCAAACGGCCCGATGATTCGCGCGTCGATGCCGTCGACGACGACTGGGACAAGTTTTCCAGTTTCGAAGCCTACGACGATTTCACCCGCGCCTGGCTGACCGCTTGCCGGCGGGTGATGAAGCCGAACGCCACGCTGTGGGTCATCGGCTCCTATCACAATATTTTCCGAGTTCGGGGTGATTCTCCAGGACCTCGGCTTCTGGATTCTCAACGACATCGTCTGGCGCAAATCCAACCCGATGCCGAATTTCCGCGGCCGCCGCTTCACCAATGCCCATGAGACGCTGATCTGGGCGGCGCGCGATGCCGCGAAGCGCGACTACACATTCAATTACGAAGCGCTCAAGTCCGGCAACGAAGACATTCAGATGCGCTCCGACTGGTTCATCCCGCTGTGTACCGGCGAGGAACGGCTCAAGGGCACCGACGGCAAGAAGCTGCATCCAACGCAGAAGCCGGAGGCGCTGCTGGCTCGCGTCATCCTTGCCGCGTCGCGGCCGGATAATGTCGTGCTCGACCCGTTCTGCGGCACCGGCACGACCGGCGCGGTGGCGCGGCGGCTGCGGCGCAGCTTCATCGGCGTCGAGCGCGAGGCCGCCTACGCCGCGGCGGCGCGGGCGCGAATCGAGGCGGTCGAGCCGCTTGGCGAGCCGGCGCTGGCATCTTTCATGACCGCGCGCGAGGCGCCGCGGGTGCCGTTTGCCGCACTGATCGAGCGCGGCCTGCTTTCGCCCGGCATCAAGCTGGTCGACGCCAAGCGCCGCCACCGCGCGCTGGTTCGCGCCGACGGCGCGCTCGCGCTGGGCGAAGCGGTCGGCTCGATCCACCGCATCGGCGCACTCGCCCAGGGGCTCGAAGCCTGCAACGGCTGGACCTTCTGGCACGTCGAGACGCCGGGCGGCCTGACCGTAATTGACACGCTGCGCGCCAAGGTGCGCGCGGAGATGGCGGCGGCCTAGGGACCTCCCGCGGCGAGTAGCCCGCATGAGCGAAGCGACAAGCGGGAAAGGTGCGGACTGCACACTCGCTGCACTCCGGAAAACCCCGAAGTCCATTTGGTTTGGACAGCTTGTGGTGGAGCCTCCCGATCGGGTCGAGCGGGCATGGACAGTCCCACTTTGGAGGCTGGCGAAACAAGGGCAGGCTTTCTAGCCTGCGCGAGGCGATTCAGCACGAGCTGGCCGCCCATCTCGGCCGCTCGGAGACCACCTTCCGGCTGTGGCAGGACAAGGAAGCGATCGCGCCAGGCAGATTGTGGGAAGAGGAAATCAAAGCGGCGGTCGGGCAATCGGTCTTCTTTATTCCTATCGTGATGCCGCGCGCGGGTACCAATAAGGAGAAGGTCTCGTGGCGGACGGCTGACAAAGTCGCCCACGCTCCAGCCATCGCATGGCTTTCTCAAAGATTCTCAGAACGGAGAGCGGACGGCTGCCCCCAACGCGGCGTCGCAGCAAAATGGCCTCGGCAAGGTGTCGACCAGGCAACGCTCAATAGACCTTTATTATTGCGATCGCTCTTGCCGTCGGCCTCTTCCTCCTGATCGCTGTCGCTGGGTTTATAAACATGCCCGACCGGTGGAGGAATCGGATCTTCTGAGAAATTCCAAGCCGCGCGCATGGCGACAAGCAAGAGAAAGTCCCTGGATTTAGCTACGCTCTTCCAAACTACGCGCTCCGCCAGCCCCGCCTACATCATGGCGGACACGATGTTGACCGTCAGCGCCAGCACCGTGACGTTGAAGAAGAACGCGACGACGCCCTGAACCGTCGTCAGCCGGCGCATCGTCCTGCTGGTAATCTGCACGTCGGATACCTGCGCGGTCATGGCGACGACCAGCGAATAATAAAGGAAGTCCCAATAATCCGGCTCTTCCTTGCCGGGAAAATCCAGCCCGCCGGTCTGATCGTCGGCGCCTTCGCCGTAAAATTCATGCGCGTAATGCAAGGCGAAGATGACGTGCATGAACCCCCACGACAAAAGAATGGTCACCGCGCCGAGCGCCACCCGGTAGGCGCCCGGTGCGTGGCCGAGTTCCGAGATTACCGCAGCCAGACTGGCGATCGCCGATGCGGTCGTGAGCACCAGAAGGGCGATCGCGCCTTCATCCTCGACGCATGCTCTCTGGCGGATGCGGTCGATTGACGAGTGCGCCATCATCCAAACGATCAGCGCCAGGTAGAGCCCGACGCCGCCGTCCCAGCCGACCAGAATGCGCGTCGGATTGCGCCAGGGCAGCGCCAACAGCAGCAACGTGACCGCGAGTCCGAACGATGCGGAAACGAATAGCCGGATGTGCAGGCGCCAGAATCGGGTGAACGCAGTAGCTTCGCGCAGTTCACGCAAGCCCCAATTCGCCCCGGCAGATTTGGTTTTTTTCAAAGGATCATCCTGTCGTCGGCCGCGAGAGTAATTTTGGGGTCTTATTGAGAAGTCTGGCAACCCAAATCGTCACGGCATTGCCTCGGCGCGGTCTAGCCAGGAGCCGCCGGCAGGAGGTACAGCGCGCCGTATTTCTCACGCAGGTAGCCCAGATAGGGCTTCATATTGAGCGGCGAGCCGGTTGCGCGCTTGATCAGCTCATTCGGCGGAAATTTCGCGCCGTGCCGATACAGATTGTCCTGCAGCCAGCTGCCCAGCGTCGCAAATTCGCCGCGCGCCGTCTCGTCGGGAATTTCCGGATGCGCATTGGATGCCGCGGCGTAGAACTGCGCCGCCAGGATATTGCCAATCGTATAGCTCTGGAACGCGCCGCCGATCGCGCCCGAATACCAGTGCACGTCCTGCAGACAGCCGTCGCGATCGTCGGGCGGCACGATACCGAGATCGGCCTGCATCGCCGCGCCCCAGGCGTCGGGAAGATCTTTGACCGCGAGCTTACCCTCAAGCATTTTCAGTTCCAGATCGAAGCGCAGCATGATGTGGAGATTGTAGGAGACTTCGTCGGCATCGGTGCGAATGAGCGAGCGCGCCACCTTGTTGATGGCGCGATGAAAGCCATCGAGCGGCACATCCGAAAGCTGGGCGGGAAAGCGATGCTGCAGGGGCGGATAGAAATACTCCCAGAAACCGCGGCTGCGCGCCACGATATTTTCCCATAGCCGCGACTGGCTCTCGTGCACGCCCGCCGACACGCCGTGGCCCGCCGGCGTCGCCGCAAGCGCGGCATCGACGCCCTGCTCGTACATGGCATGGCCGGACTCGTGCACGGTGGAGAAAAACGCGTCGCCGAGATCGTTCTCGGCGACGCGGGTGGTGATGCGCACGTCGCCTGCGGAAAATCTCGTGCAGAACGGATGGTGCGTGAGGTCGAGGCGGCCGCGCTTGAAATCGTAGCCGAGCCGCTCGGCGGCGAGCTTGGCAAACTCCAGTTGCGCTGGCTTGGGAAAGTCCCGACGGAGACAGGAATCATCTGCCGCGGGCTGCGTGCAGATCGCATTCAACAGCGGGACAAGTCCGCGTTTCAGCTCGCCGAACAGCTTTCGGATCGACGCCGTCGTCATGCCTTCGTCGGCGTCGTCGATCAGCGGATCGGCAATGTGCGCGTAGGGAGCAAAGAACCCGGCATATTCGCGGCTCAGTTCGAGCGTCGTTTCCAGCAAAGGCACCATGCGCTTGAAATCGTTCGCCGGCCGCGCCTGGGTCCAGGCCTGGTATGATGCGGAGCTGTGCGCGCTTGCGCGCGCGACGTAGTCGGCCGGCACCTTGATGGCTTTCTCGTAATCGCGCTGCGCGGTGCGGATGATTCCGGCATCGTCGCTGCCGCGCGGCAGGCTTTCGCCGTACGGGACGAGCGCCTCGATCAGCCGGCCGATTGCGGGCGCAACCAGCCGCTCATGCGCCAGCTGCGACAGCAGCGCCACCTGTCGGCCGCGCGCCGCGGCGCCGCCGGGCGGCATGTAGGTGGCCTGGTCCCAATGCAGCACGGAGGACGCCGCAGACAGGTCGCTGATCTCACGGAAGCGGGTTTTCAGCTCCGCCAGCATGGCTTCCGGCGAACGGCGCTTTCGCGCGGTTTTGCCGTTGGCCTTGGCTTTTGCGCGGCGATGCGGCCGGGCACGTTGCTTGCGAGCCACTCTCTTTCTCCGACCGGTCGTTTACTCGCCCGCCGGAAAGATGTCGCCAAGCAACTCGAACGCGCGCTGGGCGAACGCGTCCATATTCGCCACCCGGTTGTCGCTGCCGGTGCGCAGGGTGGCGGCGCGTTCGGCCGGACCGACGATCGCAATACAGGTGTGGCCGGCGGGGTCGCCGTAGCGATTGCCGGTCGGCCCTGCCGCGCCGGTTTCGCCGACGCCCCAGATGGCGCCGTGCCGTTCGCGCATGCGGCGCGCCAGCAGCAGCGCGTAAGCCTCCGTCGACGGCCGCAGCTGCGCCATGTCGGCATCGCCGATGCCAAGCAGCGCGGCGCGCGCCGCCTTGGTGTAGACCACCGCGCCGCCGAGGAAATACGCCGATGCGCCGGGCACCGAGAGCAGCGCCGCGGAGATCAGTCCACCGGTCGAGGATTCCGCAACTGCGATCGTCTCGCGCCGCGAGATCAGACGCAGCGCAACGTTTTCCGCCAGCGGCAACAGTGTTTTCATCGCGCCGCCACCACCATGATCTCGACCTTGTAGTCGGGCGAAGCGAGCTTGGCCTCGACCGTGGCGCGCGCCGGCGTGTTGCCGGGCGATACCCAGGCGTCCCACACCGCGTTCATCTCGCCGAAGTTCGCCATGTCGGTGATCCAGATATTGGCGGACAGAAGCTTGCTCTTGTCGGTGCCGGACTGGGCCAGAAAGCCGTCGATCTGGGACAGGATGCTTTTGGTCTGGTCCGCCATGCTCTTGCCCTTCGGCGCATCGGCAACGATGCCGGCGAGATAGACGGTGTCGCCGTGCACGACCGCCTTGCTCATGCGCGGCCCGGCCTCATGACGTTCGATTTTCATTGCTCATCCTTCCCGGTGTGCAAGTGCTTCATGATCTTAATATCGGCCTATTTTCAATCCGCCACCCGGCCATGGGCAAGCACCTTGCGCATGAGGCTTGGCAGCGCTTCGCCCGACACGTCCTCCAGTGCGACCCAGCGCGCGCCGGCGGGAGCACGCACCCGCCCCGGCAGTCTGGCGACATAGACGCTCAGTTCGAGCGGAAAGTGCGTGAACACGTGCCGTACGACACCGGGGATGCGGCGCCAGGCGGTTGGTTGTTTCGATCGACCAGCGGCGAAGCGCGGCGCGGCGTCAAGCGAATTGCGCTCGTCAAACTCCGCGCTCCATTCGGTGGTCGGCACTTCGGTCATGCCGCCAAGCAGGCCGCGTGCGGTCCGCGTGCGCATCAGCAAATAACCGTCGGCGCGGAGTGCAACGAACGCGGCGCCGCGGCGCAACGCGCCCTCGCGCTTCGGCGCGCGCCGCGGCAATGTTTCGGCGTCGCCGCGCTGCCGCGCCGCGCAGCCTTCGTTCCACGGACAGAGCGCGCAGGCCGGCCGCTTCGGCGTACAGATGGTGGCGCCGAGGTCCATCATCGCCTGTGCGAAATCGCCGGAGCGGCGCGGCGGCGTCAGCGCCCGCGCCAGTCTTCCAATCTCGGGCTTGGCCTCGGGCAACGGCGTCTCGATTGCATAGAGCCGCGCAATGACGCGTTCGATGTTGCCGTCGACCGGCATCGCCGGCGCGTCATAGGCAATCGCCGCGATGGCCGCCGCCGTGTAGGCGCCGATGCCGGGCAACGCCCGTAACTCGCCTTCGGTTTTCGGAAAGCGCCCGCCATGCTGTTCGGCCACAACGCGGGCGCAGGCGTGCAGATTACGGGCGCGCGCGTAATAGCCGAGCCCGGCCCAGAACTTGAGCACGTCATCGAGCGGCGCCGCGGCCAGCGCCTGCACGTCCGGCCAGCGCGCCAGGAAGCGCGCATAGTATGCCGCGACCGCCTTGACGGTGGTCTGCTGCAGCATGATTTCGGACAGCCACACCTGGTAGGGATCGCTGTGCTTGCCGGGCGGCGCGCGCCACGGCAGCACGCGGCGATGCCGATCATACCAGGCCAGCAGATCGGTGGGTTGCGGGAACGACCCTGCGGCGTGGCGCTTGCCACGCTGTTGTCGCGCCGCCGTCGCTGCTACGGTCATCGCCGATCCTGCCTGCCCAAGCGATGACAGAGCCACGCGCCAGGAACAAGGCCACCAACAAGACCATGAGCAAGCCCGCCCGCTCTTTCGCCAAACCGTTACGCGACGTCGCCGGCAAAATCGTCGGCCAGGCGTTTACGCGGCAGGGATTTGCTTCCGCCGAACTGGTGACGCGCTGGAGCGAAATTGTCGGAGCGGAAATCGCCGCGCACAGCGAGCCGATCAAGCTGCAATGGCAGCGGCCGGCCCCCGCCGCGCCACCCGGCGGACAGGAGCCCGGGACGCTGGTGTTGCGGGTCGAGGGCCCGGCGGCCATCGAGATCCAGCATCTCACCAACGTGATCTGCGACCGCGTCAACCGCTTTCTCGGCTGGCGCGGCGTGGCGCGCATCGCGCTGCGCCAGGCGCCGCTCCGCCGTGGCGAGCGCAAGCCGCGCCGCGGCGTCGATCCCGCCGCGATGGCGCGGATTGCGGCGACGCTCCCGGACATTGCCGACGACGGCCTCAAACAGGCCTTGGCGCGGCTCGGCGCGGCGATCAAAAAGAGTTGAGCGGCGGACCCTGTCCTAAAGGTTACAAGGTCCGGAGGTGCCGCGGGGGCTTGATTCAAGGGCTTGGCCTGCGGGCACGCTAATGCCACATTGGGGCCGCACAATTCCAGCGAAACTGCTGGCTTTTCGCGCCATCACGTCAGGAGTTGCCCTTGTCGATCACGCGCCGCAGATTTTTTACCATGGGGGGCACGTTTGTGCTTGCCGCAGCAGGCCTGTCCAGTGTGCTGCTGTCCCCGATTCATTTCGCCTACGCGGACTCGGCCGCCACCCCGCAGACCGACGCCAAGACGCCAACGCCGCCTGCCGACGCCCAGCTCGTGGCCGAGCTGGCCAAACCCGGCCCGGCCGGCGATATCGTACTCGGCTCCCCGAAAGCGCCGGTCACCATCGTCGAATACGCCTCGATGACCTGCCCGCACTGCGCGCATTTCTCCGAGACGACATTCCCCGAGCTGAAGAAACGCTATATCGACACCGGCAAGGTCCGCTTCATTTTCCGCGAATTTCCGTTCGACAAGGTCGCAGCCGCGGCTTTCATGCTGGCGCGATGCGCCAGCAAGGACGGCGGCAACGACAAGTATATGGCGGTGGTCGAGACGCTGTTCGCCAAGCAGGATCAATGGGTCAACGACCACCCGCTGGAACCGCTGGAGAACATCGCCAAGCAGCTCGGCTTTTCCGACGCCTCGTTCAAGGCCTGCCTGACGAATCAGACCGTGCTCAACGACATCGAAGCGGTGCGCGACCGCGCCGTCGACAAGCTCGGCGTCAATTCCACACCGACTTTCTTCGTCAACGGCAAGAAGGTTGTGGGCGACGTTTCGATCGACGTCATGGCCAAGGAAATCGACCCCTATCTCAAGGAAGGATAAGGGTTTTTCGCGCCGGGGCGAAGCCGCCGGCCAAGCCCTTGGGCGCGGCCGGCAGAGCCGAATGTTGTGAAAGTTGTCAAAAAATTAACCGCGCTGTTGCGCTTGCGGGCGGCCCGATTCATTCTCCGCGCCGATGCGGCACCTTCAACACGCCTACGGGGCCCCTGGGCGTGATCCAATCATGATTCCCTTGGCCGTCGCAGCAAGTGGAACGGACATAAGACGCGCATGAAGCTCACGCGGCTTCGCCTGATCGGCTTCAAATCCTTCGTCGAACCGACCGATTTTGTCATCGAACCCGGATTGACCGGTGTCGTCGGCCCCAACGGCTGCGGCAAGTCGAATCTGGTGGAGGCGGTGCGCTGGGTCATGGGCGAGGCCTCCTACAAGGCGATGCGCGCGTCCGAGATGGACGACGTCATCTTCTCCGGCAACAACCAGCGTCCGGCGCGCAACCACGCCGAAGTGTCGATGCAGGTCGACAACAGCGCGCGCAATGCGCCGGCGGCCTTCAACGACACGGAGAGCCTCGAAATCTCGCGCCGCATCGTCCGCGAACAAGGCTCGACCTTCCGCGTCAACGGCCGCGAAGTGCGCGCCCGCGACGTCGCGGTGCTGTTTGCCGACGCGTCCACCGGTTCGCGCTCGCCGGCGCTCGTGCATCAGGGCCGCATCGGCGAAATCATCCAGGCGCGGCCCGACCAGCGGCGGCGCGTGCTGGAAGAAGCCGCCGGTATTTCCGGCCTGCATGCCCGGCGCCATGAAGCCGAACTGCGGCTCAAGGCTGCCGAACAGAACCTGCTGCGCGTCGAGGACGTGATCGGGCAATTGGCCGCCCAGACCGCGGCTTTGAAAACGCAAGCCCGCCAGGCGGTGCGCTACCGCAACATTTCCGGCCAGGTGCGCCGCACCGAGGCCTTGCTGCATCACCTGCGCTGGACCGCGGCGGGCATCGAAGTCACCGACGCCGAACACGCCCAGGACGAAGCCGTCCGCGTCGTCGCCGCGCGGCTCAGCGAACAGACGCAAGCTTCGACGCGGCAGGCCGAACTCGCCGCCGGACTGCCGGCGCTGCGCGAAGGCGAAGCCAGGGCCGCGGCGGCGCAGCAGCGGCTCATCGTGGCGCGCGAAACGCTGGAACGCGAAGAGGCGCGCGCCAAGGAACGCATCGCCGAACTCGACCGCCGGCTCGAACAGTTCGCCGCCGATCTCGAACGCGAGCAGACATTGGCGGCCGACGCCGCGGCCGCGCTCGAACGCCTCGATGCCGAGGAGGCGACGCTGAAGGCCGAGGCGCAGGCTAACGCGCTGCGGCTGACCGGCGTCAACGAGCGCGTCGAGAACGCCGACGCGGCGCTGGCGGCTTCGGAAAAATCCTTCGCCGAACTCACCGGCGCGCTGGCCGATCTCACCGCCCGGCGCAATCAGCTTCAGGCCGCTTTGCGCGACCACGGCGAGCGCGCCGAAAAGTTCGCCGCCGAACTCATCAACATCGAATCAGGCCTGGTGGCGACCGGGAGCGGCGCGCCCGACCTGCCGGCGCTGACCGCCGCGCTCGCCGTGGCGCAGGCCGCGCTTGCCGACGCCGAGAGCGTCGCGCGCGCCGCGGAAGCGGCTCACATCGCGGCGCGCGAGCAAATGGACGCGGCGCGCGGGCCGCTGGTCGCCGCCGAGCGCTCGGTGCAGCGGCTGGAAACCGAAGCCAAGACCATCGGCAAGCTGTTGGCGGTCGAGAGCAAAAATCTCTGGCCGCCGGTGATGGACGCACTCACCGTCGCCAGCGACTACGAAAAGGCGCTGGGCGCGGCGCTCGGCGACGATCTCGACGCGCCGGTCGGCGATTCCGCACCGATGCGCTGGGCCGGCGCGGCGACCGATCCGGCCGATCCGGTGCTGCCGGAAGGCGCGGTCGCATTGTCGCAATTCGTGCAAGCGCCGCCGGAATTGGCGCGGCGGCTGGCACAGATCGGCGTGGTCGAGCGCGGCGACGGCCCGCGGCTCGCCCACATGCTCAAACCCGGCCAGCGGCTGGTATCGCGCGAGGGCGATCTGTGGCGCTGGGACGGTTTTACCGTCGCCGCCCACGCACTGACCGGCGCGGCGCGAAGGCTTGCCGAGCGCGGTCGTCTTCAGATGATTCAGGGCGAACTCGTCATCGCCCAGAACGATGTCGAGGCGAAGCGCCAAGCCGTCGCTGCCGCCGAGGCGGCGCTCGCAGCCGCGTCCGCGGCGGAAGCGCAGGCCCGCGCCGCCTGGCGCGAGGCGCAACGCGCGACCGATGCGGCGCGCGAGGATCACGCCGCGGCCGAACGCGAGATCGGCCGCAACGCGGCGCGCATTTCAGCGCTCACGGAGGCGCAGGCGCGGACTGTCGTGAGCCGTGATGAAGCCATCGTTGCCCGTGACGAAGCCGAGCGCGGTCTTTCGGAATTGCCGCCCGCGGCCGACCTCGAGGCCCTGCTCACCGCGATCAACGAAGTCATCGCCGGCGAACGCAGCATCTGTGCCGACGTGCGGGTCGAGGCGCAGGCGATCGCACGCGAAGCCGAGCTGTCGGATCGCCGCTTGCAGGCGATCGCCGCCGAGCGCGCCGAATGGAGCGAGCGGCGCGACGGCGCCGCGGCGCAGATCGCCACCATCGACGAGCGCAGCGTCGAGGCCGCGAACGAGCGCCGCGAACTGGAAAACGCGCCGCAAAAGTTTGCCGAAATGCGCCAGTCGCTGATCGGTGAGATCGAAACCGCGACGGCCGAGCGCCGGATCGCCGCCGACCGGCTGGCCGAGGCGGAAAACGAGTTGGCCGAAGCCGACAAGATCGCGCGCGCGGCGCTGGAGGCTGTCGGCGAAGCGCGCGCGCTCGCCGCCCGCGGCGAGGAACGCCGCGATGCCGCCAAGCGCCGGCTCGCGGACATCGAGCACGAGATCCGCGAGGCGTTCGATATCGAGCCGCAGTCCGCGGCCGAACTCGCCGAGATCAAGCCCGGCGCAGAACTGCCGACCAGCGCCGAAGTCGAAGAGAAGCTCGATCGCATTCGCCGCGAACGCGAGCGGCTCGGCGCCGTCAACCTGCGCGCCGAGGAAGAGCTCAACGAGGTCGAAGCGCAGCACCAGAAGCTCGTCAGCGAGCGCGACGATCTGGTCGAGGCGATCCGCCGGCTGCGCCAGGGCATCCACAGCCTCAATCACGAGGCGCGCGAGCGGCTGCTCACCTCGTTCGCCACCGTCAACGAGAATTTCAAGAAGCTGTTTGCCGAATTGTTCGGCGGCGGCACCGCCGAGCTGCAACTGATCGAGCACGAGGACCCGCTCGAGGCCGGCCTCGAAATCCTGGCCAAGCCGCCCGGCAAGAAACCGGCGACGCTGTCGCTGCTCTCCGGCGGCGAGCAGGCGCTTACCGCGCTGGCGCTGATTTTCGCCGTGTTCCTCACCAACCCGGCCCCGATCTGCGTGCTCGACGAGGTCGACGCGCCGCTCGACGACTATAACGTCGAACGCTTCTGCGACCTGCTGCACGAGATGACCGGCTCGACCGAGACGCGTTTTCTCATCATCACCCACAACCCGATCACCATGGCGCGGATGAACCGCCTCTACGGCGTCACCATGGCGGAACGCGGCGTGTCGCAGCTCGTCTCCGTCGATCTCGAAGGCGCGGTGAAGCTGCGCGAGGCGAGCTAGTCAGCGACCGCAATGGTCGATTACCGGGTTGCGCCTGCTCTCGTCTCACGCGCGGACATTCGGCGCCGAATCTCCCCTAGCAGAATCCGGCAAACAAGCGCAGCTTCTTGAAAACTCTCATTACGCTGCGAGCGCGGCCAGAGCTTGGCTTACGCATCCGTTGTGCACGACCGTGCAGTTTCTGCCATTCGCCTTGGCGTTATACAGCGCCGCGTCTGCTAACCCTATCAGGATGTCGGAGGCGTCCGGTATGTTTGGCACTTGGCTGACGACGCCGATGCTGACGGTCGGCAGCGATGCCTGGTTATCAGGCGATTGCCGCTCTGCGACGCGCGCTCGAATGCATTCCGCAACCGCAACAGCCTCGCTCGCAGGCGTGCCGGGCAGAATCATGGCAAATTCTTCGCCGCCGTATCGAGCCACGAAATCACGTTCATTACGCCGGGCGCCATCGAGAACTCGGCCGATAAGGATCAACGCCCGATCGCCGGATTGATGTCCGCGTTGGTCGTTAAATGCCTTGAAATGATCGACGTCGATCATCAACAGTGCGAGAGGCGACTTGGCGGCTAGCGCTTCGTTCCATTCCCGGGCTATACTCACTGCAAATCCACGACGATTTGGAATCTGAGTGAGAGCATCGGTGGTAGCCAACATCTTGAGCCTGGTCTCCGCAGCCTCGCGGTGACGCAACTCGTGGCTGGCAAACAAGGCAAGGGCGATGGTTGAAGCCCCAAGAACCAGCAGGATCGCGCAGATGGCGAAGGCATCGTACCGCCATGATGCCAGGGCGTCAGCAACCGAAACACCCAAGGTTATCAGCAGCGGATAGTCCCCTACTCTCCGGAAGGCGTAGATTCGGGGAGTGCCATCCCTTATTCCCGCCGCCTCGAAGTGACCGGACACCAAATTCCTAGCCTTCGTGAATAGCGCCGATTGACTCATATCTTTGCCGATATCACCGGCATCCAGCGGCCTGCGCATGTACAGTGTGCCGTCGACATTCGTCAGGGCCAAAAGACTGCCGGGACTTATCGCCAAGCGGCTGAACATGTCCTTGAAATAGCCCAGTTCCATCACCCCAACAACGACGCCGGCAAACGACCCGTCGCGATCGGAGAGGCGCCGGCTGATCCCAATCCGATAGCCCCCCGAGTCGCCAAAGAAAGGACTGCCGAGATACAGACCCATGTACGGATTATCCCGGTGCACCAAAAAGTAATCGCGCGAAGGGTAATTTTTCCTCCGAGGAACTACCGTCCGCGAATCAAGGGTGAGCCATCCGTTCTTGTCGAGGACCTGGATACTTCTGAGGTACTTGGCCGTCGCGGCGCGATCGAACAGAACGAGTTGACGGATATCTTTGCTGACCGAACCGATGCCGGGATGAGTTGAGTTGTCTATCACCGCCTGCAGCGACAGATCGAACATATCCAGATTGCGCGCTATGTCGCCGGACATGGTCGCGAGCAGGTTGTCACTGGCGAGAAGAGTTCTCGACAGCACATTGCTTCTCATAACCCAAAGTAAGACGGCGCCAGAGGTCCACAGTCCGAGCGCCAGAATAACGCTGGCAGTCACCAGCCAAGCCCCGGATGCACGCTCGGACCAACTGAAACGAACTCCAATTTGTCCAAACCGCATATGCGCCCCCATTCCGAGAGGGGAGGCTAGCCGCATCAGCTCGCAAAAATGCCTTTTAGTTCGTTCAAAAGCGGGAGCAGGCTGCCACGATTAGTTAAGCATATGAGACACCAATGGCGCGACCTTTGCGAGTAGAGCCTTCGATTCAAAAGAGAAAAGTGGCGTGTCGCAGTTTGTCCCGGTCGATCTGGAAGACGCGGTGAAGCTGCGGAAGCGAGCCGACGATCAGCTCATGATCGTCGGCTGCCTTCGACTGGGTTGTCAGCAGGTCAGGCGCTCGGGCTGTGACAAGTTCGCTGTCGCTTGGAGAGCCTTCGTCCAAGACCGGATGACGGGACGTCTCAGCACTTCGTCAGCGGCGGATAATCGCGCGTGTAGACCGGGTGCGCGAGGTACTCCTGCTCGGGCCAGGTCCAGAACTGGCTGACGTTTTCGTAGGTGTGAATGGTCTTATTCCAGAGCTTCAGCCCGTATTTGGCCCCCTCCCTGCCGATGCGCCGGATGTAGAAATTGCCGATCACATTGTTGAGGTGATCGAATTTGATCGGCCCGCGCGGCGTCTCGGTGAGGCTGACCGACTTGAGGGCCGCCATGAATTTTTCCTTGTCGGCGAAGTCGCCGCCGGTCGCCTTCAGGCCCGCATCGACCACCTGACAATTGACGTAGAGACCGGCCGCGTAGAAGCCGGGAATGACGTTGAAGTTCTTCATGATCCCGCTGATGAAGCGGTGGTTGCTGTCGCTTTCAAGGTCGAGCGTATACGGACAGCAAGACACGAGCCCGAGCGCCTCGTCGCCGAAGCTCTTGAGCAATGCGTCGTCGCCGCCGGTTTCCCCGGCCACCACGGGGTACTTCAGTCCCGCGTCGGCATACGCCTTCATGAAGCGCAGCGGATTGGACCCGGCGAAACCCTGGCAGACACTGTCGCAATCGGCGATCTGCGCGATGTAGGGCGTGTAGTCGGGCGTGACCAGCGGCGGCCAGAGTTTCTTGACCACGCAGCCGCCGTCCTTCTGAAATGTCGACTGGAAGCCGCCCATCTGCTCGTAGTCGAAAGCGGTGTCCTCGGCGACGGTGACGACGCGCTTGAGCTTCAATTCGGTCGCCGCGTAGTGCCCCATCGGGTGCATAGCCTGCGACGAGGTCGACGAGGCGCGCAGCAGATAAGGGTTGGGCGTGCGCTGGGTCAGATTGTCGGCCGCCGCCAGGCTGAGTGTCGGCATCTTCTGCTGCTGAACGTATTCGTTGATGGCGTACATCTCGAAAGCGGCGAGCGGGCCAAGTATCACATCGACTTTATCGCGCTCGATCAGTTCCTGCGCCTTAGTCTTGGCTCCGGCCGGATTACCGCCGGTATCGGCGGAGACGAAATCAACCTTGCGGCCGCCCAGCACATAGTTTTTCTCTTTCAGATAGGTCAGCACACCCTGTTCCATCTGAATGCCGCCCTGGGCGAGCGGTCCGGTCTTCACGGTGAGCAAACCAAGCCGGAACGGCGCCGCCTGGGCGACGGCCGGAGCCGGAAAACGGGTCACTGCGGCAGCCGTGCCGCCGGCCAAAAGGGTGCGGCGGCTCACTCCGCCAGTCGTGAGTTTGCGCGACATGTCTGTCCTCCCTCTCGCGTTCGGTCGCCGCCGAAGCGCGTCCATCGCCGCCGTCACCGCATCCAGGTGCGGCGAAATTTTTCGTCATCATCCGACAAGCCGTCGCTCCCGTAAAGCCGCCCTGCGCCAGCTTGCTGGCGGCCCGGAAAGCACCCAAGATGCGCACCGGTTTCTTGCTGGGATGGGCTAAAATGAAACGCAGTATCGACCGGATTCTCACCACGCATACCGGCAGTCTGCCACGCACCGCCAAGGTGGTTGAGCTCTTGCTCGCCGAACAGCAGAATCCTGGAACGCGCAAGGCTGAACTGGCCGCCGCGGTCCGCGAAGCAATCGCGCATGTAACGCAGAAGCAGATCGAATGCGGCATCGACATCATCAATGACGGCGAACAGGGCCGAACGGATTACACCGTGCATGTGCTCGACCGGCTCGCCGGCTTTGCCGGCGAGAGCACGCCGCCGCTCGGTACCGGTGATGAGGAATTCCCGGAGCTGGCACAGCTGCTCACGCAGTTCGCCTCGCCATTCCAGCACCGGCCGGCCTGCACCGGCGCGGTGGCCTGGAAGGACTGGGCTGCTGCGCAAGCCGACATCGACATGTCCAAGACGCTGATGAAAGGCGCGAACGCGGTCGAACTGTTCATGACCTCGCCGTCGCCTGGCCAGATCGCGCGCTATCTCAAGAACAAGCACTACAAAACCGAAGAGGCTTACGTCTATGCGCTGGCCGATGTGATGAAACGCGAATATCAGGCGATCGTCGACGCCGGCTTCATCCTGCAGCTCGATTGTCCCGATCTCGCGATGCTTCGCCACACCGTCTATCTCGACAGGAGTCTTTCCGAGTTCCGCAACATCATCGCCATCAATGTCGCGGCGCTCAATCATGCGGTCGCCGACATTCCGGCCGACCGCATGCGCATGCATGTGTGCTGGGGCTCAACCGTGGCGCCGCATCACACTGATGTGCCGCTCATCGACATCATCGATATCGTGCTCGCCGCCAAGCCGATGGCTGTGTCGTTTCCCGCCGCCAATGCGCGGCACGAGCACGAATGGAAGATTTGGCGGGACGTGAAGCTGCCGCCCGGGAAGGTGATCGTGCCGGGCGTGATCGATTCCACGGTGAACACCGTGGAGCATCCCGAGGTCGTCGCCGACCGTATCCTGAACTTCGCCAATGTGGTGGGGCGCGAAAACGTCATCGCCGGCGTCGATTGCGGCTTCGGCACCTTTGCGGGCCGCGTTCAGGTGGATACCAGGATCGTCTGGCTCAAATTGCAATCGCTCAGCGAAGGCGCCCGCCGCGCCTCCGCCCAGTTATGGGGCAAGGCGGCCTAGCGGGTTTGGACGCCGCAGCCGCCGGCGCTAAATCCACTCCTCGTGCTGTTCGATACGCGTCGGGAACATGTTGACGTATTGCACCATGCGCGGCCGGGTAGCGCGATTGGGGCTCGCGCCGTGCGGCAGCGCCTGATGCCAGATGACGAGATCGCCGGCGCGGCCGCCGATGGCGCGCGGGCCGAGCGCATAGAGATCCTGCTGCCGCGGATCGGCCCCCGGTGGCAGATTTTGCAACCAGGTTTCGCCCCAACGCTGGAAACCCGGCACCACGGTGAAGGCGCCCTGCTCCGGCGGCGTGTCAGTGAGATAAAGAATACCCCCGGTGCCCAGCGGGATCGGCGTCTTGACGCTGACGTCCCAGTGCAGATGCGGACCCGGGAACACATAACCCTCGCGCTCCGGCGGATTGAAACCGAGCCGGTCGGTCGTCACCCATAGATCGGCGGTGCCCCACAATTGCGAAAAAGCCTTGTGGATGCGCGGCGAGCCTCGTATCGCATCGAGGGCCGGGTGCTGGAAAAATTGCACCATGATGCCGTGCTGCTTTTTGCGATACCAGGTTTCGACATCATCGGGATCGGCGGCGAGATGCCGCCACAGCACCTGCTCCGCGGCCTCGCACACGTCGCGCGTCACCGCGTCATGCAGCACCACATAGCCGTGCTCGTGCCAATGGGCGAGATCAACAGCGTCGAGCACAGGCGCCATTTCATCCACGGCCGCAAGCAAGCACGCGGTGTGGCGCGGAACGGGCGCGCCCGCAACCGCCGCATTGATGCGGGCAACGCGCTCGGGCGCGACGCCGCCGTTGGTGGCGACGATCCAGCGCTCGAACTCTTCGAAGCTCGGCGCCCGTTGGCCGAGATGGCTGAGTGTCTGTTCGAGACCGAGACCGCACGCATGGATGACGAGGTGGTCGAGGTGCCGGTCATGCGGAGTAGTCGGCACGCGATGGCCTTGTCGCGCAGCCAAGGTCCGCGACCACAGCCGCTTGAGCTGATAGACCCCGAGCGTCCCGACCTCGGTCGCCGGCGCCAGTTCCGTTGCGGTATCAGCGCGCGGCTGTCCTGCCATTTTCCGCCCTGCCATGTTGCGCTTGGGAAGCCAACGACGGCATTGTGCGGGATGTTGGAACGGAAGAAAAGTGGATGCGGCGCTCACCAGCGCCCAGTCCGCTTCAATCCGAATTGCAGTCGATTTCTAGGCCGTCGCAGCCGGGCTGCCGCCTGAAATACAGCTCGGCGAACCGGTTGAAGGTTTCTTTGATCGCCAGGCCGCCATTGGTGTGGTTCATGTTATGGTAGATGATCAGGTTGTGCAGCTTCTCGGGCTTCCCGGTCGCCGAAACCAGAATCGGCAATACGGCGCACCGCGGCATCAGCAGCGGCACGGCGGCGCCGGCGACGCAGGGATCGCCGGCATCCATCACTTCGAACGAGATCGGGCACGAGCTGTTCGGCGCCGTCAGCGAGGACGGTAGCGCCGTGCCGACGGGACCGGCGATGCACGGCTCGGCGGTCGGCGCCAGGTTGCTTGGGCCGACAAAGATATTCCTGGTGCCGAGGTCGCCGGCGACCTGAACCGGCTCATCAAGCAGCACCGGATTGAGAAGATTGGGGAAGACCGGCGCCTGGGTATCGATGTCGCCGTGAAAGACAACGATCGGCATCGTCTTGAACCGCTCGATTGCCAGATCACCACGCGAGGCAAAGTAGTGTTCGGAGCGCCAGTTGTAGCCCATGACATGGGCCGCGTCGGGCAGGTAGACGGAAACGCCAGGCTGATAGGCGCCCGCCGCAATGGCGGCCTGGGTGGCGGCGTTTGGACCAGGCGGGGTGTGGCTGAGGACGTTGAGATAATTCAGGTGCAGATCGGTGAATCCCTCGATGACGGAGAAGCCCTTGACCGGCGCACCCTGTTCGACGGCGCGATAGGTAATGCAGCCGCCGTGCGAGTAGCCGTACATCAGAAGCTCGCCATTCGGATTGATCCGGACCTTCTCCGCGGTGCTGCCAAGCGTGATCGCGTTGGCATGGTTGACCAGCAGATCGGTGAGCGCCATCACGTCGGTCACCTCTCCCATGCAGAACTCGACGTTGCCGTCGGATTTCCACGGCTGCGCCGGCGTAACAAAGTTGGGATCGTGCGAGGTGATGACCACGCTCTCGCCGCGGTAGGCCGAAGTCGCGAATACCCAGCCGCGCTTGGCCCAGTCGAGACATTGGCCGAGACTATCCGGCACGATGATCGGCTGGCCATTGGGCCCGAGCACAGGATTGCCGTTGGCGTCGAGCAGCACGGGCTGCGTCGTCCAACCAGCCGCGGTCGCGACGCCGTTGAGGTTGCCGCCATCGCCGCTGCCGGTGCCGCCGTGATTGTAGATGACCGTCGGATACGGTCCGCCGGTCGTCGGCGAGCAAATCAGTGCGTAGACCTTCAGCCCGTTCTCGACGGTGTAGGAACCGACGCTCCAGGCGACCGGAGAATAAAGCGGTGAGTGGGGATCAGAGATCATTCCCTGCACCTGCACCCACGGCGTTTCGGGGCCGCTGCCAACGCCGTTGGTATCAAACAGCACGGTGGATGTGCCGTCGGTGTAGCGGGCGGCCGCAGTTTGCGGATCGTCGTGCGAGGCGAGCGCGGAAGCGTGCGCGGCGGCGCTGAACGTGCGAAGCGTTTCGTTGCCGGCGGTGGCGATCAGCTCCAGGTGGCCCTGGCTCGTCGCCACGTCGGCGACGATTGTCTGCGGCGCCCAGTAATTTGCCGCCAGCACGCCAGCGTCAAACGACCAGCGATAGGTGGTGTAATGCTTGCCGGACGGGGTCGTGTGCGCCGTGCCGGACGTCTTGGCAGTCGCGGCGCCGAGCGTGACGACCTGGCCGGTATTCTGGTCGACGGCCTCGATGGTGACGGTCTGCCCGGCGGTTTCAACATATCCCGAAAGCTTTACGGCATCGGCCGGATTGCCAGTGGTCCGGCTTGACGGCCGAGTGACGGCTCCCGCCGCCAACACGGGCGGACAGAATGCGACGATGGAGACGAGCGAACAGGCTGCGAGGACGAAGAGGCGGCGGATGCTGCGCATGCGAAATCCCTTCCCTATCGAGCTGTGAAATCGATCGCGTTTCGCCGAATGTTGCCGGCAAGCCGGTCGCTGCAATCACATCAGGCAATTGCGGCGGGCAGTAGGCTGCCTTGGCTTTGATGCGTCCTTGCAGCCTGCTTTATGACGCGCCTTTTGATCATCAGGTTCACCAAAACGCAACGTCTCGCACGGCGCACAAGGGCAGAATGCGCCGGCCGGCAAAAAGCGTACGACCTTAAGCGCCCGCCAATGTGTGCTGGACGTCACTGTCCGGCACTCAGCCGGCGTGCTAGTTTTTGCTCAAGCTGCCGTTGACACGGGACCGCCGAGACCGTGCGGGCGAGCGGGCAGCGGGATATTGCCGTCGGCAGGCAGCACAAGTCTTGGCGTTTATTTTTCGCGCCACTCCGATGCAGCGACCTCCCGCTCAGTGGCCCCATTCAATCGGCGACACCGCGGGCATGTTGTGGATCGACATCGCCCGTGACGTGGCGGCGTCGCAGATGAACGGTGCCATGATCGCATCGTTGCCGGCCTAGTCACGGCCCGACAGCGGACCATCGTTGGCTGAACAACAAGGAGCTACGTCATGCGTCTTGGTCGAATCCTCACCGCTGCCGTTACGGCCACAACACTGGTTTTCGCGGCTGGCTCCGCCGGCGCCGTCGGATTCGATCGTCTGTGGGTGTTCGGAGACAGTACTGTCGACACTGGCTGGTATAATTTCCTGCCGAGCGGCGAAAGCCAGTTCGATCAGTATCTGTCCCAGTACAATCTTTCGCATCCTGCCCCATATCCCGCGGACTTACGGCATGGGAAAGCCGACCTCCAATCCGGGGCCAGTCTCTGTCGAAGTGCTGGCTGGCCTGATCGGGACCGACGTTTTGCCGGCCGACCAGGTGATTCCGCTGACAGTATTTCCGGTGACCGCCGTGAGAACGGCCGCGCCATTCATCGCGCTCCCGCCCGGATTCCGGCCGCTCTTTACCGGGACCAATTACGCCACCGGCGGCGCGCGCAATCACGACACCAATACGCCGGGTATCGGCCTCTTCCCCAACGCCGTGCCGACCGAAACTCAGATCGCCAACTACCTTAACCGGCACCAACCGGACGACCACGCGCTCTATGTCGTCAGCTCAGGCGGCAACGACGTGAGCTACGCGATGAATTTTGCCAGCGATCCGTCGAGCTATGTGACCGGCGCTGCCGACTCGCTTGCGGCCGCGATTGCGACCCTGCAGCGGCGCGGCGCCCAATACATCATCGTGGCCGGCCTTCCCGAGAGCTTCGGCACGGCCAGCCAGCAAACCTTGCGTCAGCTCTACGATACCGAACTCGCAACCCAGCTCACCGCGCTTGGCGTCAGCTACGCCTGGGCCGACGTAAATGGCCTGCGAACGCAGATCGTCGCCAACCCGTCGAGCTTCGGCATCGCGCACGTCACAAACGCTCTCGCCGACCGCGCTTGCACCACTCCGAGCGAAGGCCTCGGCATCACATCGGGATGGGCCTATTTGTGCTCGCCAATTTCGCCTGTATCGCAGCCGATCAGCGCGACCTTTGCCGAGCAGGCGTTATTCTCCGATGACGAGCACTGGGCCACCGGCGGCCACACGATCCTCGGCCGGTATTATTTCTGTCTGGCGGTGAGGACGTGGCCGCAACTTTTTCCGCCCCAGCTCAAGCGCCCGCTGCCTTACTTCGGAACGCTGGTGCCGGCCGCCTGCGTTCTGGCTCGGCCCACCACGGTGAACGCCCAGTAACGCGGTGAGGGCAAAATTGAGCCCTCCATCTCGCTCGATCCGGAAGGCGCGGCGAACCCCGCGAGGCTGTGTGGCGATCGGCAGGTGGGCCAGCCGAGCGCGAGCGATTTGGCCGTTGCTGGTCGGGATTTCGCTCCGCACGCCGACAGCGACCGCATCAAGAAACTGACGATCGCTATCCGAGCTCGACATGTTAATCGCTGCCGAACGCCAATTCGGAGCGCGTTTTGCGACGCTCGCCGTTCGCGAAAGCGTGAATTTCATTTCGACAAGTTAATGTCACTGACAGGCCAGCGTAATTTCGAGGCGCTATTTCTACTGAAAGGCTTTTGCCGAGGTGGGCGGCGCATTCAAGGAGATATCGTAATGACACACAACAGCGCTTCGAACATCAAGCGGCGCAAAGTGCTCACTGGCCGGCGCCTGGCACTCCTCGCCACGGTCGCCGGGCTCGGCATGGCCGTGCTCGTAGCCGGTCCAGGCGGCTATCTGCCGGTGAACTTGCCGTCCTGGACGTCGTCTGCGCAGGCCGCCGACGCGACAATTCCGCATCCAGCCAGCTTTGCCGATCTGGTCGCCAAGGTGAAACCCGCCGTCATATCGGTCCGGGTCAAGCTCGGCGACTCCGCAAAGCTGACGAGCATGACCGAGGGCGGCGATAATGCGATTCCGTTCGCGCCGGGATCGCCGATGGAGAAGTTTTTCCAGCAGTTCGGCTTCCAGAACATGCCGAACGGGGCGGCGCAGCCCCATGAAACCATCATTGGCGAAGGCTCGGGGTTCTTCATCTCGCCCGACGGTTACGCGGTCACCAACAATCATGTTGTTGACAACGCCAAATCGGTCCAGGTGACGACCGACAACGGCTCGATCTACACCGCAAAAGTGGTCGGCACCGACCCGAAGACCGATCTCGCTTTGATCAAGGTCGACGGCAAGAGCGACTTCCCGTACGTCAAATTCGCTCAGCATGAACCGCGGGTCGGAGACTGGGTCGTCGCCGTCGGCAATCCGTACGGCCTCGGCGGAACCGTGACGGCCGGCATCGTCTCGGCGCGAGCCGCGACATCGGGTCCAGTACTTACGACGACTACATCCAGATCGACGCCCCCATCAACAAAGGCAATTCGGGCGGCCCGACCTTCAACGTGAATGGCAACGTCGTGGGCGTCAATACGGCCATCTACTCGCCCTCCGGCGGCTCGGTGGGCATCGGCTTCGATATTCCGGCCGGCACCGTGAAGACAATCGTGGCGCAGCTGAAAGCCAAGGGCTACGTCAGCCACGGCTGGCTGGGCGTCGAGATTCAGCCGGTGACTTCCGGCATCGCCAACAGCCTCGGCATGAAGAAGGCCGAGGGCGCAATGGTCGACCAGCCGCAAGCCGACAGTCCCGCCGCCAAGGCCGGCATCAAGTCCGGCGACGTCATCACCGCCGTCGACGGCACGCCGGTCAAGAACCCGCACGAATTGGCCCGCGCCATCGGCATGGCGGCGCCGAACACTGCGGTCAAGCTCGATGTGCTGCGCAACGGCGAAACCAAGACGCTGACCGTGACGCTCGGTCAAATGCCGGGCGAACATCAGGCCAAGGCCCAAACTGGGCAGGCAACGCCGGCAAGCAATGCGCCCTATCTTGGATTGATGCTGCAGCCGGCCAATGAGGTCGCCGGATCCGGCGGCAAGGGTGTCGTGATCACCGGCGTCGATCCCAACGGTCCCGCCGCCGAGCAAGGTCTGCAGACCGGCAACGTCATTCTCGATGTCGGCGGCAAGGCGGTGGCGAATACCGCCGATGTCCAAAGCGCCCTGATCGCGGCCAAGGACCACGGCAAGCATGACGTTCTCCTGCGCGTGAAATCCGGCAACGCCACAATGTTCGTTGCGGTGCCGCTGAAACAGAAAGCCGCGTGAGGGTTCACCCGCCGGGCGCTGCAGATTTCGCAGCGCCCCTCGACGTCCGGCGGGTGATCGGCGAGGGACGGGACCGTCCCCGCCCCTCGCCGCATTTCATCGGCGCTGGGTCAGCGCGCAATCGCACCGCACATGGATTCATACCGTCATGACAGAAGTGATCGCCATCGCGCACAATAAACGCAACACTTTGTCGCCAGAGATTACTCCCACGCTCCTGATCGCCGACCGCAATGTCGCGCTGCTGCAAGGCCTGGCGCCGGCGATGCAGATGCGCGGCTTCAAGGTGGTCGTTACCCAATCGGCCGTCGAGGCGATCGCGCTGATCGAATCGAGTGCACCCGCATTCGCCCTGGTCGGCATGCGATTTGACGACGGAAGCGGCCTCGAGATCGTATCGGCACTGCTTCGGCGCAGGCCGGACGCCCGCGCTGTGATCCAGACAAGCTACGGCAATCTCAAAACCGCAGTCAGGGCGGTGAAGATCGGCGCCGTCGACTTCCTCACTAAACCTGCGGACCCGGACGATGTGGCGTCCGCCTTGCTCGCACCGGCCGACGGCAAGGTCGAGCCGCCGCAGCGACCGATGTCGGCGGAGCGCGTACGCTGGGAGCATATCCAGAGCATCCACGAACAGTGCGGAGGCAACGCGTCGCCGACGGCACGCCGGCTCGGCATGCATCGGCGTACCTTGCAGCGAATTCTGGCCAAACGACCGCCGCAATAGCCGCGCGCGCGGTGCGAGGTCCTGGCTCAGAAACGCATGGTCAGGATCGCACCGCGGAGGCCAATGTCGGCATCGAGACTGCTTCGCCGGCATCGCCGGCGCCCGGCAACGGCCTGCCCATGGTTTCCGGCAACAACCGCGCCACCAGAAAGCCGACGATGAAGAACAGGCCGATGATCGTCGCCGCCGCTCCATAGCCGCCAAGGCCGACAATCAAGGTGCCGGCAATGAGCGGACCGATGCAGCCGAGCAGGCGTGGCGCGTTGAAGCAGAAGCCGATGGCCGTGCCGCGCATCCGCGTGGGAAACATTTCGGGCAGCCAGACGGGCGCCCACGCCCAGATCCCCAGGGTGAAGAAGCCGAACACCGCGACCCAGGCCAGCAGCGCATCGGGGTCGTGCGGCCACAGATAGACCACCGGCGTGAGAATGAGGCACATCAGATAGAACAGCATGGTGACCGGCTTGCGGCCAATCGCATCGGCGAGGAATCCGAGGCAGATGAAGCCGGCCGTGCCGCAGATGCCAGTGACCAGCCCGGCATATCCCGCCCACGCCTTCGCCGAGAGATGGGCCTTAGCGGCAACCGCGCCCACATAGGTGGGAACGAATGTGCTGACGCCCCAGAACGCGAAGGTCAGCGACAGCATCATCAGCAGCGAGCCGATCAGCGGCCAGCGCAGATCGGCGAACAGATCGACAAGCGTGAAGCGCGTCAGCGCCGCGTGTTCGTCCGACAGTTGGCCGCCTTGGCGCTTGAGGGCGCGCGCGTCGCAGCGCCGCTCGTTCGAGCGCTGCCAACGCGTCGATTCCGGCGTATGGTGGAGAATCCAAAATACGGTAAGCGCCGGCAATACGCCGATGAGGTACATCCAGCGCCAGGCGTTCGGGCCGGTGCCGCTCACTGCAAGCCAGACAACGGAGGCCAGTATGGCGCCGAGACCGGCCCCGGATTGCATCAGGCCGCCGCCTTTGCCGCGCGCATGATCCGGCCACAGCTCGGCAACAATCGACGCACCCGTCCCCCATTCCGAACCGATCGCCACGCCGACGATAAAGCGCAGCGCCGCAAGCGATTCCCAGTTCCAGGACACCGCGCTCAGCCCGGTGGTCAGCGAATAGGCCAGGATCGCCAGCATCATCGTGCGCTTGCGGCCGATGTAATCGGCAATGATTCCGCCGAGCACGCCGCCGACGCCCCAGCCGAACAGTGTCGCCGCAATGATGTAGCCCGCGAACCGCGGAATGGCGCCGTACTGCGCCGGCGCCACCAGCTGATGCAGCGCGAAGCCAACGGTCAAGAACAATGCAAAGAACTCGAAGCTGTCGAGCGTCCAGCTGAGATTGGCGGCCACAAGGGTCTTCCATTGCGGGCCGCTGAGGGAGCGGTACCACGGCGAGGACGGGACAGGTTGGTTGACGGACATCGGGCGGCCTTTCCTCGCAATGTTCCACGACATTGTCGCGCGGGCGGCAACGCAGCCATGCCCGCTGTCATGGAACCTTTTGCTGAGGAACCGACGGGCGAAAGCAAGGTTCCGCCGCCGGCGTCGGCCAAGTGCCTCAAATGACAGTGAAGACAAAATGCCCCGCGTCAATAAGCTTCATGCTTTGCGCTCGCACCCGCCGGGTTTCACACCGTGTTGATGGAACTTTCATTTGTTTTGTTCTGTTTGTCATTCAAATCAGGCTTGCGTCTTTGCAAGGCTAACATCCGCATTTGGCGCGGACGCAATAGTCTTGTGCGGCGATTTGCGTGCCGCGAGACGCGCCCGATGCAGGCTTGGGGGCAACAAAGTCCAAAGGAGGAGCCCCATGGCCAAGGACATCGTAAAAACTCTCTGCAATCCCCCGCTGCGCCGCCGCACAATCCTGAAAGCCGGACTCGCGCTCGGCGCTCTGCAGATCGCCAGCCCCTATGTGGTGAAGAGTCTCGCCGAGGAGCCGGTCAAGATCGGGCTCGACGATCCATTCACCGGCACCTACGCCGAACTGGGGCGCAACGAGCAGATCGGCTGCCAACTCGCGGTGACCGAGATCAATGCCAAGGGCGGCATCCTCGGACGCCATGTTGAACTGGTTTCCGAAGACTCGACCTCCACCGACACCGGCACCGCCGTGCAGAAGGCGCACAAGCTGATCGACCGCGACAAGGTCAACCTGCTGCTCGGCAACGTCAACTCGGCGATGGCGCTGGCGCTCGGCGAAGTCTCGAACCAGGCCGGCATTCTGCACATCGTCACCGGCGGACACACCGATCCGGTTACCGGCAGCGACTGCCATTGGAACGTGTTCCGCGTCTGCAATACGACCCGCATGGAGACCGATGCGGTGGGCAAGCTCTTGATCGATAAATTCGGCAAGAAATGGTATTTCATCACGCCCGACTACGCCTTCGGCCACACATTGCAGAAAGGCTTCGAAGCCAACCTCAAGAAATACGGCGGCACTGAAGTTGGCGCCGTGCTCACCCCGCTCGGCACGACCGATTTCTCCTCGTTTTTGATCAAGGCCGAGGAGGCGAAACCCGACGTTCTGATCGATCTCACCGCCGGTCAGGATGCCGTCAACTCATTGAAGCAGATCGTTCAGTTCGGCCTGCAGAAGAAATTCCACATCGCCGGCGCCCAGCAGGAGCTCGAAGTGCTCGAAGGCCTGCCGCCCGACGCCCGCATCGGCACCTGGGTATTCGAATGGTACTGGAACCAGCCGAACGTGCCGCACGTGAAGGAGTTCGTCGCCGCGATCCGCAAGATCAATAACGGCAAGGTCCCTACCGCGCGGCACTGGTTCGGATACGCGGCGACCTGGACTTACGCGCTTGTGGCCGACCAGGAAAAAACGCTCGACGCGGTCAAGCTGGTGCACGCGCTGGAAAACTTCACGCTGCCGCCGCAGGTCGCGCTGATGCCCGACAAAGTGTTTTATCGCGCCGGCAATCATCAGCTCATGCCGGATCTTTACGTCGGCCACGCCGTCGCCAAAGGTCCGGAGCCCGAGGATCTGTTCCACGTCGACTCGATCGCCGAGGGCATCGACGTGGCGCTGCCGGTCTCCGAGACCGGCTGCCATCTCAAATATCCATCGGCTTGAATCGCGACGCCAGCAGCGAGCCGACCCTGCGGCGACGTCACACGTTGTGCGTCACGTCGCTGACGTACTTGGCGCCGACGTCCTGGCCGTGGCGCCAGATCATTTTGTAAGTGCCGTCGCGGGCCGGCCCGCCGTTACCGTGAAACAACAGTACGAATTCGTCGTGCGGCTCGATGCCGTTGAGCTGCAACCGCACGCCTTCCTCCGACGCATTGGTAACAAGGACGTAGCGCGGCGGCATGCCGATGCCGAGCTTGATGGTGGCGAGGCGGCCCAGCCGTGCGCGCGGGCTGCGGCGGCGCTCCTCCATGCCCGGCGAATTCGTTCCTGCTGCGGTTTCGGGCGAACTCGTTGCGGTCTCCAGCGAACTCATGATGGACGGCTCCGTGTCAAGGCTGGGTCGGCGCGCGCGGCGGCACCCGCTGGGGCCAATATGCCTACATGCCGGCCATTGCGCAGGAGCTAAGGCGGCCGGCCAAATTATCGCAGCATTTTCGATAAAAATGCGTACGCCGACGGCAGCCGCCAGTTCCGGCCCACCATAATGCCAATCGCCGCAGGACCGGCGATCTGTATACCGCAGGCTTCCTTTCAGGACGGCGAATGCCAAAGGATATCTTTGGTGCCGTCACCGTTGAAATCGCCGACGCCGGCGATCTGGCCCGGGAGCGTGCCGAGATCGATGCTGGTCGCCCACTGGCCGTTATTGATCACCCATTCGTCGGTGTCGCCGGTCGAGGCGTTGTACCAGAGGCTATCGCTCGTGCCGGTGCCGGTGAACTCGCCGACCGCGACGACCGAATAGCCGGCCGGATGGTTGCCGGGGCTCACGCTGTCCATCCACGTGCCGCTGGAATTGAGTTCCCAGATGTCAGTGGCGATCGAGCCGTTGCTGTTGGTGCTGGTCCACAGCACATCGTCGATGCCGTTGTCGAAGAAATCGCCAACGCCGGCGATCTGGTAGCTGTTGCCGTCCGTATTGTTGACGGGATGACTGCCTAGAGATCCTGGGCTGCTCGGCGACCATTGGCCGTCCGACAATTGCCATTCATCGACATTGCCGGTCGACGCATTGTACCACAGGACGCCGTCAGTACCGTCGCCGGTCCAATCGCCGGTGGCGGCGACTGTGTAGCCGGCCGGGTGATTGCCGGGGCTTACACTGTCCATCCATGTGCCGCCGGAATTGAGTTCCCAGATGTCGGTCGCAATCGATCCGTTGCTGTTGACGCTGGTCCACAGCACGTCGTCGATGCCGTTGCCGAAGAATTCCGTGGCGTCATCGGTCCCGACGATCTGATAGCTGTTGCCATCCGTTCCATTGACGGGATGGGTCCCCAGAGACCCGGGGCTGCTCGGGGACCACTGGGTATTCGACAATTGCCACTCGTCGGTATCGCCCGTGGTCGGATTGAACCACATGATGCCGTCGGTGCCGCTGCCGGTCCAATCACCGATAAGGGCAACGTTATAGCCCGACGGATGCGAACCGGGCCCGGCGCTCTCGGCCCAGTTGCCGTCGGACAAAATCCATTCGTCGTTGTTGCCCGGATTCTCCGCGTAGCTAGGCGTATTCTGGACCGTGATGAGCGTGGTGCCTTCCGCTTCGCCGTTGGTCACGGCAAAATCGAGGGAATTATACGAGCCGGCCAAATCCAACGTATAGAGATCGGTCCCCTGATCATAGATTGAAAGCGTTCCGCCGCTGCCGCTGGTTTGATCCCAAACTGCATTGTCTCCCTGGGAAAAATTTACGTGTTCGAGGAAAATAGTGTCGCCGGCGATGGCGCCCGAAATCACGCCGCCAATGCCGCCGTTAGGAACGTTGTCGTTGAGCGATAGCTCGCCCCCCGCGGCTGCAAAGTTCACATTCCCCGCGACCGGCGCAGCAAGGAGCAAATCGCCGCCGGCTCCGATGTCGACCGCGCCGGGCCCAGTAATGCCATTAGGCGAAAGGACCTCCACTGTTCCATCAACAGCATCGATGGTGCCTGTGTTGTTGACAGTACTTTCCAGAGCCAAAATTCCGTCGTTCGTCGTCTCCAAAAGGCCGGCATTCGTGATTGTGTTGCTGCCGGTGCTGATTAACAGGGTATCTTCGGGAAAGTCGGCGTCGACAATCGCTGCCGAATCCACATCAAGAGTTAGATTCGGATCTTCCACCGGGCCGCCGCCCTCGAGCGTCTGATTGAGCAGCGCGAGCGTGGCGGGGCTTCCATCGCTGGTGATGGCGTCGCTGTTGAAATCGCCAGCCAGGTCGATGATGCCGCTGGACGAAGAGGTGTCATCAATCGTTACATTTCCGGCGATCTCAAGTTTGGTGGCGCTTCCGGTTGAATCCAGCTCGATGATGTTGTTGTTGTAAAAGGTCCTCGTTGTACCGTCGCCGAAAGTCAATAGGCCGCCATTATCGGCGTTCACCATGCCGTTATTGATAAAGGCAGTGCCCAGATAGACGGTGCTGCCATTTTGCGCCGATATCGTGCCGTTATTCGTGACCGTGGTGCCGGTATAGCCGGCCAAATAGATGATGCCTAAGTACCCGCCATTTAACGCCGTTATCGCGCCGTTATTATCTACCGGGCTGGAGATGCCCAAGTTGCCGCCGTCGGCTTCAATCGTCGCCGTGGCTGCGTTGGTGATTGTGTTACTGCCGGTATTCAGAAACAAATCCTGAGTTGGATTGTTAGCATTGATCACCGAGCCCGAGCCGTTGGTCAGCGTTAGGTAGGAATCGCCGACGGTTCCGGCGCCCTTGAGCGTTTCGTTGACCAGTGTCAGCGAACAAGTGCCGTTGTAGCTGTTTATCAGATCCAATCCGGGATTTGAGCCAGCGAGCGCGATGATTTGGTCGCCGGAATTCAACGGCTCGATCGTTACATTCTGGTAGATTTGCAATTGGGTCGTACTTCCGGTCGAGTCCAGCTCGATGATGCCGCTGTTGTTGATAGTCGTCGTGTTAGGGTAGCCAAGAATTAATTGCCCCGCATTATCGACTCTCACGGTGGCATTGTTTACGAATTCGCCGCCGGCGGCGCTCCCATAAATCTGCAGTTGGCCATTGCCGGTTTCGACCGTGCCGTTGTTGATGAAGCTAAGATCGCTACCAATAAGGCCGCTGCCTGAAATGTCCTCGCTGCTGAAGAGAGCGGGATACAATCCGTCTGATTCCGTTACTCCCGAAATTTCGTTGTATACCGATGCCACGCCCTGCATGGCGATGGTTCCAGTGCCATCGAGCTCGGTATCGGCTTCAACGGAAATGTCGGCATATCCTCCTGTTCCGCCGGCCATCTCGATCGAACCGGTGCTGTCGAACGTACCGCCGTCGAAGTTGAGATGACCATCAGCCTCGATATCGATTGTTCCGGCGTTGACGTTGGGTCCGGTGCCATCTTCAACGGTGAAATCCGGCGTCTCGACAGCGAGCGTATCCTTGCTGCCGAGCGCTATACTGTGGACGTCTTCGTCCGTAGCGTCGATGGTGGCGGTGCTCGACGTGCTGATGACGGCATCGTCCGACGAACCCGGTACTTTGCCGGTGCTCCAGTTGGAATCCGAGCTGCCCTCGGTCCCGAATGACTGAGCGCCCGTTCCGCCAACCCAACTGTCTGTCGTCATGGGGCTCTCCTTCGGCTCGAATTATCCTTAGTACGAATGACTTCTCGGCGCTGAGCGGGTTGCGGAAACTCGACCGCCGAGGTGCCGCGGACCGCTCAAACGGTCTGAGCCACCGCCTGCCAGCCGGGCGCGCAGCGCCCTGATCTGGCCCGGCGAGATTGCCTTTCTCGCTGTTCTTGCGCATGATCCATTTGGATCATGGAGCGCCTGGGGGCGGCTCGTTCCGGGAGCGGTAGCTCGTTCCCGACGAGTCGCGCGGAGGAATTTCACCTCCGCGCGCTCCCAAAACCGTGCATGAACCTCTCGACTCACACGGCTCCCGATGTCCGGCCGTTTCCATGACATAGCTGCCAGTGTGCGAAGAGCGTTGGATTCGCGCGGCGAAGCCGATCAAACCAATCTCTCGCGCCTTTGGTCTTACGACGCAGCCGCTTGAATTTGCGACGCGCCCAGCGGATGACATAGAGATCGATCCTCTTTAGGGCCGGGCGCAATTTCGTCCGGTAGAAGTTGCCGTAGTAGTTGATCCAGCCTCGAATGTACGGGTTGTACGTCTCGGCCAGACTTTGCAGAGATTTGTCACTGTGATGATGAAGGGCCCAGCGGCGGATCGTCCGGCTGATGGACGCCAACGCCCTCGGACTGGCCGCCGGCATGAAGCCATGCGCGGGGATATTTCCCTGCCACATCGTCTTCCTCGCCCGAAACATAAAACCGAGAAAGTCGAACGATTGATTTGGGAAATCACCGCGCCGGTTCGCATCCTTGCAGTAGACGATCCTCGTCTTCTCGGGATGCAGCACCAACTTGCAGGCCGCAAAGCGGTCAGCAAGCACGCTCCGTAGCGCCTGCGCCTCCTCGGCGCTCTTGCAATGACAAATGGCGTCATCCGCGTAGCGCTCGAACGGGATGTGAGGATAGGTTCTCTTCATCCACATATCGAACGCATAATGCAGGAACAGATTCGCCAAGACGGGACTGACAACCCCGCCCTGAGGAGTTCCCGATGTTCGCAGCACGACGCTGCCATCTTCCAACTGAACCGGAGCCTTCAGCCAGCGCTCGACGTAGAGCAGGACCCACGAACAGTTCGTATGATGACGAACCGCCTTGAGCATCAGCTTCCAATCAATGCTGTCGAAATAGGCTTTTACGTCGAGGTCGAGCACCCAGTCATACCGCCAGCAACGCTGACGAGCTTGGCGCACAGCGTCGATCGCCGATTTGCCAGGCCTGTAGCCATAAGAGTCGATATGAAACACCGGCTCCAAACACGGCTCCAGGTAGCGACGGACAACTTCCTGGGCGACACGGTCCGCAACCGTTGCCACACCCCCAGCGAACTGCACTCTTATCCAATCGACCTTTGGGATCGGCTGAAGTCGTCCACCCGTTTCATCCGTTGCGTGGGCAGCGGTTCGTCGTCTTGAAGGTTCGCCATGTCTCGGGGGTCGAGACGTTGAGCCTGCGCCACGCCGACCTCGGCTCATTCGCGATGCCCCGTGAATGGACCGACTGGGCGTTCCCAGATGGGCAGGGCTCCGGGGGCGGCGCTCCCTCGCTTGTCGATGCCTTTGGCTTGGTCGCGCTCGCCGAACTCATCGCTTCTCTCGCCAAGGGCCATTCCGAGGTTGACCGATGAATCTGATTTTGATTCATTCGGACAGACGAGTGATTCGGTCCGATGAAAATCCAGGATCTTTCCTCCCGCATGCTTCGCAAACGTCGCCGCCGCATTGTGCGCGACTTGCCGCCGATCGAACACGTGCTGCGCGGCACATTGGTCGAAACATACAAGCGCTGCGGTCGGCCGAACTGCCACTGCGTCGACGGACCCGGACATGGACCCAAGCGATATCTGTCCGTCAGTCAGCCCGGGACGGGTGGCCGGCAGCGCAGAGATTATGTGCCAAACGACATCCACGAGCAGGTCGCCCATTTGATCGGCAATTTCCGCGCCCTGCGCGCTGCGCTCGACGAGATTTGCGCGATCAACACGGAACTCTTGCGACGACGCGAGGAGCTTGGATAAATCGCCATGGACCCGGCGCTTGTCGATTTCGACTTTGCCAAGGCGGGCGCCATCCTCGCGGACATGGTTGCGTCCTATCTTGCCGCCGGCGCCCCGCCGTTCAATCCGGAGGGGGCCGATGACGATGAGTTCGAAGATTGCCGATCAACACCTGGCGCGGCAGGCCTGCATTTACATCCGCCAGTCGACGATGGGACAGGTTCGCTTCAACCAGGAAAGCACGGAGCGCCAATACAATCTGAAGACCAAGGCCGAGTCACTCGGCTGGAAGCCGGAGCAGATCCGCATCCTCGACCGGGATCTCGGCCAATCCGGGAGCGCGACGACCAATCGGGAAGACTTCAAGGCCTTGGTCGGCGAAGTGGCTATGGGACGGGTTGGCGCAATCTTTTCCTTGGAAGCGTCGCGGCTAGCGCGATCGAACCAGGACTGGCATCGCCTCCTGGAGCTCTGCGCCATCACCAGCACGCTCGTGATCGACGAGGACGGTTGCTACAATCCGGCCGAGTTCAACGATGGGCTTGTATTGGGGATGAAGGGTACGTTCGCCCAAGCGGAATTGCATATTATCCGCGCCCGCCTCCATGGAGGCAAACTCAACAAGGCCTCCAAGGGCGAATTGCGTTTTCCCCTGCCGGTCGGATTTGTCTTTGAGGGCGACAAGATCGCGATCGATCCGGATCGGGAGGTCCAGGGCGCAGTCCGCACGGTCTTTGACCTGTTTGCGCGAGAGAACACAGCTTTCGGCGTCGTGCGACGCTACAATGAACTCGATCTACGCTTCCCGCGTCGCGCGTATGGCGGCGCGTGGGACGGCAAACTTCTGTGGGGCAGACTGACCCATTCGCGGGTCCTCGGCATCCTTGCCAATCCGTCCTACGCCGGCGCCTATGTGTTCGGACGACACCAATCGTCCAAAGAGGTGGGATCGTCCGGCGAGATCCGGACACGATCGCGTTTGATGCCGCAGGATGCTTGGCGTGTTGTGATCCCCGATCACCACGAAGGCTATATCTCCGCGGATCAGTTCATCGCCAACCGGCAGCGTCTGAGCACGAATTGGACGAACGCCGAAGGGCTTTCCGGTCCCGCCCGAGAGGGCCTCTGCCTCTTGCAGGGCTTGCTCCTCTGCGGGGTTTGCGGACGCCGTCTCGGGATTCGCTACACCGGGAACGGAGGCATCTACCCGCTCTATCAATGTGTTTGGAAACATCGGGAGGCCTTGGCGTCCCGTGCTTGTTTGACGGCGCCTTCGACATCCCTCGATCAGGCCATCAGCGAACGGTTGGTCAGCGCCATCACGCCGGTGACGATCGAACTCGCGCTCGCGGCGCTGACCAATCTGGAAGAACGGGATCGCGGCATCGGCGCCCAATGGCGGATGCGGATCGAGCGCGCGCGCTATGACGCCGAACTCGCCGAACGGCGTTACGAGGCGGTCGATCCCTGCAACCGACTGATCGCAGCGACACTCGAAGCGCGTTGGAACGACGCCATGCAACGCTTGCACGATCTCGAAGCCGAATTGGCCGCCTTCGAACGCAAGACCATGCGGGCGGTCACCGCCGAACAGAAGCAGCAGATTCTCCGGTTGGCGAAGGACTTCCCTCGCCTGTGGGCGGCCACGACCACGACCCCCCGAGATCGCAAGCGCATCCTGCGCCTATTGGTGCGCGACATCACCGTAGTGAAGGGACCAGAGGCGAAGACCCTCAGGCTGCACATTCGGTGGCAAGGCGGCGAAACTGAAACACTGCGCCTCCAACTCCCGCAGAACAGGGCGGAGGCGATCCGCTATTCCATGGCATTCGTGAACCGGATCAGAGAATTAGCGGCCGATCATCGTGACGATGACATCGTCGCCGCGCTGCGCACCGAAGGTCAGAAAAGCACGACAACCGGTAAGCCGATTACATTGGGCACGATCAAATGGCTGAGGTACAAATATCGCATTCCAGCTCCGCCACCTCCCAAGGGGACGCTGAACGTTCGCCAGGTTCGAGAAAGATATGGCGTCAGCCTTTGGGTCGTCCATTACTGGATCGAACGCGGTATCGTTCCGGCGGTTCAGCGCAAGCGGAATGCGCCCTATGCGATCACGATCAACAACGAGTTGGATCGGCGCCTTCGAGAATGGACCGTCAACTCAGCCCATCTTCGTCTACCATCCCCAATGCAAACTCTATGAGGTGCATTATGCCCGCCGTATCGCAATGCCCAACGGGCGCGTTCCGCCATCTCCCTTCGGAATATCCACCCGTCGCACCGGCGGAGGAAAATAGCTCCCTGACGACAGCCGGTTCCAGAGCTTGTAGAGGTTGTTTGATAGATCAGCCTCAAAGTCCGCAATCGTCTGTCCGTCTACTCCGGCCGCTCCCTGGTTGGCCTTCACCTTCTTGAAGGCTTCCCAGACTTCCCGTTTGGGGATGTCGAACGGCTTTGCTTTGTCCACAGGCTCCTCCTGTCACCAGTTGGCCCGCAGCTTCGGCTGAACAACGCGGCCCCTTCGGTCCGGCTCCATTACAGAGCCTTCATCCCTACTACGAGCCACTCCGTCCCTGTGCGCCGCATCGGTACTCTGATCCTCGCGGTTTTAGCCGCTTGTGACTTCTCCCTTTGCATCGGAGCACAGGTTCTCACGTTCCGTACAAAAGCCTGGTTGAGCTTCGCGCCGTCTACATGCCGGATGCCACTCGGACAGACTTCAGGCTTCCCCCGAGTTGATCTCGGAGGCAGGGTCAGCCCCCGATTCTGACATCGTCTAATCAGCTTTCGACACTTCATCGACGGTTCGCTTGCGCTCGCCTCTCTCAACCTTGCCTGCCAGGATCATGTCCTGGCGTTTCCGCAACGCTCACCACCATTGCTTTTGACAACAGCAGCTTGCGGTGGCTTGAGATCAGCACCTGACTGCCGACCTCGAAGGGCCTTCCTTCATCTCTCGTACAGTTGTGCACCGCCGTGTGGACCGGCGATGCTCGTGACACACGACCCATAGCTGCCGTTGGATCTAAATTACTTCGGCAACGATCAGGCTGGTTGCGCCCGCGAGGGGCTTGCGTTCAAGCTTTCGCCACCCGGTTTCCCGCATCCAATTCTCGGCCTCTTGTTCGCTGTATGCTTGGCCTTCCCCGGCCATGACCAGGAATTCTCCCGACATCAGGGCGGCGGCCGGCGGCACGCTGTGCGTGGGATCGATCCACAGATCAATGAGCAGAAGCCGGGCACCCATGGGCGCGATCGCCCGCATTTTTTTCAACAGTTCCAAATTATGGGCGTGGGAGAACACGTGGATGGTATTGGCGACAAGCATGACGTCGTGATCGCCGGGAAGCGGATCTTTGAAGACGTCGCCTTCGACGATATCGATGCGCCGGCCTTCGGGTTCGGCCGACACCCGTTGCCGCGCGACGGCGCAGGCTCCCGACAGTTCGAACAACGTGCCGCGCAACGCCGGATAGCTGCGCAGCACATTCAGAAGAAACGAGCCGGTGCCGCCGCCGACATCGAGCAGCCGCCCATGACGGCTGAAATCGTAATTGGTTACGAGCGCAGCCGCGACGCCAGCGGTCAGCGCTTCCACGCCTGCGGAGAATATCTGCTGGAGCTCTCGATCGAATTTGCCGAATTGCGCCTGGCCCTGGCCGGACCGCACCGCGTCGATAAACTTTTCCCACAGCGGATAGCTGATGTTGTCCAGAAAGCGAAGAAACGGCCGCAGACCGGATTCGGGCTTGCCAGCAAGAAAAGGTATGATCTCTGCACTGTTCCGGTAAAAGCTGCCCTCTTGCTCGATCAATCGAAGACTGACCATTGCGGCGGCGACGATTCCGGCAGTTCGCGGCGGCACCGCCATGCGCTTCGCGAGGTCCTCCAGCTTTGCCGGTCCATTGGCGAGCGCCTCGAACAGTCCAAGCTCGCTTGCGGCGAACAAATGCTTTGCCGCCATAAAGCCCATCGCGATTTTCAGAATGGGCTCAGGTGTGGCCGCGGCCGTTTGGTCGCTCAATCGCTGCAGCATGGTCCTCCCCCTACCCGGCCATGGCGAGAGCCTGCCCGAGCTCTGCGAAGGCTTGTCCGAGTTGGGCGGCAAGCCCGATCGTGAAGAACGCTGTCAGCATCAGGCCGACGATGGTCCAGACGCAGACGACGCCGAGATCACGAGGATTCGCTGACGGAGCTGCGATATTGGTCGGCATGGACGGCTCCTTTCGCATCAGTTGGTGCCGTAACCCGGTCCGGCACCGTGCAACGATGGATCAAAGCCGCGCGCTGCGCTTTTCGGATACCTTACTTTGCCCTTATGATATTCTTGGCTTTTGCTACCGCGGTGCGATGCGGTAGCCGGCGAAACGCAACGCGGAAACAGCGAATTGCGTTACTTTTTCGATAGTTATGCCCTTGACCTTGACCGCCGCGAACTGCTCCGCGGGACGGAGACGATTGCCGTCGAACCTAAGGTTTTCGATCTTCTGGAGTACCTTATTCGCAACCGCGAGCGGGTCGTCAGCCGGGACGATCTCATCGGTTCGGTCTGGGGCGGCCGCATCGTTTCAGAGTCGGCGCTGAGCACCCGGATCAATGCCGCTCGAAGCGCCATCGGCGACAGCGGGGCCGAACAGCGGCTGATCAGGACATTGCCGCGCAAGGGCATCCGCTTCGTCGGCGTAGTGGAAGAGGAGCACCAGACGGTGACGGCGGCGGCAGCGATCGAGACGTCAAAACCTGCACTTGCTTTTCCAGACCGGGCTTCGATCGCGGTGCTGCCGTTTGCCAACCTCAGCGGCGATCCAGAGCAGGAATATTTCGCCGACGGAATGGTGGATGAAATCATTACCTCACTTACACGCGTCCAGTGGTTGGTAGTCACCGCTCGGACCTCAACGTTTGCGTTCAAGGGGCAGAGCATAGACATACGCGATATCGCACGCAGATTAAATGTTCGCTATGTCTTGGAAGGCAGCGTTCGTAAGGCTGCAAACCGCTTGCGCATCATCGGACAGCTGATAGACGCCGACACTGGCATTCATATCTGGGCGGACCGAATTGAAGGCACCTTAGACGATATCTTCGATCTCCAGGATCGGATAACGGAAAGTGTTGTCGGCGCGATCGAACCGAAATTGCAACATGCCGAGATTGAAAGGGCGAAACGCAAGCGCCCCGAAAGCATGGATGCTTACGACTATTACCTGCGGGCGTTACCAAGCTCTCATCGCCCGACTCCTAATGACTCTGCCGAAGCTCTTCGCCTGCTCGAAAAAGGATTTTCGATCGATCAAGATTATCCGCCTGCGAATGCTTTGGGAGCGTGGTTGTACTTTTACAGAGTCGCGGCGACGTGGTCGACTTCACCACATGAGGACAGGATCAGAGCGATCAGACTAGCCCACGCCGCAATCGATTGCGGCGATGGCTATCCTCTCGTCTTGGCATTGGGCGGCTTTCTGCTTGCATCAATGGGGAGGGACGTCGCGATGGGAGTTTCCGCGATCAATCGCGCGGTCGAAATGAGCCCGAACTCGGCAACTGTACTTCAGCATGCGGGTTGGACCCTAACGTTTACGGGTGATCAAGACAGAGCGCTGATCCACTTGAAGGCTGCCATTCGACTGAGTCCTTCAGATCCATTGACCTACCGAGCTCTTAGAGTCTGTCCGGGAACATCAGGCCGGATTACAAAGTTTTCGCAGCATGAGGCGGATTGATGCGAGGCGCAAGAACGACAGCGCCTTGCGATTGAGGTTCTCCCAGTCCTTCGCGAGCCGTCGGCAACGGTTGAGCCACGCAATGGTACGTTCGACGACCCAACGGCGTGGGAGAATGACAAAACCTTTGGCGTGATCAGAGCGCTTGACGATTTCAGTTTCGAGGTGAGGCAGAATTTTCGCCAAGGCCTTTTGGAATTCCGGCCCCTGATAGCCACCGTCGGCAAACAACTTTTTCAAGAACGGATACATCCCGAAAAGGGTTGCAAGGAGCAGGACGCCACCGTCGCGATCCTGGATATTGGCGGGATGAACGATCGCGTGGAGCAACAAACCCAGCGTATCTACGAGAATATGGCGCTTCTTGCCCTTGATCTTTTTGCCCGCATCATAGCCAGGCGGATCGATGCAGGCCCCCCTTTTTCAGCGCTCTTCACGCTTTGGCTATCGATGATGGCGGCGGTGGGACTGGCCTCTCGTTCGCCTTGCTCGCGGCACTCCACATATAGGGCGTGATGGATCCGATCGAGCGTGCCGTCGTAGCTCCACAAATCAAGATAGTCGAAAAGAGTGCTGCGTGGCGGCAGATCTTTCGGGATCGCCCGCCACTGGCACCCCGTGCTCAACACATACATGATCCCGTTCATCACTTCGCGCACGTCGACGTGCCGCTTGTTACCACCACGCTTGGCCGGTGGAATAAACGGCTCGACATGCGCCCATTCGTCGTCGGTCAGATCGCTCGGATATCGTAGCGCGCTACGGTCGTAACGCCTGCGGTTTTTCGCCGTCCACATCGGTGACCATCCTCGAATCAGGCCACCACTCTTAAATCACAAATGATTCATTGGATTCAACTTGTTCTCGGACAGACACTAAGAAGCTTCCGCCGCCCTCTCAATCACCATCATCATGCGAAATGCCGCGTAGCGGCCGAGCACCGGCTCGATGGCGCGCTCGATCTGCAGCATGCGGCGCGCCATGCCGGCGCTCAGCAAACTCCAGCGCTGAAACCCGCCGCTGAGCGGATACGCAGCAAACGAAAACCAATCGACCCGCGCAACCCGAAGGCCGGGAAACAGTTGGCGGAAGCGCTCGCGGTCCCGCGTCGCCAGCAGCGTCGGGATCGCCTGATTGGAGTCGTAAGGATCACGCCCGGAGGTCGGGCGGCCTTCAATCAAAATATTGGCCGAGGTCCGCACCGGCTCCTGGTGCAGCAGGCGATAAAACAGCGTGCTGCCCCAGGTGATGGCCGGCTCCACCATCAGCACGCGGCCGCCCGGGCGCAACACCCGCTCGACCTCGCGGAAGAAAGCGACGGGAAACTCGACATGGTGCAGCACGTCCACCATGACGATGTTGGCGGCGCAGGACGCGGCGAACGGCAGGCGCTGCGCGTCGGCCACGCAATCGAGCCACGGCGCGAACTGGATATCCGTCGTCACCACGTGGCCGAGGCGTTGTTTCAGATTGCCGATGCCGCCGCCGATCTCGATGGTCAGGCCGGGCACACATTGCGCGACGAGCCGGTCATAAAAATCGTCGTAGATCAGGCGCAGCACCGGCTTGCGCTTCCAAACCTGCGCATACTGCCCGAGCGGCTCGGTCATGTCCGCCATCACGCCGCCGCGGTCGCGGCGCCGATCGCGCCGGCTCGCACCCACCATTGCGAACGCTTGGCGCTCAGCGCTTTCGCCCCCAGAATCGCCTGGGCGGCGGTCGAGAACAAGGCGAAGCAGGTGGCTCCCGAGCCGGACATGCGCGCCAGGCGGCAGCCGGGCAGACCGCGCAAAGCGGCGAGCGTTTCGGCAATCGCCGGTGCAACGGCGATCGCGGGCGCTTCCAGATCGTTGGCCTGGAGGCCGAGCAGCCGCAATATCTGGTCGCGGTTGGCGATGCCGCCCGCGGCCGCCCAATCGAACAGCGGCAGCGGCGTCGCGGCCGGACTCCATCGCGCAAACACGTCCTTGGTCGGCACCGCAACGCCGGGATTGACCAGCAGTCCCGGCAACGCCGGCAGGTCGAGCGGGGCTGAAAGAATCTCACCGATGCCGCGCATGACGCGCACGCTCGGTTCGAGGCAGACCGGCACGTCGGCGCCGGTCGCGCAGGCCGCCTCGAAAACCCGCGCGTCGTCGAGCCGCAATTCGTTGGCCCGCGCCAGCAGCCGCAAGGCCGCCGCCGCATCGGACGAGCCGCCGCCGAGGCCGGCGGCGACCGGCAGCATTTTCTCAAGCGTAAACGCGCCCAGCCGCACGCCGACAATACGGGCCGCGAGCGCGCTCGCCGCCTTGAGCACGAGATTATCGGCGTCCGGCCCCGCCTGCGCGGCGTTCGGCCCGCGCACCGTCAGCTCAAGCCCGTCGCCCGGCACCAGCCTCAAGGTGTCGCCGATGCCGGCGAACGCCACCAGGCTTTCAAGCTCATGATAGCCGTCGGCGCGGCGGCCCAGTACGCGCAGCGTCAGGTTGACTTTGGCCGGCGCGGTCTCGACGAGCGAATCGGTCGAGGTCACCACTCAGCCGCCGTTGCCGGCTTTCTTGGCCTTGATCACGTCGGCCGAAGGCGACGTATCCGGCGGCAGCCCGCTCGCGAGCTTCTTGCGCAGCGTGGCGAGTTCGTCCGGATCCGGCTTGAAATCCACCGCCTGCGACCACTGGAAATGCGCCTCCAGCGTCCGCCCGACGCGCCAATAGGCATCGCCGAGATGGTCGTTGATGGTCGGATCGTCGGGCTTGAGCAGCACCGCGCGTTCCAGCTCCTTGACCGCCTCGTCGTAGTTGCCGGTGCGGAAATAGGCCCAGCCGAGCGAGTCGACGATGTAGCCGTCATCGGGACGTTGCTCGACGGCGCGGCGGATCATGTCCATGCCCTGGTCGAGATGCATGCCCTTATCGACCCACGAATAGCCGAGATAATTGAGCACCAGCGGCTGATCGGGAAACAGCGCCAGCGCCTTTTGCATGTCGGCCTCGGCCTTCGGCCACTGATTGGAGCGCTCGTAACAGATGCCGCGGAAGTAGAACACCACCCAGTTCGACTTGGTCGGCGTCGGGATCGCGTCGATGGCCTTGGTATAGGTGGCGCCGCACGTGGCGAAATCCTTGCGCTCGCGCTCGATATTGCCGAGCGCCATCAGCGCTTCGGTATCCTTCGGATGATCGGCGACGACGCGATCGAGCCGCTTCTTGGCCTCGTCGCTCTTGTCGAGCGAGTCGAGATCGAGCGCGGATTGAATCTCGGCGCTGCGATGCAGCGGCGACGATGCCGGAATCCGGTCATACACGGCGATCGCCAGATCGGGCTTTTTCAGCGTCTCGTAGAGATCGGCGAGCGACAGCAGCGCCATGCCGTGCGACGGCTGCAGATAAAGCGCGAGCTGCAGATAGACCAGCGCCAGATCTTCGCCGCCGCGCCGGCCGATCGACGCGCCGATGCCGTACAGCGCTTCGGCGGCCCCGCCGGACGCGGAATCGACCAGCGGCGGCAGCTTGTCGCCGTTTGAAATTCTCTTGATCTCGTCGGTAATCAGCGGGTGATCCGGCAACTGCTTGTCGAAATCCTGATAGACCTTGAGCGCCGCGGTCTTGCCGGCCGTGCGCGACAGGAAGCGGCCGTAGGCCTGCACCGTGCGCAACGCCGTCGGATCGGACTTGTAGGCGCTCTCGTAGCGCTTGGCGGCGTCCTTCTTGTCGCCGGCGAGATCGTAGATCAGCCCGGCATGCAGATCGCGGAACACGCCGTACCAGTCGGGACCGGTCAGCTTGTCCATTTCGTCGACCGCGGCGTGCGGATCGCCGGCGCCGTCGCGCGCCCAGGCGGTCAGCAAGGCCGCCGTCAGGTCGGTCACCGGCCCGTGCACCGACTGGGTAAAGTCCTGCCGGGCGAGCGTGTACTGGTGCGCCTTGAGCGCCCGAACGCCGAGCACGAGACGCGCGATGCGGTCGTTCTTGTCGATAACCAGCAGCTTCTCGGCAAGTCTGCCGGCCTGATCGATATCGCCGTTGGTGAGGACGGAGAGGAACGCGCGGCTGAGCACATCGGCGTTTTTCGGATCGCTCTTGAGCACGTTGAGATAATAGGTCGCGGCCGCCCCCGCGTCGCGCTCGATGCCGGCGTGCCGCGCCGCCAGATAATTGCCGGCGGCGTTGTCGCGCAGCGGATCCTGTTCGCTCGGCGTCTGCGCCGCATAGGCCCAGGATGAACCCAAAGTCGCACTCAACGACAGGCTCAAAACGGCGGCGGCGCCGATGGCGGCGGCACGCCGAGACAGCAGCGAGTGAATCACGACAGCTCCATAAGCAGATTGATGCAGACCGGATTAATCCAGCGCAGATCGCCGCAACGGGAATCACGCGCCCGGCTTCGCGCGCTCAACCATGACCCTTTTGCCGCAACCCTGCAAGGGACGCCCAAAACGCGCCAACCTCGCCAATCGCGGCCCCGGATCGACGCCGTCTAGGCCGCAACGGCGGCAAAATAGGGGCGGCAACTCCTTCCGCCCCCACGCAAGTGGGGGAGGGGGACCGCGCTGCGCAGCAGCGCGGTGGAGGGGGCGCGGGCCGCGACGAAGCTCTTTCGGCGAAAACGAAACGGTGAGTCAGAAGCCCCCTCCACCACCCTTCGCTCGCTTACGCTCGCTGCAGGTGGTCCCCCCCCGCACTGCGTGCGGTGGCGGAAGGCATAGGTCCCCGTTCTCGCGATGCGTTTTTTGTTCGCACCCGAGCTATGCGGCACGCCATTCCCAAAAACACTGCCCAAAAACACTGCCCAAAAACACTGTCCAAAAACACTGTCCAAAAACGACGCCGCATCTCGACCTTCGTCAGAGCCTTTCGGCGTGGATCGTCCGAATGGCATCACGATCGAACGCGGCGCAAGCTACAAAATCTTTTCAGACTCGCTTCCGGCAATCAAAGGAAGCAGAACGCCGACAGACGCGGGTCTCCCTGCTTCACCTTGCGGCGAAGCGCGCACCCTGGCCAGGGCGCGCTCGCCTGTCGGCGTTCCACTGCGGCTCTTGCCAGGGAGACAGCTGGTCCCCAAGGCTCAGCGTCAGGCCACGTTTCCCGGGATCAGTCCGGCGCGTTCGGTCCTTAACGGCCGCCCCAACCGGGGGGCGGAGACCTCGCGCGTCTCCACGGGTGTTACCCGCGCCGGAGAAACACTGTCCCAGTCCAGTGAGCACCTCACACACCGGTCATGGTGCCGGCAGAGTGATGCCCGACGCCGCCCGAGTGCAGAGGGGACGAACCCTCTGCCCGCGAGCACCGGACCCGCTCCCGCCAACCGTTCGTCGCTCGGCCGGCGTCCTTGTACGAGGAGCGGGACGGATCGGTTTTTATTCCTTGTCGCTGATAATGTCAAGAATTTGTCGCCACGGCCGCGACTACGCATTGATCTTGTGACGCTTTTTGCTGCGAGCATCGCGGCCGGAACATGCAGCTGGGTTGCCTGAAAGTCTTGATTCGCAGCCGCACCTCACTCCCTCCCCCTGAAAGGGGGAGTCGATGAGCGACCAACACCCCATATTAACCCAGATTTCATTGGGTTTTCTCAGTGTTCTGCCTGTTACTAACACTGTCACTCTAAGGACCATATCTATGGGGTGTAGCTTAACCCCGAGGTCCCCCGTGAGTAAGCGTGAGCGAGACTACATCTTTCAGAAACCCGGCTCCAAGTTCTACCGCGTTCGGTTTCAAGCCGACGGCAAGTCAACAGAGATAAGCCTAGGCACGACTGACCGCGAAGAGGCCAGCATAATGGCCATGCCGCTGATCGCACGCCACCGGGCTGCCGTGCTGGCGCGGCGACCTCATGCCCGGCGGGTCGAGGGGATGGAGTTGCAGCCGCGACCCGAGCCGTATCCCGGTGCCGAGCCGGGCGACCTGGACTTTGCAACGCCGGACCAGATCATCACCATGCGCAATGGTGCCTTGGTAGGGACTCGTCCAAACCGGAAATCATACACGGTCATCAGCCCGCCGACGAAGATGACCTGGGAAGCCATCGATAAGGTGGTCACTAAGACGCTCGCGCCCGCCAAGGCGACGGGCGACGACGCGATCTTGCAAACCTATCTCGACTACAAGGGCGTGCCCAAGTATCCGCGCCGCGAAGCGGAGAACACGTGGGCAACATTCCGCCAACTCACTGGTCATAAGCCGCTGGCGAAATGCGGATGGGATGACGGGAAGCTCTTGGTTGCTCACTACGCGGCCAAGGGATTGAAATCTGCATCGATCCATAAGCGCCTCGTGCGCCTCAACGCGGCCGTGCGCTTCGCCATCAAGACCGGCAAGCTTCCGGCCACCACGATCAATCCATTCAGCGCAGTCGTGCCGGATGTCGGAAAGGATGCGGTGGAGAAGGTTCGACTCGACGACACCGACATCGCAGCATGTCGGCAAAATCTCCACAAGCTTCGCGCCGAAGACCAGTTGCTGTTCCGGTTCCTCTGCTCCACCGGGGCCCGGCTGGGCGAGGCGTTCCAGGTCGTCGATGAAGAGAGTGCATCCGGCGTTCGGTTTTGTGAGGTCGGCACCAAGACCAAAGCATCGCATCGACGCATCCCGTTCCCCGACTGCCTGATCCCATATTTGCCGCCGGTCATTGCCGGACGGCTATTCAAGGACGATCCCGGCGCTGCGGGTAAACGACTGAACCAATGGCTGCACGATGATTGCGGCATCAACGAAAAAGACCCGCAGACCGGAGAGTATATCAAGACCGTGCACTCTCTACGGCATCGGGCAATCGAGCTTCTCGACGAAGCTGAAATTCCGGACAACGTGAGCCGCCGACTGTTTGGTCATACCAAGGACCCGCACGACCGCTACAGCAAGGCTATCGTGGTGCTCAAGAAATGGGTCGATAAGATCGACGGCATCTAACGAAATCACAACCATCCGGACAGAATGACCGGCACGCGCGCCTAGCCGGACTTACATCAGGCGCAGCGGCGGAGCGTTGGCGCGCTCCGCCGCCACTTGAGCCGACGCCGCTCAAGGGCGCTGTAAGGCAAACCACCCGAACAGCACCGACCCCGGCGTCAACCTAGCGGCCTTGGCGGGCCGCGCAACTGTAAGGCTGACTCTCATGAGACTATTTTTGCGCGTATCGGGGAACCGCGGCGAGGCGGAAGCCGCCGCCGCTACCCGCGGCGTGCCGTTTGTGTTCGTCCGCGAACGACTGGGTGAAGCGTGGGGCTATGTTGATAACGGCGAGCACCTGGATGTGCTCCGTTCGTGGTTCAACGAACCACGACGAGCCGAGCCGTGGCCTGCGGGCACCTTGTTGTATTTCGGTTAGCTTGCGGCCGATCTTTTGGCAGTCCATATGCCACGCTTGCCCCGGCCCCGTGCCGGGGTTTCGCGTATCTCCGCCGCTATACCCGGAACACTTTTTCAGCTAATGCGTGTGAGGGGGCGATTGCATGTAGCCGTGTACGCACGCGGGGCTTTCCATGGCGACAACAATTCAGGTGTTCGGCGGCGATTTCGCAAAGGGTGTCGGCTGGTCCTATCCAAGCGGCTCATTCGTGTTGCGGGACAAGAACGGGAGGCCGGAAACCATACCGCTTTCGCGGCTCAGGGCGGCGGATCATGCGTCGGAAATCTCATTGCAGATATTCGGCGCGGGGCAGATGCTACGGAGGGATTTTGAACGTGCGAGCGAGTCAGTTGCGGCGGGGCACCGATTGTTTATAGCAGCGTTCACCGATGGGCGACTATTGCTCGCCTCCGCCGATCAATCGACTTTTGAGCAGATATGCACACCAACGAGGGGGTAGCACATGGCAAAAAAGAGCCCTGACCCGACCGACATGCACGTCGGCAGTCGAGTCCGTATGCGCCGAATGATGCTTAGCATGAGCCAAGAAAAGCTAGCCGACGGGCTTGGCCTCACATTCCAGCAGGTGCAGAAATATGAGAAGGGCACCAACCGTATCGGCGCAAGTCGATTGCAGCAAATCGCCCACATTTTACAGGTCGAGGTGTCCTTCTTTTTCGAGGGTGCGCCGCATGTCGCGGGCTTCCCCGCGCGGAAGAATGACGCGCCCTCGCCTGCCTATGTGTCCGACTTTCTGGCTACAGCGGACGGTCTCACAATCGCAAAGGCTTTCATGCGCATAGGCGACGCGAAGCTCCGGCGCTTGATCGCCGATCTAATTGAGAACATCGCGGCTGGAACCGAGGCGACTCGCTCGCGTCGGCGGTCAGGAAAATGAAACGCGTCAAGCCAGTCGTTCGGCTAGATCGTCGTGGAGCGCCTTCTCGCGCTTTAGCACCTTGCGATAGGCTCCCTCGTCGAGACGCTCTGTGATCGCACCGCGTACAATCCGCGCCAGTTCATCCGGCGGGATAGCTTCCGCCTGACACGTGAAATCGTGCGGGTACGCTGGCATGTTCTTGTAGGGTACGAGCGGCGACGTATCGAGGCGAAGCCGCCTCACCTGTTCGGGCGTCACGGCCAGCCGCGTGAAATCCAATTCGTTGTCGTAGGACTCGGCAAAGGTGCTCACGTCTTCGGCGAGCGCAGTGAAGATATGAGTGCCAGCCGGATCAAGGTCGCCAATGTGCAGGATTTCCGTTTCGTCGTTGTCGCGTCCCAGCATGTGCTTCTTGGTCAAGGTATCGGTGCCACCTGACGACATCACCGGAACGCCGTAATTTCGCGTCACGCGGAAAAGCTGCGGCACCATACCGGCAGCCTCGCACCAAAAAATCAGTCGCTTGGGCTGGCCTTCCTGACGGTCAAGACGCAGCCCAGCCGCCTGACTCCGAACCGCGCCGAGGAACTGCTCGGCGTCATCCCAACACGCCGGGGTTTGCTCTGCGCCGGTATCGTCGCGAATGCTCTCCATCGGGATCATGCGGGCGCGCCGGGCGCGCTTACAGGCGTTGTAGCATTGGCCTTCAAACTCAGGTCCCTTGGTGTAGCCGTACGCACCGATCAGCCGGTAGTAGATTTGTCGCACCGTCAACGGTAGCTGTTCGCTGTACTCGGCAAGGACGGCTTGGATGTCGGCGACGAGCTTGATGTAATCCGCGCTCGGCTTCCATGGTGCGAAACCTAGATCGTTCTCTTTCCGCTTGGCGCGCTTCTCGCCGCCAAGGATGGTTTCAATTTGCTCCGCAGTGTGCGCCGAACATGCCTGCGCCGGGCCGTTCTCCTCTTTGAGACGGTCGAGCCGCGCCCGCTGTACGAGCATCTTTGCCGCCTTCTGTTCGGGCGTCATGTTGCGGTAGTAATCGCGCGAATAGGTGCGCGCAGCGTCGGCGTCCTTGCCACGTGATTTGGAATAGCTGCCTGGGCGGTAGTTCTCGGTCATACGGCCACACATGTGAGGCCAAATCTTAATTTGCAATGCCCTTGGCCCCGCGTCGTGGTTAACGTGCTCGCTGGCAAACAGCCGAGAAGATCAACAGCGGCGGGCATTAGCCCGCCGTTTTTGTTTGATCGTTGTCTAGGGTTGCAGCCGGGCTCCACGTCAGAGTATACGTTGGTCGGATTTTCAAGCCGCGTTTAGCCCCCTCAGCGCGACAGTAAAGCGAGGTCACCATGCCTTATCAGCATGTCCGACCGACGCCTGTCGTTGCTTTGTCCCCGACAAAAGCCGCCGCAGCCGTTGGCATCCGTCAAGAGCGTATCGCCGCCGCCATCCGCAGCGGCGAGTTGCGCAGCCATCGCATCGGAACGAAGACTCGGATCACCACGCGCGCACTGTGGGATTGGATCGAGTCCTATCCAGCAACAACGGGGAACAGCCATGCCGCCTAATTACGCACTCATTGCCGCGTTGAAGCAAGCCGCCATTGCCGCCGGAGCACTCGAAGGCGCAGTCAGCGATTTCGAACTCGACGTTGAAGGCTATCGTCTCACGTCGCGGGATGAAATCCCGGCATGGATCGAACGCGCCAAACAAGAATTCCCTCACCGCTTCCGGACGCAATCCGATGGCGATGCCGAGCTTGCTCATTCGGCGTTCGTTCTTAAGAACCTGACTGCTGCCGGAAAGTTGTTCAGCCTTGTCGGTGGCAAGCGTTACGAAGAATTGAAAGCCCAATGGTCGAACGGCGTCCCCGAGTCGGAAAAGAAACGACTGAATGGCAAGGGCGATCACTCAACAAATCCTTGGGCACCGACTGAGGGAAATATCAATCCAAGAACCGGGCGGTTTTTGGACTCCGCCATCGCCAAACAGATGTCTATTGTCCGCGCATTGGGAGCCGAGAAAAGTGCTGCCTTGGCGGCGGCTGTTGGCTGCAAGCTCGGTGACATTTGCGCATCCGGCTTTCAGAGGAGAGCATCATGAATTCTCGCGACATTGAGCAAGCCGCTTCGGAAGGAAAAGGACTCGCCCGAAAATCATCCGTGGCGAAACGAGGTTTTGACACGCCGATACATCCGGGAATGCAAGATCGCACCAGCGACACGGTCGGTGCTGCGCCGACTGGGCGTCCGGCGGACGCGGTTGATCCTTCGCTGTATTCCACGCAACAAGCAGGAAAGACCTTCGATATTCCGAAGGCTAGTTGGGACATGAAAGATGCCGATGGACGCGGCGTCGATAATACCGCCGCACATAAGGTCATGGCACAGGCAGCCAAACCGCCGGACGACTTTGCGGCGCATCTGAACACGCGTCTGCCCGACGCGGTAACCGAGGAAACGTAACATGGAACAATTCGGAAAGAAAATCGAGCACGTCGTTCACAATCATTTTGCCCGGCTGTCCGACCATTTGGCGGCACAGCATCCGGACGACTCGAAGCGGATCGTTCCAGGAAGCGGCACTATCAGCGCGCGTGATGTTGTGACTCGCCATAGCAACAAGAAGAGCGTCGGAAGCGAAACGCTCGCCGACGTGAGTTCGCAAAGGGGCGACGACTTTCGGCTCCAACAAGTCGTAACGGATAGGCGTTACCTACACAGAGGAGACTACGATCATGAGCATCGACATTTTCAAGGCCGCGAGGGGCAATGCCAAAGCAACCGGAACACCAAAACAGCCGCGCGGGCGAACGTTTACGGCAGGTCCCGACCTAATCACGAAGGAACGCGGAGGTAACGGCGGCGGCGCATATGGCGAGAACCATTGGACAGGCGGCAGTTCGTCAACGATGGACAAAATTCCGCAGAGTCCGATGGCAGCCGCATTGAAAGTCGCCGACGATGGCGTGTTGAGCGCGTTGGTCGCAGGCGGTTCGGCGAAGAACAAGACCGGCGATCTGAAATCGAGTCAGCTTCGTACGGTCGATGCATCGCCGTTGGCACCTACTCATGGCTCAGTCCGTCAGCAGGCGGACTACGCTTCGATTGGTAGGCCCACACTCCCGGCGTCGCTGAGCGACGACGAGTCGGAGCCGGAACGTCAGCCATGAGTAGTTCACCCGCCGCCGCACTCGCCGCCAGCCGATACTACATTCGCCGCGCTCAACGGTCGCGCCAGTTCGTTGCCTCCGCCACACCATGGAGCAGCGGCTTGACCGTGGTCGAGGGAGACATCGTGCAGGCGAACGGGTTGGCTTGGGAGGCGCAGAATTCCGGCGCGGCTGCTGGAACGATAGCACCGAATAATTCTGCGGGTGCGCGGTTCGTAGATGGCGGCGGAGTCGAATGGCTCCATCTTCCGCTGTTGCTCGCGCAGCCCAAACCTGTCTGAGGCGTATCATGGCTAATCCCGCTCCCGCTTACGATGACGATGCCGACACGCTTTTCGAGTTGCGCAATCTCGCGCGTCCGCTCGGGTACTGGGTGGGCTACCACTATCATTTCGACCCAGCACGCGGCGGCGGCCCGTTTTTTGTGATGGAGCGCAAATCACGTTCCGGCGCAGAGCGAAATCCGTCTCTGTTGCGCTACGCGTCGAAAGCGAGCGTCGAAAAATTTCTGTATTCGTGCGCCGACAATTATGCCGATGACGACATCGTGCGGTTGGTGCCGAGTGGGCGAGATTGACATCATGTTCAGCATGGAAACCCGAGCCAAAATACGCCGACTACGAACACTGCGCGCCGAACGCGGCGTCTGGCGTGTCCAAAAGGACGTTGAGATTTCAAACATGCCTGCCGCGGCACGACGACTCAATGAACTCGCTCTGTGTTTGGTGCTGCCTCGTCCCTCAGGTTTCCCGCAATATTTTGGCACCATCGACCATCCATCGGTGTGGGAAAAGCTGTTGAAGCTCACTGCGAAGGAACGATACCCATGGCAACTCTGAAAAAGTTTCGCGCGACCGGACATGACATAACGCCGCTTCCGCCGAAAAAGCCTGAGTCGAAACCCGGCACGCTGCCGGAGAACCGGATAGCGGTATACGACTCTCAAGGTCGTCGGCGCGGTCATGTTGGGACTCTGGCATCGTCGGCGACCGTAGCGCGTCTGACCGGGCAGCATGGATCGAAAATCCAGAAGGTGGGCGGTCGTGATGCGTGGGTCAGCCCGCCGCCGAAACCGCGTCCCAGTTCAAGATCGGATCAGCGTCATGCAACGCAACTCGCAGCCGCGAAGGGCAGCGTATCTTCGCATCCATCGCCACCCGAAACCAGCGCACGTCCAAAAGGGCACGTATGACCACGCGGCGATCATCGTCGCCGCGCCAGAAACGGGCGGCGGCGAAATATCTGAGGCGATGGCGGCGACTCCAAGTTGGCTGCGCGCCCTACGCAAGCTACAGTTTCTTTCGTGGATATTTAAGGGGATATCGAAATGGAAAATCTAACAGACGTGTTCGACGGCAGCGGTCGCGTTCGCACCGACATCGACCTTGAGTCGATCCCGCCGCAGCGACGTGCAGCCTTTGCTGCGTTGTTGGAAGCACAAGCCCGATGCAGGCAGGCGGAAGCTGACGAGACGGTAACGGTTGAGACGGTCGAACGGCTTGCGCGTGTGTACGCCGACGCGGAGGCGCGCATTCCAAGGCAAACGCATGTGGAACTCGTCAAGGAGACATTCGGGCTTGTCTGAGGCGGTCTACAATTTCAAAGGAGACTACCATGATGATTGATCGAGGCGCGGTTTTGAAGAGAGTGACCGCTGAATGCAGAGCGGTGCACGATCCTTGCACGTGGGCGAACTTGGCTGCGCTCATGACAGACGAGGAGCGCGCCGCCTTCAAGGGCGGCGTCGAGATTGTGGAGGCGTTCACCAGCGATGGACAAACCGAAATCGAGCCGCCGCCACGCGCAGATAGTACCGCTCCTGTTTGCGCAGCTAATCCCTACGAGGCGATGCGCCGGGCAGAACAATCCCTGGCGGAAGCGAGGCAGGAGCTTAGGGATCGGCGCGCCGCGATCCAGGCGTCGCGGGGGGCATTCGGCAAGGCACTTGAGGCGTGGAACCTTGGCGCGCCTGTCTCGACTCCGCTGGCCGCCGCGCGAGAATTTATTGCCGCGTCGAATGCAGCCCGCGCCGCCCGGGCTGCCGCCGGACAGGGTGTGTTTTACCCCGGCGTCACCCGCACCGCTAAAGCCTTGGCTGGTGGTAACCGGCAGGCTGGCGGCGGAGCGAGCTATCGGCGAGGGGCTTTCACCAAGAGGGAAGCCCTGACGGCGGAGTCTAACCGGCTCAGGATGGCTGCACAGGCGGCAAAGACGCCAGTCCGGTGATTGACCATGGTTCATCCCGCGGTAAACGCCATGAAACGGAGTCTGGCGAAGGCTACAGAAGCCCCACTGGTGCGGCGGCTAGCTGAGGCTATCCAGCGGCTCGACGCGCCCAGAGTCAATTCTAGGGCTTTGGACGAGGATCATGGTGACCTGCGCCGTCGCAAAATAGGGGTCCGCCGATGACCATGTTGCGTCAGAGTCCAAATAAGGGTAAGGCAGACCGATACCGGAGTGTACCGACTGATGGTCGGCTCTCCTCTTAGGCGCGCCCTCCGTGGCTGCGCCTGCCGGACGACCCGGCGCGAACCGAGCGAAACCCCAACACCGCAAAAGCCGAAAGCCGCACCTTGCGGCGCGGCTTCCGTAAATTTGGCTTGCTCGCGTTACCAGCGCGACAAGACCCGACCCGAAGGGCACTCGGATGACTGATACCTACCCAGAAACTCCCGAGCACGCAAGTCGTGAGAGCCTGGAGACCGAGTTCTTGCGACGGCTCTTCGCGCGCGATGCGCGGATTTGGCGCGAGCGCATAGCCACGCGCGACCGCCTCATGAGCCGAGACGCAGTGACCCGACATAATCCTCAGATCGAAAAAGCACCGCGTGAAGCCCCGTCGATTTTTGAAGACAGCTTCGCGGTGCTGCGATGAACGAGCACCAGATTTCCCCTTTCGAGTCCGCCGTCAAGCACGCGCTTGACCAGGGCGAATTCGTAGAACGCATCTCCGCCCTGCAGCGCAGCGCGGTAGCCATCAACGTCAACGATCATGGCAACGCCGTTTTGGTGTTGCCACCCCACCCGCTCGTACATGGCTTTATCCGTGAACTGCATGCAGCCAATGTTGGTCGCGATAACGAACTACGCGACCCGGGCGGAGTGCTCACCATCGACCTGAAAACAGCACGGAAACATTTCAACACCGCGCGTCGCCGCTACGACATGCGCGTGAGGCACCGGATAATATCCCATTCCATGACGGACGCCGATGCGCGCTATATCGAACTTGGACGGCCTAGCTCGCTGTCTGCCATCCTGATTGATCGGGAGGAGGCCGCGTTCTGGCGGAAGATCGTCAAAGAACTGGAATACTTTCAACGAGTCAGGCTGAGCAACGAACGAGCGAAGCGTGCGGCTGAGCGTGATGCAAAGCTCCCGCGCGTCCGTCGCCGGTTTCACGGCGACTGGCGACGAACGTTACCGGCGACTTGGAGGCGAACATGAGCAAGCTGATCCTCGATCCAACCAGGCCGCTGGAATGCGCGCGACAGTTCAAGAAAGCCGTGCGCCCGCAGGTATGGTCACCGCAGATCAGGTGGTGGTGGGACTACAATGACAAACTGCACTGCTACAAGGAGGTCCCGCAGGCAACCATGCAGCGTGACATGCAGACGTTTCTGGACAAGGCGCAAAAGGAAGATGGCAAACCTTTTGATCCATTCCCGGCGGATGTGAGAACGATTTTGGAGTCCCTACAGAACGACGCTCATCGCCAGCCGGAGCAAACCAAGCCGCCCGCATGGCTTGATGACAAGCACGACGAAATCGACCCGCGCTTGATCCTGCCTTGCGAGAATGGTCTGCTGAATATCCGGACTCGGGAGTTGATGACACACACCCCGGCGTTCTTCTGCAACTATTGTCTGCCGCATGGCTTCTACAAGGATCAGGAGGTTCCCGAGCTTTGGCTGCGTAGCCTCGGTGAGTGGCTTGGCGGTCGCCAACATCTGGTTGACGCCTTACAGGAAGCATTCGGCTATACACTTTCGACCAATCGCAACATGCAGAAAATATTTTTCCTTCGCGGCGTGAAGGGCGGCGGCAAAGGCACCGTCATGCGCGTTCTCAGTGCCTTGTGTGGTGCCGGGCAAACCGGATCGGTTCCGATTTCCATCCTTGGTGAGAAATATGGACTCGAAAACTGCCTCGATAAAGTGCTGCTGCTGATGAGCGACCTGACATTGAGTCATAAAGCTTCGACGGCACTTGCGGCGGAACGTCTCAAAGCAATCTCCGGGCAGGATGCTGTTGGCGTGCGCCGCGTCGGCATCACATCCATCCCCAACTTATACTTGCCGGGGCAGATTTGGATCGGCGCAAACGGACTGCCGGATTTCGGCGACAGCACCGATGCGCTCTTGCGTCGCCTGCTATGCTGGCCATTCGATGCCTCGTTTGTTGACCGCGAAGATTTCGACCTGACCGACAAGCTGACCGCCCCCGACATGATGGCGGGCATTCTCAATTGGGCTTTAGCCGGACTGGATCGTTTGAACGAGCGCGGCAAATTCGAGGAGTGGCAGGAAAGCAAAGAAACCAAGCGCGAGCTTCTGCTGCTCAGTGATCCCTATGCGGCTTTCGTCGCCAGTTGGTGCGAACTCAAAGCCGGAGCCGAGGTTGACAAGCCGGTATTGGAAACCGCGTTTGCGGATTTCGTCGCTGAGCGTGGGCTTAGCGTCAATGCAATGGATGGAGGTAGGTTCTCGACGAAGCTCCAAGACGCGGTTCGCTCAATGGGTCGGATACTCGGGGAGTACCGGCGCGTAGCCGACGACGGCAGCCGCCCGCGCGCGTGGAAGGGCATTCGGTTGAACGCCGAGAACCGCATCCGCTATTACCGGCACGACGCGGGATTGATCCCGATGTTTGGGCTGGGACTCGATACGATCATGACCGAGCCGAAATCGGGCGCACCGATCCCCAAGACCAAGGCTGAAATGGAAATGGACACGGCTGACTTTGAGCCGGGTGGCAGTGTGCATTGAACGGTCTGACCGTTTACGTCCACTACGTCCACTACGTCCACATGTCACGTATAGACCGCTCGCGCGCGCGCGTAACGTGAGCGGGAGACATGTGGACGTTGTGGACGTAGTGGACGTAAAATTCTATTTGGTGAAATTCATCCACCCTCGGGATGGAGGTATTGCGACCAATTTGCCGTCCACCACTGACGGCCGATGACCCTATTCGGGGTGGTTTTAAGCCTTTATTAACCCCACTATTCCGCAAACGGCCGTCGCGAAATCCCGTGGCAGAGCACGCGCCCGGCGCATGGCTGCTCCAGGTTAGTGACAGTTTCAGCGATAGCGAGTCGCTAAGCCCTTGAATTTGGCTCAGCTTCTTGCCCTGTCAGAGGGGAGGCTCATGAAAACCATGGCCCCTCAGCCCTCCTTTTTGGACGAGTTAGGGGGTCGGGTCCCGGTCACCCTCCTTCGCCCTGGAACGGGTATGTGATCGTTCATCGTCGCTCAGTCCCGCCAGACTCCGGGTAGCGAAGCGGTCTCTTTTTAGCGGAAATCGGTCGCACGACCGGTCGCGTCGGACGCCAAAAAGGTCGCACCGGAAAAATCCGGACCCCCGGAAAATTCCTGGAACGAATTTCGCACAATAGAAAAATCCGACCCTCGGAATTCCGCTCCAACAAAAACGGTCGCACAACGGTAGCACGCTCTTGATCAAAGATGCCTTTCGTGCTATCAACAATGTCCCCCTCTGAAAATTTGAACATGCTGCCGGTGACCTGATTTGGGTCCCGCGGGTCCCTATTCGGAGGGTCGGATGAGCAAGGCAAAGGCAAAGGCAAAGGCAAAGGCAAACGCAAAGGTCAGCGCGGTCGTCGGCGACGAAATCAAGCGCAAGGTGCTCGACCAGTTGGTGCTGGCTCCGCGGTTGAAGGCTGCAGCCCGGACGGTCGGCGTCCATCCGACGAGCCTTTTCAGGTGGCTCAAAGAGTCAGTGGACGAGCCGGAAAAACACACCCTGCAATGGCTCGGCAGGTCCGCGCCATTTTTCCAGCACGCCAATGCTGCCAGAAAATTGAACATCATTGCCCTAGATCATGCCGCCCGTGATCTTGCGATCAACGGCCACGCCAGCCCGAAATTCCACGACGGCAAGCCGGTGTGGAAAATCTCGCCGCAGATCGCCGCCGACGCGCTTGAGTTCGATGAGCTTTCCTGGATCGAGAAATACGGCACGCGGCGACGCGACGATCACTACGAGCGGGACGAGGATGGCGCGCTCGTCCAGGTCATGGACATCAGCCCGCCGAACCCTGCCATTCTTGGTCAAGTTGCTGACCAGTCTTGGCCCCGGAAATTTATGGCGAGAAATCCGAGGTCAACGTCACCCACGGCGGTCACGTCTGGATCGAAGGCGGCGCGCAGCAGACGCCAGCCTTATGCCGCCGCCGGACGACGCCAACCAACTCTTCGGACTCACCGCCCGTCCCGAGGAAGCCCAGCGTTCCACCAACGTCCTTGTTGCTCCGCGGCCGTGCGTCGACTCCGCGGAGTTCGACGCACGATGGCGGCGCAAGTTGCTCAGGGAGACGGTGTTGTTCAGGGATGCCGACGGACAAGCTTGCTGCCGCCGTTGCCCGACGACGTGATCGTCGCCGGTTCGATCCAGCATCGCGCTTTCCAGGATGCCGGGATCGAGGTTGACGCCGTACATCCGACCACGCTGCTGGACGAAGGCTACCAGAACGACTGGCTCGTCGAACTCGCGCCCGGCTACACGCCCAAGCCGCCGAAACCGGAGCCGGTAAAGACCGAGGCGTCGTCACCTGACGAGATTGCTCCGATGCCGCCGGTTGCCCAAGCTCCGCCGGGCAAGGCGAGCGCACGATACGATAGTGAGAACGTCGGTTACGGCAAGCCGCCGCCCGGTGGTCGCCGCGTACAGCTTTGAGGAGTCTCGATCATGGCAGCAAAAACATGGAGCACCGCGGACAAGCTTGCGTGGCAGCGCGCTCGCATCGCCGAGCACGTTGCCAAGGGTCAACTTGAGGCTACACCGAACATCCAGGAATTTCATCGCAGGCAAGCCGATGACCGACACGTCGAAGCCGACGGTCAGTTTCAGACCAACAAGAAGCCCAACGCGGCTGCCACCATCATCGCCAACAAGGCGTCCACCTGTTTCGATAATCTGGAATGGAGCTGATGGCGTTGCCACCGCGACCTTCGCCAACAAGACGACTGGCGACTGGGACTATGAGCTAACACGCGAAGAGTTCTTGGAGTGGGCGCAGTCGGACTCGCTCGGCGAGTATTTCAACGACGAGATCCGGTACGCCATGTCAGTTGCAATCAACACCTTCACGCTCGGTCGCCAAGGCGTCTATGTCCCGCACATTTATGATGCGGAGCAACGTCGCCTGCAGCAAGTCATGTGTGCACCATTGCCCGGGCCGCAAGAAGCTTATGGCTGCGCGCCGGAAGCCGAGGTTATTCTTGTTGGTAATCGCGGCGGCGGGAAAACCCAAATACTGCTTCACGATTTTCTTAGCGGCATCGGTCGTGGCTGGGCGAACAACTACAAAGGCATCCTACTGCGCAGAAGCCAACGTGAGTTCACGGATATTTTGAGTTGGTTGGTGCCGCTGGTCAAAATCATCTGGCCTAAGTGTCAATTCAACAGGCTGAAAAACATCTTCGAGTGGCCGACAGGCGAGTCCCTGGAACTTTCATACTACGACACGGAAGCCGATTGGCCTCTGTACCAAGGTAAGGCGTATGCGTGGATCGGGTGGGAGGAACTGACGCTGTGGGACTCGCCAAAGCCGTTCCTCTCTATGTTCTCGTGTTTGCGATCTTCGATTGGACGCGAGATTCATGCCGAGAAAAGTGCGCGCCACGGCAAACCCATCTGGAAGCGGTCATAATTGGGTAAAATATCCGGTATCAGCTTCACGGCATTCCGAAAGGCATCTGTGGTCCTTGCATCACCGAACTGGGAGAGGATGGAACGCCAAGCTCGCGTCGGGCGATCTATGTGTCGTTCGCCGACAATGCTTTGCTGCGCAGAACTGAACCGTTCTATATGCGGGACGTTGAAATTTCGTGCGAGGGTGATCCAGCGCGCCTTGCTGCCTGGCGTTATGGCGATTGGGATATTGTTGCTGGCGGCGGCTTCGACTCGATCTTCTTCGAGCACGGCAAGAACATTTTCGTTGAGGCGTTTGAGATACCGGCAAGCGGCAAGCTGTTCATGTCATTCGACAGCGGATCAACGAAGCCTTGGGCATGTCTGTTCTGGTGGGAGAGCGATGGCTGTGACATTCGCTTCAAGTCCGGCAAGGTCGGACATACACGTCCCGAACGACTTGTTCCTGATCGGTGAGGTATACGGCTGGAACGGCCGACCGAACGAAGGCACCAAGGAGTCGATTGCTTCGATCATCACTAAAATCCAGCAGTACAAGCTCGCCAAAGGCTGGCGGTTCCGCGACGCGGTGTCTCAGAAATGGGTTGACTTGTTCAAGCGCGGCTACGCCGACAATGCCATCGGCGCGGAAGAGAACGAGCACTGTATCGCCGAGGAGTTCAAGCAGCCGGTCATCATCAATGGCGAAAAGACGCCCGGCATCGCTTGGGAACTGGTCAGCAAGCCGCCGGGTTTTCGTCGCGATAGCTTCGCGATCATGCGCGAACGGCTGATTGCCTGCTCGCCTCGTCCCGAGTCGAAACTGCGGGAGGCTCCCGGACTGTTCGTCGTCAAGGAAGAGTGCCCGCAGTTCGTCCGCACCGTTCCGGTCTTGCCAAGGTCAAAAAAGGCGATAGACGAGATTGACACCAATGCTGAGGACCATATCTTTGACGGATGCGTCTATGGCCTCATGGCGGATCGCTCGCCGCATGTCAGCTTCAACAGACGGCAAGTGTGGTGATTAGGTGTTCGTCCTCGATAGGTGCACCTTTGACCACGGCTGCTTTTTGAACCGCACGTAAAGCGCGCCTGTTTTGTCATCGAGCTTGCATTCCCAACCTTTTACAGTCACGATCCACTCGTTCGGATGCTTGCCGCGCTTTAGGACCTTCAAGCCGCTAACCTCAACCGTATTATTGCCGACATAGTAGGCACTCATCATAACCATCCTTAGTGCTGCAAAAAGGCCACGCGCTTCGTTGTCGCCCAACACAATCCGCACGTGCTGCAACTTTCTGTCTTGCCGGTTTGCTCTGGGCACAGCACGCTCCCAGATGGCACCTGTAGCGGATGTTCCACAGTGGTCGTCGCGGGCAGAGCGAAGGGCATCGGCGCATTTGAGAACCGGACCGCAAAGCGACTCCACTGTTTCTTGACCAGCGCAACCAGCACCGCGGCAATCGGATCGTCCTTGTCGTGCCGTGCGCTGTATCCAAACACATGGAGCGCGGGATGTTGTTCTAATAGCCGTTCCCAAAATTGGACATACTCGACACTGAAAAAATCTCCCAAAACATGCAACCGCACTGCGAAGCCGCCGGGATGGCGGATTTCGAGAAGCGCAATCTCGCGTTCCAATCGCCAAAGCAAATCAGCTCCCGTTGCGACTCTGTCCGCCAGATGCATCTTGTTGCCCATGCAACTCCGCCAATGGTGGCAACTTGTCGGGCATGTTTTTCGTTCTTCCAGGGTCAATGTGTAAACCGCGTACCCCTTCCATCGCCCTTTCAAAATTCGCGCACCGATCTTCCGGGCGTTGTCGCCGGATTTGAGCGCCCAACGGTCGCGGCTGGCCCTTACGGTCAATGGATAAAGCGTTCGGCCTTCGGTGAGTGCCGGGTGATTGAATGGCGGCATACTCGCCGACTGATCATAGAGCGGGCGAGAAGCAAAGCGGCTTTTCGTCCGGCGCGCGACTCCGCTCATGCGACCTGCTCGCGCTGTAGGTCCGCGACCGCTAGCAAGAATGTGCCGAGCGTTGCCAAGTCGCCCGCTGGCAATGCGACACCGGCAAATTTCGCTGGGTCCGCGTCTGCAATAAGCAACGTCAATTCGAGCACGTGTTCCTTGAACCGCGCATCACGCGGGACAAGCCGCACGACGTTGGTTTCCGCCAGTGATGGACTCGCCGCCGCTTTCAACCGGGCTATATGCTTCGCCTGCCGCGCGGCCTTCGTCGCCTTAGTTTCGTCCGCCGACTTTTTGCCCGATGCGATGGCGAGCAGTTCATACGCGCGCGACCGACCGAGCGACGGACAGAATTTTTTGCGGAAGGCGTTGAAGCCGCCCTTGTCGCAATAGGTCGCTGCTTCCGCGAGCAACTGCCGGATTGAAACGGCCATGTCTGAGGCTTTGGCCTCATAGGTCCGATACTTGGAAACCTTGGCTTCAACCTCTCTGCCGATGTTGACGAGTCGCGGCGGCAGGTTCTTGCCCTTCGCGATTTGTGCAGCGGTCAGCGGCTTGGTGATTTCGGTTCTCATGATGGCCGGTTTAGCCGCTGGCGAGGATGGTGGTCACAATCCCAAAGGCCAGCAAGAACACAAACGCTACAAGGATAGTGGAGGCGGTAGCGTGGCGGAAACGCGCGGCGCTCGCCGGGTCATCATCCTCAATACGGATCAGGGAATTATGGAACAGGCGACTTTGGAGCAGCGGGGGTGCGGGACCACTCACGTCCGTGGTGCACGCCCACACAAGCGCCACAACCCAGCCGATCAGCGACCAGCCAAGGAAGAACGACAGCACCGTAATCGCCATCGCTTGCCTATGGTTGCGCCGATAGGCGACGATTGCCGGAAGCATATACACGGCAAAGATCACGAGAATTAGCAGGCTTGTCATTGCAGCACCATCGAGAGCATCGACGCGAGCACGCGACAGGATATGCTGCGAGTCTTAATGGCTTTCCCCACACGGATCGTTTAAATTGAGTGAACCGCGTTGACGGAAACGCAAACCGGCGGCCGATAGGATGCGCCTAGACCCGGCTGTCAGCGCCTCGCTCTGCCTTCGGTCAGATGGACGCATTCGGGAGCAAAAGGGCCAGCACGACGCTGGCCCTTCATGAAGTGGTTTCAAAATAAAATTACCGCAACCCAGCATTAACCTCCTGAAGACAACGATTGCGGCCCTGCTCTACGGCTCCATTCAATTCGCTCGCCATGAAGATGGGAAGCTTGCATTGCGAGCCCTCTCCCCGGTCAAAGCATGCGTTTGCCCAGGAATTCTCGTAGTCCGTTTCAACGTCGCTTACACAACTGTAATAGCGCGCCTGTCTGCTCGATACACTCGGCGTGCTGGGTGTACTGCTCGGCCCGCCCTCTGTGACGTGACGGGGTGCGCTCGGAACCACAGACGCGCTCCGTGTGGCGGGCGCACGCCCCCCGTTCATAATCGCAAAGCCCACAACAAAGGTCGCGACAAAGGCAATTGCCGTCAAAGCGAACGTTTTCGGGATGCCCATCGGATGCCCATGATGCTAGATTTTCGAGAGTACCATCACAGGTTATCAGTTGGCTGAACGGCGAGGTAAATCCGTCATTATGTTTAAGCGTTGTTTCACGCGCGTCGCGCCAGTAGCGAGCACCGTAGCGGGGGGCTCCTGCTCAAGCGCACGCTTCACCCGACCGTACCAACTTGAGAGTCAGTGCGTGGGCTTGCTCATGACTGCACCGGGGCAGTGACGCGTGGAAGGCGTCGAGCGATGCGGTGCTCACTCTGATCCGACCATTCCAGTTTGCGGGCCTCGACGGGCAGGTCGGATCCCCTGAAATCTGTCGCTAAACCCTGTCTCTAATGTCACTAAGAGACCTGAAAAATCCAGCAATATCAATGAGGGCCTCCCCCTGAAAGGGGGAGGGTCGGGGTGGGGGTCGCGGGCCTCATACTCAAACCGCCACGTCCGAAAAGCGGCCAGGCCGCAGACCCCCACCCATCCTTCCCCTTGCAGGGGGAGGAAGAGTCAGGCCGGCCGCGCATCACCCAGCTCTACTTCACTGTTCCTGCAATCACGCCCGCGCAATATCGGTGCGCGCGAAATCATCGCCTTTGAACAAAAGCCGCGCGCCGTGGACCTTGGCGCAGGCGTAGGACAGGCAATCCGCAATGTTAAGGGCCGCTCGGTTGCGGCCCTTGCCGTACCGTTCAAAGGCGACGACCGCCATGTGCGCGATTTCTTCGGTGATGGGCACGATGGCGGTTCCGGCCTCGCGCAACAGCCGCGTCACCAGCTCATCGGCAGCGGTCGGGTTCAGGCGCAACAAGGCCGCAAGCCGCATCGACGCTTCCAGGATGACGTGCCCGGCCGAGATGGACTGATTTTCGGCCTGAAGCTTCGCGGCGAGCGAGAGACCGTCCGGCTCGGCGGCGATCATGGCGATGATCGCCGAAGTGTCGATGAAGATCACGAGTTGTCCCGTTCGTGGCCCGGATCGTGGCCCCAGAGTTCGTCAATCTCCGCCTTGCTCATGGCGCGGCCGCGCGCGCGGTCGCCCAAGCGTTCGGCATCGCGGGCGATCTCCGCGATGCGCTCGACAAGCGGTCGCTCTTCGCGCTTGAGCGCGCCTTCGAGCGCCTCCACCACCGCTTGTGTCATCGTCGTCCCGCGGCGCTTGGCCAAGCGGCGGGCCAGCGTCGCGGCGCGGTCGTCGCGAATGTGCAGAGCCATGGCTGGGTTGCGTTGGTCTGAGACCTGCCTATACACTCAGTGTAGACAATTTACACATGATGTATATACGCGCGTCCAGCCGGCAGCGCAACGCGCCGGCGCGTTCTGAGTAGTTTTTCATCCAAGCAAAGCACCGCTCCGCTCGTCATGCGCGGGCTTGATCCGAACGCCTTAAGTTCAAAGAGCGATTATGTGCCGCGGCGCGCGGGGGCGCCGCTTGGTCGGTGCCTTGATCGATTTGGTAGGCGGCGCCTCGGTCAGAGCCTGGGCTTCCTTGGCCAAGCGAAGCGCTTTCAGACGCACGGTCTTGGCGAGAACGGCGACAGCTTCAGCATCATATTCCGTCATCGCCGCTCGACCATCCCGCGCGCGCTCTTCCTTCTTGAAGCTTTTTTCCGCCCGTTCCCGGGCTTGATCCGGGCTCATCGTGAAATTTCGACCTGAACTCATGGCGGGCTACTTCGAATACGGCGGAAGCAGCGCGCGGACCGGACGCAGCACATCAGTCCATGACGCCGTGAGGTCGCACCAACCGACGAAAATGCCGATCGCCACAACTGCGCCGAGAAACTCCATCATGATGTTTCATTTCTGGCCCGTAGCGCAGAGCCGGTTTGCCGCCTCCCAAAAAACACCCCGCCCTTTGCGGCGTCCGTCGATGCTACTGTGGGTTGGAAGGTAGAATGTATATATGCGCTGATTGCACGATAGATAGGCCTGCGCACAGTTTAAACGCTGGCGTAACGCGTAGAGTGGGCAAAGGTGCGAAGCGCCGTGCCCACGTCAACGCAAACTGCAAGTCAGCCGTGGGCACGCCTACGCTCGCTGGAATTGTCAAGGAGTCGTCGCGATAGTCGCGAGCATGATTGATTCTGCAGCACTTTTTGCCGCTGCTCTTTGCGGAGCGAAAATAGCTTGGCTTTGCTGGCAAATCTTGATTCGCAACTGGCGGCACCAACAAGGCGAGGAGCCTGTGACAAGTGGCAATTCTCCGGCTTTGCAATTTTCCCGAATGGAGGTATCCGGGACGCGCAGCAAGGCAGAGACCGCTCGAAGAAGCCGCGACTGACGGAAATCTTTGGATGAATGCCGTTGAAATCGAGGAAGCGGCATCGGCGCTGGCGGCGGCGCCGTTCGATGCTGCGGCGTTTCCATTCCAGTTCCTTAGTCTTACTGAGTCAGTAGGTCGCATCTTTTTCCGATGAGACTCATGTATTTGGCAAGGTTCACTTTTCAGCATGTGGAGGGGCTGAGATGGATCTGCCAAAATCAGGTGAAGCTGCATCGCGGTTTTCGGGGTATATCGATGGTCTGACGAGCGCGATTGGACACGCGGACCGAGCCAAACCGCTTCGGGATTATTGCGTAGGGCTGATGATGCCTTGCGAGCGCAAGAGCGTCGAGCCGATGGCCGCGATTACGGCGCCTGAACGGACCGCGGCCCAACATCAGTCGCTGTTGCATTTTGTTGGTGAAGGCAACTGGTCCGACGAGAAGGTTTTGGCCAAGGTGCGCGAAATGGTGCTGCCGGAGATGGAACGCCACGGGCCGATCGAAGCCTGGATCATTGATGACACGGGCTTTCCCAAGAAGGGACGGCATTCGGTTGGGGTCGGGCGTCAATATTGCGGTGAGCTTGGCAAGCAAGACAATTGTCAGATCGCAGTAACGCTTTCGATTGCCAATCATCATGCGAGCTTGCCAGCAGCCTATCGCCTCTATCTGCCGAAGGAATGGGCGACGGACCGTCCACGTCGGCGCAAAGCGGGTGTACCCAAGGAAGTTACCTTCAAAACCAAGCCGGCAATCGCGCTCGATCAATTGCGATGGGCCTGCGCGGCTGCCCTACCGCGCGGTGTGGTGCTGATGGATGCCGGCTATGGCGCGGACACCGATTTGCGTGCCAACATCACAGCGCTCGGATTGAGCTATGTAGCCGGCATCATGCCACAAACATCGGTATGGGGGCCGGGCACTGGGCCGTGGCCACCAAAGAAATGGTCGGGCCACGGGCGACGTCCAAAGCTGTTGCGGCGTGACGGCAAGCACCGACCGATATCGGTCAAGAAGCTTGCGTTTGCCCTGCCGTCAGAGGCTTGGTGCAAGATCACGTGGCGGGAAGCCTCGGCAGAGCCGTTATCCTCACGCTTTGCCCGTGTGCGCGTTCGTGCCGCGCATCGAGATTATTGGCTGGCTGAAAGTCGACCAGACGAGTGGCTGCTGATCGAGTGGCCAGACGGCGAAGATGCGCCGACAAAATATTGGTTCTCAACGCTTCCGGCGAACATCGCGTTCGCTCAACTCGTCGATACCGCCAAACTGCGCTGGCGCATCGAACGCGATTACCAGGAACTCAAACAGGAGGTTGGCCTCGGCCACTTCGAAGGGCGCGGATGGCGCGGCTTCCATCATCACGCAACGCTATGCATCGCGGCCTATGGATTCCTGATCTCCGAGCGGGAGACGATTCCCCCCTCAGGAACTCGTTCCCCCCGGTTGTTCACGGAAATTACAATTCCCGAAACTTATCGGCCCAGAGGGTCCGCCATTGCGGCCTGAGCGCCACGTTCCGAATTCCATCGCAACTATCCGACGGAGATTGATCGTCGCTCTCGTCGCAACGCTGTCACGATGTCCTTGCTGCGTCGGGCAAATCTCAGCACAAGGTAGACGTCAAAAGTTGTGACGCAGTAAGATTAGTTCGCGCCGTGCCGAGGACGGTCGGAATTTCTCACGGCCGGAGTGCGGTCGCGGGCCGCCTTGATTTGGGTCTCTCCGCGGCCTCACTGCGGCGCTGGCCTCCCAATCGACGAGTGACAGGTCATCGAGGACCGAATACGTCGGCATCGCCTGGCCGGCGAAGGCGGTCGCGATCATTTTGACATAGCCTTCACCGTGCAGGCGCTCGGCGATCGGATTTCCCTTGTCTTTGCGATCCGCGCCTTTCAGGGTTAGCCGCTTGTTCCCCAGATGCTCGGCGCAGCGAGACCATAGTTTGCCGTCGGACAGATCATGAGCCTCGCCACCAATCTTCATCATCCAGCGGAGCGTGAGTCCCTCCCGCTGCAGAAGCTCGATCACCGATTTACTGACGGCATTCTTCAGCTTCCGGTCATAGTTCATCAGCCGGCGTGTTTGGTTCGCCCAATGCGTCAATTGCGGATTTGGAGCATCGCCCTGCAGCATATTCAGGTGCGCAAGGTCGTTGCGGACGTTCCTGATTTGGCTGCCTTTGACCCAAACTTCAGTGAAATATGTCCCCAGTTCATTCAGGATATCGCTTGCTTGCGGTAAATCGCGGCGATGTTCGTCCAACGCAAAAATAATTTGGCCTCGATGCAGCCATCGCAAGCCTCTGTTGTTAAACAAATCAGGCAGCTGTAGCCCGCGCCGCTGTAGCAGCGCCAGCGTGACAAAATAGAGGTCGCGCTCGAACAGACCAGCGTAGTCGACAAGCCGGCCGAGCACGGCGAGCGTCATTCGGTGCGCGCGGACGTGATCGACCAGATTGACGAAATTCAACTCAAGACGGTGTTTCGAAATCTTGGCGATAGCGTCGCAATATGCGGACAAGTCGCTCGCGTCCAGCCGCTTGGCCTCCACCCATTTGTCGTGCAGCTTTTCACGCACATTGTGCAGGGCGGCAATCGGCGACGCGCCGCCGAGGGGCGCGTTTTCCATGGCCGAGACGCGGGCGATGGTCGTATCGTCGATTTTGCTCCCGCCGTTCAGCGCGCTGACGAGGGGCAGGTGACCGAAGCGCGCGATTTCGCGCAAACCTCGTTGCGGAGTGCGCCGGTCCGGCTCCTCGCGCGAGGCCTGCGCAGAAAGCCGCGCAAATCCCTGCTCGCTGGCGAACAGGACCGCAAACGCTTCGCATCCGGGCAGCGCATCGCCGCCCTCGAACTTGGCGTCGTGCATGTCGAGATAGAGCGTCATCGTCCCTTCGAGCCGCTTACGGCGGTCGTCCTCCTCGGCCGAAAGGTTGCTTTCTCGCGTCGCCGCGATGTTCCATTTGTAAAGCTGATTCAAAAGTTGCCCGACGGTCTCGACCGGCACCAGGTGCAGGATCAGGTAGAGCGCCGTCTGCCACTCCTCTGCCGCGAGATCAGGCTCGGAAGTCTGCAGATCGCCGAGCGCGCACAGGGGCTCCATTGCCGGCTCTTGATCGGGCTTCAGATCGCGGAGCCAGTCGAGTTTCTGCGCCGACAGGTATTCGCTGAAGGCCAGAATGACCACGTCGCAGAGCAGATCGTTGATATATTCGGCTTGCTCACGCGACTTCTCGCGGTCGGTTTCATAGCCGCTTTGCACGCGCATTTCGCTCGCCGTCGCCGCCGAAAGATCGAAGAAGAAATCCATGATATCGCGCTTGCCGGACGGCTTCGGCAGATCGGCGGCCCTGGCGGCGATCACATTTCTGGCGGTCTCATCGCGTCCGGCGTTCAGCGCTTTCGCCGCCACCGTGGCACGGTCTACTGCACGATCGATCCAGGCGGAGGCCGCTTGCGCGTCGCGAGTTTTCAGCCAAGATCGGAACGGACGTTCGTAGACAAGTTTCATCAGTGTGTACTGGCAATTCCGGACCGGGACCTCCAGCGCGCGAAGGTTGGCCGGCTCCGGCAACTTGATCGCCTTGTCCCAGGCATTCTTTCTCCGCTCCAGCACTCGCGAAAAGCGCGGCAGCGGCAGTTCGGCCGCGGCCTCGCCGGAGATCAGCGCGAACGCCTGCTCCGCCTGTTGCGGGTTCAGGAAGCTCCCGACGTGCGCCGCTCGCAGCGTGGCTTTCAGGCGGGCTATTCGGTCTTTCATATCGCTGTGGCAAAGGCGCTTGGCGGCTTCCCTGAATGAATCGCCAAGATTCTCTTGCAGCGTCGAAAGCTCGCCGAGGAAATGACCGCGCCCTTTGAAATGAAACACTGCATGGCGCAAGCTTCGTGCCGCGTCGATCACGTCATGCAGCAGCGCCAGGCAATCGGCGTCGGTCTCGACGCGCATGAGCATGGCGCGCACGCCGAGCAGCACCTTGAGCTTGCGTTCGAAGTGGCCACGCTCGAAGTTTCCGGACTGCAGCGCATCGTCGCGTTCACGCGTGCGGCCCAGGATGTCGCCCTTGAAAGGCGTCTTCATCGACACCCAGTCCTTGAGCGTTAGTCCGGCGAGCACCAGCGCATGGCGCCAGACGCGAACGAAGGCTTCGGCGCGCTTAATCTCGGCTTGGCCATCGCTCTGCCAGAACGGGCTGTTGGCGACACGCTCCGGTGCGGGCCAATCCGTCAGCACCGCAGCCGGACGATCGGTCACCGGCCCGTCGATATCGTCGTGGGCATCATGCTCACTTTGTCTATCTGGCGCCACCTCCTGCATTGCCTTCCTCGAAGCCTCGTAATGAATGACCTTGCCAAGCCGCACCAGTTCGGCGAGCTCGGCATTGTCGGCCTGCAAATTTGCAAGGCGCAGTGCCCCTTCAAGATTGTGCGGTAAAAGCGTTGAGAGCCTGCGCTCGTCCGGATTCTCTTTGCGGTGCGCGCGCGTGTCTTTGCGTGTGCGTTTTAGAAGCCCCCGGTAGCACTGCTTGAGCGCATCGTGGGCCGCGAATAGGCCCGGAAGCTTCTCCATCGCTTCCCTCACGCCCATCGTGCTGCCAGTGGCCGGATCGCGGAACACTCTGGCCCAGTGCTCGAACAGCACTTTCGCCGCCTCCGGCAGGCTCATACGCTCGTCATTGGCTTCAAGCTCCTGCGCTCTTCGCCGGATCGCCTCTGCCGGATCGCCCGGCTTTTTGTAAGCCTCGATGTCTGCATCGCGCCACGTCGGCCGATTGGGGCGCGCGTCGGGCGCCTCCGGCATGTGCAGGACGTTGCCCTCGATGCTTTCCGCCCGCGCCTCGATCCGGCCCTTTCGCTTCGGCTTTGCGTTCGGAGCAACCCGATATTCCGCCTTGTAAAGATGCTTCTCGATCCGCGCGGCGATCTCGCCGATCTTGTCCGCACTTAGATTTTCGGCTGCGGCGTCGCCGGCAAACAGCTCGTACCAGCGCCCATTCACTTGCGCCGATGCCGGCAGGCTGCCGTCCTTATTTCTGCGCGGCTCCCTCGTTTCTGTCCCGTAAGGATGAATCTTGAACCACCACACGTCGCTCAGATGTTTGCGCCGGTCGCCCGCCGCACCCGGCAGATGACCGCCGTCGATCAATCTCACCCAGCAAGCATTGCCGAGTTTGGTCCGCAACGCGTATTGCGCCGGGCTAGGCTTGTTCTTGCCCGCCGGCTTGCGCGCGATTTTGTCGATCGTTGAAATCCACTGAGCGATCACCAGTTCGTCGTGCGAGCGGGCGAACTCGGGCACGTCCCATTCCTTGCGTTCGGACGTATTATCGATCAGAACGCGGCGTACGCCGTCGGCTTTTCGACGGCTGCGGCTTGAGCCATAGGGGCGGATGATGCGCATGAAAGCGACTCCCCTGGAAATAGCGGAGAGCCTATCATACGTGTGCTGATTGAGGGGAGCCGCGCAATATCGCGCGACGGATAGCAAACCGGCTGGCCGCGAGCCTCGGCAAAGGGTTAAAATTCAGTATGTTATTAACGGTCCCTGCAGAACCACACCCGAATGAAGGGTGACTGCACCCAATTGCATGCAAGGAACAGTGTGTTTTATGCCCCTGCAGACCACGCCCGAATGAAGGGTGACTGCACCGTAACCGACGCAACTCAGTGGACCTGCCGACCACACCCGAATGAAGGGTGACTGCACCTGTCACGATAGGGCCTTCGTGGGAGTCTCGCCTGCAGACCACACCCGGATGAAGGGTGACCGCACCTTGTTAGATTGGCTGCCTTGGCTCTCATGCCTCCAGACCACACCCGAATGAAGGGCGACTGCACCGTAGAGGTTCAGCAAGTTCTGGTGTATGGACCTGCTGACCACGCCCCACATGAAGGGCGACTGTGCCGTGTGTTAACCGGATAAGCATGGTTTGATTCTGAGAGCGCGCTCAAATGAACGGCGACTGCACCCTTGATGCAGGTTCAAATCGTGCTGCCCCCTGCAGACAACGCCCATATGACGGGTGACTGCACCTAGACACATAGCCCTACGTCTTGTGTGTTGCTCTTGCAGACCAGGCCAAAATGAGACCACGCCCAAATGAACGGCGACAAGACCGGATGTCGGAATTCAAGATGACGGAAGACGGGAATCTCGAGCGTGCATTGCTACTGGAGTAGAATGCAGCGTGCCAATATCACGCCATGCTAATATCACGCCCACATAGTGGGCGACTGCGCCCTAGCCCTAGTGAGGTTCTTTGCTCAGCATCGTCCGAGGACCACGCTCAAATAAAGAGCGACTGCACCTCAAAGTCCTCTACCTTTGACGGTATATGTACTTGCGTATCACGCCCGAATCGAGGGCGACTGCACCAAGCGTCCGAGTTGTGGAGGAAGAGACGGACTTAAAGATCACGCCCAACGACTACACCCCCTTGCGGAGACGGAGCACGATGCGATAGTGGGGTCACGCATTACGCAGGGCGACTGCGCCTCTTCGTTTGTCATCGAATTGAGCCAACTGCCCTTGGACATCACGCCTGGATCATGGGCGACTATGCCCGTAGGCTCATTCTTCAATAGGCACGCTGTTGGCGTGCGCATCATGCCCAGATGAAGGGCGACTGCACCCTCTATCCTCAGGATCTAGCTGCAACTTTTTTTACCTGCAGACCACGCCCAATGAAGGGTGACTGCGCCTGCTCATCGCGTTAGTCCTTCATCTCTTCGGCCCTGGAGACCATGCCCAAATGAAGGGCCACTTCACCTCACGGTCAGTGGGAGTTAACGCGGCGGGTCCTGCAGACCACGCCCGCATGAAGGGTGACTGCATCCACATCGATGACGGAGAACTCGGCCCAGCCAGATAAATGGCGACCACACTAGCTCGCAGATCGGACGACGGAGGGACAGAATTTCTGTTCGACGGCGCACTGTCGCCCAATTAGGATGCAGTGCCTCTGCACATCACGCCGACATAGATGGCGACTGCACCCTGAGGTCTTTTCGTCTATCTGCAGGTAAGACTGCAGACTGGACACCACGCCCGCTAAAGGGCGACTGCGTCCTAGCCTTGGTAAGGTTCTTCGCTTGTCTGCAACTCTGAGATTACGTCCTAATAAAGGGTGACCTGCATCGTTGATGCAGGTTCAAAACCTGCTGCCACACGACGATCGCATGAAGGGGACTGCACTCGCGCTTATGATCACGACAGGAGGCCAGTTATGCGATGTAGGTCAGCGACGTCGCAGAGATCATTTTCGACTGACGCCGCCGGCTTTGCCCACTGGTGGACGCCTCCTTCGCCCGGCAGCGAATCTTTCGCGACTGCAATTCAAAAACATCCACACTCTCCGGACCTTAACTGAAAAAAAGTGCGAATCATGGCAGCGTGCCACAATTACCGCGCCGCGAATCAAACAAAGAGCGAAAAAAGACTCTCGTCGCATCAAAGGGATCGCGGCCGCCGCCGGAATTTCTTGAATTCATGTCGCGCGTCGAACTAAAAGAAATCATCCTGCTCGGCCAAGGGACGTCAACCGGTGACGGCCGATTGATGCGAGCGGGAGCTGTGCCCGGGATGGGGCTCGTAACCTCATTCCGAGCAAGCGTAGCCCGGGTTGAGCCAAGCGAAACCCGGGGCAAGCCTTGCCGACAAAACCCGGATTTCGCTTCGCTCAATCCGGGTTACTTACTGTAGGCCGGGGCGGCAGAGTTAGGGCAATACATCCCGCGATAACAGGCGCCGCCAACCTAGTGGAGCGGATTTGACATTCGCTACCCCCCAGCCGCGAACTCCGATAGCGAATGTCAAATCCAAAAAGCTCCACTAGCACTTATAGTTGCTAGTGGTCCTTTGATTCTAACATTCGCATGATGGGGTTCCGAAACGGGATGCGAATGTTAGAATCGGACCACTAGGTCTATTTACAGGTCGGATTTTCGCCAGTGTTATAGACCCAAACGGCGCGGCCCGTTTTTGAGACATCTTTGGCCTGATCAACAGATTCACAGAGCAACATGTCGGCGCCCGCCTTCGCCCCTGTGATACACAACCTTGACCTGATCGAATACAATTGGCCGCCGTAGTAACAGTAGTTGGCTATTCCCTCCTGGTTTACCGGAGACTGAGCCAATACAGCACTCGGACTCAATGCAATTACAGCGACAATGAGCAGCCAGCGCATTTTCTTGCCTTTGCGTTAAGTGCACGCCGATTGCGCGCACCGACATGCTACCTCGATCCGAGAAATTGGCCAGACCAGGTTTGTGCAGCCAAAATCGACCACGCGCAGGCGCGCGGCGTGCCTTTTCCCAGCAAGCGCAGCCCGGATGAGCCAACGGGTCCGGCCCGATGACAAGCTCCGCGATATCCGGGGTTCTGATTGCACCAGCAATGCATTTTCCCGCATGTCGCGGAGCTTGTCATCGGCCGGCCCCTTCGGGCCGGACCCGTTGGCTCATGCGGGCTCCATTCGCCTTTGATTCGCCGCGGCAATTCCAAAGTGTTCTCCACACGTTAGCGCAACACTGCAAATCGTGGCGGCAATGCCGCAATTGCCGCGCCGGCGAATCAAACAAACAAGGAAAAAAGACTCTCGTCGGATCAAGGCGATGGCGCCGGCCGGCGGAATTTCTTAAATCCGCACCGTGCGGCGAACTAAAAGAAACCCATCTCGCTCGGCCAAGGGACGTCAACCGGTGACGGCCGATTGATGGAGCGGGAGCGGTGCCCGGGATGGGGTTCGTAACTCCGTCTCGGGCGGTTCGGAAACTCGCCCGGCCCGCCACGCCTAATCTGACAGGGATTGGCGGGTCCGCCAGGAGCTGGCTGCCCGGGGCGCGGATCGGTTGTCCGCGACCATGAAGCGCGGGACCGGACTGAGCCAAGCCTAGAAAACTTGGCGAGAACCGCGGTAGAGCGCCGGAAGGCGAGCCGCCCCCTCCCTGCAGAGGAAGGCGGCGCCGCGAACCCGCCCAGCGGCGACGCTGCGATGGCGCGGAGCGGTCTCTCAGTACGCGCCTTTCGGCGCTCCGCCTCCCCCTTATTTGCTTGGGAGGCCCTTTTCTTGGCGTGCAGCAAAGCTCGGGCGCAAAGCCGCGCCGCGAGAACGGGAGCGTGTGCTTTCCGCCCCCGCGATAGCGGGGAGGGGGACCACGCCAACGGGTCCGACCCGTAGTGGCCGGCCCGATGACAAGCTCCGCGTGGTGGAGGGGGCCTCTGACTCGACGTTTCACTTTCGTCGAAAGAGATTCGTCGAGGCCCGCGCCCCCTCCACCACCTTGCTGCGCAAGGTGGTCCCCCTCCCCCACTTACGTGGGGGCGGATGAGTGCAGCGGGCCGCGATCCGTAACCGCAGGGAGGACGAGCCACGACCAGTAACCGCCCCTTAAACCGCCCCCTCTACCGTGACCTTGGCGCGGGGGAAGCGCGCCGGGGGACCAGCATGGCGTGGCGGCAAGGCAGCCGGAAGCGTGCCAACGACGCGGCAAGCTTCGATTTACGGCTGCGTCCGCAGGACCGCGTCGGCGGTCCGCCCAAAGCGCGCGGCGGCGGACGGCGGCGCACGGGAACGTTCCGGCTGTTTCCGAAGCGCAAGGGCCGCGCCGGCAAGGGTGCCGGCAAAGGCTCTGGCAAGGGCCGCTCGCGCGTCGGCCGCATCATCTACTGGGGCGCCGTGCTGGCGCTGTGGGGCGTGATCGCTGTCGTCGGGCTCATCGTCTGGGTCGGCATCCATTTGCCGCCGATCCAGTCGCTGGAAATTCCCAAGCGCCCGCCCTCGGTTCTGATTCTCGGCGACAACGGCGCGACGCTGGCGACGCGCGGCGGAATCGGCGGCAGTTCGGGCGGCGCCGCGGTGCCGCTGCGCGAACTGCCGGCCTATGTGCCGAACGCCTTCATCGCCATCGAGGATCGCCGCTTCTATTCGCATTACGCGGTCGATCCGCTGGGCATCGCGCGCGCCGCCTTTGCCGACATCCTGCATCACGGCGCCGCGCAAGGCGGCTCGACGCTGACGCAGCAGCTCGCCAAAAATCTGTTCCTGACGCAGGAGCGCACCGTCAGCCGCAAACTCCAGGAAGTGCTGCTGGCGTTCTGGCTGGAGCACAAATTCTCGAAGCAGCACATTCTCGAACTCTATCTCAACCGCGTCTATTTCGGCGCCGGCGCCTACGGCGTCGAAGCGGCGTCGCAGCGCTATTTCGGCAAATCGGCGCGGCAATTGACGCTCGCCGAGGCCGCCATGCTGGCCGGCCTGGTGAAATCGCCGTCGAAGCTCGCGCCGACGCGCAATCCCGACGGCGCCGTGCGCCGCGCGCAACTGGTCATCGCCGACATGCGCGAGCTGAACATGATCAGCGCCGATGCGGCGCGCGACGCGCTCGCGCATCCGGCGCAGGCGAAACCTCCGATCGGCGGCGGTTCGGCCAATTACGTCGCCGACTGGGTGATGGACGCGGTCAACGACCTCGTCGGTCACGTCGGGACCGACCTCGTCATCGACACCTCGATCGATCCGAACCTGCAGAATGCCGCCGAGCAGGCGCTGGTCGACACGCTGACGCAGCGCGGCGCCAAGTTCGGCATCGGCCAAGGCGCGCTGGTCGCCATGACTCCGGACGGCACCGTGCGCGCGCTCATTGGCGGCAAGAACTACGGCGAAAGCCAGTTCGACCGCGCCATCGCGGCCAAGCGCCAGCCGGGCTCGGCGTTCAAGCCGTTCGTCTATCTCACCGCGCTGGAACACGGCATGACGCCCGACACGGTGCGCGAGGACGCGCCGATCTCGGTGCATGGCTGGAAGCCCGGCGATTTCGAGCACCACTATCTCGGCCCGGTGACGCTGACGCAGGCGCTGGCCAACTCGATCAACACCGTGGCGGTGCGGCTGGTGCTGGAATTGACTCCGGCCGCCGTCATCCGCACCGCCTACCGGATGGGCATCGTTTCGCAGCTGCAGCCGAATGCCTCGATAGCGCTCGGCACATCAGAAGTATCGCTCTACGAACTCGTGTCCGCCTATACGCCGTTCGCCAATGGCGGCTATGCCGACTCGCCGCACGTCATCCAGCGCATCCGCACCGCCGACGGCAAGGTGCTGTATACGCGCGCGCCGCAGGCGCTGGGCCGCATCGTCGACGCCCACTATGTGGCGATGATGAACCAGATGATGCGCGAAACGCTCGCCTCCGGCACCGCGCGCGGCGGCAGCCTGCCCGGCTGGCAGGCAGCCGGCAAGACCGGCACCAGCCAGGATTATCGCGACGCCTGGTTCATCGGTTACACCGCGCGCCTCGTGACCGGCGTCTGGCTCGGCAATGACAATTCCTCGCCGACCCGCAAAGCCACCGGCGGCGGCCTGCCGGTCGAGATCTGGAGCCGCTTCATGAAAGCCGCGCTGCACGGCGTGGAGCCCGCGCCGCTGCCCGGGCTTTCTGGCGGCACCGGCGGATGGCTGGGCGCGCCGCAGCCGATGCAGGAGCCGCCCGCTCCCGGCCCTGTCGCCGCCAATCGCGGCCGCCAGCCCGGCAACGGCGGCAGCCTCGATTTCTGGATTCTCGAAAAACTGTTCGGCTCGCGGTGAAGCGGCGATCCAGACAAACGCCGCGTTGCAGAACGGCGCGAATTCTACTTCCCTTGAAGGATGTCAGTAATTGCCATAAATTGACACACATGGAAAAGACGCAGGTCTACCTTCGCAAGGAAGAGCTTGAGGCATTGCGAAAGGCCGCTGCACGGTCGGGCCGCAGCGTTGCGGCCTTGGTTCGGGAAGCCGTCCGCAAAGCGGTTCTGATGCCTGGCGCCGAAGGGCCCGTTGGACTTTGGGATGGCGAGCCGAAACGCACCTCGATCGAGCACGATAGTGTTCACGACGAGCCCTGATGCGCCAAGGCGAGCCGGTTTTCGTTGACAGCGGATCCTGGATCGCCCTGGCGCTGAGGCGAGATCCGCTCCACGCGCAAGCCCGCGAGCAATGGGACCTGCTGCGTGGAGCTGGCGCAAAGCTGCACACCTCCATTCCAGTCGTGATCGAGACGTTCACCTTTCTCGATCGCAATGCCAATAGAGATGTGGCTCTCGTATGGAAAGCTTCGATAGAGAATCTCAGGGGTCTCAAGGTCCTGCCGTGCGATCTGCGTGATCTCCAACGAGCATGGGACTACTTCCAGCGTTCCGATCTGCATAAACTGTCCGCCGTCGATGCAACCAGCTTCGCCATCATGAAACGCGCGCGGATCGGTCTTGCCTATACATTCGACCATCACTTCGCTGTCGTGGGATTCAGGATGGTCGGTTAGCAAGGCTGGTTGCAGGATTGGCGTGGTCGTACACCAACAGGTCACTCAGTCTTTGACCGACAGCCCCAGCGTCTTGACCATCTTGCCCCACTTGTCGATCTCGGACTTGAACAGCGCGTCGGCCTGCTGCTGCGACGAGACGATCGGATCGAAGCCGAGATCGACCAGCTTCTTTTGCACCGCCGGAGTCTTGACGATGTCGTTGATCGCGGAATTCAGCGTCGCGAGAATCTTCGGGTCGGTCTTGGCCGGCGCGAAAAAGCCCGCCCACGAGGCGGCCGTGAAATTCGGAAAACCCTGCTCCGCGTAGGTCGGCACATTCGGGGCAGCGCTGGAGCGCTTGTCAGCGGCAAGACCCAGACCCTTGAGCTTGCCGCTCGCGATTTGCGCGGCGGTGGGCCCGCCAAGCGTGGCGGCCAAAAGGTCGATCTGATTGCCGAGCACGGCGCTGATCGCCGGCGCGCCGCCCTGGAACGGAATGTGCTGCGCCGGCACCTTGGCGATGATCTTGAAGAAATAGGCCGCCTCGATGTGCGATCCGGTGCCGACGCCGGCCGAACCGAAATTGATGGTGCGGCCGTGCATTTCTTTGATGAACTCGACGAGGTTGTTGGCCGGATTGCTCGGATTCGTAGCCAGCGCCTCGGGACTTGAGGCCGGGATCGCGATCGCCGCGAGGTCGGTGCGTGAAAACGGATTGTTCTGGTGCAGCGTTTCGTTGATGGCGAGCGCCGTGGTGGTGGCGAGCAGCGTGTAGCCGTCGGGCGCGGCGCGCGCCACAAGGCCGGCGGCGATGTTGCCGCCGGCGCCGGCCCGGTTCTCCACCACGACGGTTTGATGCAGCCGATCGGTCAGGCCCTGCGCAATCAAGCGCGCGAGCGTATCGGCGAGCCCGCCCGGCGCGAAACCGACGACCAGCGTAATCCTGTTGGCCGGATAGGTCTCCGCCTGAGCCGGAGCCTCGGCGGCCGAAAAGACCAGGACTGCCGCGGCGGTGGCGGCAAAAAGCCGGGCTGCGGTTCGCAGTTGCAGCATTGTCTGTTCCTCAATCGGGCGGGATATTGTTGTAGCGCGCGGCGACTATTTCAGTACGCCCGTGCCGTGACAAGGCTGCCGCCCCCGGCCGCAATGCCGCAGCCAGGCGAAGCAAACCGAACCGGATGGTCTCTGAATCAGATGTGCAGATCGTAATTCTCCAGCGGCAGCGCGCGAATGCGTTTGCCGGTGGCGGCGAAGACTGCATTGCACACCGCCGGCGCCAGCGGCGGCACCGACGGCTCGCCGACTCCGCCCCAGAAATCGCCGCTGGGCACCATCACGGTTTCCACCTTTGGCGTGCCGCCGATGCGCAGCATGCGATAGCTGTCGAAATTCGATTGCTCGGCGGCACCGTCCTTGACGGTGATCTCGCCGTACAGCGCCGCCGTAAGCGCGTATACGACGGCGCCCTCGGTCTGCATTTCGACCGACAGCGGATTGACCACATGGCCGCAGTCAATGGCCGCGACGACGCGATGGACTCGCACCTCGCCGTCACGGACCGACACTTCGGCAACCTGGGCGCAATAGCTGCCGCAGGCCTCGTTGAGCGCAATGCCGCGGAACACACCGGGCGGCGGCGGCGCTCCCCACCGCGCGTGCTTCGCCGCGGCGTCCAGCACGGCGAGATTTTTCGGATTGTTGAGCAGCAGCCGCCGCCGAAACTGATACGGATCGATGCCCGCGGCGTGCGCCATCTCATCGACGAAGCATTCCTTGTAGAAGGCGTTCTGCGTGTAGTTGATGGCGCGCCACACACCGAGCGGCACCGGAGTCGGACGGATGACGTAATCGATCAAATAATTCGGAATCGCGTACGGCATTTCTTCGGTGAGGCCGCTGACATAGCTACGGTCGAGATACTCGCCGGTCAGATTGGGCACGATCGACGCGACGAATGACGGGCCGGCAAGCCGGATCGACCAGGCGATCGGCATGCCGCCGGCATCGAGGCCGGCAGTCAGCCGCGCCATACCGAACGGGCGATAGAGGTCGTGCTGGACATCCTCTTCGCGACTCCACAGCAGCTTGACCGGCTGCTCGACCTGTTTGGCGATCAGCACCGCCTGCCGGACGTATTCCTGAATCGTGCCGCGCCGGCCAAAGCCGCCGCCAAGCAGCATGGTATGAACCACAACCTTGCTGTCGGGTACGCCGGCCGCGAGCGCCGCGGTCGCCAACGCGGTCGAAGCGTCCTGGGTCGGCGCCCAAACCTCCACGCCGTCCGGCCGCACATGGACCGTGCAGGTCTGCGGCTCCATCGTGGAATGCGCGAGGAACGGCACCTCATAGTCCGCCTCGACGCGGCGCACGGCGCGGCCGAGGGCCGCGGCGGCGTCGCCGTCCGCGCGGCCGATTTGGGCGCGTGTCGCATCGAGCCCGTCCCGGACGAAATCGCGGATGGCCGCGGTCGACAGACCGGCGTTACCGCGATCGTCCCACGTCACCCGCAGCGCCTTGACCGCCTGGTTGGCGCGCCACCACGAATCGGCCACCACGGCGACCGCGTCCGGCAGCCGCACGACACGGCACACGCCTTTCATCGCCTTGACCGGATCGTCGTCGACCGACTTCAAGGCGCCGCCGAACACCGGGCATTGCCGGATGGCAGCGTAGAGCATGCCCGGCAGACGCACATCGATGGCGTAGATCGGATGCCCCGTAACCTTGTCGAACACGTCGAGCCGCTTGCGCGGCGTGCCGGCGAGCGTCCATGCGCCCGGCGGCTTCAACGGCACATCGGCCGGCTTAAGCTTGGCAGCGTCATCGGCCACCCGGCCATAAGTGACGATTCGGCCGCTCGCCGCGTGAGTAATCGTTGAGTTCCGCGCCTCACATTGCGACGCCGGCACGTTCCAGCGCTGTGCCGCGGCGGCAATCAGCATTTCCCGCGCGGTGGCGCCGGCGTGGCGGAGATAGTCCTGGGAGGCGGCGATCGAGCGGCTGGCGCCCGTCGACATGTCGCCCCAGATGCGGCCGCGGCGGATATTGTCCTGCGGCGAGACGAACTCGGTCCGCACCTTGGCCCAGTCGCACTGCAGTTCCTCGGCCACCAGCATGGCGAGACCGGTCATGGCCCCCTGGCCCATCTCGGCGCGGGCAACCCGGATGGTCACCACGTCGTCCGGCGCGATCACAATCCAGCAGTTGACTTGGGCGGGGACATCCACAGCCGAGGCGGGGACATCCACAGCCGAGGCTGCTCTCGGGCTGCCGGGGAGGACCAGCCCGAGCGCAAGGCCGCCGCCCATTCGAGCAGCGCCAACAAGAAATGCACGGCGATGAAGTTCGCCGCCGGAACTCATGGCTTCCCCCACTACGCGCCCCGCCTTGCACCGCCACGATGCCAAATTCCGGCGCCGCCCGCAGCGCAAAATTGGTCCCAACCCGGTTTGTAACGGGGACGGCGCGGTCCGCAACCCGCACGCCGGCATAACGCCGCCGCCCACACCCGCTTCGCAGTCCATGATACGGTACGGTCACGCCGGCGAAACATCACAAGTCGGGGAGTTGCCATGACGGAGGAGACGGACCAGGCGGCGGACCGGGGTGCACCCGGAGCAGGCCGTGCGCTGGAACAGCGCATCCGCGCCATCGAGGATCGCCTGGAAATCTACAATCTGATCGCCGGCCACCCGCCGAGCGCCGACACCGGCGCCGACTATTATGCCGAGGCGGTCTATGCCGAGGACGGCGAATTCGATCGCGGCGCCGGCCTGTCCGGCGGCGTCGGCAACAAGGCCATTGCGGCGATGCTGAAGAGCCCGGCCCATCAGGCCGCTATCGCCGGCGGGCTCGCCCATTTCACCGGGCTGCCGCACATCGCGATCGACGGCGACAACGCCGTCGTCATCTCCTATTTGCAAATCCTGACGCCCAACAAATCCGGCACCGCGATCGAAGTGCCCAATCACGGCGCGTCACGCGGCTATCACATCCACCGGGTCGTCGCGAACCGCTGGGAGCTGCATCGCACCGCTTCCGGCTGGAAGATCAAGCGCCGCAGCATTCGCCTGGTCGACGGCTCCGAGCCCTCGCGCGACATTCTGCGCGACGCCCTTTCAAGCTACGCGCCGCAGGCCTGAGCATGACGGTGGCGGCGCGAGCGGCGCTGGTGGCGGCGAATTCGCGGCGTGCCGACTGGAGCTGGCTTGCGAGCGCGGCCGCGATCGTGCTGGTCGCGTGGCTCGTTCTGGTCCCGCTCGTCTTCATGGTGTGGCAGAGCGTGCTGTCGCCGCAGACGGCGGCGGCGGCGGCGCATTTCACGCTCGACAATTACCGCCGCGCCTATGCGAGCGCCGATACCGCGCGGCTGTTCGTCAACTCGCTGCAATTCGCGCTGGGCAGCGCGGCCCTCGCGTTCTGCTTCGGAACTTTGCTCGCCTGGATCAACGAACGCACCGACACCCCGTTCAAGTCGCTGTTCTTCGCGCTGGCGCTGGTGCCGCTGATCATCCCTGGAATTCTGTTCACGGTGTCGTGGATTTTCCTCGGCAGTCCGAAGATCGGCATCATCAATCTCGTGCTGCGTTACGTGTTCGACACCAACGCGGTCTTCATCAACATCTACTCCATTCCCGGCATGATCTGGGTCGACGGCCTACACTATTCGCCCGTCGCCTTTCTGCTCATGAGCGCGGCTTTCCGCTCGATGGATCCCTCGCTCGAGGAATCCGCGATGATGAGCGGCGCGAACCTCCTTCAGATCGCCTCGCGCGTCACCATCCGCCTGGCGTGGCCCGCCACCGCCGCGGCGCTGATCATTCTGTTCGTGCGCGCGCTCGAATCCTTCGAAGTGCCGGCGCTGCTCGGCCTACCGGCCGGCATCGAGGTCTACACGTCGGCGATTTACAATGCGATCCATTCCTACCCGAGCCGAATCGGGCTCGCGTCGGCCTATGGCCTGACGCTGCTGATCATCACTTCGCTGTGCATCTATCTCAATGCGCGCATCGCGACGCGCGGCGGCCGTTTTTCAACGGTCACTGGCAAGGGCTTTCGGCCGCGCGTTGTCGGCATCGGGCGCTGGCGCTACGCCACCACGGCGATCTTTTTCACCTATGTGGCGCTTGTGATCGCGCTGCCGTTTCTGGTGCTGCTGTGGTCGTCGCTGCAGCGCTTCTACAGCGTGCCGTCGCTCGCCGCGCTCCAACACCTCACGCTCGCGCCTTATCGCAACGTGCTGTCCTATCCCGAGATCGGCACCGCGATCTGGAACAGCGTTCTATTGTCGCTCGTCAGCGCGACCTTGATCATGCTCGCGAGTTCGGCGCTGTGCTTCATCGTGGTGCGCACGCGGCTGCCGGGCCGCTGGCTGATCGACAATCTCGCCTCGCTGCCGCTGGTCTATCCGGGCCTCGTGCTCGGCCTCGCCATCATGGTCTGCTATCTGATGCTGCCGATCGGCGTCTACGGGACGCTGTGGATCATGCTGATCGCCTACGTCACACGCTTTCTGCCCTACGGCATGCGCTACAACACGGCGTCTTTGCTGCAGGTGCACAAGGAGCTTGAGGAATCCGCCGCCATGAGCGGCGCGTCGCTCGCCGCCGTGTTTCGCCGCATCGTGCTGCCGCTGCTCAAACCGGGCCTGATCGCCGGCTGGATCTACATCGTCATCGTGTCGATCCGCGAATTGGCCAGCTCGATTCTGCTCTACAGCCCAGGAACGGAAGTGGTCTCAGTTGCGATCTGGGAAATGTGGCAAAACGGCCAATACGTTGAATTGTCGGCGCTTGGCGTCATGATGATCCTGGTTCTGCTCTGCTTCGTCGCGGTGGCGCAGTTCATCAGCCGCCGCTTTGGTATTGCGCAGGCATGAAATAGAGCGATGATCTGCGAGTGTTGGAATCGGATCACTAGAAAATAGAGCGAAGATCAAGGGCGGATACGCGAATCAAGGGCAAGCGGCAGTGATGTTCAAACAGATCAGCAGGTTCGTTTGCGGCGCCACCTGCGGCGCTCTCCTGGCGGCCGCCATCGGCGCGGGCGCGGCGCAGGCGCAGAATTATCCGGCACGGCCGATCTCCATCGTCGTGCCCTATCCGGCGGGCGGCGTTACCGACAACATTGTCCGCCTGCTCGCCGAAGGCATGAAGACTCGGCTAGGCCAGCCGATCATCACCGAAAACATGGGCGGCGCTTCGGGCACGGTGGGCGCCGCCCACGTCGCACGCGCGGCGCCCGACGGCTACACGCTGTTGCTCGGCAATTCCGAGGCGTTCGTGCTCACGCCCGCGACCATGAAGCTGCCCTACGATCCGGCCACAGCGTTCGCGCCGATCGCGCTGCTGCCGAGCTATCCCTTCATTCTGGTCAGCACCAACGACGTGCCGGCCAAGACTCTTGAGGAGTTGGTCGCCTGGATCAAGGCCAATCCGCAGAAGGTTCTGCAAGGCACCGTCGGCTCAGGTACCATGCAGCAGCTCTGCGGCTTGTCGATCCAGCACATGATCGGCGCCAAGTGGCAACTCATTCCGTATCGCGGCGGTCCGCCCGCCATGCAGGACATGCTCGCCGGCCAGATCAATTTCATGTGCACCGCGACCGGCAGCTTTCTGCCGCTGGTGCGCGCCGGCAAGATCAGGGCCTATGCCCTGACCGCCAAAACGCGGTCGGAAGCCGCGCCCGATATTCCGACGGTCGACGAGGCCGGATTGCCGGGCCTCTATGTCGGGGTGTGGAACGCACTGTGGGCTCCGGCGGGAACGCCGCCCGAAATCATCGCCAAGCTGAACGCCGCCGCCGAGGCAGCGATGGCGGATCCGGCCTTCCACAAGCGGATCGTGGAAATGGGGCTCGACATGCCGCCAGCCGATCAGCGCACTCCCGAGGCGCTGGAGGCCTTGCGCAAGACAGACATCGCCAAATGGTGGCCGGTGATCAAGGCTGCCGGATTGAAAGCGGAGTAGGCCGTGCTCAGCGTACGCGCGCTGTTTACCGAATACGCCAACGAACGCGGGGCGGCGGTCAAGGCGGCACAGGACGTGACATTCCAGGTGCCCGACGGCGAGCTGTTCACGCTGCTCGGCCCAAGCGGCTGCGGCAAGACGACGACGTTGCGCTCGATCGCCGGTTTGGAGCGGCCGCGCCAAGGCGAGATCGAGGTCGGCGGGCAAGTGGTGTTTTCGTCCGACAAGGGAGTCTTCGTTGCTCCCAACCGGCGCAATTTCGGCATGGTGTTCCAGTCCTATGCCATCTGGCCGCACATGAACGTGTTCAAGAATGTCGCCTTCCCGCTCGAAGTCCGCAAATCGCGGCCGAGCCGAAAGGAGATCGAACAAAAAGTCATGCGCGTGCTGTCGGCGGTGCAGCTTGCGGAGCTTGCCGACCGCGACGCCACGAAACTCAGCGGCGGCCAGCAACAGCGGCTGGCGCTGGCGCGCGCGCTGGTCATGGAGCCGCAACTCTTGCTGCTTGACGAGCCGCTGTCGAACCTCGATGCCAAGCTGCGCGAAAAGATGCGGTTCGAACTCAAGCGGATGCAGCGCGAATTCGGCCTGACCACCATCTACGTGACCCACGACCAAAGCGAAGCGCTGGCGCTGTCGCACGAAATCGGCGTCATGAACGAAGGCCGCATCGTGCAAATCGGCTCGCCGCGCGACATCTACGAGCGGCCGCGCAACAAGTTCGTCGCCGATTTCGTCGGCAACACCAATTTCATCGACGGCACCATGCTGTCGGTGGCGACCGACAACGGCCGCTGCCGGGTCTCGACCCCGCTCGGCGAACTCAACGTTCAGTGCGTGGAGCCGCTCGCCAAAGGCTCTCCGGTTGTGGTGTCGGTGCGTCCGGAGGACGTTGAACTGTCCGAGGCGGTGCCGGCGCGCGACGAGGATGACAATCTTTACCGCGGCGTCGTAAACGCCAAGGTGTTTCTCGGCGACTATCTGGATTTCCAGGTCAAAGTGGGCGAATCTATCCTCCTTGCCCGGGTCCACCCCTCCTTGCGCACGCCGACCGGCGAGCCTATTCACGTGCGCATGCGGGCGGAAAAATGTGTGGCGATCGCCGAGAGCGCTGCGCCCCGCGCAGCGGCCTAGAAATTAACAGGAGTGCCAAATGGCCAAAAACGCCGTCGTTTCCGAGGACCTTGCCAACAAATTCAAGACCGAGAAGGAAACGCCCTACACGCGTTGGGTCAAGGCCGAAGGGCTCGATATTCTGCCGTCGATCTACGTGCGCAACCTGCGCACCGTCGAGCTGAAGCCCTGGGCGCGGCGCGGCGGTAACGCGGTGTTCCTCAATCATGACGCCTCGCGCACCTCGAACGACTGCCACGTCATGGAGATCGCGCCGGGCAAGAGCCTCAATCCGCACCGGCAGCTCTACGAAGAGATGATCATGATCCTGTCGGGCCGCGGCTCCACCACGGTGTGGAACGACGCCGGCGCCCGCATCACCTTCGAGTGGAAGGAAGGCGCGCTGTTCGCCATCCCGCTCAATTGTCATCACCAGCATTTCAACGGCTCGGGCCGCGAGCCCGTGCGCTACGTCTCGGTGACCAATGCGCCGCCGGTCATCAATCTCTACGAAGACATCGATTTCATCTTCAACACCAAATACGACTTCAAGGATCGCTTCTCCGGCGAGCCGGACTATTTCAGCTCCAAGGGCGAGCAGAAGGGCTTCCTCTTGACGACGAATTTCGTGCCCGATGCGGTCAACATTCCGCTGATCACCGCGGCGGAACGCGGCGCCGGCGGCGGCCATATCCGCTTCAACCTCGCCAAGGGCTCGATGAACAGCCACATCTCCCAGTTCCCAATCGGCACCTACAAGAAGGCGCACGCGCACGGTCCAGGCGCCCACGTCATCGTGCTGTCCGGCGAGGGCTTTTCGCTGATGTGGCCGGAAGGCGAGGAGCCGCAGCGCTTCGACTGGGAAGTCGGCACCCTGATCGTGCCGCCCAACATGTGGTTCCATCAGCACTTCAATTCCGGCGCGACGCCGGCGCGCTATCTCGCCTTCAAGCACGAGGGCGTCGCCATTCGCAACGCGCAAGGCGTGCCGAAGGCCTGGATCAGCCGGCGCGTCGGCGGCGACCAGGTCGACTACATCGACGAGAAGCCGGAGGTCCGCCGGTTGTTCGCGACCGAGCTTGCCAAACACGGTCAGACCTCGCGCATGGATGCGGCCTACGCCAAGGAAATGGAACAGCTCGGCATCAAGACGGCGTAACTTTTCGCATCGCCGCCCTCGGCGATCGTCATTGCCGGGCTTGACCCGGCAATCTATGCTGACTTTGAACAACAAAATGACCTCACGCCGCGGGCGTTTTTGCCCGCGGAGACTGCCGCAATTCAGCATGGACCGCAGGGTTTCACCCGGCGGCTGACGATGCCCGGACGATGAAACCAGCGCCTTTCGATTATCACGCGCCGCGGCAGCTCAAGGAAGCCGCCGACTTGCTGGCGAAATTGCCCAACGCCAAGGTTCTGGCCGGCGGCCAGTCGCTCGTGCCGATGATGAATTTTCGCTACGTGATCGTCGATCATCTGGTCGATCTCAACGGTCTCGACGAATTGCGCGGCATCATGGTGGGCGACGGGCGCCTGCGTATCGGCGCCATGACCTGCCAGCGCGATATCGAAACGTCGCCGGAAATCGCCAAGCATTGCCCGCTGATGGTTGAGGCGCTGCGCCATGTCGGCCATCGCCAGACTCGCAACCGCGGCACGATCGGCGGCAGCCTGGCGCACGCCGATCCGGCCGCCGAACTGCCGGCGGTGTGCGCGGTCCACGATGCGATCATCCACGTGGCGAGCGTGCGCGGCATCCGGCAGATCGCGTTCCGTGACCTTGGCTCAGGCTTCATGGCAACGACGCTGGCGCCCGACGAAATGATCGCCGCCATCGACCTGCAACTCTGGCGGCCCGGTCACGGTTACGGTTTCCACGAATTTGCCCGCCGGCAGGGCGACTTCGCGCTCGCCGGCGCCGCCGCACTGCTCGATATCGGCGCCGACAATGTCGTGCGCCGCGCCGGGCTGACGCTGTTTGGCGTCGCAACATCTCCGGTGCGCCTCGATGCGGCCGAGGCACGCCTGACCGGACAGCCGCTCGATGCCGCGTCGATCCGTGCCGCCGCCGCGGCCGCGCGGCAGATCGAACCGCTCGGCGACATCCACGCCAGCGGCGAGTACCGCCGCCATCTCGCGCAGGTCTTGAGTTCGCGCGCGCTCAACGACGCGGCGCAGCGCGCCGGCGTGCAAGCTTAGGATTCGCGATGGGCAAGCAGGCGACGCGAATCACCGTCAACGGCAAGTCCTATGCCCGCGTCATTGATGCGCGGTTGACGCTTGCCGATTTCCTGCGTCACGAAATCAATCTCACCGGCACGCATGTCGGCTGCGAGCACGGGGTGTGCGGCGCCTGCACCGTGCTGGTCAATGGCCGCACGGCGCGGTCGTGTTTGATGTTCGCCGTACAGGCCAATGGCTGCGAGGTCACCACGGTCGAAGGGCTCACGCCCGACGGCAAGCTCTCGGTGCTGCAGCAGGCCTTCATCGACAATCACGGACTGCAGTGCGGCTTCTGCACGCCCGGCATGCTTGTGACGCTGACCGAACTGTTGCGCGACACGCCAGACCCGAGCGAGCAGGAGGTGCGCGAAGCGCTGACCGGCAATCTGTGCCGCTGCACCGGCTACGCGGGCATCGTGGCGGCGGCGCTCGATGCCGCGCGCCGCATGCGCGGCAATGGCGAACCGGAGACCGCCTGATGGGAGCCAAGCATTTCGGCGCGCGCGTGACGCGGCTCGAAGACCCGGCGCTGCTGTCAGGGCGCGGCCGCTTCGTCGATGATGTGAAGCTGCCCGGCATGCTGCACGCCTGTTTCGTGCGCTCGCCGCATGCGCACGCCAAACTCGTGTCGATCGACAGCAAGGTGGCGCTGATCATGCCGGGCGTTCACGCGGTGATCACCGCCACCGACCTGCCCGATCCGATGCGCACGCAGCGGCTGCCGCTGCTTCTGCCCAATCCCGCGCTGACAACAACACGAACCCAGCACGCGCTGGTACGCGACGAAGTCTGCTATGTGGGACAGGCGGTCGCGGTGGTGATCGCCGACACACGCTATATCGCCGAAGACGCCGCGGCGGCGCTGATCGTGCAATACGACGTGCTGCCGGCAGTTTCCGATTGCCGCACCGCCGCCGAGGACGGCGCGCCGCACGCGCACAGCGATCTGTCGTCGAACGCAGCCTCCTCGTTTCACTTGACGTATGGCGACACCGACTCAGCTTTTGCCGACGCCGCGCATGTCTTCACCGAGGGGCTCTGGCAACACCGTGGCGGCGGCATGGCGATCGAAACCCGCGCGGTGCTCGCCAGTCACGATGCGGCGTCTGATCTGCTTACCGTCTGGTCGGGAACGCAGACACCGCATCTTGGCCGTCAGGCGCTGGCCGATCTGCTCGATCGCGATGTGCAATCAATCCGCATGATCGCGCCCGATGTCGGCGGCGGCTTCGGCCCGAAGGCGATTTTTTATCCGGAAGAGGCGGTAATTGCGGCGGCGGCGCTGAAGATCGCCCGGCCGGTGAAATGGGTCGAAGACCGGCGCGAGCATTTTCTGTGCGCGACGCAGGAGCGGGACCAATACTGGGAGATGTCGATCGCGGTCGACGGCGATGCAAGGATTCTCGGGGTGCGCGGCCGCATGCTCCACGACACCGGCGCCTATGTGCCCTGGGGCATCGTCATGCCCTATATCGCCTCGACGACGGTGCCGGGCCCCTATGTGGTTCCGGCCTATCAGCTCGATACCTCGGTCATGCTCACCAACAAGGTGCCGACGACGCCGGTGCGCGGCGCCGGCCGGCCGCAGGCGGTGTTCGCGATGGAGCGGCTCCTCGACCGCGTCGCGCGCGAACTGAACATCGACCGCACCGAGGTCCGCCGGCGCAATCTGATCCAGCCGGAACAGATGCCCTACGAAGTCGGGCTGGTGTTCCGCGACGGCAAGCCGCTCGTCTATGACAGTGGCGATTATCCGCGCGTGCAGGAAAAAGCGCTGGAGCTTGCCGACTACGACGGCTTCCGCGAGCGGCAGCGGGTCGCGCTCGACGAGGGCCGCTTCATCGGCATCGGGGTCGCCAATTACGTCGAGGGCACCGGGCTCGGTCCGTTCGAGGGCGTCACCATCCGCGTGCTGGCGAGCGGCAAGGTCGCGGTCGCGACCGGAGCCACCAATCAGGGCCAGGGCACACGCACCACGCTGTCGCAAATCGTCGCCGAGCAGATCGGCTGCCGCATCGACGATATCGTCATGACCGTCGGCGACACCGGCGCCATCGCACAAGGCGTCGGCGCCTTTGCCAGCCGGCAGGCGGTCAACGCCGGCTCCTCGGCGCTCGTTGCCGGAAAGGAAGTCCGCAAACAGCTCATCGTGCTGGCCGCGCGTGCGCTCGGCGTGGCGGAAAGCGACATCGATCTCGACGACGGCCAGGCGACCTCGCGCCGCGGCAACAAACCGTCGATCGGCTTCGGCGATCTGGCGCGGCTCGCCCAAGGCATTCCAGGCGTTTCGCTGCCGGCCGGACAGGCCGCCGGCCTTGAACACACCGCCTATTACACGCCGTCGCAGGCCGCCTATTGCTCCGGTACCCACGTTGTCGAAGTGCAGGTCGATGCCATGACCGGAGGCGTGAAAATTCTGCGTTACACCGTCGCGCACGACGCCGGGCGCGTGATCAATCCGCTGATCGTCGACGGCCAGGTGCAAGGCGGCGTCGCCCATGGCATCGGCAACGCGCTGCTCGAATGGATGCAGTACGACGCCAATGCGCAGCCGCTGACCACGTCGTTTGCCGATTACATGCTGCCGATGGCGACCGATGTGCCGACCTGCGCCATCGCCCATGTCGAGATCGTCAATCCGCTCAACCCGCTCGGCGTCAAGGGCGCCGGCGAAGGCGGCACCATCCCGGCGCCCGCCGCGATCATTTCTGCGATCGAAGACGCGCTGTCGCCGTTCGGAGTCCACTTTGCCGAGACGCCGCTGACGCCGGAACGCATCGTCGCCGCCATGCGCGCCGCCGGCGCCTACGAAAGGCTGTTTGCCGCATGACCGACACGCAGCCTCAAACCGAAACCACGCCGTTCTGGCGCTTCTCGCTGCAGTTCTATCGGCTCGCCAGCGTCTCAAGCGCTTGCATCGCCTTGCAGGACGAGTGCGGGGTAGACGTCAATCTCCTGCTGTTTCTGTTATGGCGCGCCAGCGAGGGCCGCGTGCTGTCGGCCGACGAGGTAAGAAACCTCGATGCGAAAGTGCGCGACTGGCGCAACATGACGGTGGTTCCAATCCGCGACATCCGTCGCAGGCTCAAAAGCGCGCGCACGCTGATCGATTCCGGGCAGCAGGAAGCGTTTCGTACCAAGATAAAGGCGATCGAACTGGAAGCCGAACGCCTGCAGCAGCAGGCGCTGTTCGCGATCAGCCAATCCGGGCCGCTCGGCAAGGAAGCCGACCCGCGCACGGCGGCGCACGGCAATGTCTGCGCCTACGAACACATCATGGGAGCGACGTTTCCGCGGGACTCGGTGGATGTCCTGCTCGGAGCATTCAATTCAATCGCGCACCAAGGGTCGACGGCATCGGCCGGCGCGGAGCGGGGTTAAGGGCAGGTATGGCGAAACATCCACAGCGGCTGATCGTCGGCATCTCGGGTGCATCCGGCACCGTCTACGGCATACGGCTTCTGGAAATATTGCGCGACTCTGGCGTCGAGACTCATCTGGTGATGAGCAAGTCGGCGGAAATGACGATGGCTTATGAGACCGACCTCAAGCCGAAGGACGTGCGTGCGCTGGCGGCGGTTCACTATCCAAACGCCGATATCGGCGCGGCGATTTCATCGGGCTCGTTTCCCACCATGGGCATGGTGATCGCGCCGTGCTCGATCCGCACCATGAGCGAGATTGCGTGTGGGGTGACCGCCTCGCTGCTGTCGCGCGCCGCCGACGTCGTCCTCAAGGAGCGGCGTCGCCTGGTGCTGGCGGTGCGCGAGACGCCGCTGCATGTTGGCCACCTGCGCAGCATGCTGACGCTCGCCGAAATCGGCGCCGTCGTCTCGCCGATCGTGCCGGCATTCTACAACCGGCCCAAAACTGTCGACGATATTATCAACCACACCTGCGGGCGGCTGCTCGACCTGTTCGGCATCGACACCGGCATCGTCAAGCGCTGGAAGGGCGGCCCGGCGGAAGATTGATTTCGTCATTCCGGAGCGCGGGCAAAGCCCGCGAGCCCGGAATCCATAGCCACTGTCGGAGAGGCGACCGTCAGCATAGTGATTATGGATTCCGGACAGCCGCTTCGCGGCTTCCGGAATGACGGGTACACTACCAACCGCTATTCCCAGGGAGAAACCGCCATGGACCAGAAACGCTACGATATCGGCCTCGCCAAACGCAAACAGGTGTTGGGCGACGCTTATGTGGATCGCGCGCTGGCGAACGTCGACGATTTCAATCGCGATTTTCAGCGCCTGCTCACCGAATATTGCTGGGGCGAGACCTGGGGCGACGAAACGCTGAAACCCCGCGAGCGTTCGATCCTCAATCTCGGCATGATCGCGGCACTCGGCAAAATGGAGGAGTTCGCCACCCATGTGCGCGGCGCGCTCAACAACGGCCTGACGCCGAATGAAATCCGCGCCGCGCTGACGCAGGTCCTGATATATTGCGGCGCCCCGATTGCCGTCGACTGCTTCCGCGTCGCGCGCCCGATCATCGCCGAGCACATGAAGAACAAGAAATAACAACGAACGCCGTGACCCGCCCGCGCCGGTCATGGCCTCGAAAGTAAAGGTCTTTTCATGCTCGACAAAAGCGCACCCGGCACCACCAAACGCCAGGCCTCGGGCCCGCCGCTCGATTTCCAGGAGCACCTGGCGCGGCTCGAGGCCGCAGGCCTGCTGACGCGCGTCGAGCGGCCGATCAACAAAGAAACCGAGTTGCATCCGCTGGTGCGCTGGCAGTTCCAGGGCGGCCTCGCCGAGGACGAGCGGCGCGCCTTTTTGTTCACCCACGTGGTCGATTCCGAAGGGCGCCGCTACGACAAGCCGGTCGCGATCGGCGCGCTGGCCGCATCCGCGCAGATTTACGCGGTCGGCATGGGCCGGCCGGTGGAAGAAATCGGCGACGCCTGGATGGCCGCCATCGCCAACCCGATCGCGCCGGTGGAAGTGACGTCCGCGGCCTGCCAGGAAGTGATCATCACCGGCGACGAGCTGCGAAAACCCAACGGCGGCCTGAAAACGCTGCCGGTGCCGGTGTCGACGCCCGGCTATGACGCGGCGCCCTATCTCACCGCGACCGTGTGCATCACCGAGGACCCGGAAACCGGCGTGCGCAATATGGGCACCTACCGCGCCGGACTGAAGGCGACCGACCGGCTCGGCGTGCGCATGGCGGCGCGGCCGGGTGGCGCCGGCGGCTATCTGCACTGGCAGAAATACCGCAAGCTGAAAAAGCCGATGCCGATCGCCATCGTGATCGGCTGCGCGCCGGTCGTGATGTTCACCGGCCCGCAGAAACTGCCGATCGACTGCGACGAGATGGCGGTGGCCGGCGGCCTTGCGGGCGCGCCGATCCGCATCGTCAAGGCCGCGACCGTCGATCTGCACGTGCCGGCCGACGCCGAGGTCGTGATCGAAGGCGTGATCGATCCCGAATTGCTGGAGCCCGAAGGACCGTTCGGCGAAAGCCACGGCCACGTCGCGCTCGAAGGCTTCAACATGTCGATGCAGGTCACCGCGATCACGCGCAAGCGTACGCCGGTCTGGGCCTCGATCCTGAGCGAAGTGACGCCGAGCGAGTCGAGCGTGATGAAGCGCGTCGCCTACGAGCCGCGCTACCTCGCCTATTTGCGCAACTCGCTCGCCATCAAGGGCGTGCGCAGCGTTGTCATGCATGAGGCGCTGACCAATTTGCGCAAGGTCATGTTCCTGCAAATGGCGCCGGGCACCCCGCGCACCGAAATCTGGCGCGCGCTGCACGGCGCCGCGAGCCTGCAGGCCGATATCGGCAAATACGTCATCGCGGTCAGCGAAGACATCGATCCGCACAATCCCGACGCGGTGTTCTGGTCGCTCGCCTACCGCGCCAACCCGATCAAGGACGTGCAGATCTCGCCATATCGCTCCGAGGGGCATGGGCCGAAGTCCGAAGGTGGTGGTCGCGAAGAATCGACCATGCTGGTTGACGCGACCCTCAAAGACACCAATCCCCCGATCTCGCTGCCGAAGCGCAAATTCATGGAGCACGCGCGCGCGATCTGGGACGAACTCGGCCTGCCCAAGCTTAAGCCGCAGTCGCCCTGGCACGGCTACTCGCTCGGCGACTGGGACACCGTGTGGGACACGTATGCGGAGCGCGCCGTGACCGGAAAATGGGAGGAGACCGGCAAGGAGACCTTCGCGGACCGCCGCGGCGGACTCACACCGGAGACGCCGGTGAAGAGCGTCAAAAATTAGAGCATACTCCGCCGGCAAAAGCGGGAGGAGCCATGAGCGTCGCAGTCTTTCGTGATTACGACCAGGCGGCGCTCGACCGCCAATACGACAACGGGCTCAAGGTCGGCGAAGAATGGCTGATGGGCCAGCGTGCCCGCTGGGTCGAACAGAGCGCGCGGGCGCGCGACACCCTGCCCTGCACATTCGATGTGCCCTACGACGCGGGCTCTGGCGAGCGGCTCGATATTTTCCGGCCCAAGCAAGCCAGCGGCCTTGCTCCGGTGCAGATTTACATCCATGGCGGCTACTGGATTAGCAACGACAAGAAGGATTGCTCCTATGTCGCCCTCGGCTTCACCGGCGCCGGATTCGTCAACGTCGTCATCAATTACACGCTGATCCCCGGCGTACGCATGCACGAGCAGGTCCGGCAATGCCGCGCCGCGGTCGCCTGGGTGCACGCGCATATCCGCGACTATGGCGGCGACCCGGATCAGATTTACGCCACCGGGCATTCGGCCGGCGGACACCTTGCGGTCAGTCTTCTGACCGATCCGGATATCGTGCCGAGGCGCATCAAGGGCGTCACCAGTCTCAGCGGTCTCTACGATCTCGAACCGGTGCGTCTGAGTTTCGTCAACGACAAACTCGGGCTCACCGAACGCGACGTCGTCGAACTCAGCCCGGTGCGGCTGAAGCCACACGATCCCTCACCACGGCTGCTGCTGACGATGGGCGCACGCGAAGGCGACGAATACATCCGCCAGCACAACGATCTTGCTGCCGCCTGGCGGCCCGCCATGCCACACCTCGTGGCGCCAATCATTCCAGACACCGATCATTTCAGCATGCGTGCGGCGCTGGACGATCCAAATTCCGATATCTGCCGTCTGATCTGGAAGACGATGGGCAAAGGCGTGTCCGCGTCACACAAGACCTGAAAGCAGGAGTCCTCGTCATGCCGGTCAGCGACGATCAAAAACTCGCCATGTGGCGCGAAGTCCTGCAACTGTGCCGCGTCAAGCCGGGGCAGAACGTCGCGGTGCTGACCGGCGAGACCAGCCTGCCGCAAAATATCGACATGGCGGTGCGCGCGTCGGCGGCTTTGGGCGCGCGCGTGTGCCGGATCGAGGTGCCGCCGGGCGACGCCGGTGGCGCCTTCGGCCAGCGCGCCGATGTCGGCATCACGCCGCTGACCGGCCATCGTCTCGTCGTCGACATGCTCAAAAAAGCCGACATGGTGCTCGACCTGATGGGCCTTCTGCACTCGCCCGAACAGCTTGAAATCCTCGCGGCCGGCACGCGCATCCTGCTGGTGGTCGAGCCGCCCGACATGCTCGCCCGCATGATCCCGAGCCCCGACGACAAGCGCCGCGTGCAGGCGGCGCAGAAGCGCCTGAAGACCGCCAAGACAATGACAGTGACCTCGAAGGCCGGGACGGATCTGACCATGCCGCTCGGCCAGTTTCCGACTCTGGCGCAATGGGGCTACTCGGACGAACCCGGGCATTGGGATCATTGGCCGAGCGGCTTCGTCGCCACTTGGCCGAACGAGGGCGCGTCCGCGGGACGCCTCGTCATCGATTCAGGCGATATTCTGCTGCCTTTCAAATTCTATGTGCAGTCCAAGATTGAGCTCGACATCCGCGACGGTATGATCACGCGCATCGACGGCGGCTTCGACGCCAAATACCTACGCAAGCATCTTGAGTCCTACAACGACCCGGCCGCCTTCGGCATCGCCCATGTCGGCTGGGGACTGCATCCAAAGGCGACCTGGGGCGCGCTCGGCCTGCGCGACAAGGTGCAATCCTACGGCATGGACTCCCGCTCGTTCGCCGGCAATTTTCTGTTCTCGACCGGGCCGAATGCCGAGGCCGGCGGCTCGAACCATTCGCCGTGTCACGTCGATGTCCCGATGGCTGATTGCTCGGTGTCGCTCGACGGCGAGCCGATGACTACTGACGGTGTTATCGTTGCGCCGGATCAGCGGCCGCCGGCATGATCGCGAGTCATTCCAGGGCGCGCGAAGCGCGAACCCGGAATCCATAGTCCCGGCGCTTGTTATTGATTACGATCACAGGAGATATGGATTTCGGGTTCCTCGCTACGCTCGGCCCCGGAATGACGCTTGAGAGGATTATTTCCATGCTGATCACACTGCTCGCACTCCACCTCCTCTCGGCCATGTTCTGGGTCGGCGGCATGGCGTTCGCCTACTGGGTACTGCGCCCGGCCGCGGGCCCGCTCGATCCGCCGGTACGGCTGTCGCTGTGGCGGCGCGTGTTCGCAACATTCCTGCCCTGGGTTGGCGTCGCCATCGTGGTGCTGCTCGGCTCAGGCTACGCGATGCTGGGAAAATATTTTGGCGGCTTCGCCGGCGCGCCGCTTTACATCAACGTGATGCAAGGCCTCGGCATCCTGATGGTGCTACTTTATCTGCATCTGTTCTTCGCGCCGTGGAAACGCTTCCGCCGCGCGCTCGACCAAGGCGCGCTGCCAGAGGCCGCTAGCGCGCTTAATCAGATTCGCCAGATCGTGGCGATCAATCTCGCGCTCGGCATTGTCGTCGTCATCGTCGGCGGTACCGGGCGGTATTGGTAGGCATCACCGCGGCCGTACCACCGTATCGACCAGCGCCGGCTTGCCGGCTTTGACCTGGGCGATGGCGCGGCGCAGCGCGGCCGCGATATCGGCGGGCTTTTCGACCGGGCCTTCGGCGTGCCAGCCCATGCCCTTGGCGATGGTGGCGAAGTCGGGCTCCGGGCCGGCGATGTCCTGCGCGATATAGGCGCGCTCAACCGGCGTGCCGCGGAAATTCGCCACCCGGATCTGATGCTCCCAGTCGTTGTAATAGGCGCGGTTGTTGTACATCACGATCAGCATCGGGATGTTGTTCTTGGCCGCGCTCCACAGCGCGCCGGCGTCGAACATAAGATCGCCGTCGGGCTGGATGTCGACCACGAGCCGCTTCTTGTCGCGGTGCGCCAGCGCGACGCCGAGCGAGGTGCCGATCTGGGTGCCGGTGCCGAGCGCCTGGCCGCAATGGCGGTAGGACTTGTCGAAGTCCCACAGCTTGTAGCACCAGTCCTGCAGGTTGGCGCCGGTCAGCACCCAGTCCTCGTTCTTGATCGCATCCCAGATTTCCAGCGCCAGCCGCGGCAGCGTGGTCGGCAGGCCGTTCCAGTCCTTCTTCGCCTCCTCGGCCCATTTGGCGAACATTGCGTCATGCTTGGCGGCGACGAGCTTGGTGCGATCGGCGATCTTCTTCGCCAGCGCCGGATCCTTGGCGATGCGCTCGCGGCAGATGCGCGTCAGTTCGGGAATGGCGGTCAGCGTATCGCCGAGCACACGCAGCGCGCAGGTCGGCATGCGCGCATAGTCCATCGACCATTTGCTCAAATTGATTTCGCCGAAGCCGATCTCGATCATCTCGCACGTTTCGGGATAATGCGGCACCACTTGGCGCTTGGTGCGGTCGTTGAAATGCGTCGACTTCTCCCAGTCGCGCGTGTCAAGTGTCAGGATCAGATCGGCGTCGCGGAAGATTTCCTTCTCGCAGGACAGATTGAGCTTGTGGCGGTTGGGGAAATTGAGCCGCGCATGCACATCGAACACGGCGGCACCGACCGTGTCGGCGAGCGCCACGAGATTGTCGAAGCCGCCTTCGCTGCGCGCCACATATTCGGCCATCAGCACAGGATATTTCGCCGCGAGCAGCCGGTCGGCAACTTCGCCGAGCGCCTTGGCGTCCGCCGCCATCGGCACCGGCACCTTGTTGTCGGACGCTTTCGGCAGCGCCACGTCATGCGTGAGCGGCTGTTCCTGCAGCCAGGCGTCGTAGCACATGTAGATCGGGCCCTGCGGCTCGGTCATCATCGCCGCATAGGCGCGCGCAAACGAATCCGGCACGCCCTCGATGCTGGAGGGCTGGTAGTCCCATTTCACGTAATGGCGGAGCTGCTCGCCGTTAACGTTGGCAGTGTGGATCCAGTCGATGAACGGCCGCCGCCGGCTTTCGTCCATCGGGCCGGTGGCGCCGATCACGAAGACCGGGCAGCGGTCGATATAGGCATAGTAGATGCCCATGGTGGCGTGCAGCATGCCGACCACATCGTGCACGATCGCCACCATCGGCTTGCCGGTCGCCTTGGCGTAGCCGTGGGCGATCTGCACCGCGATCTTCTCGTGCTGGCAGAGCAGGATCGGCGGCTGATTGCCGCCGTAATTGACCAGCGAGTCGTGCAGGCCGCGATAGCTCGCCCCAGGATTGAGCGCGATGAAGGGAAAATTGTAGTGCTTGATGAGGTCGACGATGACGTCGGATTGCCAGGCTTTCTTGGCGTAGCTTGCTTGTGCCTCGGTCGGGGCGGTCACGTCATTCATCGGTCGATTCCTGATTGTTATTGCGGCGGCTTGTTATCGCGGCGGCACACTAGGCTGCGAATGGCGAAGCGGCAACGCCGCGCGAAGGCTCACGCGGCGGTCGCCGCCCGATGGATCGCCGCGCGGATGCGCTGATAGCTGCCGCAGCGGCAGATGTTGCTGATCGCAGCATCGATGTCGGCGTCGGTGGGCTTCGGCTTTTCGTTCAACAGCGCCACCACGGCCATGATCATGCCGCTCTGGCAATAGCCGCATTGCGGCACGTCGAGGTCGATCCAGGCCTGCTGCACCGGGTGCAGCTTGCCGTTCTCTGCCAGCGCCTCGATGGTCGTGATCGCCTTGCCGCTGACGGCGCCAACTGGCACTTGACACGAGCGCGTCGCCACACCGTCGAGGTGCACGGTGCAGCACCCGCATTGCGCGATGCCGCAACCGTATTTCGTACCGGTGAGCCCGATCGTGTCGCGCAGCACCCACAGCAAGGGTGTGTCAGGCTCGACGTCGACCTCGTAGGCTTTGCCGTTGACGGAAAGCGCAATCATCCCCGTCCCCTCTCGGCTGGGCGGCCGCGGCCCTGCTCTAAGGATCGTCGCCACCCGAGGTCAAGATACCGCGTTGCAATCATTCCGCGAAATGCAAAATCCGAGGCCGTGGGATTGGCGCGGATCCCCGTTCTGGAATAATTTTGCCGCCTGGCCCGCCTGCGCGGAACACGCGCGCGCAGCGGCGGTCGCCTGCGGGCCGGCGCGCTCCGGATCGAACAAGGGGAACAAGGCAGATGAGCGGCGATTTCGAAGACCATTGCTGGCGGGACATCGTCTCGAAGGACGATCTGGAAATCTATTCGCACTATCGACGCCAGACGTTCGTCGGACCCGCGCCGGCGCTGCTTGCCATCGATCTCTATGAACTCGCCTACCGGGGCGGCGACAAGCTGCCCGTGGAACTGATCAAGACCAATCCGAGCGGCTGCGGCCGCTACGCCTATGAGGCGATCGAGCCGACCAAGCGGCTGTTCGCCGCCGCGCGGGCCGCGGGCCTGCCTATCTTCTATTCGACCGGCGATATGCGCAGCGAAAGCAAGCCCGACTTTGTCGGCGCCACCAAACGCGTCAAAGCCTCTGTTGATGCTGCCGACTACGCCATCCGGCCGGAGTTCAAGCCGCAGAAGGGCGACGTCGTCATCACCAAGCAGCGCGCCAGCGCGTTCTACGGCACGCCGCTTGCCGCGCATTTGACGCAGCTCGGCGTCCAGACCGTGATCGTGTGCGGCGAGAGCACATCGGGTTGCGTGCGCGCCAGCGCGGTCGATGCCTATTCGCATGGCTATCATGTCGTCTTGGCCGAGGAATGCTGCTTCGACCGCAGCCTGATGTCGCACAAAGTCAACCTGTTCGACATGCATCACAAATATGCCGACGTGATGCATGTCGACGAGATCATCGCGCATCTCGCCAAAACTGCGGCTAACAAAACTCCCGCAATCAAACGAGCGAGCTGACATGAAACCGGCGCGTTACGGTCCGTTTCCCTATTCGCCAATCACCCACCGGCCGCCGCTGAAATGGCCGAACGGCGCGCACGTGGCGTTGTGGGTCATTCCCAACATCGAGTTCTTTGCGCTCGACGAGAAAGTGCCGCCCGGCTCCGGCGGCAGCGGCGTGCCGGTTCCCGACGTGCCCACCTGGTCGTCGCGCGATTACGGCAACCGCGTCGGCGTGTTCCGGCTGATGGAAGTGCTGGAGCGGCACGGCATCCGCGCCACCGTCGCGCTGAACAGCGAATTGTGCGCCGAGCATCCGGAAATCATCGAGGATGGCAACAAACTACGGTGGGAGTGGATGGGCCATTGCGAAAGCAATACCCGCCGGCTCAACGCGGCAGCGCCGGGCGGAGAACCGCGTATCATCAAGAACGCGCTGTCGACCATCGAACAGGCCACCGGCAAGCGGCCGCGCGGCTGGCTCGGTTCCGGGCTGCAGGAAACCTGGGATACACTTGATCTGCTCGCCGCCGAAGGCTGCGACTATGTGTGCGACTGGACGAATGACGACCAGCCGTACATCATGTCGCTGGAAGGCGGCCGCACGCTGGTCAGCGTGCCGTACAGCCATGAAATCAACGACAAGCCGGCCTTCGAGCGGTTCAACCGGACGGCGGAGCAGTTCCGCGACATGATCTGCCGGCAGTTCGACGTGCTGTATCGCGAAGGCACCGGGTCAGGCCGCGTCATGGCGATTGCGATTCACCCCTACCTGACGGGCGTCCCGCACCGCATCGACGCCTTCGACGCGGCATTGCGCTACATCGGCCAGCACGGCCGTGTGTGGAAGACTACCGGCACGGAGATTGCAGCGCACTTTCGCGCCCATGCCGGTAAACAATGATCGGAGGCGATCATGCGTCGTGAAGCCATTCTGCACTCTGTCGCCGCGCTGCTGACAATCCTGCTCGCCGCTGCTGCCGCGCCGGCGCATGCTCAGGAAGACACAATCACGCTCGGAACCGTCGGCCAGCCGTCGGCCAACATGTGGCCGACCCTGATCGCGATGAAAAAGGGCTTCTACGCAGCCGAAAAGATCAAGCCCGACATCGTGTACGTGCAGTCAAGTGCCGCACTGGTGCAGCAGGTCGCCGCCGGTTCGCTCGGTGTCAGCATCTCTACGGGGCTGTCAGACCCGCTGCGCGCGGTCAGCATGGGTGCGCCGGTCGCTGTCGTGCGCATCGAGGTGCAAGCGCCGCCCTACGACCTCGTCGCCAAGCCAAGTATCAAGAGCATCGCCGATCTGAAGGGCAAGGTGATCTCGCTCGGCGGCCCGAAGGACATCACCCGCATCTATGTCGAGCGCATGCTGGCGCCGCACGGCGTCAAGCGCGGCGATTTCGATATGGTGTATGCCGGCGCCACTTCGGCGCGCGCCGCGGCATTGGCCTCCGGCGCGGTCGACGCCGCAATTCTTCTGCCAGCATTTAATTTTCAGATCATCGCCAAGGGCTTTCATAGCCTGGGGCTGACGGTCGATTACGTCAAAGACCTGCCGTTCTCGGGAACGGCGGTCAATGTGCCGTGGGCGAACGCGCACAAGGATCTGTTGCTCAGGCTGCTGCGCGCGCAGGACAAGGCCACGGCGTGGTTCCAGGACAGCGCCAATCGCGGAGAGGCCGTCGATATCCTGCAGACCGCAAGCCACCTGAGCAAGGACGACACCGAGAAGGCCTATACGTTCTTCCACGACGGCCACTTCTTTGATCTGACCGGGAAGGTGTCCAAGTCGAAGCTCACGGCACTCGCCAAGGCGATGGAAGGCCTCGGCGACATGCCGGGTTCGCTCGATGTCGACAAACTCATGCTGCCCGGCGTCACCCAGGTGGCGGACTGATCGCATGCAGCCGCTGCAATCGTTTCGCGCATTCGTTCTGGTGATTGCAGCGGCGCTGGTCGCCGCTCCGGCGGCGCGCGCCGCCGACACTGTCCAGGTCGGCTCGGTCGATGCCACCTCGGCTAATCTCTGGCCGCTGCATATCGCCCTCAACAACGGTTATTTTGCCGCCGAAAACATCAAGATCGATCTGGTCTTTGCGCAGTCGAACGCTTCGGTGATCCAGCAATTGGCCGCCGGCTCGTACAATATCGCGCCGAGCGCCGGCATGGTCGATCCGATCCGCGCGGTCAGTAAGGGCGCGCCGGTAGCGCTCATCCGCATCGTCATCAAAGCGCCGCCCTATGCACTGCTGGCCAAGCCGACGATCAGCAAGATCGAGGACCTTAAGGGCAAGACCATCATCATCGGCGGACCCAAGGACATCACCCGCATTTTCACCGAGCGAATGCTGGCCCCGCATGGGCTGAAATCCGGCGATTATGACTACGTGTATGCTGGCGCTACCAGCGCGCGTTTCGCGGCGCTGAAATCCGGCGCCGTCGATGCAGCGCTGCTCACCTTGCCGTTCAATTTCTTCGCCGAAGGCCAGGGCTATCGCAATCTCGGCTTCACTTTCGATTACTTGCCTAAAATGCCGTTCGCCGGCATGGCGGTGAACCGCCCTTGGGCGCTGCAACACCCCGATCTCGTCAAGCGCTTCCTCGACGCCTACAACAAAGGCGTCGCCTGGTTTAACGACCCGGCCAACCGCGAGGCGGCCGTCAAGATCCAGATGGCGACGAGCCGGATCAAGCAGGAAGACGTCGAGAAAGCCTACACCTTCCTGCGCGACAAGAAATTATTCGAGGCGTCCGGTAAGGTGTCCAAGGAAAGCGTCAATTCCGTCATTGCGGCGCTGCGCGACCTCGGCGATATCGGGTCCGATTTCAAGCTCGACAGTGTGCTCCTGCCGGGAGTGACGCAGGTTTCCGACTGACGGATAACGGTGCGACATGAGCGTAACCAGCCAAGGATTAAAGGCAGCGAAGGCGCCGGCGGCCCGGCCCGCGGAAACGGGCGCGGGGCTCCGGCTCGTGGCCGGTGTACGACGCCATTATCTCGCGAGTACGCTATCGGTCGTCGGCGGCCTCGCGCTGTGGGAAGTGATCAGCCGCTTCTTCGTCGCCAATGCGCTGTTTCTCGCCGCGCCGTCGCAGATCGCGATAGCCATTTACCATCTCGGACGCACCGGACAGCTGTGGCGCGACATCGAGATCAGCGCTGCCGAATTCGCGTTCGGCTATGTGATCGCCTGCGTGCTTGGCGTCGCGCTCGGCCTTGCCATGGCGGCCAGCGTCACCGCCAAGCAGTCGCTGCAGCCATGGGTCTCCGGACTCTATGCGACACCGATCATTGCGCTGGCGCCGCTGTTCATTCTCTGGTTCGGTATCGGCATCTGGTCGAAGGTCATCGTGGTCATTTCGCTCGTCATCTTTCCCGTCGCCATCAATACCGAGTCGGGGTTGCGCACGACCAGCGAGCGGCTGATCGAAATGCTGCGCTCGTTCGGCGCCACATCGCGGCAGATCTTCGTCAAAGTGTCGCTGCCATCGGCGGTGCCGTTCATCCTCGCCGGGCTCAAGCTCGGTATCGGCCGCGGCCTGATCGGCGTTGTGGTGGCGGAACTGTTCGGTTCGCGCGCCGGGCTCGGCAACCTGATCAGTCAGTCCGCGGACGCCTTCAACATGCCGGAGCTGTTCGCCGGCGTGGTCATCCTGGCGTTCGCCGGCATCGTCATGACGGCCGGCTTCGGCAAACTCGAACAGCGCCTCGTACCGTGGATTCGGGACTGAGCATGCCGGCGAAACTTGCTATCTCGCGTCTCAGCAAGTCGTTCGGCGACCTCGAAGCGCTGCGCAGCATCGATCTCGGCATCGAGCGCGGCGAATTCATTTCCGTCGTCGGATCGAGCGGCTGCGGCAAGACCACGTTCCTGCGCATCATCGCCGGCCTCGAACAGGCAACCTCGGGCGAAGTGCGGCTCGACGGCCACGCCGTGCGCAAACCCGGCGGCGACCGCGGCTTCGTGTTTCAGAACGACAACCTGTTGCCGTGGCGCGACGTGTTCGACAACGCCATGATCGGCCGCGAAATCTCAGGGCTCACCGGTCCGGCGCAGCGCAAACACACGATGGACCTCCTCAAGCTTGTCGGGCTTGAAGGCTTCGAACATTATTATCCGCGCCAGCTTTCCGGCGGCATGCGCCAACGCGTCAACCTCGCCCGCGCGCTCGCGATCGATCCGGAAATCCTGCTGATGGACGAGCCGTTCTCGGCGCTCGACGCACAGACCCGCGAGATCATGCAGACCGAGTTGCTGCGGATCTGGGAGGAGGGTCGCAAGACCGTGCTGTTCGTCACCCACCAGATCGACGAAGCGGTATTTCTGTCCGACCGGGTGCTGGTATTCGCGCGCAGGCCCGGCCGGCTCCAGGAAGAAGTCAGGATCGGGCTGCCGCGGCCGCGCGCGCTGGCGATCAAGCGCACGCCGGAATTCGTGGCGCTGGTCGACCACATCTGGCGGCTGATCGAGGACGACGTGCGGGCGGCGGCGCTTTACGAGAACGCCTAGATGGGTGCCGGCCAGCCGTCTCCCCGGGCGGTGGGCAGCACTCCCAGCCGGCATTGACCCTCCGACTACCTCCGGCCAGGCGCCATGACGGAGCCTCGGGCAGATTGCCACGCGCCTCCGCGCTCCCTTTTCATGGGCGCCAAAGCAAGGCATCCTAGGGTGAAACCTCCGCATCATGATCGAGACCGGTGCTCAACCCGGCCGGGATGAGGACGGAGGCGCGCGAAACACTCGTCTCCTGGAGGAAATCATGACCAATCGTATTACCCGCCGCGGCGTAAACGCCGGGATTGGCGCCGCCCTGATCTCGCCTGCCTGGACCGCAATCCCGGCGCTTGCGGCCGGCGAGCCGATCAAGATCGGCTTTTCCATGTCGCTGACCGGGCCGCTCGCGCCTAATGGAAAACAGGCGCTGCTGGGGGCCGAGATCTGGGCGGAGGAGGTCAATGCCAAGGGCGGCCTGCTCGGCCGTCCGGTTCAACTCGTCCATTATGACGATCAATCCAATCCTTCGACCATACCGGGCATCTACACCAAGCTGCTCGACGTCGACAAATGCAACCTTGTCATCGGGCCCTACGCGACCAACATGGTGGCGCCGGCAATTCCGGTGGTGATGCAGAAGGGCAAATGCTTCATCGGCCTGTTCGCGCTCGATGCCAACGGACAGTTTCATTACGATCGCTATTTCTCGATGCTGCCGTCCGGACCGACGCCGAAGGAGTCGTTCACCGAGGGCTTTTTCCAGGTCGCGGCCGCGCAAAATCCGAAGCCGCAAACCGTCGCGATCGCGGCCGAGGACGCCGACTTCTCGCACAATGCAGCGGACGGCGCCCGGGCCAACGTGAAAACGTTCGGGTTCAAGACCGTATACGACCGGACCTATCCGCCGAACACCACCGACTTTTCGCCGATCGTGCGCGCCATCCAGGCGAGCAACGCCGATCTGGTCGTAGTGTGCTCGTATCCGCTGAGCTCGGTGGGTATCGCACTGTCCGCCAGCGAACTCGGGCTCAAGCCAAAGATGTTCGGTGGCGCCATGGTCGGATTGCAGGCGACCGTATTCAAGAACAAGCTGAAGGCGAAGCTCAACGGCATCGTCAATTATGAAACGTGGGTGCCATCACCGAAACTGATGGCGCCGGCAGCAGACTTCTTCAAGAAATATCAGGCGCAAGCGCCCAAGCAGGGCGTCGATCCGCTCGGCTACTATCTGGGCGGCTGGGGCTACGCCTATCTGCAGGTGCTGCAGCAGGCGATCGAGGGCACCAAGAGCGTCGACGACGCCAAGCTCGCGGCCTACATGCACAGCCACGCCTTCAACACCATCATGGTGAGCGATCTCAAGTTCGGCAAAGGCGGCGAGTGGACCAAGTCCGGAATGCTCCAGGTCCAGTATCACGGCATCACCGACGCGGCGAACCTCGAGACGTGGCGCGGCATGAGCTACCAGACCGTGCTCACGCCCGCCGACGAAAAGACCGGGAACGTCATCTATCCCTACGCCAAGGCGTTGGGCTGAGTTCGCGTGCGGCCACGCGTGCGAGCCGACGCCACGGCGTCGGCCTACAAGCCCGGCGATCAGACCGGGCACTCATGAAATAAATCGAGCTTCCAGCTGGAGGATACACATGAGTCACCGCATAACCCGTCGTGGCGTCAATGCCGGAATTGGCGCCGCTCTGATTTCGCCCGCGCTGGCCGGCACGCCTGCGCTTGCGCAAGGCGGCGCGCCCATCAAGATCGGCTTTGGCATGGCGCTGACCGGGCCGCTCGCGCCCAACGGCCAACAGGCGCTTCTCGGCTCCCAGATCTGGGCCGAGGAAGTCAACGCCAAGGGCGGCCTGCTCGGCCGCAAGGTCGAACTGATCCATTACGACGATCAGTCTAATCCGTCGACCGTGCCCGGCATCTACACCAAGCTGCTCGACATCGACAAAGCCGACATCGTCATCAGCGGCTACGCCACCAACATGGTGGCGCCGGCAATTCCCATTATCATGCAGAAGAACAAGCTGTTCATCAGCCTGTTCGCGCTCGATGCCAACGCCGAATTCAAGTACCCGCGATATTTCTCGATGATCCCGACCGGAGGCCCGAACCCACGGCAGACCTTCAGCGAGAATTTCTTCGCGGTCGCGGCCGCACAGAAACCGAAGCCGGTGACGATGGCGCTGGCGGGCGAGGATGCCGAGTTCTCGCGAAACGCCATGGATGGCGCTCGCGAAAACGCGAAAAAGTATGGCTTTAAGATCGTCTACGACAGGACCTATCCGCCGAACTCAACCGACTTCTCGCCGGTCGTGCGCGCCATCCAGGCCGCCAATGCCGATATGGTGGTAATCTGTTCCTATCCGCTCAGTTCGGTCGGCATCACGCAGTCCGCCAACGAACTCGGCCTGAAGCCGAAAATGTTCGGCGGTGGCATGGTCGGCCTGCAGGTGACGGTGTTCAAGAACAAGCTCAAGGGCAAGCTGAACGGCATCGTCAACTACGAGAACTGGGTGCCGTCGCCGAAACTGATGGCGCCGGCCGCCGCCTTCTTCAAGAAATACCAAGCGCGGGCGCCGAAGCTCGGCATTGACCCGCTCGGCTATTATCTCGGCGGCTGGGGCTACGCCCGGATGCAACTCCTGGAACAGGCCATCAAGGCCACCAAGAGCGTTGATGACGGCAAGCTTGCCGGCTACTTTGCCAAGAATGCGTTCAATACCATCATGATCGACGGCCTGCGGTTCGGCAAAAACGGTGAATGGCTCAAAGCGCGGCAGTTGGAAGTGCAGTATCACGACATCACCGACGCCGCGAACCTCGATACCTGGCGGGGCATGAGCTATCAGACCGTGCTGGCGCCCGCGGACGAGATCACCGGCAAGATCATTTATCCCTACGCCGACGCGCTGAAGGCCTGAGCTCATCCTCCTTGCGGGGATGAGATGAATTGCGCGGGGTGGGGCAGAGGAGCCAAATGCTGTTACCCACCTCGCTCGTCGGTTCGTATCCGCAGCCGGAATGGCTGATCGACCGTGCCAGGCTGTCCAAGCAGGTGCCGCGCGTGCGCGCCGACGATCTGTGGTCGGTGCCGCCTGACAAACTCGAGGCGGCGCAGGACGACGCCACGATTGTTGCCATCCACGACCAGGAACGCGCCGGCCTCGACATCATCACCGACGGCGAGCAGCGGCGCGAAAGTTATTCCAACCGCTTCGCCACCGCGCTCGACGGCGTCGATATAAAAAACCCCGGCAGCACTATCAACCGCAGCGGCAGGCCCATCCCCGTGCCGCGCGTGGTTGGACCGATCCGGCGGCGGCATGCCGTCGAGTTGCGCGATCTGCAAGTGCTGCGCGCGAACACCGGGCATCCCGTCAAGGCCACCGTGCCCGGCCCGTTCACCATGAGCAAACAAGCGCAGGACGATTACTACAAAGACGAGGAGGCATTGGCGCTGGCCTACGCGGACGCGCTCAATGCCGAGATCAAGGACCTGTTCGCCGCCGGCGCCGACGTCGTGCAGATCGACGAGCCGTGGATGCAGCAGCATCCCGACAAAGCCCGCCGGTACGGGCTGAAGGCGCTCGACCGCGCGCTCGATGGCGTACGCGGCACGGTCGCGGTCCACCTGTGCTTCGGCTATGCGGCGGTGGTTCACGACAAGCCGTCGGGCTACTCGTTCCTGCCCGAGCTGGAAGGCTCGAAGGCCCAGCAGATTTCCATCGAAGCGGCGCAGCCCAAGCTCGACCTTGCGGTGTTGCGCGAACTGCCCTCGAAAACCATCATTCTGGGGGTCATCGACCTGTCGGACATGGAGCCGGAGTCGCCGGCGCTCGTCGCCGCGCGGATCAGACGGGCGCTTGACTACGTGCCGGCTGATCGGGTGGTGGTGGCGCCGGATTGCGGCATGAAATACCTGCCGCGGCCGGTCGCGTTTGCTAAGATCAAGGCCATGGCCGAAGGCGCCGCGCTGGTACGGCGCGAGATCGCCGGCAAGTGAAGCTCAAGATTTCAAGGAGACGCCGATGCCTTTCGTGACGGAACAGACCCTGACCGATGTGGTGCGCCAGCGCTGGAGCGACATTCCCGATGCGCGGCTGAAGCAAGTGATGCAGGCCGTGGTGAAGCACCTTCACGCCTTTGTGCGCGAGATCGAGCCAACCGAGGCCGAATGGGCGGTGGCAATCGATTTCCTCACCCGCACCGGGCAAATGTGCGACGAGAAGCGCCAGGAATTCATTTTGATGTCGGATGTCCTCGGCATCAGCATGCTGGTCGACGCCATCAATCATCGTCGCCCGAGCGGCGCGACGCCGAGCACGGTCGAGGGGCCATTCCACGTTCCCGACGCGCCGGCCTTCGGCAACGGCGCCAACATGGCGGCCAATGCGCCCGGCATTGCGTGCTTTTGTCACCGGCAAGGTGAGCGGGCTTGGCGGCGAGCCGGTTGCCGGCGCCACCCTCGACCTGTGGCAGACCGACGGTGACGGCCTCTACGAGGCGCAGCGGCCGGAAATCGAAGGCGCCTGGATGCGCGGGCTTTACCGCTCGCAGCCCGACGGTTCGTATCTGATCCGCACCGTGGCGCCGATCGCCTATACGATCCCGATGGACGGCACGATCGGCGAGCTGATGAACCGCACCAACCTCAGCCACATGCGGCCGGCGCATATCCATTTCGCGCTGAAAGCGCCCGGCTATCATGGCTTGGTAACGCATCTGTTCCAATCCGGCGACAAGTGGATCGAGCACGACGCGGTCTACGGCGTGAAGGAGCCGCTGATCGTCGAATTCAAGAAGATGCCGGCCGGCAGCAAGGCGCCATCCGGCGAGATCATGAACGAGCCGTTCTGCGTGGTGAACTACGACTTCGTGCTGGAACGGCGGGCACAGGCAGCCGCGGCATAGTAAGTCTCCGCGGCGGTACTCTCGTCCAACGATCTCGGCCGCAGACAGACTGCCCATCAGTTCCCTTCACCCGCGGAGCGCCATGACAAAGCTCTCCGCCCTGCCCCATTCGCGCTCATGAAAATTGCCATTCCGGACGACTACCAGGACATGGTGGATCAGCTCGCGTGCTTCTCCGTGATCGGCCACCATGACCTTGTCCGCTATCGCGAACCCGCCCGCGACCTCGATCAGCTGGTCGAGCGGCTGCGTGATGCCGACATCGTCGTTTCCATCCGCGAACGCGTCCTGTTCTCGCGCACGCTGCTGGAACGCCTGCCCAAATGCCGGCTGATCGCGCTGGTCGGCCGCAATTCGCAACGCATCGATTTCGCCGCCGCCACCGAGCTTGGTATTCCGGTCTCTACCGGCGTGAGCAACTCCCCAGACGCTCCGGCCGAATTGACGTTGGCGCTTATCATGGCCTCACGGCGCAACGTCGCGCTCGAAGCCGAGCGCATGAGGCGCGGCGACTGGCCGTGCACGCTATCGCACCGGCTGCGCGGGTCGACGCTCGGCATCTATGGTCTCGGCGTGATCGGCTCGCTGGTGGCGCAAGGCGGCAATGGCCTCGGCATGAACGTGCTGGCCTTTGGGCAAAACAAATCTCGGGAGAAGGCCGCCGCCGCGGGCTATGAATTCGCGCGGTCGAAAGCCGACCTGTTCGAGCGCGCCGACGTGCTCTCGATCAGCGTCCGGCTGCAGCGCGAGACACGAGGGCTCGTCGGCCCGGACGATTTCGCGCGCATGAAGCCGACCGCATTGTTCGTCAATGTCGCGCGTGCCGAACTGGTGCAACCCGGCGCGCTGCTTGACGCTTTGCGCAAGGGCCGCCCTGGTTATGCGGCGGTCGACGTCTATGAGGAAGAGCCGATCATCAATGGCGAGCATCCGTTCCTGAAAATGCCCAATGTGCTATGCACGCCGCATCTCGGCTGGGCCGAATGGGACAATTTCGAGCTCTATTTCCGCGAATGTTTCGAGCAAATCCGCAGATTCGAAAACGGCGAGCCGTTGCGGCTTGCCAATCCGGCAGTCAAACCGCGCTTTATTGCGGGGCCCGCAGCCTAATTGCGACCGGCTTTCACGCAAAGGCGTGCTGCTTCCACGGAACCAGCATGCGTTCCGCCCAATTCACCCCGCGATTGAGCAGCACCGCCAGCGCCGCAATAACGATCAGTGGCGCGAAATATTTGGCGAGCGAGAGTGTCTCGCCATAGAACTGAAACATGTATCCGATTCCCGTCGCGACGATCAGTAATTGTCCGACGATGATGCCCACCAGCGCGCGGCCGACCGCAATGCGCAGGCCCGCAAAAATATAGGGCAACGCCGACGGCAGCACCACGATGTGCAGGATTTCGCGCCTGGTTCCACCGAGCGAGCGCGCCACCTCGACCAGGAAACTGTCGGTCTCCTTTGCGCCGCTTTCGACGGTCAGCAATTGCGGAAACACAGCCGAGACGAACACGAAAACGACAAGCGTCAGATTGCCGACGCCGAACCAGGCGATGAACAGCGGCAGCCAGGCGATGTTGGGGATCGACCAGAACACGAAGATGTACGGATCGAGAATGCGCGCCGTCGGCCGGAAAATTCCCAGCACGAGACCGAGCACGGTGCCGACCACGAAGGCGACGACGAGGCCGACCGCGAACGGCCAGACGGTCTGCATGGTGGCGCGGACCAATTCGCCCGAAGCGGTCAGCGTGACGAATGCGGTGAAGACGTCGAGCGGAGCCGGCAGGATGACCGGCGGAACGTTCATACTGACGATTTGCCAGACGGCAAGAAACACAAGAACCGACAGGGCAGACAGCAGATAGTGATTGCCGCCGATCGCAACAGCGAGAGATCTGCCGTTTCGAGGCGCAGGGCCGGGGAGCAGATTGGTCGTTTCGGTCATAGCTCCTCCTTGATGCTCTGCCACGCGATGCTGCGCAGCCGCGCGAATTCCGCATCGGCTCGCGCATCATTACTGTAGCGCGGCTGCGGCAGCTTCACGTCCAACACCTGTTTGATCCGTCCCGGCCGGCGTCCCATGATTACGACCGTATCGGACAGATAGATCGCTTCATCGAGATCGTGGGTAATGAACAGCACGGTGCTGTTGACGCGTCCCCACAGCGACAACAGCTCGTCCTGCAGCACTGCGCGGGTCTGCGCGTCGAGCGCACCGAACGGCTCGTCCATCAGCAGGATTTCCGGCTGACGTACCAGCGCCCGCGCCAACCCAACCCTTTGCTGCATGCCGCCCGACAACTGGTGCGGATAATAGTGTTCGAAGCCCTTCAGACCGACCAGCGCGATCGTCGCGTGAACGCGTTCCATTTCTGCGGCGTCGAGCACGCGGCGATGCAACTGGAGCTGGATGCCCAGAGCGACATTGCCTTCGATCGTCTTCCACGGCATCAGGCCGATGGCCTGGAACACCATCGACATTTTCGGGCTCGGCGCGGTCAGCCCCGCGCCATCGAGCCGGACTTCGCCGGAATCGGCAACGATCAGGCCGGCCGCCATGCGCAGCAGCGTTGTCTTGCCGCATCCGCTGGGACCGACGACCGAGACGAAACGGCCGCCGCCGAGCTTCAAGCTGAAATCAGCCAGCGCCAAGAGATCGTCGCCGCGCGGGCTGCGGTAGCTTTTGCGGAGATTGACGAATTCAAGCTCAGGCATGACCGGCGGACTTGATCCAGAATGAACATATGAGCGGCCCGCCGGCCGGCTCAGACAGCGATCGGCGGATTACTTCGCGGCCGCGGCCTTGCTGCCGTACCAGTCCGGAACGTCGGGCAGGCCCGGCGTCCCCTTAACGACGCCCATCTTATCGAGCGCGGCCGAGAGCGGGCCGGTGTCATAGACGTCGGACGGCTTGGACAGATATTGATTGCCCTTCTCATCGCGCAGCTTGAAGAACAGATTCATGATCTTCTGCGTCGCCGCGAGGTTGATGCCGCCGTTGACGGAGAAATATCCACCATCGCGGAATTCCTTCCAGGCTTCGTGCAGCTGCTTGTCGTTCAAGCCGGCTTCCTTGTAGATCTTGCCGGCCGCCGCTACCCAAGACTCGGCGTTGTTCTCCCATTGGCGGTTGGCATCGAGCATCATCTCGACATAGCGCGTCGCGACGGCTCGGTGGCTCTTAAGCCAGTCGTCGCTCGCCACCACCACGAGCCGCGGCACCGGTGGAGTATATTTGGAGGTGTGTTCGACCAGAACGTGGATTTGCTTGGTATAGCCCCTAGCTTCGGCGAGCATGACGCCGAGATGCGACAGACTCGCAAGCTGTGTCCGCCCGGTATCGAGCGCCTGGAGGCGAGCAGCATCGGCACCCGAGATCGCCGTCCATTGGAAGGCATCGGGCTTGAAGCCCATGCCCTCGACCGTCATTTGCGCATTGAAGCGCTGCGCGCCGGCGAGGCTGGCCACGCCCCAAGTCTGGCCGACGGCGTCCTTCAACGTCTTGTACTTGTTGAGTCCCAAGACCTCTTCGTCGCCGTACGGGGTCATCACCATCAGGATTTTGATCTTGGCGCCCGAGTAGATGCCGCCCATGACCGAGATGATATCGCTGGTCGCGACCTCGGTATTGCCGGTCACCACCGCCTGAACCCGCGTCGGGCCGCCGCCGCCAAGTTTCGGGCCGGCTTCATAAGTCAGTCCGTATTTGGCGAACAGACCCATCGCATTCGCCATGTCGTTGAATGACAGTGACGGGTCCGGCGTCGGCTCCAGTTCCGTCGCCTTGATGGCGGTCGGCGCACTTGCAGTCTGCGCAGGAGCGGCCATCGACACGCCGGCCGCGAGCGCCATTCCGGCGCTCAATAAGACCCAAGCCACCGCACGGCGCGGCAACGCGGCGTTGTTAAACATCCTCACCTCCCTAGTTCATGTGTCTTGCGGCCGGCCGGTAAAATCTCCGGCAGCCCGTGCCGGCCCCGATTTGGCAAGCCAAGCGGGCCATTAGGTTGCTTCTTACCGTTAGAAGCTGGGAGGGGCCATGCGGCAGGTCATCCCATGCCGGCTTGGGACAAGCGCCGTCTCAGGCGCTTCGTTCCAGCGCGGTGCGATCCCATTTCGCCAGATCGGCCGCCGCCGCGTAGGTCTCCTGCAGAAATCCGAGCAGCAGCGCGTCCGGATCGCGCGCTTGGCGCACCGCGTCGTAGGGCAGCCAGAACTGTCCAGCCTCCTTGTTGTAGGAGGCCTCGGCGGTTTTCAGGCGCGTGTCGCCGTAGCCCATCGGTTCCGGATAAGCGTAGACGTAGAACGACGCGTGACCGAGCCCGCCATTGCCAGGCCACCATCCGCAGCTCGAACATTCGTGCGAATAGGCTTCAGCCATCACCCAGTCGGCGACGCCCGGCGTTTTGCCTTTCGGCGGCGGCGCGGTGCGGCCGGAGAATCGCGTGACCGCGAGATCGAAACTACCCCAGAAGAAATGAACCGGGCTGGCTTTGCCGAGAAAGCGGCTGCGGAATTGGTTCATAACCCGGTCGGCCTGAACAAGCGCCTGGTGGAATTTGCGCACGGAGGCGGGATCGTACTGCGCATGCTGATGATCGCGTTCGAAGGCGACACAGCCTTCAATTTCGCAAGGCAAGGTCGTGATATCGACATCGACGCCAAGCCGCCGCAGCCGTTCCATGAATGCGCCGTAGAAGTCCGCCACCGTCATCGGCGCAAGCGACAGGGTCTCGCGCTCGCCGGATGCAGTCACGATGTCGAGGCGATGATCGATGAAGTCGAACACGATATCGAAGACGCCGCCGCGATAGGGAATCGCCCGCTTGATCAAGCCGCGCGCGGTGACGTGGAACGTGACATTCCACCAGTGATTGATCAGCGGTGTCAGTGCCATGACGACCTTGCCGGCGACCTGCGTCCACAATTGCAGCGTCTGGCAGGTATCGCTCCACGCCGCGTACGGCAGTTCTGGCCATTGCAAATCTTCGTTCATGGCTGAAACCTCGATTGGCTGTCGCCTGCGACGGCGACGTGAAAATCGCGACCGATCCAGCCGCCGGTGTCGTGCCACTGAAATGTAAAATCGATCGCTGAAACATTGCGCAATGTGGACGCGCCGAGTTCGATTCCGTGCAGGCCGAGACCGAGGTCCCGCGTATCGTCGTCGCGGCGCCCCCCTGCGATTCGGCGGTCAGATCGGGCATACCGGGGCTCCGCCTCGCGCAATGTTCGGCCGCCAGCTGCGGCTCAGGCTTTGAGCAGGTGGCCGAATTTCTCCAACGCCTCGCGCCGCTCGTCGGCGCTCGGCATATTCACCTTCGGGAATTTGTCGCGCCAATGATAGGGCCGGCAGGCGTCGATCACGGCGCGGCTGTTGGTGTAGTCGCCGATCGCCTTGCGTTCCGGCTCGATGCGCGGATCGAGCGGCGTCGACCAGGCGTCCCGGATGATGTCGATCGAGGTGGCCGGATCGGAGCGCGTGATCAGCGCCCAGATCACTTCGTCGAGGTTCGACACATCGATGTCGTCGTCGACCACGATGACGTAGCGCCCACAATAGGCGCCGACATGACACTGCGCGGCGATATGGCCGGCCTGCTTGGCGTGCCCAGGATAGCGTTGTTTGACCGCGACGGCGAGAAACAGCCGCGCGTTGCCGACCTCGTGCGCCCAGGCCGCGGTGACGCCGGGCACGCCTGCCTTTTCGACATTCTCGCGCAGCAGCGCCGAACGGACGATGGCGCGCCAGCGGCAGATTTCATCGGGCGGGCGCTGCGGCACGCAGCCGAGCAGGATCGGTTCGTTGCGATAATAGACCGCCTTGACGTCGATCACCGGCTCGGGCCGCTCGTCGGAGGCGTAATAGCCGGTCCATTCGCCGAACGGCCCCTCCCCGCGCACGTTGCCGGGCTCGACGAAACCTTCGATGACGATCTCGGCATTGGCTGGAATAGGCAGGCCCGTGACCGGCCCCTTGATGACCTCGACCGGCTGCCCGCGCATGCCGCCGACGATGTCGAGCTCGCACACGCCCGGCGGCACTTCGCTCGATCCCATCAGAAAGCTCATCGGATCGCCGCCGCAAACGATCGCGACCGGCATCCGTTCGCCGCGCGCGGCGTATTTGTCACGCATCACCCGGCCATGCTTGCCGGGCGAAATGTAGAAGCCGAGCGTCTTTTGATCGTGGATCATCACCCGGTAGGTGCCGCAGTTGATCCAACCGTCGTCCGGGTCACGCATGATGTTGTAGCAGCCGGTGCCGATATAACGACCGCCATCCTGCGGATGCCATTGCGGCGCCGGAAATTTGGTGACGTCGATGGCGTCCCCCTCCATGACGTTCGCCATCACCGGACCGGTATCGACGAATTTGGGCGGAATGCGCTTGACCATGCCGGCGTGGTTGACGCGAAAGCCTTCGCTCAATTCCAGCTTGGACAGCTCGCTCGAAAAACCGAGCGTCATGTTCTTGCGCTTGCCGGCGAAAAAATTGACTAAGAGCCGGCTGCCCGGCAACGTGCCGGGCACGTTGTTGAACACGAAACACGGCGCGTCGTCGGCGTGCGCCGACATTTCGGCGACCATGCCGATATCGCGTTCGTAGGAGAGTCCGCCGACCTCCTTCACCTCACCGAGCTTCTGCGCTTCGTCGAGCCACTGGCGCAGATCGTGATAGGACAGAAACGGCGCCGTATTGGAACCCGCCCCCATTGGATCGGGGATCATTGTCTGCTCAGCCATGCTAATGAATCTCTTTCCAGTTATCGGCGACGTAGCCCTGCCGGTCGACTTTCATGATCATCTTTCCCGGGATCGCGTGGCTACCCTTGCACGACCAGGCGTAGACCGTGTCGTGTCCGGTGGCGACCATCGGAATATCGGCCGTGCCCGGATGGCTGCGGCACCACGCCGATGCCCCAAACGACGACCGGCGCAAGTCGGCCTTGTCGCAGTTGAGATTGGCGCCGACATAACACCCCATCAGCTTGCTGCCGACGCAACGCACGAAGCCTGCATTGCGCACCGCATCCTTGTCGGCGCCGAACGCCACGGCCAAAGCCGGCACGAGGTCGGCAGGGACCTTCTCGGGCCGGGCATGCGCCGCATTCGGGCAATACCCTGCGGCGCCGGCAGCGCGTATCGGCACGGCACTCGCCAGAATAAGCAGGCCACAGAACGTGATCGCCACTACCGCTGCTCTGCGCATCGCTCCGCTCCATGGGGCCTGCATTTTGGGTTGCAGCCGAATTGCTTATATTGCTAAGGAATTAGCCGGAGCATCCTATCATGCAGACAGACGCCGGCTCAAACCTGTTGCATAGCTGGATCGCGCGCGCCGCAGAAAGCACGCCCGACAAGCCCTACATCATCTCAGCCGATGACGGGCGGCGCGTATCTTACAGCCAGCTACGCCATAACGTTGCGCAGTTCGCAACGTTCCTGGCGGAGCGCGACCTCGGGCCGAACGACCGCATCGCGCTGCTCGCCAATAATTCGATCGAACATCTCGTCTGCTATCTGGGCGTGATGGCGGCCGGCGCCACCATCTGCACCGTTCACGTCGAGATGAATCGCAACCAGCTTGGCAATATCTTCGAGCGGCTCAAGCCGCGCCTCATCCTCTACCAGGATGGTCTTGCGCTTGACGATCTCGTCGAGGATGCCGGCGTGCCGAACATGCGGCTCAGCCGCTGGGATCGGCCCGATCCCGGAACGTTGTTCGACGAATTGGCGCGCTGCGCGCCCGGCGAACCGCTTAATCCCGCGGGCCCGGACGATGACGCCGTGATTCTCTTCACATCGGGAACCAGCGCCACGCCGAAAGGCGTCATCCTCGATTATCGCGAATTTCTTCTCAACATCGATCCGCTGGCTGAGGGCTTCGGCATCACGGCCAACGATCGGCTTTACGACTTCCGCCCGTTCAGCTGGAATTCGGCGCAGACGTTAGGCGGACTTGCCGTCCTCAACCGCGGCGCCACTTTGGTGCTTGCGGAGAAATTTTCGGCCAGCCGGTTTTTCCAGCATCTGCGCCAGCACGACGTCACCATCTCGACCGGCAATCCGACAACGATCAATATCCTGCTCAACAGCGAGCAGACCGCACGCCACGACGACGTGCCGAAGCTGCGCTTCATCACGTCAAGCTCGGCGCCGCTGCTGCTCGAAGACTGGAAGCGGTTCGAGCAGCAATTCGGCATTCCGGTGGCACAGGGTTGCGGCGCCAGCGAAGTGAGCTGGATCGCGGCCATTCCGGGCGAACAGCGGCGGCTCGGCAAGGTCGGCAAGCCGTTCCGTTATCACGATCTCGCCATCGTCGATGCCGACGGACAGCGCCTGCCGCCGGGCGAGATCGGTTATGTCGAACTCGGCGGGCTTGGCGAGCACGCCTACCGCTATCTCGGCGACGACGGCGGCATCAAAGTCCACGGCCGCAATCGCTTTCGCACCGGCGATCTCGGCTCGCTCGATGCCGACGGCTTTCTGACGCTGTCGGGCCGCGAGAAGGAGCTGATTATCCGCGGCGGCGCGAAAATCTCGCCCCTCGAAATCGACTCCTTTTTGATGCAGCACGCCGACGTCATCGAAGCCGCCACCGTGGGCGTGCCCGATGCAATCTACGGCGAGGAGGTCGTAAGTTACGTGGTGACGCGCCCCGGCGCGAGCGCTGACGCAGCTTCGCTGCTCCAGTATTGCACAACGCTGCCGGCTTTCAAGGCGCCTAAGCGGATTTTGCTCAGCGCCTCGCTGCCGAAGACCGAGCGCGGCAAGCTCGATCGCAAGGCGCTGCAGAACAAATGGCGTGAAGATCTTTCGGCGGTTGCCTCAAAATCATCCTAACAGCTCAGTTTCGGCGGGCGCAGCATAGAAATCATACCGGAAATTTGTCTATTAGCGCCAGAACAGCGCCAGCAGGATGACGATCGGCAACGGCACGCCAAGCAGCCATAACAGCAGACCTCTTCCCATTCCCATAATCGCCTCCAATTCTCCAAAAAATTTCGTTTCAGTTCGAAGGCTGCGTCCTAATGCGAGAACAGGACGAGCAGGATGATGATCGGGATCGGAATACCTAACAGCCACAACAGAATCGGCATTGGTCTTACCTCCAGGATTGTCACTTACCAGGGACGCGGCACGAGGCGCCGCTCGTTCCAGGCGCCGTCCCGCAATTGACCGCCTTCGACCGCAGCCAGGCTCGCGGCAAACGCGCCAAACAGCAGGGCGGCCGTCATCCAGAAGGCGAGCTTGGCGGCGCCGCGGCGTGCCTGATCGGCCGCAGCCTTGGCCTGCGCGATGACATCGTCGACACGCTTTTGCGCATCCGGCTGGCTCAGGCCCGTCTGGGCGGCGACCAATTGCGCAACGTAGGTTTTGTCGGGATTAGACAAGCCGCCCCCTGTGGCATAACTCAAGGTCCACAGCCGCAGCACCTCCGCACGCGCAGCCGCATTCGTATTTCCGCCCGCAGCAGGAGCGGGCGTGGCCGCACCACCGGCCGGCGCTGCATTCGCAGGCGCCTCACGCCGGAACAGCCGGTCGACATAAACCTGCGCGGGGTTGGTGGCCGTTTGCCCCGCCGCCGCGCCGACCATCGAGGCCGCGCCGCCGAGCAGATGGGTGGTTGCGGCGCCGAGCAGAGTGGCGCTGATTAAAACTGAGAACGCCCAGGCGATGAAGCCATGCGCCGTGTCGCGAAAAAACGCTTCATTGCTGTGGACGCCGATCCATTTTGTCCGCAACCGCGCCGCCAGATAGCCGCCGACGGCGGATGACATCACTGCAACGATGACCAGATAAATGCCGGCGGCCACCTTGAACGTAGCGGCCGATAGTCCGGTGTCGCTCCATGGCGAGATCGAGGACAATCCGAGACCGGCGCCCAATGCCCAGAGCGGCAACGCCACCGCCGACGCGGTCACCGCGCCAGCCGCAATGCTGGCCCATGAAACAGCCGAAAGCGCATCGGTCAAAATCGCATTCTCGGAACGGATGGCAGTATCCATAAGAACTCCTAAATCGTCTCGCGACGCCAGGCAGCGTCGTCCCTATTCAAGGACTGCGATGACAAAAAGTTCCGCCGCTCGCCCAAATATTGGGCGCGCGTGCAGACAGGGGTGAGAGAGCGCGCTCTGCACTGCAGCAAATTTCTCGATGTCGGCGCCGCGTTCGTGGCGCCAGTCAGAAATCATCGTTTGCAAACCAACTAGTGGTCCGATTCTAACATTCGCATCCGGGTTCGGCAGGCTCTCATGCGAATGTTAGAATCAAAGGACCACTAGCAAATATAAGTGCTAGTGGAGATTTTGGATTTGACATTCGCTCCCGGCGGGAGCGGCTGGGTGGGGAGCGAATGTCAAATCCGCTCCACTAGCGCCTGCCGACAGCTTGCAATTCAATATTTGCTGGTACAACGTACTGGTGCTGAAAATGCGTCGGTCAATCTGCACGGGGAGGATGTTATGGCTAAGGCACGGAGCGGCCTTGACGGCCGTCATCGCGACAAGAGCGGCAGGATTGAAAAGAAGCACGGCAATACGCGGGTAGCGGCGCTGCGCAAGGAATATGGCCCCGGCTTCGCCAAAGGCCACCGCAAGGACATGATGCTCAAGACGCTGCTGAAAAAGACCGGTTCGGAGTCGCTGCACGACTATCTGAGACAGCATCACAGGTGATCGGCTCTGGCGGCCGCTGCTGGCAGGCTCGCGCCGGGGCGCGTCTTTGGCCGCGAATGATCGTCAGGTAACCGTCATTTCGGCGTCGATTGTGTCTTCAGTAGCGGCGTCCACTTGGCGATTTCAGCCCGCAGAAATTCTCGCGCGCCCGTCGGGGTGGCGAGTGCGGGCGGTACGGTCTCCTGGCCGACTGCCACAGCGCGGCGCTGAAAATCCGGATCGTTCAGCGCGCCGCGCAGCGCTGTGTTGAGGCGCTCGACGATCGGCTCCGGCGTACCTTTCGGCGTATACAAGGCGCTCCAGACCCGCATGGCGACGTTGGGCAGGCCCTGCTCGGCCAATGTCGGCAGGTCGGGCAGAAGCGTTGCGCGGGTGTCGCCGACGATGCCGTAAGCCTTGACCCTGCCGGCCTTGGCTTGCACCGACGCCGTGATCACAGCATCGCAGACGATATCCGCGCGTCCCGCCGCGACATCGATCATGGCGGGCCCGGTGCCCTGATAGGGGATCATGTTGAAGCGCGTCTTGAGCTGTCGCATCAAGAGCGACTCGCAGAGAAACGACGGACCGCCCGGTCCGGTGTTGGCGGCATTGACCTTCGGGCCGTTGTTTTTGAGGTAGGCGATGAAATCCTTGAACGGCACGTTGGCGAAGGACGGCCGCGCCACCAGCATGGTCGGCGAAAATACCGCGATGCCGAGGCTGACGAAATCGCGCAGCGGATCGTAGGCCAGATGTGGATAAAGCGCGGGACTGATCGCCATCGAGATGTTGGTGAACAGCAGAGTGTAACCGTCCGGCGGCGCGTGCGCGGCGCGTTCGGCGCCGACATTGCCGCCAGCGCCGCCGAAATTCTCGAGCACGACCGGCTGCCCCAGCCGGCGCGACATCGCGTCCGCCAGGATGCGCCCGGTGACGTCGGTTGGTCCGCCGGCCGCAAATGGCACGATCAGTTTGATCGGGTGCACCGGATAGGATTGCGCAACTGCCACGCCACGCGCCGAGACAAGGGCAAGCAGCATCGCCGCCACAGCGAAAAGCGATCTGATGAATCCGAAGGAACGCTCACGTCCGGCTTGCATTGCGGCGGCCTCTAACCTGCCAACTGGTCAGCCATGGCGATGTGCTCACCCGCCAGCAATCCGAGGATGAACGACTTGGAAATGCCCCCGACATAGCCGGCGCGGGGGCCGCCCTCGAGCCCGGCGACCGGAGTGCCGGCCGCATAGAGACCGGGAAAGACACTGCCATCGGGCTTGAGCGCCTGTGCATGTTCGTTGATGACGACGCCACCCATGGTGCCGGTGACTCCCGTACATAGTGGAACGGCGTGGAACGGAGCCGTGCTGATCGGCATCGGGGTGTGCTTGCGTACACTCCGCGGCACCGCAAGATGCACGAACTGTTTGCGTGCCACCGCCTGATTATAGTCGACGATGGTCTGCGCGAGCGTCTCCGGCGGCAGGCCCGTACGCGCCGCGAGTGTTGCGAGATCTGGCGCGCTGATCGGCGCGCCGCCCGCGTCGGCCATGCTCGGATTGGCCGGCACCGTCGTCGTGATGCCCGGCTCGGCACGCCAGATCGCGTCGTCGACAATGAGGACCGCGCTCAAAGGATCGGGCAGTTGCGCGACGGCATTCGCCATGCACACCCCGCCAAGGCCTTCGTCGGTGAAGCGCCGGCCGTCAGGATCAACCAGAATGCCGCATTCGGCAGCGGCATCGAGATGCGGATAGGGCCACAGCCGCGCGTTGGTCATGGCGTCGCGATGATGGATGTGGCCGTAGAACGCGCCGAAGCCGCCAACCGCTGCACCCGCCGTTTCCGCCATGCGGATGCCGTCACCGTTGGCGTCGGGTCCGACCCGGCACAGAACGCGATCGGCACGCGGCGAGATATATTTGGCAATCATCTCGCGATTGGCAGCGAAGCCGCCATCGGCGATGACCACGGCCTTCGCGGAGATACGCTCGCGCGCGCCATCGCGCACGACATCGACGCCAACACAGGCGCCGCCCTTGACCACGAGTGCCTCAGCTCTGGTGCCACGCATCACGACGCCGCCGCGTTCTGTCAGATTTTTCTCAAGCCGCTGCATGAACAAGTCGGGGCCGCGGTCCTCCCAGTCCAATCCCGCAATCGGACGCCGCGGCGGCGCCAACACCTGCTGACCCGGCTGATCGTGCTGCAGCGCACGCTGCACGAACGTCGCGCCCTGCTGCGATAGCCATTCGATGGCGCGTTTGCCGTTATCCGCAATGGCTCGAGCGACAGCGGCATGCGCGTTGGCGCCGCTGCCGTCCATGATGGCGCGGAACATCCGATTCGGCTCGGCCATGATCGGCAAACCCATGACGTTGGCGACGCCGGTGGAATAGCGCGAACTGCACGGATAGCGCTCTTCGCTTCGCGCTTCGAGGACCGCTGCCGACAATCCCGTTTCGGCGGCACGGCAGGCGGGGATCAGCCCAGAGAAACCCCCGCCGATGGTCACGACGTCAAACTGCATGAGCAGCTCCCGGGCGAAACAATTCTGATGGCAACTATGCGCTATCGCGCCGCGCACCTTCAAGGTGCCTTACGCTCAGCGCAAAATTCCGTCGATCAGATAGAGACCCAGTAGCAGCAATCCACCGAAAAAGCAGTGGCGGAAAATCAGCGGCGGCAGGCGCGAGCGCAATGCCTGACCGATCCACATGCCGCCGATCGCAGCCGCCAGCGCAGCGAGCGTTATCGCAGCCATCGAACCACCGACTGCGCCGGCGCGCACGACGTTCACCGCCAGCGCCAGCGTCGATACGGTGAATGACAGCCCTAGCGCCTGCACGAGATCGTCTTTTTCCAGGCCGATCCCCTGGAGATATGGCACTGCTGGAGTCGCAAAGACGCCGGTCGCCGCGGGCAGCCCAAGACCGATCACGCCTTTGACAAAGCCGGCCAGGACAAACACCGCGAGAATGAAAGCAAAAATGTCCACGTGCACGAAGCAGACGCGGCGCGCCGCCAGCCGGCGCGCAATTTGGCATTCGTAAACGTAAACTTCGCGCCCAGCGAAGACACCGCCGGCGTCGCTACCACCTCACGCAACGAGAGGAAGAGGAATTCACCGCCCCGACTTCGCCAGCGAGTGCACCCAGCCGTGCATCCGCTTCTTGGCGTTGGCGATGTCCTCTTTGGAGAACCAGTCCTCGGGCTTGACCTTGTCGACCGGATAGACCGGCCGCAGGAAGTCGCTCTCGTACCCGAACGGCACCGTGGCATCGATGCCCATGCCGCCTTCGAAGCGCGTGTTCGACGCCGTCCATTGCTGGCCGCCCGCGGTCATGCGCTCGGCCGGCATGAAGGTCTGGCCGCGGCCGCCGGGGATCGGATTGAGAATGTCGGTCTGCGGGTTGACCCGCGTGGTCAGGCACCACATCACGTCGTCCATCGAATACGGGTCGACATCCTCCGACACCGCGATGGCGAGCCGCATGCCCTGCGAGCACGACAGCGCCGCGCCCAGGAAATTGCGCTGCCAGCCTTCGTCGATCTGATGACGCTTCTTCACCTGGATGACGCAGCCGCCCCAGTCGGTCATGCAGTACGGGATCACTACGTTCTGCACGATGCCGGGCTGCAGCCGGTTGCACAGCTCGTAGATCGCGGCCTCGCGCACGGTGGTGTCGATGTTGTGGTCGTCGAGCATGTGCACGCCGAGCGCGAAGATGATCGGTTTGGTCTCCGGCTTGCGCATGGTGATGGCGGTGACGTGGAAGGTCGGCGCCTTGTAGGACTTGCCCATGTAGCCAGCCCACTCCGGATGAAAGTGGTAACGGCCCTGCACGCCGGCATCTTCGGCCTCCTTGGTCTCGAAGCGGCGGTCGCGCGGATTGACGTAGCCTTCGAGCACCAGTTCGCAGTCGGCGAGCGCCATGGCGTCGACGGTGCGCGCCTTGACCAGGCGGATCGGCGCGCCCTGCACCGCCGAGGCGATGCCGATCTCGTCGCAGCCCATCGGCAGCACCGCGTAGTCGAAGCCGGCGCCGGCGAGGAGCGTGCAGGCCGGTGGCACGCCGAAGCACATGGTGATCGGCACCGGCTGGTCTTCCTTGTAGTATTTGTTGACCACCTGCCACATGTGCGAGCCGGGCGAAATCTGGAACGTGCCGACATTGCCCCAGCGGAAATTCATGCGGTTGTAGCCGAGGTCGGAGCCGCCTTCGAACTGCGGGCCGGTGACGCAGCGGATGCCGGAGCCGACGGTGAGCTCCGGCTCATAGGTGGTGTGACGGATCGGCACCAGCCATTTGTTGACGTCATCGGGCTTCTCGATGACGAATTCCTGGCACGGCGCCTCGCTCTGCGCGATCTCCACAGGCTTGATCGGGTGCGACAGCGCGTGCGCGAGTTTTCTCACCCGCTCGGCGTCGTCCTTCCAGCCGAACATCTTGTTGATGATCGCCATGTCGCCGAACAGATTGGTGATGACGCGATGGTTCGGCTTGCCCTTGACGCTGTTGAACAGCACCGGACAGCCGCCGTCCATGTGCTTCTGCAGTCCGGTGACCTGCAGGTCGGGATCGACTTCCCTATCGGTTTCGATCAGTTCGCCATTGGCGCGCAGCCACTGCAATGTGCTGCGCAGATCGAACGCCTGGCTCGGCGTCGCCGCCGTTGTTTGTTCCTTGCGCACCGGCTGTTGCATTGTTCGCCTTCCCATTGCATAGATTTCTAAGTAATCATCTGCCCGGGATTGCGGGGGCTGTCAACGCCGATGCCATCGCGGCTATCGCCAAAAGCCAAAGCAGCGCTGCTCGCCGCCGAGTTTCCGCCGCGGCTGTCCTCCGGCTATCTGGTGCGCGACGCGCATCGCGCATTTCAATGGCTTCTGGAACGCCGCATCGCGCCTTACGGCGTCACCCGCGGGCAGTGGTATTTCCTGCGCGTATTGTGGATCGATGATGGGTTGTCGCAGCGCGAACTTTCGGCGCGCGTCGGTATGATGGAGCCGACCACGGTGATCGCGTTGCGCAGCATGGAGAAGGCGGGATTGATCCAGCGCGAGCGCAGCGACGACGACCGCCGCAAAGTGCGCGTGCTGCTTACCGCCAAGGCGAAGCGGCTGCGCAACGAACTGCTCGGCGTAGCACGCGGCATCACCGACGCGGCCGAGGAAGGCATCGCCGCCCGCGACCTCGCCGCGTTCCGCCGCGTCATCGCGCGGATGACCGAGAATCTCGATCGGATCGAGCGCTAGACCTCCATCGTGCGGAGCAATCAGAGCCCGAGAAGGCCCACGAATTGCCGGACCGGGCCATCAAGCCGCAAAGCGCGCAGGCCCGTTGCAACAGAGAGCCGGACTGGAGCTGGGACAAACGACAGCGCCGGCGCCAGACCCGCCCTCCGGGTGGCGGCGAGAGAGGCGGAGAGGTCGTAGCGGACCCGCTGCACGCTCACCGTCCGCTCCCTCAGGTCCACTATCATGTAGCTTGCACGCCGATCGCGCTCGCGCGGCTGGCCGACGGTTCCGGGATTGATCAGATAATACGCATCGTCGCGCAGTGAGATTTTTGTGTCCGGGAGTGTTACGGCGCGGCCGTTGCGATATCGGTAAACGCCGACGTGATGGGTATGGCCGAAGGCACAGATGCGCGGACCTGACGGATCGGCCATCAGCGCCTGAAAACTTTGCAGCCGGCGCTCGTCGCTGTCGAGCCGTACCGTGGCGCAGTCGGCCTGCGGGTGTAGCGCGCCGTGCACGGCAATCAGTTGGCCGCCGATCACAGCTTTAAGCGGCAGGCTGGAGAGATAACTGAGATCGTCCCGCCCGAGGCAACGCTGCGTCCATGCCACCGCACGCGCCGCAGCGCGACTGAAGCTCCTGGTCGTGATCCGGCCGCACACCGCAAGGTCGTGATTGCCGGCGACGCAAAGCGCGTCGTGACGCCGGATAGCGGCGATACATTCGGCCGGCTGGGTGTTGTAGCCGACGATGTCGCCGAGGCAAACGATACGATCGGCGCCGACGACCGCGATATCGTCAAGCACGGCGTTCAGGGCCGGCAGGTTGGCGTGAATGTCGGAGACGAGCGCGAGTTTCACGACTGGACTCGTGGGCGCTGCAGCAGCGGCCCGAACTTCGCGCGCAGGCGCGTGACCATGCGCCACGCCACGGGCGTCTGTTTGATTAAGCGCTTGATCCGGCGGTGCGCCGTCGATCGGCCCCATGCCGCCGCGCCGTGCCACGTCGCCGCGGCCGCGTAGTCGCCGAGCTTGATATGCGTGTCCGACCATTCAAGCTTGTAGGGCTCATCGCCGACGGTGAAATCGAAGCGGCGCAGCCCGAGCCCGATGACATTGGCAATCAGTTCACGAAGGTGAAGCGCACCCGGCCCATAGTGCGCGAGCGGCCCGTCGTCGTAGCTGGACAGCACATGAAAATAGGCGTCGCGGAATATTACGCCAAGGTGTGTGGCGCCCCGGATTGAACCAAACTGCGTATGGCCGACATGCAGCTGGACCTTGCCGTCGCGCGCAAGCGGCGAGGCGCGCAGCGGCTCCGCGCGCTCGGCGAGATCGAGAAAGAATTCGCGCCAGCCGGGGCGCTCAAACATGTCGGGGATTCCGCGGTGCGCGAACAGTCGGCGCTTTTGCGCCATCAGGGCTTCGAGCGTCAGTTGCGCATCGGCCGCACTGGTATCGATCGCAAAGTCGATCGCGCCGAATTGCGCCATGTGCTTGCGCTTGGAACGATCGCGGCGCCGCGTCGCCGACGAGCGCTTCGCGGCGTAGAATTTCTTCCAGTCATCGCCAAGCTGCGCGAAATGCGCTCCGCTCGGATTGGTCGCAAGCGCCAACGCGAAAAACGGATTGACCTGGCCGCCGACCAGTTGCGGCATTTTTTCGAGTTCAATCCAGTCGTGGCGGAACAGCCGCTCGCGCTGCATAAGGGTCCGCAGCTCTTTCCAGACTGCGCAGAATCGGTCCGCCGGAATTCGCTCCGAGAACTCGCGGGCGATCAGCGGCGCGTTATAGTCGTTCAAATCCTGGCCAAGCCAGCACAGCCGCCGCGCGCCGCGGCTGCGGTCGATGCCGAGCGGGAAAATGAAGGCGCTCTGGCCCTCGGCAAACGTTCCGACCGCGATGGCCGGTTGCACGCCGGTGCGTGTCCCGATATGCCGTTGCCACCGCAACAACCAGTCGAAGGTCTGGAATGGCGTGCAGTCGGCAGTGCGCTCGAAACGGCGCCATTCGGCTTCGACGGATTCGAGCCGGTCGTGGATTGAAAGGTTAATCATGACGGGCGCGTCGGCCGCTTCGCCGACGCGGCCCGGTGCTTCGCCGCCGACATCAAATGCCAGCTCGGCTTTCGGCAATGCGGCCAAAGGTCTGCTTGTCACGCAATCCGCTGACATGATGGATGCCCGGGAGAGCGTGATAAAGGAGAATAGCTAAGGGAGCATCGCTTCCCCCCTTGCCATTCGTGTTAAGGTAAAGCACCCCTCACCAGAAATATTCGACTTTTGCATAGCGCCGCGAGCGCCGTGGAAATCCCCCTGAGCAAAGCCTGAACGAAGAAGAACGAGAGGACGACATGAACGCAGTACGTATTTGGTCTGCCGCCGCGGCGGCGATTTGGCTGGGCATGAGCGCCGCGTCCGGCGCCGCCCATGCGCAGGCCGGCTATCCCGACAAAGCCGTCACGATCATCGCCGACGCGCCGCCCGGTTCCACGCCGGACGTCGACGCCCGCTTCATCGCCGATGGGCTCGGCAAGATGTGGGGCCGCCAGGTGGTGGTGGTCGAGCATCCGGGCGCATTCGGCAGCATCGCAGCGCGCGCCGCGGCCGAAGCCGCCCCCGACGGCTATACGCTCTACATGCCGGCGCTGGCGACCTTCGTAGCGCCAAAGACGGCGGCGCCCAACGTTCCGCTGCAGCTGCCACGCGATTTCATCCCGATCGGATTTACCGCCGAAAACCCGATGTTCGTCGCGGTCAATCCATCGCTCGGCTTGAGTACACTGCCCGAACTGATCGCGCTCGCCAGGAAGAAGCCCGGCGCGATCTCGATCGCGGTATCGGGTGCCGGCCGTCTGACCGACCTGACGGGCCGTCTGTTGCAGCAGCGTGAAAACGTGAGTTTTGTTCGTGTTCCCTACAACAGCGGCACGGCCGCCGCCGTCTCTGACGTTGCCGGCGGGCGCGTGTCGATGATCATCGAGGGCTATTCAGGCATCGTCGGAGCGGTCAAGGGCAAGCAGATCAAACTGATCGCGGTCGCTTCGTTGAAGCGCCTGCCGGAATTTCCCGACGTCCAGCCGATCGCCGATACGATCCCGGGATTTTCGGCAACCGGCTGGCAGGTTCTGCTTGCGCCCAATGGCACACCGCAGCCGATTATCAGCAAGGTCAGCGCCGATCTGAGCAAGCTGGTCAGCGACCCGGAGTTTCAGAAGCGGCTGGCCACTGTGGGCAGCTATTCGCACGCCATGACGCCAGACCAGGTTCTGGCCTTCGTCAAACAGCAACAGGATACATGGCTGCCGGTATTGCAGAAATCCAAGGAGCAATAAACGACGAGCCGCGCGCATTTTCAGGATTGAAGCAGGAGGAACTGTCATGACGCGTGGAGGCTCTGTGACGCGTACCGACTTTTTGCTGCGCGCTGGTTTGGTCGTCTTGAGCGTCGCGGCGCTTGCGGGCGTCGCGCGCGCCAAAGATCCAGGTCAGGACGCGATCATGATCCGGATGTTGAGCTGCACCGGCCCCGACGCCAGCATGGAAGTCTACATTCCGGAGTCGATCGCCCTGGACGTCAAGGGTATGGTGCACGATCTGCAGAAGCCGGTGATCGGCTATTACACGCTCGATCTGACATCGATCAACAAAGGCAAGCCGCTCGAGCCGGTCAAGGTTTCAATGACGGCGGACGGCAAGACGGTGATTGTCAATCAATATACCCGTGGCCTGCCGCCGACCCGCATTCCGGTCGGCCGCGGCACCGTCGACTTCGACCCGCGCTTCGGCACCGGCGCCAAGTGCGGTCCGTTCCAGCAGCAGGATCCGAATTTCCGCGGGTGAAACCGGTACAGCGGGCTTTACCTACGCGTCATCCTCCGGATGGGGCGGCGGTGCTGGCCGGCACTTACCCGTCGGTCATGAAAAGACAAGGATTGTGGCAACCTTTCCCGAGGGATCGATGTCACAGCGCAGCCGGTGACCGCCGACACGAAAGAGGTAGGCGGTATTACCGGCAAGTTTCCAGGGCGATCTCATCGGTTGACCCAATTGGGCAATGATTCGGTCGAGGGTATCACCGATGTGCACACCGTCGATGCTGCCGCCGAACGGAGCGTCAGCGCGGATTTCGCGAACGGTTTTGTTGCCGGGGTTGAAAAAAAACATCAAGCCGTCGAGCGGTGCGGAGAGCTGGTCGCTGTCCGCCAAGTCGGCCTTAATGCCGTAGCTGGCCTGGACCTTCGCGACCGGATCACCGATCGCAACGAGCAGGTTCGCTGACGGCGAAGGGATACCTTTGGGAAGGAGCGGCGCGGCAGGACTCGTTACCAGCAAAGCGGGCTTTTGAGATGGCAGCCCCGGACGCACCCGCGGCGGCGGTGCCGACGATGGCTTGATCGTCGCCGGAGGCCAGAACGCCGCGGCGATGCCAGCGACCACAAGGACCGCGGCGACGCCTCCGGCAATCACAGGCCACTGCGAGCGGTGCACGGGCACAACGCGCGAAGCGCCTGAGCAATCGCGTCAGCGTCGGAATCAAAACTGGTGTAGCGCAATTCGAGCGCCTCGCGACGCGCCAGTTCCTTCAGATCAGGCGGCAGGTCCTGCTCAGACGGCATTCTGGTACCGTCAACCAGGATCGGGATCAGCGGAATGTTGCGTTTCAGCCCTGATTCCAGTTCTAGCCGCACGAAATCGTTCGGACTGTCGAGACGCCGCTTGCCATCTTGATCCCTGTCATCCAGCCAGCGGGATCCGATGATGGCAAGCAACACGTGACATTGGGCAATCTGAGCGTCGATCTGATCGACGAAATCAAGCCCGGGCTTGATCGTATCCACGTCGATGAAGAGCTGTCGCCGGGGATATCTTTCCGCCAAATGATCAAACAACCGACCCGCCACACCGGGCACGTCTTCGCGGCGGTAGTTGATGAATATGCCGGCCATGTGACGCTGTCGGGATGCGCCCCGTAACACCGGACCCGCATTGCGGTATCGTCGCGGACCGGTCCGAAACTAAGTCTAGCCGGTATTGAGGCGCTGACAACGTTTCGCTGGTACAGCTGGGTAAATTCGAACTACCGACCTCCTGATCCACAGTCAGGCGCTCTAACCAACTGAGCTACAGCTGCATGGCGCGCGGCCAATCGGCGCTCCGGAAACTATGAGCAACGCCCAACTTTGGCAAGCCTACAAAGGCCAGGGCCCAGACACGCAAAAGCCCGGGCGAACCCGGGCTTTCGGCATAGTGGGACGTCCCGCGAAGCGCGGAACAGCCGGCTTCAGGCGACCTTGGTGAACGCCTTGTTCATGCCGTTCTTGATCGGCTCGGCGGTCTCGGTGGCGACCTTCTGGGCCAGGGCGCCGAGCTCCTTGCTCTGCTGGGTCAGTGCCTCGAACTGCTTGCGCGCATGCGCGCTCGACAGCTCGATCACTTCAGACGGCGACTTGGCCGTGATCAGTTCGCCGAAGAAGTCGAACGCCGCATTGGTGTTCGTCCGCGTCGCCTCAATCATCTTCAAGCCGTAGTCGGATGCGCCCTTGGTGGCGGTCGAATAGGTGGTCTCGAGTACGTCGGTCGCCTCTTCGGCGGCCGCCTTCATTTTCTCATAGGTGTCCTTGGCCTGGGCGACGCCACGCTCCGCCATCTCGCGGAAAGCGGCCGGCATCTCGACCTTTGGGATTTCGAACTTGGGCATCTCGAATTTCGGCATCTCGAATGCGCTGGAGGCCGGCTTGCTGGTCCTGGCCTTCGTGGTGGCTTCTGTTGCGGCTTCCGCCATGGCACGTTCCTTATTTTTCGCTTTGCTCTTGGGCTGTTTCACGATGCGAACTTGACTTGGCCTCGCCGCCCGTCGCGCGAGACCCTCATTGCAAAACCCGGCGGCCGAACGCGGCACAATTCAAGGCCCGGGCCTTCCTCGCAATCCATATAGCATCGAATTTGGTGCATTGCAATAAAAATATTGCATTGCACAAAAATGTAATATTTTGAACCAGCTACGGCTCGGCAAAACGGCCTGTGTTTACGTCACCGCCGTTTACGTCGTCGTCGTCGGCTTGGCGGCGTCGACGACTATCTTGGCGGCACTCTGTCCGAGGTCGCGAACCTGCGTCGACAAGGCCTGCATCTGGCGGCCCAGAAATTCGGACTGCAGCCCCATCACCTCGGCGGCGTCCTTGGCGTGCATCAGTTTCTGCGCGAAATCGAAGGTCGCGGCCACGTTCTGCTCGGCATATTCCATCGACTTGTGGGCGATTTCGCTGGCGCTCGTGTGCGCTGCCTGGGCCTGGCCGTGCATCTGCCCGACCGCCTGGTTGGCCGCTTGAATGAAGCCCTCGAAGGCCTTGCGGGCCTGCGTCACGCTCTGCTCTGCGAACGAACGCAGCTCGTTCGGCACCGCAAATTGCTCGAATGGATCTTTCGCCATGGATGTGTCCTCCGTCAGGCCGGCCGCTCGATCCTAGCGCGAAAGTGCCACAGCCGTGCAACGCCAAAAGCGCTCTCGCCCGGGCCGCGACGCGCCGCCGATCCAGTTAAGGTTATCGCGTCATGCCGGGCGGCCTGAGAGGTGCCTAGCATGGACGCCGCGAGGCGCTCGCATTATTAAGAATTTCTTAAGGGAACGGGTTCCGCCGCATGCCGAGTGTCGAGTCCGAGCTCGCGTTTTTACAAATCCCGCGACTTGCGGCCGAGGCAACGAGCGCACGACCGGTCTGGCTTTGGAGCGTCGACGCATCGCGCCTGCTGTGGGCGAATGCCGTCGGTGCGGCTGTTTTTGGTGTGGCCGGCGCTGCCGAATACGGCCAGGTGAAATACGGCAATGTCCGGTTCGCGCCAAACAACCCCCTGCCCGGTCAGATTGTGCGCCTCGCGGCCACGCTGCCACCCGCCGGCCAGGAACGCCTTGAACGGCTGCGCGGTGTCGGCGCCGGTTTGGGCCGTCCTGTCGTCTGCTCCTGCGCGTGCATGACGCTCCCGGATGGCACGGCGGCGGTGATGATTGCCGCATGCGAACCGGCCGGGCCCAGTTTGCCGCTTGGCGAGCGCGTGCGGCGTCTGTTTGTCGGCGCCAAGGACCCGATCGCGATCTTCGCCGCCGACGGCAAGCTGTTGTATGCCACTGATACGGCATTGCCGCGGCTCGGCGGAGCAACGACCCTGTCAGCGCTTGGCGTCGATGACCTTGCGGCGGACGCAACCCGATCTGGACGCGCCAGCGGTCGTGCGGGCAACGGAGACGCTACCGCGGAGTTCGCCGCAGTCCGGCTTGGCCGTGACGATTCACGCGTGCTGGCGTTGACGCTGCCGGGCGACGCGGTCCTCACGCATCTCCCAGCCGAAACGGATGAAGCCGCGACGGCAGTGACGCCGCCTCAATTAGATACAGAGCACGCAGCACCGGCGCTCTCGGCACCCGCCGCCGTGGCGGAGGAGCTATCGCAGTCTACAAGTCCGCCGCCGCCAGCCGACAACGCGTCCCTCGCGGCCGCTGCCGAAACGCTGCCACCCGAACAGCCCGCCTCGGATGAAATACCCACCGCCGACCGCCGTCATCCGCTCCGCTTCGTCTGGCACATGGATGCCGACAACCGGTTCGCCATCGGCTCGGACGAATTCGCCGAAATTGTCGGACCGCGCGCGATCTCAGCCTGCGGCCGGCTGTGGACCGAGATCGCCGCTGAGCTCAAACTTGATCCCGAGAACCGGGTCGCGCACGCGATCACGACTCACGAGACCTGGAGCGGAATCCCTGTCGAGTGGCCGGTCGACGACACCGAGGAACGGCTGCCGGTCGAGCTGTCTGGGCTGCCAGTGTTCGATCGCGACCGCACGTTTCGCGGCTATCGCGGCTTCGGCGTTTGCCGCGATATCGATCGCATCAATCAGCTGGCGCGCCAACGGCAAACCCGGCCACTTGGTTTCACAGGCGCCCTTGAAGGACCCTCCGCCCCACATGGCGAGGCGGAGCCACCAACGGAAGCCCGCACCGCGACGCCGGCCCCAATCTCGGCCAGCGCGGAAACCGCCGAGCACCCCGAGACGGATGCCGACAAGCGGCGATACCCGGAGCCACCCAGGCTTGGCATTGTTCCCGCTGCCGCCAATGTAGTGCCGTTTCGATCCACGCCGGCACCGGAACCGAAGGCCCCAAGCCTCAGCCCGGTCGAGCGCAACGCGTTCAGCGAGATCGCGCAGGAACTGACCGCGCGGCTACGCGGTCCGGGCGCGGAGTCGGCGGCCGCCGGAGAGACGGCGGTCGCGCCTGCCGAGGCGCCCAGTCCCATCAATGTCGTCGCCGCCGAACCGGTGCGCCCAGAATTGCCGCCCGATACCGGCCAGGCGTTGCTCGACCGGGTCCCGGCCGGCGTTCTGGTTTATCGCAACGACGCGCTGTTGTTCGCCAACCGCCACTTTCTCGAACTGAGCGGCTATGACAGCGTTGAGATGCTGGCCGCGGCCGGCGGAATTCATGCGCTGTTCGCCGAGCCAGGCCCGGCCGCGCTGCGCGACAGCGGTGAGACGCAGACGCTATCGATTATGACAGGACGCGGCGAGCAACATCCGGTCGAGGGCCGGCTGTTCAGCGTGCCGTGGAGCGGCGATACCGCGCTTGCCCTGATCTTGACCAGCGGCCACTCGGCCGAGCGGCTGCGGGTGGTGCAGAGCGCACTCGAAACCGCACTCGGCGAGAACCGCGATATCAGAGCTGCGCTCGATCGCACCACGCGGCGCGAGGCGGACAAGACCGCGGCCGCCAAAACCGACTTCCTCGGCAAGGTGAACCACGAAATCCGCACGCCGCTCAATTCCATGATCGGCTTCGCCGAGGTGATCCTGGCCGAGCACTTCGGCTCCATCGGCAACGAACGCTACCGCGAATATCTCAAGGACATGCACGCGGCGGGAATGCACCTCGTCTCGCTGCTCAACGATCTTGTCGACCTGTCCAAGATCGAAACCGGTCAACTCGAGCTGAACCTTGTCGAGCTTGATCTGAACGAACTCACCCAGCAGTGCGTCGGGATCATGCAGCCGCAGGCCAACCGCGCCCGTATCATCATTCGCAACGCGCTGACGCCCGGACTTTCGCACGTCGTGGCCGATGAGCGGTCGGTGCGACAGATCGTTCTCAGTCTTCTCGGCCACGCGATCAGGCATACCGGCCCCGGCGGCCAGGTGATCGTCTCGACCGCGGGCAATGACGGCGAGGTCATGCTGCGCGTGCGCGACACCGGCCCCAGCATGCCAGAGACGGAGATTGCCGCCGCAATCGAGCCGCTGCGCCACGACACCGCGGCGGCAGGCTGGGGCGCGAACGGCAGCAGCCTTGGCTTGGCGCTGACCAAGGCCCTCGCCGAGGCGAACCACGCCGATTTCAGCATCAAGAGCGCGCCCAGTACCGGAAGCCTGATCGAGATAGGCTTCCGTTCCGGTCATGCGGCCCTCCGCTGACCGGCGCCCGTCCGGCGGGCGCCGCGAAACCCTGCCGCACGGCCACGAATCCGACACAGAGGCCACGCATCTTTAGGGCTTGCCAGCCACCCGCTATCATCGATTGGCCCCGCAACATCGGAAACGCGTGCTGTGACCGCGGCTACCGGCTTAAAACGCCTCGCGATTGCCGTTGCCGGCGTAGCCGCCGCGGCGTTTGCCACGCTGATCGGACTGTCCTTTCTGATACCGGCGACGTCGATCCGCGACGCAGTCAAAAAAGAAATCCACGACGTCACTGGGCTTGATCCGGCCCTGCGCGGCGACATCTCGGTGTCGCTGTTTCCGCACGCTTCGGTCAGCTTCCGCAACGTCCAGTTCGCCGATAGTGGCACCCAGCCCGCGCTCGCCGCCGATGAAATGATTGCGCGGCTGAGCTACTTCCCGCTGCTCGCCGGCCGCATCGAAATCTCCGACATCACGCTGGTGCGGCCGACCATCACGATCGCCTTTGCGGCGGACGGCCAATCGAACTGGTCCGGGTTGACGGCCGCGCTTGCTCACGCGCTGGAGCCCAATCCCAATCGCACCGGCTCATTCTCCGAGATCGGCATCCACGACGGCACCATCGTGGTGCGCGACGCCGGACGGGACGCGCCCGAGCAAATCGACAACGTCGACTTTGAGGTCGCATGGCCGTCGATCTCGCGCAGCTTCGCGGCGACCGGCAGCTTCGTCTGGCGCGACCAGCCGGTGGAGGCCAGCCTCACGCTGAGCGATTTCCTGGCGGCGCTGACCGGCCAGAATTCCGGCGTCAAGTTGCGCCTGACCTCACAGCCGCTCAACTTCGCGTTCGATGGCACGACCAGCAATGAGCCCACGCTCAAAATGGCCGGCACGCTCGACGTGGAATCGCCATCGCTGCGCGATGCCCTGCGCTGGACCGGCAAGCGCAGGGTGCCGTTCGGCGGCTTCAAGCGCTTCGCACTGCGGGCCGACAGTGACGTCGGCAATGGCACGGTGTCGCTGACCAACGTCAACGTCGAACTTGACGGCAACCGCGCCGAGGGCGTGCTCACGCTCGCGACCGACGGTCATCAGGCGGTGCAGGGCACGCTCGCCGCCGACTCCCTCGACCTTACCCCCTACCTGCAGGGGGCCCGTTTGATGGCCACCAATGAGCGCACCTGGGACCGGTTGCCGATCGCGCTCGACGGACTTGCCGACTTCAATCTCGATCTGCGGCTGTCGGCGGCGAGCATCAAGATTGCAAACGCGCAGCTGGGCCGGACCGTGGCGGCCGCCAACATGAGCGGCGGCAAGCTCAAGGTGACCATCGCCGACTCGCAGGCCTTTGGCGGCTCCGCCACGGGCAGCTTCGGGATTGGCAGCGACAAAGACGGCATCCAGGTCAGCTCGCATGTGCGGTTCGACGAGGTCGATCTCGGCAATTGTCTGAGCCAAATATTCGGTCTGCATAAGCTCGAGGGCCATGGCACGCTGGCGCTCGACGTTGACGGCTCGGGCGGTTCCGTCTGGGCGGTAACGCACACGCTCAACGGCTCGGCGAGCCTGACCGCGCACGACGGCGCGCTGGTCGGTATCGACGTTGAGCACTTGCTGCAGCGGCTTGAGAAACGGCCGTTGTCGGGCAACGGCGACTTCCGTACCGGGCGAACCCCGTTCGATCGGCTGGCGCTCGGCGTCAAAATCGACCAGGGCATGATCTCCGTCGAGAAGCTGGAGTTCAAAGGGCCCGCAGTGAAACTACAGCTTGCCGGCGAGGCGTCGATCCCGAGCCGCGATCTCGATCTTCAGGGCACCGCGACGCTGGTTTCAGCCAACACCGCCGACGAGTTTGCATTGCCTTTCACCGTCCAGGGCCCTTGGGACAATCCCGTGCCGCTGCCGGATGCATCGAGCCTGATCCGCCACTCCAACGCGGCCGCACCGCTGCTGGAGGCGGTCAAACGGCACTCCGCGGGCGACGCCGTGCGCTCGGTGATCGACCAGTTGTTCGCGGCTCCAGCGACGGCGCCGGCCCCCGTCGCCACCAAGCCCGCGACCGCGACTGCGCCCGCGGCGTCCGAATACAAGCCGGCCTCTGTGGCCGCTCCGGCGACCTCCCAATAACGACCTCGCCCGCTGCCGCGGGCTCCGGGCCGCGACGCTGCCTCTTTGTTTGGCCTTGCGATTTCCGCACAGACGTCGATCCGCAACCAGCCCGGGCGGGCATTTTTCTTATCCATGCTCTATGATTCGCGGCGCACGAATCAGCGGATCATCCCACGGCAACGCCCCGATGTTCAGCCGCCTCACACGCACTATGGTCAAGGTGCTGGTCGCGTCGCTGATTGTCGGAACGATCTTGGCCCATTTCGGGCTTACCACCGATCAATTGATGCAGGCCGCCGGACTATCGCCGGCGCGGCTCGCCGACTTGGCGCGCGAAGGGCTGGCCTGGGCGCTGCCCAACCTGATCCTCGGGTCGCTCATCATCGTGCCGGTGTGGTTCTTGTTCTATTTATTCCGGCCGCCGGGCGAGAGCCGGGATTGAAATTACGGTCGCGCCGGGACGCCCCGCGCCCCCGCCAGCTTGGCGAACAGCGAGGCGCTCAGCACAACCGCGCCGACGACCGCAATAAAGATGCTGCACACCGCATTGATCTCCGGCTTCACGCCGAGACGGATCTCGGAATAAATGCGGATCGGCAGCGTGGTGGCCGCGGGCCCCGTGGTGAAGCTCGCGATCACGAGGTCATCGAGCGACAGCGCGAAGGCCAGCATCCAGGCCGCCGCGATGGCCGGAGCGATCAGCGGCAGCGTCACGGTCAGAAACGTGCGCAGCGGCGGTGCGCCGAGATCCATGGCGGCCTCTTCCAGGCTCAGATCGAAATCAACGAGGCGCGACTGCACGATCACGGTGACGAAGCACATCGCCATCGTCGTGTGGGCGATCGCCACGGTCCAAAAGCCCCTGTTGATGGCGAGCGCGACGAACAGCAGCAGCATCGACAGACCGGTGATCACTTCGGGCATGACCAGCGGCGCATAAATCATCGACGCGAAAAGAAGCCGGCCGCGGAAGCGCCCGAGACGAACAGCGCCAGCGCCGCCAGCACACCGAGCAACGTCGCCGCAGTCGCCGAAACCACGGCGAGGCGCAGGCTGATAAAGGCGGCGTCGAGGATGGCGGTATCGTCGGCAAGCTCGGCGTACCAGCGCGTCGACCAGCCGCCCCACACCGTCACCAGGCGCGAGGCGCTGAACGAATAGATCACCAGAATGGCGATCGGCAGGTACAGAAAGGCGAGGCCGAGCACGATGGCGAGCGCGTTGAACAGGGTGACCTTGCGCATGGTCAGGTCCGCTCCGCCGCGGCGCGCATCGCCTGATGCTGAAAAACCACGATCAGGGTCACCAGCAGACAGACCAGGACGACGGCGACCGCGGAGGCGGCCGGCCAGTCTTTGTTGCCGAAGAACTCCATCCAGATCGTCTGACCGATCATCGGCACGCGCGAGCCGCCGAGCAGATCGGGAATGACGAATTCGCCGACGATCGGGATGAAGCACAGCAATACGCCGGCCAGCACGCCGGGCGACGACAGCGGCAGGGTGACGAGCCAGAACGTCTTCCAGCGCGGGCAGCCGAGATCGGCCGCCGCTTCGATCAGCGACTGATCGAGCTTTTCCAGCACCGCGTAGAGCGGCAGCACCATGAACGGCAGGTAGGAGTAGACGATGCCGATATAGATCGCCGTATCGGTCGCAAGCCACACCGGCGGCTCTTGCACAATATGCAGCGCCAGCACCAGGCGATTGAGCAGGCCATCATGCTGCAGAATGTTCATCCACGCGTAGATGCGGATGAGGAACGAGGTCCAGAACGGCAGGACAACCAGGACGACCAGCGCCGCCTGCAGCCGCCGTGGGGTGCGCGCGATGCCGTAGGCGATTGGATAGCCGATGACGAGCAGTAACAGCGTCGAGAACGCGGCGATCTCCAGGCTTTTGACGTAGGACAGCACATAGAGCGGGTCGGAGGCGAGCCGCCGATAATTGTCGAGCGAAAGGGCGGCGAAAAACTCTTCGACGACGCGCCAGCCCGCTTCCAGATGAAGGAGCGGCGTATAGGGCGGCAGCGTGATCGCGCTTTGCGAGAAGCTGATCTTGAGTACGATCAGGAACGGTACGAGAAAAAACGCCAGCAACCAGGTGTATGGCAGCGCGACCAAGAACTTTCGCGCCAGCGAGCGATTTCGCGTATCGGGCGCGGCATTCATCATCTCACCGCGTCAGCACAATGGGGGCCTCGGCCGAAAAGCTCAGCCACACCTGCTCGGCCTGCCGCGGCGGCCGCTCCCCGGCACGACCAGTATTGGCAATCGCGGCGGTCACGCGCGAGCCGTCGGCGATGCGGACCTGATAGATCGACAGATCCCCCAGGTAGCCGATCTCGACGATCGTGCCGCTCAGGCGGTTGCCGGGAGCCGGCGGCTGCTCTCGCGTGAGCTGCATTCGCTCCGGCCGCACTGCGACCCAGACTGGCGTACGCGGTGCGGCATCGATCGGAGCCGCGACCACCAGACGGCCTGCCGCCGTGCCCTCGACGCTGAGACGATCGTCGCCAACGCGGCCCTCGAACAAATTGACGTCGCCGATGAAGTCCGCGACCCAGCGCGACGCCGGCCGCTCGTAGATGTCCGCCGGGCTGCCCACCTGCATGAGCCGGCCGCCATCCATCACCCCGATGCGATCGGCGACGATCATCGCCTCGCCCTGATCGTGGGTAACGATGATGAACGTCATGCCGAGCTGACGCTGCAATTCCATCAGTTCGAACCGTGTCGCGTCGCGCAGTTTCTTGTCGAGCGCTGCCAGCGGTTCGTCGAGCAGGAGCAGGCGCGGACGCTTGGCGAGCGAGCGCGCCAGCGCCACACGCTGGCGCTGACCTCCGGACAATTCGTGCGGCTTGCGTGCGCCGAAGGCTTCCAGCTTGACCAGCGCCAGCATGTCGGAAACCCGGCCGGCGATATCGGCTTTTGCCAGGCCTTCTTGCTTCAATCCGAACGCCACATTGTCCGCGACGGTCAGGTGCGGAAACAGCGCGTAGTTCTGGAACATCATGTTGAGCGGACGCCGATAGGGCGGCACCGGCGCGAGATCGACGCCATCAAGCAGGATGCGGCCGGCATTCGGCCGCTCCAAGCCCGCGATCAATCGCAACAATGTGGTCTTGCCGCAGCCCGACGGCCCGAGCAGCGCGAAAAACTCGCCGGCATGAATGTCGAGCGACAAGCGATCGACGGCCGCGGAGCCGCCGAAGCGCTTGGTCAGGCCGTCGATGCGCAAGAGCGGGCGCGCACTGCTTTCCCCCGGCGGCGCAGCGCCATGTATCGATCCGATACTGTGCATCGGTACCCCGACGACGGCGGCGCACGACGTCCGCCCATCCCCCGCGGCCAATACCTAGCGCATATTTTTGGCAAGTGTGAGATCAGAATCGCCACCGCACGCCGGCAACGGCAGAAGATTGCGGCGGGTGTCAGCCGGCGGCCGCTTCGACGACCGGCACGGCGAGAAGATCTTCGTCCACCCCGTCGGTCAGAAGCTTGCGCGGCTCCGGACCGTAATAATCCCCAAGCTGCACGACCGGCCGCGGCTGCGTCATGATGGATACCAGGCGATCGTAAATCGCCTTCGCCGAAACCGGCTTGGTCAGGTATTCGTTGACGCCGAGTTTGACGGCTTCGACAACGCGCCAGCGTTCGCAATGCCCGGTCAGCATGATGATCGGAATATCCGGCATCGGAAACACGCCCGGCGAACGTACGATGCGCACCAGTTCGGCGCCATTGAGCAACGGCATTTCCCAGTCGAGAATCACCACGTCCGGCGCGACCGTGCGGATGGCATCGAGCGCGGCAATGCCATCGGCCGCCTCATAGATATCCTTGACGCCGCAATTGACCAAAAGGTTTCTGATCATCTTGCGCATATATTGGTTGTCGTCGACCACCAGCACCCAGAGCGACTGGATCAGATCCTCAATTTCTTTTTTTGACGGCTTTACAATCATGATGCGACGGCAGCGCCGAGATGAAATATCCGACCGCCGGATCGGCGATCGGGGCGCATCAGAGCATGGGCATCTTGCGGCTTGGTAAAGTTCGAACCGGCAGTTCGCGCGAATGCCGTCACCGGAAACATCCGTCGTTTGCGTGGTGAGCGTTCCGTTAATTGACGAGAACGAGTTCGCTCAGTTCCAGATCGGGATCCGGCAGGTAGCTCGAAATCTTGCGCGGTTCGGGAATGTAGGAGCCGTTCTTCTTCACCATCCGCCGCGGCTTGGTGAGGATCGAGACGAGACGAGCCTGCAGCGCCTTCGATGAAACCGGCTTGAGCAGGAATTCGTTGACGCCCAGGTTGACCGCGTCCAGCACGCGCGACCGCTCGCCGAATGCCGTCAGCATGATGATCGGCACGTCCGGATAGAGGAATTCGTTGGGCGATCGCACCCGGCGGACAAACTCCAGGCCGCTGAGATTCGGCATCTTCCAGTCGACAAGGACCACGTCCGGTCCCCACGAGCAGACCGCTTGCAGACCTTCATGGCCGTCGCAGGCGTCGCGAATGTTATTGACGCCGATGGCTTGCAGCAGCAAGCGCGTCACCCTGCGCATGGTGTGCTCGTCATCGACGATAAGCACCTTCAGGGCGTCGATCCGTCTTCGTATCTGGCTCGCCAAACTGTCCATGATGCTCTTACCACGCCGTTGTCGGCAAAAGTCAAATTTCACTCAATTGATGAGAACACGAACGAATAAAATTGCGATGAACCGGATCGGTAAAATTTGAGCCAATTGTCGGATTATCGGCCGCCTCGGCGGACAAGTGACACCTAAATGATCGGCCCAGCGCAGCGGCGTCGCCCGACAAACGGAACATCACGGTCAGAGTTTCACCGCACCCATAAAGTCTTCGAGCCGGACGCGTTGCGTTGCGTCGAAGCGCAGACCGAGTTTGGAGCGCCGCCACAGCACATCGTCCGCGGTCCGCGCCCACTCCCGCTCCATCAAATAACGCACTTCGGCGGCCGTGAGGTCGGCACCGAAACGCTGGCCGAGATCGTCGATGCTGCTTGCCGCTTTCAGCACGTCCTCGACACGCGTGCCGTAGGCGTGGGTCAGCCGCCGGGCGTGCGCATCGGCGAGAAACGGCCAGCGCTGGAGCGTGCGTTCGACCAGCGCATCAAACCCGTCATACGCGAAATCGCCGCCGGGCAGCGGCGTCCGCGCGGTCCAGCGCTGAGATGCCGGAAAGAAATGGGACAGCCGGGCAAGCACATCTTCGGCGAGACGCCGGTATGTTGTGATCTTGCCACCATAGACGGTGAGCAGCGGCGCTTCGCCAAAGCGCTCGTCGAGCGTGAGCGTGTATTCACGGCCGATGTCCTGCGGCTTGCCGGCGCCGTCATCATAGAGCGACCGCACGCCGGCAAAGGCCCACACCACGTCGGCCGGGGAGATAGCGGCGCGGAAATATTCATTCACGACACCGCACAGATAGACGATCTCGTCGCCGGCCGGCGCGACGGCTGCGGGGTCGCCGGTAAAGCTGCCATCCGTGGTACCGATCAGCGTGAAGTCGCGCTGGAACGGAATGGCGAACACGACGCGCCGGTCGGCGGCCTGGAGAATGTAGGCGCGGTCATGCTCGTAGAGCCGGCGCACAACGATATGGGTACCTTTGTCGAGCCGCAGATGCGGCCGCGCCGGCGGATGCCGCAACACCGTTTCGGCGACCGACTCGACCCAAGCGCCCGCTGCATTGACCAGCACACGCGCCGTCACCACATCGCGCTGCCCGCGCGCGTTGAGAATGAGCCGCCACACATCGCTGCGCTCGGCGCGCACGCAGCGGGTGCGGCTGCGGATCGAGGCGCCGCGTTCGCTGGCATCCACTGCGTTGACAACGACAAGGCGTGCGTCGTCGGCAAAACAGTCGGAATATTCATAGGCCTGATGGAAAATGTCGCGCAGCGGCTGCCCGGCCGGGTCGGTGGACAAATCGAGCTCGCGCGTGCCGGGAAGAATCTTCCGCCGCCCGAGCCAGTCATAGAGCAGAAGGCCGAGCCGCAGCAGCAACGCCGAGCGCCGCATCGGATTGAGCGGCAGCACGAAGCGCAGCGGCCGAATAAGATGCGGCGCGGCGCGCAGCAGCACTTCGCGCTCGGCGAGCGCCGTTCGCACCAGGCGAAACTCGTAGTGCTCCAGATAACGCAGGCCGCCGTGGATCAGCTTCGACGACGCAGACGAGGTGGCGGACGCGAGATCGTTCTGTTCCAACAGCACGACCCGCAGGCCGCGTCCGGCGGCGTCGCGCGCGATGCCGGCTCCGTTGATGCCGCCGCCGATGACTGCCAGGTCGAAGTCAGCCACTGATTCGCCTTCCGCAGGACCGTAGCCTGGATCGCGCAACGCGCGCCAGACAGCGCGCCTTCACGGGCCATGACAAGGTCGCAAAGATCGGCGATGCTGCAGTGAAAGGTCAGTCATGGATTATCGCGAACGTCACGTTGTTGTCACCGGGGGCGCCGGAGCGCTCGGCACCGCGGTTGTCACCACGCTGATAGAAGCCGGCGCGATCTGCCACGTGCCGTGCTTCAACGAAGCCGAGGCGCAGCGTTTCCAGTTACGCGACAACAAGCAAGTCGTGCTCAGCGTCAGTGGCAATCTCGCCGACGAGGCAGCTATCGCGCGGCTTTACGGCGGCATCGCCCAACTCTGGGCCTCGATCCACATTGCCGGCGGTTTCGCGGCTGCGCCGCTGCGCGACACGGAACTCGGCATGCTGCGGCAGCAGCTCGACATGAATTTCATCAGCTGTGCGCTGTGTTGCCGCGCCGCAGTGCGAGCGATGTCGAATGCCGGCGGCCGCATCGTCAATGTCGCCGCCCGTCCGGCGCTGGAATGGCGCAGCGGCGCCGGCATGGTTGCCTATACGGCAAGCAAGACGGCGGTCGCGGCGCTGACCGCAGCGCTCGCCGAAGAAGTCGTCAAGGAGAATATTCTGGTGAACGCGGTCGCCCCGTCGACCATGGATACACCAGCCAACCGCCAAGCCATGCCGAAGGCCGATTTCGCGCTTTGGCCCAAGGTCGCAGAAGTCGCCGCGACGATTGCGTTTCTGGCCTCGCCCGATAACCGCGTCACCCGCGGCGCTATCGTGCCGGTATACGGAAAGTCTTAAGCGGCGTTTCCCGGACGCGGCGCAGCACGGAGCAGAGCGGAGTGGTGCGCTGCAGACCCGGGACCGTTCCGATCTCCGAGGCTGCGAAGATCCCGGATCAGCGGTGCACCGCTGCGCGCTGCACCGCATCCGGGAAGCGGCTGGCTGGATCAATATCCCGGCCACAGCCCGGGCGTTGCCAGCTCCAGCAAATGATTATCGGGATCGCGGAAATAAATGCTGGAGCCGCCGCGCGACCATGTGGTGCGCCCTTCGAGCGTGACGCCGGCCTCACCGAGCCTGGTTTCCCAGGCGAGAAGGTCATCAACGGCAATCGAGAACGCAATATGCACCGGGCCGCTGCCGTCGTGGGGCGGAATCGTGCCGCCCGGCAGACGCACCGTCTGCAACGAATGGCCGCGCAGGAACAACAACAGCACGCCGCGGGCGCCGACGTCGTAGGCGCACAGTCGCGCATCGCAATAGATCGAATTTAAGCCCAGCACCTTTTCGTAGAACGGGCAGGCGCGCTCGAATGCGTCCACATACAGCACCGTTTCCAGAACGCCGAGGAGCTTGGGCATGGCGCAACATCCCATTCGTTATGGCTGGGCTCGTCCCGGCCATCCACGTCTTTACGAGTGTCACCTGGAGATATGGATGCCCGCAACGGGCGGGGCCAACGCTACCCCGAAACCGGCACGATTTCGCGCAGCGGCGAACGCAGCAGGCGGGTGACCGGGCTCGCCGCAACGATGGCGTGCTGCTGCGCAAATGCTTCGTGGTTCCGCTCGATGTAGTCCAGGTCGTAGAGATAATTGACCATCAGTCCGTAGGACTGTGCGAGCGCCCGTTCCGAAGTGTCGCCGAGCCAGTCGAGCCGTTCCAGCCGTGCGCCGTTGCCGAGATGGAAGCGGGCGACGGCATCGGCCGGCAGGCCGCGGCGGTTGCGCGCGCGCATGTAATACCAGGCGGCGGCGCGCAGCAGCGGCTCGCGCACGGCATCGGCTGTGTCCTCGTCGCGCCACCAATCCGGCTGGTCGAGCGCGGTGAGCGCCTCGCGATCCGCGTCGTCGAGCGCCAACGAGGCCTCCTGCGCGCGCTCGCGCTTGAGCCACTCGGCGAAATTCGGCGCCGGCGACAGCGTCACGAAGGTCGACACCCGTGGCACCTCGCGCGACACATCCTCGACCACCTGCTTGATCAGAAAGTGGCCGAAGCTCACGCCGTTGAGCCCGCGTTGGCAGTTGGTGATCGAGTAGAACGTCGCCGTAGTGGCGCGCTCCGGATCGACGATGTCGCGTTTGTCGGCGAGGATCGGTGCGATCGCCGCCGGAATTTCACGGGTCAGCGCGATCTCGACGAAAATCAGCGGCTCATCGACCAGGGCGGGGTGAAAAAACGCGTAGCAGCGGCGGTCGGGCAGATCGATACGGCGGCGCAGATCGTCCCAGTCGCGTATCTGATGCACCGCCTCGTAATGGATGATCTTTTGCAGGATCGCCGCGGGCGTCGACCAATCGATCCGGCGCAGCACCAGAAAACCGCGGTTGAACCACGAGGTGAACAGGTGGACGAAGTCGTTATCGATGGCCGCGAGGTCTTCGCGGTGCCGCATGGCGTCAAGCAGCTGCTCGCGCATGCGCACCAGCGCCGCGGTGCCCCCTGGCGCGAGATTAAGCCGGCGGAACAATTCGAGCCGCCGCGGCTCACTGGCGCGATGCAGCTCTGCGGCGTTGGCCGGGGTCGGCGACTCCCGCCAAGTCCCTATGGCCGCGTCGATCCGGGCGCGGTCGTAACCGAACGTCGTCTCCAGCGCCTCGAAGAATGCCACTCGCGGACCGATGGTCAGTGCCGAATAACGCGCCAGGATATCGCCTGCCAGCGCCACGCCGGAGGCTTCGCCGCGGCCCGACAGGAGGGCCTCGCACAGCTCGACAAGGCCGGCGGAACGCTCGCGCGCCGGCTCGCGGCGCTGGATAAGGGCGCGCCCGCGGTCGGCAATGCTCTGCAGCATTTCGCTAAAGAAGCTGGAATTCACCGCTCGATAGACCCATCCGCTCGGCACGTTTGTAGGTAATGACGGCGGCGCGCGATAGCAAGCGGAGCCGCACACTAACCCTACCCAACGGCCATAGACAGCGGCAGCGCGCACGGTGGACAAAGGCTGCCGCTCGGGGCAGTTAAGCCCGCATGCGGCACCGTTATTTTATTTTGCATTGCCGCGTTGCACGAGGATTTACGCATGCCGGGTCCGTTAGCTGGGTTACGTGTGCTGGAGCTTGCCCGGATTCTGGCCGGGCCATGGGCCGGTCAGATCCTGGCCGATCTCGGCGCCGATGTGATCAAAGTCGAGCGCCAGGGCGCCGGCGATGACACCCGCGCCTGGGGCCCGCCGTTCGTGCCGGCCGCCGACGGCGGCAACCTCGGCGCCGCGTATTTCCACTGCGCCAATCGGGGCAAGCGTTCGATCGAAGCCGATTTCACCACGGCCGAAGGCCAACGCATCGTCAAGAAGCTCGCCGCCCGCTCGGATGTGCTGATCGAGAATTTCAAGGTCGGCGGCCTCGCCAAGTTTGGCCTCGATTACGAGAGTCTTTCGGCCGACAACCCGCGGCTGATCTATTGCTCGGTGACCGGCTTCGGCCAGACCGGACCCTATGCGCCACGCGCCGGCTATGATCTCATGGCGCAAGGCATGGGCGGCATCATGGGACTGACCGGCACCGCCGACGGCGAGCCGATGCGGTGTGGCGTCGCAATTTCCGACATTTTCTCCGGCGTCTATTCGGCAGTCGGCATCCTCGCCGCGCTGACGCAGCGCGAGAAGACGGGCAAAGGCGGCTATGTCGACACCGCGCTGGTCGATTCCACGGTCGGCGTGCTGTCGTTCCAGGCGCTCAATTACCTCGTCTCCGGCGAATTGCCGAAACGCATCGGCAACACCCATCCCAATCTCGTTCCCTATCAGGTGTTTCCGGTCGCCGACGGTCTGGTCATCATCGCCACCGGCAACGACAGCCAGTTCATCAGGCTTTGCGGCATCCTGGGCGCACCGGAGCTGGCGGAAAATCCGGACTACAAGGACAACAAGGGCCGTCTTGCTGCGCGCAGCGTCCTCGTCGGCAAGCTGTCCGCGCTGACGTCGCGCGTCAAACGCGAGGAGCTTTTGGAGAAACTTGAAGGTGCCGGCATTCCTGCGGGCCCGATCAACGATCTGGAACAGGTGTTTTCCGATCCGCAGGTGATTTACCGCGGCATGCGGCTCGAGCTGAAAAATCCCGCCGCCAAGGGCGGTACCAGCCCGGGCATCCGCACGCCGATCATGCTCGACGGCACGCCAATGGCCTCCGACCGCCCTGCTCCGCGGCTCGGCGAACACAACGCCGAGATTTTGCGCGAAATCGGCGAAGGCTGAAGCAAGCCGCTTCCCAAAGATGAAAAACAGCGGCCGATACAGACCGGCCGCTGTTCGCGAGGCACCATGCGCCGGCGGATAGTCCGCCTATTTCGACGCCAGGTGACTGATGGCCCAGACGTAAGCCGCTACCGCGGCGACATCGTCTTTGCTCAACGGCGCGCCGCCCTTCGGCGGCATCGGCACCTCATAGTCATGCGGCTTGGGCACGCCGTCATTGATGGTCGCCGTGATCGCCGGCAGGCTGCCATCGCTGACAAAGAAATGCCCGCTAACCAGCGACGGCGCTTGCGGACCTCCAGCCGCGTCGGAGCCGTGACAGCCGCTGCAGGTGCCGCCTGCCACCTGGCCATGAAAGATTTTGTCGCCGAGCACGACCTGGTCCCTGGTCGCCCCGGGCGGAATGGGTAGCGCTGCCGGATTCATTTGCGGCGCGGTCAAATGCGCCGGCGCGACGGATGCGGTCGCGTACATTGCCGGCACCGGCGCGGCGGCGACCGCCGCATTGGCGCTCCCTCGATAAGTCACGTGCCAGATGCGGCCGTGTTTGTCGTCGGAAACATAGATCGAGCCATCCGGCGCCATGGCAAGGCCGGTCGGGCGGAACGCCGCTTGCCCCGGTTCTCTGATGGGGCCGGCGAAACCGTTGGCGAAGATCACGAAGTCGCTTGCCGCCTTGCCGTCCTTGAGCGGCTGAAACACCACCGCATAGCCGCCTTGCGGCTCGGGCGCGCGATTCCACGACCCGTGGAAGGCAATGAACGCGCCGTCATGGTAGCCTGCGGGAAATTCCTTGCCGGTATAGATCAACAGATCGTTCGGCGCCCAATGTCCCGGAAACGCCGCGACCGGAGCTGTCTTCTCGGCGCAGATGCCGACCTTCTTGCCACCATCGCCGCCGTATTCGGGCGCCAGAACCAGCTTCTTCTGGAAACGATCATAGTAGCATTCAGGCCAGCCATAGTCGGCGCCCTGGCGAAGCTGGACCAGTTCCTCGGCCGGCTGTTCGGCGCTTTGCGCAGCCGTGTAGAGCTTGGAAAAATTCTGATTGAGCTGATCGCGGCCGTGCTGGGTCGCAAACAACCGACCGGCGGAATCGATGCCGAAACCTTCGCCGTTACGCAGCCCCGTAACGAAACGCTCCGCGGCCGAGAAGTGCTGGCCGGTCTTATTGGCGTCGTAGCGCCAAGTGCCGGCGCGCGTTTCCAGTTCGGTGCATGGATTGTGTCCCATGGAACCGGGCATGCGATCGTCGATCTGACAGGAATTGGTGGCGGAGCCCAGATCGACGAATATGTGGCCCTGCGCGTCGATGATGAACGGATGCATGTTGTGCGCGCCCGTGAGCGGCAGGCCGGAGACGACGGTTTCCGGCTCGCCGGCGGGTGCGATCGAATCCGAACCCGTCGGCAGCGCGTAGCGGATGATCTTGTCGTTCTGCTCGGCGTAAATGGCGCCGTGATAATAGGCGATGCCGGTGCCGCCAGCCGAGCCTTCCGGAACGCCGGCGCCGAACCGCTTGATCATGTCGGCGTGGCCGTCGCCCTTGGTGTCCTTGAGGGCGATCAGAAAGCCGCCGGCGGGCGGCTTGTCGAAATGATAGAACTTGCCGCTCCACGTGTTGACATAGAGCACGCCGTTTGGTGCGACGGCCATGTGGCGAACATGGCCGAGATTGTCGGCGAATACTGTGGCGCAGAACCCCGACGGCAGCGAGAGCCCGCCGTTATCGCCGGGGCAGCTTTTGGCTGGCGCGCTCGGCTGCGCCTGGACGAACACCGACGTTCCGGCGATCAGCAGCGCGGACAACGCTGTGATGGAAAAAATCGCAGCGCGACGCTGCGATGCACGCAAGGTGACTCGCTTCAACATGCGATCCTCCCGGTTTGGTTCGAACGTATCGTCGTTAGAGTTTATTGCGGAAAATCCGCTGACCGTATGACGGTACCATAACGGCGGGGCGCCGTCCCGCGCTCGGGATGCTGCGGGAACGGCGTCGCAGCCAAGCCGTGGACGCCGCACTCCGCGCGGTCCAATATCCCTCTCGACTATTCCTTCCTGCAGCAGCCATGACCGAAATGAAATCCGAAGTCCGCGATCTCATGCAGATCGATTGGGATGCGCCGATCGAGATGGATGACGGCGTCGTCTTGCGCGCCGACGTGTTCCGCCCGGTGGCAGACGGAAAATATCCGGTGATTCTCAGCTATGGCCCTTATGCCAAAGGCCTGCCGTTTCAGCAGGCCTACAAGGGCAACTGGGTGCGACTCGTCAAAGCGGCACCCGAAGTGCTGGCCGGATCGAGCAACAAATATCAGAACTGGGAGTTGGTCGATCCGGAGAAATGGGTACCGGACGGCTATGCCATCGTCCGCGTCAACTCGCGCGGTGCCGGGCGATCACCGGGTTTTCTCGATGTGTGGTCGCCGCGCGAGGCTCGCGATCTCTACGGCTGCGTCGAATGGGCCGGCACGCAGAGCTGGAGCAACGGCAAGGTCGGCATCAACGGCATTTCCTACTACGCGATGAACCAATGGAATGTCGGCGCACTCAAGCCACCGCATCTTGCCGCCTTGTGCATCTGGGAAGGCTCGTCCGACTATTATCGCGAGCTGTGCCGGCACGGCGGCATCTTGAGCGATTTTTTGCGCAGCTGGCTTCCGCGCCAAGTGGCGAGCGTGCAACACGGCGTCGGCAGCCGCGGCGCAAAGAGCGTCGTGACCGGCGAGTTGGTCGCGGGCCCCGACACGCTGCCGGTGGAAGAACTCGCCAAAAATCAGGCCGACTCACCAGGCGAAGCCAAGCGCCGCCGCTTGCTCGACGATTATCACGCCGCCCGCACCGCCGCATTCGAGGAGATTGAGGCGCCGCTTCTGTCGGCCGCCAATTGGGGCGGCATGGGGCTGCACACCCGCGGCAATTTCGAAGGTTTCTTGCGCGCCGGCAGCCAGCAAAAATGGCTGGAGGTGCACGGCGACACCCACTTCACCCATTTCTACAGCAGCTACGGCGAGACGCTGCAGAAGCGCTTCTTCGGCCATTTCCTCAAAGGCGAGCAAACCGGCTGGGACAAGCAGCCGCGCGTTTCCCTCAACGTGCGTCATCCGCACGAGACGTTTGTGCTGCGCGCCGAGAACGAATGGCCGCTCGCGCGTACGCAATGGACCAAATTTTTTCTGCAGCCCGATGGCTTGGCACTATCGCCGCAAGCCTCGCGTGCAGCCACAACCGTGGACTACGACACCAGCGGCGACGGACTGACCTTCCGTACGCCGCCGCTGAGCGAAAGCCTCGAAATCACCGGCCCGGTCGGCGCGAAGCTTTGGCTGTCGTCGCCGACCCGCGACGCCGACGTATTCCTTGCGCTGCGGCTGCTCGATCCCGCCGGCAAGGAGATCACCTTCATCGGCTCTAACGATCCACGCGTTCCTGTCGGGCTCGGCTGGCTGCGCGCCTCGCAACGCAAGCTCGACGCGCAAAAATCGCTGCCATACCGGCCTTGGCATAGCCACGATGAAGAATGGCCGCTCACGCCGGGAGAACCGGTCGAACTCGACATTGAAATCTGGCCGACCTCGATCGTGGTGCCACCTGGCTACCGCATTGCGCTCACCGTGCGTGGCAAGGACTACGAAGTCGACGGCACCGACATTGCGCTGCCAAGCGCGCCCTATGCGATGAAGGGTGTCGGCCCGTTCCTCCATGTCGATCCGGACGACAGGCCCGCCGATGTTTTCGTCACGCGCAACACGCTGCATTTCGCCGCGGACCGGCAACCGTATTTGTTGTTGCCAATCATCCCGGCAAATTAAAACTGCGACACAACAAACAGGGAGGAATGTATGACGATGAAAACTGTGGCCGGCATCGCGGCCGCGATCTCCGTGCTGCTGTCCGCAGCCGCACCGGCTTGGGCGCAGCACTATCCGAGCCGCAACGTCACTGTCATCGTCCCCTACCCGGCCGGCGGCCCGACCGATCAGACTGCGCGCGTTGTCGCCCAGGCAATGGGGTCGCATCTCAATCAAAGCTTCGTCGTCGAGGATCTCAGCGGCGGCAACACCATCGTGGCCTGCGAGAAGGTCGCGCATTCCGCGCCCGACGGCTACACGCTCATTCTTCCGAACCTGCAGATGTCCGCGAACGTAACGCTGTTCAACAAGTTGCCGTTTGACACCGTAAGGGACTTCACGCCGGTGATGTTGATCAACCGGAACCCGCTGGTCTTGGTCGGCCGCAGCACGCTCCCCGCCAGCAACGTCAAAGAGCTGATCGCACTGATGAAGAAGCAGACGCTCAAAGCCGCGATCCCCGGCTTTGGCGCGACCGGTCATCTCGCCACTGCGCTGTTCGCGCAGGAGGCGGGCGTAAAGGTCGACATGATCCCGTATCGTGGCGCCGCGCCGGCCATCACCGACCTCCTGGGCGGCCAGGTCGATCTGTTCTTTGCCACGCCGCAATCCGTCGTGCAGATGGTCAACTCCGGAAAGCTCAAGGCTTTCGGCGTGACGTCAAAGGCCAAGCTGCCGGAAATGCCGAGCGTCGAGAGCTTCGTCACCACGCTCGGACCGAAGCTCGACTTCGTCTATTGGCAGGCGCTGTTCGCGCCGTCTAAGACGCCGAAGGCGGTGATCAAGACGCTCAATGAGGCGGCGCAAAAGGCGGTTAGCGATCCGGCGATCGTCAAGAACTGGGCGGGGCAGGGAATCGACGTGTTCCCGCCGGAGCAGCGCTCGCCGGAATTCGCCGAATCCTTCTTCAAGAGCGAGATTGCGCGCTGGGGCCAAGTGATCCGCGCCAACAACATTCATTTAGAGCAGTAGCCCGGGTGGGCGTAGCGATACCCGGGAACATGGGCGAGCCCAACAAGCTTTCCCGGATGTCGCTTCGCTTATCCGGGCTACGATTAATCTACGGCCCGATGCGGCTGATCTTCGAGCCTTCCAGCGTCAGGTTATACATCAGGCCCTTCTGATCGAAGATGAAGCCGATCACAGGCTTGGTCACGCTGTTGGTGTCGATGGCGCCGCCAGCGCCGATGGTGATGATGGCGATCGAGCCGTCGATGCCGACCTTGAAACCGTCGGTGCTCTGAAATTGCGCGAGTGCGCCGGGCGTCATGAACATGATGATGACCGAGCGGGCCTGGGCGCCGAACTGAAATCCAATCGAGGCGGACGCGATGTTGTAATAACCCGCATGGCGGCCGCGGATCTGCAATTCGCCTTCGCCATATTCGCCGCCGATGCCGAAGCCGGCCTTGACGACTGTCGGGAACACCAGGACCGCGAGCGCCCTGTTGGCGAGTTCGCGCGAATACGGCACCTGATTGAAGAACTGGTTTAGCGTGGCATTCACCGCTTGGCTGGTTTCAGGCCCGGCGGCCTGGCTGCGCGCGGCCGGCCACGCCAGCGCCAGCAGTGCGGCCAGCAGCAGAATTCCTGGTGCTTTCAGTCGCAGATGCATTGGCTTCCCCCGGTCGTTATCCGCCATCAGTTTCCCGAATCACGCGCGCGAAGGTAGCCGCCGCGGGCGTGCGCGGCAATGAAAGCATCGATCCGGCAGCTCACTTCCATTCACTCCAGTCATAGACCGCTTCGATCCAGGCATCGATCGCGTCGTTTTCGGGATGCTTCGCCAAAAGCCCTCCCTCCCGGCGAAGTTCGGCGCGCACCTTTGGATCGCGCAGATCAGGTACCCAATGCTGCACCGGCCGCGATCCTTGCGCACGCATCCGCTTGCGCCAAACGCTCATCCGTTCCCGCGCCGTCTTTGGACGCTTCGTCTTGAGCTTCCTGGACTTCGAGTTCGCGGTCTTCGGCTTTGAAGGCATGACCGTTATGTGGCCGAAAGTAGATTGTTTCGCAACGAGCCCGCCGCTCTACACATCCACTTTCAGCGCGGCGATCAACGCCGCCGCGATATGGCGGGCGGCCGCCGACCCTACGCCGCAGCGGTCAGAAGTGCGGGGGAAAGCTGCGCTCTTGCATCGAGCAATTCGATGCCGACGATCCGGCCGTCAGCGTCGTAATCAAACACCACGTCCGGAGCGACCTCTGCGCTGTCCAGCACCGTGTCCTGCGACAGGCGGATGTAGGCGGCGTTATCTTCGGGCCGATATTTGATGGTCGGGGTCATGACGGCTTCCGTGCATTCCGGTCGAAAAACGCCGTTAGAATACGAATTTCGTCAGCGGTTTCAATGCAGGCGACACGAAGTATGCGACCGCCAAATTCGGGAATCGCGCGAAACCTGCGCATTACGTCGGGCCGGCGCGGATCGGGATGCGACCATTCCGGGTCCCGCACGGTCCTTTCGATCCAGTCGTATTCCAACACGCGTTCCGCAACGGCGTCTTGGGCGTGCCGTGTGAAGAACAATGGTTTGCGGTCCGGCATATGATCTTGCCGCGCGCGTGGGCGTCACCGCCGAGTTTCACTCATCCTGCCAGCCTCCCGCAGCCCGGCTTGGGAGCGCCCCAAAAGCCACATGTGTCTCACACATCCACCTTGAGCGCGGCGATAAACGCCTCCTGCGGGATATCCACCTTGCCGAACTGGCGCATGCGCTTTTTGCCTTCCTTCTGCTTGTCCAGAAGCTTGCGCTTGCGCGACACGTCACCGCCGTAGCATTTCGCCGTCACGTCCTTGCGGAAGGCGCGCACCGTCTCGCGGGCGATGACCTTGCCGCCGATCGCGGCCTGGATCGGCACCTGGAACATGTGCGGCGGAATGAGTTCCTTCAGCTTCTCCGCCATGGCGCGGCCGCGGCTTTCGGCGCGCGTGCGGTGCACCAGCATGGCCAGCGCATCGACCGGCTCGCCGTTGACCAGCATCTGCAGCTTGACCAGATCGGCCGGCCTGTAGTCGGTGAGGTGATAGTCGAACGAGGCGTAGCCGCGCGACACCGATTTCAGCCGGTCGTAAAAATCGAACACCACCTCGTTGAGCGGCAGGTTGTATTTCACCAGCGCGCGGTTGCCGACGTAGGTCAGTTCCTTCTGCTCGCCGCGGCGGTCCTGGCAGAGTTTCAGCACGGCGCCGAGATATTCGTCGGGCGTAAGAATAGTCGCCTCGATCCACGGCTCCCGCATCTCCTCGATGTAGTTGGGATCCGGCATGTCGACCGGATTATGGATTTCCAGGTCCTGGCCGCTGCGCAGCTTGAGCTTGTAGATGACCGACGGCGCGGTCGCGATCAGATTGAGATCGAATTCGCGCTCGAGCCGCTCCTGGATGATTTCCAGATGCAGCAGCCCGAGAAAGCCGCAGCGGAAACCGAAGCCGAGCGCCGCCGAGGTCTCCATCTCGTAGGAAAAACTCGCGTCGTTGAGGCGGAGCTTGCCCATGGCGGCGCGCAGCGCTTCGAAATCAGCGGCATCGACCGGGAACAGGCCGCAGAACACCACCGGAATGGCGGGACGGAAGCCGGGCAGTGGCGCGTCGACTGGCCGTTTTTCGTCAGTGATGGTGTCACCGACACGGGTGTCGGCCACTTCCTTGATCGAGGCGGTGAGAAAGCCGATCTCGCCGGGACCGAGTTCATCGCACTCGACGCGCTTCGGCGTGAACACGCCGACACGGTCGACTTCGTAGGCCGCATCCGTGCCCATCATGCGGATGTGCTGGCCTTTCTTCAGCACGCCGTCAACCACGCGAAACAGGACGACGACGCCGAGGTAGGCATCGTACCAGCTGTCGACCAGCAGCGCCTTGAGCGGCGCGGCGGCATCGCCTTTCGGCGGCGGCAGCCGGTGCACGATCGCCTCCAGCACTTCCGGCACGTTCAGCCCGGTCTTGGCCGAGATCAGAATGGCGTCGGAAGCGTCGAGACCGATCACATCCTCGATCTGCTGCCTGACCTTGTCGGGTTCGGCGGCCGGCAGATCGACCTTGTTGAGCACCGGCACGATCTCGTGGTTGTTGTCGATCGCCTGGTAGACGTTGGCGAGCGTTTGCGCCTCGACGCCCTGGCTGGCGTCGACCACCAGCAGCGAGCCCTCGCAGGCCGCGAGGCTGCGGTTGACCTCATAGGCGAAATCGACGTGCCCGGGCGTGTCGATCAGGTTGAGCACGTAGTCCTTGCCGTCGCGCGCCCGGTAATTGAGCCGCACGGTCTGCGCCTTGATGGTGATGCCGCGCTCGCGCTCGATATCCATCGAATTCGAGCACCTGCTCGACCATTTCGCGGGCTTCGAGCCCGCCGGTGAGCTGAATCAGTCGGTCGGCGAGCGTCGATTTGCCGTGGTCGATATGGGCGATGATCGAAAAGTTACGGATGTTGGCGATGGGCGTCGCGCTCATGCGGCGCAGATAACATCGGCGCAGTGGGGCGGCAAGCCGTGAACCGTCAATACCTATACTGATCGCTCTTATACGGCCCGCTCTGCGGCACACCGATATAGGTCGCCTGCTTGTCGGAGAGCTTGGTCAACTTCACGCCGATCTTGTCGAGATGCAGCCGCGCGACCTTTTCGTCGAGCTGCTTGGGCAGCGTGTAGACCTTCTTCTGGTACTTGCCTGGATTGGTCCACAGCTCGATCTGCGCCAGCGTCTGGTTGGTGAACGACGACGACATGACGAAGCTCGGATGCCCCATGGCGTTGCCGAGATTCACCAGCCGGCCTTCCGACAGCAGGATGATGCGGTGGCCGTCGGGGAATTCGATCTCGTCGACCTGCGGCTTGACGTTGCTCCATTTCAAGTTCTTCAGCGCCGCGACCTGAATCTCGCTGTCGAAATGGCCGATGTTGCAGACGATGGCGCGGTCCTTCATCTTGCGCATGTGCTCGATGGTGATGACGTCGACATTGCCGGTCGCGGTACAGAAAATGTCGGCGCGCGGCGCCGCCTCGTCCATAGTGACGACCTCGTAGCCCTCCATCGCCGCCTGCAGCGCGCAGATCGGATCGATCTCCGACACCATCACCCGGCAGCCGGCCTGGCGCAGCGAGGCCGCCGAGCCTTTGCCGACGTCGCCGTAGCCCGCGATCATCGCCACCTTGCCGGCCATCATCACGTCGGTGCCGCGGCGAATGCCATCGACCAGCAACTCGCGGCAGCCGTAGAGGTTGTCGAATTTCGACTTGGTGACGCTGTCGTTTACGTTGATGGCGGGGAACAACAGCCGGCCTTCCTTCTCCATCTGATAGAGCCGGTGCACGCCAGTCGTGGTTTCCTCGGTAACGCCCTTGATGGCTTTGGCCACCGTGGTGTACCAGCCCGGCTTGTCCTTGAGCCGCTTCTTGATCGCGGCGAACAGCACCTCTTCTTCCTCGTTGGTCGGCTTGGCGATGACGCCCGGATTGCTCTCGGCCTGCATGCCGAGATGCATGAGGAGCGTGGCGTCGCCGCCGTCGTCGAGGATCATGTTGGGACCGCCGCCGTCGCCCCACTCGAAGATGCGGTGGGTGTAGTCCCAATAATCCTTCAGCGACTCGCCCTTGACGGCGAATACCGGCGTGCCCTCGGCGGCTATCGCTGCCGCGGCATGGTCCTGCGTCGAGTAGATGTTGCACGAGGCCCAGCGGACGTCGGCGCCGAGCGCCTTGAGCGTCTCGATCAGCACCGCGGTCTGAATGGTCATATGCAGCGAGCCGGCGATGCGCGCGCCGCGCAGCGGCTGCCCCGGCCCGTATTCCTCACGGGTCGCCATCAATCCGGGCATTTCGGTCTCGGCGATGGAGATCTCTTTGCGTCCCCACTCGGCTAGTCCGATGTCCTTGACGACATAATCGGCATGCGAGCTGGCTTTCGGCTTGGTCGTCGTGCTCATGATGATCCTTTGCGGACGCTGCGGTCGGGATGACTTTTGTGGCTTGGCTGCGCGCCTATAGCAGGGCGGCGGCGAGACGGCAACAAACACATAAAGATAGCTTTATGTCCACTCTTGCCGCTCTCACTCTCTGACATGGAGTCCGGCGCGGCATCGCCGCATTCGCGGCAATACCTACGCCGCTTTAGCGGCGCCGGACGAGGCACGCGGGCGGCAATTTCCCAGAACGACCGGAATGCCCCAAGCTTTACGAAGTCGGATTCGCCTTCAGCGTCCCGGCCTGCGTCATCGCCGCGGTGATTTGCTGGACGCGATTGATCAGATCGAGCGCGGCCGACGGCGACAGAACCAAACGGGAGGCGGGATAGCGCCGGCCGGTGAGCGGCGTGTTCGGCTTGACGTCATCGAGCCGTGTCACTGCGAACTCCAACCGCAGCGTCTGCCCATCAAACGTCACGTTGGTGATGGAATCCGCGAAGGTCTCGGCGACTTCCGGGCGATCGATGTAGCGTACCGTTGCTTGACGCTGCTGCTGTGCGATAGCGGTCGCACCGGCCGGCTGAGGTTCGAGTGCCATCGTGTTTTCTCCATTCAACAATTGCTTGAATTCCGGTTGGACAAAAAAGCGCGCCGGCCGCCGCCTAGTCGTCTTCGCCAAATCGCGAGACGATCAGCGTGGCCAATGCTTCAATAACTTCGGCGGCTTCCTTACCGGTCGCCTCGACAGTGATCGAGGTCCCGGGCGAGGCAGCCAGCATCATCAGTCCCATGATCGACGTCCCGCCGACGGTTTCGCCGCCGCGGCTCACTCGCACATCGGCGTCGAACTTCTCCACGGTCTGGACGAACTTTGCCGAGGCGCGAGCATGTAGTCCGCGTTTGTTACAAATGGCAAACACGCGGACCACACTGTCGCTGCCGGCGCACGGCTGTTCGGGATCGGACACTCCGCGGCCTTCCGCCGGCGCTCTCATTTGCCGTTGAGGACCCGGCTGGCGATGGTGACGTATTTGCGGCCCGCCTCCTGGGCGGCGGCAACGGCCTCGGCGAGCGGGCATTCGTCGCGCACCTTGGCGAGCTTGACCAGCATCGGAAGATTAATGCCCGCCAGTACCTCGACCTTGGGCTGGCTCATCACCGAGATCGCGAGGTTGGACGGGGTGCCGCCGAACATGTCGGTGAGGATGGCGACGCCGTCGCCGGTGTCGACGCGTTTGACCGCCGCGATGATATCCCGGCGGCGCTCCTCGACATCGTCTTCAGGATCGATAGTGATGGCTTCGATCTGGGCCTGGGGTCCAACGACATGCTCCAGGGCCGAGCGGAACTCGACGGCCAGCCTCCCGTGGGTGACGAGCACAAGACCGATCATCGAATTCACCGCGGGCACTTCCCGGTTGCACCGCACGAAAGTCGCTCCATCATGGCCATTCAAAGTTCCCGCGCAAGGGCATTAACGGCGAATTTCGGAGGTTGTTGCATTGCGGTAGCGCAAAGTCGAATCGGATTTGTCGGCTGCCTTGGCGCCACCCCCATTACATCGGGCATTAGGGAGTTTACGAGCGTTAAGGTTAACCAATTGCCACTGCGATAAACTGCTATCGGGCCGCCTATGGCCAAACCCTGGATTAATTTCCCAAAACGGTAACCCGAGGCACGCTGAACGCCTCGGCCGGACAGGTGAGCAGCACGAGAAGCGGCCGCAAGGCGTCATCGGCCGCTGCGACCGCAAGCCGCGGTAACGTGATGCCTTCGATGACAGTTTGCCGCTGCCCGGCGGCTGGGAGCCGCTCAGCATCGGCACCAAGATCGACGACGAGGCCGACGACCGCGCAGGGCTCATAAGGCATCCGCACGATGCCGACGCCACGCACCTCGACCAACCCGGCGAGCGCCGTGGCCGGCCGCACCAGCAAGCGCCCAGCGGCGGGCGAAAGATGCACGCGATCATCGCCAACAAGTATCGCGAACCGCAAAGCCCCCGCACGTGCCGCGTCGATGAGCGCTAGCGTGAGCCGCGACTTCCCAGCGCCCGACGGACCCCGGAGCAGCACCGCGCGTGCACCGGCCAGGACGGCGGAGGCGTGAACTGTACCCGTCACGTTGCCGGCAAGCGCACGATGAAACGGGCGCCGGCGACCTTCGGCTCGTCCCCGGGCGCGGCCGAAGCAGCGATTCTATTCTCGACCCAGATGGCGCCGCCATGCGCCTCGACTATCTGTTTGGAGATCGACAGCCCGAGACCGGAATTCTGACCGAAGCCCTGATGCGGCCGGTCGGTGTAGAACCGTTCGAAAATCTTCTCGACCGCGTCGGGGCGTACACCCGGGCCGTCGTCGTCGACGTAAACCTCGACCTGATTTTTGATGCGGCGGCAGGTGACGCGCACGGTGCCGCCCGCGGGCGAAAACGAGCGCGCGTTTTCGATCAGATTGTCGATCACCTGGCCGAGCCGCGAATCGTGGCCCGGCACCTGGAAGGTGCGCAAGCCGCCTTCGAACTTGAGCGTAACCTTGACGCCGTCGTCGCGCTTCACTTCGTTGGCGACCGTCACCACCGTACTGAGCAGCTTGGCGAGGTCGACAGGCGCCGACTCCTGACGCTGCAGCTCGGCGTCGAGCCGGCTGGCATCAGAGATATCAGAGATCAACCGGTCCAGTCGCTTGACGTCGTGCTGGATCACTTCCAGCAGCCGGGCGCGGCTCTGGTCGGTTTTAGCGAGCGGCAGCGTCTCAACCGCCGAGCGCAGCGACGTCAGCGGATTCTTCAATTCATGCGCCACATCGGCCGCGAAGCGCTCGATGCCCTCAATGCGGCTGTAGAGCGCATTGGTCATGGTGCGCAGCGCGCCCGAGAGGTGCCCAATCTCGTCCTTGCGGCGGGTGAAATCGGGAATTTCGACGCGCGACTGGATGCGTCGGCGCACGCTCTCGGCGGCGTCGGCAAGCCGCCGCACCGGCTCGGCGATAGTTCCGGCCAACAAGATCGACAACACGACCATCACGGCCGCAGCGATGAGAAAAACTTTGAGAATGGCGAGGCGCTCGGCCGTCACCATGTTGTCGATGTCGGCGCCCTGCGTCTGCAGCATCAGCGCGCCGCGGACCGCACGGAAACGCTGCACCGGCACGGCGACCGACACTATCACGTCGCCGCGATCGTTGATGCGCACCATGCTGGCGTCCTGGCCGTTGAGCGCCTGCGCTACTTCCTGATAGCCCTTGCCGTCGTCGGGACCGAGTTCGTGATAAAGCGGCAGGTCGCCGCGGCCGAGCCACGTCCGCAAGCCGATGACGATGCGCTGGAAGAAGCCCGGCTTGGTCGCGCTTGGCGACGGCAGATCGAAGCGCAGCACGTCGCCGCGGCCGAACAAATCGCGGCTGTCGACCAGCAGTACACCGTCGCGATCGTAGATGCGGGCGCGCGTCTTGGTCGGCGAAACCAGATCGCGCAGCACCGGCGCCACCCGCTCGGGATTGATCGGGAAATCGATGCCGTACAGCGCATCCTCACTGGGGCCGTAGCTTTGGCCGGGCTGCAGGTTCTGCAGCTTGCTCGGATCGAGCGTGATGGAGGAACCGGTTTCGCCGGTCGCCTGGTCGGCGATGGCATGGGCAATGATCTGGCCCTGCTGCAACAGGCTCTGGATGCGGGCGTCGATCAGCCGGGCGCGGAACGGCGACAGATAGTTGATACCGATCGAGAGCGCGAGCAGCCCTGCGACGTTGAGAACGACGATACGGCGCGTCAGGCTCGACGAACTCTGGGTGACGAAAAACTGCGAGGCGTGTCGCAGCCACGCGACCACCCTGCCGATGCTCCGCGAGACGGGCCGCGGCTGCGCTTCGCTGCCGGGTTCGGCTTCGGCCTGGGCTTCGACGGGAGCCAGCGGAGGGGCTCGGTCGTCGTCTGCGATATCTACGGTCTTATCGAGCACTTGGTCTGCCGGGATTTGCATCGGCCGGTCCCGCCTCGGAAGCCGAAGCAGGGCGCAAGCCGCACGCCATTACTACCGCACGTCAGCCATCCCAGTCAGCGGGCCTTATCGCTTTTGATCAACTCTTTGGCAGTATGGCCCTGCGCCTGCCGATTGCCCACGCACTGGTCACTGCGACAGGTTGGCGGCTGCTCTCACCCAACCTGTAAAAATCCGCAGCTTCGCTGCTGCACAAAGGCGCATCATAGCCCCGAAGGGCCGGTGCGTCACACTACTCCTTGAACCGATAGCCAACTCCGTACAGCGTTTCGATCATATCGAATTCATTGTCGCTCGCCTTGAACTTCTTGCGCAGCCGCTTGATGTGGCTGTCGATGGTGCGATCGTCGACATAAACCTGATCGTCATAGGCCGCATCCATCAAGGCGTTGCGGCTTTTCACCACCCCCGGCCGGCTGGCTAGCGCCTGCAGGATGAGAAATTCGGTGACCGTCAGCGTTACCGGCTCGTTCTTCCAGGTGCAGGTGTGGCGTTCCGGATCCATGCGCAAAAGGCCGCGCTCCAAGACCTTAGAGTCTGCTTCCTTCGGCGCGGCGCCGTCTTTCGGCGACGCGCGGCGCAGCACCGCCTTGACCCGTTCGACCAGGAGCCGCTGCGAAAACGGCTTTCGGATAAAGTCATCGGCGCCCATTTTCAGGCCGAACAACTCGTCGATCTCTTCGTCTTTCGAAGTCAGGAAGATCACCGGCAGATCGGATTTCTGCCGCAACCGGCGCAGCGTCTCCATGCCGTCCATGCGCGGCATTTTGATATCGAGAATGGCGAGATCGGGCGGCGCGGTCTTGAAGCCGTCCAGCGCGGACGCACCGTCCGTATAGGTATTTATGCGATATCCTTCGGCCTCAAGTGCAATCGACACCGAGGTCAGGATATTGCGGTCGTCGTCGACGAGAGCGATTGTCGGCATGGCGGCCTTCTAACATAAATCGGCCGCAGCATCATCAGCCCGGCCCCACATGCCTTTCAAAGCCCATGTGGGGGCGGAAGTGTGACCGGACAAGGCGAAATCGAGGCAATAGCAATGACATTGAATGGCATAGGTAAGGGTTCGGAAAGGAATTTGGCTAATGGCCGAAGCCTTTAGAACCGCTCAGCCGCCGACCACCCCGGAAGGCCCATTGCCCGGAACCATGCCTGGGCGGCTGCCCGAAAACGCCCCTGCCCCTGATTTCGATCCGACGTCGGTCGCCAAGAGCCTGTTGCGGGCCACCCGGGCCGGTTCGCTTGCGACCATCGACCGCAACACCGGCCACCCCTTCGCTTCGCTGGTCAACGTGGCGACCGACGTCGATGGCGCGCCGCTGATCTTGGTATCCAGGCTATCGACCCACACCGCCAATCTCGAAAAGGACCCCCGCGCTTCGGTACTGTTGGCCTCGACCGGCAAAGGTGACCCTCTGGCCTACCCTCGGCTCACCATTCTCGGCGCGTTTGTCCAAGTCGAGCGCGGCGCGGCCGACGAGCCGCGCGTGCGGCGACGTTTTCTCGCGCGGCACCCGAAATCGGAGCTTTATGCCGGGTTCGCCGATTTCTCGTTTTGGCGGCTCGATGCGGTATCAGCGCACCTTAATGGCGGCTTTGCCCGAGCCGCCGATCTTAAAGCCGCCGAGGTCATGACCGACATCGCTGGCGCAGAGGGTTTGATTGAGGCCGAGGATGGCGCGATCGCGCATATGAATGAAGATCACGCCGAGGCTGTTCGGCTCTATGCGACCAAACTGCTAAATGCCGGGGACGGCGCGTGGCGTCTGACCGGACTCGATCCCGACGGCCTTGATCTCGCCCTCGGCGATGCGACCTTGCGCCTGCCATTTCCCGGGCGGGTCACCGATCCGCAAAACTTGCGCAAAACCGTGGTCGACCTGGCCGCCAAGGCCCGCGCGGCGCAGGCAGCGCGCGACGCTTAACGGTCGATGATCCCATGCTCTGCTGCAATGCAACAGCGGAACGTTCGCGATGATGCGCTCGTTAGCGCTATGCGGGACGCGATCTACGTAGAATCCAAGGTCTGGTGGAATGGAAGTCTTGGTGGAAGCAAAGTCTTGGCAGATGCTACGATGGCCGATATAGCCTCGCAGGTCCGCCACCCGGCGGACGGCGGGGTCTGTGTGTGTGGTCGCCATCGCGCCAAAAACACTGCGCCAATCAGCGGAGGCTAGCGTGAAGGAAACGGGTTTCAGAAACGCCGCTTATGGGGCGGATAAGTTCGGCTTTAAGGATCTGGCCGGAGTAAACTGGAATCTGACCGAACCGCCGCTCTACGAGCACGCCATTCGCAACGGCGAGGCCACCCTCGTCGCCGGCGGCGCGCTGTGCGCCGAGACCGGACATCACACCGGCCGTTCGCCCAAGGACAAGCACACGGTGGTCGATGCCACGACCGAAAACACGGTGTGGTGGGGTGGCAATCGCAAACAGAGCCGCGAGCATTTCGACAACCTGCTTGAGGACTTCCGCGCCCACGCCAAAGGCAAGACGCTGTTCGCGCAGGACCTCTACGGCGGCGCAGACCCGAAATACCGCATCAAGGCGCGTGTCTTTACCGAACTCGCCTGGCACTCGCTGTTTATCCGCCAGCTGCTTATCCGTCCCGAGCACGCCGAGCTCGCGAACTACGTGCCGGACATGACAATCGTCGACATGCCGTCGTTCAAGCCGGACGCCAAGCGTCACGGCGGCCGCGAAGGCTCCGACACCATGGTGGCGATCGATTTCACCCGCAAGATTGTGCTGATCTGCGGGTCTTCTTATGCCGGCGAAATGAAGAAGTCGGTGTTCACGACGCTCAACTTCTATCTGCCGGCGCAAGGCGTGATGCCGATGCACTGCTCCGCCAATGTCGGCAAAGGCGGCGACGTGGCACTGTTCTTCGGCCTCTCGGGCACCGGCAAGACCACCCTGTCGGCCGACCCGAACCGCACGCTGATCGGCGACGACGAGCACGGCTGGAGCGAAGACGGCGTCTTCAATTTCGAAGGCGGCTGTTACGCCAAATGCATCAAGCTTTCCGCCGAAGCCGAACCCGAGATCTATGCCGCGACCAACCGCTTTGGCGCCGTGCTGGAAAACGTGGTGTTTGATCCCGTGACGCGCATTCCGGATTACGACAGCGACAAGAAGACCGAAAACACCCGCTCGGCCTATCCGGTCGAATTCATGCCGCTCGCGTCGCGAACCGGCCGCGCCGGGCAGCCGAAGAACATCATCTTTCTGACAGCCGACGCGTTCGGCGTCATGCCGCCAATTGCCAAGCTGACGCCGGCGCAGGCGATGTATCACTTCCTCTCCGGCTACACCGCCAAAGTTGCCGGCACCGAGAAGGGCCTGGTCGGCGTCGAGCCGGAATTCTCAACGTGCTTCGCCGCGCCGTTCCTGCCGCGGCCGCCGGCCGAGTACGGCAATCTGCTGCGCGAGCTGATCAAAAAACACGACGTCGACTGCTGGCTGGTCAATTCCGGCTGGACCGGCGGCATCTACGGCGTCGGCCGTCGCATGCCGATCAAGGCGACGCGGGCCTTGGTCACGGCCGCGCTGGATGGTTCGTTGAAACAGGCAAGCTTCCGCACCGATCCGTATTTCGGCTTCGCGGTGCCGACCTCGGTGCCGGGCGTGGAGCCGCATCTGCTCTATCCGATGAAGACCTGGAAGGACAAAGCCGCGTTCGACGAGACCGCCCGCAAGCTCGTGCGCATGTTCCAGGAGAACTTCACCAAATACGAAAAGCACGTCGACGCCGATGTGCGCGCAGCGGCGCCGGAAGTCCGTATCGCCGCGGAGTAGACAGGATTGTTGTCACTCTGGCGCGCCCTTGCGTAGTTCGCGAAGCCGGAGTGACCTCAATCAACCCGGCTGCTTCTGCATCTCCCGCCCGGCCCGCCGCGCCCAGTTTTCCCAGGCGCGGTTGAGCGTGTAGTCGGTGACGCGCGCGACGATCTTGTCGACCTCGCCGGCGGTAAGAAACTTGATATCGCCCATCGCCATCGACTGCATTTGCAGCTTGGCGCCGACTTCCAGATAGACCGAGACGAAGACCGAGTGCCGCACCGAGCGCCCGACCACGGTGGCGCCGTGGCCGCGCATCAGCGCGGTCGGGCGCGGCCCGAGCGACTGGGCGAGATCGCGGCCCATCGCCATGTCGGTGACGAGCAGCGTCGTATCGCCGAATTTGTCGTGCGAATCCCAGATCGGCACTTCGTGGCCGATCGAGGCGCACATATGCAGCAGCGGCTTAAGCTTCTTGCCCGTAACGCCGAACGGGATCACGCTCGGCGAGTGGTTGTGCACGACCGACTGCACGTCCGGCCGCTGTTCGTAGATGGCGCCGTGGATGAAGCGCTCCAGATATGGCGCGCGGCCGCGCTCGTCGATCGGCGTACCGTCGAGCTGATATTCGACGATGTCGTCGCGTTCGATGCGCTCCGGCGCGCGGGCGCGCGACAACAGATAGCGTTGCGGATTATCGGGATGCCGTGCGCTGACGTGACCGAACAAATCGACCACGCCTTCATTGGCGAGGATGCGGTTGGCGGTCACCAGTTCTTCGAGAATGAAATCGAGCTTGCTCATTGCGCGCGTCTCCCTTTTGCGGGCGCGATCCTATGGGGGGCGGCGCCGTTTGTGAACCGTGCTGCAGACACGGCCGCCGCGCCGCAGCAACGCGTCACAGGGCCTTACGCGCCCTTCTGCGCTATGTCATAGAAGCGGCAAATCTGCCGTCATTTTGGGAGTCCGTTCGATGTCCGGCCGTGCCATTTCGAGACGTTCCGCAATCGCATCCACTGTCGGCCTCGTGCTGGCACCGACAGTCCTGCGCGCACAGGGCGCTGCGAATTTCCCCAGCCACCCGATCCGGGTCATTGTCTCGACCGCGGCGGGCGGCGGCGTCGACGCGTTCGCCCGCCTCGTCACCGCCAAGATGCAGCCGATACTGGGCCAGCCGCTCCCGGTCGAAAACAAGGCCGGCGCCGGCGGCAGTTTCGCCGCCGACCTGGTCTATCATTCGCCGCCGGACGGATACGTTCTCCTTGCGTCGCAACCGGCGCCGATTACCACCAATCCGCTCCTCATCAAGGGGCTCAACTACGACCCGACCAAGTTCGAGCCGGTCGCGATCATGTCGCACATTCCCAACGTGCTGCTGGTGCGGCCCGATTTTCCGGCCAAGACGGTGCAGGAGCTGATCGCCTACGCCAAGGCCAATCCGGGCAAGCTGAATTTCGCGTCACAGGGCGTCGGCACGACCTCACATCTCACCGCCGAGCTGTTTGCATCGATTACTCACACCAAACTCACCCACGTTCCCTACAAGGGCACGGGCCCCGCGCTTAACGATATCATCGCCAGTCACGTCGATCTGTTCTTCACCGAGCTATCGACTTCGCTGCAGCTCCACAAAGCGGGCAAAGCCAGGATTCTCGCAGTCGCAACCAAGGAGCGCGTGCCTTCCATCCCGGACATCCCGACGTTGGCCGAGTCGGGCGTACCGGGCTGCGAGTCCGATACTTGGAACGCACTGAGCGCGCCGCCCAAGACTCCGGCCGCCGTCATCGCCAAACTCAACGACGCCGCCAACAAGGCGATGCATACGCCCGAGATGCTCGCCCGGTACAAGCAGCTCAATGCCACGCCGGGCGGCGGTACGCCTGTCGAGATGGCCGCCTTCATCAAGGAAGAGACGCAACGCTGGAGCGCCGTCATCCACGCCGCCGGCATCAAGCCGGAATAGCCGGTTTCGGCGGACTGTGTTCCGGGCCGCCTGCCTGGCGGACCCGGTATGACGATTTATCGGGATCGTCTCACAAGGTATTGCCTGCCTGCCATGCGCCGTCGTAACGATGGGGTGGGTCGCTATTTTGCCAGCGGCCCTGTGGATTGCGCATGCGGGCGGTAGCGAAGCTGTTCAACGACCAGGACGCGGATTTGGGCGGCAAGATCGCCGCCCTCTATTGCGTTCTGGTCGCCGCCAACGTGCTGGCGTGGATCTGGGCGCTGGTCGCTTTCCACGACTATCCGGTACTGATCGGCACCGCCTTCCTTGCCTATACGTTCGGTCTGCGGCACGCCGTAGACGCCGATCACATCGCCGCGATCGACAATGTGACACGCAAGCTGATGCAGGAAGGCAAGCGTCCGATCTCGGTCGGCTTGTTCTTCTCGCTCGGTCATTCGACCGTGGTCGTGCTCGGCTCCATAGGCGTCGCGGTCGCCGCGAGCGCGCTCGAAGGCCGCTTCAATTCGTTCAAGATCATTGGCGGCACGATCGGCACGCTGGTGTCGGCCGGATTTCTGTTTCTCGTGGCTGCCGCCAATCTGCTGATCCTGCTTTCAGTGTATCACACGTTCCAACAGGTGCGCCGCGGCGGCACGCTGGTCGAGGAAGACCTCGATCACCTGTTGACGCACCGCGGCCTGCTCGGCCGGGTGTTCCGCCCAATGTTCCGCCTGGTAGCGCGAAGCTGGCATATGTATCCGCTCGGCTTCTTGTTCGGACTCGGCTTCGACACCGCGACCGAGATCGGGCTCCTTGGCATTTCCGCCGCCGAAGCCTCCAAAGGCCTGCCGATCTGGTCGATCATGGTGTTCCCTGCCCTGTTCACCGCCGGCATGACGCTGATCGACACCACCGACGGCGTTCTGATGCTGGGCGCCTACAAGTGGGCGTTCACCAAACCGATCCGCAAGCTGTACTACAATCTGACCATCACCTTCGTCTCGGTGCTGGTGGCGGTATTGATCGGCGGCATCGAAGCGCTCGGCCTTGCCGCCGATCAGCTGAAGCTCGAAGGCCCGTTCTGGCGCTGGATCGGCGCGCTCAACGATAATTTCGGCAGCCTCGGCTATCTGATCATCGCGATCTTCGCCGGCAGCTGGATCGTGTCGATCGCCATTTACCGGCTCGGCCGCTTCGACTCGCTTGAAGTAGCGCCAAGCTAAGGGTGCGACACCGCCATAGAAATGCGCCGCTTGTGCGCACTATGGCGCGCTATACATAGAGGGCGACAGCGAAAAGAGCGGTTCTATGACGGACGATCACGACCAGCCGGAGCGGCCGCGTTACGAGCCCGAAATCATTCCGCCTGATCACGGCGAACGCCAATCCGATTGGCGTCATACGCCGTGGCGCAGCGGTCCGTTCGGCTACACCGGATCGACGCAGCGCGTCTATGTGACGAGGGTCGGCCCGTTCGGCATCGCCCTCATGCTGTTGGCGATTGCGGCCATTGTGGCGATTATCGTGATCGCCACCGTCGGCGCGCTGCTGATCTGGATACCAGTGGTCCTCGCTGTACTGGTCATTGGCGCGTTGTTTCGTCTGTTCCGCGGATTTGGGCCGCGCTGAAGCATTTTCCGGAAAAGCGGTCTCCGGTTTTTAGAAAATGCGACCACATTTGCAAAACTGGAGTGCTTTCCGATGCGAGCAATCGGGAAGCATTCTCGGGGCGCGTACACCGCCCATTAACTTTAATTATCTATGAATTTGCTCGTTTACGGTGACGTTTGCGGACGCCGATGGCTCGCGCCGATCGCGAGTCGACGACCGACCGCGATGCGTAGCGGCGAGATCGTGCACCGCGCGGCTCGCACGCGGAAGAGAGTCGAGTAGTCGATGTTCGAAGCGCCGCGTCAGGTCAAATCGGCAGCGATTGCAGGCGCCGAACCGCCGGCTGCTCAGCCCGTTCAAATCGATTTTCTGAAAATGGGCGCGACGCTGTGGCGCGGCCGCGCCACGATTCTCGGCGCCACGATCGTGGCGCTGCTGCTGGCGGTGGTATTCGCGCTGGTCGCGCCGCAGCGCTACACCGCAGTTACGGAAATTCTGATCGACCCCGTCGATCTGCGCGCCGTCGCCAATGAGGCCTCGCCGTCCGCGCCGACGAGCGACACGGCGCTGCTGCTGATCGACAGCCAGGTCCGGGTATTGACGTCGGACGACGTGCTGCGTCGGGTCGTGGAGAGTCAGGGGCTGGCCCACGATCCGGAATTCGTCGGCAAGCCGTCACCGCTGCGCGCCGTGCTGGACGCTGTGCTCGGCGCGCTCGGCCGGCATAAGCCGCCCGGCGCCGCCGGTCCGACCCTCACCGCTCTCAACGCACTCAAGAAAGCGGTACGCGTCACCCGCGCCGAGCGCACCTACGTGGTCGACGTGGCGGTCTCCAGCAAGGATCCTGCAAAAGCGGCGCGACTCGCCAACGCCGTCGCTCAGGCTTATCTCGCCGAGCAGACGGAAGTCCGCGCCGACGCCGCGCGCCAAGTGTCGCAATCCCTGACGGCGCGCCTTAACGACCTGAAAGAGCGCGTGCATCAGGCCGAAGAGCGCGTCGAGGCCTTCAAGGCGAGCCACAACATCGTCGATGCCAACGGCCAGCTCGTCAACGAGCAGCAGCTTGCCGACCTCAACAATCAGCTCGCCGCGGCACGCGCCCGTACCGCGGCGGCAGAAGCGCGCCTCGAACAAGTCCGGGCTGTGCAAAAATCCAAAGACGACATCGGCGCCTTCCCGGAAGCCGTGCAATCGCAGACCATCACCGCGCTGCGCACCCAATACGCCGAGATCATGCGCCTGCAGGCGCAGCAAACGACGAGCCTCGGGCCGCGCCATCCCGCGGTCATTGAAATCCAGGCTCAGGCCGAACGGCTCCGGCGGATGATCGACGACGAGGTCAATCGCATCGCTCGCGCCGCACAGGCCGACTACGACAGCGCCAAGGCCAGCGAGGACTTGCTTGAGCACAGTGTCGACGCGCTCAAACAGGGCGCACTCGCCACAGATTCCGCCCTGGTGACGCTTCGCGAAATGCAGCGCGACGTGCAGGCAAATCGCGCTGTCTACGAAGCGTTTCTGCTGCGCGCCCGGCAAACCAGCGAACAGGAACGCATCGACACCAAGAACATCCAGATCATCTCCAAGGCCGATCTGCCGCTCAATCGCGCCTCGCCGCCGTCGAACACCATTCTGGCGCTGGGCGCCGTCCTGCTCGGCCTTGCCGCGGGCAGCGGCTTGGTGCTGCTGCGCGACATCTTTCCAAACACGATGCCGCGGCTGCCGAGCGTCAGGTTGCCAAGTTTCAAGCGGAACAACGATCGCCCCGACCTGCCGCCGGATGAGCTTTCGGCCGGGGTTCCGGTGCTGGCAAAACTGCCGGGCGTCGATGATGCGTCCAGCGCGGACCTCCAAGGCGAGCCCAACCTTCGCTTTGCCTCCGGCATCCGCAAGGTCTACGAGGCGGTGCGGGCCAGCCACAAGAAGCGCGGCAATCCCAGCATCCTGGTCGTCGCCTGCCACAACGACGACGACACCGCGGCGGTGGCGCTGACGCTCGCCGCATTGGCGGCCGCAACGCAGCGCGTCCTCTTGATCGATGCCGATCTCGACCAGCACACGCTTTCGGCCATCGACGCCGACCGGAGCGAGGCCGGGCTGGTCGACGTCGCCACCGGACGGCGGCTGCTGTCCGACGCTGTGGTGCGCGACCGCGACACCAACATCAGCATGATTCCGTTCATCTCGGCGTATAGCCGCCGCGATCGCGCCATCAAGGACGAAGATATCAGGGTTGCGTTCGCGCAGACCAAACATTTCGACATGGTGATCGTTACCGCGATGGATCTGGCTCGCGATCCGAGCGCGCGGTTTTTCGCCGGACTAGTCGATCACATCGTGGTGGTCACCAAGGCCGAGGATGCCAAGCGTGGCGCGGTCGACCAGGTCGTGTCCGATCTCGGTCTCGATGCACGCAAATTGCGCGGCGCTGTTCTGACCGAAGCCGAGGCGGCTTAAGCCTTATCGGCGAAAGTCCCCCGGCTCACTGCGCCAGCACGAGCAGCGAATAGCCGCCCAAAACCCGCACCGCGATATCGGCGTTGATGTTGAACATGAATTTGCGCGGCAGTTTCAAGATCCGGCCGCCAAGCGAAAGATTGGCGCTGTCAACACCCGCGGCAGTATAGAAACTGTCGATCACATCGTAGCCGCAGTATTTCAGCGTCGCGAGCGCCGTATCCTTGAAGAAATAGTGCAGGTGGCCGACGGATTCGCGCTGCTTGAGGATCGGGCTGACCCGAAACAGCGTCTGCAGCGAAAGATCGAGCGGGATGTGAAAGACCTTGAACCGCGCCTTGTTTTTGACCTTCTTGAGAAAACCCAGATAATCGTCGATGTGCTCGAATACGTCGATGGCCAGCAGCACATCAAAGGAAGCCGTCTGCTCTTCAAGCAAGTCCTTCAAGTGAAAGCGGATGTGCGCGCTCTCCCGTTGCCGGCATAGCGCGAACGCCTGCGGCGACACTTCAAAGCCGGAAAACTCCGAATTCGGAAACTCTTTCTGCAGCTGCACCAATATCTCGCCGGCGCCGCAGCCAACTTCGGCCACCGTTTTAGGCGCGATCGCGTTCTGGCGCAGGATGCGTTCGATCTGCCGCGCCTTCCACGGCGAATCTTCGACGTGCCAGCTTGGATTTCGCGTCAGGTAGCCGCCATCCCCATAGATGCCGTCCACGGCGCGATCTTGCATCGAAGCCTCCGGGCAGCGGCCGCGCCTATGCAGCGGCCGCGGAGGTTATGAACACTTAAGCGGCGCGGCCGCGCAACGTCGGTACGGTTCCAATTGCCGTTAGGGTTACCCCAACGAAGCGAAGCGCGACGGCGCCAAATTGGTTATTTCTCTTCAGGCGCGCCGAGGCCAAACGTGGCGTGCTGGCAAAAGCCAACAGGTAGAGCGGTGCAAATCCACCCCTTGATCAAAAGCGGCGTCTATGCGGCCGCTCATGCGACCGGATTGAGCCGAGCGTTGGCGCTGCGTTATCGCGGCCGCGGCATCATCTTCGCCCTGCACAGCGTCACGGCCGGCGATACATATTCACCCGATGACCTGATGCTGCGTTGTCAGGCCAGCAAGCTGGAATGGATATTGCGCCGCTTGCGGCAACTTCAATTGGATTTCGTCACGCTCGATGAGGTCGTGGCGCGGCTCGAGGCGCCAACGGCGCGCCCGTTCGTCGCCCTGACGCTTGACGACGGCTACGCCGACAATCTGACCAATGCGCTCCCGGTCATGGAAAAATTCGCGGCGCCGTTCACCGTGTTCGTCACCACCGGCATGATTGCCCGCGAAATCGACGCCTGGTGGTTCGGCCTCGCGGCGCTCGTTCGATCGCGCGATCATATCGAGCTGCCGAAACTCGGCCGATTTGAATGCGCCGACCAACCATCCAAAAGGCGAACCTACGCGACTATCGCGGACTCGATCCACGCCGATTTCGACGTGTTGCCGGCGGTGCGCGAGGCGATTGCTCGCGCCGGCATCGAAATTCCTGCGCTGGTCGACGAGGAAGCGCTGACGGAGCAGCAATTGCGCACGCTGGCGCGGCATCCGCTTGTGACCATCGGCGGCCACACCACGACGCACCTCAATCTCAAGCGCGCCTCCGCCGCAACCGTGCGCGCCGAAATGGCCGACAATCGCAAATTTCTCCAGGAGATCACCGGTCAGCCTATCAACCACAATGCCTATCCGTTCGGTCATTCCGGCGCCTGCGGCGAACGCGAAGCGGAGATTTCGCGCGCGCTCGGTTTCCGCATGGCGGTCACAACGCGCGCCGGCACGATTTTTCCGCAGCACCTCCAGCACCTGCACGCCCTGCCGCGGGTCTGTCTGACGCAGAACGAAAGCAGCGTGACGCTGCAATGCAAGCTCGACGGCTTGAGCCGCGCGGTCAATTCGCGCTTCGGCGACCCCGTAGCGCTGATGTGATTGGCCGACCATGCCGGATCATCAGCGGCCGACTGTCAGCATCATCATCAAGGCGTTCAACGAGGAGAGCCACATTGCCGGCGCCATCCAAAGCGCGCTCGCCGCGCTGGCCGGGATCGGCGGCGAAGTGATCCTGGCCGACGGCGCCTCCAGCGACCGCACGATCGCGATTGCGGAAAAATATCCGATTAAGATCGTCCGGCTCGACGAGCCTGCCGATCGATCTTGCGGGGCGGGTGCGCAGCTCGGCTTCCAGTACAGCGGCGGTGAATTCATCTGCCTGATGGACGGCGACATGCGCCTGCGGCGCGCCTTCGTGGCCGCCGGCATTCGGGCGCTCAAGGAAGATACCACGCTCGCCGGCGTGGGCGGCACCGTCATCGACCACGGTGCCGACAATCTGGAATATGCCCAGCGTACGCGCCGCTTCGATCCGGATCGGCAGCCGGGCCCGGTGACGCGCCTGGGCGGTTGCGGGCTTTATCGGCGCGCCGCGATCGCCACTGTCGGTCACTGCACCGACCGCAACCTCCATGGCGGCGAGGAACTGGAACTGGCGGCGCGGCTATCGGTCACCGGTTGGAAGCTGGCGAGAATCGACAGCCCGGCGGTCGATCACTTCTGCCGCACCGGCAATCCGTATCGGCACTTGCTGCGGCGGATGAAGATGCGCAACGCCTGCGGCCCAGGAGAACTCATCCGCGCCGCGATTGGCCGGGCGCAGTTCGGCTATGTGGCGCGCCACGATCGCAACTCGATGCTGTGCGGACTCGTCGGCCTGTGGTGGTGTTCGATTGCGGCTGCATTTTTGTTAGCGGGCGGTATTTGGGCCCTGCCGGCAGCCGCGGCGCTGCTGGTGCTGCCGTTTGGCGCCATGTCGCTCCGCTGGCGCTCGCTGCGTAACGGCATCTATTCGGTCATGGTCTGGAACGCGCACGCGCTTTGCTTCCTGCCGGGATTTTTCCGGCCGCGAAAGCCGCCGGCAGATTGGATCGCCAGCCACGTGATCAAGGACCCCGTGGCTGATCTGAGCAAGTTGCGGGTGGCGCAGCGTTGAGACGCGCACTCGATTTATTGTGCTGAGTGACTGCGATGCGAACAGTCTTATGCGCCAAGAACACGCTTCTCGCTCTTGCGGCCGCCGGGCTGTGCCTGATCGCGTCCGCCAGCTCTGCCGCTGCCGGAACGGCCTTCGGACGCGGCATCGGCATGTCACACGTGATGGCATGGGCGGCCATCGCGCCGGGGCCGGCGCGGCAATTCGTCTTCCCGCCATTCGCGGATGTGAGCGATGCGCAATTTGCCAGCGAATTGCAGACGCTGCGGCGCACCGGCTTTGAGTTCGTGCGCTTTGCCGTCGATCCCGGGCCGTTCCTGCAGTTTAATGACGCGCGGCGCGACCGGGTCGACCAAATCCTGATGGATCGCGTCCACCTGATCCTGGCTTCGGGCTTGGCGGTCGTCGTCGATTTCCATCCGAGCGACATGCATCCGGATTACATCGCGCAGCAGCTCACGGCCGGCGCAGGCACGTCGGTATTTCAATCCTATCTGCGGCTCATCGAACGCACCGCGAAACTCCTGGGCGGTCTGCACTCCAACAAGGTCGCGCTCGAGCTGATGAATGAACCGCCCGTGCCGCAGGCCGACTGGCAGCCCATGCTCGACCTTGCCTACGCGGCGGCGCGACGCGGTTCGGGCGACCTGCCGCTGGTGCTGGACGGTGGCCATGAAGCGTCGGCGCCGGCCCTGATGGCGATGAATACAGCGCAGTTTTCCGGCGATCCCGCGGTCATCTATTCCTTCCACTATTACGACCCCTATCAGTTCACCCATCAGGGCGCGTCGTGGAATCCGGCGCGCTACTTGGCCGCCGTGCCGTACCCCGCCCGCGCCCGACCGCTCGCCGACAGTTTAACGGCCACAGCAGCGCTGATCGCCGCAGCCGATCTTTCCGCTCTACAAAAGGCATTGGCCTACCAGGACGCGCAGGCGAGATTGGAGGACTATCGTGCCTCGGGTTTTGACGGCCGCACCATCGCGGCGGATTTTGCGCAAGTTGCGCGCTGGGCGAAGTCGCACGGTATTCCGGCCGACCACGTCCTTTTGGGCGAATTTGGCTCCAACCGCACTGCGCTGCAGGTCACTGGCGCCGGCGCGGCCGAACGCGCCCAATGGTTCCATGACGTGAGCCAGGCCGCAGAGGCCAGCGGCTTTGGTTGGGCGGTATGGGCGTATCGCGGCGGTGGCTTCGCCCTGGCCCAGAGCGATGCGTCTGACGACATCGATCCCCGCATCGCCGCGGCATTGGGACTGCATTCCGGCGCGGCCCGCCGGGCCGAAGCATCGCCTGATTCGCGCTCGCAACGGCGGCAGCCATGATGGCGCGCGACGTTAGCGTTAACGCCGACAAGTCGTCCGCGTTTGGCCCGCGCTTGGTAAGAAACCAAGAGGTCTTTTCTGGGAACCGCGCCCGAGGCGGACTGGCCACCCAATTGCCTCGTCGGGTGCGGCATGCGCCGGGCCGCTTTTTGAATCCGTGTTATTGGTGCGGCAGATGTTGAGCACACGTCCGAATGTCAGCATTGTCATCAAGGCGCTCAACGAGGAGCGCCACATCGCGGCCGCGATCGAAAGCGCCATAGCGGCGCTAGAAGAGATGCAGGGCGAGATCGTTGGCGAAATCATTCTTGCCGACAGCGCCTCGACTGACCGGACCATCGACATTGCCGCACGCTATCCGATCAGGATCGTGACACTCCGGAATGCGGCCGAACGGTCCTGCGGTACCGGCGTCCAGCTCGCCTATCAGCACAGCACGGGCGACTTTGTTTGTTTGATCGACGGCGACATGATCCTGCACAAGGGGTTTCTCGGAGCCGCCATCGATTTTCTTATCGCCAACCCCAGTTTCGCCGGCGTCGGCGGCCTGATCGTCGAGCGCGAAACCGGCAATATCGAATACGTCAAACGGGCCCGCGACCAGAGCGCCGATCTGCTGCCCGGCGAGGTGACGCGGCTCGATTGCGGCGGCGTCTATCGACGCGCGGCGATCCAGTCGGTCGGCTATCTGGGCGACCGTAACCTGCACGGCAGCGAGGAGCTTGAGCTCGGCGCGCGACTGCGGGCGCACGACTGGAAACTGGCGCGCATCCCGGTTGAGGCCATCGACCACCACGGCCACAGCGGTAATGGCTACACCCTGCTGCGGCGGCGCTGGACAACGCGGTTCGCGTTTTCGACCGGCGAATTATTGCGCGCCACGTTCGGCACATCGGCCTTCCCGCTGGTGCTGCGTAAGCTGCGCTGGGAGCTGTTCCTGTTCGCAGCCGTCTATGCTTGGTGGCTTTGCCTGATCGCGGCGCCGTTTCTTGCCGGCGGCCTCGCCAAGGCAGCGGCCGCGGCCACCGTGGTCGTGCTTATTCCGTTCGCCGCAATGGCGTTGCGCTGCCGGTCGCTGAGCATCGGCATCTATTCGGTGACGGCCTGGAACGTTTACGCGGCCGGCCTGCTGCCTGGCCTGCTGCGCCGCCGCGTCGACCCGGCCGGCTGGATCGACAGCGTGGTCATTCGCGACGCGGCTGTATCGGACCGGCCCGTGCACGCCGCATGAGGCGAGAACCGCAGGTCCTGCCGCCGGCCTTAAGGTTCTGGTCACCCGTTGCGGCGCAAATAGTTAACGATTCGCTGCCGATAGTCCGGCAGAGATGGCGACGCTCCCGACGGCCGAGGGCATGCGCAGGCGATGACGACGCTTTCCACGCTGGATCAAGCGCTACCGCAGGAAGTCACGGGCAGCGAACGCCTCGTGCGCAACTTTCTGTTTCTCGCCACCTTCCTGCTGGCGTGGTTCACGATGTCGCCGTTTCCCGATCTGGGCGACCGGCAGGCGGCGGCAGCCACCGGGGGCGACCTCGCCAGTCAGGCTGCCGCGGTCCTGATGACGGGCGCACTCGCGCTCTATGTTGTGATCAAACGTCCGCCATTGCTGTCGCGCGCCGTCACGCTGCCGCTGGTGATCACGCTCGTCTCGTTCGCCGTCTCGGCCGTGCTGTCGTCCTATCCGGATGTCGCCAGGCGCCGGCTGGTGCTCGCCATCTTCAATATTTTCCAGGCAACGATGCTGGTGCTGCTGCCCTATGGGCGCGAGCATTTCGCCCGCCTGCTGGCGGCCGCCGCGATCGTCATTCTGGCCGCGTGCTATTTCGGCGTCGCGTTTCTGCCCCAGCTCTCAATTCATCAGGCGACCGACATTGCCGAGCCCGGCCTGGCCGGCGACTGGCGCGGCTTCTTCACCCACAAAAACGGCGCCGGCGCCGGCATGGTGTTGCTGATTTTCTTCGGCATTTTCATTTACCGGACCTGGAACCGCGCAGTCGCTGTCGGCATCATCGCGCTGTCGGCCATCTTTCTTTACTTCACGCACTCCAAGTCGCCGATCAATCTGCTGCCGGTTGTCTTGCTGATCTCATATCTCGTTCCCCGGCTGCGCAGCGCCTTTATTGCCTTCGGTTTGATCGCGGGCGTGCCGCTGGTGCTCAATCTCTTGAGCGTCGGTTCGGTGATGTTTGCCCCGATCCACGCTCTGATCGCGCACCTGATGTCCGACCCGAGCTACACGGGCCGCGACGTGATCTGGCAGTTCGCGCTCGATCACGTCAGGCAACGCCCGCTGTTCGGCTTCGGCTTCGAGTCTTTCTGGGGAATGCCCGATCTGGTGGCGGACTGGAATTATCTGGAATCCTGGGGCTACCGCGCCAGCGATGCGCACAACGGCTATCTCAATCTCGCGGTGACGACCGGCCTGGTCGGCCTGGGGCTGTCGCTCTGGTGGATGATCGCACAGCCGTTCGCCGATTTCTGGCGCGGCCGGTTCCCGGCAGCCGATCGGGCGCTCGTCATAATGTTCCTGCAGATCTGGGTATTCGCGCTCTGCCTTGCTTGTTACGAGTCGGTGTTCTTCGCCGGCGGCAGCGGGCAATGGGTTTTGACAATGTCAGCCATCGTCGGACTTCGTTTCCTGACGCTGGCAAAGAGTGCCGCGTAACATGCTGACGTCCACGAATTGCTTGTTGGCGATCAACAACTACTACTATCCGCGCGGCGGCGCCGAGGTGCTGTTTCTTGAACATAACCGGCTGTTCGAGAATATCGGCTGGCAGGTCGTGCCGTTTTCCATGCGTCACGCCAAGAATCTCGCCACGCCGTGGTCGAACTACTTCCCCGACGAGATCGAGTTCGGCGCCGACTATGGCCTTGCCGGCAAGCTGATCCGCGCGCCGCGCGTGATCTATTCGCGCCAAGCGCGCCAGCGCATGCGCGGATTGCTCGATGCGGTGCAGCCGCGCATCGCCCACGTCCATAACATCTATCATCACTTGTCGCCGTCGGTACTGCCGCTGCTCAAGGAGCGCGGCATCCCGATCGTGATGACGTTGCACGACCTGAAACTGGCATGTCCTGCCTACACGATGATGAGCGGCGGGCAGCCCTGCGAACGCTGTCGCGGCGGCAAGCTCTATAATGTGGCGGTGCACCGCTGCATCAAGGGATCGGTGGCGCTCTCCAGCCTCGTCATGGCCGAGGCCTACACTCACCGCGCGCTCGGGCTCTATTCCGGCAACGTCGACCGCTTCGTGGCGCCGAGCCGGTTTCTGCTCGACAAACTCGTTGAATGGGGCTGGCCGCGCGAGCGCTTCGCCCACATTCCAAACTTCGTCGACCTCGATCGGTTCGAGCCGCGCGCCGAGGCGGGACGGCGCTTTGTCTATTGCGGCCGGCTCGATGAACTTAAAGGCCTGGAAACGCTGGTCCGTGCCGCCGCACTTTCGCATCAACCCGTCACGCTGGTCGGACGCGGACCGCTCGAGCCGCGGCTGCGGGCACTTACCGTGGAACTTGGCGCTGACGTCGCTTTCCCCGGCTATCTCACCAAGGGCGCACTCGCCGCGGCCATCCAGGAAGCGCGCGCGATCATCGTACCGTCGGAGTGTCATGAAAACGCGCCGCTCGCGCTGCTCGAAGGCTACGCCGCCGGCCGGCCGGTGATCGGTTCGCGCATCGCCGGCATTCCCGAACTGGTGCGCGAAGACGAAACCGGCATGCTGTATCCGGTCGGCGACGCCGCCGCGCTCGCCGAAGCGCTGTCGCGGTTTGCGGCTTTGCCTGACGCCCGCGTGGCCGCCATGGGTGCCGCAGGCCGCGCCTGGGTCGAACGCGATTTCAACGCCGCCATCTACGTCGAGCGCCAGCTCGCGCTGTACAATTCGCTCGGGGTCCGCGTGCGATGAACACGGTCGCGCAACCCTGGCGCATCGAAGGGCAACAGCAGCGTGCGCTTCGCGTCACCATGCTGGGCATCCGCGGCTTTCCCAATGTGCAGGGCGGTGCCGAGAAGCACGTCGAAAACCTTGCATGCGCGCTGTCCGACCTCGGCTGCGACGTCGAGGCGATCGTGCGCAGCGGTTACGTCGCCAAGGATCAGCCGGCACGCTGGCATGACATCAAGTCGACCCGCGTGTGGGCGCCGCGCGTCACCGGCGTCGAGGCCTTCGTGCATACCTTTCTGGGAGTGCTGCGCGCCGCGCGCGACCGCCCCGACATCCTGCACATCCACGCCATCGGGCCGGCATTCTTCACGCCGCTCGCCCGGGCGCTCGGGCTGCGCGTCGTGGTGACCTGTCACAGCCGTAACTACGAACACAAAAAATGGGGCCGCGTCGGGCGATTCATTCTGCGGCTCGGCGAGCGCGCCGGCATGGCGTTTGCCAACGGCCGCATCGCCGTCTCGGATGGCTTGGCGCAACATCTGACGCAATCCCACCGGATGCCGGTCGTCACCATTCCCAACGGCATCGACCGGCCGGATCGTGTTACCTCGACCGCAACGCTGCAGGGGCTCGGCCTCGCGCCCGGACGTTATCTGCTGATGGTCGCCAGAATCGATGACGACAAGCGCCAGCGCGATCTGATAGCGGCCTTCAGCCGGATCCGGCAGCCCGCGTGGAAGCTCGCGCTGGTTGGCAGCGCCGATTATGCGAGCGCCTATGCGCGCCAGGTCGCCGACGATGCCGCTCAAAACCCCGGCGTGGCTCTGCTCGGTCATCAGACCGGCGCGGCGCTCGCCGAACTCTACAGCCACGCCGGCGCCTTTGTGCTGCCGTCGCGCTTCGAAGGCCAGCCGATCGCGGTGCTGGAAGCCGCGAGCTACGGCCTGCCGGTCATCTTGAGCGACATCGCAGCCCACCGCGAACTCGCGATTCCGCATGCCCGCTATTTTGCGGTCGGCGGCATCGCCGCGCTGGCGGATCACCTTGTCGCCGTTTGCGCATCGCCGGCGAGCGGCAGGCTCGACGCCGCGGAATGCGCCAGACTGCTCGCCCAGCATGACTGGCACAGCATCGCGCAGCGCACGCTGACCGTCTATTGCGACGCCTTGTCGGGCAGCGCGAGCGGCGCCTTGGCGGCGGACTCGCGCCCCACGAAGATCAAAGAACTGTCGTAGTCGTCACCGGCGGATCGCGACAGCGCCGTCGTCACGTAATAGGCGCCGATCGCGGCGAGCATGGCGCAGGCGATCGCAGCACTCAGATACGTTGCTGCGACGGCGGCCCCCGCAAGAGCGACACAGCCGCACGCCATCAAGGCCGCATCGCGCGAGTGAAACGTCGAAACACCGACCAATTGGCGGGCGCGCACGGCCACGAGCGGATTGACCAGGACAACAGCAAGGATCATGGCGGCGGGCAACGCCACCGGGCCGAGCCACGGCGCCGTCGCAAACGGACTAATCACCAGGATGGCGAATGACGAAGCCGTCACCACCAGCGCCACGTTGGCCTGGCCGGCGATGATCAGCAATCGATCCGAGGTCGCGTAGAACGCCGCCACGAACGATGGGATTGCGAGCCACAGCAGCAGCGAGCGGGCGTCCAGGTAATTGCCAAGAAGCGGCAGCAGCACCGGGGCCGCCAGCAGCACGCCCGCGGTTGTCAGAGCGACGCAGCCGATCGCCAGCCGCCGGCACATATCGAATTCGCGATGCAGGCCGGCCTCGTCCTTGGTCTGCAGCAGGCGGCCCGCGCGCGGCGCGAAGCGTTTGAGCAGCGCCTGTTCGAAGAATGTGAACAGCGCCGCGAGCCGCGCGGCGACGGCATAATCGGCGACGGTCGCCGACGGGAACAGCACGCTGGCGATGATGATGTCGACCGCGCCGAGCTGATTGGCGAACAACGTCGCGGCGACGAACTTGCCGCAATAATTGTAGTCCCAGCGCGACCAGCGCTGCCAGCCCGGCACCTGGCGATTGACCATGCGCCGCGCCAGCAAGAGCCACGGCACCAGCACCGAAAGCGTGAGCACATGCGCCACGAAGGCGTCCGGCAGCTTGAGCACGAACACGATCGGCAGCAGCACGATGCGCACGGCATTGGGTGCAACCTCACCCCAAAAGATCAACTCGGCGACGCGCGAGCGTCCTTCCAGCGCGCCGGTCGTAATGACCAGCAACGTGCTGAACAGCAAAAACGGTGCGAGCTGTTGCAGCCACCCGGCAAGCGACGGCTTGCCGAGCGCAGCCGCGATCGGGCCGGCCGCAAACGCGGCCGCGATCGCAAGCGCACCCGACGGAATGGCTCCCACCAGCGCGGAAAAGCGCTGCAGCCTGATCTCAGTCCGAGGATCGTCCCGATGCCGCGAGACGTGATAGAGCAACACCAGCGATCCACCGACGCCGATCGCCACACCGGCAAGCCGATAGAACCCGAAGGCTGTCATCAGATCGCCGAAGCTCTGCTTGGTCAGAAACCGGCTCAGGATGATCAGCACGACAAATTGCGAGGCGAGCCCAAATACGCGCGCGCCCGAGCCGACGACCAGAATGTCGAGATAGGCCCGCAGCCGGCCGTTCAGGAGAACGCCGGAAATGTAGTTCGTGACCGTCTGCGTCAGCCGCATATGCACGCTTGTCCGCCGCCGCCGCCCAGCGTTACTGGTTGCCTCGCCCTTCCTTACATCGGACTGGCGGTAGGCTCCGCGTTTGCGGATTTTTACCTTAACGGCTATGGCCGTGATCCGGAGCGCCCGGCGTCGGTAGCCCGCGCCAAAGACGCTGGCTGCCCTGATGCATGTTACCGAACTTTAACGGGTTTCCCGGGACTGCGGCCGCTATAAGGGTCTGATGTGCTTGGCCAAGCAAGTCCCCGCCCCGAGAGGTTGCGCTTTGAGGGGACGCCGGAGCTAAGGTATAGCTGACCGAATGAGCACATCACCGAAGAGGCCGCGATCACGGCGGGCGATTTTCGCGGTTGCCGGTGTGGCCATTGTGGCCGTCATAGCCGCCATTGCGGTTCCGCGGCTGACAAAGCCCGGCCCCGCGCGCGCGGCAGGGCCCCCGTCGGTTCCCGTGACCACGACAGCGGCGGGACGGCAAGACGTCCCGATCTACTACGATGCGCTCGGCACCGTCATGGCGCTCAATACGGTCGCCATCCGCGCCCAGGTCAACGGCCAGATCGTTTCCATCAAGTTCCGTCAGGGCCAGGACGTGAAGCAGGGCGATGTACTGGCGAAGATCGATCCGGCACCGCTGCAGGCGGCCCTCGACCAAGCCATTGCCAAAAAGAACCAGGACCAGGCCCAACTGGTGGATGCCCAGAAGGACCTTGTCCGCTTCGCGACCCTCGTACGCAAGAACGCGGAGACCGTGCAGAACCTCGACGCACAACAGGCCAAGGTCGATCAGTTCAAGGCGGCGGTCGCGGCCGATCAGGCCTCGATCGAAGCGGCGCAGACCCAGCTCAATTACACGACGGTTACGGCCCCGATCGATGGTGTCGTTGGGTTCCGTCAGGTCGACATCGGCAACATCGTTCATACGACCGACACCAACCCGCTGACGGTGCTCACGCAGGTCAAGCCGTCCGTCGCGATCTTTACGCTGCCGCAGGACGATCTTGGCCCGGTGCGGGAGGCCATGCTCCAAGGCGAAGTCAAAGTACTCGCCTTCGATCAGGATAACGTCAAACAGCTCGCTCAAGGCAAGCTTCTGCTGATCGACAATCAGATCGATCAGACGACCAGTACAATCCGGCTGAAGGCCGAGTTCCCGAACCAGGACGAGCGGCTGTGGCCCGGGGAGTTCGTGCACATCCGTATGCTGGTCACCACCCGCAAAGACGCGGTGACGATCCCCCCGGTTGCCGTGCAGCGCGGCCCGGACGGACTCTATGTCTGGATCGTCAAGCCCAATAACACGGTCGAACTCCGTTCGATCGACGCCGAGACGGTGAACGACAAGACCGCGATCGTCTCCAAGGGCCTGAACACGGGCGAACAGGTCGTAGTCGAGGGGCAGTCGCGACTGGATGAGGGCACGCACGTCAATGTCCGGCCCGCCGGCGGCGTGCGGCGGCAGGCGGGCTAGTCGCGATGAACGTCTCGGAGATATTTATCCGCCGGCCGATCGCGACGTCACTGCTGATGGCGGCGCTGGCCCTGGTCGGGATCGTGGCGTTCCCTTTGTTGCCGGTCGCACCGCTGCCGCAAGTCGACTTTCCAACCATCAACGTCACCGCGACGCTCACCGGCGCCAGCCCGGAGACGATCGGCGCCACGGTGGCTACGCCGCTCGAGCGCCAGTTCGGACAGATCGCCGGCGTCACACAGATGAGTTCCGTGAGCTCGCTCGGCTCGACGGTGATCACGCTGCAGTTCGACCTCGACCGCAACATCGACGCCGCCGCCCAGGACGTACAGGCGGCAATCACGGCCGCCGCGCGACAACTGCCGAAAGACCTCACCACGCCGCCGACCTATCGCAAGGTCAATCCGGCCGATTCTCCGATCCTGATCGTCGCGGTCAATTCCAAGACGATGCCGCTGCCGCAGGTCGACGATTTTGCCGAGAACGTGATCGCCCAGCAGATTTCGCAGGTACCCGGCGTGGCCCAGGTCTTCATCGGCGGCCAACAGACGCCGGCGATTCGCGTGCAGATCGATCCGGCCAAGCTGACCGCGCGCGGCCTGACCCTTGAGGACGTCCGCACCGCGCTGACCAATGCCACCACGGATGCCGCCAAGGGCACACTGCTGGGGCGCGATCAGAGTTTCACGATCGCCGCCAACGACCAGTTGACCAAGGCGCAAGCCTACAATGACGTCGTCGTTGCGTACCGGGACGATGCGCCGATCCGCGTGCGCGACATCGGTCAGGCGGTCGATGGGCCGGCGGACGTGACCCTCGGCGCGCTGCATCGCCAACAAACCGCCGTGATGCTGCTCGTCTTCAAGCAGCCCGGCGCCAACGTCATCGACACGGTCGACAGCATCAAGACGGCACTGATCCGTATGCGCTCGATCATCCCGCCAGGCATTCACCTCGACACGATCGTCGATCGCACCCAGACCATTCGCGCCTCGGTCAAGGACGTCGAGTTCACGCTGATACTCTCCTGCGTGCTTGTCGTATTGGTCATTCTGCTGTTCCTGCGCAGCATTCACGCCACGCTCATTCCCGCCGCCGCAGTGCCATTGTCGCTGCTTGGCGCCACGGCGGTGATTTATCTCGGCGGCTTCAGCCTGGATAATCTGTCGCTGATGGCCTTCACCATCGCGGTCGGCTTCGTGGTCGACGACGCCATCGTCGTGCTCGAAAACATCTTTCGCCATCTCGAAGCGGGAACCACGCCGCTGCAATCGGCGATCAAGGGCGCACGCGAGATCGGCTTCACGGTCATTTCGATCAGCATTTCGCTGATCGCCGTGTTCATTCCGCTGTTGCTGATGAGCGGAATCGTTGGCCGGCTGTTCCATGAATTCGCGATCACGGTGACCGCTGCGATTCTGATTTCGGTCGTCGTGTCGCTGACGCTGACCCCGATGCTCTGCTCCCGCTTCCTGGTGAGTGAGCACGGACGCCAGCACGGCCGCATCTATCGCGCCATCGAATGGGGCTTCGACGCGACGCTCGACGCGTATCGGCGCGGCCTCGACGTGGTGCTGCGGCACCAATTTGCGACCCTCATGGTGTTCCTGGCGACCGTCGCCACAACCGGCGTGCTGTTCGTGTTCATGCCCAAAGGCTTCTTCCCGACCCAGGACATCGGAATGATCCTCGGCATCTCGGAAGCAGGCCAAGACGTTTCACCCGACAAGATGAAGGACATTCAGCGTCAATTGTCTGCGGTGATCGCACGCGATCCCGACGTTTCCGATTTCGGATCGTTCTTCGGACCGAGCTACGGCAACACCCAGAATACCGGCCGCTTCGTCATCGGCTTAAAGCCGCGTGACGACCGCAACGTCTCCGCTGCACAGATCGTTAATCGGCTGCGTCCGCAGATCGCCAAGGTGCCCGGCGTGAAGCTGTTCCTGCAACCGGCGCAGGACATTACCGTCGGCGGCCGCATCGCGCGCGGCCAGTTCCAGTACGTCCTCCAGGACCCCGACCAGCATGAGCTGAACGAATGGACGCCGCGCCTCATCGAGCGGCTCAAGAAGCTTCCACAACTTGCCGACGTTGCCACCGACGCGCAGAACGAAGCGCCGATGCTGACGATCAACATCAACCGCGACGCGGCCTCGCGCTTCGGCATCCAGCCGCAACTCATCGATGACACGCTCAACGACGCCTTCGGCCAGCGTCAGGTGACGCAGTATTTCACCAACAATTCCTACTACATCGAAATGGAAGTGTTGCCGAAGCTTCAGCAGAACATGGACACGCTCAACCAGCTGTATGTCCGGGCGCCGACCACCGGCCAGCTGGTGCCGCTATCCACGCTGGTCAAGATCGACACCAAGCATATCGGTGCCTTGCTGGTCGCCCATTCGGGGCAGTTTCCGGCGGTGACGGTGACATTCAACCTGCCCCCGGGCGTCGCGCTCAGCCAGGCAGTCGACGCCATACAAAAGACGGCGGACGATATCAGAATGCCTTCTACGCTGATTACGAGCTTTCAGGGCAACGCCCAGGCGTTCCAGGCCGCGTTGTCGAACGAGCCGATCCTGATCGCCGCCGCCCTGGTCGTCGTCTATGTCATTCTCGGCGTGCTGTACGAGAGCTACATCCACCCGCTGACGATTCTTTCGACGCTGCCTTCGGCCGGAGTCGGCGCACTGTTGTGCCTGTGGGTCGGCGGCTTCGATCTGTCGGTGATCGGCATCATCGGCCTCATTCTGCTGATCGGCATCGTCAAGAAAAACGGCATCATCCTGGTCGACTTCGCCATCAGCCGCGAACGCGCCGGCCTGTCGCCACGCGAAGCGGTGCGACAGGCCTGTCTGCTGCGCTTTCGCCCGATCATGATGACGACAATGACGGCGCTGCTCTCCGGCGTGCCGTTGATGCTCGGCCACGGTTCCGGATCGGAACTGCGCCAGCCGCTCGGTTACGCCATGGTTGGCGGCCTTGCGTTCAGCCAATGCCTGACACTGTTCACCACGCCGGTGATTTACCTCTATCTGGACCGGTTCCAGGCGTGGCTCAGCGGCCAGAAACGCGAACATCACGAGCCGCCAGAAGCCTTGCGCATCGCCGCCGAGTAGGCGGGATTAATTCTCGCGGTTGCCTTCCACAGCCGCCGATATTTGTTCCGCAAACAGGTTCACGATTTTGCGCGCGGGAACTTAGCGCGCGTTGCGGAACGAGTAGGCACGGCCGCGCGTTTTTCCACGAGCGAGAAAGGAGGCAAACATGAGAAAACTCGCATTGGGTATTGCGGCGGCGGCGGCCCTTCTCACCGCATCGGTGCCGGCGATGGCTCAGGTGGGCTTCTACGCGGGACCGGGCGGCTTTGAGGTGGGCGTGGGGCCGCCGGTCTATGGGCCTTATGATGGCTATTACGACTATTACGGCGGTCCGCGCATCGTCGTGGGCCCGGGATGGCATCATCACTACTGGCATCACTGGCATCACTGGCGTTAAGCCCCGCTAAGTCATCCAACAGTCGATCAACGTCAGGAGTTATTCGAGGAGGTCCCATTTGGGGCCTCTTCTTGTGTGCCCGCGAACCTGCCCGAGACATGAAAAACCAGGACGTGGACAACAAGGCGCCGACGATAAGGCATTCACGCCAAGACCTGGACGACAGGTCATGGACAAGGCAGCTCCTTTTCCGCTCAAATATGGCTAGTCCGGTCGGCGTCTGACCGACGTATGGGAGGAGCCAAAAATGAACAGAGTAATCTGCTGCGCCGCCGCAGCGATAGCCGCCGTCCTGATGACGGGTCAGGCCTGCGCGGCCGACGTCCGGATCGGGGTCATTTACCCGCTGACCGGCAATGCCGCGAGCGCCGGCCAGTCGGCCAGGGACGCCGTGCATCTTGGCGCCGAAATCGTCAACACCGCGCTCCCCGAGCTGAAGAACTTGCCGCTGGGCGCCACTGCCGGCCTGCCCAATCTTGGCGGCGCCAAGGTCGTCCTCGACGAAGCCGACCATCAGGGCAATCCGCAGATCGGCCAGCAGCAGACGCTGCGTTTGATCACCCAGGATCATGTCGTCGCGATGCTCGGCTCGTATCACTCCTCGGTGACGCTGGTCGCCACCGCGGTCGCCGAGCGGCAGGGCATCCCGTATCTCGTCGCCGACTCAGTTGCCTCCAACATCACCGGGCGCGGCTTCAAGTGGACGTTCCGCACCACGCCGATCGCGCCGGACTTCGCCAAGGCCTATGCGGACTTCCTCACCCAGCTGAAAAAATCGGGCACCAAGGTCGACAGCATCGCCATCGTCAACGAGAACACCGACTATGGCACCTCGGTCGGCGCCAGCATCGTGCAGGCCGCCAAGACCGCCAATATTCCGGTGGCGGCGCAGATTCCCTACAACGCCAACAGCTCGGATGTCTCCGCGCAGGTGCTCCAGCTCAAGACGCTCAAGCCCGATGTGGTGATCTTCGTCAGCTATACGGCGGATATCATTCTCTATTTCAAGACGATGAAAAACCTCGACTACCTGCCGCCGATCATCATCGGCGACGACGCCGGCTTCTCCGATCCGAGTTTCATCCCCAATGTCGGCGATCTCGCCCAGGGCGCGGTCAACCGCAGCGCCTTCGACATCGGCAAGCCCGGCAGCAACAGCTACATCGTCGACCAGATGTTCAAGCAGAAATACGGCCGCGATCTCGACGACACCAGCGCGCGCTGGATGGAGGGCTTCTTCGTGCTGGTCGACGCCATCAACCGCGCCGGCTCGACCGAACCGGACAAGATCCAGGCGGCTTTGCGCGCCACCGATCTCAAGCCCGACCAGCTGATGATCGGCTATAACGGCGTGAAATTCGACGCCACCGGCCAGAACATCCTGGCGTCGACCTTCCTGGTGCAGCTCAAGGGCAAGCAATACGTCTCGGTCTGGCCGGCGGACCGCGCCACCGGCAAGCTCGAACTGCCGATGAAGGGGTGGCATTAGTATTGGGCGACACAATGAACGGCGCGGCTTGGCGCGCCGCCTCCAGCGGCATTTTCCGTCACCTATGCTCGACCTCGGCTTAAGCTTCCTCGCCAGCGTTGCCCGCGATCCGAATGCCCTCGCGATCGTCGACGGCGACGTGCGGCTGAACTATGCACAATGGTACCGGCGCATCTCGGCGCTGGTCGCGGGCTTCGACGCTATCGGACTAAAGCGCGGCGATCACCTCGTCACAGCACTGCAAAACCGCTGGGAGGCCGCGAGTCTGCATTGGGCCTGCCAGTTTGCCGGCATCATCATCACGCCGGTGAATTGGCGCTCGACCGCTGACGAAATCGATTTCTTCCTGGCCGATGCCGAGGCCAGAGCGGTCGCCTATGAGGATGCGTCGGCCGCCGCGGTCGCGGAGTCGGAGCTGGCGCAAAAGCTGCCGCGGATCGCGCTGGACTCCGCGGTACCCTCGGAACTGTCCTTCGCTGCGCTCGTCTCGCAGCCGGCGCCGGACGCAACGGCGCGCGCCGATGCCGAAGCCTGGTCGGTGATGCTCTACACCTCCGGCACGACGGCACGGCCGAAGGGGGTGCCGCGTCGCCAGCGCGCCGAACGCGCCGCCGCGGTGGCGCACGTGGCGCAGAATCTCTACGCCAAAGGCGAACGCACGCTCGGCGTCATGCCGCTCTATCACACGATGGGGGTGCGCTCGCTGCTGGCGATGTCATTGATCGGCGGCGTCTTCGTCTGTCTGCGCCGCTTCGATGTCGAGCGCGCGCTCGATCTGATCGCCGCCGAACGTGTTACCAACCTTTATCTGGCGCCGACGCTCTATCATGACGTCGTGCATCATCCACGCTTCGCCACGAGCGACGTCAGCTCGGTCAGGAAATTCGGCTTTGCGGGCGCGCCGATGACCGACGGCTTGCTGAAACAGTTGCAGGCGGCGTTCAATCCCGAGCTGTTGGTCAACCATTACGGCTCGTCGGAGGTTTATACCTTCACGATTGAGCAAAATGCGGCGAAGAAGCCCGGCTCGGCCGGCCGCGCCGGCATCAACCAGATGGTGCGCGTGGTGAAGCTCGGCGCCACGTCGGTAGACGATACCGCCGCTCCCGGCGAGGAAGGCGAGATCATTGCGCTCCTGGCCGGCGACGAATCGTTCGAAGGCTATTGGCGCCGGCCGGAAGCCGACGCCAGGGCGATCCGGCAGGGCTGGTATTTCACCGGCGACACCGGCCTGTTTGACACCGACGGCGATCTCTTCGTCACCGGCCGGGTCGATGACATGATCATCTCCGGCGGCGAGAACATCTCGCCGGTCGAGATCGAATCCTGCCTGTCGCTGCATACCGGCGTCTCAGAAGTCGCCGTGGCCGGCTTGCCGGACGAGCGCTGGGGCAAAGTGGTAACCGCCTTTATCAAGCGCCGCACGCCGGTCGAGGCGGATGAGCTTGATGCCTTTTGCCGATCGTCGGGACTCGCCGGCTTCAAGCGCCCGCGCCGCTATGTGTTCGTCACCGAGATTCCAAAATCGCCGGTCGGAAAACTCTTGCGCCGCAAGCTCGTGGCAGGCGAATACGCCGTCGAGCCCGCGGCATCCGCCGCCTACCCACCGCGCCAGCAAGGAACGGCCGCATGACTGAGTTTACCGACCCGCGACTGCAAAAACTCGACGGCTTTCGTGTCGAGATCAACGCCGCGCGCGAGCGCGCCGACGTGGTGCTCGACCGGCCGCCGCTCAACGTCATCGAGATGGCGCAGCGCGACCAGCTGAGGCTGGTGTTCGAGGTGCTGGACGAAGATCCGCGCGTACGCGTCATCGTGCTTCGCGCCAAGGGCGAGCATTTCTCGTCTGGCGGCAATATCGCGGGCTTCTTGGCGGCCTCGCCCGAGCACGTCTCCAAGCTTGCCTGGAACATCGCTGCTCCGGCGCGCTGCACCAAGCCGGTCATCGCCGCCAGCCGCGGCTATTGCTTCGGCGTCGGCTTCGAGATTTCGCTCGCCTGCGATTTCCGCCTCGTTTCCGAGACTTGCCAGTACTCCCTGCCGGAGCAGCGGCTCGGCCAGATTCCGGGCTCCGGAGGCTCGGCGCGGCTGCAGAAGATCATCGGCATCACCCGCACCAAGGACATCGTGATGCGCTCGAAACGTATTCCGGCGAAACAGGCCTACGACTGGGGCATCGCCACCGAATGCGTGCCCGACGACAAGCTCGAAGCGGCCACCGATGCGCTGGTGGACGAACTGCGCAGCTTCTCGCCGCTGGCGCAGCGCACCGCCAAGGCGCTGCTCAATGCGACCGAAAATACCGATCTGGAAGCCGCGATCGAACTGGAAGGCCATTGCTACAGCCGGCTGCGCCAGTCCGACGATTTCCGCGAAGGCGTGGAAGCATTCCACGGCAAGCGCAAGCCGACGTTTCGCGGCAGCTGAGCCCCAAGCCAGCAGATAATCCCCAAGCCAGCAGATGATCTCAAGTCAAAGGACATAACCATGAACGGCACTCCCTTCAAACTCGGTACCTTCGCCAGAACGAGCGGCAAGTCCTTCGTTGCCATCGTGCTGGGCGACGACGACGTCATTTATCTCAAGGGCGCGCCAAACGCCGCGGCATTGAGCGGCACCGACAGCATCGACGGGCTATTGGAAGACTGGGATGCCAATTTCGCGGTGTTACAGAGAATATGCGAAACGCTCGAGAAGGAAGGCAGGCCGGGCGCCGTCAAACTCGCGAGCCTGCGCGCGCTGCCGCCAGTGCGCCGCCCCGGCAAGATGTTCTATGCGGCGCAGAATTTTCAGGAGCACGTCGACGAAATGCTGCGCGCTGGCATGACGCCGACCGGCGGCCCGAAATTCACCGGCGAGAAGTCGACCAGCGATCCGTATCTGTTCCTCAAAGCGCCGAGCACGCTTGCCGGCGCCAACGATGACATCGCCATCCCCACCGGCCTGAAGAAGATCGACTGGGAGACGGAGATCGCGCTCGCCATCGGCAGGCCCGGCAAGCGCATAAAGGCCGAGCGCGCGCTCGACCACGTGGCGGGCTTCCTGACCACCAACGACGTTTCGGCCCGCGACCTGCAGGTTCGCGCCGACCGGCCCGGGCTGCGCTCGGACTGGCTCAACGGCAAGAGCCACGACAATTTCGCGCCGATGGGTCCTTTCCTGGTGCCGCGCGCCTTCGTGCCGGATCACAAGAATTTGTTCATCCGGCTCACGCTCAACGGCGAGATCAAGCAGAACGGCAACACCTCGCAGTTCATCTTCACGCCCGAGGAGCAGATCGAATACGCATCGAATATCCTGTCGCTCGAAAGCGGCGACATTTTCAGCTGCGGCACCTGCGGCGGCGTCGGCCAGGGCACCAACACCTTCATCAAGGTAGGCGACGTGATGGAAACCGAGATCGAAGGTCTCGGCAAGATGCGCAACCGCTTCGTCGCGGAAGCGTAGCCGCCGCATGCCGTTCGGGCCGCCCGTCAGTGCTTGACGTTGCGGTTCCAGTAATCGGTCGCCTTCGCCAGGTTGGCGTTATAGACGCCCCAGTTCGGCGAATAGAGCTTTTGCAGATCGGCTTCCGACGACGGCATCATCCGCGCCAGCTCCGGATAGGCCGCGAACACGCTCGCCAGCGTCGCGTTGCTCGGGCCGTACGACATCTCCATTGCCCAGCCGAGCTGGCTGAGCGGATCGATCTGCATGTTGATAAATTCCTGCGCTTCCTTGGGATGCGCGGTGCCGGCCACCATGTCGACGGTGTCGATGCCGAGCACGCTACCTTCCTTCGGGATCGCGTAGCCGATCGGATAGCGCTGGTTGATCATCGCCCAGGCGCGGCCAGAGGTCCAAACCGAGACCCAGACGTCACCGGACGCCAGCTGCTGCCCGAGCGTATTCGACGAGGTGTAATACGAATTGGCTTTGATCTGCGCGATCTTCTTCAAACCCGGAATCACGTCGGCCTCGCTGCCGCCATTGAGCTGCGCGATCTTCATCACAAAGTCCGCGCCTTGCGGCAGCGAAATGTCCGGAATCGAAATGTGGCCGGCAAGCTTTGGATTCCACAAATCCTGCCACGATGTCGGCGCGGCAATCCCCGCCGTTTTCAGCTTGTCCTTGTTGTAGACGATGCCGATCGAATAAAGGATCGCGTAGGGACCGTAACCCTGCGCATTGCGAGCACGCGGATAAAGCTTGGCGAGGTTCGGCACCAAAGCGGGATCGAGCTTGGCGACCACGCCGGCCCTGATAGCGGCATCTTGTACGGCGTCATCCAGCAGCACGACGTCGAACGGCGCCTGGCGTCCGCGCGATGCCAGCATCTTGGCGAAAAAATCGCTCGGGTTGCCGTGCGTCCATTCGATCTTGACACCGGTCATGCGCGTCATACGATCGCCCACATAGCCCTTTTCCACGTCGCCCGAGTGGCCGCCAAAGGTGGCGACGTTGAGCGTCACATTCGAGGTCTGCGCCAGGGCTGCCGGCGCGGCCACGATCAGAGCAGCCGCCAGGGGACCGAAAAATCCTATCGTCTTCGTCATGCTGCGCATGTGCGTCTACTCCTTGAGCAAAAAACACGCTTGCGGGCGCCAGGTGATGGTGACTGTGTCTCCGCGGCTGGGCAGCGGCTCACCGGGCTGCGCCTGCACGGTCACGTTCTCGCCGTCCGGCCCTTCGGCATCGACATAGCGGATGCTGCCCAGGTAAGTGACGCCGCGCACCTTGACCTGCATGGCATTGGCGCGGCCGCCGCCGAGATGGAAATGCTCCGGCCGCGCGCCAAGCAGACAGCGATCACCGGGTTTGGCGTCGAACGCCGGACCGGCGACGGCGACGAAGGACGCCTTGCTGCCGCCGCTCGATTCGACGCGGATGAGATCGCCGTCGAGTTTTTCCCGCACGACAACGTCGAGCAGATTGGTGCGGCCGACGAAATTCGCCACATAGCGGCAGTTCGGCCGTTCGTAGAGCGCTTCCGGCGTGTCGATCTGGACGATGCGGCCGTCGTGCATCACCGCAACGCGGTCAGACATGCTCAGCGCCTCGCCCTGATCGTGCGTGACGAACAGTGTCGTGATCTTCAGCGCCGATTGCACGCGCTTGATCTCGACTTGCAGCTCCTCGCGCAGTTTCAAATCGAGCGCCGCCAGCGGCTCGTCGAGCAGCAGCACGTCGGGCCTAATGACAATGGCACGCGCCAGCGCCACACGCTGCCTCTGGCCGCCGGACAATTGCGCCGGATAGCGGCCGGCAAACTGTTCGAGGTGAACGAGGCGCAGTGCCTCGGCGATGCGGGGTTCGCGCTCGGCACGCGGCATGTGCCGGACACGCAAGCCGAAGGCGATGTTCTCCGCCACCGTCTTGTGCGGAAACAACGCGTAGGACTGAAATACCATGCCGGTGTTGCGCCGATATGGTGGCAGCGCCGTGACGTCGCGGCCACCCATGATGATGCGCCCCCGGCTCGGCGCGACGAAACCGGCCACCATGCGCAGGCAGGTGGTCTTGCCGCAGCCGCTCGGGCCGAGCAGCGTGACGAACTCGCCGGGCTGCACGGTCAGATCGATGCCCCGCACCGCGCGCTGATCGCCGTATGATTTTTCGACCCCGACAAGGCGAACGTCCGACACCGCGGCGCCCTTCCCGATCACTGCCCAGCGCCAAACAGCTGCTCGAGGCCGATCAGCCGGTCGAGCAGCAGCATCAGCACGGCCGAGGCACCGACAATAAGCGCCGCGACTGCCATCACATCGCCGCCGAAGTCGAACTCGACGGTGGTGAAAATCTGCACCGGCAGCGTCGTCGCGTCGCCGCCGCCCATGAACAGCGCGATCGGCACGTCGTCGAGCGACATCACGAAGGCGAAAATGCCGCCGGCGATGATGCTCGGCCTTAAGATCGGTACTGTCACGCGCCAGAATGTCTGCAGCGGCGTCGCGCCGAGATTGAGAGCGGCCTCCTCCAGCGCCATCTCGAAACGGGCGTGGCCGGCCAGGATCGCGCGGATGCCGAACGGAATGCCGAATGTGAGATGGCCGACGATCAGACCGATCAGGGTCCCGCCGAGCGCCACGTGGGTCAGATCCCAGAACGACAGCGAATACTGGTAAAGCGCGACGCCGGTGACCAGCGCCGGCACTACGAGCGGCGACAGCAGAATCGAATTCAAGGCATCGCGGCCGAAAAACCGGCCGCGGCTGAGCGCCAGCGCCGCCGGCAGGCCGAACGCCACCGACAGCAGCGCCGTACAGCTGGCCACGATCAGGCTGACATAGAGTGCCGAAAAGAACGACGGCTTGATCAGTGCATACCACTGCGTGGTGAAGCTCGTCGGCGGGAACGACAAAATCGGACCGCCGTTGAACGACACAGCCACGACGACGATCACCGGTGCCAGCAGAAACGCAAACACCGCAAACAATGTCGCCCGGAGCGCCAGCCAGCGGATCATGAGACGCGTTCCTCGCCGGTGCGCAGCTGCAGCGCCAGCACCGTAAGCACGGCAGCGAACACCAAGAGCAGCGCCGCGGCAGTGCCGCCGGCCGGATAGTTGAGCACGGTGCGGAATTGCTGCGCGATGTAGGTGGCCATCACTAGGACCCGGTTGCCACCCAGGATGGCCGGCGTGGTGTAGGCGCTGATCGCCATGGCGAAGACCAGCAGCGAACCGGACACGACCCCCGGCAGGCTCAGCGGCAGCAGCACGCGCCAGAACGTCTGCAGCGGGCCGGCGCCGAGATTGGCGGCGGCTTCTTCGAGATCGCCCTCGATACGCTGGATCACCGTGGTGAGCGACAGGATCATAAACGGCAGCAGCGCGTGAACGAGACCGATGACGACGCCGGTAAAATTGTTGATCAGCGACAGCGGCGCAGCAATAAGACCGAGTTTCAGCAGCACCCAATTCACCGCTCCCGACTGGCTGAGCAGCGGAAACCAGCCGATATTGCGGACGATGGCGCTGACCAGAAGCGGCGCGATCACCAGGAACAATGCAAGGCCGCGCCAACGCGACGGCGTGCGCGCGAGATAATAGGCGACCGGATAGCCGGTGACGAGGCAGCCGAGCGTGACCAAGAGCCCGAGGCCGCAGGTCCGCAGCAGCATTTCGAGATAAAACGGATCGCTGACGAAGGCCCGGTAATTCGCCAGCGTATAGGCGCCGCCGACCTGCGCGGGCCCCGTCATTTGATGAAAGCTGAGAAGAATGAGATCCGCGAGCGGCGCCGCGAAAATCAGTCCAAACACCGCAAGCGTCGGCAGTAAAATCCAAAGCCACGGATCGGCGCGCCGCCGCGGGCGGCCGACAAACTCAAACCGCTCAGCCTCCGTCGCGCTCATGCTCTCCGACTCACGAGCACTCGGGCCCGGCTATTTGGATGCGATCTTCCGGTTCCACAAATCCACCGCATGCGGATATTGCTGGTGGAAGACATTCCAATTGATGAGTTTGAGTTTCGCCAAATCCTCGGGCGAGGACGGAAATTTCTTCGCCATGTCCGGATAGGCCGCAAGGATTCCGGCCAGGAGCTTGTTGGTCGGCCCATACGGAATTTCGCTCGCCATGCCGAGCTCCGCCAGCGGACCAAGCACTTCATTGATGAAGGCAAGCGCTTCCTTGCGATGCTGCGTGGTGGCGGTGACGCTGATCGTCGTCATGCCGAAGAAGCCGCCCTCCTTGGGCAGCACAAAGCGCAGCGGCACGCCCTGGCCGATCAGTCCCCAGGTGCGGCCGTTGAGCCACGGCGCGACCCAGACGTCGCCCGACCGCAGCAGCGGATCGAGCACCGGCGACGAGCCCGGATAGGACTGCGCCTTGATCTGCGCGATTTTGTCGATGCCCTTTTCGGGGGTGCTTTCATCGCCGCCGGCCAGATGCTCCGCAGCCACCAGGAACGCATGGCCCATAGTGTTTTCGAGCGTCGGCACCGCGACGTGGCCGGCAAGCCGCGGATTCCACAGGTCGGCCCAGGACGTCGGCGCCGGAATTCCCGCGGCTTTGAATTTTTCCACATTGTAGGCGATGCCGGTGGAATAGAAGTTCAGCGCAGGGCCATAGCCGTCCTTGTTGATCGCCTGCGGGTAGAGGAATTTCAGATTGGGGAGGTCGTCGGGGCCGCTCTTGCCGAGCACGCCGGCGGTGATGGCCTCGGCTTCGATGTCGTCATCGAGATAGACGATGTCATAAGGAGCAGGACGGCCCCTGCTCGCGATCAGCTTCGCCAGATGATCGCTCGGATTGCCGTTGATCCAGGAGATCTTGATGCCGGTGCGCGCGGTAAACGGTTGGGCGACGAACCTTTGCTCGACGTCGGTGAACGCGCCGCCATAGCAGCCGATTTGCAGCGTGACATTGGACTGTGCCGGAGCCGCCGCATAACCGGCGGCAAGAAACAGGGCGCCCAAAAGCAAGCTTCCGACGCGCAAGCGCATCTCACTGTCTCCCCTGAGTTGTAGATATTATCCGGCTACCGGAGCATACACATCGGGCGACGCCGTTGACAATAGATGCGCAATCGCCTCGCCCGGCGGCGCGCAAAGCCAAGGCAAAACGACGCAGCGCGTGATCACCGTGCAGGACGCTATCAATGCGCTGCAGTGCAGTAAGTACTGGAAACCGGGACATAGGTGGAGTAGGCCATGCCTAAACTCCGCGTTGTGCAGCGTCCGCGGGGCTTGGGGGCGAATTCGAAAAGGGTGAGATGTTTATCTGATGAAAATCAAGCTACCCGCACGGATCGGTCTTGTTCGTCTGTCGCTCATTGCTGTGGTCGTCGGCCTGATTACCGGATTTGGCGCCGTCGTGTTCCGGGCGCTGATCGGCTTTATTCACAACGTCGCATTTCTCGGCAAATTTGCGATCGCCTACGACGCAAGCGCGTTCACTCCGCCGAGCCCGTGGGGCATGCTGGTCATTCTGGTGCCGGTGATCGGCGGCATCTTCGTCACATTCCTCATCACCAATTTCGCTCCGGAAGCGCGCGGCCATGGCGTACCCGAAGTCATGGACGCGATCTACTACAAGGATGGCGTCATTCGTCCGATCGTGGCGGTGATCAAGTCGCTCGCCTCGGCGCTTTCGATCGGGACCGGCGGGGCGGTCGGGCGCGAAGGACCGATCATTCAGATCGGCGCGGCGCTGGGCTCCACGCTGGGGCAGATCATCAACATGGCGCCGTGGCAGCGCATCACGCTGGTCGCCGCGGGCGCGGGCGCCGGCATCGCGGCAACCTTCAACACGCCGATCGGCGGCGTGATGTTCGCCATCGAACTGATGATGCCGGAACTGAGCGCGCGGACGTTTCTGCCGGTGGCGCTCGCCACCGGCACGGCGACATTCATCGGCCGCATCTTCTTCGGTATCCATCCGGCCTTCAATATTCCCAGCGACCTGTTGATCTCGGAGCACCCGGCGACGCTGGCCGCCCTTCTGTTGTTTGCCCTGCTGGGCGCGCTGATCGGCCTCGCCGCGACGGGATTCATCCGCGGGCTGAGCTTTGCCGAGGATATCTTCGAAGAAATCGCAAATCCCTATCTGCGGCACATCATCGGCATGTTCGGTTTGGGCATTCTGATCTATGTGCTGTTTCGGACCGCCGGGCATTATTACGTCGAAGGCGTCGGCTACTCGACGATCCAGGCGATCCTGACCGGCGGCCTTGGCTTTCCCACCCTGCTGCTGATTCTGTTCCTGGCGAAGCTCTGCGCCACCTCAACCAGCCTCGGCTCTGGATCGTCGGGTGGAATTTTTTCGCCTTCGCTGTTCATGGGCGCGACCATCGGCGGCGCATTCGGCGCCATCGTCACGGTGATCCATCCCATCGTAGGCGTCAGTGTCACCACCGGCGCGATCATCGGCATGGCGGCGATGGTCGGCGGCGGCACCGGCGCGGCGATGACCGCCGTCACCATGATCTTCGAGATGACGCGCGACTATGACCTCGTCATGCCGAGCATCGTCGCCGTGGCGCTCGCCATCGGCGTTCGCCGCCTGCTGTCGGTAGAGAATATCTACACCATCAAGCTGGTCGGCCGCGGCCACGTCATCCCGAAGGCGATGCACGCCAACATGTTCCTGGTGCGCCGCGCCGGCGAAGTCATGGAGCGCGACGTAACGATCGTTCCGGCGGAAGCGGATTTCGGCGCCTTTCTGAACGAGCATGCCAAGGATCACGGCTTTCGGCACGTCGTCGTCACGCGCGGCAGTCGCATCGCCGGCGTAGTCCGCGTCAACACCGGGCTGCGGCACGGGACCGAGGTTGCCTATGGGGGCGTGCGTTTCGGCGACATCGCGCAACGCAACTTCACGCTGGCGCGCGAGGACGACGTGATGTTCGACGTGGTGGGACGCATGGCGCGCCGCAATGCCGCCATGGCGGTGGTAACCGGCACCGACGGCCGCTGGCGCCCGTCGCAGATCGTCGGCGTCATCTCCAAGGAACACATCGCCAACTCGGTCGCCGAAAGCATCAAGCCGTTCGGCTGATCGCACCGGCCGCAGATCTGCTCAATATTTGAAGAGCAGCTTCAGCCAAGGCCGCGCATGGAAGGCGCTCATCAGCAGGTACATCGTGACCATTCCGGTCAGCGGCGATGCACCTTGCGTCACCGAGCAGAACATGCCCGGCATGCTGCCGGCGTGCATCGCCGTCAGCAACGCCATGAAGGCGAAAGTCGGTGTGGCCGCAAGCGACAGCCAGCGGTCGACGCTCGCCTTGGGCTGTTCCTGACACGGGCTCGTCTCACGCCCGATAAGGCTACTCATGCTGGAGATCATTTCGCTGCATCTCCTGTGTTCCAGACGTTTCACCAATCTTGGCCTCAATGTGCGCCCGTTCCAAGGTCGTCCGAATACCCCGCCTTGACGCGAGGCCACTGCACGATGGGGCGCCCATCGGTCCGGTAAGCGTGCTGACCTTCCGGAAAGCGTGGCCAGCCTGCCGGCAATTCTTCCCACTGTTCCTGCCGCCCGTAAACCGTCAGATCGAGCAAACGATAGCTGTTGTCCATCGCCTCCACACCGCGCCGGGTCGTCCAGTAAGTTTCAAAGACCCGGGAACCCTGACGCAGGTAGCACACGATGTGCATCATGCCGACGCGGCGTCCAACCAGCAGCGTCTCGAGCGACTTCCGCGGCGCCGAATACCAGGGCAGCTCCCAACCCATAAAATCGCGGTAGCGCGCGCTCTCCGCGTACGGACCTTGGCAGAAGGTAGCGTAGGTGACGCTGCGTGAATGAATAAAGGACAGTTCGCGGACCTGCGACGTATAAAAGCTGCAGCCCTCGCACTGCTCAGGCGCCGGATGACCGGCATGCCACATGAAATAATAGGCGATCAGCTGCCGGCGGCCCTCGAACACATCGAGCAGCGTCACCGGGCCGCGCTCGCCGACAAGAAGAGCGGTGGCATCGACCTCGACCATGGGCAGCCGCCGGCGGGCTGCGGCGATCGCGTCACCCGCGCGCGTGTGGGCCTTCTCCCGGACCCGCAATGCATCCAGCTCGGCCTGAAAGGTGCCACGATCGACCACCGTGGGGGCACCAATTTCATCTCGCGTTGTATCTGTCATCGTTCTCTCCATGGGCCGCGATCTGATTATTCCCAAGCGTCGAGCTTGATCTCGTTCGGCCAGGGCCGGCCTTTGCCGGTTTCAATGAGCGATTTGAGGCTTAAGAGGAAAACCGCCCACTTGGTGCTGCAGTGGTGCATAAATTCCACCGGTTCCTTCCAGCCCTGGTGCTTGAACAGGATGATGGTCCAGTCGCCGTTCTGTTTGATGTCGAAGCGGATCTTGGTGCCGAGCCACTCTTCGGGCCCGTCGGTCACCTGCCACAGAACGCGCTTGCCGGGCTGCAGTTCGACAACCTTCATGTCGAAACCGCCGTCGCCGAAGCGGAACTGGAGCACGCCGCCGACCTTGCTGTCGCCCCGCGTATCGCTCGTCCACCAGCCCGAGAGGCCGTCGACGGTCGCCAATGACGTGTAGACATCGTCCGGCGACGACGCTTTGATTCCGACCTTGTGCAGGATGTCGGGCATGTTGGCTGCTCCGTGTCGTGATGTTGCTCGTGAGACAGACCTAATGCCGAACGGCGCCACGGCGGGAGTTACAAGTTTGGCGGGATTGCGATGGACTCGCTGATCAATGCCGCAGGTCATTCACTTTCAGTGGGCGACCCGCTCGGCGCGCTGAAACTGGTTGCGCTGCGCAGCGATCCGCCGGCGCTGGCGCTGCGCGGCATCGCCATGGCGCAGCTCGGCGAGCTTGATCGCGCGAGGACGTTGCTGCGCAAGGCCGCCCGTGGCTTTGGTGCGAAAGAGGCGGTGGCCCGCGCGCGGTGCATCGTCGCCGAGGCCGAGATTGCGCTGGTGACGCGCGATCTCGGCTTTTCCGCCAGAGCCCTCGATGCGGCGCAAGCGGCGCTCGAACGACACGGCGACCGGGCGAACGCCGCACACGCACGGCACCTGCGGATTCGGCGTCTGCTCTTGATCGGGCGCCTCGACGAGGCCGAGCGTGCGCTGGCGGACTTCGACGCCGAAGCCTTGCCGCCGGCATTGCGGGCGGCTCACGAGCTCGTGGTGGCGGGGATCGCAACTCGGCGCTTGCAGACCAAGAAGGCACGCATCGCGCTCGCCCAGGCCGAGCTGGCCGCTCGTCACGCGGGCATCGCCGCGCTGATGGCGGAGGTGCAAGGCACAGCCCGCCTCATGGACACGCCGGCCGCGCGTCTGATTGCGCGCGATGAGGAGCGGCTGCTCAAGCTTGACGACGTTGAAGCACTGCTCGCTTCAGGGGCGCTCGTCATCGACGCATGCCGCCACGTCGTGCGCGGGGGCGATGCGGTGGTCTCGCTGACGACACGGCCGGTATTGTTTGCGCTCGCCCGTGCGCTGGGCGAGGCGTGGCCCGCGGACGTGCCGAGGGGCACGCTGCTCGCACGCGCCTTCCGGGCGAGGCATGCCGATGAATCGCATCGCGCGCGGCTGCGAGTCGAAATCGGACGGCTTCGCTCCAAGCTCAAACAGATCGCGGACGTCAGCGCGACGACGTCGGGCTTTGCGCTGGCGCCGCTTGGCGCGCGCAAGGTTGTCGTGCTCGCGCCGCCAGTCGACGATCAGCATGCGGCGGTGCTCGCGTTCCTGGCGGATGGCGAAGCGTGGTCGAGCTCGGCGCTGTCGGTTGCACTCGGAGCCAGCGCCCGCACCGTGCAGCGCGCTCTCGAACAGCTCGCGGCAACCGGCCAGGTTCAGTCGCATGGGCGCGGGCGCGCCCGCCGCTGGATAACCCGGCCAGTGCCGGGTTTCACGACAACCTTGTTACTCCCCGGTCCGCTGCCTGCCGGCTAGCTTGGCAGCATCCGAGCAGCAAGGGTCTGACGATGAAGAAAGCGCGAGCCGAAATCCTCCGCGAATACGGCCCCTTTCCCGGCGCCGAAAAAATCAACGGCGTCACCTACGACGGCCGGCACGCCTGGTTCGCGTCGGGTGATAAGCTGAGCGCATTCGATCCGGAAAGCGGCAAAACCGTGCGCTCGATTGACGTTGCCGCGCATGCCGGAACGGCCTTCGATGGCAGCCACCTGTTCCAGCTGTCCGGCAACAGCATTCAGAAGATCGATCCGAAAAGCGGCAGCGTGCTTGCGACAATTCCCGCGCCCGGCGGCGCCGGCTCGGGTCTGACGTGGGCCGAGGGAACGCTGTGGATGGGACAATATCGCAGCCGCAAAATCCTTCAGATCGATCCCGACACCGGCACGGTGCTTCGCACCATCGAATCCAACCGCTTCGTCACCGGCGTCACCTGGGTCGATGGCGATCTCTGGCACGCCACTCTCGAAGGCGACGAAAGCGAATTGCGGCGCGTCGATGCTCACACCGGAGAATTGCTGGAAAAACTCGAAATGCCGCCGGGCGTACGCGTGTCCGGACTGGAATCCGATGGCGGCGATCGGTTTTTCTGCGGCGGCGAAAGCAGCGGCAAAGTCAGGGCCGTACGCCGGCCCAGGCGAGACGCCAGGAAATCGGCATAGACGAGCCGACTGGTCGGCTGCGGATGACGAGCGGCACCCTATCGCCGCCGCAGCGCCGACATTATGATGCTCCGCATCATGGCCGTGCCTCCGCATCTGCGGGGCGCCAAAAGTCAGCAACAAGAGGAAACGCCATGCCGGGAGGCCGAACAATGCGCGCGCGAAACTCCCGCCCGTGGCGCGCCGCCGCGGCCGCATGCCTGGCGCTCGCTCTGCCGGCATTCTTGCCGGTCGCCACGCGCGCGCAGGACAAAAAGCCGGAGAATCCGGACCTCACCATTGCGGTCTCGGTCACCGACTCCACGTTCCTGCCGATCTACCTCGCCGAGGACGCCGGCTTGTTCAAGGCCGAAGGGCTGAACCCGAAAATCCTCTCGTTTCACGGCGGCTCCGATCTCACCAGGGCAGTGGTGGCGCAGTCGGTTCAGATCGGCCTTGCGTCGCCGACCAGCGTGCTGTCGGCGATCAGCGCCGGACAGAACGTCAAGGTGTTCTTCGGCGGCTTCAATCAGGCGCCGTTTTCTTGGTACGCGGTGCCGTCGATCAAGACCATGGCGCAGGCCAAGGGCAAGCGCTTCGGCATCTCGCGCTTCGGCTCGGCGACCGATGCGCTCACCCGCTTTGCCTTGACGCAGGCCGGCCTCGATCCGCAGAAGGACGCCAGGATCATCCAAACCGGCGGCTCATCGGCGGCGCTCGCGGCGCTGGAAACCGGACAGATCGACGTCGGCATTTTCAGTATTCCGAGCAATTTCACCGCCGCGGACCGCGGCTATAACCTGATCGCGCGCCAGAGCGATTTCATGCCGGATTTCCCGATCCAGTCGTTTTATGCGGAGGTGAAATATCTCGACGACAATCCGCAGACCGTGAAGGCGGTGCTGCGGGCGTTCATCAAGTCGGTCGCGCTCGCCAAGGCCAACAAGCCGCTCGCCGTCAAGGTGCTGGCGGCCCGCACCGGCCTGAAGCCGGATTATGCGGCGCGGGCCTACGATCAATTGATCGGTGGCTGGCGCGAGGACGGCCGGCTCGCCACCGAACAAGGCATGGCGAATTTCTTCAAGATGGCGATCGCGTCCGGGGACGTCGACAAGCCGTGGCCCAAGGAGAAATATTGGGACAACCGTTTCATGGCCACGATCGACCAATGGCAGCCGAAATAAGAATGGCGCTGGCGCCATCGCTAACGCGCGCGGACACCGACGCCCGATGAGTCAGATCGAGATTGCCGACGTCGCGATCGAATACCGCAAGCCGAACAGCGACGACACCTTCACGGCGATCCGCGGCGTCAATCTCGCGGTCGAAAAAGGCTCCTTCGTCACCGTGGTCGGATCGAGCGGCTGCGGCAAGAGCACTTTGCTGCTGGCCATTGCGGGCCTGATCCCGCGCTCGCGCGGCTCGATTCGCATCGACGGCCGCGACGTGCAGGGGCCGGGCCGCGACCGTGCCATGGTGTTTCAGGACGCCTCGCTGTTGCCGTGGCGCTCGGTGCACGGCAACGTTCGCTTCGGCCTCGAACTGCAGCGCTGGCGCCGCGACGACATCGACGAGCGCGCCCGGCGTTTCACCGAACTGGTCGGGCTCGCCAAGTTTGCCGACTACCACCCGCATCAGCTGTCCGGCGGCATGCGGCAACGCGTCAACATCGCCCGTGCGCTCGCGGTCGATCCTGATGTGCTGCTGATGGATGAGCCGTTTGCGGCGCTCGACGCGCAGACCCGCGAGGTCATGGGCAACGAATTGCTGCATATCTGGGAACGCGACAAGAAAACCGCGCTGTTTGTCACCCATGCGATCGACGAGGCAATTTTCCTTGCCGACAGGGTCGTGGTCATGGCCAAGGACCCCGGCCGCATCAAAGCTATCGTCGATATCGAGTTGCCGCGACCGCGCAGCACGGCGATGCTCGACAGCGCCGCCTTCACCGGCTACCGCCACCGGCTGCGCGATTACATCGCCGCCGACATACAAAGCCTGCAGCTGGTTGGGGACGCAGCCTGATGGCGGTTGCGACAGATTATGCACGGCGGCGTGCGCCCTCCATCGGCTGGGCCGTCGATCGATATTACGGGCCGCTGGTCTCGACCGGTTCGGTGGTCGCGTTTCTGGTCATATGGCAGGTCGCGGCGGCGCGTGGCTGGGTGAACGCCCGCTATACCAGTTCGCCCAGCCAGGTGCTCGCGGCCGCTCACGATATCGCCCGCCACGACGATTTTCTCCATCACGCGGGGGTCAGCCTCTCCGAGTTCAGCCTCGGCTTCGCCGCTTCGCTTGGTTTCGGCCTGCCGCTTGGCCTCGCACTCGGCACATCGCGGCGACTCCGTCTGTTTGTCGACCCGCCGATGATGGCGCTCTATACCGCGCCGCGACTGACCTTGCTGCCGATCCTGATCATCTGGCTCGGCATCGGCGCGGCCTCCAAGGTCGCGGTGGTGTTCCTCGGCGCCGTCTTTCCCATCATCGTCAACACCATGGCGGGCGTGCGCGAGGCCGATCCGCGCCTGTTCCAGGCCGCGCGTGCGTTCGGCGCGAGCCGGCTCGACACCATGATCAAGGTTCTCGTTCCCGGCGCGCTGCCCGCCATCCTACTCGGCGTTCGGCTTGCCATCGGCCGCGGCGTGCTCAGCGTCGTTGTCGGTGAGATGTTCGTCTCGGAGGCCGGTATCGGCCACCAGATCATGAATTACGGCGAGGCCATGCAGGTTGGACACCTCATGGTCTACGCCTTTGCCATCAGCCTGTTCGGCTATGCGCTGACGATCGCTGTTCGGCTGATCGAAGATCGAGTCAGAAGCTGGTGGCCCGAACCATGACGCGCGTGTTCGCACATCACCAGGCGCTGATCAGCGGCTGCATCTCGTTCGCGGCCATCCTGCTGACGTGGCAGCTCGCCGTCGATCTAGGCTTCGTGCAAATATTCTTCACCTCGACGCCGATCCGCGTAGCGGTGACCTTCTGGAGCGAACTGCGCAGCGGCGAGATTGCCGCCAATGTGGGCGTCAGCCTTTACGAGCTTCTCTGCGGACTCGGGCTCGCCTGCGTTGCCGGCATCGGTCTCGGCGTGCTGGCAAGCTGGTCGCGCACGATCGAGCATATCCTGGAGCCGTTCATCTGGTTTACCTATGCGTGCCCGATCATCGCGTTCTATCCGCTGTTCATCGCCTGGCTCGGACTCGGCGCTCCGACCATCATCGCCATTGCGTTTCTCTCGGCGCTGACGCCGCTCTATGCCAATACGCTGTCCGGCATCAGGAACGCCGACTGGGATTTGATGCGGGCGGCGCGCTCGTTCGGCGCGCGGCGGCGCGATCTGTTCCTGAAAGTCGCGCTGCCCGGATCGGTACCGATCATCGTTGCCGGACTGCGCCTCGCGGCCGGCCGGGCGCTGACCGGCGTCATCGCGGGTGAGCTGTTCGGCGCGGCGGCCGGGCTCGGCTACAGCATCGCGTTTTACGGACAGAAGCTGAAGACCACGGAGATGATGGTGTCGCTGGTGCTGGTCGTGATCCTTGGCGTGATCCTCACGCAGCTTCTGTCCTTGTGTGAAACAGCCATCAACTCGTGGCGCACGGGCCCCGGCAGGTAATGGCATGAGCACGCGCGTTTGCATCATCACCGGAGCCGGCCAGGGCATCGGCCGCGCCATGGCGCTGCATTTTGCCGCGCGCGGCATCCGCGTCATCATCGCCGAGCAGAACGCCGCGAACGCCGCCGCGGTGGCGGCCGAGATCGCGGCCGGCGGCGGCGAGGCCCGTGCCCTCACAGTCGATGTGACCGATCCGGACCGCGTGCGCGCCGTGGTGGAGGAAGCGCGCGCACAGTTCGGCCGGATCGATATTCTGATCAACAATGCGCGCTGGACCGGGCTTGCTCCGACGCAGATTCAGGATCTCAGCGACGCGGATTGGCGCCGCGCCCTCGACGTCAACGTGACCGGCGCCTTCAACTGCGTGCGCGCGGTCGTGCCGCTGATGATTGCCGCCGGCTGGGGCCGCATTATCAACATGTCGTCGGCCACTGTGCGGCAGCCGCCGTCACGGCCCTATGTCCATTACATTACGTCGAAAGCCGCGCTGATCGGCCTGACGCGCGCGCTTGCCAAGGAACTCGGCGCCCACGGCATCACCGTCAACGCGCTGCTGCCGGGCTCGATCGAAACCGGCGTCGCGCGCCCAAATCCGGTAACGTCGGAGGAACGGGCGGCGCGCGTCAAGGCCGCACAGGCGATACCGCATGTGCTGGAATCCGGCGACCTCGCCGGCGCCGCGTTCTTTCTCGCCTCTGAAGACGCGGCCTTCATCACCGGCCAATCCATCGCCGTCGATGGCGGCATGACGTTCGGCTGACAAGGCCCGCGCCGCGATGTCGCAGCGGCAACGTCACCGCTGCCTTTTTGCCGACCCCCCGGCTAGCGTTTCGGCATGGGGGGCGTATCCGGTCAATCGTATTGGCTCAAATTCGTCTTGGCCGCGATGTTGCTTGCCCTGATCGCGGCAACGCGGCTGCCTTTCATCGCCGATGTCCTGACCGGCGAGGAGGGTGAATTCGCCGCGCTCGTTCTCAACGACCCGCCGACATCCGCGCTCGATCGCGACCATCTGCCCCGCGAGATCGCCGGCTCCATCGACGGCAAGCTGATCCTTTCGTCGTTTCATCGCACGCTGATGCCTTACATTGTCGTGGAACGCCTTGGGCGACTTTTCGCCTTGCGTCACGCCTTGGGACGCTTGCCAGCCGAGAGACTCACTGTCGCGGCGCGCCTGCCTTTCGCCCTCATCTTTCTCCTCGGCAGCGCCGGCCTGATTGCACTGGCAATCTCGGCTGCAACGTCCGCCTGCAAATATCCCTCGGCGGCGCTCGCAATCGCGCCGCTCGGCGTGGCGCTTTGGTCGCTGACATCTCCGCTGGCCGTCGGCGCGTCCATTCAGCCGCAGCTCGACGGCAGCGCCGGTGTCCTGCTGCTTGGAACGGCCGCAACCCTGCTGGCGCTCGGCAACATCGAGAGCCGTGCGGCGCGCTGGCACTTCCTCACCGCCGGCGTGCTGGCCGGACTCGGCAAGCACGAATGGGCGCTGGCGTTTGCCGCCGCCGCACTCGGCGCCGCGGTCATCTCGCTATGGCTATCACCCACAAGGCGCGACGCGGGCCTGGCATTCGCGGCTTTTTTCATCGGCCTCGCTCTGGCCGTCGCACTCTCTTACGCGATCTCACCCGCGGATTATCGGCAGGGTTTTGCCGTCATGGCCGCATTCTACGCGAAAACCGGTTGGCACTTGTGGGCGTTGGAGCAGCCGCAGTGGCCGCTCACTCTGCCGGTCGTGGCTCTCATCATGGCCGACGGCGTATTTCTGGCGATCGTGCTGCGTCCGGTCCTGCGCGACGCGCCCGGGCTGTTGCTCGCTTATCTGGCCGCGGCGGCGATTGCGGTCGGCTATGCGATCAGCGGTTGGAGCGGCGACAACTTTCCGCGCTACTTCGCCCCGCCGCTGGTGATGCTGCCGATTGTCTTCGTCGCGCTTTGGCGGCGGTTCAAGGACCGTATCGCTCCGGCGATCGGCTGGAGCGTTGTCGCCGCCGGCTTATTTGGTCTCTGCGCCAGCGGCGTATTTCTCGCCGACAGCTACAACAATAAGGTCTCGATCGCGGAATTCCGCGGCAGGCCACTGGCAAAATCCGAACAGGACATCGCCACCGCCGCCGCACTCGCGCACAGCACGGGCGGCATCGTCCTCACGCAAACGACGACGTGGATCTACCATCAGAGCATCAATTTCCTATGGGCGACAAAAGCCTGGGCCAAAAGCGACCTCGCGGCACACTTTCCGGCCCTCAAAGTTCGTATTGTGGTGCCGCCTCAGTAGCACTCAGCGCGGTTCGATGGTCGGCAATACGATCACGAACAATTCGGCGCGTTCGTCGCCCTCCAGCTCGACCGTCTCGCCGGGCGTAATGCGCAGCGCGCTGTGCGCCGACCAGCGTTCGCCATTGTGACGGCCGCTGCCCGACACAACGAACGCCAGCGTCGTGGCGCTTCGTTCGCCCAGCGTGGCGCGCCCACCTGGTTCGATCCGCAGCATTTCGAGCCGTGTGCCGCGCTCGGTGAAACTGCCCAAAAGCCTGCGGCTGGCGCCCACTTCGCCGTCGTGCCGCCACGCGAATGCGGCGGTGCGGATCAGAACCGGCTCGTCGTAACGCTGCGGCGGATAAGCGATCGGGCGGCCGAACACGTGCTCCCAGATCGCCTCATAGGAATCCCGCGATAGAGACTCGCCATGGCGGCGAAAGCGGCCACCCGCGAATGTGCCGAGCCGCTCCAGCTCCTCATGACTGCGGCACAGCTGCGCCGAACTCATATAGCCGAGCCCGCTGGCGCCGCCGCCTTGGAACACCAGCGTCAGGCGATGCGAATGCAGGTCCTCCTGCGGCCCGTAGGGCGTACCTTCCGGAAAATAGCCGACATCGCCCTGGTCCAGCGTCTTGCCCGGCGCGATGTTCGCCGTCCCTTCGACGCAGAAGCGCACTTGATCAAAATTGTGCCGGTGGTGCGGGCTTCGATAGGTGCCGCTGTTGCGCGACAGCACCCAGCGGAAATTGTTTGGATCGCCTTCCTCGCCCTTGAACAGATTCTTGAAAGCAAGGCTGCCCTCGCGGTGCTTCTCCTCACGTTCGAGCCAGGGCAGATCGGCGGCGTGGACGATTTGCATGCTTCCTCAACGGCGCCTACCGCACTCGCAACGCTACCACGGCAAGCACGGGTAGAGGACGCCGCACTGTACCATTGATCCCGCTTATCGCTAGCCCGCCAGCGAAATCGCCGTTAGGATGATTCGATGCGGCCAGCCGATCGGGTTGAGTCGCGGTAATGCTTGCCACAAAAGGGGCATGGAGGAGAAGCGCATGCGCAATATCGTGATTGCGACACTAGTTGCCGCCGGCTTTGCATTAGCCGGCACGTCAGCCGGCTCGGCTGCTCCAGTGAATAACATGGTACTCAAGCAAGCCGGGAGCATGACTACTCCGACCGTGAAGGTCCAGTATTATAGGCGTCGTCGCTGCCATGGATATTACAGCCATTGGCATTGGTGTTAGTGTCCGAGCGACTATCCAAGCGGGGCCCGGCTATCACGTGGCCGGGCCCTTTCATTTACGCGGCCGATCGGCAAGCAGATACGGATGGCGAGCGCGATCATACTCGACCGCGAAGCACAAATAGTAGGACGACGGCTTGTTCTGCCTCGCAGTTGCGCAGCGGTCAAAAACGTACAGATCGGACACCGAATGGTACGGCCAATAAGGGTCAACTCCGAGGCGCTCCGCCCCGCCTGGAAAATCGCCGTAGCGATCGATGCGTCCCTTGAGGCCCGGATCGCTGGCAATCATTGCGTCGCGCATTGAGTCGCCTTCGAGAAAATTATCGGGCAACTGATCGAACGGACCGTCAAAGTACGTGTTCGTCGCCATGTTGGGTTCGTAGGCGCCGATCAAGATCTTTCGGTCGCGCAATTGATCGCGGTAGAAGGCGAACGCGGTTCGCTTTCCGACCAGGATGCGGCCGGTGCGCGGGCTGGGCTCGAACTGGTCGGCCACCTTTACGGTCTCATCGAGAATAAAGTGGAAAATCTTGAGCTTTTGATCGAACACCAGGAAGAAACGGATACCGGATTCGTCGAACACGGGCCCGATGAACTTCTCCGTTGGCGCCAGCGCGCTCGCCGCCGGCCGCACGTTCGATAAATCGATGAGCTTGAAGACGACGCTCTTGCCCTGATAGGTCATCTTGTAGGCCAAACGATCGATCCTCTCGAGCTTAACTCCTGCGGAGGCGTCGAGAACGATGTGAGCCTTCGGCGTGTCGCCGCGCCACCCCTCCAGATCCTCCGAATAGGAAAAATTTACTTTTCCCTCATCGCGGTCGCTGGCAGCCAACGTGATGTTGCCGTCGTAAGGAACGCCGTTGTTGATGAAGGTGAAGTAGAAGAAGTTCTCGGTCGGATAAACTGTCACCGTGTCGGGCAGACTAGCGAACACGAACGCAAACACCGCCTTCGGATCCTTGACGTCGAGGGTGCTCTGCCGCATCACCTCCTCGATATACGCTTGGTTGGTGTGCAGGATCGGCATTTGCGATTGCGCGCCGGCGACACTGGAGATGACACCTGGGACAACGAGCGCCAATAGCCCGATCAGTCCCGGCGGAATACGGATAACTTGCTTCATGGTGCGGCTTGGCTCTTGCTGCTGGCGTACGCGATTGCGCGATCGACATCCGCGTGGATAGAGTTGACGAGTGCCGTGAAATACTCTGAGAGGCAGGAAGATTTGACCGCAATTCGAAACCAGCGTCAAACGTCAGCTAAGAGCGGAGGCTGCGTCAAATCGCGATCACCGAGGTCCCAGAACAGTCCTGCCATGAGACCGAGGCCTTCGCGCGCGATCGGCGCCAGCATATGCTCGTCAGGCGCGTGCTGCGAGCAGCCCGGATAGGAATGTGGAATCCAGATCGTTTTCAGATTGAGCACATCGGCGAAGATATCGTTGGGCAGCGAGCCGCCGAAATTGGGCAACACGGTCGGCGCCCGGCCAGTCGTGCGCGCAATCGCGTTTTTGCACCAATCCACCCACGGATCGGCCGGATCGAGGCGGCTGGCGTTGAAGAAGCTGCCGCGGCCAAGCCGCGCTTCGACGTGGTGAAAGCCGTGGCGGTCGAGATGCCGCCGCAGCGCCGGGATGATGTCGTCGACATTGGTGCCGACCACGTATTTGAGCTGGCAGTGCGCCCGCGCGGTGCCCGGAATCGCATTGACCGGCCGCTCCGGCGTGCCGGCGGTGAAGGCCTGGATCTCGAAGCTATTCCAGGCGAATACCCGCTCGGCCGGCGTCAGTCCCGGCTCGCCCCAGTCGCGGTCGATCGACGGGCCGCCCGCGCCGCCATCGACTTCGACGCCGGCCAGGAGGTCGCGCACATTCTGCGGCAGCAGCGGCCGCCATTCCGGAATGCGGATCGCGCCGCGCGCGTCGGTGATGGTCGCCAGCGCTTGCGCCAGCACAATGCCCGCGTTGGCCAGAAGCCCGCCCCAGTTGCCGGAATGGTGGCTGCCTGCGCGCAGATCGACGTGAAGGTCGATCGGATAGCCGCCGCGCGCGCCAAGAAAAATCGTCGGCTCCTTGGGCGCGATGCGCGGCCCATCCGAGCCGATCAACAGATCGGCCTTGAGCAGGTCGCGATGCGCGGCGCACACCTCGCGCAACCCCGCCGAGCCAAGCTCTTCGGCCATCTCCAGCAAAATCTTGCAGTTGAAGCCAAGCGCCCCGCGTTCTTCCAGGACCGCGGCGAGCGCGCCGAGATTGACGCTGTGCTGGCCTTTGTTGTCCGCCGTGCCGCGGCCGTAGATGCGCTCGCCCTCGATCGCGACGCGCCACGGCGTCAGTCCCTTCCGCCACAGATCGTCGAGTCCGCGGATGGTGTCGCCGTGGCCGTAAAGCAGTACGGTGACGAAGGCCGGGTTTTCCAGCCGCTCCGCCGCCAGCACCGGCGGACCGGACGGGTTATCGAGCAGGCGGCACATGAAGCCGAGCCGCGTCAGCGCCGGCCTGATCTCGTCAAGCAAATAACACCGCAGCGCATCGGCACGCTCCGGCTCCTGGCTTGAACTCGGAATTGCGACCCGGCGCGTGAGATCGCTTAAGAAACCGCCGCCGTCAAAATAGGCCTGGGCACGGGCGATGGCGCTGGTCCGACTCATGCTGATCACATTCTCGTTGCAGATCAATTGGCGCACGCCGCACAGGCTCACGGGACTTCGGCGGGCGGCGCCGGGACGTTTCCGGGAATTAAGATAAACAACGGCACCTCGGCACTTTTTGCACGACGCGCGTTGCGGCTTTTTGCACATCAGATTAGGCTCGTTGGCCAAGGACTGTCGAGCAAAGAGTCCACCGGAAACGCCGCGTCTTCCATGCTGGACGACTTCCTACAGCGTCGGCCGTACAACGCCGTGACGGACCTGGTAGACGCGCCGGTCGCGCGTGGGCTCGCCGGCAAACCTGCCTTCGTCGATGACGAGCGCGCCCTGACCTATGGCGAGTTGCAAGCGCGCAGCTGCGCGTTCGGATCGGCGCTGCAAGATCTCGGCTTGCGGCAGGAGGAGCGGCTCGGGCTGCTGCTCCACGACACGGTGGATTTTCCGGTGGCGTTCTGGGGCGCGGTGCGCGCCGGCATCGTGGCGCTGCCGCTCAATACGCTGCTCACCGCCGATCAGTACGCCTACATTCTCGGCGACAGCCGGGCCAAGGCGATCGTCGCCACGGCTCCGCTGGCGAAGACGCTTGCACCAATTCTCGATCGGCTGCCGCAGCTGCGCACCATCGTTCTCGTCGGCCCAGCCGCCACCGATAAAGCCGTCTTCACCGGCCGCGAGGTCTATGAGTTCGGCGATCTGGTCGCCCGCGGGAGGCGCGATCCGTTTGTCGCGCCGACGCAGTCCGACGAAGTGGCATTCTGGATGTACACGTCCGGCTCGACTGGCGAGCCGAAGGGAGTCAAGCACGTCCACACCACGCCGATGATGGCGGCGCGGCTCATGGGCCGTCACGTGATCGGCATTCGCGAGGACGACGTGGTGTTCTCGGCGGCGAAACTGTTTTTCTCCTATGGCATGGGCAACGCCATGGCGTTTCCGATGTCGGTTGGCGCCACTGCGCTGCTGCTGCCGCACCGGCCGACGCCGGAGGCGGTGTTCGATGTCATCCGCCGCCACCAGCCCACCGTGTTCTACGGCGTGCCGACCTTGTTTGCTTCGCTGCTGGCGCACAAGGAGATGCGGCGCGGCGCCGGCTCCGACCGGCTGCGGCTATGCGTGTCAGCCGGCGAGGCGCTGCCGCAAAATCTCGGCGAACGCTGGCGCGACGCGTGCGGCGTCGAAGTCTTCGACGGCATCGGCTCGACCGAGATGTTCCAGACCTTTCTCAGCAACCAGCCGGACGCGGTGCGCTACGGCACGACCGGCAAGGCTGTGCCGGGCTACGAGCTGAAAATCGTCGACGAGAACGGCCGCGAGGCGGCCGCGGGCGAGATCGGCGAACTCGTGGTCCGCGGGCCGACCGCCGCCGAGGGCTATTGGAATCAGCGGCACAAGAGCCGGCGCACCTTCGCGGGCGAATGGACGTTCACGGGTGACAAGTATTTCCGCGACGCCGACGGCTTCTTTCACTGCTGCGGGCGCACCGACGACATGTTCAAGGTCAGCGGCATGTGGGTATCGCCGATCGAGGTCGAGGCCGCGCTCGCCTCGCACGACGCGGTCCTGGAGGCCGCCGTCATCGGCAAAGAGGACGCCGACGGCCTGATCAAGCCAAAGGCCTTCATCGTGCTGCGGACCGGCGTGGCCGCCGACGATCGGCTGATGGAAACCTTGCGCGCCCATGTGAAGCAGCGCGCCGGGCCATGGAAATATCCGCGCTGGATCGACATCCGCGCCGACCTGCCGCGCACCGCGACCGGCAAACTGCAACGCTTCAAGCTGCGCGAGTTGGAGGCTTAAAGCCGGATCGGCCGCCGGACGGCGCCGCTATCGCGCAACACCCGGTCCCGCAACCGCGTGGGGTCTTTTTCGCCGCGGCGCGCGAGTTCGATGATCTGACCCGCCACGGCTTCCCGGCCATTTGTATCGGTATCGAGCAGTTTAAGGGCGCGGCAGACTTCATCAAAAGCGATCGACATCGCGCTTGTGGCCTCGGGATCGAACGCGTTCTGCTCGCGAAAAAATTCGATAATCGTGCCCATCAAAGTCCCGCCAGCCAACGCCCCTGCTGCCGTATTGACGAGGCACAATACTGTGCGGTTCCGTGGCTAATTGTCAATTACTCTCAAACGGCTGCATGAAGTTCTTATTATAAGCCACATTAGACTATATCGCCTTCGGCGGCTTTGCCATTTGTACTTAAATGCATGTCACTAAATTACATTACGCCCAAAGCGAGCAATATCTCATAAACATCCTTGACTACTAAGTCATCAATGACTATTTATACTAACATAATTCGACCCGCAAAAACCGGGGGAATGATCATGGTAGAGAGAACTCGCGGCGAGCGCCTACAGATCATGCTGTCGGGCGAAGAGCTGGTCCTGATCGACAATTTCCGCTTTGCCAAACGCATGCCCAGCAGAGCCGCGGCGATACGCGAACTGTTCAAGCGCGGTCTTTCGGCAGAAGGCTTTACGATGGCGCCATCCGGCGCTCGTTCGAAAGATTTCGGCGTCGACGGCAAGACACCGCGGCCGCACCGGTAGGCGAGGACGCGCGAGGCGCGCTTGGTGTGCCGTTCCAGGAAGCCTAAGCTTGATCGGCAACTCCTCCGATTCGCACGGCCTGCGGAATGACCGCACCGAACAAACAAAGCGCTTCATGGCTCGACGGCCATGCGAACCAGTTGCTGGTGGGGCACGCGGCCGAACTGATGGCCGACCTGCCGTCCGGCAGCATCGATCTCATCATCACCTCGCCGCCCTACTGGACCGCCGTCGAATACGACGGCGGCAAGCCGGCATGGCAGTCGTACGGCGATTATCTCGCCGACCTGCAGACCGTCTGGACGCAATGCGCGCGCGTGCTGCGGCCGAACGGCAAGCTCTGCATCAACGCGCCCATCATGCCGATCCCGAAAGCGGCGATCCGGCAGCACACGCGGCATCTGAAAAATATCGCGTCCGACATCGAGCACACGCTGCTCAAGAATACCGATCTCGAACGCTACGCGCTGTTCGTGTGGCAGAAGCAGACCTCAAAGATGATGTTCGGCAGCTATCCGTATCCGGGCAACATCATCGAGAACAACACCATCGAGTTCATCAATGTATACGTGAAGCCCGGCAAGCCGCCGAAATTTCCGCGCGACGTGAAGGAAGCCAACGCGCTGAGCCGCGCCGAATGGCTCGACCTCACCCAGCAGGTCTGGTTCATGTATCCCGAAGACGTGAAACGCGGCGGCAACCACCCGGCACCGTTCCCGCAAAAGCTGCCGGGGCGGCTGATGCGGCTCTACTCCTACGGCGCGGCCGCGGGTTTCCCTGGCGAAATCGTACTCGACCCGTTCGCGGGCACGGGCACCACTTGTGCGGTGGCGAAACGCATGGGCCGGCGTTTCATCGGCATCGACATCAGCGAACGCTACATCGCCATCGCCCGGCAGAAGGTCCGCGACGCAACAGCGGAGCAGCCATTGTTGCTCGTCGGCCGCGCCAAGTATCCGGCCAAATCGGAACTCGCCGCCATGCTGCGCAAAGAGGCCGGCTCCGCCGGCAAAAGCGCCGAAGCCAAGCACAAACGCAAGACCTACGGCCGCAAGGTTCTCGCCAGGGACACTGGTCAAGTCACAACGGCATAAATGTTCGGCGCGTCGCGCTCGGCTCTCTATCCGGCGCTGGACTAGACTCGCGTCACCGGCGGAGGATTCCACTTGCCGGTCAGCGCCTCCAACCTCGGAGCATAGAGGCGCATGGTCAGATTGAATGGGCCTGTCGGGGCTGGGAGCCAGTTGGCCTCCTTGTCCGCGCCCGGGCTTTTGTTCTGAAAATACAGATCGAGCGAGCCGTCGGCATTGTACTTAAACGGCATCCAACTGCTCACCGCGAAGCGATTGAGCGCATTCGCGACCTGATAGCCCTCGCCGTCATAGAGCGTCACCGACCAGAAGGCGTCAGCCGGCGGCGCAGCCCCCTTATCGAAATGCAGTATGTATCTGTTCGCCCCGTCGAGCGGTTTTCCGGACTCGTCGGCCAAGCTGACGGGGTAGATGGCATCCTCGGGAAGATTCGCGCCGAGACCGACTTGGGCGACCATAGCGCGCTTCAAATAATAATTGCCATAGACGCCCATCGTATCGGTGTTCATTGACCAGCCGTTCGCCACGCGCGCGATCGTCGGGAACTTCCATGCCATCAACTGCTGCGCTTCGCCGGGCGCGCTCACCAACGCCTTGCGAACGGCAGGCTCGGCCTTGTCCGGATCGAAGTTCTTGCCCGGTTCGAGGCCGAGCCGTCTCAATCGCGCAATGATCGGCTGGTCGGTGACGTGCGGCGGGTTGACCTTGAGAAGCTCGGCCGCGTAGGCGAAGAACTTGCCGGCGGGCATCGTATCGACCTGATTCTTTGGCGGCGTTGTCATGTCCACGGCCGGGTCGATCTTCGCTTCTGCCGGCTGTGCGGGTTTGCCCCACCGCGACAGCGGCGTGATCTTGTAACCCGCCTGTATCTTGTGAACTGCATCGTAGTCTGGCGGCCCATCCGTCTTGGTCCGCCCAATGATCCACACATAAGGTGTCGGCGCATCGATCCTCGTCATTCCTGACGGCATCCTGCCGGTCCAGCCGGGCGGAGCGATGAGGAAATTGCCCGCTTCGGTGCCGGTGGTGCGCCAGCCGGGCGAGGCGAAGACGTCGGTCCACATATCAAGCATCGGCAACAGATAATAGCGGACGCCGGTATCCGGTGCGGACACAATCACCGGCTCGTGCGTCATGTCGAGCCACGCCGAGGAATAGAGCGTATCGAAATTTGGACGAACAACGGTCTTGAAATCCGCCGTGGGGAACGCCGCGAAGTTGTTGAACATGTTGGCCGATCCGAGCCCGGGCTTTTTGCCGGGTTCGAGGTTGATCGCGACCCTGCGCGTTATGTCCATTGTGATCAGCGGATAGAAATAGAGATAGGCATCGATGCCGATGGCGTGCGCCTCCTGCTCGGTGATCGCGGATTGCACCCCCGCAGGCGCGGGCGGCGACTGCGCCTGCGCGACGTCAATGCCGGCCATCGGTGCAATCGCTGAGGCTGCGGCAAGACTGCCGCCGGCAAGCAGGATATTGCGGCGGTTAAGTGCACCGCTTTTCAGGTTTGAGCCGTCTCCATTGCTGGACTTGGGCATGTCGCACTCCCTGTTCTGACGATGCATCGAAACCCGACGTGACTGGTCCGCTTTAAAATTCGCAAGAGTCTGGTCCATTCCACATCGCCGCCGCGCAGCCGATAGACGAGCTACTCAAACGCGAAGATGCGCTTCCAATCGTTTTTCATATCGACGACGACCCAGTGATTCAGCGCCGCGGCGTCCAATGCCTTGTCGAGGCGGCCGAAGGATGTGTTCCGGTCGTAGGCATATTCGCGCTTTGCATCGGTATGATGGACAAGAAGGCCAAGGCGTGCGCCCCCCGACATCGTCGTCCATTGCAGCATTTGCAGATCGCCGTCGGAATGGCTGGTATGAGAGTTCGGTGTAGGGGCGCTTGAATCTCGGGTGGCGCGCACTGGCGAGCCAATCCATGACGATCTTCTGGAATTCCTCGGTGGTCATGCCGGCGTGGGTCGCCATGACCAGCTCCGCCATGCCGTGCTCGCCCGCTGCGCCAAGGGTTTTCATGTCGCCTTCGAGCACCGCCTTAAACGGCTGCGTGTCTTTCCATTCCGGATGCATGGGCGCCATGGCTTTCACGCGATCGAGCGCGAAAGCCAGTTGCACATACATCGGATGCTCGACCCACAAGGTCCCGTCGTTGTCGAACGTGGCAATGCGCTCGTCCGGCGGCACAAAATCGGGGCCGCCTTGCCGATTGACGCGGGCAACGAACTCGGTGACGGCTTGTTTGGTCGCGCCATTGTTCCACGACGGAAGCGGATTGGTCTGCGCCTGCGCACCCTTTAAGACAGAAAGTGCGGGTGCAGACAGGATCGGTAGCGTCGCCGCCGTCGTGAGCAGCACCCGCCGGCTGATACGGGAGAAGGATGAATTCGATGACATGGCCGGCTCCTTGTTGAGGCTTCCACTGGGAAGTGCCGACGTAGTTCGTGGACGTATCGACCGGCTCGGCGCGGCGGCACGACCGGCGATGCTTGAAGAAGCACAGGCGGGCGCCTGGGAAAGGGCGCCCGCCGCAAACATCGAGATCAATCCGCGTGTTGCTTCCTTATGGCCTCCTCAATCTGCGCTTTCACGGCGTCGAGGTTGAAGCTCGCGCCCTTCTGCATGGGCGGATAGTCGAGGGCCGTCCGGGCCAACTCCGCCACCTTCTGCTGGACGAACACGAAGCGCCAAAACTCGTACATGAACCAGCTCATGTAGTAATAAGACCCAAGATTACCGTCGCCTTCGGGCCATACAGCGTGCTCGAACGGATCGAGGCGCAGGTTCACCAGGACCGGTACGTCGGGACGCTCCTTGGTGCCGATCCAGCCGCCCGGCTGGCTGATGAAGCGATACTTAAAGTCGTCGATCCGTACCGCGGCAAGCGCACTTTCCGAGAAGTAGAAGACCTCGTGGCGAGCTGACGGCCCCTTGCCGGTGATCATGTCCAGCTGGTTATAGCTGTCGAGATGGTTCTTGTAGGTCCGGCCGAGCATCTCCTTGCCCTTCAGCAACTCTTCCTTGATGTTCGGATTGCCGGCGGCGGCCACGAAGGTCGGGAACCAGTCGAGCCCGGAGATGATACCGTTCTCGACGGCGCCGGCCGGTACGTGACCTGGCCAGCGGATCATCGCCGGACAACGGAACCCGCCTTCATAGCCCGTGCCTTTGGCTCCGTAGAACGGGGTTTGCCCGCCATCCGGCCACGTGAAGGTCTCGGTGCCATTGTCGGTGGTGAACATGACGATGGTATTGTCGTCCAACCCGTTGTCCTTGAGATATTTCATCACCGAGCCGACGATATCGTCGAGCTGCACCATGCCGGCTTCCTCAATGGTCCAGCCATTCTTGGAGTTGCGCAGCGCTTCGTATTTCGGCGAGAGGTGGGTAATGACGTGCATGCGCGTCGGGTTGAGATAGAGAAAGAACGGCTTGCCGTCTTTTCGGGCTTGATCCACGAATTTGAGCGACAGGTCGAGGATTTCGTCGTCAACCGTCTCCATGCGCTTGGGATAGAGCTTGCCGCCGTCCTCGATCCGCTGCTTGCCGACCTTGCCCCAGCGCGGCATCACCGTCGGATCGTCGATGGTCGTCGCCCAGGAATGCACCATGTTGCGCGGGCCGACTGTGTTCAACAATTCCTGCGGGTAGCCGGGGTGCGCGGGGTCTTCCATCGCGTCTAGGTGATAGAGATAACCGAAGAACTCGTCGAAGCCGTGAACCGTCGGCAAAAACTCGTTGAGATCGCCAAGATGGTTCTTGCCGAACTGGCCGGTGGCATAGCCCATGGACTTGAGCGCCGTCGCAATGGTTGCCGCCTCCGCCGGCAAGCCGATCGTGGCGCCGGCCTGACCGACCGTGGTCATGCCGGTGCGGATCGGCAATTCGCCGGTGATGAACGCGGCGCGGCCGGCCGTGCAGCTCGCCTCGGCGTAATAATCGGTGAAGATCATGCCTTCTTTCGCCAGCCGATCGAGGTTCGGCGTCCGTCCGGCCATCATGCCGCGGTGGTAGGCGCCGATATTCCAGATGCCGATGTCGTCGCCCATGATGACGACGATGTTCGGCGGTTTGCCGGATGCTGGCGGCGATGTCGGTTGCTGCGCTTGCGCAGGAGTTGCAAAGCCACCACTGATCATTGCCGAAGCGGCCACCAACGAGCTGCCGCTCAGCAGCAAATCGCGCCGTTTGAGACCTTCGCTGTTCGGCGTGGGGCTGCCCTCGGACTTTCCATTCCCTTGGTCCTGACTCATGAAGCGCTCTCTTTCTGTTGACGTCTGCTGATGCACCGAAAGCCAACGTGGCTTGTCGAAGTATCGACCGCCTCGGCATGGCGCGCGGCCGGGCGATAGCGGCGGCAATAGTTCGGGGCGCAGAGGTGCGAGCCGCCTTTAAGCACCTTGCGTGGAATCTTGATGTTCGGCAGACGAGGATCGTGGCTCGCCGCCTCCGGTCCGCCGCGCGGATTTTCCGGAATGCAGCACGCCTTCGGCGCATCGGCTTCGTGCTTTTGCGAATACCAATCCGTCGTCCATTCCCAGACGTTGCCGATCATGTCGTAGAGGCCGTAGCCGTTCGGCGGAAATGCGCCGACCGGCGAGGTGCGCGCAAAGCCGTCTTCGCAAGTGTTCTGCCGCGGAAATTCACCCTGCCAGGTGTTGGCCATATGCTTGCCGTCGGGCGTCAATTCATCGCCCCAGGCAAACTCGGCGCCGTCGAGTCCGCCGCGCGCGGCGAATTCCCATTCGGCCTCGGTCGGCAACTCCTTGCCGGCCCATGTGGCGTAGGCCAGCGCGTCAGCGTACGCGACGTGCACGACCGGATGATTGTCGAGATTGTTGATGCTGCTCTTCGGTCCGTAGGGATGGCGCCAGTTCGCGCCCTTGAGAAAGGTCCACCATTGACTCCAGTCGCGCAAATCGACCGGACGCGACGGCGGCGAGAACACGAGCGAGCCGGCGTAAAGCATGTGCGGCAGCGCTCCCGGATAGTCCTTTGGGTCGGGAGGAATCTCGGCAAAGGTGACGTGGCCGGTGGCCTTGAGGAACTGCTTGAACTGCCGGTTCGTCACCGGCGTGCGGTCGAACCAGAACTCATCCACCGTGACGCGGTGGACCGGCGCCTCTTCCGGGTAGTGCTTGTCCGTACCCATGCGGAATGTGCCGCCGGGAATGCGCACCATGTCGGCGCCGGGCAGGCGACCATGCGTCGAACCTTCTGAATCTGGTTGAACGCTCTGAAGCAAATCTTGCTCGCTTTGAATGATCGCTCAGCCACTCAACCGCGACTTCACAGCGGTGGAGGCGGCAACATTTCCGGAGCGCGCTGCCAAATTGTTCCGCGCAATCTACACCCAATTAAAAGCATTTACGATAGCGCTGGCGATACACATCGATCTAAATCAACGCCGTATCTTTCAGGCCTCAATCGTCCCGCATTGGTTCGCGACGGGCTAAATAAAAAAAGCCCCGGCTCGGGGGGTGCTTTTCGGGGGCACGGGGGAGAGCCGGGGCTTCCAAGCCGGCACGGCTGCACGGGAGGGGGACAATGGCAGCCGTTCCGGTCGCAACTTTCAGCTATGTTCGCAAACATCAAATGCCATTACGGATCACGTAAACGTGCGATATCGCGCGAACTGCCACCCCGCGAACAACTAACGGGCGTTTGTCACAGCTTTGTGCTTAGAGTTTGACAAGAGCGAAGAACAACAGAACAAACCGCGCTCACAACATCTCGAAGAGAACCTCGTCCGTCGGAGTCGACGGGCGAGGCCTCTTTGACGTCGTAATCACTTCTTCGGATAGAAGCCCGGCGGAGATCAGTTCTCAACCACAGGTCCAAACGTAGCCAATGGGGCTCGGCGTCCAGCAAGAGCCGACGCCATAGGGCCACCAGCGACCTCCATAGTAATGTCGTCCAGTGCCGTACCAGACGCCGCCGTAATAGCGATGGCCAACGTGATACGCTCCGCCGCGCACCGCCACGCCGCCGCGGGGGCCGCGTACAGCCACACCGCCATGTGGGCCGCGTACGGCCACGCCGCCACGGGGACCTACGGCTGCGCGGCCTCGATAAGCCACCGGCTGCATAGCGGATACCGAAGCCACATTAGCCAGATTATGCGCCACCACCGGACTGGCGTCCGCACGATCGAGATAGATAGGCAGGGCCATTAGGACGGCCGCAAATGGCAGAAAATATTTATTGAGCATGGGTGAAACCTCTTTTGTTTGCATTAAAGTGTTAGCACGCGCATGCGTCGATGACTTGATTTAGATCAACGATCCGCACCCGAGGACGATCAACCATTAGAATGTTGAAATGGCTTGGATGCCGAACCGCCGCGATTGAACCGAACGATATGAGTATAGCTTGCTCGACGTCGACTGTTTGGAGAACCCATTATCCGTGCTGGCATTTCTGATATTGCGTCTTTTAGGCAACAAAGAACGACATTCGGCGCATTTTGCCAAATTTATCTCCCGGCACTGAATTGCGCGCCTAGAATGACGGCGGCTGCTTGGCCTTGTGGCAGCGCACTTGCTGATGCCGAGCAAGCGTATCGGGGGAGGCGAAGATGAAATCGGGCTCATGGCTTTCAGGGTCTTATTTTGAGCAGCCTGCTGCTTTATTTGGTGCAACTCGATCGGGTTTGCTGTGCGGCGCGCTCGCACTTGCAGCAGTGTTCTCAGTGCCGGAGACTTCGCTCGCCGACGAAGGCGGCGTGAGTTTCTGGCTTCCGGGTTTCTATGGCAGCCTTGCAGCCGCTCCGCAGCAACCGGCTGGGCGGTCGCGAACATCTTTTATAACACCAATGTATCGGCGGGCAGCGCCGTGGCGCTCGCACGAGAGTTCGAGATCAAAAATATCCCCGTGAACCTCCAGGCGCAGATAAATGCCAACGTGCATGCCAACGCGGGTCTAGACTTCGTCGTCCCGACCTATGTGTTCGCAACCCCGGTGCTGGGCGGCCAAGCTTCGGTCGGCTTTGCGGAAGCCTATGGCCGATCGAGCGCCTCTTTGGATGGGACAGTGGCGGGCACGATCACGGGGCCGCTCGGCAACATGGTCCCATTCGGCCCGCGGAGCGACAGCATCGGCAGTTCGTTATGGGGTTTCTCGGACCTTATCCCGATAGCGACACTGCGTTGGAACAGCGGCGTCAACAATTACATGACCTACATTAGCGGAGATGTGCCGATCGGCGCCTATGACTCAAATCGCTTGGCGAATACGGGCATCGGCCACGGCGCGATCGACGCCGGCGCCGGCTATACGTATTTCAATCCGCAGACCGGGCATGAGTTTTCCGGCGTGCTCGGCTTCACCTACAATATGATCAACACGTCGACCCAGTACCAGAATGGCGTCGACATGCATTTCGACTGGGGCGCGTCGCAATTTCTGAGCAAGCAGGTCTTGGTGGGTCTGGTGGGCTACGCCTACAAGGATATCGGCTGCGACAGCGGCTCCGGCGATCAAGTGGGTTGCTTCCAGTCGCAGGTTTTGGGCGTTGGTCCGCAGATCGGTTTTCTTTTCCCGATTGGTGGAATGCAGGGCTATGTCAATATGAAGGCTTACGGGGAATTCGACGGGTCCGATCGGCCGTCCGGCTGGAATGCGTGGCTCACGTTCTCGATCTCGCCGGCCGCGTCCACTCCTGCTGCTTCGCCGCCGATCGTGAGGAAGTAGCCGCCGGCACCGGGCCGCCGCCTCATATCTGCTGGCCCTCGCTGAGCGGAATATCGCGCATCGTACTCGGCGCAAACAGCTCCTCGATCTTGAGCCGGCGCGGAGTCAGCCCGTGCTCGTGCGAGTATTGCAGCAGCGCCTCGATCGAGGCGCGATTGGCTTCGATGCCGTAGGGGTACCAGTCCTTGCCGATGATCGCCTGCTCTTCCTCGATCAACGGCTGCAGCCAGGCAAATGACGCCTTGGGGGAACCGGCCTCGCTGACGAGATGCAGCGCGTAATCCTTGGCGCGGCAAAGCGCCTTGTAGAGGCTCATCGCCACCCATGGATCGCGCTCGTACACGTCGCGGCGGATCACCACGGTGTGCATGATCGGATAGATCTTGGTGCGGCGATAATAGTCCTGCTCCAGCTCGCGATAGTTCGGAAACAGCCGCTTGACGTTCGGCGCGCCGCGGCGGAACGACAGCGGGTTGTTGGCCGTCATCAGAAAGTCGAGCTCGCCGCGTTCGAGCAGATCGCCGAGCTCGGCGCCGGCGGGCGCCTGCGTGAGCCGCACGTCCGGCGGCAGCTTATGGCCGAGCCGATCGGCGCGGCCCTGCACCCATGTGACGTCGCTCGGCTTGACGCCGTATTCATGCTGCAACAGCCCGCGCATATAGACCGCGGCTGTCATGCTGTATTCCGGCACGCCGCCGCGCTTACCTTTCAGATCGGCCGGGCTGGAAATTCCCTTCTGGGTGTTGATGAAGACATAGCCGTGCCGGAACACCCGTGACGGAAACACCGGGATGGCGATGAACGGCGCCTGCCCGCCCCCGACCAGCGTGGCGTAGTTCGACAGCGACATTTCGGAGGCGTCGAACTCTTTATATTGCAGCATGCGCCAAAAAATTTCGGCCGGCTGCAGCGGCACATAAGTGAGCTCAACGCCTTCCGGCTTGATTGCGCCGTCGCGCAATGCCTGGGTGCGATCATAAGGTCCGCAGGCAAAACTCAAACGCAGATCGGCCATTACTGTCTCCCTCACCGTCACGAGCTTGTTCAGCTATCGGCAAATTTTTGTATGCGGGCCACCCTGGCAAATGCGGGCCTGGATTGCGCGATCGTCCGGGCCGCGCTCGGCTGATTTCGCCTCGCGCGACGGGGCGCGCAATGCTAGGGGTAGCGGCCACACAAGGACGCCCCAATGACCACAAAGACCCTGCGAGGCGTGATCGCGGCGATCGCCACGGCGGTCAGCGACAACGGCGAACCGGACAGCGCCCGCTCGGTGGCGCTGGCCCGCTTTCTGCTTGAGAACGGCTGCGACGGCCTCAACGTGCTTGGCACGACCGGCGAGGCGACCTCGTTTTCGCTCGATCAGCGCAAGCGCGTGATGAGCGCCTATGCGGCAAGCGGGCTGCCGATCGATCGCATGATGGTCGGCACTGGCGCCGCGGCGACCGCCGACGCTATCGCGCTCAGCCGCCACGCCGCCGAACTGGGCTTTGCGGGCGCACTGGTGCTGCCGCCCTTCTATTATAAAGGCGTGCCGGACGACGGGCTGGTGGCCTATCTGGACGCGATCGTCGCCGCCACCGCGTCGCAGCCGATCGCGATATATCTCTACCATTATCCGGCACTATCCGGCCTGCCGTGGCACGTCGCCTTGATTCGGCGCCTGCTCGATCTCTTCGGAGAGCGCATCGTCGGCCTGAAGGATTCCTCGGGCGACATGGACTTTGCCCGCGCCGCGGCGGCAATTGCGCCGCGCCTTGCGGTATTTCCGTCCACCGAGGCCGCGTTGCCTCAGGCCCGCTCCGGGGGACCTTTCGCCGGCTGCATTTCTGCGACCGCCAATCTCAATGCCGATCTGTGCGCCCGCGCCTATCGCGCCGGCGATGCCGCCGCGCTCGCGGAAGCGGTCGCCATCCGCAAGCTGTTCGATGGCAAGGCGCTGGTACCGGGCGTCAAGGCGCTGCTCGCCCATATTCATGGCGAGCCGCAATGGGCCCGCGTGGCGCCGCCGCTGGCGGCCTTCCCGGCCGGTGACCGCGCCGCCGTCGTGGCCGGCTATGACACGGTCCGCGCCAAGCGCGTCGCCTGAAGCCGGATCTGCCGCCCTCGCAGCCCCGGCAAGCCGGATGGCGTTGACGGCCCGCCGCTCGGTCCGTATAAGCGCCGCTCACGGCCGGAGAGCATTTTGCTTGCCGCGGCCCTAAGCTTTCGCACCCAAACCCAGAAGTTTCGACGAATATGGCAAATACGAAATCCGCCAAGAAGGCCGCGCGGCAGATCGCGCGGCGCACCGTGATCAATAAGGCGCGCCGTACCCGGGTGCGATCCGCAGTCCGCAAGGTCGAGGAGGCAATTTCCTCGGGCGACCGCACCTCGGCGCTCGCGGCCATGGCCGAGGCCGAGCCTGCGATCATCCGCGGCGCGCAGAAGGGCGTTGTCCATCGCAATGCCGCACGGCGCAAAGTGTCGCGGCTCGCGCACCGCATCGCCAAGCTCGGCAAGTGACCGGCAAGTGATCGGCGGCGTCGCCGACGCCAGCCAATTCCTTTATCGTGCAACGTCCAGAACGGGCCCCATCGCGGGGCCCGTTTTGTTGCGGTATTGCAACAGTTTCGTAAAATTGCGCGTCATGATTGCGGCCGCCGCTGCGCGGTGGCTCCAAAGGCCCGTTTCGCCGCCGTTTTGAGCTCGGCAGGCCCATTTTGTTGCGATTTGACGCGGACTTTGTCTGCTTGGGCAGATGGGTGGATAACCAGACGCACAAAATAACCATTTGAAAAAACAGAAATTCTTGATGACGCTTCGGTGGGGCTCTGACTTCCCGGGCGTTCGGGCCGGCGCGACTTTGTTTGGTCTTGCGCCGTCGCGCCTCTGACACCTTACCGACATGGGACTGTAATTTACTTGCAACCTCAATGTTTTGCCGCAAAGCGGCGACGCTGTGTCAAGGCTGCGGAGCTAACAAGACCTTTCTCAGATGAATTTTCGCCGTTGCGGCCGCTCCGCGTGATGGTTAACGTCCCTGAACACTTTCGGTTTTCGAAAGCCCTCAAGTTCGGTTCGGCAACGGCAACTCATCGAGGATGAGACGGGAATGTCTGTCTTTAAAGCCAGGCGATCCTCCATCATTCTTGCGCGCGTGTCCACGCAAAACCGCCAAGGACTTTCGCTACGGGAGGGAATGCAGAAGTTGCAATGGCCTGACGGCGCATAAAACACCCACGCGCCTTCGGAAAACGTCATTCGGGACCATCGAACTGGGAGCGATGGAGAGGTGGGGCAATGCTGATGGCAATCCGTGTTCTCGAACCAACAACGACTGTGGCCTGCCCTGACTCTTCGTCTATTTGCGCGCAGCCTGATGTGCTGCGCCACACTCGCGGCATAACCGCGAGACCAAGCGGATAACGCTCCGCTTGCTGCCGTCCATCCGCGGCCGGCCTCCGCCTCTCTGCCTTCACAACATTCGTTAGTCAGTGCGTTGCGTCCCCCGGTAACGGGCAGGGCGGATTGCGCCCTCGCCACACTGTGGATTGACCCATGCTTCAACAAATGCAGCACACCGACATGAGCCCCAAACAAGACATCTGGCAGCGCATCAAACAACATTTGCGCGTCGAACTCGGTGAGGACGTCTTCACCAGCTGGTTCGCCCGCATGGAGTTCGAGGCGGTCGACGGCAGCGCAGTGCGGCTGTCGGTGCCGACGCGCTTCCTGCGCAAATGGATTCAGTCCCACTACGCCGACCGCGTTCTGGCGCAGTGGCAGGTCGAAGAACCGTCGATCACACGCCTCGAACTGAGCGTCCGCTCCGCGACCGTGCGGCTGCCGACCACAAAGGTGAAGCTGGTCGAGCCGCAGGTGTTGCCGCGCGAGACCCGCGAAGCGCCGCACATGAACGGCGAGCCGCGCCCCAGCGTGCCGTACCTCTCGGTGCACGACGCACTCGGCGGCTCGCCGCTCGATCCGCGTCTGACGTTCGACACCTTCATCGTCGGCCGTTCGAATACGCTGGCGCATGCCGCGGCCAAACAGATCGCGATCAGCCGGCGCGGCGACCCGCTGATGTTCAATCCGCTCTACATCCACGCCGGGGTCGGGCTCGGCAAGACGCATCTGTTGCAGGCGATCACCTGGGCCGGCAACAGCGGCGACCGCAAGGTGCTGTATCTGACCGCCGAGCGTTTCATGTACGGCTTCGTCTCGGCGCTCAAAAGCCAGACCACGCTTGCCTTCAAGGAAGCTTTGCGCGCCATCGACGTCTTGGTGATCGACGACCTGCAGTTCCTGCAGGGCCGTTCGACGCAGCACGAGTTCTGCCACACCATCAACGCGCTGATCGACGCCGGGCGGCAGGTGGTGATCGCCAGCGACCGGCCGCCCGCCGACCTGGAAAGCCTCGACGATCGCGTGCGCTCGCGGCTTGCCGGCGGCCTTGTCGTCGAAATCGGTTCGCTCGGCGAGGAATTGCGGCTTGAAATTCTCAAGAGCCGCATCGCCGCCGCGCGGCTCTATCATCCCGGCTTCGAGGTGCCAGCGCCGGTGGCGGTGTTCATCGCCAAGTCGATCACGCATAACGGTCGCGACCTGGAAGGCGCCGTCAACCGGCTGCTCGCCCACAACAAGCTCACCGGACAGCCGGTGACGCTGGAAATGGCCGAGCGCGAAATGCGCGACTTGATCCGCCCGGCCGAACCGAAGCGCGTGCGCATCGAGGACATTCAGCGGATCGTGGCGCGGCAGTACAATGTCAGCCGCTCGGACCTGCTGTCATCGCGCCGCACCGCCAACGTGGTGCGACCGCGGCAGGTGGCGATGTATCTGTCCAAGATCCTGACGCTGCGCTCGCTGCCGGAGATCGGCCGCAGATTCGGTGGTCGCGACCACACCACCGTCCTGCACGCCGTGCGCAAGATCGAGGCCCTGACCGGCAACGACACCGCCTTCGCCGAGGAGATCGAGTCCCTCAAGCGCCAGCTCCAGGAGTAAAAGGACGGCGCGAGAGCCTGAAGATGCCGTCGATTGCAACCCTTGCGATTGACGGCACCGAGCGACCGTCCCCGAGCCGCGCTCGCCAGATCGTGTTAAAATCAATGGAAAACGGGGGGATTACGCCGGCTTGGGCTTGCCGAAATCGGCCGTCCGCGCCACCTTCGTAACCTACGTTAGCGGACGGGTTGCGCGATGAAAGTCACTTTAGAGCGGTCCGAATTGTTGAAGGCGCTGGGCCACGTGCATCGCGTGGTCGAACGCCGCAATACCATTCCGATCCTGGCCAACGTGCTCATTCGCGCCGATCGCGCCAAGCTCAGCCTGAAGGCGACCGATCTCGATATCGAAGTCACCGACACGATCGCCGCCGAGGTCGGGCCGGCCGGCTCGACCACGGTTCCGGCCCACATGTTCTTCGACATCGTGCGCAAGCTGCCGGAAGGCTCCCAGGTCGTGCTGGAATCGTCCGGAGAACGCGCCGCGCTCGCCATCCGCGCCGGCCGCTCGCGGTTCACGCTGCAGACCCTGCCGGAAAGCGACTTTCCCGATCTCGCGCCGGGCGAGATGACCCACAAATTCACCCTCAAGGCCGCCGACCTCAAGCGGCTGATCGACAAGACCCAGTTCGCCATCTCGACCGAGGAAACCCGCTACTACCTCAACGGCATCTATCTGCACGCCGCCGGCAGCGCCAAGGCGCAGACCCTGCGGGCGGTCGCGACCGATGGCCATCGCCTGGCGCAGATGGAGCTCGACCTGCCGAAGGGCGCCGAGGGCATGCCGGGCATCATTGTGCCGCGCAAGACGGTCGGCGAGGTGCAGCGGCTGCTCGAAGACAACGACGCCGAGGTTCTGATCGAACTGTCGCCGGGAAAGATTCGCTTCACCGTCGGCGACGTGGTGCTGACGTCGAAGCTGATCGACGGCACCTTCCCGGATTACGGGCGCGTTATTCCGGTCAACAACGACAAGGAACTGGTCGTTGACAAGAAGGAGTTCGAATCCGCGGTCGACCGCGTCTCGACCGTGTCGAGCGAACGCGGCCGTGCCGTGAAGCTGTCCGTCACCGGCGGCAAGCTGTCGCTGTCCGTGACCAATCCGAACTCCGGCAGCGCCAACGAGGAACTCGAAGTCGAGTACGAATCCGATCCCATCGATATCGGTTTCAACTCGCGCTACCTGCTCGATATCGCCGCCCAGATCGAGGGCGAAGCCGCCGTGCTCAAGCTCGCGGATCCCGGCTCGCCGACGCTCATTCAGGATAAAGAGTCGAAGGGCGCGCTCTACGTGCTGATGCCGATGCGGGTTTGATGGTAACTGTCATGCTCCGCGAAGGCGGAGCATCCAGTACACTTCGGCGCTGCGATTATTGCTCCAATGCATCGCGTACTGGATCATCCGCCTTCGCGGATGATGACATGTCATGACAACCGCTTCGGTTCGCCGCCTGACGCTGACTAACTTCCGCAACTACCACGCCGCCTCGCTTGAGGCCGGCGCCAGCACCATGGTTCTGGTCGGACCGAACGGCGCCGGCAAGACCAATCTGATCGAGGCGATCTCCTTTCTCGCCCCCGGGCGCGGGCTGCGCCGCGCCACCGTCGACGAAGTCGCGTTTGCCGAAGGCGACGGCTCCTGGGCGGTGTCCGCCGAGATCGAGGGCGCGCTCGGGCTGGCGACGCTCGGCACCGGCATCGAGCGGCCGCTCGGTGACGACGTGGCGGCGGCACGCAAATTCCGCATCGACCGCGAACCGGTGACGTCGGCCGCAGCATTCGCCGATCACCTGCGCGTGGTCTGGCTGGTCCCGGCGATGGACGTCCTGTTTGCCGGCGCGCCGTCGGAACGCCGGCGCTTTCTCGATCGCCTGGCGCTCGCCGTCGATGCCGAGCACGGCAGCCGCATCAATGCGCTGGAGCGGGCGCTGCGCTCGCGCAACCGGCTCCTGGAAGATCCGCGCCCCGATCCGCACTGGCTCGATGCCGTCGAGCACGAGACCGCGGAGCTTGCCGTTGCGGTCGCGAGCCTGCGTGTCGAAACCGTGCGGCGGCTCGACGCGGTGCTGCGAAGCCGCCAGGACGCCGCGTTTCCGCCGGCCGAAATCGCGCTCGACGGTTGGATGGAAAAACTGATTCCGTCGCATCCCGCCGGCGAGATCGAGCAGCGCTACCGCAGCGTGCTGCGCGACAATCGTGTCCGCGACGCCGCGGCCGGTCGCACGCTCGACGGCCCGCATCTGACTGATCTCGTCGTGAGCTACGCCGCCAAAGGCATCGCCGCCGCCGATGCCTCGACCGGCGAACAGAAGGCATTGTTGATCGGGCTTGTGCTCGCGCATGCGCGGCTGATTGCCGAGATGACCGGCTTCGCGCCGGTATTGCTGCTCGACGAAGTCGTGGCGCATCTCGATCCGTCCCGGCGCGCTGCGCTGCAGACGGAGCTTGCCGCGCTCGGCGCCCAGGTATGGATGACCGGCGCCGACCCGGCCCTGTTCGCCGAAGTATCCGGCAACGCAAAATTCATCGACGTCGAATCCGGACGCGTGACACCACGCGTCCCGCGGAACTGAGGTCCCGGCAAAGGTTTCAGTCAATTTGTCGTGGGTTGAGTCGGCTGCACGACAGATAAGCGGCTTTGGCAGTCTGGGAACAAGAGTGCGAGCAGGCCTTTGACTCCCGGCGGGACACGCACTCGCACGATAGAGGCCCAAGGCGACATGGAACGGGCGATGGCGGAACGGGTGGACGATACGATCTTCGTCAATCTCATCGAGTCGCTGGCGCGACTGCACGAAGATTTGGACAAGGTGGAACTTTGGATCGGTGCGCTGAAGAGCTTCCAGAAGCCGGTGCCCGACTACCAACCGAGCGATCGATACTTGTTGCGTCCCGCGCAAGATCACAGCGTGGGTCCCAGCTCATAATCGCACCGCGAGCGGCCTCTGGCGGGCTCATTTCCACGCGACCAAAAACACAAGTTCCGCGGCTTTGAGGCCGCCATCCTTAGCTGTTGATTCGGCCTTTCGGACCGGCCCGCAAGACGCCTTCAAAACGGCCTTCGGAACGGGCCGTTTTGTGCGTTGCCAAAACCTTGAAAAACCCCGATTTAACAATATCTTAATGGCAGCCGATTTGGCCTGTACGGAAGGCCTTTTTGGTGTACAAGAAAGACTGATTCTCAATCCTGTTTTGCCGCCCCAGAAGGCCGGCCGAGAAAGCTCCCTCAATGGCCGAACCTGCCCGGATTCCCGCACTGACCGATCCGTCCGATTACGGCGCGGATTCGATCAAAGTGCTCAAGGGTCTCGACGCCGTGCGCAAGCGGCCCGGCATGTATATCGGCGACACCGATGACGGCTCGGGACTGCATCACATGGTCTACGAGGTCGTCGACAACGCCATCGACGAGGCGCTCGCCGGCTACGCCAAATCCGTTGTCGTCACGCTCAATCCCGACGGCTCCTGCACGGTGCGCGACGACGGCCGCGGCATTCCCACCGAGATGCACAGCGAAGGCGTGTCCGCTGCCGAGGTCATCATGACCCAACTGCATGCCGGCGGAAAATTCGACCAGAACGCCTACAAGGTCTCGGGCGGCCTGCATGGCGTCGGCGTCTCCGTGGTCAACGCGCTGTCGGAATGGCTCAAGCTCACCATCTGGCGCGACGGCCATGAGCATTTCATGGAATTCCGCGACGGCGAGGCGGTGGCGCCGCTCGCCGTGGTGGGTGGCGCGCTCGACAAGCGCGGCACCGAGGTGACGTTCCTGCCGTCGAAGCAGACCTTCACCATGACCGAGTTCGACTTCGCCACGCTGGAGCATCGGCTGCGCGAGCTCGCGTTCCTGAATTCCGGCGTCACCATCGTGCTGTCCGACATGCGCCACGCGGTCGAGAAGCGCGAGGAGTTGTATTACGAGGGCGGCGTCGAGGCCTTCGTCAGATATCTCGACCGCAACAAGACGCCGCTCATTGAGAACCCGATCGTCATGAAGGCCGATCGGGACGGCATCGGCATCGATTGCGCGCTGTGGTGGAACGACGGCTACCACGAAACGGTGCTGTGCTTCACCAACAACATCCCGCAGCGCGACGGCGGCACGCATCTCGCCGGCTTCCGCGGCGCGCTCACCCGCCAGGTTGTCGCCTACGCGGATTCCGGTGGCGGCGCGCGCAAGGAGAAGGTCGCACTCACCGGCGACGACTGCCGCGAGGGCCTCACCGCGGTGCTGTCCGTCAAGGTCGCCGATCCGAAGTTCTCTTCGCAAACCAAGGACAAGCTCGTCTCCTCCGAGGTGCGCCCGGTGGTCGAAGGCGTCATCAACGACATGCTCAAGGCCTGGTTCGAGGAACATCCAGGCGAAGCCAAGATCATCGTCGGCAAGGTGATCCAGGCCGCCGCGGCGCGCGAAGCCGCCCGCAAGGCGCGCGAGATGACGAGGAAAAGCGCGCTCGGCATCACCTCGCTGCCCGGAAAACTCGCCGACTGCCAGGAGCGCGACCCGGCCAAATCCGAACTATTTATCGTCGAGGGCGATTCCGCCGGCGGCTCCGCCAAGCAGGGCCGCAACCGTGCCTTCCAGGCCGTGCTGCCGCTCCGCGGCAAGATTCTCAACGTCGAACGCGCCCGCATGGACAAGATGCTGTCGTCCGAGCAGATCGGCACGCTAATCACCGCGCTCGGCACCGGCATCGGCGCCGACGAATTCTCAATCGACAAGCTGCGCTACCACAAGGTCATCATCATGACGGACGCCGACGTCGACGGCGCCCATATCCGCACGCTGCTGCTGACCTTCTTCTACCGGCAGATGCGCGAGGTCATCGATGGCGGCTATCTCTACATCGCCCAGCCGCCGCTCTACAAAATCTCCCGCGGCAAGTCCGAGCAGTATCTCAAGGACGAGCGCTCGCTCGAGGATTATCTGATCGACACCGGTCTGGAAGACACCACGCTGCGGCTGTCATCGGGCGAGGTGCGCGCCGGCGACGATCTGCGCCGCCTGGTCGAGGAGTCGCGCACCATCCGCAACCTGCTCAACGGCCTGCACAGCCGCTATAACCGCAAGGTGATCGAGCAGGCCGCCATCGCCGGCGTGCTGCATCCGCGCGTCACCGGCGACGCCGTGGCCGCCGCGCAGGCCGCCGCCTACATCGCCCGCCGCCTCGACGCGCTGACCGACGAGACCGAGCGCGGCTGGCAAGGCACGTTCGACGAGCACGGCTTCCAATTCGAGCGCACACTGCGCGGCGTCAAGGAAGTCGCGGTGATCGATCAGGCGCTGCTCGGCTCCGCCGACGCGCGCCGGCTCGACGAACACGCCGCCTCGCTGCAGCAGATCTATCCGCGGCCGACGCCGCCCGCAATGCTCCGCCGCAAGGACGAGGACACCCCGATCCACGGCCCGGTCGGCCTGTTCGAGGCCGTCACCAATGCGGGCAAGAAGGGCGTGGCGCTGCAGCGCTACAAAGGCCTCGGCGAGATGAACCCGAGCCAGCTCTGGGAGACCACGCTCGACACCAACGCCCGCACCATGCTGCAGGTCAGCGTCAAGGAAATCGACGAGGCCAACACCATCTTCGACGAACTGATGGGCGACAAGGTCGAACCCCGCCGCGTGTTCATCGAGGAGCACGCGCTGTCGGCGAGCGTGGATGTGTAGCGCGAAATCATCGGCAGCCGTGTCTGGCCACGCCCCGTGGCACAGGCTGAATTGGTTGATGTCGGCTTTTCGCTAAAGATGGGGTAATCGGCCGGCGAGCTTGTGGATAGCTTAAAATTTTGGGTGCTGCGCTTCAGGCTGATGGTGGAAACGAGGTCCGTGACACGGCCTCAAGCATCAGAAGGAGAAGCGCAGCATGGACTATTTTGCGGGACTGGACATTTCGGTCAAGGAGACGAGCGTCTGCATTGTTGATGACACAGGCAAGATCGTTCGGGAAGTGAAGGTGGCAAGCGAACCTGCGGCGTTGCTGGCGGTGCTGAAGAACCCCACCTACCGCTTCAAGCGAATTGGACTGGAAGCTGGACCGTTGTCGCAATGGTTGTTCAGCGCTCTCGCGGAAGCGAGCTTGCCAGTGATCTGTGTCGAGACGCGGCATATGAAAGCCGTGCTGAAGGCGCAGATTAACAAGACGGACCGCAATGATGCCCGTGGCATCGCCCAGATGATGCGGGCGGGGCTTTACCGCCCGGTGCATGTGAAGACGTTACGCAGCCAGAAACTGCGCATGCTGTTGACGCATCGTCAGCTTCTGCAATCGAAGGCGATCGCCATCGAGAATGACTTACGCGGCACGTTACGCAACTTCGGTCTCAAGGTCGGTATGGTCGGGAAAGTGAAGTTCGAGGCGCGCATCATGGAGCTTGTGGAAAACCAGCCCGACTTGGCGGTCCTGGTCGAACCGATGCTGATCGTCCGGCGAGTGCTGCGCGAACAGATTGTTATCCTGCATCGCCGCCTGCTGGCCATCGTCCGCGATGATGAGGTGTGCCGGCGCTTGATGACGACTCCCGGCGTGGGCCCCGTGGTGGCGTTGACCTATCGAGCCACTGTCGATGTGCCTGCTCGCTTCCGAAAATCCAAGTCAGTCGGGGCCGTATTTGGGCTGACGTGCGCCAAGTATCAATCCGGCGAGAGCGATTGGAGCGGCAGAATATCCCGCTGCGGAGATGAGATGATGCGATCAATGCTCTACGAAGCGGCCCAGAGCATGTTGTTTCGTTCGGCGAAGTGGTCCTGGCTCAAGGCTTGGGCGATGCAGATCGCCAGGCGCCGCGGGATGAAAAAGGCGATCGTGGCTCTAGCGCGTCGACTGGCCGTGATCATGCACCGCATCTGGGTTGATGGCACTGAGTTCCGCTGGACTTGGGAGCAAGCTACAGCAGCCTGACGGTGGTGCCGGATCAAACACCATAGGAGAAAACTCGAGCTCCACCCAACGGTGGAATGATGTCCCTCGCGAGACGATGGATGAGGTGAGTTCGCATGGCAGCTTGGACCTGCCGACTATCGGCGAGGCCGCGCTAAAGATTGTTCCATCTCATTCTCGAATCCCATTATGGAACGGCCTGCGTGCCGATTCCGAAGAGAAGCATGTTGCTCGCGAGGACGTCGAACACTGTCGAGGTGGATAGTCTGAAAGCGCTTGACCCCGACTGGCCGATTAGAGAAGCTGCCGTGACGGCAGACACCGTGAACCGAAGGGATGGGCCAGAATGCGACATTGCGGCGCCTCCACACCGGGCACGCTAGTGTTAGGCTGAGCGTAGAGCTGCCAGCGGCACATGCCGACGTTCCGTGGATTTAAAAGCAGCGACTGTGCCTTCGGCGGGCGACCCACTCTGTAAAGATTAGGTCCGCGCTGCTCCGCACTCGCGGTTTGCAGTCAAAAGCTCGTAGGGCATCACGTGAAGCTATTGCGTCGTAACTTTTTGCATCTGGCCGGGACTGCCGCCGCGTTGCCATATATGGTGCGGATCGCATCGGCGCTCGATTATCCAACGCGGACGGTTCGCATTGTCGTCGGTTTTCCAGCCGGGAGCGCACCCGACATTATCGCGCGGCTGATTGCCGAGGACTTGTCGAAGCGGCTCGGTCAGCCCTTTGTTGTGGACAATCGGCCAGGCGCTGGAGGCACCATCGCCGCGCAAGACGTAGTGCGAGCACCGCCGGATGGGTACACGCTGCTCATGATAGTGTCGTCGAACACGATCGGTGCCGCGGTTTACCCAAACCTCCCATTTAGTCTCCGCCGCGATATCTCGCCGGTAGCGTTAATTGCCAACGCCCCCTTCGTGATGGTCATTAATCCATCCCTCCCGGTGAAATCCGGCCCTGAGTTTATCGCTTACGCAAAGGCCCATCCGGCCAAAATCGATATGGCCTCGGGCGGCAACGGCACGGCGGCCCACGTGTACGGCGTACTGTTCATGATGATGACGGGAGTCCAGCTAGTGCACGTCCCCTATCGCAGCAGTTTTATGCCGGACTTGCTCAGCGGGCAGGTGCAGGTCATGTTCTGTCCGATACCTCAGGCAATCGCGTATATCCGGAGCGGAAAGCTGCGCGCTCTCGCAGTGACTACTGCGACGCGTTTGGAGGCATTGCCGAACATCCCCACCGTCGGTGAATTCGTTCCAGGCTACGAGGCAGTCGGCTGGTTCGGCCTTTGCGCTCCTAGGAGCACATCCGACGACGCCATTAAAACACTCAACGCGGCAACCAATACCGCACTCGCTGATCCGCAAACGAAGGCGCGACTGGCCAACCTGGGCGTTGTACCAATGCCTACCTCGCCCGCGGGTTTCGGGAAGCTAATTGCACACGACCTCGACAAATGGGCCAAGGTGGTCCGCACCGCCAACATCAAGCCAGAGTGACCGCTGCAGCATTGCCGCTGGCTCCGACTTCTGTTGTGGGTCAGGGAACGAACCCGCTTCGCGGGAGGGAGGCTGGGGGCCGGTCTAGTCTGGAGCCAAGGCCGACAGGGGATTTGATGAGAGCGTCGTGAGTTCGACGATCGGAGTGTTGCAACCTTACAAAGGAGCACTCCGATGCACGACCAACCCATCAGCCCGTTGCGCCAGCGCATGCTCGACGCCATGGCGGTGCGCAATTTCAGCGACAAGACGCGCCACGACTACATCCGCCAGGTCAAAAGCTTTGCGTCATTTCTTGGCCGCTCGCCCGATACGGCAAGCGCTGACGATCTGCGCCGTTTTCAACTGCATCAGCGGCAGAACGGGGTGCAGCCGTCGAGTATGAACAGTGCGGTGTCGGCACTGCGTTTTTTCTTCAGCACGACCCTCGACCGCCCCGACATGGAGCGGCACCTCACCTTCGTCCGCGAGCCGCGCAAGATCCCGGTGATCCTGAGCCCGCAGGAGATCGGCCAGCTCTTAGAGGCAGCACCCGGGCCGAAGTACAAGGCAGCGATGAGCGCCGCCTACAGCGCAGGGCTGCGGGTCTCCGAGGTGGTGGCGCTGAAGGTCGCGGACGTCGATTCCAAGCGCATGCTGCTGCGCATCGAGCAGGGCAAGGGCCGCAAGGATCGCCTGGCCATGCTGTCCCCACGGTTATTGGACTTGCTGCGCGACTGGTATTGCATCGTTCGGCCCGCGGTGTGGCTGTTTCCCGGCCGCGATCCGATGCTGCCGATGACGACGCGACAACTCACCCGCGCCGTCCATATCGCCGCCAGGCTTGCGGAGATCAACAAGCGGGTCACACCGCACACGCTGCGGCACAGCTTCGCCACCCATCTGCTGGAGCAAAATATCGATATTCGCCTGATCCAGGTTTTGCTCGGACATGTGAAGTTGGAGACGACCGCGCTTTACACTCAGGTCGCAACCAACGTGATCCGCGCGGTGACCAGCCCGCTCGATCAGCTCACACCGCTGATCCCAAAGCCCAATAAGCCGCCGGTATAACGCCACCACGCGCGTGCCTCGTCCGGCTTTGGAGGTCGCGGATATCTTCCGCGCGCATGGCCCTGCATGGCGTCAAGCCAATGCCGGTCATGTCAGCCTCGACCAACTCAAGGTGATGAGCGCGATCGAGCGCTGCCGCACGGCGGCGCTCGGCGGCCATGTCGAACGCTGTGAGGACTGCCGCCACACCAGCATTGCCTACAACAGCTGTCGCAATCGGCATTGCCCGAAGTGTCAGGGTGCGGCGGCCAAGCAATGGCTGGCCGAGCGGCAGGCCGACCTGCTGCCTGTCTCGTATTACCATGTGGTGTTCACCGTGCCGGCGGCGATCGCCGAGATCGCCTATCAAAACAAGGCGGTAGTCTACGATCTGTTGTTCAAGGCGAGTGCCGAGACCATGCTGACGATTGCAGGTGACCCCGAGCATCTGGGCGCTCGCATCGGCATCACATCCGTGTTGCACACCTGGGGCTCGGCACTCGTCCACCATCCACATGTGCACATGATCGTGCCAGCTGGCGGTCTCTCACACGATGGTCGACGCTGGGTCGCCTGCCGGCCCAAGTTCTTTCTGCCATGGCGGGTGCTATCCAAACTGTTTTGCCGGCTGATGTTGCAAAAACTTCTCGCCGCGCATGCCGCCGGTCAATTACAGTTCTTCGGTAGCCGTCGCCGCCTCGGTGAGGCCGCGGCCTTCGCCGCCTTTCTGGCGCCGCTGCGCAAGATCAAATGGTATGTCTATGGCAAGCGCCCGTTCGGCGGACCTGCGGCGGTGCTGACCTATCTGTCTCGCTATACTCACCGGGTCGCCATCGCCAACAGCCGGCTGATCGCGGCCGACAATGGCAGCGTCACCTTCAAGTACAAGGATTACCGTGCCGACGGTGCCGCCCGATACAAGGTGATGAGGCTCACCGCAGAGGAGTTCATCCGCCGATTTCTCCTCCACGTCCTCGCCGCCGGCTTCCATCGTATCCGTCATTACGGCTTATTCGCAAAAAGCTCGCGCACCGAGAATATCGAGCGGGCGCGGTCGCTGCTCAATGTGGCTGCACAAAATCAGACCAGCGACACCCATGCCAAAGACGACGACACGACGCATACCTGTCCCCACTGCGGCGGCCGCATGATCGTCATTGAGACCTTCGAACGCGGCCAGACGCCTCGCCATCAGCCGTGCGGCCCAATGGTCGCCGTCAGGATCGATACCTCATGAGAACAATCGCGCTCTTACAAGCACCCCGCGCCGCGCCGGCTTGTCGTCGATCTCAGATCGGCCGCGACAGCGCTCGTCACCATGCGCAAAATAACCAGCAAACCGAGCCGTAACCGCAATGCCCGTCCACAACTGCAATTATCATTGCAAGCCGGCACGCGCTAAAAACCACCTCATCGGCTCCGTTAAAGCTGAGCACGGCCACCATCGCGCGAGTCCCGTGTCAGCCAAATACCCATAGCCAGCGCACCATCTCCGTGCACTCCCGACCGCGGGTTCGTTCCTTGACGGCTTTCGGACGCCGGCCAGGCGCACGCGTCCAGCTCTCCCACGGCCGGCATCCGAAACCCTGTACAGGATCGACCGATTGAGCCTTGGGGATGCACGTCCGCTTTACGCCTAATCGCGTCCGTCAGGACGATGGTCCGGCATGTCGCTCCATCCCGGGAGCTAATCCGACCTAAGCGTTACTCAATTCGTCGCGACGGCCGTTCACACCCAGCCCTTAAGCTCACGCATCGCGAGTTGCCAGATCAGCAGCATTCCGGGTCATGCCGCTGACCCAGCGAAGTTGACGCGGCGCGGAAAACATCGTCTTTTTTGCTCGATGGAGCCTTGCAGCAGCCGAACCGCCGCGCCGACACCGGCCGAGCTGATTGCGCGCGCCACCGCGATGCGGCCCGTTCTCGCCAAGCGCGCGCCGGCGCAGAAACAGCGTCGTGGAATTCTGCCCGAGACCATCGCCGAGATGCGCGCCGCCGGCTTGTTTCGCGTGCTGCAGCCGCGGCGCTGGGGCGGCTACGAGATGGATATCGGCGCATTCTACGACATCGAGATTGCGCTCGCCGAAGGCGACATGTCGGCCGGCTGGGCGTTTGGCGTGCTCGGCGCCGTCACCTGGTTCCTGGGACTGATCGACGATCGCGTCGCCCGGGAGGTCTGGGGCGGCGACACCAATGCTCTGATCTGCTCCTCGACGATGCCGGCAGGCAAGGCAACGATCGTCGACGGCGGCTTTCGGCTCAGCGGCCACTGGCGCTATGCGAGCGCCTGCGAGCACGCCGATTGGGCCCTGCTCGGCGGCATGGTTCCGGCCGAGAGCGCGCCGCCCGAATGGCAGTTCTTCATCGTGCCGCGCCGCGATTACCGGACCGTCGACAATTGGCAGGTCGCCGGCCTGCAGGGCACCGGCAGCATCGACATTATTCTCGACGACGTTTTCGTGCCGGCCTACCGCGCCCAGAGCATGCAGAACAATTTCGCGCTCAAGGGCGCGGGACACGCCGTCAATACGTCGGAGCTTTATCGTCTGCCATTCGGCCAGATCTTCGTGCGCGGCGTATCGACCGCGGCGATCGGCGCCCTGAAGGCGATGCTCGGTGCATTCGTCACGTATAGCCGCGCGCGCGTCTCGCGCGCGGGCGGACGTTCGGCCGAGAATCCGATCGTGCAGCTGCTCTGCGCCGAGACGGCGGCGGCGATCGACGAGATGCACACGACGCTGCAACGAAACTGCAGCGTGCTGCACGATTACGCGCGCCGTTCCGCAGCGCCGCCGATCGATTTGCGCCTGCAATACAAATTCCAGTCGAGCGCGGTGGTCGAGCGCTGCACGCTTTTTGCCGCGCGCATCTTCAAAGCCACCGGCGCGGCCGGCCTGTCGGACGATCTGCCGTTCGGCCGCATCCTGGCCGACCTGATGGCGGCGCGCCAGCACATCTCCAATCAGTGCGATCACTACGGCGGCAATTGGGGCGCCGTGATGTTCGGCCTGGACAATCAGGATTTCCTGCTGTGACGCCGACGATCTCTTCCCGTCGGCTACGGCGCGCGCAGCCGCGGCATGAGCTCAAGGGCATTGTGGTCCAGGATTTTCGCCACGTCCGCATCGGCAAAGCCGGCCTTGCGGACCGTGCCGATCGGATCGAGATCGGCCGGCGGAAACGAATAGTCGCTGCCGAGCACGATGCGGTCGGTGCCGGCGGCTTCGGCGAGCCAGCGCAGCTGCATCGGATTGTGCAGAATCGTATCGTAATGAAAACGTCGCACGTAGGCCGACGGCGTCGCCGCGGCGACGTCGCCCTGCGCGGCGCGGTCCATGCGCGTGTGCATGCAATCGAAGCGCCCGAGCAGATAGGGAAATGCGCCGCCGCCGTGCGACAGAATCAGGCGCAGCGTGGGAAAACGGTCGAGCACGCCGGAAAAGATCAACGAGCCGACGCACAGCGTCGTGTCGAACGTATATTGGGCGATCTGCGCCAGCGCGAATTTGGCGACGCGCCGCGGCGGCATCGCCTCGACAGGATGGATGAACACCGGCGCGTCGAGCTTGACTGCGGCGTCCCAGAACTCGTCGAGGGCAACCTCGCCCAGATTCACGCCTTCCACATTGGCGGCGACCACCAGACCGGCAGCGCCGAGCTGGCGCATGGCGTGTTCGGCCTCGCGCGCCGCGGCCGCGGCGTCCGGCAACGGCACGGAAGCAAACAGCGAGAATTCGCCGGGGTGCTTGCCGCACAGTTCGGACAGGCTTTCGTTGAGCAGCCGGTGCCAGCGCGCGCCGATCGGGCCAGGCAGGCCATAGGCGAAGATGTCGGGCCAGACCGAGAGCACCTGGCAGGTGACGCCCTGCGCCGCCATGCCGGCAAGGCGCTGGTCCACCGATTCGATCAGTTTGGGAAAGAACGGCCGAATTTTCAGCCCATAGTCGAAGTGCAGCGCGCATTGCGGCGGCGTCTTGACCAGCGATACGCCAAAATCGCCCGCTCGCTCTTCGAGCGTATCGATGATTCGGTGCGGCACGTAATGCGCATGCACGTCGATTGGCATTGCTCCCCCTTTTCAGCAGTTGATCCGCAGAGCTCTTAACACGAAAGCATCCTCCTTTAAGGCTTCCAGATCATGGTGTTCACATCGAACGGTTTGGCTATCATCTTGTATTTTACGGCCAGGCCGAGGTTCGCCTGCAGGCTGGGAACGTTGTATTGCGTCGAGAATACCGGCAGCGTGACATTCTTGACGATGGCCGGCTTCATGCCGGTGAATCTCGCCACCCAGCCGTCCCGCTCCTCCTTCGACATCGCGGCGACATCGGCCGTCGCATGGTCGATGGCACGCTTGAAACCCAGAGCGACGGTCGGGTTGGCATTGATCCAGCTTTCCTTGGCGAAATAATTGGCGACGTCCATGCCCGGAAGCGTCTCGAGATAGGGATAGGCCAGGACCTTGGCTTTACCGCTTTGCGTCATGAAGGTGACGAACGGCTCGACATTCCAGACCGCGTCCAGCCGCTTCTGAAACAGTGCGTCGGCCATCTGCGGAAACGGGATTTCGAGAAACTGGACCTTCTGCGGATCGACACCATGCTTCTGCAGCCACGCCAGCATGTGCACGTAATTGATGCTGTTGATCAGGCCGACCGACACTTTCTTGCCGACCAGGTCCGCCGCGTTGCCGACGGAGCCGTCGGTGCGCACCAGAAGCGCGGAATTGTCGGGCGGCTGGCTCCGTATGTGGACGCCGGCGGCCAGAAACATGAGGTCGAAACCATTGCCGCGCGCCACGATGGTCTCGAACACGGCGCTGGCGCCGATTTCCGCGCTGCCGCCATAGACCGCCTGGATCGCCACGGCGCCCTGGGCGACTGGCGTCCAGGTCACTGCAAGGTTCTCGTTGGCAAAATAACCCTTGTCGCGGGCGACGAGCAGCGGCGTAAAATTAGCGATCGGCAGATCGACGACGCGGATCGCCGTCGGCGGCGGCTTGGTCTGCGCGACCGATTGCATGGCAAGCGGAACGATGGGCGCAACCAGCACAGCGCATATCAACCCGAGCTTTCGTAACATGGGAGTCGCTCCTTTTTGATCATCGTCGGCCGCTGCTCTCGTGATGCCAGCGGATCAGTCTTGCCTCCCCGATCAGGAACAGGCGGTTGAGCACATAGCCGAACAAGGCAAGCGTAAAGATGCCGGCATACATATCGGGGACTTTGAAGGTGCGTTCGGCGAGCAAAGTGAAATAGCCGAGCCCGTTGTTCGACACGATCATCTCCGACAGAATGGCGAGGATCAGCGAGATAGCCAGACTGATCCGCATCCCGGTGAGGATTTGCGGCAGCGCCGCCGGCAGCACGATCTCGCGAAGCGTTTGCAACGTGGTCAGGCCAAGCGTCCGAGCCGTATCGAGCTGGACCGGATCAATCGCGCGCACGCCGCTGTAGGTGTTGAGCAGGATCGGGAACAGAGAAGCCACCAGAATCAATACGACCTTCATCTCGTCGCCGATGCCGACAAAAAGCACGAGCACCGGCAGATAGGCCGGCCCGGGAACGGGCCGGAAAATCTCCATTAGCGGCTCCATGAGATTGAAGGCTATCCGGTAATAGCCCATGGCCAGTCCGCCACCGATGCCGAGCACGACAGCGAGCCAATATCCCAGCATCTGCCGCCACAAGGTGGCGACAAGATTGTCGATCAGACTGCCGTCGAGAAGGTCGGCGTACCAGGCTTCGAAGATGCGCGTCACGGGCGGCCAGGTCGGCGTGTCCATCACGTAAAGCGCCGAATATTGCCAGAGCCCGAGCAGCAGCAGGATCAGGATCACCCCCGATCCACGGGACGTTTGCAGCCACCGTAACAGCGGGCCGCTCATACCAGCTCCGCGCGGCTGGCCTGAACCTGTTGCACCATCGCACGATAGAGGCGCTCGCGCAGGGCCAGATAGATCAGGTCTTGGCGTGTCTCGACTTGGTTCCGAGGATGCGGCAAGGGGACGTCGACGATATTCGCCACCGAGCCCGGCGAGGTGCTGAGCACGATGACGCGTTGCGCAAGGTAAAGCGCTTCATCGAGATCGTGAGTGACGAACAGGACGGTGAGCTTGAACTCGCGCCAAAGCCAAAGCAGCAGATCCTGCAGCTCGACCCGCATCATCGCATCAAGCGCGCTGAACGGTTCGTCCATCAACAGAATTTCCGGACGGCGCGCCAATGCCCGAGCGATCGCAACGCGCTGCTGCATGCCGCCGGAAAGCTGATACGGGTAATAACCTGCATAGCGGTCGAGCCCGACGAGCTTGAGCTGCGCCATCGCCTGATCCTCAATGGCGCGTCGCGGTGCCGGGACTCGATATTTGATGCCGAGGCACACGTTATCGAGGACCGTCTTCCAGGGAAAAATCGATTTCGTGTATTGCTGGAAAACAAACATCATTTGCGGGCGCGGCGCCGCGACGACCTCGTGCTGCAGGCGGACCTGTCCCGACGATGGCGCCGACAGGCCGCTCTGTCGACCTTGCGGTTCAACGCAAGGCTCATTGTGCGCTCGCAACAGCGGCTTTGCGCGCCGGGTCGTTTGTTGAAACTTTTCGTCGCGGCCCAATGCCAAAAGAGGCTCGTAGCGCGCGGGCGGCTCCCGCCAGATTCCCCGAGTGCTTCCAGAATATCGCAGCGATCGCGCAGCTGATCGCTCCGCGCGGCACAACAGCGGCCACTCCGGCGCCCGGTTGTTCGATCACGTCAGCAGGCATGCCCCAGGCACTTTACACTACCTGTTCGCAGAACGCGAAGGCAACGACTTTGACGCGGGCCGTCGTAGAAACTGTGGCCGCGATCCGGCAGATGTTGCGATGATTGCTGTGTTGCAGCATGTCGGAAATAAGCCCCGCTTCCGACATTTGCCGCGGCTGCATCTGCGAGAGTCCCGCAAGCTCGGCGTCCGAGCTTGGTGAGGCATTACCCATTGCGGTGACAAAGAGTCCGCAGGCGGTGGACCTCCATTGGCAAAGTTCGAGCGGCAACGGCTGCGGCGAAAGCACACAAGCCGGAACAACTCCCATCGTTACGGTTCTACCGTCGCATTATCTGCGACGGCAGAACCTCCGAAATGCCTCAGCCGGCCGAATCAGGCGTCAGGCATGGTGCCAGACATGCTCGAATGAATTCGCCATTGGGTGGACGCTGAAACTCTCGTGGCCGTCGCCCGTGTTGCCATGACCGCTCTGGCCATCGCTGCCGCTGCCAAAACCCTGGTTGCCCGCGATGTTGACCCCGCCTCCAGAGCCTTGACTGCCATGGCCTTGGCCTTGGCTTTGGCCGATGCTCCCAGAACCTTGGCTGGAAGCGATGTTACCATTCGGATTGGGGTTTGACGCTCCATATCCATCACTCGTTAGTCCATTGACGGGCTGGTTCGTCGGATTGTCGTTGCCATCGACCGCACCGGACACCGGCACGATCGCCCCGGCTGTCGCCGCCGCCGTGGTCGTGGTCCCGGAAACAGTGGTCGCGCTTCCAACAAAAGAGCCACCGCCGGTCGGCAGATTGTTGCCGGCCACATCGTTGGCGTCGGCCACGAACCCGACACCCGCCGCCACCAGCTGCGCAGCGTTGGTCGCGTTCAGCCCGTTGGCTTCAACGCTCTGTAGACCCGCGACGGCGTTTGCTGTGTCAGTCTTGAGCGTTCCTGAAAGCAGCTCGTTGTCAAATCGATCGCTGAAGACACCGCCTTGCGAGCCGTCGAACGTCGCTCCGAACGTATTGTAATCGTGGATTTGAGTAATCAACGACTGGAGTTCTGAATTCGTCGGCTGCACGGTGCCATTGGCGATGCCATCGAGCGTGTTATTCAGCTGGTTCGCTTCGGCGATGAATTGTGACCAGAAATTCGTCTGCGCCTGGTTATCCTGGTACTGAAGGATCGTGCCGCCGTGGTCATTCACGCCACCGACGCCATTGAGGTAACCAGCAAACTCACCGAAGCCGCCCGTGCTTGCGCCAAACGTCTGGTTCGGCTGCCCGCCATTGTTTGCTACCGAGACATCACCTGCGGCCCCAGCCAGTGCCGAATCATTGTTCACGATATCGACCATGTCGAGCAGGTTGTCGTTCGTCGAACGCGCCGCGTCATTCGGGTTGGTCGCATACATCCCGTCGAACGTATTGACCTGCATTTCGGCCTGGTTGAGCAGGGTCTGGAGATGGACCGTCGTCAGCGCTTGCTCCTGCGCGGCCGTGAGCGGCTGCCCCTGTGGCGACGTGCCGGCTTGTTCATTCGCCTCGATGGCAGCGAGAGCGGTCGGACTATCGAGGATATTGGTCAGGCCGGTCACGACCGCTTTCATGTCGGTGTTGAATTCGCCGAGATTCGTTGAATTCAAGCCGCCCGCCGAAAGATCGTTAGCCGCGTTGAACACTGCGCCGACTTGCGCAAGGGTCGGCGGCGCGGCTGCGGTCCCTTCGGCCGCATTAAGTACCGCGGCTGTATCGCTGCCGGTCGGAAGTTGTTGGAATCCTACGTTGGTGAAACCCGTGGCGCTCTGATAGGCGGCGCCATTGAGCGCCGCCGCGAGAACTCGCGTCGCCGTTGACCTCCCCGAGAATCTCCTGCTGCGTGAGGGCGATGGTGTTCTGCGCCTCCGCAGCCGCCGCGGACGTGCCGACCGACAACGGGGCCTCGTGCGCAAGGGTTGCGAGCTGCCCCTGAATCTCGGACAGCTCGCCGCCGAGCGCCGCATCCGAAATCGACTGACCGCCGACCGTAATCGCGCCTTGATTTGCCAGCATCGCGCTGACGTCGGCTTGAACGGCATTGATGTCCTGAACGTACATCGGCTCGTATGGCTGTTGATTGTCGGCGCTTGCGGCCTCAAGCGACGTCGAGCCGCTCCACAAGCCGCCATCCGAGAGGCGCACCGCATCGTTGAAGACCGCGCCCGCCTGGGCAAGATCGGTCGACGTATTCAGAGCGCTTTCGATTGTGGTGGTAAAGCCATTACCCGGTTGCGTGATCGACATGCCGTCGAGCCCTTCGGTGTCGCGGATCGTAGAAGGTACCGTAACCATCTCGTGCTCTCCTGTGTTGAAGCCCCCCGGGCTTGCGTGATCATTACGTTGCGCTTCTTCCGTTCGTGATCGCCCCCCCGGCACTTCATGAAAGTCGTTTATGATGGCCGCAGCATGGAGTCACGGCGGCGACGCGTGCCTTAATACGCTTCACTCACATCGTGTGCCGCTTCACGGCTCATTGAACGTACGATGAAGCTGGTCGCTGATCGGTTTGAACAGATAACTCAACATTGTGCGGCTGCCCGTTTGCAGGAACACCTCCACCGGCATACCTGAAATCAGCGTCATACCGTCGAGACGATGACGCTCACCCTCGGGAAGATCGATCTTCACGGTATAGAAGCTGCCATTCGTTCGCTCGTCGTGGCTCAAATCGGCGGAGACATATGTAACCGTGCCGCGAACCTCGGGCATGGTTGGCCGATCTAGCGTTGAGAACCGCAGATACGCCCGCTGACCGCGCTCGACTTGATCGATCTCATTCGGCGGCACATGGCCCTCGATTTCGAGGTCGTCGGTATCGGGCACGATTTCCATGATGACATCACCGGGGCGGATAACACCGCCGATCGTGTGAATCGCCAATTGGTGAATGATTCCGGAGGTAGGTGCACGGATTTCGACGCGGCTGAGTTGATCCTTCGCCGTCACATCCTTTTGAATCAACTCCGCCTCCTTGTCCTGCAACTCGCGCAGGTCTTTCATCACCTCGGAGCGAGAATCCTGATCGATTTGTGTGATTTGCAGCCGGGCCTGGCCGATCTTGGCGTTTGTCTCCGCGACGGTGGCCACCAGCTGCGCGCGTTCTCCTTCGAGCTGCGCGGAATCGCGTTGCAAGGTCGTCAGCCGCGTCAAGGGCACGAGGCCCTTGGCGTAAAGCTCCTGCACGCCGCTCAGCTCGCTCGCAATGAGCGTAAGCTGGGACGACTTCGACTGGATCTCCGCGTTCAGGCCGTCGATCTGTTTCTGGAATTGACGAATATTGCTGGCATAAAGATCCTTTTGGCCTTGGCGCGCCTTGGCCCGCGCATCGAACAAGGCGTTTTCCGACGCCACGAGATGAGCAATGTCGGCTTGTTGTGTCCTATCCGCGATTTGTTCGGGGAAATGAATAACCGTCGTTCCGTCCCGCTCGGCAACGAGCCTGGCTATACGCACACGGACTTGATCGAGCTGATCGGCAACTAGTTTTTGATTGGCTTTGAGCTGCGTCCCGTCCAGCCGGAGAAGAAGTGTACCGGCATTTACGTGCATGCCATCCTCGACCGGGATCGCCGCCACGACTCCTCCGGTGGGATGTTGGATTTTCTTTACGCTGGATTCGACAACGAGCGTGCCCGGCAGAACAACCGCGCCTGATAGAGGCACCAGCATTGCCCAGCCCCCTGCGATAGCGGCGCTGATGATAAGCACCCGCGATGCGGCCTTAAGCTGAAGCTCATGGGTACGGACGACCTGTTCCCTGAAATCCGCGGATGAATCCGCGGATGCGGGCGTACCCGACACGAGCCAATCGAATTGCGCCCGTAGAATTTGAAAATAGCGCTTGAGTTCGGCGAAGACTTTCTGCTTGCGGAGCAGTTCGGATCCGGAGACGCCAAGTTCCTCCGTCCGCGTGGCGCGGATTGGCTCCTGCAAGACATTATGATCGAAGCGATCGAGCCGCTCCCCTGACCGGGGAAACCGCTGCACGACAGCCTCTGGACTCGCGTTTTGCCGGCGGCGAGCAGGCGCCGGATCGCGTAAATTGCCGCGCCGGTTGAGATCGATGGCCCTTTTTGCACTCTGCAATTCGAGAATCAGAGCCTTGCCCTGCAATCCCAATTTGGGCTCCTGACGCAGCGAAGGGCGCATACCCGCCGCGCGATCGCGCTGGCCGCGGTCAACGACGCTCATGACGGCGCTCCCGCCGTCGCCCGCGGCTGGCGCGATTGCATGTCGCCAGGCTTGATACTGCCCGGAGCACTGGTGCTGACAGTCCGCGCCACGCTTGCGAACAGCTGATCGCGCGGGCCGAACGCGACCAGGCGGCCCTGGCGCAGCACCGCCGCCATATTGAGCGCCGCAAGCGCCTCGGGGCGGTGAGAAACCATGATGACGATATGCATATTCTTTCGCAGCGTCTGGATCGCTCCGATCAATGCGGCTTCACCGTCGTGGTCGAGATTGGCATTCGGTTCATCCAGGACGACAAGAAACGGATCGCCGTACAGGGCGCGCGCAAGTCCGACGCGCTGACGCTGTCCGGCCGAAAGACAGGAACCGCGCTCGCCGATTCTGGTGGCGTAACCATCAGGTAGAGACAGAATCATTTCGTGGGCACCGGCGAGTTGTGCCGCGCCTAGCACCGCATCCGAGGTCGCGTGCTCATCGAACCGCGCAATGTTCTCGGCCACCGTACCGTCGAACAGCGCTACATCCTGCGGCAGATAGCCGACATGTCGGCCGAGCTCGTCAGGAGCCCATTGGTCCAATGCCGCTCCGTCGAGGCGGACCACGCCTTCGCTCGCAGGCCAGATGCCGAGAAGCGCTCGTGCGAGGGAAGACTTTCCTGCGGCGCTCGGCCCGAGCAATGCCAACCCCTCCCCTGCGGTCAATCTAAAAGAGATATTCGAGAGCACCACGCGGTCGCTGCCCGGTACCGCGACGGTCAGATTTTCGGCCGAAAAACTCCGCTTCGGACGAGGGAGTTCAACCGCGGCGGCCGCAGGCGGCGGGACCGTCGCCAGAATATCGCGAAGCCTATCTATCCCCTGCCGAGCTGCGACCAACTGTTTCCAGTTCGACAGGGCAATTTCTATCGGCGCCAGAGCGCGGCCCATCATGATCGATGACGCAATCATGATTCCGCCCGAAGCCTGCTCGTTGATGACAAGGTAGGCGCCCGTGCCGAGAACTGCCGACTGCAGGGCGTAACGCACCACCTTGGCGGCAGCGCCGATGTTCGCGTAGACGTCGGCAGCGACGAAATTCTGGCGTAGAAACCGCTCGTTGGCTTCGCGCCATCGCTCGGTCAAACGCCCGGTCATACCGAGGGCGCGGATAGCTTCGGCGTTTTGCCGGGTCGCGTCAGCGAAGACTTGCCGTTGCGCGCTGCAGTCCATGGAGAATTTCGCCGCCGCGCGGGCTCGGCGCTCCGCTGCCATCGTCAGCGCGATAATGGTTGCCGCACCGAGCATCGCGACCAGGCCAATCGCAGGATGGAAGATGAAGAGCGCGATGACGAAGATCGGTATCCACGGCATGTCGAGAAACGCCGTTGGTCCGATACCCGACATAAAAATGCGGATTTGATCCAGATCGCGCAGCGGCTGCTGCGCGACCATCGCCTTCGCGCCGCGCAGCGGCAGCGTCGCAAGCGCAAGGTAGATGCGTTTCTGCAGGCCGACATCGAAAAGTGCGCCTATGCGCGACAACATCCTCGAACGCGCAGCCTCGAAATAGGCCTGAAAGAGGTAGGCGGCGAGGACAATCGCCGATAATCCCACAAGCGTCGCGGCATTACGGCTCGGGAGTACGCGATCGTACACCTGCAGCATGTACAGCGAGCCGGAGAGCATCAGCAGATTGATGACGCCGCTGAAAATCGCGACTGCGCCCAGCCGTCGTGCGCTCGCGCGTAGTTCGATGCCAACAAGATCTTCCGACGCAGGAGCGGACATACGCGACTCGCCAATGGATTGAATGAAATTTTCCCCTCTCTGTGCAGCGTGATCGCGATGCGTACCGCGCGCCGCACAGCCCAATCGCAGCGTTCTGCAAAATCCCGACGGAATTTCGACCGAAAGTCGGCGGCGCTTGTGTTCGCGCAATCGCGCGCAACGACGATTTCGCTAAGCCATGAAACCGTTGAGGAAAAATAACGGCATGTGCATTCTGCGCGGGTGACATGTGCTTTCTGCCAGAGCAGGCGCCGCCGCGAAAATCTTCGCTGCAAGAAGATCATAGTCCGAGTGCCATCAATCCACCCGGCAATCATCACACATTTTGCCCAACCGTCTCGCAATTCAGTCAAGTCATGGCCTAATTGGGGGTGAAGCTTCTTCTTCGCTTGGACTGCGCGTTGTTTTGTTTGACCAAAAGGAGGGGGATGATGGCAACCAGAGGCGTTCATCGCCGCTTAGACGAGCACATCTTGGCTCCGACACCGCCGGCTTGATTACTGCCGCCGTTCTCTTGTCCGAAGTTCGCCGCGTCCTAACCAAGCGACGGGCTTCGCGCGCTTCAATTCAATAACTTGCAGAACGCGTTTCGGGGCCGCGCGCTCCGAGATCGCGTCGTTGCTGACCTTAAGCGGGGGCCGAATGCGCGCACCACGCGTGCACGCCCGCGTGGGTGATTGTCAGTGTGGGGGTGTTAAGTGGGGCAAGGCGTGCCGAAGAAGAAGACCGACTATGGCACTGTTATCTTTCACTGGGCGCTGGCTGTATCTCTCGCACTGGCTGTCGCCACAGGACTTAGAATCGCAACCGAAACGCCCGGTCGCGACTGGCTCAATATCTTCAATTTTTTTCTGCCCAAGGCCGCGGTATGGACCGAGCATCTGCAAGCCGCGGTCCTGCTGTCCGGCATAAGCGTCGCCTACGTCGTTTATGTCTGGCGCGCTCGTCTTTGGCCGCGCGTCCGCCTCGACGGCGTTCGCCTGCGGAGCCTGTTCAGGCGCCGCTACGCCAGATGGGGCACCATCAATATCGCGCTGTATTGGCTGTTCTTTCTGGCCATTCTGACGCAACTCGCGACCGGCACGCTGATGTATCTGGGGCGCGCCGGCAGTGTCATGGTACGGATGCATTGGTTCGGAATGTGGTTCATTCTGGGCTACGTTGTCCTCCACATTTTCTCGCAATGGCGCCACGGCGGAGCAGCGCAGCTGCTGCGAATATTCCGTCCTGGACGCCTCACCGCGCCGCCACCGCCATTCGACATCGGCGAAATCCTGGCTTTGCTCGACGAGCAGACCAGCCGGCCAGCGGCGCCGCGTCAGGCACCTTTAGTGCACGCGCTGAACCATTCGCATGATCGGGTTGGGGAGTTCTTGGTGGTCGCCGATACCGATGAGCTCCCGCAGATGCGTTTGAAGAGGAACGCACCTGCTGCCGAGGAAAGGATTGAGCGCAACAAACGCACGCCCAATCTGCCGGGCAAGCGTCCGAAGGCTAAATTAAATGCATTCGTCGTGGCCTGTGTGGTCGCGGCCATGACTGCGATTTCAATGATCCCGTCAAAACGGGCATTATTGGAAACACTTTACATCCGTCGCGTCGACCCTGCGGCTGTTCCCACAATCGATGGCGAAACCTCCGATCCGGTTTGGCGAACGATTCCGCCGCTCTATGTTCTTACCGAGAATGGCGGCAATTTCGACGGAACCGGCGAGACGACGATCTCCATCCGGGCCGTACACGACGGAACGCGCGCCTATTTTCTATTTATCTGGAACGATCCAACGCGATCGCTCAAACAGCTCCCGCTCCAAAAAACGGATGGACGCTGGCGACTTCTTCACGATGGCTACGAAATTGGCGACGAGCACGCGTACAACGAAGACAAGTTCGCCGTTCTGCTGACTCGCCTCCACACAATCCTTGCCGGGGATACGACCTTCCACGCCGGCAGTAAGCCGCTGGCGGATGAGCCGCCTGCCCGCTCTGGCCGAGGATTGCATTACACGCTGCACGACGGATTATTTGCCGAAGTCTGGGAATGGAAGGCGACCAGCACGAACGCATCGCATCATTGCGATAATGACTATTTCGGTCCGCCCGTCAGTGCCACAGCCGCCCAGCGGGCGGGGCTTGCTCGTTATCGCGGCGGCTTCGCTCACGATCCAGGTACCTCCGACTATCGTAACAATTTCACGACGTTGCAACCGGACGACTATGCAGACGGGGTCCTGCCGCGACGCTTGCCCAAAAACTTGGGCGCGATGACCGCAGCACTCGGCCGCGTCGATCTCAACCCTGATTACGGCGAGAGTGAAGGCGCCCGCTGGTACATGACCGAAGCGGAAAGCGCTCCCTACTCGGCGGAGCGCGACCACTTGATCCCGGACGGCACGGTCATTCCTGGGGTTGTCATCTCAGGCGAATACTCGGGCAACCGGGCGGACGTCGAATGCGCGGGGCATTGGGCCGCCGGGAGGTGGGCGCTCGAAGTCACGCGCCGCCTGAATGTTGCAGGGCCTTACGACGTTCCAATTCAGACCGGGACCTACCTGCGCGTGGCAGCATTCGACCACGCGCAAATCCAACACACACGTCATGTGCGGCCGATACGTCTGGAGCTGCAGTAATGCCGAAAGTCTGCAAGGTGACGATCAACGCCGAGACAATCTATGCAAACCGCGGTGATCTTTTGCTCGATGCGGCTCTCACGAACGGCATTGAACTGCCGCATGACTGCCGTTCGGGATATTGCGACACCTGTCAGGTGCGCGTCGTGGCCGGCCGCTGCGTGGGAGATGCCATCGGCGACGGGCAGGTCGTGCATGCCTGCCAAACCCGCGTGATTTCCGATCTGAGCGTTGTCGTCGAAAAAACGCCCCGTGCGACTGAAGCGACCGGAAGAGTTGTTCGTGTTGTCGAAATCGCCTCGGGCGTGTTCGAGATTTGCATCGAGCCATCGCGGCCATTGAACTACTTCCCGGGCCAATATCTATCGGTGCGATTTCGCGGCTTTCCTTCGCGGTGCTACAGCCCGACGAGGCCGCTCGATTGGCCGAACGATCACGATCTTCTTCGCTTTCACGTGCGCCGGTTGCCAAACGGGCGTGTATCGTCGGCGCTCGGACAAAAAATTCAAAGTGGTCATCGGGTGAAGCTCACGGGCCCGTTCGGGTCGGCCTATTTCCGGCCCAGACGTCGCGGACGCTTTGTCCTTATTTCGAGCGGAACCGGCTTCGCCCCGATCTGGGCCATCGCGGAAGCTGCGATAAGGGAAAATCCACGGCGCAATCTCGTTCTCATCGCCGGAGCGCGCGACCTCGATTCCCTCTACATGATTCCGGCGCTGTGCAGGATTGCGTTGTTTCCGGGCGTCACAATTGTACCAACGGTATCGACGCCCCAGGCGATTACGGCCGCCGTCCGCTATGGTGAGCCGACCCATTACCTGCCGCCTCTTTCGAAGAGCGACGTCGTCTACGCCGCCGGCGGACCGGCAACGGTCGAGCGAACCTCACGAGCCGCAGAGATTGCGGGAGCGACCTGCTTCACGGATCCCTTCCTGCCGGCCGTCGTCCGAGAGAGCAACGAAACGCTTCTTGCACGTACCGTGAAATGGCTTGCGCCGCCTGCGCGCGATCAGTCCCGCGCGGCGGTCCTTGTCCCCCGTCAATAACCGAAAATATTTGGATGGGTCGAGCAGTCCTGCGCTCATATGCGGTGACTCTGTCACTCGCTGCCGTCCAATGGGGAGTAGCGCCATCCGGCGCCGCGGCCGACACAATTCAATGGGCATTGATGCAAGCCTATCAGAATAATCCATCCCTCAACGCGCAACGCGCTTTCTTGCGCGCGACCGACGAGAATGTACCGCAGGCCTTATCGGGTTATCGGCCCAGGCTCAGCATCGTTATGAATGGCGGATCTAATTACACGAGCGTCCTCGCTCCTGCGGGCGGCAACTCAGCTGTGGCGGGAGCGAACGCTTTCAGTACCACGAACCAGTCGTATCTTTCGGGCGGGGTCGGCGCCGTGGCTTCGCAAACCCTGTTCGACGGCTTTCAGACGGCCAACCGCGTTCGCCAGGCGGAAAGCCAGGTCATGGGTGCGCAGGCGACGTTGCGCGTGACCGAGCAGCAGGTGCTGCTCGACGCGGTTACCGCCTACATGAATTTGTTGCGCGACGAAGCCATCCTTCAGCTCAATCGGCACAACGTCGAAGTCCTCACGGACGAGTTGCATCAGACTCGCGAGCGATTCAAAGTCGGCGAAGTGACGCGGACCGATATCGCCCAAGCAGAGTCGCGGCTCGCAGCCGGACGTGCCTCGCTGCTCGGCGCGCAGTCGAATGACGTGGCGTCACAGACCAATTATCGCCGAGTCATTGGCGTCGCGCCCGGCAAGCTCAACCCGGGTACCCCCGTTGATCGTCTGTCACCCTCCACGTTGGGCGCCGCGATCGTCGAGGGTGAGCAGCGGAGTCCCTCGGTGCTCGCGGCGGTATATGGCGTGGATATCGCCGAACTTGCCGTCAGAATCAGCGAAGGTTCGCTATATCCGAATCTGAGTGTGTCTGTGAATGTCTCGGAGAACACGAATCCCGAATATAATGTCAGCAGACAATTTCTCGCCTCAGCCGTCGGCCAATTGACCATACCGATCTATCAAGGCGGCGGTGAGTATGCGGCCATCCGTCAGTCGAAGGAAACTTTGGGCCAGCAGCGGCTCAATCTTGACGTCAACCGCGACCAGGCGCGCGCCACGGTCGTGCAGAGCTGGGGGCAGTTGATCGCCGCGAAGGCGCAGATTTCAGCGACTACGGCCCAAGTGAATGCCGCCGCAGACGCGTTGGACGGCGTGCGACAGGAGGCGCAAATCGGCGAACGCACGACGCTCGACGTGCTCAACGCGCAGCAGGAGCTCGTCAACGCCCGCGTCGCGCTCGTCGTCGCCCAGCATGACCGCGTCGTTGCCTCCTATACTCTCGTCGCGGCCGTCGGCGCGCTTTCCGCAAAAAGACTCGGTCTCCCATTGGTCCCCTACAATCCTCAGGTCCATTACGACCAGGTGCGCGACGCCTGGGTAGGCGTGCGCACCCCCGGCGGCCAATAGAATTCATTCGAAGTCTCCAAGGCGAAGCTTCGTAGCTCGGATGAGCGAAGCGCGGGGTAGGGGGCCTCTGAGTCGACGTTTCACTTTCGTCGAAAGAGATTTGTCACGGCCCGCGCCCCCTCCACCATCCTTCGCGCCGCGCGCTACGGATGGTCCCCCTCCCCCACGCAAGTGCGTGGAGGCGGATGAAAGTCAAAACAAATCGAAATACTCGTTATGCTCCCACGCGGTCACATCGCCCGTCGCCGTGTCGCCCGCTTCGGCCTTGAAGCGCGCGAATTCGGCTTCCTTGAGTCGCACGATATAACCGACAAAGGCATCGCCGAAGCCTTGGCGGAACACCGCGCTGACGCGCAGCGCCGCGAGCGCTTCACCCAGATCCTTCGGCAGCATCGGCGCCTTGGTTTCATAGGGCGTATCGGCGGACGGGCCCGGATCGCGTTTCTTGGCGATGCCGTCGAGGCCGGCGTAGACCTGCGAGGCCATGTAGAGATACGGATTGGCCGCGGGCTCGCCGATCCTGTTTTCCAGATGCGTCGACGGCTCGCCAGGTGTCCCCAGCACGCGCACCATAACGCCGCGATTGTCGCGCGCCCAGATCACGCGATCAGGCGCCAGCGCATAGGCGCGGTAGCGTTTGTAGCCGTTCACGGTCGGCGTGGTGAAAGGCGCGGCCGCGGCTGCGTGCGCCAACAGACCGCCGAGAAAATGCAGCCCGAGCGGCGACAGGCCTTCGCGCTCGTCGCCGACAAACGCGTTGAGCTTGCGCTTCCTCTCGATCAGCGACAGGTGCAGGTGCCAGCCGGAGGAAAAAATATTCGGCAGCCCCGGGCGACACATGAAGCTTGCAAGGAGGCCGTGGCGCCGCGCGATTTGTTTGGTGGCGGCGCGGAACAGGATCATCGTATCGGCGGCATCGAGTCCGGGCTGCGGCCGGAAGGTGAATTCGCATTGGCTCGGCCCAAGCTCGATTTCGAGCGAGCGCAGCGGCAGGCCGAGCGCCGCGATGCCGTGCCGGATCGGTGCCAGCGCGGCGTCGAGCTGATCGTAGCGGCTCTCGGTCAGATACTGATAGCCCTGGTTGAGCAGGCTCACCGCGGGCGCGCGCGGTGGCCAGGTGGCGTCGGCGGGGGCAAGTCGCGGGTTGTCCAGCCGGAACAGATGAAATTCGACTTCGAGCCCGGCGAGAAAGTCGAAGCCGGCGTCGCCGAGGCGCGCCAGCGCGCAGCGCAGCACCTGCCGGGTCGAGAACGGCACCGGCCTGCCGTCGCCGAAATAGATATCGCACAGCATCCAGCCGGTATTCGGCGCGCCGTTGTCCGTCGGCCATGGCAGCACGCGAAACGTCGCCGGGTCGGGCACCATGACGAAATCGCCGGCGCCCTGCATTTCGGCCATGCCAAAGCCGCCGCCCGGCGTAAACACCGGATAGGCGGTCTTGTGCGCGGTATCCTTGGCGAGCAACGTCGTCGTCATGGTGACGCCGGACTGCATCAGCGCCGGCGCGTCGGCGGCCATCACGGTCTTGCCGCGCAGCACGCCATGCTGGTCGGCGAACGAGAACCGCACCAGTTCAAGCTTGTGCTGCTTGATCGCCCGCACGGCCGCCTTGGCGGCGCGCGTCTGCTCGTCGGTCCACAGGCTGTGGCGGTCGACGAAGGATTTGGTGACGGAGGTATGCCTAGGCGACGCCATGCGCGTCCCCGCACAGTGTCATGCCGCGCGAAGGCGGAGCATCCAGTAATCGCCGCCAAGCAGCGCCATCCATTGGCGGTTCAGCGTTTACTGGATCGTCCGCGTGCGCGGACGATGACAACGACATTAAATTCAATGCCCATTCGCCCAGCTTTTCGTTTGCTGGCGCGCGGCATCCGTGCGCTGCCAGTAACCCTGCCAATCGGCGGCCGGGCCGATGCCGTCGACGCAGGCCGGGCCGGTGATCCTGCCGGCTTCGGCGGCATCGAGCACCATCAGCGGCTTTGCGCCCTTTTGGGAATCGTCGAGCGCCTGGCGCAAGAGCCCCCGGTAGGCGCTGATGGCCTTGTCGGAGGTGCCGAGGTGCTCCTGGGTGCGGTCCTGGATCGTGCCCATCGACTCGCAGGCCCACTGGTCGTGCACGTTGATATCGGTGCCCATGCCCGTGTAGGTCGTGTGCGCCTGCTCGTGCGCATCGAAGCCGTAGTCGTTGCTCTTGTTCTTGCGCGGCACGTAGTCCGGCAGCTCATAGAGTTCGAGCCGCTGGTTGCGCATCGTGTCCTTGTCGACGGCGGCGCCGAACGAGGTGAAGATCGCGTACCAGTAGTGTTTGGTGTCGTCGATCGGCACGTGCCACTGCGCGATCGTCATCTCGCGGCTCATCGGAATGATGAAGGCGTTGGGGAAAATTAGATTGGTGACGCGCACATGCGCCTTGCCGCCGCCGATCTCGCGCAAGGTCGCCAGCCGGAAGCCGTAACCGGTCGGCTCGATCTCGATGCGCGGGCGCGGGAATTCGCGCATGATCTGTGTCATCGGCATCTCCGAGTCATTGGAGGTGTCGCGGAACATGCGGCCGTAGCCCTTGTCCGGATCCTCGTCCTCGAAGAAGCGGTGCAGGAACGAGGTGTGCGCCGGATCGATGCCGACTTCGAGCGACTGCAGCCAGTTGCAGTCGATCATGCCCTTGAAGGCGAAGGTGTGCGTGCCGGGCGCGACGAAGCAGTCGAAATCCGGAAAGGCCGGCGGTTCGCCGGGCCCGAGATAGGCCCACAGGATGCCGCTCTTCTCGACCACCGGATAGGACTTTTGTTTGATGTTGGCGCAAAGATTGCTGGTGTCCGGCTCGGCCGGCGTCTGCAGGCATTTGCCGGCGACGTCGAACAGCCAGCCGTGAAAGGCGCAGCGCAAGCCGCCGTCCTCGAGTCGCCCGTAGGCCAGATCGGTGCCGCGATGCGGGCAATGCCGGCCGATCAGGCCGTAGCGGCTCTTGTCGTCCTTGAAGGCGACGAGGTCCTCGCCAAGAAGCCGCACCGGTTTGACCGGACGGTTGCCGGCAAGCTCGTCAAGGAGCGCCGCCGGCTGCCAATAGCGCCGCAGCAGCGCGCCCGCCGCGGTGCCGGGATTGGTGCGGGTGATGAGATCGTTCTGTTCGGCGCTGAGCATGTTTTCTGTTCCGTCACCCTGAGGTGCGAGCGAAGCGAGCCTCGAAGGGCGACGGCCGAGGCGTCCGGGCCGTTCATCCTTCGAGGCTCGTGCTGCGCACGAGCACCTCAGGATGACGGTGAACATTTATATGCGAAGGGCCTCGTATCGAAAAGGGATCAATGTCCCGGCAGCACCAGAACCTTCGTCTTGGCCGGCAGCGTGGCCTTGGACACCACGACCGTCGGCACCTCGGCGCGCTCGACGTCCCAGTTCTGACGCGCTCGGTCGAGGAAGCGGCCGAGCGTATATTGATCGAAGAAATGCATCGGGATGATGAGCTGCGGTTTCAGCGCCGTGAGCACCTCCATCATGCCGTCGAGATCGAGCGTCAGCGAACCGTCGACCGGCGCCATCACCACGTCGACGCGGCCGATGTCGTCGAACTGCTGTTTTGTCAGCGTGTGGTGCAGATGGCCGAGATGGGCGATGCACAGGTTCGCCATCTCGAAAATGAAGATCGAGTTGCCGTATTTTTCCGTCGTGCCGTCGAAGCCGCGGATGTTGGTCGGCACGTTGCGCACGCGCACGTCGCGATATTGCACATCCCAGATCGCCGGCTTGCCGGGCGTCTCGCTCCAGCCGCGCAGCACGTATTTGATCGCCGGATCGGGATGATCGGTGTAGTGCGTGTCGTGCGCGTGGTTCATGGTGGCGATGTCGGGAATGACCGCCGGCCGCACATAGTCGTTGTAGTCGGTGGCGATGCGCACCCCCTGCGGACTTTCAAGCAGGAACGTGGCGTGGCCGATATAGCTGATGCGCGCCTGATCGGCGGCAAGCGCGGCGAGATCGAACGCCGCCGGCAGCACCGGCGGCCGCGCCTGGGCGACCAGAGCGGGACACGATCGCTCCGTATCGGCTTGCGGCGCCGGCTGTTGCGCGGGTTGTGCGTCGGCGTCGGCGGCGAACACCGTCAGCATCAGCGCGGTCGGCACCGCCACGGCCGTGAGCGCGCGCAGCAGACGTGCGGCGCCTTTTGCCAAGCCTTGTGCCAAGCCGTTCATGCCTCGCGCCGTTCCGGATCGCTTGCTGCGTCCTATATGACGGCAAGCTTGGCATGGAACTTGGCATGGAACGCGGCGGCAAGGCTAGAGTCGCGCGGACGGGGCGATCGCGACAGGGAACACTGAACCGATGATCATTCGCCCACGCGTCTTGTTCGCCGTCTTCTGGATCGCATGGCTCGTGAGCTGGATCGCCGCCGCGTTCTGGACCAGCCGAACGGAAAAGCGCGCGTTTTCCTGGGACACGGTGTTCTACCAGATCACCGTGCTGGTAGGTGCGGCGCTGCTATCGCCATGGGCGGCGCGCCGGCTGCACATGCGGATGCTCTGGCACGTCGGCTACGACGGCGCCGTGGTGCTGGCGTTCCTGACGCTGGCCGGGCTGTTGTTCACGTGGTGGGCGCGCATCCATCTCGGCCGGCTGTGGTCGGGGACGATCACCCGCAAGGAAGGCCATCGCGTCATCGACAGCGGACCGTATGCAGTGGTGCGGCATCCGATCTACACGGGATTGATCTTTGCGCTGTTCGCCACCGCCATTGCGCAAGCCACGATCAGCGGTCTTGTCGGCGCGGCGCTGATCGCTTTCGGATTATGGGCGAAGGCGCGGATCGAAGAGCGCTTTCTAACCGCGGAGCTAGGCGCCGACGCCTACGGCGCCTACCGGCGCCGCGTGCCGATGCTGATTCCAGGATTGCGAAGCTCAGGTGCAAGGGAGTGAGGCACCTCAGCAGTCGCGCGTCACGGACTCGAGGTGATCAATCCGCGCTCGGTCACCACCACCCACTCGCCGTTCTGGCGCTTGATTTCGGCAACGCGGCCGAGGCCGGGCAGCGTACCGCCGGAAGCGACGAGGAACATGCTGCCGTAGCGGGTTTCGACCATGGCTCGGCCGTTGCGCACGTCCTGCACGATCCAATCGTGCAGCACCGGAGCCGCAGCAGCCGGCCTGATCGCGGGCGCCGACACCGGCGCGGGCGCGGCGATCGAGCCGGTGATTTCCGGCGCAGGCTTCTTGCCGAAGCGGTCGACCGCGTCGGCGATATGGGTGAGCTTGTTGGCCTGATCGGCCTGAGCGCGTTCGATGTTGTTGAACTTGTCGGCGATCCTGGCGAACTGTGCGGTGGTGCTGCGGCTTTCACTGTCGAGGCTCGTCTTGAGCGCGGACAGTTCGGCGCGCTGGCTCTTCAAGGCCTTCATGACATCGGACAACTCCGCGGTCCTGGTCACGGTCGCCTGCGCGGCAGTCTGATGGCCGAGGCTGAAGGCCGCCAGCGATCCGGCGAGCGCGCCGATCCCAGCCGCCCCCGCGATCGTCGCCGCCAAGAGCGCGAATCGGAACGAGCGCTGTTGCGGGCCCGGTCCGGCCGCAGCCGAAGCGCGCGGCGCCCCGTTCAGCGGCTCGCGAAACCGCGCCGGAAGCGCCGTAATGGATTTGATGGGCGTGCCGGAAAGCCGTTCAGCCGCCGGGACATCCTCAGCCTCACCACCGCCGAGCTGCGGGGATTCGATCATCGGCAACTGGCTGGCGGCGCTACTTTCCGCGCTTGCCGGCGTCTCACCCGCGGGCGACGCGTTGGCGGCTGCGGGCTCGGTGTTTTCGCCCGTGGGCTTGCCCTGATCCTGGTCGTGGCGGTCGTCCATGGCGGATGCTCCGGATTGCGCGGATTTTGGCGACCCTTCGTTAACCACCGACCGTTAGCAATTCGTTACCGAAATGGTGCTCCGCCCGGCGCGATGCGCACATCCTTAACCGCCCGCGCCACGACGCGGGCGGCTGCGAATTCAGGTGCGGGACGACGATTTGGGATCAGCGGCGCGCAGCCGTCAGATGCTGGCGTGGTTGATGAATTTTTCCGGCGGCGCCTCGCCCCATTGCGAGCGCAGCGCCTCGTCGGCCGCGATCAGATTGGAGCCATTGGCGAGGTTGAGCCGATCGCTGTCGGCCCAATGCTCGTGCACGCGGCCCCACGGATCGGCCCAGTAATCGTAGACCTGGCTGCCGAGCACGTGGCGGCCGATGCCCCACATGTGCTCGTATTTGCCGGATTCCTTGAGATAGTCGTGGCCCATGCAGACGTCGTCGATGTCGGGGACTTCGAACGACAGATGGTTCAAGCCGGTCTTCTGGTGGTTGAGGCAGAAGAACACGTGATGATCGACATAGGTGTCGCCGCGGTCGCAGCGATTGAACGAGCCGATCAGGTTGTCCTTGTTCTCGGCGTAGACGTCGTCCGAACAGATCATGCCGAGGGTTTCGCGGAACCAGCCGACGGTTTCCTTGAACTTCGACGACATCAGCACGCCGTGGCCGATGCGCTTGACGTGGGCCGGGCCGCGCGGCAGCCGCATCAGTTCGCCGGCGCGCGCAGTCGGCGCTTCGCCGGAATTGAGTCTTTGCCGCTTCACCGGGATCGGAGCGGCTTGCTGGATGCCGCAGACCACTTCGATCTGATAGCCGTTCGGCTCGGTGAGCCGTACGCGCTTGCCGCCGCCGGGCTCGTCGATGGTCTCGACGCCGGTGGCGCCGGGCGCCTTGGCGAGCCGCTTCAGGTCGTCTTCGCTCTCGACGTAATAGGCAAGCCCGACGAATTTCGGATCGCCCTTTTCGGTGATATGGATATGATGCGCCGGGTCGGTGCCGCGCATATAAAGTGCGTTGGCGGTGCGGTCGGCCCGGTGCATGCCGAACCGCGTCAAAAAATCTTCCATGACATCGAGATCGGGCGCACGCAGGCGTCCATACGCGATATCGGTGACTTTAGCCCAAGCCATGTGGTTCCTCCCGAACTGGATATCTCTCGGCGGGTGCTCGCAATTTGCCACGATCCGCGCGGCGGAGCTAGCTTGATCTCATTCCGGCCGTCCGCCGCAATCGCAGTAAAAGGCCGGCCCGCGCGTACTCGTGAAGGCTCAGATTTGAACCCGACCCTGAACCCATACCGGATCCGATGACGATCATCATCACCGACCAGGACGTAAGCCGGCTGTTGCCGATGCGCGAATGCATCGATGCCATGCGCGTGGCCTTTCGCGAGTTCGCCGCGGGCGTCGCGGTCAACCGGCCGCGTATGCGGTACCTCGCCAAACATCCCGATCCGGACCGGCGCTACATGGCCAACGTCCATGTCGGCGCCGTGCCGTCATCCGGCATCGCCTGCGTGCGCGCCGGCTCGCAGATCATGCGGCCCGCAACCGCCGCGCGCGAGCGGCGCACCTACGAAAATCCGCAGGCCTTCAATTGGGGTTTCGTGATCCTGTTCAGCATCGAGACCGCCGAGCCGCTGGCGCTGCTGCACGAGTTCGAGCTGTCCGGCATGAGGGTTGGCGCGACGACGGCGGTCGCGGTCGACGCCATCGCGCGGCCGGACGCCCATACGCTCGGCCTGTTCGGCACCGGCAAGCAGGCGCGCAATGCGCTCGAAGCAATTGCGCTGGTGCGACCGATCCGCAAGGTCAACGTCTATAGCCCCAGTGCCGAGCACCGCGCGGCGTTGGCGCGGGAGCTGTCCCGCGACGGGCTTGCCGTCAATGCGGTGGAGGATGCGCGCGAAGCCGTTCGCGATGCCGACATCGTGTGCTGCGCCACGAGCGCGATGAAGCCCGTGTTCGACGGCGAGTGGCTGGAAGATGGACAGCTTGTCGTGTCGATTGCCAACTCTGACGTGACCAACAAACGCTCGGAGGTCGATCGCCGCACGTATGAGCGCGCGCGCTGCGTGATCGTCAACGACTGGGAGAGCGTGATCGACAACGATCAGAGCGAGCTGCTCGATCCGATCAAGGAGGGTGTAATAGGCCGCGACCGCGTCTATGAACTCGGCGAATTGCTCAACGGTGCTGTCAGCGTCAAACAGGAGCCGCGCGGCGGCGCAGAAAAGGGCATCATCTACTACAAGAACAATTCGGGGCTCGCGATCCAATTTGCCGCAGCGGGCGGCGTGCTCTATCGCAAGGCTTTGGCCGAGGGATCGAATAAAGTCATTCCGACCGAGTGGCTCGGCAGCGATTTGTCCGCTTATTACAAGGCGGGCTTTCGGCCGTCGCCGTGAGAGGACTTGCGATGAGCTTTCACCGTTTACGCACATTTGTTTGGATCACTGCGGCGCTGGTGGCGGCTACGGCCACGCCGACGCACGCACAGGATGTCGCGAGCTTTTATCGCGGCCGGCAGATCACGCTCGTCATCGGTTACGGTCCGGGCGGCGGCTATGACATCTACGCCCGCATGCTCGGACGCTACATGGGCGCGCATATTCCCGGCCACCCGACCATCGTGCCGCAGAACATGCCGGGCGCCGGCAGCCGCAGCGCCGCGAACTGGCTTTATCGCGTGGCGCCGCAGGACGGCAGCGTGATCGCCACCCTGGGCCAGGCCACGCCGACCGACCAGGCGCTGAGCCAGCCGGGCGTGCAGTTCGACGCGCGTAAATTCAACTGGATCGGCAACTTGAGCGTCGTCAACAACATCCTTTACGTGACGGCGGCGAGCGGCGTGTCGAGTTTCGCGCAGGCCAAGATCAAATCGCTCGCGGTCGGCGCCACCGGCGCCAGCTCGCCCTCGGTGCTCTATCCGCAGGTGTCCAACAACCTGCTTGGCAGCAAGTTTCGCATCATCGCCGGCTATCCGGGCGGCGGCGATATCAACATCGCGGTCGAGCGTCATGAACTGGACGGCCGCGGCAGCAATTCCTGGGCCTCGATCAAGGCCACGCATGCCGACTGGCTGCGCGACCATTTCATCAACGTTTTGTTCCAGATCGGGCCGCGCCGCGAGACCGACCTGCCGGACGTACCGTTATGGACCGAGCTCGCCACGAACGACGATCAGCGCCAGGTGCTTGCGCTCCTGTCCGGCGATGTCTCGGTCGGACGGCCGATCCTGACCGCGCCCAATGTTCCGGCCGAACGCGTCAAGGCGCTGCGTCAGGCCTTCGACGATACGATGCACGACCCGCAATTCCTCGCAGCGGCGAAGCAGGCCCACATGGAGATGGCGCCGATGGGCGGCGAGGAACTGCAGAAGACGGTGGATCAGATCGTGGCGGCGCCGCCGCGCATCATCGCCATGGTCAAGGACGCGATCGCGATCAAGGACGTTCAGCGCAAGGGCCACTAACGGCGCAGACCGCCGGAAAGGTTACGGCCGATAGTCGGCCGCAACCGTTTCGTCGGCGACTCCGGCCTTCATGCCGTTGAACAGCGGCGTCAAAACTACCGCCACGACAATGTTGAGGATCACCGTGTAGAGCGCCGTATAGCCCGGGAAAACGTGCCCGGCGATCACCAGCGGATAGTTTGGCGCGAGCTTGGCGGCGATGAACATCCAGGTGCCAAGCATGATGCCGACAAGCCAGCCGATCAGGAGCGCCCAATCGTTGAACCAGCGCGTATAGACGCCAAGCAGCACCGCCGGCAGCGTCTGGATGATCAGAATGCCGCCGAGCAGCTGCAAATAGATGGCGTATTGCTGCGGCACGAACACGATGAAGGCGAGCGCGCCGAACTTGACGATCAGCGACACCCACTTGGCGATCTGCGATTCGTGCCGGTCGGTCGGATTCTGATTGATGAACTCGCGGTGGATGTTGCGCGTGTAGAGATTGGCCGCGGCGATCGACATGATCGCCGCTGGCACCAGCGCGCCGATGCCGATGGCCGCGAACGCGATGCCGACGAACCACGACGGGAAATGATGCAGATAAAGCGCCGGCACCGCAAAGTTGTTGCCGAATTGCTTGAAACCGCCGGCAAACTCGGGAAGGCCACCAAGGCCTCCGGCCAGCGCGAAGAAGCCGACCAGCGCCAACAGCCCGAGCATGAACGAGTAGCCGGGCAGCAGCGCTGCGTTGCGGCGGATGGCGTGCCCGCTCGATGCGCTTAGAATGCCGGTGATGGAATGCGGGTAGAGGAACAGCGCCAAGGCCGAGCCGAGCGCCAGCGTCGCATAGACGCCGTAGAGTCCCGTCGTATTGGCGCCGGGATGCGCCAGCAGCAGCTTGGCCGGCGGAATCTTTGCGAAGATCGCGCCGAAGCCGCCCATGTGGATCGGCACGACGATGATGGCCGCAAACGCGGTGATGTAGATCAGGATGTCCTTGACGATGGCGATCGAGGCTGGCGCGCGCAGCCCACTCGTATAGGTGAAAGCGGCGAGAATGATGAAGGCGATCAGCAGCGGCAGATCGGCCCAATAGCCGGTTCCCGAAACGCCCATGCCGCCGATCACCACCTGCAGGCCGACCAGCTGCAGCGCGATGTACGGCATCGTGGCGACGATGCCGGTGACCGCGACGGCCAGCGCCAGCCAGCGATTGCCGAAACGGCCGCGCACGAAATCGGCCGCGGTGATGTAGTTGTGCTTGTGGCAGACGTACCAGAGCCGCGGGAACACGAGAAACAAGATCGGATAGATCATGATCGTGTAGGGCACCGCGAAGAACGCGATGGCGCCGGCGCCGAAGGCGAGCGCCGGCACGGCGATAAACGTGTAGGCCGTGTACAGATCGCCGCCGACCAGGAACCAGGTGATGAGCGTGCCGAAACGGCGACCGCCGAGGCCCCATTCATGCAGCTGGTCGAGATCGCCCTTGCGCCACTGTGCTGCGACAAAGCCCAAAACGGTAATGAGCCCGAACAGCACTATGAAGATGATAAGGGCGGTCCAATTGATCTCTTGCACGGCGAGTCTCCCGATCGATTGCTATTTGACGTCTGTTGCGCCTGGCGAAAGCGCGCTGTGTCAGGCGTCAGTCGCGAAATAGACAACCGCAGTGAGAACCGCCCCGATGATCACCCAGAGCATCTGGTACCAGTAGAAGAACGGAATGCCGATCCAGGCGGGATCCGCCTTGTTGTAGAAAGGCACCCAAAGACAGACAATGAATTGGATCAGAAAGAGCAGATACCACCAGCTCCATCCGGTCCGTTCGCCATTCTGATTCATTGTTGTTTCCCCCAAGCCGTCGCTTCTCAGGACCTGTCCGGACCTTGCATGCCGACGTAGATCCTGGCCGCCCCTGTTTGCCGTTCTCGTCGCGAATCATAATCGCGTGCCGCCGCAATGCAAGGCGGCAACCCTCGCAGCGACGCGATGCGGCAGTGCAACAAGACGTTGTGACCGCGTTACGCCGCGGTTTTTTCGGCCGCCATGGCGCGCTGCATGAAGTCCACGAAGGTGCGCGCGATCTCTTCCTCGTACGGCCCCCATTCGGGAAACGGAATCAGCGGCACTTCCTGGTCGGTGATCGGCAACTGATGCACGTCGCTGCCCGGGATGAGTTTGTGCGCGACCGCGGCGCTGGCGCTGGAATGCGTTTGATCGTTGCCCGGGATGATCATGACCGGCACCTTGATCGAGCCCAACTCCTGCTCGGTGACGCCCATGACCGGATATTTGCCGCCGGCCTCAAACACCTCTTTCCAGCGCGTGAACACCTTGATGAATTTATCGGCCGGCAGGCTGGCCAGATAATCGCGGCCGCGCGGATTCTCCTTGAAACGCTCCTTCCAGGCATCCATGGCGCAAACTGCCGCCATGCCGCCCGCCTTGGCTGCGGTGAGAAACTGGCCGTAATAGTTCTCCGGCAGGCGGCCGGCCGCGAACGCGCCGCCGGTGACGCGCAGCAGCAGCAAGCCACGCACCGCTTGCGGATATTTCAGATAGAACCGGATCGAGGTGCGGGCGCCGGCCGACGAGCCGCAGAAGAACGCCGGCAGCGCATCGTTCTGGCGCATCAACTCGTACATGTCGGAAAGCCACGGCGATTCCTCACCCTCGTCGCCCTCGATCCACAGATCGGACGCGCCGGTGTTGCGGCGATCGTGCAGCATGACGCGAAAACCGCTGCGCGCGATCTTCTGCGCCATCGGCACGAATTCGTCATAGCCGCGCCGGCCGCCGGTGGTCGCCATCACCCACGGACCGCGCTCGCCGATGACCTGCCAATTGATGTTGACGCCGTTGATTTTGCTGAGTGGCATTGGACGCTCCCTACCCCTTATGCCTTGCCAACCGGCGCGCCGCAGGCGCACAGGTTGGAGCGGGCGATGGGAATCGAACCCACGACACTCAGCTTGGGAAGCTGATGTTCTACCACTGAACTACGCCCGCAAAGTCGACACTTCCTATGACCGAAGCTCTTTTTACCCGGCGTTTACCCGGGGAGGCTTGGTCTTGGCTGACCGCACACACGTTAGCACGCTCCCCAATTCCACAACAGGCGCCACGGCGATCGCCGCTGTGTGTATCGATGGTACGAGCGCAGGGAGCGTTTTCTGGCGTTGTGGCCCGACTTGAAGCTCCTCGACGGATAGCCTTATAGTCTTTATGCGAAGATAGTTGACCGTGAGGAACCCGGAGGCGCCGCGTGAGCGATCTGATTACCGTCCATGACCCGAGGGGCTATCCGCCGAAGGTCGTTGGAAAGCATCTGGCATCGCGGCTGCAAAGCCTCGACGGCAAAATCGTCTACCTCGTCGATTGCCTGTTCGATAATTCCGCGGCGTTTATGGAACAGCTGCGGGACTGGTTTGCCACCCATTTACCAGCAGTCGAGACACGCATCATCAAGCCCCGCGAGAGCTGGGTCGACGATCCCGAAATGCGCGCGAAAATCGGCGCCGACGGCGACGCGGCCATTCTCGGTGTTGGGCTTTGAAGCTCCTGTAGCCCGACGGTCGTCGGGTTGACCTCACTACTGGAAAATGAAAACGGCGTGCCGACCATCGCGGTCCACACGCATGTGTTTCACCGCGTCGCTAAATCCACCGCGCGGCTGCGTGGGATTCCGAATTTGCGTCAGGCGTTCGTGCCTCAGCCGGTGGTCGGGCGCACGCCGGGAGAGTTGCGGGCCTACATCGAAGGCGACGACGCCATCTCCGGCCGCAGATTCATGGAAGAGGTGATCGAAGGCCTGACGCGGCCGCTTGACGACGCCGATCTCAGCGGCGCGACATTCGAGCGAACCACGCCGCGGCTGGTTCCGCCTGATACGCAGGAGAATCTGGAAAAGCTGTTCCTGGACAATCGATGGACAGATTTCATGCCCATCGTTTTGCCGACGGAAGAGCGTGTCGCGGCAATGCTAAAGGGAACGAGCCAGCCGCCCGATAAAGTTGTCGGGCGAATGCGAGCCGGCAATTTCCGCGAAAGCTGGGAATATACGGTCGAGAAGGTCGCCGTAAACGCCGTGATGGCAGGAGCGCGACCGGAGTATTTCCCGGTCATTCTCGCGCTAGCGGCGTCAAATCAGACCTCAAGGCAGGGCAGCACCACCTCGCAGACCTGTTTTAGCGTGGTCAACGGCCCCTTCCGCAATGAAATTGGCATGAATGCCGGCATCGGGGCGATGGGCCCGTACAATCACGCCAACACGACGATCGGCCGCGCCTACAGCCTTTTGTCGCAGAACGGCCAGGGCGGCTCGGTGCCGGGCGAAACCTATATGGGCGCGCTCGGCAATCCTTTGGCCTACAGCCTGTGTTTTCCTGAAAACGAGGAGCGCAGCCCCTGGGTGCCGCTGCACGTCCAAAAGGGGTTCAAACCGACGGACAGCGCCGTCAGCGTTTTCGTTGGCAACCGCGGAATCCAGGAGGGATTTGGGCCGCGCGACACCTGGGAGGCAAAATTCCGCCGTTGCCTCACCGCCACCTCGCATATCCCGCCTTGCGTCATCGTTGATCCGATCGTCGCGCGCCTATTCGCCGCCCGGGGCATCAAGTCGAAAGACGATCTGATCAACTGGTGCGCGCGGAACGCCCGCATCACAGCGCGCGACTATTGGGATGATCAGTGGATCCAGACGCTGGTTCGGCCGCGCGCCGTCGCTGGCGTCGAGCCATACGCCACACGGCTTAAAGCCGCGCCGGACGACATCATTGAAATGTACGACGCGAGCCAGATCAACGCCGTGGTCGTCGGCGGGGAAACGCAAGGTGCCTGGAAGATCTTCAGCGCCCACTACGTAACGACGGTATCGGTCGATGCTTGGCGTTGAGCGGCGGGGCTGAGATCCTTGACGCTATGCGCGCCCTCTCGTTTAAGCTTCGCATCTCACGCAAGCTCGATGCCGTTTGCGCGCACCGCGACCGCGTCTGTTGGCGACAAACATACGGAGGGAAGAGGTGCCGGGCCGCATGATCGCCGATCCGGCCCTGATGCCGCGTCGAACAGGCAAGCGCGTGGGAGCGGCAATTCACGCGTTCGGCGCGCCACAGCTCCTGGCCGCCGGCGTGGCCGCGCTGCTCGTTCTGCTCACGGTGGCGCCGCTCGCCCTGTTGCTTGTCGGCAGCTTTCGTCCTGACGGGCTTCCGCTCACATCCGGCTGGACGTTCGCGCATTACATTGATGCTTGGGGTTCAGCCTACGATTGGTGGCTCGTCGCCAATACGCTGATATTCGCTGGCGTCAGCACCGGTTTGGCCGTCGGCATCGCCACCGCGTTGAGCTGGTTGTTCGAGCGGACCGATCTGCCGGGCCGGAGCCTGTTCCGCGCAATGATCCTCATGCCGATGGCGACACCGCCGCTCTTGCTGGCTATTGGCTGGGCCCTGGTTCTTGCGCCGCGCATCGGCATCATCAGCGTGGCGTTGCAACCCCTCATCGGCCCGATCGACCGCTGGTTTAGCATCTACAGCATGCCGGGAGCCATCTTTGTGCAGACGCTGGCCTATGTGCCGACGTCCGTTCTCATGCTGTCGCCGGCGATCCAGGCCCTTGATCCGGCGCTTGAAGAAGCCGCCATGGTTGCGGGAGCGAGCCGCTGGCAAGTGGTGTGGCGCGTCGGTTTACCTATGTTGCGCCCCGCGCTGCTTTCCGTCGTCACGATTCTGATGATCGTCGGCATGCTGGCGTTCGATGTGCCCGCGGTAATCGCAATTCCCGGGCATGTAGATCTGATGAGTATCGAGATCTTTCGTCTGATGACGCCGCCATCAAGCTTTCCAGATTACGGCGCGGCTTCCGCGATGAACACAGTCCTGTTCGTATTTTTGATCGCTGGGCTCGTCTTCTATCGCCGGACGATCCGGCACGCTGCCCGTTTCGCGACCGTCAGTGGTAAGGGGTATAAGCCCATAGAGGCCCGGCTTGGCGCGTTGCGCGGTTTGGGTGCTGCGTTGGTTTTGCTTTATTTTGTGCTGGCGATCCTGCTGCCGTTCGTTGCGTTGCTGTGGGCGAGTGTCATCCCGTATTTCGCAGGGTTCAGCCTGCACATGTTGCAGCGGGCGTCATTTTCCGCCTATGTAAACCTTTTTTCTAGTCCGAGGTTGCGCGAAGCAGTCATCAATTCGGGTTTGATCGCCATCGCAACGGCGACCAGCCTCATCGCAATTTCATTTCTCTCTGCCTGGATCGTGCTTCGCTCCAAGCTGCGCCACGCCTGGCTCATCGATGTTCTGTGTATGATTCCGCTGGGCATACCCCCACTCATGCTCGGCATCGCCCTCGTGGTTGTGGCGTTCAGTGCGCGCTTTCTCGCACTCTACGGCACCATTTGGGTCATCGCCCTTGGGCACGTGATTGTGTTCCTGCCGATAGCCTCTCGAATGATGCAAACGGGCTTGATCCAGATCAGCGCCGAGCTTGAGGAGGCCGCCAGCATGGCGGGGGCAACGCTGTTCCAGATGTTACGGCGGATCACCATGCCGCTCTTATCGGCAACTACGGTGGCCTTGACCATTTGGGTTCTGGTGCACTCGATCCGCGAATTTTCGATCGCCGTCATGCTGCAGTCGGGACGAAACAGCGTGCTTTCGACGATCTTGTACAGCTACTGGGACACAGGGAGCCCCGAGCGCGCAGCGGCGCTGGCCGTATTGCTCATGATCGCATTGCTTGCGCTGGTTGGCATATTGTCGCTGACCCGGCGCCGATTGGAAATTTGAGGTAATATCCTTTGAAGGCTAATGCGGGCGGAACGCCTGGAAATTAACGGGAGGAGTCTTTGTCAGTAACGGTCTACAACCGGCGGCAATTTCTGCGCACGTTAGCTGCGGCCTCGACCTTCGGCGGGACCTTGACGGACGCGCGCGCCAACGCCCCGAGTTCGCGAAGCAGTCATTGAAGCGGCCAAATCCGAAAGCGGACTCATCTGGTACGATCATTACGATGCTGGCGCTGCGCGATCCATTTTGGCGAATTTTCAGAGCGCCTACCCTTTCGTGAAAAAAGTCGACTTTGTTGACGTTCCGTCGGCACAGAAAACCGCTAAGGTCGTGCAGGAAAGCATGGCGGGCGGTCCTACAGCCGACGTGCTGCTCCATGGCGCGTCTGTCACGCAATCGCTGTACCAACGCGGGTTTTTACTCGAAACTGACTGGGCAGCCCTGGGAGTCGCCACCTCGCCGGCACTGACGCCGACCGCCTACATGATCATCGCAACGACGGCGCCATACGCAGCTTTGTGCAATACCAACGTGGTCAAGGGGGGTGACATTCCGCAGAGCTGGAATGATATGACCGACCCGAAATGGAAGAACCGCACCGGCCATTGGATGCGTGCCTCATTTTTCGTCGACATTATTCCCGCCATCGGCGAAAATAAATCACGCGCTCTTGTGAAACGCCTTGCGGCGTTACGGCCGCGTTTGTTCGACGGGCAATTTCCGCTCGCCGAGGCGGTCGGTTCCGGAGAGATTGCACTGGCGATCACCGCCTATGATTCGGCCGTAAGAATGGTGGAGAAATCCGCTCCTGTGAAACTCATCGTGATTGATCCGACGCCTGTGCCTCTGATAGCGGGCTCGGTCTTGAAATACGGAAAGAATCCGAACACCGCACGATTATTTCTTGCTTGGCTGGGGCGTCCGGAAGGCGCAATCATGTTTGAGAAATTCACCAAGCGAGGTAATTATTTCGTCGACGGCACGGAAATCTCAAAGGTTCTCAAAGGTCATAAGGTCTCTTACTACACAGCGGCGGAATCCATCGCGCAGGCAAGCAAGCTGAACGCGTTGGAAGCTGAATTTTCCCGAACGCTGACTGGCCGCTGATTTGCCAGTAGTGTGCTTGAGCGCTCCCCGTAAACGACGCCAGCAGGTCCGCTTTGCGGCGCCCACGGCCTCGGTTCGGATCTGACGCTGCCAGTCCCGACGTGGGGGAAGATCGGTCAGTCGCGGGCCGCATGGTCCGCTCGACAGCGATGGCAAATGGCTTACAGTTACTCAAGGCTCAAGTGCAGGAGAAGGTAGAAGTGAGCGGGCCGCAGATCAGGCTGACCAGCCTGGCACATGGTGGGGGTTGTGGGTGCAAGCTGGCTCCGTCGGTTCTGCAAGAGCTTCTCGCAAATCAAGCCGCTGCGACGCCGTTTGCAAAGCTCGTAGTTGGCACCGAAACCGGCGATGACGCAGCGGTCTGGCAGCTCGACGCGAGCACGTGCGTCGTCGCCACAACGGATTTCTTCATGCCGATCGTCGACGATCCCGTTGACTTCGGGCGCATCGCTGCAACGAACGCCATTTCCGATGTCTATGCGATGGGCGCGAGCCCAATAATGGCGCTCGCCATCCTCGGCATGCCCCTTGGCAAACTCTCCACTGACGTCGTTCGCGACATCCTGCGCGGCGGCAACGCCGCCTGCGCGGCGGCGGGCATTCCCGTTGCCGGCGGTCACTCGATCGATTGTCCTGAGCCCATTTACGGCTTGGCTGTTACCGGCGTCTGCGCGCCTAGCCAAGTCCGGCGCAATAGCGGGGCAACGCCCGGCGACGTGATCATCCTGACCAAGCCGATCGGGGTAGGCATCTACTCGGCGGCAATCAAGAAGGACGTTCTCAGTCAAGGCGGCTACGAGGAGATGATCGCCACGACAACGCAGTTGAATAGGATCGGCACTGAACTTGGGCGTGACGAGAACGTTCACGCCGTCACCGACGTCACGGGTTTTGGCCTGCTTGGTCACGGGCTTGAAATGGCGCGTGGCTCACGTTTGCGTCTCGTGTTTCGTCTTGACGATGTTCCGCTGCTGTCACAGGCGGCAGTTCTGGCTGAAGAAGGCGTGGTGACCGGCGCATCGCATCGCAACTGGGCGAGCTACGGTGGCAACGTCGAGCTCTCACCCAACGTTCCCGACTGGCAGCGCCATCTTCTCACTGATCCTCAGACTTCAGGAGGATTGCTTATTGCGGTCGCGCAACGGCACGGCGTTGCGCTGGTCAACAAGATCCGCGACGCCGGTTATGCCTCGGCTCGGATTATTGGACACGCGGAAGAAGGCGACCCCACGATCAGGATTGCAGGCTAGGCAGCTTTCCATTTTCCAAGCGGACGTGGAGCGAAAACTTGGCGAAAGAGTTCGAAGTCGTTGTTGCCGGGGGCGGTATTGCCGGATTGACTGCGGGCATGACGTCCGCGCGCCTTGGGAGAAGCACGCTGATTCTCACCGGTGATGTTCCCGGCGGACAGCTGTTGAGCATCGAAAAGGTTGAGGGTCTTCCCGGTCATCTCGACGGAATTCCGGGTTATGACTTGTGCCCCATCATGCAGGATCAAGCGGCGGCAGCGGGTGCCGAACTGGTGATGAGCGGCCTGACGCGAATCGATCGTGCAGGCGAGACCTGGAAAGTAACAAGCGCCGAGGGCGATATCGTTGCGGGCGCGGTCATCTTGGCCACTGGATCGAATCTCAAGAAACTCGATGTGCCCGGCGAAGAGCGACTCAGAGGCAGCGGCGTCAGTCATTGTGCCACCTGCGACGCTCCTCTGCTGCGCGGCCGCATTGTTGCTGTTGTCGGCGGTGGCGATTCGGCACTGCAGGAAGGTTTGACGCTTGCTGAGTCCGCCTCAAAGGTCATCTTGCTTCACCGCGGCGACGAATTGACAGGCCAAAAATGCTATCGCGATCGTGCTGTGGCGCATCCGAAAATTGAAATTCACAGCAACACGATCGTGACCGAAATTCTGGGTGAGGCCGCGGTCGCCGGATTGCGCACACGAGACATGAAATCCGGCGCTGTCTCAGAGATCGAGATCGCCGCCGTATTCGCTTACGTGGGCCTGCAGCCCAATACGGGCTTCGTGCAGGACCTGCTCAGCCTCGATTCAGCGGCGCGAATTGCTGCCGATGCCCTGACACGGACCGAAATGCCTGGGATTTTCGCTGCTGGAACAATACGGGCGCAGTCGCCGTGCCGGGCAGCGAGCGCCGCCGGTGACGGCGCTACCGCCGCGGTCGCGGCTGATCGATATTTGGCGGACGGCTCCTGGTCAGCCCATGAGATAAGTCAAGACCGTGAAGCCTTGCGCGCGGTCGCCCGCGGCGAGAGAGCGCTTACTCGCTCGCGCTCCTCGATGTGAATGGAGAAACGAGTGCCGGCAGAGTCGATGCCGCCAGCCGACCTGCGAGGCTTGCCTTCCGTCGACGCGGTGCTGCGGACCCGTACTGCAGCGGCTGCCCTTGATCGCTTTGGACGCCAGGCGCTCGTCGGCGCTATTCGCGCAACGCTTGCAGCCGCACGCAGTGACCGCAATGGCCTGATCAATGCGGAGGGCGCCGCCACAGTCGCGCTTTCTCGTCTGCAGCGCGATCAGAGCTCGCGGCTTCGGCCGGTCTATAATTTGACGGGCACGATTCTGCATACGAACCTTGGCCGCGCGCTTATTGCCGATTCCGCAATTGAAGCCGCAACGGCCGCAATGCGGAATGCGGTGGCCCTGGAGTTCGATCTGGAAAGGGGACGCCGCGGCGAACGTGATAACATCGTCCGAGAACTGCTGTGCGAACTGACAGGCGCCGAGGACGCCACCGTCGTCAACAACAATGCCGCTGCGGTGCTGATTGTGCTCAATACGCTTGCAAAGGGCCGCTCCGCGATCGTCTCGCGCGGCGAGCTTATCGAGATCGGCGGCGCCTTCCGCATGCCCGAGATCATGAGTTCGGGCCGGTGCCAAGCTTGCTGAGATCGGCACGACGAACCGGACGCATCTCAAGGACTATGCCGCGGCCATCGACGCACGAACAGGATTGATCCTCAAAGTTCACACGTCCAACTACCGCATTGAGGGATTTACGGCCGAGGTAAGGCCGAGCGACCTCGCGGCACTTTGCCGCGAGCGTGGTGTGCCGCTGGTCAACGATCTTGGCTCCGGGACGCTCATCGATTTGTCGCGTTTCGGACTGGCACATGAGCCCACGGTAAGAGAGGCGATTTCAGACGGTGCGGACCTCGTGACATTTTCCGGCGATAAGTTGCTGGGCGGCCCACAGACTGGCTTCATCGTTGGCCGCAAGGACTTGGTTTCGCGGGTCAACCACAATCCGATGAAACGGGCGCTTCGCGTCGACAAGATCAGGCTTGCGGCCATCGAAGCGACGTTGAAGCTCTATCGCGACCCCGATCGCATTGCTGAACAGTTGCCGACGTACCGACACGTGGCCAAATCCGCAAGCGACATCGCCGCGCTGGGGCGCCGACTTCTTCCGGCGCTTGAGGAACGGCTCGGTGGACGCTTCTCGCTCGAAGTCGTCACGTGCGCGAGCCAAATCGGCTCCGGCGCATTGCCCCTTGAGACGATCCCCAGTGCTGGTGTCTCGATCCGGCCCAATGTGAGGCGAGGGTCGGGCCGCGCTCTGGCGGATCTGACCGACGCCTTTGCCCGGCTGCCAATTCCTGTTATCGGCCGCATCGAGAATCAGGCGCTCATCGTCGATCTGCGCTGCCTTGATGACGAAGCAGGCTTTGTCGCCAATCTCGCCTCGCTGGAACTTTCGTTGCCAACCGGCTCCGGCTTAGCAGCTTCGCCATGATCATCGGAACGGCAGGCCACATTGATCACGGCAAGACCGCGCTGGTTCGCGCTTTGACCGGCGTCGAGACCGACCGGCTCAAGGAGGAGAAGAAGCGCGGTATCTCCATCGATCTCGGCTTCGCCTACATGGCGGCTGGTGACGGTGTTGTCCTGAGCTTCGTGGACGTGCCGGGCCACGAGAAATTTATTCGCAACATGTTGGCCGGAGCGACAGGCATCGACTTCGTTTTGCTCGTTGTCGCGGCAAACGATGGGATTATGCCACAGACAATCGAACATTTGGCCATTGTCGATCTGCTCGGTATTGAACGGGGCATTGTTGCGCTAAGCAAGGTTGACTTGGTTTCTTCGGATCGCTGCGAACAGGTCGCGATGAATATCCGCGAGCAGCTGAATAACACGTGCCTGGCTGGCGCCGAAATTCATCCCGTGTCGGCAGCTACCGGCCAAGGAATTGGCGAGCTCCGGGAAAAATTGGTCGCGGCCTCCCGCTTATTAGCAGCGCGCGCAGCCGACGGCCGCTTTCGGCTTGCCGTCGATCGGTGCTTTACGCTGCCAGGCGCAGGGACGGTTGTAACTGGTACGGTTGTGTCGGGATTAATCGAGACCGGTGCACAAGTGCGCGTCAGCCCTTGCGGTCTTTCGGCGCGTGTACGATCGATTCACGCCCAAAACCGTCCGGCCAAGCGTGGTCGCGCGGGCGAGCGCTGCGCGCTCAACCTCGCCGGCGAGGGAATCATCAAAAGTGCAATTCGGCGCGGCGACGTGGTGCTTGATTCGGACTTGCATGCGCCGACGGATCGCATGGATGCGCAATTCCGTGTTCTCGCCAGCGAAGCGAAGGCTGTGGCGCATTGGATGCCGGTGCGGCTTTACCACGCCGCCGATGAAATCGAGGCGCGTGTTGTTCCGCTGGAACAGGAGAAAATCTACCCTGGCGATGCCGCCCATATCCAACTGGTCCTGAGCAGGCCCACAGCGGCAGCGGTCGGAGACCGCTACGTTCTTCGTGATACATCAGGGTCGCGCACAATCGGCGGCGGACGCTTTCTCGATTTGCGCCCCCCGACGCGAAGGCGTCGCACGCCGGAACGCATTGCGCAGCTCCATGCTCTCGGACACGAAGAAACTATACGCACACTCGCGGAGTTGCTGCAGCGCTCACCTTATTACGTCAATCTTAATGAATTCGCGCGCGACCGTGCACTCTCGCCGAACGCCGTCGACAAGCTCGTTGAACAGCTTGGGGCTCCCCGTGTGAACGGCTCAGCGGCTTATGTTTTCTCGGAAAAGTCATGGTCGGATCGAAGACAAAATCTGTTGACGATGCTCGACGCGTTTCATGCAGCCAATCCCGATAAACCAGGCATCGACGTACCGCGCCTTCGTTTGCTCCTTGGGCGAAAGCTACCCGTGGATGTACTGTCGGCTTGGCTCAACGACTTCGCCCGCAAGGGGGAGGTCGCGTTCGAGTCCGGCTCGGTACGTTTACTGACGCATCGGGTTAGGCTAGCGGCGCAGGATGAAGAGATCTGGAGCAAGATCGCGCCGTTGATGGCTGACGCCGATCGCTTTCGCCCTCCGAAGGCTCGCGACATTGCCGCGCTGCTCAAGCTGCCAGAGACAGGGGTTCGCCGCGTCCTGAAATCTTTAAGTCGTCAGGGCGAGGTCGTTGAGATCGCTCCTGACCACTTTTTTCTACGTAATTCCGTATCGGAGATGACCGAAATCATTCTCGAGCTGTCCAGTCAGGGCGCGAACGGAGAGTTTTCGGCAGCAGAGTTCCGTGATCGACTAAATACCGGTCGGAAAGTTGCGATCCAGGTTCTCGAATTTCTCGATCGCCACGGTGTAACGCTTAGGCGCGGTGACGCGCGACGCGTCGACAGACGTCGCGTTGAGATGTTTTGTCGTACAATGCCACGCTTGCACGCCTAGAAACTCAGGAGGAGAACCGTCCCCGGTGGGGCGTCCGGACTTCAAATCCGGGAAGGACCGTCAGCCGGCCCTTGGTGGGTTCGACCCCCACTCTCTTCCGCCAAACGCCAACAGAGATCGACTTTAATTTTTCGAGTCGGCGTCGCGCCCGTCAGGGTAATCCCGCTGGGCGTTAGCGAGACGCAGTGCGCTCTTTTACGCCGCGCTTTGCATAGCTAGCGCCCTCTGTGCAGGGCATTATGCCAGGCCAAAGTGCTCTACCCGATGCCCGATCCCGATCGCTTTAGACGCGGATCCAGCAGGTCGCGCAGCCCGTCGCCGAGCAGGTTGATGCCCAACACGGTAAAGAAGATGCACAGGCCGGGAAATAGCGCTAGCCACCACGATGTACTGATATAGGTGCGTCCATCTGCAAGCATGCTTCCCCAGGTTGGTATCTCGGGCGGCACGCCGAGGCCAAGAAAGCTAAGCGCCGCTTCCGAAATAATAGCCGAGGCCATGGCAAAGGTGCCGATGACAACGGCCGACTGGAACAGATTGGGCACGATATGCCAGACGATGATGCGCGCATCACTTGCACCAAGCGCGCGCGCCGCCTCCACGAATTCACGTGAGCGCATCGACAGTGCTTGACCGCGCGCGACCCGGCAATAGGAAATCCAACGCTGCATCACGAGTGCCAAGATCAGATTCCCAAGACCCTGGCCGAGAAATGCCATAATGGCGATGGCAAGCAGCAGCGGTGGAAACGCCCAGATCACTTCAACGAATTTCTGGATCAGAAAGTCAACCGCGCCGGCAAAGTATCCGGAAACGGCGCCGAGCCCGACGCCGACAACGCCGGAGATAAGCACTACCGTGACGGCAATGATCAATGAAATCCTAGCGCCATAGAATAGGCGCGAGAGGATGTCGCGACCGACGGCATCGGTGCCAAGTACATGCGCTCCGAATAGCCATTGCGGTGGCTTTAGCGCCATCGCGAGGTCTTGCGCGTTGGGGTCGTACGGCGCGATCCACGGCGCCAGCGCGCCAGCAATGATAAGAACCAGGACGATGCCGCCACCAATAACAATCTTCGGTTTGAGCAATGGGCGGACTGCACGCCAGCGTGTGGAGCGCGCCCGTCGCCCCGTATCGTCGATCGACGCTTTCAGGACAACGCTACTTTTCAAAGCGGATCCTCGGATCGACGAAACCATAGAGGATATCGATCATGAAGTTGATGGCGACGAACGCCAGCGTGTAGATGATTACGGTTCCTGTAATTAAGGGATAGTCGCGCGACTCGATTGCGGAAATTAGGAGCGAGCCGCTGCCGGGCCACGCAAATACGGTTTCGACGATTATCGAGCCACTGAGCAGCGTGCCAAGTTCAAGCCCGCCGACCGTAATAATCGGCACTAAGGCATTGCGTAACACGTGCCGCCACAGCACCGTTCGTTCGGGCATACCTTTGGCCCGCGCGGTGCGCACGAAATCCTCGTGCATCACTTCGAGCACGCTGGAGCGGGTGACACGCATGATGATTCCCATCATGTTGGTGCCCAACGCGATTGCCGGCAGAATAATATGTCTCACACCGTCCCATGCTGCGGCGAAGTTTCCGGCCAGGAGGCTCGCGACGATGTAGAATCCGGTTTCTGAGCCGCGCGCGATACCGTAGGTGCTTCGCCCCGAGGATGGCAGCCAATTCAGATAGCCCGCTACGACGAGGATCAGCATGATACCGAACCAAAAATTGGGCATCGAAATGCCGAAGAAGCCGAAAAACGATCCAAGATTGTCGGCCCAGGAATTTGGCTTGGCGCCGGCCCAGACGCCGAGCGGCAGCCCGAGAGCCAAGGCAACCAGAAGAGAGACGACCGCCAGTTCGATTGTAGCTGGTAGCCGCTCGCTGATCACAGTGATCACCGGATCGGAATAGCGGAACGACGTGCCGAAGTCGCCCTTGAGCACGTTGACGAGAAATCGCAAGTACTGAACGTAAAGCGGTTGATCCAATCCCCAGCGGTGACGAGCCTCAGCAATATCCTGGGGTGTTGCCTGATCTGAAAGCAAGAGGTCGGCCGGATCGCCCGGAGCGGCGTGGATGAGCAGGAACACCAGCAGCGAGATCAGCAGGATCACTGGTATCGTCCCGATCACGCGCCGCAACAAATAACCGGCCATCCGCGTAACCCGTCGTCTTCACTGCTTGACGGTGATGAGGGTGCCGAAAATGCGGCCCCCCGGGTCCGGCTTGAACACGATCGCATTGCTGATGCCGTGTAGCAAGTGATGGCTCCACATGAAGCACGCGGGCGTGGCGTCTTCGATCGCCTTGAAGGCCTGATTAAGCCCCTTCTTGCGTGATGACGGGTTGAAATCGACGCTCTCCGCCGCCAGAGCCTTATCAATGCCCGGATCGGAAATGCCGACGCGCGGCGATCCACCTGTCTCGAAATACTGCTCCAGTGCTGGTGACGGATCGACCACCGACCCGCGTCCCATATAATAGAACGGCGTCTTGCCCTTCTGCACATCGGACCACAGGGTTGCCCATTCTGGAGTGCGCAGCCGCGCGTTGACGCCCACGGCGTTGAGCATCGGAATCATCGCCTGCGTCACTTCCCTGTCGTCGATATAACGGCCGACCGGCGTGTACAGATCTACGGGTTCGCCCTTGTAACCCAATTCCTTTACCAGTTCCTTCGCCTTCGCCGGATCGTATGGGATAAACAGATTCTTCTTCGCGTAAGCCGGATCGTAGCTATATTGCGCGGGTCCGATCGGGCCGTCGAGGCGATCGGCCTGTCCGTCGAGAATATTCTTGATGATCGAATCACGGTCGATCGCGTAGCAGACGGCTTGGCGGAGCTTGAGATTATCCCATGGTTTGTATTTGGGACTCATCGCCAAGAACATGATCTCGACCGAGCTAACCTCAGCCACCGTGGCGTTCTTCGACTCGCGAACGCGCCGAGCAAGCTGCGGCGGGATGAATTCAGCGATCTGGATCTCGTTATTGAGCAGCGCCGTGACACGCTGCTCCGGTTCGCGCATGACCGTGAAAATCAGAGTATCTGGGTTCTCGGGCTTGACTGCAGGGTTGGCAGGATCCTTCTCCAGCACGATGCGCTGGCCGATTTCCAGGTTCTTCAGCTTGTAAGGTCCCCAGCCCCAAGGATATTTGCGATCCGCATCCCGGGCTCCGTACTTTTCGTAGAGATCCTTGCCAGTAATGATGAATCGGTCAAACAGGTATTCGAGCAGCGAGGCCGTTGGCTGCTTGGTGACGACTCGTACCGTATATCGGTCAACGGCCGTCATTTCCTTGACTGGCGCGACATTCTGTTTCTGCTGGCTTTGCGGATCACTATTGACGCGATTGAACGAGAACACGACGTCGTCGGCGGCAAGCTCCTTACCGTCATTCTGGCGTTTAAGGCCGTGACGCAGGTGAAAGGTCCAGATATTTGGGTTGGCCTTGTCGACTTCCCAACTCTCCGCCAGCATGCCGACATAATCGGCCTTGGAATAATCATAGATGCCAAGGCAACCGAACACCTGACACCAGATGCTGTAGGCCAAAGAGACACTGTCAGCGTAGGGATCGTAGCTCGCGATCGTCTCTGTTACGCCTATTGCGACTTGGCCTCGTGCCGCAGCTGGTTGGGCGGTTCCGGCAGATGCCACAACCACCGCTACGAGTACGATCGCCAACCGGGTCCCGCGCATTATTACCTCCAGCTAACTGTCGTCGTGCTATTGGACGGCAATGTCCGTGCCGAATATCCGCTCGTCCGAATGTGGCTGGAACTTAACCTTGTTGGAAATGCCGTACAGAGCGTCGATACGCCACAGGAAAACAGCCGGCACATCTTCCTGGATGCGATCGAACGCCTGCAGCAGCAAGCCTTTGCGCCGCGCTGGATCGAATTCGCGGCGCTCAGCCCGAAGAATCTGATCGAGCGTTGGATCGGAAAAGCCGATTCGCGGCGACCCGCCTGTTTCGAAATACTGCTCCAGCATCGGCGAAGGATCGACCACAGAGCCTCGGCCTTGGTAATAGAACGGCACAGCTCCTTTTCGAACGTTCGGCCACTCGATCGAATAGTCGAGAATATGCAGTTGAGTTCTGATGCCGACTTTTGTCAGCATTGCCGCAACCGCTTCTGAACTTTGCCGATCATTCACATAGCGATCTGCCGACGCGTACAGATTCACATCGACGCCATTATGGAATCCTGCTTCCGTGACGAGCTCTTTCGCTTTTTCCGGATCATAAGAATATTTCGGCTTGATGTCGGGCGAATAGGCATACTGCCCCGGTCCGATTGGACCGTTGAGAACTTCGGCCCGGCCCTGAAACACCGATCTGACGATCGCCCCACGGTCGATGGCGTAGGCCACCGCCTGCCGCAGCTTCTCGTTGTTCCAGGGCGGGAAGTGCGGGTTCATGGCGAGAAACATGACCTCGACAGAAGGCACGCCGACCGCCTTTACCCCCGACGCAGCGTCAATGCGTTGTGCAAGATGCGGCGGAATGGCAGTTGCGATCTGAACCTCGCCGTTGAGCAGGGCCGTAACTCGTGCTTCGTCTTCCTGGATGCGAACAAAAACGATGTGATCAGGATTTTCTGGCTTTAGTCCCGGCCAGTTGGGATTCTTGTCGAGCACCATGCGCTGGCCAATCGCGACGTCGCTGACACTATAGGGCCCCCAGCCGTACGGTGCCTTGCGGTCGGCTGCAGCACCATACTTATCGAATAGGTCCTTACCGGTAATGATCAGTCGATCGAACAGGTAGTCGAGCAGCGGCGCTGTTGGCTCGGTCGTCGTAACCTTCACTGTGTACTTGTCGACCGCCCCCGCCGACGCGACCGGCTGAACGTTGCTGGCCTGGGCCGTGTGGGGGTCATGCTTAGCCCGATCAATCGAGTGGACAACGTCGTCGGCCGTTAATTCCTTGCCGTCGTGCTGGCGCTTGAGCCCGTGCCGGAGATGGAAATACCAGATCCGGGGATCGTTTTTGTCGGTTTCCCAGCTTTGCGCCAAGAGCGGTTCATATTCGCCGGTGTTGGTATTGAAAGTACCGAGGCAGCCATAAGTCTGACACCAGATCATATACATCTGCGCCGTGCTGTCGGCGTACGGATTCCATCCGGCGAAGTCATTGACGACGCCGACTGTGACCGTGCTGGCTGCCGCAGCAACCCCTAGAAAAAACAGAGTGGCAGCGACGACAACGGCGATCGCGCATAGCCCGCGAAGCGCGTGTAGCGGATTCATCATGGCCGCTCGCTGTCGAAATAGCCGTTCATGATCGCCTCGTGCCAAATGCTGACGACTACTGGACAGACGCCGAGCGGCAGCCCTTCTTCAGTTCGCCAGTAGGAGTGGATGCCGGTGCCAAACTCGATCACCCGAAATTTCGGCGGTCTATCGAGCGCTGCAAATTTTTCGGCAATGATCCGATAGTTCTCCGGCGTGTGGTCGCGACTATATTGATTAATGCCGTGGAGGATCGGCGGCACCGGTTTGACATCGGGTCCTGTCAGCGGGACACCGTAATCGAGATATTCCTGCACCAGCGCTGCCGTCGCCTCACCATCGAGCTTTTGGAATTGTGCAGCGACGTTGGCCGCTTCGATGAGGCAGGATGGCGTGCGGTTGTGGTACCAGTTCTCGGCTTTGAATTGCGGAAAGCGTTTCACGCTGTCCCAGGATTCGAAGATCTCCTCCATAACCTTGGCAAGGCGAAACAGCGGCTTGTCGCCCTCCTGCATCGCCAACTCGGCGCCCCGATACCGGGCAAGCTCACGCCAAGTTCGCACCAGCACATAATTGAACGGCGTCGGCCAATCGTGCCCCGTCATCGCGTGATAGAACTCACCGAAAGAGGAGTTCTCGATGCCGATGAGACCTTTGACGTTAGTGACGCGCTGCATCAGGGTGTGCACGAATGGGCCGCCGGTCGAATGTCCATGCACATAGATCGACCACTCTTCGGGCGGGAAGTGCTTGCGGCATATTTCTTTCATCGCCTCGACGATCGCCTTCGGCCACGCCGCCATGCGCAGATGAAAGCGGCTTCCCGGCTTGGCCACCGCGTAGGATCGTGAACCGTAGATGTCGCGGTTGCTGGCATCGACCTTCACGTCGTATTGGTCAGCGCCAATCGTCTCATCCTTGAGCCAGATCGGCGTTCGCACCGTTCCGTCGGCACGGAAGGTATCGTCGGGCCAGTCGCGGCTGGGCTCATCGAGGTAGAAGCGGCCCGGATAAGTCATCGAGCACACCTTAAAGCCACGCTTGCCGCAGAACGTGCGCGCCAGCCGCTCGATGGAGCGCCAGTCGCTCGCGCCGCCATGCGTCATGAAGATGCCAAGCTTCTTTCCGTCCGGACCGATGGCAATCCGACTTTGGTCTTTCGGCAGATAGACCACATTGCCGATGTCCCAATCGAGGCCATTGGCACGCAGGCGAAAGACATCCTCGCCTTCATTAGATTCGATGTCCAATTCGGCGAGGACGGCCTCGGAGATCGACACCATCTCTTCCTTTTCAAGCCGCTGCGGCGGCTCCCAAAGACGGGACTTACGGCTCACGTCGAGCATGGCCTCTCCTCTGCTGTTTTTGCACTGAGCATCTCGGCAGCTGTCAGGACCCTCGACACTGACGGACCGAATACATGACAGGCTATGCCGTGGCTGCCCTCGAACACAAGCGCAGGCTCTTCCTCGGCACAGCGCTTCTCTGCAAATGGACAGCGCGGATGGAAGCGACAGCCGCGTGGAGGATCGACGGGACTCGGCACGTCCCCCTGAAGCACAATGCGCTCGCGTCTGCGCGCTGGATCCGGCGCCGCCGACAGCAGGGCCCGCGTGTACGGATGTCGGGCTTCGCGGTACAGTTTGGCCGCCGGGGCAATCTCGGCGATCTTACCCAGGTACATCACCGCGACTTTATCGCTCACGTGTTCGACCACACGCAGATCGTGCGAGATGAACAGGTAGGTGAGCTTGAACTCGCGCTGCAGGTCGAGCAGCATGTTGAGGATTTGCACCTGGATCGACACGTCGAGCGCTGAGACTGCTTCATCGGCAACGATGAACTTCGGATTGACCGCAAGTGCGCGCGCCACGCCAATGCGCTGGCGCTGACCGCCGGAGAACTCGTGTGGATAGCGGTCGTAATACTCCGCCCGGAGACCGACCCGGCCGAGCAGGTCGTTGACGCGCAAACGCCGTTCATCACCTCGCGCTATGTTGTGGATGCGTAGCCCCTCTCCGATGATCTCGCCGATCCGCATGCGCGGGTTCAGCGAGGCATAGGGGTCCTGGAAAATGATCTGCATATTGCGGCGCATTTCGCGCAGCGCCGGCGCCGGCAGCGCGGTAAGCTCTTGGCCCCCGAACGAGATCGCTCCAGAAGTGGGCTCGACCAGATGCACCACACACCGGCCCAGCGTTGTCTTGCCGCAGCCGGATTCGCCGACGAGCCCGAGCGTCTCACCCGGCTCGATCGCGAGCGTCACACCGTCGACCGCCTTGACATATCGGCTGGGGCCACGGAACAAACCGTCCCGCACCGGGTAGTGCTTTTTCAGGTCGCGGATTTCGAGCAGGGCCATCTACGCCACCTTGAAACAAGCCACCGTGTGACCGGAGGCAATTTCGACCAGCGGCGGTTCGGCTTGCGCGCATGAATGATCCGCGTGCGAACAGCGATTGCGAAAATGGCATCCGGTCGGCCAATCCAGGGGATTAGGCACCATTCCTGGAATTGCCTCGAGGTTGGTCTTCGGCGGCAACCGGCCCGGCATCGAATTGAGGAGACCAATGGTGTAAGGATGCAGCGGGCGCGCGAAAATCTCCTCCGGCGCAGCCTGTTCAACGATCTTGCCCGCATACATGACCGCAACCACATCCGCTTGCTCGGCGACCACACCGAGGTCGTGCGTAATAAGAAGAACCGCCATTCCCAGCTGATGCTGAAGCTCGCTGATGAGTTGGAGAATCTGCGCCTGAATGGTGACATCGAGCGCTGTGGTTGGTTCGTCAGCGATGAGAAGCTTGGGCGTGCACGCCAGTGCCATGGCAATCATGACTCGCTGGCGCTGGCCCCCGGAAAATTCATGCGGGTAGCTGCGGGCCCGCTTCTGCGGTTCGGGGATCTTGACGAGACGCAGCATCTCAATGGCGCGCTCGCGCGCTGCGCGACGACCAGCGCCTTGATGGATCCGCACGGTCTCGGCGATTTGATCGCCCACCGCCATGACTGGGTTGAGCGATGTCATCGGCTCTTGGAAAATCATGGAGATTTCGTTACCGCGGATACGCTGCATCTCCTCTTCGTTACCGCTCGCAGAGTTGCGGCCGCGAAAGAGAATCTCCCCGCCGACGATCCGGCCAACATCCTTGTCGAGCAACCGAATGATCGAAAGCGCAGTCACACTCTTGCCGCAGCCCAACTCGCCGACCAAGCCTACCGTCTCGCCGTTCGCAATATCGAAGCTGACACCGTCGACCGCTTTGACCTCGCCGTCGCTTGTGAAGAACGACGTGCGCAAGTCTCTGATGCGCAATAAAGGCGCGGCGCTCAACCTTTGGCCGAGATCTTGGACCACGACAGCCTCACTGTCTCAATCCCGGCGCTCCATCATGGACGAACGCCACCCGGCCGTCGACGACAGTCATATCGACGGGAATGTCCTTGATCCGTTCCGGCGCGATGGAGAATGGGTCCTGCGCCAGTACTGCAAGATCGGCGAGCTTGCCCGGTTCGATCGAGCCTTTGATCCGCTCGTCAAAGCCATTATAGGCGGCATTGATGGTAAACATGCGCAGCGCGTCGACCGCCGAGATCGCCTGATGAGCGCCAATCGTCGCGCCGCTCCAGATTTGGCGCGAGACCGACGTGCCCATGTCGCGCAACGGATCAGTCGGCCAGTAGCCTGGACCATCGGAACCCGACGTGATCGGAATACCGGCTTCGAGCAGGGTCTTGACGCCGAATGAGCCTTCGAGCCTCTCCGCTCCCATGCAATCCAGCAGCAACTCCCAGATGAAATGCAGAAACGGCACGTTGGGCACCGGAAGGACCGCAAGCCGCCGGATGCGATCGAGCCGCTCTTTGGTGATCATCCAATTACCCAGATGCTCGACGCGGTGGCGGTGGTCGGCGCGCGGCAGCGCCGTCACCGCCTTCTCGATTGCGTCGAGAGCCATGTCCATCGCGCGGTCGCCGATGGCATGAATGCAGACTCGGTGTCCTGCGCGATGGTAGGCATTGACCGTTTCATCGAGCTCCTCGGCGGGAATCCGAATGAGCCCGCAGTGGCACGGGTCGTCGACGTAGGGCTCGTAGAATGCGGCGACGCGGCCAGTTATTCCGCCGTCGATCGACATCTTCACGCCGCCGATCTTGAGCCAATCGTTACCGAAGCCCGTTTTAATTCCAAGATTAATCAGGCTCTCCGGCACAATTTTCGCTTCAAGGATGCGAAGCAGCAGGCTTGCCCGAATCGGCAGGCGCCCCTCGAGCACAAGCTCCTGGTATGCCCGCACCGTTTCGTTGTTAGTGACGATGTCGTGAATGGTCGTGACGCCGCGGCGCAGTGCGCGACGCATGGCATGCACGATCCCTTCCTTCATCTGCTCATAGCTGTAGGCCGGTATGACATCTCGCACGAGATACTGCGCCCGTTCGATCAGTTTGCCAGTCAGCTCGCCAGTCGCGGGGTCTAGTTCGATGGCGCCACCGCCCGGCGGCGCCGTCTCCTTCGTGACGTGAGCAAGCGCCAATGCCCGGCTGTTGGCGATCGTGACATGGGCACCGAAGCCGATCGACACGGGATGGTCCGGAGCGACGGCGTCGAGTTCTTCACGGCGCGGGAATCGTTTCTCCGGCATGCGAAAGTCCTGCATCGGACTGCCGGTGCCAACTATCCACGTGCCGGGCGGAACTTCGCGGGTCTGAGCACGAACGACTTCAAGGATATGCGGGATCGATCGCACGTTGGTGCCAAAGTCTCGCACATCGATCTTGTTAAGCGATGAGGCGCCGTCATCGGCTAGATGCACGTGCGGATCGGTGAGGCCGGGAAGGACGGTCCGCCCCTTCAGATCGATGACCTCAGTGCGCGACCCGCGCAGCTCGAGCATCTCGCTGCTGTCGCCCACGGCGAGAATGCGGCCCATTTTGACCGCGACGGCCCCGAAGGTGCGATTATTTGGGTCGGCCGAAAGCACGCGGCCGTTGGCGAGAACAAGATCGGGCGCGAGGGCTGAATGCATCTTGTGAACAGCCGCTGCCTAGTGGAGAAACGCTACGGCGCAATCCTAGGCACGCTCGAAGCTATTGTACAACACATTGGGCGAGATGCCGCGGCGAGCCATCCCATTAATGCAGGACAGCGATGTCGGTCGGATTGATAAGGTCGTCCGGACGCGCCTTGAAGCGAATGTTCTTGGCGACGCCGTAGACATTCCGATAGCGCCACAGGAAGCAAGCCGGTGCCGCATCGAGGATTGCGTCGAAGGCCTTGTTCAAGATCTTTTTGCGTTGCTGCGGATCGAAGGTCGCTCGCTCCAGCCTCAGCCAGTGATCGATGTCGGGGTCGGATATTCCGATGCGGGGTGAGCCTCCGGTTTCAAAAAACTGCGCTAACGCCGGACTCGGATCGATGACTGATTGGCGGCCCCAGTAATAGAATGGCACCGCCCCACGTTGGATGTCCGCCCAGTAGGTCGACACTTCCGGCGTGTGCAACGTTGCTCTGATACCGACCGCCCGCAGCATCGGTACGATGGCGGCCGCGATCGTGTTGTCGAACAGGTACCGTCCGGTCGAGGTGTAGAAATCGACATCGACCCCATTGGGAAAGCCGGCCTGCTTGAGTAACGCTTTCGCCTTTTCCGGATCGTATGGGTAGCGTTCTTTGGTGTTCGGATCATAGCCGTATTGCCCAGGCCCGACGACACCATCGAGACGCGTCGCCTGACCACGCAGAATATTCTTGATGATAGCGTCACGATCGATTGCGTAGCACACGGCTTGGCGTACAAGCTTGTTATTCCAAGGCGGTCGTTTCGGCGTCATGCCGAGAAACATAAATTCAGCGGCAGGGACTGAAACGACCTTGGTGTTCGGATTTTGCTCGACTTTTGGTATCAAGTCTGGCTGCAGCCGTTGGGCAATCTGAAACTCGCCGTTGAACAGACCCACCGCCCGCACTTCGGGCTCGCGCACGATCTGGAAGACAATCCGGTCCGCCGCGTCCTTCCTGGCTGCCATACCGGGAAAACTCGAATTCTTGACAATAGCGAACATTTGCCCGGGAATAAGGCGTTCCAGCTTGTATTCGGCCGCACCCACCGGATGCTGCTCGTCTGCTGCTTTTGGCCCGTACTTGTCGAACACCGATTTGTTGGTGATGATAAACTGCGTGAGATAGGACAACAGTGGCGCCGTTGGCTCCTTGGTCGTTACCTTGACAGTGTGATCGTCGATCGCCTCCATTTTGGCGACCATGCTCAAGTTCTGCTTCTGTTTGCTGTTCGGATCGGTCATCACCCGGTTGAACGAATGTAGCACATCGTCAGCCGTTAAAGGATCGCCATTCTGCCAGCGGATGTCGGTCCGCAGATGGAATATCCAGGTCTTGGGGTCAGGAGTTTCCCAGCTTTGCGCCAATAGCCCGACATAATCGGCTTTGTCGAAGTCGTATTGAATAAGGCACCCATAGACGTGGCACCAGACCCCGTACATCAGCGAGTTGCTATCACCATAAGGGTCATGCGTGTCGCTGGTTTCGGTCACTGCGACATTGACCCCATGCTGCGTTTGGGCACGGGACGCCGATGCGAGCCCCACTGTGCATATTGCGTATGCGGATAGCACAACGGCGAATTGCAGCTTACTCATATGACGCGCGCATCGGGACCACGACATATCGACCTCCTGCTGCACCTTTCGACAACGCTCAGTCCCGGCGAGAATACAAAGCCCGAAAAATCGGGACAACTTTGCATCGCGCCAGCAATAAAAACGGTCTGCGTGGCAAACCGCACGTCCCGATCCGCCTCGCGCGCTGGCCGATGCAACACTTGGGCCAGATGGCCAGCCTCAGCTACCCCGTTGTCCTCAAGGCTGTTTGTCGCTTAGCTCAGCGCTGAGCAGCGATCGCACCAGGGGCTTTCAAAATGAACGCGGGCACCGGACAACCGTTTGTCATTGAGGAAACGACTATCGCGGACATACATGCCGCCTACAGCGATCGGCGCGCGACCGTTCGATCTATCATACAGGGCTTCCTTAACCGCATTGCCGCTTACGACAAGAAAGGACCGGCGCTCGGCCTAGTGATTTCAATCAACGCGCACGCTTTGGACGAAGCTGACCGGCTGGATCGTTCGTTTGCGGCATCCGGCGAGTTCTCCGGACCGCTGCACGGCATTCCGGTCCTGGCCAAGGACAATTACGACGTGGCCGGCGTCCAAACGACGGGCGGCTCCGCCGCCATGATCGGCTGGGTTCCCTCGCGCGACGCCACCGTGATCGCCAAACTGCGCGCTGCAGGTGCCATTGTTGTCGCCAAGGTTACGATGTCGGAGTGGGCCCGTGGCGGTGTCGACAATATCAACTCCGTGCTGCCGGGCTTCGCGCGCAATCCCTACAACACAGCGTACGCGACCGGCGGTTCGTCGGGCGGCACGGGCGCCGGCATCTCAGCCAACTATGGCGTCATCGGGCTTGGCTCCGACACCTGGGGATCGATCCGCAATCCGTCATCGAACAATGCGATCGTCGGCCTGCGCCCGAGCTGGGCGCTCGTTTCGCGTGCCGGCATGATCGGACTTTATTACGCGCGCGACATGGCCGGGCCGATGACGCGAACAGTCACTGATCTCGCTAAAACGCTCGACGTGATCGCGGGCGTCGATCCTGCCGATCCCGCTACCGCGGGCGCAGCGGGCAAAATTCCGGCGAGCTATACGATCGACCTGAAAACGACTGGGGCGCGGGGCAAACGTATCGGCGTGCTGCGCCAGGCGTTCCGGCCCGAGGCGTCCGATCCCGACGTGTTGGCGCTGGTAGACAAGGCCGCCGACGACTTGCGCCGGATTGGCGCTGAAATTGTCGATCCCCTGCTGATTGAGGACTTCGATCGTTTTCCACCACGGCCGCATCCGCATAGCGAAGTGCGAGCATCGTTCGAGCGGTATCTCGCCACGACCGGCCCGGGCTATCCAAAGACCGTGGCAGACATCATTGCGACCAAGAAATTCCACCCGCTGCATGAAGCAGGACTGATCGCCGCGCTGCAGGCGCCCGACCCGGCCGACGATCCGGTGGTGCGCGAACTCGAGGTCCATGAAATTGAGATGCGCCGGGCCTATTCGCAGGCCATGCAGGCGGCCAGTATCGATGCCTTGATTATGCCGGCTGCGAGCTATCCACCGAAGCTCAACGGCGACCGCAACACAACGCCGACCGGCACCACGACGTGGATCGCGTCAGGCCTTCATTGGCCTGCGCTCATCGTCCCGATGGGCTTCACCGGCGAAGATCTGCCCTCTGGGCTGCAAATTGTCGGCCAGCCGTGGAGCGACGCCAAACTGATCGAGATTGGCTACGCCTATGAGCAGGCCACAAAGCATCGCCGTCCCCCGGACTCCGTGCCGCCTTTAACTGGCGGACACGTGCCACCTTGATTTTTGTGCCGGCTCGGCGCCTTGCGTGCAAGGTATGGCAGGCCACCGTCTCAAAGCCTTAGATGATGAACCCGCGTCGGAACTCTGTTCAATTCCTCCACGCCGGATGACGTGACGACTACAGCTCCACCGATGTTAACGCGCTTCATCTCAAGACACGCATTCGGCTCTAGCTCAAGCCATCGCTCCATATTCAGCAGGTGTCAGGGCGGGACAAGCCCTTTGGCGGCAAAGCGTTTGCGTGACTGCCGATCTTCGTTCATCCTTTGACACTGACGAATGGATCGAAGGCAGCGGGAGACTACGAAAGTGAGCGCCGCGCGCTGAAACTCGGCGTTGTCAGAACGTTCTCGATACCCACGAAACCGTTCTGCCGGTGGAGTTCACGACGGGGCGACGTGCACTCCTCCCGCACCTGGCCGATCAAACGACCAAGGAGCACGTTCTCATGAGTGAAAAGCAATATCCCGGCGCCGCGACGAAGATGGTCGCTTTCGGCGATCGCGTTCAGGGCTTTCTGGCCGAGCCGTCGGACGGCGCGGGCCGCTTCCCCGCCGTCGTGCTCGGCCACGAGCGTTACGGCCTCGTCCAGCACACGCTTGATCTTGCGGCAAAGTTCGCGCGCGACGGCTATGTCTGCATCGCCCCCGACCTCTTTTCACGCTGGGAGGGCGATAAGGCAAAACTTAACCGCGGCGAGGTCCAGGTTCCAATTTCCGATGACGATATCAAGTCCTACATGAGCGACGGACTCGACTTTCTGCTCAAGCATCCGAAGGTCGATCCGAGATGTGTTGCCGCCATGGGCGTCTGTCAAAGCGGCTCGTTCCCACTCCTCCTCAACAGCATCCGCTCAGAAGTCATCGCCAATGTCGTGATCTATGGGGGCGCGCAGGTCCCGGAATATACGGCTCAGCCTCCGATCCGGCGCGAGCCCTATGAACAGATCGTCGGCCGCATCACCGCGCCGGTCATCGGCATCTGGGGCGAGGATGACTTTGTCATCTCGATCAATGATGTGCGTAAGTTGCGCGGCATCCTCGAGGAGCATCGCAAGACATACGAATTCACGCTGTTTCGTGACATGCCGCACGGGTGGATGAATGACACCATGCCGGGCCGCTACCGGCCGAAGGAGACCGCAAAGGTCTGGGCCATGATCCTAGATTTCCTGGAACGGGCGCAGAATGGCGCTTTCCCGTCTGACCGCATGGTGTGGAAATTCGAGTCGGATGCCGCGGTCAACTATGACTTCACCAAGAAAGTACGCCTTGCCTAGATCCGCTCCGATGAACTGATGGCCGCGGATTTCCTTAGAGTCGCGCGAGTTCACTGTGGTGAAATATCTCTTCGTATAGCGCCGCGTGGCCCACAATCCTTATGAGCCTTGGGCAACAATCCTATCGGAGGACGATATGCTAAAGTCGATCGTGAGTTGGCTCTGTGGGGCCGCGGCCGGGCTTGCACTGCAGGGAGCGGCTGCCCAGACCATATCTGTCGGCGGAGTCGGCGCGGGATCGCCGATCCATTGGCCTATCTACATTGCGGCCGCGAAGGGTTTTTATCGCCAGCTCGGCGTCGAGGTTACGTACACGCCTATTGCCTCGAGCGCCAATGTCGTCCAACAGGCCGTGGCCGGATCGCTCGATATCGCCGTCAGCGGCCCTGGCGATGCCCTACGCGCGATCAATCAGGGCGCGCCACTGACACTGCTGCGCGTTGAAGTCGGCCCGTCGGGCTACGAAATATTCGCCAAGAAGTCCATCAAGACTGTCGCGGATTTGCGCGGCAAACTGATCATGATTGGAGGCGCGAAGGATATTACGCGCTACTACATAGAAGCTCTGCTTCGTCGCGGCGGCCTTAAGCCTGGCGATTATGACTATATCTACGCTGGTGCTACCTCTCAACGTTATGCCGCTCTTGTGTCGGGTTCAATCGATGCCACCATACTGACGGCGCCCTTCAATTTCACTGCGCGATCAGAAAATTACACGGATTTTGGTCCCCCGCCGCCCGAGACCGAGCAAGTTCCTTTCGCCATTTTTATTCTGCGCCCCGCGTGGGCGCGGCAGCATGCGGCCGAGGTAAAAAAGTTTTTGGATGGCTTCCGGCAAGGCGTCGATTATTTCTACGATCCGAAGAACGCCGACGAGGTGATCGACATTCTGCAGAAGACCTCCAACGCACCGCGTGCTGACGTCGTCAAGACTTACAACTATTATCGGGACATGAAGATGTTCGACCGCGTTGGTCCAATTACGGCGGCCAACACCCATGCGATTGTCCAGCTTCTTCAGGACCAAGGTGACTTGTCGGTGAACGCCGAAACCGCCATCGCGCGTGCCGTGACGCCAGGAATAACGGTTACTGGTCCGTAAGGACTTTCCTCGCGGCCGCCGTGAGCCCTTGCTATGCAGGGGAGATAATTTGGCAATGTGACATTGACGGCTTTCGCGCGGGTTGACTGTCGAACAACGCACGCAAACTTAAATCCACGGCAGCCGCCTGGTCGCTACTCAGCCGCTACAGAACGTGTGATTGCGAGGCTGTCGAGATAGGAGATCGCCTGGCCAATGTGTATTACGTCGGCGTATTTCTGGTTCATATCGAATAGGTTGATAGCGTGGCAGGCCTCATGCCGGTCGAACACGCATTCCTCAACAACCTGCACCTTGAAGCGATAGCTAGCGGCGTCGACGACCGTTGCCCGAACACAACCGCTGACGCTCTCGCCCGTAACTAGGAGAGTGTCGATGCCGAGATAGTTGAGTTGGGCCATCAAGGGCGTGCCGAAAAAGGCGCTAGGTGCCGTCTTACGCAAGAAGATCTCGCCCGGCAGGGGCGCAACCTCATCGATGATGTCGAGCCGGCGCTCCCAGCGTTGGCGTACCGCGGGATCACTCGGCACCTGCCGCTCGCCGCTCGAATGAAGCGCCTCGAACCACCCCGGCACCCCCGCGTCCTCTTCCCTAAGGCCCGTAATATGGATTACGGGCACATCCACGGCTCGCGCCTTGGCCATCAGGCGCTGAATATATGGCACAGCCGCCCACCCTGACGGGCCGCAATAACTTGGCCATTTCTCGATGCCGTCCAGGAGAGGCACATTCTCGTCGCCAAAAACGGCGCGATAGAGATCTATGTTTATCACCGCCGGCCGACGACCGACGCCAACCGCGCACTTGCTCCCATGCTGTTTGTCTTGGGCCGTCAAAAACGGATCCCATACGCGCTTTGGCATCGTCTCTGTGTCTGGCATCGTCGCTCTCTAACCTCTCAGATCGATGATGCGACGGTCGGGCTACACCGCCGGTCGCTGTGCCGAGGGGCCCCGTTAGCGGCTCTCGATAATGCGCTCGATGCGCCCATCGTTTGGGGCTTGCCTTTCGCCAGAAAAAACATACCGCTTGGCGGCGTGTCAAGAAACGCAAACGCTTTCGGCATCATCGGCGAGCGAGCCCTTGACCATTGTAATAATCGTTCGCGAGGTTGTATCCCGGCTGGCGTTCCAGCCATGCCGACCAGCTTCCGGACGTCTTCATATCCTCAAGAAGTGCCCGTTGCGCCATGAGTCCCGCGACCGCGAGCGCCCCAGGTACGACCGCCAACCGTGGGCCCAATGCTCCGAACTGTTCGGCGCTCATCGTCTTCGGCAAAACCGCAAGTGCCGGCTTCTGGAATTGCTGGCATACCTTTTTCACCTGCTCGGGCGAGAAACCGCCGGCCCAGAATGCATCGGCGCCAAGCTCCAAAGCGCCATACAGGCGTTCGATCTTTTCCTCATCGTTGCCGCGCAGTTCTGAACGAGCGACGACCACGAGGCCCTGGTCGATCCGCGCATCGAGCGCCGTTTTGATCTTGTCCAGAAATTCCGCTGTCGAAACAGTCGGGGATTCGAAGCCGAGCCTCGCCGGGCGCTTCGGCACCGTGGAATCCTCAATATGGATGCCGGCGACGCCCGTGCGCTCAAATTCGCGCACAGTGCGTCTCACATTGACTTCGATGCCGAAGCCCGTCTCCGCGTCGGCAAGACAAGGAATTGTAATCTCCCCAGCAACATTGTGCGCGGTCTGCACCATTTCCGACATCGTCAGAGCGTTAATGTCGGCGTAGCCACGCATCGCGTGCTGAAGACTTCCCGACAGATATACGGCACGATAATCCAACTGCGCGATCAACTGCGCCGTGAGCACATCCGCCGCGCCGGGTGCGATGCTGATCGTCGCGCCCTTTAGGAGACGCCGCAACTCTTGACGCTTTTCAGCGGACGTCGTCGCGTTCATGACTGATCCCTGTATTGCCTTGAGCTTGCCCATCCTCGACATCGATCGTCGCGACAGATCGATCGCGGTCCCTCAAAGCTAGAAGAATTTCAGACCCATTGCAAAATACGCAGCAATTCCTCTTCGCGAGCGCTACTAGAGGGCGACGAAACGACAGAAAGCCTTTGCCCGATAGAACCTTCTCTTATAGTTGTATGCTCTTCATCAATCATCACGGATGTGGCCGGTCGGCTGCGAAGGAGAGAAAATGGAAGTCAATTTCAACACGACCCACGAGATGATCGTCATGGCGAAGCGCAATTTAAGTCATGACGAATGGGATTACATCAATGGCGCTGCCGAATCCGAAACGAGCCTTCGTCGCAACCGTCTTGCGTTGGACTGCTTGGCATTTCGACCTCGCGTGCTGAGGGACGTCCGACAGATCGATACCAGCACTAAGCTTCTCGGCTCGCCATTACGCATGCCTGTAGTCCTGGCGCCCATCGGCGGATTGCAGCGAATGACCAAGAATGCCGCCAACGACGTCGACACTGCTGCCGAAGTGTGCGGTATCATTAATTTCATTAGCACCGTGACTGACCCTAGCATCGAAGACGTGGCGGCGAATTCACCTCATAACAAGGTCTATCAAGTCTACGTGCGCGGCGATGACGAATGGATCCGCAAGCTCGTCCGGCGCATTGTCAAAGCGGGATATTGGGGCATCGCCTTAACCGTCAATTCAGCGTTCTACGGCAATCGCGAGCGCCTTCATCCCTCCCTGATCGCCAGCCGGCGCGTGCCGACGCGTGACTGGCAGAAAGGCGTCACGTGGGACACAGTCAAGCTGATCCAGGATGAAATCGGCAGCATGCCGCTCTTCATCAAAGGTGTTATGACCGGCGAAGACGCAGAGTTGTGCGTCGAGCATGGCGTGCACAGCGTCTACATCTCGAACCACGGTGGCCGTCAGCTCGATCATGTTCTCGGCAATATCGACACGCTCCCCGAAATCGTGGCGGCCGTCGATGGCAAGGCAGAAGTGGTCATCGACGGCGGATTCGTACGCGGCACTGACGTCGTGAAAGCACTTGCGCTCGGGGCGAAAGCCGTTGGCATCGGCCGATTGCAGGCCTGGGCCCTCGGCGCGGGTGGTGCGGAAGGACTGATTGCTTGCTTAAGAACGCTGGAGACGGAGATCATTACGACAATGGGTCTCGTCGGCGTGAAAAACGTCTCCGAGTTGAAACCGTCGTACGTCACCAAAGCTATGCCAGTGCGACACCCGCACGAACACAGCGCATTTCCTCATTTACCCGAAGACCGCCTGGTGTAGGGCACTCATGTTTTGCACAGCTCAAACGCGAAGGATGGCTCATGAAGATTTGCCGGTTTGACGATCAGCGCGTGGGCGTCGTCGAGGACAATGACGTTATTGATATCACAGAGGCCACGAAGGCCTTGCCACCACAAAGCTGGCCGTTCCCATGCTATGACGTCTTCGTTGCAAACTGGGCGGCAATCCACCCACAAATCTCTACTCTTAAGGCAACGGGCGCCCGGCGCGCTCTCTCGGAAGTATCGCTCCTCAGCCCCATCGCCAATCCGAACAAAATTATCGGGATTGCCGGGAATCGGAAGAACCGAGATTCCGAAGTCATCGATTTCGGACCGGACGTTGAACTCAACAACACCCGTAAGGAGAGCGATCCACCGCGGATGTTTCTAAAGGCAAACAGCGCGTTGGTCGGCTGCTCCGCGGGGGTGGAGCTGCGGTTTGTCGAACGGCGCACCGATCCGGAAGCGGAATTTACCATTGTGATCGGCAAGCGAGGCACCGATATCCCCTACGTGAAGGCGCTGGACTACGTATTCGGCTACACCATCGGCATAGACATGAGCCTTCGTGGCTCGGAACCTCCAAGCACCCGTAAGTCGATTGACAGCTATGCCATGGTCGGGCCGTGGCTTGTGACACCCGACGAGGTCCCGGACCCCGGCAACGTCGGTTTCAGCCTGACAGTCAACGGCCGGCTCTTGCAGCAATCGAACACCAACAATATGCAGTTCGGCGTCGCCGACATTATCTCGCATGCCTCGAAGTTCTTCACGCTCTATCCCGGCGATATCATCATGGCCGGGACTCCGCTTGGTTTCGACCCGAGCAAGCCGGGAGACGAGCTCGTTGCCGAGTTTGATCACATCGGAAAGATGAAATTCTCAATACGCGCTCACGCCTCGTGAAGATCAAAAGAAAATCCCCCGCTCGACTGAGCGGGGGATTATAAGGCGGTGATGCGGCTCTCTCCCTGTCGGGAGGATTAGTGAAGCTTATCGCCGACGACAGTGCAGCGTCGCAGCTTCCGCAGTTGTTCCTTCGGCCAATCAGTCCGTGCGTGCAGGCAGGACAAGTTGTCCCACGCGACGAGATCGCCGACTTGCCACACGTGCTCATAGATACTGTCTGGGGATTCGACGCGCTCGAGCAGATCCTGGAGCAACGCCTCGCTCTCAACCCGCTCCATGTCTTCGATCCACATTGTGTTCTGACTGGAAATATAGAGTCCCTTGCGTCCCGAATCGGGGTTTGTGACGACAAGCGGCTGCCGGTGATGATGGATTGTAGTAAGATCGGCGTTGATGTCTATCCGCCGTCCAGCACCGTATTGATGGCCCTGCATCACCATCCTGCCTTCGAAATCTTTCTTGAGCTGCTCAGGCAGCCGATCGTAGGCTTCGCAGAGACTCGCGAATTTCGTATGTCCCCCTTCGGTCGGAATTTGGATTCCGTAGAGGAATGAAAAGCGGTGCGGTCTTTCGACGTAGCACTTATCTGTATGAAACCACATCTCGCCCTGACCGAGCGCGCCCAGCGCAGCGCCTGCGGCATCAACCTCGTTGCTGATGATCATCAGATCATCGTTCCACGTCGGAAGTTCCTTGACACTTGATTTTTTCGGCGGCTTAAGGCGTTCGGCGACCGGCCCGAAATACGATGCGAAACGACGCTGGTCCGCGGACGTCAACGTCTGATTACGGAATACCAAGACAATGGATTCAGCCCACGCCCGCCTGATCAGACGTACGGTGTATTGGTCGAGAGGCTTGCTGAGATCAATACCATGCACGTGTGCACCGATAATCGGGTGCAGCTTCGTCACCTTTGGCTCGGCGCGCGCCATCATCGCGGGGGAAGCCGCCTGTGCACGTGGCTCGGTAATGATCTCCATGAGAGTCTCCTAATGGAATCTTTGCGACCATTTCCCTCTTATAGCGCAGCTTCCTGGGATGGATAAAGCCAACTAACCTCGCAAAACGGCATTGCATAGCTCGAGTTGCACACCGTCACGCGGCGGCTTGAGGGCAATCGCCACCTCGATGACACCATAGACGTTCAGGCGCTTTCTGGCCCTTGTGTCGGCTGCGTTGGTCGGGATCTCAATCATACTTCTGCTGATTTAATGTGGCGCCAGGCGATCCCCTGTCGCTTCTCCTCTCTGACAACAGGAGTCCGGCCGCAATCGAATTAAGTCCGGCCGAAGGGGTTTGGGACCGCACTCTTGATTGTAAGGTCCGAATTGTCTCACAATCGCTGGGTGAATAGGGTGAGCTGGATCACCGAAGGCATTCAGCTCCACGAACCGGTAAGGCGTAGGCGAGCGCGACAGATGCCTGATGCCGACGCGTTCTGCTGAGAACATGAACCCACCCTGAGATTTTTCGGGATGCACGGCATCGCCTGCCACAAGGTAACCCGTCACCTTGAAGCAGGTGATAAGTCTTTAAGACAATGTCATTTGACCGTAATCGCGGTTCCGAAGACGCGATTATGCGGCGTCGGTGAGAATTCGACTTGGTTGGTATTCACGCCATAAATATTGTTGGCTTTCCAAAGCCAAACGACGGGCTCATCATCATTGAGAATGGCGAAAGCCTTTTGCAGGAGCGCTGCGCGCTTGACTTCGTTCGTCTCAGTGCGCGATTCCGCAAGCAGCCTGTCGAATTGCGGATTGGAATATCTTACTCGCGCAGTCACCCCGGTCTGGAACATTTGCACGAGCGCGGCGGTCGGATCCATCATATTGCCGCGGCTATGCATATAGAAGGGTCGGTTACCTTTCTGGATCGCGGCGAATTGGGTTGCATACAGTTGTTTAGAAAAATTCACCTTGAAGCCGACGGATTCTAGCATCGACGCGATAGCTTGAGCAGCCTCTACGTCGTAGAGAAATCGATTCGTGGTAACGGTGAAATCCACCTTGGTACCGACAAGGCCCGCCTTCTCCAAGAGTGAACGCGCCTTCTGCGGATCATACGGGTAAGGCTCTTTCATGTCCGGTGACCAACCGAACTGACCTGGCCCAACCGGACCGTTGAGCAGCGTCGCCTGACCACGGTAGATTTTGTCAACGATCAACGTCTTGTTGATCGCGTACGCGACGGCGCGGCGCGCAATCTTGTTGTCCCACGGCGGGTACTTGCTGTTCATGCCGATGAAGAACTCTTCCGCAGACGGAATCACGCGCGCCTTGAAGCCCGGCTTACTTTCAAGTCGCTCGATCATATGCGGAGGAATGACCGAGGCAATCTGCACCTCACCATCGTGCAGGGCAGTTAGTTGCGCCTCAGGTTCTGGTATTCGGACAAAGATGAGTGTATCCGGATTGGAAGGCTGGATGCCGGGCCAGTCCTTGTTTTTCTCAAGAACCATGCGCTGTCCGATCTGATTTTCCCGCAATTCGTAGGGGCCCCATCCCAGAGGGTAGTCTCGATCCGCCTTTTCCGGCCCATACTTGTCGTACAGATCCTTTCCCGTAACGATAAGCTGATCGAAGGTTTCGATCGGCATCACTGCAGAAACCCCGTTGGTCTTGAAGCGGACGTGGCTATCGTCGATGACTGCCGCACTTACGATATCGTCGAAGTCCCCGGCCTGTCTTGAACCTGGATCGTGTTTGATGCGGTCTACCGAATGGACTACATCTTCCGCCTTCAGCTCGCGCCCGTCTTGTTGGCGCTTGAGACCTTTTCGAAGTGTGATGATCCATGATGTGGGATCGTGAGGGTCCTGGGCCCAACTCTCAGCCAACATACCCTTGAGCGTCCCGGTCGAGGGATCGTAATTCGCGAGGCAGCCATAGATCTGGCACCAGATGCCGAACATTTGTGCAGTCGAGTCACCATATGGATTACCCGAGACGAAATCGCTCGTGATCGCGACCGTCACGGTGCTAGCGGCAACCGCCTGCCCACCACAAACAATGAATGGCAACGTCGCAAACGAAAGTATCATCAAGCCGCGAAAAATAGGCCTCACGGTATCAATAACGCCGCGTGCGAAATCGACCACTGCGTTTTTCTCCCTCATAGCCATTGCGAACACTCGAGACTGGTCAGCGCAAAATATATCGGTCCTACAGCTCAGGGAACAAGGTGCAGTCGCGACTGATGGGCCTCTTTGCGCGTTCAGTTGCGCCTGCTAGGTCACGAGCGGACATCAATTGTCCGGGCGCTGATGTTCGCTTTTATACGAAGCGATCACGTTCCTTCTTGCTGCATCTCAAGCCTAATTTCTGCGGTCAGACTGCCTGCGTCGATGACCCCAGCATGATCTCGAAGCCGTTGCACCCACCGCTTGGGCGGCGTCTTCGGGGCGGAGGTCAATGAGGCTGCTCCGTGGACCCGAAATATCTCGGCGTCATGGCCGAGCATCGTGCCGGGTGCCAAATGGGCCGCCAACGCGTACTCTGTCCGGAGCCCGACAGTTAGACAGGTGGAGCAACTCGAGTGAAGCGCAGCACAAAGGATCACATCCGCACAACTCACACCGGCAGTCTGCCGCGGCCGCGGGAGATGCTTGACACAATCCGGGCCATGGCAGCGGGGCAATCGTATGACGCCAACGCCTATGAAGATGCGCTGACGAAGCTTGTGGCTGAAACCGTGAGGAAGCAGGTTGCCAGCGGCATCGATATTGTCGCAGACGGCGAGTCCAGCAAGCCAAGTTTTCGACTCTATCTGGCCGAGCGCCTCGATGGTTTTGAATCGCGCATGCCGCCCGGAGGGTTGCCGGTGCCAACTGGTCCGATGGGTATCGGCGGCCGTGACGCGGCGATGTTTCCGGACTTCTATCAAAACGTCCTCGAGAACAATCCGTTCAAAAACACGATCCGCATGCCGCCGCGCGTCTGCGTCGGGCCGATCCGCTATGTCGGCCAAGATAGGCTGCAACGCGACATTCGCAATCTTAAGAACGCGATGCGGGCCGCAGGAGCCGACGAAGGCTTCATGCCATCCTCCGCGCCCGATTTTCAAACGACAAATGAATATTACAAAAGCGAAGACGACTTCTTTGAGGCCTTTGGTGCGGCCATGCGCGAAGAGTGGACGGCGATTCTCGATGCCGACATTCTTCTCCAGGTCGACTTCCCGGCTTTGATCAGTTCTTGGGACACGAAGAGCAAAACTATGAGTTTGGCGGAGTATCGCCGATGGGCCGAGCATCGCATTGCCCACCTCAACCACGCCCTACGTGGACTGCCGGAGGACCGCATCCGCTTTCATACCTGCTATGGTGTCAATTTCGGCCCGCGCGTCAGTGATCTCGGGCTTGGGGATATCATCGATCTCATTTTCACAATCAACGCAGGAGCCTATTCCTTCGAGGCTGCTAATCCTCGGCACGAACACGAATTCCATGTATTCGAGCGGGTCAAGCTTCCTCCGGGTAAAATTCTGATTCCGGGCGCCGTTACCCATTCGAATGTAATGATTGAGCATCCGGAAGTGGTCGCCGATCATATCGAACGCTGGGCGCGCGTCGTCGGGGTCGAGAACGTTATCTTCGGTAACGATTGTGGATTCCAATCGACCGCCGGCAATACGGAGATTCCGATGACGGTGGCGTGGGCGAAACTACAGGCACTTGGCGAGGGCGCGCGAATTGCGTCAAAGCGGCTTTATGGCCAGGGATCATAGATTGGTGTCATACTACTTGCCACTCATGGAGATAGACCCTAACAAAACCCCAACAGGCTGAGAAGCAACATGCTTCTCGCATTCACCTATAGTCCGCCGGACGTAGGGCTTTCGTCAAATCTAGCGACAGTGCGATTCGTGCGGCCGACAGCTCTCGACGGCACACTGCGGCAGCTTGACGACCAAGTTGGGACAGCCATCAATTTGCTGCCACCGCTCCTCGCGCTCATTCCACTCTGAAACCGTAAGGGCCCACTGATCGGTCCGGAAATCTCTGAGCCGCCCTCAGTTTGTCCCAAGCCATCCCTTCTTTGAGATATCGAAAATGATGCCATCAGGATCCTTGAATTTTCGTTCGAAGTTTTCTTTCTCCTGATCATTTCCGAGATCGAAGAAAAATGTCCCGCCCGCCTCCTCAATTCGTTGCTGTGCTTTCGCGATATCGTCGACCTGGAAACCGAAGTGATGCGCGCCAATGAAGTTCTTGGCATCATTGAGGCCCGAGCCACGTTCCCCGAAATAATTCAGCAGCGCCAAGTTTATGGTGCCGTCGCTCAGGTAGATAGCGGCGGCAAAGTCGAGCTTCTCCTGCCCGACGCGTTTGAGATCGAAGACGCTCTCATAAAATTTTGCGGATTTTTCGAGGTCGCGAACAACGAGAGCAAAGTGCCGTAGCTTGGCCATTTCGTTCTCCCTTGAATGGCGGGCAGCTGCCAAAAGTCTGACGGGGGCGCCGGAGCCGAGCGTCACTCAATTCGGGGAAACAAAGTCGTTTGTGAAATAGTCAGCAACCGGAAGCTTTTTTCCAATTCCGCCGTACTTGATCAAGATATCCTGCGATTTCCCCATGACCTCTGGCGACATCCAGCCCAACGGCTTGCCCTTTCCCCAGTCCGGATCGATGAGGTCAAAGGACAACGTGAGCGTTCGCAGCACGACCGCACGGTTAAGCGTCGGTGAGCGCTTCATCAGCGAATCGATCGCCCCTTCGGGATCATGGCGCGCGGCGACGATTGACTCGTTCATTGCAATGACCATCCGGCGAATGAGGTCAGGAGACTTTTTGATCGTATCGTTGCTCGCAATCAACGACAGGCCCGGAATGTTCACGCCCTCATTGGCGTAGGGCAGCGTTGCCGCCTTGAAACCCTGGCCCTCAAGGATCGACACGACGAGGAACCCGAACGAGTCGATCCCATCCACACGATGAGTGAGGATTGATGTCATCTTGGCGGCAGGCTCCATGCTGATCAGCTGGACCTTGCCCTCCAAACCGGCTTGCTTGATGAGCGCTGGAAGGATCTGCGATGAGGCGCCACCCGGAGAGTAGCCGATCTTGGCGTCGCCCATATCGGCGAATTTCTTCCAACCTTTCTCTGCCGGAAAAACTATGGCGAGCGCGCTCTGCCGCAGATACCCGGATACGATTTTGATCGGCATGCCCTGCGCAATGAAGCCCATGACGGCAGCGGTATCGGCAGTGCCGAATGTTACCGAGCCATTGCCCACGGTCTGGGCCGTGATCGCCGAACCTTTGCCTTCGAGGACGTCGAGATCGATGCCGGCCTTTTGGAAGATGCCCTTGTCCAGTCCGTAGTACCAGATCGCGTGGTACCCGCTGTTGACCCAATCGAGCCGGAGCGTCGCTTTGTCGGCGGCTGACGCCGGGAGGGCCGAGGACAGTGTGAGTCCGGCCAGGATCACGGCGCCAAGGTATAAATAACTCCTTATGAGCCTATCCATCATCGTCCAGCTCCTTCTTTCGTTGGCTCAACGCGGGTGCTCTCGCTGCGAAGCGTGCCATGGAATGGCGATCCGCTCCAGCATCTCGATGAGATAGAAGAATGCCATGGCCAGTGCGGACAGCACCACCAGCGTGGCAAACAGCAATGCCGTATTAAGGTTGCCCGAGGCCTGGACGAGCATGTAGCCAAGGCCTTTGTCCGAGCCGACAAACTCGCCCGTCAACGCGCCGACGACGGCCAGCGACGATGCAACTTTGAGTCCGCCGAAGATGGCCGGTAGCGCATGCGGCAAGCGGATCTTGCGGAATATGCGGTGTGGCGGGGCGCCCATCGAGCGGGCCAATTGCAGCATCGCCGGGTCGATACTGCGCAATCCGACGATCGTATCAATCACGATCGGAAAGAAAGCGATCAGGAACGCGACCGCAACCTTCGGTATCACGCCGAACCCGAACCAGACGATAAACAGCGGTGCCAATGCGATTTTCGGAATACTCTGGGTTGCGACCATCGGCGGGTAGACGAGCCGTTCGAGCAACGGCGAGATGACGATGACCATGGCGAGCGGAATGGCGAAAGCGGCCGCAAGAATGAAGCCGGCTAAAATCGTCGCCGCAGTCCACCAGGTCTGGGCCAGTATCGCCGCTGAGTTTTTGGCCAGAGACACAAATACCGGTGCGGGCCCCGGCAACAGATACTGCGGCATAGCGAAGAGCCAGACCACCGCCTGCCAAATGGCAAACACGATCGCGAATGAGCCGATCGTCCACAATAAAGGGTGGATGCGACTGTGCATGGCCTAGGCTCGAATGACCCCCATGTCCTGGAACAGATGATTGACTCGATGAAGCACCTCTGTAAAGGCCGGCCGCTCGCGCACATCGAGGTCGCGCGGTCGCGGCAGGTCGATGTTAATAATGTCGCGGATGCGGCCAGGCCGCGGTGTCATGACGATGACGCGGTCCGAAAGAAAGACTGCCTCTTCGATGCTATGGGTGACGAAAACGACAGTCTTTCGGGTGGCTTGCCAGATCGATTGTAGATCGATCTGCAGCTGTGCGCGGGTGAGGGCATCGAGCGCGCCGAACGGCTCATCCATGAGCAGAAGGGGAGGGTCGTGGATCAGCGCCCGGCAAATAGCCACCCGCTGGCGCATCCCGCCCGAAAGCTCCCAAGGATATTTTTGTTCAAAGTCGCCGAGGCCCACCGACCTGACGAGGGCCCGAGCCCGCTCCCGATGAGGCTCAGTCTTGAGGCCTCGCATTTCAAACTGGATAAGCACATTGCCGATCACCGTGCGCCAATCCAAAAGCAGATCACTCTGGAACACGATTCCTGCGTTGGTGTAGGGGGCGATGATTGGCTTTCCGTCGATGCGGACTTCCCCAGCTGTGGGCTGGATCAAACCTGCAATCATCGACAGCAGCGTGCTTTTGCCACATCCGCTGGGCCCCAACAGCGAGACGAATTCGCTGGTACCGATCTGAAGGTCGACCCCATCGACAGCGAGTGTCGACTTACGATCGCGGGTGCTGAACGTTTTCGAAGTGCCGGACAGTTCGATGAAGGCCGTACGCTCTCGGCCCGCAACGCTTTTTGCGTCCTGCACCATTGCGTCTGTCTAGCCCCGTTTAGCTCGACCTTCATCATGCATCATTGGACTCGTCGGTCCACTGCCCCCAGCGCGCACCATGGCTTCGACCAGCTCTGCCGGCCTTATCGGCGTTGCGAAGATCTCAAAGCCGATCGGCCGCAGCGCATCGCACACGGCGTTGGCCACGACCACAGGAGGGGCAATCGCCCCGCCCTCGCCCAAGCCTTTGACCCCGAGCGGATTCAAGGGCGACGGCGATTCCCGGTGCAAGATTTCGATCGGAGGAACATCCGACGCGGTAGGGATCAGATAGTCCGCCAGCGATCCGGTGAGGAGCTGCGCTTGTTCGTCGAAGACGATCTCCTCCAGCAGGGCGCCGCCGAGCCCCTGAACCACGCCGCCTAAGACTTGGCCCTCGGCGAGCTCGGGATTGACCAGGACGCCGGCATCGTGGACAACCGCGTAGTTTCGGATCAACGGCAGGCCCGTGGATTGTTCGACTTCGACGATTGCCGCGTGCACGGCATATGACCATGTGACAGTCGGCGGCTCGAAATAGGCTGTCGTTTCCAAGCCGGGCGCCATATTGGGCGGGCGTCCGTGATCCCAGCCCGGCCGCGCCGCCTGCGCCACTTCCTTGAGCGTCATGCTCATGGCGGGAATACCGCGGACTGCCACCCTGCCGCCGCTAAATTCCAGGTCTTCGGTCGCGCATTCGAGAGCATGGCCGGCGATGGCTTTGACTTTCTTTTGCAACTCCTCGCTTGCCAGTACGATGGCCGATGAGGAATTGACTGTGCTGCGGCTTGCGATGGTGCCGTAACCCGTGGCGATCGCGCCGGTGTCGTTGGTTACGACTGTGACTTGATCCGGCGTAACCCCCCACGCGTCGGCCGCGATCTGAGCAAACACCGTTTCATGCCCTTGCCCCTGCGCGCAGGCCCCCGTCGCTACGTAGATCGCCCCCGATGGGTCGATGCGCAGTGTTGCACCTTCGAATGGCCCGGCACCGGTCCCTTCGACATAGCAGCCAACGCCTAATCCGAGAAAGCGGCCTTGGCTCCAAGCTTCGCGTTGCTGTTGTCGTATCGCGGCGAGTCCGCCGAGCGCATCGATAGCTTGTCGCAACGCCGCCGGATAGTCACCGCTGTCATAGACGATTGGCGCGCCGTCGCGGTACCACAAGCCAGTTGCGTAGGGGATATTTTGTGGTGGGATCATGTTGCGCAGGCGCACTTCCACCGGGTCTAGACCAACTGCTCGTGCAACGAGGTCGATGAGACGCTCAATCACGAACGCCGCTTCCGGCCGCCCCGCGCCGCGATAGGGCGCGTTCGGGGTCTTGTTGGTACTCACAATTGTGATCGAAGACTCGTAATTCGGGATGTGATACGGCCCAAGCAGATGCACTGCGGTATTGACCGGCGTGCCAATGCCGACAGGCATGTAGGCGCCCGAATCCTTGTGCACGCGATCGCGGACCGCCAGGATGTGGCCCTGCGCGTCGAAAGCGATCTCCGCTTCATGGCGATCATCTCGAGCATGAGCGGAGTTGATAATGTGCTCATGACGGTCCTCAATCCACTGCACAGGCCGATTGAGGCGCCGTGCGATGAAAGGAATGAGCACATCTTCAGGATAGACGTGCCCCTTGACGCCAAATCCGCCGCCGACATCGGGCGCAATGCAGCGTACCCGCGACTCCGGCAGACCCAGTCGTGACGCAACCTCGCGTCGCACCCAGTGCACGACCTGAGTTGCTGACCAAACCGTCATGGCGTCGCTGCCGGCATCATACTGAGCGACGACGCCACGGCATTCTATTGGCATCGCCGAATAGCGGTGATTGTCGAAGCGGTGACGAAGAGTCCGTGCCCCGGATGCAAATACGGCGGCGACGTCGCCTTTGCGCATGCCGACCCGCGCAATGACATTGCTCGTGAGCGCATCATGGACAGGCGGCGAAGACTGGTCGAGAGCTTCGTCGATGCCCACAACTGGAGGTAACGGCTCCCATTCGATGTCGACGAGTGCGACGGCATCTTCGGCGCTATAGCGGTCTTCGGCGACCACAGCGGCGATTGGCTCACCAACATGACAGGCCTTGTCGCGCGCGAGGATCGGCTGATCGGGGATGTTGAGTTCGTGCTGCACCGCGTCTCGCCAAGTCTTCGGCGGCCGGTTCTGCATACCCGGGATGGGAAACAGATCGGGTGCGATATCGTCGGCAGTGAAAATGGCAACGACACCAGGCGATGAAAACGCCTCTGTGGTCCGGATCGCTCGGATGCGGGCGTGCGCCATGTCGCTGCGTACGAATGCGACATGGAGCATACCGGGGAGCCGAATATCAGCAATAAAGCGACTTCCGCCGAGAAGCAGACGACGATCCTCGCGCCTAGGGACTGATTGACCGACAAATCGTGGCGGTGCTTTCTCCATCAAGCTATTACCGTGCTATTCGTCTTTCAGATTGCCAGGATGCACTGCGGGACAGTGCACGCGCCGACACGCTTCGACTATCGCTTGCGGTGGCGCTCCAACCTCCTTTATCATCGTGAAGCTTAAGGCGCCAAGTACGACGGCGGATGGCAGTTGCTGTGAAGCCCGCGAAATTCGACTATCACGCTCCCACGACGCTTGAGGCGGCGGTTGCGTTGCTACATGATTACAAGGGCGAAGCTCGGCTGCTTGCTGGCGGTCAGAGCTTGCTGCCGATGATGAACTTCCGGCTCGTTACGCCGGCGGCGCTCATCGATCTCAACCGCATCCCCAACTTTGATTATATTCGCGCTGATGATGGGGGTCTGCGCATCGGCGCCATGACGCGACACCGTGCCGTTGAGTTTTCGCCCATTGTCGCCGAACGGCTGCCGGTTCTCACCGAAGCGATCAGGCTCGTTGCTCACCTGCCGATCCGCTCGCGCGGCACTATCGGCGGTTCGCTCGCGCTCGCCGATCCCGCGGCCGAGCTGCCGATGCTGTTGCAGGTACTTGAAGGCGAGGTCGTCGCGCAGGGGCCCAATGGCACGCGGGTCATTAAGGCGGCCGAGCTAGTCGAAGGGATTATGACCACGAATCTTGCCGCAGACGAGATCCTCAGCGAAGTCCGACTGCCGACGCCTTCAGCACGCGCCGGGTTTGCGGTGGAGGAATATGCGCGCCGGCGCGGCGATTTCGCCATCGCGGCTGTCTCGGTCATTCTCGAACGCGCTGACCGACAATGTAAAAAAGCGCGACTCGCGACAGCGGGCGTCGGGCCGGTGTCAATTCGGCTGACCGCCGCTGAAGCCGTTCTTGAGGGCAGCGCGCTTGAGGACGAAGCGATTGATGCGGCAGCTGCGGAGGCGGCAGCTCAGGTATCGCCGCAAACAGATCTGCATGCCACGGCGGACTATCGCCGTCATCTCATCGGAATTCTGACGGGCCGCGCGCTTCGGCGCGCATGCTCAATGCATTGAGGCGAAGGTCATGTCGGAACTGGTCTCCGTGGGACTCACCGTCAACGGCTCGCGCCGCGAAGCACGATGTGAGCCGCGCAAGCTGCTGGCGGATTTTTTGCGCGAGAATCTCGGACTGACCGGTACGCATATTGGCTGCGAACACGGTGTGTGCGGCGCCTGTACCATCCAGTTCAACGGCGAAGCGGTGCGTTCCTGCATTATGCTGGCGATACAGGCCGATGGTGCCGATCTGCTGACGATTGAAGGGCTTGCCGAGAACGGCGAATTCCATCCGCTCCAGCAGGCGTTCCACGAGCACCACGGGCTGCAATGCGGCTTCTGTACGCCCGGTATGCTGATGGTAGCGCTGGAATTTTTACGCCTGAATCCGCAACCGACCGAGCCGGAGATACGCGAGGCCATCTCCGCAGTGCTATGCCGCTGCACCGGTTATCGTGACATCGTCCGCTCGATCGCGGCGGCGGCAAAAGCGATGAATAAAAATCCTGGAGAGGCATCGGTGTGAACGATTCGGCCGATACATCTATCAAAAGGCCGTTTAACGGTGCTGCTATGTTGCGGCGCGAGGACCGGCGTCTGTTGCTCGGCCAGGGTCAGTATGTCGGCGATCTCGAACTGCCGCGCATGGTGCACGCGGCCTTTGTCCGTAGCCCTGTTGCTCACGCCCGTATCCGTTCGGTTGATCTCAGGCGAGCCGTTGCCGCGCCAGGAGTGGTTTACGCGCTGAGCGGGCTTGAACTGGCGCGGCTCCTACCGACAGTGCCCGATCATCAGGTCTCGCTGCCAAAAAAGTGGCGCAATGCGGTCAAGCATAGCATCCTGAGCCCGCAGCAAGCCCTGCTTGCCGGTGACAAGGTCCGCCACGTGGGCGAGGCCTTCGCCATCATTGTTGCGGAGAGCCGCTATGCCGCCGAAGATGCAGCGGCGCTCGTTGAAGCAGACTTCGAGACGTTGCCTGCAGTGGTAGATCCGGAGGAAGCCCTCAAGGCTGCCTCTCCGATCGTGCACGAACAGTTCAAAACGAACCTGATTGCACAACTTTCGGCAGCGAAAGGTGATTGTGAAAGTGCGCTCCGTGATGCGCCGCGTCGTTTGGAGCGCCGGTTCTATCATCATCGCTATGCGGCGTTGCCCATCGAATGCCGCGGGGTCGTCAGCGAATACGATGAGCGGACCCAATCGCTCACAATCTGGTCATCGACCCAGGTCGTGCATTGGGTACGTCGCGAAGTGGCGGCGACGCTTAACATGCCGGAAGCGCGCGTGCGCTGCATCGCGCCGGACGTCGGCGGTGGGTTCGGCATCAAAGGTCACGTCTATCCGGAGGATCTCCTCATTCCCTTTGTGGCGCGCCAGATCGGGCGCCCGGTTAAATGGATCGAGGATCGCCACGAGCATCTGATGTGTTCGTGCCATTCGCGCGATCAAATCCATGACGTTGTGGTAGGTTTCGACGACGACGGTCGTGTGCTCGCTTTCCAGGACAGGTTCGTGACCGATATCGGAGCATTTAATCCGATCGGTAGTGGTGTCATGTACAACACCATTGCGCACCTCGCAGGGCCTTATCGAATAGAGAACTTCCTCGCCGAGGCCAAGGTGGTGACCACTAATAAGGTGCCGAATGCGCCCTATCGCGGCGCCGGGCGGCCGGAAGCGGCGCTGGCAACGGAACGGGTCATGGATCTCATCGCTGCCGCACTCGGGATGGAGTCCGCCGAGGTGAGGCGCCGCAATATGATTCGTGCTGACGAAATGCCTTATGATCTCGGTATCGTTTACCGCGACGGCGAGCCGATCGTTTACGACAGCGGCGACTATCCGGCGGCGCTCGAAAAGGCCTTGGTCGCCGTCGGCGGCCTTGATGCTTTTCGACAACGTCAAAAGGCTGCGCGCGAGCAGGGCCGTTACCTTGGCATCGGGCTTGGTTGCTACACAGAAGGAACTGGCGCCGGACCATTCGAGGGAGCGCGCGTCCGCATTGAGCCTTCCGGCAAGATCTATCTTGCCGGCGGCTCCTGCCCGCAAGGGCAGGGCATGGAGACGATTTTCGCTCAGATCATGGCCGACACTTGGCAGGTTGATCCTGACGATATCGTCATCACGCTCGCGGATACTGCGGCCATCCCGATCGGGTTTGGTACCGTCGCAAGCCGCAGCACAGTGACGTTATCGGCGGCGATCCACCACGCCAGCGAGCGGCTGCGCGAAAAGACCTTTTCCATCGCGGCCAACATGATGGAATGCGGGTCGCAGGATCTGGAGTTGCGTCGTGGCAAGGTCGGAGTAATCGGTGTTCCCAATATGGAGGTGACGCTGGGTGCGGCGGCTCCGGGCTGGGATCATCGCCGGCCAGTGGGAATCGAGGCTGGGCTCGAGGAGACCTACTATTGGGAGCCGCCCACAGTCACATGGTCTTACGCCGTGCACGCCGTAATCGTCGATGTCGATGTCGGCACCGGAGCTGTGAAGTTGGATCGCTATGCAGTGGCCCACGATTGTGGCGTCGTCATCAATCCTATGCTGGTGGAGGGTCAAATCATTGGCGGCACCGTGCAGGGCGTCGGCGGCGGGATGTTGGAAGGTTTTGTCTACGACAACGAAGGGCAGCTGCTGACCGGCTCGCTCATGGATTATCTGGCACCGACCGCAAGCGATGTGCCCGACATTGCGCTCGTTCACCTGCAATCGCCGACATCGCTCAACCCGCTTGGCGTCAAGGGGCTCGGCGAAGGCGGCGCCATCGCGCCGCCGGTGGCAATCGCCAATGCGGTTTGCGATGCACTCGCGCCGTTCGGCGCCGAATTAAATAGTACTCCGATCCTCCCGGAGCAGATCGTCAGGATCGTGCAACGAGGTGTGCTGCGCAGCTCAGGAGGGGTATCATGAGCCAAACGAAAACCCGTGATAAGTTGGATCCCGCCGTCGTCGACATGCCGTTGGAGACCATCTTAAAGAAATATGTCGCCCGGTTTGGCGAGCGTAAACCGGACTGGAACGCCTTCGCCGACGCCGCAATCGATGGCTGGCGGCGGGCACAACATCGTTTCATCGGTAATACCAGCGGCAAGCCCGACGACAATTTTATCCCTGCCGGGAATTTCACCCTTTCGATCATGGCTGTTCCGCCAGGCCAGGGAAATGCTGCTCACACGCACGAGGTTGAAGAAGTATTTTTCGTATTAAGGGGACACTTGACGGTTTTCGTCGAGGACGAGACAGACCGACATCTTGAAACTGTTTTAGGTCCCTGGGACTGCGTATCGTGTCCGGCAGGCGTCATCCATGGTTATCAAAACAACAGCGTGGAAATGGTCTATCTCAATGTCATGGTTGGGAAGGGTAAACCCGATCTGATGGGCTATACCGATCCTGAATTATTCAAACGGCGCGCAGAGCACATCGAAGCGGTTTCACAGGAGAAAGAAGGCTGATCTCGTGTCAGCCATGCGCGGTGCCAATTAAATTCTCGGCCGGTTGACGGGCTAGCCAGTTCAGCGCTTCTAACACAAGGCTCACGCATCAACCGGCGTTTTTGCTTTTTTGCGTTCGGCGGCTTCCCGATCAAACCCGCCCTCGGCGATATCGAAATTATTCGCTTCGGGATCAGTGCTGCGTTGTTCCGCATACACCTCGTTAGGGAGGAACCAAAGTTGTTGCCGCGGCCAAATGGTCAGCAGGAGGAGCAATGGTCCGGCCCGTCCTGTCGTTGGCGAATTCCTGCAATGCTAGCTGCCGGGTTGTAACCGGTGCGCAGCTTGCCTAGCGTTGACGCAACGCTACAATGGATCGCGCGTCGTGAATGATAAGCGACGGCAGGGGGAGTGAACGCCGCGAAAAGGATTGCGCTGCAATCGCGTTCTGCGATGTCAGGCTCTCAAGGCGCAAAGATGTTACTCCACTGACGCCGAGCCCCCGGACTGCTGGATCGGCCTGGATGCCAACTCACGTTCGACGTGTGGGAGGAACACTTATGAGCGCGCTTCGATCCATGTTGTCGCGTGTTTGCCTCGCGACGGTGCTCGCCGTCGCTTCGTCTCACCTCTACGCCGAGGATTTCCCGGTACGGCCGGTTCACGTCATTGTGCAGACGGCGGCGGGTAGTTCACTCGATGCGCTGGCACGACTGCTTGACGCGCAGTTATCGAAGATTTGGGGCAAGGAGGTCATCGTCGTCAACCAGGCTGGAGCTGGTGGTCTGAATGCCGCACGCGCGGCATCGGCGGCGGTACCCGATGGCTACACGTTGTTCCTCGCGGGCGGCTCGGTGTTCGTCGCCCTGCCCGAGCTGCATCACAACCTGCCGTTCGATGTGAATAACTTCGTGCCGATCGGCTTCGTTGCGGAACAGCCTTACGGAATCCTGGCCTCAAAACGGCTCGCCGTGAAATCACTGGCCGACCTGATTGCGCTATCCAAGAAGACCCCGGGCGGCCTGAATGCCGTTGCCGGCACGGTGGGCGGATTGCAGCACTTGACCGCGGAGGCGTTCAAACAGCGTAGCGGCGCCAATCTCAACATGATCCACTATCCGGGGACCGAGGCGTCCTTGAGCGACGTGATCAGCGGCCGGGTGCCGGTAATGTTCCAAACGCTGCTGCCGGTCGCTGGCGCCGTTGCCTCGGGCGCAGTCAAACTGCTTGCGGTCGCGGCACCGAAACGGCTGCCGAACCATCCTGATTTGCCGACGGTCGAGGAAACCGTTCCTGGCTTCACCTCCTCTGGCTGGTCCATCCTCGTGGCCCCGCACGGCACGCCCGCGCCGATCGTGCAAAAGATCAACGCCGATCTACGGAAGGCACTGTCAGATCCGGAGCTTCTGAAAAAGTTTCAGGATCTCGGCAACTACACGCGCTCTATGACGCCGCAGGAACTCGAGAAATTTGTACGCAACGAGCGACAATTATGGGGACCGATCGTCAGGCAGGTTGCCAGCGAGGCGAAATAAGGCCGAAAAACAATAAGCCAACATGACGAGTCCGATCGATCGCGCCCCCGCGCGCCGCACCAGAATGCAGAATAGCAACCGGTTCAAGCTGGGGCTATTCGGCATGAACTGTTCTGGTTCGGTGCCTACGGCAGTGCCGGAGCGCTGGAAGGCCGGCTGGAAGGAGACCCGTGAGGCGGCGCGGCTCGCTGACGCTGCGGGTCTTGAGTTCCTTTTGCCGATCGCGCGGTGGCTAGGCTATGGCGGCGTGACGGACCGCCAGGGCACCAGTTTTGAGACGTTGTCCTGGGCATCGGCACTGCTGGCAGCAACCAAAGAGATCGTTACCTTCGCCACGGTCCATGTACCACTGCTCAGTCCGGTGTTTGCTGCCAAATCCTGCGTGACAGCGGACCACGTCGGACGCGGGCGATTTGGGCTCAATGTCGTGTCCGGCTGGAATGTCGAAGAATTCGCCATGTTCGGCGCGCAGCTGCTCGATCATGACTACCGCTATCAATACACCGAAGAATGGGTATCGATCGTCAAGAAAGTCTGGTCGGAAGCCAAGCCGTTCGATTTCTCCGGAAAATATTTTGAGCTGAAGAACGTTGGCGGCAAACCCAAACCGTGGGGGGACTCACGGCCCCTATTGATGAGCGCCGGGTCGTCGCCCGAAGGCCGCGCCTTTGCCGGGCGCCATGCTGATTGCCTATTTATGGTGATTGGCGATGAGACCGGACTTGCTGCGGAAATCGCCACGCTGAGAGCAAGTACGCCTCGGATCGGCGTCTTCGCCAGCGGCCACTTGATGTGCCGGGCGACCCCGAAAGAAACCAAGGAGTATTACCATTACGTCGTTCACGAGAACGGCGACTGGGAAGCGGCGGAAGCGGTGATCCGAAAACGCATCGCCGGTGATGGCCGCTCGCTGCCGCAGGAGCGTTTGCGCGCGATGATGGAACGTTTCATCAGCGGCGGCGGCACGTTCCCAGTGATCGGCAGCTATGACGAGGTCGCCGCGACGTTCAAACGCCTCGCCGACGCGGGCCTAGACGGCATGGCAATCGCCACAGTGAACTACGTGCAGGAGATGCCGGTCATTCGCGACGAGGTCTTGCCGCGGCTCGAGCGCTTGGGACTGCGTGTGCCGTTGCAATAAATGTGAAGCTCGATGCCGCTTATGACCCGCGCAACACGCATGCAGAACTCGAACCGCTTCAAGTTGGGGCTGTTCGGCATGAATTGCTCAGGCTCGTTCGCGACCACCGCGCCGGAACGCTGGCAGGCCGGATGGGAGGAAAACCTCGAAGCCGCGCGGCTGGCCGATGAAGCTGGGCTCGAATTCCTGCTGCCGATCGCGCGATGGCTTGGTTACGGCGGCCAGACCGACCGCCAGGGCACCGCCTTCGAGACCTTGTCGTGGGCATCCGCACTCCTTGCCGCCACCGACGACATCGTCGCCTTCGCGACCATTCACGTCCCGCTTGTGCATCCCGTGTTTGCCGCTAAATCCATCGTGACCGCCGATCATGTCGGTAGCGGTCGCTTCGGCATCAACATCGTATCGGGCTGGAACGTCGAAGAGTTCGCTATGTTCGGCATCCCACTACGCGAGCACGACGAGCGGTATGCCTATTCGGCCGAATGGGTCACTATTCTCAACAAAATCTATGCTGAGACGGCACCGTTCGATTTTGACGGTAAATATTTCAATCTCAGGAATGTCGAGGGAAAGCCGAAGCCGTGGGGCAACGGGCGTCCGTTGCTGATGAGTGCGGGTTCATCACCAGCCGGCCGCGCCTTTGCGGCGAACTATACTGACTGTCTCTTCATGGTGATCACGGAAGACGGCAACATCGCCTCCGATGTCGCCCAGGTGCGCGCGGTCCCGGGCGCAGACAAATGCGGCCTCTACGCCAGCGGCCACCTGTTGTGCCGCCGGACCGCGAAGGAGACCGAGGAGTACTACCACTATCTGGTGCGCGAGAAAGGCGACTGGGAGGCTGCCGAGCAGATCATCGTCAAGCGCGCCGCCGGCGGCTCGCAATCGTTGTCGCCGGAGATCATGCGCCGGATGAAGGAACGCGTGATCGCTGGCGGCGCAACATTCCCTGTGATCGGTAGCTATGACGAGGTCGCGCAGAAATTCCTGCGTTTGTCGGAAGCCGGCCTCGACGGCATGGCCGTGATTCTCGTCAACTATGTGCAGGAAATGCCAATCTTGCGTGATGAAGTCTTGCCACGCCTGGAACGGTTGCAGCTGCGCGCCGGCCACAACAGATCGGAGACACGGAAATGAATGCGCTTCGCGACAAGTATGCCATCGTCGGCACCGGCAAGAGTCGCCTCGGCCAGGTTGGCTTGAATTCGCTGGCGCTCCTGGAAGAGGCCATCAAGGCTGCGCTCGACGACGCCGGCCTGACCAATAAGGACGTTGATGGCGTGGTGGTGCGTGGCCCCGACGATGTCTACTCCCATCACCAGTTGGTCGCCGCCAGGCTTGGCATAGATGTCGACTTCAGCACCAGCCTCGACAACGGCGGCGCCAGCCAGATACTCGCGATCATTCTCGCTGTCATGGCGATGGAAGCCGGTCTGGCAACTACGGTCGTCTGCGGCTACGGCCGTGACAGCTGGACGCGCACTCACTCCGAGGGTCGCGGCCATGCGCAGAACGATCTCATTCCTGCAGCGCAGCGACCGCGGGAGCATGGCCCGGAGTTCGGCCATTTTGGCGCGGTGTCGCAACACGCTTTCGGCGCCAGGCGCCACATGTTCGAATACGGCACAACGCGGAAGGATTTCGCGGCGATCGCCACGGCGTTTCGCGAGCATGCGCTACGCAATCCCGAGGCGCAGATGAAGAAACCGCTGACCATCGATGACTATTTCAGGGCCCGGCTGGTCGTCGACCCGTTTGGGTTGTTCGACTGCAGCCTCAACAGCGACGGCGCCGGTGCAGTGGTGGTGACCTCGACCGAACGCGCCAAGTCGCTCAAGCGGAAGCCGGTCCTGATCAAAGGCTTCGCCTCCCACAACAACACCAAGGGCTGGATCCAGGAGGATCATATGCTGTCGACTGGCGCAGTCGAAAGCGGCGCGCGCGCTTTCAGGATGGCGGGCCTCGGTCCCAAGGACGTCGACACCGCACAGATCTACGACTGCTTCACCTACATGGTGCTCACCCAGCTCGAAGACTACGGCTTCTGCAAGAAGGGTGAAGGCGGCGAATTTGCGCGTTCCGGCGCTTTGCGGCTTGATGGCGCGCTCCCCACCAACACGTCCGGCGGTCAGCTTTCGGAAGCGCATGTCGAAGGCATGTTACAGATCGTGGAAGGCGCGCGTCAGCTACAGGGCATCTATGGTGCAGACCGGCAGGTCCCCGACGCCGAGATCGCACTGATCAGCGGTCATGGCGGCAACCAAGTCTGTCATTCGACTTTGATATTGGGAAGGGCGTGAGATATGGCCGAGTACAACAAGCCGCTACCGATTCCGTCTCATGAATCGAAACCGTATTGGGACGGATTGCGCGAGCGGAAATTGATGATGCCGCGCTGCGATGACTGTGGACAGTTCTGGTTTCCGCCGTCACTGCTGTGCCCCCACTGCAACTCGGCGAAATCGACCTGGACCGCGACCGGCGGCAAGGGACGCGTTTTCAGCTATGTGGTCTATCACCGGGTCTATCATCCCGGCTTTGCCGACGAGGTGCCCTACACGGTCGCCGTCATCGAGCTGGACGAAGGGCCGCGCATGATCAGTAACGTGATCGGCATTGCTCCCGAAAAGGTCGAGTGCGACATGCGCGTCGAAGTCGCCTATCAGCCGATCACGGATAAGGTTACGCTCCCGAAGTTCAAACCCATTACGTAGGCGCCCCGCCATGTCACCCGGCGCTCTTGACGGCATCAAGATCTTTGAATTCGCAAGCTACGTCAGCGGGCCCTATGCGGGCATGCTGTTGTCAGACCTTGGTGCGGAGATCGTCAAGGTCGAGACGCCCGACGGCGGCGATCCGTTCCGCATGTGGGGTAAGACCGATTACAACGGCACCTTCGGTTCGATGAACCGCAACAAGAAGAGCGTGACGCTCGACTTGAAGACAGAGGCCGGCAGAGCGGCGGCGCGCAAGCTCGCGCTCGGCGCCGATGTCATCATCGAAAACATGCGCGCCGGCGCCATGGAACGCTTCGGGCTCGGGTACGAGGCGTTGGCGGCCGACAATCCGCGTCTCGTTTATTGCTCGATCACCGGCTTCGGCTCGGAGGGCCCGTATCGCGACCGGCCCGGCTATGACACTATCGGCCAAGCGGTTTCGGGGCTTTTAAGCGTTTTGACCGACCGCAAGGCGCCGCAGCCAATGGGCGTATCGCTCTCGGATCATCTGGCGGGCGCGTTTGCGGCGTACGGCGTGCTGGCGGCGCTGATGGCGCGGACCACAACGGGGCGCGGTCAGAAGGTCGAGACGTCGCTGCTGCAGGCAACGCTGTCGTTTCTTGGCGAGAATGCTGCGACCTTCTTCGAGGACGGCAACGTGCCGTCGCGACAGAGCCGATGCCGGCGCGCACAGGTTTTCACGTTTACTGCCGGCGACGGCCTGCCGTTCGCCGTGCACCTGTCGTCTCCGGAGAAATTCTGGCGCGGCCTGCTGGTCGCGATGAAACGTGAGGCCCTGGCCGCGGATGATCGATTCCGGTCCCGGGAACAGCGGGTCAAGAACTACGATGCGCTGTTCGCCGAACTCGCCGCAACGTTTCAGTCGCGACCGCGTGCCGAATGGCTGACGCTGCTCGGGGAGCATGATGTGCCGAGCGGGCCGCTCAACACGCTCGACGAGGTCTTCGCCGATCCGCAGGTCGTCGCACTCGATATGCGCAAGACCCTCCCGCATCGCAGTCGTGGCACAGTCTCGGTGGTGGGCAATCCAGTGCGGCTCAGTGCGACGCCGCCGCGGGTGGAGACCGCTGCGCCGGACCTTGGCGAGCACAACGAGGTGTTCCTGCGCTGAAATGACGTACAGAAAGTAGCTGGGACTTCTGACTTCAATAGTGGACCGCCAGCAAGGCGTGCCGATACAAAAGGGAGGAAGCCGCATGACGATCATCGCACCGCGCGGGGCGTTTTTGCTGATCTTTGGCGCCATCGTCGCGCTGAGTGCCAGTTCGGCAGCAGCTCAGACCGCAGCCACTGACAATCCTGCGATGTACCGCGGTCCGGACCGCGAACAGCGCCTGCTTGATGGCGCCCGCAAGGAGGGCGAGGTCACGGTCTATTCGTCGATGATCGTCGACCAGGCACTCCGTCCGATCATTGACGGCTTTGAGGCCAAATATCCATTCGTCAAGGCTAAGTACGTGCGCGACGACCCGCCGCAGCAAATTCAGAAGCTGATGGCGGAATCCCACGCCGGCCACATGGTCGCCGACGTCGTCGAAAGCACCGGGTTGGAAGTGCCAATGCGCGCCGCCAACATCGACCAGCCGTTCTGGTCGCCGCAAGTTGCTGCTTACCCGGAAAATCTTCGCGATCCACAAAACTATTGGGCGCCCACCCGCGTCAGCTATCTGGGCGCCTGCTACAACACCAACCTGGTCAAGCCCGCCGACCTGCCGAAGAGCTTTCGGGACTTCTTGGATGCGAAGTGGAAGGGCAAGATGGTCTGGTCCGGCACCACCATGGGCAATCTGCTGTTCATCACCGGCGTGCGCAATTTCATGGGCGAAGACAAGGCGTACGCCTATCTGCAGAAATTGGCGACGCTGAATATCGCAACGGTCCCCTCTGCCAATCGCGTCATCGTCGATCGCGTCATGGCCGGAGAGTATGCAATGTGCCTCGATGCCTTCCTGCATCATCCGATCATCAGTGCGCGAAAGGGAGCTCCCGTTGCATCTCTCCCGCTCGACCCGGTCATTACCGTAGTCAGCTCGGTGATGTTGCCGAAGTCACCGCCACACCCCTATGCGGCAATGCTCTTCATCGATTATCTGTTGTCGAAGGACGGACAGGGAAAGTTGCAGAAGGCCGACTACTTTCCGGCACGTCCAGATGTCCCCGCTTCGCCTGACCTTAATAAGATCGTGCCGCACAACATCGGCCTGCATGAAAATTTCATTTCGCCCGCAAAGATGAATGCGGATCTGCCGCGTTCGCGCCAGATTTACGACGAGCTGTTCGCCAAGTGACAGGGACCGGGGACATGACTTGATCGGCTGCGTGTCGTGGCGATTGCGAGCACCGACAGAAGGGTGGACACGGGTTCTGGCTCAGGCGCTGACCGCGTCGTGGCGCTGCGCCGTTATCCCCTGAAAGTTGTTGTGCTGATTGGACTTCTGTCCGCCGGAATCATTCCTCCGTTCGTCTTCCTCATCTATTCAAGCCTGCATCAGCTTGATGCTGACGGCGCTTTCGGTGCGCTCACGTTTGCCAATTTCACGGGGATTTTCAGTGACCGTGCCCTGACGAGAACGCTCATCAACAGCGCGCTCTATCCACTAGGCGCAGCGTTGGTCGCGCTGAGCGTTGGCGCAGCGCAAGCATGGCTGGCGGAGCGAACCGACGCGAGCTTTCGGCAGATCCTCTACGTCGCGGCGATCATATCGCTCGGCGTTCCTTATGTCCTCTATATCGTGGCTTGGCTGCTGTTGCTGAGCAAGGCTGGACCCGTCAATGCCATCCTTGGGCAGCTATTCGGCGGCACTGGTCCTTATATAGATGTCTATTCGCTTAGCGGTATGATGTTCGTCGAGGGAATGCTCTGGTCACCGCTGGCATTCCTGCTGTTATCGCCTGTGTTCCGCAATAGCGACGCCTCGTTTGAGGAGGCTGCCAGCATCTGTGGCGCCGGTTTGTTTTCGACACTGCGGCACATCACGATAGGCATGGTGCGCCCTGCCCTGTTAGCGTTCGGCTTGCTGGCCTTCATCAAAGCGTCCGAGGCATTCGAAGTGCCGGCGCTGGTGGGGTTGCCGGGCTCAAAGCGCGTTTTGACCAGCACGATCTACCAAACGCTGACACTCAGCATTCCGCCCGACAACGGCAGCGCTTCCGCCTTCGGCGTGCTGCTGCTCATCATCATGGCGATTCTGCTGCACATCTATAATCGCGTGGCGGCGCAGACCTATCGCTATCAAACCGTGACCGGCAAGGGTTTCCGTCCGCGCGTCGTCCGTCTCGGGCGCTGGCGCTACGCTGCGGGCGCGCTGATTGTGGCGATACCGCTCGTCGTCATCGTCGTCCCGTTAGCAACGATCCTGTGGGCAGCGCTGTTGCCATATTATCAGCCGTTCAGCGTCGCGGCTCTGCCCAAGCTCGGGGTTGCCAACTTCGTGCAAGTACTGCACTCGCAGTCGTTTCAGAGCTCAATCGTCAACACGCTCGTGCTGGGGGCGGCAGCAGCGACGCTGGTCACGGCGCTCTCCGTGATTGCTGGATGGTGCGTTGCGCGGCGCATGCGCGGCAGTGGCGTGCTGGATACGCTGGCGGCGCTGCCGCTCGTATTTCCTGCCATCGTGCTCGGCCTCGCCTTTCTGCAGATCTTCGTGCATGGCGGCACACATATTTACGGCACCGTGCTTTCGCTCATCATCGCGTCAACTGTTGCTTACATGCCGTACGGCTTGCGCTACGCGCAGCTCGGTGTCATTCAAATCCATCCCGAGCTCGAGGAGGCCGCCGCAATCGCCGGTGCGCGACAGGGGACGGCATTCTTTCAGATCGTTCTGCCGCTGCTCGTTCCCGCGATGATTTCGTGCTGGCTCTTCGTGTTCTTGATCGCGGTCCGCGCCGTTTCGCTCATGCTGCTGTTGGTGGGGCCGGATTCGCAAATCGTCGCCGTGACGCTGTTCGACTTCTGGAACAACGGACAAATCGGCGAACTGGCTGCGCTCGGTTGCGTGTGGACTGCGATCATGACGGTCTTCAGCGTTGCCTTTCTGGTGCTGACGCGCCGATATCAGCTGCCGCTCGGCTGAGCGGTCGGAGTGCGAACGTGCTGCAGGTGGAAAATCTCACCAAGCTCTACGCTGCGGCGGACAGCGGCGGCATCCGCGACATTGCCTTCGATGTAGCGGCCGGTGAGTTCTATACGCTGCTCGGACCATCCGGCTGTGGCAAAAGCACGACCTTGCGGTCGGTGGCCGGTCTCGAGGAGCCCAGCCGCGGCCGCGTGACCCTCGATAACCGAGTCATCTTCGATTTCGACAAAGGCGTCTTCGTACCGGCCAATCAGCGCCGGCTCGGCATGGTGTTCCAGTCCTACGCGGTTTGGCCGCACATGAGTGTGTTCGACAACGCCGCGTTTCCCTTGCGCATGGCGCGCGACAAGCGCTGGAGCAACGCTGAAATCCAAAAGCGCGTGATGCGGACACTCGAAACTATGGGGCTTGCGGCGCTGGCCGGTCGCTCGGCAGCGCAGTTGAGCGGTGGCCAGCAGCAGCGGTTGGCGCTGGCGCGGGCCCTCGTGGGCGAGCCGCGCCTGCTCCTGCTCGACGAGCCCTTGAGCAACCTCGACGCCCTGTTGCGCGAGCAGATGCGCAGCGAGCTGCGCCGGCTGCAAAAGGACGTCGGCGTGACCGCAATCTACGTCACCCATGACCAGTCCGAAGCGTTGGCGCTGTCCGATCGTATCGCTATCATGTACGACGGTGCGATCGTGCAGATCGGCGCGCCGCGCCAGATTTATGATCAGCCGTGCAACGCGTTCGTGGCGACGTTTGTCGGACGCAGCAATCTTCTCCCTGGAACGCTTCTTAATCGCGATGAGCAGGCCATACAGATTGCGACTGTGCTGGGACCTGTTCTCTGCAAGGCGCCTGTCCCGACAGGGGACCGCGCACCTGGGGCGGCATTGATCCGCCCGGAGCACGTCATCTTGAAAGCGATCGGTGCCGGTACGGGCGACGCGGCAGTCAATCGATTTCGCGGACGTGTGATGCAACTCGCCTTCCTCGGCGAGTCCACCGAATGCACCGTCCAGATCGGCGACGTCAGCATCGTGGCTCGCGGCCTTGCCGGCCAATATAACGACGCCGGCGAGGTCGAGGTCTTTTTCCCTCCGGAGCGGACATCGGCAATTGTCGTTGATGACAAATGATTCCGGCGGATCTCGACCAGGCGTTTCCTTTTGCGAATTTTTTCGGATTTCTTTTGCAATTTTCTTTTTCTAATTTTTGGAAAGAGCCTTCATCACAGTCCCCTATGACGTTTCCGCGATTGGCCCCCCTCATCGGAGCCACCCCGTAGCTCTCCGACAGACCCCGGGGCCCGGGTGACTCGATATCGCCGAGCGTTTTACGAAGGAGCAATCCCGCCGCCTTGCTAAAGGCCCTTACTCCGCTCGCGTTCCCACCGTTCAAGGTCGGCGACGAGCCAGTGGCGTGCCGACGTCGGCCCACCGAATTGCACGGGCTTTGGAAAGCCGTGCTGTCGCATATAGCGCCATACCCACATGTCACTCACGCCGCCGTAACGCCGCTTCACCTGACCGATTGTCAGGTAGCGAACGTCATCCGAGACCCCGATGCGATGGCTAAACGCTGTTTGTTGAAGCTGGCTCACGTCGCGGAATAGAGCCGCGATCTTCCCGAAGTCTTTGCCGATGAGTTCGCCTGATTTTGGATTTTGCGAATTCTGATTCAGCCCACGACCAAAGAGAACGGTTTGGGATCGCGGCGGCTCGAACGCCGGTCCAATGGCTTGGATTGGGCAGGTGCGCTCATTCAAATGAAGTTGTCGGCATCGCCTCTCCCTCTTTGCCTCGCCGCTAGCACCAATATGGATGCGCACGGACCCGCGCGGTGGTGATTACTTCCGGGAAAGGGGACTTATCGGAAGGAGTGAGCGGGCTTTCGGCAAAGCTGCCGTGACATCGGACGATATATGACCGTTACGGTGCCATCACGCAGCTTCCATTTGCGCTTACCGGCGGTCTACAGGTGGGCAGGAGCCTATGACACAATGGCACCTGCTTTCCCATTTCAACAGTCACCGGGAATATTTGAATCGCCCTGTGGCTTCTGGTTGGCGTAGAGAAAGTCGGGACCAAGCTCAGCGATGTTGGGGCAGCCGATCAAAGCCAGCGTCATGTCGAGCTCTTCGCGCAGAATATCGAGCGCCCGCTTGGCTCCCATTTCGCCTCCTGCAGCAACACCGTAGAGCGTAGCGCGGCCAACGAAGACGAACTTCGCACCGAGGCACAGGCCGATGACTATATCCGAGCCGCGGCGGACGCCGCTATCCAGCATAACGGTCGTTCTGTCGCCCACCGCCGCGGCTACGGCGACCAGCGCACCGACTGTCGCTGGCGCCCGATCGAGGGTTTTGCCGCCGTGATTGGACACGATGACGCCGTCCACACCGGCGTTGGCGGCGCGCACCGCGTCGGCGGCTCGCGTCAAGCCTTTGACAACGAGATTGCCGACCCAGAGCCGACGGATCCGATCGAGGTCGCGCCAAGTCTGAACCGAGGGATTCTCACTGCGCCTAAAGGCCAACACCTCGGCTGCGGTCGCACCGGCCGGGGCATAGGGTTTCCATGTATGCATCATCGGCACGCCGCCGTTGCGCAGGTACTCGAAGGTCCACCCCGGATGGCGCAGCCCATCGAGTAGGATCGGCAAGCTGAGGCGAAACGGAACAGAGAATCCATTGCGCTTATCCCGTTCCAGCTTGGGGAATACCGGATTGTCAACCGTCAGCACCAGTGTCTGGAAGCCGCAGTCTTTGGCGCGGCGAATGAAATCGTCGGTAATGTTCGGATCGCGTGCGGCGTAAAGCTGGTACCAGGGATTGTTTGGCACTGCTTTCGAAATGGTTTCCGGAGAGGTCATGCTCGATCCCGACATGATGCTCGGCACGTTTGCATCCGCTGCCGCCTTCGCCAGCATCAGATCAGCCCCGCGTCGGAACAGCTCGGCGATCCCTGTCGGCGCTATGCCGAAAGGGCTCGCGTACCTACGGCCGAAAATCACCGTCGACTGTTCCCGCTTACTGACATCGACGAGGTGACGCGGAAGCAGCTGATGCCGGTGGTATGCGTTCGCATTGCGCACAACGCCTACCTCATCTTCGACGCCGCCCTCAATGCACTCGAATAGGATGCGCGGCAGCCGCCGCTGCGCAAGCCGCTCAAGATCAACGATGCTGATCGCGTTCTGCACTTGCATTGCCCATTCCTTCTGCACTGCCTTGACGTTCCGGTCGCTGGTTCTGCGAACCCTCTATTTCGCCGCTCTAAGACGCCAGCCGGACCGACGCGACTGGCCGTCGCAGTCCTAGATGCTCCAGGCGCGGAATCACTTCTTGAATGAAAAAGGGCAGTTCTTGGAGATAGTCCACGAAAATGATGGAGACACCATCGAAGCCCGCCTCACTCAAACGGGCGAGTTCGTTGACGACGTGGTCAGGCGTACCGAAAACCGCATAGTGATCACGCGCAATGATGGCGCGCGCTTGATCGTGCCGTCGAATCTCAGCGACTGATTCCGGCGATTGCGATTTCGAACCGCGCGACGCCAATCGGCTGGCATTGCGCCGATCGATGGCGTCCCAGTCGGCGCTTTCGACGCAATCGCTAAGATACGCGTTGACCTCCGCCTGCGTCGACCGACACACGACGCTGATCGGCGACCACACTTGGAGCTTGCGCGGCAGCGCTCGCGTCTTGCTGTCCTGAATGCGTTGCCGGCTATCGTCGGGATTGCGACACCAGTCGTAATGCATATCGGAGTTGCGGATTGCAAAATCGCGCCCTACCGGTGAAGCGCCCGCATTCATCATCGGCGGTCTCCGACCGCCGAATGGGGTAGGGCGGCCAATAACGCTTTTTAGATTGAAATAGCGGCCCTCAAAATTGAACTCCTCTTCGCCAGACCAAATACGGCGGACAACGTCCCACCACTCCTGCGCCATGACGTAGCGATCGGCATGTTCATCGATCTCCTGTCCAAACATTCTGAATTCGGCGGCATTGGAGCCGGGAACAAGATTGACGCCAAAGCGCCCGCTGCCAATAAGATCAGCGGTCGCCATCTGCTTCGCGGCGAAAACTGGATGTAGCAGCGTCGCGTGCACTGTTGCAAAGATGGAAAGATAACGCGTGTGGCTTAAGAGGCCACACGCCCAGGTAATGCTGTCCAGACAATTCGCGTTAACGTTGCTCGTGCCGCCATAGCCCTTCCAGCGCTGCAGGGGAACCAGACATTCGATACCGGCCTCATCGGCCAATTTTGCCACAGCGACATTGTCTTGCCATTCGGCGTGCCAGCGCTCCTTTAACAGCGACAAACCACCGGAGCAGTTGGCGCCGAACACGCCAAGCTTAAATCGGTTGCCGTCTAATAGACCGGCGTTGCGGTCAACCAAGATATCCTCCTTTTATTTGTTTGTTATATGAGAAGCCGTTTTTTTTGTAGCGATCGGAGGCCGATTGCATCATCATCAGACCGTGTCGCCCGCAGTATCAGACCGTGCAGCGCCGCGTTGAGCAGGGCAATGAGTCGGTCGGCCGCAGCCGAGCCGCGAGCCCACCACCATCAAAGCCAATGCGCGGCTGGCGGATCTAGCCTGCCGCAACGCCAAGAATTTCAGGTTCAACGACTGGATCGCGGCGCTCTGACCGAGCCAGCGTGAGTTCCTCAACATCGATGCTAAACCTCTCGCCTAACCCATAATCGCAGCCATCGGCTCAATCCCCGCATAGGCCCTCTGCCGTCTTCTGTGGGATCCCGATAGATTCAGTTCATCGACAGCCTATCGCTTTTTTCTGCGCAATGCTAAAAGAACCAGCAATTCAGGCTAGCCGGGGAGGAAACCGTGAACCGTATAGGCATGCGCTTTGCTGCGCGGGTAGGGGCCGGAGGCTGCGCGCTTCTTCTCTCGTTGGCGCTGGGGTTCGGCGCTGCATTGGCGCAAGGCAAGACCTACACGATGAAGATCAGCCTGCCGACGGTCAACGACCCAAGCTTCTTCTTCGCGCACGCCTATGCCACCGCCCTTGAGAAGGATTCCGACGGCCGCATCAAGCCACAGATTTTCCCAGCGAGCCAGTTGGGCTCGATCCCAAGGCAGATCGAAGGCACGCAATTCGGGTCGATCCAATGCGTTTTGGTCCCGGCCGAATTCTTTGTCGGGGTCGACGATCGTTTCGAGGTGATGGCGATGCCGGGCCTGATCGCATCTATGGCGCAGGGCCAACGCATTGCCGCTGATCCGGTGGTGCGCAAGATGATGCTCGGACTTGGCGCCAACAAGGGCCTGCATGGCGTCGCTATGTTCATGAACACAGCTTCGTCGGTGATCTCGAAGGCGCCGATCCGTCGCCTCGCGGACTTCAAGGGCAAGAAGATTCGCGTTACCGCCTCGCCATTTCAAACCGCTCCATTAGCGCGGCTCGGCGCGACGCCGGTGGCGATGACGCTTGGCGATGTCATACCGGCGCTTCAGCAGGGCACCATCGACGGCGCGGTCGGCGGCATCGTGGTCTGGACGGCGATGCATTTCAACGATGCGGCAAAATATGTGACCGAAACCGGCCAGCCGGCAGTCTTCATCATGGTTGAGGTCAACAAGTCCTGGTATGATTCATTGCCCGCAGACCTGCAGAAGATGGTCGACAACGCCGCCGCCGCTGAGCAAGGCGCCATCGCTCCGGTCGCGAGCGACATCGTCAGCAAGGCGCGCAAAGGCTGGACTGCGGCCGGCGGCGAACTGATCAGCTTGCCGCCCGACGAGCAGGCTGAGCTGCTGAAAACGTCATCGAGCTCTGTGGCCGAGGTGGTGAAAGCAAAGCCGTCGCTCAAGGCCGATTACGAGGTCGTCAACGCTGCTGCACAGCGCACGCAATAACTCGTCGCAGTTCTGACGCAAGCCGGGATCGTCAAACGATTGTGTCTTGGACGACGTGATCGATAAGCGGGATTTGCACATCGCGCACGGCGATCAGTCACATGAGGGCTCCATTCTCAATGTGCGCTATGCCAATTCTTCGCCGCCTTGGCCTCGACGTGCAGCGGATCGAGAGAGCGAATGCCGGCGTCGCGGGCGTGACGAGCGGCCACTCGCCTTAGCCCTGCCGCAAAAAATCGCCTTCCGGCCAAGGCGCAACTAGTTTTACTTCACCATAAAGTCGGCCGGCGCATTTGGTGCTGCCAACATGAACATGGCGGTAGTGTGCCGACGAGAGTGGGGATCACCAGTGCCTCGGGCGCATTCGAGTTTGGAATGTGTCGGGTAGCGCAGAGAAGGAGGCAGGCCTGGCGCGCCGAAATATTCTGGCGCGCTTAACTGCAGAACATGTCGCCTCACAGATGAGTTGCACGTCAATACACTCCCACCATCGGTCGCAACCAGGACGACAGCGACGCTCAAGTTCTTTCGACTTGGCGGACGCGAACGAGTAAGTGCCCGTTACAAAGAACGGAGATCAAACCCATGGATACCGTTACCACGAGTCGACAGCCGAAAGTTCTTCCGGACATTAGCAGCGCGGAACTATTGAGCATGCGCAACGCCGTGACGGGATGGCGTTTGCATGTCGGCCTCATGTTTCCGACCCCGGCTCCAATCCGAGCGATTCGCGAATGGTATGAGGTCGTGCCAGACGGCGTGGACATAACCCCGCTCTCGCTGGCAATCCGGCAGTTGACCGATGACAATATGGAGATGGCCGTCAAAGGAATGGAGCAAGCTGCCGAGCTGCTGTCGCATTACGATGTCGATATGATCTTTCAGTCTGGCGTTCCGCCTATCGTGGCGCCCGAGAGGCCGAAGTTTGCGGACGAAGTTCAAAGCCGGATTGCTAAGGTATCCGGATTGCCTGCGCTCACGGATATGGGCGCGGTGATCGAGGCCATGAAGACGTTCAACATTAAGACCGTCGCCATGGCCACCCCATTTCGCCAATTTATCAACGATCGCCTGGTCAAATACTTGGCATATGAGAATATCAGTGTGATCAGCAACAGAGCGCTGGGAATCGAAAAGAACATCGAAATCCGACGTTTACCGATCGCTGTAGAATACCAAACCGCGCGTCAAGCCTTCCTCGACGCGCCCAGAAGGCCGGATGCCCTTTATATTCCTTGTGGCGGCTGGGGAAGCATGCACAACATCGAACTTCTTGAGCGGGATCTGGATACCATGGTCATCAGTTGGGCGAATGTCATGATCTGGAGCACGATGAGGCTGGGGAAGGTGAACGCCCGCATCGAGCGATTCGGGAAGCTTTTGGCGTCGATTTCATAACCCCCGTGCTGGTTACCAATGGCTGAGCTAAGTCCGTATGTACCGGTCCGCTGCTGTGAACACATCAGACGGATTCAAAGGAGCGGAATTTCGACGTGCGGAGCATGACCACGGGCAAGAGGCTCGAAGTAGGGCTCGATTTGTACAAAGCAAGTATTGCGGTATGACGACCGATGCCGGGGAACGCGTTGCAGCTCAGGCGGAGGATTGAATATGGGTACTGCATTGGCTGCGATGGTGCCAAGCCACCGGCCGGAGAAAATCCTCTGCTACATCCGCTCCGGTAGGATGCCGCAGCAGTTCTCGTTCCCGCCGTGATATGCGCCATCGTTCTTTAACTTGCGTCATGCGCGGCACTTGGCGATCAGCACGCCAATCCTTTGCCAGGACAACAGTTGAAGGCGCGGGGTCTCGAACACGTTTCGCGGTATGAGACAGGTATGGACACGGAAGTACTGATTGTCGGGGCTGGGCCGGTCGGCCTCACTCTCAGCATCGATCTTGGGAAGCGTGGCATACGGTGTATGCTCATCGAGAGGAACGACGCACCACTCGGTTATCCGAAAATGGAGCGATGCAATCCGCGGACGATGGAAATTTTTCGTCGCCTCGGCCTAGCCGATACCGTGCGAGCGGCCGGCTATCCGCCCGATTGGCCAATGGATGCCTATCTCGTGTTCGACCTGATGCGGCCGCCGCTGCTCAAGATGGCGCACCCCACGGTGGCGCAAGCCAAGGCTAAGCGTGATGCCACTACCGACGGCTCATTGCCGCTCGAGCCCTATCAAATAATTTCGCAATACACGCTGGAGCCCTTGCTGAAATCCGTCGTGGAGCGGATTCCCGGCGTGACCATGAGATTCGGCCATGAATTGCTATCCTTCACGCAAGCCGCAGACGGCGTCACGGCGCAGGTGCGAACAAGCAACGGTGAGAGCATCAGCATCGGCAGCCGCTACCTGGTCGGCTGCGATGGCGGATCGAGCGTCGTCCGCAAGCAACTGGGCTTCAAGATGGAGGGCGAGCCGCATCTGTTGGAGATGCGGCAAGCACTGTTCCATTGCCCAGAGCTCTATGACAAGGTCCGCGCGCCACGGGCGAGGCATTACCATCGCATCGACAATCATTGGACCCTCATGATTGTCCAAGACTCGCGCCAGCACTTCACCCTCCATGCGGTCGTCGACAAGGACGAGGATATGGCCGCGCTGTTCGGGAAGATCCTCGGAACGCCGATAAAGTTTGAGATGGTGCATTGCGCCAAGTGGGTACAACGGCTGCTGTTGGCGGAGCATTACCAGCAAGACCGCGTTTTCCTCGCGGGTGATGCCGCGCATCTCGTCATTCCTACCGGCGGCCTTGGCATGAATACCGGCGTAGGCGACGCTATCGATCTGTCCTGGAAGCTTGCCGCTACGTTGCGGGGCTGGGGCGGTGCGCAGCTGTTGCCGTCCTACGAAGCGGAGCGGCGTCCGGTCGGCGCCATCAACGTCAAAGCTTCCGGCGGTGGCACGGCCGGCCGGATAAAATGGCGCGCCGCCTATCGCCCGAACATTGACCAAGACACGCCCGAGGCCCAGACGGCCTTAGACAATCTGTTGAGCATCGCCAAGGAGGAAGCGCCGAAATCGTTCCGCGTCATCGGGGCCGAGCTCGGCTATCGCTACGCCGGTTCGCCGGTCATTTGCGACGAGCCCGGCGGACCGCCGCCGAACGTTGAAGAATATCAGCCGACCAGCTGGCCAGGAGCGCGGCTGCCGCACGTCTGGCTCGATCCCGGCAAAGTCTCGGTGCATGATCTGATCGGCGACGGCTTTACGCTTCTCCGGCTTGGCGAGAGCAGAGGCGATGCCCCCGCTTTGGCGAAGGCCTTTGCAGGGATCGGCGCGCCCTTCTCAGTGCTTGACATCAATAGCGACGCCGCGCGGCGCACCTATGGCGTCGGTTATCTTGTCGTCAGACCGGATTTGCACGTGGCGTGGCGGGGTGACGCGTTGCCGGACCAGCCTATCAAAGTTGCGCTTACCCTGACGGGACACTAGCGAGCATGCGCGACCCCTGCCTGCCGGAAACAATTCCGCGAATGCGGCGCTCGCCTGCAATGCGGCAGATAAATGCAATTTGCCACTTCTTCAAAGCAAGTATTCAATCTCGACCGCCGACGCATGATCTAGCGTTGTGGCCCTCCGTCGGAACCAAGCCGCGGTTTAGCTCAGACCCTTACGCCAGCGCGTACGGAACCTGTTCTGGCCCCCAACCGTCGGCCACGGTCTTTTCCTTGACGTCGAATATGTGTTGTTTGAAGCGGCCGACCATTCGCTCGCTTCGTATAATAATCGCGACAGAGCGATCTGCGCCGCCACGTTCGGCGTGCACCTGGTAGGGAGGTAAGAAATCGACGCCGCCCGGCCCCATCTCGCGATCGGCTATCAGTTTCAGTTCAGCGAACCCCTCGCGCTTGCCGTCATCCAAGCGCGTATAGCGTTCAATCCGCTCGATGCCGTCGACTAGGCCATAAAGAGTCCATGAATGGCCGTGGTCGTGAACCGTCCCGCTCGATCCGGGCCGTCGTACGGTCGCGTTGATCACGAAGTGATAGTCTGGGTCTTCGTAGAGCAGCAAATTCTGGCCCGGCGTCCAAGGCCACTGCTTGGAGTGCGTGACAACATGGGAGTCGAACAAGGCCTCTTTCAATGCGAGTTCGGCGCGACGCATACGCGCCTCCATGTCTTTCTCCGAAATCCAGATTTGCCGCAGTTTCTGAACGAGATTCTCAATGGCGGGTAAACGGTTCGTGGTTGTGTTGGTCATCGCGTCATGCCGATTGTCGTTCTAGGGATGCGTGAAAAGCTGTTCTGCTACTGCTATCAATTTGTGATCATACCCCTAAATCACCGAATGTGGGAGCCACCAGACCGATGGCGCAGCGTCATGATCATCGCATGCACAGCGGCAACCGCTTCAAGCTTGGGCTGTTCGCTGTGAACTGCTCGGGTGGCTTGACCATGACGAAGGCGCCGGAGCGTTGGGAGGCATCGTGGGGCAACAATCTCGAAGCGGCGAGGATCTCGGAAGAGGCCGGCTTGGAGTTCATCCTCCCTGTGGCGCGCTGGCATGGCTATCGCGGCGAGACCGACTCTGAAGGCACTTCGCTCGAAACGTTGACCTGGGCGGCCGGCTTGCTTGCCGCAACGCGAGAACTAGTGGTGTTCGGAACCGTCCATGTGCCGCTGATCAATCCGATTTTTGCTGCAAAGCAATGCATCACGGCCGACCAGATCGGTCAGGGTCGGTTCGGACTTAACATCGTGTCGGGGTGGAATGCCGGTGAGTTTGAGATGTTCGGCGTGCAACTGCTCGAGCATGACGAGCGTTACGCCTACTCGGAGGAATGGGCGGCGATCGTCAAGCGGGTTTGGACGGAGCGCGAGCCGTTCGATTTCACCGGCAAGTATTTCAATCTGAAAGGCGTAATGATCAAGCCGAAGCCATATGGCGACGGTCGGCCGCTATTGCTCAGCGCTGGCTCGTCCCGTGCTGGGCGCGCCTTTGCTGCACGCCACGCCGATTGTTTGTTTATGGTGGTGGTTGACGCGGAAATGCTGCCCCAAGAAATAGCCTCGCTGCGTCAACAGGCGGCCGGCCGGTCGATAGGGGTTTATGCCAGTGGCCACGTGATCTGCCGCCGGACCGCGAAGGAGACGGACGAATATTACCATTACATCGTCGACGAGATGGGCGACTGGGCTGCGGCCGACCACATGGCCGATATTCGCCGCGGCGGCCAATCCGTTCCAGCCGAACGGCTCCAGCAAATGAAGGCACGACTGATCAGCGGCACAGGGACCTTGCCAATGATCGGCGACCCTGACGCCGTAGCCGCGAAGTTCAAGTTCTTAAGCGACGCCGGCCTCGACGGCATGGCGTTCGGTCTGGTCAACTATGTCGACGACTTGCCATTTTTCCGTGCCGAGGTGATGCCGCGACTGGAGCGGCTTGGGCTTCGCGGCGGAGTTCAGGCGGTGACGTAAGGCAAACATAATCCAGCCTGGCGCCCGCGAACGCGGACCCACACTCCACTTGTCGGTTTCACAGGACAGGACTGATCCGATGCGCATCATCACTCTTGAAGAGCACTTCGCAACGCCTGCCTTTTTCGACGGGCCGGCTCGGTTCGTCAAAGATCGGGCCGAGAAGATCGGCGATCGATATCTCATGGTGCTCGACCGGCTCTGCGACCTCGGCGAAAAGCGAATCACGGAAATGGATGAAGCCGGCATTGACGTGCAAGTGCTTTCACTCTCGGCGCCAGGCGTCGAGCAGATGGAGCCGTCCGATGCCATCGCCATGGCCCGCGACACCAACGACTATCTTGCCGACGCGGTGAAGAACCATCCAACCCGGTTCGCCGGGCTCGCCGCGGTACCGACGGGCGCGCCGAAGCAGGCCATCCAGGAACTGGAGCGCCGAGTAAAGGAGGGCTTCAAGGGCGCGGTAATCAATGGCCACAATAAAGGCCGTTTATCTCGACAACCAGTTCTACTGGCCGGTCTTGGAATGCGCCGAGGCGCTCAACGTGCCGATCTATCTGCACCCGACACCGCCCCCGCAAACGGTGATCGACGTTTCCTATGGCGGGTTCTCACCGATGGTGACCGACATGCTCGCGGGCGGCGCCTGGGGCTGGCATATGGAGACATCGGTGCATATGATCCGCATCATCTGCGGCGGGGTTTTCGACCGCTTCCCCAAGCTGCAGTTCATCATCGGGCACCGTTTACTTTAATCGTTGCCCACCGTTTACTTTAATCGTTGCCCATACGCGCGCGCGCGCGAGGCGAGCGGCGGCAACAACAGCGATCGACCTGCTCGACCGGCTGGCGCCGGCGGTGTGGCGCTGCGACGGCGGCCGCCGGGCGGCATCTCCAGTTTAGTGGAATTGTTGTTCGCAGAGGTGGTCGAGCTGATGGCGCCGGCGGTGTGGCCTGCGCCGGCGGCCGCCTTCGTTTTAGTGGAAAGCGTTGGTCGCGATTCGAGGCGACGATGGCGATCGGGCGGCGGGCGAGATCGGCGAGCTACCGGGACGATCGATCAAGGCCGGCCAAATTCTGCAACAACCATGGTGGGTGCCTGGCTTTGCTCGCTCCGGGCTTTCGCTCTGAACGATCAGCAGAAAACGACCACCGTTTACTTTAATCGTTGCCCATACGCGCGCGCGCGCGAGGCGAGCGGCGGCAACAACAGCGATCGACCTGCTCGACCGGCTGGCGCCGGCGGTGTGGCGCTGCGACGGCGGCCGCCGGGCGGCATCTCCAGTTTAGTGGAATTGTTGTTCGCAGAGGTGGTCGAGCTGATGGCGCCGGCGGTGTGGCCTGCGCCGGCGGCCGCCTTCGTTTTAGTGGAAAGCGTTGCTCGCGATTCGAGGCGACGATGGCGATCGGGCGGTGACCGACGCTGCTGATGGCGGCATCGCCCCGGTCGCCGCGGCGGCGGGCGAGATCGGCGAGCTACCGGGACGATCGATCAAGGCCGGCCAAATTCTGCAACAACCATGGTGTTCACCGTTTACTTTAATCGTTGACCATACGCGCGCGCGCGCGAGGCGAGCGGCGGCAACAACAGCGATCGACCTGCTCGACCGGCTGGCGCCGGCGGTGTGGCGCTGCGACGGCGGCCGCCGGGCGGCATCTCCAGTTTAGTGGAATTGTTGTTCGCAGAGGTGGTCGAGCTGATGGCGCCGGCGGTGTGGCCTGCGCCGGCGGCCGCCTTCGTTTTAGTGGAAAGCGTTGCTCGCGATTCGAGGCGACGATGGCGATCGGGCGGCGGGCGAGATCGGCGAGCTACCGGGACGATCGATCAAGGCCGGCCAAATTCTGCAACAACCATGGTGGGTGCCTGGCTTTGCTCGCTCCGGGCTTTCGCTCTGAACGATCAGCAGAAAACGACCACCGTTTACTTTAATCGTTGCCCATACGCGCGCGCGCGCGAGGCGAGCGGCGGCAACAACAGCGAAGAACAAGGCGATTGCCAGCCAATCGCCTCTTGCTCAAACTCTGCCTACAAAGAGTCTTGCTCCCAAAAGGGCGTCTACGCGCCGGCAATTGGGTTGTGCAAAGACCCTACAATGACACAGTCGAAAAAACCGTCAAACGCGGATTTCTGACGGTCTTTCAACATGTAATCGATCCAACCCGCATTCGCACGATCGCGGACAAGAATTCGGCCGCACGCCCATTCGACCTTCGCCCAACAGGCGCGAATTAGCCTTTCAAGCGTAATGGCATCGAAGTGTGAGGGCAATTCAAGCGCACAGTGGATATGCCATCGCCCGGATGGGCCACGCTCCCACGAACGTAATGCGCGGGCGCGGACTTCGCCTTTTTCCAGTACGGGCAGGACCCGAAGACGTTTGCCGTAACGACGAAATGCAGCTCCATATGCCGCTCTGTTGAGACGGCGCATGAAGTGCCTAAAAGCCTCTCTGCACGAATAGTCGTCGATCTTTACCCACGCGTCGTTATCGGACTGGCGAGCTTGCTTCAAGGTGAGGGTGATGTCGCAAAATGGACCCCAGCCGCTCGTGTCGAGTAAGTTTGATCGCGCGGAGTCAATAGTATCACATCTAACCGTCATCGGTTGGCTATTCGCATGTTTTGCGGAGGCGACTTCAGACTAAGCGTCCGGCGTGAAAAAGCCGCGGCGGACGCAGATAACGCAGCGACCGAATTCGTCAAGGGCGAGGGGAATATGCCGGCATGCGCAGCGAGATGTCTCAAATGGTCGCCGAACGTCCAAATCCCGGCGCCGTAGGGCACTATAATCGGTGCGGTGTCATCCGCCGTCCGAGGGGTCGAGGTTTTGTTCCGATCGCTGCTCACCGTATCACTCCGATCGACGGCGCTGCTGGGCCCTAGAAATGGCCGCATGGAGTTAGCACGCGCGCTCTAGACGTTCGCTTGCTCGTAGCCAGGTTTGCTGTGGCGTGTTTGCCCTGACACCCGAAACGGGAAGCAGCATCTCGGCTTGTTTCCTCGGTACGATTGCGACCTCCTTCGGCCGAGTACGAGTCATTGTTGCGAGCAATTTCGCCCGTCGTCGGCCACCAAACCATCAGGAGCGTTTTGTGCCCGAAGGTGCCACGCATGGGCGCGCTGCTGCGCGAGCCTGGCTTTCGCCTGGAGTCGCTGAGCCTCCCCTGAAGCGCCCTCATCAGCTCGGCATTGAGCTTCAACCAAGTCCGTGGCCGCTCGCCGCTCAAACAGGCGGGCTGTTTCGAGGCAAACGGCGCGTGTGTAGGGGTGGGTGCGAAAGCTCTCAATCATACGATGCCTGTGGATCGGCTGCTGCCCGAATAGTGCGGTGCCTTCGAGTTCACGGCTAGAGCCGATCGGCGCTAGTGCCCCTTACCGTTGTTAGCCGGCCTTCATCTGGCGGGCGCTCGGGCGAACCGTGGACTTTGCCGCGGGCGGCCGTCTTGGCCTTGCCGGCGATCGGAAGCAGCATTTCGGCCTGTCCGTCGATACGCTTTCGGCCTTTCGGTGGACGAGCAGACGCCGCTTGTGCCTGCGCGATGCTGCGACGGAGTGCGTCCATGAGGTTGACCACGTTATGGGTCCGCGGCGTGGCTTGCTCGCGTGATACGGCCAAGCCTGCCTGCTTCTTTTTGAGCATCTCGACCACAGCTTCCTCGTAGCGATCGACGAACTGCGACGGATCAAAGTCTGCTGCCTTGCTTTGGAGGATGTGCTCGGCAAGTTTGAGCATTTCCGGTTCCACCTCCACCTCGGGGATGTCCTCGAAATACTCCTTCGCATTCTTGACCTCGTACGGGTAGCGAAGGGTGGTGCCTACGAGTTCCTCTGTCCCAGGGCTCCAGCATGATGACGCGTTCGCGCTTGGAGAGCACGACACGACCGAGGGCGACGATGCCCTTGCCGCGCATGGCTTCGCGGATGACTGCAAAGGCGTCCTGTCCCGCCTGGTCATTCGGGGCGATGTAGTACGGGGCATCCAGGTATCGATCATCGATCTGCTCGCGCGGAACGAATGAATCGATCTCGATGCTGTGGTTGCTCTCGATGGCAATGGCATCGAGTTCGTCATCATCGACGGGGATGTAGGCATTCTTCGCGTATTCGTAGCCGCGACCCTTGTCGGGGCCTTCGACCAGCTCGCGCGTAACCTCATCGACCAGCTGCTGGCGCAGCCGGTTGCCGGTTTTCTTGTTGATCTGTCGGAATGACACCCGCTCGGTCGCTGATGTACCGGTGTAGAGGGCGATCGGGCACGACACGAGCGAAAGCTTGAGGTAGCCTTTCCAGTACGGCCGTGCGGGGGCCATGGGTATCTCCTTTGGTTGCGGGTGCCAATTCGGCACCAGCCGCGTTTACGGACCACCTCGCGGGAGAAGCGCAGGTTGGTGCGGGCCAATCCGTCGATGCCCGGCTCTGAACGCTGAGAGAAATGTGGGGAGCCGTTTTCGGCGCGCGAGTCGCGTCAGTTGGGATGGTTAAGCTCACGTTGTTGCAATCGAGCGACTACGTGCCATTCTATTTCACACCGTTTTCGCCGATGATGTACAATATCAAGACTGGATGGGGCGGCATTCGACAACGCAACAATGACGAGATCGTCATCATGGTTTCGTCGCTGCGAACGTTACAAACAAGGAAGATTCCGTTCCTGTTTACGGATCGGCATGCGTACCTTGTCGCCGCGCAGTTCTATTCCGATGTCGCGCGATTGGATCAGATCGACTGGGACATGCTTCAGCGTCGGGATTTCCGCAACGACCGCGACGATCCATCGAAGAAGGAACGCTATCAGGCGGAAGCCCCTTGTCCACAAGCATCTCCCCGTCGACGCCCTTTCGGGCCTCGTCTGCTACAACGATGATGTGCTCAAGTCCCTGAATGCTGCATTGGCGAAACGCAAGCAGACCATCAAAGTGGTCAAGAAGCCGGGTTGGTATTTCTGATGATCGAATTTACGCGCGGGAATCTTCTCGAATCCAAAGCCGAAGCTTTGGTCAACACCGTCAATACTGTCGGTGTGATGGGGAAGGGCGTCGCCTTGATGTTCAAGGAAACATATCGGGAAAACTTCAAGGCATACGAGGCAGCCTGCAAGAAGAAGGAGGTCAAGGTCGGTCGAATGTTCGTCACCGAACGCCAGGCGTTGATCGGCCCGAAGTGGATCATCAATTTCCCGACCAAGGAGCATTGGCGCGGCAACTCCAAGATGGCGTGGATCGAAACCGGCCTGGAAGATCTGAAGCGCGTAATCGCCGAGAAGAAGGTCCGGTCGATTGCCATCCCGCCGCTGGGGAGCGGAAACGGAGGTCTCAACTGGTCCGACGTACGTCCTAAGATTGAGGCCGCGCTGGAAATACTGAACGACGTCAGCGTGATAATCTACGAACCTGCCGATCAATACCAGAACGTGTCGAAACGCGCGGGTGTCGAGAAACTCACGCCAGCGCGGGCGCTCGTTGCCGAATTGGTTCGCAGGTACTGGATACTCGGGATTGAATGTCCCTTGCTCGAAATCCAGAAGCTTGCGTACTTTCTGGAGCGCAGCGTCGAGAAGCTAGGATTGAATAACCCTCTCGATCTGCGCTTCCAGGCCGACAAATATGGCCCTTATGCCCCTCGGTTGACCCACCTGCTTGATGGACTCGACGGCAGCTACCTGCATTGCGGCAAGCGCATCGGCGACGCCGGTCCATTCGATGTGATCTGGTTCGAGGACGCCAAGCGAGACAAGGTTGCCGCCTATCTGGGGTCGGGTGAAGCAAAGGCGTTCCTGCCTGCACTCGAAGCGACTGCGAATCTGATTGATGGATTCGAATCTCCATTGGGCATGGAGCTTCTGGGCACGATCGACTGGCTCATACAAAAAGACAATGTTGCTGCGGATCGAGACTCGATCAAGACAGCGCTTAAGACGTGGACAGGCGGCGAAACGTCGGCAGCCCGAAAACTGAAGCTGTCTGAGGACCGGCTTGTCGATCTTGCGCTTGAGCGGCTAGCCACTTTCAACTGATCGGATGTATTCCCTAAAGAGTTGCGTTGCTCGGCACTTATTTGAACTCAAACTGACCGATTCGAGTTAGGGCGGCGGTGCCGCCGCGAGGTACGGGGTCACCGAACTGCGGGGCCTCTCAGGGTTGCCGCGCTGCTGTCAACTTCCCTGTTATTGCCGCCGCCCGCTTCGCGCGCGCGCGTATGGGCAACGATTAAGATAAACGGGGTCAGTTTTCTGCTGATCGTTCAGTGCGAAAGCCCGGAGCGAGCGAAGCCGGGCGTGCACCATGTCGGCTGCAGAATTTGGCCGGCATTGAATTGATCGACCCGGTAGCTCGCTGCGCTCGCCGCCGCCAGCGCCGACCAGGCGGTGCCGACATTGAGCTTCAACCAACTCCTTGGCCGCTCGCTGCTCAAACAGGCGGGCTGTTTCAAGGCAAACTGCGCGTGTGACCGCAAACGCGTCCTGTCCTGCCTGGTCATTCGGTGTGATGTAGTACTGGGCGTTCAGGTATCGTTCGTCGATCTGCTCGCGCGGGACGAACGAACCGATCTCGATGGTGTTGTTGCTCTCGATCGCAATGGCATCGAGTTCGTCATCGTCGACCGGGATGTAGGCGTTCTTCGCGTATTCGTAGCCCCGGCCCTTATCAGGGCCTTCGACTAATTCACGCGTAACTTCATCCACCAGCTGCTGTCGGAATCGGTTACCAGTTTTCTTGTTGATCTGCCGGAACGACACCCGCTCTGTCGCTGATGTCGCGGTGTAGAGGGCGATCGGACACGAGACGAGCGAGAGCTTCAGGTAGCCTTTCCAAAACAGCCGCGCAGGGGCCATGGGATATCTCCGCTTAGTTGCAGGGGCCACTTTGGGCACCGGCCGCGTTTACGGACCACCTTGCTCGGAAAAGCGCAGGTTGGCGCGGGCCAATCCGTTGAAGCCCGCTTCTGTACGCGGGTGTGATGTAGGTGCGCGGATTCTGAAGCGCGAATTCTGTTGCTTACGATGGTTAATTAGCTATCTCTGTGCTTCGCCGCCCCAACCCGGCGAAGTCGCAACCTGCACCAATTGGCTCAGCGAATACCCGTCAGGCGCCGTCTCTCGGTCGATATCCACAAGTTCGCCCCTCACACCCTGGGGCCGCGAGCGACCGTTGAAACGCGATCGCGTCCCTGCAAAGCTGAAAGAAGAGTCAACATCGACCAGAGGCGCCGGCTTGGCGTACGCAAATGAAGATCACAGTCACCGGCAGCGGCGGGCGGTTCGGTCGCCACGTGGTGCAAAATCTCGCCGCGGCGGGACATGACATATTGGGCGTCGATCGCGTGGCTGATCTGTCGGTACGGCCGTCCTGGGTGTGTGATCTGGGCCACGCGGGAGATCTGTTCGAAGCGTTCGCCGGCGCTGAAGCGGTCGTTCATCTCGCGGCGATCCCCGCACCCAACCTGGCGCCGGATAGCGTGACGTTTAATAACAACGCGAGCGCCACCTACAACGTCCTCAAGGTCGCGGCCGACTTGAAAATCAGAAAAGTCGTAGTGGCGTCGAGCATTGCCGCCTATGGCTTCCTGTATGCCCGAAAATTGCCCCAGCCAAAATATCTGCCGTTGGACGAAGACCATCCCTGTCACCCGACCGATTCATACGGGCTCTCCAAGGTGGTCGGCGAAACAATTGCCGATTCGTTTGCGGCCCAGACCGAAGCTTCGATCGTCAGTCTGCGTCTTCCAGGAATCAATTTCGACCCCGAATTCGGGCTGGTCAAAGAGCGATTGCGCAACCCGCGGTATCGCATGCCAGGCTTCTGGACTTATATCGATGTGCGTGACGCAGCAGAAGCGTGCCGGCTGGCGCTCGAGGCAGCGCCAGCTGGCCACACCATTTTCAACGCCGCCGCTCCGTCCAGCAATATGCGGGAGCCGACGGACGACTTACTGAAGCGGTATTTGCCGAGCGTCAAAAAAAATAAGGCCGGGCTTGTCGGCAATTGGAGTGGCATGGACAGTAGCAAAATCGAACGCGTCCTTGGCTTTCGTGCCCGACATGTTTGGGAGAGCTCCATCCAGAGTCCGGCCTGAGCAAACCGGCAGCCGACGAGTGCTGCCGCGGAGTCTGCGAACGGCGATCCGGGGTCCTCGGATCGATCGCCGAACAGGACCTGATGAACTGCTTCAGGGTCGCAGCTTTTGCGATGCACAGCCTTGTCATGCCACGGAGCTGCGCAGATAATCGCTGGAGTGGCGATAGGCTTCGCAACCCGCGCCGACCGGTGCCATGCTTGACCTTGCCTCCAGGAGGTCTCGCTGTTGTGTCGTGCGAAATGTCGGCCCGAATGAAAGGTAGAATCATGCCAGAGCTAACGGCCCCTGCCACCTATGAAGGATTTCTGGCCGAGTACGCGCGGACGACGGCAGACAGCTTGGCCGGCCAGATGCTGCGGCATTATTGGCACCCGGTCTGCTTTTCGCGGGACCTCAAGGACATCCCCTACGGGGTGCGCATGCTGGGAGAGAACCTCGTTGCGTTTCGCAATGTCGATGGGGCTGTTGGGCTGGTGGGCCACAGCTGTCCGCATCGGCGCGCGTCGCTCGAATATGCGCAGATCAGACCGGATGGATTGATGTGCTCGTATCACGGCTGGACGTTCAATTCTGCAGGTCGCTGTGTGGCGATGCCGCTCGAGCCCGCCAACACGCCGTTGATGGAAAAAGCCTCCATACCGTCCTATCCGACGCAGGAGTGGGGCGGCATCGTCTGGTGCTATATGGGCGCGGATAAGGAGAATCCTCCGCCGTTGCCAAAGATCGACATGCTGGATCGCAACGATGGCGAGCTGCGGATGGAAAGAAGTGACATCCGCGACTACACCTATCTCAACTGGCTCGAAAACTTTGCCGACAACGGACACGTCCATGTTCTACATACACTGGTGCCTGGGATCATTCCTGATGAAATCCGCCCCTACGTCAACACCACCGTGGATTCGGAGTGGCGCAATAGCCAGTTCAGCGCCTTTGAAACCGGGTTTGGAATGAAGACCGTCCTGGTGCAAAATACGGCCGACCCGGACCTGAAATTTGTGAACACGCTCAGCATCATTTTTCCTTATTGTTACCGAATGGCGAACAACGGCGGTTTGCCTCCCGATTGGAGCAACGACCGCCGCGAAACGGGCGGGCTCTTGCGCATCATCGATGATGACCATTTCGAAGTGATGCGCTTTTCTTTGTTTCGGAACGGTAATTATCGTCGAGGATTCCGGGCGAGCGATCCGGGGCTGAATCGAAGCGTCAAGGACCGGCTCCACGGCACCGTGGAAAAGAAGGACTACGACCACCGCGAATATCCGGGGTGGGAGGGTTCGACCGCCCTCGAAGATCTGATCATGCAGAAGTCTCAGGGTTCGCCGGTCACGAGAGGCAAGGAATTGCTGGGCACTTCAGACGTCGGTGTCGTTCGGCTGCGACGCATTTTCCGTAAATGCATGGAAGATGTCGCTGCCGGCAAAAAACCCAAGGTGATCGGGCTCGACGGCAACGGCGTGGTCGAGGCAGACACCTTCAAGGGGCTCGTCACCGTCAGCCAATTGAAGGTCGGCCCGGAAAATATGCCCTCTTCACGCGACGGCCGCGGATTATTGCGCGATGCAAGCGGCAAGCTTGCGTTTGCGTAGCCTACGACCAAAAAGGCCCGAGGCATCGCTCAGTACTGACCTGTGTTTTACCGGACGGACGAGCATGTCGGACCTCGGCACCCGCGGGCCGGGACGCAGTCGTGTACATCAGGACTACAACCCGTCCAGGGCTGCATCGCTTCTTTGTTGTGAAAAATGCGGCTGTCGCCGGAGGCGAAGACCTCTCCCGATTAAGGCCAGCCGGTCATGAAATTGGTAATGGTTGCCCAATTCGCTGTTGTCGCACTCGTGATAGCGCTCTGGGCCACAGGCTCGTACCTCGGGGTATTTGATCCGACTATTCTGCCGCCGCCGGCAAAAGTCGCGGTAGCGCTCCAATCGCTGCTGTACAATCCTGATTTTCTTGCCGATTCTTTCGACACGATCACGCGCGTGATCGCCGCCTTTATAATCGGCGCGCCGATTGCGTTGGCCACCGGCTTTGTCATGGGCGAGAATGTTGCCGTGGGACGGTCGCTGTCGCCCGTCTTCAATCTTGTCTTGTCGGTACCACAGTCGGTCTTTCTACCGCTGTTCGTCCTGCTATTCGGACTCGGCTTCACCGAGAAGCTGATTTTCGGCGTGACTCACGTGTTTTTTGTGGTCGCTGTCAACGCGATGGCAGCGGTGCGCCAAGTACCGCACGGGCAAGTTATGCTGGCACGCTCGTACGGAGCCGGCAGATTGCGAATCTACCGATCTGTCTATCTCCCGGCGATGGCGCCGCAGGTCGTTACGGGACTTCGGCTTGGCATCATATTCGACATCATAGGCATCCTGCTGGCCGAGATGTATGCGTCCCGGAGCGGACTGGGCGTTCTGCTGTTGCGCTGGGGCGAATCCTACGCAGTCGACAAGCTGATGGCGGCGACCGTGCTCATATCTGCTGTGACCATCCTGATCAACGAAACCATGCGGATCTGGGAACTTCACGTCGAGCGCTGGCGCGGTGCCGTGGGGAACCTATGAGTCAGGCTCGACCAATCGTCATCGAGGCGCGTGGGCTCCGCAAGGTCTATGGGATCGAACGGAAACCGGTTGTCGCTATCGAGGATATTTCGTTCACCGTCGAAGAAGGTAGTTTCGTATCAATGGTGGGTCCAAGCGGCTGCGGGAAGTCCACGCTCTTGCAGATGCTGGCGGGCTTGGTGCCGAGCACTACCGGCGAGATTTTGGTTGATGGCGCTGCACTGCATCGGCCAGCGCCGGAAAAGATTTCCGTGATGTTCCAAGACGCCACGCTTCTGCCCTGGAAGCGCGTATCCGAAAATGTCGAGTTTCCGCTGGAAATTCGCGGCATGCGGGCGGCCGAGCGGCGGCGGCGCGCCGCGGAGATGTTATCGCTCGTCGGCTTGGCGGATTTCGCCGAACGCTACCCGCACGAACTGTCGGGCGGGATGCGGCAGCGTGTGTCGATCGCGCGGGCGTTGGCCCCTGATCCGCGCATCATGCTCATGGACGAGCCGTTCGGGGCGCTCGACGAACAGACCCGGATCAGGATGGGTCACGAGCTTCTGCGCATCTGGGAGCAGACCCGCAAGACTATCTTTTTCATCACCCATAGCCTGACCGAGGCTCTGTTCCTTGCCGACGTGGTGTTGGTGATGAGCCACCGTCCCGGGCAAATCGTGGGAACAATCAAAGCCGATCTGCCGCGGCCGCGCACTTACGAGATCATCGGCAGTGCAGAGTTCGGAGTCACGCGCAATCGCATCTGGAATCTCATCAGCCAGGATGATCGCGAGGGCAACAGCAGGGGCATGGCGAGCTTATGACAGCCTTGCGGCGCGCCTTGATAGTTTTCATCGTCCTCGGCCTGTGGGAAGCGGTCCGGCGCTTTAATCTGGTCGGCCCCCTGCTGCTGGCCTCCCCGACCGAGATCGTCGATGCCTTTGCCAAATCATGGCTCGCTTACCTCATCGCGCTGCGCCTTACCGCGCTCGAGATCACCATCGCGCTGGCTTTCGCCTGGACGCTCGGCATCGCCACCGGCACGATCGCCGGGCTGCGCCCATTCCTGACTGCGACCACAGGACCGCTTTTGTCCTCGCTGTTCGCGGTGCCGTTGATCAGTTGGTATCCACTGTTCATGGTCTGGTTCGGCATCGGCATTACCTCGAAAATAGCCTACGCCATTGTCTCCGGCTTCTTCCCCATTGCGATCAACACCATGAACGGGATAAGGGCGGTTGATCGTCAATATTTTCTATTGGGGAAGGCAATCGGCTGCTCGCGTCGCGAGATCGTCTTTGGCATCTTCCTGCCAATGGCCATGCCGTCGATTGTCAGCGGACTGCGGATCGGCACGGCGCTTGTGGTGATCGGCGTGATCGTGGCCGAGATGCTCGGCTCGCTTGGCGGGATCGGCTACCTGATCTCGTATTACCGGTCAATCTACGCGACTGCCCACGTCTATCTCGGTATCCTGTGCGCGCTCGGCTGTGCGCTTGTCGCCAATTGGGGTCTCGGCCTTCTCGAGCGGCGCTTTACGCATTGGCGCGTAATGCAAATCCAACAAAGATGACGACATCAGCCGCAGATCGCTAGCGCGGTGAGCGCGTAGACGCATGCGGCCTGATGGAGACTCTCAATGGTCAATGCGCGCTTGAAAGCATGGCCTGCCGAGCGAGGACCATAATTCACGACCGGAATTCCGAGCTCCGCGAACACGTTGCTGTCGCGCCACATACTCGCGGTTGGCCCCGATACCGGCAGCGGGTCACCGCCGACGACGGCACGGTGGGCGTTCCGCAGCGCCGCAACCAGCGGCTCGACGCCCTTTGCCTCATAGCCAGGCCGGAACAGGTAGAGCTCGATGTCATGATCGATGCCGGCGGCCGCCAGTACGGCGCCGATCTCGTCCCGCAGATCCAGCGGAATCGCGCCGGGCAGGATGCGGACATCGAGATACAGGGAGCACAGTTGCGGCGACATGATTGGCCGAGTCGGCTCGCCGCCGCGAATAGCGCCGATTTGCACCTTCGGACGCACTTCGCCGCCGGCTGAAGCCAAGACGCTGCGGCGCTCGTAATTGTCTGCCCAGTGTTCGATCACGTCGATAGCGGCACTCGCCGCGACGATCATGTTGGGGCTTGCAGCCGCGGTGGTGCGCGCGGGCATGTATGGCGTGTAAAAAGAAGGCTGGCGCGAAAGCAACGTGACCTTAAACCACGCCTTGCCGCATTCGATCCAGACGATACCGAATCCGGTGCCCTCGGCAACGATCACGTAGTCGGCAATGCCGCCGTGGGTCGCAAGGAAACGCGCGCCCAGCTCCTTGGTGTCGATGACTTCACCGGGCTGACCATCAACCGGTTCATAGGCGGTTTCGGCGACCACCGCCGTCAACAGCAACTCGCCTTTGAGCTTGCGGCCGGACTCCTTGATCGCTTTCGCGGCGATCATGAACGCGGCAATCGGCCCTTTGTCGTTGACCACGCCATCGCCCACCAAAAGATCGTCCTCGACCCAGGCTTTGTGGAGTTCATCGCGCATCGGATCGCGCAGGACCAGATCTGGATGCGACGGCGCAAATGTGTCCATGTGGCCATTGAACATCAGGCTCGGTCGGCCACCTGCGGCGCCGGGCAGGCGCGCCAACAGATTATAACGATCCGCGAACAGACCGACGCGCCGGACCGGGAAGCCTTCCCGCTTGAACCAATCCTCCAGCCGCTCCGCAACGGCGCGTTCCTGACCGACCGGACTGTCGATGTTGCAGATTTCAAGTGTGAGACGAACGACCTCATCGCGGTCGATGAGGGCAACGACGTCCTCGGCCGAAACACCCTTCATCTATCCGACCAGCTGTTTCGTCTCCAATAGAGACCAGCCCCCGCCTGCTGCAGGAGCGGCGTGCAATCTGTCAGCCACTACGGCTTGATCGGCGTAAAGGCGGTGGAAAAGATCTGGTCGGCGGTCAACTTTGTCTGCATGCCGGCGCCGCTCGCGAGTTTGAGCGAGGCCTGCATCCACTCGGGCTTCATGACGCCGTCGGGATTGATGTGCATGATAAATTTTTGGAAGACCAGCTTCACCACCTGATCGTCTTTCTCATCGAAATAATGTTTGAGAAATGCGACCGTCCAGTCCTCGTGTGCCTGCATGTAAACGATGGTCTTGGCGTTGGCTTCAAGCCAGCGGCGCAACACTGCGGGACGATTCTGGATGAGGTCGGCGGTCGCCGCCCAGCCTTCTGATACCGAAGGCTCAAAGGTGGCGCCGAGATCGTCGATGGATCGAAAGTCGCCGTCGGCGATTCCTTTGTAGCTGAAAATCGGCCACAGGATTGCGGCATCCACTTGTTTGGCCTTGAGCGCAGGCATGACCGCAGGCGCCCCTAGCGGAACGGTCTGCACCGTAATTCCTGCTTTCGCGGCGGCGCGTTGAACCCAAAAGTCGGTCAGCGAACCCTTTTGCGTCACGCCAACCGTTTTTCCGTTAAGTTCGGTCATGTTCTTTATCGGCGACGCGCTCGGCACCAGAATGTACCAGCCCTGTGGCGTCGGCGGCACCGACAGCGCGACGATCTTTTCTTGCACGCCTTTGGCCATGGCCAGCGCAGCGGCGCCCGGCGCGATAGTGCTGATATCGATCGCACCGGAGGCGAGCGCCTCCTGAGTGGCCGGACCGCCGCGAAACTGGGTGATTTGAACGTCGAGATTTTTGTCTTTGTAGAAGCCGAGTTCTTTCGCCGCGTAGGGAACCGCATAGGCCGGATAAACCGCCGCCAATCCGACCCGCACCGTATCAGCCGCGCGCGCGGAGTGAACAGCCGACGCCACGATCGGCGCGGACAAAGCAAACACTACCGCAAGCCTAACTTTTGCGTTCATTGCAGCCGCTCCTTTTCCCCGCGCACACGACGTACGCAGCAAACAGCGTGAGGTTACGCTGATCCGCTGGTCCTATGACGAGCCTATATTACCGCTTATTTGCCGGCAAGCGGCGGCCGTACTCTTGCTTCCATGAACTGAAATGCGCACAGTCACGGGTTCTGATCGATGCCGTCGTCCCAGCTCAAGGTGCACGTGGCGCAGTGCGGCTCAAGCGCTGTCCTTCTGCGTTGCGCGCGTCGATCGAGGTTGAGGAGCGTCTTTACCTGCGGCACAATGGCGCGCGAGGATTTTCATGTTGCTGCTTGAGCATGACGATATTGCCGGCTTACTGCCGCCGGAGGAGATCATCGCCGCCGTGCGCGAGGCGCTGCTCGAACAGAGCAAGAGTCTGGTTCAGGTGCCGCCGCGCACCACAATCGATTCATCGTCCGGCTTCGGCTGGTTGCGCACGATGCCGGCGATCCTCAACGGCTCAAAGGTGATGGGCTTTAAGGCCATGCACTCGACGCCTGGGTTCGGCGTCGGCTATTTCGTCGATTTATATGACCTTCCGACCGGCGAGCTATTGGCGATGATGGATGCCGATTGGCTCACAGCGCAACGGACCGCGGCGACCGCGGCAATCGGCGCCGATATGCTGGCATCGAAGACCATCCGCGCGGTCGGGCTGCTCGGCTCCGGCGAGCAGGCGCGCTCGATGTTGATAGCGGCTAGCAAGGTTCGTCATATGCCGCAAATCAATGTTTTCAGCCCGACGCCGGCGCACCGCAAAGCGTTCGCAGAAGCGATCGGACGGGAGCACGGACTGAATATCAGGCCGGTTGAACGACCGGAGCAGGCCGTTCTCGGCTGTGACCTGCTGCTGAGCGTATTTCGCGCCGGGAGGGAGCCGATGATTATCGCCGACTGGATCACGCCAGGCATGCACATCAGCGCCGCCAGCTCAGTGCGGCCCGTTGCCAGGGAGCTTGCCGACGACGTCTGGCGCAAGGTCGCCGTTGTGGCGGTCGATGACCGCGCCCATGCCTTCGAGTCGGGCGATGGCAGGAGCGCCGTCGCCTCGGGCGCGTTCGAGCCGGAGCGCGCTGTCGAACTATGGGAGCTGATCGGCGGCCAAAAAAGCGGCCGCAGTACTGCCCTCGACATCACGTTATTCAAGTCCGTCGGCACCGCACTGCAGGACCTCGCCGTCGCGAATGCGATCTATCGGCGCGCCAAGCAAAAGGGCGTGGGACGTGACCTGGGGCGATTTCCGAAAATGCGGCCGCATGCCTGACCGCTGCGCGTAGCGGCAGGATCAAGGCCATTGTATTTCACTTGGTATTTCACTTGGTTTCGCTCGCGCGGACGCAGGACTGAGCGGTGAATGGATCGCCTCGATCAGATTCATGCTGCCGGAGCACTCAGTCGCCACGAACTCGTGCAGCCAATGTTAAAATCCAAAGCTCCACTCGCACGCATGGTTGCTAGTTCGGATGTCGTCCGATGAAGAAGTCAGCGAAGCTTTCGTCCTTAATGTCGAAGCCGGCGCGCAACATCGCCTCACGTGACAGACGCATCTCGCGATCATTGATTTTGTTCACCGGTTGGCGCAGCGGGCCGCCATTGTAGCCGTTGAGCCAAGCCCAGAATTTCCACAGCGAACGATTGATGAAGTGCGAGCCGCTCATATAGGCCGAGAGCTGAACGCGCAACTGGCGGACAGGATCGACCTGCCAGTAGAGTTCCATCGCTTCGTCATGCCTGCCATCGCGCAACAGCTTGAAAAGCTTCGGCGCGGCGCCGCCGAAAATCTCATAGCCGCTGGTTCCGCTCCATTGCTGGCCGAACAGCTCCACCGAAACCGGAAAATTCGCCTCCATCGGATCCGCGTACAGCACATTATGGTTCTTCAGCTTCAGCCAGAAATCATAATGTCCGGAGATGCCGCCGACCTCGAACTTGCACGCCACCAAGTTCTCGAGCTTGGCCGCGTCGAGCATGACCTTTGGCGGATACCCGCTCGGGTGCAGCCGGTTAAAATTCCAATGCGGCTGCGCGAAACCGACGACGCCGAGCTCGGTTCGATTACAGACATACTCGGTGAAATCGTAAAGCTCCTTCTCGCTCTGCGGATAGAACGAAGCCGGGTGTCCGAGAAGCAAGCCATCCACGCCGATCTCTTCGGCCGCCTTGGCGAAGCGCACGATGTCTTCCACAGTGTCGAAGCAGCCGTGACACAGAAAATATTGCTTGCCCTTGGCCTCATCGACCGCGATTTCCATGAATTCGATATATTCGTCATCGGTGGTTGCGGCTTCCGAGACGAGTAGGGCGCCCCAGTAGCCGAGCTCGATGTTTCGGCGCACGTCGTGGCGAATTCCGGATTCGTTGAGACGCTTGAGGTCGGAGCTGTAGCTTGGGATGATCACGTTGCAGAGGCCGTGCCAATTCTGGCGCGCCCAGTCCTTCGCCTCGTGCTTCTTGTATTTCGATGGCATCAATGGTCCTCCAAAACGAGAGCGGTTGCGATCAAGCGTGGCTATCGCGCTCGGGGGGCGCCTCGCAGTAACAGTATAAGGCGGGGTGAGGCATCCGCAAATGCAAATCACTCCGGTTACGTCGTTGGATGATCGCTGCGATACAGGAACAATCCTGCGACGGGACCGGCCGGATGCTCACCAACTCGTTCAGGGCTTGCGCCGTGCCGCAGGCCGACAACTCTGGCACTGTGGTGATCGAGGGCAATCCGACGCAGACCAATCCGATCAGTGTGAAGGCGCCGGCGAAGCCGCCACCGTCGGCTCGCTATCGGCGAGCGTCAACGCCATCGTCGACACGCTATCGGTCCTGGCATCAGGCGTCCGATGCGCCACGCACACTGTATCGAGTGTTGGTAGACGATTGCACATCCGGGCGTGCGCGCCGTAAAGCCGAGCGACCTTAGACACCAGCAGAAAAATTCACTACCCGCAAAGAGAGATTTTGCGTGGAAACCCATTGCTGAGCGTCGGTGTCGGTATTGGATGAACCGCTGTTGGCGGATGGGAGACAAGTGAACGGGCCGAGGATGGTGCTTTTAGCGGGATGACTTTTGCCCAAATCTTTCTGGCACACCGCGCAACCGTGAACCCGTCAGAGCCGGAGCCGATTACTCAGCCGCCGCTGACGTCACTGGCGCCGCCGGAAGCGCAATCTCCGCCATGAAGCGCTGCATCTGCTCGCGCACAAAGGCCTCAGGGCGGTTGCCGAAGTTGAAGTGGAGAATGACCTCATCGATGCCGATAACGGCGAGCGAACTGTTGCGGTTCGTACATTGCATACCCTCGTGGGCCCCCTTGGCTAGCTGACGCCAGCGCGGCAGGAGCACGGCCGGACCGTACATAAGCTGACGCCGGCGCTTCAGAATTGCTGCCTCTCCAGATTACAATTGAGCCTCGCACTGGCAGGAGGGGTAAGCGCGCCTCACGCGGCCGGAAGCGGGCGACCTACTGGCTGCCGACGGCGGCCATGAATCGTTGGAAAAGCGCCGGTGGAGATTGGATTGCCTTGTTCACTGCGGTTTGGACCGCCTGATATCGTTGCGGCGCGAGGTCGACGTGACGTTTGTGCGCGTCAGCAATGAAAGCGGGATCTTTCATCGTATCGTCAAATGCGGTGCGCAGCGCACCGACAACATCGTCGGGAACATCAGGAGGGCTTATTACCGAATAGCCGACCGAAGTCGTTACCAGTGACATGAACTCGATCAGCTGGCGATCCTCTTCGGTCTTGGCGAGATCAACAAGGAGCGGCACGTTGTTCAGACTCGGCACTTTCGAAAGTCCGATCTGCGCCAGGAACCTGACTTTGCCTTCCTTTATCCAATCCGGCCGGTTGCCGGCCAGATTGCTCCAAGTCGCAGACATCAAGCCTATCTCTTTACGTTCGAGAGCAAGCAAGAGATCGGCCGATCCTTTATATCCGCCCACGATTTTGATCCGGGTATGAAACACATAATTGACGATGGCAGGATTGATGAAGGTCTCGGACCCCCGGCCGGTGGTCCCTGCAACGCTGTCCTGAGTGATAAGATCGGAAAAAGTGTGGATCTGAGAGTCGCTCCAGACCGTCAGCAGCCTAGTAATGTCGGACATTTGCCCGATCCAATTGAATTTTGCGCTATCGTATTGCACGGCCGAGCCACCGGTATATTGCCCAAGGATGACCGGGGCCAACGGAATCCCGAGCACGGTGCCGTCGCGAGGCGCGAGCGTATAGAGATAGTTCGCCGCGACGATTCCGCCGGCACCCGCCCGATACTCAGGGACGATCGTGGGCTGCCCCGGTACGTGCCGGCCGAAATGCTCGGCGAACAATAGCGCATAGAGACTGTAAGCCCCTCCAGGGCCGGTCGGTATTACCAACCTTATCGTCTTGCCATGGAAAAGATCGGCGACCAAACGTTGCGGCCAAGCGGGCACGGCGGCAAAGATCATGAGTACAGCTGCCACAGCGGCAGCTAGCGAAAATCGGGCATGACCCAAGCTCAGCACCGATATTTCCTCAATAGATTGGGCGGATCACCTTTGCGCCCGATGGATGATGCCGGAGTATTTCCGGTGCCCCCTGCCTCGGGGGCGAATGATATTTCTAGTCGCACGCATCAAGAAATTTGCGTAACGCCTTGTTGAAGGCCTCTGGATTGTCGATGTTGCTCAGGTGGGATGCGGCCGGAATAACCTCCAGCGCTGCACCACGGATGCTTTGCGCAAACGCTTCGGCCATTGGTCTGGTGACGACCATGTCGTTTTCACCGACCAGCACCAACGTTGGCGCTTTGACCGCGTCGACCAGTGGGCTAAAGTCCTCGAGCAAAGTCTGCTGCATCGCTTGCAGATAGGTCTTTGACTCCATGCCTGCGATCATGGCGGCGACTTCGTCCTGAACGTCGAGCGGAGTGGTGAACATCAGATGCTCTGCCGCGTATTGGGTGGCGAATTCCGGCATCGAGATGTAGGCGATGGCTTCACGCCTCGCGATTACCGTGTCGCTGCTGTTCTCAGCCGGTTTGGCGGCAAAATCGGCAAACACGATCGATCGGACCATGGCCGGCGACTGGACATTAAGGTGCAGGGCCACTGCGCCTCCCATGCCGAGCCCCGTAAGGTGGCAGGCCTTGCAGCCAAGATGATCGAGCACGGCCCGCAGATCTTGAGCGGCCGCGGCAAGATTCATTTCACCATTCGCCGACGATTGGCCATGGCCGCGGCAGTCGAGCGTAATAACGCAATAGCGGTCCTCGAGTGCCGCAATCTGCCGCGTCCACATCCGCCCGCTGGTCCCGAGGCTGTGGAGCAACACCACAGCCGGGCCTGAACCGATCTGTTCGTAATGAATGGTTTCGCCGTTTACAGCCAGCATGGGCATTCCGGTCTCTCCGTCGAAGCTGTTCGCTCAGCGGTTCCAGGGTGCCAACGCCGCCACTTCGCGCCCCGCGATGCGGCCGGTGACAAAGCACTCCGAAATGTTGCCGCCGGCGAGATAGAGATGTCCGAACGAACTGCCGAGCTCACCTGCCGCATAAAGCCGCGGGATCGGATTGTCGTTCACGTCAATGATCTGCTGGCGGTCATTATGCACAGGGCCTCCCTGCGTGTTGGAAACGACCGGCCAGACTTCTCCGACGTAGAACGGCGAATGCGCAATCGGCATCATGGTGCCTGCCGGACGGCCAAAATCCTGATCTTTCCTTTTCAAGCACATCTCGTTCCAGCGGGCGACCGTCTCGGCAAGCGTGGCACGATCGCAGCCGATCTTATCGGCCAGTTCCTCAATCGTGGTCGCCTTCTTGAGAATGCCCAGCTCCACTTCCTTGAGGTTGTCGCGGCTCCAGGTGAAGCTCATAGTACGATCGTTGTAAGTCGGATTGCCGAGAGGGTAGCGGCGGCGGCCGGCCTCGTCGACGATGAGGTAAGCTGGTATCCGCGGGAAGGTTTGCGTCACTGAATCAAAATATTCGAGGTGCCGCGCACCCTGATCCTGCACGTAAGGTGGCAATTCATTCATGAAGCGCTGCCCGCGCTTATCGACGAGGATCCAGGCGGTTTGTACGACCGCAAGATGTTCCTTGCCGGGTATCCAGTCGGGGAAGCGTTTGGTGCGAATCGCGTAAGGATAATCCGGATCAGTGTGGCGAAAGCCGTAGGACCCGTGGAAATGCCACATGTGCCAAAGCTGGGCGCCAAGTTCTTGGACCATGCGAATACCGTCGCCCGTGTTGGCAAGGGTCGCTGCACCGAATACCGGCTTCATTTGCCAGTATTGTCGCTTCATCTCTTCATTGGCTTCGAATCCGCCGCAGGCCAACACGATGCCGCGCTGAGCCTTGATCCGTCGCTCGCCGCCCTTGCCTTCGATCACAATGCCGCAGACCTGACGATCTGCGTCGGCAATCAGTGCTTTCGCCTTGGTCGAGAGCCGCACCTCGATGGGAAGTCGGGAGACGTTGTCTTGAAGGATCTTGAAGACCAGCGGACCGCCGGGCCGTCCGCGGACATTGGGATATGTTTGGCTCGCGTCAAAATTGGCAATGCGCTCAACCTGCGTGTAATAGAATGCATCTATCCCCGGGAATGGATAATTGCCACCGCGCTCGCGCACGAAAATCTCGGCGTCGCAGATGCTGGCGAGGTCCCGAAAGTGGGCCTCGACTTCCGTCATCCCGTGCGTGAAGGCCTGCAGCACGTCGTCGCGCGTACGGCCCGCATTAGTGGCCCGCATGTATTCCAGGGCCTTCGCCGGCTCGCGTGTGCAGCAGATCGCCCCGTGCGAGCAAATCGAGATGCCGCCCGGATCGGGCATCTTTTCGATCAGCAGGACTCTGGCCCCGGATCGCGCCGCCTCGATTGCCGAAACGCCGCCCGCGAAGCCGTAGCCGACCACGACGACATCAAAAGTCTCGTCGAATCCAGGTGCCGCCCGTGCGGACCCATCTGCTTCTGGCATTCCCCACCCACTTTGCCGCATGCGTCGATCGAGCCGAGGCGCAAGCGGCGCGATAGTGTCCTGTGAGCGGATCAGGAGCAAGCTCGACCACTTGAGCCACTGACATGCTTAGCACGTATGGCTTGTGTCCGGAGTCGCGGCGTGGCCGATATTTCGTCGAAATGCGTTTTGCGGTTGCGGGGCTGCCCGTTCACATCGCAACTCCATGTTTCGATACTGGAGCCGATATATCCGCTCGCCAGCTTCTCGCGCCGCTCGTGGTGAGCGTAGCACTCTGGGGAGGCGCTCCACCGCGGCGTTGAGCGAACGCTTCGGCCGCTTCAATTTGGCAGCCAGATGACGTGTCGAATCTCACCGAGCCGGCGTTTGATGCCACTCCAGGTCTCGCCGCCGTCACCGCTTCGGTACATCTGACCAAGACAGGCCGAAGCGAACATCAGGTTCGGATCGGCGGGGTGAGTGGCGATCGACCACATCGAGCTCTCGACCGAGCCGGGAAGCGGCACCTCGTCCCAATGGCTGCCGTTGTCGCGGCTGCGCAGCAGGCGGCCCCATGAACCAGGCGGCCCATCGCCATTGGTGAGAAAAACCACGCCGCGATCATCGGCGCGCGGCACCACCGCACGCATATATTGCGACGACGCGTTGACGGCGCCTTTCTCCCAGCTGTCGCCATCGTCGCTGCTGAGATACACGCCGCGATCGGTGGCGGCGAGCAGCCGCCGGTGGCCGCCGGCATGGCTGACGCACAGACCGTGAATGTCATCCGTCTCGATGCCCTTGGTGATCTTCCTCCAGGTTTTACCTCCGTCGGTGCTGCGCCAGAGATAGTCGAGCTCGACGCCGGCCCAGGCCAGGTCAGGATCGACAGTATCAAAAATGATCTGCGTAAATCGCGATTGATTCTTGTTCGAGCAAATTTCCGGGATCTCAAAATCAAGCTGACGCCAGCTGCGGCCGTGATCCTCCGAGCGATACATTGCTGCAAACTGCGTGCCGGCAAGGATCACGTCGGGATCGTGGGGAGAAAACGCCAGGGCCGTAATCTTGTGCCGATCGTCCATCGGGCTCGGCACATGCGACCACTGGTTACTGCCGCGATCGAGCCGGAACAGGCCGCCATTGGTACCGGCCAGCAGGGAATTGTCATCGGACGGATCCGCGTCCAGCGCCCAGATGTGGCTACCGCTATACATGCCAGCGCGACTGTTCATACGGACAAGGCTCTCACCCAGATCGTCGCTGTACCAGACCCCCAAACCGTTCGTCGCAATATAGAGGCGTGAGTTCATGGCGTTTTGCTCCCGTTGACTTTTTATTTGGCGCCGACACCAGTCAACCTCTCATGCCGGCCGTTCAGCGCTCGCGAACAGTAATGTCGCTGCGGCGTGGCCGTTCGACCGGTGAAGCGACGTCGCGCTGACTCGCGAAAGCGCCGACGCAGCGGAATTTCCAATCGCCCCCGGATTATCTTGGCGGTAATCGCGTGGCAAGCCGCTTGACTTGCGTCGGGTCCCATGAGGAGATCGGCGACGTCGCTGCTCCTTGGGTTGCCGACGAACTGAAGAGGGTCTTAATCAGCGCACCGGCCCTCACGAAGAGAAGAGCTAAATCCTTCAAGTTCGACGACGGCAATTCGCCGCGCTTGCAGTCAAAGACGAGAAGCACCGTGGATAATAGAATGGTGCAAAAGAGGGGGAGGAGTTGCGATGCGAGCCCAGTGTGTGAATTATATCGTTGTCTCGTGTCTCGTTGCCTTTGCGTCGATCATGGCCGCTGCTTCAGCCGCAGCGCAAGGCTGGCCGACGCGGCCAATCACTCTCATTACGCCGTTCGGCGTGGGCAGTGCCTCGGATACGGTCGCGCGCATTCTGGCGCCAAGCATATCGGCGACGCTCGGTCAGCAGACCGTCGTGCAAAACATGGGAGGGGCGGGCGGCACGATTGGCACCAGTCACGCGGCCAAGGCGGACCCCGACGGCTACACCCTGGTGCTCGGTGCCGTCGACACCTTCGCGCAAAGCCAGTCGTTGTTTAAAAACCCGCCCTATGACTCGATTAAGGACTTCACGCCGGCGGGACTTGCCGTCGAGCAGCCGCTTCTGCTGCTGGTCAAGAAGAGCCTTCCGGTCGACAATTTGAAACAGTTTGCCGATTACGTCAAAATCCATCATGCCAGCATGCAATTTGGCTCCGCAGGCGTCGGTTCGGCCGCACATTTGGCGTGCTTTCAATTTACTTTGGCCGTCGGCGTCACGGTGACCCACTTACCGTATCGAAGCTCGGCTCCGGCGCTTCAGGACCTGATTGCGGGACGACTTGATTTCTATTGTCCGCTGGCGGTGGCCGGCATCCCGCTGGTGCAGAACAAGAATGCGAAAGCCCTCGCCGTGCTGACGCAAGATCGGTCGCCACTGCTGCCGAATTTGCCGACCGCGAAGGAGCAGGGCTTTCCTAAGATCGACGGCTATTACTGGATGGGTTTCTTCTTTCCCAAAGGCACGGCGACGCCCATCGTGACCAAATTTAACGCCGCGCTCAATAGCGCGCTCAATACGCCTGCCGTACAGCGACGCTTGCGCACGCTGGCGACGACCGTGGTAGCGCCCGATCGCCGCTCCCCCGCCTATCTGCAGAGCTATCTTAAGAGCGAGGTCGCCAAGTGGGCGGTCACGATGAAGGCCAGCGGGGTCGTGCCGCGATGAGGCGCAGGCGCGCGTGACTGCATATCAATTCATCGGACAACCGATCGGCCGCATTGAGGACGCCGCCCTGATTAAGGGGGCCGGCCGCTTCGTCGACGATATTCATCTGCCCGGAACGCTCGAAGCCGCGTTCGTGCGCAGTTCATTCGCGCATGCGAAGATCCGGTCGATCGACGCAAGTGCGGCGCGCACTGCCCCGGGCGTCCGCGCGGTGCTGACTTTCGACGATGTGCGGCCGCAGCTGACTCAAGACCGTATGCCGCTCGAACTGCGCCTCGATGTGCTGCCACCGAACATCACCCCATTTCCCTTGGCGAAAGATGAAGTGGTTTTCGTCGGCGAGGCCATCGCCGTGGTTGTTGCCCAATCCCGCTATGCGGCGGAGGACGCAGCCGGCCTCGTTCGGGTCGAGTATCAGCCGCTTGATCCAGTTGTCGATTGCAAGCAGGCGATAGAGCCCCAATCGCCGCGGGCAGACACCCGCAAGCTCTCGAACATCGTCAAGGAATTTCGCCAGACATACGGCAACCCGGATGCCGCATTCAGCGATGCACCACATTGCGCGCAATTACGGCTCAAGACGCATCGCGGCGTCGCTCACCCGTTGGAGGGTCGCGCGGTGCTCGCAAACTACGACGCGATCGAAGACCGGCTCACGATTTGGGATTCGACTCAAGAACCGCACGACGTCCGCGGCGTTCTCATCGCTCTCCTCGGACTTAATGAGAATCAGGTCCGCGTTGTTGCCCCCGACGTCGGCGGCGGCTTCGGATGCAAGCACTTGATGTATCCGGAAGAGGTCGTCGTGGCTGCGGCCAGCCGCATGCTGCGGCGACCGGTGAAATGGATCGAAGACCGCCGCGAACATTTTCTGTGCTCGATTCAGGAGCGCGATCAATATTGGGATCTGGAGGTCGCATTCGACGACAATGGCCGTCTGCTCGGCATGCGTGGCCACATGATTCACGACCAGGGCGCCTACACGCCGCGCGGCACCAATCTGCCGACCAATGTATCGACCGCGCTACCCGGTCCGTATTTGCTTCCGGCGTTCGACCTTCGGGTGACCGTCGCCGAGACTAACAAGGTTGCCACGATCCCGATCCGCGGCGCCGGCTATCCTTCGGCCAATTTTGCCATGGAGCGCTCGCTCGATTGCATCGCGCGCAAGCTCCAGCTCGATCGCGCCGAGGTGCGCCGCCGCAATCTCATTCCGCCCGAACGGATGCCGTACGACACCGGCTTGAGGGCGCGTTCGGGAGCCGCAATCGTCTACGACAGCGGCGATTATCCGAAAATGATGGCGAGCTGTCTTGAAGCAATCGACTATGCAGGGTTTCCGGAACGCCGGCGGCTTGCCCGCAAGCAAGGACGCTTTCTCGGCATCGGCATGGGCATGGGTCTCAAGGGCACCGGTCGCGGTCCGTTCGAATCCGCCACCGTTCGCATCGACCGCTCCGGCAAGGTCTCGGTCTACACCGGCGCGGTCGCGATCGGTCAAGGCCTGAAAACCGCGCTGGCGCAGATATGCGGCGAGCAGCTCGGAGTCGCACCCAGCGACATTGCGGTCGTCGCCGGCGATACCGGGGCCATTTCGCTCGCTCTTGGGGCCTTTGCCAGCCGACAAACCGTCATGGCGGGATCTGCGGTTCACGTCGCCGCGATGGCGGTTCGCCAAAAGGTTCTCAAAGTCGCTGCAGAGCTTCTGGAGGCGGGGCTCGAAGACCTTGAGTTGCGGGATGGACGAGTCGAGGTGAAAGGCGTGCGGGGCCTCGGACTGAGCTTTCAGGAGCTTGGCCTTACGATGGCTGGCGTCCCGGGATACAAGCTGCCTGGCGATGCACCCGGCCTCGAACACTCGCACAATTACCTGAATACAAATCTCACGTATTCGGGTGCTGCGCTTGCCATCGAGGTTGACGTCGATCCTGCAACCGGCCGCGTCGAAGTACTTGATATTGCAGTGGTCAATGACAGCGGACGCGTGATCAACCCGAATACCGTGCGCGGCCAGATTATCGGCAGCGTCATCCACACGCTTGGTAACACCATGTTCGAGTGGATGGGCTACGACGACCAAGCGCAACCGTTGACCACGACGTTCGCCGAGTATCTGCTGCCAACGGCGCCCGAATTGCCAAACATCAAGATACGGATGCTTGAATATCTGGGTGCGAACAATCCGCTCGGCATAAAGGGGGCCGGGGAAACTGCGTGCATTGCGGTGCCGGGAGCCCTGGTCTCGGCAATCGAAGATGCCCTTGATCCGCTTGCCCGTGAGCTCGAGCTCGCAGAATTTCCACTATCGCCCGCCCGGCTTTTCGAATTGATCAGATCCGCGCATTCACGAGCCGCGGGCTAGAGAGCATTTTCCGGAAAATGGCTGCTGGTTTTCCGAGGAAAATGCGATCAAGTCTGCAAGACGAGAGCGCTTGTCGATTCAACGTTACTGCGAAGCGCTCGAGCCGACGTGTGATGATGGTCTCATTGAGCTGCACACCGCGACGTTGGACCGGTGCGCCACTCGCGCCGATCGCTACATTCTTGATACCGAGGCGCAATCATATGACCAAAGCCGCGATGGCGTGGCAGGGCGCCGTTGAGCCAGGAACGATTACCGCGCCTTGCGCTGCAATGAGCGCGGTGCGATGCACTCGCGCCGCTTGGCGGTCACAAGCATCGATATGCCGGCACCGGCCGCCCGCGTGTGGGCCACCATTAGCGCGCACGGCCCTGCAAAGACAGATGACCTGGAAATTCTCTGGCGTCTACATGATAAAATAGATCTGTTGAATTTTACCACAAAGGCCGGTGCCGCTGAATCCGTCGGTTTACTCGGCCGCGACCGCTGTCGCTTCGCCGGCGCCGCCAAAGGCGGGCGCGATCTCCGCCATGAAGCGGTGCATCTGCTCGCGCACGAAGGCGTCGGGGCGATTGCCGAAATTGAAATAAAGAATGACCTCGTCGATGCCGATCGCCTCGACCCGCTTCAAGGTGTCGATGATCTGCTGCGGCGAGCCATAAAGCAGCGAGTTATCATCGAAGTCGGACGCTTTGGCGTCGTTGAGCCGCGCCCCCATCTTCTTGAAATACTCCATGGTGGGCGGGAGCACGCCGGCACCACCGTGACTCATCGTCTTGCGCAAACCCGCCATGGTGATGTAGCCGACCATGCGCTCCTGCGCCCGTTGGCGCTCGTCCTCACTCTCGCCGATGTGGATGAAGTAGCTGCATTTGATCTTGCGCGCCGGCTTTGCCGCCTTGGCGCAGATCTCGCGATAGGTCATCACCGCCTTGTCGAGGCCGCCGAACAGGATGGTGGCGGCGAACGGCGCCAACAGCAGGTTCCAGTCCCAGTTGGCGGCAAGCTCCATGGAGAAGCGCGAGAACGAGCCCATATAGGGTCGAAACTCCTGCTGCAACGGCTTTGGGAACACCTCGACGTCCTCGACATGGTAGAACCGGCCGTTGAAGTCGAACGGTTTTGTTTCGGTCCAGCAGCGCATCAACAGGTCGATGCCTTCGCCAAACTGCTCGGCGGACGCTTGGAAATCGGCGTTGAACGGCGTGAACTCGTGACTGTCGTAGCCGCGTCCGGCGGCGAAATCGACCCGGCCGCCTGACAGCTGGTCAAGCGTCGCCCATTCCTCGGCGACATGGATCGGGTGGTGGATCGGCAGCACGACGACGGCCGGTCCGAGCCGCAGCCGCATCGTGGCGGCGGCGACATTGGCCAGCACGATGGCGGGCACTGACACGCAACCGCGCCGGTTGAAGTGGTGCTCGCCGATCCAGGCCGAGTGGAATCCCAGTTTCTCCGCCAAGACCGCCTGGTCGCGGATCTCGACCAGGAATTGTTCGGGCGAGCGCGGATTGTTGGGGTAGCGATTGTCGCTCAGGGTGAAATAGCCGAATTTCATGACGGCGCTTGTCTCCTTGACCCAGAGTATCTTGTAGCCGAAATGCAACAGCTGCAGGCAAAAATAAGCAAGCCGCCGCTCGATTGAAATGCCGCTCACCGGCATCGCACTGAACTGAGCCGCCAGCCACGGGCAAATGCTCGACATCTGCTCGTGCCGATGAGCGCAAAGCAAATGTTGCGCGTACCGTCGCGGCGGCGCGGTAGACACTCGTTTACCTGAACGCCAATTCGGCGCGCCCGTTAGGGATCAGGTAAGCCGGGAGGCTCGACAGTGACGGCGGAACAAAGCGACACGTCAGCAGCTCTCGTGAATGATGCAGGTCTCGTGATGATGAATGGAAATCTTCAGGATTTTGTCGGCGCTGTGAGCGCCAACGGTCAGATCCGCTATGGCGACGTCCGCCGGCTGCAGCGCGACATTCTGCCATCCGGAATTTTTTCGCGTGACGAGGCGGAGCTGTTGATCGCGCTCAATGCCAAGCTTGTTCGCGCCGACAAGGCGTGGGCGCAGTGGCTGGTCGCTGCTGTGGCGGAATTTGTCGCCAACGGAGAATTAAGCGAGCGTCCCGTCAAGGACGTGACCGCCGAATGGATCGGCCGCCTCGGTGCCGCCTCGCCCACCCGTTTCGGCCGCAGCATCGCACACAAACTTCGCCGCGCGTTAGGACCGCACCACGATGCCCCATCAACCGACGCGGCGATGGCGTCTCGCAAAACCGCAGCGTCGTGCGATCTGGCTCGGTCCTCGCCGGCCCGGGCCCGAGCGGCCGCAACCAAGCGGGACAAGCGTTCACCGCGATTAGCCAAGCCGCAGTGTGCGATCAGGCCTCGGGCGATCCGAGACGCGAGCCCCCTCGCCGCCGCCGGCTTTGGCTGGTCACTGCCGGGCTATTGGCCGGCCATTCGCCACGGCCACATGATGAATTTTGCGAGCGCGCCGGTCGGCCTCGTGCTGGCGCCGTGCCGGTAGTTTTTTTCGCTGGCAGCGACTGCAAGGCGGTGCGCGCGCCACCTCACGATATATGTCGCGGCTAGCCCGACCGGGCGTTCGGCCGCACGGTCATCTGCCGCCCCGCCCTGCCCCGCCTGGTCAGCCTGGTCAGCCCATAAGGCTGAGCTTCAACGTCGCAAAGTCAATGGCTTAGGCGACGAGTGCCCGGAGGCACCGGGCATCTTAGTCTTCGACATGCAAATCCCTCCCTCTCCGCCATCGCCCCCCAGATCTCCCGATAGAAACGGAAGTTCAGGCAGAGCGACCTTTGGTTCATGGAAGTTCTCGATGGTGATCGCCCGCCTCCCCCTGGCTCATGGACGCGGTTGGGCCCGTACGCAGATGAATTGGAGAAGCTGCACGGCGAGCGGGTGGACGAAATCCTCAGGCGCAACGGACTCATCGTCGACGATACAACCAGAGACAAGCTGCTTCGCGCCTGCCAGCGTGCAGCCAAGCAGGCGAAGCGCGTCATCACGAGGCAGATGACGGAAGGAGACTACAGCCCCGACCTCAGGCAGGCCGGTTCCCCGAATTCCAAGAGAAGGAGGGCGACAAGCTCGCGCTCATAGACCTTTTCGAGCATTGGGCGGACGTGAAGAAGCCGGTCGACGAGACAATCGCCGCATGGCGCTACCTCGACAGCAACGTCGCCGCAGGCGTTAAGGTCACCATCCCACAGGAAGAACAACAGCGCGAGAACGATCTGAATAACGAAGAGATCTATCTCATCCTTAGGGGAACGCTCGAACCCCGGGATGGAAAAGCGAAGAAACTGTCACAGGACGTGAAGGCTGCGCGCCGGTGGGCGCCTTGGCTCTGCGCCTACACTGGAGCGCGCGTCGCCGAAATAACCCGTCTCGAAGAATCGGACATCATCCAAGAAGACGGGTTTTATGGAATATCGATAAAGCAATCGAAGACCGGCCTCGCGCGCAAGATCCCGCTGCATCCGCACGTGATCGAGCAAGGCTTTCTGGATTTCGTTGAAGCACACGGGAAAGGGCCGCTTTTCCTCAGCGAGTCTAAAGTTCGGCCCGGCATCGTTCGGGGTCACAAGACCCGCTCCGAAGGGCTGGCCGAATGGGTACGCTCGCTTGGGGTAGCAGATCCCGATGTCAGCCCCAACCATGGTTGGCGTCATCGTTTTCGGACGGAGGCACGCCTCGTCAAGATGCACGAGGACGTGATGAACTACATCTTGGGCCATGCCCCCTCCAAGGAGGGCGACCGATACGGTCACATCCCGTTCGGCGTGACCGGACCATGGATCGCTTTGCTGCCGCGATACGATATCAACGGCCCCTTGTTGAAGATCGAGAGGCAGATGTCGCCGGCCGCTCTGCAAACTCTTGTGGGCCTGCTTGCACAGCATATTGCCGCACCGGCCCCGAATGCCGGCTAGTTTTGGACTGTTAGGCTCATAACCTGAAGGTTGGTGGTTCAAATCCACCTCCCGCAACAAAAATAAAATCCCGCAGATCAGGCGGTTACGCCTCGTGTGCCGGATTTTTTCATGTGCCCAAACGCGTTTTTGTTCATATCCAAGAAAATCCTTTTCTTGTCAGCGGGTTACACGAAATTCCGCCTTCCATTGCCATCGGTTTCCATCGGTTCCTGGGCACATGAAAATTCTGAATATGTCGTCCAGCCGATGGGCCGCATCCGACTTCATGCTTGGGCACGGACGGCGGCAGGTCCCTATCCGCTTCGGTCGACACAGATTTCCGGCGCGGGATCCCAGTGCTAGAAAGGCGGACGTCTGCAAGCGGCGCGTGTGCCCGCTGGCCCAGGCTCAAAAAAATGCATCAAGCCTCCCCGGTTTTCTTCCGCCGGCGCGATCTACCCCATGGAGGCAACTATCCAGGAGAACGGCGATGGCAGAACCGCCCGAGCTTGACGACCCCAGTGACAGCCTGCCGCCGGTGCCACCCGTCTCCAATGGGCCACGCCGGTCGGAGGTCGAGGCTGAGCTCGCGGCTTGGTACGCCATGGGGCGCGCCGACCAGGTGGCGGCACTTCGCGCCGGCATGGCCGGTGGCCGCCGCTTCACGGTCGAGGCGCTCGTCCACATCAGTTGCCAAGCGTATGCCGCCGGAGACCGGCCGGGCCTGAACCTCGCGTTCGAAGCGTTGAGCAACGCCGCAACGCCACTCTTGTTGAGCCAGGCGTGGGGTCAAGCGGCGGACGAGCGGGAGGAGCAGGCGCAGGAGGTTCTGTTGCACCTGTTCAAGGCGATCAAGGACGGGGCCGCAGGCTACGCGGAGGTGAATTTTGCGTCCTTCGCGAAACGGAAAGCGATCTCGCTCTATCGCATGCGCGCAAACCGCTTCGAAGGGAGCAGCACGAGGATCGAGCCGGCTGACGAGGTCGACCCTCTCGATAATCTCGCCGCTCGGATGCCGAGCCAGGAAGCGCAGGCGGCGCTAAGCCGCGCGCTCGATAAGTTGTCGCCGAAGATTCGTGCCGTGTTCATTCAGTACCACTTGATGGGACTGACATACGAAGAGATCGCACAGCAACACGACGTCGACGAGAGCACCGTTCGTTCGCGGGTGAAACGAGCAAATGCCATCGTCGGTTTCTCAGGAGGTAAGAAATGATCGCTAGTTTCAACAGCAAGGTGACGCTGGATGATGTGCTGGCAAAGCTCGCCGCGCTGCCGGCACCACCGGATGCTCAGCAGCTTCGCGGCTGGATGAGCGAGTATCCCGAGTACCGGGCGTCCATCATCACGTTCGTGACCGACTGGATCGAGATGGAGGCCGCCAAAGTCCCGCATGAGGTTACGACGGAGGCGGCCAATCGGGTCGTCAACCGCACCATGAGCCGCGTGCAGCAAATCCTTGATGAAGCCGACCGGCCGCAGACCATTCAGGACCTTTCGGCCGAGATCGCGGCAGCGGGGCATACGCCGGAGTCCTTTCAACGCATGCTTGGTATCGATCATTCGATACTGGCATGCTTGGCCGAGCGCATGGTCCGGCCGGCCACTATTCCGCTGCGGATCGTGCGGGACACGTCGGAAACACTGCACCGTAGTCTCGACGCCGTGCGCGATTATTTTCGGCAGCCACTGCAGTTAGCCGCTGCGCACAAAGCGCGAAAGCGGCCCGAGGCGAAGCAAGTCGATTTCGCGTACCTCGTTCCACATGCTGATTTGTCCGAGTCCGACAAGGCAAAGTGGCTTGCGGAAGCGCCGGACCCACTGTTGCAGGAATAGCCATGGACAGTTTCGGTACCGTCCGGGCACTTGCTCGCGAGAAGCACGACGCGTTCCTCGCTCAGGCGGGCGGAAACACCGCGCCGGAACTGTTGGCGGCCGCGCGCAAGGATGCCGGCCTCAAGGTACAGAAGCTACCCGCCGACCACCCGCTGCTTGCGGGTGGCGACGGCGCCCTCCATCGCAAATCGAATGCCATCTACATCTCTGCCACGCTCGATCCGGACATGGCGGCGTTCGTCGAGGCGCACGAGTTTGCTCACTTCTGGATTGAGACGCCCTCCGATCCCGTGATCGTGCCACGCGGCTCGGATCCTGGCGTGTCGGAGGAAGACACGCCGCTTGGACTAAAGCGCGTCGAAGCGTACAGCCCGGAGGAACTACGCGAGCGTTTCGCCAATGTCTTTGCGCGCGAGTTTCTCCTGCCGTGCCCCGAGGCGCGCCGCCTCTTTGTCGAGCTCGGTCAAACCGCAATAAAAATCGCGGGCGACCTGACGCTTCCGCTCGGCCTTGTGCATCAACAACTCGCGACATCGCTCCTTCTTCCCGAATCGCCAAAGCCTGCGAGCGGGGAGATACCGTCTGCCGAACGTCCCGGCCTTGATGACTCGCAGCGTGATGCCGCCCATCACGAAGGTTCGCCCTTGCTTGTCGAAGCCGGTCCTGGGACCGGCAAGACCCGGACGCTCATCGCCCGGCTTGAATCTCTGCTCGGCAAAAAGCATCCCGCCGCCTCCATTCTGGCTCTGACCTTCTCTAACAAGGCTGCGCGCGAAATTCGCGAACGTGTCGCCTGGAACATGCCCGAAGCCGCCGCCGAAATCTGGACCGGCACCTTCCACGCTTTCGGCCTCGAACTGCTGCGCAAATATGGGCATCTGATCGGCATCGCGCAGCCGGTCCGGCTTCTCGATCAAGCCGATATCCTGGCTCTGTTGGAAGAGGACCTGCTGTCCCTCCAGCTTGACCACTATCTGCGCCTTCACGAGCCCCTATCCGATCTCCGCTTTGTGCTGGGCGCAATCAGCCGCGCGAAGGACGAGGTGAAATCGCCCGATGACTATGCGAAGGCCGTCCAGCGCATGGCGCAAAAGGTCCCGCCGGGAGACGAGGCCGCACTCCTCAAGGTCGCAAAGGTGGAAGAGGTGGCGCGGGTCTTCAAGCACTACGACGCCAAGATGCGAAACGCGGGCTGGGTCGACTTCGCTGACCTCATCAACCGGCCGGTCGAGCTCCTGCGCAAACATCCCGAGGTGCGCGACGAACTTCGCGGTCAGTACCAGCACCTCCTTGTCGACGAGTACCAGGACGTCAATCGCGCAAGCGCGTTGCTGGTCAAGGAGCTGGCGGGCGACGGCGAGCGTCTCTGGGTCGTAGGCGACGCACGGCAATCAATCTACCGCTTCCGAGGGGCGGCACCGCAAAACACGCTCAACTTCGAGAGGGACTATCCGAACGGAAAGCGCAAGCCGCTCAAAGTGAATTACCGGTCGCGCCAGCAGATCGTCGATACCTTCGGCGGCCACGCCGGGCATATGCGCGTCGGCGGCAAGAAGGCCTTGAAGCTCGAAGCCAAGCGCGGCTTCGGCCCGGACGCCGTCGACTGCAATGTCGCCACGGACCGCGACTCGGAGATCTGCGGCATCGCGGACACGATCAAGAAGCACCACGCGAACGGCATTGCCTACCGCGAGCAGGCGGTGCTCTGCCGCGTACACAGCAATCTTGAGCGCGTGGCGCTCGGCCTTGAGGCCGCGGGCTTGCCAGTCCTTTACCTTGGCGATCTGTTCGAGCGGCCCGAGGTCGGCGATCTCCTGTCACTCATCTCCTTCGTCTCCGAACCACACCGGGGCGGGTTGCTGCGCGTGGCGGACCTTCCGGCCTATCGCACGTCGCTCGACGATGTGCGGGCGTTCCTTGCCTACGCTGAGAGCGCCGACAAACGACCGGCCGAGGCACTTGCTGACCTTGAACAGGTTCCCGGCCTGTCGCCCAACGGCAAGGCCAGCCTCGGGCGTCTTGCCGCCGATCTCGACGGCATCGGGTTCCGCACCGGGCCCGGCGCGTTCCTCTGCCACGTGCTCTTCAATCGCGGAACGCTCCTGCGAGATTATCTCGGCGGCGACAGGCCTCCCGATCAGCAGCGCCGGCTCGCGATCCATCAGCTTCTCCAGTTCGCCATCGAGAACAATGTCGACGCCGGCGACCCGAAGCGCGCTCTGTTGCAGTGGATACGGCGGCTCGAAGTCTTCGGCGACGAGCGCGCGCTGCGCGAGGCGCCGGCCGCCGTGGAAGGTATCGATGCGGTGTCGTTCACTTGCCGATGCTGGGTGCGGGGATGTTTCCGCTGAAGCGGCAAGGCGACCGCTGTCCCGCGCCCGAGGGCCTCCTTCCCACGTCGCCCATCGAGGATCACGAGGAGGAAGAGGAGTGCTTGTTCTACGTAGCACTATCCCGCGCTCGCGATCACCTCTCGCTGTCGCGCGCCGAGCGCTACTCCGACAGGCAGAAATCCAACCCCGCAGAGCCCCTGCTTCAAATCGCAGACAGTCTGCCCCGTGCACCGGACGGCGACCCAACGTGGGTCCAGAAGCTGCCGCCAATGCCTTCGGACAGCCATCGGTCCGACCTCGCGCTCGCGGCGCTCGAACATGACGCCCGCGACATCGAGCTCTATATCGACTGCCCGCGGCGCTATCTCTACCAGCTTGTGCTAGGCCTAAGCGGCGGCCGCGACGACACCGCCTACGTCCGATTTCACCGCGCGGTTTACCGCGTACTGGAGTGGATGCGCGCGCAGACAGGCTCCATCGAGGCCCAGGTACTCGCTGACACACTGGACGCAGCGTGGCGCGACATCGGGCCGACTGGCGATCCGCTGGAACCGCTTTTCCGCGCCTCCGCCCACCGCATCCTCGATCACGCGCGCGGGCGCCAGCGCGACGGCATCGTGTTCGGAAGCGTTGTGCCGCTCACCGTGGGTGGCCGCACGATCAATCTCCCGGTCGACGAGATCGAGCGCGCCGGCGCCAAGATTGTCGTGCGCCGCATTCGCACGGGCCGCGCGCCATCGCGGCCCGACCAGCGTCACCTGCACGCGCTGATGCTGCACGCCGTCCGTGAAAAGATGGGCCGCAGCGCCACCTTCGAGGTCCAGTACCTCACCACCAACGAGCCGGTGCCGATCACACTGGACGGCGTGATGAAGAACCGCCTCGCGGACGCCGAGAAGGCGCTCGACCAGATCGCGAAGGGCCTTTACCCAGCCCAGCCGAAGGACGGCGAGGATTGCCCGCGCTGCCCGCACTACTTTACCTGCCCAAGCGTTCCGCGCTGAATTTTTTGCCAACCGCCTTCTCCGGTTTTCCGGCAGCGCTGCGATTAACCCTTTGACGGCTCGTTCCCGATCCTGGGGCAGTCAACCAAAAGGGTTATCTCATGAAATCCATCGACGTACTCCTGCAAGGCCACGGCCTCACCGACATCGCCGTGCTCACCGCGAAGCCGGATGACACGCTTGCCGTGGTCGTGGCCCAGCTCAACCGCGCCGACGGCGCCGGCGGCGAACTCCTCGTGTTTCTCGAGGATGTCGACGGCCCGCTCCATGTCGACGCCTTGGTCGAGGAGCTGCTCCCGCTCTCGGCCGATGACGAGGTGTGTGGGCCCCTCCGCCTCCACGTCACGCGCTGCCGTCACATCGAGGTCACCGTCCGTTTCAACGGCGAGGACGCGGCGCGGCGGTTCCCGCCAAGCGCCACGGTCGAGCGGGTCCGGCGCTGGGCGGCGCGGCGCGCCTTCCACCTTTCGCCGCGTGACGCGGCGGAGCACGTCCTGCAAATCCAGGGCACGACCATCCGACCCGACCGGGACGTTCACATCGGCACCCTGACGAAGGGCGAGACCTGCGCGGTCGCGTTCGATCTCGTGCCGTGCAAGCGGGTGGAGGGCTAACGTGGCCGAGCCGATGTCGCCCGACGCGGCGGTGTTTCATGCGCACCTAACCGGGGGCCGCTTCCGCAGCGGGGCGGCGTCCGGCCGGTGGCGGCTCGTCTCGGTCGCCTGGCCGCACGCGATCTTCGGCGTGCGCGCCGCCGACGGCATCGAGTACGGCCTCAGGTTCGAGTGCGTCGACTATCCCCGGACGCCGGCGACCGCACGGCTTTGGGACATCGACCTCGACGGGCCGCTGGCGGTCAGCAAATGGCCTGCCGGGCGCGAGCGCATTCCGCTCGCCTTCAATCCCGACTGGAAGAACGGATCCTGCATTTATTTGCCCTGCGATCGTCTCTCCATCGAGGGCCACGGCAACTGGTACCAGCAACATCCAAGCCTCGTATGGGATCCGGCGCTCGGCATCGTTCACTACCTGCGCGTCGTCCACGATCTCCTCAATTCGGGCGACTATGGAGGCCGCCGTGCTGCCTGAGCCGACTTTGCATCTCAGTAACGTCCTGTGGACCGACATGACGGCCGGACTTCACCGCCGCACGGAAGGCGTCCACGAGTCCGGCGCGTTTCTGCTCGGGCGGCGCAATGGCACCGAGCGCGAGGCGACGGTTGTGCTCTACTACGATGAGCTCGACCCGCACGCCTACGACAGCGGCGTCTGCGTGCTTGAGGGTGACGCCTTCGGGCGACTTTGGGAGCGGTGCACCGCCCTGGGACTCTCGGTCGTGGCTGACGGGCACGTCCATCCGCTCGGCGCGGGCCAGAGCCGCGCCGATCGCGAAAATCCCATGATCGCGCGCCCCGGCCATCTGGCTCTCATTCTGCCGGACATGGCCGAACCACCGGTGCGTCTCTCGACGATCGGCCTCTACGAATATTTCGGCGACCATCGCTGGCGCTCTCATGGCGGCCAGGACGTCTCACGCGTGCTCAAAATCGAGGAGTAGAATGACCAATCTGAACGATCTTGCCGACCAGCTTCACCGCACCGTGAAGCTTGCGCTCGACAGCGGTGAAGCGGACAGCGTCGACGATGCCGTACGCATCTTCGCCGCCTACCGGCTGCAGCTGGTGCTCGGGCCCGATGTAGCAGACAACGCTGGCCTGCAGGCCGCCGCACTTACGGCCGTCAACTGCGCCGCGCGGACGCTTCTTGGCGGCGTCACCGTCGTCGGCGCCCAAGGTCCACTGCGCGTGACTTTGCCTCCCTTCGCCGATTTCTCGGGTGCACTTGAGGGCCTCGGCGCGTGCCTGGCGACAAGCCCCGACCCGGAAATGCCGACGGTCGTTGTCGGCGACACAACGGTCGAAGACCTCGAGCCGCTTGCGCTGCGCGCGCTCGTCAAGGGATGGGCGGGCGGTGTCGTTCCTGCCCGGCAGCCGCTTGCGCCTGTTTCCACGCCCGGGATCGCGCCCGCTGGTGTGCTGGCCGGGGCCCTCGCCGTGTCCGAGATCTTTCAGCGTCTGCGGGGCAATGCGATGGCCTGCCGCCGCGCCGTAGGTCTCGATCTGTGGCGACCGGAACGGGACTGGCGATCCGCCGAGGCTGGACCTCCGCTATCGCGTCTGCCGTCTTCCACCTGGCTCGTCGGGCTCGGCAATCTCGGTCAGGCGTTTTTGTGGACCTTGGGGCTTTTACCCTATGGGCGCGAAACCGCCGATCTCGTCTTGCAGGATTTCGATGTCGTCGCACCTTCCAACCTGAGTACGTCGCTGTTGACCACTGCTGCGCGGCTCGACCGGCGCAAAACGCGAGCCATGGCGGCGTGGGCAGAGGAGCGTGGCTTCCGCACCGCGATCGTCGAGCGAGACTTTGCGGCGGATTTCCGCGTCGGTGGACGTGAGCCGCCTGTGGCGTTCATTGGCGTCGACAATGCCTTGGCCCGCCAGGCGATCGAAGATGTGGAATTTGAGCGGATCATCGAAGCGGGGCTCGGCCGAGGCCCACAGGATTTTCTGGGCATCAATCTGCACACCTTCCCGGCATCCGCGTCAGCGCGGACGATCTGGGCGGAGACTGAGCCGACCGACGCACAAATTACACAACCTGCTTATCGAGCGATGCTTGAGCAAAGTGGCGACCGGTGCGGCACAATACGGCTTGCCGGCCGTAGCATCGGCGCGCCGTTCGTCGGAGCTATCGCGGCGGCGCTGGCAGTCGCGGAGCTCCTCCGACTTGTCATCGGTGCACACCGCTACGAGCTGATCACTTGCCATCTTCGCGATCTTGCGAGCCGCACCGTCGTACGCGGTGAGCCGTGGGCAGCATACAATCCCGGTTCGATTCCCTTGGCCGCGTAGGGTTCCGCCGCCATCAGAGTTGAGTGTCTGCCTTGTCACATCGTTGGAGCCGGTCTTGTCCAAGATTGCCACACCCCACGATCAGCAGACCGTCATCACGAGTGGGCTCGGTAAGAGTCGAACTCGAGCTCATCAATTCATTCAATGCGCCGTTGTTCTGGGCTGTCCGCCGGGACAACGGAGCTGTCGGCTATCGCAATGGAACAGCTTTCTTTCTGGATGCGGGACAGGGCCTATTCGGTGTAACCGCCAATCATGTGATCGATGGCTGGAAACGCTCTTGCCTCGAACAGGACGCAGGATCCCTCTATCTTTCCGGGCATCGTGAGCTTTTGGCGATCGATTGGGATGATCGCGTGATTGACGCCGATGCGGCGATCGACATCGCGACGTTCGCGCTAACCGCAGCCGAGGTGCAATTGCTTGGCAAGACCATTCTCACCGGTGCCCAGAAAAGTTGGCCACCGCGCCCACCACCCCAGAACTGCATGCTCTATTATTGCGGCTTTCCAGGCGTCGGCACGCGGCCGCACCCCCGGGGCGGGCCGCTGTTTGGCGCCGTGCCCGGGATGGGCATCGCCACCAGCGTTAGCGAGAAAAGCATCTCGATCCAGCTGGAACGGGAGTACCTCGTCCCGTTGCTGGGCGGCGGAGTGCCACCCGAAAATTTCGACTTCGGCGGCATCAGCGGTGGTCCCGTGATCAAGGTCGTCGAAACGTCGATAAGGACATACGCGCTCGCGGGAATCATCTACCAAGGCCCGAACACGACCGAGGATCCGGACCAGGCGATCGCCGGCTTTGACGTCATATGCGCCCGCCATGCGCATTATCTCCTCCCGGACGGGCACCTCGACCGCGAACGATGGCGGCTCGTCAGTCTCTGAACAATCTTGAAATTATTTAGTAATTACAATATCTTGCCGTCTGGCGAAGCGGTCTTCCCCAACTAAAGCGCAGTTTCCGCAGGCGTGCGGCTTACACCGCCCTCAACAAGCTGCACTGTTCCAAGCCGCTGCGCTATTCGGAAGACATCGATCTCACCCGCACCACCCCGGGTAAGGTCGGGCCGGTCCTCGACCGCATTCGTGCGGTGCTCGAACCATGGATGGGCAATGGGCATTATGATCTGGGTCTCGTCGGCCCAAGGCTCACCTTCACCATGAAGGCCGAGGATCCAAATTCGCCGGCGCCCATCCGCGTCAAGGTCGAGATCGCCACGCGCGAACGGACCGCTTACCTCGGCGCGCACGCCGTTCGGTTCGAGGTCAAGAACCCGTGGTTCAGCGGCGCCGCCGATATCGCGACCTTCACCAAGGAAGAGATCCTGGCCACCAAGCTGCGCGCCCTTTTGCAGCGTGACAAGGGCCGCGACCTCTTCGATCTCGCCCGCGCAATCGCGGAATTTCAAGGGATCGATTGCGGCAAGGTCGTCGCGTGTTTCGGCAAGTATCTTGCCGCCAGCGGCCAATCGATCTCACGCGCCGAGGCCGCGCAACGCATGTTCGCCAAACTCGACGACCCCTCGTTCCTGGCCGATGTGCGCCCGCTGCTCTCGGCCGATGAGGCGGAGAAATTCGATGACGATGCCGCGAACGCGGCGTTCAGCACGGTGTTTTCAGAGTTCATCAAGCGCATTCCCGGTCATGCCTGGGCTGATACGCCGGCGATGGCCGCGAAGTATGGTATGCCGGAGCTGGTAGAGGGCTAGGCTTCCATGGCTCTTCTCCCACCGTCCATCATTGGCACTGTCAGCCCCATGCTCGCCGACGCCTACACACATGCACAGTTGAACGCGCTCTTTATGTCTGCGGGATACCCGGGGGACGCCCCCGAAGGGAACAAGATCGAGAAATGCCGTAACTGGCTGCGCCGCGCCAACAATGAAAGCGACGACGCGCTCACGATGTTCGGCCGTCTCATTGCCGAATTCATGGATTCCGAGAACACACTCTGGGGTACGGGCAGTGACGGTGTCGATAATCGCGAGCGCATCCGTGCAGCGCTTGCTCGCGAGGGCCTGAGCTATAGCCGCGGCGGCTACATCCACGGTGCGTCGCTGTCAGGCCCCTCAAAGTCACTTGTCGAGAGGATCAAGGCCGAGGGCGTCCAGGCCATCGAGATCGAATATGACCGCGCCTACAAGTCGATTGAAGGCGACCCCGCCGCAGCGGTCACGGCGGCCTGTGCCATCCTCGAGAGCGTGTGCAAGACCTACCTCGAGGAAGAGGGGCAGCCGCTGCCTAACAAGCAGGTTCTTGGCACGTTGTGGCCCCAAGTTGCCTCACACCTCGGACTGTCCCCGAAGAATGTCGCCGATGATGACCTCAAGCGCATCTTGCAGGGACTCTACAGCATCGGGGACGGCGTAGCCGCGCTGCGCACGCACGAAGGATCGGCACATGGCCAATCCGGAACCAAGAGCTATCGGCTCGCGCCCCGGCATGCCCGGCTTGCAGTGCATGCCGCGCACACCATGGCGATGTTTGTGCTGGAGACCTGGGATGAGCGGCGGCGGAGCCGCGGCGTGCCAGACTAACGACGGACCCTACCGTACCATGCCTAAGCAATGACCGACGACGACACTCCCGACAATGCCTCAGGCGGCGGAACTTCGCTTGAAGGCTACTTCTACCAAGTCGACATTTCGATCTGGGCCGCGCTCGATTTGTTGCTTGCCAAGAAGCTCGCGCAGCAGCTGGTTCTCGAACCTGCGAGCAAGGAGGATCTGGAGGCTACGCTGGCGGAGAATGAGCCGGGGCGGCTCGCCGCGCATATCGACATGGGCGCCTCAACGCTCCTCGTCCTACAGGCGAAGCTCCGCAACACTGGACCCTGGAAAGTTGGCGGTCTCGCCTCACTGCTTCAGCATGGCACCGACCGTGAACCCGCGGCTGAGCGCCTGAAAGACCCGCGCGTCTACTACCTGCTCGTGACCAGTGCCGATGTGGACGGCGTCGCTCGCAGCTTGCGGGTCACTGGGTTCGGCGAGCGTCCGAAGGCAAAGACACTACCCGCCACCATAGCCGCCGTCGTTCCGCCAGACACGGGCGGGCGCATTGGTATCCTGGCGAGCGCCGATCCCGAACGCGTCGAATGGAAAATCAAAGAGCTGCTCGAGGGAGCGTTTCGTGTCCCTCATTCGAAGCTCGAGGCATGCAAACGCGCGCTGAGGGACGCTGCGCTGGAGCGGATGCGCGGGGTTGGTGACGGCGTCTGGACGCGCGAGCAGCTTGAGTATGTCATCAAGCAGCATGATGGCTACTTCGCGAGCTCCCTGGAATCCGAGACGTTCGTCAAGCCGACCAATTGGAGCGATCTCAAGCGCGCGTTGACCGAGAATTACGCCGTGATCATCACCGGCGCTTCAGGCACGGGCAAGACTACGGCCGCAAACGTGCTGTTGGCAGAGCTCCGAACGGAGATTCCCGGAATCACCCCGGTGCACATCCTGCATGGCCCTCAGGAGGTGCGCGCCGGCACGCACGCGGAACCTGTCGTGTTCGTCATCGAGGACCCATGGGGCAAATATCGCCTCGATCCGCGATCCGAGCCTTGGAACGACGAGATCGACAAGCTGCTGGCGACGGCTAACGGTAATCGGCGCTTCATCATTACGAGCCGCTCCGATGTGCTCGCCGAGAGCCACACGCGCAAGCTGTCCAAGAAATGGATCGTCACGCTCGAAGCAGAGAATTACGGCCCGAGGGAACGCGCGCGGTTGTTTGAGCATCGTCTGCCCGCCTTGCCGCGCCAATTCCAGAAGGCCACTGCAAATTACAAGGCTGAGGCGATCAATCGGCTGCGCAGCCCCCTTGAGATGCAAAAGTACTTCGACAATTTGGCGGAGGGCCGAAACGCGAAGGAGAACGAGCGCGAATATATAGAACGCTGCCTTGCCGCCGCGCACCGCGATGCGATCGAGCAGACGATCGTGCAGCAGGTCAGCAGCAAGGGGGCCTGGCCCTGGGCCGCGGTCATTTGGGGACTGTTGAAGGCGCAATCAAGACAGTCTCGTGCGTTGCTTCCCCAGATCCAGGCTCGCCTCGGTGCGAACGACAAGGAGTTCGAGGATGGCCTGGAACCGTTCGTCAATTTCATGGTCAACGGCCGCAACCTTCGTCAGCTCGAGAGTGCGTTCGGCTATTACCACCCCCGCGTCGAGGCCGGGCTCGAGAACGCGATGGCCGAGAAGCCAGGTCTCTCTGCTCGCGTCCTGGGCTACCTGGTGGATGTGCTTATCCATCTTGACACCGACGCCGATGACTGGGGACATGAGGCGGCGGCGCGGCTTGTGCAAGCGCTTCGCCGGCAGGATGTCATCCCAGTTCGGGTATCCAAGAAGTCACAAGCTGCCCTTGATGCGTGGCTTGCCAAGCGCCTGTCCGCGCCCGGCAAGGAGTTCAGCAACGATCTTTGGCTCGCGGCCGATGCCGGGTCATCCGCGAGCGCGGCGGCGCAGCTTGCCAAGTGGCTCATCAACATGGCGCGCCGAGACTACGCGTTCGGCAAGAGCTGGTCCCCCGACCCAGACACGGATGAATGGTACCAACGGATCGCCGCTGATCCGCTGACGGCGGTAATTTGTAAGGGCTTCATCCGTCATGTTCTGCCGTTTCAAAACGAGGGCTATCCCACCACATTCGCCAATCACCTCGGCCGGCTTGCCCCCGATTTGACGCCGGTCTTCCTTGAAGTTGCGTCCTCTATCGTCTCGAGCGGCTATGATCGCAACGCCGACGCCATCGCCTACGGCGCCGCGAAGGACCTCGCCGCTTTTGAACCTGTGTTGCAACAGGCGATAGCATTCAGCGACAAACTTGAAGCTGACGATGATCCGGCGAAGTGGCTTGCGGTACGCAACGGCGAGTACGACGAGGAATATGCGGAGCACCTCGGCGAGTTTGCATGGGAGGATGGGTATACCGCAGACACCTTGATCAAGACTTATGTCGCCGCGCTTCGGACGCAGAAGGGCTGGGCTGCCCTGCGCGATCATCCGCAACTGGAAAAGATTTTGTACGCGTGGATCGAAGTGCTGCGGCATGCCAAGTTTGACGAAGCTGAGCTTCTGGCGCTCCTCGACAAGAGCTTCGGGCGTCGCCACGAGCACCGCTTTTGGTCCTTTGCCGCTCGGGATTGGAACGACAGCTTGGCTCCAAGGCTCCTTGAGCGGCTGGTCGCCGGGCATGCCAATCGGGAGGTGCGCCACGAGGCTGCGGTCTGCTTTGCGCAACATGCCGCGGGCCTGCGTGACCAACTCGTCCAGAACTTGTTGCCCGGCAACCCGCGCCGTCTTCTGGAGATCCTCCTGGATCTCCGCGCTGCATTGCGCAGCAGCCACGATCGCCCGCTGGTCGAGCCATTCATCAACGCCTTGGTCCAGGCGATCCCGAAGGAGATCGCCGACGTGGCCGCTGCCTTCCTCGAGAAGCCGCAGCCCGTTCCCGTGCTGCAAGGCGCGGCGCTCTCCCTTGTGCGGAGCCTTGATCCATCGGGCAATATGGAGCTCGCCGTCGAAAAGGCGACGCTTCTCGTTGCTGCTGGAGACGACGCGTCGGCCCTGATCGAAACCCTCGTGAGGTCGCCACAAGGCGAGGAGAGCGAGGATATCGCCTGCGCCGCTGACGCGCTGAAGCTTGCGGCGGCTCGGAACAACTGGCCGCTTGTGGAGGCCTCGCTATCTCACCGTTTCGCAGCCGTTCGGAAGGCCGCGCTGGAGGCCCTCGCAGCGCGCACGGCCGGTCCTTTGCCGCCCAACCTGCTCGCCCTCGCGAAGGACAAGGGCAGTGGTGTCCGACGTGCTCTCGTCGGAATTTTGAAGACTCGTCCTGCACCAGAGCATCTGGATGCCTTGGTGACGCTTGCTGCGGATGATTGGGCGGAACGCGGGACCTATTACGGCCAAGCAGTCGATTATCCCATCGCGCAGGGAGCTGCTAAAGTTCTGCAGAGCCCGCCGCCACTTCCCGAGGCCGTATTCGATCGGCTGGTCGAGATCGCCGCTGAAACGAACGACTCCGACGTCCGGTGGGATCTCATCAACGCCATCGCAAAGAACGGTGGCGCCAAGGGCATTGAGCGTGTTTGCGCACTCGCTCTCTCGCGCGAGAGCATCAAAATGTCGACGCCCGCTGCTTGGGCGCTATTTGCGGCTGCTGACAAGGTCGACGAAGGGACAGCGGCGCGCCTGACGGTGGAACAGGTGACAAGCCGCAACGAGGGCGTTTCGGTGTTCATGGCAATGGCCATCGGGGCGAGCGGCACGCACGATCAGGTCGTGCGGACAGCGAAGGCGCTGAGCGCCTTGCCCAAACGCCCTGCTCTTCTTGTACCGCTTGCGGCCGGTGCTGCAAGTCAAGAGGCAGCGCTCGTCGAGGAAGTAGCAAGGCTTCTCCCGCCAGACCGCGAAGCGGCCGTCCTGGCCGCGCTCAGCGACGGGCCACAGCTGCCGCGCAACGCGCTCGATGATCTTGGCGATGTACGTATCGTTGAAGAAATTCTTTCGCGACTAAGTTCTTTCTTCGTGCCGAAGCCAAAGTAAGCATTTGCCGACTTGAGCACGTGCAAGGCCGCTTGACGGTCCCGCTGTATACGCATCCTTCCGATCTATTGCCAAAGCTTCTCATATCGAACAGCTTGTCGCCGACGGTCGGCTGCATGTAGAGGTCGACAGCGTTCGCGTCCGCCTCAAAGAAACTGCTGTAGCCTAGCTGCGCAGTTTGAAGCTGGGGCTCAGCCGAGCGAACGCACAAGGGCCCGCCGATAGCGCCGGCGGGCCTTCATTCCACTACCACGGATCCACGTTAACGGAGGCGCCGCATGAAGGATGCCAAGGATTGGGACGAGGCCTATCTGCTTGAGCTCATCGGGGTTGGCGAGCAGGAAGGCCTCACGCTCGACTACAAGGCCTCGGCGGCGCTCGCCAAGAACGACAAGACGCGCCAGGACCTCAGCAAGGATGTCTCGTCATTCGCCAACTCTGCCGGCGGGTTCCTGGTTTATGGTATGCTTGAGAACAAGCATGTGCCGACGGCGATAGACACTGGCGTCGACCGCAATGTCATAACCAAGGAATGGCTGGAAAGCGTCATCAAGAGCGTCATCCAGCCGGCGGTGGACGGCCTCGCGATAAAGCAGATCGATCTTGCGAACAAGGGCGCGAACCTTGTCGCCTACGTCGTGCAGATCGAACAAGGGACCTCGCGCGCCCCGCACCAAGCCAACGATTATCGCTACTACAAACGCTTCAATTTCGAATCGGCGCCGATGGAGGACTACGAAGTCCGCGATCTTATGCGGCGCGGCATCGAGTACGGCCGCAAATACGGCGCTGCCTGGAATCTCAGCGTCGAGGTTGAGCGGCTGGTTGCCGCGATCCACGAACGCGGCGGCATGGAGGTCGGCAGCTATATGCCGCGCGATCGCCTCATCATTCGCGTATCGCAAGATCTTCGCTCGGCTGGCCATGTCATCGTGCTCTTGGACAAGCGCATCCGTCAAGATATCGCGACGCTCATCAACGGTGTCGATGCGTTCAACTCCGAAATCGAGCTTGTCGATCCGGGCCAACGCGACGAAGCGAGATTGAACGAACGCCTTAAGGGATCTCTGTCAGAGATGTTCGTGCTTGGCGGGAGCATCAACAGGCGGCTGCGCGCGATTCTTGACCATGAGCCGTGACGTGCGGAGTGGGCGTTGACGAAAGCCTAATCAATCCATGGGCGCCCGAACAAATAGTTGCGGCTCCCGCCGGGGAAAGCGAAATCATCAACCGCCGCAAAGGCCGCGAACCATGGCGTCCTCCCGTCACATTGACGCCAAAAACTAAACGCCGATCACGAGGGCAGGTCCCCCGCAATTGCTCTACAATGCCCGGGCTGTTGCCGATTCCCAGGATCGTTATGAGCAATCGAGACGAATTCCCGCAGAAAACGAAGGACGCACTCAGGCTTCGCGCCGGAAATCTCTGCTCATTCCGGGGCTGCGGGCGGCCGACTTCGGGGCCAAGCCAGGAAGCGCCTGATGCCGTCAACAATACCGGCAAGGCCGCGCATATCCATGCCGCAGCGGCAGGTGGCCGGCGCTATCTCGCTTCGATGACACCCGAGGCGCGGAGCGATATTTTGAATGGCATCTGGTTGTGCGCGCATCATGCCGATGTGATTGACAAGGACGAAGTCACCTACACGGCGGATTTGCTACGCGCCATGAAACGCGAGCACGAAGCCGATTGTGACCGCAGGCATCGCGAGGCGCTCCGGGCTGGCGACACGGCCAATGATCTTATCGCCATCGGTCCGACGCTCATAGTTTGCGGTGAATTCCTCGGCGGCGACAAATCCGAGTGGCGCTTTCATCTGCGCGATTTTGTCGAGGGCGATCTGCCCGCCCTGCTCACATTCATTGAGCGCTTCGAGCGTGCGTCGCCGATGGACCGCTACGTTCTGGTCAATAGCTTCGGCAATGGCCGGGTGTTGAGTACTGCGCCGACGGTGGGTAAAGAGCCGAACGGAGGCTATACGGTGCGATGCCCGGTGCTGCCGAGCGCCGACCGCATAGGCGCCGCCGAACTGCCGCCGGACTTTGCTCTTTCCGAGAAACACGACCTGACCTTAACGCCGCGTGGCGATATCGCTCTTGTGTCCGGCGTCAAGCTCCTGCCCCAGCGGATCAAGATCGCGCTGTCGCACCAGAAGGGCGAGAGTCCCTTCCATCGCGATTTTGGTACGCGCTTCGCCGAATATTATCGCTTGCTTGCGGGCTCACCCTGGTTCGATCAGATCCTCAAACTGGAGGTCATCCGCCAAGCGGCGATTCCCTATGTCGATCCGCTCAACAATCGACAGTTTACTCCGCTCATGTGCGTCGAACATGTGTTCGGCATCGAGTTGCTCGCCGATGCCCCCACCAAGAATTGGCTGCCCATTCGCCTCGATCTCGATGTGAAAGGTCTCGGGCGGTGGAAGCACGAACTTTCGATCTGCGTGCCCAAGAAGCCCGTGACGCGCCCTTCCTTGGAAGAACTGATGGCCGGACCTTGGGCTCAGCCTCCGTCTTGAGTCTAGTTCGTTGGGAGCCGGTGCTAACGCAACGCGATTGCCATGCCCGCCATCAAACGCGGTGTCGGATTCACCTCGACCGAGAAGAACCTTGCCGCCTTGGCGGACAAGATTTTTCTGAATCTGTGGGCTTACCCCAATCTTTTCGGCGTCGGCGGCAAGGAACTCTGCGACCTGCTCGTCGTCTGCGGTGACGACGTTCTCATCTTCAGCGACAAGAACATTAACTGGTCACCCGGCGTCGACGTCAAAGTGGCCTGGCCGCGCTGGTACAAGAAGGCAATTGGCAAATCGGCCGCGCAGATCAACGGCGCGGCCCGCTATTTGCGCGACCGTCCCGACCAGCTGTTTTCTCGACGCGGCATGCAAGGAACAATTCCCGCTTAAGCTTCCCCCGGCCAACCAGCGCCGGGTGCATCTGATCGCGATCGCACTCGGCGCGTCCGAAGCCTGCGCGCAACACCACAAGGAACCGCCGGGTTATTTTGAGATCGATCCTTCGCTTAAGGGCGACGACCATATCAACAGCGGGGCCGCTGGCTTCAAGCCGTTTGCCATCGGCGACGTGCAGCCAGATGGCGGCTTTATCCATGTCTTCAAGGAGCCTGCGCTCGATCTTCTTGCCCGCGAACTCGATACCGTCACCGACTTCACCCGCTACCTGACCCGGCGCGAACGCATCATACGCTCGGGCCATCTCGGCCCGGTGCCAGGCGAACATGATTTGCTCGCCCATTATCTGCTTTCGGGCGGTCCGGACGAAGAGCATGACTTTAGACCTAAGGACGGCGGCGAATGGCAGGAAGGTGAGACGCTCGATATTCCGGCCGGCACTTTTGCGGCGCTGGCGGCGCAGCCCAGCTACAAGGCGCGACGCGAGCAGGACAAAGTGTCTTATGCCTGGGACAGGCTTCTCGGTCAGTTTACCGACGCGGTTCTCAACGGGGAGGCCGAAGGCGCTTTCGAAGAGCAACCGCAGGTATCCGAGGCCGAAGAAGGCTTGCGCAGCATGGCGCTCGAACCGCGCCTGAGCCGCCGCCTTCTTGCGCGCTCGGTGGTCGATGCCATGAAGATGGCGGAAGACAAAAAGACTGACCGGTTCGCTCGTAATATCGTGCCCACCGCGCACAGCCCGGATGAAAACGTCGGTTATGTTCTCCTCATCCTGGCCCACCACGGCGAAGCGCCAGGCACAGCATATGACGCATATCGGAAGCGGCGCGTCGTGATGCTGCGTAGTTATTGTCTCAGCATGCTTCAGGCCAATCGCAATCTGAAGCGCGCCGTTGGTATCGGTATCGATGCGTCGTCGAAAGTGACCGGGCGCACCGGCGGCTCCGAAGACTTCTACGCGCTCGAAGTCGATGACTGGACGCCCGAGCTCGACAAAGAAACCGAGGAGCTGAAACAGGACCTCGGTTTGCTAAAGCCCGAGAACGTCACCCATGACACCGCCGGTGTCGATGAATTCCCGCGCATCGCCGAGGACAAGCAGCCTACTCCTGAGAAAGGGAGCATCACGCTTGTGCGCGATCGTGATTATCCGCACATGTGGCGCCTGCGCTTGCCGAACGGCCAGTTGACCGACATGGTTAATCTGACGCGCGCCAAGGACGCAGCAAGGTCACTGTCGCGCCGGGACAGTGAGCCGTAACGGCTGCTGACCTACTTGCCGACGCTCGCCTCAGGCGGCTCGTTGAGACCGCCTGTCATCACCATCTCCGGCGAGCCGAGATCCATTTGCATGATCCTTATCGATTGCAGCATCGAACAGAGCCGGATCACCTGAGCGATGGCCACCGCGCCGGCGGCGGCCCCGACGAAGAGTACGGCCACGCTGGCCTCGGCAAGGTCGAACGTCCCGCATCCGTCGCTATCGGCGGCGTGGGCCTTATGGGCCTTGCCCTTCAAAAGCGCGTCCACATCCTTCGGCTTTGGCAGAGCAGACCACCTGTGCGCTTCCGGCGCTAAGCGAACATTTATCGTTTCCAGCTGGGCACGCCGGCTTCGCCGGCCGGGCTGTCGTGAACCGAGCCCCGTAGGGTCCGGTGCGCGGATACCAACGGCATTAATTGCTCATACTGCTTTACAAATCTAAGTTTACAATTTTGATGACCAACAACAGAAATGCCCTTCTGTCAGCCGGAGCCAACGCTTTACATTTACAGGTAAGCACTAAAATTCCAACCTGACTGCCACAGAAGACGTACATGAACGCAGATTCCCTTTTGAGAACAGGGCGATCCAACGCCCCCTCAATCTTGATGACGCTGTTGGCCTCACCGTCCGGTTCAAGTCGCGAAAGACGGGGACCACGGAACGAGATACTGACAGCGGTCGCAGGCCCCTTGATCTTGAACCACTCAACTCTCGACCTTCGGCCTTTTGATTTAGCTCTATGGACCATGGCTCGGCCACCCTTTACGGGTCTCGCGCGCGCGTGTGAGCCGCGCAATAGTGGTTAGCGCGTCCTCTTTTGAGAGCGACCTGCTTTTAGCAGGGACATGGTCGTTCGACTGATTTTCGCTTGCGCTTCAATAATCGCTGGCCCGCTCATACGAGCCCAGCGAATTAGATATTTTTGGGACATCCCTTCTGGAACGTGCCCCAATAGCGCAGCCGAAATGTCATCCGGCACGCCGCAATGATCGGTCGCGATGGTTTTGTAAGTGCGGCGAAGCGCGTGGCCCATAACCGGCAATTCCGTACGATTGCGGTGTTGGATTTGCTGACAACCCGCAAAGATAAAGTCGTCCGGTTTACGGCTCACAGCCTTTTTGTGCACGAAGCGCCGACCGTGCGACTTATAGACGATGGTCGAGTCCGTCGCAGCGAGTTTAATCGCGCTCTCGATTTCGGGCGTGGTCGGGATTTCGATTGTGTTGCCCGCCTTGGCTTCGCCAATGGTCAGGACGTGCGCCTTGGCATCAAAGTCACGCCAGCGGGTCCGCGCTAGCTCGCCTGGTCGCGCGCCGGTCAAGAGATTTGCAAGATGGTAACCGCGCCGCGTGGCGTTATCGATTTTCTGCCACGCGACGAACCATTCCGGGAGGTCGGCGGCGGCCATACCCTTTTGCTCGCTTTTTACCTTGGCGAGCTTCACCCCACTTGTTGGCAGGAACGCCACATTCAATGTGCGGTCCAGGCCGGCACGCCGCTTATACATGGCCCGGACGATCCGAGCCGCGTGGTTCGCCGACGTGGCTCCGAACTTGCGTACAGCCTCCTTAGTGTCTGTCCGAGAACAAGTTGAATCCAATGAATCATTTGTGATTCAAGAGTGGTGGCCTGATTCGAGGATGGTCACCGATGTGGACGGCGAAAAACCGCAGGCGTTACGACCGTAGCGCGCTACGATATCCGAGCGATCTGACCGACGACGAATGGGCGCATGTCGAGCCGTTTATTCCACCGGCCAAGCGTGGTGGTAACAAGCGGCACGTCGACGTGCGCGAAGTGATGAACGGGATCATGTATGTGTTGAGCACGGGGTGCCAGTGGCGGGCGATCCCGAAAGATCTGCCGCCACGCAGCACTCTTTTCGACTATCTTGATTTGTGGAGCTACGACGGCACGCTCGATCGGATCCATCACGCCCTATATGTGGAGTGCCGCGAGCAAGGCGAACGAGAGGCCAGTCCCACCGCCGCCATCATCGATAGCCAAAGCGTGAAGAGCGCTGAAAAAGGGGGGCCTGCATCGATCCGCCTGGCTATGATGCGGGCAAAAAGATCAAGGGCAAGAAGCGCCATATTCTCGTAGATACGCTGGGTTTGTTGCTCCACGCGATCGTTCATCCCGCCAATATCCAGGATCGCGACGGTGGCGTCCTGCTCCTTGCAACCCTTTTCGGGATGTATCCGTTCTTGAAAAAGTTGTTTGCCGACGGTGGCTATCAGGGGCCGGAATTCCAAAAGGCCTTGGCGAAAATTCTGCCTCACCTCGAAACTGAAATCGTCAAGCGCTCTGATCACGCCAAAGGTTTTGTCATTCTCCCACGCCGTTGGGTCGTCGAACGTACCATTGCGTGGCTCAACCGTTGCCGACGGCTCGCGAAGGACTGGGAGAACCTCAATCGCAAGGCGCTGTCGTTCTTGCGCCTCGCATCAATCCGCCTCATGCTGCGAAAACTTTGTAATCCGGCCTGATGTTCCCGGACAGACTCTTATGCCAATCCGCGACCGCATCGGGCCGCTCACTCATTTCGGCGAGGGTCCAAGTAGCCCATTTGGGCAGCAAGATCGTTCTGCCGAGATGGCGCACATTGTAGGCCCAACGAGCGGGCTTGCCGTTCTCCGCGGCTTTGTGTTCCAGGTACCGGCAATAATCTTCGAAGGCTTCCGCGAATTTCACACCGGCCCGTTTCGTGGCTGGTCCGGTGCCCTCCAGGACCTTGCCGGCGATGACGGTTGCGGCCTCTCGCGCGGCGTCAGTGGTGACGTGCCACGCCGCGCGTTCGACCCTGCCGCTGAAGTTGAAACCGCGATCGAAATAACCGAGTGCCTTGCACGTATAGACCCGCTTGCCATGGTCGCTGCGCTCATGCTCGAACTGCCAGGCCAGCCGTCGCTTGCCGATGCGCAATTGCAAGCCCTTGACCTGCCTGTCACGCAGCAAGATCGGCGGCTGGATCCCCTTCACAAGGACCTCATCGCCAGCGGATCCCGGAACGGTCGCATCTTCTCGAATGAAATCGCACACCGCATCGATATGCGGATCGCTCAACAGCACCGTCATCTTGTGCGTCATGGTAGAACCTCAGCTAACCGAGCTGAACGTCGAAATTACCCGTAGATTTACCCGGGGCCACCGGGCTTTGATCAGGGTTTGTTCATGGGGACTCGCGCCGGGCAAATCAAGAAAAAATGCAGATTACTTTGAAGGCAAGGTTACCGGAAAAAGTTTGGGAAGCTGATGTTCTACCACTGAACTACGCCCGCGCTGGCGGCAGAATAGCGAACGCCCGCGTCATGCCGCAAGGGCGCGGGGACCCAGAAGGACCGCACCAATGGTGGCTGACGGACCTGAATTTCTCTCGCCGGCCGGCGCCATCGAGCCGACCGGGCCGTGGAGCCTCGGTGTCCGCGCCGGCGATTTCGTCTTCGTTGCCGGCATGCGCGGCATCGATCCGGCAACGAACACGCTGGTCGAAGGCGACGAGGCGCGTGTGCGTCAGGCGTTTTTAAATATGCGAGCTGTCGTGGCGGTGGCGGGCGGCGGACTGCGCGACGCTGTGCGGCTCGTGGTCTACGTTATCGACATGGACCGCCATCGGCCACTGGTGAACCAAATCCAGGAAGAGCTTTGGGGCGGGCCGCCCTACCCACCGCGGACAATCGTGGAAGTGAGCCGGCTGAACCAGGACGACATCGTCGAGGTCGAAGGAACTTTCTTTTGCCCAGTTCGACGGGACAGTCGTTGAGAGAGCGCCAATGCGCGGAGGTTCGCCATCGACGGATACCTGATCGCCTGGATCCTGCTTGGCGCGGCGCTGGGCGCCACCGGTGGCTCCTTCATCAACTGTGCGCGTTATCGGTTGCCACGCGGCATTGGTCTCAACCGGCCGGCCTTCAGCTATTGCGAAGTCCTGCGGAGCCCGGCTCACTGCGGTTGATCTCGTCCCCATCCTCAGTTGGCTATGGCTCGGCGGCCGCTGCCGCCGCTGCCGGGCGCCGATCGGGATCGGTACTCTTCTCATCGAGGCGGCTGGCGCTGTATTGGGAGCCTTTGTGTTCTTGTGGTTCGGCGGCGTTCTTTGAGCGGTCGACGCCGTTCTTCATCAAAAGCGCCGCGCGCCCGCCAGCGTGCCCCGCAGGGGCCACCTGAAAGTTCCCGGTTCCGGATTTGAGCTAAATGTCACCACAGTCTTGTGCGAGTCGCCCGGCACACGCTGTGCTTCGGGAGGTTGTGGTTGGAAGGCTTCGCATTTTCGTGTCCGAAAACCGGACACCCGATCGATCCCGGAATTGACGGCGGGGCGCCAGGTCAACACGGCGCGGGCGCCCGCTTCACCGCGCTCTACGTGCGCTGTCCGCATTGCGGTGAACACCACGAAATCAAGATCGAAGGGGACGCACTGGAGGAGGCGGCGTAGCCGGCGCCTGCTCACATCGGCCGCTCGCCCAGCACAGTGACCCGGCGCATCAGCCGGCGTTCGTTGTTGGAAAAATCGGTGCGGGCGTGCAGCGCGCAGCGATTGTCCCACATCAAGAGATCGTTCACCCGCCAGACGTGCTCGTAGACGAATGCCGGATTTTCCTGGTGCGCGAACAGGAAATTCAGAAGCTCGTCGCTTTCCGCTTCAGGCAGACCCTCGATGCCGATTGTCATCAGGCGGTTCACGTAGAGCGCCTTGCGGCCGGTCGCCGGATGGGTGCGGAACACCGGGTGCGCGAAATGCGGCACGCCGTCCTTGATCTGCGTGCCGCGCTTCATTGAGGCGTTGTCGTAATCGTAGGCGTGCAGCGCCTTGCGGCCGTCGAGGCGGCGCTTGATGTCATCCGGCAACGTCTCGTAGGCCTTGTAGGCGTTGGCGAACAGCGTATTACCGCCGGTGCCCGGAACCTCGATGGCATACAGCATCGAGGCCATGGCGGGCTTTTCCTGATAGCACTGATCGGAATGAAACTGCATTTCGCCGTCCGGCAGTGCGCCGATCTGCTTGCCGTTTTCGCGGATGTTGGAGATCAGCATCACGGCCGGATTGGCGGTGGTATAGCGCTTCGTGTGGCTGAGCGCGAGCGGCCCGAAACGTTCGGCAAAACGCACCTGATCGGCCTCGCTCAGATGCTGATCGCGGAACAGAACCACGATGTTGTCGTGCCAGCAGTCGCGGATGCTCTCGAACAGCGCGTCCGTCACCGGCTCGCTCAAATCGACGTTGAGAATCTCGGCTCCGAGCGCTGGCGATAACGGCCGCGTTCGCAATTGCTGCGCCGGTTGCCGGACATCCGCGGCAACGGTTTGCGTCGTGGTCTGCATCGGCGGCTCTCCCTGAGGTCGCCGAAATCCTACTCCCGCCCGAACTGCCGGCGCAATTCGGTTTTGGCCTTCTCCAGGACGCGGCGGCGCGCGGCCGGCAGATTCTTGCCGGCGCGGTTGATGTAAAAGATCAGCATCGACAGCGCCGAGCGATACGGGTCTGCCTTGCGCCGATGGCTTTGTTGCGCCGAGCGTTTGAGCGACGCGGCGATGCGCTTGGGATCGCTCCAGGTAAACACGCCGCCTTCAAGATCGAGCGCGTCGCTTTCGCGGGTCACGCGGCCCGACCAGTAGCGTGTTGTCTTGCGGCGGGCGGTGGTTCGGCCTGCCGTCTTTCGGCTGCTGCTCTTTCGACGCGTGGCGGATCGAGCCATCGTGAACCTCTCAGAGTACCTCTATGAAAAACAACGCGCCGGCAGTTCTGTTCCGGGCACCATCTCACGCACGCCCTGAATTTGCTGGATAAGCAACATTGCCAGCGACGGCGCGCAGCGCGGCACGACGCCGGTGGTCGGATGGGCCCAGGCAACAATGGGCCGGCCTTCGGCGGGCATCGGACCAGGCGGAATGATGATCACGCCGGAAACGGGGATCGATGCACCATCCCGTCCCTGCGAGCGATACAGCACGCGCACCACGGAGGCACCGAATGGCGCCGGCAAGCCCAATGGCTGTTGGCGAATAAGCGTGCCGAGCTTGCCGGCGATTTCCTGCGATGTCGCCCGGTAGAACGGCGTCTGCGCGCGCGCCCCCGCACTCAGCAAACAAAATCCGACGATTAGAAAACTCGCCAGCGTGAGGAATGGACGGCCGCCACACCTTGCCACTTTGCTCGCCCTCTTGGCCGCTCCGGACTCCCGGACTCACATCTGCCGCGGCCTGATTTATTCGGCCGCGAGTCTTTGGTTCGATCGTGATTGAATCTCGGCCAGACATTTCGCCAGCGCCTCGCCTTCGGGATCGAGCAGCGCCGCGGTTCGTGCGTTGGCGATCGCGTCTGCCGCCTGACGCGGCGGCATGGCGCCAGCCAGCGCGGGGAGGATCAATTCCCGCTCGATCAGGCGGTAATTGGCGGTGCCGCGCTTGTGGGTGTCGCCGTAACCTTTGATGAGGCGGGCGCATTCCGCGATTTCGAGCGCAAGCTCGGCCGACAGCGGCGCGGCCTGTACGATCAGACGCAGCCACGCCTCGATGGCGTGCTGCTCGTCGCGATAGCGATACGTCCCCGGCCGCAGCGCGCGCAGTTTGGCGAGCAGATAAAAGCGCAAATAGCCGAACACCGAGGCCGTGTTGATCTCCATGCCCCAATGCGCGCGGCCGAGCGCTGGATGACGCTCAGAGTAAGCCAGGATGCGCGCGCCGAGCCAGTGCGGCAGGACCGAGCAGAATTCCTCGACGCCCGGCTTGAGAAACTCGGTGACGGCGAACGGCTGCTCCGGTTTGATCGCCATTTGCGCGGCGATGCGCGCCATTCTGGCCGGATCGATCTTGGCCTGGGCAACGCGGATCACGTCCTCATAAGACATGCGAACCGCCAGATGCCGCGCGGTCTCGGCGAGGAGCCGTCCGCCGGCATTCGCCTTCGTGTCTGCTTCACAGATCGGTGCGAGACGATTGAGATAAAGTTGTGCATAGCCAACGTCCTGATAGGCCACGAGGCGTCGCACGCCTTCACCCGCGAAGGGGCGCGCAGCTTCCGGCAGCCGCGCAATCCGCGCTTCGAGTTCGGCGAGTGATCGCGCCGCCGGGCGTGCACGCTTGACCGCAACTGAAGCCGGCTGCGCGCCGGTCTGCGCCGCCGCCAACCCGGCGCGGAAGCCGCGCAGATTCGATTCGACCGCCTTGCCGTCGGCGCGGATCGCCGCCTCGAACGCCTCGGCCGGAATCGGCAGTGCGCCCGTGCCGGCGACCACGCCGAGCATCACCGCGTTGATCATCGCGCCGCTCTGGCGCGCGATCGCTTCCAGGTCGAGCAGCAGCGAATTGCGCGAGTTGTTCTGCACCGCCTCGATCAGCCGCTGCTGATCGTAACGGCCATCCCCCATCGCCATCTTCTCGACCACCAGATACGAGCGGCTGGTCGAGGCGATCGTCGTGGTGCGGTCCGCCGTCACGTAGCCGCCCGCAACGGCGCGGCCGGCCTCCATCAGTTCGCTGGCGACAACCAGATCGACGTCGCCGGCACCCGGCGCCAGCGCCAGGATCGGGCGCCGGTTGCCGGGCGCGGCCTGCGGCAGCAGTTCGATATGATACGTTGTGGCGCCGGTGCGCTGCGCGACGCCAGGGATCGACGTCGACTGCACGGGGAAGCCCTGGCTCGCCGCTGCGGCCACGATCCAGTCGGTCAGCACGCCGCCGCCTTCGCCACCCAGCGCGGCAATCAGGATCGTCATCGGGCGAATAGCTTGTGCGGCCTGTTGCGTGGCAGGCAGGACGGCAGGCTGTGATGAAGGCGAGGCTTGACCGCTCTCCCGGCCGTCCTCCGCAGCCGCCCTCCCCGCGGAAGACGATTGCGTTTCAGATGCACCGCGCAGCCAGCCGATCACAGGGCTGCGCAGACGAAATAGCGCGCGGTCCCACCAGTTCGGGTTGCTGATAACGTCGGTGCGATAGAACGACGGACACAACACCGCCGCATGCGCGACCTCGCCGCACAAGCCGCAGCCGACACAGCTTTCGACGACGGCCGCGACCGGATCGGTGCGCAGCGGATCGGGATTGGGTTTAACGGTCAGCGACGGGCAGCCGGAGAGCCGGATGCATGAGTGATCGCCGGTGCAGATTTCATCGTCGACGCCGAACCGCGTCGTCACCACGCGCTCGCCGCGTTTGAGCTTTTCGGAATTTTCGACACGCAGCCGGCGCTGGCGCGCCAGCATGCATTCGCCGTCGGCGATGATGACCTTCAGGCCGCGCTCGGCGGTACGCATGGCTTGCTTCAACGTGTCGACCATCTTCGACACATTGTAAGTCCGCACCGTGCGCAGCCAGGTGACGCCGAGCGAACGCACCGTCTTCTCGATACTGATGCCGGTCGGCGTGCCTGACCGGTTTGCCTTGCTCGACGGCAGATATTGCTGGCCGGTGGCGGAGGCGTAACCGTTCTGCATCACGATCAGCACGCCGTCGCCGTTGTTGAACACGTTGGAGGCGACGCCGGTGATCAGTCCGTTGTGCCAGAAGCCGCCATCGCCCATCACGGAAATCGGCCGTTTCGCCATATTGGGGCCGACCGCGGCGGCGCTGGCGAGCGACATGCCGTAGCCGAGGATCGAGTTGCCGAGCGAGAACGGCGCAAAGGTCGCGAACGAATGGCAGCCGATATCGGCGCTGATGTGCGTCGGCCCGATCTCGCGCTGCGCCAGCTTGATGGCCGCGAATACCGGCCGCTCCGGGCAGCCGGTGCAGAAATTCGGCGGCCGCGGCGGAATATCGCCGACGGCGGCGAGCGCGGCCGGCTTGTGGGCGAGCATGTCCTTGACCCGCGCCGCAATGTCATCGGCATCGATACCGGCCGGCCGCGCTTCGGTCAGAAACGCGGCGATGCCGGGCAAAAACACTTCGGACGTGTAATCGCCACTCCGCGGCAGGCAGCCCTTGCCGAGCACCCGCGTTGCGATATCGGCGCCGCGCAGAATGACGTTGACTTGTTGCTCGACGTAATCGGGCGAGCCCTCCTCCACTACCAGTACGGCGCGCTTTTGCGCGCAGAAGGCCGTCACCTCTTCGGGCACCAGCGGATAGGCGACGTTGAGCACATAGAGCGGCATGCGCGAGCCGCCGTAGAGATCGGCCAGATCGAGCCGCGCCAGCGCGCGCAGCAGCGGATTAGCCAGGCCGCCGAGCACGATGATGCCGACATCCTCGCAGTCGCCCACGATCGTCTCGTTGAGCTTGCGCTCGCGAATGAATTTCTGCGCCGCCGGCAGCCGTTCTTCGATCTTCAGCCGCTCCTGCGAGAAGATGACCGGCGGATGGGCCAAGCGGCCGTAGTCGAACCGCGGCGGGCCGTCGAGACGGTGGCGGCCGCTGTAGTCGGCGCGTTTGTTGTCCTTCGCGGTGAATTCGCCGGTCAGATGACAGGCGCGCACCCGCAGATCGAGCATGACCGGGGCATGGCTCGCTTCCGAAAGCTCGAACCCCTGCTCGACCATGTGCACGATGGTCGGCAGATCGGCCCGGGGATCCAAAAGCCACATCGAGGATTTCAACGCGTAGGCGTAGGAGCGCTCCTGAATGACGCTGGCGCCTTCGCCGTAGTCCTCGCCGAGCACGATGAGCGCGCCGCCGATGACGCCCGGCGAGGCGAGATTCGACAGCGCATCGGCCGCCACGTTGGTGCCGACGATCGATTTCCAGGTCACGGCACCGCGCAGCGGATAATTGATCGAGGCGCCGAGCATAGCCGCGGCGGCGGCTTCGTTGGTGCAGGTTTCGACATGGACGCCGAGATCGGCCAGCAGGTCTTCGGCATCCACCATGACGTCGAGCAGGTGCGATACCGGCGCGCCCTGGTAGCCGCCCACGTAGCTCACGCCTGACTGCAGCAGCGCCTTGGTGACAGCGAGGATGCCCTCGCCGCGAAATGTCTCGCCGGCGCCGAGCCGCAACGCATCCACTTGCTTTTTAAACGAGCGTTCCATGGTGTTTTTTGGGGGTGCTTTTGGGTGTTTTTCGCAAGCCAACCAAGCGGTGACATATACCCGCTTTTGCCTATCCCGTCATTTCGAGCCGTCTCGAAAACGGCGGGCCGGGGCTATTGCCGAGCCCGAGGAAGTCCGGCTTCAGGGATGTAATGACCGGCCGCGCCGCGGCATCGCCTCGGCTTGTCTTCCGTGGCACTCCGGGTAGGGTGCGGCCCGCCGAGAGCAGGGCAGCCTGCCGGAAGGCGTGGGGACCCTATGGACGGCCAGGCGCAGATCGTCATCGACAAGGTGAATCACACCTACCGGCCGCCGCGCGGCAAGCCGGTGCTGGCGCTCGCCGACGTATCGCTGGAGGTCAAGCCGCGCGAATTCCTCGCCATTCTTGGCCCGTCCGGCTGCGGAAAATCGACGCTGCTTTATCTGGTCGGCGGCTTCCTGCCGATCGAGACTGGCCGGATCCTGGTCGAAGGCAAAGCGGTCGCGGCGCCGGGTCCCGACCGCGGCATCGTCTTTCAGCACTTTGCACTGTTCCCGTGGAAGACAGTGCGCGGCAACATTCTCTATGGTCTCGAGCGGCAGGGGTTGCCGCGCGCAGAGCGCGAACAGCGCGCCAAGGCATTCATCGACCTGGTCGGCCTGCGCGGCTTCGAGGACAGCTATCCGTCGCAGCTGTCCGGCGGCATGAAGCAGCGCACCGCCATCGCCCGCACGCTCGCTTTCGACCCGAGCATTCTATTGATGGACGAGCCGTTCGGCGCCCTCGACGCACAGACCCGCTCGCTGATGCAGACCGAACTGCTCAGCATCTGGCAGCGCACGCCAAAGACCGTTATTTTTGTCACCCATGACGTGCAGGAAGCGGTCTATCTCGCCGACCGCGTCGCGGTGATGTCGGCGCGGCCTGGCCGGATCAAGGCGCTCGTCGATACCAAATTCAGTCACCGCGACCCCAGTATCCTTCGCGAGAAGACCTTCGTCGAAAAGGTCGATGAACTGTGGAATCTGGTGCGCGTCGAGGCGCTCAAGGCGCAGGAGGGGACGGCGTCGTGACCCAGGCGATCAGCCGCACGTTCGAGGCCGCATCGCGAATGCCCTACCTGCCGCTGCTCATTCTGGCGGTGGCCTGGGAAGCCGTCGCGCGGCTCAATCTAGTCGATTCCGCCGCCCTGCCGCCGCTCACCAGCGTCGCGGCCGCCTGGATCGACCTCATGAAACCGTCCGACCCGGCGCCAGCCTACGCGGGCCATGTCTGGGCCTACATCGACCAGTTCGCCCACTACGCGGTGAGCGGCGATCTGCTCAGCAACGGCGTCATCTCGCTCTATCGCGGCGCTGTCGGCCTGTTGCTCGCCATCCTCGTCGGCGGCGCACTTGGCATGGCCATGGCGCGCTGGCGCCTGCTTGACGTGTTCGTCAATCCGCTGGTGGAGCTGTTCTACCCGCTGCCGAAATCGGCGCTGATTCCCGTCACCGTGATTTGGCTCGGCTTCGGCGACGGTTCGAAGATCTTGCTGATCTTTCTCGGCTGCATGATCCCGGTGACGATCGGCGCCTATAACGGCGCCCGCGGCAGCGAACAGGTGCTGGTCTGGTCGGCGCGCAGCATGGGCGCCGGCGCCTTGCGCATGATGTGGGACGTGGTGCTGCCGAGCGCGCTCCCCGAATTGCTCAACGGCATCCGCACCGCCCTGGCGCTGGCCTTCATCCTTTTGGTCAGCGCCGAGCTGATCGTCTCCCAGCAAGGCTTTGGCTATCTGATCGGCTATCTTGGTTCCACCGGCTCGTATGAAGGCATGTACGCGGTGGTGCTGACCGTCGCCTTCCTCGGCTTTGCCGCGGACCGCATCTATCAAACAATCATGCAATGGTTGCTGCGATGGCGCGAGTAGAAGACCAGGCCTCGCTGGCCGCGGCCGAAGCCGATATCGCCGCAGCGGCGACGCGGCGGCTCGATATCGTGTTCCGCGGCGGCGCGGCGATCTTTTCCATTCTGCTGCTTTTGATCGCCTGGGAACTGTTCGCCCGCAGCGGCAAAGTGACGATGTTCATGCTGCCGCCGTTCACTGTGGTTGCCCAGTATATCTGGCGGGACGCGATGTCCGGCGTGCTCTGGATCAATCTCGGGCTGACGCTGTATCGGGCCATGGCCGGATTTCTGATCGCCGCAGTCGGCGGCATCGCGCTGGCGACGGCGATGTCGCGCGTGAAGCTGGTGCGCTGGTTCTTCGATCCGATCATTTCGGTCGGCTTCCCGATGCCGAAGATCGCATTCCTGCCGGTCATCATTCTGTGGCTCGGTGTCTACGATGTGTCGAAAATCTCCATCGTGGTGTTCGACGCGATATTCCCGGTGGTGACGGCGACGCTCGCCGGCATCGCCGCCGTGGAAAAGGAGCTGTTGTGGTCCGCCCGCAACATGGGCGCCAGCGAGCGCGAACTGACCTGGCAGGTGATCCTGCCGGCGGCATCGCCGCAAATCCTGACCGGCCTGCAGGTCGCGCTGCCGATCGCGCTGATCGTTGAAATCATCGGCGAGATGGTCATGGGCGGTTATGGGCTGGGCGGCGCCATGATGAGCGCCTCACGCTTTGCCAATTCGCCCGGCGTATTCGCCGGCATCGTCGAGATCGCCGTCGTCGGCTTCGCCCTGATCAAGGCGATGGCGATCCTGCGCCGCCGCCTCCTAGTGTGGCATCAGGAAACCGCTTAACCAAATTCCAGCGCAGCCCCTTAGTCTTACTGAGTCAGTAGGTCGCATCTTTTTCCGATGAGACTCATGTATTTGGCAAGGTTCACTTTTCAGCATGTGGAGGGGCTGAGATGGATCTGCCAAAATCAGGTGAAGCTGCATCGCGGTTTTCGGGGTATATCGATGGTCTGACGAGCGCGATTGGACACGCGGACCGAGCCAAACCGCTTCGGGATTATTGCGTAGGGCTGATGATGCCTTGCGAGCGCAAGAGCGTCGAGCCGATGGCCGCGATTACGGCGCCTGAACGGACCGCGGCCCAACATCAGTCGCTGTTGCATTTTGTTGGTGAAGGCAACTGGTCCGACGAGAAGGTTTTGGCCAAGGTGCGCGAAATGGTGCTGCCGGAGATGGAACGCCACGGGCCGATCGAAGCCTGGATCATTGATGACACGGGCTTTCCCAAGAAGGGACGGCATTCGGTTGGGGTCGGGCGTCAATATTGCGGTGAGCTTGGCAAGCAAGACAATTGTCAGATCGCAGTAACGCTTTCGATTGCCAATCATCATGCGAGCTTGCCAGCAGCCTATCGCCTCTATCTGCCGAAGGAATGGGCGACGGACCGTCCACGTCGGCGCAAAGCGGGTGTACCCAAGGAAGTTACCTTCAAAACCAAGCCGGCAATCGCGCTCGATCAATTGCGATGGGCCTGCGCGGCTGCCCTACCGCGCGGTGTGGTGCTGATGGATGCCGGCTATGGCGCGGACACCGATTTGCGTGCCAACATCACAGCGCTCGGATTGAGCTATGTAGCCGGCATCATGCCACAAACATCGGTATGGGGGCCGGGCACTGGGCCGTGGCCACCAAAGAAATGGTCGGGCCACGGGCGACGTCCAAAGCTGTTGCGGCGTGACGGCAAGCACCGACCGATATCGGTCAAGAAGCTTGCGTTTGCCCTGCCGTCAGAGGCTTGGTGCAAGATCACGTGGCGGGAAGCCTCGGCAGAGCCGTTATCCTCACGCTTTGCCCGTGTGCGCGTTCGTGCCGCGCATCGAGATTATTGGCTGGCTGAAAGTCGACCAGACGAGTGGCTGCTGATCGAGTGGCCAGACGGCGAAGATGCGCCGACAAAATATTGGTTCTCAACGCTTCCGGCGAACATCGCGTTCGCTCAACTCGTCGATACCGCCAAACTGCGCTGGCGCATCGAACGCGATTACCAGGAACTCAAACAGGAGGTTGGCCTCGGCCACTTCGAAGGGCGCGGATGGCGCGGCTTCCATCATCACGCAACGCTATGCATCGCGGCCTATGGATTCCTGATCTCCGAGCGGGAGACGATTCCCCCCTCAGGAACTCGTTCCCCCCGGTTGTTCACGGAAATTACAATTCCCGAAACTTATCGGCCCAGAGGGTCCGCCATTGCGGCCTGAGCGCCACGTTCCGAATTCCATCGCAACTATCCGACGGAGATTGATCGTCGCTCTCGTCGCAACGCTGTCACGATGTCCTTGCTGCGTCGGGCAAATCTCAGCACAAGGTAGACGTCAAAAGTTGTGACGCAGTAAGATTAGCGGACGGTGCGGCAACCGGTGGGCTTGCCTTGCGTTGGCGTTTGCGCCGACAATCGGCACATAACGGCCGCCGGCGAAACCCCGGCAAAAAAGCAAGCCGGCAATCTGGGAGGGCAATTCATGCGCCAAATCATGCGCACAGTCACTGCGGTTTTAGGTCTGTTTTTGATGCTGCTGGGGGCCGGCGTTGCGCGCGCCGATCCGGTGCAGATTCGCGTCGCCTGGGTGGCGCCGATCGCCAACTGGATATCGATCTGGCTCGACAAGAAGGACCTGGCCCGGCATCTCGGCAAATCCTATACGTTCACGCCGGTGCATTTTGCCGGTACGCCGCCGATGGTGACGGCTATGGCCAACAACGAAGTGGAAGTCGGCGACCTCGCCTTTTCCACGCTGCCGATCGCCATCAAGAACGCCGGCCTGGACGACATTCGCATCATCGCCGACGACTTCCAGGACGGCGTGCCCGGCTATTGGACGATCCCGTTCGCCGTGCTCAAGGACGGCCCGATCAAAAAAGTCGAGGACCTCAAGGGCAAGGTCGTCGCCACCAACGCGGAGGGCAGCGCGGTCGACATCGCCATGAAGGCGATGCTGCACAAGCACGGCCTCGAGCCCAATCGCGACTACACCGTCATCGAAGCGCCGTTCCCGGCAATGAAAGCGATGCTGTCGGAGCACAAGGTCGATCTCATTCCGGACGTCCTGCCGTTTGCGCTCGATCCGCAAATGCAGAAAATCGCAAGAACGCTGTTCACCGCCAAGGATGCGATCGGCAAATCGGAGTTTGTTAGCTTCCAGGCGCGCAAGCCGTTCATCGATGCCCATCGCGCCGCACTGGTGGACTGGCTGGAGGACTCGCTGCGCATCCTGCACTGGTACACCGACCCGAAAAACCACGCCGAGACGGCGCAGATCGCGGCCCGGTTCGTCAAAGCCCCGCCCGCGCGGATGGGCTGGGTGTTTACCAAAACCGACGCCTATCGCGATCCGAACATGCTGCCGGACCTCACCGCGCTGCAGCGGAATGTCGACCTGACCAAGGAGCTCGGCTACGCGCAGGCGAGCTTCGACGTCAAAGCCTACTCCGACCTGAGCATGGTCGAGGAAGCGGCCAAACGGCTGAAATAACGCCCGACGCAGTCAAGGCGTTAACGTTGAGGTGCGGCAAGGCTGCGGCTTGCGCCGCACTTTGCGTATGCGCACAAATGCCCTAACAAGGCGGGCCGGCAAACATAAAATCGGCTCTGGAGGATTTGATGCGTAAAGCAAGTTTCGCCTGGGCAGTGCTCTGCACGTTGGCGCTCGTTGGAACGGCCCAAGCGGACCCATTGAAAATCCGCGGCGCCTGGGTGGCGCCGGTGGCCAACTGGGCCTCCATCTGGCTGGCAAAGAAGGACCTCGCCAAGCATTTCGGCCAGTCCTACGTTTTCGAGCCGATCCATTTTGCCGGCACGCCGCCGATGGTCACGGCCATCGCCAACAACGAAGTCGAGATCGGCGATCTCGCTTTTTCGACACTCCCGATCGCGATTTCCAACGCCGGCCTCGACGATATTCGCGTCGTCGCCGATGAATTCCAGGACGGCGCACCCGGTTACCGCGACGACACCTACGATGTGCTTGCCGACGGACCGATCAAAAAGATCGAGGATTTGAAGGGCAAGGTCGTCGCCACCAACGCCATCGGCAGCGGCGTCGACGTTGCGATGCGCGCCATGTTGCGTAAGCACGGGCTCGAGGCCAATCGCGACTACACCATCATCGAGGCGCCGTTTCCCGCCATGGCGGCGATGCTGACCGAGAAGAAGGTCGCCCTGATCCCGGCGATTCTGCCCTTCGCGCTTGGTCCCCAATACAATGTCGCGCGGCCGCTGTTTACCGTCCACGACGCGATCGGCGTCTCGCAATTCATCGTCTGGACCGCGCGCAAGCCGTTCATCGACGCACACCGCGCCGCGCTGGTCGACTTCATGGAAGATTCGATGCGCATCGAGCGCTGGTATCTCGATCCGAAGAACCACGATGCGGCGGCCGCGATCGCTTCGCAGATCACCAAACAGCCGGCGGTGCGCTTTGGCTGGCTGTTCACCAAGCAAGACTATTATCACAATCCCGACATGACGCCGAACCTCGACGCGCTGCAGCAGAACGTCAACATGACCAAAGACCTTGGTTTCGTTCAATCGGGCTTCGACGTGAAAACCCATGCCGATCTCAGCCTGATCGAAGAGGCGGCCAAGCGCTTGAAATAAAAACACACGACGAGCGAGGCGCCGGCAAACGGCGCCATCCTGGGAGGAAACAATGCGCCTAACGAAACTCGCCATAGCCGGATTCTGCGCCGCCATATTTGCCGGCGGAGCCAGTGCCGAACCTTTGAAAATCAGTGAAGGATGGGTCGCGCCCGGCAACTGGGCGTCGATCTGGCTGCAGAAGAAGGATTTGGCCAAGCATTTCGGCAAATCCTACGTCATGGTGCCTGAGCACTATGTGGGCACGCCGCCGATGGTGACGGCGCTCGCCAACAACCAGGTCGCGATCGCCAACCTCGCCTACTCGACGCTCGGCATCGCCATCCAGAACGCCGGCCTCGACGATCTGCGCATCGTCTCGGACGAGTTCCAGGACGGCGTCCCGGGCTATTACTCCCAGGAATTCATGGTCCTCAAAGACAGCCCCATCCACAAGATCGAGGATCTCAAGGGCAAGGTCGTCGCAACCAACGCCGAAGGCAGCGCCGTCGACGTCGCCATGAAGGCGATGCTGCACAAGCACGGCCTGGAGCCGAACCGCGACTACACGGTCGTCGAGGCGCCGTTCCCGGCCATGCGCCCGATGCTGGCGGAGCACAAGGTCGACCTCATCCCCGCGGTGCTGCCGTTCTCGTACGATCCGGCGCTGCAAAAAATAGCGCGCGATCTGTTCGTGCAGAAGGATGCCATCGGCGTCGCCGACATGGTGGTGTGGGTGGCGCGCAAGCCGTTCATCGACAAGAACCGCGCCGCTTTGGTCGACTTTTACGAAGACACGCTGCGCATCACACACTGGTACGAGGACCCGGCCAATCATCAGGCGGCGATGCAGATTCTCGGCGATCTGGTCAAGCGCCCGCCGGCCATCTTCAGTTGGGCGTTCACCAAGCGCGACGTCTATCACGATCCCAACATGATGCCGAACCTCGCCGCGCTGCAGAACAACGTCGACTTGACGCATGAACTCGGCTTCACCAAGGCGAGTTTCGACGTCAAGAAATATACCGACCTGAGCATCGTCGAAGAGGCGGCAAAGCGGCTGAAGTAACTGCGTATCCCGGATGCGCTGCAGCGCGCAGCGGTGCACCGCTGATCCGGGATCGTCGCAGACACGGAGCATGTAACGATCCCGGGTCTGCAGCGTACCACTGCGTGCTGCGTTGCGCCCGGGAAACGTATCAGATCTCAGTGCATCGATTTGCCGCCGTCGACGTTGATGGTCTGGCCGGTCATGAAATCGCTCGCCGGCGATGCCAGAAACATCACCGCGCCGACCAGATCGGCGGGCACCTGCACGCGCTCGATGGCGCGGCCGGCGATGCGGGTGGCGCGATAATTTCCTGATGAACTCGCGACCTGCGTTTCGCTCTGCGTCATCCCTGGCGTCAACGCGTTGACGGTGATGCCGAACTCACCAACCTCGCGCGCCAGCGCCCGGGTGAAACCAATGACGCCGGCTTTCGAGGTCGTGTAGTGCAGCCGGTTCGGCGTCCCTTCCCAGACGCGCGACGACGAAATGTTGACGATCTTGCCGCGTGCTTGAGCCTTCATGCTGGGGAAGACGGCGCGGCAGCACAGGAACATGCCGCGCAGGTTGACCATCATGACGCGGTCCCATTCCTCGATCGGGATTTCCATAAATGAACGCCGCGGCAGCGTGCTCATCAGCGAGGCATTGTTGATCAGTACGTCAATTGCGCCATGGCGGTCGAGCACCGCCGCGACCGCCGCCTTGACGGAAGCCTCGTCGGCGATGTCGACCGCGAGCCCGAATGCCGTGAGGCGCGCCTTGGTCAACGCCCCGGCAACACTCTGGGCCGCCTCAGCGTCGATATCGGCCGCGGCGACGCGGGCCCCCGCCTTGGCGAATTCCTCGACATAGACCTTGCCGATACCCTTGCCGCCGCCGGTGATGAGCACGCTGCGCCCAGTAAAATCAAAACGCTCGTTCACGGCCATTGTGTTGGTCCCCGTGGTCATGGCAGTGGATGGGTGGCACTGGATGAACAATGAACCCCATCGATCTCGAAGTCATCTACCAATCGACACTGCAGATTGCGCGTGAGCTGACGCTCAACATGCTGCGCACCGGCTACTCCACGATCATCAAGGAGAGCCAGGATTTCACCTTCGCGATCTTCGACGCACAGGGCCGCATGGTGGCGCAGGGCATCCCGCAACCGCTGCATATCGGTCCCGTGGCCGCGCAAGTAAACGAGGTGCGCCGCCGCTTCCCCGACGCAGCGCCGGGCGACGCCTTCATCGTCAATCATCCCTACCAGGCCTGCCAGAACCATTCGACCGACGTGACCATCGTCACGCCGATGTTCTTTGACGAGCGCATCGTCGGCTATATCGGCAACACCGCGCACAAGCCCGATCTCGGCGGCAAAGTCCCCGGCACCAATGCGGGCGATGCCACCGATCTGTTTCAGGAAGGGCTGCTGATTCCCCCGATGCGCATTCTGCGCCGCGGCGAACTGGTGAGAGATCTCGAAGCGGTCATCTGCGCCAATACGCGGACGCCGGAAGTCACCTGGGGCGACATCAACGCGCAGATCAACACCAACAGCTACGGGCTGACCCGCTTCGCCGAGCTGTTCACCAAATACGGCACCGACAAGGTGCTGGCGTGCTGGCAGGAATGGATGGATATTTGCGAGCGCGAGTTGCGCAAGGAAATCGCCAAGGTGCCGGACGGTCTTTACGGTCCCGAGACCGATTACCTCGACGACGACGGCATCGATCTGGAAAAATCCTACCGCGTCACCGCGTCGCTCGAAGTGAAGGGCGACACGTTGCGCTTTATCCTCGACAGCGACGCTCAGGCGCGCGGCCCGATCAATTTGCGGCCGTGCGTGTCGCGCAATTTCATCCAATGCTTGGTCAAGATGGTGTTCATCCCGAGCCTGCCGGTGAATGACGGGCTGTCGCGGCCAGTGCAGGTGTCCTACCCGCCGGAAGGCTCGCTGCTCAATCCGCGCTTCCCGGCACCGGTAAACATGTATGTGCGGCCGAGCCAGGTGACGACCTCGGTGGCTATACGCGCGCTGGCACGCGCCGTACCGGGCCGCGTCCCGGCGCCGGGCAGCGCCGCCGGCGGCTCGATCTCCAGCGCCGGCCGCCACCCGCAAACCGGCCGCTGGTATTCGCAATATGAAATCTTGAGCGGCGGCACCGGCGCGCGGCCAAACAGCGACGGCGTCAGCGCCATGGACGAGCTCGTCGTCAATGTCATGAACACGCCGGTCGAGGCGGTGGAGACCGAGTTTCCGGTGCGAGTCGAGAGCTACGGCCTTGCGCAGGATTCCGGCGGACCGGGGACATATCGCGGCGGCCTCGGCGTGCGCCGGCAATGGCGGATTCTCGGCGACGAGTCGGTCATCAATTTGCGCACCGATCGTTTCAAGTTTTCGTCGCCGGGAATTTTCGGCGCCAAGCCCGCGCACGCTTCGGCGGCATCGCTGCAATCGGGCGCCGCACCGCCGCGACCGCTAACGTCGAAAGTCGCCGGGCTGCGGCTGAAGAAGGGCGACATACTGTCGATGGAATTCGCCGGCGGCGGCGGCTGGGGCGATCCGAAGGAACGCGCTGTCGAACGCGTGCGCGAGGATGTCGAGCGCGGCTATGTCTCGCGCGAGGCGGCGCGCGAGGATTACGGAGTCGTCTTTGCGGACGATCTCAGTATCGACGCCGAGTCGACGGCGAAGCTGCGCGGCTCATCGAAGCCCAAGGCAGCCTCATGAAATTACGCGTTGGGATCGACGTCGGCGGCACATTCACCGATGTCACCGCCTTCGATGAGGACGCCGGCGCGCTTGTCGCCGTGCGCAAATATCCGTCCAATCCGGCGCGGCCGGCTTCGGTCATGGAACAGATCACACGCGATCTCGCCACGGAATTCGGTGCGGATTCCGTAGCGCTGATCCTGCATGGCTCGACAGCGGCGCTCAACACCATGCTGGAAGGCAAGGGCGTCAAGGTCGGCCTGATCACCACGCGCGGTTTCCGTGACGTGTACGAGATCGGCCGGCAATGGCGCGGCGATGAGGTGTTCAACATTTTCGCGCCGGCGCCCAAAATGCTGCTGACCCGAGACCGCATCCACGAGGTCCGCGAGCGGCTCGATCCGCAGGGCAATGTGGTCGAAGAAATCGACGAGACGGACGTAGCCGCAGCCGGGCACCGCCTCGTCGCCCAAGGCGTCGAAGCTGTCGCCATCTGCTTTCTGTTTGCCTACGCCAACCCGGCGCACGAATTGGCAGCGGCGAAGATCATCCGTGCGATCGCGCCGAACCTTTACGTCTCGCTGTCGCACGAAGTGAACCCGGAATGGCGCGAATACGAGCGCACCGCATCGACCGTCGGCAACGCCTATATCGGTCCGCCGGTCTCGCGCTATCTCCACGAACTGGAGGCGCTGTCGCTGCGCCGCTTTCCGCGGTCGCGCACGCTGATGATGAAATCCGACGGCGGCGCCGCCAGCGCCCGCATGCTCGACCGGACGCCGATCGAAACCGTGATGTCCGGCCCGGTCGCGGGCGTCATCGGCGGGCGCTACCTGGGTGACATCAAGGGCATCGAGAATCTCATTACCTTCGACACCGGCGGCACCTCGTCCGACATGGCGGTACTGCCCGGACGGCCGCTGTTCAAATCGGAGTTCTCGGTGGCGCGGCATCCGCTGCGCACCCGCACGGTCGATATTGAAACCATCGGTGCCGGCGGCGGCAGCATCGCGGCCGTCGATCTCGGCGTGCTCAAGGTCGGACCGCAAAGCGCAGGCGCCGTTCCCGGACCGGCCTGCTACGACCGCGGCGGCACCGAACCGACACTGACGGACGCACTGGTGGTGCTCGGCCATCTCAGCCCGACGGCGCTGCTTGAAGGCGCCATGCCGATCTCGCACGCCAAGGCGCACGAGGCGGTGACCACGCGGGTCGCGCAGCCGCTTGGGCTTACGCCAGCCGAAGCGGCCTGGGGCATCCTCACCGTGCTCGCCACCAACATCACGATGGCGATGCGCACCATCACCATCGAACGCGGCTACGATCCGCGCGAGTTCACGCTGATCGCTTTCGGCGGCATGGGCCCGACGATTGCCGGCCGCTTCATCGGCGAGCTTGGCATCGGCCGCATTCTGGTGCCGCGCGATCCTGGCACATTTTCCGCCTTCGGCATGCTGGTCACCGACGTGCACCAGACCCGAAGTTTCACGCGCATCACCCGGCTCGATGCGATCAAGCCGACCGAGCTTGAGCAGACCTTTGCGGAGATGGAGCAGGCGGCGCTAGCCGAATTGCTCCAGGAGCAGTTCCCGCGCGAGCGGCTGTCGACATTGCGCAGCGCCGGCATGCGCTATCGCGGCCAGTCCTACGAAGTGAACGTCCCGGTCGCGGCGCTGCAAAGCGACGCCGATCTCGCCGCGCTCGCCGAACGCTTCCACGATGCGCACCAGCGGCGCTACGGCCACATGGCGCAGTCCGAGGCGGTCGAGATCGTGAACTTTCAGGTCACCGCAGTCGGCGCGATCCCCAAGCCGCAATTCCACAAACTTGCTGCGCGCGAACACCGGCCGGCGCCGCACGAGACCCGCACGGCCTATTTCGGACCGAGCGAAGCAACCGAAGTCCCGGTGTTTCGCCGCTCGGCGCTCGAACCCGGCGCGGCGATCGACGGTCCGGCCATCATCGACGAGAAGACCTCGACGATCGTTCTTTATCCCGACCAGCGCGCCGTCATTGACGGCTACCTCAACATCGAGATCGCTCCGACCGGCGCGGCTACGGCCTGAGCCGGGCCGCCCTCAGCCCACTAGCACGTTGGAAAACTGCCAGGGATCGCGCTTGTCGATGTCTTCCTTGAACAAGCCGGGCCGGCCTGTGATCGGCGTCCAGTCCGTGTAGGTGCCGATCACCGGACCGAGATACGGCATCTGCACCTCGAGGCAGCGGCGGAAATCCATCTCGTCGGCCTCGGTGATGCCGGCGTTCGGATTCTCCAGCGCCCAGACCATGCCGGCCAGGACCGCCGAGGTGACCTGGAGGCCAGTCGCATTCTGGTACGGCGCGATCTCGCGCGTCTCGTCGATCGAAAGCTGTGAGCCGTACCAATAGGCGTTCTTCTTGTGGCCGTAGAGCAGCACGCCGAGCTCGTCGATGCCGTCGACGATCTCGTGCTCGTCCAGAATGTGGATGTCTGGCTGCCGCTTGCCAGCCTGGCCAAACAGTTCGTGCAGCGACAGCACGGCGTCGTTGCACGGGTGATAGGCGTAGTGACAGGTCGGCCGGTACACCACTTTGCGGCCGGCGCGCAGCGTGAAGAAGTCGGCGATCGAGATCGACTCGTTGTGGGTGACCAGGAAGCCGTATTGCGCCTTGGCGGTCGGCGTCCATGACCGCACGCGCGTGTTGGCGCCGGGCTGCGTCAAATAGATCGCGGCCTGACAGCCGACCTTATGCTTGAAGCCGTTCTTCGGCAGCTTCTTCTCGTGCGTGCCCCAGCCTAGCTCGGCCGGCTGCATGCCTTCCGACAGGAAGCCTTCGACCGACCAGGTGTTAACGAATACTTCGAGCGGCTTCGGCTGCCGGGCGCGCTGGGTGTCGCGCTCGGCGATGTGGATGCCTTTGACGCCAACCTTCTTGGCGAGCCGGCCCCACTCCTCGCGCGTCTTCGGTTCCTTGAACTTGAGCTTGAGATCGCTTGCGATATTGAGCAGCGCCTGCTTGACGAACCACGACACCATTCCGGGATTGGCGCCGCAGCAGGACACGGCCGTGGTGCCGCCGGGATTTTTGCAGCGCGCCGCCAGTACGGTCTCGCGCAAAGCGTAGTTCGAACGCTTCTCCGGCCCGAGCTTGGAGTCGAAATAGAACCCGGCCCACGGCTCGACCACGGTGTCGATGTAGAGCGCACCGATCTCGCGGCAGAACTCCATGATGTCGAGCGAGGAGGTGTCGACCGAGAGGTTGACGCAAAAGCCCTGGCCGCCGCCTTCGGTCAGCAGCGGCTTGAGCAGCGTGCGGTAATTGTCGCGCGTCACTGCCTGGTGGATGAAGCGGATGCCGCGCTCATCCAGCAGTTTGCGATCCTTGTCCTCGGGGTCGATGACCACGAAGCGGGATTTGTCATATTCGAAATGACGCTTGATCAGCGGCAGCGTGCCTTTGCCGATCGAGCCGAAGCCGATCATCACAATGGGTCCGCTGATGCGGGCGTGAACAGGCCAATCGGTCATCCCCGTGCCTCCAGAACAAAGAGTTGCTTTTGCACTCAGGCAGCGCGTTTCTCAAGCTTCCGCGCATGGACACGCCGGTCAGCGCCGCTGGCCGCGATCAGCGTGTTCAGGTCGGGCTTTGGTTGCAATTCCCCGGTCGCGCCAATCAGTCCGCACGCGCCGGCGAGCGCATTGGGGCGCAGCTCCAACGCCAGCAAACGGTCACGCTCGAACTGCCCGGGCATCCACAGGCTGCCGGTCTGCATGGCCGTAAAACCAAAGCGGCCGTAATAGGCGGCGTCGCCGATCAGCAGGATCGCCCCATGGCCCGCGATGCGTGCGCGCGCGATGGCGCGGCGCACCAGCAGTGAGCCGATGCCGCAGCAGCGATGATCGGGATGAACCGCGAGCGGACCGAGCAACAACGCCGGCTGCGCCGGCCCGGCGGTGACGTGCCAGAGCCTGACCGTGCCGACGATCTGCCCGCCGTCGACGGCGACGAGCGACAGGCCGCACGCCGGCTGGCGCCCTTCGCGCAGCCGCTCGGACGTCTTGGCGAAGCGCGCCGGGCCGTAGGCCGCGTCAAGCAGAGCTTCGCGCGCGGCGGCATCGGATGCTTTTTCTTCCCGGATGGTGACCATGATCCCGCTCCTTTCTCCCGTGCCGCCAGCGCGACCGCTCCCCGAAAGGAGAGCCGCGCTGGGGCAACAGGGGCCCGCCACGCTTGTTCAGATGTGATAGGTCCGCAGCGGCGCGAAGCCGTTGAAGGCCACCGCCGCATAGGTCGCCGTGTAGGCGCCGGTGCCTTCGATCAGGACCTTGTCGCCGATCTCAAGGCTGATCGGCAGATCGTAAGGCCGCTTCTCGTAGAGCACATCGGCGGAGTCGCAGGTCGGGCCGGCCAGCACGCACGGTCCGACTTCGTCGCCGTCATGCGGCGTGCGGATCGGATACCGGATCGACTCGTCCATCGTCTCGGCGAGGCCACCGAATTTACCGATGTCGAGGTAGACCCAGCGCACGTGGTCGTGCTCGCTCTTGTTGGAGACGAGCACCACCTCGGCCTCGATCAGGCCGGCATTGCCGACCATGCCGCGGCCCGGCTCGATGATCGTCTCCGGGATGCGGTTGCCGAAATGCTTGCGCAGCGCCCGGAAGATGGAGCGGCCATAAGACTCCACCGCCGGCACGTCGCGCAGGTACTTGGTCGGAAACCCGCCGCCCAGATTGACCATCGACAGGTTGATGCCGCGCTCGGCGCAGACGCGGAAGATCGCCGCCGCCGACTTCAGTGCCTCGTCCCAGGCCGCGGTGCGGCGCTGCTGCGAACCGACGTGGAACGACACGCCGGCCGCCTCGAGGCCGAGCCGCTGCGCGTGGTCGAGCACGTCGACCGCCATCTCCGGGTCGCAGCCGAATTTCCGCGACAGCGGCCATTCGGCGCCGGCGCAGCCGAACAGGAAACGGCAGAACACCTTGGCGCCGGGCGCGGCGCGGGCGATCTTCTCCACTTCGGCCTTGCAGTCGACCGCGAACAGCCGGACGCCGAGCGCGTAGGCGCGCGCGATGTCCCGCTCCTTCTTGATGGTGTTGCCGAACGAGATGCGCTCGGGCGTGGCGCCGACCGCCAGCACCATTTCGATCTCGGCGACCGAAGCGGTGTCGAAGCAGGAGCCGAGCGACACAAGCAGCGACAGCAGCTCGGGCGCCGGGTTCGCCTTCACGGCATAGAACACCCGGCTGTCCGGCAGCGCCTTGGCAAAGGCCTTGTAGTTGTCGCGCACGACGTCGAGATCGACGACCAGGCACGGACCATCGTCCAGGCCTTCGTCACGGCGGCGACGCAGGAAATCGCGGATGCGCTCGGTCATCGGAGCCGCTCCTTCTTCCAGGTTCAAGGAGCCACACTGCGAGCGCAGCCTGGCTCAGCATTGAAATTCTGGCCGCAGCGCTTGCGCGCGAACGACCGGCGTCAACGGCTTTGAGTGCTTGCGACCGGCCGTGGGTTGGGGACACGGTAGGTCGCGCGGCGCTCTCACCGAGATGCTGCCTTGGATTGGAGCGGGAATTCCCGTTCCGCACGGCCGGCAAGATGGACAAGCCTCTTCGGTGCTGACCTTTGGACGGCCAACGAGACCAAAAAAGCCCGCTCCGTCGTTGCTTTAAGCCGCGTCCCCCGTTGAGCGCGGGGTGCGCCGGTTTCGCCTCCGGCTGCCGATCACGTAGTGAGGCTCAGCTGAACCTCAGGCGACTGTCCGGCCTCTTGTCCGGATGCCTACCGATCGACACACGGCCACAGGCACGTGCGAATTTGGGCGAGCGGCAAATAGTCGTATCGATCCCCCATTGCAAGAAAAATCGACACACACGGCAAAAAATTTCACAACGCGGGCCGCGCGACGGCGCCGGCGACATGCACGCCGGCTGGATGACGCAGCAGAATGGCTGTGTGATAGTGGCGCGCCTCGATCGCTCCACGCTCTCAAGGATGTCATTTCATGTCTGCCTTGCCGATGACTTTCGCCTGCGGCCTCTACGATCGCATGCTCGCCCTCCAGACCGGCGAGATCAAACCCGACGGTATCGATCTGAATTTCCTGGTCATGGACAATCCGCGGGAAACCTTCGACCGCATGTCCAACCGTCTCGAATTCGACGCCTGCGAGATGTCGAGCTCCGAGCTGATCAGCCGCTACGCCGCCAACAAGCTGCCCTTCGTCGCCATCCCGGTGTTCGCCTCGCGGGTGTTCCGCCACGGCTTCATCACGGTTAACCGCAACCACGTGAAGAAGCCGAAGGACCTCGAGGGCAAGCGGGTCGGCGTGCCGCTCTATACGCAAACCGCGGCGCTGTTCGTGCGCGGGCTGATGCAGCACGACCTCGGCATCGACCTGTCGACCATCGAGTGGATCGAGGGCGCGGTGAACGAGCCGGGCTCCTACGGCAATCCGTCGGTGATGCCGCTGCTCAAGAAAATCAACCTGAAGCCGAACAAGAGCGGCAAATCGCTGAGCGACCTCTTGGCGGCCGGCGAGATTGCGGGACTGATCGGCTCCAATATGCCGAACTCGCTCAAGACCAGCCCCGACGTGGTGCGGCTCATTCCCGACTACCGGGCGCAGGAGAAGGACTACTACAAGCGCACCAAGATCTTCCCGATCATGCACACCATCGTCATCCGGCGGGACGTCTACGAGAAGAACCCCTTCGTGGCGACCAGCCTCTACAACGCCCTCTGCGCCGCCAAGGACCGTGCCTGGCAGAAGATCCGCTTCAGCGGCACATTGCGCTACATGCTGCCGTGGCTGCCCGACGACGTGAAGGAAATCGACGACGTGTTCGGCGGCGACTGCTGGCCCTATGGGGTCGAGCCGAATCGGCCGACGCTCGAGGCCCTGGTGACCTACATGGTCGAACAGGGATTGATCCCGGAACAGATCCCGGTCGAGAAGCTGTTCGTGCCGACCTACGGGTAGAAACCGCGCAATTCGCGCTACGGCAGAGCGTTTAAGTCATCGGGATCGCTTAGCGCGAGCCTTATTGATCCGCTTGCCTGGCCGGCTTGGGGCCGGGCGCGATTTGACGCGCGGCGGCAATTCGCCTGCCTTGTGCAGCCGCGTCGTCCAATATTCCCAGGCGCGTCCCATCGGCCGCGGCTGCAATTGTCGCGGTTCGGCCCGCTCGCGTTCGGCTGCGGTCAAGGCGCCGATCGTGCCGAGCATCATCGAGCGCAACTGGATCTCCGCGTTGGCGTGCGAATAGACGGTGCGGAATACGAGCTCCTTCAAACTTCTCCCGGCCACCGTCGCACCATGGCGGCGCATCAGCACCATCCAGTGCGGGCCGAGCGCCCTGGCGAGCGAATGGCCCTCTTCCGGCTTGACCACCATGAGATCGGTGTCGCCGAACTCGTCGCGGCTGTCCCAGAACGGCACCACTTGGCCCATCACTGGGCCCATGTGGAACACCGGTTCGAGCGCGATGCCGGTGACGCAGAACGGCAGCACTGACTGCGAGTGGTGATGGCAGACCGAATTCACGTCCGGCCGCGCCTGATAGATGCAGCCGTGAATCACCCGCTCGCCGTACATGTCGCCCTTGGGCGGCGCCACCGGCTCGGAATCGAGCGTGAACTCCAGAAGATCGGAGGGCTCGATCAATTCCGGGCTGCGCGAGCGCGCCAAGAAGTAGCGGTCGGGACGATCCGGATGGCGCACGCTGACGTGCCCGAAACCGTCGAGCACGCCTTCATGTGCGATGATGCGGTTGGCGAGCGCCAGCTCGTAGCGCGCCTCGTCGAGCGCCTTGGACATCACACCGCCTTCAGGTGCGCATCCTTGCGCTTGAACAGATCCTCATCGGCGTAGCCCATGGTTTCCGGCTTGCCGCGGCCGAGCATGACCTGAAAGTAGACCGGTTCGAGCGAGTCGTTCTGGTAGCCGTGGATAACGCCCGCCGGACAGGAAACGCATTCCCATGGCCCAAGCCGTGTCGTCAGCCGATGGCCGGTTTCGTCCTCGACGAAAACGTCGAGGTAGCCTCGCAGCACGAAGAAACATTCCTCGACTTCGTGGGTGTGCGCGGCGTTACCCTGGCCGGGCTCGACATACATGATCGACAGCGTGAAGTTGCCGGCCGGAATCACCGTCGGATCGGCGTGCTTGCCGGAGCCGCCAGCACCGATGAAACGATGCTGCGCGCGTTTGAAGCCTTCGGTCTTGGCGTCTTCGAATGCGGCCCAGTCCGGCTTCTTCTCTTTGAAGCGGCCGACGTATCGTTTCATGATGTCTTCGACGGGAACGCCCTCAAGCTCTTTCGGGCGCGGATGACGGGCGACGGACATGGCTTTGCTCCTGATTGAGAAGTTGCGGCAAATCTATTCCTGCACTGGCGGCTCGTCCATGTCCGGTCATCCCGAGGTGCCCCGCGCGCAGCGCGGACCTCGGAGGTAATGGATCACTGCTTACGCGCGTCCTGGACGAGTTGCCAGACGCGCGACGGCGACAATGGCAGATCGCGCGGCTGGACGCGGAACGATTGCAGTGCATTCGCGAGCGCATTCGCGATGCAGCCGCCGGCGGCGACGATGCCGCCCTCGCCCGCACCCTTGGCGCCGAGCGGATTGATCGGCGACGGATGGTCCTCGGTGACGAAGCAACGCAGGTTCGGGAAATCCGAAGCCGTGGGTAGCAGATAATCGGCCAGCGAGCCGGTGAGGAATTGTCCCTGCGCGTCGTACCGGAGATCCTCCAGCACCGCGCCGCCAAGCCCCTGCACCAGCGAACCGATCACTTGTCCCCGGACCGTGAGCGGATTGATGGCGCGGCCAACATCCTGCACCACGACATAATCGACAATTTCGATATGGCCGAGCCGCGCATCGACCGTAATGTGAGCGGCATGGGTTCCGTAGCTGTAGGTGTGCTTGTGGTTGAGGAAAGCGCCCTCGGCGGTGAGACCGGCGAATGCCTTGAGCGGCAGCGAGGTCCCGTCGCCGATGACCTTGTCGACGTCGAGCGTGACTTTGGAATCGGCGCAACCGAGACGCTTGCCCGCCGCCTGGCGCAGCAGCGCCATGAACTTTTGCGTGGCGTCGAGCACCGCCGAACCGCCCATCACCACCGAACGCGAATGATAGGCGCCGTAGCCGTCGCTCACGATGCCGGTCGAGCCATGATACACATGCCGGATACGCTCGATCGGCACCTCAAGTGCGTCGGCGGCGATCTGGGCATAGATCGTCTCGACGCCCTGCCCGACCGACGCCGTGCCCATGTAGACCGTGATCGTGTCGTCGTCGTTAACCTCAAGTCGCGCGCTTTCCTTGGGACCGGCCGCGCCGCCCTCGATGAAGCACGCGACTCCGATGCCGTGATATTTGCCGTCGATCAGCTTGCCGCCGAGCTTTGAGACGCCGGCGTAGTTGAATTCCTTCAGGCAGCGGTCGAGCGTCGCTTCATAGTCGCCCGAGTCGGTCTGGTCATGGGCATCGGTGGGCTGTGCGGTCGCGAGCTTGTAGGGATGCTCGGCCTTGCCGATCAGGTTGCGCTTGCGCAGTTCGACGCGGTCGATACCGAGATCGGCGGCGACCATGTCGAGCAGCCGCTCCATGTAGAAGCTGCCTTCGAAGCGTCCCGGCCCGCGGTAGGTGCCGACCGGCGTCTTGTTGGTCATCCACAGATGGGAGTCGACCTTGTGGTGCGGGACGCGGTAGGGCCCGGTCACGAATTGCGGCGCGTTGCGCGCGCCGACCGCGCCGTTGGTGCGCATGTAGGCGCCCATGTCGGTATGGATATCGCCGCGCAGCGCGATGATCGTGCCGTCGCGCTGACAGGCGATCTCGAGATCGGCCTCAGTCTCGCGGGCGTGGTTCATCGCCATCAGGTTCTCGCGGCGATCCTCGATCCACTTCACCGGCCGGTTGACGTGCATAGCGGCAAACGGGATGAGAAAGTCTTCCGGATAAAACTCGCCGCGCGCGCCATAACCGCCGCCCACGTCGTTCTCGATCATCTCGATGGCGGATTCCGGCAGCCCGATCTGCTTTGCCAGGATGCGGCGATTGAAGAACGGAACTTTCGCGGCCCCTGACACGGTGAGCTTGTTGTTGGTGGCGTCCCACTCAGCCAACACGCCGCGCGGCTCCATGGTGAGACCGTAATGACGGCCGGTGCTCAGGCGTTCGCGCCGCGTATAGGGCGCATCTTTGAACGCCGCGTCGGCATCGCCCTTGCGCGCCTCGAATGTGAGCGAGCGGTTGGTACCGGTGGCCTCGAACAACACGCTTTGATTTTTCGACGCCGCCTGGCAACTAGCAACCGCGGGCAGTTCATCGATCTCAACCGCGATCTGCTCCAGCGCGTCCTCGCCGAGGGCGACGCTCGATGCCAGCACCACCGCAATCGGCTCGCCGACGTAGCGCACTTTCTGATAGGCGATGACCGGTTGCTCGTAGGGTTGGAATTGTGGCAGCGGCTGCAATCGCATCGGCACGATCGGCACGCCAGACGGGTAGTTCTTCGACGTCATGTCCTTCGCGGTGATGACGGCGTGAACGCCCGCGACCTTCAGTGCGCCGGAGGCATCGATGGAGCGCAACCGGCCGTGCGCCACGGAACTGCGCAGGATCACCGCGTAGAGCAGGCCGGGTAGCTGGAGATCGTCGACGTAGGTGCCGCGCCCGCGCAGGAAGCGCATGTCTTCGCGGCGCTCGATCGACGCGCCGATGAAGGTATTTTTCATCGCGCCAGTCTCGTCTTGCCTGACGATCTCGTCTTGCCTGACGTTGCACCTCGCACGGCGCCTGTCACGGCACGGCTTTCTTGTATGCGGAGCGCGCGTCGAGCACAGCTTCGACGATGGAGATATAGCCGGTGCAACGGCACAGGTTACCGGAAAGCACTTCGCGAACGCGATCGGCGTCGCAGTCGGGCTCTTCGCTGAGCAGCGCGTGCGCCGTGGTGATCATGCCCGGCGTGCAGAAGCCACACTGCAGCGCATGATGTTTGCGAAACGATGCCTGCAGCGGAGTGAGGCCTTCGTCGCGCGACAGGCCCTCGACGGTCACGACCTTGGCGCCGTCGGCCTGCACCGCGAGCATCAGGCAGGATCGCACCGCCCTGCCGTCGACCAGCACCGTGCAGGCGCCGCACACGCCGTGTTCGCAGCCGACATGCGTGCCGGTCAGGCGCAGATGATGACGCAGGCAGTCGGCCAGCGTCAGCCGCGGCTCGACTTCGACTTCGACCGGCTTGCCGTTGACTTCAAACTTGACTGACATCCTTGTCCCTAACACTCGTCATTGCGAGCGAAGCGAAGCAATCCAGCTTTTGGCTCTGCGAATTCTGGATTGCTTCGTCGCTTCGCTCCTCGCAATAACGGCCATCGTATATCGCTTATGCAGCCGCGGCTTTGAGCGCACGTTCAACCATGACGCCGACCAGCGCCTTGCGATAGGCACCGCTGGCGTGGATATCGTCGCGCGGATCGACGGCGGCGGATGCGGCAGCTTCCGCCTTGGCGATCACAGCCTCGGTGATTTTTTGACCGTTGAGCACGGCCTCGACGCTCGGCAGTCGCAGCGGCTTGTCGGCGACGCCGATGACGCCGACATGAGCGTCGCGCGCGATGCCGTTGTCGTCGTCATAGAACACAGCCGCCGCCGCAAGGGCGAAATCGCCCCGGCGGCGAGCAAATTCCTGAAAACCGAAGCGGCGCCTTGCCGGCCATAGCGGCAGCCGAATCTCGGTGATGATTTCGTCCGCCTTGAGCGCCGTCATCAGCGGACCTTGAAAGAATTCGCCGGCGGCGATCACGCGCGAGCCAGCCTTGCCGACCACGCCGATTTGCGCATCGCAGGTAACCGCGATGCCCGGCATCTCGGCGGCCGGGTCCGCATGTGCCATGCTGCCGCCGACCGTGCCGCGGTTGCGGATCTGATAATGGGCGACGTGCTCGACGGCGGCCACAAGCAACGGATGTGCCGTGACGAGCCGTGCATCATCGAGAATGTCGCGCCAGCGCACCATGGCGCCGAGTGCGACGCCGTCCTGCGTGATCCTGATCTGACGCAGTTCCTCGAGCTTGCGCAAATCGACAAGCAGCGACGGCGCAGCGACGCGGAACGCCAGCATCGGCACCAGGCTCTGGCCGCCGGCGAGCGGCTTCGCTTCGCCATCATGGGCGGCGAGCAAAGCGACCGCTTCCGAAATGCTGGTCGGACAGGCGTATTCGAAGGGAGGTAGTTTCATCGCGCACGTCCGCTTCGAACCGCAGGAAAGGGCTGATTTTCAACATTTCCTAACATCGAGCAGCTTCGCCGGTCAACGTGTTGCAAAGCCGGCAATCTGGATGCATTGCAGGGCATCCAGTTGCGCATGCGGGGATTTTTGTCGCGGGGTTCAAGATGAATTTGATCGCCCTTCTGTTCGGCATTGCCTCTCTGGTTTGCGGGCTGATCGCCGCCACGCAGTGGTATCGCGCCAGCAAAATCGTGGTGAAACCGAACCTGTTCGAATTGTCCGACGATGTCCACGAAACGGATTTCAACTGGGAGCTTATCCGCGCCATCATGATGGCCGGACGGGAAACGAGCACGCTCAATAAAATCGCCGCGCTCTGGACCGCGGCCGCCGTGCTGCTCGGTGGCGCAACCAGCTTGCTGACCACGCTGACACCGCATTAGGAGCTAGCCGGCTTCGCGTTTGCCGCATCGCGGATCAGCTGCCAGACCTGCGGTGGCGACAGCGGCAATTCGCGCGGCTGCACACCAAGTGACCCAAGCGCGGCCGCGACGGCGTTGGCGACGACGCCGCCGACCGGAATGATGCCGCCCTCGCCGGCCCCCTTGGCGCCGAGCGGGTTGAGCGGCGACGGCTTGTCTTCCAATGCGACGGCGCGGATTTGCGGAAAGTCGCTTGCGGTCGGCATCAGATAGTCGGCAAACGATCCGGTAAGCAGCTGGCCGTCATCGTCATAGATGAAATGCTCCAGGAACGCGCCGCCCAAGCCTTGCACCACCGCCCCGATGCACTGACCGTGCAGGGTTAGCGGATTGACGATGCGGCCGACATCCTCGACCGCCACGTAGTCGATCAGTTCGACGTGTCCGGTTCGGGCATCGACCGCCACATAGGCGGCGTGCGCGCCATACGAGTAGGTCCGCTTGTCGCTCGCAAAGGTGCCGTCGGCGTTCAGCCCGGCGAATTCTTTCAGCGCGATGGTGGCGCGGCCGGGTCCGATCGCCACACCCTGATCGATCGTGATGGCGGCGGGCTCACAGCCCAAGCGCTTGGCCGCGCCCTCGCGGATCGCAGTGCGCAGTTTGCCGGCGGCGTCCATGATGGCATTGCCGCCCATCACGATAGAGCGCGACGAAAACGAGCCGTAGCCCTGGGCGACATAATCGGTCGAGCCGTGCAGCACCTGATTGATGCGCGTCATCGGCAGTTCCAGCGCGTCCGCAGCGATTTGCGCAAACACCGTCTCGACGCCCTGGCCGACGGACGACGAGCCGACATACAACGAGATCGAGCCGTCGGCCTCGACAACGAGCCGCACGTTTTCGCGCGGCCCGGTGCCGCCGCCCTCGAGGTAGCAGCCGACCGCGATGCCGCGATAACGCCCATCGACCAGCTTGCCGTTCTGTTTCACGCGCTCGGACCATTTAATTTCGTCGAGGCAGCGATCGAGTGTCTTCTGATAGTCGCCACTGTCGCACTCGCTCTCGATGTCAAGCTCCAGCACGGTCGGCAGCGGATAGGGCATCTCCTGTTCGCGGATCAGATTGCGCCGTCGAAATTCAAGGCGATCGACGTCGAGGTCCGCGGCCGCCATATCGAACAGCCGCTCGCGGCAGAAGTCGGACTCGAAACGGCCCGGCCCCCGATAGGTGCCGACTGGCGTCTTGTTGGTGACCACGAGCGTCACATCGACGCGCACACCCGGAATGCGATACGGCCCCGACATCACCTGCGAGATATTGCGCGCCGCCGTGGCGCCGTTGGTGCGCACGTAAGCGCCGATATCGGTGAAGGCGCGACAGCGCAGCCCGCGGACGGTGCCGTCGCGATCGCAAGCGATCTCCAGGTCGCATTCCATATCGCGCGCGTGATTGAGCGACGTCAGGTTCTCGCGGCGGTCCTCGGTCCATTTGATCGGGCGGCGCAGCAGCCGCGCCGCGAATGGAATCAGAAAGTCCTCCGGATAGAACTCACCGCGCGCGCCGAAGCCGCCGCCGACGTCGTATTCGACCATGCGCACCGACGTTTCCGGCAGGCTCATCATCTCCGCCAGCGCGCGGCGGTTGGTGAACGGCACCTTGCAGACGCCTTTCACCGTCATGCGCTCCCGCGCGGCGTCCCACTCGGCCAGCAGCCCGCGCGGCTCCATCGGCACGGCGGCATGGCGCTGCACGCGAAAGTGTTCGCGGCGCGTATAGGGCGCATCGGCAAACGCCGCATCCACATCGCCGCGCACGGCGCTGATGGTGTCGGGCAGATTGGTGCCGACGGTCTCGAACAGGATCACGTCTTCCCTGCGGGCCTTGTCGCGATCGGCCACCGCCGGCAGCGGCTCGATATCGACTTCGATGGCCTCCAGCGCGTCCTCGGCCAGCTCCGGCGTATCGGCGATAACGACGGCAAGCGGCTCGCCGACGTAGCGCACCTTGCCGTCGGCAATGATCGGCTGCTCGAAGCGCCGGATTTTCGGCGTCGGATCGTGGCGCAGCGGAATGGTCGGCACCTTGCCGATGTCGGCCGCGGTGATCACCGCATGAATACCGGGCCGGGCCAGCGCCGCCGCGGTGTTGATCGCGCGAATGCGGCCATGCGCCACGGAGCTGCGCAGGATCGCGGCATGAAGCATGTGCTCGCTGTGCAGATCGTCGACGTATTGGCCGCGCCCGGTGAGGAAACGTAAATCCTCCAACCGTTCGATCGGGCTGCCGACAAACAGATTGCTGGCGCGCTGCGTGACCGTGCTCATATGACGATGCTCGTTTCCAGATTCAGCAAGGCGCGCGCGACGCTCAGCGCCGCCAGCGCCGATGTTTTGGGATTGGTCGGCGACGGCTTGCCTTGCAGTTGGATGGCGAAGCGGCCGGCAGCGCCTTCGGCTTCGATCTCATGGACGTTGCCCGGCGCGTCGGGATCGGCGACCAGTTCCACTTCGGTGGCGTCGAAACCGAGCCCGGCGAGCGCAACGGCGGCCGCCACATTGGCGTTTTGCGGATACAGCAGCGCCGCCTCACCGGCCGTGCCGCGATACAACACAGTGCGGCTTTTGAGGCCGTCAAGGTCCGCAACTCTTTCCGCCGGCGAGCCGCGCCATGCCGCGGGCGGTTTGCGCGAGCGATAGCGCACCGTGTTGAGGCCCCCGAGCCGCATCGCCGCGATGGCGTCGATGCCGCCGATGGCGCCCGCGGGCAACAGCAGCCGGCCGCCGCCGCTTTGCGCCGCGGCCTTGAGATCCTCCAGCAATTTCGGCTCGGCGAGCGCCCCGATCGAGATCACCAGCAGATCCGTGCCACGCCGTAAAACCTCAGGACCATGCTCGGTCACGGCGCCCTGCCCGGCGACTTCCGCGACGACGGTCGGCTTTCGCCGCAGCAATTCGTCAAGCGACTCGACAATGTCGATTCCCGGCAAGGCGGCCCCCGCTTTGGCGGCGCGTCCCTGCCGGCACAGTGCGCCGGCGAATTTCACCTCGCCGCCCGCTGCGCGCAGCGCCGCAACGGCGTCCTGCGCAATGCCGCCATAACCGATCAGGCCGACCGAAACCGTCACAGCCGGATGCCCGTGAACTTCCACTGCGACAGCTCTTCCATCGTGTAGCGCACGCCTTCGCGGCCGAAGCCCGAGGAGCCGACGCCGCCGAACGGATAGGTGTCGAGCCGGAAGCGGCTGGCATCGTTGATCCAGAGCGAGCCAACATGCAGCTTGCGTGACACCTTGAAGGCGGTATCGAGGCTCTTGGTGAAGCAGGCACCCTGCAAACCGAACTCGGACGAATTAGCAAGTGCCAGCGCGGCATCGACATCCGCCACCGACTGCACCACGACCACCGGACCGAACGCCTCCTCGGTCATCAGCCGGGCGCCGGGCGGCGCCTCGGCGACGATCGCCGGACCCAGAATGGCGCCGCGGCGCTCCGGTTTGAGCACGAGCTTGCCGCCTTTGGCGACCGCATCGCTGATCATCGCTTCGACGCGATCGGCGGCAGCGCTCGAAACCATCGGACCGACGTCGGTCGCGCCATCCTCCGGATCGCCGACCTTGAGTTTCTTCGCCGCGGCAACGAACAGTTCCAGAAACCGGTCGTAAACCGCGCACTCGACAATCACGCGTTGCGCCGAAATGCATTGCTGGCCACTGGCCTCGAATCCGGCGCCGGCGATCCGTGTCGCCGCATCGGCCAAATCGGCGTCTGCGCACACGATATTGGCCGCGTTCGAGCCCAGCTCGCCGACGAATTTCTTCGCCCCGGCAGCACGCGCGAGTTCGTTGCCGGCGGCGGTCGAACCCGTAACGGTGACGGCGGCAACGAGCGGATGAGCGACGAGCAGCTTCGCGGTATCGCGCCCGCCCGGCACGACATTGAACAGGCCGTCCGGCAGGCCCGCGCTTTTTATCGCCTGCGCCATCAGCAACGCGACTTCGGTGCCGGGCGGCGACGGCTTCACCACCACCGCATTGCCGACCGCCAGCGCCGGCGCGACTTTCTGGATCAGCAGATTGACAGGGCCGTTGAACGGCGTGATCGCCGCCACCACCCCATAGGGAATCCGTGTTGTGAATCCGAAGCGGCCCGCGCCGGTCGCCGCCACGTCGAGCGGCAGCACTTCGCCGTTGAGGTGCGGCAGCTGCGCCGCGCAGGCGCGGATGAAGGCACCGGCGCGCTTGGCCTCGAAGGTCGCGGCGCGGCGCGGCTTGCCGATGACGCGAATGAGCGAGCGCACCAGCTCGGCTTCGATCTTGTCCATGGCATCGGCCGCCGCCGCAAGCCAAGCGACGCGCTGGGCCGTGGTGGCGTCCAGATGCGCGAGATAGGCCTGATGCGCGTGCTTGACCGCCGCATCGACGATGCCGGTGTCGGACTCGATCATGTGCGAGGCGACCGTCTCGTCGATCGGCGAGACCAACGGCGAAAACGCCGCGCCGCCGGCAGAGGCGGCGCCGCCGATCCAAGGCAAAAGGCGTGGAATCTCATTCATGGCATGCCTCCACTCCTGAACTTATGCGCGCGCCGCGGCGATCAAAGCAAACAGCCGGGCCGGCGTCACCGGGTATTCGCTGATCGTCACCCCGAGCGGCGACAGCGCATTCTCGACCGCCGCAACGATCGCTCCGGCCGCCGGGACGCAGCCGGATTCGCCGACGCCTTTGACGCCGAGCGGATTGAGCGGCGATGGCGATTGCAGAAAATGCAGCTCGATATTCGGCACCTCGGTGGCGGTCGGCAGCAGATAATCGGCAAACGTCGTGGTCAGGGGCTGCGCGTCTTCGCTGTAACCCATCCACTCATACAGCGTGTTACCGATGGCGTGCGCGGTGCCGCCGACGAGCTGGCCTTCGACGATCATCGGATTGATCAGCTTGCCGGAGTCGTTGACCACGACATAGCGCAGGATACGCACGCGCGCGGTCTCGATATCGACTTCGACTTCGACCGCATGGCAGCCCATGCCGTAGGTCAGTGCATTCGGCAGAAAGCTCTGCAGACTTTCAAGGCCCGGCTCGAATTTTCCCGGCATCGAATAACCGGGCACGCCAGAGACGGCTTCGGCGACCTCGCGCAGCGACAGCCCGCTGCCAGGCGCGCCGACCACTTCGACGCGGCCGTCGCGCAGTTCCAGATCCTCGACGCCGGTCTCGAGCAAATGCGCGGCCACCTGGAGCACCTTTTCGCGCACGGCGACCGCAGCGAGATGCACTGACGATCCCGCCGTCACGGTTTGCCGGCTGGCAAAGCCGCCCTGCCCGTACGGAATGACCGCGGTGTCGCCGGCGACGACCGTGATGTTGTCGGCCGGCACGGCGAATTGCTCGGCGCAGATCTGCGCCAGCGCCGTACGAATGCCCTGCCCCATCGGCATGGCGCCGGTATAGACCGAGATGCGCCCGGAGCGGCCGACGCGGACGATGCCGGACTCGAACGGCCCGCGTCCGGTGCCTTTCACGCCGCTGCCGAGGCCGATGCCGAGATACCGCCCCTGCTGGTGCGCGCGGCGCTGCCGTTCGGCAAAGCCCGCGTAATCGATCGCCGTGGTCGCCATATCGACGCAGCGCGGAAAATCGCCGCTGTCGTAGGCGATTGCCGACCCGGAACGCGTTTTCAGCGGCGTGACGTAGGGCATCTTCTCCGCGGGCACGATATTGCGCCGCCGCACCTCGATACGATCGAGCTTGAGCTCGCGGGCGATGGCGTCGAGCAACCGCTCCATCGCAAAGGCGGCCTCCGGGTAGCCGGCGCCGCGCACCGGCATAGTGGCGACCTTGTTGGTCTCGACCACCCTGACCCGCAAATCATAGGCCGGCACGATGTACGGCCCGGGCACTCCGGTCGACGTGTTGTAGGGCAGATTAAGCCCTTGCGGCGTATAGGCGCCCTGATCATGGATCAGTTCGCCGCGCACGCCGAGCACCTTGCCCTCGCCGTCGAACGCGACTTCAAGGTCCCAGTACTGATCGCGCTCCTGGACGGCGGCGCAGAAATGCTCGCGGCGGTCTTCGACCCATTTGATCGGACGGTGCAGCCGCAGCGACGCGGCCGCAACCACTACTTCCTCGGGGTAGAGCACGAATTTGGCGCCAAAGCCGCCGCCGACATCAGGCGCCACGACGCGCAGCCGGTTCTCGTCAAGCCGCAACAGCCGCATCAGAAATGCCCGCACCTCATGGGCGAGCTGGGTCGAAGACCACAGGGTCAACCGGTCCTCGTTGACGTCGTAGACGGCGACCGCGCCGCGGCCTTCCATCGAGTGCGCACCGCCGCGGTGCTGCTTGAGGCTCACTCCGGCGCGATGCGGCGCGCGGGCAAACGCTGCGGCGGCATCGCCGTAACACTGGCGCAGCTCGATGAGCTGATTGGTCGACTTGCTGCGATGGGCGAGCGGCGCGCCGGGGCGCAATGCCGCGCGGCAGTCGGAGATGGCCGGCAGCACCTCATAGTCGACATCGACCAAAGCGGCGGCGTCCTCGGCGATAGCACGCGTTCGCGCAATGACGACCGCAATCGCTTCGCCGACGAACGCGACCTCGTTCTTGGCAAGCACGAATGGCGCGACGTCGGCCGGCAACTGATCCGTGCGGAACTGCAGCGGCAAACGCTCGGCCGTCAAAAGCGGTGCAAGATCGGCGTAAGCGAGCACCGCATGCACGCCCCGCAGCCGCAGCGCCGCTTCGGCGTTGACACCGCGAATGGCGGCGTGCGCATGCGGGCTGCGCACGAATGCGGCCTCCAGCATGCCGGCGAATTTCAGGTCGTCGATGAAGCGGCCGGCGCCGCGCAGCAACGGCCCGTCTTCGAGCCGCAATACTCTGTGTCCGATCGTATGGGTATCAGTCACGCGGCCAGCCACCTCGGAATGAATGACAAGGGAAGTCGACGGAACTCACGACTGCAGCCATTCTTCAAAGCGCCGCTGGACAGTCTTGAGGTTGTCCGCCCACCAATCGAAATTGATGATGTGCGAAACCTTTTCGTTCGCCGGATAGGACGGCATGAGCTTGGCAATCCTGTCATCGAGCAGCGGAATAGCTTTGGGATTCTGCGGCGCGTAGTAAAGCAGCCGCGCGAACACCGCCTGATATTCGGCGCGTCCGACAAAGTCGAGAAATTTCATCCCGCCGACCGGATTGGGACAACCCGTCGGCACGAACCAGCCCTCGCCGTGGCCCGAGAAGGTCGCCCCGTTCCACACCAGCGCGAACGGCGCCTTGTGATCGAGAATGGATTGGGTGGCGCGGCCGTTGGTCATGTGAATGAGATCGACTTCTTCCTGCTCCATGAGCTGCTGCGACTGCGAGTTGTCGCTCCACCACGTTTTCACGTGCGGCTTGATGCGGTCGAGGCTGCGAAACGCACGATCGACGTCAATCGGGTAGAACGCGGCCTCGCTGACGCCGTCGGCCTTCACCGCCGCCTCGATCGTCCACAGCGCGTCCCGCCGCAGCGAGCGCTGGCCGGGAAATTTCTCAACGTTCCAGAAATCGGCCCATGAATTGGGGTGGTCGGAGCCCGGCCATTTCTTGGTGCTGTAGGTGACGTTCATCGACTGCGCCTCACCGCCGATGACATTGGGACGCTGCAACTGCACATCCGACAGCGCCGATCTGTCGATCAGGCTCCAGTCGAGCGGCGTAATCATGCCGGACCGCTGCGCAATGATGACTTCGACGCCGGAAACCGTCACCGCGTCGATCTGCTGCGCGTGCGCCTGGTGCATCGCGACCAGCTTGCCGAAATTGTACGGCTCCTGATAGCGCACCGGAATGCCGGTCTTCTTGGTGAACGGTTCGCCGAAAGCCGCCATGATGGCTTTCTTCCAGGCGCCACCATAGGTGAAATACGTCATGGGTTTGGTATCGGCGAAGGCGGAAAGCGCCGCGAACGGCGACAGCAGCGCGGAGCCGGCCGCTGCCTTGCCGAGCGCGCGGAGAAGCTCGCGGCGATCCTGGCCGCGAGTCTCCGACAGTACCTCGCGCAAGCGCGAACAAGCCTCATCGATTTCCATGTGACCGTGCATGTGAACGTGCCGCTGGTTGCTCATCGATGCGCTCTCCTCAGCCCTGCACCTGGTGTCGTGGCAACGTGGCGCCACCCTGGACCCGCTGCGGCCGAACCGCCAGTCATCTCGTTTTGCTCGGCCGGGGCTTTGAGCGCGGGCCCATCGGCTCGGGCTGGAACGGACCGTCGCGCATCTCGAGATAGGCTTTCAGCCCGTTTGCGCGCTGTGCCTCAAACAGGCGTTCGCGATCCTCATTGTGCGACGAATGCACGAGCGCGCTCAACGCACCCTCGACCAGCAGGGCAGAATGCACACCCGCAGCCTGCATGCCGAGCATCGCGATCGCCTTGTTGATGCGGATCGAGGGCTCCGGCACCAGCGCGATGCGCTTTGCCAGCGCGCGGGTGCGCGTCATCAATTCATCGTGGGGCACCACCTCATTGACCATGCCGATGCGGAGCGCCTCGTGCGCGTCGAAGTGATCTCCGGTCAGCGCCCAGCGATTGGCGGCCTTCCAGCCGCACAAGTGAGTGAACAGATACGACGAGTTCGAGACATGCCGCACCTCGGGCTGGGCGAAAACCGCCTTGTCGGAGGCGATCGTGAGATCGGCGGCGAGCTGATACCAGAACCCGCCGCCCATGGCCCAGCCGTTCACGGCCGCAATCACCGGCTTGCCGAGCCGCCACATGTGCTCCCATTGGGCGACATGTTTGCCGTCATGCCGCTGCCAGTATTCAATGAACTCGGCGTGCGTCTTGCCTTTCGGGTCCGAATGCCGCACGCCGGAAGCTGGCGCAGAAGTCTGATCATAGCCGGCGCAGAACGCCGCGCCGGAGCCGGTGAGGATGATGGCGCGGACACCGCGGTCCGCATCGGCCTCGTCGAGCGCCTGGTGAATCTCCGCCTCGAGATTGCGCGACAGCGCGTTCATGCGATCCGGTCGATTGAGGGCAATGGTCGCGACCTTTTCGTCGACACTGTACAGCAAATCCTGATAGCTCATTCCTGACCCTTTCTTTGTTTGTTGGTGTCTTTATGACGCCGCAAGTTTGGCGACGGGCGTCGCGCCCTGCGGCAATGGCTCGACCGCAATATCGACGGCGACGACACCCTCGCCCCGCGGATTGACGATGACGGGATTAAGATCAATGGCGCGGAACTGCCCGGCATGACCGAGCGCGAAGTGGCCAAGCCGCACCAGAAGGCTGGCGAGCGCCTCGATGTCGCCCTCCTTGCGGCCGCGCGCGCCGCTGAGAAGCTTGGCGCCTTTGACCGCATGGATCATCGCCAGCGCCTCGTCGTGCGACAACGGCGCCATCTCGGTCCGCGTGTCGTTGAAGATTTCGACAAAGACGCCGCCAAGCCCGAAGCAGAGCGCCGGACCAAACAGCGGATCGTCGATCGCGCCGGCGTAGACTTCCGCCACACCGCCGACCATCGGCTGCACCAGTACGGTCGCGGCCGATTTGAAGCCGGCGTTACGCGCATTACCGATGACGGCCCGATAGGCCTCGGCCACCTCGCCAGCACCGCAATTAAGTCGCACACAGCCGACATCGCTCTTGTGCAGCAGTCCCGGTACTTCGGCTTTCAACGCAACCGGCGCATCGAAGCGGCGCTGCAGCGCGACGGTTTCGTCCTCGGAACTGGCGAGCGCCGCGTCGACGATGGGGATATCGTAGGCAAGCATCGCCTTTCGGACCGCCATGAAGCCGGCGTTTGCGAAATCCAAGTCGGGTTTGGCCGAAACTGCGGGCTCCGAGGCTGCCGCGCCGCGCGCCCAGTAAGCCCGCCGCATCGGCAAGTAACGGAGCGCCCGCATGGCGTTTGTGGTGCCGAGCAGGATCGGCACCTTGGCGGCGTGCAGCGTGCCGATCATCTCGGAATCCAGCGGGCCGCCCAGCGGGGTGTATTGAAAGGCAACAAAGGTACGGCCCGAACTGCGCGCAGCGTCCGCAATGTGGGACGCCAGCCGGCGCATGCTTTCGTTGCCGCCGGCGCGCACGCTGACGCTCGCAGCGATCACCGGGCGGCGGCGCTCGCCGGTCAGCGCGCCGAAGATCTTCGGCATCAGCGCCGGATCGTCATACATCGCGCCGGTGCCATCAAGCGGATTGGTAACGCTGCCGAAATCCGGCTGCACGGCGCGCAGCCGCTCCTTTGTTTGCGGCTCGAATTGCGCCAGCGGCAATCCGGCCTCTTCCAGCACGTCGGTCGAGATCGCGGCGCCGCCGCCGCTGCCGGAGACCACGATGATGTCATCTGAAATTTCGAGGTCGCGCGGCGCGGTAGCGAAAATTTCGATTGTCTCGACGAATTCATCGAAGCCGCGTACCTGGACGATGCCGTGGCGGCGCAGAAAAGCCGCCAGCACCTCGGAATTGCCGGCGAGCGCACCGGTGTGCGAGCGGATCATCACCTGGCCCGCGGCCGAGCGGCCGGCCTGAAACAGCAGCAGAGATTTTCGCTGCGCCTGCGCCTTGCGCGCCGCGGCGGCAAGCTTTTGCGGATTTTTCAGCGCCTCGATGACGATCGCAACGACCTGGATATCCGGATCGTCGACGAAATAGTCGACGAAATCCTCGATGGTTGCGCCGAGCTGATTGCCGCACGAGACGAAATAGGCAAAGCCAAGCTGCCGGTCCGCCATCAGCGGCGTGAACGCCGTCGCGCCGAGCCCACCGCTTTGCGACACGATGGCGACGGAGCCCGGACGCAGCGGTTTCGCGATCGGACCGCTGAACGCCGCCACGCGATCCTTGACATTGATGTAGCCGAAACAGTTGGGGCCGCAGATGCACATGCCCTTCTGGGCGAGCGCTTTCAGCCGCAGCGCGCGCGCTTCGCCGTATCCGCCCTCGCCGAATCCCGCCGCCAGCGTCACGGCAGCCGGAATGCCTTTGGCATGCGCCTCTTCCAGCACGTCGCACGTCGCGTCGGCGCCTACGGCCGCAAGGATGCAGTCGACGCCGTCAGGCAGGTCGGCAATGCTGGGATAGCATTTGAAGCCGTGGACCTCCTGGTAGCGCGGATTGACCGGCAAAATCCGCCCGGAAAAGCCGCAGTCACGCAGATTGGCGATCACGCTCGCGCCGCGCCCGCCGCGTTGCGACGCCCCGACAACCGCAATGGCCTGCGGCGCAAGCAGAGATTTCATCGGCACCATGCTGTGATCCGTTTCTTGTTCTGATTGAGAATGCGGCGGCGCCTAGGATTGGAGCCAAAGGTGGAAGCGCTTCTGCATGGCCGGTAGATTCTTATCCCACCATGAGAAGTTTACCTTGTGGGCGACCTTCAGGTTGTCCGGATAGGTCGGCAGCAGCTTGGCGACATCAGGCGCAATGAAATTGTAGGCCTTGGGATTTTGCGGGCCGTAATAAATCAGCCGCGCGAACATCGCCTGATATTCGGCCCGGCCGACGATATCGAGAAATTTCATCGCGCCTTGCGGATTGGGACAGCCGACCGGCGCCAGCCAGGCCTGATTGCCGTCCTCGCAGATCGCCTCATTCCACTCCATCGCAAACGGCGCATGATGGTGCAGGATGGTTTCGGTGGCGCGGCCGTTCATCATGGCGATGATGTCGACTTCTTCCTGCTCCATCAATTGCTGGCTCAGCGAATTGTCGGCCCACCAGACTTTGATGTGCGGCTTGATGCGGTCGAGGCTGCGAAATGCCCGCTCGACATCGATCGGATAAAACGCGCTGTCCTTGACGCCGTCGGCCTTGAGCGCCGCCTCGATGGTCCAGAGCTGATCGGTGCGCATCGAGCGCTGGCCCGGAAACTTCTCCACGTTCCAGAAATCCGCCCACGACTTCGGATGGTCGTCCCCTGGCCACTTTTTGGTGTTGTAGCAGATGACGTACGACAGCGAGTGCCCGCCGATGGCGTTGCCGTAGCGCAGCTGCTGCGGGTCGAGCGCCGCGCGGTCGATGACGGTGAAGTCGAGCGGCATGATCATTTTCATGCGCTCGGCCTGATAAATTTCTTCGCCCTGCACCGAGACGGTGTCGATCTGCATCGCATTCGCCTCGTGCATCGCGCGCAGCTTCGCGAACGTGTAGGGCGCCTGATACGCGACCGGAATGCCGGTTTTCTTGGTGAACGGCTCGCCGAACGCCTTGGCGGCGGCTTTCTGCCAATCGCCGCCGAACACAAACGCGGTGACCGGCAGCGGCGCCGCCTCCGCAGCCGTTAACGGGCCGAACAATCCCGATAACGCGGTGCCGCCGAACGCCCCGCCGAGCGCGCGGATGAAGTCTCTGCGGCCAAGGCCGCGCGTTTCGTCCAACACCATGCGCAGCCGGCCGCAGATCTCGTCTACCCCTAAGTCCCGCTCTCGTGCCGTCATCGCTCCAACTCCTGTCCTAGCCACTGCGCCGGCGTGCCAGCGCCTGTACGGTCGAGACGCTGATGAAAGTCAGAACAGCCAGCCCGATGAGGATCGCGGAGGCCGCCGCGATCGTCGGGTCCGAGGTCGCTTGCACGTCCGACCAGATTTTCACCGTGACCGGCTTGCCGACGCCGCCGAGCACGAACATCGCGATGAGCAACTCGTGCGCCGAATGCACGAAGGCCAGGATCGCGCCGATAATGATGCCCGGCGAGATGATCGGCAACGTAATGCGGATGATTGCCCATAGCGGGTGAGCGCCGTGAATGATCGCGGCCCGCTCCAGATTGCGGTCGGCGCTGCGCAGACTTGCCGCCGTGTTGATCACGACAAACGGCATGCCGCTGACCGCATGCGCGCAGGCCAGCCCGACGATCGAGTTGTCCAAGCCGAGCGGAACGAAGAACAGGTACGTGGAGATCGCGGTGACGATTGGCGGCGTCACCAAGGCGCAAAGGATCAGCGCGCTGAGCAGGGCCTTGGCGGGGACGACGTAGCGCACCAGCGCGAACGCCGCCGGCACGCCGAGCAGCGTTGCCAAAAGCGCGGTGAGGCTGCCGACCTTCAGTGTCACCAGGAAGGCCGAGATCCATTCCGGATCGCTGGCGATGGCCCGATACCAGTGCAGCGACAGGCCGGGCGGCGGAAACTCCAGGAAATTGCCGGCGCTGAAGGAAATCGCCAGCACAACGATCACAGGAAAGATCAGATAAGCGACGATCGCCGTGGCGGTCGCTCCCAGTACGATGCGGTCCGCGGTGGGGTTCATGCGTCGGAGCCTCCCCACAGCCGGTCAAGACTGAAATAGCGGTTGTAGAGCGCGGCGATCAGCGTGGTGATCACGAGCAGCGCGAAGCCTGCCGCGCTCGCCTGGCCCCAGTCGAGCAATTCGCTCGCTTCCACCATGATGGTCTGCGCGATCATGGTCTGGCGCGGACTGCCGAGCAGCGCCGGCGTGACGTAAAAGCCGAGCGACAGCACGAAGACCAGCAGCGCCGCACCGTAAACACCCGGCAGGCTCAAGGGAAAGAACACGGTCCGAAAGGCGTGCCAGCTGCTGGCGCCGTGGATTTTGGCAGCCGAGATCAAGGTGCGGTCGATGCGCAGCATGGCGCCGAACAGCACCACGATGGTGAGCGGCAGCAGGATCTGCACCATCCCGACCAGCACGGCGAACTCGCTGTAGAGCAGCGGCAGCGGCGCATGGATGATGCCGAGCTTCCGCAGCAGATCGTTGATCAGACCATGATCGCCCAGCAGGATCAGCCAGGAGAATGTGCGAACGATGATGTCGACCCAATATGGGATGAACACGAACATCAGAAGAAGCCCGCGCCAGATGCCGCTGGTGGCGGTCAGGACGTAGGCCATCGGATAGGCAAGGAGGAGCGCGAGCACTGTTGCGATGCTGGCGCTTTCCAGCGTGGTCAGCATCACCTTGGTGTAGAGCGGCGACGTGAACACTGTTTCGTAGGCCTTGAGCGAATAACCCTCCGCGGCGAGGCTGCGCCAGCACATCAGGATGAGCGGCAGCAGAAAGAACACGACAATCCAGATCAGCGCCGGCAGCAGCAACACCACCGGCATGGCTTGCCGCTGCTGACCGGCAAGCGCGCGTGGCGGTGCATGCTCGGCGAGCGCGGTCATGGAGCGGCGCTCTTTCCACCGGCGGCATCGTGATCCGTTGCCGGCAGCAGCCGCGCGGCGCCGCTCTTCCAGCTCAGCACGATCTGCTGCCCGATCTCAAACGAGCCGCCGTCTTCACGAGCGACCTTGGCCTTGAGCAGGTCGCCGCCAACCGCAATGCCGAGCTTGAAGACATCGCCGTGAAAGCTGCGCTCTTTCAGCGTTCCAGTAATCCGATCGCCCTGCACCGAAGGCTCGCCCGTCAAGCGCCCGACCGTCATGTCTTCGGGGCGTATCAAAAGAAATGCGCGCTCGCCTGCCGAAGCCGCAAACGCTGGCCGCGACGCATGGATCAATGCGCCATTGCCGGCTTTGACGGTCCAGCATTCGCCGCCTGTTTCCATGATCGTTACGTCGAGCAGATTGGAATCACCGATAAAATCAGCCACGAAGGCGCTGGCCGGCGTTTCGTAGAGCTCATTCGGCGGCCCGATCTGGGCGATGCGCGCGCGATGCATCACCACGACCAGATCGGACATCGTCAGGGCCTCGGACTGGTCGTGGGTAACGTACACGACCGTGGTGCCGACGCTGTGATGGATGCGCCCGATCTCGGTTTGCATCTGCTCGCGCAACTTTTTGTCGAGCGCGCCGAGCGGTTCATCCATCAGCAGCAGCCGGGGCCGCGACACCAGCGCCCTCGCCATGGCGACGCGCTGCTGCTGCCCGCCGGACAACTGGCGCGGATAGCGCGCCGACAGATGCGACAGCTGCACCAGCGCCAGCATCTCCGCGATCCGCTTTTGCGCCTCGTCGCGGGCGAGCTTGCTGCGCATGCGCAGCGGAAAACCGACATTGTCCTCAACCGTCATGTGCGGGAACAGCGAGTAGGATTGAAACACCATGCCGATGTTGCGCTTATGCGGCGGCACGTCGGCGACGGAGCGATTATCGATGAGAATGTCGCCCCGGTCGGGCGTCAAAAATCCGGCGATCAGATTGAGCGTGGTGGTTTTGCCGGAACCGCTAGGCCCCAGCAGCGACACGAAGGCGCCCGCCGGCACGTCAAGCGAGACATCGTCGACGGCCGCGGTCTGGCCGTAGGCTTTGTAGAGACTGCGCAGCCGAACCTGGGCCCCATTCGCGGCATTGGCGGATCGGTCCATACGCGACTGCAACCCCAACAGCGGAAGCAGAAAAGAAACTCGTTGGATGATCCGCCCGCGCTGGGGAAAAATCAATCTGCCACGGCCGCGCAGCGGGTGCGCCCGGTTCGCACATCAGGGTTGCAAGGCAAGGTGGCAGTTCGTTCGAGCAAAACAATATGGCGTGTGCATCGCGCGCGAGTTCTGTTAGGCTTGCGACCAAGTCCGGGCGCCCGAGACGCCCCGCCCACGAGCTGGAGGAAGCCATGGCGAAGCCGACCCCCCGTAAGGAGCAGAGCGCCGGTAACGGCAGCAAGAACTGCAACAAGAACGGAAACGGCCGCCCGCGCGTCACCGAGCTGCCCAAGATCACGACCACGACCGATACGCGCGAGATTCTGGCGCACGCCGCCAAGGAAGCGCGGCGCGACGATTATTTCATCGTCGACGTCGACGCCCACGTCACCGAAACCGCGTTCTGGCCGGAAGTCATCGACCGCATGGACAGCGACGTCTACAAACAGATGGCGCGCGCCTTCAAGGAGCGCGGCGGTGCGCCGGGCCTGCTCAACGCCACGCCCGGGATGCTTTATCAGGACGTGTTCGGCCGCATTCCGCATCAGCAGCGCCTCGGCGAGGACGTGCCGGGCGGCCGCACGCACAGACAGGTAGCCCTGGTGAAGCGCGCCATGGACTCGCTCGGCATCGACTACATGGTGGTGTTCCCGACGCCGATGCTGGTGCTTGGCATGCACCCGCAGGCCGAGGTCGAGGTCGTGGTCGGCAACGCCTTCAACAAATGGCTCGCCGAGGAGGTGCTGCCGCAGGAACCGCGCATCAAGGCGATGCTGTATCTGCCGTTCAATCATCCCGAGGCCTGCGTCGAGGCGGTCGAGATGTACGCCGACAATCCGAGCGTGATCGGCTTTTCGGTCACCTCGACGCGGTTCCGCGCCGTCAATCACGACAGCTACATGCCGCTCTATTCGGCCATCCAGGCCACCGGCAAGCCGCTGGCGTTCCACTCCGGCTTCCACTGGGGCGACCAGTCGATGCAGCAGTGCAACCGCTTCATCTCCATGCACGCGATCTCGTTCGTCTATTACAACATCATCCACATGACGAATTGGATCATCAACGGCATGCCGGAGCGCTTCCCGAAACTGAAGGTGATCTGGATCGAAAGCGGACTGGCCTGGATTCCGTTTTTGATGCAGCGGCTCGATTCCGAATACATGATGCGCTCGTCGGAGGCGCCGCTGCTCAAGCGCAAGCCGAGCGACTACATGCGCGAGATGTATTATTCGAGCCAGCCGCTCGAACGCTCCAACATGGATCTGACCGAGGCGACCTTCAAAGCCATGAACGCCGACACGCAGTTGCTGTTCGCCTCGGACTGGCCGCACTGGGACTTCGACCTGCCCAACTCGATCACCACGCTGCCGTTCCTCGACGATCGGGCCAAGCGCAACATTCTCGGGCTCAACGCGGCCCGGCTGTTCAATCTTGAAGTGCCCAAGCACAAGATGATCAAGCCCAAGAAGCCGGCGTCGGCGCGCGAACCGGTGACGGCCTGATCCGCGATGGCCAAAGCGTTTCGGCGTAAGACGGCGAAGAAGACTGCGCGACGCACCGCAAAGCTGGCGCGCAAGCGCGGCCTCGCCAAGGCCGCGGACTTTTGCGCGGCGGCGCGCGATGCGCTCAAGCGCGGCGAGCCCGACGCGATCCCGGACAAAACGCTGCAGCAGGTGCTCAGCGCCGCGGTGAAAGTTTACGCCGCCAAGGTCGAGCGGCGCGGCCACGAGGTGGCGCCGTTCCCGCAGAACACAGTGACCGCCACCGAGACGGTCGTCGCCGCCTGCGGCATGATCCGCGCCGCCGACCTCAACATGTTCGACGTGGCGATCTGGTTTCATCGCCCGCCGGGGATTGAATGATATTTGTCGTCATTCCCGCGAAAGCGGGAATCCATAACCACGGTCGGAGCAGGACTGATCGGACGGTGAATATGGGTCCCCGCTTTCGCGGTGACGACCGGAGAAGCAGGGTACAGGGATGGAGGGTGCGATGGATGAAATCTCAGTCGGCAAGCTCGCCGATATTGCGGACGGCGACTACCGCGTGTTCGCCGTGGACGAATTTGAAGTCGGCATCTTCCGCACCGGCAGCAAGGTGCTGGCCTACGAGAACACCTGCCCGCACGCCGGCGGCCCGATCTGCCAGGGCAAGATCTTCAACAAGGTCGAGGAAATCATCACGCCCGACAAGAAAAGCGCCGGACTGCGCTTCGGCAAGTCGCGGCACATCGTCTGCCCGTGGCATGGCTACGAATACGACCTCGCCACCGGCTGCCATCCGGGCGACCCGTTGGTCCGGCTCACACCCGTCAAGGTCTCGGTGCGCGAGGGGCAGATTTACATCAGCTTGCCGGAGTAGGCGCAGTTCACCGCATGTCATCATCCGCGAAGGCGGATGATCCAGTACCCGCAAGAGCCTACAATAAACTGAAAGATTGGTGATTACTGGATGCCCCGCTTTCGCGGGGCATGACAATAATAATCAAGCGTTTTCTCGCACCATCTCGGCCGCGAGCTTCTCCGCCACCATGATGGTCGGGATATTTGTATTGCCGCGCGGCGGGCTCGGCATGATCGAGGCGTCGATGACGCGCAGCCCCGCAACGCCGCGCACGCGGCCGGACGGATCGGTCACCGCCTCGGGATCGCCGGCGGCTCCCATGCGGCAGGTGCCGACCGGATGAAACGTGCCGGCGACATTCGCCCGGATGTCCTCGGCGAGTGCATCGTTATCCGCGGCCAGAGCCGCGAGATCGACGCGGCGGTCGGCAAGCGTCGAGAAGATCGGCCCGGCAAGCGGCGGCACGAGATCGATCAGCGCGGCGACCGCGGCGCTTTTGATCCTGTTGGCCTGTGTGATGCGGTTGAGCCGGCGCAGGCGGTCGGAGAATTTCACCGGAAAGGTCAGGCTGGTCATCTGGCGCACCGCGTCGTGCGCCAGGATGTCGACGCAGCGGCGGAAGCCTTGCATGAAGCGCTGCAAGTCAAGCTCGTGGCCGGTGAAATTGAACTCTACCAGAGGATGCGCCGCCAGATCGGCGGAGACGAGCGAGACGCGGCCGCGCGCCATCGGCTTGAGCAGCGACGGCGCCAGATTGGCGACCTGAGTGCCGAGCGGGCTCCATGACGTCTTGCACTGCACATTGATATACATGTCGAGCGGCGGCGCGCCCGGCAGGTGCGACGAATAGCGAAAGCATGTCATCGGATGCGGGCGGATGTTTTCCGCCTGCCGCGTACCGGGCTTCTGCAACAGGCCGAGAAACAGAATGGCGTGATTGGCGAGATTTTTGCCGACGCCCGGCACATCGGCACGCACCGCGATGCCGTGCTCGCGCAGCTCACGCGCCGCGCCGATGCCGGCGCGCAGTAGAAATGCCGGCGAATGAACGCCGCCGAGCGCGACAACGATCTCACGCCCGCGGAACTCTTGGTCTTCGCCGCCAATCCGCGCGCTGACGCCGACGGCGCGGTTTCCCTCAAAGATCAGGCCGGTCGCGAACGCCTGCGAAACGATCGTCAGATTGTCACGGCGGCGGGTCGCTGCATCCAGATAACAGATCGCCGCCGAGCCGCGCTTGTCCGGCCAGTTGCTCATCGGCACCGCGCCGTAGCCGTCGCGGAAATCGGCGTTCATGTCGGCGATGAAAGGAATCTGCCGCTCCTGCGCGAACGCATGCACGGCCTTGGACAGCGGCGCCCAATCCGCCATCGCGGTGCGCCGGATCGGCACCGGGCCGTCCTTGCCGTGCAGCGCGCCGCCGAAATCGAAATCGTTTTCGAGCTTGCGGAAGAACGGCCGCACGTCGTCCCAGCCCCAGCCCGCCGCGCCGAGCGCAACCCATTCGGCGTAATCGTGCGGCGTGCCCCGATAGGCGACCATGCCCATCACCGACGAGCCGCCGCCGATCACGCGGCCCTGCGAGAAGCCGGTCAGCGGCGAATTATCCCGGCGCCGCCAATGCACTTTCAGCCCGGGCCAAAAATAGGCGTCGTTGTAGTAGGAGCGCGGATAGGTATCGAGAATGTCATCCGGCTCGGCGCCCGGCGGCGCGTCGCGGCCGGCTTCGAGCAGAAGCACGCGGGTCGCCGAGCGCGCCGACAGCCGGTTTGCCAGCACGCACCCGGCCGCGCCGCCACCGACGATGATGACATCAAAGTTTTCAGCCATGGGCGGCACGCGCGGCTTCAGGCTTCAAACAGCCGCTGCACCAGCCGGCGCGCCAGCACGCCGGCGACGCGGCGGCGATAGTGGCCGGGCGTGAACGTGGTCTTCATCGCCATGATCTGATCGCGCACCAGCGCGTCAAGGCCACCGAACACCCGCGCATCGAGCGGGCCGCCGCACAATGCTGCGGTGCCGTTAAGCCGCACCGGGCGCGGGTTGGTGCCGGTGAAGGCGACCCGCAGGTCCGCGAGCGTTTCGCCGTCGCGCCGCAGCGCCACGGCGACGCCGGTCACCGGATACTCGATCGAGCGGCGAATGCGGATCTTGTCGTAGGCCGATCGCAGGCCCGCTACCTTTTTTGCGCGAAACGCCGTCACGATCTCACCGGCACGAAGTGATAAAAAGAATTTGCCGTCGCCTTGCGTCTCGGTCACCGGCACGTCCTGCCGCGCATAACCGATATAGAGATCGGCGAGCGGCATCGAGCGGCGGCCGTTCGGGCCCGCAATGTCGATCTCGGCGTCGAGCACAAGCAGCGCCGGCGCCAGGTCGCCGCTGAAGGTGGCAAAGCAGACGCCGCGGCTCTTCGGCGCAACGTGGCAGATCGCGCCTGTCGTCTTCAGGCAATGATGATTGGCGTCACGCCACCATTCGCTCTGATTGTAGAAAATGCAGCGCGTGTCGAGACAGAGGTTGCCGCCGACGGTGCCCATGGCGCGGTGTGTCGGCCCGGCAATATGTCCCGCCGCCTGCGCCACCACCGGATAGTGCCGCGCGACTTCGGGATGCGCGGCGAGATCGGCGAGCGTGACCGCGGCGCCGATTTCAAGCGTGAGGGCGTCCGCTTTGATGGCCCGCAGCTCCGGCACGCCGTTGACGTCGATCAGCACCGGCGGCGCCACGATGCCGCGCCTGATGTTGACGACGAGATCAGTGCCGCCGCCGAGCAGGCGGCTGTCGGCATGGTCCGCGCGCGCCGCGATCAACTCGTCGAGCGTATGCGGGCGAACGAGATCGAATTGCGGCAGCGCATCCATCAGACGCCACCGTTGTGGCTGCGGCCAGCATCCCGCGCGCGCTTCTCCAGCGCCGCAAAGACGCGATCCGGCGTCACCGGCAAATCGTTAAAGCGCAGCCCCGTGGCGTCGGCGATGGCATTGGTGAGCGCCGGCAGAAACGCGGCGAGCGACCCTTCACCGGCCTCCTTGGCGCCGAACGGCCCGTGCGGATCGATGCTCTCGACGATGCCGACTTCGATCGGCGGCGAATCCGCAATCGTGGGCACGCGATAGTCGAGCATGTTAGCGGTGAGCATCAAGCCGTCGTGATAGGCCGCCTCCTCGCTCATCGCCTGGCCCATGCCCATCCACACCGAGCCCTGCACCTGGCCTTCGACCGTGAGCCGGTTGAGCGCGCGGCCGCAATCGTGCGCCACCCACACCTTATCGACGGTGACGACGCCGGTGTCTTCGTCGACGCTGACTTCGACGACCTGCGCGGCGTAGCTGTAGCCCATGGTGCCACCGATGGCGGAGCCGCGATATTTCTTGCCGCCATGCGATTCAGGGATGGTCGAATAATTGCCGGTCACAGTGATGGTGCCGGTATCCCTCAGCGCCTCGGTCACGACTTCGTCGAATGTCAGTCCCTTGTCCTGCGCGCCGGCGCGATACAGTTCGCCGAGGCACTCGATTTCCCCCGGCTTGGCGTCGAGCTTTCGCGCCGCCGCGGCGATCAGCACGGCTTTCAGATTGTTCGCTGCGTCGATGGCGGCGTTGCCGACCATGAAGGTGACGCGCGACGAATAGGACCCGTTGTCCTTCGGCACCACGTCGCTGTCGCCGGTGACAATCCGAATGCGCGACAGATCGAGCCCCAGCACTTCGGCGACGCTTTGCACCAGCACGGTCGAGGAGCCCTGGCCGATCTCGGCCGCGCCGGTCAGCAGTACGATCGAACCGTCGAAATCGAGCTTGAGCTTGACCGTGGCGTGCGGCTCGCCGGTCCAGTTCACCGGCTTCGACGCGCCGCTGATATAGTGCGAACAGGCAAAGCCCAGACCCTTTTTGATGCCGTTGGGGCTCGGCAGCTTGCCCTTTCGCTCTTTCCAGCCGCTCGCCTGCTCGACCCAATCGATGCATTCGGGCAAGCCGTAGCTGTTCACCATCAGATCGTTGTCGGTAAACGTCGGCGCTTGCAGCAGGTTGGCGCGGCGCACCGCGATCGGATCGAGCCCCACCTCGCTTGCCATTTGATCGAGCAGGCTTTCGAACGCGAAACGCACATCGACCGTGCCGTGGCCGCGAAACGCACCGCACGGCGGCGTGTTGGTGAGCACGCGCTTGCCGATATATTTGACATTGTGCAGGTCATAGATCGCGTAGAGCATCGAGCCGGCGTAGAGGATCGTCACCACGCCGTAGCCGGAATGGGCGCCGCCGCGCTGGATGCACTCGCATTCGACGCCGGCGATGCGGCCATCCTTGCGCAGGCCGATCTTGAGCCGGATATCGGTTTCGGGCCGGCCGCGGTGGGTGATGAAAGTCTCCTCGCGGTTGACCGCAAGCCGCACGCAGCCGCCGGCCTTGCGCGCCAGCAGCGCGGCGATCAGTTCGACATTGAGCGTCTCGGTGCGGCAGCCGAAGCCGCCACCGACATGCGGCTTGATCACGCGGATGCGTGACATCTCCATGCCGAGGATCTGCGACAGCATCAGATGCACGTAGTACGACACCTGCGTCGAGGCGTGGACGGTGATGCGGTCGCGCACCGCGTCGTAATCGGCGAGCGCAGCGTGCATCTCCATCTGGTTCTGGCACACCTCGGCGCAATTATAGACGCCTTCGCGCACCAGATCGGCGCCCGCGAACGCCGCTGCCACGTCGCCCAGCTCAAAGAAGACATCGCGCTCGATATTGTGGGCGCGCCGCTCGTGAATGTTGATCGCGTCCGGCGCCAGCGCCGCGCGAGCGGTGTGGCAGGCGGGAAGCTCGCGCACCTTGAGCTTGATGCGCCGCAGCGCCTCCTTGGCGGTGGCGTCATCGACAGCGGCGACCGCCGCAACCGGTTCGCCGCAATAGCGCACCTTGTCTCGCGCTAGCGGATGTTCGGTGCGGGCGATCGGCAGCACGCCGAAAGTCTTGTCGCAATCGGCGCCGGTGACGATGGCCTTGACGCCGGGCAGCCTCAAAGCCTCGCTCACATCGACTTCGACGATCTCGGCGTGCGAGTACGGGCTGCGAAAAATCCGTCCGGCGAGCGCGCCCGGCACAATCAGATCGGCGGTGAACTTGGCGCGGCCCGAGACCTTTTCGGGTCCGTCGATCATCGGCACGTAGTCGCCGATGTTGTGCGCGGGTACGATCTGGTTCACGGCGTCGCTCCCTCGGCACACAGCGCCGCCGCATGCTTCACCGCTTCGATGATTTTCACATAGCCGGTGCAGCGGCAGATGTTGCTGCCGAGCGCCTCGCGAATCTCGTCGTCGCTGGGCCGCGCGTTGCGCCGCAACAATCCGGCCGACGCCATGATGAAACCCGGCGTGCAATAGCCGCATTGCGAGCCGAGTTTTTCGTGAAAGCCGCGCTGCAGCGCGGACAGGCGGCCGTCGACGGCCAGCGATTCGATCGTGTCGACGCGGCGGTCGGCGACCGTTGCGGCCAATGTCAGGCACGACAGGCGCGGACAATCGTCAATCAGCACCGTGCAGGCGCCACATTCGCCGCCGTCGCAGCCGGTTTTCGTTCCGGTCAGTCCGACGCTTTCCCGCAAATAATCCAGCAACAATAGATTGTCGGGTACCGCGTCGGCGCGGGCGCGGCCATTGAGCGTGAGCGAAAGGATGCGCGCCATGGCTCAAATCTCGAATGGCTAAGATTGCTGGCGATCGCCGTTTCTTCTGGTTGGTGCTTTCCATAACAGCATCCGCCGCCGCCTTCAATTCGGCCGCTGCCCGGCGTTCGAACAGCGTAAAGCCGGGGGCCTCGACGGTAGAGCCCGCGCCTTCCATAATGCCGAGATAACGAAGCCGGGGGTTTGAGTTCCGTGCGGATCTTATCGTTTCAGTCGGGCCTTCACGATGCGTCGGCCGCCGCATTCGAAGATTACCGGCTCGTCGCCGCCGTCCAGGAGGAGCGGCTGCGGCGCGAGAAAGGCTGGGGCAACGATGTGCCCTGGCTTGCCATCGACGAAGTGCTGCGCATTGCCGGATGGGCGCGCAACGAGGTCGATGTCATCGCGGCGATCCGCGGCATTTTCCCGTTGCACTATTTCTCGTTCCCGCTGCCGCGCGACGTCTACTACACGGTGCGCAAGCATTTCGGCCACGAGCGCTTCAATCGCGATCTGTCCAACGCCATCACGCGCAGCGGCACCGGCGAAGACCGGCTGTTCCGCAGCGACCGGTTTCTCGCCGAGAACGGCTTTCGCGCCGACACGCAGCTGCACTTCGTCAACCATCACGAGGCGCACGGGCTGGCGGCATTGTTCTTCACCGATTGGGACGACGCACTGATCTACACGGCTGATGGCGTCGGCGACAATGTCAGCTACAGCGTCCGCAAGCTGCAAAACGGGCAACTCGATTGTCTGTTCGGCGGCGACGAATGGCTGAAGAAGAAACACGCGCCGCGCAACAGCCTGGCCACGGCTTATGGCCACGCCACCAAGGCGGCCGGGTTCCGCATGTGGCGTCACGAGGGCAAGCTCACCGGGCTGTCGGCGCGCGGCGAGCCAGAACTGCGCGACGCGCTGGGCCGGCATTTTCGTCTCGGCGACGATGGCTTGATCGCGTGCGACTTCAGCAGCTGGCGCGTGATGGAGCGAGGCATCGAAGCGATCTGCCAGGGCCACAGCCGCGAGACCATCGCGGCGTCGATCCAGCAATTAACGGAGGATCTGGTTTCCGGCGCGGTCGGGCATTGGCTGTCGAAGACCAAGGCGCGGCGACTCGGGCTTGCCGGCGGGCTGTTCGCCAACGTTCGGCTGAACCGGCTTTTGGCCGAAACACTCCCGGTTGAAGAGATCTTCATCTTCCCCGCCATGGGCGACGACGGTTTGGCGGTGGGCGCGGCGCTTTGCTACCTCCGCGACCGCGACGGCCTCGCGCCCTGGCTCGAGCAGCGCCGCCGGCTCGACAATGTTTATCTCGGCCAGGATTACGATTCGCGCATCGACGCGGTGCTGGCGGCGGACGCCGGCATCAAACAGTTGCCGGGCGATCCGATCGAGCTCGCCACCACGCTGGTGGAAAACGGCGCCGCCGGAGCGGTGTTTGTCGGACGCATGGAATACGGCCCGCGCGCACTCGGCGCCCGCAGCATTGTCGCAAACCCGACCGACCCGACGATTAACGATCGGCTCAATGAGCGCCTCGATCGCTCGGAATTCATGCCGTTCGCCCCCTATGTGCTCGAGGAAGACGCCGCGCGCGTATTCGAGATCGGTCCGGTTAACCGCTATGCGGCGCGGTTCATGACGATCACTTGCGCGGTGCGGCCGGAATGGCGGGCGCGTATTCCGGCGGTCGTGCATATCGACAATACGGCGCGGCCGCAGATCATTCGCGACGCCGATAACCCGCTATTTGCCGGTATTCTGCGCCGATTCCGCGACCGCACCGGCATACCGGTCCTGATCAACACCAGTTTCAACGTGCACGAACAGCCAATTGTTAACAGGCCCGAGGAATGCCGCCGCGCGCTGGTCGATGGCCGCGTCGATTTCGTGGTAACCAGGCGTGGGGTGTACGTCACCGCCGGCGGATTGGAAGCGGCTCGCACCTCAACCGGCGCACGAAACAATCGGCCGCCGGCGTTTACCGCAGCAGAAAACGTGCGTTGACGCCGACCCCTTCCGCATTCTTGAGTATGCGGCAATCGGGGGGACGCACGGCGCGCGAATGTCTAAAACCAGCCTGGCACTGAATAATCTGCGCGGCTACGCCATTATCATCGTCTTGGCGTTTCATTCTTCCATTGCCTACGTGACCCATCAGCCGGCCGCCGCGCTGCCATTCGACCAGCCGCCCTATGCGTGGATCGCCAATCCGATCGTCGATAACGATCGCTGGCTGGGCTTCGACCTGTTCTGCGCGTTTACGTTTCTCTACATGATGCAGCTGATGTTCTTTCTGTCCGGCCTGTTCGTCTGGCAGAGCCTGAGACGAAAGAGCCCAGCCGTCTTTCTGTATGACCGGTTCGTGCGGCTCGGCGTGCCATTTGCGCTTGGCGCCTACGTCCTGATGCCGGTCGGCTATTTCGCGGTTTACCGTGAGACAGCGGTCGATCCGAGCTGGCCGGCTTACTGGTCGCACCTCACCGCACTACCGTTCTGGCCCTCGGGGCCACTGTGGTTTCTCTGGATCCTGCTGGCGCTCAACGCAGCCGCGGCGCTGCTGAGTTGGCTTGCTCCCGGCGCCGTCGGCTTTTTGGCGCGGATGGCCGCAAGCTCCACGCCCAACCGGTTATTCGTCGCGCTCGCCGGTCTCTCGGCGCTGGCTACGCTTGCCATGTCGGGTCTGTTCACACCCTGGCAGTGGATCGACTTCGGCCCGTTCGCGTTTCAACCGCTCCTGTTGCCGCAATACGCTGTTTATTTCTGCTTCGGGCTTGTCGTCGGAGCCCAAGGGCTGGAGCGCGGCCTGTTCGGCGCGGAGGGCACGCTGGCGAGGCGCTGGGGCCGCTGGTGCGTGGCGGCACTCGCCTCGTTCACCGTGTGGATCACCTGCACGGCGCTGATCGTCACCGGACATGGCGTCCCGAGACTGCAGATCGTCGCCGAACTCGGCCAGGCCATGTTCGCCGCGACCGCCTGCTTCGCGGCGGCGGCGACGTTCCTGCGCTTCGGCGCCCGGCCGTGGCCGTCATTCGACAGCATCTCGGAGAATTCTTACGGCATTTATCTGTTCCACTATGTCTTCATTCTCTGGGCCCAATACGTCCTGCTCAGCATCGCATTGCCGGCGATCGTCAAAGGCGTGATCGTATTCGGCGTCACGCTCGCTTTGAGCTGGGCCGTCACCGCCGCGATCTGCGCCGTCCCGCTCGGCGCGCGCGTGCTGCGCGGACAACGGCGCACCGCGATGGCTGCGGCACGCGCTACCGCCGGCCACGGCGCCGCGGAGCAGAGCGGGAGTTAAATCCGCAGATCGCGGATGCGCGGCGCCTTCACGCTCGATTCGAATTCGCGGGCGAGCGTCCCAATTTCAAGCGTCACGACCTGAGGTGAAATCTCGAACACGCGCTTGATTTCGCGCTCGACCCCGGCGGCCACGACCGCCGGATCGGCCTCGCGCCGTGTCTCGATCGACACCCGCAACTGCTCAAGATCGCCGACCGTTATGGCCTCGCATTTGAAGTCGTTGATCGGCGCCATCCGGAACATGAAGTCTTCGAATTCGCCGTGATCGATGTTGATGCCGCGGATCTTGATGAATTCGCTGGCGCGGTGGGCGTGATGCATGACCGGAAACACGGCGAACGGTCCGTCGCCCGGGACATCATTGCGCAACGTCACCACGTCGCCCGACGACCAGCACAGGAACGGCGTGATGTTGTTGGTATAAAGCGGCGTGACGACCAGTGCGCCGGTTTCGCCGTCGGCCACCGCTTGGCCGGACGCCGGATCGACCACTTCGACAAGAAACAGATCGGTCCAGATGCGGAAGCCGCCGGCAACGCCGTCCTCGGCCGCCATCATGCCGGCCTCGGTCATGCCGAAGGAGTCGCGCACATCGGCGCCCCACATGCGGCCGATCTTCTCGCGCTTCGCGGCCGAAACCGGCTCCGCCGAACAGATCACGAGCTTCACCGGCCCATTGGCGAGATCGATCTTTTTCTGATCCGCGAGATTGGCCAGATGCAGCGCGTAGCTCGACATGCCAACGAGCACGTCCGGCCCGAGTTTTTCTATCAGCTCGATCTGCAGCGCAGATGGCGTCGTGGTGCCGGCGCCGGCCATCAGCGCGCCCATGCCGAACGCCTCGGCGGCGCGCGCCATCATGGTGCCGACCGGATGAATGCCGAGCGGAAACGAGCAATGCACCATCTGCCCGGGCTTGGCGCCGGCGCACGCGTAGACCCTGGAAAACCCGCGCATCGCGACTTCGATGTCGGAATGACTGCGCGGATAGAATAGCGGGCGCCCTGTCGTCCCGCCGGAGCGCCAGTACTGCGCAATGGGATCGTCCGGCGCCGGCGGCAAACAGAAATCGCGATAGAATTCCCGGTCCGACATGGCGCGCAGCATGTCTTTATCGAGCAGTGGAATCCTGGCCCACTCGCGCGGATCGTCGAGCCGATCGAGATCGATGCCGTCAAGCTTGCCGCGGAAGAACGGTGCACGCATCGCCTGCCGCACGGCGCGCCGCTTGCGGGCTGACTGTATGGCTGCAATCTCGGATTTGCTGCGCGGGATCGTTTCGCCGGGACGCGGAGCAATTGTGCTGTCCTGCATCGTCAGCCCCAAGGTATTTCAACCGGGTCATTGCAAAATGTTCTTCTTGATACAGCAAACAACAAATCGGCGGGAGTCGGCGCCTACCAACGAGGTAAATCGTCCGATCGAACAGATTAACCGCAAAGGTTACTGGATACCGGCCGCATCACTGCGGATGAAAGCGCTGGATGACTTCGGGCGGGATAGGCTGCGACTTCAGCTTTGAGGCGTCGGCCGGATCGCGCCCGGCCCAGACGCGGGTTTCCTGGCCCTCGACGGCGAGCGTACCGCCGACAAACAGCTGATGACCGACGTCGAAGCTCGACCGGCGAAATGAAAGTATCTGGGAGGCCAGTTCGACGCTGTCGCCAAACCGGGCCGGAGCAATGAACCGGGCGCTGGCGTCGACCAGCGGCAGCGAGTCAATACCGAACGCGGCAGCGAGTTGAGGCGGGCGCACGCCGAGCGCAGCCTCGAACAAGCCCCAGGTCCCCCAATCGAAATACTCGAAGAAGCGGCTGTTAAAGACGATGCCGGCCGGATCGCAATGCGACCACTCGATCGTGAACCGGCGCCGGTTAACAAAGCTGGCCATCCGTTGCCCCTTCGAGACGTAAACCCACCCGCGGCGATCAACCGCGCCTGCGGCGTCGTGTCAAACCAGGCTGCAGGCAGGCCGCAGTAAAGCATCTGCCCAAGAAATGATCAGTTATTGTCAGGTCGCCCATAGTGGCTGCCCAGACAATAGGCAGGCCCCTAAATCCTCGGATTCAAAATAGGCGGAACGGGTTCGCAGCGGCCCGGCCACGGTGAATATGACAATTCAATCAATGCGTTAGATTCGCTTCGGCGTTGGCACGCTCCTTGCGATTTCTGGCCGCGAGCGGAACGGCGACGCGCCGGCCGCGCGTCAACCAGAGGATAACGCCATGCCCAACGCCCGGACGAAGGTTCAGGTCACGCGACGCCGCGTGCTGGCCAGCGCCGCAAGTTTTGCGGCGGCGGCTGTGACCGGGGGACCAGTCTACGCTGCCGACACCATCAAAGTCGGAATTCTGCATTCGCTTTCCGGCACCATGGCCATCAGCGAAACGACGCTGAAGGACGTGATGCTCATGCTCATCGACGAGCAGAACAAGAAGGGCGGCCTGCTCGGCAAGAAGCTCGAAGCGGTTGTGGTCGATCCCGCCTCCAACTGGCCGCTATTCGCCGAAAAGGCGCGCGAGCTGATCAGCAAGGACAAGGTCGCGGCCGTGTTCGGCTGCTGGACCTCGGTGTCGCGCAAATCTGTGCTGCCGGTATTCAAGGAACTCAACAACATCCTGTTCTATCCGGTGCAGTTCGAGGGCGAAGAAGGCGAGCGCAACGTGTTCTACACCGGCGCCGCGCCCAACCAGCAGGCCATTCCGGCGGTCGACTACCTAGCGAGCAAGGACGGCGGCGCGGTGAAGCGCTGGGTGCTGGAAGGCACCGATTACGTCTATCCGCGCACGACCAACAAGATTCTCGAGGCCTACCTGAAGGACGTGCTCAAGGTGGCGCCCGACGACATCATGATCAACTACACGCCGTTCGGCTTCTCCGACTGGCAGACCGAGGTGTCCAAGATCAAGGCGTTCGGCTCGGCCGGCAAGAAGACCGCAGTCGTGTCCACGATCAACGGCGACGCCAACGTGCCGTTCTACAAGGAGCTCGGCAACCAGGGCATCAAAGCCACCGAGATTCCCGTCGTGGCATTCTCGGTCGGCGAAGAGGAACTCGCCGGTCTCGACACCAAGCCGCTGGTCGGCCACCTCGCCGCCTGGAATTATTTCGAATCGATCAAGACGCCGGCGAACACCGCGTTCATCAAGGCGTGGCACGCCTTCACCAAGAACCCGAAACGCGTCACCAATGACCCGATGGAAGCCCACTACATCGGCTTCAACATGTGGGTGAAGGCGGTGCAGAAGGCGAAGACGACCGACCCCGACAAGGTCATCGCCACGCTGCCCGGCATCAAGCAGCCGAACCTCACCGGCGGCGTCTCGACAATGCTGCCCAATCACTACATTACCAAGCCGGTGTTCATCGGCGAAATCCGCGGCGACGGCCAGTTCGACGTGGTGTGGAAGACCAAGGGCCTGGTGCCGGGCGACGCCTGGTCGCCGTATCTGCCGGGCTCGAAGGATCTGATCGCCGATTGGGTCACGCTCAACTGCGGCAACTACAACAAGGTGACCAAGAAGTGCGGCGGCGGATGATCGTCGCAACAGTCACATGACAATAATGGCGTGAGGGCGGTTCCGCCGCCTTCACGCAGCAGCGCCGGGGAAACTTAAGATGCGTTTTGGCCGAGCATGTCTCGCTGCTCTGCTATTGGCCCTGGTTTCGACCGTGGGCCTTTGCCTCGCATACACAAGCGCGCGGGCCGCAACGCTTGACGAGGCGCTGACATCCTTCACCGCCGACGATTTCGATCAGACCGAAACGGGCATCATCGCGGTCGCCGCGAGCGGCAGCCCGCGCTCCGAAATCATTTTGCGCGCGCTGCAGAACAGCCAACTCATGTTCAGCGCCGCGCAGAAGAAGGTTTACATTCAGGACAACGCCGGCAAGCTGTTTGACGCCGCGACCGGCGCGCCGGTCGCGGGTGCGCCGCCCGACGATCTCGACAATGTCCGGATCAACAACAGGCTGCGCGGAACCATCAACACCGCGCTCGGCACGCTGACACTGCTCTCCAAGAACCCCGACACGCGCTACAAGGCGGCGCAGACCGTGTTCAGGTCGCATGAGGCGAGCGCGTTGCCGACGCTCGAGAAGGCTATAGCGCAAGAGACCGATGCGAGCGTCAAACGCGCACTCGAGCAGGCCCGCGCCGCCATCGTCCTGAACACACCCGGCGTGACGGATGCGCAGAAGCTTGACGCCATCGCCGTCGTGCGGGATCGCGGCGATCAGGACGCACTGGCGCTGCTTTCCGACATTCCGAAGCGAGAATCGCCCAAGGTTGCGCAAGCCGCGACCGCGGCAATCACAGCTATCCAGACACGACTTGCCGAATGGGATGCGGTGCAGAACGCCTGGTACGGCATTTCGCTCGGCTCGGTGCTGCTCCTCGCCGCCATCGGGCTCGCCATCACCTTCGGCGTGATGGGCGTGATCAACATGGCGCATGGCGAAATGGTCATGCTGGGCGCCTACGTCACCTTCGCCGTACAGGAAACAATCCGCACCTACGACCCGGCGCTGTTCGATTACTCGCTCGCCATCGCACTGCCGCTTGCCTTCTTGTTCTCCGGTCTTGTCGGCATCCTGATCGAGCGCAGCATCATCCGATTCCTCTATGGCCGGCCGCTGGAGACGCTGCTGGCGACCTGGGGTCTGTCCCTCGTCTTGCAGCAGGCGGTGCGCACGGTGTTCGGGCCGGACAACCGCAATGTCGGCAACCCCTCTTTTATGAGCGGCGCATTCAACCTCGGCGGCATCACGATCACCTACAACCGGCTCTGGATTGTCTGTTTTGCGCTCGTTGTCTTCGTCGCGCTGATCGGCATCTTGCGCTTTACCCGCCTCGGACTGGAAATGCGCGCGGTGACGCAGAACCGCGCCATGGCGGCGTCGATGGGTATTCGCACCAGCCGCATCGATGCGCTGACCTTCGGCCTGGGTTCCGGGATCGCCGGACTGGCCGGCGTGGCGCTGTCACAGATCGACAATGTCAGCCCAAATCTCGGTCAAGGCTACATCATCGACAGCTTCATGGTGGTGGTGTTCGGCGGCGTGGGCAATCTGTGGGGCACTTTCGTCGGCTCATTCGTGCTCGGCATCGCCAACAAATTCCTCGAGCCTTATGCCGGCGCCGTGCTCGGCAAGATCGCCATCCTCGTGCTCATCATTCTGTTCATCCAGAAGCGTCCACGAGGCTTGTTCGCCCTCAAGGGCCGGGCAGTCGAGGCATAATGGCGTGAAACCGCATCTTCTCATCCGATCGCTCGACCGCGGCGCTACGCTGTTCCTCGCCGCCATGGCGGCGATTGCAATCGCGGTGCCGCTTTTCAACCTGGCCGTCCCCGCTTCATCGGCATTTCACCTGTCGACCTATCTGGTGGCTCTGTTCGGCAAATACGCCTGCTATGCGCTGTTGGCGCTATCGATCGACCTGATCTGGGGATTTTGCGGCATCCTTTCGCTCGGCCAAGGCGCGTTCTTCGCTCTCGGCGGCTATGCCATGGGCATGTATCTGATGCGGCAGATCGGAACGCGCGGCGTCTACGCCAATCCGATCCTGCCGGATTTCATGGTGTTTCTGAACTGGCATGAGCTGCCGATCTATTGGTATGGATTTCAGCATTTCGCTTACGCGGCGCTCATGGTGGTTCTGGTGCCGGGCGCGCTCGCGTTCGTGTTCGGCTGGTTTGCGTTCCGCAGCCGCGTTACCGGCGTTTATTTGTCGATCATCACGCAGGCCCTCACCTACGCTTTGATGCTCGGCTTTTTTCGCAACAATTTCGGCTTTGGCGGCAACAATGGACTGACCGACTTCAAGGACATACTCGGCTTCGACGTGCAGGCGGAGACGACGCGCGCCGACTTGTTTTCGATTACTTGCGTGGCTTTGATGGTCGGATTTGTGGTCTGCCGTTCCGTCGTCGCCTCGAAGTTCGGCAAAGTGCTGGTGGCGATCCGCGACGCGGAGGCACGCACCCGTTTTCTCGGTTACCGCGTGGAATCCTACAAGCTGTTTGTCTTCACGCTGTCGGCTTGCATCGCCGGGATCGCGGGCGCGCTGTATGTTCCCCAAGTCGGCATCATCAATCCGAGCGAATTCGCGCCCGGCAACTCGATCGAAGCCGTCATCTGGGTGGCGGTCGGCGGCCGCGGCACGCTGACCGGCGCGGTTATCGGCGCGGTTCTGGTCAACTACGCAAAGACCTATTTTACCTCCGGAATTCTCGCGCCCTATTGGCTGTATATGCTGGGCGGCCTGTTCATTGCCGTAACGCTGTTGCTGCCCCGCGGCATCGTCGGCAGCCTGCATCACTGGACCGCGCTGCGCCGCGACCGCGCGTCTGCGGCGGCCGAGGAAGGCGTCACCGAGCCGCTGGCAGCGGAGTGAGGATCGGCCGATGAAGCTTCAGGAGCGGCTGGAGAAACGCGAACAGGAGGCGATGGAAGCCTTCGAGCGCACGCTTCTGTTCATCGAGAACGTCACGGTTTCGTTCGACGGCTTCCGAGCACTCAACAATCTGTCCTTCTCAATCGAGCCGGGCGAGATGCGCGCCATCATCGGCCCTAACGGCGCCGGCAAGACCACGATGATGGACGTCGTCACCGGCAAGACCCGGCCGGACACAGGCTCGGTCATCTTCGATCAGCGATACGATCTTGCCCGCCTCGACGAAGCCGAGATCGCGCTGCTCGGCATCGGACGAAAATTCCAGAAGCCGACCGTGTTCGACAGCCATACTGTCTTCGATAATATCGAACTCGCCCTCAAGGCTGACCGGCACGCCCGCGCAACGCTATTGTGGCGCCGATCCGAGGCTGAAGAGCGCAGCATCGACGAGATCCTGAAGACCGTTCGGCTGTCTGCCATGCGCGACCGGCTTGCCGGCAGCTTGTCGCACGGTCAAAAGCAATGGCTCGAAATCGGCATGCTGCTGGCGCAGGACCCCAAGCTGCTTCTGGTCGACGAGCCGGCCGCCGGCATGACGGACGTGGAGACGCAGCAGACCGCGGAACTGCTCAAAGAGATCAACCGCGAGCACACAATCGTGGTGGTCGAGCACGACATGACATTCGTCCGCGACCTGGGCGTCAAGGTCACCTGCCTGCACGAAGGCGCGGTGCTCGCCGAGGGTACGATCGACGAGGTATCGACGAATGAGCGAGTAGTTGAAGTGTATTTGGGACGGTAAAAGGAAGCGAATAGTGGGTAGCGAATGGCGAATAGGGATTCAGTCGTAACTCTATTCGCTATTCGCCACTCGCTGTTCGCATGACAAACCAATGCTTGATATTCAGAACATCGACCTGCATTACGGCGCCGCACAGGCGCTGCGCGCCATATCGCTCAAGGCCGAGCCCGGCAAGGTGACCTGTGTGCTCGGCCGCAACGGCGTCGGCAAGACCAGCCTGCTCGACGCACTTGCCGGACAGCATCCGGTCAGCCGCGGCACCATCATCTGGGAAGGCAAAGACATTACCGCGTTGCGGCCGCCGGATCGTGCCCGGCGCGGCATTTCCTATGTGCCGCAGGGGCGCGAAATCTTTCCGCTTCTGACCGTCGAGGAAAATCTAAAGACCGGCTTCGCGCCGCTGACGCGCACCGAACGCAGCATGCCTGATGATGTGTTCAAGCTGTTTCCGGTGCTCAAGGACATGTTGCGGCGGCGTGGCGGCGATCTTTCGGGCGGCCAGCAGCAGCAGCTCGCCATCGGCCGCGCGCTGGTGATGCGGCCGCGGCTGCTGCTGCTCGACGAGCCGACCGAAGGTATTCAGCCGTCGATCATCAAGGATATCGGCCGCGCCATCTCGTATCTGCGCTCGCTCGGCAAGATCGCCATCGTGCTGGTCGAGCAGTATCTCGACTTCGCCCGCGAGCTGGGCGATCATTTCGCCGTCATGGATCGCGGCGCCGTGGTTTACTCGTGCGACCGCGACAACCTCGACGAAGGCGCGCTGAAGCGCGCCATGGCGATCTGAAATGGCGATCTGAAATGGCGATCTGAAATGGCGATCTGAAATGGCGATCTGAAATGGCGATCTGAAGCGACTATTTGAGACGGCGATTAGACGATGCCCGCATTAGGTCCGGCTGCCGTGGCGCGCGAACAGACCTTCGCGGCCAATCGCGCTACCGGACACATCGCCCTGTCGGTTATCGCCACGCGTGGCTTGAGCCGCCGCGCACGGGTGCACGAGGCCGGTTCGCTGCGGGTTCGTTTTCCCAACGGCCAGAGTGATGGCGCGCTCGATGCCGTGATCGTCAATACCGCGGGCGGCATGACCGGCGGCGATCGGTTCGACCTTGATTTCGAGGTCGGCGATGGCGCGCGGCTGTCCGTCACGACCGCCGCGGCCGAAAAGGTCTATCGCTCGCTCGGACCGGACACGACGGTCGGCGTCAAGCTCACGATCGGCAACGGCGCGGCGCTCGCCTGGCTGCCGCAAGAAACGATCCTGTTCGACCGGGTGCGGCTTCGCCGCTCCATCGATATTGAGCTTGCCCACAAAGCCGACCTGCTGCTTGCCGAGACGCTTGTATTCGGCCGCGCCGCGATGGGCGAAATCGTTGGCGTTGGACACCTTTTCGACCGCTGGCGCGTGCGGCGCGACGGAGAGCTGATCTTTGCCGAGACGGTACGGCTTGACGGCGCGATCGCCGAACAGCTCGCGCAGCGCCCGGCTGCGGCAGGCGGCGCGGCGATCGCCGGCGTGCTGAAAATCCCGGGCGGCGAGCAAGCGGTTGCGGCGGTCCGCGCCATGCAGCAGAGTTTCGCGGGCGAGGTCGGCGTCTCGGCCTGGAACGGCTTGGTGCTGGCGCGCCTGGTCGCACCGGACGGCGCGGCGCTGCGGCGCGATCTGGTGGCGATCGTCTCGGCCTGGAGCGCGACGCCACTGCCGCGGTTGTGGCTGAACTAGGCATAAAGCGAAAATGTAAGACCCGATGCATCTCACCCCGCGCGAAAAAGACAAGCTGTTGATCGCCATGGCGGCGATGGTGGCGCGGCGCCGGCTCGAACGCGGCGTCAAGCTCAACCATCCGGAAGCCGTCGCGCTCATCTCCGACTTCATCGTCGAAGGCGCCCGCGACGGCAAGAGCGTCGCCGCGCTGATGGAGCAGGGCGCGCACGTCCTGACCCGCGCGCAGGTGATGGACGGCATCGCCGAAATGATTCCCGAAATCCAGGTCGAGGCGACCTTCCCGGACGGCACCAAGCTTGTCACGGTGCATGAGCCGATAAGATGAATACGCGCCGCAAATCATTACGTCATGCCCGCGCTTGTCGCGGGCATCCACGTCTTCCTTCCTTCCCAGCAAAGGCGTGGATGGCCGGGACAAGCCCGGCCATGACGGCCGAAAGAGGTCCCACATGATCCCCGGCGAATATTTCATCCAGGACGGCGATATCGAACTGAATAAGGGCCGCAAGACGTTCACGTTCAGCGTCGCCAACAGCGGCGACCGGCCGATTCAGGTCGGTTCGCACTATCATTTCTTCGAAACCAACCCGGCGCTGCGCTTCGACCGCAAGAAGGCGCGCGGCATGCGGCTCGATATTGCGGCCGGTACCGCGGTCCGGTTCGAGCCTGGACAGACGCGCGAGGTGACATTGGTGGCGCTTGCCGGCACGCGCACGGTCTATGGATTTCGCCAGGAGGTAATGGGGAAACTGAAAAAGTGACAGGGGAGCTGAAAATATCATGACGGGCGGACCTGCGCAGGTCCGCCCGTCACGTTCTCAGCGCTGCTACCCGCTGCTGGGAACCGAGATCGAACCATCCTTCGCGCGGCGCTGGTAGCGGCTTGCGCAGCCGGACCGATCCGACCTTGGCGATCCCTCGTATCCGGCAGAACCAAACGCGAGCGATCTGGAAGTGAGAATACCGCAGTGCTTGCCGGCTGCAAGTTAAAGAGTGTTTTTTCGCGCAGTGCACGCGGTTGGGGATAACACTGGGGATTGAGCGCCGCGCGATGAGCAAAAAGCGCTTTGCCGAGAACATCATGCTTCGCTGAGCCGCACCGGAGGAGATCATGCCAGCTCATATCAGCCGCTCCGTTTATGCCGACATGTTCGGGCCGACCACCGGCGACCGCGTACGGCTTGCCGATACCGATCTGATCATCGAAGTGGAAAAGGATTTTTGCACCTACGGCGAGGAGGTGAAGTTCGGCGGCGGCAAGGTGATCCGCGACGGCATGGGGCAATCGCAAGTCACCAACAAACAAGGCGCCGCCGATACCGTCATCACCAACGCGCTCATTCTCGACCACTGGGGTATCGTCAAGGCCGACGTGGCCATCAAGGACGGCAAAATCGCCGCGATCGGCAAGGCCGGCAATCCCGACATTCAGCCCAGCGTAACCATTGTCATTGGACCCGGCACCGAGATCATCGCCGGCGAAGGCAAAATCCTCACCGCCGGCGGCTTCGACACGCACATCCACTTCATCTGCCCGCAACAGGTCGAGGAAGCCCTGATGTCGGGCGTCACCTCGATGCTCGGCGGCGGGACCGGGCCGGCGCATGGCACCTTCGCCACCACATGCACGCCCGGGCCGTTTCATATCGCGCGCATGATCCAGGCGGCGGACGATTTGCCGGTCAATCTCGGCTTTGCCGGCAAGGGCAATGCCTCGCGCCCGGCCGCGCTTGAGGAAATGATCAAGGCCGGCGCCTGCTCGCTCAAGCTGCACGAGGATTGGGGCACGACGCCGGCGGCAATCGATTGCTGCCTGTCGGTCGCCGACGATTACGACGTGCAGGTGATGATCCACACCGACACGCTCAACGAATCCGGCTTCGTCGAGGACACCATCAAGGCGTTCAAGGGCCGCACCATCCACGCCTTCCACACCGAAGGCGCCGGCGGCGGCCATGCGCCCGACATCATCAAGGTAGCGGGACTGAAAAACGTGCTGCCGTCGTCGACCAATCCGACGCGGCCCTACACCCGCAATACCATCGACGAGCATCTCGACATGCTGATGGTATGTCATCACCTCGATCCATCGATCGCCGAGGATCTGGCATTCGCCGAAAGCCGTATCCGCAAGGAAACCATCGCCGCGGAGGATATTCTGCACGACATCGGCGCGCTTTCGATGATGTCGTCGGACAGTCAGGCCATGGGCCGCGTCGGCGAAGTCATCATCCGCACCTGGCAGACCGCCGACAAGATGCGCAAGCAGCGCGGCCGGCTGCCGCAGGACAAAGGCGACAACGATAATTTCCGCGCCAAGCGCTACGTCGCCAAATACACGATCAACCCCGCTATCGCGCATGGCGTAGCGAAACTCATCGGCTCGGTGGAGAGAGGCAAGCTCGCCGACCTGGTGCTGTGGTCGCCGGCGTTTTTCGGCGTCAAGCCGGATTGCGTCATCAAGGGCGGCTCCATCGTGGCCGCGCCGATGGGCGATCCCAACGCCTCGATCCCGACGCCGCAGCCGGTGCATTACCGGCCGATGTTCGGCGCCTATGGCCGCGCCCGCACCGCCTCATCGGTGGTGTTCACCTCGAAGGCGGCCGTCACCGCCGGCTTGCGCAAGAAGCTCGGCATCGAGAAGGAACTTTTCGCAGTGCAAAACACCCGAGGAAAAATTTCCAAAAAGAGCATGATCCACAACGATGCCACTCCCGACATCGAGGTCGATCCTGAAACCTACGAGGTGCGCGCCGACGGGGAACTGCTTACCTGCGCACCGGCCGACGTGCTGCCGATGGCGCAGCGGTATTTCCTGTTTTGACTAAAACGCCACGGGATTTTTCGCGGTTTGAGAAATAATCCCTGCGCGGGTGCCCATGCACAGCCGGCATGCTTTGAGGATAAACACCTATCGTCTTGACGAGGCTGCACGCTTTCCGCACTGCACCGTGTCATCATCATGACATCGCCGCCAGAGTCCTTGACGCTGGGCCGGCGAAGCCCCAAGCTAACGGCATGGCGGCGGATTATTCGACGTCGGCGGTTGCTGTCGGGGGCTGCCGCATTCGGCTGATGCGCGGCGGCGCCGGCGAGCCGATTGTCTATTTGCACGGCGCAAGCGGTGCAAACTGGCTGCCGTTTTTGCAAAAGCTGTCAAACAATTTCGACGTCATCGCGCCGGAACATCCGGGCTTCGGCGAGTCAGATTCGCCCGCCTGGCTCGATAACATCCACGATCTTGCCTATTTCTACCTTGACGCATTCGAAGCGCTGCAACTGTCCGGCGTGCATCTTGTCGGCAACTCGCTTGGCGGCTGGATCGCGGCGGAGATCGCGGTGCGCTCGACGCAGCGCCTGGCGTCGCTGACGCTGGCCGGCTCGGCCGGGCTGTATGTTCCCGGCGTCAAGCAGGTCGATTCGTTTCTGATCTCCGAGGAACAGCGGCTGACCAACTTTTTCTACGATCAGGTCAAGGCCAAGGAGATGATCGCGCGGGTGCTCAGTCCGGAGATGGAAGACATCGCGCTGAAGAACCGCACGACGGCCGCCAAAATCTCCTGGCAGCCGCGCAGCCACGATCCGCATCTTGCAAAATGGCTGCACCGTATCGATGTACCCACACTGTTGGTCTGGGGCGACACCGACCGGCTGTTCCCGAAGGAACATGCGCAAGCCTGGCAGGCGGCCATTCCCGGCGCCAAGCTCGTGACCATTCCGAAATGCGGGCACGTCCCGCAGATTGAGCAGCCCGACGCGTTCGTTGCCGCGCTCGAAGAGTTCATCGGCGCCCGGCAGCAGAAACGCAAAACGGCCTGAGGACTCAGCATGAAATTCTTCAACTTTCATCTGATGCCGTACGCGCATGCCGATCTCAAGTCGATCGCCGACCACGGCTCGGCCTGGGTGACGTATTCCAACAGCCACTACGACCCGGAAAAAGGCGCCGAGCTCTATCACGACTATCTCGACCAGATGGAGTTCGCCGATCAGCTCGGTTTCGACGGCGTCTGCCTCAACGAACATCATCAGACCGCTTACGGGATGATGCCGGTCCCGGGCGTCATCGCCGGCGCGCTGGCCCGCAACGTCAAGCGCGCCAAGATCGCGATCCTCGGCCGCGCGCTGCCGCTCGTCAACAATCCGCTGACGATCGCCGAAGAATACGCGATGCTCGACAACATCACGCAGGGCCGCATCATCGCCGGCTTCGTGCGCGGCATCGGCGCCGAGTATCACGCCTCGGGCGTCAATCCGGCGGAATCGCAGGAGCGCTTTTCCGAGGCGCACGATCTGATCGTGCGGGCGTGGACCGAACCCGGGCCGTTTGTCTATGAGGGCAAGCACTATCAGTTTCGCTACGTCAACACCTGGCCGCGGCCGTATCAGACGCCGCATCCGCCGATCTGGATTCCGTCGCAGGGCTCGGCCTCGACCATCCGCTGGGCGGCAAAGATGCGCTACACCTACGCGCAGACACTGTCGCCGATCGCCGCGGTGGCGCGCTTCTTCCAACTTTACCGCGACGAGGCCGAAAAGGCCGGCTACGAGGCCTCGCCCGATCAGCTTGCCTGGTCGAATACGATCTATGTCGGCGAAACCGACAAGAAGGCGATCAAGGAAGCCAAGCCGCACCTCGAAGCGCTGGTGAACTATTTCCTCAAGATGCCGACGGAGATGCTGCTGCCGCCCGGCTACACCGACATTGCCTCGATGAAGCGCGTGCGCGCCGTCAAGGTCACCGGCAAGACGCAGACGCTCGACGAGCTGTTGGCGGCCGGCGTGGTGATCGTTGGCGGTCCCGAGACGGTGCGCCAAAAGCTCGCCGAGTATCAGGACCTCGCCGGCTTCAACACCTCGCTGACCAAGACGCAGTTCGGCACGCTGCCCAACGAAATGGCGCGGGCCAACATGACGGCGATCGCCGAGGAGATCATCCCCGCGTTCCGCGACCGCGAGCCGCGCCTGGCGCCCAGGCAGGCAGCAGAGTAGTCAGCGGCCGCGCTCCTTTCGCTGTTCCGCCATTCGCGTCAGCGCGCCGCGATCGAGCTTGTTGGTCGAGGCGAGCGGCAGGTCGTCGACAAACCAGACAAAGCGCGGGTGCTGATAGGCCGGTGCGTGTTGCAGCGCGTACTGCTTGACGTCGTCTTCGCTCAGCGTGTGGCCGGGCTTGCGGATGACGAACGCCACGGGCTTCTGCCATTTGATCTCATCGTCGATCGGCACCACCGCCGCCTGCGCGATGCCGGGGTGGCGCTCCAGCATGCGCTCGACATCGGCCGGATAGATGTTCTCGCCGCCGGTCACGAACATGTCGTCGGTGCGGCCGACGAAATAATGAAATCCGTCGGCGTCGCGGCGGAACACGTCGCCCGTGATGTAGTAGCCGTCGGCGGTGAAAGGCCCGCTGCCTTCCCCTCCCCCGCTTGCGGGCGAAGGTTGGGTGGGAGCCGGCCGGTTGTGATAGCCGAGCATCAGCGCCGGGCAGTTCATCTCCAGCACGCCCTGATCCGCATCGCGGTTTTCGCCGTCGACCAGCCGCAGCGACACCTTGGGATGCGGGTAGCCCACGGAAAGCTCCGGCTGCGGCAGGCCGCGCGGATGCGGCCCAAACACCACCGGCCCGGCCTCGGTGGTGCCGTAGGCATTGGTCACCGCCGCGCGCGGCAGCGTCGCGTGCAGCGCCGCCATCAGGCTGGCGCTGACCGGCGCCGAGCCCATGCGCACGAAGGCGACGCTGGAGAGATCGGTCGCCGCCATCAGATCGCGCTCGCGCAGCATCATGGCGATCATCGGCGGCACCGCGGTCAGCCAAGTGCAGCGGTAGCGCCCGATCGCCTCGATATAGGCGCGCGCCGAAAACTGCGGCAGCAGCACGATGGTGGCGTGCGCCGCGCAGGCCAGTTTCGCCAGCGCCAGCGCGTTCATGTGATAGAGCGGCGCCGCGATCAGATAGCGATGCTGGTCGAGCCCAGGCGCGAGCCGCGTTTCCACCACCCAGATATGGCTCTGGTGCGACAGCACGACGCCTTTCGGCGTGCCGGTCGAACCCGACGTGTAGAGAAACATCGCCGGCTCGTTTGCTGCCGGCACGACGGCCTCGAACCGGCCTGGATCGAGGAAGGCGTCAAACCCTTCCTCCGAGCCAAAACGCACCGCCGGCCGATCGTCCGGGCAGTCGGCGGCGCGGCCCGCGTCGCAGAACACCAGCTTGGCGCCGGCATCGCGCAGAATGAAATGAATGGTCTCGCGCGGAAACTTGAAATTGACCGGCACCGCGACGAAACCGGCGCGCATGATGCCGTAATAGGCCGCGATATATTCGGCACGGTTGGCGGACAGAATGGCGACGCGGTCGCCGCGCCGCAAGCCGCGCTTGCCGAGCGCCCGCGCCACGCCGTTCGCCATCGCATCGATCTCGGCGAACGAAAACTCGTGCGGGCCGTGTTCGCCGCCGAGATCGATGATCGCGACCTTGGTGAGATCGCGATCACGCGGAACCAGATCGCCGAGATTGCGAAAGCCTTCCGTCACGGCTCGAGCGTTTGCACGTAGGCGGCGATAGCGATCATGTCGTGCTGCGTCATGTTCGCGACCACGGGCCGCATCATCGTCGCACCCGGCCCCCTGCGCGTATTGGCGTGAATATCGTTGAGCTGCCGGAACAGATAGGTCGCGCTTCGCCCGGCGATCGGCGGGATCTCGCCCGAACCCTGGAGCTTGGGCCCATGGCACACGCCGCACGGCACGGTCTTGCCGTTGCCGCCGGTGGTGACGAGCGCCTTGCCCTCGGCGACGCTGCCGCGCGGCACGTAATAGACGAACCCCACATGCGGATCGCGCAGCAGAACTTCTGCGGCGTTCTCCGGCAGCGCAATGATGCGATCACCGATGGGCTCGGTGCCGCCGTCCTTGGCGGGAAGCCGCATGCCGCCGTCGCCGACATAACTCTTCGGCACGGTGTCGGTCTCAACCACTTTGCCGTAGCCGGCGCGCGGCTTGAGCTTCGAGAAATAGTTCACCGCGGCGTGCACGTCGCTGTCCGAAATCACCTGCACGATGCCGATCATGGCGCCGGCCGCGCCGCCGGCGCGCTGGCCGGATTTGAACAGCCCGATCTGGCGGCGCATGTAATCCGCCGGCAGGCCGGCGAGACTGGCGGATTCCGGATGGCCGTTACCGCTCGGCAGATGGCACAGCGCACAGGCGCGTCCCGCCGGCTTCGGCCCGCCATGGGCGACAACATTCGGCATCGGCGGATGCTCGTTGGGAAACCAGTCCGGCGGATTGAACGGATCGTCGATCTGGGCGGCCGAGTATTTCTGGCTGCTGCCCGGCACGGTCTTGATGATCGTTGCATCGCCCGGCTTCGGCACCCGGATCGGCGGATAGGCCCAGTCCATGTTGTTGTCGGCCGCATACGCTGCGGCCGACACTGCGCCGGCCAGCGCCAGCCCAATCAGAATTCGCATCGGTTACTCCCCTGCCCCTGTTTCTTCTGCCCCGCTTGATTATGCGGATTTAGGCGGCGCAGTGAAATAGGTGCCGCGGCCGCTGGCGACAAGCTTGCCGTCGAGATCGAAAATATGCGCTTCGGCAGTGGAGAACTGTCCGCCGGCGCGCACCACCTTGCCGTGGGCGACGAGATCGCTGCGGATCGTCGGCCGGTGATAGTCGACGCGCAGATCGATAGTCGGCACGCCGCGCCCCGTTTGTTTGACCATCGCCCAGTCGGCGGCAAGGTCGATCAACGCCGCGATGACCCCGCCGTGAGTGTAGCCGGCCTCGGTATTGACCACCCATTCCTCGCGCCACTTTGCTCTGATCTCGATGCTGTCATTGGTCACCTCGACGACGGTTAAGCCCAGCCATTGATGAAACGGCGCACGGGTGACGAGCGCCTGGATTTGGTCGAGGGTGAGGTCGTTGGGCATTTGGCTCGCTCCTCCCTCTCCCCGCGTGCGGGGAGAGGGTTGGGTTGAGGGGGCGTCGCCGCTGCCTGAGCTGTCGGGCGATAAACTCACAGCTCAGAATCGCGGAGAGGCCCCCTCACCCTCGCTCACTTCGTTCGCTCGACCTCTCCCCGCGCGGCGGGGAGAGGTGTCTACGGCACCACCACCACCTTGCCGATTACCTCGCGGTCCGCGATCAGCCTCAAGCCCTCGCGCGCTTCGGCAAGCGGCAGCACCTTGTCGATCACCGGCTTGATCTTGCCCTCGGCGATCAGCCGCATCAGCGCCGCCAGATTGTCGTCGTAGAACGAGTTGGAGCCGATGATTTTCAACTCGAAACTCCACACGTAGCGCAGATCTTCCTTCGGGTCGTAGCCGGCGGTGGCGCCGCAGACCAGCAGCTTGCCGCCGCGTTTCAAACAGCGCAGCGACGGCAGCCAGGTGTCGCCGCCGGTGAAATTGATCACCGCGTCGACGCCGCCGTCATACGTGCGGCGCTGCGGCTTGCCGTATTTCTCGACCGCCCATTTCGACCAGTCGGTCTTGGTGTAGTCGATGACTTCGTCGGCGCCGAGCGCTTTGAGCCGCGCCAGCTTTTCGTCGCTCGACGCGCAGGCAATCACTTCGGCGCCGAGCATCTTGGCCAGCAGCACGCAGCCGGTGCCGACGCCGCCCGAGGCGCCGAGCACCAGCACGCGCTCGCCCGCCGCGACGGTGTTGTGGGTGATCAGCATGCGGTGCGCGGTGCCGTAGGCGACCGGCAGCGCCGCCGCGTCCGGAAAGCTCACGGCGTCGGGCATGCGCACTAGCTGGTCGGCGGCGGCGAGGCAATATTCGGCCATGCCGCCGTCGAGCATCTCGCCCATCAGCCCTTTGCGCTTGTTGACCGGGTTGACCAGCACGCGGTCGCCCGCCTTCCAGCCGGTGACGCCTGCGCCGACCTCGGCGATCTCGCCCGCCATGTCGAGGCCGATGATGACCGGCAGCGGCACCTTGATGCCCGGCATGCCCCGCACCGTGAACACGTCGTGGTAATTGAACGACGCCGCGCGCACACGGATCACGACATGCCCCTCCGCCGCCTTGGGAGTCGGGTAGTCGTTGACGACGTCGAGGTCGTCGATGGTGCCGTGCTTGCGTAATACCAATGCTTCCATACTGGTCGAGCCGCGCTCGATTCTCCCTCTCTTGCCCGATTAGGTCGGCGTTGATCTCCTAGCACGGCCTTGACACAATATACTGATGAAGTGCGAGATTCTGGACGAGATCGTGGATGTCGAAACCTTCGCCGCAGGCTCCGGAATCCGTGAAGTCGCTCGTCTGCGGAGACGCTATGGGCGCGGCCGCTGGCGAAAGCGAAAGGGCATGGCGCATGTTCGCTTGACGGACGGTTCCGTTCATCTCGCGGAAATTCACTGGTATGAAGCCGCGGGCATTGGGCGTAAAGAGTTCAAAATCAAGCACCTGCTCCGAGAATAAGATCATGGCGCGACAACAGTCAAAGCAGCTAGTCGTCTGCATCAACAACGAAGACTATCCGGCATCGCTAGAGAGGCGAAAGATTTATCTATCGGTACGCGATACCACGGCCGAGAAACACGGCCTCATCCGTGTCTTCGATGAATCGGGCGAAGATTATCTTTATCCCAGGACATTGTTTCGTTCGATCGCACTGCCGCAGGCCGTCAAGCGTGCTGTGTTGGCGGCGGCATGACACCGGCAGAGTAGGAAATGCAAGAAAACTTCCGTCAATTCCTCGATCGCCTGCGCGACAATCGCGAGCTCATTGATCTCACCCAGCCGGTCGACATCCGCCACATCGCCACCCTGGTCGATCAGGCCGACACCGCGCTCCTGTTCCATAACGTCATCGGTTACGACGTGCCGGTCGTCTCCGGCATCATCCGCACGCGCGAGCGCGCCACCATGGCGCTCGGCTGCGAGACTTTCGGCGAGATCGAGCAGAAGCTCGCAACCGCCATCGCCAAGCCGATCCCGCCCCGGCATGTCAACGGCTCGCCGACCCGCGAGGTGACGCTCATCGGCGACGAGGTCGATCTGTTCCGGCTGCCGATCCCGATGTCGTCGATCTACGACGGCGGCCCGATGATCACCGCCGGCGTCGTCATCGCGCGCGATCCCGAGCTTGGCTTCAACTCCGGCATCTACCGCTTCATCGTCAAGGAAAAGGCGCTCACCGGCATCGACCTGGTCACGCCCAACAACATGCGGCTGTTCGTGCAGCGCGCGCTCGCCCGCAACGAGCCGCTGCCGATTTCCATCTCCATCGGCACGCATCCGTTCGAGATCACCGGCTCCGGCTTTCGCGCGCCGCTCGGCGTCGACGAAATGGCGATCGCCGGCGGGCTGCGCGGCGAGGCGGTGGCGCTGGCGCCGTGCTCGACAATCGACGTACCCTACATCGCCGACGCCGAGATCGTGCTCGAAGCCGAAGTGCTGCCGACCGGCTGGACCTGGCCGGAAGGCCGCTTCGGCGAGTTCACCCGGCTGATGGGCAGGCTGCACTGGAATCCGCTGGTGCGCATCAAGGCCATCGCGATGCGCAAGGACGCCATCTACTACAATCTGCACATGCCGTGGGAGAACACCTGGCTGGCGGCGCCGACGCGCTACGCGGCGATCCGCCAGGCGCTGCGCACCGCGGGCGTCCAGGTCAAGGACATCAACGTCACGCTCGGCGGCTGCGCGTTCTGGCACGCGGTGATCTCGATCAAGAAGCAGCCGGGCGAGGGCAAGAACGCGCTGCTTGCCGCGCTGTCGGTGATGGATCTCAAACACGTCGTCGTGGTCGATGACGACATCGACGTCAACGATCCGGGCGAGGTCGAATGGGCGATCGCCACCCGCGTGCAGGGCGACCGCGACGTGATGATCGTGTCCAACGCGCGCGCCAAGCCGCTCGATCCGAGCCTGCCGCAGGGCTACGGCGTGGTGCCGACCGGCGCCAAGGTCGGCATCGACGCCACCATTCCGGAAGGCATTCCGCGCGAATACTACGAGCGCATCACCTACGCCTACGCCGAAACCGCCAGGATCGACGACTACGTCAAGGGCAAGAAAGACGCGGCGGGCGCAAGCGGCGACGAGGCGGCAATTGCCGCGCTGGCGCAGCAAATATTAGACGTGATCGCCAAGGAGCCGCTGTACTACACCGACGTCGCCGAAAAATTCGCAAGCTTCGATTTCAACACCGTGGCGCGCGCCATCGGCCATCTGCACACGACCGAGAAGCTCTGGCAGGACCCGCGCGGCCGTCTCTGCGTACGCGGCTCGGCGTTCGCGGCGAAGCCGCCCGGGAAATAGCTTACCCACTGAGACGCATCTCGACATCTATTTATGGTGAGCTGCAAAACACACGATAATTCATAATTCTAGAATGCTCTCAAAAAACAATTTATTGAATTGTTTCTTCAGAAAAACCGCGTCTGGAGCGTCCTCAGTTGTTTTGCTAAGTCGGTCAAATGCATTCACCATATTTGAGAGCGTACTTTTGAAATCAAACATCGTCGCTTCGCCACCGGCTGACCCGCATGTGCCGGCGAAGGCAAAGTCGTACTCGAGAGGATTCTGCAAGGTAATATCAAGGGATAGTGCAATGAGGTAGGCTTCAGGAGGTAGGGGATATCCCGCTCGCGTCACGAGATGCATTTCTTGTGCTAACGCAAATCGCCCCCACCAAACATCCCTTTCTTCCGGCGGCTGAAAACGCACTTCACAATTCCGGCCCGGATGACTTGTAAGTCTCAAGTTAAGAAATACATTTTCTGCGATCCCCTGCCCAAAATTTTTGAGAACGATGCCGATTTAAGTCTTTACAATTCCGGGTGCAACAATTTTTGGATTATCTTCGACGAGATACGACTGTTTAATAGATGGCTGCGGTCGACGCCCGAACATCCCAGAGAGCACTGCGTGCGGCGCTCGCACAAAATTTGACCCGGCTCTTATGTAGTATGATAGCTCTCCCACGGTTTGATAGGGCGCATGCATGCCGACCGGTATGAGGCTAAGAACAAAGCCCTCCGGAATGTCATAATGTCATGATGTCTAACGGCGGCATGTGGGGGCACAGTTAGACCACTCGTTGCTTGCTCAAGCCACGATTTAAACCGACTGGGGTTCTGGATTCTTACTGGCCCGGCGGGGACGTCTCCGCGTACAGGATCGTTTCGGCAGTCAACGCCCCAAACAATCACGCCTCCTTCGGAATTCCCGAACCCCGAGATTGCCTTTGCGAGGTTCGCGCGATCTCTATTGTGTAAGGCTGTTCCGGCGCCGTCGTCAGCAGATCGTTTGTAATCAAGGAAAAGCTCCTCTGTAATAGGCTGATTTATGAATGACAGGACTTCGGCCTCGCCGCCATGCGCTAAGAGTCTGTCCGGGAACATCAGGCCGGATTACAAAGTTTTCGCAGCATGAGGCGGATTGATGCGAGGCGCAAGAACGACAGCGCCTTGCGATTGAGGTTCTCCCAGTCCTTCGCGAGCCGTCGGCAACGGTTGAGCCACGCAATGGTACGTTCGACGACCCAACGGCGTGGGAGAATGACAAAACCTTTGGCGTGATCAGAGCGCTTGACGATTTCAGTTTCGAGGTGAGGCAGAATTTTCGCCAAGGCCTTTTGGAATTCCGGCCCCTGATAGCCACCGTCGGCAAACAACTTTTTCAAGAAGGGATACATCCCGAAAAGGGTTGCAAGGAGCAGGACGCCACCGTCGCGATCCTGGATATTGGCGGGATGAACGATCGCGTGGAGCAACAAACCCAGCGTATCTACGAGAATATGGCGCTTCTTGCCCTTGATCTTTTTGCCCGCATCATAGCCAGGCGGATCGATGCAGGCCCCCCTTTTTCAGCGCTCTTCACGCTTTGGCTATCGATGATGGCGGCGGTGGGACTGGCCTCTCGTTCGCCTTGCTCGCGGCACTCCACATATAGGGCGTGATGGATCCGATCGAGCGTGCCGTCGTAGCTCCACAAATCAAGATAGTCGAAAAGAGTGCTGCGTGGCGGCAGATCTTTCGGGATCGCCCGCCACTGGCACCCCGTGCTCAACACATACATGATCCCGTTCATCACTTCGCGCACGTCGACGTGCCGCTTGTTACCACCACGCTTGGCCGGTGGAATAAACGGCTCGACATGCGCCCATTCGTCGTCGGTCAGATCGCTCGGATATCGTAGCGCGCTACGGTCGTAACGCCTGCGGTTTTTCGCCGTCCACATCGGTGACCATCCTCGAATCAGGCCACCACTCTTAAATCACAAATGATTCATTGGATTCAACTTGTTCTCGGACAGACACTAAGTGATCAAATAGATCTTGCGCGCGACTCATGATAGTCCACCTCATTCCTAGCGAACTAAGTGCAGTAAGAGCTCATCGCTGCGTTTACTGCTTCGCTTCCGCCTGCTGCGTGCCCGCGTCGGCGTAGCGGGCGTAGAGCGTATCGATGCGGTTGCGCCACATCTGCACGAACCCCGCCGAGGTCAGGCGGTCGACGCTCTTCCATTCCTTCTTCACCACCGGCAGCGTGTTGCCCCAGATGGCGCGCTTGCACCAGCGCTCGCCGCGCTGTTTGCCTTCGTCGGTGGCGCACATCGACCGCCACGCCAGCCAATCCGGATGGCTGATGTGCTCGGCGGCGCCCTGCCAGCCCTGCTGATGGATCAGATAAAGGTCGGCGATGGTCGGCTTCTTGTGCGTGACGTATTCGAACATCTCGGCTTCGATGACGAACTTGTAGGCGGCGGCGACCGCATTATCGCGCGAGTTGGTGATCTCGCCAGAGCCGGAGCCGAAATGCTTGAACTCGTTCCTGCTGAGCTGGAACAGGCCGATATAGGAGCCGGTGCGATCCCTCGGATTGAAATCGGATTCGATCTTGGCGACGGCTTTGAGGAAATTCTGGTCGAGACCGAAGGCGTCGGCGGCGCGGGTGATTTCCTCGGCCGGGGTGCCGAGCGGAATGTCGCTCATCGCCGCGAGCGCGATGGCGGACGGCTTCTCCGGCGGCGGCAGCTCGGAATAGACGTAATATTGCAGATAGGGCAGTTCCTGCTTGGCCCAGGCGGTGGAACCCTCCGGCGCCATCTTGCCGCTCGGCGCCGGCGCGCGCTCGGTATGAATCACTGGCGCCTCGGGTGCGTCGTCAAGCGACGGAATCGAGCCGGTGGTGTCCGCATAGGCGAGCACGCGGCCGTGGGACAGCGCTGCTTCCTCGCCGTTGGTCGACAGCGCATCCGGCCATGCCGCCCGAAACTCCGCGGCGATCAGCACGTTCGGCACGATGTTGCTGGAGCTGTGCTCGGCGGCAGGCTGCGGCGCCGCCGGCTCAGGTTCGAACTTGGCGAGGATCGTGGTCGTGTTCAGCGGAACGACACTGAAGGCTTCTTCGACGCGCGCAGCCGGCCCGACCGCCGCCATGGCTGGCCGCTCGCTCGCGAGTTGCCAAAGCCCTGCAACGATCAACGCCGTCATGGCGCCGACAAAGCAGCTTAATTGCCAGATCTTCAAATGTCCCCGAACCGCCCCGCTGCGGTTTCCCCAACTCCAATCCCGAACGCTAGATCCCCGAACTAAGACGCACCTTAACCCTATCCCAGGAAGACAATGAGGCGCAGGTATGGCGGACTTGGGTCATTCGAACGCGCTCCGTGCCCGTGAGGGTGCGCGGAAAATGGTTAATGTTCCTTTGATTCGCGCGAAACGTGCGCTGCGGCGGCTGGTGGAGCGTGCCAGGTAGCCGGAAAAGTGCGAAGAATCAAAGCCGCCGTCGCCGTGATCGCGACTATCCTTGACAATAGTCCCGAAACGTGTAGAAGCGCCGCCGCCTCGCTCCTCGTGCAAGGACGCCAGCCAGTGACGACGGCTGGCGGGGAGCGGGTGCGGTGCTCGCGGGCGGAGGGTTCGTCCCCTTTGCACTCGGGCGGCGTCGGGCATCAGCCTGCCGGCACAACGACCGGCCCGCGAGGTGCTCGCTGCACTGGGATTGGTTTCGGCGCGGGTAACGCCCGTGGAGACGCGCAAGGTCTCCGCCCCCCGGTTGGGGCGGCCGTATCGGACCGAATGCTCCGGACTGTCCCGGAAAGCATGGCCTGACGCTGAGCCTTGGGGACCAGCTGTCTCCCTGGCAAGAGCCGCCGTGGAACGCCGACAGGCGAGCGCGCCCTGGCCAGGGTGCGCGCTTCGCCGCAAGGTGAAGCAGGGAGACCCGCGTCTGTCGGCGTTCTGCTTCCTTTTATTTTTCCGTCCGTTCGTTCGTTCGTGCACCGGGCCCGATCGTGATGCCGCTTGGACCATCCACGTCCGAAAGGCTCTGACGAAGGTCGACGTACGGTGTCGTTCTTGGGAATGGCTTGCTCACAACTCGGGTGCGAACAAAAACCGCATCGCGAGAACGGGATTTTATTGCCTCCGCCACCGCGATAGCGGGGTGGAGGGGGCCTCTGACTCGTCGTTTCACTTTCGTCGAAAGAGATTCGTCGCGGCCCGCGCCCCTTCCACCGCCCTGCTGCGCAGGGTGGTCCCCCTCCCCCACTTGCGTGGGGGAGGATGAAAAAACAGCATCACGCCGTCGCCGCATTCACCGTCTTGCCCGGCCATTTGCACAGATCGGCGATGATGCACTTTTCGCACAGCGGACGGCGGGCGACGCAGGTGTAGCGGCCATGCAGGATGAGCCAATGATGCGCGTGCAGCAGATATTTGTCCGGCACCACTTCCATCAGTTTCATTTCCACGTCGAGCGGCGTCTTGCCGACGGCGAGCCCGGTGCGGTTGCCGACGCGGAAGATGTGGGTATCGACCGCGATGGTCGGTTCGCCGAACGCGACGTTGAGCACGACGTTCGCGGTCTTGCGGCCGACACCGGGCAATGCTTCCAGCGCGCCGCGGCCGCGCGGCACCTGCCCGCCATGCTCGGCGACGAGTTTTTGCGACAGCGCGATCACGTTCTTGGCCTTGGTGCGGAACAGCCCGATGGTCTTGATCAGGTCGCGCACCTTGGTCTCGCCGAGCCTGATCATCTTCTCCGGCGTGTCGGCGAGCGCGAACAAGGCCGGCGTCGCCTTGTTGACGCCAGCGTCGGTCGCCTGCGCCGACAGCACGACGGAGATCAGCAGCGTGAACGGGCTGGTATGCGCAAGCTCGGTGTTCGGCTCCGGATTGGCCGCGGCAAAGCGGCGGAACGCTTCGTCGATCTCGGCTTTAGTCCATTGCGGCAGGGCGCCCTCGGCGGCCTTGGTATCGGCCTTGGCCTTGGCATCGGCCTTGGTCCGCGCCTTGACGGGCTTGAGCCGCGCCGCCTTGCCCTTGCGGGCCGCCCGCAACCGCAGCTTGACGGACTTCTTGATGGTTTTTCGCGCCATATTTCCCCTATACTCAGGGCCATGAACGAGAACAAGAACGACAACAACAGCGAGGCGGACGGCGCGCCTGCCGACCCCAAGATTTTTTCAGCCGTGATCACGCCGCACCGCTCGCTGACGCCGCGCGGCTTTCTGATCCTCATGCTGTGTCTCGGCGCGGTGAGCTTCGTATCGGGCGTGGTGTTTGTCTCCATGGGCGCGTGGCCGGTGTGCGGCTTCTTCGGGCTCGACGTGCTGCTCGTCTACGTGGCGTTCCGCGCCAATTTCCGCAGCGCGCGCGCTTACGAGATCGTCAGCGTGACCGCGTCCGAACTGACCGTGCGCAAGGTCAGCCAGCGCGGCGGCGTGCGCGAGTGGACGCTCAATCCGCTCTGGGTGCGGCTCGAGCGCATCGTGCACGAGGAATTCGGCATCGAGCGGCTGTTCCTGGTGTCGCACGGGCGGCGGCTGTCGGTCGCCGCGTTTCTCGGTCCGAACGAGAAGGAGAGTTTCGCCAACGCGCTGTCGGCGGCCCTGGGCGAGGCCAAGCGCGGCCCGACCAGGACGGTGTTTGAGTGAACTGTCATTCCGGGGCGCGGGCTGTCGCCCGCGAACCCGGAATCCATAGTCGCGATCGGTGCAGAACTTTCACCGACTGTGGTTATGGATTCCGGCTCTTGTCGCGGACCTTGTCATCGGGCCGGTCACTTCGGGCCGGACCCGTTGGCGGCTCGGCCGGAATGGCAAAATCGATCCAGAAATCGGGTGGTTTAGGCGGCATCAGCAAATTAGATCGAGCGCAACAAATGGAGGCTGCCATGTTGTCACCCGATCGTATCTTGAACCCGATGCCGCTCGCCGCCGCGGCCGCCGACTACGATGTGGTGCGCAAGGCCATCGGCCACATCCGCGGCCACTGGCGCGAGCAGCCCGAGATCGAAACCATCGCCGAAGCAGCCGGCGTCACGCCGACCGAGTTGCATCATCTGTTCCGCCGCTGGGCCGGGCTGACACCGAAGGCATTCCTGCAGGCGCTCACCCTGGACGGCGCGCGGCAGTTGCTGCGCGACTCGGCGAGCGTGCTCGATGCCACCTACGAAGTCGGTCTCTCCGGCCCCGGCCGCCTGCACGATCTGTTCGTCACCCACGAGGCGATGTCGCCGGGCGAATGGAAAACCGGCGGCGACGGCCTGACCATCAGCTTCGGCTTTCACCCGTCCCCGTTCGGCAGCGCGCTGGTGATGGCGACCGAACGCGGCCTTGCCGGTCTCGCCTTCGCCGATCCCGGCGAGGAACGCGCCGCGCTCGCCGACATGAAGAGCCGCTGGCCGCGCGCGACTTGTGTGGAAGACAGCGCCCGCACCGCGGCGATCGCGCGGCGCATTTTCGATCCGACGCAGTGGAGCGCGCAACAGCCGCTGCGCGTCGTGCTGATCGGCACCGATTGGGAAGTCCGGGTGTGGGAAGCGCTGCTGGAAATTCCGATGGGCCGGCTCACGACCTATTCGGGCATCGCCTGCAAGCTCGCCGCGCCGAAGGCCGCGCGCGCCGTCGGCGCCGCGGTCGGCAAGAATCCGGTGTCGTTCGTGGTGCCCTGCCATCGCGTCGTCGGCAAGGCCGGCGATCTCACCGGCTACCATTGGGGCATTACGCGCAAGCGCGCCATGCTCGGCTGGGAAGCCGGCAACGTCGTGGCCGCATAGGAGAAGGAGCACCGATTGACGCTTCGGCCTCGATCCGCAATACCCCCTTCGGCGTTATCTGAGCGGCATTATTTGTATGAAGGGAATACGACATGCAGCAGCGGCGGCCGGTGATGCTGGTGATTCTCGACGGCTGGGGCTGGCGCGAGGAGCGCGCCGACAATGCCGTGTTGCAGGCCAAGACGCCGACCTTCGACCGGCTTTGGCAGTCGGGACCGCACGGTTTCCTGCGTACCTCCGGCAAGGATGTCGGCCTGCCGGACGGGCAGATGGGCAATTCCGAAGTCGGGCATCTCAATATCGGCGCCGGCCGCGTCGTGATGCAGGATCTGCCGCGCATCGACGCCGCGATCGAAAACGGCGAGATCGAGCACGCGCCGGCGCTGCTTGATCTGATCAAAAAACTCAAGGCAAGCGGCGGCGCCTGTCATCTCGTCGGCCTGGTGTCGCCCGGAGGCGTGCATTCGCATCAGCGTCACGGCGCCGCACTGGCGAAGATTCTCGACCGCGCCGGCGTGCCGACGCGCGTCCACGCCATCACCGACGGCCGCGATACGCCGCCGCAATCGGCCGGCGACGACATCAAGCGGCTCATCGCCGAGCTGCCGAAATCGGTGACGATCGCGAGCGTATCCGGGCGCTACTACGCGATGGATCGCGACAAGCGCTGGGATCGCGTCGAGAAGGCCTATAACGCCATGGTCGAGGCCGACGCGACGCGCTTTACCGACGCGCCCGCCGTTGTTGCCGACGCTTATGCCAGCAAAAAGTTCGACGAGTTCATCATGCCCGCCGTGGTCGACGATTATCGCGGCATGAAGGACGGCGACGGTTTGCTGTGCTTCAACTTCCGTTCCGATCGCGTGCGCGAGATTCTGTCGGCGATGCTCGATCCGGATTTCTCCGGCTTTGCGCGCAAGCGCGTCGTGCGCTTCGCCGCTGCTGTCGGCATGGCGCAATACTCAGCCGAGCTCGACAAGCTGATGCAGTCGATCTTTCCGCAGCAGAGCCTGGAACACATCCTCGGCGAGGTCGTGGCCGAGGCCGGCCGCAAGCAATTGCGCATGGCGGAAACAGAGAAATACGCCCACGTCACGTATTTCCTCAACGGCGGCCGCGAGGAGCCCTATGACGGCGAGGATCGCATCATGGTGCCGTCGCCCAAGGTCGCGACCTACGATCTGCAGCCGGAAATGTCGGCGCCCGAACTGACCGACAAGGCGGTCGGCGCCATCGATTCCGGAAAATACGATCTGATCGTGCTCAACTTTGCCAATCCCGACATGGTCGGTCACACCGGCAGCCTGCCGGCCGCGATCAAAGCAGTGGAGACGGTCGATGCCGGCCTCGGCCGCATCGTCGACGCCGTGCAAAAATCCGGCGGCGCGCTCCTGGTCACCGCCGACCACGGCAATTGCGAGATGATGCGCGACCCGGAGACCGGCGGCCCGCACACCGCCCACACCACCAATCCGGTGCCGCTGCTCCTGGTCGGCGCGCGCAACCGGGCGCTCAACGCCGAAGGCCGCCTCGCCGACATCGCACCGACGCTGCTCGAACTGATGGAATTGCCGAAGCCAAAGGAAATGACCGGCACGTCGCTATTGAGGGCCGATTGAGGTTCGCAGCCACCGCCAAATGCCGAATCGCCATGGGTGCATCACTCCGGCTTGATGTTGGCGAACTTGATGACCTTGGCCCACTTTGCGGTATCGCCGGCGACGAGCTTGCCGAAGGCGGCAGGCGGACCGGGCAGCATCTGGCCGCCAAGCGCTGTCAGCTTCGCCTTGAAGGCCGGGTCGACAAGCGCGGCGTTGACCTGCTTGTTGAGCAGATCGACGATTGCATCTGGAGTGCCTTTGGGCGCCGCCAGGCCCTCGAACGAGGTCGCCTCATAGCCGGGCAGAAATTCCGCGACCGCCGGCACACCCGGCAGCGCAGTAGACGGTGTAGCAGATGTAACGCCGAGCGCGCGCAGCTTGCCATTGCGCACGAATCCGATCGACGCGGACATCAGGTCAAACATCACCTGCGTCTGGCCGCTCACCATGTCGATCAGCGCCGGTGCTTCGCCGCGATACGGCACATGAACGAGATTGACGCCGGCCATCATGCAGAACAGCTCGCCCGAGATGTGCGAGCTCGACCCGACACCGCCCGACGCCATGTCGATCTTGCCCGGATTGGCCTTGGCGTAGGCGATGAACTCCGGCACCGTTTTCACCGGCACGGCCGGATTCACCTCCAGGATATTGGGCACCTCCATAATGCCGGCGACGGGCGCCGCATCGCGCAGGAAATCGAAGCTGAGATTCTTGAAAAGCGATGCATTGACCGCATTCGACACCGTGGCCAGCAGCAGCGTGTAGCCATCCGCCGGCGCATGCAGCACTTCCTCGGTCGCGATATTGGTGCCGGCGCCCGGCTTGTTCTCAACGATGAAGGGCTGGCCGAGTCGCTCCGACAGATAGGCGCCGATCAGACGCGCCACGACATCGGTGGTGCCGCCCGGCGCAAAGCCGACAATGATTCGCACCGGCGCGCTCGGATAGCCGGCCGCGAAAGCGCTGCGAGAAACCGCCGGCAGCGCCGCAGCGCTCCCCGCCAGACGCAAGAATTGGCGACGCGCAAATGTCATCGAGATCCCCACACTTTCAAGCGCCCGGACGAGGCGACAGTACGACAAAAACAGCGGCCATGTCAGGAAACGGCAGCGCATATTTTGTGCTGCGAAAACTCATTTTCTGGGCAGGTTTCCGAAGGCTGCGGTTTGTGGCCTACGGCTACCAAAAATAGAGTTCCGAAGCCCAACTTTGATCGCAATTAAACGCATGGATTGCCTAATTCGGCGCCCATTCTCATCCACTCGTTAACGCTAGTTTTGTTGTTGCAATTTGACGGAGGGGATCATGTTGAAAATCTCCGGCCCGGTCGGGGCTATAGGTTTTGTTTCTGTGTTTCTGCTGTCGGGAGCGGGAGCAAGTCTTTCAATCGACAGCGCCCGCGCGGACACATGTCTTGCCGCACCAAAGACTGCCGCGCCCAGCGGGCAGCACTGGTATTATCACATCGATCGCGCGACCCGGCACAAATGCTGGTATCTGCACGGCGCCGTTCAGCTGCACCATCACGCCCTGATTCGGCATCATGCGGCAGAAGCGGCTGCGGATGCCGAGCCTGCGGGTGAACCTCAGACCGCAGCCGGACCTCAGACCGCGGCGGCTCCAGCCGCAATGGCCGATCCACCCGCGCAGCCTGTGGCGCCTCCAACCGCACCCGCGGCGGCTCCAGACAGCGCAGCCGGCAACGCTGCGGCGGCGCCGCATGTCACAGTCCTTGCTGTTCGGCCATCGACGCCCTTTGTCAGCACAGCGGCTGCACCCCAACGGAGCGCACCTGAAACGCCGCCCGCGCCGCCGACACAGCAGCCGGCGCTGCACGACGAAAGCACCCCGGCCGGCGTCAGCGTCAAGCCGGCGGATGGCCCTCAGTCAGCTCAGCGACAAGATAAGGCCGACGCCACCTACAATGCGCCTGCGCAATCGGCCGACGCAGCAACAAACGCGGCAAGAACCAGAACGGCGGAAATGTTCATTTTGCTGGCCCTCGTGTTCGGTGCCGCCGCAGCGGTGATCGCGATCGTGAGCAAAGTCCTCGGCATGTACCGCAGGCCGAGAATTTCGGACGATCCCGATGCCGCCTGGCTCAGGTATCGTTCCGCGCGTCAGCGAATCGATGCGGAAGCCATCTCTGACGGCAATGAGGTCCCGTTTCTCGATCCTCAAGAACACTACGGATTGGGCGATCTGCATACGCAGGAATGGCTCGATAGGTCACCGCACGCACAGGATCGATCTGCAGTGTCGCCGCCGCAATCGCCGCCCGCGAACCAGCCGGATATCGAACCGGCGCTGCGCGCGCTGCGGCAAGCGCGCCGAAGCGGCGTGGCGTAGTCGCTCCTGTGCGATCTAATCAGGGAAATTGGCCGAGCAGAGCGGCGACCGGATCGAAGGCCGGATATGCCGCCGCCAGGATGACGGCGATCAGCACCCCGGTGGCGGTGAGCCAGGAGATCACCTCGAATTCGCCGCCGGTCAGCAGCTCCACGCGTTCGGGCGCAGCCGCCGGCTGCCTGCAGCCGCGAGACCTCAAGCTGTCGGTTCGAATATTGTCGCGCATTGGCATGATGCAGCTCCCTTCAAACACGACACGCTGCAAAATGGAGGCCAATTTCGTTTCGGTTTCCGCCGCGTTCACGCGACCCCTGATCGTTAAAAATCGGTTACCGAATCTGAAAGCAGCATCTGGAAACAAAAGTCGCTGGGCAGGTCAAAGCAGCCGCCAAAAACCAGCGTCGCCGAGCCAATGGCGAAGCATTAATTCAACATTTAGCCGTATTGTGAGCGGCAGCTTAACCGCGGTTACGTGACTCAAAGGAAACGCCATGCACGCCCGATGGTGGAACGGAGTTCTTCTGCTCATCGTCGGCCTGCTTGGCGTCGGAACCGTCGTTTCGAATGTCGCGACCGCCGAAACCAAGAAGCCGCCGCCCAGGCGCGCCGTCCAGCAGCATCCACGCATGGCGCCGCGTCCGTTCGCCCTCCAGCGCCGCGGGTTCCCGCAACAGCAGAATGCCGGCAACCGTTTTGGACCGGGGAATGTCGTGCGGCCTGGCGTAGGCGCGGGCTTCGGCCAGCGCAGCAATGGCGTTTCTGCCCGCGCCTTCGGCCCCGGTGCGCGCAACCCAGGCGCGGCGTTTGCGAACGGCCGCGCTGTGGGGGCATTCGGCGGCCGCAATCCTGCATTTGCCCGGAATCCTGCATTTACCAACGGCCGAAACTTCGGGACGTTCGGCGCGCGCGGGCGGTTTGCAAATCTCGGTAACAGAGGCGCCTTCGGCGCCCGAGGGCGCCCGTTCGGCGGGGCGCCATTCGGGCGAGGCCGGGCTGTGAGCGGCCTCGCCAATCGGTTGCGCGGGGGCAACGGCGCGCCCCCCGGCACCCGTCTGATCGACATGCGCGTCATGCCCCTGCCGCCCGGCACCGGCCTGCCGCCGGCCGGCGAGACGCGCTTCGCCTCGCGGCAGGTCGTGCTGCAGTTCGGTCCCAGTGTGACGCCACAGCAAGTGACCGCCGCCGCGCAGCGTTTCGGCTTGACGGTGGTGTCGCAGCAAAACGTCGCCGCGCTGCGGCGTACGCTTTACACGTTCCGCATCAACAACGGCCAGTCGGTGCCGGACGTGATTCGCGAAGTCGAGGGCGCCGGACTGAACGCCGCCGCACAGCCCGACTACACCTATAACCTGATGCAGGATCGGGATGACCCGATCGGCGATCTCGGCAATCCCGCCCAATACATCGTGAAAAAATTCGACCTCGCCGCCGTGCACCGCATCAGCGAGGGCAACGACGTCGTCATTGCATTGATCGACTCACGCGTCGATCTTCAGCAGCCGGATTTTGCCGGCAGGATCATCGATAGTTATGACGCCGGCTGCGGCCCCAACGCGCCGCCCGACCCGCATGGCACCGGCATGGCCGGCGCCATCGCGTCGCATGTCGGGCTTTTGGGCATCGCGCCCAGTGCCAAAATCATTGCGATCTGCGCATTCGGCGGCACCGGCACCACGGTCGAAGCGACATCGGCCAACATTATTCGCGGGCTCAATTACGCGATCGAGCACAACGCCAAGATCGTCAACATGAGCTTTGCCGGACCGCAGGATCCCGCGCTTGCCCAGGAACTGCAGGTCGCGCGCGAGAAAGGCATTCTCATCGTCGCGGCCGCCGGCAATGCCGGGCCGCAATCGCCGCCGCTTTATCCGGGCGCCGATCCGAACGTCTTGGCCGTCACCGCAACCGACGCGCACGACCATCTGTTCAGCGGCGCCAACCAGGGCGATTACATCGCTGTCGCGGCGCCGGGCGTGAACGTGCTGGTGCCGGCGCCAAACGGCCACGTGCAGTATACGACCGGCACCTCGGTGGCGAGCGCGAATGTCAGCGGCGTTGCGGCCTTGCTGCTCGCTGAAGAGCCGTCGCGATCGCCCGAAGATATTCGCGACATCCTGGTGCGAACCGCAACGCATCTCGGCACGCCCGGCACGAACCCGCAATTCGGCGCCGGCCTGGTCGATCCGCTCAAGGCACTGCGCTCCGCGCCCGAAATGATGAGCCAGAAATCCACGCCTGCGGACACGCCGCGGGTGTTGCTGGCGCACTGAATTGTTGCGATCGCCGCAATCCGGAAAAATCGGCGGTCAGCAGGCCTTTTTTGCGTACGCATAGGCCTGATCGATCAGGCGTACGGCACGCAGGCAATCCTGCACACCGATCGGCGGAGATTTGCCTTTCTGCCAGTGATCGAGTGCATCACGTAGCGCCGTAAAGTAAGGCGCGGTAACGTCGGTGCCCGGCAGCACTTCGTCGCCTGCCGCGGTCGCAAGCTTCAACACGTTATCCTTCATGGTGAGGATCGCATCGCGGCCGGCGAGTTTCCATTCGCCGTCGGTGCCGTCACGGGGAAAGCCGTTGCCGACTTCGATGGTGCCAAGCACGCCGCTGTTCGAGCGCAACGTCACCGTGGCGTAGTCCTCGACCGCAAGCGCATGCGCGCGGTGGCTGACTTGCGCGCCGGTGGCCTGCGCATCCTCGCCGGTGAGATGCAGAAACATGTCGAGCCCGTGGGGGCCGAGATTGCGCAGGCAGCCGCCGCCCGCTTCGGCGGGATCGAACATCCAGGGACAATCCCAGGCCTTGTAGCGCGCCGGACCAGGCCGGTTGATACGCACGTAGATGTGCGACAGCTCGCCGATGCGCCCGGCACCCATCATTTCGCGGGCGCGCCGCGCAAACGGCGAGTAGCGCTGCGCCAGCGGCACGGCGATAAACGCGTTGCGCTTCGCCGCCTTTTCGGCCACCGGCTCCAGTTGGGCGGCGTTCAATCCCATCGGCTTTTCCATCAGAAACGGAAAGCCGGCATCGAGCAGATCGTGGGCGATCGCGGCCATCTGGCTGTGACGGCCGAGCGCGACGACAAAATCCGGGCGAAGCTCGGCAAGCATTTTTTTGTAGTCGGTAAACGTCGGCGGATTTTTCACCTCGGCCGCCCGCCGCACGACGATGTCCGTGTCCGAATCCTGGATACCGACCAGTTCAACATCCGGCATGGCCAGAAGATGGCGCAGATAAGCGGCGTCATTGAGGGCATGCCAGTGGCTCACCTCCACGGCGGCAATTCGGATACTCATCGGCGTCTCCCCCAACAGTCACTCCGGCGCAGGCTACCGTATCAGGTTGCGGGCCAGGAGACCGGCAGCGACGAAACAAAGCGTGCCAAACGCTGCAAGAACGAGCGGCATGACCATATTCGGCGCGCCGCCGGGCTGCGGCGCCATCGCCTCTACCTCGTGCGCGCCGATCAGTCCGGCAAGACCCAAGCCGATAAGCGCGATGATGGCGGCCTTATGTTTGGTGGTGACTCGCGGCGTCATGGGCCAACGCTTTACGAATCGCCGAGGCCCAGGACGTCCGTCATCGAATAAATTCCGGGCTTTTGATGGCGTGCCCACAGCGCCGCGTGGAGCGCGCCGCGCGCAAAGATCATGCGATCCTCGGCGCGATGGGTCAGCTCGACGCGCTCGGCCGGGCCGGCGAAAATGACACTGTGCTCGCCCACCACGGTGCCGCCGCGCAGCGAAGCGAAGCCGATGTCGCCGGCATTGCGCGCGCCGGTCATGCCGTCGCGGCCGCGCACCGAGTGTTGCGCGAGGTCAATGCCGCGGCCGGCGGCTGCCGCGCGGCCGAGCATGAGCGCGGTGCCGGACGGCGCGTCGATTTTCTTGTTGTGGTGCATTTCGACAATTTCGATGTCGTAGGCATCGTCAAGCGTTTTGGCGACCCGCTTGGTCAACGCCACCAGCAGATTGACACCCATGCTGAAATTGCCGGCTTTGACGATCTTCGCGCGGCCCGCCGCTGCAGCGATGATTTTTTCCTCTTCGGCCGAATGGCCGGTGGTGCCGATGATGTGCACGATGCCGGCGGCACTGGTCAACTCGGCAAAGGCCAGCGTCGCGGCGGGAATCGTGAACTCGACGAGCCCGTCCGCGCCTTTAAGCGCGGCCGCGACGTCGCTCGTGACTTTGACGCCGTTCGGCCCGAGGCCGGCAAGCTCGCCGGCGTCGCGCCCGATCACGGCCGAGCCCTCGGCCTCGACCGCGCCGGCAAGCGTCAAGCCCTTGCTCGCCGCGACCGCCTGAATAAGCGTACGGCCCATCCGCCCACCCGCGCCGGCAATTACCACCCGCATGTCGGCCATCGGCTTTTTCTCCCGGTTAACGCGGATATAGCGGGGCTACGCGAAGGAAGAAAGCTTCAGAACTTCGGGCCGTCATAGCCCTCGACGATGACCAGATCGACTGCCGCGTTGCCTTCGCGCAATTTCTTGATCGGGACATAGTCCGCGGAGCGATAGCAGGCCAACGCGGCGTCGAAGCTCGGAAATTCGACCACGGCGGTGCGGCTGCGAACTTTGCCTTCCGGCACTTCCCGAGCGCCACCGCGCACCAGAAAACGCGTGCCAAATTTGGCGAGATGAGCGAGCAGCGCCGGGGGGTAGGCCTTGTACTTCTCGTCGTCGGTGACATCGAGATGCACGACCCAGTAACCCTTATTCACGCCGGGCGCGGCGGGCGACCGGGCCGGCTGCGGGTCATCGCAACCTTCGGCAATAACAAAGTCGCATTGTGAATGCGGCAGCCGCAGCACGCGCGCCCCTTGATACTCGGGCGAGCGATAGCAGGCGAGCGCGGCGGCATAATCGGGAAACTCGCGAAGCACGACGCGCGATCGGAAATGCCCCTCGACGACTTCGCTCTTGCCGCCGCGGATGAGCGCGACGCCCTTGTACTTCTCGTGCGCCGGCGGCGTCGCCGCCATGTAGGCCTTGTAGCCTTCCGGGCTGCTCACATCGATCTGCGGAATCCAGTAGCCCTTGGGCATGGCTTGCTCCTGAAGCGCACGGTTTTACGGCTGCGGGCCGTCGTAGCCTTCGATGACCATCAGATCGATGTCGGCATGACCGAGCCGCCGCTTGATGTTCTCCTGATATTCAGGAGAACGATAGCAGGCCAGCGCTGTGGCATAATCCGGAAATTCGATGACGATATTGCGCGACCGGCTCGATCCTTCCATGGCCTCGAATTTGCCGGCGCGTACCACGAAGCGCGCGCCGAACTTCTTGAAGATACCGGGATTGGCCGCTGCGTAGTGCTTGTAGCCATCCTCGTTGGTCACATCGACGCGCGCGATCCAATAGCCTTTCGCCATCCGCGTTCTCCCTTCTCAATCTTATGTTTGTGAAATCTCCTCGACGATCGCCTCGGCGGCCGCCTTGGGATCGGCAGCGGCGATAATCGGCCGGCCGACGACCAGATAGTCGGCGCCCGCGGAAATCGCCAAGGATGGCGTCGCGATGCGTTTCTGATCTCCCGCCGCCGTTCCGGCGGGACGGATGCCTGGCGTCACCAGTGCGAGGCCGGCGCCGACAATCGGGCGCACGCTTGCGGCCTCGGCGGCCGAACAGACCAGGCCATCGACACCGATGTCGCGCGCCTGCGCGGCACGCTCGGCGACCAGTTCGGGCACGGTGAAATCATAGCCGGCGGCGGCTAGATCGGCGTCGTCGTAGGACGTCAGCACGGTGACGGCGAGAATGCGAAGATTGCCTTCGCGCGCCGCAACGGCGGCATGCATGGTCTGCGGATAGGCATGCACGGTGACAAAGCTTGCGCCGAGCCGAGCGATGCTGCGCACGCCTTCGGCAACGGTGTTACCAATATCGTGGAGCTTGAGATCAAGAAACACCCGCTTGCCCGCGTCCGCCAGAACCGGCGCATAGGCAAGCCCGCCGACGAACGCAAGCTGGTATCCGATCTTGTAAAACTCGACGGCATCGCCGAGCCGCGCCACCATGGCCCGCGCCGCCTCGACCGACGGCACATCGAGCGCAACGATCAGACGCTGGCGGGGCTCAAGTCGCATCGTTCAATTCTCCCGCGCCAGCGCGCGCGCCATCTCGACCAGGCGGCGGGCCAGTAGCTTCAGCGCCGCCCCGGCGCGCTCGTCCTTGAGATTGTCCATGTCGTCGAAAGCGTCCGCCGCATTGGCGACACTGATCTGCTCCGGAATGACCAGCGCGCCGCAGCCGAGTTCGAGAATATGCCGCAGCGCCATCAGCGAGCGCATGCCGCCGCCCACACCGCTCGAGGCGGCGCCCAGCGCGAACACGCGATCCTTGAAGGCCGTGTAGTTCGGCTCGCCGCGCACGCGCGCACGCGACATCCAGTCGATTGCATTCTTTATAAGCGGCGTCACCGAAGCGCTGTATTCGGGACTGGTGATGAACACGCCCTGGTGCGCGCCTAGCATGCGCTGCAGTTGCACGGCATGCTGAGGCAGCCCGTCGGCCGTCATCGTGTCGGCATCGAACAGCGGCAACGGATAATCTTGCAGCGAAATTTGCGTCACCTCAGCATCGGCCAGCACCAGCTCTTTGACGGCAAGTGCGGCAAGCCGCGCGTTGTGCGAGCCGGTGCGCAGCGAGCCGGGGATGACGAGGATTTTCGGAGCGGGCATTTTTGTCATGCCCGCGCAGGCGGGCATCCGGGATTCGCAAAAGCCGCAGAACGAGACCTGACCCTTGGAGATTACTGGATCATCCGCCTGCGCGGATGATGACAGTTGTTCAGGGCCTCCGGTACACCCACACCCGCGCCGGAGGAATGTTCATCCAGATGCGTTCGGAAGCTTCCACCGAGAACCCGCCAAGCCGTTTTGGCAGCGGCGCCGCCACCGAATAGGTAAATTGGACGAACGGCGCGCCGGGGGCCATCAGGTCGATGGCATCACGGATCAACCGCAAGCGCTGCTTGATCGGCTTTGTCACCAGCGGCAGACCGGAGACGACGGCGGTGGCCGGCTGGATAAGTAGCGTTTCCAGAAGCCGGCGCAGGCTATAAGCGTCGCCCTGCACGACGGTGGCGTCGGGGTAGCGCGCCCGCAGAATGCGGCAGAAGCTCGGATTGAACTCCACCAGAACCAAGCGCGATGGCGCGACGCCGGCTTCGAGCAGGGCTTCGGTTACCGGACCGGTCCCCGGCCCCAGTTCGACAACGGGCCCGTCGCTGTTCGGGTCGACATACCGCGCCATTGCGCGGCACAAGACCTTTCCGGACGGCGTCACCGCGCCGATCGACAGCGGTCGTTCCAGCCACGAGCGAATGAAGCGCACTTCGTCGTCGAGCCGAATGCCCCTTTTACGCTCGAACTGCCGGATCCGCTCTTCGATCTTCTTGCCGAAGCCGTCGCGCTTTTCCTCGAACAGCCGAATGTGGCGTCCGATTTTGCGCTCAATCAGATACTTTTTGGCTTCCAGGAGCCGTATCTGCCGCTCAAGGGTACGCTCGAAATTCTGCAGGGCAGGCAGAGGCATAGCTTCTCACACGACAAAATCCTGCCGCTTTTAAAACATTTGCCAGGCAAAAACCAGCGGGCTCTCAAGCGGAGTTGGTGCGGCCGCCCAGACCGTCAATGAATTCCTTGACCTTGCCGAAGAAGCCGGAGGATTCCGGCTGCGTCTCGCTCGACGACAGCTTGTCGAATTCAGCCAGCAGCTCGCGCTGCCGCTTGGTCAATTTCTGCGGCGTCTCGACCATGACCTGCACGTACATGTCGCCGCTCTGCCGCGAGCGTAGCACCGGCATTCCCTTGCCTGGCAGGCGGAAGCGACGGCCGGACTGGGTGCCTTCGGGCACTTTGACCCGCGTTTTGCCGCCATCGATGGTTGGCACTTCGAATTCTCCCCCGACCGCCGCTGTCACCATGGAGACCGGGACGCGGCAATGCAGGTCGGCGCCTTCGCGCTGGAAGAACGGGTGCGCGCCGATCGACAGGAAAATGTAGAGATCGCCGGGCGGACCGCCGCGCACGCCCGCCTCGCCCTCGCCGGCGAGGCGGATGCGCGTGCCGTCCTCCACACCTGGCGGAATCGTCACCGACAAGGTGCGTTCGCGCGTGACGCGCCCGGAGCCGGAGCACGAAGCACACGGGCTCTCAATCACCTGGCCGCGGCCCTGGCAATTCGGACAGGTGCGTTCCAGGGTGAAGAAACCTTGGGCATGACGGACCTTGCCCTGGCCGCCGCACATCGGACAGGCCTTAGGCTTGGAGCCAGCCTTGGCGCCGGAGCCCGAGCAGGCCTCGCAGGTGACCGACGTTGGAATGCGAATCTGCGCCGTCTTGCCGACGTACGCTTCCTGCAGCGCGATCTCCATGTTGTAGCGCAGATCAGCGCCGCGCTCCTGCCGGCTGCCGCGGCCGCGGCGGCCGCCCATGCCGAACAGATCGTCGAAAATATCGGAAAACGTCGTGGCGAAATCGGCGCCGAATCCCGCCGTCGGGCCGCCGTTCATGCCGTGCTCGAATGCAGCATGGCCGAAACGATCATAGGCGGCGCGTTTGTTCGGGTCTTTGAGGACCTCGTAGGCCTCGTTGATCTCCTTAAAGCGATGCTCGGCGTCCTTATCTCCGGGATTGCGGTCCGGATGACATTGCATCGCCTGCTTGCGGAACGCGGCTTTGATGTCGGTATCGCTCGCGGTCCGCTCGATCGAGAGACTCTCGTAGTAGCAGCGCTTGGCCATCATTCCCCGCCCGACGATGTCCAATCATCGCATGTCCGCCGTTGACCCGCCAGATACGCGCACCCCCGCTTGGTATGCGGGGGTGCTGTTCTGACAATCTGCAGCGGCATCGAATACTCCGCCGGATTAAGCGGACTTTTTGTTCTTCTTGTCGTCGTCGACTTCGGTGAACTCGGCGTCGACAACGTCGTCCTTCTTGCCTTCCGTGGCGCCGCCGTCGCTGCCGCCACCGCCCGGCGGCTGGTCAGCGGACTGCTTGTACATTGCCTCACCGAGCTTCATCGAGGCCTGTGCCAACGCGTTGGTCTTGGCCGTGATTGCCTCGGCGTCGTTGCCCTTGAGGGCTTCCTTGAGGTCGGCCAGCGCGTTCTCGATGGCGCGACGCTCCGCCTCGCCGACCTTCGAACCGTGCTCGGAGAGCGCCTTCTCGGTCGAATGCACCAGCGCCTCGGCGTGGTTTTTGGCTTCGACCGCCGCCTTGCGCTTCTTGTCCTCCTCGGCGTGAGCCTCGGCGTCCTTGACCATCTTGTCGATGTCGGACTCGGACAGACCGCCGGAAGCCTGGATGCGGATCTGCTGCTCCTTGCCGGTGCCCTTGTCCTTCGCCGACACGTTGACGATACCGTTGGCGTCGATGTCGAAGGTGACCTCGACTTGCGGCACGCCGCGCGGCGCCGGCGGAATGCCGACCAGATCGAACTGGCCGAGCATCTTGTTGTCGGCCGCCATCTCGCGCTCGCCCTGGAACACCCGGATCGTCACCGCAGTCTGGCCGTCCTCGGCCGTGGAGAACACTTGGCTCTTCTTGGTCGGGATCGTGGTGTTGCGATCGATCAGCCGGGTGAACACGCCGCCAAGCGTCTCGATGCCGAGCGACAGCGGCGTCACGTCGAGCAACAGCACATCCTTGACGTCGCCTTGCAGCACGCCGGCCTGGATCGCGGCACCCACTGCCACGACTTCGTCCGGATTGACGCCCTTGTGGGGCTCCTTGCCGAACAGCTGCTTCACCACTTCCTGGACCTTCGGCATGCGCGTCATGCCGCCGACCAGGACGACCTCGTTGATCTCAGCGGCACTGAGGCCGGCGTCCTTGAGCGCCTGCTTGCACGGATCGATCGTCTTCTGAATGAGATCGTCAACCAGCGCCTCGAACTTGGCGCGGGTGAGCTTCATGGTCAGATGCTTCGGCCCGGACGCGTCCGCCGTGATGAACGGCAGATTGATCTCGGTCTGGGTCGTCGACGACAGCTCGATCTTGGCCTTCTCGGCCGCCTCCTTGAGGCGTTGCAGCGCGAGCTTATCGCGGCGCAGGTCGATGCCCTGCTCTTTCTGGAATTCGTCGGCCAAGTAGTTGACCAGCCGCATGTCGAAATCTTCGCCGCCGAGGAACGTATCGCCGTTCGTCGACTTCACTTCGAACACGCCGTCGCCGATTTCCAGGATCGAAATATCGAACGTGCCGCCGCCGAGGTCATAGACCGCGATGGTGCCGGTCTTCTGCTTGTCGAGGCCGTAGGCGAGCGCGGCCGCCGTCGGCTCGTTGATGATGCGCAGCACTTCGAGACCGGCGATCTTGCCGGCGTCCTTGGTGGCTTGGCGCTGCGCGTCGTTGAAATAGGCTGGTACGGTGATGACCGCCTGATCGACCTTGGAGCCCAGATAGGCTTCCGCGGTTTCTTTCATCTTTTGCAGAATGAAGGCGGAAATTTGCGAGGGCGAATACGACTTGCCCTCGGCCTCGACCCAGGCGTCGCCGTTGGAGGCGCGCACAATCTTGTAGGGGACGAGCTTCTTATCCTTCTCCACCATCGGGTCGTCGTAGCGCCGTCCGATGAGGCGCTTGACCGCGAAGATGGTACGCTCCGGGTTGGTGACGGCCTGGCGCTTGGCCGGCTGTCCGACCAGCCGCTCGCCCTCATCCGTAAAAGCGACGATCGACGGCGTGGTCCGCATTCCCTCCGAATTCTCGATGACCTTCGGATTCTTGCCTTCCATAACGGCAACGCAGGAATTCGTGGTCCCGAGATCAATACCGATGACCTTGGCCATGGTTGTTAATCCTCTGTTTCTCGGCAGGTCGGGCAGGCCCAGAAGGCGCCCATCAAATCCGACCCCCGCATACTCTTACAACCGCCCGGCAAGTCCGGCCGATTACCCTTGGCTCATATAGGAGGGCGTCATCGCCCTGCAAGGCAGGAATGCCCATGCGCCGCGCTTTTGCGGACCATCGGGTGTGTCTTGCCGCCGGCTTGACCGCTGTCTCGGACCGCCAAGTCAAGCATTGCGGTGAGGGTCTCTTAACGGTGTCCGACGCGACCTCTCAACGCCGCTGCGGCGCTAGCTGGCCATTAAGGAAAGCCTGCCAGTGATGCCCTGGACGAAAGGGCGGCAGCCAGCGCGAGGCTCAATACAGCGCCAGGACGCCCGCCCTTGCTCGGGGAGACGTAATGCGCGTCGGCAACGTCGAAGAATTCGGCGCAGTAAAAGGCGCAGCGCCCACACAGGCAGCTGCGCTCGGCGATCCGGTTCGCCGGCTGCTCGAAATACTGCCGCGTCCGATCCGCTTCCTCGGCGTCGGCGGCCTTGGTCTCGTCACCGACCTTGCGGTCTTCACCGCCGTCATCGGGCACGGCGTGCCGCCACTCGCCGCGCGGCTTGTCTCGCTTGCGGCAGCAACGCTGATCACCTGGCGACTCAACCGGGCACTCACCTTCGATCACAGCGGCCGCCGGCCGGCCGATGAGGCACTGCGGTACGCCGCTGTCGCGGTTGGAGCACAAGCGGTGAGCTACGCGCTGTTCGCCGTCCTGGTCGTCACCGTGTTCCGCGCCGTACCGCAGTTCGCAGTGCTGTGCGGGGCCGCGGCAGGGGCGATCGTCTCCTATTCGGGTCAGGCGCTGTTCGCCTTCCGGCCGCACCGGCCGGCTGTGTCCGCCTGATCGCCGCATCATGAGCACCGACACCGATGTGTTCGTGATCGGGGCGGGGCCTGCCGGGCTGACGGCGGCCTATTGCCTTGCCAAAGAGGCCCGCTCGGTCGTGGTCATAGAGCGCGACCCGGTCTATGTCGGCGGCATCAGCCGCACAGTCGACTACAAGGGCTTCCTGTTCGACATCGGCGGCCACCGCTTCTTCTCCAAATCGAAGGAGGTCGTGGCGCTGTGGCAGGAACTCCTGCCCGACGATTTCATCACCAGGCCGCGGCTGTCGCGCATCTACTACAACGGCAAGTTCTTCTCCTACCCGCTCAAGGCATTCGAAGCACTCGTCAAGCTCGGTGTCTTCACCAGCGCGGCGTGCCTTGCCTCCTACGCGCGCGCCAAGCTCAACCCCGTGACGCAGCCGCGCACGTTCCATCAGTGGGTGCGCAATCAATTTGGCGAGCGACTGTTCCAGATCTTCTTCAAGACCTACACCGAGAAGGTCTGGGGCATGTCATGCGACGAGATTTCCGCCGATTGGGCGGCGCAACGCATCAAGGGCCTCGACCTCGCCACTGCGGTGATCAACGCGCTGACGCGGTCGCTGCGGCTGCGCCGCAAAGCGAGCCCCGGCGGCGACACCGTCAAGACACTGATCGAGAGCTTCCAATATCCGCGCAAGGGCCCTGGAATGATGTGGCAGGCAGCGGCCGGCAAAGTCCGGGCGCTCGGCGGCCGCATCATGATGGGCCGCGAACTGGTCGCGCTCGACTATGACGCCGGCCGGCAGCGCTGGCGCATCGAAGTCGCGGTCACGGGCGGCGGGCGCGAAACCTATAGCGCACGGCATGTCGTCAGTTCGGCCCCGTTGCGCGAACTCGTCGAGCGCATCAAGCCGAGCCCGATCTCGCTGTTGCACGCGCGTGCGCTGCGCTACCGCGATTTTCTCACCGTCGCGCTGATGGTGCGGAAAGGCGAAACATTCCCGGACAACTGGATTTACATCCACGAGCCGAGCGTGAGGGTCGGTCGCGTTCAGAACTTCCGCTCCTGGTCGCCCGAAATGGTCCCCGAAGGCATGAGCTGCCTCGGTCTCGAATATTTCTGCTTCGAGGGCGACGGCCTGTGGAACGCATCCGACAGCGAACTGATCGCGCTGGCGAAGAAGGAAATTGCGCAGATTGGCCTGACTGGGCCCGACGACGTCGTGGATGCCTGCGTCGTGCGCCAGGCCAAGGCCTATCCGGTCTACGACGAAGGCTACGCCGACAATATTGCGGCCATCCGGCGCGACCTGGAGGGTAGCTATCCCACGCTACACGTGATCGGCCGCAATGGGATGCATCGCTACAACAATCAGGACCACGCGATGATGACGGCGATGCTGACCGCACGCAACATCGTCGCCGGCGCTCGGCTCTACGATATCTGGAACGTCAACGAGGACGCCGAATATCACGAGGCGGGAGAGTCCGGCGTGAAGGAAGCCCTCGAGAGCGTCCGCCGCGTGCCGGAAAAAGCCGCCTCGGACCGGGCGGCCTAACTCCCGCCGCCGAAACCGCGCCGCGTTATCCGGCCGCGGTCATCGGCTGATCCAGCGTATACTCTTCCTCGACATCCGAATGCTGCGCCGTCGTCACGACAGGCGCATGCCGCCTCTCGGCGAGAGCAATAACGTTGTGTTCCTCGCTTGCGCTGGCGATGGCGGGAATGCTCGGTGCGGCCACGGCCGGAGCTTTCTTGCGAAGCTTGCTGCGCCACGCGCCGGCTTGACGCCAGAAAGGCGAATTACGTAGTTGACACCACAAACCGCTAGGTGTAGTGTTTAGCCCATCAGAGGGAATGGTCATGGGCAAAAACACTTTCGGGGATCCGATCTTTCACGACGAAGACGCGGCGCGGGCTTGGTTTGAAAAGGCCCGCTGGCCGCGTGGTCCGATCTGCCCCAAGTGCAAGACGACCGAGCGTAAGCCCTACGCTACGAAGAAGGCTGGCGTGTACCGCTGCGGTGCCCCGAAATGCCGCAAGGACTTCACGGTCACGACTGGCACAGTTATGGAGCGGTCGCACGCCAAACTCACTCAGTGGGCCATTGCGTTCACCATGGGGGCATCCAGCAAGAAAGGCTTCTCGGCTCACCAACTGCACCGGCAGCTTGGTTGCCAGTACAATACCGCTTGGTTTCTGCATCACCGCGTCATGGAAGCGATGCGCCGTGGCGGCCTCGATCTGCCGCCCATGGGTGGCGAGGGCAAAATCGTCGAGGTTGACGAGACCTATTACGGCCTGATCCCGGTTGACGAACGCCGCACGACGAAAACCTCTGGCCGTCCCTATTCGGATTGGCTTGGCGGGGGCGCCAATCGGTTCAAGCGAACTGTGGTCACGTTGGTTGAACGAGGCGGCTCTGCCCGCTCGTTCCCTATCCCGTTCGCAACCGCTGAAAACGTCGTCAAAGTCGTGCGCGATAACGTGTCGCGGGAGTCCCGTTTACAGACGGACGAAAGCCGCTTCTATACGAAAGTCGGCAAGGAGTTTGCCGCGCACGAAACGGTCAATCACGCCCGTAAAGAATATGCGCGCGGCGACGTGACGACCAACACGGTTGAAGGCTATTTCGCAATCTTCAAGCGTGGCATGAAGGGCACGTATCAGCATTGCGCCGAAAAACATCTGCATCGTTATCTGGCGGAGTTTGATTTCCGCTACAGCTACCGCGCTTCGCTTGGCTACAATGACGCCGAGCGCACTATTGCGGCAGTGCGGGGTGGTGAGGGTAAGCGCCTCACCTATCGTCAACCTCACTAGTCCGGACTTTTCGTTTCAGGCGGCGCGGTTTCTTCGTTGGCGAAGCCGTAGGCGCAAGCGTCGGATCACGTAATTGCCGAGACTCGCCAGTCCTAGTTGGGATATCCTTTAGCGGCGTCGGCGGTCCACTAAACGCGCCTCGCAAAATGGCTTGCAGACGTTGCTTATCCGTCATGCTTATTCACCTTGCAGATCGCCCGAAAGAAAGCGCCATTATAGGCCGCATTGTAGCAGGCTATGGTGATCTTGAATACTGGTGGAGTCATTGTCTGAGCGCCGCTCTGGGTGATCGCCCATCCGTTTTTCGAGCCTTCTTTCGTATGCGGGGGGAACAACAACGGTTGGACGTCACAGAGGCACTCATGCGTCATCATTATGAAGAAGCCGGTCTAAAAGATGAATTTGCAGAAACATTAGGAGCGATGCGCTGGTGCAGAAACATCCGCAATCAATATGCCCATTGCCATTGGGTCGTCTCAAAAGAGGGAAAAATTCTGTTCACGAACATGGAGAATCCAGCCAAAAAATCAACTGGTGAAATTACATTTAGGCGCTGTAATGAAGCAAGTGAGTCAATAATAGCACACTGAACGAAGATATTGGAGTGGGGATTCCCACGAGCGAATCGGTTGAGATAGAATCGCGGCATGATTGCAGCCGCGCAAGTTCAACATCTTCGCAAGCGATGGAAAGAGATGGAGCCGGTTCTGAATGAGCAGAGCCGGCGACGCTGGGCGGCTGCGGAAGCGAAGGCTTTGGGGCGTGGCGGAGTCAGTTGTGTGGTTCGCGTAACCGGCCTTGCGCGACGGACGGTTTACCGCGGACTGGATGATATTCGCCGCCGCCACAAAACCGATCTGGGGCGCATCCGCAAGCATGGCGGAGGCCGTAAGCCTAAGATCGTTCACGACCCCACGCTTCTGAGGGATCTCAAAACTCTAGTTGAACCCGCCACGCGCGGTGATCCGATGAAGTCCTTGTTATGGACTTCGCGCAGTCTGCGTAAGTTGAGCAAAGAGCTGGTGAACAAAGGACATGAGGTCAGCCACACCGTGGTGGGCGAGCTTCTGCAACAGGCGGGCTATAGCTTGCAGGCGAACCGCAAAACCCGCGAAGGCAACCAGCATATGGATAGAGACGCACAATTTCAGTACATCAACGCGCGCGCCGCATCCTTCCTGAAGGACGGCCAGCCGGTTGTTTCGGTGGACACCAAAAAGAAGGAATTGGTGGGCAATTTTAAGAATGCGGGTCGCGAATGGCGGCCCCAGGACAGCCCCGAAGACGTCAATATTCATGACTTCATCGATCCCAAATTGAAACGCGCGGTGCCTTACGGCGTTTACGATATTCGCAACAACACCGGTTGGGTCAGCGTGGGAACAGATCACGACACGGCCGCTTTTGCGGTCAACGCCATTCGCCGATGGTGGCGCACGATGGGGAAAAAACGTTATGCGAGCCCCAAAGGTCTTATGGTGACGGCTGATGGCGGCGGCTCCAACGGCTATCGCGTGCGGTTGTGGAAAATCGAATTGCAGAAATTGGCCAACGAGCTCAAATTCCCGATCACGATCTGCCATTTGCCGCCGGGCACCAGCAAGTGGAATAAAATCGAGCATCGGCTCTTTTCGTTCATCACGATCAATTGGCGCGGGAAACCTTTGCGCAGCTATCGCGCAATCGTTCAACTCATCGCCGCCACGACGACCGAGATGGGACTGAAGGTGCGCGCCGAGCTTAATGAAAATAGATACCCCAAAGGCCTGCGCGTTTCCGACGATCAGCTCGCGGCCGTCAATATCTTTCCCCATGCCTTCCACGGAGAATGGAACTACACTATCGCTCCAATCCGTAATCAATCCAAACGATAATTGACTAACTTATTTCCTGACAGAGGCTTACGATGTATCCGGTAGATGAGACCCTTCTCGGCTCACAAGAGTATTATTGTCGCTACACGATAGCTTGGCTGTACTTTCTTCACAATGAGATGCAGAGACTGCGCGGCATAATTCCCAGCCACGACAGCGCAAAGCCGACAATAATAGCTCAACCCCCGCTCTATAATCCTCAATAGCGATATAGCGATCTCCGCAAAGCATCAAATAGCTATGCGATTCCGATAAAATATCGTCAGTTAGCGCCAGCCTGTCAGGATGATCAACCAACTTATCAGGAGGATCGGAATGGACGAAATGAGCATTACCGTTCCTTGCCCGAAGTGCCGCAAGAGCACCCTGAAGTCGCTCATGGAGTTGGAAGCGAGCAACGAGGTAATCTGTCCCTACTGCGGGGGCAGAACTGACCTCACAAAAGAGTACTGGCGCACCACTATTCGTAATGCGCGCAAGATCGCCGACCAGATCAAACCCAAATAGCCGGGATAACCCGTTCAACTCCGCCAAGTCGGCCAATGCCGCATCCATGTCTGGCCGTATTTCGAGCGCGCCAGCTTCGGAGGACATCTAGCGGCCCTCCGAAACGTGGATACCACAGCATTTTGGGCTTGTGGTGTCAACTACGCAATTCGCCCAGAAAGCCACCGCGACCAGCAGGTCATCGGTGTATTCTTTGATCAGACGTCGTCCGTAGTTTTTAACGATTGAGGAGCGCAAATCTTCCGGGAATACGTTCCAATCGTCCCAGCATGCCGGAATGCTGGGCGTTGCCGTAGCCTCTCCGCAACAGACGCACTCTCGAACCCGGGTGCGACGCGCACCGGAACTCTCCGCAACCATAGACGCCACCTACGCCACAACCCCTACATCGACATTGCGCCTCAGCCGGGCGCCTGGGGTAAGGGCGCTCCGTTCTTTCCACAGCTCTTTGTTTACGATCGATCTAAAAACGTGTGTCGCGCAAGTAGGTTACGACCTTTGATGGCAACTCGTCCGGTCAACTCCGTTTGGCCGATCCGGCCTGGCCGACCCTGCAATTGATTGTTTGCACGAGCGCGCGCAATCAGCGCGGCTGCGAATGTTAGAATCGGACCATTAGACGGCGACGGGCGTCGCCTGTGGCAATGGGGACGCGATTTCGCCTGCGCTGCTGCGCTTAAGCCGCACCAGCAGCCGGCACGCAAACGCGATCAGCACGATCGGCGCCAGCGGAATCCAGAAGAATGCCGCGATCATCATCGCGACCGGCAGGGCCCACACCGCGATGTAGAGCCGATGGTCGTAGCCGGTGTTGTCGGTGCGATCGCGCAGCACCGCGACGACAAAACCGAACACCACCATGTCGTAGTTGAGGATGTAGGGCGTGAACAGGAACGTAGCGGTGATCAGCAAGGCGAATGACAGGTCGCGATCGCGCCGCTTCCAGTAGGTCCACACTACCGCCGCCAAGCAGAGCGCCGAGGCCGCATATTGAAGCGCCCAGGCGGCTTTGAGCGGCACAAACAGCATGCGGGCTGCATAAAACAGCGTGCCCACCATGGCGTAGAGCAGGCCTCCGCTGGTCTCGGTCAGGTAAACCTGCTGCGGCATGATCTTGTGCCAGAAGTCGAGCCAGACATTCCAGCCAAACAGCATGCCCGTGATGACGACCAAAACCGCCGCCGTTACCACCGCCGATGCAATAGTCAGCCAGCGGCGCTCGAGCAGGAGCACCACCGGCAACAACAGCCCGAGCTGCGGCTTTATGGTGAGGATGCCAAACAGCATGCCGGCGAGGATCGGCCGGCGGTCGAGGCTGTAGAGGCCGCCGATTAGAAGCGCCGCGGTGTAAAATCCGTTCTGGCCAAAGAAGGTGCAGACCGCGATGCCGGGCGCGGCGGCAAGAAACAACATGCGATCGCGCGGGATAACAATCGACGAGGCCAGGAGATAAAGCGCGACGCCGACCACGCACCAGGCGATATAGGCCATCACATACGGCATCAGGCCGAACGGCCAGACGAACAGCACCATGTGCGGCGGATACGACCAGTACACTTCCGGATAGCTTGGCCCAAACAGCCGCTGCAGCGCTTGATTGTAGACGTGGTAGTCGAAATACGGCCCCGGGCCGCCGGAGAAGAACGAGCGGCCGCCCATCCAGGTGTTGAGGAAGTCGCGGCCGACGAGGAAATGCGTGTTGTCGACCCAGTGATCGGGTGGCATCGCGACGCTATAGATCAGATAAGAAATCTGCAGCACGACGAGGAAAACCCCTGAGGCGACGGTCAATTTGGCATACAACTCCTCGATAGGGGTTCTGCCCGGGAGTCCGGGGTGCGCCACAATGCCGACTTGGGGGGAGAGCAGAGACATTGCGGCACGATGCCTGCATAGTGGTAAAAACACGATGAAACCGGCCACCAAAACGGTCATGGACGCGGAACCCGCCGCGGCGCTGGGCGCGAGCGGCCTGCGGCTCTATCCAGGCTATCTCAACCGCTCCGCGCAGAAAGCCCTTGTGATCGTCCTGGAGCAAATTTTTGCAGCGGCGCCGCTGTTCACACCCCGCATGCCGAAGTCAGGCCGGCCGATGTCGGTGCGCATGTCCAATTGCGGGCCGCTGGGCTGGATCACCGATGAGGCAGGATACCGCTATGAGCCCAGGCATCCCGTCACCAAACAGGCCTGGCCGCCGATGCCCGATGTCCTAATCGCGATGTGGAACGAGCTCGGCGCCTACCGCTTCCCGCCGCAGGCGTGTCTGATCAATTTCTACGGCGCGACGGCGAAGATGGGATTGCATCAGGACCGCGATGAGGACGATTTTGACGCTCCCGTCGTTTCTTTGTCGCTGGGCGATTCCTGTCTGTTTCGCATCGGCGGGCGCAACCGCAGCGATCCGACCCGTTCGTTGCGATTAAGCTCAGGCGACGCTCTGGTACTGGCCGGCAAGGATCGGCTTGCGTTTCATGGCGTCGACCGCATCTATCCGGGGTCATCGACTTTGCTTGCGCAGGGCGGCAGGATCAATTTGACACTGCGCCGGGTGACACGCCCTGGCATCGAGGCTCCATCTGGGGCGGGCGACAGCGGAGATTCTCCGGCATGACAAACTGCAATATTGCATCCAGCATCGCCCGTGGCGCATTCGCCGCCGCGTTCGCGCTGGCGACGCTCATCCTGCCCGCGCTGTGTGCCGAGCCTGCCGCGCCGTCCGCGGTGGTTTTTCCAATCGGGTCGCGCGTCGGTCTTATTCCGCCCTCCGGCATGGTCGCGAGCAAAGCATTTCCGGGCTTCACGGACCCGGACAAAAACGCCGGCATCGTTATTCGCGTGATGCCCCCCAACGCCTACGCGCCGATGAAACAGTCGCTCTCCGACGACGCGCTGAAAAAGCAGGGCCTGACCGTGGAGAAACGCGAGACGATCCAGCTTGCCATCGGCAAGGGCGATCTGATCGTAGGCACCGAGCTTTCTCCCGAGAAAAAACCGTTCCGCAAGTGGCTGCTGCTGGTGCCGACCAACGATCTCACGGCTGCAGTCAGCGTTCAGGCGCCCGCCAACGACAGCGTGTATTCGGACGCAACGGTGCGCACCGCGCTCGCCAGCCTGACGCTGCGGGACAAAGTGCCCAACACCGACTATCTCAACCTGCTGCCATTCAAGGTCGGGGATACGGCCGGCTTTCGCATCGGCAACGTCATTCCAGGACGGGCGCTGATGTTGATCGACGCGCCGGCCTATCCGCACATGATCGCAACCACCGGACTGCCCGAATACGAGTTCAATGCCCGCTTCATCGTGACGGCGGCGCCGGGCGGTCCGAGCAGTCCGGATCAGCGCGCCAATCTGGCGCGCGATGCGTTCAACAGCATCGATGGCATCAAAGACAAACAGGTCACCATGGCCGAACCGGTGCGTATCAACGGCCAGGAGGCATTTGAAACAGTCGCGTCAGCGAGGGACGTTTCGACCGGCGCCAAACTGATGGTGGTGCAGTGGCTCCGCTTCGGCGGCAGCGCGTTCCTGCAAATGGTCGGCGTCTCGCGCGCCGAGATATGGGACAAGGAATTGCCGCGGCTGCGCGCCATCCGCGACGGCATCGCGTTCAAATAACAACGCGAGCTCTGCTCCAGGCAAAGCCCTCAAGTTACGCCCTGACGTTATCGTTGCTGATAGAGCTGGGCGCCGATTTCGGACCGCCTTTGGACACTCCGACCAGGGCTGGACGCAGCACGCGGTCGCCAATCATGTAGCCGGGCTGGACCACCTGAACGACACTCCCGGCGGGCACGGATGCGTCCGGCACTTCGAAGATCGCCTGATGCAGATTGGGGTCGAACTTTTCGCCCTGTGGGGCGAATTGGCGCACGCCGTTCTTTTCCAGCGCCTTCAGCAGCTCGCGTTCGGTCAATTCGACACCGTCGATCAGCGCGGTCACAGCAGCTTCGGCGCTCTGGCGCGCTTCCGGCGACACCGCGTCGAGCGCCCGGCGCATGTTGTCGGCAACGCCGAGCATGTCGAGCGCAAACGATGTAATGCCGCGCAGTTGCGCGTCGGCGACTTCGCGCGCGGTGCGCTTGCGCAGATTGTCCATGTCGGCAAGGGTCCGCAGGAGCCTGTCCTTGAACTGCGCCGCAAGCGCCGCCGGATCTGGTTCCGCCCCGGCCATTCCGGCCGCGGCTGGCGCCGGGTCGGCCGCCGCTTTGGTACCCTCGCCAGTCTGGGCCGCTTCGTCCTCGCGAGCGGTCTGTTTCGTCATGGCATTCCCCTTGTTGGCGTTTGGGATATCAGGGCTCGATCGCAAAAAATCAAGCGAGGGGCCGGTTTTCGCCGTCCGGAGAGGCCGTTAGCGGGCGCGCCGCCTAGTGCCCGAGCAGCTTGCTGACGACCTTGGCCGTATAGTCGACCATCGGGACGATGCGGGCGTAGTTGAGCCGGGTCGGCCCGATCACCCCGAGAACCCCGACAATATGACCCGAGGCGTCGTGATACGGCGCCACGATGGTCGACGAGCCCGACAGCGAAAACAGCTTGTTCTCCGAGCCGATAAACACGCGCACCCCATCGGCCCGCTCGGCACGGCCGAGGAGGTCGATCACCTCGCGGCGGGTCTCCAGATCGTCGAACAACAGCCGCACACGTTCCAGGTCGGCCAGCGCCTTGAGGTCGTCGAGCAGATGCGCCTGGCCGCGCACGATCAGCTTGCGTTCGTCGCTTTCGCCGCCCGACCAGCTCGCCAGACCCGCGGCCACGATCTTCTGGGTGAGCGCATCGAGCTCGGCCTCGCCTTCCTTGAGTTTGGTTTCGATCTCGACCTTGAGGTCGTCGAGCGTGCGACCCCGGATGCGGGCGTTGACGTAGTTGCCGGCCTCGATCAGCGCGGAGGCCGGCAGCCCGGCCGGTAGATTCAGGACCCGGTTCTCAACCTGCCCATCCTCGCCGACCAGGATCCCCAGAGCGCGTCCTGGCTCGAGCTGCACGAACTCGACGTGCTTCAGCCGCGGGTTTGCCTTGGCGGTCAGCACCACGCCGGCGGCCCGGCTCAGGCCGGAGAGTAGACCCGAAGCCTCCGTCAGCACCGCTTCCAGGGATTTCGTCTGGGCGGATGCCGCGACCTGTGCCTCGATCGCCTTGCGGTCCTGCTCGGTGAGATCACCGATCTGCATCAGCGCGTCGACGAAGAATCGCAAGCCGCGTTCGGTTGGCAACCGGCCCGCCGAGGTGTGCGGCGCGTAGACGAGCCCGAGCTGCTCAAGATCGGACATGACATTGCGCACCGAGGCCGGCGACAACGTCATCGGCAGAATGCGCGACAGATTGCGCGAGCCCACGGGTTCGCCGGTCGCCAGATAGCTCTCGACGATCTGGCGAAAGATTTCGCGCGAACGCTCGTTCAACTGGGCGAGGCCCAACTGGTTCGCGGCGAGCGGGACGTCATGACTGGTCACGGCTGTCCTCTCTGTTACACGCCAGCATATAGTATCACTCCGCGGCCGCCATCGCCCGCGGCGCCACCCGCAGCAGATCCATCAAGCCGTCCACAGAGCCGAAATCCTCCAGGTGTTCGACCGCCTCGATGACGCCGGCGATTTTGGCGTCAGGCAGCACGCCACGCGCGTAGGTGCGGAATTTCTGTGCGATCTGGCTGCGCGACAGCGGATTCTCGAATGAGCCCAGCGGATATTCGCAGCGCTCCGACAATGTCTCGCCGCCATCCACCTCGACGTCGATTTTGGCCTGCGAGCCCTCCACCGAGGCGTCGCCGTAAGCCTCGACCCGCTCGGCCGCGAACCGCCGCAGCTCAGGATCGTCGTAACGGTCAGGCTCGAACTGCGCCAACGTGAGCGCGCGGTCGCGCAGGATCACGGCGGTCGTGTAGTGCACCGACAGCAGCGCTTCGAATTTGGCTTTGTAGCTGCCGAAGCCGCCGTGCATCTTGTAGGCGCCCGGGCTAAGCCCGACGCGGACCTTGCGGACTTTGGCGAACTCGACCTGATGACGTGCGAGGATATCAAACAGCGCCGTCGCCATGCCCTGAATGAGCGACGCCGACGGCCATAGCCGCATGGCGATCTGCTCTAGCTCCCAGCGTTGACCGAGGTCCGCAACAGCGACATTCGGTAGGCCGCCGTCTGTGTAAGCATTGTAGAGGCCGCCGTCCTTGGCGGTCAAAAACTCGCGCGTTGCAACAAATTGCTGCTGTGCCAACAGCGCCGCCATCAGGCCCGACAATGCGCCGCGGCACTGGTGGAATTTCACCGTTGGCGTGCCCCAGGCCGCGAACGTGCCGGCCGCTTGGCTGCCGGCGAGCCCAAACGCCCGCGCCATCGTGTCGGCATCGAAGCCGAGCAGCGAGCCAACCGCCGCCGCCGCGCCAAACGGACCAATCACGCCCGGTCCGTGCCAGCCGCGGACGCGGAATTTCGGGTAATCGAGGCCGAGCCCGATCCGCGTCGTCACCTCGCAGCCGGCGGCCAGCGCGACAAGAAGATCCCGGCCGGAGCAGCCGTCGCGCTCGGCAATGGCGAGCGCCGGCGGCACCACTTCGGGCGTGATGTGCGTCAGCGTCGGCCGATACACGTCGCACATGGTGACCGCGGTGACGAGGTAGGCATTGAGCAGCGTCGCGCCGGCTAGCGACAACGATTCCCCAGCGAGCACGCTGGCCTCGCGGCCTTGTGCCAGCGCAGCCGCAAACGCCTTCACCTGGCCGGTTTCTTCGCCGAGGCGGCCGGCGACGGCGCAGGCCAGCGCATCGAGCAGCAGATTCTTGCAATGCTCGCGGGCGCCCTCGGGCAGGTCGCCATAGCGCAGTGTGGCGGCGAATTTCGCCAGCGTTTGTGTCGGTTCCGTTGCCATCTCGGTCTCCCTGCGCGCTATGCCCTTGTGGCGACCATATCAGAACGCCTAAAAGCGTGCGCCCCGCCCTTGCCCGCCGCGCAGCCGGCGCCCGACGGTGGCACAGCGAGGAGTACAGCATGCGGCCAAGCCGCCGACAGCCCGATGAGATGCGCCCGGTATCGCTCGAGCGCGGCGTGGTGAAATTCGCCGAGGGATCCTGCTTCGTGAAATTCGGCGAGACCCACGTGCTGGTCACCGCGACGCTGGAGGATCGCCTGCCGCCTTGGCTCAAAGGCCAGGGGCGCGGCTGGATTACGGCGGAATACGGCATGCTGCCGCGCGCCACCTTGGAGCGCACGCGCCGCGAGGCCTCGGCCGGCAAGCAGACCGGGCGCACGGTGGAGATCCAGCGGCTGATCGGCCGCTCGCTGCGCGCCGTGGTCGATCTCAAGGCGCTCGGCGAACGCCAGATCACGATCGACTGCGATGTCATCCAGGCCGACGGCGGCACCCGCACCGCCTCCATCACCGGAGCGTGGATCGCGCTCTATGACTGCCTCGCCTGGATGAAGACCCGCGACATGATCCAGACCGAGGTGCTGCGCGATCACATCGGGGCGATCTCCTGCGGCGTATGCGGCGGCGTCGCGGTACTCGACCTCGACTACGCGGAGGATTCGCAGGCCGAGACCGACGCCAATTTTGTCCTGACCGGCTCCGGCAACATCGTTGAGGTGCAGGCGACCGCCGAAAAGGTTCCGTTCTCCGAGGAGCAATTGACCACGCTGCTGGCGCTCGCCCGCAAGGGCGTGGCCAAGCTCGTCGATCTGCAAAAGATGGCGTGCGGGTGAGTGGTCGCGTGCCGAACCCAGCCGGGCACCGGCGGCTGAGCGGAAAGCTCGTTATTGCGACGCATAATCCGGGTAAGCTTGCCGAGATGCGCGAACTGCTTGCGCCTTACGGCATCGACGCCATCTCTGCAGGTGAACTCAAACTTGCCGAGCCGGAAGAAACCGGGATGAGCTTTCGCGAGAACGCACGCATCAAGGCGGAAGCGGCCGCCAAGTATTCGGGATTGCCGGCGTTTTCCGACGATTCCGGGCTTGCGGTCGAGGCGCTCGACGGCGCACCTGGCATCTATTCGGCGCGCTGGGCCGGTCTCGACAAGAATTTCGCGCACGCCATGGCGACAATCGAACAGAAATTGCAGGAGCACGGCGCCACCACGCCGGGGCAGCGCAAGGCGCAGTTCGTCTCCGCCCTCTGCGTCGCCTGGCCGGACGGTCACGTCGAGGAATTCGAAGCGCGCGTCGACGGCACGCTGGTCTGGCCGCCGCGCGGCACCCAAGGCTTCGGTTACGATCCGATGTTTTTGCCCGACGGCCACATCCGGACCTTCGGCGAAATGTCGAGCGATGAGAAACATGGCCTGCCACCGCGGGGCAAAGGACTGTCGCATCGTGCTCGAGCCTTCGTGAAACTCGCGGAGGCTTGCCTTGAGCGTCGCTGAAGCGGACGACAGGAAATTCGGCGTCTACATTCACTGGCCGTTCTGCCTATCGAAATGCCCGTACTGCGATTTCAACAGCCATGTGCGGCGCGAGCCGATCGACGAACCGCGCTTTCTGCGGGCCTTTCACAAGGAGATTGCGGCGACCGGCGAACGCACCCGCGGACGCACCGTGTCGACGATTTTTTTCGGCGGCGGCACACCGTCGCTGATGCAGCCTTCGACCATCGCGGGCGTACTCAATTCGATTGCTCGGCAGTGGCGCGTCGCGGACGATGTCGAGATCACACTTGAGGCCAATCCAACCAGCGTCGAAGCAGAGCGCTTTCGCGGCTATCGCTCGGCTGGCGTCAACCGCGTCTCGCTCGGCGTGCAGGCGCTCGACGACCGCGCGCTCGCCGAACTTGGGCGCATGCATACCGCGCGTGAGGCGCTCGACGCCGTTGCGGTGGCGCGCTCGGTGTTCGAGCGTTACTCGTTCGATCTGATTTACGCGCGGCCCGGGCAGACACCGGCCGCGTGGGCCGCCGAACTCAGGCGCGCGCTGGCCGAAGCCGGCGAGCACCTGTCGCTTTATCAGCTCACCATCGAGCCGGACACGCCGTTTTACGCTCTGCACAGCGCCGGCAAGCTGAAAACGCCCGACGAGGACACCGCGCGTGCGCTCTACGACACGACGCTGGAGATCTGCGCGGCTCGCGATCTGCCGGCCTACGAAATTTCCAATCATGCGCGGCCGGGCGCCGAGTGCCGGCACAATCTCATCTATTGGCGCGGCCACGAATATGCCGGCATCGGACCTGGCGCGCACGGCCGGCTTGATATCGACGGCGAACGCCACGCCACCGTCACTGAAAAACGCCCGGAGCTGTGGCTCGCGCGAGTCGAGGCAGACGGCCACGGCCTCGTCAGCGACGACGTGCTGACGCGCGAAGAAATGTGCGACGAGTTTCTGCTGATGGGATTGCGGCTCGCCGAGGGCATCGCGCTCGACCGGTACGCCGAATTGGCGGGACGTCCGCTCGATCCTGAGCGCATCGCCGCATTGCACGAGCACGGTCTTGTGGAAACGACGCCGAACGGGCGTCTTCGCGTCACCCTCCCGGGATTCCCGGTGCTCGATGCCGTGGTGGCCGATCTCGCGGCGTGAATTGTTACAGCCGCTCGCCGACGCGGCCTAGATTCCCGAGTTACCAAAACTGCGCGGCGGCGGCGAAACAGTCTGCGGTCCCGAGCGGGTAACGCGCAAGACCGCCAGCCCGCGCTGGTTCGTGCCGTTGGGCAAGAAGCGGAACAGGCCGTCGATGCCGGTGAAGCCTGACGGATTGGTCAGCACTTGCGGCGAGAACCGCGTCTGCGGATCGGGCTGCGTTTTCACCAGCGCGGCGACCAGCGCGACGGCATCATAGGCGAGCGTCGCGGTGCGCACCGGATCCTTGTTGAAGCGCTTGCGGTAGCGGTCGGAGAAGCTCCGATAGCCGGCGGCATCCGGGGCCGCATAAACCCCGCCGTCCAGCGCCGGCGTCGCGTAGATGCGCGGGTCGTCCCATAGTCCGGTGCCAAGCAATTGGATGCGCTTGGCATTCATGCCGTCGGCAACAAGCATCTGGATCACGCCGGGGACAGCATCGCCGCCATCGGGGAGGAACAGTGCATCGGCATGCGCCGCTGCCTGCGCCACGGCGCGCACGGGCCCGGCCATACCGGCATTGTCGTGCGGATAATGTTCGAGCGCGACGATCTGGCCGCTGTGCCGGGCAACATCCTGCCTGAATGCTGCTTCGACCACCGTGCCGTATGGATTGCTCGGCACCAGCGCGGCGAACGACCGCTTTCCGGTCGAACTTGCATATTGCACGATGCGCTCGACGTCGGACTCCGGCAAAAAGCTCAACAGATATACGCCCTGAGACGCGACATTGGCGTCGGTCGAGAACGCAATGACCGGAATGTTGCGCGGCTGCGTGATCTGGCCGACGACGCTGACCGATTGGGCGAACAACGGACCGAGGATGATCTGCGCGCCCTGGTCGAGTGCCTGCTGGGCGACGCTCCGGGCGGCGTCGGCATTGCCGGCGTCGTCTTGAACGAGGAGTTGGATATTGGGTGAATTGAATTCGGCGAGCGCCATTTCGGCGGCATTGCGCATCGCCTCGCCGGCAAGGCCGGCATTGCCGCCGGCCGACACTGGCAGGATGAGGCCGACCTTGACCTGGCCGGTTCCAATGGTCGCGGCCGGTGCTGGCGGCGGAGTTTGCGCCGGAGGCGTTGAGGAGAAAAAGTGGGAGTTGCTGAAAACGCTCGAGGCGCTGGAGCAGCCGGAAAGGAGCGCCGCACTGGTCGCCAGCAAGGCGGCAACCGATCGACGCCGCGTCAGCATCGCCGGCGCGGCGCCCCGAACCTGCAATTCCGCGGACATCGCGGTTCCCCTCACCTCTGCCTGCGCATCGGCATAGGCTTATAACAATTCGTCATCTTGGGGGCGAATAGTTAACCAAATGAAAAGGATAATTAGTCGCGTTCGTCCTGACACTCCACCGAAAACGGGGCTAAGTTCCGCGTCATGACCCCGGCGCCCGCGAGTTCGCCCAGTGCGGTACCGCCCCAGCATGGCGGCCAAAGGCACTACCTGGTCGGTGGGACCGTCGTCGACGTGCCCCAGCTCTCCGGCGGCCTTTACGTTGTGGCCACGCCGATCGGCAACCTCGGCGACATTACCCTGCGGGCATTGGCCACGCTGGCCGGGGCCGACCTGATCGCCTGTGAGGACACGCGCGTCACCCGCAAGCTGCTCGACCGGTACGGCATTACCACGCCGCTGACCGCCTACCACGACCACAACGCCGCCCAGGCTCGGCCCGCGCTGTTGCGGCGCCTGGCCGAGGGCGCGTCGATCGCGCTTGTATCGGACGCCGGTACGCCGCTGGTTTCGGACCCGGGCTACAAGCTTGTCGGCGCCGTGCAGGAGGCGGGCTACGCGGTGACGGCGCTGCCCGGGCCCTCGGCACTACTGGCGGCGCTGACAAGTGCAGGCCTGCCGACCGATCAGTTCCTGTTCGCCGGCTTTCTGCCGCCGAAGCAGGTGGCGCGGCGGGCGCGCATCGACGAGCTTAGGGCGATCCCGGCGACCATCGTGCTGTTCGAGAGCGGCCCCCGGCTGGCCGCCACTCTCGCCGACTTGGCAGCCGGGCTCGGTCCGAGAGACGCCGCCGTTTGCCGCGAGCTCACAAAATTGCACGAGGAAATCCGCCGCGGCGACCTCGCCGCGTTGGCGCGGGGCGCAGAGGCGGGCGAGAGCCGCGGCGAGATCGTCCTCGTCATCGGTCCGCCGGCAGCATCCGAGCAACCGAGCGCCGCCGATGCGGCGGCGCTGTTGCGCGCAGCGCTTGCCCGCAGTTCGCTCAAGGACGCCGTGGCGGAAATTGCCGAAGCGACCGGCTTGCCGCGGCGGCAGCTCTACCAGCACGCGCTGGAGCTGACGAAACAGCCGGCCAAGTCGGAGCGCCAAGGCGAACCATGAGACGCCCGGCCAAGCCTTCGCAGCGCGCCGCACAGCTGAAACCGCCGCCGCGCCAGGAGCGGGTCGCCGCGTTCCGTCTCGGCATGTCAGCGGAAAGCCGTGCCGCCTTCTTTCTCATGGCCAAGGCCTACCGCATTGTGGCGCGGCGCTGGAAAACACCGTTCGGTGAAATCGATATCGTCGCGCGCCGCCGCAACGATCGACGCGGCCGAAGCCGTCACCGAGCGCAACAAGCAGCGCATCGTCGCGGCCGCCGAACTCTGGCTCGCGCACCACCCGCGAGATGCTTACCGCGCGATCCGCTTCGATGTGATCCTGATGATGCCCGGCAAAATGCCGCGCCATATCGTCAACGCGTTTGACGCCACGCGCTGAGCCCCGTGTCGCCTGCCGATGCGGGTAGCAGGCGGTGGAAAAATTGCGTAGACAGTCGCCTCTGCCATTTTCCCAGCTCAGCCCGCCCGTCACGCCATGCGCCTCAATGTCGCCGTCCAGATGGACCCGATTGAACGGATCAACATCCGCGGTGATTCCACCTTTGCGCTGCTGCTGGAAGCGCAGAAGCGCGCCTGTCCGCTGTCCTACTACACGCCCGACCGCCTCGCGATGCGTGACGGCAAGGTATCGGCGATGGTACGGCCGCTCGTGGTCCGCGACATCGCCGGCGATCATTTCACACTCGGCGACCCGCATCACACCGACCTGGCGTCCTTCGACGTTGTGCTGCTGCGCCAGGACCCGCCGTTCGACCTCGCCTACATCACCTCGACGCACATGCTCGAACGCATCCACCCCCAGACGCTGGTGGTGAACGATCCGGGCCATGTGCGTAACGCGCCGGAAAAGGTTTTCGTCACCGAATTTCCCGACCTGATGCCGCCGACGCTGATCACCCGGGACCTCGACGCCATCAAGGCGTTCCGCGCCGAGCACAACGACATCGTGATGAAGCCGCTCTACGGTCACGGCGGCGGCGCGGTGTTCCGCATCACGCGTGACGACCTTAATTTCGGCTCGCTGTTCGATATGTTCGCGGTCACGTTCCGCGAGCAATGGGTGGTGCAGAAATTTCTGCCCGAAGTGAAAGCGGGCGACAAACGCATCATCTTGGTGGACGGCGAATTCGCCGGAGCGATCAATCGCATACCCGCGGCCGACGATCTGCGCTCCAACATGGTGCGCGGCGGCGCGCCGGCAGCAACCGATTTGACCGACCGCGAGCGCGAAATCTGCGCGCGGCTCGGGCCGGCGCTGCGCGAACGCGGCCTCCTCTTCGTCGGCATCGACGTGATCGGCGACTTCCTCACCGAGATCAACGTCACTTCGCCGACCGGCATCCGCGCGATCAAAAACTTTGGCGGGCCCGATATCGCGGAGCTGATCTGGGACAAGATCGAAGAGAAGCGTAAATAGTCTTTCTCACCCGCGCGCCGGCACGGCCGCCGGTACGGCCATGCCCACGCCCGAAGACTTGCGCACCGAGATCACCGCCAGCGCCGCGATGATGCAGAGTGCGCCGGCGACGAAGAACGCCGGCAGGTAGGTGGAAAACTCCGTCCGCACCAGCCCGGCGCCGAACGCCGCGCTGGCGGCGCCGATCTGATGGCCGGCGAACACCCAGCCGAACACGATACCGGCCTTCTCGCGGCCGAAACGATCGGCGGCGAGCTTCACCGTCGGCGGCACCGTGGCGATCCAGTCGAGGCCGTAGAACGCGGCGAACAGCGACAGGCCATAGAAGGTGAAATCGGTGAACGGCAGATAGAGCAGCGACAGCCCGCGCAGGCCGTAATACCAGAACAACAGCCAGCGCGGATCGAACCGGTCGGATAGCCAACCGGAGCCGATGGTGCCGAAGAAGTCGAAAAAGCCCATCATGGCGAGCACGCTCGCGGCGGTCACGGCCGCCAACCCGTAATCGTGGCATAGCGTGATAAAATGCGTCTGAATCAGTCCGTTGGTGCTTGAGCCGCAGACAAAGAATGTGCCGAACAGCACCCAAAAGATCGGAACGCGCGCGGCTTCCTTAAGCACGACGAGCGGCGACAGAAGCAGCGACACGAGCCCGACGCCGGCTTTGGGCGGCAGCGCAATCGTAGTCTCGCCATAGAGTGGCAGACCGACGTCGCTCGGCCGGTCGCGCATGAACAGCAGTGCAACGAATCCGGCGACCGCCAAAGTGCAGCAGACGAATACCAGCGCCGCCCGCCAACCGTAGGCGGTTTCCAGTTTGGCGATCAGCGGCAGAAAGAGCAGCTGCCCGGTCGCATTACTGGCGGCAAAAATGCCCATCACCAGACCCCGACGCGCGTGGAACCAGCGCGTCGCCACTGTCACGGCGAGCACCATCGCGGTCAGTCCGGTCCCGACACCGACCACGACGCCCCACAACAGAACAAGCTGCCAGACGTTGGTCATCGCCAGCGAGGCGATGAAGCCCGCTGAAATGATGATCACCGCGCTCACCATGACGGCGCGCACGCCATAACGGTTCAGGAACGCGGCGGCGAACGGACCAAACAATCCAAACAACATGAGCCGGATGGCCAGCGCCGACGAGATTTGCGCATCGGTCCAGCCGAACTCCTGCTCAAGCGGCACGATCAGCACGCCCGGCGTGCTCATTGCAGCGGCCGTCAGCACCGTGGTGAGCAACGTGACACCGACGATGACCCAGCCGTAATGGATATTGCGCCGCGCCAGTGCCGCAACGAGGCCGGAGGACGTCATGATTCGACTTCCATTCCCACAAACGGCGGGTTTAGATGATGATCGTCATAATATGGTTGTGTATTGATGACGATCGTCATATATTTTGTCAAGCGAGCCCCGAGCCCGCATGAGCTGAGGTGCACAATGCGCGTAAGCCGCGAGAAGGCCGCCGAGCATCGCGAGCGCATCATCGACGCCGCCGGCGCATTGTTCCGCGAAAAGGGCTTCGGCGGCATCGGCGTCGCCGACATCATGAGGGCCGCCGATCTGACGCATGGCGGCTTCTATGGACATTTCGAATCCAAGGACGATCTGGTCGCGCAGGCGTGCCGGCGGGTTATGGCGCTGGCAATCGCGAATTGGGAAAAAACCGCCGCGGCCGATCCCGATGATCCCTTCGGCGCGTTGCTGTCGCGCTATCTATCGCCGCGGCATCGCGACGAACCCGGCCGTGGCTGTGTCTTTGCGGCCTTGGGCGCTGACGCGGCGCGGAGCGGCCCTCTTGTGCACGACGCCTTTGCCGACGGTCTCGAACCGCTCATTGCGCTGCTCGCCGAGTCTGCTCCCGGCTCGTCCAAAGCGGCAAGGCGCCGCAAGGCGGTCGCCGCCATGTCCGGCCTAGTCGGGGCGTTGTTGTTGGCCCGCGCCATCGGCAAATGCGACCTCTCCGGCGAGATCCTCGACGCGACCCGGCGTGAACTGCTCGACCGCGCTGGACGCTGAGGCGGTTATACAAACCCCAAGCCTGTTTTTGCCGACCGATGCGCTATCGTGCGTGAATCGGAATGATGGCCAATGACACGGTGCCTGCTGTTGCGGGCATAACTATCGGGGAACGCCATGCTCGCGACAGGGAGCGAACGACTTGAACGCATGCGCGACGGGCGCGTCGTCTATATCGGCGCCGAGCGGGTCGATGACGTCACCAGCCATCCGGCATTCCGCAACACCGCGCGCACCGTCGCGGCGCTTTATGATCTGAAAGCCGATCCGGCCAGGCGCGATTTGTTCACCTTCGAGGAGAACGGCGAGCGTATCGGCCTGCAATGGCTGCGCTGCCGCACGCGGGAGGATCTTTCGCGCAGGATGCGCGCCATGAAGGCGATCGCGGATGCGACCTATGGGCTGATCGGCCGCTCGCCCGACCATGTTGCCGGGCTAATCACGGGGCTTGCCATGCGGCCGCAATTGCTCAACGAGCTGCACCCGGGCTTCGGCGACAATCTGATCCGCTTTTACGATCGCGCCCGCAAGAACGATCTCTATCTGTCGTTCGCGGTGACGCCGCCGTCCGGTATCCGCGACCGCGAAATCTACACCGGTACGGTGCGCGACGACCCGACGCTGCAGGTGGTTGGCGAGGACGATTCCGGCGTCATCGTCTCCGGCATGAAAATGCTGGCGACCGGCGCGATCTTCGGCGACGAGGTCTATATCGGTAATCTCACCGCCATCGACGACAGCCGCAAGGGCGAAAGCATTACCGCGGCAATCCCCAACAACGGACCCGGCGTGTCGTTCTGGGCCCGCGAGCCGTACGAGCGCCATGTGCGCGAGGCGGTCGATTATCCGCTCAGTTTCAGATTCGATGAAAACGACGCGGTGCTGGTGTGCGACCGCGTGAAGATCCCGTGGGAGCGCGTTTTCCTGCACAACAACGGCGCCTGGTCGCGCCGCATTTATATCGAGACACCGGCAAACGTTTATCAGAACCAGCAGTCCAACGTCCGGTTCTGGGCCAAGATGGGGCTCGTCGTCGGGCTGGCGAGCCGGATGTGCCAAGCCAACGGCGTCGACAAGGTGCCGGCGGTGCGCGAGATACTCGGCCGGCTCGCGGCGCTGGAAGCAACCATCGCGGGCCTGGTTCACGGTCAGATTGAAGCCTGCGAAAACTGGCCGGAAGGCTATGTGACGCCGAACCGTCGCATGGTCTACGCCACGCTCAACTGGTGCCAGGAACATCACACCGAGATCATCGACACGTTGCGGACGCTGGCCGGCGCCGCGCCGTTACAGATGCCGGCGAGCCTCGATCTGTTCGCCGACCCTGGGCTCAAGGATCGTTTTGAACGCTGGTGGGGCACAGCCAGCATGCGCGCGGACGCGCGCTACAAGCTCTACAAGCTGGTCTGGGATTTGATCGGCTCGGAATTTGCCGGCCGCCACATGCTGTACGAGAAATTCTATGCCGGAAATTCGATCATCGTCCGCAACCAGAGCGACCGCGAGGCGCCGTGGGAGAAATTCCACGGTATCGTCGATGGACTGCTTGGGGAGTTGCCGATGCCCGGTGCGTCATAGGGCGAAAGGTCTGCCGTGAATATCGCCGTAACGCTGATCGCCGGGGCGGTGGTCGTTTCGGCCACTGCGCAAACGTGCACCGACCCGCGTGTCAGCCGACGCTTCGCGCAAAAGCAAAGGCTGATGATCGCAATCATCGCGCTCTATGGCGCCCTGGGTGTCGCTGCACTCATCGCTTTCGTCCCCCGCGGACAGGTCGCCGCGTTCGGTGCGTTTGCCGCCGTGTTCGGGTGGATCGGGCTTGGTGTGCTCGCCTGGCTGCGCGTTCCTCCTGGACCTCAGACACCCGCCCGGGTTCTTCACGTGGGCAAGCCAGACCTCGCCTGCCTGGTCGGGATAGCGGCCGGCTTAGCGCAGGCCATGTTGTTGTCCTGAGGCCAGTATGTTCATGAATTGTTCTTGCAACCTGCCCGGGCGTCCGGTAGTGTGAATGGTCTCGGCAGGGGCGGGATATGGTTCAGCGGGTATCCACGGTCGCATTCGAGGGCATCGAGGTCCGGCCCGTCGATGTGCAGGTCCAGGTGGCGCCTGGGCTGCCGGCCTTCGCCATTGTGGGTCTGCCCGACAAAGCCGTCTCCGAAGCGCGCGAACGCGTCCGCTCGGCGCTGATCGCTTCGGGCCTTGCGCTGCCGGCACGCCGCATCACCGTCAACCTCGCGCCGGCCGACCTGCCGAAGGAAGGTAGCCACTACGACTTGCCGATCGCGCTCGGCCTGATGGCGGCGATTGGGGCCATTCCGCACGACGCGCTGGCTGGATTCACCGTCCTGGGCGAACTCGGCCTCGATGGTTCGATCTCGTCGGTCGCCGGCGTGCTCCCGGCCGCAATTGGCGCAAACGCCCGCGGCGAGGGGCTGATGTGCCCCGCCCAGTGTGGACCGGAGGCCGCCTGGGCGAGCCCCGACATCGAGATCATCGCCGCGTCCTCGCTCATCCAACTCGCGAATCATTTCAAGGGCACCCAGGTGCTGTCACGGCCGCAGCCGAAGATCCTCGAAGTGGCAGGCGCGGCGCTCGATCTCGCCGACATCAAGGGACAGGAGAGCGCCAAGCGGGCGCTCGAAGTCGCGGCTGCCGGCGGACACAACCTCCTTATGGTTGGGCCTCCAGGCGCCGGCAAATCGATGCTGGCGGCGCGGCTGCCGTCGATCCTGCCCCCGCTGGCGCCGGCCGAACTGCTTGAAGTCTCGATGGTCGCCTCGGTGGCCGGCGAGATCAAAGGCGGCGCGCTCACCAATCGCCGCCCGTTCCGTGCGCCGCATCATTCGGCGAGCATGCCGGCCCTGGTCGGCGGTGGCCTGCATGCGCGGCCGGGCGAAGTCTCGCTGGCGCATCAGGGCGTTCTGTTTCTCGACGAACTGGCGGAATTCTCCCCGCAGGCGCTCGATTCCTTGCGTCAACCGCTGGAGACCGGCGAGGTCTCGATCGCGCGCGCCAATCATCGTGTGACCTACCCGGCGCGTTTCATGCTGGTCGCAGCAATGAATCCGTGTCGCTGCGGGCGGGCGAACGATCCTGGCTATACGTGCAGCCGCAAGCCCAATGTGCGCTGCATCGCCGATTATCAGGCGCGCATTTCCGGGCCGTTGCTCGACCGCATCGATCTGCACATCGAGGTACCGGCAGTGACCGCCGCCGATCTGATCCTGCCACCGCCGGCCGAAGGCAGCCGCGAGGTCGCCGAGCGGGTGGCGATGGCGCGCGAACGGCAGGCGACGCGCTATGCTGCGATCGGGTTGCCGCATATCCGCAGCAATGCGGCAGTTTCGGTCACGGTGCTGGAGGACGTGGCAAAGCCCGATTCAAGCGGGCTTACGCTGCTGCGCGAAGCCGCCGACGCCATGCGGCTGTCGGCACGCGGCTACCATCGCGTGCTGCGCGTGGCCCGCACGCTCGCCGATCTCGACGGTGCCGACAAGGTCGGCCGCATCCACCTGGCGGAAGCCCTGTCCTACCGGGCACTGGCCGACGAGGTCCGGCGCGCGGCCTAGAGTTTTATGAATTTGGCCGCATTTTCTTCGGAAAACCGGCCACCACTTTTCCGGAAAATGCTCCAAGAACTGCTGCCTTGGTGCCGGCCGCTAAACCAGCGCACAGCGCAGCCCGAATCGCGTAAAGTCAGCGGCAACATCGCCTCGACCCAGGGCGGCGTTCACACCGTCGAGTGGGCCAAGCATATGACCGGGTGGGGCGTGGTCGTGGCACTCGTGGCGCAGGAGCGCATTTTCTACGCGCTCGCCGGCAACCTCGCGCTCAACAATTGCTTCAACGCCCGCGCCATCAATGCCGCAGTGTCGCGGCAATCCGGCACAATGAAAATACCGCAGCCGAACTACCTGCAAAACGCGAGCTTCGGCAGCATCGAAATGACAAAACGCGAACACGGCGAATTCGTCGGGCAAGCGATCGACTATTCGGAGGATAAGATGACCGAGGTGAGAATGGTCCACTTCGATTCGTTCAACTTCCCGCGGCTCGACCTGCTCAAAATCGACGTCGAGGGCATGGAGCTCGAAGTGCTTGCCGGCGCTACGCGGTGCATCAACGAGAGACGGCCAATTCTGCTCGTCGAAGCTCTAAAAACCGACGCCAACGCACTGCACAGCTGGCTCGAGAATCAAGGCTATGCGGTCTTTCCCAGTGGTCTGAATTTTCTCGCCACCCGCAAAGACGACAAATGCATGGAAAGCATCAAGATCCAGACCCCTGCCGCCGCGTAGGCTCATTACACTCCACTGGCGACGCTGTGGACGTTGCGGATTCCGATCGCGGATAGAAATTCCTGCCGAGTTTCGGCGTGATCACGAAATACGCCGAGCATGCGGCTTGTCACCATTGAGACGCCGGTCTTGTGCACGCCGCGCGTCGTCATGCACTGATGCGTGGCCTCCGTAACCACCGCGACGCCATGCGGTTTGAGCACCGCATCGAGACAGGAGGCGATCTCGGCGGTCATCTTCTCCTGAATCTGCAGCCGCCGGGAAAACACTTCGACCAGCCGCGCCAATTTGGAAATGCCGACCACGCGGTTGCGCGGCAGATAACCGATATGCACGCGACCGATGATCGGCGCGATATGATGCTCGCAAAACGAACTCGAAGCGGATGTCGCGCAACACCACCACCTCGTCGTAGCCGCCGGTCTCCTCGAAGGTGCGTTTGAGATATTCGCGCGGATCGTCGTTGTAGCCCGCAAACCATTCCTCATAGGCGCGCACGACCCGGGATGGCGTCGCCAGCAGGCCCTCACGGTCCGGATCGTCGCCGGCCCAGCGGATCAGCGTGCGCACCGCAGCTTCGGCCTCTGCCCGCGACGGCTTTGTCGGCACTGACTCCAGGGCCGGGCGCCCTCGCGAGCGCTTGCTATTCACCATTTTGTCCATTCGAAGCCTCCGGCCGCACCACGTATCGCGGGCACAAGTTCCCCCGCCGAAATATCCATTCGCTCCCCCGGGCGCAATGTTAACAAATCAGCAACCGTCACTCCAATCGCGTCCGGCGGATGCAAGGGATGCGCAAGGTTCATGGGCCAAGGTGCGCTATTCATCAATGAAATACAGGCAGCAATGGCCTGCAATCGCCTCCGATAAAGGGGGCCAGCGGGGACCGGACGATGCGCTCTCGCGCCACCATGCGGAAGCCCGCTATCCTCAGCCGCCGATTGTTATCGCTCATTGTGCGCGCCGCCGCCATCGCCTCGATGTCGTTTGGCGTTGCATTCGGCTTTCTCTCCGGCGCCACGGGCCAAGGCGCGCATTATGACCCGAACAGCTTCGCCATCGGCGTCTCGGCGCTGTTCGGCGCCGCGTGCGGCACGATCGGCATCCTGCTTTCCCGGGTCCGGCAAATGAAACGCGAGCTGAGCGGGCTGGAGGCGCGACTTGATGAAGCAGCCGACCGCAATTGGGAAATCAGGGAGGCGGAAGAACGCGCCAACAGCTTTTTCGAGGCGCAAGACGACGTGATCGTGCGACGCGACTGCAACGGTGCGATCACCTATGTCAACGACGCGTTTTGCAGGCTGGCGGGACGCGAGCGCTGTAGCCTGCTCGCAACCGCATTTGCGCTGCCGGTGCTGGAGCACGGCGACACGGCGCTGCTCGCCGACGGCACGCGCGCTTACGACCAGAAGATCGCTTCTGCAGAGGGCGATCGGTGGATCGCCTGGCGCGAGGTCACTGTTCGCGTCGAAGGTGCAAACGAAACGCAGAGCGTCGGTCGCGACGTTACCGACCGGGTCACGGCAGAGCACGCTCTCGGCGAGGCGCGCGATCAGGCTGAAACGGCAAACCGGGCAAAATCCCGGTTTCTCGCCGTGGTCTCACATGAGATTCGAACGCCGCTCAACGGCATTCTCGGGATGACCGATCTCTTGACCGATACGCCGCTGTCGGCGGAACAGACCGCATATCTGAAAGCTGTGAAGGCTTCGGGCGAGACCCTGCTGGCATTGATCGACGAAATTCTCGATTTCTCCAAAATCGAAGCCGGGCGGCTCGATCTTGCGTTACAGCCGTTTGCCATCGCCGCACTGGTCGAAGAGACGGTCGAACTGTTGGGACCGCGCGCGCAGGCCAAGGGACTGGAAATCTGCGGCTACGTCGACGAACGCCTGCCCGTGCATGTGGTCGGCGACGCCGCGCGGCTGCGCCAAGTGCTGTTCAACCTTGCCGGCAACGCCATCAAGTTCACCGAACACGGCGGCGTTTCAATCGTGGTCGAGCCGACCGGCGAGCCCGACACGATCGCGATTGCGGTGCTCGATACCGGCATCGGCATCTCCGCCGAGGATCAGTCGCGCATTTTCCTTGAATTCGAACAGGCGGACGGAGGAGCGGCACGGAAATTCGGCGGCACCGGTCTCGGCTTGACCATTTCCAAGCGGATAATCGAAAGCATGGGCGGATCGATCGCCGTGCACAGCACGCCCAGCGGAGGCTCGAGCTTCGATGTCGTCATTCCACTGCCGCGAGCCCACGATGCGGACGAGCCGCCGCTTGCAGTGCCCGACCTTCATGCCGAGGATATCCTCATTGTTGCTCCGGCGGTGATCGAAGCCTCCTTGATCGCACGGCGATTGCAGCGCTGGGGCGCACGCACCCGGATCGTGCCCGATGAGAAAGTGGCAGCTGCCGTGTTGCCGGAACAGCCGTGGAGCACGGCGCTGGTCGACCACGCGCTCGGTACGGCGGCGGCGGCGGCGGTGGCGAAACTGACGGCAGCGGTGCGACGCCGCATCGTACTGGTCACGCCAGCGATGCGCTCTGAACTCGCCGCACTCAAAGAGGCGGGCTTTTCCGGCTATCTGATCAAGCCGGTGCGCGCGGTTTCGCTCGTCGCGCGCTTTGCCGACGAGGACAGCTTCGATGCCGGCGCGGTGGGCGAAACTCCCGGCACAATGACCGAGGCCGCCCCGGGGAACGGCTTGTCGATTCTGGTGGTTGAGGACAACGACATCAACGCGCTGCTCGCGCGCGCGCTGCTGGTCAGGCTCGGTCATCGTCCGACCATGGTGGCGGACGGGGCCAGTGCAATCGAGAGCTGGCTTGCCGCCCGCGCCGCCGGCGCACCCTACGACCGCGTTTTGATGGATCTGCATATGCCGGGCATGGACGGGCTCGAGGCGACGCGCCGCATTCGCGCGCTGGAGGCAGAGCAAGGTGGCGCGGCCACGCCGATCATCGCGCTCACTGCCAATGCGTCCGCTGAGGATCGCGATGCCTGTCTTGCCGCCGGGATGGATGGATTTGTGATCAAGCCGCTCGATCGCGAACGGCTGGCCGCCGCCGTGGCAGGCTCCAACAAGGCGGCGCTTGCGGCGTGAGGATTTAGAGCCGGCGCAGCGTCACTTCTTCGACCTGGTGAGTCTCGCCCTTTTTCAGAATGAGGTCGGCGCGCGGCCGCGTCGGCAGGATATTTTCGCGCAAATTGACGAGGTTGATGCGATTCCAGATCGAGGTCGCCTTGGCGATCGCTTGGGCATCCGATAACCGGGCATACCGGTGGAAGTAGGATTTGGGATCGGCGAACGCGGTACCGCGCAAGGTCAGAAAGCGATTGACGTACCACGACAACAACACGTCCTCGTCGGCGTCGAGATAGATCGAAAAATCGAAGAAATCCGAGACAAACGGAATTGCCTTGCCATCCCTCGGCAGGTGACCCGTCTGCAGCACGTTGAGTCCCTCGACGATGAGAATGTCTGGCCGGTCGATCTCGATCCACTGGTTGGGGATGACGTCGTAGACCAGATGCGAATAAACGGGTGCCCGCACCGGCCGGCGGCCGGCCTTGATATCGGACAGAAAATGCAACAGCCCGGGCAGATCGTAGCTCTCCGGGAAGCCCTTTTTCTCCATCAAGCCTTCGCGCTCAAGCACCGCATTGGGGAGAAGGAAGCCGTCGGTGGTCAGAAGATCAACCTTGGGCACGTTGGGCCAGCGCGCCAGCAATGCCTGCAGGACGCGCGCCGTGGTCGATTTGCCCACCGCGACCGAGCCGCCGACGCCGATGATGTACGGCATCTTGGCGTCCTCGGTGCCGAGAAAGCCTTGCTGGGCGCGAAACAGGCCTTGGGTCGCTGCCACATAAAGGGACAACAGCCGCGACAGCGGCAGATAGATTTCCTCCACCTCCGAGATATCGAGTCGGTCATGCATCGAGCGCAGCCGCGCGATTTCCCCCGGCTGCAGCGTCATCGGGGTGTCGGCGCGCCGGCCGGCCCACTCGGCGCGCGAGAACACGCGGTAGGGCGACACCTCCGGTTCGGTGCGTTGCTCCATGCGGATGACCCTCAGCCGCCCTTGCGCGCAGCCTTCTCGTCGAGGCCCGACTGGCGCGTGCGCGCGCCAAGCTCGGCGTCAACCTCGTCGAGCGTGATCCCCCGGGCGTGGAGCACGACCAACAGGTGATAGAGCACGTCAGCGGCTTCCGCGACCATGCGCTGGCGATCCTCGGCAATCGCAGCGATCGCCGCTTCTACCGCCTCCTCGCCGAGTTTCTTGGCGCACTGAGCGACGCCGCGGTCGAGCAGCTTGCGCGTGTAGGACACATCCGCGCTCGCCTGGGCGCGGTCCCGTACGCGTTGTTCCAGATCGTAGAGTGTAAACGTCGCCATCCGCGTTCCTTATCACATCTGCCTTCCGCGGGAGAACCGGATCACGGATCGAGCCGCATCGGCAGGCCCGCGCGAGCCATGTACTCCTTGGCCTGGCGCACCGAATATTCGCCGAAATGAAAGATCGAGGCCGCCAGCACCGCGCTGGCGTGACCATCGCGAATGCCCTCGACCAGATGGTCGAGATTGCCAACCCCGCCCGAGGCGATGACCGGCACGGTAACACCATCGGCAATGGCGCGGGTCAGTGCGATATCAAAGCCCTGCCGGGTGCCGTCACGATCCATCGATGTCAGCAGGATTTCGCCGGCGCCGAGGGCTACGACCTCGCGCGCGTAAGCGAGCGCGTCGATGCCGGTCGGGTTGCGGCCGCCATGCGTGAAAATCTCCCAGCGATCGGCCTCGCCCGCTTTAGAAACCCTCTTGGCATCGATCGCCACCACGATGCACTGGTCGCCGAATTTTTCCGCCGCTTCCTTGACGAAGCCCCGCCGCGCCACTGCGGCGGTGTTGATCGACACCTTGTCGGCGCCTGAGGTGAGCAACGCGCGAATGTCCTCAATGGTGCGCACACCGCCGCCGACCGTGAGCGGCATGAAGCAGGCTTCCGCCGTGCGCCGCACCACGTCAAGCATGATACCGCGATTTTCATGGCTCGCCGTGATGTCCAAAAAAGTCAGCTCGTCGGCGCCGGCCTGGTCATAGGCGATCGCCGACTCGACCGGATCGCCGGCATCGCGCAGATTGACGAAGTTGATGCCCTTGACCACGCGACCGTCTTTCACGTCCAGGCACGGAATGACGCGGACCTTGAACATCGCTCAGGCCGCCCGCGCCATAGCGATCAATTGGAGCGCCGCGGCCGCATCAAGCCTGCCGTCGTACAAGGCGCGGCCCGCGATGGCGCCGGCGAGCTTGTGCGACCGCGGTGCCAATAGCGCGCGGATATCCTCGATCGAGGCGAGCCCTCCAGAAGCGATGACCGGAATGGAGACGCCGTCAGCCAACGCTATCGTCGCATCCAGATTCAACCCCTTCAGCATCCCATCGCGCGCCACATCGGTATAGATTATCGCGGCAACGCCGGCGTCCTCGAAGCGCTTGGCAATTTCAAGCGCGCTAAGCTCCGACGTCTCCGCCCAGCCTTCGACGGCGACCTTGCCATCCCGTGCATCGAGCCCGACCGCAACACGGCCCGGAAAGGCGCTGGCCGCCTCCTTGACCAGCAAGGGATTGCGCACCGCGGCGGTGCCGATGATGACGCGCGCCATGCCTTTGCCGAACCAAGTCTCGATGGTGGCGCGATCGCGGATGCCGCCACCAAGTTGCACCGGAATCCGCACGGCTGCCAGAATGCGTTCGACTGCAGCGGCATTGATAGGTTTGCCCGCAAAGGCACCGTCGAGATCGACAAGGTGAAGATATTCGAAGCCCTGCCGCTCGAATGCTTTTGCCTGCGCGGCTGGATCGCGGTTGAACACCGTGGCACGCGCCATGTCGCCTTGCTGCAGGCGCACCGCCTCACCGTTTTTCAGATCGATGGCGGGGAACAGAATCACGGCGTCCACTTCAAAAAGTTTGCAATCAGCGCGAGACCGAACCGCTGGCTCTTCTCGGGATGAAATTGCGTCCCGAAAACATTAGCGCGCGCGACGATCGCCGTAACCGCACCGCCGTATTCGGCCTCGGCGACGAGGTCGGCGCGGTTCGAAGGATTGAGCTGATAGGAGTGCACGAAATAGGCGTGCCGCCCGTCTGGCCCCAGCGGCAGGCCTTCGAGCAGCGGATGCATGCGCACCACGTTGAGCGTGTTCCAGCCCATGTGCGGAATTTTCAGCGAAGCATCATTCGGCACGATGCGATCGACTTCGCCGGCAATCCAGCCGAGGCCGTCGGTAATCTCATATTCACGCCCGCGCTCGGCCAAAAGCTGCATGCCGACGCAGATGCCGAAGAATGGCCGGCCCTTGCGGCGCACAGCCTCTTCGAGCGCCGGCACCATCCCGTCGACGGCATCCAGCCCGCGGCGGCAATCCGCGAACGCCCCGACGCCCGGCAGCACGACGCGATCCGCGCTTGCGACCACGGCCGGATCGCGGGTCACGACAATCTCCTGGCCGCGGCCCAGCTCCTGGGCCGCGCGCTCGAACGCCTTGGCTGCCGAATGCAGATTGCCGGAGCCGTAATCGACGATGGCGACGCTCACCGCTGCGCCCCCGGTTGAGGAAACAGACCGATCACGTCGGGGGTATGCGGGCTGTGCGCCGTCGCATGGGCGGCTGGAATCGAAGGCGGCGCGGCGGGCCGCGCTCCGGCGGCACCGCCGGACCGAGGTTCGGTCAGCCAAGTCGCGAAGAAACGCCGCTCGGCGTCCTCGCGATCGACGCCGCTGACGATGCCTACATTGCGAAATCCCCGGCGGCGCAGGCTGAAGCGGCGAAACGTGCTGGCTTCGAGGCCGACCAGAAGCGAAATGAACAACCCGATCACGGAAAACGCGATAGACGACGCCCCGAGCACCGACAGGGCTGCGTCAGCCGCCGCCAGGACAATGACATAGCCCAGCAAGACCAGCCACATCCGATGCCACAGCATCCATACCGGAGCAATAAGGAAGGCCCAGAACGAAAAGCCGTCGCGCACGAACACGATCCGCTCGGCATCCGGCAACAGGTTGCCATGATCGATCAGCGGTTGGTGGACAGTGTAAATGGCCATTTCGGTCTTTCAGCTATCTGGGGAGCTGTCTTTCTCTCACCGTGGTGCCCGCAAGACGGCATCCAATCATCCGCGGCTTCCAATATAGGCATCGAACCGGCCATGTGCCGGCCCGTTTGGCGCGTGGACGGCAGCGAATGAGCTAGCCTCCGAGCGTACCCTTGGTCGATGGCACCTCGTTCGCGGCACGGGGATCGATGGCAATCGCTGTACGCAACGCCCGCGCCAGTCCCTTGAAACACAATTCGGCAATGTGATGGTCGTTGCTGCCATAGAGCGTCGCCACGTGCAGCGTCACCGCGGTGTTCACCGCAAAGGCCTGAAACCATTCCTGCACCAGCGCGGTATCGAACGTGCCGATCTTGGCACGCACGAAGTCGACCTTGAAGACGAGAAAAGGCCGGCCCGAAATATCGATCGCCACGCGCGTCAGCGTCTCATCCATGGGCAGATGGACGTCTGCGTAACGCGTTATCCCCTTCATGTCGCCGAGCGCCTGCTTGAGCGCCTGGCCGAGCGCGATCCCTACGTCCTCGGTCGTATGGTGATGATCGACATGCAGGTCGCCCTTGGCCTTGACGTTGAGATCGATCCGCGAATGTCGCGCGAGAAGATCGAGCATATGATCGAGGAAGCCGATGCCGGTCGCAATCGACGAGGCGCCGGTGCCGTCGAGATCGACCGCAACCTCAACGTCGGTTTCCTTGGTGACGCGCTTGACGGAGGCCTTGCGCATATCGTGCTCCAGGGCTCAAAGCTGCGCGCCTTTTATCAGGGCTTTTCCCGTCGCGCTATTGCGGCCCGATGGAGCGCTTAACGGCGCTGCACATTTGCATTGCCGATAACCAAATCCTAAATGATGGCTTTGAATTCAGGGCCATCCGATCCATGCAATCTAGCGATTCCAACCCTGCAAGTCCGCTCTGGCACGGCACCACCATTCTGACCGTCCGCAAGGCCGGCGCGGTGGCTGTGGGCGGCGATGGTCAGGTCTCAATCGGCCAAACAATCGTCAAAGCCAATGCCAAAAAGGTTCGCCGGCTCGGCAAGGGCGACGTGATCGGCGGCTTTGCGGGCGCCACGGCCGACGCCTTCACGCTGTTCGAACGGCTGGAGGCGAAGCTCGAGCAGTATCCCGGCCAGCTTACCCGCGCCGCCGTGGAACTCGCCAAGGACTGGCGCACCGATCGCTACCTGCGCCGGCTCGAAGCGATGATGATCGTGGCCGACAAGGACGTTTCGCTCGTGCTCACCGGCACCGGCGACGTACTCGAGCCGGAGGCCGGCATCGCCGGCATTGGTTCCGGCGGCAACTACGCGTTGGCCGCCGCGCGTGCGCTGCTTGACGGTCCACTCGATGCCGAAGCAATTGTGCGCCGCTCGCTCGATATCGCCGCCGACATCTGCGTTTACACCAACCGGAACGTCACGGTCGAAACGTTGCAAGGCGCCTGAACATGGCGGCACTTGCTTATGCTTTCAGGGCGATGACCGCCGGCGACCTGCCCATGATCGGCGATTGGCTCGCGCAGCCGCATGTCGCGGCATGGTGGGGTGATCCCGAAGAGCAATTCGCGCTCATCACCGGCGATCTCGATCATCCGGCAATGGAGCAATTCATCGTAACGGCAGACAACCGCTCGTTCGCCTATCTGCAATGTTACGATCCGACGGCGTGGCCGGAAGGCGGCTTTGGATCAATGCCGCGCGGAGCGCGCGGCATCGATCAGTTCATCGGCGAAGGAGCCATGATCGCGCGGGGACATGGTTCCGCCTTTATCCGCGCCTTCGTTGACGACCTTTTACAGAACGGGGCGCCGCGGGTCGTGACCGACCCCGACCCGAACAATATCCGGGCCATTCGAGCGTATGAAAAGGCAGGCTTTCAACGGCAGCGCCTGATCGACACGTGCGACGGGCCGGCACTCTTTATGGTGCGTGACGCATGAGCGAGTTTTCTCCCCGCGAAATCGTTTCCGAACTTGACCGCTTCATTGTCGGCCAGGGCGATGCCAAGCGCGCGGTGGCGATCGCGCTGCGCAACCGCTGGCGACGGCTGCAGCTCGACGAGCGGCTGCGCGACGAGGTGTTGCCGAAAAACATTCTGATGATCGGACCGACCGGCGTCGGCAAGACCGAGATTTCCCGGCGCCTTGCCAGGCTCGCGGGCGCGCCGTTCCTCAAGATTGAAGCAACCAAATTCACCGAGGTAGGCTACGTGGGCCGCGACGTCGAGCAGATTGTGCGCGACCTCGTCGAAATCGCGATCACGCAAACACGCGAGCGCAAACGCAAGGACGTTCAGGCCAAAGCCGAGCAAGCGGCCGAAGCGCGCGTGCTCGATGCGCTGGTCGGACCCGGCGCCAGCCCAGCAACCAAGGAGGCGTTCCGCAAGAAGTTGCGCGCCGGCGAACTCAACGACAAGGAAATCGAGATCGAAGTGCAGTCAGGCGGCAGCGGAATGCCGTTGTTCGATATTCCCGGAATGCCGGGCGCGCAGATGGGCGCGATCTCGATCGGCGATATTTTTGGCAAGCTCGGCGGCAGCCGTACCAAGGCGCGCCGCGTTAGTGTGCACGATTCCTACGACATCCTGCTCAACGAGGAATCCGACAAGCTCCTCGACACCGATCAGTTGACGCAGGAAGCCATCAAGGTCGTGGAGCAGAACGGCATCGTCTTCCTGGACGAAATCGACAAGATTTGCGCACGCGACGGGCGCATCGGCGCCGACGTGTCGCGCGAAGGCGTGCAGCGCGATCTGTTGCCGCTGATCGAGGGCACCACTGTCGCGACCAAGCACGGCTCGGTCAAAACCGACCACATTCTGTTTATCGCGTCTGGCGCATTCCACATTTCCAAGCCGTCGGACCTGCTGCCGGAACTGCAGGGCCGCCTGCCCATACGCGTTGAGCTCAAGCCGCTGACGCGCGACGATTTGCGCCGCATCCTGACCGAGCCGGAAGCTTCGCTGATCAAGCAATACATCGCGCTCATGGCGACGGAAGGCGTCACCCTGGAGTTCTCAGAAGACGCCATCGACGCGGTTGCCGATGTCGCAGTGGCGGTCAATTCGAGCGTGGAGAATATCGGCGCGCGGCGCCTGCAAACGGTCATGGAACGGGTGCTCGACGAGGTGTCGTTCGCGGCCTCGGATCGCCACGGGGAGACGGTGACGATTGACGCCGCCTACGTGCACAAGCACATCGGCGATCTGGCCAAGAACGCCGATCTCAGCCGGTTTATCTTGTGAGCAGCGGATTGCACGTCGGACGTGCGAGGCGTGTACAGCCGGCCCAGGGCAGCATGACGCACTCCGCCGTGTAGCACCAGTGCGGGCAAGAAGCTAAACTCCCTGAAAATATTGCAGGGAGGTGCGGCCATGATCACTCGTCGCCACTTTGTCGCGTTGTCAACCGCCTCGGTTGCCGCGCCGGCGATTCTCACCACTACGGCACGGGCCGCGAGCTGGCCGCAGCGGCCGATCCATATGATCGTGCCGGTCGCAGCCGGAGGTCCGACCGATGCCAACGGCCGGCTCGTCGCCGAGGGAATGTCGGAGGCCCTGGGGCAGAAGGTCGTCGTCGAGAACAAGGGCGGCGCTGGGACAAATCTCGGCAACGGCTACGTTGCACACTCTGATCCCGACGGTTACACGATTCTCTACGGTACCTCCTCGCTGGCATCGAACGGAGCGCTTTACCGCGCGCTCGATTACAGCCCGACGGAAAGTCTGGCTCCGGTTTCGCTGGTCTCCGAATTTCCGTTCTTCATGTTTGTGCCGAACTCGTTTCCGGCCAAGTCCGTCAAGGAATTTATCGCCGACGCAAAATCGCAGCCCGGCAAGCTCATTATGGGCTCTCCGGGTACCGGCAGCGGACCGTACCTTGCCGAAATGTATTTCCTGGAGTTGGCCGACATAAAGATGACGCACGCGCCTTATCACGGCGCCGCGCCGGCCTTCATCGACCTGATACCCAACCGCATCCAGTGCTATTTCGGTAGCGGCGAGCTTTTGAACTTTTCACGCGCCGGAAAGGTCCGCGTTCTCGCCTCCACGGGCAGGAAGAGGTCCGCGTCGGCGCCGGACGTGCCGACGATAAAGGAAACCGTGCCAAGCTACGACGTGCTGTCGTGGCAAGGCGTGTTTGCGCCGGCCAAGACGCCGCCGAACATCATTAGCAAGCTGCACGCCGCTGTCGTCAAAGCCGTCGGTGATCCCGCGCTGAAGGAGAAATTCTCCCGCGGCGCCTACGAGACTGTCGGTTCAACACCCGAAGAGCTGAAGAAATATCTCGCGGCCGACACTGCGAAATGGGCAGGTGTCGTCAAATCCGTGGGGATCAAGCTTGACTAGCGCTTTGCCTGCTCGCGGCTGATTTCCCGGATTACAGCGAGCCACTTCTCGACCTGCGCGAACACAACTCGGTCAGTTGATTGGCTGCGCTGCGGCTCGACTTTCGGTGGCGTGATGACCGCATCAGACATGAACGCCCTCCCCGCGCGCACCATTCGGCAGGGCTTTTGTCGCAGATGAAACGGGCGATTGCTTGTAAATCGTGTGGCGATCCGAGAATTAACCTTAACGCTCGGGGCCTACCGCGGCCGACGCAAGCGCACGTAGAGCGCGCCTTCGCCGCCGTGCCCAATATGCGCGTCTTCGAATCCGACGACAAACGCGCGGAATTCGGGCAAGGAAAGCCAGATCGGCACTTGGCGCTTGAGCACGCCTCGAACGGCCGTGGGATCGCGCTCGCCTCCCCTCGAGCCCTTGCCGGTAACGATCAGGGCCACCTTGGCTCCGTCAGCCTGGGAACGCTGCAGGAAGACAAGCAGAGCCGCGTGCGCTTGTGCTTGCGTCATGCCGTGCAAATCGATGCGGGCGTCGATCGGCTCGCGACCGCGCGCAACGCGCTGCTTGAGCCGCCGGCCCAATGGAGCCAGCGGCGGCGCTTTCGCCGCCGGCTGCGGTTGAAGCTTGAGTTCGGAAGGTTTACCGGGCTTGCGGGCGGGCCGGGTGTCGCCCATCGCTGCCTTGCCCGAGTTCTTGGCGGGACGCAGCGGAGTGATGGAGCGAGCGAAACCGCTCCATAACGCCTGCTCTTCGTCGCTCAATTGCCGGCGGCGGCTCATCGCAGGCCTTACGGACTGTGCGGCTTCGTCTGCGCGCGACCCGGCGCCTGCGCCGGATCGGCCGCAGCGTCGGGTTTCTCATCCGGTGACGGGTCTTCCGCTGCCGGCGGGGCTTCCGAGCCGCCAACAGTGAGACCGGCCGAGTCCGTCGCCTTTGTCGGCTCCAGCGGCAGCGGCGTATCACGCCCAGCCTCGACCGGATCGAGCGCCCGCGGCAGCAGCATGTAGAAACGGCCCGAATTCTTGATGCGGCCGGCCATGCGCGCGGCCTCATCCCCGGCACCGAAATAGATGTCGGCGCGCGCCGGCCCGACGATGGCCGATCCGGTATCCTGCGCGACGACCAGGCGGCGAAATTCCGTGGTCGCCCTGTCGTTGGCAATCGGCAAATTGGCGTCGATGAAGAACGGCGTGCCGTAGGTATTCAGCGCCCGATCGACGGCGATGGAACGGCCGGGCACGAGCGGCACTCCCTCAGCGCCGACGGCTTCGTCCTCGTTCGAAAGGCCGGTGACGCGGAAGAAAACGTAGGACTTGTTCTGGCGGAGAACGTCCTTGGCTTCGTCGGGATGGGACTCCATCCATCGACGAATGCTCTGCATCGACACCTGGTCCCTGGTCAGATAGCCGCGATCGATCAGAACGCGGCCGATCGGCGTATAGGGCCAGCCATTATGGGAGTCGTAGTTCACGCGCAGAATAGAGCCGTCCTCCAGCCTGATACGCGCCGAACCTTGGATCTGCGCGTACAGGACGTCGAGTTCGCTGCGCAGATAACAGATCTCCAGATGCCAGCCATCGAGCGCGCCATCTTCGATCTGCCCGCGAGTGTAATAGGGCACGATTTTACGGCGCCCGACGCGGCGGCCGACTTTCACGGCCTTCGATGGAAAAGCATCGCCAAGCTTGCGCCAGCCGGACGCCACAAGGTTGGGCGGCCGGCGGTAGAGCGGCGCATGGAACTCGCCTGTCGGCACGCGCGAGCCATCAATGATGGGCTCGTAATAGCCGGTGAGAAATCCGTCGGATTCGTTGAGTTTCGAAATCTGCAGCGGGCGGAAATTCTGCTCGAAAAACTTTCGCGCGCCCTCGTCGTTAAGCGGAATAGCCGCCTGGGCACGTTCGCACACGTCGCGCAGCGCGGCCGTGATTTCCGTCATCCCGCTCGGAGACTGGCGCTTGCCGGTCAGTGCGGTACAGCTGTCGAGAAAGGTGGCAAATGCCGCGGCGTGATCGTCGTCGGCCCAGCCATCGAGATCGGCCCATTGCACCGGCTCATACTGCGCGCCTGGGAACACCAGCGGTGTGGCGGTCTGCCCGCAGGCGATGCCAACGCCGGCAACAAATCCCAGAAAAAGCGTTAAGGCGCCGAACATCGAACAACGCGGCGTCATCGGCATCATTGCCCGGTTTCGGTCGCGACCACTTTCCAGTTTGGATCGCGCGACGATACATCGCGCGCAAAGGTCCATACGTCGGTGACGTCGGTGACCTTCTCGGAATTGCCGTCGATGACGGCGCCAGATCGGTCGCGGGTCGCCGAGACGAGCTTGGAAACAAAACGCACCGTAATCTGCGCCGTCCGGTTGCGCAGTTCGGCGGCGGTTATCGCCGACGAATCGATGGAAATGAATTTGGTCTCAAGCGTCTCGCCACGCAACTCACGCTCGCTGATATGGGCGTCGAAACCGTCAAAGACCTCGCGCGACAACAGCCCCCGCAACTGCCGGCGATCACCGGCCGCGAAGGCAGTGACGACCATTTCGTAAGCGGCACGCGCGCCGGTGATGAAATGCTTGGCGTCAAACCCCAAATCGGCGGCCGCGATGGCATCAAGCCCGGAGGCGACAGCGGAGCCGGTTTCGGCGATGTCTTTCCAGCGCTCTCCCGGGGCGGCCGGAACTTCCGGCGGCCGCGGCGCGACTTCGGCAGTGCGGGCCGGCAGCGTCACCACCTTGTCGCTTGCCGGACTGCGAACGGCGTCTCGCGCCGAATAGGGATCGTAGGGCGGCCGTTCCCGTCCGGTGCGGCGGCCCAAAACGCTGCGCAGCCGCAGGAAAATGAACACCGCAAGCGCCAAGAAGATAATGGTGTAGATGTTATCTTCGAACACGTCTCAAAATCTTTCGGCGTTGCGCGAGAAGCTTAAGGCTTCCCCAAAGGCGGTCCGACCAAGCAGAACCGGAACAGGAAGCCAGATTCCCCGGTCAATGTAAGCACGCCCGGGAAACCCTCCAGTGGCTGCTGGTGTGATCGTGGCTGCCGGCCCTGACTCTAAACGATTGAGCGCGTCAGTCCAATGTTGTGAAGACAGCATCCTTACCGATTATGGTCGAATTCGCGTGATCTCCGCGACTTTTGGCAAACATCGCCGCCTAATGGCGATAGTTTGGGCATGATCGCACCATTCGGGCGTGGTGAGCCGCCCCGAGCGGGGCCGCTGGCGAGCGGCATCGCCTCCATTGTTCGCCGCTTTCCGCTGTGTTAGCGAAGCCGCGACACCCGCAGGGTCGCGGGCCGGAGACGCGCATGTCTATGACGAACGGCGGGCCCCAGCCCCAGGCGGCAATGCCGCAGGTTTTTGTGCTCGCCCAGTATGTGAAGGATTTTTCGTTCGAAAATCCGAACGCCCCGCGCTCGCTCGCCCCGAGCACGCAGCAGCCGACCGTCAACGTGCAGGTCAACGTCGATGCCACCCCGATGTCCGAGTCGGACTTTGAGGTGACGTTGAGGCTGGAGGGAAAATCCGAATCGCAGGGCTTGCTGCTCTACGGGTTCGAACTGGTTTTTGCCGGCGTCTTCCGCGTCATGAACGTGCCAGCCGATACCCTGCAACCATTTGTCATGATCGAGTGTCCCCGCCTGTTGTTTCCGTTTGCGCGCGAAATCATCGCCAGCACGGTGCGCAACGGCGGCTTCCAATTGCTGCTCAATCCGATCGATTTCGTCGGACTTTATCGGCAGCGTGTTGCGGCCGCACAGACGCCGCCGGCCGAGCCGATCAATCCAAGCTAACGTAGTCCCGCCAGACTGCGGCTTCGCCGAGGGTGGCGATGAACTGGCGGTGCGCTTCGCGTTCGGCCGCCGAGACACGCGGCTCAAGCGGCGCCGGGCGCTCGCGGATGCAGATCGTTAGGCCGGGCGCGAGAGCTGGCGACGTCGTTTGCGACAGGACGAGTTGCGCCTGCCGCGCCCCGATCAGCTCGACGTAAACCTCCGCCAGCAACTCAGCATCGAGCAGCGCGCCATGCTTGGTGCGGCGGGAATGGTCGATCGAGTAGCGGACACACAGGTCGTCCAGCCGGTTCGATGCGCCGGCGTGCTTGCGGCGCGCAATCAGGAGCGTGTCGATCAGCCGCTCGCGCCCGATCAGCGGCCGGCTGGCGCGCTCAAGCTCGGCATTGAGGAAGCCAATATCGAACCCGGCATTGTGGATGACGAGCGGAGCGTCGCCCAAGAAACCAAGCAGTTCGTCGGCCACTGTCGCGAATAGCGGCTTGTCTTTGAGGAATTCTTCGCTCAGCCCGTGGACCGCGAAAGCCTCGGCCGGCATGCCGCGCTGCGGATTGAGATAAGCGTGAAACGTCTGACCGGACGGAATGCGGTTGACCAGCTCGATACAGCCGATCTCCACCAGCCGATCGCCGTTGAGAGGATCGAGACCCGTGGTCTCTGTATCGAGCACAATTTCGCGCACTTGTGGCTCCAAGCCGCCGATCTCCGCTGCATCGCGGGCGCAGGAACTCGCAAATCAGCGGCCCGTCATTTTAGCAACCGCGCCCAAAATGTCGCGCACCTGCGCGCGGGCGTGATCGAAATCCTTGGAACTATCCACGATGAAATCCGCGCGACGGCGCTTTTCCATGTCCGGCAGCTGCTTGGCGAGGATCGCTGTAAATTTTTCCTCGGTCATGCCTGGCCGCTCCATGACACGTTGGCGCTGAACTTCGGATGGCGCCGACACCACGACGACCGCGTCACAGCGCCGATGCGTGTCAGTTTCGAACAGGAGCGGAACATCGAGAACAACGACCGGCACACCCTTGGCCTTCGCGTCGGCAAGGAACTCGTCGGTGGATTCGCTGACCAGCGGGTGCACGATGGCCTCTAGACGCGCGAGCGCCGCCGGATCGTTGAGTACCATGGTGGCAAGCTTGGCTCGATCGACCTTGCCCGCAGAGGTCGAGCCGGGGAACGCCTGTTCGATGGCAGAGACAGCTTTACCTTCGTACAGCGCGTGCACGACCGCGTCGGAATCGTGCACCGGAACGCCGGCTTCGGCAAAATATCGCGCAGCCGTCGTCTTACCCATGCCCAGCGAACCGGTCAGGCAAAGCACAAATGGCCGCGCATCGTTCTTTTCCGCACTCATTGCAGCAAGCACCCGCGTCGACGCAGAAAATCCATAGCCACAAGCAGCGGCAGGCCGAGAACAGTGAAATAATCGCCTTCCACGCGGTCAAACAGTTGGACACCGAGGCCTTCGAGCTGATAGGCGCCGACGCTTTCGGTAACAGCGACACCGGCGGCCTCGAGATAAAGCTCGAGGAATTCGTCCGAAAAGGCGCGCATGGTCAAGCTGGCCGTACTGACGTGCTCGAGCAGCACCGTTTCATCTTGGACAAAGGCAATAGCCGAATGCAGTTGGTGGCTGCGCCCGGCAAGCGCATGAAGCTGGGCGCGTGCGGCGGAGAGATCGGCCGGCTTGGTGAAGCGCTTGCCGTCAAGCGCCAAGACTTGATCGGCGCCGAGCACCAGGCGTCCGGGGTAATGCCGCGCGATTGCTGTCGCTTTGGCACGCGCCAAGAGTCCAGCCGCTGCCGCGGGCGAAAGCGACGGCGCGGCGGCTTCGACCGCACGCTCATCGACATCCGACGGCGCAGTCTCAACCGCGACGCCCGCCGCGGTGAGCAGGGCGCGTCGTATGTTGCTCCTTGACGCAAGCACAAGCGGAGTGACCGCGCGCCAAAGTGCCATCGCTCACGAGGCCTTGCGCCGGCGCCGCTCGCCAAGGTGCGCGAGCACGGCCGCTGCCGTCTCTTCGATGGAACGCCGCGTTACGTCGATCAACGGCCAATTATGCTTGGCGCACAGCCGCCGTGACGCGGCAATTTCTTCCGCAACCGCGGCGCGGTCGATGTACTGATCGTCATCGCGGTGGGCCTTGAGGCCTAGCAAGCGATTCTGCCGGATCTGAACGATGCGCTCAGGTGTGGCAAACAGCCCAACAATCAATGGACGCTCTAATTGTTCGACCGCCGGCGGCAGCGGAACGCCGGGCACCAGCGGCACATTTGCGGTCTTGACGCCGCGATTGGCCAGATAAATCGAAGTCGGTGTCTTCGAGGTCCGCGATACTCCAACCAGGATCACATCGGCTTCTTCCAGATCGTCGGTTTGCTGACCGTCATCGTGCAGCATGGTGTAGTTGAGCGCGTCGATACGGCGAAAATACTCTGCGTTCAGCGTGTGCTGGGCGCCGACCTTGTGGGTGGTTTCCGCCCCGAGATAAGCCTGGAACAGATGCAGCACCGGACCAAGAATTGACAGGCAGGGCAGCCCGAGTTCACGGCACTTGCCTTCCAGCCGCGCCACCAGGCCCTCCTCAAGCAACGTGTAGAGCACAATCCCCGGCGATTCCTCGATTTCACCCAGTACCCGGTCGAGCTGCTTCTGTGTGCGGACCAGCGGGTGCATATGCTCGACCGGCATGACTCTGGCGTATTGGGCCGCGGCCGCCCGTGCAACCGTAATCAGGGTCTCACCGGTCGCGTCGGAGATCAGATGCAGATGGAAATAACCCGCCGTATGCGCCATGAGCGATCTTTAGAGCCAGCGATCTTTGGAGCCGGCAATCCTTAGGGCTGGTCTGACAAGCTGTCGATAAGTGGGGAGAAGGCCACGGCTTGGTCGGTTAGGCAAGCACCCCGACGGTCAGGGCCGAAAGGTCATCCACACGAGTGCCGCGCGGGACAGGGAAAGGGGTGATGCTTCGAACTGTTGTGGATTGTGAATCGCCTGGGACGGGCTTTGCCGAAACATCGATAACAAGCCCCTAACTCACTCCATATCTCGCACATGGATCGCCTGTGATTTACGGGAATATGTGGAGCAGGCGTGTATGTAGTGTGAAGATGGAGGTATGAGTCTAATCAACGGTCCAATCACTACAACAGACTCTCTTTAGATATGATTTGAATTAGGATGACAGTGTGCTGAAGACTGATACCGACAAACCGCTGCTGCGTGCGCTGGCAGGCAAAATCCTCTCCGTTCCACCAATCTGGCTGATGCGGCAGGCTGGCCGGTACTTGCCCGAGTATCGGAAAATTCGCGAAACGGCCGAAAGTTTCCTCGGTCTATGCTTCAATCCACAGCTGGCCACCGAGGTGACGCTGCAGCCGATCCGGCGCTTCGGTTTCGACGCTGCAATCTTATTTTCCGATATTCTGGTGGTGCCGCATGCGCTCGGTCAGCGTGTCGGATTTGAAGCGGGAGAAGGACCGCGGCTCGATCCGCTGTCCGAGCCCGAGGCGCTGGGGCGGCTGCGGCCGGTGATCGATCACGGTGCACTCGGACCGGTTTATGAAACGATTGCACGGGTGAAATCGCAGTTGCCGGCCGCGGTAGCCTTACTTGGCTTTTGTGGCGCACCATGGACCTTGGCGACATACATGATTGCGGGCCGTGGAACCGCAGACCAGATTCCGGCTCGAGTCTTTGCTTATCGTCATCCGCAGGCTTTTGCGGAGCTGATTGATCGGCTTGTCGAAGCCTCTTCGGCTTATCTGGTCCGCCAATTCGAAGCCGGCGCCGATGCCGTGCAGATTTTCGACACTTGGGCCGGAGTGCTGCCCGATGACGAATTCGGACGGTGGTGCGTCGAACCGGCGGCACGGATTGTCGCAAAGGTGCGGGACAAAGTTCCGGGCGCGAAGATCATCGGTTTCCCGCGAGGCGCCGGAACCAGGCTGGGCAAGTATCTCGCGGCGGTTGCTGTCGATGCGATCGGGCTCGATTGGATGGTTGAGCTGACCTTTGCGCGCGAGCAGGTGCAGAGCCGGTGTACAATTCAGGGCAATCTCGATCCGCTGGCGCTGCTTGTTGGCGGCGACACGCTCGATCGGTCAGTTGATGCAATCCTCGAAGCCTTTACCGGCGGCCCGTTCGTCTTCAATCTCGGCCATGGCGTGCTACCGGATACGCCGATCGCGCATGTGGAGCGGTTGGTTGCGCGCGTTCGCGGTGCGGCCGGGCGCGGCTAAGGCATTGCGCGACGGGAGATTCAACCTGGATGGCGGTAATCTATCCCTGGCTGAAGGCCTTCCACATCATCGCTGTCATCGCATGGATGGCGGGAATGCTCTATCTGCCGCGATTGTTCGTCTATCATTGTGCGGCGGAAAAGGGCTCGGTGCAGTCAGAAACCTTCAAGGTCATGGAGCGCCGTCTGCTGCGCGCGATCATCAATCCGGCGATGATTGCAACCTGGATCCTCGGCTTGACGCTCGCTTGGGCGGGCCCTGATTCTCACTACGGCTGGTTCGCCTATGGGTGGCTGCAGGCCAAATTGGTGCTGGTACTATTGGTATCGGCCATCCACGGTTTATTTGCCCGTTGGGTTAAGGCTTTCGCCGCCAATTCGAACCAGCATTCCCAGAAATTCTATCGAATAATCAACGAGGTACCTACAATCCTGATGATCGGCATCGTGATCCTCGCGGTGGTGAAACCGTTCTGACGGCCGCGCGTTGCCAGTGCAAAATCAGTCTCGGCTCTTGCCTGTAGGGCGGTCTTTTCCTATCTTTGCGTCATCCCACCGAACGTAGGCGGATGCAGTTTAAGTCCTGGCTCCAGTGGACTGGAGCCGATTGATGCATCGGGTTACGGGGCCAAGCTTCCCGCAACCACGACCTGCGACCCTTCCCGTCAGCGACGCCGCGACCCAATACCGCCGCTGGCGCAATTTCCATAGGTCTCTTTATGCGGGAAATGAAACTCCAAGAACTAAAGGCCAAGACTCCGGCCGAGCTTGTCTCGTTTGCCGAGGAGCTCGAAGTCGAGAACGCCTCCACGATGCGCAAACAGGAGCTGATGTTCGGCATCCTCAAGCAGCTCTCCGCGCGCGAAACCGACATTGTCGGCGAGGGTGTGGTTGAGGTGCTGCCCGACGGCTTCGGCTTTTTGCGATCGCCGGAAGCGAATTATCTGCCGGGCCCGGACGACATTTACGTGTCGCCCTCGCAGATACGCCGCTTTGGGCTTCGCACCGGCGATACCATCGACGGTCATATCCGAAGCCCGAAGGAGGGCGAACGCTATTTCGCGCTGCTCAAGGTCAACTCGCTCAATTTCGAGGACCCCGAGAAAGCGCGCCACAAGGTCAATTTCGACAACCTGACGCCGCTCTATCCGGACGAGTGGCTGAAGATGGAATTCGAGGATCCGACCAAGAAGGATCTCTCAGCGCGCGTCATCGACATCGTGGCGCCGGTCGGCAAGGGCCAGCGCGCCCTGATCGTGTCGCCGCCGCGCACCGGCAAGACGGTGCTGTTGCAGAACATCGCCCACTCGATCACGCACAATCATCCGGAATGCTACCTCATCGTGCTGTTGATCGACGAGCGGCCGGAGGAAGTCACCGACATGCAGCGCTCGGTGAAAGGCGAGGTCGTTTCCTCGACCTTCGACGAACCGGCGGTGCGCCACGTCCAGGTCGCCGAGATGGTGATCGAGAAGGCCAAACGCCTGGTCGAGCATGGCCGTGACGTCGTCATCCTGCTCGATTCGATCACGCGGCTCGGCCGCGCCTACAACACCGTGGTGCCCTCGTCGGGCAAGGTGCTGACCGGCGGCGTCGACGCCAACGCACTACAGCGGCCGAAGCGCTTCTTCGGCGCCGCGCGCAACATCGAAGAGGGCGGCTCGCTGACCATTATCGCCACGGCGCTGATCGATACCGGCAGCCGCATGGACGAGGTGATCTTCGAAGAATTCAAGGGCACGGGTAACTCGGAATTGATCCTCGACCGCAAGGTGGCCGACAAGCGCACCTTCCCGGCGATGGACATCACCCGCTCGGGCACCCGCAAGGAGGAACTCCTGGTGCCGCCCGATCAGCTCAAGAAGATGTACGTGCTGCGCCGCATCCTCAACCCAATGGGCACGATGGATGCCATCGACTTCCTGCTGGACAAGCTGCGCAATACGAAGAACAACTCCGAGTTCTTCGACTCGATGAATACCTAGGCCTGATCGTCATCCCGAGCTGTCTCCCCCGACTTGATCGGGGAGGCCTTGAAGGATGCGGCGCAGGCGCCACCCAAAATCGGCTTGCTGATTTCAACAATATATTGGTGTCCAGATCGGCTAAAGCCGATCAGGCGCCGTCGCTCTTCGAAGGCTGCTACGCGATCGCCTCAGGGCGACGGGACACTGGCGTCGGCCGCCTGGTGTTCAGCACGACGTACGGGTTGACGAAGCACATCGCGCCCTTGCCGATGGCATTCTCGCAGCTCGCCCGGTCCGAATAGCCACACTGAACCACCGCGCCCAGATGCGGGAGAAAACCGCAATATTCCTGGGCGTGCGCATCAGCTGCCGAGGCGGCTGTCAGTGGCATGGCCATGAGGGCGGCGGCAAAAACCATGATCGTGCACCGCATCGTGTGATCTCCGTAGCTTGTCTTTGATGGGCTTCATTAGCCGCGAATCGGCGCCGAATGAAGGGGCGCGTCAAGTATGTCGCATCGCATCCATAATCGCATCCATGGCGCCAATGAGGCCATCCGGATCTGTCACAGGCAACGAGCAGGTCTCGCCAGCGCAGATGAAAGCCTGCGGTCCGCTGGCCGCATCGGCCTTCTCGCGCGCCGGATGTCCGGGCGGCAGCGCGTCGGCTGAGGCCGCGTGGAGCACAATGCGATCGAGTGGCGGCATTTTTCGCGCGGCGGTGAGGAGCGCTTCAGCGCGGGGCCCCTCCCCGGTGACGACGAGTTCTGCGGCGCGCAGCCGCAGATCGACGGCGTTGAGCAGCGCCATGTTCATGTAGAGATTTTCCACGGCCTGGGGCGCGATGGCGGAAATGATCCGATCCGCCTTGTCGCGCCACAAATCATCGCCAGCCAGCACGGCAAGCCGGATGAGATTTTGCGCCGCCACCGCGTTGTGATTGGGGGTTGCCTCGTCGCTGGTCGCGGCAGGTCGCACGACGAGCCCCTCGGCGTCGGCGGCGGTGAGATAGTAGATGCCGGTCTCGGCGTTGGCGTAGTCGCGGTCTAGCGCGCGCTGCCAGGCGAGCGCCTGATCCAGATAGTCTCGCCGGCCGGTTGCCTCGTAGAGTGCGAGCGCGGCGCGGATCATCGCCGCGAAATCGGAGGCGAGGCCGGGAAACTTGAGCTGTCCCTGCCGCCAGGAGTGGCCGAGCCGGTCGCCGTGGGTCATGGCGCTGGCGATGAAAGCGAACGCGCGCGCGGCCCGCTCGATCCAGGTCGGCTCGTCAAACATCAAGCCCGCATTGGCAAGCGCCGCGATCATCAGTCCGTTCCAGTCGGCCAGGACTTTGTCGTCGAGTCCGGGACGCACGCGCTTGTCGCGGACGGCGAGCAGTTTGGCGCGCAACGCCGTCAGCCTTGCTTCGTCGCTCGCGTCGCGCGGCGGGGCTTTAAGCCGATTGAGGATGTTGTGGCCTTCGAAATTGCCCTCCGCCGTCACATCGTAATGGCGGCTAAAGAAGGTGCCGTCCTCGGCGCCAAGGGTTTGCATCACTTCGGCGAGCGACCAGACATAGAACTTGCCCTCCTCGCCTTCCGAGTCGGCATCGAGCGATGCGGAGAACGCGCCCTCCGCGGTCGTCATCTCGCGCTTGAGCCATTCGACTGTCTCGAACGCCCGCTGCCGGTATAGCGCCTTGCCGCTGTGCTGATACGCGACCGCCAGAAGCTCAAGAAGCTGCGCGTTGTCGTAGAGCATTTTTTCAAAATGCGGCACCAGCCAGCGCTCGTCGACCGAATAACGCGAGAACCCGCCGCCGAGATGATCGTAGATCCCGCCCTCGCAAATGTGGTCGAGCGTGATGTCGACGGCGGCGAAGTAGCGTGTATCGCCGGTGCGCGAGCCCGCACGCCACAACAGTTCGAACAGCGCGGCTTGCGGAAATTTGGGTGCGCCGCGCGGGCCGCCGTTGACCGGATCGATCAGGCCGGCGAGCTGGCGGGCGGCGTTGTCGAGTTCGGAACGGCCGAGCGTGATGACATCGGCGGGCCGCGCCACGGCCTCGAGCCGCTGCATCAGCGCGGTGCGGTTGCGCTCGATCTTATCGGGCTCGTCGCGAAAAATTCGCGCGATCTCGCGCAGCACGTCGACGAAAGCGGGTTTGCCGTAACGCGCGGTCTTGGGAAAATAGGTGCCGCCCCAGATCGGCTCGCCGGACGGCGTCAGAAACATCGTCAACGGCCAGCCGCCGTGTTCGCCAAGATGATGCAGCGCCGCCATGTAGATCTGATCGATGTCGGGCCGCTCTTCGCGATCGACTTTGATATTGACGAACAGCTCGTTCATCACCGCTGCGGTATCGCCATCTTCGAAACTCTCATGGGCCATCACATGGCACCAGTGACAGGCGGCGTAGCCAACCGAGAGCAAAATCGGTTTGTTTGTCTGCGTGGCTTCCGCCAACGCCTCCGGCCCCCAGGCCCACCACGCAACCGGATTATCTTTGTGCTGCAGGAGATACGGACTGGTCTCATGTGCGAGGCGATTGGCGTGGACGGCCGAAGCTTGTGATAGGACGGTCATCGGCACAGCTCTTTGAGGAGTTCAGGTGGTCATACAGAATAACGGTTTCGCCGGCAAATGGATGCGATTGAGATTCGCAGCAGGTGTTATCCCGGCGTGATCGGCGGAATGACTTTGCGCCCGTGACGCCGGTAAATACGAAAGTCTGAATCGGTTGTGTAAAGAATGGAATCCGGGTTGGTCTCAGTCATGCGGACCAGGCATGCATCTGCAAAGCTTATGGGTACGTCAGCATATTTTCGCAGCAGAGTCAGTACATGGTCGAGTTGTTGATTGAGATCGAAATCACAAACCACGATGCGATCTCTTAGCACTCCGGCGAGCGCCGGGCTGCCCGCAGCTCCCAGCAAATGGAATGTTTCGGTCAGCGCCGCCTCACAGGTCTTCCACGGTAGCGGAAGCCGTGGTCCGAGGTCGGCTGCCCAACGATGATTAGCATCGCGCTCGGCGAGCAGGGCGACGAGAAAGCCCGCGTCAACGAGCACGCTTGCGGCCATATCCGTATAGCTTCAGATAGTACTTCTTACGCGTGCTAAGATCGCTCGGTAATCCATCGACCGAGCCGACGAGGTGGGCAATGTCTGCGAATGTTGGCACGTGTCCTGGCGGCACTGGGGCCAGTGCTTCGGCCCAGGCTTTGCGAATGGCGGTAGCATCGGCACGTCTGTTTCCTTTCGTTGGGCGGAGTGCGCCTGCTGAGTTTGGTTCTTGCGTATCGGGCACCCACATCTGCACCAGCCGCATCCCTTTGGCGCGCATGCGCTCGCGGTAAGCACGGACTTTTTCGCGCGAGGATTTGGCGCGCGGGTGCTTGGATGCGGCGGATGGCCTCGGCTTTGCCTTGCGCACGGCCTTCTTCGCACGCATTTGTCCGGCGGGGCGCTTGGGTTCGCGCTGCATCGTTCTTTCCTTCGCGGTTACATGTAACCTAGCGTCGCGCCGGATGCGCCGCAATCTCAGACCAGGCAACGTTGTCGTGACACGCGGTCGCTCCACCATCTTCGCCCTGTCCTCCGGTCGGCCGCCGGCGGCGATCGGGGTGGTGCGCATCTCGGGGCCGCAAGCGGGTGCAGCGCTCAAGGCGCTGATCGGCCGCGTGCCCGAGGCGCGCAAGGCGGCGCTGGCGCGGGTGCGGGACCCGGCGAGCGGCGAGGTGATCGATGAGGCGCTGGCGCTTTGGTTTCCTAGCCCGCACAGCGAGACCGGCGAGGACGTGGCCGAGCTGCAATTGCACGGCGGTCAGGCGGTCATTGCCGGCGTGTTTGCTGTGCTTGGCAAGATGGAAGGCTGCCGGCCTGCGGAAGCGGGCGAGTTCACGCGCCGCGCCTTTCAGAACGGCAAGCTTGATCTGACCGAGATTGAGGGACTTGGTGATCTGATCGCCGCGGAAACGCAGGCGCAGCGGCGGCAGGCTTTTCGTCAGCTCAAAGGATTGATCGGCGATCGGGCCGAGGAGTGGCGCCGGCAATTGATTGAAGCGCTGGCGCTGATCGAGGCACGCATCGATTTCTCCGACGAGGCCGATGTGACGGAGAATCTGGTCGAGCCGGCGCTTTTTGCTGCGCAGCAATTGCGCAGCAAAATTGCAGCATGCCTGGCCGACAGCGGGCATGGCGAGCGATTGCGGGAGGGTTTGGTGGTTGCCATCGCGGGGCCGCCGAATGCGGGCAAATCGACGTTGCTTAACAGACTGGCGAGGCGCGAGGCGGCAATCGTGTCGCCGTATCCCGGCACCACGCGCGACATCATCGAGGTGCATCTCGACGTCGACGGTTATCCGGTGACGCTGCTCGATACCGCAGGCATCCGCGACAGCAGTGATCCAGTGGAGCAGGAGGGGGTGCGGCGCGCCGGGGAGCGCGCCGCCGCGGCGGACCTGGTGCTTTGGGTCACTGACGCATCGGCCGTTGGCGGAGTGGCTGGCGATGTCGGCCAAAGGCCGACGAACGCGGAAGTTTGGACGCTTCGAAATAAGATCGACCTCGTCGGAGACGGCCTTTCAAAAACTGAATCGCCGTCTGTGAAGGACGGGATTAACCGTTCATTCACCATGTCGGCCAAGTCAGGTTTGGGCATGGATTCATTTGTTGCCGCCCTGGGCGGGTTTGCCAGGAACTATTTCAGCGCCACGGAGACGGCGATCGTTACGCGCGCCCGTCACCGGCGAGCGTTTGAGGATACGATCGCGGCGCTTGATCGCGCACTCGGCCACCAGGTCAGCGGGCAGGAAGAGCTGATTGCCGAAGATCTGCGCTCGGCGGCGACGACGCTTGGCCGCCTTACTGGGCGGGTCGACGTCGAGGATATTTTGGACGTGATTTTCCGCGATTTTTGCATCGGCAAGTGAATGGTTAACAAATATGGTTAACGAATAGTGGTGAACACCTCCTTCGAACGGAGTTGTTTCACGTGAAACATGCATCGCGATCGGAGCGATGGAGAACGGACTCAATCGGGTCTATATGCGGTGGAGTTTTTCGCGACGGCGCGCAGCGCGCCGTGAGGTGGCGATTTTATGGATGCGTGCTTCGATGTGATCGTAGTTGGCGGCGGCCATGCCGGCTGTGAGGCGGCGGCCGCAGCCGCCCGCATGGACGCGCGAACGGCGCTGGTGACGCATCGCTTCGCGACCGTCGGCGCGATGTCCTGCAATCCGTCTATCGGCGGGCTCGGCAAGGGGCATCTCGTCCGCGAAGTCGATGCCCTTGATGGGTTGATGGGCCGCGTCGCGGACGCGGGCGGCATCCAGTTTCGCGTGCTCAATCGGCGTAAGGGCCCAGCGGTGCGCGGGCCGCGCGCGCAGGCTGATCGCAAGCTCTATGCGGCGGCGATGCAGCAGGCGATCCGAGCGACGGCGAATTTGTCGGTGATCGAAGGCGAGGTGGACGACCTCGTGATCGACGGGTGCGTGACCGGTGTGCGGCTGGCCGATGGCCGGGAGTTCGGCGCCGGAGCAGTCGTCCTCACCATAGGAACGTTTCTCCGTGGCCTCGTCCACATCGGCGAGCGCCAGATGCCTGCTGGGCGGGTCGGCGAGGCGCCCGCGATGGGGTTGTCCCGAACCCTGGAGCAGCTTGGTTTCGCCCTCGGCCGTCTGAAGACCGGAACGCCGCCGCGTCTCGATGGCACGACCATCGACTGGACCGCACTTGAGCTGCAGCCCGGTGACAATCCGCCGGAGCCGTTTTCGGTACTGACCGAGCGGCTCCTTAATCCGCAGATCCAGTGTGGCATTACCCGCACGACGCCCGCGACCCACGACATCATCCGCACCAACGTGCATCGCTCGCCGATGTACTCTGGGCAGATCAAAAGCCGCGGCCCGCGCTATTGCCCGTCAATCGAGGACAAGATCGTGCGCTTCGGTGAGCGCGATGGGCACCAGATTTTCCTCGAGCCAGAGGGCCTCGACGACAGCACAGTTTATCCCAACGGCATTTCGACCTCGCTGCCGGAGGACGTGCAGGCGGCATTGGTCGCGTCCATCCCGGGCCTGGAGCGGGCGCGGATAATACGGCCGGGCTACGCGATCGAATACGACCACGTCGATCCGCGCGAGTTGCTCCCGTCGCTGGAAGCGAAGCGGCTCGCCGGCCTGTTTCTCGCCGGCCAGATCAATGGCACCACGGGCTACGAGGAGGCTGCCGCGCAAGGCCTCGTGGCTGGTCTTAATGCCGCTGCACGGGCAGGGGGCGGCGGTGCCATCGTGTTCGATCGCGCCGAAGGCTACCTCGGCGTCATGATCGACGATCTGGTGACCCGCGGCGTGACCGAGCCGTATCGCATGTTCACGTCGCGCGCCGAATATCGGCTCACTCTTCGTGCCGACAATGCCGATCAGCGGCTGACCGACAAAGGCATTGCGCTCGGCTGCGTCGGCGCTGAGCGGGCGCAGTGGCATCGAACGAAGATGGCCGCGCTGAACGCGGCGCGGACAATGGCGCGCGAGCTCAGCGTCACTCCCTCTGAAGCGGACCGGCACGGACTGGCGCTGCGCAAGGATGGCCAGCGCCGCACCGCGTTCGATCTCCTATCATATCCGGATATCGGCTTGGCCGATGTGGCGCGGATCTGGCCGGCGCTGGCGACGCTGGATGGAAAGATTGCCGCACAGATCGAGATCGATGCCAAATATGCCGTGTATCTCAGCCGCCAGGCCGCCGACGTCGAATCCTATCGGCGCGACGAGAACCTGAGCCTGCCGGACGACATCGACTACGCGGGCCTTGTGGGTCTTTCCAATGAGGTCCGCCACAAACTCCAGACGCACCGTCCGCGCACCGTCGGGCAGGCGGGGCGGATCGACGGGATGACGCCGGCCGCGTTGGCTTTGCTGGTCGCGCATCTGCGCCGAGACAAGACCCGCAAGCCGGTCCGCGGGGTAGTATGAGCGGGGAGGCGGGCGGCGCGCGTTCAGGTGTGCGGCCGGCTGTTTCTCGATCAATCACGACGTCAAGCGATGAACTCGCCAAAGACCGCGCCCGCGCATTGGCGCTTACGCCTGTTTCACGTGAAACAATCGATCGCCTCGACCGCTATGTCGCGCTTCTGTTCGACTGGCAGCGGCGCCTGAATCTTATTGCACCTTCGACGGAGCCGACGCTCTGGACGCGCCACATTGCTGACTCGCTGCAGCTTCCATCGCTGGCGCCGGATGCCCATATCTGGGCTGACCTGGGCTCCGGCGCAGGCTTTCCCGGGATGCCGATCGCCTGCGCGCTGGCCGAGACGCAAGGCGCGCGCGTCCACCTCGTGGAGAGCAGCGCCAAGAAGGCGGCGTTTCTACGCGAAGCGGTGCAGGCGACGGCAGTGCCCGCCACGGTCCACGCCATGCGGATTGCCGATTTCGTCAAGGCGCCACCGGAAAAGATGCAGGTCGTGACCGCCCGCGCGGTTGCCCCTCTTTGCAATCTCCTGACCGAGGCGTATCCCTTGTTGAAAAGCGGCGCCATCGGCCTGTTCCCGAAGGGACAAGGGGTAGATGCTGAATTGACCGAAGCCGCTAAATATTGGAGGCTCCAGGCCACTTTGGTGCCGAGTTCGTACCGATCCCAAAGCTCGCATTGTGGTAATCAGTGGTCTTGAGCCCTTAGCCCGACGAGACGCGGCGAAAGGCTCGGCGAAGCGGTGAGCATTCAAAGACAGGCCTACGGCGATGAGTGACGCCCCACTTGTGGAGCAAATATCCGGTGAGACGCCGGCCTTGGCGCCGGATCAGAAACTGATGACCGGGCCGGTGCGGCCGCCGCGCGTGCTGGCCGTAGCCAATCAGAAGGGCGGCGTCGGCAAGACCACCACCGCCATCAATCTCGGCACCGCACTTGCCGCAATCGGCGACGAGGTTCTGATCATCGACCTCGATCCGCAGGGCAATGCCTCGACAGGACTAGGCATCGACCGCCGTAGCAGGCTTCATTCCACCTACGATGTTTTGACCGGCGAAGCGACGCTGCGCGATTCAATCGTGGCGACCGCCGTGCCGCGGCTTCATCTCGCTCCGTCGACGCTCGACCTGTCAGGGCTCGAGCTCGAGATCGGGCAACAGCGCGACCGCGCCTACCGGCTGCGCAACGCGCTCGCGCCGCTCAACGTGCCGGCGCCAGGTGCGACCAATTTCAGTTACGTGCTCGTCGACTGTCCACCATCTCTTAATCTGCTCACTGTGAACGCCATGGCGGCGGCGCACGCCATCCTGGTGCCGCTGCAATGCGAGTTCTTTGCGCTCGAAGGTTTGTCGCAGCTGCTCAAGACCGTCGACCAGGTGCGCGATCAGCTCAATCCGGGCCTCACCATCCACGGAGTCGTGCTGACGATGTACGACTCGCGCAACAACCTTTCCGCCCAGGTGGTCGCCGACGTCCGCGAATTCATGAAAGAGAAGGTCTATGACACCATCATTCCGCGCAACGTGCGCGTCTCGGAGGCGCCGTCATACGGCAAGCCGGTGCTGGTCTACGATCTCAAATGCAGCGGCAGCGAGGCCTACCTGAGGCTCGCGACTGAGATCATCCAACGTGAAAAAGAATTATGCGCCGGATGATCGGTATGAGCGCGTGAGCGAAGGGTCTGGAGAAACTGCGGTGGCGGAAGAGGCGGGACGATCGCGGTTGGGGCGCGGCCTTGCTGCGCTGATCGGCGATGTCGGCGCGGAGAGCTCGAACGACCGGCGGCGCGGACAACGGCGCTTGCCGACCGCCGCATTGCAGCCGAACGCACGCAATCCGCGCCGGATATTTTCCGACACCGAGCTCGACGAACTGGCAAGTTCGCTGCGCGAGCGCGGCATCATTCAGCCGATCATCGCGCGCGCGCTGCGCGGCGCTCCTGACAGTTACGAGATCATCGCCGGCGAGCGGCGCTGGCGCGCAGCACAGCGCGCCGGACTGCATGAGGTCCCTGTCGTCATCATCGAAGCGACCGACGCCGAAGCGCTGCAGCTTGCGATCATCGAGAACGTGCAGCGCACCGATCTCAATCCACTCGAAGAGGCGGAAGGGTATCGCTCGCTGATCCGCGATTTCAGCCATAGCCAGGATGACGTCGCCCGCATGGTCGGCAAGAGCCGCAGCCATGTTGCCAACATGCTGCGGCTGCAGACGCTGCCCGATCGGGTCAAGGAGCATATCAATTCGGGTCGCCTCAGCGCCGGCCACGCCCGCGCCCTGGTGGGTCATCACGATGCCGAGCGGCTGGCGGACGAGATCGTCACGCGCGGGCTGAACGTGCGTCAGGTCGAAGCGGTTACGCGCGAGGTTAAGCAGGCCGGCAAGGACCAAACAAATGGCGCCAAGGCGCGGGCTCGCGCGGCAAAGAATGCTGACACGTTAGCGCTCGAAAAACGCCTGGCCGATGCGCTCGGGCTCGCGGTCACCATCGATCATCGCGAGCGCGGCGGCACGCTCAGCATCCGCTACCGCAGCCTCGAACAGCTCGACGAAGTCGTGCGGCGACTGGAAACAAGGCGGTGACACCGTCATGCCCGCGCTTGTCGCGGGCATCTACGTCTTTCTGATCGGCCCAAAGTCGTGGATGGCCGGAACAAGTCCGGCCATGACGGACGTTTCTCAGCTCCGCCACTGCGCCTTGAAGGCCTTGCGCTTCTCCGGATCGTACATGGCCGGGTAGTTGTATTTGAGTTGCTTCGACGGCTCGACGTGCAGCGTGGCGAACACCGGACCTTGCTGTTCGAGCACGTGGCCGATTTGCTGCTCGAAGTTTTTGAGGTCTGAGAAGTCATAGCAGGCCGCGTAGCCGGAGCTGCGCGCGATGCCGGCGAAGTCCACTTTCGGGTTCGGAATCGGCTGGCTGCCGTTGGCTTCGTAGGTGTCGTTCTGCGCGACCAGATGGACCAGGTTCTTCGGCGCCACCGCCGCGATGGTGACGAGGCTGCCGAGATTCATCAATAGGCTGCCGTCGCCCTGAAGAACCACGACGCGTTTGTCAGGCCGGCCGAGCGCCAGTCCAAGTCCGTGCGAGGAGTCAAGCCCCATGGCACCGATCGACAGATAGTTGAGCGGACGCGGCGCGATATCGACCCAATCGACCGCCGAGCTGTAGGTCGCCACCACGGCTTCCTTGCCGATGTGGCGCGCCAGAATGCGAAAGCACTCATCCCTCTTCATCATTGCTGCCCTGCCCGTCTGCTGATTGAGGACGCCGCCCGATCAACAATGCGACCGGCTCCGATGTACGATAAGCGTTCTCGATCGCCGGCTGGATTTTCTTGACGTCGGAATCGAGGCTGATCAGGTGGTGCGCGATGCCCATGTCGTCGCAGATCGGCTCGATGATGCGCACGCCGTAGCGCGGCGACTCGCGGGGCGCGACCTCCGGATCGTGGCCGAGCAGCCCCACCATCATGCAGATCGGTTGCTTGTACTCGACCGCAATGCCGCGAATGGCGTTGAGCGAGTCGAGAAAGCCCGTGTATTGAATCAGGATCAGCGCGCGCTTGTCGGCATAGAACAAGCCGGAGGCGATGCCGATGCATTCGTCCTCCTTGCAGACGCGGATCAGGTGCAAGTTCTTGTCGAGCGCAATCGACGCGAGCAGGCCCTTGCTGGTAACAATGTCAGGGACGGCCAGGACGTACTCGATCCCACTCGCCTTGATGGCGGCAATGATGCCCCCGCCGTGAAGTTCGCGCGCGCCTTTTTCGGCTATTGCCGCTGACGCTTCCATCCTCAGCCTCCCCGTCATTTCGAGGCCGCCAGCCTAGCCGGGCTGGGGAATTGGTCAATGAGCCGTAACACTTCCACGGACGCGTGCGGCGCAGATCACCCCTTCGTGCGCCTCATCCGATCGGAGGAGGCGAGGCGCGAAAAGCTCTGCTTAAATCATGCTTCAGTCATCCGTGAGGATGCCGCGCAGGACGGAGTCGCACGATGCCTATGCGGAGCGAATTACCGATATCGAATATTCAATTGAACGATCGCCGGTCGGCGGTGAGCGATGCGTGGACTTGGATCGCCGCGACGATCACTAATCCGGAGTTGGGAATGATCGCGCTGTTCTGCGCGGTCGGGCTATGGCTGACGTTCGACTTCCTGCATTTCTCTTCGGATTTGCCCGCGCTTGGATCGCTTCCGTAAGAAAACGAGCTATTCCGCCGCCGTCCGCGCGCCGTGACCGTAGCGTCGTTCGATGTAATCGATCACCATTTTCTGGAAATCCGCAGAGACCGTCGGCCCACGCAGGGTTGCGGCCTTCTTGCCGTCGATAAAGACCGGCGCGGTCGGCTGCTCCCCGGTGCCGGGCAGCGAAATACCGATGTCGGCATGTTTGCTCTCGCCTGGGCCATTGACGATGCAGCCCATCACCGCGACGTTGAGGCCTTCGACGCCGGGGTAGTGCTTCTTCCATTCCGGCATCGAGTCGCGAATGAAGCTTTGGATGCTTGCGGCGAGCTCCTGGAACGTCGTCGAGGTGGTGCGGCCGCAGCCCGGGCAGGCGGCGACCAGAGGCACGAACGTGCGCAGGCCGATGGTCTGCAGCAATTCCTGCGCGACTTTCACTTCCAGTGTGCGGTCACCGTTCGGCTCCGGCGTCAGTGAAATGCGGATGGTGTCGCCGATGCCCTGCTGCAGCAGCACGCCCATCGCCGCCGAAGACGCCACGACACCCTTCGTGCCCATGCCGGCCTCGGTGAGGCCGAGATGCAGCGCATAGTCGGAACGCCGCGCCAGTTCGCCGTACACGCCGATCAGGTCCTGCACGGCGGACACCTTGGCTGAAAGGATGATGCGGTTCTTTGGCAGGCCGATCTCCTCGGCACGCTGCGCCGACCGCAGCGCCGACTGCACCATGGCTTCGCGCGTCACGTCGCGGGCGTCTACCGGGTGATTTGACTTGGCATTCTCATCCATCAGGTGCGTGAGCAATTCCTGATCGAGCGAACCCCAATTGGCGCCGATGCGAACCGGCTTGTTGTGCTTGATCGCGGTCTCGACAATCGCGCCGAACTGGCGATCCTTCTTTTCCTTGAAGCCGACATTGCCGGGATTGATGCGATATTTATCGAGCGCCTCGGCGCACGCCGGGTGATCGGCCAGGAGCTTGTGGCCGATATAATGAAAGTCGCCGACGATCGGCACGTCGACCTGCTGCTTTAAGAGCCGCTCCTTGATGTGCGGGACGGCGGCGGCGGCCTCGTCGCGGTCGACGGTGATGCGCACGATCTCAGATCCGGCCCGCGCCAGCGCGGCGACCTGTTTGGCGGTCGCATCGATGTCGGCGGTATCGGTGTTGGTCATCGATTGCACGACGATCGGCGCGCCGCCACCAACCGCCACCTTGCCGACGCGAACGCCGACGGTCTGGTGCCTTGCCGCGGGGCCGGAAAATTCCATCATGTCATCAATACCTTGGCTTGCTATCGCGGGTCGCCGGAAGCCTGTTCAGGATGATACCGTCATCGATATAGCCCTGCTGTGACGGTTTGACGAGGAGCGCAGCGCTTCGCCGCGGACCCGCGTCGGCATATGCCTAACTGCTGCGCGCGGAGAGCGTTCATTGCAGCTCGTTTACGTCTCAAAGCCGCGATCGGCTGCACCGCCTCCTGAGCTTTCAGCAACGAAACGCCATTCTGGTCAAGGTCTTAGTTCGTGCCGCCCAGCACGTCGCTGCGCTGTGGAGGGAACCGGTCAGCACCACCAATTTCTGTACAAGACATGCGAACTCACCTAGAGTTTATGCCGATTTTAGGGGGGTACATTGCCGCAGAGCGCCGGCCTCCGGGAGGCAAACGCGATGGGCGAAACCAGCGAAATGACGCTGACGTTTCGCTGTCCGCGCGGGTTGGAAGGGGTTCTGCCGAAACCAATACCGGCGGTGCTTGGCCTGCCCGATTGGTTCAAGGCCCTGCCGCAACGGGCGTTCAATCCCACCGTCGGCGGGCAGACCCACACCGTGAAAAAATGTCCGCCTTTCGTCGACGCAATGACTTACGGCTTTCTGATTCCGCTCGCGACCGATCTCGAAGTGCACGACGGCGAGTTCAACTGGAACTTCGATCTGCCGGAAAGCGTGGTCAGCGATTACTCGTATTCCTCGCCGATCGACTTTCACGATCCGAGTCAGATTGTCGGTACGCCGTTATTCGACGAGGATCAGTTCATCATCAAGTTCAACAATTTTTGGACCATCGAAGCCCCGAAGGGCTATTCGCTATTGTTTACACACCCGGCCAATCGCGCCGATTTGCCGTTCACCACGTTGACCGGCATGGTCGATTGCGATGCGTTCTATCAGAACCCGATCAATTTTCCGGCGCGCTGGACCAATTCAAAATTCAGCGGCTTGCTCCTAAAGGGCACGCCCATCGCCCAATGTTTCCCGGTGAAACGCGAGATCTGGGCCGGCCGCTATGATGTCTTTTCCGGCGAGGATTCGACGCGGCTTGTTGAATCGCGCGAAGCAATTCTCGCCGGCACCGACGTGTATCGTCGGCAATTCCGGGCGGCGAAACGCTGACCTACTTGCCCTGAAAAAATTGCGCAGCCGCACTGGGCTTGAGCCAGAACCGGCCGCGCGCCGACTTCGTCAACATGGCGAGCGCATGGCCGTAGCGTTGCGGATCGGCCCGCACCGCAAAGCGAAAACATTCATACCCTTCGTCAAGTTGTCCGAGACGGAGCAGACAGCGCCCGAGATTGAGCCAAGTGCCGGGGTCGGGTTTGGACGCGAGGCAACGCCGAAAGTATTCTGCGGCTCTGTCATACTCGCCTGCGCCTTGATGAGCCAGCGCCGTGCCGGACAGCGCATCGTGCGCGACAGGAGAGATTTCGAGCGCGCGCGCGAAAGACTCCCTGGCCTTGACGAACTCCCGGCGCTTCAAAAACACGCGGCCGAGTTGGACCGAGAAATCAGCCACCATGGGGGCTATGTCGCGGCCGTGGCTGAAAATTTCGGCCGCCTCGTCGTAGCGTTTGGTCGAGGCCAGCGCGCAGCCGAGTTCGTAGAAGGCCCCGGGATGGGGCGGCTGCCTTTTGATCGCGCGTCGCAGCTGAGAGAGGGCATCGTCGACCCGTCCGGATTGCTGCAGCGCGGCCGCGAGCTGCATATCAATTTCGGGGTCGTGACGGATGCGCGCCGCGGTTTCGAGCGGCCCGATGGCCTCGGCGGCGCGGCCTTGCATCAGCAGCGCGCAGCCGAAAATGTGGAGCGCATGGACGTTGCGAGAATCGAACTTCAGCACCTCGGCAGCAATGCGCTCGGCCTCTCCAGGACGCTGGCCGTTCAGTGCGAACGCGGCCTGCTGCAGCGCGCTGCCGATGTCGCTCTTCGCCATTGAGAATGCGGCTCCGCTTGGCATTGCTTCCTCGACCGCGTCCTGCGGTATGAAACGTTAGCACAGTTGCCGCGGTCGATCATCAGTTCGATTATTTTGGCCGATTGACCATGATCAGGCCGGCAGCCACCAGGATGACGGCCATGACGAACGGCGGGGTCAGCGGCTCATTCAAGACAAAATGCCCGGCGGTCACACCGCACAGCGGGGCGAGGAAAGTGAAGACCGAAAGACGGGCGGCCGAATAGCGCACGATCAGCGCAAACCACACCACAAATGTGACGCTGACGACCCAAATCGTCTGATACGCAAACGCGCCGAGTGCCAGCGCGGAGGGTAGCGCGTGGATACGCTCGCCAAACACCAGTGCACCGATGCCGAGCAGCGGTACCGAGATCACGAGCTGGTAAAGCAATGTCTTCTCGGGGCTGATCCGACCGAGCGGGCTTGCCTTGATGAGCAGCGTCGTTGCCGCCCAAGCGAGCGCGGCGCCGACCAGCATCAGATCGCCGAGGATCTGGCGCGGATCGCTGACCGGTCCTGGAATGCCGAACGCAATGACGATCCCGGCGAATGACAGCAGCAGTCCGATCCACTGCCACAGATGAAAACTATCGCCGGGAATGAGCCAACGCGATACGATCACCACAAAAAATGGCGCGAGATAGAGAAACAACGTACCGCGCGTCACCGTCGTCCAGGCAAGCCCACGATAGATCAGCAAGAACTCAAGCGCAAACAGGAGGCCGGCGAAAACGCCGGCCGCGAGTGTGCCGTCGCGCTCAAACAATCCGATGCCGCGAAAGCGGCACCATGCGCCGACCAAAATCGTGGCGAGCAGCGAGCGCGTCGAGGATTAAATCAAAGGCGGAATGTCGTGGATTGCGACCTTGATCGCGACATTGTTGAAGCCCCAGCTCACGCAAAGCCCGAGCGTGACGGCGATTGCCACGGCATCGAGTGGGCGGGACGAGGAAGAGGCCGGCATTCCAGGCTAGTTCTTTCGCGCCATGGTCGGTTTTGACGCGACGGACGATCGTCGCTCGCGGCAATGCGAGCAAATGCCGATGATCTCGATCAACGGGTTCTTGGGGGCAAAACCGGCGGCGCGTGACGCCGATTTGAGCGCTGCGGCGACCGCGCCGCCAGGCGCCTCACCGACGGCCCCACAACCTTCGCAGATGAGAAACACCACAAGATCGCCGCCGGAATGATTGTGGCCGCAGGCCACGAAGGCGTTGCGGCTTTCGATCCGGTGCACCAATCCGTTCTCGCGCAGGAAATCCAGCGCCCGATAAACCGTGATTGGTGCCGAGCGGCCGCTTTTGGCGGCCATCCGCTCGATGATCTCGTAGGCGCCGAGCGGCTTATGGCTGGCCAGCAGCGCCTCGAGGACGCGCCGGCGAATTGGCGTCAGCCGCTGCGAGCGCGCGGCGCATTGCTCCTCCGCATAAGCCAGCGCGTCGCTCGTGCAGCGACCGTGGTCGTGATCAGGCGCAGGGAAGATCGCGCGTGGCATACATTTCCTCGGGTCTCATTTTGCCCGGCAGGACGGCATTGTAGCGGCTTGCCTCGGGTCGCGAAAACGTGACGCAGTCATCTATTTTTATGTTGCGTTGCAGCAAAAGCCGCCGCACATTCCGGCCGCTTACCCAGGTCTCGTAGTCAATTTCTACAGTCAGGTCCTGTAGCCAGCTCTCGCGGCTCTTAGTGCCGGAAAAGAGCAGGTTTTTACCGAAGCTCAGCCACCAATTGGGGTTCGCCATGCTGAAAGGGAAGTCCGCATTGGTCACCGGTTCAACGTCGGGGATCGGTTTAGCCATTGCCCGCGCGCTCGCCGCACAAGGCGCCAACGTCACCATCAATGGCTTTGGCGACGCGGCGGCGATTGAAAAGGAGCGCAGCACCATCGAGAAGGAATTCGGTGTCAAGGCGGTCTATTCGTCTGCCGATATGACCAAGCCGGACGAAATCGCCGACATGGTGCACACCGCCGAAAAGACCTTCGGCACGCTCGATGTGCTCGTCAATAACGCCGGTATTCAGTTCGTATCGCCGATCGAGGACTTCCCGGTCGAGAAATGGAATCAGATCATCGCCATCAACCTGTCGGCGGCATTTCACGCGGTCCGCGCCGCGGTACCGGGAATGAAAGCGCGCAAATGGGGCCGTATCATCAGCACGGCGTCGGCGCATTCGTTGGTCGCCTCGCCCTTCAAGGTTGCCTACGTGTCGGCGAAGCACGGGCTCGCCGGCCTCACCAAGACGGTCGCGCTTGAGGTCGCCACTTTCGGCGTCACCTGCAACTGCATCAGCCCCGGCTATGTGTGGACGCCGCTGGTCGAGAAACAGATTCCCGACACCATGAAGGCGCGCGGCATGACCGCGGAGCAGGTCAAGCGTGACGTCCTGCTCGCCGCGCAGCCGACCAAGGAGTTCGTAACCGTCGATGAAGTTGCGAGCCTCGCAGTCTATCTCTGCTCCGATGCCGCAAAGGCCATCACCGGCGCCAACCTTTCGATCGATGGCGGCTGGACCGCGGAGTGACCGATCCACCTCGGTCGCATGAAAAACCCTTTCACCTCCTTGCTGGCCGGCCGCGCAACCGAACAAAAGCCTTCGGTAAAGGCGAAGCGCATCAACCTCGCGCTGCAGGGCGGCGGCGCCCATGGGGCGTTTACCTGGGGCGTGCTGGAGCAGCTTCTATGCGACGACCGGATCGCCGTGGAGGGCATTTCCGGGACGTCGGCGGGTGCGATCAATGCCGTGATGCTGGCCGACGGCTTGATGCGCGGCGGGCGGGAAGAGGCGCAAAAACGCTTGGCCGATTTCTGGCGCGCCGCCTCGAGTACCGGCGGTCTGCCTGCGCTGCAGCGCGAGGTGCTGCAGCGCCTGCTGTCGTTCACGCCGCTCGAAGGCACTCCGGTCCAGGCCTGGCTGGACGCGCTGTCACGCTATTTTTCGCCCTACGATATCAATCCGCTCAACATCAATCCGCTGAAGGATTTGATTGAACGCTTCGTCGATTTTGACAAGCTGCGCAGCGCCGATCACCTGCAACTGTTTGTCTCGGCCACCAACGTGCAGACCGGCCGCGTTCGCATCTTTTCGCGCGAAAAATCACCGCCGAGGCAGTCATGGCCTCGGCCTGCCTGCCGACGATCTTCCGCGCCGTCGAGATCGATGGCGTGCCCTATTGGGATGGCGGCTATCTCGGCAACCCGGTGATCTTTCCGTTCTTTCGCACCACGACCACCGAGGATGTCCTTGTCGTCCAGATCAATCCGTTGGTGCGCCAAGCCACGCCGATGTCGTCCGCCGAGATCATTAATCGCATCAATGAAATCACTTTCAATTCCTCGCTCATTGATGAATATCGGGCCATCGATTTCGTCGCGCGCCTGATCGATCAAGGCAGGCTTCCGCGCGGCATCGGGCCTAGTCAATATCGGCGTATCAACGTCCATCGCATCGTGCTCGACCGCTTCGGCACGCATTTCAATTCGTTCAGCAAACTTTCCACCGATTATGATTTTTTTGAAATGCTGCGGGTCAGTGGCAGGCGGGCGGCACGGCGCTTTCTTGATGAACATTTCGATGATATCGGCGTGAAAAGCACCGTCGATCTGCAGGCGGAAGCGCAAGCCGAATGGGCGTGATATATGCTCGCGGCAATGAGCGAGCCGACACCCCTGGTCGTGGCCGAGGTCGGCGCGGCCCGGCTTGAAATCTGCGTTGCCGACATCACCACGCTCAAGCTTGACGCCATTGTCAACGCCGCCAATCGGTCCCTGCTGGGCGGGGGCGGGGTCGACGGCGCAATCCACCGCGCGGCGGGTCCTCAACTGCGCGCCGAATGCGAGAGCCTTGGAGGCTGTGCGACCGGTTCGGCCAAGATCTCGCGTGGCTACCGTCTGCCGGCGAAACACGTGATCCACGCCGTCGGCCCGGTGTGGAGCGGTGGCGGACAGCGCGAGGATGAACTGCTGGAGTCCTGCTATCGCACGGCGCTCGATCTTGCCGCCGTGCACCGCCTTGTGTCCCTCGCGTTCCCGGCGATTTCGACCGGCATCTACGGCTTCCCGCCGGACCGTGCAGCGCGCATTGCCGTGGCGACGGTGGCGTCAGAGCTTGCGGCTGCGCCGCGGGGCATCACCCGGGTAGTGTTTTGCTGCTTCGCACAATCCGCCGCCGATCACCACGCAAGCGCCTTCGCCGACCTCGGTCTGGCCTGACGCGGATTGGCCCGCGCGGGCGGCGATTCCGCATTGCAAAATTCGCATGGACAAATTCATAAGCATCCTCATATTATGCAACGATGATTTGAGTAGCCATACCTGCGGGAGAGAGCCGTGCTGCCTCGTACGATCAATAGAGAATTCGCGTTTACTCTCAATGACGTAGCTCGAATGCTGCGGACTTACGCAGATTACAAGGCAGCTCAGTTCGGCATTACACGCGCCCAGTGGGCCGTACTAGTGCGACTCGACCGCTCCGAGGGCATGAAGCAGTCGGAGTTGGCCGAGATGCTGGACCTGCAACCGATTTCGTTGACGCGGCTGCTCGATAAGCTTGCCGAGTGCAGTCTCATCGAACGCCGGGCCGATCCGATCGACCGCCGCGCCAAGCGGTTGTTCCTCACCGCTGCGGCCCATCCGCTACTCGAGAAGCTGGGAGATCTGGGCGAAGACCTGATGTCAACGGCCCTCCAAGGGGTAACGCGCGAGAGCGTTGAGCAGATGGTCGTGCAACTCGGCATCGTAAAGGAAAATCTGCGCGAGGCGATTCAACATCGAACCACCGGCCATGCGGCGGAAGAGCGCCACTATGGCTGAAGCGCTGCGCAAATCCGTCCCGCAAGAGACACCCGAAACAGCTGAGGCGCCTGAGGCGCCTCGGCCGATCCCGCTTACGCCGCCGGCCGATAAGCCATCGCGCAAGGAAACCGCTGGCGGCGAAGAACTGCGCCGGCTCAAGCGCCGTAACTGGACCCGGTGGGGGCTGTTTGCACTGCTGCCGCCGGCTCTACTTGTCGCCGGTTATTGGTACGTCACCGGCGGACGTATCATGTCGACCGATGATGCTTACGTCGAAGCCGAGAAGGTCGGAATCTCGACCGACGTTGCTGGCATCGTCAAGGACATTGACGTGACCGAGAACCAGCATGTGGCCGCCGGTCAGGTGCTTTATCGCTTGGACCCGGAGCAATTTCAGATCGCGCTCGACGACGCCAAGGCCAACCTGGCGCAAACCGCACTGATGGTCGAGTCGATGAAAAAGGATTACCAGCGCATGCTGAGCGATATCGCCGCCCAGCAGGCGGTGGTCGTTTTCGATCGGACGACATTTGCCAGCGAGACGATGCTGCTGCGCAGCCACACCATTTCGCAGGCTGCTTTCGACCAGGTGCAAGCTACCCTTGGTAACGACCAGAACAAGCTCGAATCACTGCGCCAGCAGGCCCAGGTACAGCTCGCCAAGCTTGGCGGCAATCCCGAGATCGACGTTACCCGGCACCCGGAATATCGTGAGGCCAAGGCGAAAGTGGATGAGGCGCAGCGGCAGCTCAACGATACGGTCGTCAAAGCGCCGTTCGCCGGCATCGTCACCGACGTGCCTGCGATCGCGCCCGGAAAATATCTCGCGGCTTCGACCACAGCCTTCTATCTCGTCGATACCGACCACCTCTGGGTCGAGGCTCAGCCGAAGGAAACCGAGCTCACCTACGTGCGGCTGGGCCAGCCGGTCACGGTGACCGTCGATACCTACCCGAACCGCCAATGGCACGGCACGGTCGAGAGCGTGAGCCCGGCAGCAGCGCAGGAGTTCTCGCTGTTACCGGCGCAAAACACCAGCGGCAACTGGGTCAAGGTCGTGCAGCGCGTGCCGATGCGCATCCGCGTCGATACCAGCGACAAATCGTTGCCGCCGCTCGCCGCTGGAATGAGCGTCGAAATCGACGTCGATACCGGCCACGAGCGCGGCTTTCCGCACTTCTGGTGATCACGGATTCGGCACCTCTCATGGCTGCAGAGAACAAATCGGAGATCGGTGGTAACCGCGGGGCAATCACGCTCTGCGTCATTCTCGCCACGCTGATGCAGGCCCTCGATACGACGATCGCCAATGTGGCGTTGCCGTACATGCAGGGCTCCATGTCGGCAAGCCAGGAGCAGATCGCCTGGGTGCTCACGTCCTACATCGTGGCGGCCGCGATCATGACTCCGCCGACCGGTTTTCTTGCCGGAAAATTTGGCATCAAGCGGCTGTTCCTCATTTCCATCGGCGGCTTCACGGCTGCGTCCATGCTGTGCGGCATGGCGCAGTCTCTGGCGCAAATTGTGATCTTCCGCGTCATGCAGGGCGCCTTCGGCGCGGCCCTGGTGCCGCTGTCGCAATCTGTGTTGTTCGGCGCCTATCCGCGCGAGCGCCAAGGTTTCGCCATGGCACTGTTCGGAATCGGCGTGATGATCGGTCCGGTGCTTGGACCGGTGATGGGCGGTTGGCTGACCGCCAACTACAGTTGGCGTGCGGTTTTCTACATCAACCTGCCCATTGGCATCATCGATCTGCTCGGCATCATAGTCTTCTTGCCGGAGACCCCACGCAATTCTGTGAACAAGCTCGACTGGTTCGGATTCGGCACCCTGAGCATCACGCTGGGTGCGCTGCAGATCATGCTCGATCGCGGCCAGCAACAGGACTGGTTCAGTTCGGGCGAGATCATTATCGAGGCGGTGATCGCGGCCTCTGCATTCTATCTGTTCCTCACCCACACGTTCACCGCAGAAAAGCCATTTGTGCGACCGTCGATGTTCCGCGATCGCAACTTTTCGGCCGGGATGCTTTTCATCGTCATTATCGGCCTCACCTACTACGCCTCGATGGCTCTTCAGCCGCCGTACCTCCAGGAGCTGATGAATTATCCCGTCGTCACGTCAGGCATCATCATGGGTCCGCGCGGTGTCGGTACCATGGTGTCGATGCTGATTGTCGGCCGCCTGGTCGGGCGCACCGATATGCGTATCCTGCTTGCGATCGGCCTCAGTCTGACAGCCTGGTCATTCTACAAGATGACCGGTTGGACACCGGACGTTTCGCAGAGCTCGATTATCGGCGTCACCATGGTGCAGGGTTTTGGGCTCGGATTCCTGTTCGTGCCGTTGAGCGCGGCGACGCTATCCACCTTGCCGCTGGCCGAGCGGACCGAAGGTGCCGGTCTCTACAGCCTGTTCCGCAATATCGGCTCCAGCATCGGCATTTCGGTGGTCAACGCCCTCTTGACCCGCAATACGCAGGTCAATCACGCCAACATTGCGCAAAACGTGACCGCGGTGAATCGCGGATTCGAACAGCCGGCCGTCGCGCATTTTTGGAATCCGATGACCGAGGCTGGCCGCGCCGCGCTCGACGCCATCATCACCCAACAGGCGCAGATCATCAGCTATATCGATGACTATAAGCTGCTGATGATTGCGACGATTGCGGTGATTCCGCTGCTCGTTGTGTTCACCACGACATCGCGCGGCAAGTCCGCACAGCCGATCGCTATCGCTGAATGAAAACGCGAGCGGCACGGGTGCGCCGCTCGCGTGTATTTTGCGACATGCGAGCGGCTGATGCCCGCATGGATAACTCCGGTTATTCCGCCGCGCCCCCGGCCGCTATTTCGTGCGGCTGCTCGCCTTCAGCCTTCTGCTTGGCTTCGAGATCCTCGCCGGTCGCTTGATCGACGACCTTCATCGATAGCCGCACCTTGCCGCGCTCGTCGAAGCCCAGCAGCTTGACCTTCACCTTGTCGCCCTCTTTGACGACGTCGGAGGTCTTCTGCACGCGCCGCGGCGCCAGCTGGCTGATGTGCACGAGGCCGTCCTTGGCACCGAAGAAATTCACGAAAGCGCCGAAGTCCATCACCTTGACGACCGTGCCCTCGTAGATGTGGCCGACTTCGGGCTCCGAAGCGATTGACTTGATCCAGTTGATCGCCGCCTTGATCAATTCACCGTTTGCGGATGCGATCTTGATCATGCCGTCGTCGGAAATGTCGATCTTGGCGCCGGTCTTTTCGACGATCTCACGGATCACCTTGCCGCCCGAGCCGATCACTTCGCGGATCTTGTCGACCGGGATCTGCATCGTCTCGATGCGCGGAGCATGCTCGCCGAGCTCGGCGCGATGCTGCGTGATCGCCTTGCCCATCTCACCGAGAATGTGCATGCGGCCATCCTTCGCCTGGCCGAGCGCGATGCGCATGATCTCTTCGGTGATGCCGGCGATCTTGATGTCCATCTGCAGCGAGGTGACACCGCGTTCGGTGCCCGCCACCTTGAAATCCATGTCGCCGAGGTGATCCTCGTCGCCGAGGATGTCGGACAAGACCGCGAAGCGTTCCGCTTCCTTGATCAGACCCATGGCGATGCCGGCCGTCGGCCGCTTGAGAGGCACCCCGGCGTCCATCAGCGACAATGACGTGCCGCAGACAGTCGCCATCGACGACGAACCGTTCGAACTCGGTGATCTCAGAAACGACGCGGATCGTATAGGGAAATTCGGTCTTTTCCGGCAGAACCGGATAAATCGCCCGCCAGGCAAGCTTGCCGTGGCCGATCTCGCGGCGACCGGGGGCGCCGATTCGGCCAGTCTCGCCGACCGAGAACGGCGGGAAATTGTAGTGCAGCAAAAACAATTCCTTGTAGGTCCCCTGCAGCGCATCAATCCACTGCTCATCCTCGCCGGTGCCGAGTGTCGCCACGACGAGCGCCTGGGTCTCGCCTCGCGTAAACAAGGCCGAGCCGTGCGTGCGCGGCAGCACGCCGACTTCGCACACTATGGGACGGACCGTTTTCACGTCGCGGCCGTCGATGCGATTGCCGGTATCGAGAATATTCCAGCGCACGATCTTGGCTTCCAGGTCCTTGAACACGCCGGCGACCTGAAGCTTGGGATATTTCGGGTTCTCGGCTCCCTCCGGGAGGAAATGGCCCATGACGCGGTCTTTGGCCGCTTCGAGTGCTTTGTGGCGGTCCATCTTATCGGGGATCGCATAAGCGGCACGCAGTTCCTTCTCGACCAGGCCGAGCATCTCCGTTTCGAGAGCTGTGTTGTCGGTCGTAGTGAGGTCGCGCGGCTCCTTCGCGGCCTTTTCGGCCAGCCTGATGATCGCTTCGATGACCGGCTGGAAATGGCGGTGGCCGAACATGACGGCGCCGAGCATGATCTCTTCGGACAACTCCTTGGCCTCGGATTCGACCATCAGCACCGCGTCCTGCGTCCCGGCAACGACCAGATCGAGCTGACTCTCCGTCATCTCGTCGATCTGCGGATTGAGCACGTACTCGTTGTTGATGAAGCCGACGCGTGCACCGCCAATGGGACCCATGAACGGGGCGCCCGAGAGCGTGAGCGCGGCGGAGGCCGCGACCATCGCCACGATGTCAGGATCGTTTTCCAGATCATGCGATAGCACCGTCACGATGACCTGCGTGTCGCAGCGCCAGCCGTCGGCGAATAGCGGGCGTATCGGGCGGTCGATCAGACGGGAGACCAGCGTCTCCTTTTCCGTCGGACGGCCCTCCCGCTTGAAGTAACCGCCGGGAATACGGCCCGCCGCATAATATTTTTCCTGATAATTGACAGTCAGCGGCAGGAAGTCGATGCCTTCCTTGGGCTGTTTGGCGGCGACGACGGTCGCGATCACGGTGGTGTCGCCGTAGGACGCAAATACCGCGCCGTCGGCTTGGCGTGCGATCCGCCCCGTTTCTAGCGTGAGCTTGCGGCCGCCCCAGTCAAGTTGCACACGATGGATGTCGAACATTTCGTTTGTCTCTCATGGTTTTCGCGGGCGGCGCGAAAGCCATAAGCAAGACGGCGAGACGCTGTCGGCGCAGCAGCGCTGCAATGCCTGTCAGCGTCCGGCGATCCTGCCATGGCCTTCGAACCTTTCCCGTAAGTTATGAACGAGCAACGGCCCGTTCCACAAATCGGCGGCATTGCCGCCGCACAAATATGCGGGCGCGCCTTGCGCGCTCCGCCAGCACACGTGCGGCACAGGCCGCGCGCAAACCTGTCAACGGCGGATACCCAGCCGTTCAATCAGTTCCTTGTACCGCCCCTCATTGGTGCGATTCAGATAGTCGAGAATTTGGCGACGCTGCGATACAAGCTTGAGCAGCCCGCGCCGCGAGTGGTTGTCCTTGACGTGGCTTTTGAAGTGCTCGGTGAGATTGCTGATCCGCTCCGACAGGAGCGCCACCTGAACTTCGGGCGAACCGGTGTCGCCGGACTTCACCGCATACGACTTGATAAGTTCCGCCTTACGCGCGGTCGTAATCGACATCGTCATTTTACCTTTCTGCCGGCTCGACCAACGATGCCGGTCAAATTGAACACGCGTCTGGGGACAATCTCGCCACGGTCTACTTCGGCGATGGCTACAATTTCGCCACCGCACGCTACCTGAACCATGCCGCGGAAGATGGAAGCGTCCCGTCCGCGCAATAAAACGGCTTGGCCCCTCTGGAGCCTTGCCGCATCTGCCGGGCTGACGGCCTGCGCCGGGATGTCGTCCAGCGCGGTCTCGATCGGCAGGAGCACGTCGGCGAGGTTTTGGTTCCGCTCGCCGCCGGCGGCTCTTTGGTTCCGCTCGCCGCCGGCGGCTCTATGGCACAAAGCCTCAAGTCGTTCCAGCGAAATCATGTCAGCCTCGCTGAACGGCCCGACCCGGCTGCGGCGCAGTGCCGAGACATGACCCAGCGCGCCAAGCGCCCGGCCGAGATCCCGCGCCAGCGAGCGCACATAGGTGCCCTTGCCGCATTCGGCCGCCAGCACCGCGTGGTCCGGATCCGGCATATCGACCAGTTCGAGCCGATAAATCTCGACCGCGCGGGGTTTAAGCTCGACGGTCTCGCCGTCACGGGCGAGATCATAGGCTCGTTCGCCGTCGATCTTGATGGCGGAAAAACGCGGCGGAATCTGCTCGATGGTGCCGGTAAAGCATGGCAACAGGGCGCGAATCGCATCCCCATCGGGACGCAACGCGCTGGTCGCCACAACGCGGCCCTCAGCGTCGTCGGTATCCCGCTCCTCGCCCCAGCGAATGGTAAACAGATAGTTTTTTCGGCCGTCGACCACGAACGGCACGGTCTTCGTCCCCTCACCGAGTGCGATCGGCAGCGAGCCTGATGCCAGCGGATCGAGCGTGCCCGCATGCCCGACGCGCTTGGCCTCAAACAGCCGCTTGATGACCGACACGGCATGCGTCGAGGTCATGCCGATCGGCTTATCGAGAACGATCCAGCCATGGACGTCGCGCTTCTTCCGCTTGCCGGCCGGCGGATTGCCGCTAACGGCTTGATCACGCGCCTGCGAATCGGACTGGGAGGCGTCGACGACGTCTTCGACAGGCGTCACGTTATTCATCATCGTCCTCACTTGCGACGTCATCGTGGGTGAGGTCGCGCTGAACTACGGGTGTTCGCAAAAGCTTCTCGATCCGTTCTGCTTCATCGAATCGTTCGTCGATGCGAAAACGAATCTCGGGAGCAAATTTCAGGTTAACGCGACGGGCGATTTCGCCGCGCACGTACCGCTTGTTGCGGTCGAGCGCTTCAAGCACCTGCTTTTCGTCTCGTCCGCCGAGCGGCATCACGTAGATCGTGGCAAGCCGCAGATCGGGGCTCATGCGCACTTCCGGCACCGTGATCATGTGCGCTTCCACGATCGGGTCGTGAATGTCGCCGCGCGACAGCATGGCGGCCAGCTCGTGGCGGATCAGTTCGCCGACGCGCAGCTGGCGCTGCGAGCCGCCCGCGTCGTGATCGCGATGATGTTGGTGACGTGGCATGATCCGTTCATTCCGGCTCTATGTCTGCCATCGTCCGCGGAGGCGGACGATCCAGTAATCCCTGCCTGGCTGGTGATTACTGGATGCCCCGTCGTCGCGGGGCATGACACGTTGAGGAAGCCGCAGGCGTGAGTTTTGAACTCACAGCGTCCGCTGCACGCTCTCCACGCGATAGCACTCGATAACGTCGCCGACCTTCATGTCCTGATAGTTCTCGAATGCCATGCCGCATTCCTGCCCGGCGAGGACTTCGCGTGCGTCGTCCTTGAAGCGCTTGAGTTGCGACAGCTTGCCTTGATGCACGACGACGCTGTCGCGAATGAGCCGTACATTGGCGCCGCGTTCCACGGTGCCGTCGGTGACGCGGCAGCCCGCGACGTTGCCGACCTTGGAAACCCTGAAGACTTCCAGAATCGTCGCGTTGCCAAGCATGGTTTCGCGCAACGTCGGCGGGAGCATGCCCGACATCGCCTTTTTCACGTCGTCGACCAGGCTGTAGATGATGTCGTAGTAGCGTATCTCGATGCCGGCCGCCTCGGCGGCTTCGCGCGCTTCCTTGTGGGCGCGAACGTTAAAGCCGATGATAACGGCACTCGACGCTTCAGCCAGCGTCACGTCCGATTCGGTGATTGCGCCAACGCCTGAGAACAGCACACGTGCGGCAACTTCATCGGTGGAGAGCTTGTCCAGCGCGCCGACGATCGCCTCGACCGAGCCCTGCACGTCGGCCTTGATCACAAGGGGGAATTCCTTGCGGCCGGCGGTCTTGAGCTGATTCATCATCTGCTCGAGCGAGCCGCGCATGCCGGTCTGCCGCGCCGCCGCCTTTTCGCGTTTCTGCCGCTCGCGGTAGGCGGTGATTTCACGCGCGCGCGCCTCGCTGTCGACGACCGCGAGGCGGTCGCCCGCTTCCGGCGTGCCATTGAAGCCCAGCACCTCGACCGGCATTGACGGGCCGGCGGCGACGACGGAGTGGCCGGTATCAGACATCAGCGCACGCACCCGGCCCCATTCGGTCCCGGCAACGATGATATCGCTCGGCTTAAGCGTGCCGCGCTGAACCAAAACGGTGGCCACCGGGCCGCGCCCGCGGTCGAGCCGCGCTTCGATCACCGTGCCTTCGGCCGGACGATTTGGATTGGCCTTGAGCTGAAGGACTTCCGCCTGCAGTGCAATGATGTCGAGCAGCTTATCGAGGTTGATCTTCTCCTTGGCCGATACCTCGACTTCGAGCACCTCGCCGCCGAGTGATTCGACCTGGATCTCGTGTTGCAGCAATTCGGTGCGGACGCGCTCCGGCTTGGCGTCGGGCCGGTCGATCTTGTTGATCGCGACGATGATCGGCACCCCTGCCGCCTTGGCGTGCTGAATCGCTTCCACCGTTTGCGGCATGACGCCGTCGTCGGCTGCGACCACGAGCACGACGATGTCGGTGATCTTGGCGCCCCGCGCGCGCATGGCGGTGAATGCGGCATGGCCGGGCGTATCGATGAAGGTGACACGGCCGCCCGAAGGCGAGGTCACCTGATAGGCGCCGATATGCTGCGTGATGCCGCCGGCTTCGCCCGCGGCGACCTCGGTCGATCGGATGGCGTCAAGCAGCGACGTCTTGCCGTGATCGACATGGCCCATGATGGTCACGACCGGCGCACGCGGCTGCAGCTTCTCCGGATCGTCCGGAACGTCGAACATGCCTTCCTCGACGTCAGCCTCGGACACGCGGCGTACGGTGTGACCGAGTTCTTCGGCGATGAGCTGCGCCGTATCGGCGTCGATCGTGTCCGTGCTCGTGGCCATGTGGCCCTGCTTCATCAGCATGCGCACGACATCAACCGAGCGCTCGGACATGCGATTGGCTAATTCCTGGATGGTGATGGTTTCCGGGATCGTTACCTCGCGAACGATTTTTTCCTTGGGCTCGGCATCACGCAGCCCGCTGCGGCGCCGTTCGCGGCGACGGAATGCGGCATCGGAGCGTTCGCGCACCTCGTCGGCGGCAAATGCTGTGACAACGGTCAACCGGCCGCGGCGCTTTTCGCCGCCCGTTCGTTGCGGTTTCGGTGCGGGGGCAGGCCTTACGGTGGCGCCGCCGGCGCCACGGCGCGGGCGCGGCGCCTCCTCTTCCTCTTCGAGATTGACACGCGCGACACTCGGCTTTGATGCCAAAGTTGCCTCAGCGCCAAAGCGCTTGTTGGCGACCTCGGTCGCTTTTTGCTTGGTCTTGTCTTCGTGAGCGCGGCGTTCCGCCTCGTGTGCCTTGCGTGCTTCCGCCTCGCGCCGCTCTTTTTCCTCGGCCGCCTTTTTGATGCGGAGCGTCTCCGCTTCTGCCTCGGCGCGCTTGCGCTCTTCAACCTCGACCTGTTCGGCTTTGCCCAGCGCACTGGCGCGAGCACTGATTTCGGCCTGCGTGAGCGGGCGCAGTACGACGCCAGGTTTGGGCTGCGACGGCACGACTGAGGGTGACGGCTCGGGCGCTGCTGCCGGCGTCTTGGCCGTCGGCGTGAGCCGTTTCAGCGCTGCCGCGCGCTCCTGTACTACGGTCGTGTCCGGCTTGGCTTCGCCTGGGGCGGCGATCCGCCGTTTAACCTTCTCGACGACGACCGCCTTGCTGCGGCCGTGGCTGAAACTTTGGCGCACGACGCCCTGCTCGACGCCGCCACGTTTGAGCGTCAGCGTCTTCGTCGAGGTCACGCTCAGCTTTTCGCCGGTATTTTTCGTCGTTTCGGTCATACGCATCCATAGAGTCGGCCGGCTCAGTGCGTCGCACCTTCGCCAGCCTGATTGCCACGATCGCCCGCGCCGCCGGTTCGATACCGCTGAAGGCGCCGCGAACGCGATAAAAAGGTGTCGCTCGCGGGCCCGGCGAGCAAGGCAGCGTGTATCACATTTGACCGGCCTAATGCCAAATCCATTTGCGCTGAGGTCAGGAATTCAATCACAGGGGTTGTTTCGGCCCCGTGTTCAGCCCCTTGTTCAGTCCTTTGCCGACGGGCGATGGCATTGAGCTTGCGAATTCCGTCGGCCGAGGCCTCTGTCGCATGCGCCAGCGCAATCACATGCTCGTGCTCGAGTGCTGTGGCGGCCTTGGCAAAGCCGGCCGCGACCAGGCCGGACTTGCCGGCCATCGCCAAGGCATCGAGCACCGCCTGGAGCAGCAGCCTCTCGGTCCGCGCCGCAAGGTCCGCGGGCAGCCGAACATCGCGCTTGAAGCCACGGGCAAAGGCCTTGCGTGCGATGGCGTCGGCCAGCACATCGTGCGCGGCCGTCACCCACACGCCCCGGCCAGGCAACCGGCATTTGATATCCGGCACCGCCTCGCCGTCCGGCCCAACCACAAAGCGGAGCAATTCGGCAATCGGCCGCACCGTCCGCGTCGCGACACACATGCGTTCGCGCCCGCGGCTGTGTGGGCCGCCGTCGAGTGCACTGTCGTCGTCGCGATGCTGGACTTGTGCGATCATGCGTTATTTCGCTAGGCGGTCCCCTAAGCTTGCGCCTCAGCGGCAGAGGCTTCCTCTTCAACGGGCGGCGGTGGCGCCAAATCGGCCTCGGTGACCCAGCCGGCTTTAAGTCGTGCCTGCATGATCATCGCTTCGGCCTCCTCGCGCGTCAGATCGAAGCCATCGAGTATGCCGGCCTGCCGCACCGCCTCGCCGTCCTTGCGCTCGGTCCAGCCCGACAGATCGTCGGTGGCGCAACCAGCAAGGTCCTCGACAGTCTTGATGTCATTCTCGCCGAGCTTCACGAGCATGGCGGTGGTGACGCCGGGCACTTCCTTGAGCGCGTCCTCGACGCCGAGCTCTTGGCGTTTCGCATCTAGCTCGGCCTCGATTTTGGCCAAGTGATCGCGAGCGCGCGTTTGCAGTTCAAGCGCGGTATCCTCGTCGAAACCTTCGATGCTGGCGATATCCTTCAGATCCACCAGTGCCAGGTCTTCGACCGAGTTGAAGCCTTCCGAGGCCAAGAGTTGCCCGATCACTTCGTCGACGTTGAGGGCATCGATGAAGATGCGCGTGCGATTTTCGAATTCAGCCTGGCGGCGCTCGGATTCCTCCTGTTCGGTGAGGATGTCGATGTCCTTGCCGGTCAACTGCGACGCCAGCCGTACGTTCTGACCACGGCGGCCGATGGCGAGCGAAAGCTGCTGGTCGGGCACCACCACTTCGATGCGGTCGCGTTCCTCGTCGATGACTACCTTGCTGACTTCGGCGGGCGCCAGCGCGTTGACCACGAAGGTGGCGATTTCGTGCGACCACGGGATGATGTCGATCTTCTCGCCTTGCAGCTCGTTGACGACCGCCTGTACGCGCGAGCCGCGCATGCCGACGCAGGCGCCGACCGGATCGACCGATGAATCGCGTGACACGACCGCGATCTTGGCGCGCGAGCCCGGATCGCGGGCGACCGCCTTCACTTCGACGATTTCATCATAGATTTCAGGCACTTCCTGCGCGAACAGCTTGGCCATGAACTCCGGATGAGTGCGCGACAGGAAGATCTGCGGTCCGCGCTGTTCGCGGCGGACGTCGTAGATATAGGCGCGGATACGGTCGCCGTTGCGGAACACTTCGCGCGGCAATAATTCGTCGCGACGCACGATGGCTTCGCCGCGGCCGAGATCGACCACCACGTTGCCGTACTCAACCCGCTTGACGATGCCGTTGACGATATCACCGATGCGGTCCTTGAACTCGTCGTATTGCCGGTCGCGTTCCGCTTCGCGCACCTTTTGCACGATCACCTGTTTGGCCGATTGCGCGGCAATGCGGCCGAACGGCAGCGGCGGCAGCGGGTCGGCAATGGTATCGCCGATCTGCGCAGCGGGATGGCGCCGGCGCGCTTCTTCCAGACTGATCTGAGTGGCCGGATTCTCCACCGTTTCGACCACCAGCATGTGGCGCGAAAGGTGAAGCTCGCCGCTCTTCGCGTCGATCTCGGCGCGGACCTCGGTCTCGCTGCCGTAGCGCGAGCGCGCGGCTTTGGCGATCGCGTCCTCCATGGCGGCGAGCACGATCTTGCGATCGATTGCCTTTTCTCGCGCGACCGCGTCGGCGATCTGCAACAGTTCGAGTTTATTGGCGCTTACCGTCGCCATCGTCACTCTCCATCGGGTTGGGTTGCGCGCTGGTTATGCTCCAACGCAGCCTTTTGGTGTTTGTACCGGCGCGGCGATCCTTGCTGGTGGGCGCCATGCGCGTTATTGGTTCGCTCGCCCTGCTTGCTCCGCCGCAACGCTTCAGCGACCAGTGCGTCGGTCAGCACAAGCCTCGCTTCCATCATGTCGTCGATCCGCAGCAAAATTTCGGCGGAGCCGGTCGCGGCATCGCTGCTGCGCAGCCGCGCGCACTCGCCGTCGGTGCCGCCAAGTTCGCCGCGAAACCGGCGGCGTCCGTCGATCGGAGCCGTCATTTCAACGTGGGCGATGTGGCCGGCATAGCGGTCGAAATCCGATCGCCGCACCAGCGGCCGGTCGATGCCCGGGGAGGAAATCTCCAATCGGTAGGCGCCTTCGATCGGATCGGCGGCATCAAGCACTGGCGAGAGCGCCCGCGACGCGGCTTCGCAGTCCTCGATCGACATGGTGCCGTCCGGACGCTCCGCCATGATCTGCACGGTGCAGCCGGCGAAACCGGAAATGCGCACCCGCACCAGCCGATAGCCGAGGCCGGCGAGGATCGGCTCGGCAAGCGCGGCCACGCGCGCCGCGCGGCCGGGTTCGATGATGAGCCGCTTCTCGTCGGCGAAGCTCGCGGGCTTATCGTCCATCCTGGTGCGCCAATGATCCTGCAATCCCTCCGCCACGGTCAGGCCGGTCTTGGTAACAAACGGTCTTGGGTAATAAAAAAGAGCGGGTCCCGGGGGAACCCACTCTCAAAACCGTTCGGATCAACCGACCGTTATGAGGTATCCATGACGGATGGCCCAAATATAGCGCTCTACCGGCTGAATGCAAGGCCCGTGCGGATCGGCGGGGGCGCAAAGTCGCATCGGGCTTTCAGGGATCGGTAATCACTCGGCAGTAGTGAGGTGGCGCTGAAAGTCGTCAGATTGCTGACTACCGGCCTAAATGAATACTGCCTTCCCGTTGATCCCGGAACTCGAGCTGGTTCTGCAGCGCGGGTCGCGCCTTAAGCGCGTCGAGACGCTGCAACGCGTCACCTCACTGTTTCTTGACGGCGCCAGCACTTACAGGGACGAACACGTCGGCTTGTTCGACCGGGTTTTTGGACTGCTCATCGAGGAAATCGAGACCAGGGCGCGCGCCGAGCTTTCGATTCGTCTGGCGCCGGTCTCCAACGCACCCGCCAAGGTTCTCCGTACCCTCGCCTATGACGATGACATTGCGGTCGCCGGCCCGGTGCTGAAATTGGCGCCGCGTCTGGCCGAAGCCGATCTCGTCGAGGTGGCGAAGAATAAGAGCCAAGCACATTTGCACGCCATTTCGGCGCGCCGGGTCCTCGGCGAAGCGCTGACCGATGTGCTGGTCGGGCGAGGCGATCACGTGGTGGTGCGGCGTGTCGCTGAAAACCGCGACGCTCGGATTTCCGCAACGGGGTTTTCGCGACTGGTCAAACGGGCGGCGGACGATGGTGTGCTGGCCGAGACAGTTGGGCTGCGGCCCGATATCCCCGCGTCAATGTTTCGCGAGCTCCTCACCCAGGCGACTGCGGTCGTGCATGGGCGCTTGCTTGCCTCGGCGCCGCCCGCGCGCAAAGCTGAAATAGAGAATGTACTGAATAAGGTCGCCAAGGAAGTCGGTGCGCGCGTCGGCCCGCGTGACTATCGCGGCGCACAGCGCGTCGTGCTCGGCCTCAATCGGGCCGGCCGCATGGATGAGGCGGCTTTGGCGACGTTCTGCAGCGGTGGCAAATACGAGGAGGCGGTCGTCGCACTCGCCGCGCTCGCCAAAGTGCCGATCAATGTGGTCGATCGGCTGATGGCGGGCGAACGCCGCGATCCGGTGTTGATCCTCTGCAAAGCCGCGGGTCTCGGATGGCAGACCGTGCAGGCCGTATTCGTGCTGCAACCGGACGGCAGGGTTGCTCCCGGCCAGGCCCTGGAGGTCGCCTTTGCCAACTATGCGCGGCTGTCTTCTTCGACCGCCCGGCGGGTCGTTCGGTTCTGGCAGCTCAAGCGGGCGAGTTGAGGCCGGGCTGACTTGATGGAGGGGGATCCTTCCTGAAAATCGGAATCCGCTTTTCGGGGTCACGCACTTACAGCCTGCGAAAAATCAGAAAGCAGGATGTGCGGCCTTCCCGCGATGCTTTGACGTGGTATCGGGTCGCCACGAAGTCGGGCCAGGCGCGGCGCCAGTCATCGGCACATCGGGCCGTCCACACGAATTCGGCCGCGCGTAAGAAGCGCTGCAGGGTCCACGCGGCGTAGTCGGCCACATCGCTTACAAAGCGGAACTGGCCGGCCGGCCGCAGGATGCGGGCGAGCCGCGTGACCATTTCGTCCTGGACGAACCGCCGTTTCCAGTGGCGCCGCTTCGGCCATGGGTCGGGATGAATGAGGTCGATGCGGGACACGGACGCATCCGGAAGCCAGTCGATCAGGGCCGCGGCATCGTCGAAATGCAGGCGGACATTTCTAACGTCGCGGCTCTCGATCGCGGCGAGGGCCTTCGCCATACCGTTGATGAAAGGTTCGACGCCGATGATGCCGATGTCTGGCCGCGCCGTTGCCTGGGCGATCATCGATTCACCACCGCCAAAGCCGATCTCGAGCACAACATCAGTAACCGGCACGGGAAACATGACGCGAAGGTCGAGTGGCGCGGCCCGCGAAAGATCGACTGCCAGGCGCGGCAGCAGTGTTTCGATTAGATGCGCTTGCCTCGGGCGCAATTTGTGGCCTTTGCGGCGCCCGAAGAACGCGCGGCTTTGCGAGATTTCACGCACCATCATGCTCCGCGGATGCGGAGTGCCAGTAAACACCGGCCGCCAACGCGTTGCGAGCTGGTGTCTATCGGTCGATCCGCTGCCGCAGAGGAGGTAATGTTCAGGTCTTAGCGAATCGCGCGCTTGAGCGCGTCCGCGAGATCGGTGCGTTCCCAGGAAAACCTGCCGTCCTTGTCCGGAGCGCGGCCGAAATGCCCATAAGCGGCGGTCCGCTTGTAGATCGGACGGTTGAGCTTGAGGCCGCGCCGGATGGCAGTCGGCCGCAGCGGGAAAATCTCCTGCAGTGCCTTTGCAAGCTTTGTCTCATCCGCCTTGCCGGTGCCGTGCGTGTCGACGTAAAGCGACATCGGATCGGCGACGCCGATCGCATACGCCACCTGAATGGTGCATTGATCGGCAAGGCCCGCCGCAACGACGTTCTTGGCAAGGTAGCGCGCCGCATAAGCCGCCGATCGATCGACCTTGGTCGGGTCCTTGCCCGAGAATGCGCCGCCGCCGTGCGGGGCGTAGCCGCCGTAAGTGTCGACGATGATCTTGCGCCCGGTCAGGCCGCAATCGCCGTCAGGACCGCCGACAACAAAGTTTCCTGTGGGATTGACGAGAAAGTCGGCTTCTTTCTTCGGCATCCACCCCTTGGGCAGCGCGGACGCTACTGCATCACCGATCAAATCTTTGACCATGCTTGGCGTGTATTTCTTGCCGTTGCGGGTCTGCGCATTGTGCTGCTGCGAGACCACGACCTTGGTGCAGCCGACCGGCCTGCCATCGACGTACTGCACCGTCACCTGGCTCTTGGCGTCCGGCTGCAGATCGAACAATTGCTGGGCACGCCGCTTTTCCGACAGCACTTTGAGGATTTTGTGCGCGAAATAGATCGGTGCCGGCATGAACGAGTTTTTTTCGTAGACTTCGCTCTCGGTGCAGGCGTAGCCGAACATCATGCCTTGGTCGCCGGCGCCCTCGTTCTCTTCGCCTTTTTTCTTCTTGGCATCGACGCCCATCGCAATGTCAGGCGACTGGCCGTGCAACAGCACTTCGATATCGGCGCCATGATATGAAAAACCGCTCTGGTCGTAGCCAATGTCCTTGACCACGCCGCGGGCAATCTCAGTGATCAGCTCGCGATCGACCACCGCCGATCCATTGATGCTGCGGAACAGCTGGCCGCGCCCTTCACCGGCGATGACGATCTTGTTGGTGGTGCATAGTGTTTCGCAGCCGAGCCGGGTGTTGACCAGGCTGTCGTCGGCGATGCCGAGCTTGACGTCGCGCTCAATGAAGGCGTCGAGGATTGCATCTGAAATCTGATCGCAAACCTTGTCGGGATGTCCTTCGGACACGGATTCGCTGGTAAAAAGGTAATTTGTGCGTCCCACGAAACACTCCCTCCTCGATTGAGCGCCACGGCAGGCATCGCATAGGCCGCGACCGCGCTCCGCGCCGGCAACGCCAGACGCTGGTTCTTCGCAAGGTTGTTGCCGCGTCGGACCGCCGCGGTCAAGATGTGGGCGAAAAGTGGGCGCTCGTACCACGGCGCCCAACGAAGGAGAGACTGGATTTTACCGCTTCTCACCCGCGGCAATTTGCTCGACGAGGTCGACGATGCGCCGCCTCAATTTGGAATCGTGGATGCGCATGAACGCCTTGGTAAGAGCCAATCCGTCAGAGGTAGCGAGAAAGTCGGAAACGTAGGCCGGTGACGGCGCTTCGCCCATGCCCTCAGAACGTCCTGTCCCAGGCACATGCGGCGCGCCGTCGAAAAAAAACGAGACCGGCACCTGCAAGATGTTGGAAATTTGCTGCAGCCGGCTGGCGCCGATGCGGTTGGTGCCTTTCTCGTATTTTTGCACTTGCTGGAAAGTCAGTCCCAGTGCGTCCCCCAATTTCTCCTGACTCATGGAGAGCATCATGCGGCGCATGCGCACGCGGGCGCCGACATGCTTGTCGATGGGATTGGGGGCTTTCTTAGCCATTATCATCATATAATGAACTCCTATGGGACCTATATTTGCAGTAATGATTCATTAGTGCAACCTTGAGGAAAGCAAATTACTTGAATAATCTGCATGGCTAATCGGCCTCCGGCCGGCGCGCCGCGTATTAATTTAACCAAGGTCCTCCGGTTCGGCTAAATCAACTCGCGTTCCAGTTGCGCGAGTTATCCACCAATTCGCCGAAATTTGCGCGGATTCACGCCGGCATTACTGAAATCAACTTCTAATCAGCATCGTCCCGCGGCCATGTTAATCATATTCAGATAAACCGCCGGCGCATAACTAAGAGGAGTACCAGGCCGACAATCGCAGCGGCCGGCCCATCGCCAAACCTAGCATAAAGCGGCGCCGGAATAGCACGCGGCAGGCGTGCATCGAGAACGCCTTCGCTACCTAATGGCAGCGAGCCAATCACTCTTCCGACGGGGTCCACCATGGCCGATATTCCGGTGTTGGCGGCCCGAGCCAGTGGCAGGCCCTCCTCGATGGCGCGCACACGCGCCTGCTGAAAATGCTGGTAGGGTCCGGTGCTGATGCCGAACCAGCCATCGTTGGTGACGTTGACTATCCAACCGGCGCGCTCGCCGGGCGGCGCGACATCTCCTGGAAAGACGATCTCGTAACAGATGAGAGGAAGCGCCGGCGGCGCACCCGGGATGTGAAGTAATCTTCGGTAGTCGCCCGAGAGGAATCCGCCCTGCTGCTTTGTCAGTTCCTGCAAGCCGAGACGTTCGAGCAGATGTTCGAACGGCAAATATTCGCCGAACGGCACAAGATGGATCTTGTCGTACAACGCCAGGATCGAGCCATCATGGTCGATGACGTAAATTGAGTTGTAGGCGTGCGGGTCGGCCGGATTGAAATTTTCGGGGAGCCGCGTTGCACCGGTTATCAGCACTGTGCTGGGAGACAGCAGCTGTGCGATCTGTGCCAAGGCGTCGGGGTTGCGCGTCAGAATGAACGGGAACGGCGATTCCGGCCAGATCAGATGCGTCGCGTCATGCACGCCGTGCGATTGCGGGCCCGTGATGCGATTCGACAACGCGATATAGCGGTCCATGACCTGTTGCCGCGCGGCGTAATTGAAACGCTCATCCTGCTGCAGGTTGGGCTGCATGATGCGCACTTTCACCTTGTCCACGTAACGCGTCGGTGTTTGATACAATCGCAGCGCGCCCCAGCCGCCAAGCCCGGCCAGGACCACAAGACTGAGCGCCAGCGGCAGCCAGGGCCGGCGCGTTTCGCGGCGATCGTCGGTCAGCGTAGCAGGACTTGAGAATACGATGACGGCAACGAACGTCAGCCCCCAGACGCCGACCACGGAGGCGCTTTGCGCCATGGCGAGTGGTGTGGTCAGCGCGTAGCCGAACGTGTTCCAGGGAAAGCCGGTGAACAAGTGGCCGCGCAACCACTCGGTGACCGTAAGGGTCACGCCCAGGGCGAGGATCCGGGTTGCGCCACGCGTCCACAGCAAGCGGGCGAGCGCGGTGCCGCAGGCGGTGTAAACGGCGAGCACCGCGGGCAGCCCTATCACCGCGAACGGCAGCATCCAGCCGAACGTTTTCGCGTCAACCAGAAACGCAAAGCCCATCCAGTACAGGCCGACGACGAAATAGCCGAAACCGAACCACCAACCGGTCGCCGCGGCGACGAACGCGCCGCCCCAGCGGCCGCTCGTTGCGCCGTCGATCAGCCAGACCAGCGTTGGGAAGGTGAGAAACAGGATCGGCCACGCGTCGAAAGGCGCCATCGCCAAAGCCGACAACGCGCCCGCCCCGAAAGCGATCAGCCGCCGCTGCCAGCCCCATGCCAGGACGATGGAATTGATCAATGCCTTTAAAGTCACGGCAGGCGTGGCGCATTTTGGTTTGGCCGATTTGAGTCGTCGAGCGTTGTGGCCGGTCGGGATTGCGCTGCTTTGACGAGTGCGGGCATGTCGCGCGGCGCGGCAGGGCGCCGATCTTTGCGCCGGTAGATCTTCACGCGCTTGATACGGCGGGGGTCGGCATCGACTACTTCAGCCTCGAAGGAATTCGGACCCGGCACCAATTCGCCGCGAACCGGCACATGCCCCGCGCGCATCACCAGATATCCGCCGAGCGTGTCGACCTCGCTGCCGGCTTCGCCGACATCGAACTCATCGCCGACAACGGCACGGACATCGTCAAGGCTGGCGCGGCCGTCAGCCAGGAACGAGCTGTCACTTTGGCGCATCACGGCCGGAGTCTCGGTGACATCGTGCTCGTCGGCGATGTCGCCAACGATCAGCTCGACTAGATCTTCCATGGACACGAGGCCATCCGTGCCCCCGTATTCGTCGATCACGAGTGCGAGGTGGATGCGGGTCGCCTGCATTTTAGCCAACAGATCGAGCGCTGGCATCGAAGGCGGCGCGTAGAGGATCTCGCGGACGATTTTCGCCTGCTGGAGCGGCATCGCGAGATCGATGGCCCCAAAGTTGAGACCGGGGCGACTTGGGTCTGGATTTGTCGAATCGGTTGCCGCGCGCGCCGCCATGAACGCGACCAGGTCACGGATGTGAACCATTCCGGTCGGATCATCGAGTGTGTCGTTAAAGACGACGAGGCGCGAATGACCGCCGCCGGCGAATATGTCGACGAGCGCTCCGAGTGCGATATCCTGTTGTACGGCGACGATGTCGGCGCGCGGCACCATGACGCGCTCGATCCGGCATTCACGCAGCGCGAGGATATTCTTCAGCATCGCGGCTTCTTCGGGCGAGAAGCCGGATGCCGGCTGTTCGGCGGTCAATACGAGCTCGAGATCGGCACGTGTCGCTGCCGCTTTCCAGCCGAACAGGATGCGGGCGACGCGTCCAAGCCATCCTTCCGGTTGCGCTTCCTCGGCGTGGGGTACGACCGCCGGCAGCCCACGATGTTCGCTATCGGCAGAATCGTTGCGGGTCGGGTGCTGTGCCATCGGCTGTCGCGCTCTAATGCATCAAATTCCGGCGCAATTTGGTACGCGATGCGCGGCGGCCTGCCGGGATTGGCCGATATGGGTCGGGAATGGCGAGCCGCCGCAGGACTTTGCGCTCGAGCCGTTCCATGACTGCGGCGTCCTTGTTGTTTTCGTGGTCGTAGCCGAGAAGATGGAGGAACCCATGCACCGCAAGATGGGCGAGATGATGGGCGAAAGGCTTGCGCTCAGTGTTGGCCTCCCGCGCGATCGTTTGCTGGGCAAGGACAATGTCGCCGACGAAACGCCGGTTTCCTCCCGAAAGTTCGCTGGGGAACGACAGCACGTTCGTGGCTGCATCGATGCCGCGCCATTGCCAATTCAGCAGGCGAGTTGCCGAATTATCGGTGAGGACGACAGCAATCTCCACCCCCCCTGTTGACAGGGTCGCGGCGGCCTGTCCGATCGCGCGGCGCAGAAAACTCTTGACCTTTCCAGGCTCCTTCCACAGCCCGGACTCGAGCAGGATGTCGAGCTTGGCCGCGTTCCCAGCCGTGGTATTCAGCGCGCTCAAGGCCGTTCGCGCTTGCGCGCCGCAGCCTTGTCGTAGGCGTCGACGATGCGGGCCACCAGCTCATGACGGATCACGTCCGCGGCCGTAAACGTCACATGGCCGATGCCTTCAACGTTTTCGAGGAGCCGCACCGCGTCGGCGAGCCCGGAAGTCTGGCCCGGCGGCAGGTCGACCTGGCTTGGGTCGCCGGTGACCATCATGCGGCTGTTCTCGCCAAGGCGCGTCAGCAGCATTTTCATCTGCATAGTGGTGGTGTTTTGCGCCTCGTCGAGGATGATGGCGGCGTTGGACAAGGTGCGGCCGCGCATGAAGGCGAGCGGAGCAATTTCGATTTCGGTTGTCTGCAGCGCGCGTTCGACGATGCGGGCGTCCATCAGATCATACAGCGCATCGTAGATCGGCCGCAGGTACGGATCGACTTTCTCGCGCATGTCGCCCGGCAAAAAGCCGAGCCGTTCACCGGCCTCGACCGCCGGACGCGATAGAATAATTCGATCGACCTCCTTGCGCTCGAACAGCTGCACCGCGTGGGCGACCGCGAGCCAGGTCTTGCCGGTGCCGGCGGGGCCCGTGGCAAATACCAGCGAATGACGCTTCAGTGCGCGGATATAGGCGTCCTGGGCGGACGTGCGCGCGCGCACGCGGCGTTTGCGCAGATTGATCTCCTCGAAACTGTCGCGTGCCGTGGCGGGATCGAAATCGAACAGCGAACCTTGTGCCATGGCGAGGCGGATATTGCCTTCGACATCGCCCTGCATCAGTTCGTCGCCGTTCCTGAGCCGCTCGTAGAGGCTTTCCAGTACGCGGCGCGCCTGTTCGCAGGCCTCGCGCGAGCCTTCCAGCGTGACGTGGTTGCCGCGCGAGTTGGCGACGACACCGAGTCGCCGCTCGATCAGTGCGAGATTTTGCCCATACTGGCCGAACAGCATCGAGGCGAGACGGTTGTCGTCGAAGGTCAGCGCGATCTGCGTTGTGTTATCCGGTGCGACGAACACCAATTCGTCAGTTCCAGCGGGACCGCGTGCTGCCAATTCAGGCTCCTGCGCCGGCAAGGCTTGGTTCGCGCGCGGGAGCGCGCGCCAATGTGCCAAAGAGTGAGTTGCTTGCGACTTCGGTGATTGTCACCGCGGCAATTTCGCCGATCATCCGCACGGGCGCCGTCACCTGTACGGGCTGCAGGTAAGGCGAACGGCCGACAAGCTGGCCGGTGTGGCGGCCGGACTTTTCAAAAAGCACTTCGAAAGTTCGGCCGAGACAGCTGCGATTAAATTGTGCCTGGCTCTGATCGATCGCGGCTTGTAGCCGATGCAGGCGCTCGGATTTTGTCGCCTCATCGACCTGGTCCGGCAGGTCGGCCCCCGGCGTGCCCGGACGCGGCGAGTATTTGAAGGAGAACGCCCCCGAAAAACCGACCTCGCCGACGAGACTGAGGGTTTCGGCGAAATCCGCTTCGGTTTCGCCCGGAAAGCCGACGATGAAATCAGACGTCAGCGCGAGATCGGGCCGCGCCTCTCGCAGCCGCGCAACGATGGCGAGATAATCGCCGCGCGCGTGCCGACGATTCATCGCGGCGAGAATGCGATCGGAACCCGACTGCACCGGCAGGTGCAGTTGCGGCATCAGTTTAGGCAGATCGCCATGGGCTGCGATCAGGTCGCCGTCCATGTCGCGCGGGTGGCTGGTCGTGTAGCGCAGCCGCTCGACACCATCAATCGCGGAAACGCGTTCGAGCAGCTGCGCCAGGGACGCCGGCCTGCCGTTCGGTCCATCGCCGTGATAGGCGTTGACGTTCTGCCCGATGAGCGTGATTTCGCGCACGCTGGCGCCGGCAAGCTGCTCGACCTCGGCCAGGATTTTGTCGACCGGTCGCGAGACTTCTGCACCACGTGTGTACGGCACGACGCAAAAGGTGCAGAACTTGTCGCAGCCTTCCTGCACGGTGACGAATGCGCTAACTCCGCGGGCACGGACCGCCGCCGTGCTCGGCGGGGCCAGATGATCGAACTTGTCGTCGAGCGGAAATTCGGTGTCTACCGGTTTGTCGCCGCGTTCGGCGCGCGCCAAGAGCTGCGGCAAACGGTGATAGCTTTGCGGTCCGAAAACGAGATCGACCGCCGGCGCGCGGCGGATGATCTCCTCGCCTTCGGCCTGGGCTACGCATCCCGCCACGGCGATGACGACACGCCGGCCCTCGGCTGCGGCCGCCTCTTTCAGCCGGCGCACGCGCCCGAGTTCGGAATAGACCTTCTCGGCTGCTTTTTCGCGGATGTGGCAGGTATTGAGGATGACCAGGTCGGCGTCGTCGGCCGCTTGCGCTTCGACATAACCCTGCGGGGCCAGCGTATCGGTCATGCGCCGCGAGTCGTAGACGTTCATCTGGCAGCCGAACGATTTGACAAACAGCTTGCGGGGTTCGTTCATACCGATCGGGCCGAGATCTAAGCCTTTGTATTCACGTGTAAATCTGCTCACGCGCGAGCGCCCACGCTGACTCTTTCCTTAGCGGATTTCCGGCCGAAGGGGAATGCCGTGTGGTGCCGCGCCTTGATATGGGGATTCGACGATAATTTGGATACTTGATTGGATATTTGGGAGCTGCTGAGAGCTCAGCCGAGGTTCCTACGCAGCACCAGGGCTGTGGCCCCGCTCTCGTAGTAGCCCTGCCGACGCCCCACCTCGCCGAAACCGGCTTGCGCGTAGAGCCGGCGCGCTGGTGCATTGTGCTCGTCAACTTCGAGAAAAACAGCCCGGATGGCTCGGCCCGCCAGGGTGCGGAGATGAAAGTCGAGCAATGGCCGCGCCAGGCCGCGGCCGCGCCAGCCGGAGGCTATTGCGACCGACAGGATTTCAGCTTCGTCAGCTGCCAGGCGCGAGATGATGAACCCAACTATCGCATGCCGAATCATGATGCGGTGCGTGACGACCGCGGTGTCCACCAAGAGCCGGTAAACCTCGTCCTCGCCCCACCCGCGGCGAAACGATGCTGCATGTAACGCCGCGATCGCCGCCGCGTCGCGCGGGCTCGCCGGGGTGAATTGCGGGGTCGCCCCGGGCAGCAGCCGGGAGATGATGCTCATCATCGGCGCGGCAACTGGGCGGCGTTTTGCGGCTGCGCATCCGGTGCGCGCAGATATTGCGGGTTGGGCGGCGATTGACCTTCCGGAAGGACGGCACCCATGCGCGCGACCCAGTCGATATCGGGTGCCTCGCGCCCATCAACGCATAGTGGCGCGGGTGCGCTCAGCGGAATTTGGTCGGCAATGGCTTGCGCTGCCGAGCCAACCAGCCGGCACGGCGCTTCAGACACCGCGCGGACGGCCTCGCTCAACGGTGCGAGCCGAGGCGCCAAGGCGGTACGGCCGCTGGGGCCAAAGACCTGCATGTAGACATGGCTGTGCCGCGCATCGATCGCGGCGATCACCGAAACAGTCTTGTCTTCGGCGAGGTGCGGCGCCGCATATGCCGATAGTGTCGACACGCCGAAGGCTGGTTTCTCGGCGGCGAGTGCGATGCCGCGGGCGGCAGAGATGCCGACGCGCAAGCCGGTGAAGCTGCCGGGGCCGGTCGTCACCGTAACGCGGTCGATGTCGAAAAATCCGAGCTCCGCTCGCGCCATCACGCGCGCGATCAACGGGATGAGCGCCTCGGCGTGGCCGCGCACCATCGGCAGACTTTCGCTGGCGATGACGCCGCCAAAGACGGTGTCGAGCACGGCCGCGGAGCAGGCCGCCAGCGCCGTATCAATGGCAAGCACACGCATAGCAGGCAGTCATACGTCATCCAAAAAGGCCTGCAAGCCAAAGCGTCCGGCTGAGCCACCACACAGGAGCGAGGTGAAAGTGCTGGCAGAGATTGCCGGCCGAACGGTTTAGACCGGCCGCACCTCGGTGACTTCGGGCACGAAATGGCGAAGCAAGTTCTGAATTCCATGACGGAGCGTCGCCGTCGATGACGGACATCCCGAGCACGCGCCCTTCATGTTGAGAAAGACAATACCGTCCTTGAAGCCCTTGAACGTGATGTCGCCGCCATCATTGGCAACGGCAGGCCGCACCCGAGTCTCAATCAAGTCCTTGATGGTAGCGACAGTCTCGGCGTCGGCGGCGTCGAAAAACTCCTCGCCGTCGCCCTCTTCGGCGGCGCCGCTGCTGATCAGCGGCTCGCCCGACATGAAATGCTCCATGATGGCGCCAAGGATCATCGGCTTGAGCTGCTGCCATTCGCTGGCGTTCTTGGTGACGGTAATGAAATCGGAGCCGAAGAATACGCCACTGACCCCCGAGATGCCGAACAGCCGCTCAGCGAGCGGCGACTTGCCCGCCTCGGAGGGCTCCCGCATGTCGAGCGTCCCGTGTTCCAATACCGGCCGGCCCGGCAGGAACTTTAAGGTTGCCGGGTTGGGCGTCGCTTCGGTCTGAATGAACATTGCCGTTCTCCCGCATGCTTTGGGCCCGAGTGCCCCCGTGCGCGCCCTATTAAGTGGCAAATTCCGGTGAAAATTCAAGGCGGGAGCGTCCAACGCCGTCGGCCCCATCCGCAGTCGTATGTTTAACCAACCCTTAAGATTTTGACACAAAAATTAAACAATGCTGCACCCCATCATCGAAGAAGTCTGGTCGGTGGACGCCGATCCAAGACCCAAACGGCGCGCGCGGATCAAGGACGCGCGATACGGCTGGGAAGCTGCTTACCAGCGGGCAAAAGAACTCGCCGCGGATTTCGATCAATCGGATTTCGTGCACGGCGAGCGCTATTCGTATGCCTGGGGCCGCAACAGGGATTCGCAGGAGACATACCGGTTCGTCGTCAGATAGCGCCCTGAACTCCGCTAGGCGTGCACGAAACCGACGATGTCTTTCACCGCCTTCATGGTTTCGGCGGCGATCTTTCGCGCCCGCTCCGAACCGTCGGCAAGGATGGCGTCGATCGACAGCGGATCGGCGACAAGCCGCTTCATCTCCGCGCCGATCGGACCGAGCTTTGCCACCGCAAGGTCGACCAGCGCCGACTTGAAGGTCGAGAATTGCGCATTGCCGTATTGCGCCAGCACGCCGGCACGGGTGGTGCCGGCAAGCGCCGCATAGATGCCCACCAGGTTGTCGGCCTCTGGGCGGCCTTCGAGACCTTTTTCCTCGCTGGGCAACGGATGCGGATCGGTCTTGGCGCGGCGGACTTTCAGGGCAATCGCGTCGGCGTCGTCGGTGAGATTGATGCGCGACTGATCGGACGGATCCGACTTCGACATTTTCTTCGAGCCGTCGCGCAGTGACATCACGCGCGTCGCCTCGCCGGTGATCACCGGCTCCGGTTGCGGGAAGAACGTATCGCCGAAACCGTGCGCATGAATCGAGCCGGCGTAGTCGTTGTTGAATTTCTGCGCGATATCGCGCGACAGTTCGAGGTGCTGCTTCTGGTCCTCGCCGACCGGAACATGGGTGGCGCGATACACCAGAATGTCGGCCGCCATCAGATTCGGATAGGCGTATAGGCCGACCGATGCATTCTCCCGATCCTTGCCGGCCTTTTCCTTGAACTGGGTCATGCGGTTGAGCCAGCCGAGCCGCGCCACGCAATTGAATACCCAGGCCAGTTCGGCGTGCTCAGCCACCTGGCTCTGGTTGAACACGATGTGCTTCTTGGGATCGATCCCACAGGCGATAAACGCGGCGGTGACTTCGCGGATCGCGCGGGGCAATTCGGCGGGATCCTGCCATGTGGTGATGGCGTGCAGGTCGACGACGCAGTAGATGCAGTCGTAGCGATCCTGCAACTCGACGAAGCGCTTGATGGCGCCGAGGTAGTTGCCAAGGTGCAGATTGCCGGTCGGCTGCACGCCGGAAAACACCAATTCCTTGAAGGCCATATCCGAATGCTCCGCGCGGCTGAAAGTGGCCTCACGCGCGCGTCCCATGCCACGGCGACGGCTTGCCCCGCAAGGGCCGCCCGCTATAGTGCGCGCCTTCCGCAAAACAGGACCTGATTTCTCATGCCCGCAGCCCGCTACGATGTTCTCGGCATCGGCAATGCGATCGTCGACGTGATCGCCCGCGCCGAGGAGGATTTTCTGCTCAAGCAGGGCATGCGCAAAGGCGCCATGGCGCTGATCGACGAGCAGCGCGCGAAAGCCATCTACGATGCGATGGGGCCGGCTATGGAAATGTCCGGCGGCTCGGCGGCCAACACCATTGTGGGACTTGCCTCGCTCGGCGCCCGCGCGGCGTTCGTCGGCAAGGTCAAGGACGACGGGCTCGGCCGCGCATTTGCTCACGATATCCGAGCGGCCGGCGTGGTGTTTGACGCCAAGGCTGCCGCCGGCGGTCCCTCGACCGGCCGATGTTACGTATTGGTCACGCCCGACGGCGAGCGCACCATGAATACGTATCTGGGTGCGGCGCAGGACCTGCATCCCAGCGACATCGACGAATCGGTGATCGCGGCGAGCGCGGTCATTTATCTGGAAGGCTATTTGTGGGACCCTAAAAACGCCAAGGACGCGTTTCTGAAGGCGGCGAAGATCGCACATGACGCCGATCGTAAGGTGGCGCTGACCCTGTCGGACGCATTCTGCGTGGATCGCTGGCGCGACGAGTTCTTGCAGCTGATGCGCGCGGGCACGGTCGATCTCATCTTCGCCAACGAGGCCGAGCTGCACAGCCTCTATCAGACGTCGGATTTTGATGCCGCCGTGAAGGCACTGCGTGCCGATATCGACGTGGCGGTGGTGACGCGCAGCGAGAAGGGCTGCATAGTGGTCAATCCTGAAGACATCGAGGCGGTCCCGGCTTTTCCGGTCGAGCGCGTGGTTGACACCACCGGCGCCGGCGATCTGTTTGCCGCGGGTTTTTTGTCCGGCCTTGCCCGCGGCGCCGACGATCGCACCTGCGGCCGGCTCGGCGCCATGGCGGCTGCCGAGGTGATCCAGCACCTCGGCGCGCGCCCGGAAACCTCGCTCAAGGATCTCGCGTCCCAGAATGGATTGCTGGATTGATCTGAAAACCAAATGGCCGGGGCAAGCCCGGCCATTGTGTTTGAGTGGACCCAAAGCCCCGGATCGCGACCCTACATCTTCGTCACGCGCACGTGCATCAGCGCAGCACGGCCGCCGCGGACTTCCTTGAGGCAGCGGGCGATGGCCGCGGGGACTTCGGCCGGATCGCTGACCTCCTCGCCATAGGCGCCGAATGCCTCGGCAACTTTGGTGAAGGCCACCTTCGGCGCCAGCTTGGCCTCGAACTCGCCCGTCTGCTTCGCTTCGCCCTCGGGATAGACCCGCAAGGTCGATCCCTTCACCGCATTCCACCCCGTATTATCCATGACGATGGACAGGAACGGCAGCTTGTACTGCTGCGATACGGCGAATACCGAACTCGGGTTGCCGAAATAGAAACCGCCGTCGCCGGAGATTTGCACCATCAGCCGGTCCGGCGCGGCGAGTTTTGCGCCGAGCGCGAAGCTGCCAGACCAACCCAACCCGCCGCCGCCCGAGCGCATCGTCGTGTTGGGCCGCTTGCGCGGGATTTGCAGGAGCACCGCGCCCGCATTGGTGACCCCCTCGTTGAAGATGATGGCGTCGTCGTCGAGCACCTTGCCAAGCTCCGACATCAGATAATGCGGATTGATGGCGCCGGGCTTGCCCTTGTCGGAGGCGAGCTTGGCAGCACGCGCGATGCGCTCGTCGCGCAGCGCCTTGATGCGCTCCATCCGTGCGGCCGCGGCGGCCTTGAAGCGAGGAGTCGCCTTGGCTTTGAGGTCTTCAAGCACCTGCTCGAGAATGCGCCCGGAATCGCCCTGCATGCGCAGGTTGCCCGGGAACGTCCACATCGGTGAACCGGGCTTGAGCGTGTCGATGTCGATATGCGCCCAGAACGATTTTTCATGCGTCTGCACGTCGCTCGGGAACCAGGGCACGTCGACATCGACCAGGATGCCGACATCGGCATCGGGTACGGCCTTGTCGGCGGCGAAGCCGATGAAGCACGGCGCCGCGTGTGAGATGTTGTTGGTCATGTTGGCTTCGTAGACGGCGATGCCGGCAAATTGCGACAGCTCGTCGATCGCCTTGGACGCATGCTCGTTGCGGCCGGCATAGCCCGTGACCAGCACCGGATTTTCCGCAGTGAGCAGCCGGTCGGCCAGCGCGGCGACGAGCTTCGGATCGGCGCCGCCGCCGGAGGTCGCGGCGAACTGATCGGCCGAGTAGCGCCGAATTTCGTCCGTGCTCCAGGGCTGCGTCAACGTCTCGCGTTGCATCATCAGGTAGACCGGACCGCGCGGCTCGCTTTGCGCAATCGAATAGGCGCGACGCAACGCTTCCTTGACGACAACGCCGGACGGCAGCGTCCATTCCCATTTCAGGTAAGGGCGCACCAGGCTCGCCTGATCGAACGGCTCCTGCACGAAATGCACATAGGTATCGCGTGAGCCGACCAGTTCATCGTTGGCAGTGTAGGGCGCCTTGCCGGCCATCAGCAGCACCGGCAAACGGCTCCTGTAGGCATTGTGCATGGCGTTGGCGGTGTTGGCGGTGCCGACGTCGACGTGCACCAGCACGCCCTGGCCGCGCCCGGTGACAAAGGCGTAGCCCTCGGCCATGTGCGCCGCCGTATTCTCATGCGGGCAGTGCAGTACGCCCGGCATCGGCTCGCCGAGTTTCTTGCGATGCGCCATTTCCTCGATGATCGGAGCGTGATCGGTGCCGAAATTGCAGAACAGATACTCGACGCCAAGTTCGGTAAGGCCTTCGAGAAAATAATAGGCGGTCGCGAACTCCGGAGCGTTGGTCTTGCGGGCGACGGACGTTGACATAGCTTGTACTCGCTTGGGGTTGTTTATGAGGGATCACTTGGCTTGTTATTGCGAGGAGCGGAGCGACGAAACAATCCATAGTGGCGATCGAGGCTGGATTGCTTCGCTGTGCTCGCAATGACGCTTACGCGACCTTGCGCTGCACGGCCAAGCCGTCGAGGTGCGCGAGGACTTCTTCGATGTGCATCACATCAGCGTATTTGTGGTGCAGGTCGAACAGGTTGACCTTGTGGCTGATCATTGAACGGTCATAGGTGCATTCCTCGACCAGGACGTTGTGAAAACCGTACGAATAGCCATCGACTGTCGAGGCGCGCACGCAGCCCGACGTGCTCTCGCCGCAGATGATCAGGGTGTTGATGCGCATTTTCTGCAGATGCGCAATCAGCGGCGTGCCAAAGAATCCGGACGCGCGTTCCTTGTAGATCACCAGTTCGCCCGGCTGCGGTGCCAGCTCCGCCTTGATGTCGTAGATGTCGTCGCGTTCCTTCTTCATATTGCGGTTGGTTGAGTGGACGCCGGCGGTGTCGACATGGCGGGTAGTGTAGATCACCGGAACGCCGGCGCGCCGCGCTGCTGCGAACAGCTTCTGCGTCGGCGGCAGCGCCTTCCAGGCGTTCTCGCCGCAGGAGCCGGAAAACTCGCGGTCAACCTCGCGCACCGGCCGGCTGCCGCCTTGATACGCCTTATTGTAGAGATCGATGGCGAGCACGGCGGGATTGTCGCCCACGAAGGTTTTGCGCTGATAAGCCCGATAAATCTCGATCGTCTCGCCGTCGATCAGGTCTTTCCAGCAATGGTCCTCGAAGTCGCGCGCCATGGTGGGCTCCCGTTCGGTCTGCGGCCTTTATAACCGCTGTTTGTGCCGCCGCGAAGCGGGCTTGGGCGCAGGGCGCCGATGCCCGCTGGTGCTATCCGGCGGAGGCCCTTGGGTTCAGGCTCGGCGTTCCATCATGGCTGCAGCGCACCTTTAAGGCTTCCTGGCCGTAAGATTGATCACGGCCGACATTCCGCCGTGCGATGTTCCTTCATGCATTTCGCGCTCTTCCTCGGCGATCGACAACTCGCGAAAGCCGCCGAACGCCTGTTCGAGCATTGCGCCCGTATAGAGATTTTCGAGCTCTTTGGGACCGCCGGTGCCGTATTGCAATTGCTTCGGCGTGTAGCCTTGAAGGATCAGCAGACCGCCTGATTTGAGGGCCCTCTGCATTCCTGCCCATTTGAGCGCTCTCTCGGCTGGTGAGCTGAACTGCGTGAAGATTTCGGCCACCACGTCGAATTCGGCGCTTGGATAGTTCCAGCTATGCACATCGACCAATGCGAAGACGAGCGAGACGCCGCGTTCCGCGGCCAATGCCTTGGCCTTGCGCTGGGCGGCCGGCGAAAAGTCAATCGAGACAACGTCGAGCCCTTGCTCGGCGAGCCAAACTCCATTGCGGCCTTCGCCGTCGGCGACCGCCAGTGCCCGGCCAGTGGGAGGAAGCAACCGTTTGCAGGACTGCAGAAAATAATTCGGGCTCTTGCCGAAGGCATATTCGGGTGTCGCGTAGCGCGTTTCCCACCGTTCATACTCACTCAAGGATTTCTCCAGCGGCTGGATTGGTTGAACTCAAATTGCACGGGAAGCATGGCGGCTGCGCTCGTCACTCCATCCGCACATTCTTCGAAAAATCGTAGTCGGCGGCATGCTCGCATTCATAAATCTGAACGCGTCGCGTCCGGTCGAAGCCGGGATCGAATACCCCCCGTAGAAACGCACGCTGCAACACCCATGCGGCCTCGGCGGCCTCGCGGCGGTAACGGCCCGGCATGGTGTCGTTGAGCCAGCCGTGCGGTGCGCCGGCATAGACTCTGATGGTGTAGCTTTTGTCGTGGCGGTCGAGGCTGTTGCGGAATCGGCGAACGTCGTCGAGTGAAATGAGGTGATCGGCCTCGCCGAAGATGCCGAGGATGGGGCATTCGATGACCGCCAGCATGTCGTCGAGCGGCTTGATGTAACGGTCATTCGGTTCCCACTCACGCGCATTCGCCGCACCGTACCAGACCAGCGCCGCGGCAATGTTCTTGCGTTCGGCGGCGAATACCAGCGGATGCCGCCCCGTTTGGCACACGCCTTTGACGGCGATTTTTCCGGTATCGACCTGCGCCAGCGCCGCGAGTTCCGCGACCGCGATACCAAGATAGTCGATCGCCTCGCCGTCCTTGAGCGCGTAGCCGGCGTCGCTGCGGTGCAGCGCAGCCTGATCCGGGTGCTTGTAGAAAAAATCCGGCGCCAGACAGACGAAACCGTCGCGCGCGAAGCGCTCGGCCAAATCGCAGGTGTGCTTCACCAGCCCGTAGCGCTCATGCATCAGCACAATGGCCGGAACTTTCCGTGTCTCGGCGTTGGTAGGCATTGCGAGGAAGGCCGGCATGCCTCCGGCGCAGCGGATGTTTTTGGTTTCGATATTGGACACAGCTCCCTCGTTCAGGCTTAACGCAACAAAACTTCGAACGCCGCCGCAGCCTGCGCTGCAGCAGCGGTTCGGTCAGGCGTGGATCGCGATGCTAGTGCAGACAAAGTTCCATTGGCAACGCGACTGGCGATTTAATCTTGCGCAACTCCAATTCCCCGAACTCTTGCCACAATGCGTCACCACCGTTGCGTGCGATTGAGGGAGAGGGTTTCGTCATGAACTGGAGGATGGTCGTAGCCGGTGCCCTGGCATCGGTGGTTTTTGGCGTGCTCACGCCATCGCTGACATTCGCCGAGGTGCGCATCTCCGGCGATCCCGGCGGCGAAGTCGCCGCCTATGTGCACAAGTACCAAGAAATCCGCGATTCGGGAGAGCGCGTCGTCATCGACGGACCGTGTCTGTCCGCGTGCACTTTGCTGACTGGTATCCTTCCCAGGAACCAGGTCTGTGTGACCAGCCGCGCGATGCTCGGCTTTCACGCCGCATCCTACTACGACGATACGTCGCGGCGTCTGGTGCCAACGCGGGCCGGCAGCCGTGTGGTGATGCGTCTGTATCCACCGGAAATCCGTCGTTGGATCGAGCGCCACGGCGGGCTGACGCCGCATATGATCCAGCTACGCGGGCGCGAGCTAAGTTCGCTGTACCAAACCTGCCGATAGGCGCGGTTCGGCCTGTGCCTTGTCGCGGGCCGTAGCGTGGCCAAGTGAGCGGTTGGGCGAGTTGTCGGCGGCTTGGTTCCGGCCTATTTTCGGTTTATGCCCGAGACGGTTGCATCGCGCCCGTTGCCGCGGTCGCTCCTGATTGCTGCAGCCATGACTGTCGTCGTTCTTGGCGGCACGGTCGTGCTTTGGGCGCTTTACGGGGCGACAGTCTTTTTTGAAACGATCCGCGCCGGTTTCGTGGCGTGTTTCGGCTGACGGAAAATTAATGCCTGTGAATCCAAAGGCCTCCCGCATTGCGTTGCTGCTGGGCGCGTTTCTGGGCGGCTTGGTGCTGTTTCTCGGCGCCATTTTTCTTGTTACCGGGCTTTCGCCGGCGCCGAGCGCTGGCGTCCCGGGCATCGGCGGCCCGTTTCATCTCATCGACCAGAACGGCAAGCCGTTTTCCGACCAGGATATGAAGGGAAGGCCCTACCTGGTCTTTTTCGGCTACACTCACTGTCCGGACATTTGCCCGACTACCTTGTTTGAAATGTCGCAGCTTTTTCGCAAGCTCGGGCCGGATGCCAGCCGGGCCGGGGCGCTGTTCATCACTGTTGATCCCGAACGCGACACCCAGGCGGTGATGAAGGCTTATCTGGCGAGCTTCGACCCGCATCTGCGCGGCCTTACCGGGGACCCCAAGGCAATCGAGCGGGCGCTCAAGGGTTATCGTGTCTACGCCCAAAAGGTACCCGTCAGCGGCGGTGATTACTCAATGGACCACACCGCCATCGTGTATCTCATGGACAAGGACGGTCATTTCGTCGCGCCTTTCAGCATGCAGCGCAGCGCCGACACCGAGGCCGCCGAATTGCGGCAATACCTTTAGTTTTACGGACTTGGTCGCATTTTCTTCGGAAAACCGGCAGCCACTTTTCCGAAAAATGCTCTTAGAGCAAATTCCGGCGGGAAGGAATCGGAGGGGATTCCCGAGGGGTCGCGAATATGATTCAAACTGGCCACTGGGCGGAGGCCAGCGGGCATGGGACGACCTTACTCGGAAGATCTGCGCAGCCGGATGGTGGCGGCAGTTGAGGGCGGAATGTCACGGAACGCCGCAGCGAAACATTTTGCGGTGAGCGTGAGCTGCGTGGTCAAGTTGATGCAGCGTTTCCGGCGGACGGGATCGATTGCGCCGGCTGCCCGCGGCAGGAAGCCGTTTGCCTTGGCCGAGCACGAGATGGTTGTGCGCGACCTGGTGGCGGCGCAGCCGGACCTGACGCTTGATGAACTGACGCAGGCACTGGCCGACCGCGACATCCATGTGGGGCGTTCCTCGGTCAATCGCTTTGTGCAGGCCTGCGGGCTGACATTCAAAAAAAGTCGCTTCACGCGGCCGAGCAACAGCGGCCGGATGTGGCGCTCGCCCGCGAGGCTTGGCGTGCCGGGCAGCCTGCTCTCGACCCGGACCGGTTGATCTTCATCGACGAGACCTGGGCCGCCACCAACATGACGCGCCGCTACGGACGCGCACCGCGCGGCCAGCGTCTGGTTGCGGCGGTCCCGCATGGGCATTGGAAGACGTCCACCTTCGTCGCCGGCTTACGCACCGATGGGCTCACTGCTCCGCTGGTCATCGACGGCGCCATGAATGGCGACACGTTCCGCGCCTATGTCGAGCAGGTGCTCGTACCAACGCTGAAGCCGGGTGACATTGTCATTCTCGACAATCTCGCAAGCCACAAAGTCGCCGGTATACGCGAGGCGATCGCAGCCAAAGAAGCCAGCATCGTCTATCTGCCGCCCTACAGCCCCGATCTCAATCCGATCGAGCAGGCCTTCGCCAAGCTCAAGGCTCTACTCCGCAAGGCTGCTGCCCGCACCGTCGCGCGATTATGGGACGCCATCGGCGAAATGCTTGGACGCTTCACATCTTGCCATGCGTGGCGAGGAACGAAGATCGGAAGGGCTTTTTTCGTATCTGCGGTTGGAGGATCGGATCGCCAAGGATCATCCGCTGCGGGCGATCCTGGCGCTGGTGAACGAGGCGCTTGCGGGGCTGTCGAAGCGGTTCGACGCGCTTTACTCGCAGATCGGACGGCCGTCGATCCCACCCGAGTATCTGCTACGGGCGACGCTGTTGCAGGCGTTCTTCACGGTACGCTCGGAACGCCAATTGATGGAGCAAATCGATTATAATCTTTTGTTCCGCTGGTTCGTCGGACTTTCGATGGACGATGCGGTCTGGGACCCGACGGTGTTCACGAAGAACCGCGACCGGCTGCTTGAGGCGGACGTGGCGCGCGATTTTCTGGCAAGCCTGTTGGCGCTGCCGAAGGTGATGCAGCTGCTGTCAAGCGATCACTTCTCGGTGGACGGAACGCTGCTGGATGCTTGGGCATCGATGAAGAGCTTCCGCCCCAAGGACGGTTCGGGCTCGCCACCCGAGGGCGGGCGCAACGCCGAACGCAACTTCCACAAGGAGAAGCGCTCAAACGAGACCCATAGCAGCACCACCGATCCCGACGCCAAGCTCTATCGCAAGGGCGACGGACAGGAGAGCCGACTGTGCTACATGGGCCACGTTCTGATGGAGAACCGCAACGGGCTCGCCGTCACCGGCGATGTCACGCAGGCGACCGGCACCGCGGAACGCGCCACCGCCCTCGACCTGATCGACGGCCACCGGTCTGGCAAACGGCGGATCACTGTCGGCGGCGACAAGGGCTTCGATGTCGAGAGCTTCGCGCAGGCCTTGCGTGAGCGCAAAGTCACGCCTCACGTCGCCATCGACGGCCATCGGACCAAGACCGGAAAGCGGCGCAAGACCGCCATCGATCAACGCACGCTACGCCATCCCGGCTATGCCATCAGTCAGCGTTGCCGCAAACGCATCGAAGAAATATTCGGCTGGATCAAGACCACGGGCGGCGTCGCTCAGGTCAAGGTTCGCGGCCTCGACAAAGTGCGGGCCGTCTTCTTGTTCGCCATCGTCGCCTACGATCTGGTGCGAATACCCAAGCTGCTGGGGGCGACATGAGCCGCCTTACGGCGACCGCCCGCGCCAGCGACTGGCGAACCGTTGCGATCGGCCCCATCAACCGCGAAATCGCCTTCCAATCCGGCACCCAACAAAAGTTCAAATCGCCTCGATGGCGACTTTTTCAGCAGCCTGCTAGTCTTACTGCGTCACAACTTTTGACGTCTACCTTGTGCTGAGATTTGCCCGACGCAGCAAGGACATCGTGACAGCGTTGCGACGAGAGCGACGATCAATCTCCGTCGGATAGTTGCGATGGAATTCGGAACGTGGCGCTCAGGCCGCAATGGCGGACCCTCTGGGCCGATAAGTTTCGGGAATTGTAATTTCCGTGAACAACCGGGGGGAACGAGTTCCTGAGGGGGGAATCGTCTCCCGCTCGGAGATCAGGAATCCATAGGCCGCGATGCATAGCGTTGCGTGATGATGGAAGCCGCGCCATCCGCGCCCTTCGAAGTGGCCGAGGCCAACCTCCTGTTTGAGTTCCTGGTAATCGCGTTCGATGCGCCAGCGCAGTTTGGCGGTATCGACGAGTTGAGCGAACGCGATGTTCGCCGGAAGCGTTGAGAACCAATATTTTGTCGGCGCATCTTCGCCGTCTGGCCACTCGATCAGCAGCCACTCGTCTGGTCGACTTTCAGCCAGCCAATAATCTCGATGCGCGGCACGAACGCGCACACGGGCAAAGCGTGAGGATAACGGCTCTGCCGAGGCTTCCCGCCACGTGATCTTGCACCAAGCCTCTGACGGCAGGGCAAACGCAAGCTTCTTGACCGATATCGGTCGGTGCTTGCCGTCACGCCGCAACAGCTTTGGACGTCGCCCGTGGCCCGACCATTTCTTTGGTGGCCACGGCCCAGTGCCCGGCCCCCATACCGATGTTTGTGGCATGATGCCGGCTACATAGCTCAATCCGAGCGCTGTGATGTTGGCACGCAAATCGGTGTCCGCGCCATAGCCGGCATCCATCAGCACCACACCGCGCGGTAGGGCAGCCGCGCAGGCCCATCGCAATTGATCGAGCGCGATTGCCGGCTTGGTTTTGAAGGTAACTTCCTTGGGTACACCCGCTTTGCGCCGACGTGGACGGTCCGTCGCCCATTCCTTCGGCAGATAGAGGCGATAGGCTGCTGGCAAGCTCGCATGATGATTGGCAATCGAAAGCGTTACTGCGATCTGACAATTGTCTTGCTTGCCAAGCTCACCGCAATATTGACGCCCGACCCCAACCGAATGCCGTCCCTTCTTGGGAAAGCCCGTGTCATCAATGATCCAGGCTTCGATCGGCCCGTGGCGTTCCATCTCCGGCAGCACCATTTCGCGCACCTTGGCCAAAACCTTCTCGTCGGACCAGTTGCCTTCACCAACAAAATGCAACAGCGACTGATGTTGGGCCGCGGTCCGTTCAGGCGCCGTAATCGCGGCCATCGGCTCGACGCTCTTGCGCTCGCAAGGCATCATCAGCCCTACGCAATAATCCCGAAGCGGTTTGGCTCGGTCCGCGTGTCCAATCGCGCTCGTCAGACCATCGATATACCCCGAAAACCGCGATGCAGCTTCACCTGATTTTGGCAGATCCATCTCAGCCCCTCCACATGCTGAAAAGTGAACCTTGCCAAATACATGAGTCTCATCGGAAAAAGATGCGACCTACTGACTCAGTAAGACTAGGGTTCCGCACCTTGATTTTCATCAATGCGAAAGTTTTGGCCCTGCCTTAGAATTACAATCGGCCAGCGGGGGCGACACCCTGGCCGGGCGGCTCAGGGCGGAGCTTGAATAAGGTTCCGATCCTGGGCCGTTCCTCCGCTCGGAGGCTGAGTTTCTGCGGCGGCTTCAGAATTTCCCAGTCGTGTCCGATATGATTGCGGCAGGTCCGGCAGGTACGCGAGTGCTGCGCGGCGTGTCGAGGGTTGCCACGGACATCTTGGCAAGTCGCGAACTTTTCGCCAATCCGTGTTCGGTCTTCTCCCAAAGTTGTGGGGCAAACAGCAATTGAAACAACGCGCGCCAGGCCGCGAACGAAAGCAGAAACCAGTACAGTGGCGTGAGCAGCAGCACCCAGGCGTGGGCCAAGAGGCGTCGCCGGCGCAAGCCAACCAAATCCAGCGCGATCGTTGAGGCGTAGCCGGCCAGCATTGTCGCAATGAACACCGTTGCCTCGTGTCCCATAGCGGCGACAGCAACGAGCGGCGGGCGGGCGAACAAATAGTAGCAAAGCGCCGCCATGAACAGCGGATGGATCAGGGCCGCGAGGACGTTACATGCAAGGAACAGCTGGAAAGCCACCGCACCGGCCGGCGAAAGCTCGCGGAGCAGCCGCAGCGGCCGGCGCATATGCACCAGCCAAGTTTGCATCCAGCCCTTGTACCAGCGCGTACGTTGTCTGATCCATGCAGCAAAGCGCGCCGGTGCCTCTTCAAACGTCGTCGAGGGCAACGTCGCTATCCGGTAGCCCAGCCGAAAAAGACGAATGCCAAGATCGGCATCCTCGGTGACATTGTAGGGGTCCCAGCCGCCGGCGTGACGGAGCGCGGAGGTACGGAAATGCGGCATTCGCCAGCAAACTCACCTTGCACAAGCGGTTGTAGGTGAGCGATTTTCGGCTAATCCTGTTGGGCGAGCGAGAAAGGCCGATCCGGGAGGACGTCGCTAAAGGCCACCGCCAACGCCGACGCAACAAAACGCGCCGCCTCAACCTCGACTTTTCGCCTCGCCGCCGCTAAGCGGGCTCAAAGCTCTGGCAACTCCTGAGTTTGCTGGCGGATCGTACCGATGAATTGGCGAAAGACAATCTTTTTCAACTCGTGCGCTTGGCCCGCTCTGGGCGCAATGGCTATTGCCTGCGCGGTTAGCGTGTTGTGGTCGGCGGCCTTTGCCGCCCAGCCGGGGGCACAGGGCGGTAGCGCTGCCGCGCCGCCGCGAGCCGTCGTGGTTCCCGGCTTTTGGGACCCCCGCCGCCGGCCTGAGCGGCCCGATCTGTCTCACCTGCAGGCCGTCCGCTTCCTGACCGACCTCGATTACCCGCCGTTCGATTATGCGGGCCCGGACGGCAATCCAGCCGGCTTCAACGTCGACCTGGCCCAACTGATCTGCGCCGAGTTGAAGGCCGCATGTACGATTCAGGCGCGCCCGTTCGCGACGTTACTCAGCGCGCTGGCCGCCAATCAGGGTGACGCCGTTATCGCCTCCATCGCCGCGACGCCGGAGACGCGCAAGAGCGCCGATTTCACCGATCCCTATTACCGTACGCCGGCGCGGTTCGTGGCGCGCACCGACAGTCCGATCCGCGACGTATTGCCGGAGCTGGTGGCCGGCAAGAAGATCGCGGTGGTCGCCGGCACGGCCCATGAAGCCTATCTCAAGCAGATGTTCACCCAGGCCGAAATCCATTCCTATCCAACCGCCGACGCGGCTCGCGCCGCGCTCAAGAACAAACAGGTCGATCTCCTGTTCGGCGACGGCATCGCGATGTCGTTCTGGCTCAACGGCACGGATTCGGGCGGCTGCTGTGCGTTTCGCGGCGGACCCTTCCTTGACAGCCGTTATTTCGGCGACGGCGTTGGCATCGCCGTCAAACCCGGCAATAACGTGCTCCGCCAGGCGCTGAACTGGGCGCTGTTCCAGATTTGGGAAAAGGGCAATTTTACCGACTTGTGGCTGCGCTATTTCCCGATCAATCCGTTTTGATGAACCGGTCGCACGATGTCATCGACCCCAAACGACGTTTCGGCAAATCTCCGCGAACTCGCGGAAGCCTCGAACGCCTGGCCGTTCGAGGAGGCGCGCAAGATTGTGGCGCGGCTGAAAAGGACGCCGAAGGACGAGGTGATCTTCGAAACCGGTTACGGGCCGTCCGGCCTGCCGCATATCGGCACGTTCGGCGAGGTCGCGCGCACCACGATGGTGCGCCACGCCTTTCGGGTTCTCACCGACGACAAGATCAAGACACGGTTAATCGCCTTTTCCGATGACATGGATGGGCTGCGCAAGGTTCCCGACAACATTCCGAACAAGGAAATGGTCGGGCGGTATCTAAACAAGCCGCTCACCAAGGTACCTGACCCGTTCGGCACGCACGGCAGCTTCGGCGAACACAACAATGCGCGGCTGCGCGCGTTTCTCGATCAGTTTGGCTTCGACTACGAATTCATGTCAGCGACACAGTGTTACACGTCTGGCCGGTTCGACGCGGCGCTGCTGAAAGTTCTTTCGCACTTCGACGAAGTGATGGCGATCATGCTGCCGTCGCTGCGCGAGGAGCGGGCGCAGACCTATTCGCCATTCCTGCCGATCTCAGAGCGTACCGGTGACGTGCTGCAGGTGCCGATCATCGCTCACGATGCGAAGGCCGGCACCATCAGTTACGATGATCCCGACACTGGCCAACGCATCGTCACGCCGGTCACTGGCGGACGCTGCAAGCTGCAGTGGAAGCCGGATTGGGCGATGCGTTGGCTCGCGCTCGGTGTCGATTACGAGATGGCCGGCAAGGATTTGATCGACTCCGTCAAGCTCTCCGGAAAGATTTGCCGCGCGCTGGGCGGCAATCCGCCGGACGGCTTTAACTACGAACTGTTTCTCGATGAGAACGGCCAGAAGATTTCAAAGTCGAAGGGCAATGGTCTGACCATCGACGAATGGCTGCGCTACGCCAGCCCGGAAAGCCTGTCGCTGTTCATGTATCGCGAGCCGAAGGCCGCCAAGCGACTCTATTTCGACGTCATTCCGCGGCACGTCGACGAGTATCAGCAATTGCTCGATGGCTACCAAAGGCAGGGTGCGCGCGAACGCCTGACCAATCCGGTATGGCACATTCACGGTGGTGCGCCGCCGAAGGCGGATAATCCCGTGACGTTCGCGATGCTGCTGTCGCTCGTCGCCGCCTCGAATGCGGAAAATGCCGATACGTTGTGGAACTTTATCGGCCGCTACCGGCCGGGTGTGACGCGGCAGACACATCCGCATCTCGATGCGATGGTCAACTATGCGATCCATTATTTTCATGACTTTGTTTTGCCGGCGAAGAAGTTCCGCGAACCGGGTGCGGCCGAGCGCGCAGCGCTGATCGATTTGCGCGATGCGCTGTCTCAACTCGCCGTCGAGGCGCCTGCGGAAAGAATCCAGGAAGTCGTCTATGAGGTCGGCCGCCGCGAACCGTTTCTGGATGAGAAGAAAAAGGCCAAGGATGGCAAACCCGGCGTTTCGCTGGCTTGGTTCGACATGCTCTATCAGGTGTTGCTCGGCCAGGAGAAAGGCCCGCGCTTCGGCTCATTCGCCGCAGCCTACGGCCTGCAGAACACAATCGACATGATCGACGGCGCGCTGGCGCGATCGGCTTAGAAGGCATTTTCCCGGACGGTGGCCGCAAATTTTCCGAACAAATGCGATCAAATCTATAGCGTCGCCTACTGACTCGCCCAAAGAATCCGTGCGATTGACAGCACGTCGCTCGCCGCCAGCGTGCGGTCGGAATGCTGGGCGTTGAGCGATTTCAATTCGATCGATTTCGCCGTGCGGCGCTTGAGCTCCTTCGCCATCACCTCACCGGACCGGGTTCGCACCACGACGCGGTCGCCGCGGCGGATCGGTGACGACGGCGACACCACGATGATGTCGCCGTCGCGATACGCCGGCTCCATCGACTGGCCGGAGATTTCGAGCGCATAGGCATGCTCATCGTTGAGCGATGGAAAGGCGATGCCGTCCCAGCCTTCGCCGGCGGGAAATCCGCCATCGTCGAAATAGCCACCGGCGCCGGCTTCGGCAAAACCGATCAGCGGGACAGGGCGCGCCATCGCGCCGCCGCCGGACTGTTCAACCAGCCCGACGAAGACGTCGAACGGCGTGCCGGTCGCGGTCAGCGCCTTGGCGATTGATTCGGTCGACGGCCAGCGTGCGCGGCCCGCCGGCGTGATGCGCTTTGATTTGTTGAAGGTCGTTGGGTCGAGCCCGGCTCTTCGCGCCAGCCCCGATGCCGACAGACCTGAGCGCTCCGCCAACCGATCGATCGCCGACCAAACCTGCGCGTGTGTAAGCATGACTATCCACCCCGCGGCCGGTCTTTCAGCCGCCCCTCTCCGAGCCCCCGCATATGATAGGAATAAATTACCTCGCCACTCAAGCCCCGTATCGACCCGTCCAGTTCGCATGTCCGAAAAAGGCGACTTGAATTTGACTTCGAGGGTGTTCGCGGCGCGCGGGCTTTGAGTGCCGAATACGTGCGGCTTGTGCGAGCGTCGCCGCGCCGATATAGGCTCAAAGCGGAATTGCGGGCGCGCTTGTGTGACGACCATCTACAAAATTTGCGAGCAGGCATCGTGGCGCGCCGCCGTAGCCGCCGGCGCGTATCGCGGATCGGCGGACGATGAGCGTGACGGTTTCATTCATTTCTCCACCGCCGGGCAGCTCCCTGAGACGGCGGCAAAGCATTTCGCCCGAAAAACGGATTTGATGCTGGTCGCGGTTGACGGCGACGCGCTGGGCGGCCAGCTGAAGTGGGAACCTTCCCGCGGCGGCGCTCTCTTTCCGCATCTTTATGCAGAGCTGCCGCTCTCCGCGGTGCGCTGGTCGCGGCCGTTACCCGACGAGACCGGCGGCCGCCGCCTATTGCCGGAGCTTGAACCATGATCGGGCTCCTCGGCCGACTGGCGATGCCGCTGCTGCATGCATTTGAGCCCGAAGACGCTCATCGGCTTGCGATCAACATGTTGAAGTTTGCGCCGTTGCCGCGTGCTGCTGCCGACGATGAGCGGCTCGCCACGCGGGCCTTCGGCCTTAATTTCCCAAATCCGGTCGGTATGGCGGCCGGCTTCGACAAGCATGGCGAAGTCCCCGATACGCTGCTCCGCGCCGGCTTCGGCTTTGTGGAAATAGGGACGGTCACGCCGCTGCCGCAACCGGGCAATCCGCGCCCGCGGCTATTCAGGCTCGATGCCGATTGCGGCGTCATCAACCGGCTCGGCTTTAATTCAGAAGGCGCCGCGGCCGTGCTTGCCCGGCTGGCGGCCCGTACCAACGGAGGCGGCATCGTCGGGCTCAATATCGGCGCCAACAAAGATTCGCCCGATCGCATCCTCGACTACGTCGGACTGATCGAACGCTTCGCACCGGTTGCGAGCTACGTCACCATCAATATATCCTCGCCGAACACGCCTGGCCTGCGCAACATGCAGCAGGCCGCCGTGCTCGATGATCTCTTGGCGCGCGTGATCGATGCCCGCGAGCGCGTCGTGCGGCGCTCTGGCCCGACGCCGGTATTGTTAAAGATCGCACCGGACCTGTCGCTGCCCGACCTGGACGATGTCGTCGGCATCGCGCGGTCCCGGCGGGTCGATGGCATGATCGTCGGCAACACCACCGTCACGCGGCCCGCGACGTTGCAGGATACCGCAACCGCCAAACAGGCCGGAGGGCTGTCAGGACGCCCCCTGCTGACGCTGGCCAACCGGATGCTGGCGGAAACCTATGTGCGGGTGGAGGGCGTCTTTCCCTTGGTCGGCGTCGGAGGAATCGATTCCGGGGCAGCAGCGCTTGCAAAAATCCGCGCCGGCGCAACACTCATTCAGATTTACTCCGGCCTGGTCTTCCGCGGTTTTGGACTTTTGGTCGAGGCCAAGAAAGCGCTCATTGCGGCGGTCGACCGCGACAAAATGGATAAACTTCGGGATTATGTTGGCGCTGACGCGGCATCCGTCACCGCCGAGCCATGGCCGCGATAACGGCCGAAAGGCCGTCAGGCGCCATCGTGGCGGCTCGTCAGTTTCTTATTGCGAGTTATTTGGGCGCGCGCTTTGCCAGGATGCGCTGCAGTGTGCGGCGGTGCATGTTGAGCCGGCGCGCGGTCTCCGAAACATTGCGGCCGCACAGCTCGTAAATGCGCTGGATGTGTTCCCAGCGCACACGATCGGCTGACATCGGATTTTCCGGCGGGTCAATTTTCTTGTTGTCGAGGGCGAGCAACGCCGCGGCTACGTCGTCCGCATCGACAGGTTTGGCCAGATAGTCGACGGCACCGAGCTTGACCGCGGTGACGGCCGTCGCGATATTGCCATAGCCGGTCAGAATAATCGCGCGCGCCTCTGGCCGGCGCTTTTTCATCGCCGAAATGACGTCGAGCCCGTTGCCGTCGGCAAGCCGCATGTCGACGACCGCAAAAGCCGGCGCTGCTTTCTCAACCTGCAGAAGCCCGTCAGCAACCAACTCGGCGGTCGATACCGTGAAGCCGCGACCTTCCATGGCGCGTGCGAGCCGCTGCAAAAATGATTTGTCGTCCTCGACGATCAGAAGGGAGCGCTCATTGGGGATGGGGGCGGCCGAAACATTAGGCATGGCATTCTCCGTCAATGGATATACGAGCCCTTACCCGCTTTGCGCGGCGCCGCCCAAGAGCCTTCGTGACAACTGTCTTCGTACGAACGTTCTTCCAGTATTGTCGCGATCATGGCCAGCCGCAATGGCAAGGCTGGCATTGCCCCTGTTTGTCAAGTTGCCTCGCGGCGACAATCAGGCTGACTTGATTATTAAGTTAAGCGGCTGACACCGCGGCCTCAAGAGGATTCGAGGTCGGGGACGCCAATTGCCGTTCGAAATCGGCGCGTTTCCATGTCATCTGAATTGTTGCGCCGTGCATCGGCGGCGCTTGGTTAATGAGCGAGAGTTTGGCGCCTGACCGCTCCAGCAATGTCTTGGCGATGAAAAAGCCGAGTCCGAGGCCGAAGACGGCCTCTTCTTCGCCGTCCGGTCCGCGCGTCGGGCGCCGCTGGCTGACGTAAGGCTGCCCCAGGCGATCGAGGACCTCGGAGGCGAAGCCAGGGCCATCATCGCTGATGGCAACACTGATCTCGTTCTCATCCCAATGGACGAAGATCTCAACCCGGTTCCGGGCAAAGTCGACGGCGTTTTCAATCAGGTTGCCCAACCCGTAACGGATCGCCGGGTTGCGGGCGCCGAGCGGTTCGCCGGCGCGATCCGCCGGATAAGTGACGCCGATCGTGACGCCGAAGTTCCGATGTGGCACCACCGCCTCCTCGATCAATGCTGACAATGGTAAACGGTCGAAGGGCTCGCCGGTCGGCAGTTCGGTGATCTTTGCCAGGATCGCGCGGCAGCGCTGTGCCGCCTCGCGCAGGAGCTTCACGTCGTCGGTGTGCGGCGATTTCGGGTCGAGTGTCCGTTCGATCTCGCGGACCACAAGAGTGATGGTTGCGAGCGGCGTGCCGAGCTCGTGAGCGGCCGCGGCCGCCAGACCGTCAAGCTGGGAGAGATGCTGTTCGCGTGCTAGAACCAGCTCGGTCGCCGCGAGTGCGTCGGACAATTGCCGCGCTTCCTCGGCGACCTGCCACGTGTAGACGCCGATATAACCGATCGCGAGCAGAATCGATAGCCAGACTCCCACCATGTAAATTTCAGGAAGCTCTAATCCGTGCGGCGTCTCCCATGGCAGGTCGTAATGGAAGAAGACCAGCACGGTCGCGCACAGCATGGCGAAGGTGCCGATCAGCAGTGTCATGCGCGGCGGCAGCGCGGTGGCCGAGATCAATACCGGACCGAGCAACAGGAACGAAAATGGATTCTCCAGGCCGCCGGTCAGGTACAGCAATGCCGCGAGCTCGGCGATGTCGAAGCCCAGAAGCCATGCCGCGCGGTCGGGATCGAGCCACTGAGTCTTCGGAAAGCCAAGCCGCAGCGCCACGTTGAGGAGCGCAGCAACAGCGATCACCGCGAGACAAGACCAGATCGGCACCACGACGTAGTCGAGGCCGAAATGCACCACCAGCAGTGCGGCCAACTGGCCGAATACCGCGAGCCAGCGCAGGCGGACCAGGGTATCCAGCCTGACGTTGCGGGACCGGTCATAGCTGCGGGGCAGGCCGAACATCGCCTTAATGTATCGTTTGCGGCAGCTTATTCGAAGAGGCCAGATGCCGCTGGCATCGGTCGGAAAATTGAGCGACATTAAGGCTCAACGACCATCCATTTCGGAGCAACCGCAATGGCCTACCAACTCGACCAGTTCATCGCCGACTGCCGTTCGATCATCGAGCGCGACCCCGGTCCCGGCGGCCGCGAGCAAGTTCGCGTCAAATTGGAGTCGTTGCTCTCCAACCCGGATTTCATCGAGGCACATTGCGGTGAGAGCACACCGCGCGGCCTGCACGTGCTCTACGATGATCCCAAGCTTGGCTTCCAGATCCTCGCCCACATCAACGACAAGGCTCGGGTATCCCCGCCGCACGATCATGGCGCCTCGTGGGCGATCTACGGCCAAGCTACCCATTACACCGAAATGACCGAATGGGAACGCGAGGACAGCGGCGCTGACCCAAAGCACGCCAAGCTCAAGCCGGTGAAAAAATACCGGCTCACGCCGGGCCACGCCGGCATCTACCAGGACGGCAAAATTCACTCCATCGATTATCCGGATTACGCACGTTTCATCCGTGTGACCGGGACTAATCTCGATCGCATCAATCGCGTGCGCTTCGACTTGAAGACCGGCGAAGTGCACCAAATGACGCCCCAGCAAGCGACGTGAGTTCGGCAACAGCGAATCCCACCGCGATGAATGCCCGTGCTCCGGCTGCGCCGTTAACGCAGCCGGTGAGCGCGCGAGCGCTGCGCAGTATGCTTGCGGACGGCAAGGAAATCGCGCTCATCGATGTGCGCGAGGAACTGATCTTTTCCAAAAACCATCTGTTGCTGGCACGCTCGATACCGCTGAGTCGGCTTGAACTGAAATTTGCCCAGCTCGTGCCGCGGCGCGGCACCCGCATCGTGCTGTGCGACGACAATGACGGTCTCGCGGCGCGTGCGGCCGCGATCCTTTTGCGCAACGGCTATACCAGTGTGGCGCTTCTGGACGGCGGCGTGGCGGCATGGGCAGCGGCCGGCTTGGAACTGTTCTCGGGCGTCAATGTGCCGAGCAAGGCTTTCGGCGAATTCATCGAGCATGCCAACCACACGCCCGGCATCTCTGCCGGCGAACTGGAGCAGCTCATCCGCGACGGCGCCGATATTGCCATTCTCGACAGTCGGCCGTTCGACGAATACGTGCGGGTGTCGATCCCGACCGCCGTCAATGTGCCGGGCGCCGAGCTGGTTTTGCGCGCCCGCGAGATTGCGCCGTCGCCGAAGACGACGGTCGTGGTCAATTGCGCCGGGCGCACGCGCAGCATTATCGGCGCGCAGTCGCTGATCAACGCGGGCCTGCCCAACAAGGTCATGGCGTTGCGCAACGGCACGATGGGCTGGAGCCTCGCCGGCTTTACCTGCGACAGCGGCAAGAACCGGCGCGCGCCGGGCGTCTCCGAAAGAACTCTGGAATGGGCGCGGCAAGCGGCACGGCGCGTGGCGGCCGATTGCGGCGTGACCGTCATAGATCGCGCCAAGCTCGATGCGCTTCGATCCGAGACGGAACGCACCGTCTATCTGTTCGACGTGCGCGATCCCGCGGAATATGAGGCGGGCCATATGTCGGGCGCTGTTTCTGCGCCTGGCGGTCAATTGGTGCAGGCGACCGATCAGTATGTCGGCACGCTCGGCGCACGCATCGTGTTGGTCGACGACGCCGAAGTGCGTGCCTTGATGACGGCGTCCTGGTTGCGCCAGATGGGCTGGCGCGATGTGTTCGTCCTGGCCGGGAGCGGAACCGAGACTGGCTGGCCGATGGCTGCGACGCTCGAAGCCGAGACGCGCGCTGATGCAGCGCTCGACCTGGCCGAGTTTGGCGATTTGTTTGCCCGTAATGCCGCCACCGTCGTCGATCTGTCACTCAGCCGTGACTACCTCAAAGAGCACATTCCCGGCGCCTGGTTTGCGATCCGCAGCCGTCTCGATCGCGCGTTTCAGAAAATCCCGGTGCGGGGAACGCTCGTGCTGACGTCCGAAGATGGCGTTTTGGCGCGCCTCGCAGTTGCCGAAGCCGAAGCGCTGGCCGGCGTTCCGGCACGGTTCCTTGCCGGTGGCAATGCCGCTTGGAAAGCCGCGGGTTACGAGCTTTCGGCCGAGCCGCTGATGGCGGACGAAGCTGCCGACCAGTGGCGCAAGCCATACGAGCGCTCCGGCGATGTCACCGCGGCCATGAAAGAATATTTGGCGTGGGAAATTGATCTCCTGCCGCGCATCGAGCGCGACGGCTTGCTGAGTTTTTCCTGCTTTCGCGGCTGACTACGCCGGCGGCGGTCAGGGTTGCCAGGCCGCACTCTCGGTGCGGCGTTCGCTTCCGCCGCGGCGCGCTTCATCGACGACCTTGAGCAAGGCGCGCAGGGCGTCCTGCACACCGTCGCGGCTTACCGCGGAGATGACCAGCGGCGTTTTCTTGGCCGCACGCTTGAGCCGCGTCACCTGCTGTTTGATCTCGCCCGCAGTCATGGCGTCGGCTTTGTTCAGCGCCACGACCTCGGGTTTCTCCGCCAGCTCGTGGCCATAGGCGACAAGCTCGCTGCGGACGGTTTTGTAGGCTTCGCCGGCGTCCCCTGCGGTGCCATCGATGAGATGCAGCAAGACGCGGCAGCGTTCGATATGACCGAGGAAGCGGTCGCCTAATCCGGTGCCTTCGTGCGCACCTTCGATCAGGCCCGGGATATCCGCGAGCACGAATTCGCGGCCGTCGACGTTGACCACGCCGAGCTGCGGATTGAGCGTGGTGAAGGGGTAATCGGCGATTTTCGGCTTGGCGGCACTGACCGAAGCCAGAAAGGTCGATTTGCCGGCATTCGGGAACCCGACGATGCCGGCGTCGGCAATCAGCTTGAGCCGCAGCCGGATGGTCTGCTCCTCGCCGGTCTGGCCAGGATTGGCGCGTCGCGGCGCACGATTGGTCGAGGATTTGAAATGCGCGTTGCCGAAGCCCCCATTGCCGCCACGCAACAGTACGGTCTCCTGCCCGGGTTCGGTAAGATCGGCGATAAGTGTCGTGCCGTCTTCCTCGTAGATTTGTGTGCCGACCGGTATCTTGAGGACGGCATCGGCGCCGTCGGCGCCATGACGGTCCTTGCCCATGCCGGCCTGGCCGTTCTTGGCGAAGAAATGCTGCTGGTAGCGGTAGTCGATGAGCGTGTTGAGGCCTTCGACCGCGATCGCGATCACATCGCCGCCCTTGCCGCCGTCGCCGCCGTTGGGGCCGCCGAACTCGATAAACTTCTCGCGGCGGAACGACACGCAACCGTTCCCGCCGTCGCCGGAGCGGATATAGACCTTGGCTTCGTCGAGAAATTTCATCGTTCTTCCGTAGGGCCGATCAGGACTACAGACAACCGCAAAAGGCAGCGAAGGGCCGGCCTCCGCCTGATATAGTGACGAAATTGGTCATTGAAGCAGCGGCAGCCTGAACTGCTGCAATCCGAGGCCACCGTGCTCGCGCCGCACCACAAAGGATGTCCGCATTTTGATCGAAGGGTGGGAGCTGATGGATCGCGCCATGCCGTCAAATCCACAGGGGTTTTTTGGTCCGGCTCTGGTCGCCAAGCTGGCGCCGTTCTTTTGCTCAGCCCAGGCGGCTGGACAAGTCGCATTGGCCTACGGCGTGGCCGCAAGAAACCTGGGTCGGGTGAGGACCGTGTCGATGTGAGGAAATTCCGCGCCTCGGGGATTGCAAAACAGCGACGAGACGCCGACCCGAACGAAGCCGAGCTTTTCCTGGACACGCAGCGAGGCGGGATTGTCGGCAAACGCGCCGGAATGGATCTGCTCGCCCACCCCCGACGCAAACAGGCTTTCGACAAAGGCTCGCGCTGCTTCTGTCATGTAGCCCTGCCGCCAAAACGGTTGTGCAAGCCAATAGCCCAAGACCGGCTCCGCGCCCGGCTGCTGCTGCCATCTCGGCGTGCAGTCGATACCCCCGATCACGGCGTTCGCTAGTTCGATGACGTAAAGAGCTTCGGTCGGCTCCGAACGAAACGTAATTCGCCTTGCTACAAACGCGCGGGTATCTTCAATCGTATACGGCCAGGGCGGGGCTGCCAGCCGCTTCAGGACCTCCCAGTTGTTGAAGGCGACGAAAATCCGCTCGGCGTCGCCAGCGCGCAAAGGGCGCAACGTGAGCCGTCTGGTGCGAATTTCGGCCACTTATGCCACGCGCTTCACCGCGCCCCAGGATTTCAGCGAAGCCCAGAGACCACGATCGAGGCGGAACCTGTCGGCGGGAGCCGCCGAATGGATGGCGCGCACGCGTGTGAGACGCACGCCGGTCCACTGGAAGCCGCACTTTTCCAGCACGCGTCGCGACGCCGGATTGCTGACGCGCGCCCCGGCCGCCAGCGCCTCGCACTGCAAGTCACCGAACGCATGGTCGATCAGCGCACGGACCGCCTCGGTGGCATAGCCGCAACCCCAATAGGGCACGCCGAGCCAATAACCGATCTCCAGTCCATCGTCGCGCGGGTCGACGCCGCAGGCGCCAATCAGCGTTGCCCCGAGCGCGATGACGAATGCGGCTCTGCCGTCGCCACCGTTTGCCCAGGCAATAAACTGCTCGGCGTGGTTCAGACCGTAAGGGTGCGGGATGCGGGCGGTGTTGACCGCGATGCGCTTGTCATTGGCAAGGCTGGCGATGGCGGGGGCGTCGTCACGATGCGGCGGGCGCAAAACAAGCCGCTCGGTGGCGAGCACCGGACTGCCGAAATCCCGCCGTGTATCGCTAAAAGCTTGCTCCGAGAGGGTCATCGGAAGGGCTCCTGCCGAAAAACCGAAAGGGGGAGCCGGCATCCCGGTCTCCCCCTTTATCGGAGCCCATTCGGGTCCGCCGGTTCGACTGGATGCCGGCGGACCTCGTATGATCCACCGTGTTACTGGGCCGCGGCCTCCATCATCGGAAGTACCGAGACGAATACGCGGCCCTTGGTCTTGGTGCGGAACTCGATCTTGCCGTCGATCAGGGCGAACAGCGTATGGTCGCGGCCAATGCCGACGTTACGGCCGGCATGCCATTTGGTGCCGCGCTGACGCGCGATAATGTTGCCGGCAGTCACGGCCTCGCCGCCGAAAATTTTGATCCCAAGGCGCTGGCCGGCCGAATCACGGCCGTTTCGCGAGGATCCGCCTGCTTTCTTGTGAGCCATCGCTCTGCTCCAAACCTTTAGCTGCTACTTATTCCGGATTCGTGACGAAAGCATCACCGGAACGGGTCTTTTCTTTGCCGAGCTTTCAGCTCGCCGCCGGTGCTTCTTCGTTCGATTTCGCCGTTTTGCTCGGCTTTTTGCCGTCGGTCAAAATCTCGGTAATGCGCAGCGTGGTGAATTCCTGGCGAAAACCGCGCCTGCGGCGCGAATTCTTCCGACGCCGCTTCTTGAACGCGATGATCTTGGGACCACGCTCCTGCTCGATCACTTCGGCCGCCACGGTTGCGCCCGCTACCGTAGGCGTACCCAGCGTTACGGCGTCGCCGCCGACAACCAGGACTTCGCCGAACTCGACGATTTCCCCGCGCTCGGCCTTGATCTTATCGACCTTGAGCACTTCTTCGGCGGCAACGCGATATTGCTTACCGCCCGTCTTGAAGACCGCGAACATCTTTTTCTCCGTGTTCGAACCCGGCGTACGGATGTTGTCCGGACCGGCTTTTTCCAGTCGATGTATGGATGGCTATCGGCGTGCACGGTCGGCCGTTCGGGCCGGGCCAAAGCTGCGCCGCAGTGGCGTCCTTATGACGGTCTGATAAGTCACTGTCAAGAAAGGCAAACGAAGCCCCGATAGGCCGGCGCGATAAAACGATGCCGGTTAGTGTTACCATCATTGCGGCGACGTGCCGCCGCAGGCTTGCCGCTATTGTCTTGGCAGTTCTCGCGGATTCCGCGAGTTTGTGCGGCGGGAGACCGGCCGGGAGAACGCCAAACGGCCGGTGCCGGCGTGCCAGGGGCGGGTGGGACGGAGAAAACCGCAATGAGAACACTGTCCCGCCGGACGATTCTCGGAGCCACCCTGCCGGCGCTGTCGTGCTTGGCAGTCCGCGGCGCGCGCGCCGAACAACCCGGGGAATACCCCACCCATCAGGTGACGTTTGTCGTTCCCTATGCGTCAGGTGGCGGCACCGATACGCTCGCGCACCTGCTCGCCGGGATACTGCAAGCGCAATTCGGCAAGCCCTTCACTGTCCTGAACCGGCCGGGCGAAGGCACGGTGATCGCGACCAACTTCGTCGCCAAATCGTCGCCTGACGGCTACACGATCATGATGGCGGTCTCGACGTTGGCGATCGATGCGACCCTGTACCGAAAGCTGCCTTACGATCCGGCGAAGGACCTCGTCTTGCTCGCGCTGGTCGCCTCGGTGCCATTTGTGCTGGTCGTCAGCGCGTCGCTGCCGGTTTACACCGTCGACGATCTTATCAAGCTCTCCAAGGAACGGCCGTTGAGCTATGGCTCGGGCGGGATCGGCGCATTTCACCATTTGGCCGCTGCGCTGTTTGCCAAGATGACCGGCATCACCATGACCCACGTGCCGTATCGCGGCACCGTCCCGGCGCTGAATGATCTGGTCGGTGGATACATCCAGCTCATGTTTACCGACTACGGCCCGGCCGAGGGGTTGCTCAACGCCGGGAAGCTTCGCCCTCTGGCGGTGACGACAACCAAGCGACTGGCGGCGCTGCCTGACGTTCCGCCGCTCGCCGATGTCGGCGTACCGGGTTATGACATCGCTGCATGGCAGGGGGTGGTCGCGCCGGCAAAGACGTCCGACGGGATCGTCGCCAAGCTCAACACGCAGCTGAATGCCGCCGTGCAGTTGCCGGACGTAAGCGTGCGCATGAACGATCTCGGCATGATCCCGATCGGCAAAGGCAGTCCCGACGAGCTTGCATCATTCCTCAAGGCTGAATTCGTCCGCTGGGCCAAGATCGTCGACACTGCGGGCCTTGCCAAATCGCAATGACGACAGGGCCTTTCGTGTCATCAACAATGCCCAACCAGGCCGACCGTCAGCTTCCGGTCGGCGATGAAATTTTTCTCGATCATGTAGCCCATTTCGTGACGGACGCAGGCGCGGCGCAGCGTGCACTGGTTCGCTGCGGCTTTGCGCCAATGCCCATCTCGATTCAGGTCAATCCCAATTTCGAGGGTGGCACGCGGCCGACCGGTACTGGAAATGTTACGGCGATGTTTGAGCGCGGCTACACGGAGATGCTGTTCAAGACCGCCGACACACCGCTGGCGCGCGAATTCGACGCGATGCTTGAACAGCATGCCGGATTACATCTCGCTGCCTTTGCCGTCGCCGATGCGGAGGCTGCCCACCGGCGGCTTGCCGCGAGTGGCTTTTCGGTGCGCGACTTGGTCAGCATGTCGCGGCCCGTTGACACCGAAGACGGCGCGGCGATCGCCGCATTCACCATTGCGCGGGTCGAACCCGGTGTCATGCCGGAGGGCCGCATCCAGATGCTGACCCACCATACCGAACAGGCCGTATGGCAGAAGCGGTGGCTCGATCATCCGAACACCGCGGTCGGGCTGATCGACGTCGTGATCGCCGTGGCCGATGTCGAAGAGGCCTCGGCGCGATTTGCACGCTTCACCGGCCGCACGGCGACGCGAACTTCGGGTGGCGCGGTCCTGAATCTCGACCGCGGCGGCGTCTATCTGGTCAATTACGATCGAATAACGGAGCGGGTACCCGAGGTGCCGATCACCAGGCTGCCGTTTATGGTCGGCTATGCATTACGCGTCCGATCGATCGCTGCTGCCGAGACAGCTGTCAATCGCGCCGATCTCGACTGGCACACATTCGAAGATGGAATAACAGCGGCGTTCCCCGTCGAGCTTGGGGAGGGTGCGTGGTTCTTCGTCGAAGATGCCGCCAAGCTGCCTTGGCGGCACTGACGCCGCCGTTGCCGTGGAGTGCTCGCCAGTAAGGCTATTCGGCCGGGACCTTTTCCGCTTCAGCAGGCACAACTTCCTTCACGGCGCCGCGCCAGCCATTATGCGTGAGGTCGAAGATGACGCCGTTCGGGTCCTTGTATTTGACCTCGTAGAAGGCATGCGGATTGTCTTGTGGCGCGCCGCTGAAATAGCTAGCGCCGGCGCCCATTGCCTTTTTGGAACTCTCGTCAAGGTCGTCGACCCACATGCCGAAATGCACGAGGCCATGATAGCCCTTGTGAAAGCCGGGGACCTCGTCGTCATATTTCAGCAGTGCCACATTGATGGTGCCGTCGGACACATAGCAGCCGATGCCGGCCTTGCCGACCACCTTCATGCCGAAGGCTTCCTCAAAAAACTTTGCTGCCTTTTCCGGATCGGGAACGGACAGCGCGATGTGCCGAAGCCGTGCAGCCATGGAAGCCTCCGTTAGTTTGGACGGTCGCGTGGAGCGTCCATTCGGTCCACAGCATCGGCCGCCGCTTGCCGAGCGTCAAGCGTGCTTCGCCGAATGACTACTGCGGTTTGATGCCGGCGCTGACGATCACCTCGTGCCACTTCTTGATGTCGGCGGCGATGCGGTAAGCAAGCTCCTGCGCCGTGTTCGGCTCGGCTTCGACACCCACCTTCGCCAAGGCATTCGCGGTGCTCGGCTCGCGCAACAGCGCGTTCGTCTCGCCATGAAGCCGTGTCAGAATGGGTGCCGGCGTTCCGGCTGGCGCGTTGATCGCTTGCCAAAGCGTGGCTTCATAGCCGGGCAGGCCGGATTCCGCGATCGTCGGCACATCCGGCATGGTTCGGCTGCGTTGCGCACCGGTGACGGCGATTGCGCGCACCCGTCCCTGCCGGATGAGCGGCAAAGTCGGTGGAATGGTCACGTAAGCCATATCCACCCGGCCCGCGATCAGATCAGGTATCTCCTGTTCGGTGCCGCGATAGGATACCGGCGTGATCTGCACCCCGGCCATCTTGTTGAACAAGACGCCGGCGAGATTGGCGAGCGTCGCGGGCCCCGCTTCGGCGAATGTGTGCTTTCCCGGCGCGGCCTTTGCGAGCTTGATCACATCCTGCACCGTATGCGCTGGAACGCCGGGATAGCTGGCGAGAACGAAGGGTGAGGCGCCGAGCATCGAAATCGGCGCGAAGCTTTTGACCGGATCGAATTTGAGTGTGGCAGTGAGACTCGGAAGCAGCGTGAAGCTCGTGTTGAGAAGACCGATCGTATAGCCGTCCGGGTCTGCGTGCGCGACGTATTCATAGGCGATCGCGCCGCTCGCACCGGGCCGGTTTTCGACGACGACGGTTTGGCCGAGTTTGCTACCCAATGCCTGAGCGACAACGCGCGCCACGATGTCGGAACTGCTACCGGCGGGAAACGGCACGATGAGATGGATTGGCCGGTCGGGCCAGTCGGCGGCGCGCGCGCTGATCGGCACGCCGGCCAATATGACTGCGACTGCCGCCAGGGCAAACATCAGCATTTTGCAGCGCACGTCAGGTCCTCCCGCCGTCAGGCGATCGCTTCCGCTTCGCGCAAGCTTTCAAACAACGCCGTGCGCAGCAGAAATTTGCGCGCCAGCTCAGGATTCTCCGAGGTTCGCCGCAACTCATCGCGATTGCGGCGGCGTACCGCTGGATCCTGTTCGGCGAGCAGCCGCTTGTTGCGGATAGTTTGCGCCTGGGTGTGCGCGATGGCAACATGCCGGCGCTGCCGCTCATACCGATCGAGTACGCCCTCGTCGGCCTCGCCGCGCGCCATGGCGATGAGCTTGTCGGCGAGATTGATGGCGTCGTGCACTCCCGAATTCATCCCCATGGCGCCGATCGGGCTGTTCACATGAGCGGAATCGCCTGCCAGGATCGCGCGCCCGCCGCGGAACTTGTCGGCCACCCGCTGGTGCACGACGTAAAGATTGCTGCCGACGATGTTGAACGGCCTTCCGGTCGGCAGGAAGCGCTGCAGTCGATCCTGCAAGGCCTCAGGCCGCATTAAAGCTTCTTCATCGGCCTTGGGATCGGTCGGGAAATGTACGCGCCAGCGGTCCGGCGGCCCTTTCCAATGGAACAGGTTCGACCACTCGGCCGGATCGGAAATGTAGTTGCGGTGCGCGTACCCGTGCCGCGTGAAATCGTAGGCTACTTCGATGTTGAGCGTGCGATCGTCGTAGGTGAATCCCTCGAACGCGATTCCAAGATCCTTGCGCACGATGCTGCGGGCGCCTTCAGCGCTGACAAGATAGCGGCCGGCGATCGTTTCCTCCTCGCCCGAAGGATTGCGCACCCGCGCCGTGACGCCGTCACCATCCTGGGTGAAGGAAAGGAATTCGGTGTTCAGGCTCAACTCGATGTTGGGCTCCGCCTTCGCCATCTTCAGCGCTTCCTCTACAATCTTGATGCGCTCGCATTGCAGCACGTAGGGAAAACGCGTGTCGTTTTTAAGCTCGGCGTGATCGAAGGCGGCGATGAGCTCATTCTCGTGTCGGTCCCAGTAATGAAATACCGGGGCGATGATGCCGCGCGGTTCGAGTTTTCGATAAAGGCCGAGGCGATCGAACATTTCCAGCGTGGCGGGATGATTGGTCCCGGCGCGCGGCACCTGTTCGAGAAAATTGTCGTCACCCAGCGCCTCGACCAGGCAGACCTTCTGATCGGCCTGAGCGAGCGCCAGCGACAGGCAGAGACCGACAGGTCCGGCGCCGATGATGACGATGCGATTGGGATAGGTGGGCATTGTGCCGTCGGTACTCAATCATCATGCCCGGGCGTGACCCGGGCATCCATGGGGCCCGAACGCCCATGGATTGCCGGATCAAGTCGGGCAATGACGATTAGCTCTTCGCGACCACTTCCTTGGTGGCCCCCGCCCAGCCGGTGTGCGTGAGATCGAACACGACGCCGTCGGGGTTGCGATACTTCGCTTCGTAGAACGAATTCGGCGACGTTGGCCGACCGGCCAAATAGGTTCCGCCGGCGTTCGTGACCTTCTTCTCAGCCTCATCGAGATTGTCGACCCACATGCCGAAATGATACAGGCCGGTCTTCTCGTTACCCTCGGTCTTGAGCAATGCCACGTTCATGGTGCCGTCGCTCATGTAGATGCCGCGGCGGGCGGTGCCGGCGCGCGTCATGCCGAAGGCTTCCTCGAAGAATTTTGCCGCCTTTTCGGGATCGGGAACGATGATCGCGATGTGGCGAAGTCTCGTGGCCATGCTACTTCTCCGTTTCTGCTTCTCGGCTTGAGCCCGGCACAATAATAAGCAGCCTCCTATTTGCAAAGGCCGCACATTCGCGGATGATGGTGCCGACGTCAGCAAAGGCGAACATCCGTCATGCCGCCCGCGAATGCCAACGAGTACGATTTCATCATCGTGGGTGCCGGCTCGGCCGGCTGCACGCTGGCCAACAGGCTGTCCGAAGACGCGCGCGTCCTGGTGCTTGAAGTCGGCGGCTGGGACCGCGATCCCTGGATTCACATTCCGCTCGCCTGGGGCCGCATGATGGCGCGGCGCATGCACGATTGGATGTATTCGACCGAGCCCGAGCCCGGCATGAACGGCCGTCGCATCGAGATTCCGCGCGGCAAGGTCATCGGCGGCTCGTCCTCGATCAACGCCATGGCGTATGTGCGCGGCCATCGCGGCGACTATGATCGCTGGGCGGCCACGGGCCTGACGCAATGGTCCTATGCGCATGTGCTGCCCTATTTCCGGCGCCAGGAATCCTGGGACGGGGGCACCGATCAATATCGCGGCGGCGATGGCCCGCTGTCGACGCGGCATACGCGCTTTTCAGACCCGATCGTGGAGGCCTTTGCGGCGGCCGGCGCCGCGGCCGGCTATGGCTGGACCGACGATTTCAACGGCCGCCAGCAGGAAGGGTTCGCGCGGCGGCAAGTGACAATCCGTAATGGCCGCCGCTGCAGTGCTGCGGTCGCTTACCTGCGACCGGCCCTGGCGAGGGCCAATTTGACCGTCCAGGTCGGCGCGCAGGTCAATCGCGTTGTGCTCGACGGCCCTCGCGCCATCGGCGTCGAATATGCCTCCGCAAGCGGCAGCGTTGAGCGCGCCTACGCGGGTCGCGAAGTGATCCTTGCCGGTGGCGCGATCAATTCGCCGCAGCTCTTGATGCTGTCGGGCATCGGCGATCCCGAAGAACTGCGAAGCCATGGCATCACAACAAAGGTGTCGTTGCCCAATGTCGGCAAGAATCTGCAGGATCATCTGTCGGCCGACGTTGGTTACGTGCGCAAGACGCCGGGCAAATTCCATCACGAGATGCGGCTCGACCGCATCCTGATCGATCTCGCCAAAGCCTATGCGTTCGGCTCGGGTTTCGCGAGCGATGTTCCAGGCGGCGTCACCGCCTTTCTCAAGACGGGCCTCGATCCAAAGCTGCCCGACGTCCAGTTCCTGTTTCGCGCCGGGTCGCTGGCGGCTCAGCCCTATCTGCCGCCGTTCTTGCCGAGCTTTGACGATACATTCGGCTGCAGAGTCGCGCTGCTGCGGCCGAAGAGTCGCGGCCGCGTTTCGCTGGCGTCGGCCGATCCGCGCGCGCCGGCGCGCATCGCGTTGAATTTCCTGGGCGATGAAGATGATCTGAAAGTGCTGCGCGCCGGAATTCGCATGGCGGTGGACGTTGGGCGGCAGCAGCCGATCGCGCCGTTCGTCGGCGCCGAGGAGACCCCGCTGAAGACGGACGCCGAAATCGATGCCCATGTCCGCTCGACCGGCATCACCGTCTATCATCCGATCAGTACCTGCCGCATGGGCAGCGACAGCGACTCCGTGGTCGATCCCGAGTGCAAGGTGCGCGGTGTCGAGGCGTTGCGCGTGATCGATGCCTCGGTGATGCCGGACCTGATCGGCGGCAACATCAACGCGGTGGTGATCATGATCGCCGAGAAAGCCGCCGACATGATCCGCGGTCGCCCCGCGCTCGCGCCGAGCAATGCCTGATGCCAGCCGCCGCCAATACCGCCGAATACGATTACGTCATTGTCGGAGCAGGCTCGGCCGGTTGCACGCTGGCCAACCGGCTGTCAGAGGATGCCCGGGTATTGGTGCTCGAAGCCGGCGGCTGGGATGAGGACCCCTGGATCCAAATTCCGCTCGGCTGGGGGCGCATTCTCAGTCGCCGGATGCACGACTGGATGTATTTCTCCGAGCCCGAACCGCAGTTGAACGGAAGGCGGATCGAATGCGCGCGCGGCAAGGTGATCGGCGGCTCGTCGTCGATCAACGCCATGGCCTATGTGCGTGGTCATCGCGGCGATTATGACCGCTGGGCTGCTGCCGGCCTCGAACAATGGTCGTATGCGCACGTGCTGCCGTATTTCCAGCGTCAGGAATCCTGGGAAGGCGGGGCCAGCCAATATCGCGGCGGCGACGGTCCACTCACCACCCAGCTCACCCGTTTCACCGATCCGCTGGTCGAAGCCTATGCCGAGGCGGGCGCACTTGCCGGCTATCCGTGGACCGGCGACTACAACGGCCGCACCCAGGAGGGTTTCAGCCGCTGGCAGTCCACGATTCGCAACGGCCGCCGCTGCAGCGCGGCAGTTGCCTACCTGAAACCCGTGCTGGGACGAAAAAACCTGCGCGTCGAGGTTGGCGTGCTGGTGAGTCGTGTTCTCATCGAACGCAATCGCGCCATCGGCGTGGAGTACATGTCCGCTGGCGGCGAGACCGTGCAGGTACGGGCTTCGCGTGAAGTGCTGCTCGCCGGCGGCGTGATCAATTCGCCGCAGCTTCTGATGCTTTCGGGCATCGGCGATCCGGTCGAGTTGCGGGCCCATGCTATCGAAGTGAAGGTGCCGCTGTCCGGCGTCGGCAAGAATCTTCAGGATCACATTTCCGCGGGGCTGACCTACGCGCGCAAGCAGCCCGGAAACTTCCACCGCGCCATGCGGCTCGATCGCATCGCCCGAGAACTCGTCAAGGCTTATCTGTTCGGCTCCGGCTTTGCGAGCGATCTGCCGGGTGGGATATTTGCGTTTTTGCGCACCGGTGCCGACGCGAAGCTGCCCGACGTGCAGTTTTTGCTCAACGCCGGCTCGATGCTGGCAAAACCTTATCTGCCGCCATTCCTTCCGAGTTTTCCTGATTCATTCGGCTGTCGTGTGGCGCTGCTGCGGCCGCAAAGCCGCGGCCGGATCGAACTTGCGTCGGCCGATCCCCGCGCGCAGCCCAGGATATTCCAGAATTTTCTCAGCGCCGGCGACGATCTGAAGATCCTGCGCGACGGCCTGCGCATGGCGCGCGAAGTCGGCCGCCAGTCGCCGTTAAAGCCTTTCGTCGCGACCGAACTGCCGCCGCTGAATTCAGACGCCGAGATCGATGCCCATATTCGCGCGACGGGGATCACCGTGCATCATCCGGCTGGCACATGCCGCATGGGCGTGGATGAGGGCGCGGTGGTCGATGGAGAACTGCGGGTGCGCGGTGTCGAGGCATTGCGCGTGATCGATGCGTCGGTGTTTCCCGATCTGGTCGGCGGCAACATCAACGCGCCTGTCATCATGATTGCCGAAAAGGCCGCCGACCTGATCCGCGGCCGGCCGCCGCTGCCGCCGAGCAATGCGTGAAGGACGCGATTTGCTTGCACACGCCGCCTCACCTCGAAACCTCCTGGCCCGACGCGATCTACGCGCAGTTTCAGCGCGTCGGCATCCGCCAGGTTGGCTATGTGCCTGATGCCGGCCACAGCCGGCTCATCACGCATTGCCAGGCCGATCCGAACATTGCCGATGTGGTGTTGACCACCGAGGAGGAGGGTGTCGGATTGGTTGCCGGCGCGGCGCTTGGCGGGCAGCGCGCGGCCCTGCTGATGCAGTCCAGCGGCGTCGGCAATTGCATCAACATGTTTTCGCTGCTGCGCAATTGCGGCTTCGGCTGCGTGGTGCTGGTGACCATGCGCGGCGAGTTTGGCGAATTCAACCAATGGCAGGTGCCGATGGGCTCGATCACCGAAGAGGTGCTGCGGCTTTCGGGCTTTCTCGTCTACCGGATCGAACAAGCCGAGGATGTCGACGACATTGTCGGCGCCGGCTGTGACATGGCGTTCGACGGCAACTTGCAGGTCGCCATGCTGCTGTCGCAGCGGCTGATCGGTCGCAAGCAGTGGGTTCGCTGATGCTGGAACGGCGCGAATTGGTGCGGAGGCTTCTGATCGATCGCGGCGATTTGCTCGTCGTCAGCGGGCTTGGTTCGGCGACGTATGATGTTGCCGCCGCTGGCGACCACCCGCTGAACTTTTATCTCTGGGGCGCGATGGGCGGCACGGCGATGATCGGGCTGGGACTGGCGCTGGCGCGGCCCGACCGGCGGGTCGCCGTCCTCACCGGCGACGGCGACATGCTGATGGGCATCGGCAGCCTTGCCACCATCGGGGTCAAGCAGCCGGACAATCTCAGCATCGTCGTGCTCGATAACGCCCATTATGGCGAAACCGGCATGCAGGCCAGCGCCACGCAGTCGGGCATCGATCTGGTCGCCGCCGCGCTTGCGTGCCGTTTCAAACAGGCGCGCGCCATCTCGCGCATCGAAGAAACGGCGGACGCCCGCTCCCTGCTGCATAGCGGCGAGGGGCCGATCCTGTTTAGCGCCCGCATCAGCGCCGAAGACACGCCGCGCGTGCTGCCGCTGCGCGACGGCCATGCGATCAAGCAGCGCTTTATGGCGGCGCTGGAAGCCGGCTAGCGCGGCGGAAAAGTGGCTGCCGGTTTTCCGAAGAAGATGCGACCAAATCTCTCGTCGGACTTACCAGTCGCGCCGGAGGGTTTCATTGTATCCCGCGCTGCCGCCGCCAGTCGCCGCCGGATAGTCCGACACAAACGGCGCGGTACCGGCGCCGCGCGACATGCCTTCACCTAATGGAGCGTAATCATAATAGCGTACTTGAGCGGCCGCTCCGATGGCGGAACTCAAGACGATTGCAGCTGCCAGCGCGATCGTTACCTTGGTCGACATTGTTCGCCTCCGCGGTTGCAAGATTGATCCAGGGAAAGCTTTGTCCCACTCGCACGCGAGCGGGATTCACTCCACGTGCGGAGTCTCGCTCGGGATACCCTTACAGATCAGGATTGTTCTCGGGCGGCTTAAACGCCGGGTGACGATCGGCGTCACGTTTTAATGAAACTAAATCGAGAAACGTCGGCGGAATAAACGCCCCGAGCCGAGCACGCTTGCTCGGGCCATAATGGAACTTTCGCTACCGTTTTGCGACCGCTTTCACCGCTTCGATCACTTCCGGATAAGTCCCGCAGCGGCACAGGTTGCCGGAGAGATAGTGGCGAATGTCGTCATCGCTCGGATCCGGGTTCTCCTTGAGCAGTTGTTGGGCCATCAGGATAAACCCGGGCGTGCAGTAGCCGCACTGGAACGCGCCGGTATCGATGAATGCCTGCTGCAGCGGCGACAGCTTGCCGTCGGCGTCGAGCGCTTCGATGGTGGTGATCCTCTTTCCGTCAGCCCAGACAGCGAAATACAGGCATCCGGACACAGCCTTGCCGTCGACCAGCACCGTGCAGCAGCCGCACAGGCCTTGCCCGCAGCTTTCTCGCGCGCCGAACAGATCAAAGCGCTGCAACAGCTCGACAAGATTGCGGTGCGGCTCGATCGCAGTCGAGACCGGCTGACCGTTGAGCGTGAAGTTGATGAGACGCGTGCTCGTCATGACTCGTCCTCTAGTGTCCGCTTCCGTCGAGAGCCTGACGAACGGCGCGCCGCAGATACACACGCAACAATTCGCGCTTGTAGGGCGCAGAGCCGTGGGCGTCGGACAAGGTCTCCACTTCGTCGGCGGCTGCGTCGGCTGCGCGCTGCAGCGTTGCATCGTCGGGGGCGGCGCCGTGCAATGCTTGCTCGGCCGCGCTCATTCGGGTGACCTTCTCGGTCGCGGCGCTGACGACGACGATCGGATCGCGGATGCGGCCGTCCGCAAGTGCGAACGTCACCGCCACGCCGAGCGACGGCCAATCGTCGGCCGTGCGCGAGGTGACCTTCATGTAGGCGGCCCTGCGGCCGTTGAGCGCCGGTACCGTTACGGCGGTAATCAACTCGTTATTTTCCAGAACGGTTTCGTAGTATCCGGCGTAGAGTTGTTCGAGCGGCAATTCGCGATTGCCGCCCGGGCCCGCGATCGCGATGCTGGCGCCCAGCGCAGTCAGAACGGGCGGCAAATCCATGTGCGGATCACCGTGCGCGAGCGCGCCGCCGACCCGCGCGACATTGCGAACCCGCACGCTCGACAGCGTCCGCATGGCCTCTGCCAGCACGGGCAGGCGCGAAGCGACATTCGCATCCTTTTCCAACTCGCGCAGTGTCACCATGGCGCCAACGCGCAGCTCGCCCTTGTCTGTCAACGCGATGCGCGAAAATTCGGGCTCAATGCGGTGCAAGCAGACGAGGCGCGTAGGTGTAAAGACCCCGGCCTTCATCATCAGCATCAGCGCCGTGCCGCCTGCCACTGGACGGATTGTCGGCTCCTGCGGATCGAGCAGCGACAACGCTTCCTTCAGCGACGTCGGTTCCACCATTTCGAACGGAATCACTTCACGTCTCTCCGGATAACTTCTTCCTGTTCAGACATGTGCCATGCTTAGCACATGATCGGCAATCTGGGCGCGGGTTCCAACCCAGACGTCGGGCGCCGCCATCGCCTGTTCGACGATCTTCTCGTAGAAATGGGCGCCGCGATGGTGACCGAAGATGTGCGCATGGCTGGTAACGTCAATGATGCGCAACTCGTCGTCGCGGGCGCGCGCGATGTCGATGACCTCGTTGAACGCATCGAGCATCATGCGCGCCGGATGGCCGTATTTCATCGATGGCATGTCGTTGACGTCGTAGGACAGCGGAATGGCGACGATCCGCTTGTTGCCGTGATCGGCCACGTAGGGCAAGTCGGTGTGGAACACGTCGCCATACCACCGATAGCCGGCTTCGGCGAGCAGCTTCGGCGTTGTCGGCTTCGAGGTGCCGCGCGGCGATAGCCAGCCGACGATTTTCTGGCCGGACGTCTTTTCCAGCAGCGCGGTGCAGCGTTCGATATTTTTCTTCTCGTCCTCGTCGGACAGGAGCGCCGGGATTACGTCCATGGCGTAGGAGTGCGACAGCACTTCGTGACCATTGTCGGCAATTGCCTTGACGGTTGCGGGCGCGCGCTCGGCGATGACGGCGTTGGTCATCACGCTCGCCTTGGCACCATGGCGCGCGAAGCCCTCCATCAGCCGGTGGATGCCGACCTCCATCCCATAGGCGGCCCAGGAGATCGCCATTGTATCGAGCACACCCGGAGGCAGTGGGTTGCCCATCGGGCTGATACCGGGCGCCTTGCCGTCCGACCAAGCTTCGAGGCAGACGTTGAACACGACAGCGATGCGCTTGCCGTTCGGCCACGTCCAGTCTGGCTGTTTGTTCATTCGCGGCTCCGGCCGGCGTTCGGAGCCAACGTTAAACCATCTTGCACCCGCCGCGTCGAGACGGTCGGGTCACCACGCGTTATGGGCGCGCGGGCTCAGCAAGTAGGTGCCGCCGAGGACCAGAAGCGCGAGCACGGCCGGCGCGATGGCGAGCTCAAGACTGGCCGTGGCGACAGCCGCGGTTGCGGCCCACCCGATCGACGAAAATGCCTCCGCGAAGGTGGCGAGCCGCGACGACACCTGGCGGCGGCGGAACTGGCTGCGCTTGGCCTGGCTGCGAAACCAGAACTGCACGGCCGTCGAAGCCGCGGCTGCGATACCAATTCCGGCTGCTGCGACCAGCGCGTGCCAAGGGGAGGTAACGGCAATCGCCGCAACCATGGGTGCGAAGATAATCGCGACCGCGCCCAGCACCGCCTCGATCTTGGCTTGCAGGATGAAACGGGCAGGCACCGGAGCGGTGGCGACGAGGTCGGGCGCGTCTTCGCCGGAGATCGCGAGCCAGGCGAGGCCGCCCGCAAGCTGCCCCGCCGCCATGACCAGCACCGGCACGACAAGCTGCAGCGCGCCGTTGCGCTCGCCGAAGCCGCGCCACAGCATCAAGGCCGGCGGTACCAGATACAGCATCTGCATCAGCGTTTGCGACATCAGCCACGGATCGCGCCGCAACAGGATCCATTCCTTGCGGCGCAGTGCACCGCGCGGCGAAAGCGTTTTGCGAAAAGCGTTACGCCCCGAGCGCACGACGCTCGCATTGCCGACCCCGGCGGCCGTGATGGCATAGACGCCAAAGCGCGGGGCGACGAAGGCCACGGCGGCGGCGAGGAGCACGAAGCTCGTGGCCAGCACGACGACGAGTGGCTGCACCTGGCCCAGCGCTGCCCGCGCCGGCGACCACAGCGCGCTGTCGAGGCCGGGCGCCAATGCCAGCAGCGTTTTTGATTGGAGCAGCGCCGCCCGCGAGATCGTGCCGTAGGACAGAATGGCGACGATTTGCAGGCCGATGACAAACGCGGCGCCAATGATGGCTGCGACGACCTGAGCCACGAAACGGGTCAGCCGCGCGCCAAGCATGCGGAACAATGCGACTGTGAGACCCACGGCCAGCGCCGTCGCCGCGGCGCCCATGGCGACAATCAAGCCGTAGGCGCCGAGCCAGCGCCAACCACCGCGCGCAATCAGCACGTCGATGAACGGCGCCGCCAGCGGCAGGGCCATCAGCGTGGTCCCAAGCGCGATCGTGACGATGCGCACGCCGAACAGTTTGTTGCTATCAACCGGCGAAGCGAGGATCAGGTCGAGATCGGAGCGCGCGTAGAAGGCGCGTGTGATCGATTCCATCGCTTGCGAGATCATCAGCATCCACGACAGCAGCGCGCTCGTCGTGATGGTCAACAACGTCTGCTTGTCGATTGCGGCGTCGGCGTGAGGACCGACTACCCAGTAGGCGACGAAATGCATGAACAGGAAAAACGCGACGATGCCGATCGCCACCACGCGCAAGCGCTCGCGCCGGCCCGCAGTGATCATGGAAAGCCAGTCGCGCCAGACGAGCCGCGACTCGTGCTGTGCGAACCAGATGGCGGTGCCGGCCTGTGTCATGTGACGCGGCAGGTGTTCATGCCGCTTCCGCTGGCGGGGCGACCAGCGCCAGGAAAGTGTCCTCGAGGCTGCCGCCGTCGCGCGCATCCGCCTGCGCGTGTGTGCCGGCCTGGTGGCGAAGTTCCTCGAGCGTGCCTTCGGCGATGAGCCTGCCGTGGGCGATGATGCCGATGCGGTCCGCCATGCGTTCAGCGACTTCGAGAATGTGGGTGGTCATGACAATAGTGCCGCCGGCCCGGGTGCGTTCGCGCAGCACGTTCTTGACTTGGCGCGCCGAGCCGGCATCGAGCCCGGTCAGCGGTTCGTCCAGGATGATCACCTGCGGCTCGTGAACCAGTGCGCCGGCCAGCGCCACCTTCTGCCGCATTCCCTTGGAAAAACTCTCGCAGCGCTCATCGGCGTGCGGCGCGAGATCGAGCCAGTCCAAAAGCGTCTCTGTACGCGATGCCGCAAGCGCCGGTTCGACGCCCCACAGGCCGGCGACGAATTCCAGATATTCCCGCGGCGTAAGTTTGTCGTAGATCATCGGCTCGTCCGAGACCCAGGCGACGATCTGTTTCGCCGCAACCGGGTCGGCGAGCGCGTCGATGCCGCCGACGCGAATCGTGCCGGCATCAGGGCGCAGCAGCCCGGCGATCATCCGCAGCGTCGTGGTCTTGCCGGCGCCGTTGGGACCGACCAGTGCATAAAATTCACCGGCGCGGACGGTTAGCTTCAGGCCGTCAACCGCCGGGCGGTCGAAGCGCTTGATGAGGCCGTGAATCTCAAGGGCGGCGGGTGTGGGCGGCGCAAAGTGCTGCATGCCCGCAGCCTACCGAGTAGAGGTTTCGGCCGCGTGAATCGGAAGACGTATTTTGACGGCGAATGGTTAAATGGAGAAGCCATGAGGCAACACTCCGCCTCACTTTGCCGGACGGCCAAATCCGAATACTCCAAAGAATACCCTCCGCGCGTTGTCCAGCCAGCCTGAGTCGGCATCGCCGATGCGTCCGGCAATAATATCCTTGTTGATCTGGCGACCTTGTCGAACCGGACCGAGGACGCGACTTTGAGGCCAGTGCCAGCCGTTGGCGGTATCGCTACTGCGTCGGGATCACGGCGTGGTATCGAGGTGACATAGGCAACTATGACGTCCGTCCGGCGATCATTGTCGGTCGAGATAATCAGAGCGGGGCGTCGCTTGGCCCCGGTCAAATCGGTGAAAGGGAAATCGGTCAGAACGATTGCGCCAAAAGGGATTTCGGTCACGAGCGGAAGCGTTCGATCAAGTCGGCATCGCTATAGAGATCGGGCTCATCGGCCAACCAGTCGAACGCCCCACCTGCCGCATTGATCGCCGTGAGCGACGGTTCTTCGATCTCAATGCTTTCCACGATCACACGCAACCGCTAACTCGACGGGATGCCGCGCCGTCGCAACTCATCCGTGATCTTCCCAGCCTCAATATCGTTCAGAATCTGTCGCATGAACACAATCTAAACTCGCACGCTTCCTGCAGCAATAGGGACTTGCTGAGTGGCCGCGATCGCCCTGACGCTAAAGGGTTATCTGGTCGATTTCAACAAGATCAGCGGGTGAAAGCGCCCAGGGTACGGCAGCAATGTTCTGTTCGACCTGCTCGGGTTTGGTGGCCCCCGCGATGATGCTGGGAATGAACGGCCGGCTCGCCAGCCAACTCATCGCCAGCTCAAGCAGCGTGTGGCCGCGAGCGGCGGCGAATGCGGACAGCTTGTCAACGATGCGCCAGTTGCGATCGTTGAGCACGCCGCCGCCACGCGGCGGACTATTGGCGAGCCGCGATCCCGGCGGCAGCGGCACGCCGAGTTTGTACTTGCCGGTCAACAGGCCGCTGGCGATTGGAAAATACGGCAGCAGGCCAAGACCATGTTTGCGCATGGCGCCGAGCAGGCCTTTTTCCAGATTGCGCTCAAGCAGGTTGTACTCGTCCTGACAGCAGATGAATGAAACGAGATGCGCCCGTTCGCTGACGGACAATGCTTGCTCCAGCTGCGCGGCGGAAAGATTGGAGCAACCGATGAAACGGATTTTTCCCGCCTGTTTTAGATCGTCCAGCGCGCGCAAGGTTTCTTCGATCGGCGTCCGCGGATCGGGACGATGCAGCAGATAGAGATCGATCCAATCGGTCTTGAGTCGCCGCAAACTCGCTTCGGCCGCCTGCATGACGTAGCGCCGCGAGGCGCCGCGAAGCTTGCCGGTGTCATCCATCGGCAGGCCGAATTTGGTCGCCAGCACCACATCTTTGCGCCGCGGCCCGAGGATCTGACCCAGACACTCCTCGGAACCACCCTTGTTGCCGTAGATGTCGGCGGTATCGATCAGTGTGACGCCGAGATCGAGCGCCTTGTCGACCACGAGGCGTGAGGCGGCAAGATCGATGCGGCCGCCAAAATTATTGGTGCCGAGTCCAACGAGCGATACCTCGGGACCCGCAATTCCGATCCTGCGCTTTTGCATTAGCCGCTGACGTTATAGGCTGCGATCGCCGCCATGTTGACGAGCTGCGCGTCGTTGGCGGACAGCGGCACTATCTGCACCGAGCGGTCGAGCCCGACCAGCATCGGGCCGATCACGGTGGCGCCGCCAAGCTCCATCAGCATTTTGGTGGAAATCGATGCCGAGTGAAATGCCGGCATGATCAGCACATTGGCCGGGCCGGACAAACGGCAGAACGGATAGGCCTCGCGCAATTCCATGTTCAGCGCCACGTCGGCCGCCATGTCGCCGTCATACTCGAAATTCACCCGCCGGCGATCGAGAATACGCACCGCTTCCTGAACGCGTTCGGAGCGTTCGCCGGGCGGATGACCGAAGGTCGAGAAGGCGAGCAGCGCGAGCCGCGGTTCGTAGCCGAGCGAGCGTGCGACGCCCGCCGCCTCGATCGCGATTTCAGCAAGATCCTGCGCGGACGGCATCTCGGTCACGGCGGTGTCGGCCACAAGCACGGTGCGCCCGCGCGCCAGAACCAGCGAGGCGCCCATCACGCGGTGGCCTGGTTTGGCGTCGATACAGCGGCGAACGTCTTCGAGCGCCACCGAGAAGTTACGCGTGACGCCGGTCACCATCGCATCGGCGTCGCCGAGGGCTACCATGCAGGCGGCAAAGTGGTTGCGATCCTGGTTCACCAGGCGCTGACAATCGCGTTGCAGATAGCCGCGGCGCTGTAGCCGCTCGTAAAGGTACGCGGCATATGCGGCGTTGCGCTTCGACAACGCCGCGTTGATGATCTCGATGCCGCTGCCCAACTCGACGCCAAGCGCTTTTGCGGTCTCGCGCACGCGGTTCTCGCGGCCGCAGAGCAGTGCCGAGCCCAGCCCCTGGTGGACGAAGCTCGCCGCCGCGCGGATCACCTGCTCTTCTTCCCCCTCGGCGAAGACGACGCGGCGTGGCCGCCGCCGCAGCCGCTCGTAGACGCCGGTCAACAAGCCGGCGATCGGATCAAGGCGGCTGCGCAATTGCTGCCGGTAGGTTTCCATGTCGGCGATCGGCCGCCGCGCGACATTCGAGTCCATCGCCGCCTTGGCAACCGCCGGCGGAATGTCGGAAATGAGCCGCGGATCGAACGGCACCGGGATGATGTAATCGGGCCCGTATTTCGGCCGCGCCCCGTAGGCGGCGGCAACCTCGTCCGGCACGTCTTCGCGCGCGAGCGCGGCAAGCGCGTGAGCCGCGGCGATCTTCATCTCCATGTTGATGGCCCGCGCCCGCACGTCGAGCGCGCCGCGAAAAATGTAGGGAAAGCCGAGCACGTTGTTGATCTGATTTGGATAGTCGGAGCGGCCGGTAGCCATGATGGCATCCGTGCGCACCTCCGCCACGTCCTCCACGGTAATCTCGGGATCGGGATTGGCCATGGCGAAAATGATCGGCTTGTCGGCCATGGATTTCACCATTGCCTTGGTCATCGCACCCTTCACCGAGAGTCCGAAGAACACGTCGGCGCCAGCCAGCGCTTCGGCCAGCGTGCGCGCCTTGGTCTTGACCGCGAAGCCGGACTTCCATTGGTTCATGCCGTCGGTGCGACCTTCGTAGATCACGCCCTTGGTGTCACACAGGATCAGATTCTCGGGGCGGAAGCCGATCGACCGCAGAAGTTCGAGGCAAGCGATGCCGGCCGCGCCGGCGCCGTTGCATACGAGCTTCGTCGTCCCGATCTCGCGGCCGGTCAGCTCCAAAGCATTGATCAGGCCGGCTGCGGCGATGATGGCCGTGCCGTGCTGATCGTCGTGAAAAACCGGGATGTCCAAGAGTTCGCGCAGCTTCTGCTCGATGATGAAGCACTCCGGCGCCTTGATGTCCTCGAGATTGATGCCGCCCCAGCTCTTGCCGAGCAGCTTGACGCAATTGATGATTTCGTCGGGGTCTTCGGAAGACACTTCGAGGTCGATGGAATCGATGTCGGCAAAGCGCTTGAACAGGACAGCCTTGCCTTCCATCACCGGTTTCGCCGCGAGCGCGCCGCGATTGCCGAGACCGAGTATCGCGGTACCATTGGTTATCACTGCGACGAAATTGCCCTTGGTCGTATAGTCGTAGGCGAGCGCTTCGTCCTCGGCGATCGCCAGCACCGGTACCGCGACGCCGGGCGAATAGGCCAGCGACAGGTCGCGTTGCGTCGCCATCGGTTTGGTCGCAACAACTTCAAGCTTTCCCGGCCGGCCTTGGCTGTGAAACAGCAGCGCTTCCTGGTCGGTGAAGGTCGGGCGGTTCGCGTGGCTGCCGTTCTTCCCGCCGTTTTTGGAGGCCATTTTTATCTTTCCTTGTCGCGCCCGGTGTGTCGCCGCCGAAAGCGAGGACCTTAGCGAAACCGGCGGCCGATACTCAAGGGAATTGACGGTGCGCCACGTTTTGCTCTTGCGGCGCAGCAATGCCTAATGCGCCCTAAACGCCACGCATTGAACTAAAGCGCGCGGCAGAGTATGGCGTGCAGCCGTCCCGCCAATCCGCAAGCCCGCCGGCGTCCCATGATCCGTTTCCTGCTTCGCTTTCTCGGCCTGCTCTTGCTGGCGACCGCTTTTGTATTCTTCGTCTATGATGGGACTAAGTCGATCGCCAACCACCAGTTCGTCTACGTGCGCGTAAGCGAATTGTGGGCTGACATCGACCAGCAAAGCCTCAATGCGGTGCAAGACTGGATCAAGGCCAAGGCGCCTTGGGCATGGCAGCCATACGGACAATGGATCTTCGATCTCCCCACCTGGGCAGTGCTTGCCGTACTATCCGCGATCCTGATCATGCTTGGGCGCAAGAAGAGGAAGCTGATCGGTTACGCACGGGATTGAACGAACAAGATCGCGGGACACGCGTTTGAGGGAGTGAAATGGCGGGCAACGGATACGATTACATCATCGTCGGCGCTGGCTCGGCGGGTTGCGTGCTGGCCAACCGGCTGTCCGAAGACGGTGTCGCCAGCGTGCTTCTACTCGAGGCTGGAGGCCGGGACTGGCACCCCTACATCCACATTCCGCTCGGCATGGGGCGCATGCACGAATACGGCATGTTCGACTGGGGTTACGAGACCGATCCCGAGCCCAATCTCAACGGGCGTCGCATCGAGGCCATGCGAGGTAAGGTCTTGGGCGGTTCCTCGTCGATCAATGTCATGGCCTATACCCGCGGCAATGCCGGCGATTACGACCGCTGGGGGCAGAAGGGCGCGCGCGGCTGGTCTTACGCGGACGTGCTGCCCTATTTTCGGCGTTGCGAGACCTGGGAAGAGGGCACCGATACCTATCGCGGCGGTGAGGGATCGCTCGGCACTGAATTCGCCAAGACCCAAGACCCGCTCTACGACGCGTGGCTCGAGGCCGCGAAGGCTTGCGGCTATCCGATCACGCCTGACTATAATGGCAAGCAGCAAGTCGGTTTCGGCCGCGGCCAGTATACGATTCGCGACGGACGGCGTTCGTCGACCGCGAACGCATTTCTCAAGCCCGCGCGTGGGCGCGCAAACCTGACGGTTGCCACCAATGCTCACAGCACGCGCGTCATTCTGGAAGGCACTCGTGCGAAGGGCGTCGAATACGTCCAGAACGGATCGAACTCAGCGCGCCGCCGCGGCCCGCGAAGTCATCGTTGCGACCGGCGCCTTCAACACGCCGCAGCTTCTGATGCTCTCCGGCATCGGTCCGGCGGAGCATCTGCGCGGTCTCGGCATCAACGTCGTCGCCGATCTGCCGGTGGGAAAAAACCTGCAGGATCATCTTGGCGCCTACATGACGTATACGCGCCGGCAGCCCGGCTCGTTTCATCGCGAGATGCGCTTCGACCGCATGGCGATGAGCATGGTGCGCGCGTATTTGTTCGGTACCGGTCCCGGAACGGTGGTGCCGGGCGGGCTGCACGCCTTCGTCAAGACGCGGCCCGAGCTGTCGGTGCCGGACATCGAATTCATGTTCCGAGGTACGTCGCATGATCCGCGTCTGTGGTTTCCGCTGCTGCGTCCGGCTTATCTCGACGGCTACGGCATCCGCCCGACGCTGCTGCATCCGGACAGCCGCGGCGAAGTCCTGCTGACGAGCAGCGACCCGCTGAAGCCGCCGCGGATCGTCTACAAATTCTTTACCGCGCCCAATGATCTGCCGACCTTGCGCGAAGGCTTTAAGCGCGCGCGAGAGCTCGCCTTCCATAAGGCGCTCGATCCCTTCCGCGGCGAGGAGATCGCGCCGGGCCCGCAAGTCAAATCCGACGCCGAGATCGATGCGTGGCTGAAAAAGGTCGTCATTACCGCGCACCACCCGGCCGGCACCTGTGCGATGGGTCAGGGCGGGGTGCTCGAACCGGACATGAAGGTGCGCGGCATCGAGGGTCTGCGCGTCTGCGATGCCTCCGCCATGCCTGACCTCGTTTCGGCCCATATAAACGCCTGCGTCATCATGATGGCCGACAAGGCCTCGGACATTATTCGCGGCAGGACGGCGCTGCCGCGGGCGGAGGCGGCGTAACGCCGCCGTAGGCTGCACCCGCTTGCTGTTACGGCAGCGGGGGGATGTCAAAATATCTAAAAACAAGCAGCCTACCCTGCATTGAGCTTATCAGATACGAGCCGCCCGATCGGCGGCCCGAGTGATCAGCAATGGAGGCGGCAATGACCAAACGTTGGACTTTGATGAGCCTGCTCCTGGCCTGCGCACAGGCATGCCTTGTTTCGCAAGCCGCCGCGGCCGCGCCCATCGTTCTGAAATTCGCCAAGGGCTCGTACGGCGTCATGGTCCAAGGGCATGTGACACCAGGCGCGCCGCAGCAGTTGTTTCAGGTCAATGTTGATGCCGGCCAGGTCATAACGATTACATTTGCGGGCGCCGGCCCAATGCGCGGAAGCGTGGCGTGCCAAGGCGGAGTCGGCGACGGGCCTTATTACGGCACCGGCAACAGCATCACCGTCAAGGTCTCGGGCAACTGTGATATCTCGGTCGGTGCCAACACCATGGCCAATGAGTGGACCGGCGACTTCACGCTTGCCATTCTGGCGTATCGGCCGCACTAGCTCGCGCTGCCGCCCTTACCGCTCGGTGCCCGCGAACGTGCTCCTGAACAACCTGGTCCATTCATCTTCGTTGTCGAGAAACTTGGCGACATTGATCAGCTTCACGCCCGGCGGCTCGGCGACGGTTCGGTTGGTCGGTACGTTTCCGCGTTCCGCCAGGATGCGCTGGCCATCCGTCAAATAGAAATCGAGCAGCAGCAGTGCCGCATTAGGGTGGGGCGCCTTGGCCAAGGCCCCGATGCCGGTCGGCAACGCGAAGGCCGGCGGCAGGACGACGCCGTCGATCGGGGCGCCGCTCTTTTTCAGGGCAGCAACGCGGTAGCCGTAGACCGTGAGCGCCAAGGGCACTTCGCCGGCGACCACCAGATTGGACAGAAGCGTATGGCCGCGGCGCACCGACATGCCGTTGGTGGCGACGATTTTGCGAAACAGCGCCAGCGCTTTGTCCCTGCCCATGGTGTCGGCGACCGACATGAACCAGCTTGAATCGTCATCTTCATCGTCGATGCCGAGCTTGCCTCTCCATTTCGGGTCAGCGAGATCGGCATAGCTCTTTGGTACATCGGCGGCTTTGACCACGGTCGTGTTGTAGGCGACCGTGAAAACGCTGAGCCGGTCGGCGATCCAGCCGCGATGCGGCACCACAGCCTGCGGCATCAGCTGCGCAAATGCCGGCGAGGAAACTTCCGCCAGCAGGCGCTCGCGCTGCAATCCTTCCATGGAGTCGCCGGCGGTCTCCGCCAGATCGGCCTCATACCGCTCGCCGCGGGCCTCGGTGACCGCGCGCCGCAAGATATCGTCGGAACTGCCACGCCACAGGCGGACCTGCACGCCGTATTTCTTCTCGAAGGCCTGGATGATGGCATTGGTGTCGGCAATCACGGCCGATGAGTAGAGCGTGACAAAACCTTCCCGCTTGGCGCCGTCGATCAGATGCTGGGTGCGATCGGCCCCGGAATATTTGGCGATGTCGGCGACTGATTGAGCGCGTGCCGTGACCGCGAAGGCGAGACACGCTGAGCAAACGATCAGCGCGAGCCAGCGTCGTGGGAGCGCATGGGGCATTAAGCTGCCCTCGGCGGTAGCTGCGCGGCTTCGGCCTCATAGACAGTGTCCATGCGCGGCGAAATGCTGTGCCTGCCGAGCGCCTCGGCAAACAATTGCCGCACCTTCGGATGTTCGTCCGCATAGTCGATCTGGGTGCCGCCGAGCCGGCGGCTGATCCAGGAGATCGGCACGCCCTGCGCATTGCGCGGCGACCAGTGCTTGAACGCGAGGTAGCGTGCCGGCGTGGGCCCGGAATTGAAATGCTGGTGGAACCACATGTTCGGCGGCACTACCAGCGTGCCGACCTGCCACTCGAAGCGCTGCGGCTCTTCGCCTTCCGGCCACATCAGCGAGTAGCCCTCGCCGGACAGGATGATGACGTGCGCGCCCGGTCCGTGCGCGTGCGCCTTCTTGTAGGTGCCGACCGGAAACTGCGAAATGTGGCTGGCGATGGTGCCGCGTGCCATGTTGAAACGGATATGGCCGCCGCCGGCGCCGCGTTCTTTCGCGGTGATCAGCGGCAGGTTGACGGCATCGGGTACGAAATTGGTGCGCAGTAGAAAGCCTTCCTGTTCGCCTTTCGACGAGAAATAATCGGGCTCACCGGAGAACCGGTTCTTAAAGTCGTAAGGACAATTGAAGATGAAATTGAGATCGTCGTAGCGATTGATCACGGTCGGTGCGTTGGTAACCGCGACAAAGCGGACCGGCTCCTGGCCGGAGCCGTTGAAATGCTGGTACCAGCAGTTCAGCGGAATGGCGAAAATCGATCCGGCTTTCCATTCGAACGTGATGCGGGCACCGGAATTATTCCACACCGTTGTCGAGCCGCGGCCGGACAGGATCAACAGCATCTCTTCAAATAGATGATGGGCAGGCTCGAGCTTTTTGCCCGGCGCAATCTCGCAGACGTAGCAGTCGTTGGAAAAGCGCGATGCCTCGTGATTGATATAGACACCCTTGGCGGCCCGCCGCGGCCAGGGTTTCAGTTCGACCGTCCGCAAATTGGGAACGTAATGCGCGCCGATGATGTTGAGGCCGTCGCCGCGTACAAAACGCTCATAGGCCGAATCCTTCTCGACCCGGAATTTTTGCGCTAGTTCTTCGGAAGCAACGGCGTCCTTTGCCCCGACGGCATCCTTTGCCACGTTTTCCTCCTGTTGAATTTGCGCAAAACTAGCAGCGGCGGACGGCCCGCGCCAGCCGCCGGATATGGGATCGCGCACACGCTTTCGCCGCAACCGCGCACTAGGCTCAACCGATGCTTTTCGCCCCGCAACGCGATCGCCTGCAGGAGGAAGGGCCGCCGCGTCGGCACCGCCAGCGCGCATCGCTTTCCCGGCGATCGGGCTTTCGGCGGCTGCTCCGGTTTTGCGCGCTTGTCATATTTGTTGTGCTGGCAGCGCCTTACGTTATCGCCCCGTTTTACCGGGTAATTGATCCGGTCTCGACGCCGATGCTGTGGCGCTGGGCAACCGGGCAGCGGGTGGTGCGTATTTTTGTGCCCTTGAGCCGCATCTCACCGGTACTGCCGCTGACCGTGATCCTGGCCGAGGACGCGAGCTTCTGCCACAACCACGGCATCGATCTGGGCGCCATCCGCGAAGCGCTGCAGCAGTCCGACGATGACGTCGGCGACGCCCGCGGGGCTTCGACCATTACGCAGCAGACGGTCAAAAACCTGTTCCTGTGGCCGGGTCACAGCGTTGTGCGCAAGATTTTGGAGATTCCGCTGGCCGTCTGGCTGACCCTGGTGCTGCCCAAGCGCCGGATCATGGAAATCTATCTTAATACCGCCGAATGGGGTCCGAGCGGGGAATTCGGTATCGAGGCTGGCTCGCGCTATGCCTTCGGAACCTCGGCGCGCGACCTCGACGCCTGGCGGGCGGCGGAACTGACCGCTATCCTGCCCAACCCCTACCTGCGCAGCGCCCGCAATCCGAGCCCTGTCGTTCATCGTCTCGCCGCGCTCCATGAACGCCGCGCCGCGGCCCACCCGGCGCTCGCCGCCTGTGTTCGTGCCCACTAGCATTGTGAGCACCGTTCTTCTATAAGGCCGCCTTCCGATAAACCTTGGTACGAAGGAGTGCGCCGTTATGGCCGTGCCGAAGAGAAAAACATCGCCGTCGAGGCGCGGCATGCGCCGGTCGGCGGATGCGCTGAAGGCGCCGACCTATATCGAAGACAAGGATTCCGGCGAATTGCGCCGGCCGCACCATATCGACCTCAAGACCGGCATGTATCGTGGCCGGCAAGTGATCGCCAAGAAGGCGGAAGCCTGAGCCGGATCGACTTGGGCTGGGGCGGTCCCCGGAGGGGTCGCCCGCAAGGCAGATAGAGTGGCGGAGCGAGCGTCGCGCGGCGGCGCGATGAGGAAGCTGCCCAGGTCGCTCGCCATGTACGTTCTTGGCTTTCCGCTGCTGCTTATTCCTTTCGCGATCTACAATATCGTTGCGTTTATTTTGCAGCTGCCGCCCGACATCTGGACCGCCCAGGCGGCCGCCGTGCCGATGATGTCCGGGCAGGTCTGGAAATTGACCTGGGAGGACAGTTTCCTTGCGCTGTCGATTTTCCTGCTGTGGATCGAAATCATAAAGTCGACCCGCGCCGGCAACCGCGTGATCATCGATCACGTCCTGGCGATGCTGCTGTTCGTCGCCATGCTGGTCGAGTTTCTTCTGGTCAAAAGCGCCGGAACGTCGACGTTCTTTCTTCTCGTCGTTATCGGTCTGGTCGACGTGCTGGCCGGTTTTATAATCGGCATCCGCGGCGCCACGCGGCAGGTCGAGTTCGATAACGCACCGCGATAGCGAAAGTCGCAATCAAAGCGATCGGGACAACGCGCGACCTGGCTGGCTCGGCGATCGGCCGAGCGCCCGATAAGCCGCCAGGGCGTCCACAGGATCGGCACGGCGGCGGGCTCGCGTCTGCGGCACCTGCACAGCCGTAGCAATGAGATGGGCGACGAAATCGGCCTTGGCACGGTTGGAATTGGCGCGGTCGGAGTTGGCACGATCGGGCGTGGCACGCCGATCGGACTGTGCCGATGCGGAACCATGCGCTTGCGGCGTCAGCGGAACGAGAGCGTTTTTCATTGAGATCGCCTGCGCCTTTTGTCCCAAAATGGGACGCTGCCGAACTTCTGGCGACAAAGGCGCAAGCGGCGTGCCGCGGCAGCGCATGCTTATGAGGAAAAGTATGGAGAAGCGGCAATTTTCCGAAATTGTTTAAAGTCCGCCGGTAGTTTGGGGGCGCAGACGCCGCGATATACCGCGCAGCGTAACAATTCCTCATAGGTGGAACTCGTGGCCCAGGACGGTCTGCGACAATCGCTTCCCTCCTCTGCCGGGACGCCGAACGAAACCGTGCTTGATGCGGCGCAAATTCTCGCGTCGGTCGGCGAGGTTGCATACGACTGGCGCCTCGACACCGATGCTTTGTTGTGGAGTGCCAACGCCAAGGACGTGCTGCTAATCGATGATATGGCGGCCGTTTCGACCGGCCGCGGTTACGCGCAACTGCTCGAAGCCGAGAATGCGCAGGCCCGTTTCGACGCTGTGATGCAGTCGGACAAGCGCGACGACGGGCACGGTGTGCCCTACCAAATTCAGTATCGCATTCGGCCCGCCCCCAGTTCGGATACCAAGCTGTGGGTCGAGGATAACGGCCGCTGGTTTGCGGGGGCAGATGGCCGACCGGCGCGCGCACACGGCGTGTTGCGCGTCATCAACGAGCGCTACGAGCATGAACGCCGGCTTACGTTTCTCGCTCGGCACGACGGGCTCACCGGCGAATTGAACCGGCACCATTTGACCGAGATACTCGAAGATACGCTGGAGGACGCCATCCGTTTTCGCTCCTCCTGCGGGTTTCTTCTGGTTGCCGTCGACAACCTGTCGCGCATCAACGAGTTCCTACGGCTTCGACGTCGCCGACGAGGTGATCGCCGATGTCGGCAAGCGTCTACGCAGCCGAATGCGCGGCAAGGACACGCTCGGCCGCTATTCGGGCAACAAATTCGGCGTGGTGCTGCGCGACTGTACGCCCGACGACATGGCCATCGCCGCCGAGCGCCTCCTGGCTGGTGTCCGCGACGAGATGATCTCGACAAAGTCCGGGCCGATCGCTGTTACCGTCACGATCGGCGGCGTGACAGGCCCCCGTCATGCGCGCAGTGTTGCGGAGGTGCTCACCCGCGCGCAGGAGACGCTCGATATTGCCAAAGGCAAGCGCCGCGGTTCGTTTTTGGGGTACCGGCCGAGCATCGAACGCGAAGCGCTGCGCCGCGAAAACGTGCGGGCAACCGATGAGATTGTTGCCGCGCTCAACGAACGGCGCATTTTCCTCGCTTACGAAACAGTGGTGACGGCGAATGAGCGACAGCCGGCCTTCTATGAATGCCTGATGCGCATCCGGCGCGCCGACGGCACGCTGATCAGCGCCGGCGACATCGTTCCGGTCGCGGAGCGGCTCGGTCTGGTGCGTCTCCTCGACCATCGCGTGCTCGAACTGGTCGTCGACGAACTGATCGCGGCGCCGGACCTGCAGGCCAGCCTAAACGTTTCGCCGGCCTCGACCACCGATCCCGATTGGTGGGCCGGGCTCGGCTCGCTGTTGCGCGCGCATGACGGCGTCGCAAACCGCCTCACTGTCGAGATCACCGAAAGCGCCGCCATTCAGGACATCGACGAGACGCGCGGTTTCGTCGCTCGCGTCAAGGATTTAGGCTGCCGCATCGCGATCGACGATTTCGGTGCCGGTTACACGTCATTCCGCAATCTGCGCAAGCTTGGCGTCGATATCGTCAAGATCGACGGTGCCTTTGTCGTGGACATCATGCGCTCCGAAGACGACCGCGCGTTCGTGCGGACGCTGATCGATCTCGCCAAACGGCTCAAGCTCGCGACTGTCGCCGAGTGGGTGCAGAGCGAAGAGGCTGCCCGCACGCTGGAGGCCTGGGGCTGCGATTATCTGCAGGGTGCGTTTGTCGGGCTGGCTTCGACCGAGCGGCCTTGGATCAAAGGCTTGGCGCGCGCAATCTGATCGACGCTTGAGTCTTCCGATGCCGGCGAGTGCCAGAGGCGGGATCAACTGCCGCCCTTGTCAGTCAGCCGGTCGACCTTCTTTTGCATCTCGTCGAGCTGCCGTTTGAGATCGTCGATCTCGCCTGACTTGCCGGCGGATTTATCCGGTTCCGCCGTACCGCCGCCCTGGCTTTCACGCCGCGCAAACGGCGTAAACATCGCGAAGGCGCGTTCGAACATCTCCATGTTCCGCCGGACCTGGTCTTCGAGCGCGCCGAACGGGCTGACGCCGAAGGCCTGTGCCATCTGCTGACGGAATTTTTCCTGCTCGCGGGTCAGCAACTCGATGGACACTTCGAGATAGCGCGGAACCAGCATCTGCATGCTGTCGCCGTAGAAGCGGATCAGCTGGCGCAGGAACGCGATCGGCAGCAGGTTCTGGCCCTGCTTGCCCTCTTGCTCGAAGATGATCTGGGCCAGCACCGAGCGGGTAATGTCCTCGCCGCTCTTGGCGTCATGGACGATGAAATCCTGGCCGCTTTTTACCATGCCGGCGAGATCTTCGAGCGTGACGTAGGCGCTCGTACCGGTGTTGTAGAGACGCCGGTTGGCGTATTTCTTGATCTCAATCGGCTCTGCGGCCTTGGTCGTGGTCGTGGCTTCGGACATGAGCGTCGTATCACCGCATCAGCTGTGCCGCCAAAATAGGCGGTTTCGCCGCGCACGGCTACCGTTTTGTGACGTGATCGAGCGACCCAGTTATGCGGCGTGCCGCGGGCTGTCTTTCGCCTTGCCGGCAGCGAACCGCCTCCCTATGACATATATGGCGATTGCTTGAGGCGCCCGCGGCCAGCCTGCGCGCGCGACCAACTTGCTTAAGCCGGGAAGGAATTAGCCATGAAAGACGACATCGTCATCGTCAGTGCGACGCGCACGCCGGTTGGCGCGTTCAACGGTGCATTTGCCACGGTGCCCGCCCACGAATTGGGGAAGACGGCGATCAAGGGGGCGTTGGATCGCGCCGGCGTCGAAGCGCCGCGCGTGTCTGAGGTCATTATGGGGCAGATACTCACGGCAGGGCAGGGCCAGAACCCGGCCCGCCAAGCCTCGATTGCGGCCGGCATCCCGGTCGAAGTGCCGGCTTGGGGCGTCAATCAGCTCTGCGGCTCGGGTCTCCGCACCGTCGCGCTCGGCTACCAGGCCATCCTCAACGGCGATTCTGAGATCGTCGTGGCCGGGGGCCAGGAATCGATGAGCGTCGCGCCGCACTGCGCGTATCTGCGCAGCGGCGTGAAGATGGGCAATTTCGAGATGATCGATACGATGATCAAGGACGGTCTGTGGGATGCCTTCAACGGCTACCACATGGGCAATACGGCCGAGAACGTCGCGCGGCAGTGGCAGATCACCCGGCAGCAGCAGGACGAATTCGCGGTCGGCTCCCAGAACAAGGCCGAGGCGGCGCAAAAGGCGGGAAAATTCAAGGACGAGATCACGCCAGTCACGATCAAGAGCCGCAAGGGCGATATCGTGGTCGACGCCGACGAGTATCCGAAGCATGGCACGACGCTTGAGGGGATCGGCAAGCTGAGGGCCGCCTTCGACAAGGAGGGCACGGTGACTGCCGGCAATGCCTCGGGCATCAATGACGGCGCCGCCGCTGTGGTGCTGATGAAGGCGAGCGAAGCCGCCAAGCTTGGCAAGACGCCGCTTGCCCGCATTGTCTCCTGGGCTCAGGCCGGCGTCGACCCGAAGATCATGGGCACCGGGCCGATCCCGGCCTCGCGCGCCGCTCTCAAGAAGGCCGGCTGGAACACCGGCGATCTCGATTTGATCGAGGCCAATGAGGCGTTCGCCGCACAGGCCTGCGCCGTCAACAAGGACCTCGGCTGGGACACCAAGAAGGTCAACGTCAACGGCGGCGCCATCGCCATCGGCCATCCGATCGGCGCGTCGGGCACGCGGGTCCTCGTCACGCTCCTGTACGAGATGCAGAAGCGCGACGCCAAGAAGGGGCTCGCGACGCTGTGCATCGGCGGAGGCATGGGCATCGCGATGTGCGTGGAACGCTGAGCGCGACCGACACGCTGGTCGCAGCCGATTGATCTACGTCATGGCCGGGCTTGTCCCGGCCATGCACGTCTCTAAGCTAGCTCATTAAGGAAACGTAGGTGCCCGGCGCAACGCCGGGCCTGATGGTGAACAGGGAGGTTTTCATGCCCCGCGTCGCATTGGTGACGGGAGGTACGCGCGGCATCGGCGCGGCCATTTGCAAGGCACTTAAAGCGGCCGGCTATACGGTCGCGGCCAATTACGCAGGCAACGACGAGGCCGCGCAGAAATTCAAACAGGAAACCGGCATTGCCGTCCACAAGTGGGATGTCTCCTCGTTTGAGGCATGTGCGGCCGGCGTCAAACAGGTCGAAGCCGCGCTGGGGCCAATCGATGTGCTGGTCAACAACGCCGGCATCACGCGGGACGGCATGTTCCATCGCATGTCACCGGAGCAATGGAACGCGGTGATCAGCACGAACCTGGGCTCGCTCTTCAACATGACGAGGCAAGTGATCGAGGGCATGCGCGAGCGAAAGTTCGGCCGCATCATCAACATTTCCTCGATCAACGGTCAGAAGGGACAGATCGGCCAGGTGAACTATTCGGCGGCAAAGGCCGGCGAACTGGGTTTTACAAAGGCGCTGGCGCAGGAGGGCGCTCGTGCCGGCATTACGGTCAACGCGATTTGTCCGGGTTACATCGCGACCGACATGGTGAAGGCCATGCCGCAGGAGGTTTTGGAGAAGAACATTCTGCCGCAGATACCCATCGGCCGGTTGGGTGAGCCGGAGGAGGTCGCCCGCTGTGTCGTGTTTCTCGCGTCCGACGACGCGGGGCTTATTACCGGTGCGACGCTGACCGCGAACGGCGGGCAATATTTCGTCTAGCGGCTCGCTTTACCCGCGCGTCGCGATAAATCACCAGTTAAGTCGGCCCCCAACCCTCGGGGGCCAATTCGAAGCCTGCGAACTGGAAACCCGGCGCGACCGTGCAGCCGACAAGACTCCAGTCGCCGAGCGTTGCGGCTGCTTGCCAGGCATGCATCGGCACGACCGCTTGCGGGCGTTCGCCCGCGGCGAGATCGCAGCCAAGCGTTATGCGCTCGATGCGTCCCTGCAGCGCAATTTCCAGGGCGAGAGGCGCGCCCGCATACCAGTGCCAGACCTCGACCGCATCGATGCGATGCCAACGCGAGCGTTCGGCCCGTGCGAGCAAGAAATAAATTGCGGTCGAAGCAGCGCGGCTTCGCTCATCGTGGCGCGCATCGCGAAACGTCTCGCGGAAATGTCCGCCTTCGGGATGAGGCGTCAGATCGAGGAGCCGAATGACGTCGTTCGCGGAGAGCGATTGCGCGGCCCGGTCCACAATCAGAATCAATTCTTGCGTTCGCGAATCTCGGCAAAGACCTTCCAGGCCGGACTGCCGGACAGGCCAAGCGATTTCGCCAGCCCTGCGTCGTCGGCGCGCAAGAATGGATTGGCCGCCTTTTCCGCGCCGATCGTTGCCGGGATGGTGAACTTGTGCGCGGCAAGGAGCTTGCCGACTTCGTCGGCGCGCGCGGCAAGCGCCTTGTTGTTCGGCTCGACGGTCTTGGCGAAGCGAATGTTGGCGTCGGTATATTCGTGGCCGCAGTAAAAGCGCGTGTCGTCGGGCAGCGCGCGCAGCTTCAAGAGCGAGTTCCACATCATTTCGGGATTGCCTTCGATGACGCGGCCGCAGCCGATGGAGAACAGCGTGTCGCCGACAAAGGCGAGTTTGCCAGCAGGGAAGAAATAGGAGATGTGCCCAGCCGTGTGACCCGGCGTGTCGATGACCCGGGCTTCGAGCGAACCGACGCGTACGGTGTCGCCCTCGCCAGCCGTCTCGTCGACATGGGCGATGCGCTTTGCTTCATCGCGCGGCGCGACGACGCGGCAGTGGTGGCGATCTTTGAGCGCGCCGATGCCCTGGGTGTGATCGGCATGATGGTGGGTTACCAGAATGTCGGTGAGCCGCCAGCCGGTTTTCTGTAGCGCGGCCTCGATCGGTGCGGCTTCCGGGGCGTCGATCGCCGCGGTTGCGCCGCTTTGCGGATCGTGCAGCAGAACGCCGAAATTATCCTTCAGGCAGAGAAAAAGATTGGTCTGTGCAGGCATTTTTTTCACCGTGAGTTTTAACAAGCCCGCTCGGCTGCCGAACTGGAGCCTCACGATCAGAGTACCGCAACGTAGGCGCTGCGATGCATTAACTGCAAGGTCAGGGCCGGACGAATCGGGTTCGCGGCTACGGCGAAGGCGGCAACGGCGTGCTATTTTACATTCATGGATGTTGTCGACCTTCGCAATTTCTACGCCCAGCGGCTTGGGACGGTCGCCCGGCGCTTCGTCGGCCGCGGCATTCGCGCGCGCTGGGCCGACACCAGCACTCTGCGCGTGCTCGGCATCGGCTATGCGACGCCCTATCTCGGGTTGTTTCGCGAGGAAGCCGAACGCTGTCTGGCGCTGATGCCGGCGCCGCAGGGCGTGGTGCGCTGGCCGTCCACCCGGCCGGCGCTGGCGGCTCTGGTTGAGGAAGTCGATCTGCCGCTGACTGACTCCGCGGTCGACCGGGTCCTGCTGGTGCATGCGCTGGAGATGTCGACCGATCCGGCGGAACTGTTACGCGAAGTCTGGCGCGTGCTGGCGCCCGGTGGGCGATTGCTGGCGGTAGTGCCGAACCGGCGTGGGCTGTGGGCGCGCATTGACACAACGCCGTTCGGCCATGGCCGTCCCTATTCGCGCAGCCAAATCACCCAGTTGCTGCGGGAAACCTGGTTCACTCCGACCGGCTGGGGCGAGGCGCTCTACGTGCCGCCAATCGGCCGCGGTTGGTTCCTGCGCTCGGCGGTGGCTTGGGAGCGCACCGGTGCCAGCCTGTCGGCCCCATTCGCCGGCGTTCATATCGTCGAGGCCACCAAACAGGTTTACCGCGCCATTCCCGCGCACCGAGAACGGCGGCGCTTTGTTCCAGCGCTCAAGCCGGTTCTGGCGCCCGCGCCGGGAGCGGCTGCGCTGCGCTGACGTCAGCGCGAATTGTCCCGCCGGAAATTTAATGTCCGGCCAACGGAACCATTCGCAAATTTGGCGTTTGGCCAGATACCGGAGCTTAACAAACAACATCGGAGGTTCCACATGGACGCGACGGATCGGTTTCTCAGATTCGCCGCCGAATGCGAGGTGATGGCGAAGGTTACCCGCAGTCGGGAGAACAAGGCGGTTTGGAACGGTCTGGCGCAAAGATGGCTGCGCTGTGCGGAGATGATGGGACAGAGCCACCCGAGTGTGCATCATCGCTCACACGCGGCGAAGCGACAACGCACCGTCTTTCAGCACGTATCGAATTGAGCGCTCCAACGAACCGCCCAATTCCTGATCATTGTGAGTTCCGCCGCTCCTAAGGTGTGCGGTGGTAACGCACCACCAAGCTTGCCGGCCCGAGGCTGTGGCCCGCAATTGCCATCAAGAGTTCATCGCGGCCGAAACCGCTCTTCAGCGCGCCGGGTGGCACGTCGAGCGCAATCACATCGATGACGTAGTGGTGAGGGGCATCGACGGGCGGACCGCACGGGCCGGTATAGCCGAGAGTTCCCCGCGAGTTTTTTCCCTCGATGATATCCGGCGCCGGCGATGGACCGCCTTCACCGTCTCGCAAGCCGGTCCGTGACACCGGAATGCCATAGGCCACCCAGTGGACCGAACCGAGGCCGCGGCGCCTATCGGGGTCGATCATCACGACCGCGAAGCTTTTGGTTCCAGGCGGCGGGTTCGACCACGCGAGCGGCGGTGAAATATTGCCGCCGCGGCTGTCCTTCCCGCACAGACTGCCGCCGGCATATTTGAGGGGCAGCACGCCGTCGTCGCTGAACGCCGGTGACGTCAGCGTAAAGAACGATGGCACAGGCCCTGCAGCGCGAACCGTATTCGAGGCAAGCAAGAGCGCGAGGAAAATCGCGCTCGTTGCACGGGATGGGGTCATGTCGATGATCTCACGACGCGCGCTGAACCGGCGCGATGGTGCGCCACGCCACGTCAATCCGCAAGCGGATACCAACAGAAACGAATCCGGAAACTATCGGTTAGGCATCGCGCGCCGGATCATCCGAACGCCGGAGGACCGCCGCTAAGGCCCGGTTAACGTTATCGGATCCTTCGCTGCTACCAGCGCGATACCTCCAACCGCAAAGTAACAAATCCGTGGCAAAGATCATCTTGCAGCCCCGCCCGCGGCGCGGGACTTCGAGGTCACGATGGCCACATGGGTACACGCGTTTCGGCAGACCACGACGTATCTCGGCTTCGTCGTGATCGCCATCATTTGGGGCGGCATCTATTTGCTGTCCAGCGAGCAGCGCGAACTGGCCTACGAAGATGCGATCCGCCAAGGCAGCAACCTTACGCGCGTCCTGGAAGAATACATCAGGCGGGTGGTTCAAGAATCCGATATCGCGCTGCTGGCGCTGAGGCAGGACTATCAGCATAACCCGGAGAATTTCGATCTCGCCACCTGGGTGGTCCGCACCCAGTCTCACAACAATCTGACGGCGCATTTCGGCATTACCGATGCGAAAGGCTTCGTCACTCTCTCAAGCCAGGGGCCGCTGCGCACGCCGCTTTACGTCGGCGATCGACGCCCGTTTACCTTTCAACGTGACAGCACTGTCGACAAACTCTTCATCAGCGACCCGCTGATCGGTCAGGTGAGCAAGCGGCTCACAATTGAATTTACGCGGCGCCTGAACAAAGCTGACGGCACCTTTGACGGCACGATAGCAAGCGCGCTCGACGTATCGGAGCTCGAACATTTTTTCAGCTCGCTCGATCTCGGCCGGGGAGGAATCGTTACTCTGATCAGCACAGACGGCGTCATTCTCGCACGAGGTGGCGCCGATCCGGCGGCGCGCAGGTTTTCCGGCAAGGCGAACACCCGGTCGGAGCTATGGCGCTATTTGCCGTACGCTCCGGCTGGCAGCTACTGGAACACCCCGGCTAGCAGGGCACAATTCGAAGGCGTCAGCAGACTCATGTCCTATCGCAGGGTTTCAGGGTTACCCCTGATTGCTCTGATTGGATTGTCCAAAAAGGATATTTATCGGCACGCGGATGCAACGCTGCGCAAATACATCCTAATCGGGACCATCCTGACACTTATGGTTCTGATCGTCATGATGGTGGGCGCCGCCCGGCAGGCGCGAATGTTGTCCACCGCCGCGGAATTGCGGCGCTCCAAGCAATCGCTCGAGCGATCCAACCTTCTGTTTCAAACTGCCATGACGAGCATGGCGCACGGCTTGTGTATTTTCGACGGCGACACGCGCCTCGTGGTATCGAATGCACAGTACGGGGAGATGTACGGCCTCCGCCGGGAACAGACGAAGCCCGGCACGACGCTCCGGTCGGTATTGGAAGCGCGCGTCGCTGCCGGCTTGGTACCGGGCGACACCGACCAATATATCCGAACGCGGCTTGGAAAGGTCTCGTTGTGCGACGCTCACTACGCAGAGAACGAGCTCTCCGACGGCCGAGTCTATGCAGTCAGTCACCGCCCGATGCCGGATGGCGGCTGGGTCGCAACCCATATCGACGTTACCGAGCAGCGCCACGCGGAACGTCAGCTCGCTGAAACAAAGCAGTTTTTGGATTCGATCATCGAACACATTCCGGTTGCCATCGTCGTCAAGGACGCGACGACACGCAAATATCTTCTGGTCAACCGCGCGTTCGAAATGATGCTCGGCATTCCACGAAACGAACTGCTGGGTCGCACCACGTTCGATATCCATAGAACAAAGGACGCCAAGAATATCGACGACGCGGACACCGAGTCGCTCCAGAACACCGAGCGCGTCACTTACCACGAGATCGAGGTGGACACGCTGCTGCGGGGTAACCGCATGCAGGCGACTCACCGCATTGTCATCAAGAACAATCAGGGCGAAGCGAAATTTCTTATCGCGGTTATCGAGGACGCCACGGAGCGTAAGAAAGCCGAGCAGCGGATCGCCTTTTTGGCGCACCATGATCCGTTGACCGGCCTCGCTAATCGCGCCGCCCTGGCACAGAAGATCGAAGAGGCGGGCGCGCGCCAGCGCCGTCGCGGCGAACCGTTCACCGTTCTCTTGCTCGATCTCGACCGGTTCAAGGAAGTCAACGACACACTCGGGCATCCGGCGGGCGACACGCTGCTGACCGAAGTGGCGATGCGGCTAAAGTCGCTGCTGCGCGAGACGGATGTCCTGGCCCGGCTCGGTGGCGATGAATTCGCCATTATTCAGGCCGGCGAGAGAAATCAGCGCGACGCTGGCCGGGCGCTGGCAGAGCGGATACTCGATCTGCTTGGCAAACCGTTTGCGATCGAAGGCGGCGAGATCAACATCGGCACCAGCATCGGCATCGCGCTCGCCCCCGAGCACGGCACCGGCCCCGACGAACTCCTGAAGATGGCGGACTTGGCGCTCTATCGGACCAAATCGGCCGGCCGCAACGGCTACTGCTTCTTCGCACCGGAAATGAGTGAGGTGGCCAGCGCACGGCAGGAGATCGAGAGTGACCTTCGCCGGGCGATTGCGCAAAACGAACTGGAACTGCACTATCAGCCCATTCTCGATACCAGGACGCGCAAGATCTGCAGCGTGGAGGCGCTGGTACGCTGGCGTCATCCGACCAAAGGGCTGCTGTTCCCCGATCTGTTTATTCCGCTTGCCGAGGAAACTGGCCTGATCGCTCAGATCGGCGAATGGGTGGTGCGGCGGGCGTGCGCATACGCCGTAGCGTGGCCCGACCACGTCAAAGTCGCGGTCAATCTGTCGCTGGTGCAGTTTCGCAAGACGAAATTGGCCGACACCGTCATGCGCGCGCTGGTCGATTCAGGACTGCGGCCGGAGCGGCTGGAACTGGAAATTACCGAGACGGCGCTCATCGAATCCGCCGCGGAATGCCTGCCGGCGCTGCGGCATTTCAAGAGTCTCGGCATCACGATCGTGCTCGACGATTTCGGCACCGGATACTCGTCGCTCAGCCAGCTTGCAATGTTCCCGTTCGATCGGATCAAGATCGATAAATCGTTCACGCAGAATCTAACCAAGCGCAGCGAGTGTGCCGCAATCATATCGGCAACACTCACACTCGCGCAGAGTCTCGATATCGCGACCACCGCGGAGGGCGTCGAAACCGCCGATCAATACCGCGTGCTGCGGCTGGCCGGCGTGACGTCGGTCCAAGGCTACCTGTTCAAGCGGCCGGGACCGGCATCCGAGCTTGATTTTAACGCCGTCTATGGCGCGGTGACGTTGGACAATGCCGCGTAGTTTTTGTCCGCCGCCACCGCCCGCCTAATCTGTTCCCTGCATTAGGAGGGGAAGGGCCCCCAGGCCCGCTGCACGGCCGGACGCGACTCGATGGCGTCATGCCAGCGCTGCACATTGGGGTAATCCTTGAGTCCGATGTCCCTGACGCCGTGGATGTGTACGTCCGAGTACATCGTCATGTCGGCAATCGAATAGGCACCGCCGAAATATTCGTTCGACGCCAGGTGCCGGTCGAGAGTACTGAGCATGTCGCGCAGATTCGCATCGTAGTGCTGCTGCGCAGGCGGCGCCTTTACGGGCGAGCGAATGGTCCAGTGTCCGAACTGCTGCGCCAGCGTGGTGAATGTCGCCGAACCATAGAACAGCCATTGATCGACCTTGACGCGCGCGGCCGGGTCGGCCGGATAGAACTTGCCCGACTTCTCCGCGAGATATTTGAGAATGGCGCCGGATTCGCAGAGTGTCACCCGCGCGCCGCCGGGGCCATCATTGTCCACGATCGCTGGAATTTTGTGGCCGGGGCTGAGCTTCATGAACTCCGGCGACATCTGCGCCTTTTGCGGGAGATTCACGGGAATGATTTTGTGCGGAAGGCCGGTTTCTTCCAGCATCATTCGTGGCTTGTAGCCGTTGTCCGTCGTCCACGTATAGCAATCGATCATTTCCATCCTCCCGATCGCGGTCCCTTGTGCGAAACGAATTATGACCGGCGTATCGCTGGACGCCAAGTACCGGTTGGGGGCTTCGGCAAGGAACGCGCGGGAGCGTCGCTGTACGTGGAATTTTACTGTCGCCTAACCTCGTTGCGGCGACTTCGCGATTGCTAAAATTGCGCGGAACTCATTAAGCCGAATTTGGCGAACCCTGCTTATCATCCACCGCAACTATAAATGGGACTTTGGCGGGGATCGGGATGTTCGAACAGTCAATTCTTGCCGCATCAGGCCAGGCGGACATGGCCCACACCGGCGCCGCGCGGTCCACGACGCCGCGGCTTCTGGTCATCGACGACGACAATCTCCACCGCATGATCATTTGTCGGGCTGCGGCCAAGGCGGGCTATCTTCCGGCGGGCGCTGCTACCTACGAAGAGGCGGCCAAGCTGACGCAGGAAACCGTGTTCGATTGCATCACGCTCGATCTCTCGCTCGGCGAACGCGCTGGCGTCGATATGTTGCGTCACCTCTGGGTGATCGGTTGCAAGGCGCCGATTATCATCATCAGCGGCTGCGACGACCAGACGTGCAACGACAGCGCAAAGGTCGCCGCTTCACTCAAGCTCAATGTCTGGGAATCGATCCCGAAGCCGGTGAATCTCGCCACTCTGCGTGCCTCGCTCGAACGTCTCAAGGCGAGCTGGGACGTTGCTCCCGCCGACGCGACGCAGGCCGATCAGGATTCGGCCGCATAAGGTCCCTGCGGATCGGCCAGCGCCTGCAGGCGGAGCGCCGCCGCGTGGGCAAAGCGCAGCATGATCGCCTTGCGCGTTGCCGCGGAGAGCCGATGCTCCGGCGCTTCACCGATGATCGAGGCGCCGAACGCGTCGGCGACGATCAGCCCGGCGTCAGCCGGGAATATCTCGCGAGGCACGTCGAGCACGGTGGCGAAAAACAGCCTGTCGCAATGCAGGCAGTAGTCCGTCCATTTTTGATCGGCGCGAAAATCCGCTACCGACGATTTGATCTCCACAATGACGATTTCGCCGTCGCCGCCGAGCGCCACGAGATCGGCGCGCCGGCCTGACGGCAACGGTAATTCGCTGACCACGCAATAGCCGAGCGCATGCAGATAGCGCGCGGTGCCGCGGGCGACTGCAAGCGCGGTCGGCGACTGCCGGCCATCGACCGGGAAGGCAGGGGCCAGTGCGTTGAGGCTCATCGCTAGAATTCCAGGGAGCGGCGGACTGGATAACGGACGGAGCGCCGGTTTGCGCACGCTACAAACTCCGGTCGGAAAATCACGCGACAAAGGGCACGCGTCTGATGACGGATCATTGCAACTTATCCGTTTGCTGTCACCTGCGATTCGCCCCGGTCCGGTCCGGGAAGGCCGCGGTGAGCGCAGTTGGCGAGGCTGCGATCACGCCCCGCTCGGTGATCAGCCCAGTGACGAGCCGCGCCGGCGTGACATCGAAGCCGTAATTCGACACCGCCGAACCTTCGGGAACGACCCGCACCGTTTCGATCCGGCCATCGACGGTCACTCCGCTCATGGTTGCGACCTCATCGGCGCTGCGTTCTTCGATCGGGATCTCGGCGAGGCCATCCGCAATCGTGAAGTCGATCGTGGGCGACGGCAACGCCACGTAAAACGGCACCTTATTGTCGCGGGCCGCGAGCGCCTTCAGATAAGTGCCGATCTTGTTGCAGACATCGCCGTTGGCGGTGACGCGGTCGGTGCCGACGACGACAAGGTCGACGAGCCCGTGCTGCATCAGATGACCACCGGCATTGTCGGCGATGACGGTGTGCGGCACGCCATGCTGGCCAAGCTCCCAGGCGGTGAGCGAGGCGCCCTGATTGCGCGGCCGGGTTTCATCGGCAAAGACATGGATGGCGATGCCCTGGTCGTGCGCCAGATAGATCGGCGCCGTCGCCGTGCCGACGTCGACTGTGGCGAGCCACCCGGCATTGCAATGCGTCAGCACGTTCACGCGCTCGCCGGCTTTCTTGCGCGCGGCAATCGCTTCGATCAGCGGCAGGCCGTTACGGCCGATCGCGCTGTTGATGGCGACGTCCTCGTCGCAGATCTCAGCGGCGCGCCGATAGGCCGCAGTGATACGCTCGGCGCGTGGCCGGTCGCGCACGGCGGCCATCATCTCGTCCAGCGCCCATTTGAGATTGATCGCGGTCGGCCGCGTCGCGATCAGCGTGGCGCGGGCGCGGTCGAGGGCGTCATCCGAGGTGTCGGCTCGTACCGCGAGGCAGACGCCATAGGCCGCGGCGGCGCCGATCAGCGGCGCGCCGCGGACCAGCATGGCGCGGATCGCATGTGCGGCTTGGTCGAGCGTCGTCAGGCGCGCGGTTACAAAGCGATGCGGCAACGCGGTCTGATCGATGATCCCCACGGACCTGCCGTCTGGCTCAAGCCAGATGGTGCGCATCGGTTTGCCGTCGACTTTCATCAGTTGATGCCTAGCAACATTGCCGCCGGTTGTGGAGGCTGAAGCGGCTTGCTCACGGGGTGCCGATACCGCTATCTCGTGATGGTGCCGCGGGAGAGAATGATGGCCGACCTGAATTACGAGGCCGAATACGACAACCGAGCGCGGGTTCCGGAACACGCGGAAATCTTCCTGCGCTGGGCGCGCGAAGCCGAGGACTATCGCGTCGAGCGGCTGAAAGCCGGCCGCGCCGAACTTAGCCTGGGTTACGGCGAGACGCCGCGCGAAACCCTTGACCTGTTTGCGCCGGACGCAGGCGACGATGCGCCCGTGGCCATGTTCGTCCACGGCGGCTGGTGGCGCTCGCTTGAACCCTCAAGCTTCAGCCAGATGGCGCGCGGCCTGAACGTCTGCGGCGTCGCGGTCGCGGTGGCGGGCTACGATCTGTGCCCCAACATCACGATTGCGGGCATCGTCGATCAGATCCGCCGCGCCTGCGGATTCCTGTGGCAGCGGTATCAACGGCGCCTCCTGGTCTACGGACACTCCGCCGGCGGCCATCTGGCCTCCGCGATGGTGGCGACCGATTGGCCTTCGCTTTATCCCAAGGCTCCGGCCGATCTGGTGCCGGCAGGATATGCGATATCGGGTCTCTTCGATCTTTCACCGCTGGTCGGCATCAGCGTGAATCAGGATTTGCGTCTCGATGCTGCCGAAGCGCGCCGCCTATCGACGGCGTTCTGGAAGCCTCTCGCCGGGCGAGTGTTTGACGCTGTCGTCGGTGGACTCGAATCGGGAGAGTTCAAGCGTCAAAGCAAGCTTCTCGCTGACAGCTGGCGGCACGAGGGCGTACAGACGCGCTACGAAGAGATTCCCGGTACGAACCATTTCACCGTCATTGACGCGCTTGCCGACCCACGGAGCGCCATGGTCGCGCGCGTTGCCGCGCTGTCGCAGTCGATCAAACAGTAGCGCGGCTCGTTCGCTCGGCGACGGCAGGGGGACCGGAAGCCCGACGCGTGAACAGCACGCAGGCCGAAGCGGCCAGAATCAGCGCAAATCCGACGATGTCCGGCACGGTCGGACGCTCGCCAAGGAAAGCGACCGAAGAAATGACGCCGATCACCGGACTGCCCAGCACGCCAAGCGATGCAGTCGTCGCCGGCAGCTTCTTGATGATCGAAAACCACAGACCGTACGCGATGCCGGTGCCGAGTATGCCCGAAAGTATCGTCGCGATGACGCCAGTGGCATCGGCGGCGTGAAAATCGGGGCCGCCTTCGAAGATCACCATGCAGGTGCCGATGACAAGAAGCGCAATCAGCACTTGCCATGCGGCGAGCGCCATCGGGTCGGCTTCGATCCGTGCCCATTTCAAGTAAACTGTGCCGGCCGCCCAGCTTATGCCGGTGCCGAGCGCCAACACGATGCCGAGCGGGATTCCGGCTGCGGTCAATGGATAGATCAGGATCGCAAGCCCCGCTGTGCACAAGGCGATGGCGAGTGGTTGCATTCCGGTCGGTTTTTCGCGGAGAAAAATCCAGCTCAACACCACGGCCCAGATCGGCATCGTGTAGGACACTACCGCCACCCGCGATGTGGCCGCGGCAAGCTGGGCAAAGGTCGAGAACACGCTGAAGCTGGCGACGTTAAGGAGCGCCGCGACAGACACGTGAATCCAGCTCTTGGCGCCCGGAAGCCGCAGGTCGCGGCCCATGACGAAGCATAGCGCGAACAGGATGACACCGCCGACCAGCGTACTCGTTGTGCGCATGGTAAGCGGCGGAACTTCGCGGAGCGCAATCCGCATGATCGGCCACGTAATGCCCCACACGATGCACAGGGCGATCAGCATGAGTCGCGCGCCGGCTTCGGAGCCTGCCGCGGCGTTGCCCGTCTGATCGGGATCTCTCAAGGAATGTCCCCGGCGCCGTCTTTTCAGGGCGCTTTAGGTCCGGCGCGCAGGTACCAGTCGGCGATCTGCGCGCCGGTCAAGAAGGCCACGTCGGGCTTCTTGCGGATGACTTCGAAAACACGGCGGAAATATTTGAGCCGGTGCGGCGCGCCCATGATGTAGGGATGAACCGAGAGCGCCATGATGCGCGCGGAGTCTGCGGAGTCGGCATAGATCTGTTCGAACTGGTCGAGCGCGCGTTCGCAATATTCCGACGCCTTATGGTGCTGGATCAGCATCATGGCGACGTCGTTGCATTCTTGCGTGTAGGGCACGCTGAGGATCGGCTTGGTGCGCGTTTTCAGCCAGACCGGCTGATCGTCGAGCACCCAGTCGGCGACGTAGTCGTAGCCTTCCTCAACCAACAACTCGGGCGTCTGCCACGTTTCCGTCAGCCCCGGGCCAAGCCATCCGCGCGGCGGTTTTCCGGTGGCTTTGAGGATGGTGTCCCGAACCTTGCGGACGTCAGCCCGCTCGTTCGGGACTTTCTGCATATTGGTCTGCGTGAATCCGTGACCGATGAACTCCCATTCGCGCTCGACCGCGGCCTGGACGATTGCCGGGTAGGCCGCAAGCGCCGAACCGTTGATGGCGATCACGCCGAGAATTTGGAATTCGTCGAACACCTTGATGAAGCGCCAAAAGCCGACGCGATTGCCGTATTCGTGCCAAGCCCAGTTCGGCACGTCCGGCATCGGCGAGCCGCCCGCCGGCGGCGTCAGCACGGTGCGCGGCATCGGCTGTGTCGCGTCCCAGTGTTCGACATTGACGATCACCCAAATCGCCATGCGGGCGCCGTCCGGCAGCTTCAGCGCCGGGCGTCCGATGATGGGCGAATAGGCAATGCGTTCGTCGGGCAGCATGATCGCCTTGGACCGCCGTTTTGGCGCGGCTTTTTTCGATCGAGTGGCCATTGTCGATTTTTTCCTCTCTGCCCCGCCAACGCTTTGGCGGCATCGCGCGGTCAATTTGGTCTATCTTCGACCGGCATCGGTTGCCGGGTGACTATTGTTCCAAAGATTGTAAGCCCCACGGCACAGAAGCAGAGCGGCAGAAACGCCGTCCACGGCCGCCCCGTCATGTCCCACAGCGCGCCGCTGACTGTCGGGATAATGATCGCGCAGGTGTAGCTGACCGTGAACATGCCCGCCGAGGTCCGTGGCACGTCGCGAGTAACGCTCAACAGCGCCGGCAATGCCAGCACGGCCGGAAAAGTTATCGCCGTCGTGAAGCCGATAAATGCCGTCGCAATGACGATGCCGAGATTGGTCGGCACAAGGATCATGATCAGGAACGCTGCGAGCAGCACCGGTCCGAACAGCACGAACGGCCAGGCGCGACGCTCGAACCGATCGGCCATCAGCAAGAGGACGAAGGGCGCCGCCATCTGTAGACCGTTGAGCCATGCCAACGCCTGCCCAAGCAGATTGGTCTTGCCGAGGCTGACCAGATAATCGCCGAGGAACGCATTGGCTGAGAAGAACGAGCTGTTGTTGCAGCCCAGGGCAAAACCAAGAAGCCAAACCAGGGGATTGCGGAAATCCGGCCACCAGCGGCCGCCGATCGCGGGGTCGGCGGCCGACTTTTGATCGCGCCGCGGGCCGAACAGGGCAAATACCGGGACGATGAGCAGCCCCGGGATTGCCCAGAAGACGAGGTCGCGCCGCCACGACCCGCCAAGCCACGGCAGCACATAGGGAATGGTCAGTGACGATGAAATGGTCGAGCCGATCAGCATGCCGGACGTGTAGGCAATGGTGCCAAGCGCGACGCGGCCTGGAAGCCATTCGCGTGCCAGCGTCGGCATGCCGGGCTGCATGATGGCGACGCCGAAGCCGGTCGCGATGGAGCCCGCGTAAAGCGTCGTCACGTCAATCGCCGCGCCGCGCGCGCCGCTGGCGACCGCCGCAATCGCCATGCCGATGATCACCGCACGATTGGTGCCGATCCGCGCGATCAGCATCGAACCCGGAATGGCCGCGATGGCAAACAGCGCCAACGGCAGTCCAATCAGCAGTCCGACCTGCGTCTCCGACATGTGCAGTTCGCGATGCACGAGCGGAATAACAGGAGGCATGGCGAGAATCGTCATGCGCATGGCGACGCCCGCAAGAAACAGCAACGATAGAAGTTTGAGCAGACGGCCGCGCGATGGGCCGGCTGCGGAATTCCCGGCAGAGAGCATTGAGAGGAGTAACCCTTGAGACCGCAACCTGCATCACGGAGTGCGGCCGCGCAAGAAAGACGCGTGTAATACTCGCTTGCGCCTGCGAATCGGAACAAATATAGAACGTCACCATGGCGACTGCACAGCCCGATCTTGCGACGGCACAAAGGGTGCTTCGCGCGACCTTCGGCTACGAGACCTTCCGGCCCGGCCAGGCAGAAATTATCGGCGCGATTCTGGCGGGTCGCGAGGTCCTCGCGGTGATGCCCACCGGCAGCGGCAAATCGCTTTGCTACCAGCTGCCCGCGCTTCTGCGCGATGGCTTGACGATCGTGGTATCGCCGCTGATCGCGCTGATGCGCAATCAGGTGGCGCAGCTTTGCGGCTACGGCGTCGCGGCCGCGGCGCTCAACTCGTCGAACAATCCAGCCGACAACCGCGTCATTCTCGATCGCATTGCGCGGGGCGAATTGCGCCTCGTCTATGTGGCCCCGGAGCGGCTGTTGAAAGCCGAAACGCTCGAACTCCTCAGCCGCGGCAAGGTCGCGATGCTCGCCGTCGACGAGGCGCATTGCATCTCGCAATGGGGGCACGACTTTCGGCCCGAATACGCCGAACTTGGCAAGGTTCAGGCCGCGCTCGGCGGCGTGCAGACTGTCGCGTTCACCGCAACGGCGGATGCCGCGACGCGAGCGGATATCGTGCAAAGATTGTTTGACCGTCCGCCGGCCGCGTTCGTGCATGGCTTTGACAGGCCCAATCTACGGCTGGCAATGCAGGCCAAGATCGGCAGCCGCCGCCAGATTGTCGATTTCATCGAAGCGCACCGCGGCCAGAGCGGCATCGTCTATTGCGCGTCGCGGCGCAAGACCGAGGAGCTCGCCGAACAGCTGCGTGACGTCGGCATCAGAGCATTGCCCTATCACGCCGGCATGGAGGGCGCGGTACGCTCGCGCCACCAGGACACGTTTCTGCAGGAAGATGGTGTTGTCGTCGTTGCGACCGTCGCGTTCGGCATGGGCATCGACAAGCCCGATGTGCGCTTCGTGATGCACGCCGACATGCCAGCCAATATCGAGAGCTATTACCAGGAGATCGGCCGCGCCGGTCGCGATGGACTTCCGGCGGACACGCTGACGCTCTATTCCATGGGCGATATCCGCCTGCGCCGCATCCAGATCGACGAAAGCGAAGCAAGCGATGAGCAGAAGCGCGTTGATCGCCAGCGTCTCAACGCGCTCGTTTCACTGTGTAAATCGCCGCGCTGCCGCAGGCAAACCCTGCTCAGTTATTTTGGCGAGACGACAGAGCCGTGCGGCAATTGCGATTTCTGCTGCGACGGCGCACAGCTGATCGACGGCACGATTGCGGCGCAAAAGGCGCTGTCCGCCATGGTGCGCACCGGTGAGCGTTTCGGTACCGAGCATTTGACCAATGTGCTGCTCGGCGAAAACAGCGAGGCGGTGCAAAAATTCAGTCACGATCGCCTCCCCACCTACGGCGTCGGCAAGGAATACGACAAGAGGCAGTGGCGCTCGATCTTCCGTCAATTGCACGGTGCCGGCGTCATCAGCCTCGACATCACCGGCTACGGCTCATGGAAAGTGACCGAAGCCGGGCGGCGCGTGCTTAAAGGCGCCGAGAAAATAACGCTGCGCACCGACACGCTGAAGACCGGCCGGAAGGCCGCGCGAGCCGCCGCAAATACTGCCGCGCTCGCCGACGGCGGTCCCGGCGACACGGCGCTGTTCGAAGCGCTGAGAAAGCGTCGATCCGAACTGGCTAAGGCGCAGGGCGTCGCCGCCTATGTGGTCTTTGCCGACAAGACGCTGATCGACATGGCGCGGAAAAAGCCTAAAACGGCGGCCGACATGGCTTCGGTGCACGGTGTCGGCCAAGCGAAGCTGGCGCATTATGGTGCGCAGTTCCTCGACGTCATCCGGCAACATGCGGGCGGCGAGCCTTAGACTTGCGTGTCCGGCATCAGCCCGCGCAATTTTGCGCTGCTTGGTCGAGCGTCGGAAAGTAAGACTGCAGCTTGCCGTCGCGCCGAATATCTGCCGTGCAGCAGTGAAAGCCGCCACCGAACGCATAAACGCGATCGAACGGACACGGGTAACCTCGCAACCGAGCGACCGCATCAGCGTCGCTATCGGTGCTTCGGCGGCTTCGACCACAACGGTGCGCTCGTCGAGCATGAGGAAATTCATGGAAATCCAGTTGCTGACATCGCGCGATGGCGCCGGGCCGCTGCCTGCTGAAACCGGCGCCTCAACAACCTGCCAATCGTTTTCCGTGAACAGTTTGATCTGACTATCCGTGCAGGGACGCGCCGGATTGACGAGAACGAGGCCCGGACGCACCGGGACCAGCGTCGTATCGACATGCGTCGGCAGCGGTCACCAGCAGCACGTCGCGCGGGCAGGCACTCGCATGTCCGCCTGCGATCTCCCAGTCCGGCGTCCGCACCCCCACCGCATGGTCGACGGGATCCGGTCGCCGCACCGTGATGCCGCGCCGCTGAAGCAGCGTGGCGAAATTGTCCAGTTGGCGCTCGGCCTCGTCGAGAAGGACGGGCGGTATCGGCTGGCCGCGTCTTAGCGTGTTTTGGCGTGTTGCACCGCATTTCGCTCTATGTTAGCAACGCCGCGATTTCGCGGGGCGCGGGATCACCCGCACCACCCTTGATCCAAGTCCCGCTTAAATTCCAAGGGTTTGCGCCGACCCTTTCCGCCGGTAGCGGTCTCTTGGCGAGGCCCAAAAACAACGCGGAACAGGGACTTAAAGAGCACACAGTGGCAGGCGAAGACACCATCGTATCCGGCGTGGCAGGCCGCTACGCGACCGCTTTGTTCGATCTTGCCCGCGAGTCGAACGCAATCGACGCCGTGAAGGCTGATCTCGATCGGTTTGATGCCCTCGTCGCTGAGAGCGCCGATTTGCTGCGGCTCGTGCGCAGCCCGGTATTTTCCGCCGACGAACAGCTCCAGGCGCTTACGGCGGTGCTGCAGCGCGCCGGCATCGGCGGGCTTGCCGAAAAATTCCTCAGGCTGGTCACGTCGAACCGACGCCTGTTCGCGGTGCGCGACATGGCGAAGGCGTACCGCGCACTGGTAGCCGGTTACAAGGGCGAGGCCACCGCCGAGGTCACCGTGGCCGAACAGCTCAAGGACGAGTACGTGGCGGCGCTGCGCGCCGCCTTGAAGGCGGTCAGCGGCAAGGACATTGATCTCGCCGTTAAAATCGATCCCGCCATCCTTGGTGGGCTGGTAGTCAAGGTTGGCAGCCGAATGATCGATACCTCGCTGCGCACCAAGCTCAATGCGATCAGGCACGCGATGAAAGAGGCCCGCTAATGGATATCCGCGCGGCGGAAATCTCCGCCATTCTCAAAGAGCAGATCAAGAATTTCGGCCAGGAGGCCGAAGTCTCCGAAGTCGGCCAGGTCCTGTCGGTCGGCGACGGCATCGCTCGCGTCTACGGACTCGATAACGTACAGTCCGGCGAGATGGTCGAATTCGAGAGCGGCGTGCGCGGCATGACGCTCAATCTCGAAAGCGACAACGTCGGCATCGTCATTTTCGGCTCTGACCGCCAGATCGCGGAAGGCCAGACCGTCAAGCGCACCCGCGCTATCGTCGAGGTTCCGGTCGGCAAGGGCTTGCTGGGCCGCGTGGTCGATGCGCTCGGCGATCCGATCGACGGCAAGGGGCCGATCGAGGCCGACACGCGCGCCCGCGTCGACGTGAAGGCGCCCGGCATCATCCCGCGCAAATCGGTGCATGAACCGATGGCGACGGGGCTGAAAGCAATCGATGCGCTCATTCCCATCGGCCGCGGCCAGCGCGAATTGATCATCGGCGACCGCCAGACCGGCAAGACCGCGATCGCGCTCGATACCATCCTCAACCAGAAGCCTCTGAATGCAACGGGCGACGAGAAGATCAAGCTTTATTGCGTCTACGTGGCGGTCGGGCAGAAGCGCTCGACGGTCGCGCAATTCGTCAAGGTTCTGGAGGAAAACGGCGCGCTCGACTATTCGATCGTGGTTGCCGCCACCGCGTCCGATCCGGCACCGATGCAATTCCTCGCGCCGTTTTCCGGTTGCGCCATGGGCGAATATTTCCGCGACAACGGCATGCACGCGGTGATCATTTACGACGACCTCTCCAAGCAGGCCGTCGCCTACCGGCAGATGTCGCTGCTGTTGCGCCGGCCGCCGGGCCGCGAAGCCTATCCGGGCGACGTGTTCTATCTGCATTCGCGGCTGCTCGAGCGCGCGGCGAAGATGAACGACGACCACGGGGCCGGCTCGCTCACCGCACTGCCGGTGATTGAAACGCAGGCCAACGACGTGTCGGCCTACATCCCGACCAACGTCATTTCCATTACCGACGGACAGATCTTCCTTGAGACCGACCTGTTCTATCAGGGCATCCGTCCGGCAGTGAACGTCGGCCTGTCCGTGTCGCGCGTCGGCTCGGCGGCGCAGACCAAGGCGATGAAGAAGGTCGCCGGCCGCATCAAGGGCGAGTTGGCCCAATACCGCGAGATGGCGGCGTTTGCCCAGTTCGGCTCGGACCTCGATGCGACGACGCAGCGCTTGCTCAATCGCGGCTCGCGCCTGACCGAACTCCTCAAGCAACCGCAGTTTTCGCCGCTGAAGATGGAAGAGCAGGTCTGCGTCATCTACGCCGGCGTCAACGGCTATCTCGATCCGCTTCCTGTCAACCGGGTCCGCGCTTTCGAGCACGGTCTGCTCGGCCTTTTGCGCGGCCAGCACGCCGACATCCTCAACAGCATTCGCGACTCGCGCGATCTCGACGATCCGACCGCCGGGAAGCTGAAGGGTGTGGTCGACAACTACGCGAAGACGTTTGCCTAACGGCCGTCATGGCCGGGCTTGTCCCGGCCATCCTCTTCGGGCGTGGCGCACGGCAAAGATGTGGATGACCGGCACGAGGCCGGGCATGACGATGAAAAGAAGCGACTGAGACGAGATGCCTTCGCTAAAGGACCTTCGCAATCGCATCGCCGCCACCAAGGCGACGCAGAAGATCACCAAAGCCATGCAGATGGTGGCGGCTTCGAAGCTGCGGCGTGCGCAAACGGTAGCCGAGGCGGCGCGGCCTTACGCCAGCCACATGGACCAGGTGCTAGGCAATATCGCAGCCTCCGTCGCCGGCCTCGATACCGCGCCGCGGCTGTTGCGCGGCAGCGGCAGCGACACTGTGCATTTGCTATTGGTCTGCACCGCCGAACGCGGGCTGTGCGGCCCATTCAATACCGCGATCGTACGGCTCGCCCGCGAGCGCGCGAACGCGCTGATAGCCGAAGGCAAGGAAGTCAAATTCTTCTGCGTCGGGCGCAAGGGTTACGATCAGCTGCGGCGACTCTACGGCAAACAGATTATCGAGATGGTCGATCTGCGCGCGGCGCGGACGCTGCAGTTCTCGCACGCCGAGATGATCGCCGAGAAGGTGATCGCGCGTTTTAACAATTTCGAGTTCGACGTCTGCACGCTGTTCTTCTCGCGCTTCCGCTCGGTGATCGCGCAGATCCCGACGGCGCAGCAAATCATCCCGCTGGTGTTCGACTCCAAGGTCGCCGAGGGACTCGGCGGCGCAGTTTACGAGTTCGAGCCCGAAGCAGAGGACATTCTGCATGAACTGCTGCCGCGCAATATCGCGGTGCAGATCTTCCGCGCATTGCTGGAGAATGCGGCGTCGTTCTATGGCGCGCAGATGTCCGCCATGGACAACGCGACCCGCAATGCGGGCGACATGATCCGCCGCCAGACGCTGACCTACAACCGCACGCGTCAGGCGATGATCACCAAGGAACTGATTGAAATCATCTCCGGAGCTGAGGCGCTCTAAGCGGTGCGCCCGTAAAAGCAGGTACTCCTATGGCTAAAGCAGTCGGACACATCACCCAAGTCATCGGCCCGGTCGTCGACGTGCATTTCGACGCCGACTTGCCGCCGATCCTCAATGCTCTGGAAACGCAGAACCAGGGCCGCCGGCTGGTGCTGGAGGTCGCGCAGCAGCTTGGTGAAAACACGGTGCGCACCGTCGCCATGGACACCAGCGAAGGCTTGGTGCGCGGGCAGGAGGTGACGGACACCGGCGCGCCGATTTCGGTGCCGGTCGGCGTCGGCCTCCTTGGCCGCATCATCAACGTGATCGGCGACCCCGTCGACGAAGCCGGCCCGGTCAAGGGCGAAGGCATGCGGGCGATCCATCAGGAGGCGCCGGCCTACACCGACCAGTCCACCGAAGCCGCCATTCTGGTGACCGGGATCAAGGTGGTCGATTTGCTAGCGCCCTACGCCAAGGGCGGCAAGATCGGCTTGTTCGGCGGTGCCGGTGTCGGCAAGACCGTGTTGATCATGGAATTGATCAACAACGTCGCCAAGGCGCACGGCGGCTATTCGGTATTCGCCGGCGTGGGCGAGCGCACCCGCGAGGGCAACGACCTCTATCACGAGATGATCGAATCCAAGGTCAACAAAGACCCGAAGGAAGGCTCGGTCGAAGGCTCCAAGTGCGCTCTGGTGTACGGACAGATGAACGAGCCGCCCGGCGCCCGCGCTCGGGTTGGCCTCACCGGCCTCACCGTCGCCGAGTATTTTCGCGATCAGGGCCAAGACGTGCTGTTCTTCGTCGACAACATTTTCCGCTTCACGCAGGCCGGTTCGGAAGTGTCCGCCTTGCTCGGACGCATTCCGTCGGCGGTGGGTTACCAGCCGACACTGGCGACCGACATGGGCGCGCTGCAGGAGCGAATCACCACGACGACCAAGGGATCAGTCACCTCGGTGCAGGCGATCTATGTGCCTGCCGACGACCTGACCGATCCGGCGCCGGCGACGTCATTCGCGCATCTTGACGCCACGACGGTGCTGTCGCGCGACATCGCCGCCAAGGGCATCTATCCGGCAGTCGATCCGCTCGATTCCACGTCGCGCATGCTGTCGCCGATGATTGTCGGCGAAGAACACTATAACGTCGCTCGGCAGGTGCAGCAGGTGTTGCAGCGCTACAAGGCGCTGCAGGACATCATCGCCATCCTGGGCATGGACGAGCTGTCCGAAGAGGACAAACTCACGGTGGCGCGCGCTCGCAAGATCGAGCGCTTTCTGTCACAGCCGTTCCACGTCGCCGAAGTGTTCACCGGCTCGCCCGGCAAGCTGGTCGACCTTCAAGACACGATCAACGGCTTCAAGGGCCTGGTCGACGGCAAATACGATCACTTGCCTGAGGCTGCCTTCTACATGGTCGGCACCATCGAGGAGGCGGTCGAAAAGGGCAAGAAACTCGCTGCCGAGGCGGCCTAATCAGCCGGTGTAATCAGCCATGGCCGCGCTTCATTTCGAATTTGTCTCGCCCGAACGCGTCTTGTTTTCCGGCGACGTCGATCAGGTCGATTTGCCCGGCGCCGAAGGCGACATGGGCATTCTGGCCGGACACGCGCCGCTGGTCACCGCGCTCCGGCCGGGGATCGTGACGATCATCAACGGCGGCGCGCGCGAGCCGGTCGTCGTTGTCGGCGGCTTTGCCGAAGTCAGTCCCGCAGGACTGACGATCCTCGCCGATCAGGCAATGCCGCGTGCGGATTTCGATACGACGATGCTCGCGTCTGAGATCAAGGACGCCGAGGAGGACGTCGCCGATGCTGCAGACGGTGCGCAGCGCGACAAGCTTGCGCGCCGGCTGGAGCAATTGAAGTCGCTGCAGGCGGCGCTGGCGCAGTAACGGACGCCAGCCGCCCGTTACGCTCGCTCGAATTTACCGAATTCTTTCACCACGCGCTCATAGACGTGGCGCTTGAACGGCACCACGAGTTCCGGGACGTTTTGCATCGGCTCCCAGCGCCAGCCGGAGAATTCGGCGACGTGGGTGCCGCCGGGATGCGCCACGTCGATCTCGGTTTCCTCGCCGGTGAAGCGGACCGCGAACCATTTCTGCGTCTGGCCGCGATATTTGCCTTTCCAGGCAAGGCCTACGATCTCGCGCGGAATTTCGTAATTCAACCACTCGGCGATTTCGCCCAGCCGTTCGACCGACGAAATATTGGTTTCCTCGCGTAACTCACGCAAGGCCGCCGCCCATGGCTGTTCACCGGGGTCGATGCCGCCTTGCGGCATCTGCCAGGCGTGCGTTTCATCGATGTGTTCAGGACCCTCGATACGGCGGCCGATGAAGGCCCGACCGGCGCGGTTGAGCACCATTATGCCGACGCAAGGGCGGTAGGGCAGGGATTCGAAGGACATTTGAGGCGACAGGGACATTCCGTAGACGCGGGATCATAGAACGCCCAATCGCGTCTGTCTTGCGTCGCCCGTCAGGTCTGCTTTTCCTTGATGGTCGCTGCCGTAATGGGCACGAGCAGTACGCCGCGGCTCGCGGCCGACTTTGCCCATTTGCCAATGCGCGCAATGGAAATCGGAAGCGCCGACGCGATGCCGACGGCCAGATGATGTTGGCGGGCGGCCATCTCCAGTCGGGCCAGGGCGCGGTCGATCTCGTCGGGTGTTGGCACGGAATCGATTGTCACGTCGGCCTTGGCAAAGGGCAGGCTGTTGGCGCCGGCGATGCGTCCAGCAACGCTGCGGGGATTGGATCCATCGTCGACGAATATCAGGCCGCGCTTTTCGGCTTCCTGCAAAACGGGCGCGAACGCCTGCTCGGACGAGGTGAAGCGCGCGCCCATCATGTTGATCAGCCCCACATAGCCCTGGAAGCGGCCCATCAGCCAATGCAGCCGATCGACGTTCTGCTGCGGCGCCAGCGAAGTGAGCAGCGTCTCCGGGCCGGGATCGTTGTCGGGGTAGTCGAACGGCTCCATCGGCACCTGCAGCAGGATTTCGTGGCCCGCGGCGCGCGCGCGGCCGGCCAGGGCCGCATCACTGCCGTAAGGGACGAAGGCGAGGGTCACCGCGCCGGGCAGCTTGGCAATCGCGTCGGCGGTATCTTTGGCACTGACGCCAAGGCCCGCGATGATCAGCGCCACGCGCACGGCGTCAGGCTTTCCGGGTATGGGCGTCACGGGCTGGGCGAAGGCATCGGCAGGCCGCACTCCGTCAGCGGCGATCTTCGGCAGCGGGCCCTGCGGCGTCATTTCGAGGAATTTCTGGTCCACCGAGGGCTTGGCCGGAGCCGGAGTGGCGTCACTCGGAGCGGGGATCACCACCTCCTGGCGGGCTCCCGTCTTGCCGTTGATGATGTTGACCGTAGTCGAGCTGGGCGGAAGCGCCTCCTTGCCCGGAGTGCCTGCCGGCGCCGTCTGGGCCGGACCGTCGTACCGGCCGGGCCCGCTGGGAGCTACGGGCGTCGCTGCAGCGACCGGGTGCTTCCCCGCTCCTCCGACGGTCTTCGCTGGCGTCGCGGCTTGTGAATGGATTGGCACGACGGCGACCGGCTCGCCACCGAATGGGTTGTCGTTTATGGCCGCCCACAGCACGAAAATTGCCAGGAACAGCGCCAGCGCCCCGGCGATAAAATAAGGTATCGGGAGGTGGGTTGAGGCGCGGCGCTTCTTCCGGTGCTGGCCCAGCGGGGCGCTCAGGTCATCGGTCGCCATCACCCTTTCCTCGCGAATCGCTTACGCGCGAATCACGGACGCGACTCTAACACGACAAGCCAACCGGCGGCCTGTGAGGAGCATTTTGTATGCGTCCGAAACCGACTCGCCGGACCTCGAGCGCAAAAAATGGGGGCGGCCAAAGGCCGCCCCGTAACGCGATCGGCAAGCCGGCTTGCCTCAGTTCGGGACCGGGGCCTTCGGATTCGGCGGGAAAGCCGCATTGGTCGCCGTTCCGCGCAGCAGGTCGATTGCTTGCTGAAGCGCTTTGTCGTTCTTTTCGTCCGGCGGCACGTAGGATTGCGACCCCGATTCTTCCTGCCCCGCGGCGGCGAGGTGGCCCGGCAGCGACGCCTCACCCTTGGAGTTGGTTTCACCCTTGAGCGCCGCGGGCACGTCCTGCACCACTTTGATGTCGGGCACGATACCCTTGGCCTGAATTGTGCGGCCGGACGGCGTGTAATACCGCGCGGTCGTCAACCGCAGTGCGCCGTTGCCGGCGCCGAGCGGGATGATGGTCTGCACCGATCCCTTGCCGAACGAGCGCGTGCCGACAAGCGTTGCGCGCTTGTGGTCTTGCAGGGCGCCGGCGACGATCTCGGAGGCTGACGCCGAGCCGCCGTTGATCAGCACGATCAGCGGCTTCTCGCCCGTCAGTTCGCCGCCCGGCCGCGCGTTGAAGCGCTGCGTTTCGTCGGAGTTACGGCCGCGCGTCGAAACGATTTCGCCCTTGTCGAGGAACGCGTTCGACACCGAGATCGCCTGGTCGAGCAGTCCGCCCGGATTGTTGCGCAGGTCGAGAATGTAGCCCTTGATCTTGTCGGCGCCGAGCTTGCTCTTCAGGTCAGCCAGCGCATCCTTCAATCCATCGGTAGTCTGTTCGTTGAATTGCGTAATGCGGATGTAGCCGACATCGGCGCCCTCGGGGTGCCAGCGTACCGATTTCACGCGGATCACGTCGCGGGTGATGGACAGCACAAGCGGCTTGGTCGCGCCCTTGCGCATGATCGTTAGCTTGATCTTGGTATTGACCGGCCCGCGCATCTTGTCGACGGCCTGATTGAGGGTCATGCCCTGCACGGCTTCGTCGTCGAGCATGGTGATGATGTCGTTGGCCATCACGCCGGCCTTGGCCGCCGGAGTGTCATCGATCGGCGCCACCACCTTGATCAGCCCATCCTCCATGGTGACCTCGATGCCGAGGCCACCGAACTCGCCGCGCGTCTGCACCTGCATATCGCGGAAGCTCTTCGGATCCATGTAGCTTGAATGTGGATCGAGGCCGGCGAGCATGCCGTTGATCGCCGATTCGATAAGCTTGGTGTCGTCCGGCTTGTCGACGTAGTCGGCGCGGACCCGCTCGAACACGTCGCCGAACAGGTTGAGCTGCCGGTAGGTATCAGAGGCCGCTGCCCTGGCGCTCGAGCCGATCGGAAGCGAGTGCGGCTCGACGGCCAGAAATGTGACCGCGGCGCCGGCCAGGGCACTGAGGAGGATCAGAGGGGTCTTGCGCATCATCCGCGAACCTTTTCGCCTTCGTTTGTCGCCCACCAAGGGCTGGGGTCAATGGGAGTGCCGTCCTTGCGGAACTCCAGATAGAGAACAGGTTTTTTAGAGCCGGTTGCTACAGCGGCCGACAACTGCGCTTGGCCGCCCATCACCGCTACGGGTTCTCCGGTCAGCACGAACTGTCCGAGATCGACGGATATCCGCTCCATCCCCGCTAACAGCACATGATAACCGCCGCCGGCATTGAGGATCAAGAGTTGCCCATAGCTGCGAAACGGTCCGGCGTAAACCACCCAACCGTCGCACGGCGCCGTGATCTGCGCCCCCGCGTGCGTCGCGATGGAGAGGCCCTTTTGAGTTCCGCCGACCCCATCCGGGGCCCCAAAGGCGCGAATCGGGACGCCGTTGACGGGCAACCTTAGACGGCCGCGGGCGTCCGCAAAAGCGATTGCCGGCGCCATGCGGCCGGGATCGCCAAGCGCCGCAAGCTTGGGCCGGGTCGAATCGGCTTCGATGGCGCGCGCCGAGTTCGCGCGCCGCCCGCGTTGCCGGATCGAGATTTGCTTCAAGCTTGGTAATGAGGTCTTGCAGGCTGTCGACCTGATGCGCCAGTTCGATGGCGTGCTGCTGTTCGGTGGCGAGTGCCTGCTCGGTGCTTGCCTGTTTTTTCTGACGGGCGTCGATCAGCATGTTGAGGCGCAGCTGCTCGGTCGCCAACTGATCGAGATTCTGCGATAGCGTCGCGCGTTCGCTGACGATGGCCTTGCGCACGCGCGAAAGCTCGGCGAGATCGCCAGCGATCGCTTCGGCCTCGGCGCGCATGCCTGGGACCACGGCGCCAAGCGTGATCGCGGTACGCAACGCTTTCAGGGCATCCTCCGGCCGCACCAGCAGCGCCGGAGGCGGCCGTTGTCCGACGCGTTGCAGAGCCGCCAGTATCTCAATGATCGCGGAACGCCGCTCGTCGAGCGACTTTTGAAAGACCTGTTCACGCCCGTCGAGGGACTGCAGGCGCGACTGCGCGTCGTCGATCTTCGCCTCGACATCGCGCACGGCTGCTGCCGATTGGATAAGCTCGCGGTTGAGCGCCCGCCGATCATCGCCGAGCGCCTGAATCTGCAACCGGAGCTTGGCCTGGCTGTCCACGGACTGGCGCTGCTGGGTCCGAACAGCGTCGAGCTCTTGATCGTGCCGTCTGAGTGCATCGTCGGGGGACGGCGCCTCACTCGAGGGCGCCACCGGCCGGAGCGGAAGCTCGGTACCCGCCGTTTGCGCGAAAGCTGCCAGATTGGCCCCAAGCGGTAATGCCAATACCAGCGCAGAGCCGAGCACCAGGCGAGGATCGGTTGGGCGCGACCGTCGGAGAATCATGCTTTTCACGGTAACTGCCGGTCTCAGGATGGCAAGGAAAAGCAAGGGTCGGACCACAATAAGACCCTGCCCGGGGCATCCGTCCCAAATCAGTGAGACCGGAATAAGAAGAATTAAGGGCAGTCACGCCCGATGGTAGGGGTGGCCGGCGATGATGCTGGTGGCGCGATAAAGCTGCTCGAGCAGCATGATGCGCACCAATTGATGCGGCCAGGTCGCGGTCCCGAAAGCAAGCTTGAGCTTGGCCCGCTGCTGCAGGCTTTGGGCCAGTCCATCGGCGGCGCCCACGACGAAACAGGCCGCAGGTCGCTCCTCCGCGCGCCAGGCCTGGAGCAGTCCTGCCAGCGCAGCGCTGTCGAGGCTGTCGCCGCGCTCGTCCAGGATGACGATCACAGCCCGCTCGGGAATGACATTGGCGATGGCGATGGACTCCTCCACGCGCCGCCGTTCGGCGTCCTGGGCACGGCTTTCGCGGATTTCAACGATCTCGACGTCGCGCAGCCCGAGGGCGCGACCGGTCGCTTGCGCGCGTTTGCGATAGGTCTCGGCAAGCTCGCGTTCTGGGCCTTGTTTGAGGCGGCCAACGGCAATGACGACGAGGCGCATGCGAGCTTTCCCTCGCCTTCGCGGCGTGCGTGGCGCGTGCCCGGCAAGACCGAGCTACGCCGGTCCGGCTAACTCGCGCGTTTGACCGCGCGGCCGGCGGTCCACATTCCTTCCAGATTGTAGAAGGCGCGGACTTCCGGCCGAAACACGTGAACGATCACTGCGCCGGCGTCGATCAGCACCCAGTCGCAATGCGGCGTGCCTTCGACGCGCGTCGCAATGCCGACCTTGTGCAGGTCTTCGACGATCCGATCGGCGACCGATCCGACGTGACGTTGCGAACGTCCCGACGAGACGACCATGTAGTCGCCGATCGAAGATTTGTTGCGCAAATCGATGGTGAGGATGTCCTCGGCCTTCATGTCGTCGAGGCGCGCGAGGACCATACGGAGGATCTCCTCAGCGTCAGGACGCATTCTGGAGACCGCTTCGGGCACAACACTGTCGGCCCGAACGATGGCAGGGTGGGACAGGGGTCCTTATCCTTTCGCTCCTTGCTGAGCCGGAAATCGAATCCGGTACGCCCTTAACATAGGCATGCTCAGTTAACGGTTTCAACCGGATTGCTTCAAAGAACCTTCACAGAGCCGCGCCCCTGCGAAGCCCGCGCCGCCCGCAAAGCCGTCGAGGATAACGGCGACTTGAGGCCGTGCAGATAAATCCAGGCAGGTGGCTTCCGTTCCGGCAGCGTCTTCGCCGCTGTTTCCGGAAGGCGGACACGCGTGAACGCCTGACCGGCGGCGCTTGCGGCGGCGTAAAGGCTCGGGCCGAGCCGATCGACGATCGCGATCGGCACCAGCGCGGCGATGTCCCGCCATCGCTGCCAGCGGTGGAAGCTGCGCAAATTGTCGGCACCCATGATCCAGACAAAGTGGACCCCGCGGCAGCGGCGAACCAGATACGACACCGTTTCAAAGGTGTAGTGAATGCCGAGCTTCGCCTCGAAGTCGGTCACGTCGATATGCGGATGGTGCGCTAGCGCGCGGGCGGCGGCAACGCGCTTGGCCAACGGCGCGAGACCGCGCGTATCCTTCAGCGGATTGCCCGGAGTGACGAGCCACCATACCCGATCGAGTCCCAGGCGCCGCATTGCCAGGAGACAGGCAGCCCGATGGGCTGCGTGGGGCGGATCGAACGTGCCGCCAAACAAGCCGATGCGCATGCCCGGGGCATGCGGTGGCAGTACAACCCGCGCTCGCGCCGCAGCCAGGCGTGCGCCAGAAAAGTCACAACTCATGCCCGTCCGAAACGCCCCCTCCACGCATCGCCTGCCGATTTCGGATCGCATCGGCTAGGCGAAACACCATTACGGCCGCGTTTGGCCGCTGCCGCGAATGCGGTATTTGAAACTGGTCAACTGCTCCACGCCGACCGGTCCGCGCGCATGCAGCCGGCCGGTGGCGATGCCGATCTCGGCGCCGAAACCGAATTCGCCGCCATCGGCAAACTGCGTGGACGCGTTATGCAGCACGATCGCCGAGTTGACTTCGCGCAGAAATTTCTCCGCCGCGTTTCGGTCCTCGGTAACGATTGCATCGGTGTGGTGCGAGCCGTAGCGCTCGATGTGGTCGATGGCGGCATCGACGCCGTCCACCACGCCCGCCGTGATGATGGCGTCCAGATATTCGGTGCTCCAATCGGCTTCGCTCGCGGGTTTCACGCGATCGTCGGCCGCCTGTACGGCGGCGTCGCCGCGAATTTCGCAGCCGGCATCGATCAGCATGGCGATGAGCGGCTTGAGCAGTTTGGCGGCACCGGCGCGATCGACCAGTAAGGTCTCGGCCGCGCCGCAAACGCCGGTCCGGCGCATCTTCGCATTGAGCACGATGGCTTTGGCCATCGGCAGCCTGGCCTTGCGGTCGACGTAGACATGGCAAACGCCTTCCAGGTGGGCAAAAACCGGCACACGCGCTTCGGTTTGCACCCGGCCGACCAAACTCTTGCCGCCGCGCGGAACGAGGACGTCGATCGAACCGTCGAGCCCGGCGAGCATCATGCCGACCGCCTCGCGATCGCGCGTCGGCACGAGCGAGATCGCTGCCGGCGGCAATCCGGCTTCAACGAGACCGGCGACCAGCGCCGCGTGGATCGCCCGCGATGAACGGAAGCTCTCGGATCCGCCGCGCAGGATGACGGCGTTACCGGCCTTCAGGCAGAGCGCGCCGGCATCGGCCGTGACATTTGGCCGGCTTTCATAGATCACGCCGACGACGCCGAGCGGCACACGCACGCGTTCGATCCGCATGCCGTTAGGGCGGCGCCAGGCGGCCATAACGCTGCCCACGGGGTCTTTGAGGCGGCGGATCGCCTCGATGCCGGCCGCCATCGCCTCGATGGAAGCTGGGTTGAGCGTCAGCCGGTCAACGAACGCGCTGGTGGCGCCAGCGGCCTTTGCCTCGGCGACATCCTCGGCATTGGCGGAGAGGATCGCGGCGCGCGATGCGCGGAGCGATTTGGCCATGGCGGCAAGCGCCCGGTTCTTTTGGGCGGCTCCCGCAAGCGCCAAGACGCGCGCGGCAGCGCGCGCCTCGCGCCCGATGGCGCGCATCGCAGCCTGAAGGCTTCCGGTGCTTGAAACCGCCTTGAGCGGGGCGTTCATGGCCTTGATCCGTCTCGCATTCGCTATTTTCTAGCATGTTTGACCGACCCCGGCGAGGCGGGCCAAGGCGCGTGGTTATCCACCGCAACACACAGCATTCTTAAGCGCGTCATGGATTCCCGGGAACATTACGAAGCCGGGCCGGTTCCTGTCACGACCGCAACCCTGGAGGGTGTCATGAGATTGTCGACGGAATGTCAAATTCGCCACCTGCCGAAGCGCCTTCCGGTGGGAACAGTCTATGTGGTCGAGGGTCGCGGCGGTCAGCACGGGAACCTGCGGGTCTCGTCGCGATATGTCCTGATGCCGAGTGGGCAAAAAGTTGAGATTCCGGCGGAACTCGGTCGGACGCGGCCCCTCCGGGTCGCTTTACGGCGTTCGTTCGGGTCGAAGGGTCGTTCAGTTTTCAGGTCGAAACGAATTTCGGTCCCGGCGAAAAAATTTGTGCTCATTCCCGGAACAAGGCCCCAGAAGTGACGTTGGATAAGAGGCGTCGGGCGAAGCCCCCCAGCCCCTCACCCTCAATCACCCGGCGTCGAACCCCGGTCGCATTTGCGGCCGGGGTTCTCCTTTTTCGTAACCACGTCAGATGGCGGCCGGCATTGCGGCAGGAACCACACAGCCGAACCGGCTTTGAGTGTCGGGTGAGTTGCGTGGCAATGTGGCGGCCTTGAGCGTATGGCCGGGCGTGCGGCCCGTCACGGGCATCGCGTCCGGCGGTAACGTCAACTGTTCTGTGTCAGCAGGAAGGGGGCGCTGACGCCCTGTGACAAATTTTCGTGGGTAAAGACGGCGAACAGGATGCGGTCCATGCTTGTTTTGTCCTGGAAGGTTCCCATTGGCCGTGTCCTCCGTCTGACTTCGCGAAAGCGACGCTCGATGGCGTTGGTGGTGCGCACGGCGCGTCGCTCGGCTTCGGTTTTGTAGCGGAAGCAGGTGAGCAATTCGTCGAGGTCATTGCGCAAGCAGGAGACCGCCGCCGGATATTGCTGTTGGAATCGCTTGGCAAAGCGCCGCGCGGCCGAACGGGCTGCGGGAGCGTTGGCGGCATGGATGATTTTGTGCAGGGCCCGTTTGATCCTGGGCTGATCGGCTTTGCGGGCCTTGTTGAGAACGTTCCTGATCTTGTGCGCCCAGCAGCGCTGGACAGCAATGTTGGGCAATACGTTGGGCAGGGCTGCGAGCAGGCCGGTGCCGCCATCGACGCAGATCATGTCGAGGCCTTCGCCGGTGAGCCCGCGGCGGTAAAGATCGGCAAGAAACTTCTCCCATTCGGCGGCGCTTTCGCTTGCCGCCAGGCGGAAATCGATGATCTCCTTCTTGCCGTCGTGGCGCAGCCCCAAAGCCACCAGCACCGGCCGGCGCAGAGCGCCGGCGCCGGTCTTGCGGGCGAGCACGACGCCGTCGAGCATCAGCGCCTTGTAGCGGTCCGCCAGCGGCCGGCGATGGAAGGCAGCCACCGCGGCATCGAGCGTCTTGGCGACCTGGCTCACCGTTGCGGGGCTCACCGCGCGCCCGAGCAAAGGCAGCAGCGTCTCGCCTACCTTGCGGGTCGACAAGCCGAGCACAAAGCCGGCGAGGATGACCCGATCGATCTCGCTCGTGCGCCGCGCATAGGCGCGAACAACCTCGGTCGGGCTGTAGCGGCGGGTTCGGGGAACGGCGAGTTCGATGTCGCCGAGTTCGGTCAGAAGGTGCCGCCGGTAGTAGCCATTGCGGCGATCGGCAGCGTCGTCCGCCTCGATCTGGTCGAGATGGCGATCGACCGCCGCGGCCATCTGATCTTCGATGATCTGCGCCAGCGCTTGCCGACCCAGCGGCCGATAACTCTCGCCCCATTCCAGGCCGTCCGCCACCATTGCCTTCACGACCTCAAACGCCATCGGTAAACTCGTGATCGTCGCAGCTCGCTGTGACATGGGGGGTGCTCCGTTGTGTGCTTGGCAGCCACAGTTGGAGTACCCCCTTCCTCGCCTGACACAGAACTCCTTACGTCACCCGTCCGGCTTTTTGTTTGGAACGGTCGACCACCGTGGTCAGTAGTAGCGCCAATAGCGGTGATAGCGGCAGCGGTTAAACCAGCGCCAACGCCAGCCCCACGGCGTCCGAACCAGTCGGCGCACCAAGCAGCGATGGTGATAGTAATACGGACCGTAATAGTAATAGCCCGGTCCGAAGACCCGTCGGCCATGACGGAAGCGGAATCCGACAACGGGGCCACGGTGGAAGTGAGCCACGCCAAATCGCGTACCGCCGAAATGAGCGACGCCGAAGCCGCCGACGCGTGCGCCGCTAAAGTGCATGCCGCCAAAGTGAGCGCCGCCACCAAAGTGCGCACCGCCGAAGTGCGCACCTCCACCACCGAAATGGCCGCCTCCGCCGCCATGGCCGCCACCACCGCCGCGAGCCAAGGCGGTGCCGATTGCGAGACTGCTGAGACCTATCAGCGCGATTGCCACGAACAGAACGCCAAAGAGACGCCGCATAGAACTCCCTCCCGGTCCTATAAGTCGCCCAGCCGGCATATTAGCCCCGTGATGCCGGCAATTCATCCGCGACGTTAGTCAACGGCAGTGCGGCGCGCGTTCAACGGCGAGAGTATCGAGTCACTCGCGCCCAACAATCAGATTGTCGCGATGGATCATCTCGGCGCGTCCGCTATAACCGAGAATCGATGCGATGTCGGCGGATGAGCGGCCACGAATCTTCTGTGCATCGGTGGCGTCGTAGGCACACAGCCCGCGGCCGATTTCCGCGCCATCCGGGCCGCGGATGGTCACCGCGTCGCCGCGTTCGAAGGCGCCATCGATCCGCACGACGCCGACTGGCAGCAAGCTGTTGCCGCGCCGCAGCGCTGCTACGGCGCCGGCGTCGATGGTGAGTGTACCTTTGGGCTCGAGCGAGCCGGCGATCCACTTTTTGCGCGCAGTGAAAGGATTGCCGGCAGCGATGAACCAGGTGCAGCGCGCGCCCTCGGCGACCGCGCGCAACGGGTGCTCGACCCGGCCGGAAGCGATCAGCATGTGAGTGCCGGCCTCGGTGGCGATTTTTGCTGCTTCGATTTTCGTCTGCATGCCGCCGCGCGACAGCTCCGATCCTGCGGCGCCCGCCATGGCTTCAATCGCCGGGGTGACGCGTTCGACCAACGGCACGAACTGCGCCGAGGCCGCCGTGCCCGGCGGCGCGTCATAGAGGCCGTCGACATCAGACAGCAGCACTAAAAGATCGGCGCTCATCATCGTGGCGACGCGCGCGCCCAGCCGGTCATTGTCGCCGTAGCGAATTTCGCTGGTTGCGACCGTGTCGTTCTCGTTGATGACGGGTACGGCGCGCCATTCCAGGAGCTTGTCGATGGTCGAGCGCGCGTTGAGGTAGCGCCGCCGTTCCTCGGTGTCAGTGAGTGTGACCAGTACCTGTCCGCCGATGATGCCGTGCCGCGACAGCGCGGCAGTCCACCGGCGCGCCAGTTCGATCTGGCCGACCGCCGCGGCAGCCTGACTGTCTTCGAGCCGCAGCGGACCTGCGGGCAGCTTGAGCACGGCGCGGCCCAGTGCGATTGCACCTGACGAGACCACCAGTACATCGCGTCCGTTGCGGTGCAGCCCGGCAAGATCGTCCACAAGCGAAGCGAGCCATGACTCGTTGAGCCGGCCGGCCTGCGAATCGACCAGCAGCGAGGAGCCGACCTTTACGACAATGCGGCGAAAGTCGTCGAGACGAGGCGTCGTCATGACGGAGCAGACAAAAGAACCAGACGGTAAACGCGCCGCATGATCAGTCCTTGGGAGCCCGAACTTCGACGCCGGCGCGCTTCTCGATCGGTTTTATCACCTCGGTGATGTCGCTGTCCGATCCGAGTTCATCGCACGTCAACTTGAGCAAAGCCGCCACGGCCTCGATGGCCTCGACCGGCACGCCGAGCGTCTTCGCTTCCGAGATGAACAGGTTCACATCCTTGAGCATCAGGCCGGCAGTGAAGCCCTGATTGAATGTCCGCGGAATGACCACTTCGGGGAATTTCTGCTCGGTCGCGGTGCTGCGTCCCGAACTGGCGTTGATCACATCGACCATCTTGCGCGGATCGAGGCCGGCCTTGACGCCGGTGACGAACGATTCCGAGGTCGCCACGGTCGCCGCGGCGGACAGCACATTGTTGCAGAGCTTCATGGTCTGGCCGGCGCCCGGCTTCTCGCCGATGTAGAAGAACTTGCCGATGACTTTCAGCGCGGGCTCGACCGCCTCGACGTCCGCGCGCGGCCCGGAGGCCATCACGGCGACTGTGCCTTTGGCGGCGCCGCGCACGCCGCCGCTGACCGGTGCATCGATCTGGACGATGTTCTTGGCGGCGAGCAGCTTGAAGATGCGCTGCGCCATCACCGAGCCCGTGGTCGACAGATCGACGAAGCGCTTGACGCGCTTGCCCTCGATGATGCCGTCCGGGCCGGTCGCCACCTTCATCACGATATCGGGCGTCGGCAGGCTCACCATGACGGTCTCGGCGGCGTCGGCGACCTCCTTGGGCGAGCGCGCCGCCACCGCGCCGAGCGCCGTGATATTGCCGATCGCCTCCTGACGCACGTCGTAGACGATAACCTTGTGCCCGGCTTCGACCAGCCGCCGCGCCATGTGCGCGCCCATGTTGCCGAGACCGATGAAGCCGATGTCCATGACCAGCGCCTCCCTTCGTTGTCATGCCCGGCCTTGTGCCGGGCATCCACGTCTTTAGTTCCGCTGGCATAAAAGACGTGGATGGCCGGGACAAGTGTTTAGCCCGGCGCCATGACGTCAGGATACTGGCGACGGCATGAATTCCGCGCGTACCTTTTCAGTATGCGCGCCGAGCGCCGGGACAGGTCCATAGCGCCGCGCCGCCGATGCATGCTGCTCGGCCGGCGCCGGATACGATACCGGCCCGCTTGGCGTCCCGACAGTGATGCGGCGCAGATGCGGATGATGCCCGAGCTCGGCCGGGCTGTTGACCCGCGCGAAAGCGATGTCGGCGGCAGCGAGCTTTTCCTCAAGCGCGGCGGCGTCGAGCGCCCCGAACACGGCGGCCACCCTGCCGTCGGTCTCGCTGCGGCGTTTCACCCTCTCCACATTGGTGGCGAAGGCCGGATCGGCGGCGAGCGCCGCATCGCCCAAAACCCGTTCGGCCAGGATGCGCCACTCGCGATCGCTCTGAATGGAGATCAAGATGTCGATGCCGTCGCGGCTGCGGAACGCGCCGTAGGGCGCGATCGAGGTATGGGCGAGACCAACGCGCTGCGGCGGCGCGCCCGCCTCCTGCTGCAGCAGCGGCACTGCCATCCAGTCGGCCATGGCGTCGAACATGCAGATCGAAAGCTCGGCGCCAACGCCCGAGCGCTCACGCGCGATCAGAGCTTCGAGCACCGCCTCGTAGGCGTTCATGCCCGAAGCTATGTCGCACACCGAGACGCCGACCCGCGACGGCTCGATCGTTCCGGTGATTGAGGCGAGGCCGGACTCGGCCTGGATCAGCATGTCATAGGCTTTCCGCATCGCGTAGGGGCCGCTCTCGCCATAGCCGGTGATCGAGCAGCAGATCAGCCGCGGATAATCGCGCCGCAGTCGCGCGACGCCGAAGCCGAGTTTTTCGGCGGCGCCGGGTTTCAGATTCTGCACGAACACGTCGGCGCGCGCGATTAGCGCTTCGAACAGCGCCTTGTCCTCGATCTTGGCAAGATCGAGCACCACGGATTCCTTGCCGCGATTGAGCCAGACGAAATAGCTGAACTCACCATGCACGAGCTGATCGTAATAGCGGCCGAAATCGCCTTCCGGCCGCTCGATCTTGATCACGCGCGCGCCCGCGTCCGCGAGCCGGCAGGTGCACATCGGCGCCGCGACGGCCTGTTCGAGCGAGACGACGAGGAGGCCGGACAGTGGGAAAGTCATGTCTTTTTGTCATCATCCGCGAAGGCGGATGATCCAGTATTCGGTGACGATGGAGTGTGGCACAGCAAATACATCACTTGTATTCTCGTGATTACTGGATGCCCGCCTTCGCGGGCATGACAAGTGTCAATACGACCTCGGCAGGCCGAGCACATGCTCGGCGATATAGGACAGCACCAGATTGGTCGAGATCGGTGCCACCGTGTAGAGCCGCGTCTCACGGAATTTGCGCTCGATATCGAACTCCTCGGCGAAGCCGAAGCCGCCGTGGGTCTGCACGCACATGTCGGCCGCGGCCCAGGAACATTCGGCGGCAAGATGCTTGGCCATGTTGGCTTCGGCGCCGCACTCCTTGCCGGCTTCGTAAAGCGCAGCGGCCTCGCGCACCATTAGCTCGGCGGCGCGCATGGAAATGTACGAACGCGCGATCGGAAACTGGACGCCCTGGTTCTGCCCGATGGGCCGGTCGAACACGACGCGCTCGCCCGCATAAGCGGTTGCCTTATCGATGAACCACTTGGCGTCGCCGATGCATTCCGCCGCAATCAAAATGCGCTCGGCGTTCATGCCGGACAGGATGTAGCGAAAGCCTTGGCCTTCGTTGCCGATCAGATTGTCCGCCGGTACCCGCATGTTCTCGAAGAACACTTCGGTGGTGGCGTGATTCATCATGGTGCGGATCGGCTGGATGGTGAGGCCGTGCCCCTTGGCCTCGCGCATGTCGACAAGAAACACCGAAAGCCCCGCGGTTCGCGATTTCGCCTGCTCACGCGGCGTCGTTCGTGCCAACAGCAGCATGAGATCCGAATGCTCGGCGCGCGACGTCCAGATTTTCTGGCCGTTGATGACGTAGTGATCGCCGTCGCGCACCGCCGTGGTGCGCAGGCTCAGCGTATCTGTGCCGGAGCTAGGCTCGGTGACGCCGAATGCCTGCAGCCGCCATTCGCCGCGCGCGATCGCCGGCAAGTAACGCGCCTTCTGCTCGGTGCTGCCGTGCCGCAGCAGCGTCCCCATGGTGTACATCTGGGCATGGCAGGCGGCGCCGTTGCAGCCCGATGCCTGGATTTCTTCCATGATCGCGACGGCGGCGCTCATCGTCAGCCCGCTGCCGCCGTACTCCTCGGGGATTAGCGCCGCGAGAAACCCTGCCTTGGTTAGGGCCGCGACGAACTCATCGGGATACGCGCGCTCGCGATCGAGCGCCCGCCAGTATTCACCGGGAAAATCTGCGCAGAGCGCACGCACCGCCTCGCGGATCGGCGCAAGCTCGGCGCTTTCGCTCACGATGTGACCTCGGCGCGGCCGTTGTTGACGGCAATCGCGTCGCGTTCGACCACGCGGGTTCGGAAGCTCACCACATTGCCGTCGCGCCACATCTCGGTGCGCAGCTTCTCGCCCGGAAAGACCGGCGCGGTGAACCGGCAGGCGAAGGCAATAAGCTTCGCCGGGTCGTAGCCGCACATGGTCTTCAGCACCGCGTGGCCGGCGAAGCCGAAATTGCCGAGCCCGTGCATGATCGGCCGCGGGTAGCCGGCCTGTTTTGCCACAGCGGGCTCGGCGTGCAACGGATTGCGATCGCCGGACAGCCGGTAGATCAGCGCCGTTTCCGGACGCGTGGTGAGATCGCACACCGCGTCGGGCGCGCGCGTCGGGATCGGATGCGGCTCCGGCGCGGTGCGCGGCGGACCGCCGAAGCCACCATCAGCGCGGGCCAACGTGGTCTGCGTCACGGTCGCGATCGGCTCGCCGGTCGCCTTGTCGGTCACCTTGCGTTCGGTGAAGACCAGTGCGCCCTTGCCGGCGCCCTTGTCGACGACTTCGAGGATGCGCTGCTTGCCGACGACGGTGTTCTGCGCCTTGAGCGGCTGATGCAGTCGTACGCCCTGCTCGCCGTTGACGATGCGGACCCAATCGATGCCGGTGTCGCGGTCGCGCATCCAAAAACCGGGATGGCCGAGCACGGCGCCCATCGTCGGCAGCACCTTCAGATTCTTCTCGTAGACGAAAGCCAGTTCGTCCTCGTTCATCGGGTCCTGACCGAGGCCGACGCCGAGAGCGTAGAGGATGCAATCCTTTGACGTATAAGTCTGCTCGGCGGCCGGAATGTCGAGCGCCATGAGCTTGTCGTAGACGATGGTCATTGGGAGATTCCTGCTTTCCCGCAGCAATGACGGTTAGACCGGGTCCCACGAAAAGACATCGGTCGATCGATCGAGCGGCGTGAACGAGGATGCGAACGCGCCCTTGAGCTGAGCGTCGATTTTCTCCGGCGTCCAGCCGTCGGAGCGATGCAGGGTGCGGATCGGCCGGGTCTGGTTGAACAGATAAATCTCATTGTTGCGCACCGAGAAAATCTGTCCGGAAATGCCCTCGGCCCGGTCGGAGCCGAGATAGACGGCGAGCGGTGCGATCTTCTCGGGCGTCATCTCGCGGAACCTGGCGACGCGCTGCTTCTCTTCCTCGGTCTCGGCCGGGATCGAATCGATCATGCGGGTCCAGGCGAATGGCGCGATGCAGTTCGACCGCACATGAAAGCGTGCCATGTCGAGCGCGACGCCGCGCGACAGGCCGACGATACCGAGCTTTGCCGCCATGTAATTGGCCTGGCCGAAATTGCCGACCAGGCCGGAGGTTGACGTCATGTGCACGAAGCTGCCGGAATTCTGTTCGCGGAAATGCACCGCGCAGGCGTGGCTCATGTTGAAGCTGCCGTGCAGATGCACGGCGATTACGTCCGACCAGTCGGACCAGCTCATGCGATGAAAAATGCGGTCGCGCAGGATTCCGGCATTGTTGACCAGGATGTCGACCCGGCCGAAGGCGTCGAGCGCTGACTTGACGATCTTGTCGGCGTTGCCCGGCTCGCTGATCGACAGCGTCGAGGCGATCGCTTCGCCGCCGGTCTTTTTAATTTCATCGACGACGGCTTGCGCTGGACCGACATCGGTGCCGGCGCCCTCGAGGCTCGCGCCGATGTCGCAGACCACGACGCGCGCGCCCTCCTGTGCCATTAACAGTGCAATGCCGCGCCCGATCCCGCGCCCGGCGCCGGTGACGATGGCAACTTTACCCGCAACAATGTTTGGCATCCTTAGCCCCATACTTCCCGCGCCACCTCACCGATCATGCGCAGCTTCGCCCACTGCTCCTCCTCGGCGAGAATATTGCCTTCCTCGGTCGAGGCGAAGCCGCATTGCGGCGACAGGCAGAGCTGGTCGAGGTCGGTAAACTTTGCGGCCGCCTCGATGCGGCGTTTGATTGCGTCCTTGGATTCCAGCGTCCCGCTCTTCGTCGTCACCAGACCGAGTACGGCGCAGCGGCCTTTCTGCAGCCGGCGCAATGGCTCGAAGCCGCCGGCGCGCGCCGTGTCGTACTCCATGAAATAGCCGTGCACCTTGATCTTGTCGAACAGCACTTCCTGCTCGGCCTCGTAGCCGCCGGTGCCCATGAAGGTCGATTTGTAGTTGCCGCGGCACAGATGCATTGTCACGGTCATGTCGGAGGGAATGTCCGAGATCGCCGTATTGATGAGATCGCCGTAGAGCGGGCCGAGCGCTTCCGGGTCGTCGCCACGATCCTTCATCTGCTGACGGTAATGCGGATCGCACAGCATGGCGATGAACACCTCATCGAGCTGCAGGTAACGGCAGCCGGCATCGTAGAAGGCGCGTACCGCCTTGTTGTACGCTTGGCCGAGATCGTCGAACATTTTTTCCTTGTTTGGATAGATCGACTGGTCGATCGGCGTTGCGCTCGGGCGGCCGTAGATGGCGGACGGGGCCGGAATCGTCATCTTCGGCGTGCGCGTCGTGTGCGCTTTCAGGAACTTGAAATGCTCGATCATCGGATGGCCGGAAAAGCCGATCTTGCCGGTGACCTTGATGCCCTCGTTGCGCGTCGTCACCGCCGCGAAGGCGATGCCGGTGTCCATGACGTGCTTTTCGACGCCATCGAGTCCCCACAGAAAGTCGAGATGCCACCACGAGCGGCGGAATTCGCCGTCGGTGATCGATTGCAGCCCGACGCCCTCCTGCTTCTTGATGATGTCCTCGACGGCGCGGTCTTCCACCGCTTTGAGTTCGGCCGCGCCGATTTCGCCCTTGGCGTGGCGCTCACGTGCAGCTTTCAGCGCCGCAGGGCGCAGCAGGCTGCCGACGTGGTCGGCGCGGAAGGGCGGTTTGGTTCGTTGGGTCATACTCTGCTCCTTCATGCTGTCATGCCCGCGAAGGCGGGCATCCAGTAATCACCGTCCTGTGTGCGCGATTACTGGATCGTCCGCTTGCGCGGACGATGACAGTGCAATCGTTATCGTCCCCACACCTCGTCGGCGATCTCGACGATCATGCGCAGCTTCGCCCATTCTTCTTCCTCGGCCAAAACGTTGCCCTCCTCGGTCGAGGCGAAGCCGCATTGCGGCGACAGGCAGAGCTGATCGATGTCGACAAATTTTGCCGCCTGTTCGATGCGGCGTTTGATGTCGTCCTTTTTCTCCAGCGTGCCGGTCTTGGTGGTGACGAGCCCGAGCACGACCATCTTGTTCTTCGGCACAAAGCGCAGCGGCTCGAAGCCGCCGGCGCGATCGCTGTCGTACTCCATGAAATAGCCGTGCACATTGATCTTGTTGAAGAGGAGCTCGGCCACCGGTTCGTACCCGCCTGAGGCCACAAAGCTCGAACGGAAATTGCCACGGCACAGATGCATCGTGATGGTCATGTCGGCGGGGATGTCGGAAATCGCCGCATTGATCATGCCGGCATAGATTGCCGGCAACGCCGCAGGGTCCTCGCCGCGGTCGCTGATCTGCTTGCGCAACGCCGGGTCGCACAGATAGGCAAGGTTGACCTCGTCGAGTTGCAGATAGCGGCAGCCCGCGTCCGCAAAGGCGCGCACCACTTTGCGGTATGTCTCGCCGAGATCGCGATAAAAATCATCCATGGACGGGTAGATCGATTCCGGCACCGCGTCGCGGCCATAGCGGAAATGCAGCGATGTCGGCGACGGAATGGTCAGCTTCGGCGTCTGCCGGGTGTGGGCTTTCAGGAACTTGAAATGCTCGATCATCGGGTGCGGCTTGTAGCCGCCGAGCTTGCCGACGACGCGCAGCAGGATCGGCCGCGGCTGCGGGCCGGTGGCGGCAAACTTGATCTTGCGCTCGCCCACATAGGATTCGACGTTGTGGAGGTTTTCCAGAAAGTCGTAATTCCAGGAGATGCGCCGGTATTCGCCGTCGGTGATAGATTTGAGCCCGGCGTCCTCCTGCTTCTTGATGACGTGCGCGATTTCGCGGTCTTCGATCTCTCTGAGCGCGTCGGCGGAAATTTGATTGTTCTTGCGCTTTTCCCGCGCCTCCTTGAGTGCGGTGGTGCGCAGCAGACTGCCGACATGATCGGCACGGAACGGCGGTTTGGTACGCTGCATCAGTCACTCTCACTTTGTTATTCGTCAGCCCGGCAATGACGAGTTAACCCCACACCTCGTCCGCCAATTCGACAATCATCCGCAGCTTGGCCCACTGCTCGTCTTCGGCCAGCACGTTGCCCTCCTCGGTCGAGGCGAAGCCGCATTGCGGCGACAGGCAAAGCTGGTCGAGCGCGATGTATTTGGTTGCTTCGTCGATCCGCCGTTTGATGACGTCCTTGCCTTCGAGCTTGCCGGATTTCGAGGTGACAAGGCCGAGCACAAGCTGCTTCTTGCCTTTCGGAAAGAACCGCAGCGGTTCGAAGCCGCCGGCGCGCTCGCTGTCATATTCGAGGAAATAGCCGTCGAGCCCGGTATGGCCGAGCAGCTGCTCGGCGACAAACTCGTAGCCCCCGGAGGCGATGAAGGTGGAGCGGAAATTGCCGCGGCAGGAATGCATGGTGATCGCCATGTCGGCCGGCTTGCCTTCGAGCGCGGCGTTGGTGAGCCGCGCATAGCGCGCCGGCAGCGAGTCGGGGTCGTCGCCGCGCTCTCTCGAATGCGCGCGTTCGCTCGGATCGCACACCATGGCCCAGGCCGTATCGTCGAGCTGCAGGTAGCGGCAGCCGGCATCGTAGAAGGCGCGGATCGCGGCCCGGTAGGCGGCGGCGAGATCGTCGAAAAAGGCGTCGAGCGTCGGATAAACCTCTTTGCTGATCAGATTGCGGCCCTGACGGAAATGCAGCGTCGACGGTGCAGGAATCGTCATCTTCGGCGTCACCCGCGTGTGGGCTTTGAGAAACTTGAAATGCTCCAGCATCGGATGGCCGGAGAAGCCCATCTTCGAACTGATCCTGATGCCTTCGTGCTTGGTCTGCACGCCGTGAAACTGAATGCCGCCCTCAGTGGTGAAGGGCGTCACGCCTTGCAGCCCCTTGAAGAAATCGAAATGCCACCACGAGCGGCGGAATTCGCCGTCAGTGGCGAGTTTCAGTCCGACGTCCTCCTGTTTCTTGATGACCTTCTCGATTTCGCGATCTTCGACCTCCTTGAGCTGCGCCGCTGTGATCGCACCCTCGGCGCGTTTGGCGCGCGCATCTTTAAGCGGCGCCGGGCGCAATAGGCTGCCGACATGATCGGCGCGGAAAGGCGGTGTGGTCCGCTGCATCAAATCCTCCCGAATTTTATTTCTTTAATCGCGCGACTGTGGCGCGCGGCCGCCCTATTTGCCGTTAGTCTTCAGAACATACCGGCCATCATCGAGCCGGCCGAGCCGCTGCGCGGCGTAAAGCGCATCCAGCTCGCGCACGATCTCGCGGCCGTCCCTGCTGCCGAGCGCGGTCATCAGCTCCAGGAAGCTCGCGGGCCCGGCCGCCAGCGCGTCGGTGACCGATTTTTGTGGCGCGATTTTTTGACCCGCCGGCGGCGTGGGAACCGAGAACTCGAAGGCGTTGCTCTTGCCGAACGGGATGGTGCAGTCGAAGCCGAGCTTGGCGCCGGTGCGGGCGCCGCCGAGTGACGGATCGAGCGGCACCACGCGAAAGCCCGAGCCGGTGACCAGATCGCGGTCGGCCTGGAACCGCGTGGCAAAGGCCCAGTCGGTCTCGGCGTCGGAGAACACGTCGATGTCCGGATCGAACACGAACACATGCTTGGCCTCGGCGTGCGAACCGAACACGGCCGCTATGGCATTCTTGGCGTCGCCGGGAACGCGCTGGCGCAGCGCGACGCGCACATTGTACATCCCGCCGCTTGACGAAGTGGCGTAGACCGCCAGCGGCTCGCGCACCGACGCCATCAGTGCCGCCCATGCGGCCGACTCGGTCTTGATGGCGGACAGCTGCGTGGTGTCGGTATGCGTCAGCGTGCGGCCGCTGATCGTCAGCGTCTGAAACAGCGCGTCCTCGCGGTGCGTGATCGCGGTGATGTGCAATACCGGATTGCGCTTCACCACGCCGTAATAGCCGACATATTCGCCGAACGGCCCTTCGGGTTCGACATGACCGGCCGGATCCAGGTAGCCCTCAATGATGTATTCGGCGTCGGCCGGCACGTAGATGTCGCTGGTGATGCATTTGACCACCGGCACCGGCGCGCCGCGGAGCGCGCCGACCACAGCCAGTTCGTCGACCGACGGCAGCGATGTCATCGCGGCCAGGAAGTCGGCCGGATGCGAGCCGACCGTGTAGGCGACCGGCACCGGCTCGTTGCGGGCGGCGCCTTCGAGATAAATGGCGCGCATGTCGCTTGGCGCGATCAGGTCGACGCCGGCGTGGCGTTTGCCGCGCAGCATGATGCGGCGGCAGCCCACATTGGTGAGGCTCGTGCCGGGAAACAGTGCGTAATCGATGCCGGCGGAAATGTACGGTGCGCCGTCGGCGCCATGTTGCAGATGCACCGGCAACGCGGTGAGGTCAGCTTCGTCCTCCTTGAGCACGACCTGCTGCACCGGCGCTTGCTGCGACGACACCCGGATGGGCGGCTGCAGGCGATTGAGGCGTTGGTTGACCGTGCTCAGAAGATCGCGCTCGTTGGTGCCGAGCGCGGTGGCGAGCCGCTTGCGCGAGCCCATGACGTTGCCGACCAGTTCGGCTTTCTCGGGTCCCGCCGCCTTGAACAGCACCGCCCGCGGATTGCCGTCCAGCGCCCTGGCGACGTCGACGAGATCGACGGGCTTGTCGCGCACCTCGCACTCGCCGCTGTCGACGAGCTGGTCGACGAAATTGCGCAGCCGAAAGCGCTCGGTATCGATCGTCGGCATGGGCGGGCTCCCAATGGCGTGAAAAGGCGGATTTTAATTCACATGCGATTTAGCAGCGGCTTTGTGAGGGTGTAAATCCCATGCTTTCCGTACCGATAGCGCTGCGTCCACGTTGATTGTCAATTTGACCCGCAGCGATTACGGGAACATCTGTCGGCCCGAAACCTTTCCGGAATGAAGTCCATGCCATCCTTTCTGGAGCTTCACGAAGACACGCTGTCGAACGCCGTCACCGTGTCGCTGCCGCCGCTGCCGCGGATGATTTTCGTGGTGCACGGTACGGCGACAATCGGTGATCGGACTGTCGGTGACGGCGAAACCTGGAGCGGCGAGGGCTCCGCTGCGGTCCGGGGCGGTGAAGCGGGCGTGACCCTCTGGCGCTGGGAATTGACCGCAGCCGAAGCAAGCGGCGCTGCATCGGGACCGGGCGTGGTGTCGCGCGAAAAACTCAGCGCCCGGCTCGACACGATTCCGCGAGGCCCGCTGCTTCTGCGCGGCGACAGCGTCGCGTTTCCGCCCGGCGGTTGCGCCTATCGGCACCGGCACCAGGGTCCGGGTATCCGCTGCCTGATCGAGGGCGGCATCCGCATCGATACCCACGGGCGCTCGACCTCCTACGGTCCGGGCTGTCCGTGGTACGAGAGTGGGCCCGATCCGGTATTCGCGCAGGGTGCGGCCGAGCGGCCGACCCGCTTCATCCGCGTGATGATCCTGCCGGCATCGTATCTCGGCAAAAGCTCGGTCGAGTATCTCAACGAGGAGGACAAGGCCAAGCCGAAGTCGCAGCAGTACAAGATCTTCGTCGACATGCCGCTGACAGCGGCCGCGTCCGGCTCTATGTAACGACCAAGACCACATCAAGTGCAGGAATCGCGACCGATGCCGGAAGTTCGAGTGTGCAAGAAGGGCGAGATCGCCGAAGGCGCCACGCGCCTGGTGAAAAGCGGCCCCATCGAGATCGGCGTGATCTTTCATGACGGCGAGTACTACGCCTATCGCAACCTTTGTCCGCACCAGGGTGGACCCGCCTGCGAGGGCCTGAAGATGCCCCAGGTGGTCGAGCGCATCGGCGACAAGGGCATTCACCTTGGTCAGGACTTCGATCGCAACGATATGCACATCGTCTGCCCGTGGCATGGCTGGGAGTTTCATCTCAAGGACGGCACTCACGTCATCGATCGTCGGCACCGGCTGAAGAAATACAACGTGGTCGAGCGAGGCGACGAAATTTATGTCACAGTCTGAGCGGATCGCGGCGTTCCCCGAATTGGCGAGCGATCTCGCCGCGGCGTGTGCTGAAGCGATCGAAACCAGCCGGCTGGAAGACATCCCCGACGATTCGCTCGGCCAGGCCTTCGGTGCGATCGTACGGCTGTACGCCGCCAAGGCGCAGCTCGGTCCGGCGCCGAGGCCCTATGGACGCAACAGCGGCGTCACCGTGACCGACGTCGCCATCGGCTGCACGGCATTGCTGGAAAGCGCCGGAATCGAAGTGTTCGAACTGGGCGCCTGGCAATCGATGTCGGGTATCGGAAGACTTACGCCGCAAGGCGGGAGCAAATAACGAGGTTCTAAAAATGCTGACTGATCCTCAAGCGATGCAGAACATGGCCAACCGCGATTTCCGCGATCTGGCGGACGAGAGCTTCGATACGCGCACGCTGCTGCGCAACGCCGTCGATCAGGCCAATGCCCGCAAATACGAGGACTTTCTGATCGTCGATACCGACTCGCACCACTATGAGACCGAAGCCTTCAAGGAGATCGCCGAGTATATCGACGACCCGGTGATGCGGTTCGAGGCCAAGTTCCAGGGCCACTCGCGCGGCGGCTTCACCGCCGAAACCGGCTCCTACCAGGAGCTGGCTGGGCGCATCACGCGCTACCCGGAACGCAAGAACGAAAAGGTCCCGCCGGGGCGGCATCGCGACCTGACGCTGATGGAGCGCTGGATGGACGCGATGGGCGTCGACATGGCGGTGATGTTCCCCACCCCGATGCTCAACCTGTCGAACTGCCCGCGCATCCAGGTCGAGGTCGCCATGGCCAAAGCGTATAACCGCTGGCTCTGCGACAAGATTCTCGACGCCGATCCGCGCATCCGCTCGATGCTGTATCTGCCGTTCCATGATCCCGAAGCCAGCTATGACATCGTCAAGGAATTCGCCGACCGCAAGGGCGTGATCGGCTTCATGGTCACCTCGACGCACTACCGGGCGAACTACGACAACGCCTACATGAAGACCTACCATGCGCTGGAAGAGCGCAACCTGCCGCTCGGCTTCCACGCCGCGTTCACCTGGACCGATCAGAGCCTGCAGCTTTGCAACCGCTTCATCGGCGTGCACGCGCTCGGCTTCTCCTGGTGCAACATGCTGCACATGACCAACTGGATCACCAACGGCATGCCGGAGCGTTTTCCGAAGCTGAAGACGGTCTGGATCGAGAGCGGGCTGGCGTGGGTTCCGTTCCTGATGCAGCGGCTCGACAACGAGTTCATGATGCGCACCTCGGACTGCGGCCTGCTCAGGCGCAAGCCGAGCGAGTACATGCGCGAGATGTTCTACACGTCGCAGCCGATGGAAATGGTCGACAACCGCGAGGCGCTGGAGCTGACCTTCAAGATGATAAAGGCGGATACCCAGCTGTTGTATTCGTCCGACTATCCGCACTGGGACATGGATCTGCCGAGCACGATCTACGACCTGCCATTCCTGAGCGAACAGAGCAAGCGCAACATCCTCGGCGGCAACGCCCAGCGCCTGTTCAATCTCGAGCCGGTCTATTCGCCCGTGAAGCTGGAACGGCTGGCGCAGCGCAAGGCCGCCGCGACGGAGGCTGCCGCGCCCGTTCCGGCCTGACCGGTCGGCCGCCTTCCGTCCGGCCGAGCGGGAGCGAGAGCCGGAATCCATAATCACGATTGGTGCAAAACAATCGTAGCGCGGTGGTGATGGATTCAATGTCACATCGGCTTGTAGCCGCGCTCCATGTCGACATCGATCAGCAGCGCGGTGCCGTCCTTGAGCGCCTTGCCGATCAGGTCGGTCGCTTCGTGGACGGTCTTGGCGCGCTGGCCTTCGATGCCAAGCGAACGCGCGAGGCCAACGAAATCGACCGCCGGATCGGTCAGCTCCATGCCGACGAACTTGTCGGCCTGCTCGGCAAGACCGCGCAGCATCACCAGCCGCTGCTTGAGGATGCGGTAGCTGGTATTGTTGAAGATCACCCAGATCACCGGCAGCTGGTAATGCGCCGCAGTCCATAACGCCTGGATCGTGTACATGGCGCTGCCGTCGCCGATCAGCGCCACGACCGGACGATCCGGCAGCGCCACTTTGACGCCGATCGCCGCCGGCAGGCCCCAGCCGATGCCGCCGCCGCGCAGGCCGTAGAAACTCTGCTCGTCGTTGCTGTTGATCAGCATGCGGATGCCCGGCGCCGATGACAGCGCTTCCTCGATCACCACGGCGTCCTTCGGCAGCATCGTCCCGATCGCTTCAAGGAGCGCCAGCGGCTGCACCGGAGTCTTGCCCGCCATGGCGCGCGCCTTGGCGCGAAATGCCTCGAGGTCCTTCTTGATCGCTTCGGTCGCGGATTTCAGCCGCGCGCTTGCGGCGGCTTTGGCGCCCGCCGACATGCGCGGACCGAGCGCTGCGGTGATGTCGGGCAGCGTCGCCTTGGGATCGCCGAGGATCGCGACCTGCGCCGGATAGTTCTTGCCGATCTGCCACGGGTCGGTGTCGAGATGGATGAGCGGCAAACCCTTTGGCCACGGATCGATTTTCGACGGCAGTGACCAGGTGAACAGATCGCCGCCGACAGAAAACACCAGGTCGTGCTTGTCGAGCACCTCGCGAACGCCGGCCTGGGTGCGCGTCATCATTCCGCGATAGAGCGGATGCGACGTCGGGAACGAGGCCCGGCTCGGAATGAACTCGACATAGACTGGCGCGGCGATCGCTTCGGCGAGCGCGACCAGCTCTTTGTAGGCGCCGCTCTGCGCCACCGCATCGCCGGCGATGATCACCGGCCGCTCGGCCTTGGCCAGCATCTCGGCGGCGCGCGCCACCGCCTCGGCATCGCCGCGCATGCGCGGCGCAACGCGGGTCGGCTCCAGCAGGTCGATATCGGCGTCGTTTTTCAGGATGTCGCCGGGCAGCGACAGAAACACCGGGCCGGTCGGTGGTGCCAGCGCGGTCTTCACCGCGCGGTGCACATAGATCGGCAGGTCCTCGGGGCGGTGCACCTCCGCCGCCCATTTGACGAACGGCCGCGCCAGCGTGGCGAGGTCGGCGGTCAGCACCGGCTCGGTGGCGATGTATTCGAGGTCCTGCTGGCCGGCGGTGAGCAGCACCGGCGAATTGGCTTTCATGGCGTCGTACAGCATGCCCATGGCATTGCCGAGCCCGGGCGCGACGTGAAGGTTGAGCACGGCGAGTTCGCCGGAGGCCTGCGCGTAGCCGTCGGCCATCGCCATCAGCGCCGCCTCCTGCAGGCCGAGGATGTAACGAATGTCATTCTCGACCGCGAAGGCATCCATCAGCGGCAGTTCGGTGGTGCCGGGATTGCCGAACATCACCTTGACGCCCTCCTGCTTGAGCAGATCGAGGAAGGCGCGTTTTCCACTCATTACGGGCAAGGGTTTCCTCCCTGGATATTCCGCGTCAAAGGCGTGAATTTGAACTCGATAGCCAGCAGATCTGCAGTTCTCGTTTTATATTCTTCAATTTCCGCCGCTATTCCGTTTCCAGGTCGTCCAGGCTCACCCCGCGTCCGGCGCGCAAGCTGTTCCGTGCTTGTTCGATCCGGCGCAAAAAGCGCGGATCATTTTCCAGCCGATAATCGAACCAATCATCCTCGGACTCGAATCCGATCAGCACGCCAGCCGGTTTACCGTGGCGCGTGATGACGATTTCCTGCGTCTCTGCCTCACGGAGAAATCGAGACAGGTCGTCCTTGATTTCGGAGAGTGGGACTTCCTTCACTCCGGGTCTGCGAATTGTGCGAGCCATGACTCCGCCTCTGATTTGGCTACAACCGCCAGGATTTCGACCGTCGTTCCTTCGGGAGCGAGAATGATCGCATAAGGCATTCTGGCCAGAAGGCAGCCAGATTGGACGCCGCAGGGAAGAGTGGTGCCGCGGAAGGCACTCACACTGATAGGCTTAATGCATTGAAGAGTCACGGTCTTTCGCCTGTGCGGATTTGCCCCGTATACTCGGCGATCTACTCAGCAAAACGCAAATCCATGAAGAGCTACCTTTTGCAGTGTGGACTTCGCACGAGGCGACCAAAAGGTCCTCGACGCCGAAGACAAAAATTATTAAGCACGTGCGCACGACGTCGAATGACGCTATGATCGTCCCCGAGCCGCAAATTCTTGCGGGATGGTTGAGGGGACAATGCGCAAGATATTTCTTCTGTTGGTGTTGCTTTCAACACCGAGCATTGTTTGGGCACAAGGTTTAGACCCCGAGGAAGCAGCCGCTTTTAGGATGAAGGTCAGGAATTACTGGGTGGCTCCGGCAGGGGTACCAAGGAATGTGTGGGTCGGAATCCGGATAAAGCTTAAGAGGGACGGATCAGTTGATGGGGTCCCAGTGATTGTGTCGGGCACAGCCGATCGTACAGCATTAGTGTTGGCCGAGAGCGCAAAAAGGGCAGTCATTGCGGGTGCCCCTTATACGATGTTCAAGCCAGAGCATTACGCTCTTTGGAAGGATATAACTATTAAGTTTGATATGGCCGATGTTCCAGATGCTGGGCGAGACGCACAGATCGTGGCGCAAGCTCATGAACGAGAGCGTCAGTTACAACTCGCACGGACGAAGGAATTGATAACAAGAAATTATGCAATAGAGCTATGGACGAACCCTAGCGCATTGAGCGCAAATCCCTTTATTTTCCAAGGAAAAGTGGTCGGCGTCCTAACAAGCTTTGATCACATGATTTCTGCTTCCGAAGCTATTTTTGATGGCTTATACGTATCGGACGTACCCTCGACCATGTTCCAAGGGAGGGTGTTCGGTGTGTTAGCAGGAAGAGTGACCGGAAATAAGGGGACAAAGACCCAATTTGGAGGCGAACGGCTATTGCCCGCGCTTTCATTCGTTGGATTTCACCCTTGTGCTTTAAACGAATGCAATGGTTTCTGAAAGTTGGGCCGGGCTGGAAAGACTCATCGATTTTTAGAAAAGTCCCCGCGGGCGCCGGCGGAGACTTTCAGATTCAGGCGGTTTGTGCTACTTGCTTTTTGGTGCAGGCACGCACGCTGTGTTCAATTTCGCCGCATAAGGTCACCAAGCCCGCTGTAATGGTCCGCGACTTTCAGACTCCACAAGGATCGCTCGTGGAACAGCAACTGACTCAGCCAGGCCTCGCGCACCACAAAGAGAATCCGGAGCACGCGGAGTTTGCCGTCGGTTCGATTGGCTCAAGAGCTTCCCGCGCGACAAAGCCAAATGGACACCGGGTCTTTTCGCCTTTTCGCGACCCAAAATATCGTCTGTAAGCTACGCGATGCGAAAACTCTTGAGTTTCTCAAACACGGTTTCGGCATCGATGATGCTGCCGAATAAAGGTCAGCCGCGCCAAGATTACGACCACGAGCACACGCAGTCCACAAATTACTGTTGACTTGCTCGCGAAACCCGACGGAAAACTTCTCAAAATAGATACCGAGCCGAGAGGCGGGACGCGCGTGTTTTGTATGGCCGGATACAATTTTAGTTCGGCGCGTGTACAAATCGGGACAATAGATTATGTAAAGGGCGGCTCGTCACAATGGCCCGCTGCCATCGCGTATGTAATTGTCACCGGAATCAAGCACTATCCTTTGCAAGAGATAATACTGCGAGCTACCGGGACGGATTTGTCTCTTTATTTGGTGCGCCGGTACCGCGTGCTATTTCGGCTCGATCAATTCGAAGGTAAGTGGAAGTATCTGGCGGCCGATAGCAACGATGGACAGAAATACACTTCTGAGCTTGTGCCGAAGCGCTTGGCCCAAGATTGAGGGTTGTACCTCCTGCGCCAATAGCGAGAAGGTCCGGGAGGACTCTAAGTAGAAGCGAGGGCCGGTCTTGAAGCCTGCCGCGTGCCGTGATGATGCCGGCGAATAGTTAAAGTTTTTTCGGGGCGGGGAACATGACTTTCTCGATCTTCCTTCGGGTGGCGGTTCGAGTCCCGCCGTTTAACAAACGAAAATTGTCGTGCAAATTCAATTCGCATGGCCGGCGGAAGGCACCCACACTGATAGGCTTAATGCATCGAAAAATCGCGGGCTTTCGCCTGTGCGGTTTTGCCCCATATACTCGGCGATATACTCACCAAAACGGGAATCCATGCGCTGCTATGTTTGGCGATGTGGCCTTCAGCGACGCGACAAAAGATAAGTCAAAAACAACACTCGCCTTGGCACAGCGAGGGGGCCCATGTCGGCTCTTGCCCCCAATAACTGCCGTGACAGCTGACGTGCTACTCGGTCGCGACGTGTCAGCATCGACCATGCCGCGCCGCAGCAAACTCTCGTCTGTCGCACTTGGATTTTCTTTGCTCTAACCAGCGCTGCCAAACGCTCTTGGGCTCGGAGGGTCTGCCAGGACATCCGGCTGGCATCCAGCTCACAAGTGAACGCACGCTCGCTGTGATGGTCGCTAATAGTTGACTTTGACGCGATGCACGAATTTGCTATTCTACGACTTTCACGGCACTGCTTTGACAGCACGAGTTTGCGGTCTCGGTGCAGCTCTGCTTTGCAAGTTTCATTGGAGCGTAGCCTAGGTTGGGATAAACTGTGGGGTTGAGTCAGACGCCGCCGCCGCTTCCTCCATTCCCACCGCCGCCGGAGGAGCTGCCGCCTCCATTGCCGCCAATTCCACCGCTCGTGCAGGATGCTGTCGGGGCGGGGACACTCGAGATCAAGACGCGGGTTTTCATCTCCTATTCCCGCAAAGATATGGCCTTTGCCGATCGCATCGATGCGGCACTGAAGGCGCGCGGCTTCGAGATACTTATCGATCGCGAAGAAATTTATGCGTTCGAGAATTGGTGGAAGCGGATACAGGCGCTGATCGGCGGCGCCGACACGGTCATATTCGTGCTATCGCCGGAGGCGGTGAAGTCCGACGTGGCCCTCAAAGAGGTTGCTCACGCGGCATCGCTTAACAAGCGTTTTGCACCGATTGTGTGCCGGAGGGTGGAGGATGCCGCTGTGCCGGAAGCGTTGCGGCGACTGAATTTCATTTTCTTTGATGATCCAGAGCAGTTTGAGTCAAGCATCGACCGGCTCGCTGAGGCGCTGCAAACCGATATTGGCTGGGTCAGACGGCACACAGAGTTCGGCGACGCGGCGCATCGGTGGGCGGAGGCGGGCAGGCCGGGCGGCATGTTGTTGCGCCCGCCGATCCTTGATCAAGCAGAGGCATGGCTCACGCTTCGTCCAGGTGGGGCGCCGGCGCCGACCGCAGAAACGAACGCCTTCATTGCGCAGAGCCGCAAAGCGATGCTCGGTACGCGGCGGCTTCAACGAATCGCCCTGGGTTCAATCTTCTCGCTCATGATGATCGTTATCCTCGGCCTGGTCGGCGTGATCAATCAGGACCTTATTAAGAAGCAATGGACCTGGTACGCGATCGATCGGCCCTTTCTTGCTGCTACCATCTGGCCTTACGTGCTCGATCCGGCTGCCGACGCGGCGCTCAAGGCGGGCGCCGGCTTTAGGGAATGTGCGGCGAGGGCGCCGGGTAATGACTATTGCCCCGACATGGTCGTTGTCCCTGCGGGCTCGTTCTTGATGGGATCGCCCGCAGCTGAGCAGGGTCAAAACTCAACCGAGGAACCGCAACACACGGTCACGATCACCAAACCTTTTGCCGTATCTAAGTATGAACTAACGTTCGCCGAATGGGACACCTGCGCAGCCCATGGCAACTGCGCCAAAAACATCTACGACGGCGGCTTCGGCCGCGATCAGCGCCCGGTCGTTAACATCGCCTGGGACGACGCGCGGCAATACGTGGCGTGGCTCTCTAAAGTGACCGGCGAGACCTATCGGCTGCTGTCCGAGGCCGAGTACGAATATGCAACGCGCGCCGGAACACAGACGGCGTATCCCTGGGGCGACGACATCAAGTTGAACGGAGTGGTGATGGCCAATTGTGACGGTTGCGGAGGCAAGTGGAACGGCGGCGGGCCGGCGCCCGTCGGTACTTTTCCGCCCAACAAGTTTGGTCTGTACGACATGGTTGGCAATGTCTCGGAGTGGGTAGAGGATTGCGCCCACTTCAACTACACTGGCGCGCCGACAGACGGTTCGGTGTGGCTCAAAGGTGGCGATTGCAAAGTGCGTATCATTCGCGGCGGTTCCTGGAGTCTCAATGCGGACGACCTCCGCTCCGGGTCCCGCAATGGAACCATGACCGACGGCCGAAACAGCGGCATCGGCTTCCGGGTCGCCCGCACACTTCTAAACCCTTGATTCCCACAGAGGTCAGGGCGACGATATTCGCTTTGGGGTCATTCCCGTCGGTTTGCCGCGGCTCCCGCAAGGTCCGCTCTGGGTGATAGCTGCCGCGGGTACGCTTTCTTCAATCCTGCGAATATTCCTCGGCCAGTTTCCTAATATCGTCCAACATTCCGATCTCTCATTTCTTTAGATCAGCAACGACTGATGACCCTCTCACATAAATGAAATTTGTGTGTAACAATTGCGGTTGATTCCAATCTTCCCAATATATCGAACCCTGATTGACTGGATATGGGTCAAAAATGTACAGGAAATTGCTGTTATCCAGGGTTTTCCATCCGGCTCCGGCCCGAAGTCTTCGATAGGACACATATGCCAAACGCCACATGCTGAAATGGTCACCCAGGGGCCACCCGCCCCATCAGCTGGGGGCTACTCAGGAATGTGGAAGTGGAGAGGGACGGGAGCGACATGCGGGACCAGAAACGGCGTCCTCAACCAACGAAAGGCGCCACTCAATCGGTTTGGATTTTCGATGTGGCCAGGCTCCGGGCGGGGGATGTCGTGCTTGAGCGGGGAAGGGCATAGGTGGGGTCTGTCGGCGCCCGCAACGTTGCGACGCCAAAACGGAAAACCCTGCTGACGGCCGCGCGGAGCCGTTTGGCGGTCTCTCTGCGTCCGCTCTTCTCGACCTTCTTCAGGAGAACGAGGACCTCGGCCGCGGTGATCTCGGCGATAGGGCGGTTAGCGAGCGGCGCCGCGAGGGTTTCCAGGAGCCAGCGATTTTTGCCCATGGTGGATTCGGCCGCGTTGCCTTCCTGCAACGCGTCCAGAACCTCCCGGGCCACCGCGCCGAACGTGTTGCGAGCGGCGATGGCCGCTTTGAGCTTGTCGTCCTTCTTCTGCTGCGAGGGGTCTTTGCCTTCGACGATCAAACGGCGCGCCTGGTCGCGTTTTTCGCGGGCCGTCGCGAGTGACACTTCGGGGTACAACCCGAGGCTAATCATGTTTTGCTTGCCGCCAAACCGGTAGCGCAGCCGCCACACTTTGGTGCCGCTGGGCTTCACGAGGAGATGCAAGCCGATGCTGTCGGTCAGGACATAGGGTTTCTCACGCGGCTTCGCATTTTGCACGGCGAGAGCTGTGAACATGTGAGTATACCGCCTCGATATCGGGGTGCTGGTCTACTCGATCGTATACTCAGGTCTACTCACTGTCACAGGTTGCCATGTGCAACCATGTGACGCCCGAAAGTCCGTAAGCTTCTGAAATCGTTTAACTATGTGCTGCCCAGAACAAATATGAAACCGGACTGCGGTGCGCGGAAGGGAACCTAACACCGCACATAAGCTATTGAATTTGCGTTACTTTCGCATGCGCGCTTTTGCCGCGAAAACTCACCCATATACTCACCACAAAATGCCGTCGGGTTCAATTCCCGGAGCGGCTATTTTTAGTAGTCTTTGTTGCTTCGGTTGGGTTGCCGGTTAGTCGGCGTTGAGCGACTGGACGCTCCAGCTTGTGCCGACGTTGCCGAACGCGTAGCCCTGCAAGATGGCGGTGCCACTCATAAACCAGACGCCCACGTCGCCAACGCTATCCACCCAGAGGATGTCGGCTTTGCCATCGCCGTTAAAATCGCCCGTCTCAGCGATCTGCCAATTGGTGGGCACGTTGCCAAGCACCGCGCTCGCTTCGACGGTGATGCCATTCATTAGCCACAGGCCGACATCGCCCGCCGTATCGCGCCAAAGGATGTCTTCAGAGCCATTGGCGTCAAAATCGCCAACGCCGGCAATCGTCCACGTCAGCGGGACTGCACCTAGGTTCACCGACTGTGCGATTTGGGTGCCATCCATGACCCAAATCCCCACATCGCCGCTTACCGTGTCACGCCAGAAAATGTCGCCTTTCATGTCAGCCCCGACAACGATCCAGTTGGTTGGCATATTGCCCACTGTTGCTGTCTGCTGAATCGTCGTACCATTCATGAACCAGATGCCGACATCGCCGGCCGTGTCGCGCCACAAAATGTCGCTCTTGCCGTCGCCGTTAAAGTCGCCGGTGCCCACAATTGACCAACTGAGCGGGACGGAACTAAAGCTGCCGCCCTGTGCGATCTGAGTTCCGTTCATCAGCCACAGCCCCACATCGCCGGAGGTGTCGCGCCAGAGAATGTCGCTCTTGCCGTCGCCGTTAAAGTCGCGCTGGCCGACAATCGCCCAGTTGAGCGGGACCGAACTGAATGCGGCGCCTTGCAGAATTTGGGTGCCGTTCATCAGCCACAGGCCGACATCGCCAGACATGTCGCGCCAGAGGATGTCGCTCTTGCAGTCACCGTTGAAGTCGTGGGTGTCGGAGAGAGGACAAGAGCTGGCAATCTGGCTGCTCACCTGAGTGATAAAGGTACCCCAGTTGGCTCCTTGACCACGCGGGTATTGCGATGGGTTCGGAATCATCTCGTTGCCGGTGTAAAAATAACCAGTGGCTGCATCCACGACGGCAGCACCGTAATCGCCCCAGCGGCCGACTTGGCCGGGGCCAGCCCCCGGGCAGCCGGTAAAGCCGTCATCCGAGGTATTGCCCTGGCCCGTGACAAGGATATCGCCAGTGAAAGCCGTTCCGGTGAATTGGATGAAGCTGGCGCTCGGGTAACCGCCGGGCACGCTAGCGCTCTGATTTGTCTCGGTAAACCCCATCACGCCTGCGCCGGTACTGTTCAACCCGAACGCCGGATACGACAAGCTGTAGCCGTTGGTCGGCACCAAGTAACCCTGCCCGAAGATCGAAGCCGAGGGGATACCACTGCTATTAACTGTCGGGGTTAGGACAAACCAGGCGATCACGTCGCGATTGAGCCCATTGCCGTCTCGGGAGCCGAATGCCAATGCCCCATACAACCTGCCGCTGGCCTTTTGGACCGTCGCTTGAAATGCACCATACCCGCCATCGAGAGACGGCGCCGAGCTGGCGCCTATCGACTGGCAATAGGGGCCGATGACGTCGGGTTGTGCCGAGGGAACCGTTTGAGAATAAGACTCACCAGGAACATCGACCGCGTTTTCCTGGAGTGAAGCGGGATTGCTCACGATATTGTTGGTGTTGGAAATCGCCCAGATGCGGATGTTGTTCGAGCCATCACTGATATTGCGCGCTTCCATCAGGTACTCCGTGCCGTTGGCAGAACTGACATAAGGTTCGCCCGGCGCGGGCACGCTCGGCTGCACAACGAAATCGCCGGGAAACGTCAGGCGGCTGTAGGTGAAGCCGGCGCCTGACTCCAGCAACGACTTCGGCAGGGCGTAACCGGCGGCGGCCACGAAGCTTCCGTTGTTCGCAGAATTGAACAGGTCGACATCGATGATGAAGATATTGGCGTCGTAGCCGGCCTTTGGGTAATCCGGGAAACAGTCGTTGCCTCCGCAACCCGACAAATCGTTGCTGAATGCCCTGATGTGGTAGATGTAATAAGTACCCGTTGCGCTGCTCGTCTGGCTCACCGCGACCGCTAAGTCCTCGATGGACCCGCTACCACTATTAAAGCTCGGCGCGTTGGAGATTACCTCGGTAAAGAACCAGCGCTGCGTGCTGGAATCGTAGAAGACTTGTGTATCGGTCAGACCGGTGCCGTTCGGTGCTTGGAAGAAAGTCGAGGTGGCGATTGGACCGGTCAGCGCGGCGCCACTGCTCGCGTTGAAGAACTGCACGATATTGTTGTTGATTTCGGCGGCGACGTTACTGTTAACCGCCAAACCCTGATCGGGCGGTTCCAGGTCGAAGCCGTTGACGCGGGCATTATCGCCCTCGAAGATGCCAACGAAGCCGTTGATGGTTGCGGAGACTAGACTGGCTGTTCTTGGGTTTTGAGTGGCCACGTTCGGCATGGCAACCGTGGGCAAGGCGTTGAGTGTTGGCGGACTCGGCGCTGAGGTTAGGCCGCCATTAGGGAGCCGATGTCGGGGTTGTTGGAGAGGACTACGGTTAGCAGCCAATGCACTGAGGTTTGCCTTACTGGCTGCCAACTCGCTCATCGTGGGCGTTTTCCCGACGAGCACTGCAGCGTTTGTCAAGGTGGAGGCCGTTGGAATCCCTTTGTCTTGTGCACGGGCTCCGTCTGAGATGAGTGCCGCCCCGGAAAATAAGAAGCCGACCATCGCGGCAATACATATCACGGCGCTTGCAATCAAGGCGCGGGGAAAATCCACCATTGCCCACTCCTCTAGGATAGCGGGTTAATGTTTCACATCTCCAGGTTGGGCACAATAGGGGACTATAACAGTGGGCGGAGCTTAACGGAGCTGCAATGTGGGATCTGGATTCAGCGCGCCGGACTTAACTCGCTGGCACCGTAGGCGCGAAAAGCGTCGAGGGGGCATCAGGGCCTGAGAAGTCGCGAAACTCCATCCGAGGGCGGTTGCTCGTAACACGAAACCCGTCATTCAGACATTACCGTCATAGTCGAAGGAGGGCCGCTGTAACCAGTTGTGTTTGTAGTTGCAGGAGGCGGAGCAGATGCACTCACGGTGACGGTGCCATACGACTGCTGCGCGATCTCACACGACGGCGTCGAGTGGAGGCACGCCGCGTCGCTTTCAAATGAGGCGGTATAGGTGCCAGCGGATTGGTACGTGTGCGATATCGTGCCCTGCTGCAGCGATGCGCTTGAACCGTCGCCGAAGTTCGCGTCGTAGGTTCCGATCGAAGAGCCAGGTGTGAAAGTGACTGTGAGCGGAGCCTGGCCGGAAGTCGGCGATGCGGAGAAGGGGATGGAGGTGGATTGCGTCTGGCTGGCTGTGACCGTGACGGTGACGGTGCCATACGACTGCTGCGCGATCTCACACGACGGCGTCGAGTGGAGGCACGCCGCGTCGCTTTCAAATGAGGCGGTATAGGTGCCAGCGGATTGGTACGTGTGCGATATCGTGCCCTGCTGCAGCGATGCGCTTGAACCGTCGCCGAAGTTCGCGTCGTAGGTTCCGATCGAAGAGCCAGGTGTGAAAGTGACTGTGAGCGGAGCCTGGCCGGAAGTCGGCGATGCGGAGAAGGGGATGGAGGTGGATTGCGTCTGGCTGGCTGTGACCGTGACGGTGACGGTGCCATACGACTGCTGCGCGATCTCACACGACGGCGTCGAGTGGAGGCACGCCGCGTCGCTTTCAAATGAGGCGGTATAGGTGCCAGCGGATTGGTACGTGTGCGATATCGTGCCCTGCTGCAGCGATGCGCTTGAACCGTCGCCGAAGTTCGCGTCGTAGGTTCCGATCGAAGAGCCAGGTGTGAAAGTGACTGTGAGCGGAGCCTGGCCGGAAGTCGGCGAAGCCAAGAAAAGAGTGTTCGAAATTTGGCCGGTGACAGTGATTGTTGACGCGGCGGTGGATGGCGTTGGAGGCGTGCTGTTCGCGTAGCTTGGAAGGGTAACGGAACATTGCCACCCCGTAGCACAGCCGTTGGTGCCCGTGATCGCAGACCACGTGCCCGCACACGATGAGGAAGGGTGGGGCGCAAGCGGACACTGCGCGCCTGCATTTGTGCCTGCGAGAGCTGCGTGCTGCGCGATGAGCTGCTGGAGTTCGGTTTCGAGGAGTTGAATAAGCTGATCGAAGAGCGCGATGAACTGGGCGTCTGAGCCAGAGGCGGCGGTCTGCGCATTTGCCGCAAGAGGAATAAAGATGATGCCGATAAGAGTACCAATAAGGAAACGCCGCTTACGTAATATATGCAACATATACTGAAACTCTATAACGCAGGACGTGAACTTTCAAAGAAGAGCCAGTGGATAAGAAAGTCAGAGAAGCACGGCGATGTCGCCGGTGGACGTTAGCTGCTTGGGTTGTGTCTATATCCGTCAATGCCATGTTTGTTTGAATATAGTGCTAGAAAGCCCGCGGGAGTCGCGGAGGCCGCGGCTAGGTGTTTACAGTACCGCAGCGCGATTCAATTTATGGTTTGCGGTCAGCAGCTTTGCCGATGGGCTTTTTGCAATGATGAGCCCCGCTCATGGCGGGGCTCACGGTTGCCGGCGGTCAGTCCGCTGTGGTCAGAATGTGCTTGAGCTTGGCGAGCGCTTCGTCGATTGTTCCGACACGCTCGTTGCAGACTTCCCGAGAGAACAACTGCGCCACCTCTTCGTCGACGGTGGTTTCCGCGACGCAGAGCTGGTAGCCACCATCGGCCAGTTGAGCGAATCGGAGGTCGTAGAACCATGCGGCTCTTCGGATAACGCTCTCCGGCATGGCAGGCTTACCGGCTGCCGCGAGTGCGCGATTGATTGCGCGATTCTGGCGGCTGTTCGCCGCTGCCCTGGTCATCATCGGATATTTCGCGACAGACAATTCTGCCGTCGAGCGGCAGGGCTTGAAGCATGATGTTGAAGCCGCTGCCGTCCTTGTGCGGGAACACAAGTCCGAGGTTGAGCCAGAAGTCGTCCTGGCCCTCGCGCCGGATGACGGAATAGGCGCGGTGCGTCGGCTGTTTCGGTGGTTCTCTCTCCGCCATTGGGAAGTCTCCTTTCGAGCGGTTGCGATGTCCTGCGTGGGCAGGCGCCAGGGACGCACGGCCTGATGCCTGCCAGCGCGGATCGCGCGGGAAAATTGGCGGAGACTACGGAAAGCCTACATGCCGATTGCTTTTCGTCAAGTGGGTGTGCGTGACAGGCTCGGCGAGGTAGATTTCGTGCGACGCAAGCCTCTTTCTACAAAGGCGAGACGTTGCGACCGGTGCCATCTAGCCATGGTTGCGCCAGCGGGTCGAAGGCAATCAGTTCACTGCGCGGGAGAAACCAGAACAGCGCCGGCCCAGGGCTGTGCGGCACGCGGATTTTTGCGAGCGCGTCCAGCATCGTTTGCTTGCGCGTGTCGTCGGTAGTGATTGTGAGCACGCGGAAGGTCTTCCAGCCGAATCTCCTTTCGTGCTGCTTGGCGGCATACGCAGTCAGGTAGGCGCGCATCTTGCGCTCGAAACTCGTTTGTGTGATGTCGGCGCGCACCACCGGCATGGTGCCGCGGTCGATCTCGACCAGGAAGCAGCGGCGCGAGCCGTCGGCGAACGCGAGCCCGAACGCCAAGTCGGGTACGACGCCGACCTCGTGCACAATGCCGCCGTGGGTCAGGCGCGCGTGCAGGCCGAACGGGTTGTGCGGATTGACGGTTTGATCGGGAAACCCGGCTGCGAGTTCGTCGGCGTGGATGAAACGCAGGCCCGGACGGTTGCGCGCGGAGCGTTGCAACGCGACGTAAAAATCCATGATCTCCAATTGGTGTTCGATGAAGGGGCGGCCGGCCTCGCGATTCTTGCGACTCCATTCGACGTTGGCGAAGGCGACGCCGTCACGCTCGATCAACAGCCGCGCGCCGCGATCGGCAAGCGCATACACCATCGGTGCCGAACCGGCGGCGGGATAATAGTCAAGTTGCGCCCGTGGCCGGTCCAAATAGCCAGCGTGAAAGAGCCGCGACAGTCGGTCATTGATGCGGTCGAGCGAGCGCCCGACCAGAGCGGCGATGTGAGTTGAACGCAGGAAACGGTGGCGTGCGAGTTGGCGGACGATCTCGACATCGTCGTCGGTCAGGCGGAAAGCCGGCGGCTCCGACGCACGACGGAACCGCGGCCGGCGTTGCGGGCTCGCGGCCATATTAGAACGATACCATGCGCTGTTATTTGATCTTGCCGGCGCGTGCCGGACGAAAGACGGCGACGAGCGACGGGAACGGCGCCGACTGGCGGCCGTCGCCGAATTTCAGGCGGCCGCGCACGAAGCGGATGTCGTCGGCCTTGCCGTAGACCCAATCGTGGAACCAGCGAGTGTCGGTGCGGGCGTGCGCGAGCAGCACGACCAGCGCGCCGCGGCGCGAGGCCTCGAAACACTTGCGTGCCCACAGGGTCATGGTGCGGCCGTAGGGCGGATTGCAGAATACGCGATGGCGACCCCAATCGCGTGTCAGGCCGTCGTGCCGCTTAGTGAAAAACTTTCCGCACTTGGCATTCGATTCCGTGGCACAGGGATCGAGCGTGAAGCGGAATTCGCGCTGCAGGGCCTCGAAGAATTGCTGCGGCGTCGGCCATTCTTCGGAGCGGCTACTGTAGAGAGCTTTGCTGATCGTCATCAGGTGTTCTCCGTTGGAGAACACCTCCATTAGCGACGCTGACTCGCGCCGTAACCGCAACGCATCTGCAGCGATGCGGTGGTGCGCACGACCATGTTCGGCGGTGCGGCGCCGATCAAATTTTTGCGCAGAGCAAATCTACCGGCCTGCGCGAACGACGGTTCAAGCCGCTGCCGAAATCAACGCGCGCTCGGGATTTTCCCGGTGCCCTTGCAACGGCCGCACGGATCGTTGCCGGAGGTCTTGCCGCTGCCGCCGCATTGCGGACAATTCTCCCATTCGGCCTTGCGTTCGGCTCCGGGCCGGTTCGGCATCTTCTCCAGGCTCATCGCTGCTCTCCTCGTTGCAGTTCGAAACGTGCCGGTGGTTCGGCTAGGAACGCCAATCGTCGGCGCTCGCTGGGCTCGGTGGTGTGTTCGCTGTTTCGGTGGTGGCCGCCGGGCCCGGCGTCGGCTGACCGGGATCGTTCGCGGCCAGCCGCGGCGGAGCGGGATCGACCGCGTAGCGCCGCCGATTACGTTCGACGAGGGCGAGGTGTTCGGCGGCCGCCATGGTCGGCGCCCGCTCCATGGCACCGAACGGAATGTCCAGGCGCACGGCGTTGCCGGTGTAGTTGCGGACATAGCAGGCGAACTCGGTCGACCGGGCGTGCTTGGCCATGCCGGTGATGAAGTCGGCGTCGGTGCGCATGTCGGCGGCAAGCGCGCGGGCGTCCTTGTCGGACACCCCGCCGGCGAGCTTGATCGAGGTGTTGGCGGCGACGGAGGAGCGCAGCCCGGTCGACAGCTGGTCGAGGTGCTGGTGGGCGAGCACGACGCCGAGATTGAACTTGCGGGCCTGCGACAGCAGCGTTTCGACGTTGTCGTCGAAATACTCGGCGGCCTCGTCGACGAACAGGAAGGCGGGTTTGCGGGCGGCGGTGGTGACGCGCTCGAACGCGGCCTTGATAGTGAGCGCGATCATGTAGCGGCCGAACAGCGCCGAGGCGTCGGATTTCAGCAGCGCCTTGCTGGTGTTTATCAGCACCACCTTGCCGTTCTGCATGGCATCGAACATGTCGAGCTTGTTGACCGGGGAAGAGAACATGCGGTCGAAGCTCGGCACGCTGACGACGCTGTAGAGCCGCCGCGCGATCTGCTGGCGCAGGTCGGCGTAGCGGCGGGTGTAGAACTGGTTGCGGAAATAAGCCTGCGAGGTCGCATCGAGTCGCTCGATCTGGGCGGCGAACGCGCTCTGCTCGATGGTCTGTGCCGGGTCCTCCATCAATTCGCGCAACGTGTGGATGGTGGCGTTCGGCATCGACAGCATCAGCCGGGTGACGAAGGTGAACGCGGTGCTCTGCCGGCTGGTCATCTCCGCGGCGATGGCGGCGAAGATGTAGTTGTAAAGTTCGATGACGCCGGCCTCGATCTGTTCCTTGTGCGCGCGGGCGTAGCCGGCGAGACGGTCGTTGCCGGCATCGAACATGTTCAGCGCCGGCGGGTGTTCCACGTCCTCGGGATCGATGACGATGAGTTTGTCGGCGAGTTTGTCGGAGAACAGCTGCAGCCGTTCGATCTTGCGCAGCATCTCGCCCTGGCTGTCGATGATGATGAGCGCGGGCGGTTGTTCGCGTTCCAGGTCGGCGAGGATGAGCCGTTGCAACAGCTGCGTCTTGCCGTGGCCGGAGCCGCCGACGATGTGCATGTGCTCGTAGCGCTGCGCGTCGGTGAAGGCGAACGGGATCGGGGCCTGGAACAGCGCCTCCAGCGGCGTGCCGGCGAGGTAGGCAGAGACGATCTCGCGCGGCGTGCCCTTGTGCTCGTCGGGCGGAATCAGGTCGCCGCCGGCGCCGCGGCGGTCGGCGGCGGAAGTCTCGTGGAAATTGCGGTTGATGGTGGTCCGTAGCGGCGTGAACAGCCCAAGCTCGTCGACGGCTTCGGAGAAGAACGGATAGATCAACGAGGCGACCGCGTTGCCCGGTTCGGAGACCACGTCAACGAGGGGAAACGTGGCGAAGGCCTCGACCTCGCCGCACTTGGCGAATTCCTTAGGCGTTGGCTTGGCCATGGGCGGCAAGGCAGCAATGAAGTCGAGAAAGCATTTGCCGAGCGTGGCGTTGAAGACTTCGAGCGTGTGCGACGCGTCCGCGATCTTGCGCTGATGCGCGATCAGTTGGTCGCGATAACGGCCTTCCTCGATGGCATTGGCGCCGGCGATCGGCGGCAGGGGATTGCTGAGATTTTCCTCCCGGTACAGTGCGTCGGCGATGTGCACCATCGTCAGGTAGACGTGGTAGGCGGGCAGGTCGTCGCGGATGGCGTCGACGAAACGATCGATGTAGGCGTCGACGAATTCTTCCGGGTCGGGGAAGTTCGCCGCGATGGTGCGTTGCTGCGCCTCGGCGTAGAGCTGGGCGGTCGGCGTCGGCCGGTTGACGTACCAGTGAACGCCCTTGGCGATGCCGATGACGAGCACGACCGGCAGCAGGAATATGCCACCGACGACAACGAGCACGATCGCAGCCATCACCAGCATCACCGCGACGGCGGCGTTTAGGGCCGGATCGCTGGAATTGGTGGGCCAGCGCAGCCAATCTTCGATCTTCATAGCTCGAAGGTCTGCTTGGCCGGCAGTTCGGCGCTGTTGGCGATGGCGTCCTTGAGATATTTGAGCTGGTCGCGGACCTGCAGCTCCAGGCCTTTGGAGGCGGCGGGGTCAAAGGTGTGGACGGTGAAGGTCGGTTTGTTGAGCAGCTGTTTGACGGTGATCTGCTGCTCGCCCAACTCGAAGCGCTTGTCCTCGCTGCGGGTGCGAATCCAGCCGTAGATTTCGAGGCCGAGGCCGACAAAGAACAGCAGTCCGGTCGGCGTGCCGCCGCCGGCGATGCCCCAGATGACGCCGGCGATCATCATAAAGCGCCCGATCACGCGCATGATGTTGGTGCTGAAGAATTGCGTTTTGGTCGGCGCCGGGGTTGCCGCCCGCATCGTGATGTCGAGGTCGTAAAGATCGCGCTGTTTGATGATCGCCTTTTCTTCCTCGTTGAAGTCGACGCGACAGTCGAGGTAGCAATCCTTATGGTTGCCGAGCACGCCGGTGGTGGTTTCGCGATGTTCGATGGTGACGCGCATTGCCGCTCTCCCGAGTACCGAAAGTAGAAATTCGGGACAACTGGCGGTGCGAGTCAATAAATTGCGCACGCTGTGCACAACATTTTTCAACCCTGGAGAAATTTGGTGATGCGGCTCTCTACCGTAGCACGCGGCCGGCCGAAGCGGGCGGCGCTGGTTTCGATCAGACGGTGCACGCTGGCGCGGCGCGGACGCGGAGGGGCGAAAAGGTCGAGGCGCAGCGGCGAGGTGGGACCGCCGCGATAGAGCAACCGCGCCCAAGCCTCGCCGTTTGGAAGATCGAGCAGTGCGCTGGAATTCTCGATGCCGATCTGTTCGGAGACTAACGATGAGTCCGCAGCGCCGGTGCGCAGCGCGACGATCGAGCCGACATTGCCGAACACCGCGGCCCGCAAGCGAACGGGCAGCTGGTCGAGATACTGATGCGCCATGGTGAGGGTCAAGGCGTACTTGCGCGCCTCGGAGAGGATGAGGGCGAAGCTTTCGGTGGCGAATGATTGGAATTCGTCGGCGTAGAGATGAAACACGCGGCGCTCGGCTTCCGCCGAATCGGCCCGCGACAATGCGGCTTGCGCAAACGCCGTGACCAGCAACGCACCCAACAGGTGCGAGGTGCTTTCGCCCAACCCGCCCTTGGAGAGATTGCAGACGACGATGGCGCCGCGGTCCATCAGCGTGCGCGGAGTGATGGTGCTCTTCGGTTGCGCCAGCATGTTGCGCAGGCGCGGCTCCATCAGCACTTTGCCGACCTTGTTCTGAATGGGGGAGATGGCCTCGGTGCGGAAACCTTCGCCGTAACGTGCGTACTCGTTGGTCCAGAACGCGCGCACCACGGGATCGGTGACGTGATGCTCGACGACGTGAACGCGGAAGGCTTCGTCGGTGAGCAGGCGCGGCAGCATCAACAGCGTGCCGCCCGGCACGTCGAGCAGGCTGCGCACGGCGTTGGACAGGATGTAATCGAGCCGTTGCCCCCAGCTTTCTGGCCAGACGTGACGAAAGGCCGAGACCACGCCGTCGGCGACGATCGGCTTGAGCGGCTCGGGCACGCGGGCGAGGGGATTGAAGCCGATCGGCCGTTCGGTGTCGGTCGGATTGACGTAAACGAGATCGTTGCCGCGGTGTTTCGGGACCTGGGCCAATACCAGTTCGGCTAGATCGCCGTGCGGGTCGAGCAAAGCCAAGCCGGCGCCGGCCGCGAGGTCCTGGGCGATCAGATTGAGCAGCAAGGTGCTCTTGCCGGTGCCGGTCTGGCCGATGACGTAGACGTGGCGGCAGCGCTCGTCGCCGTCAAGCATGACGGACTCGCCCGAGACGCGGGCGCCCAGACAGATCGGCTGTGGTGAATGACTCATGGGCGGAATGGAGCCGGTGTGCCGTGCGCACCGCAATTTGGGAGTGGTGCGGGCAGCGCCCCTTCCCGGAGGGCGCGCCGGGGCTACATGGCGCCGCGCCAATGTGCGTCAGTGGCTTGGCTGCCGAGCCCCCCGCTCACAATCCGGCTCGTTCCGACCACGATCGTGAAGCGACCGCGGTCATTTTGATTGTAGCGCGTGCGATGGACGTGGCGGAAAGGTGAAAACTGCGCCGGCCGTTCCGCTTGCTCGGTCTTCCTTCGCCATGTTCTTTGGTTCGGCCATGGATCGTTCTTCCGTCCCGGCCGCACGATGGCGCGGCACGGCGCGCAGCGCCGGTCAAGGACGGCGCATCGCGCCGCCGGCAGGTTCATCCTTGATCGGAGCGAGCACCGTGCCAGCGTGTGTTTGCCGGGATCGAGAGGGGACGAAGCGGCAACGACCGTGACCCGGAAGGGCAGAGACCCGTCCGGCGGGCTCGGGCGCGCGGCACCGTGCGCCGCGCGGTAGGGCGTGACGGCCGCAGGCCGGGCCGCCAAAGAGGCCAATCAAAAAAACGAATGCAAAAATAAACCCCCGGAGTTGGGGGTCAGTATTCGTCGGCGCGCATGATCGTGAGCACGCGGACGGTGGCTTCTTGATCGTCCGGCCGTTCCGAGCCGGTGCAGAGATCGGGCGCGTAATAATCGATTTTGCCGAAATACCGTTCGCCGCCGTGCTCGACGACGACGAAGTCGTGCTCGCGATGCGGGTCGTTGTCGGCATCGAAGGCGTCGAACGTTCTCACTTTATCGAGCACGGCGGCCTTGTCGGCATCCGGCAGCGCGCTGACGCCGACGGTGAGCAGCAGCTTGCCGCCGGTGAACGATTGACGGAACGCGTCGTTGAGGGCGCGGATGCGCGCGGTATCCATGTTTGATCCTCCACACAACCGGGACCCGAGCATCGGGTGCCGGAGCGCGTGGGGGATGGGCTGCGGGCAATCTTACCATTCCGGCTCAATAGGTATTCGAGCCGCGCCGTGTGACGGCCGTAACGACGATGACTCTGTTGTGCTCGTCCAATTTGTAGAGAATGCGCCAGTCGCCAACTCGCCGCCGCCACCCGTCGGTTCCGCGCAGGCGTTTGACATCGCCGGAAAACGGATCGACGCACATCGCGGAAAAGGCGGCGTCGATGGCGTCGCGGTCGTCGGCCGGCAGGCGTCGAAACTGCCGCTTGGCGCGGCTAGCGACCACCAGGCCCCATTTCATGCCGCAGTTGGTCGAGGGTCACGAACTCGCCGCGCTTGTATTCGTCCCAGCCCTCGGCGAGGGCTTCGCGGTCGCCGGGCTCGGGTTCTTCCTCCAATTGGTGGATCACGGCGCGGGCGGCGCTGTCCTGCATCAATTCGGGCAACTGGCGCAGACGGTGGATCGCGTCTTCAAGCAATTTGGTCATGCGCGAAGTATAACATGGCGACCGGGCGCAACCGACATTGACAACTCCCCCAAATCGTTTCGGAAAAAGAATGTTGTGCGAAGCGAAAAATATCGCTCAACAGAGCCAAGAAAAGGCGACCCCGCATTTCTTGGCTCTGTTGAGGCGTTTTTCGGCGTTTTCGATTTGCCGAATTTGCGAATCCGAAAAATCGAAAAATCGATTTTGCCGAAATCCAATTTTTGCAAAATCCGAAATGGCAAAAAGCCAAAAACTCGATTTCGGCAAAGACCTGGTTCGCTCGATCGCCCACGATCGAGCGCGATTGCTCCCCGCAATCGAGAGCACAGGCCGCGGGCCGCCGTGTCCCTGTCATAGGGTCGCGCGCGTCGGCGCTGCTGTCCCTTCGTATCCGCTATCCCCTGCCCTTACTGTTGCTTGGGTTTGGTACACCCGCCCGACTGCGTGTCGGCATGGAGCGTTAGCTCCAAGCGCGCCAGCGCGGTGCCGAAAAGACACGCAGTCGGGCGGGTAGCCCGACGCGCGCGACCCGTCATAGCGTGTCATCGCGCCACGTGTTGAACGCCGACCCCGCCTTACCCTAAAGGCGGGGCATAAGGCGGGGTTGAGCATCACCACGTTGTGCGCACCATGCCGATGGAATTTGTCAAGCCGGCCTCCTTCATTGAAAAATTGCATTTTGTTTCTGGGTCTTTTTCTTTGAATATCATTGAATGGGTTTCATTAATGGAGGAGCGAGCGAAAACGCTCGCTCCAGAACCGCCGATTTCGCTCGTTCAAGACCGAGCGAAAACGCTCGGTCTGGGTCGGGCTAAAGCTTCCTGGGTTTGAGGTTGAGGGTGTAGACATTGGTCTTGCCCTGGCCGCGCCGGGTGATGCTGAGCAGGCCGTTCGTCTCCAGCGCCTTGAGGTGCTTGCGCACGTTGGTCTCGTGCAGGCCCATGTCCTCGGCGAGCCGCTTCTGGCCCGGATAGCAATAGTCGTTCTGCCACGCGTAGCTGAGCAGCATGGCGAAGGCGAGCTTGTCGCCGGCGCTGAGGTGCTTCGATTTGAGCAGGAAGTTGGGAACCTGGGTGAAGCCGCCGCGGGTGGCGGCGTCGGCGCCGCGCAGAATGATATTACGATCCCTGAGGATGTCGCCGATGTGGCGCTCCTGGTGGTACTCCATGACACCATTATACGGTGCGGAAGGTCGATGACCTGGCCAGTCCCCTACTCCTGCTGTGGAGAGCCGGAATCGCCGGAACTCGTGGACTGGACCCTTTGCCGGTCGATCGGACGCGGCGAGCAACGGGGTGAGCATTTCCTGCAGGCGTCCGGTCAGGATGTTGGTTTCCTTGACGCGCTCCAGCAGGACGGTGTTCTGCTCGCGCAGAAACGTGTTCTCCTCCTCCAAGTGCCCGATGTAGCGGTCGCGAAATTCGGTCACGTCCGGACGCGGCTGTTCGCGGCCGGACGCCGCCGATTCGATTGGCGGGACTGGGCTGACTTCCGTCGCACGAACGGACGCGGCCGGCGGCGGCTGTTCGCGGCCGGACGCTTGGCTCCTTTCAATAATCATCGCGATGTGGCGGTCGATCGACGCGGGCGTGATCAGATAGCGTTCGCCATAGGTGGTTTCGACCTTCTGCGACTCGATGTCGCCGCGTCGGCAGTATTTCTGGATGGCGCGAATGGTCCGGGGATGACCGGCAGCGGCATATCGGTCTGCCGCTTCCTCAACGGAAAGGAGATAGCCGTGTTCGTCGGTGCTCGCGGCCGGACGCGGCTGTTCGATCATGGACGCATGGTACCACCGGCCCCTTGCGCGGCTCGCAGGTTATCAACAGGTATCCCTCAAGGCGTTTATAGCCACGCCTACCGTGCGCCCTTCCAATCTGGACATCTGTTTCCGCCAACCTCGCAAAACCGAGACTGGCAAATACTCATTGACACAGCTAGGTGAACTAGATGTGGAAGCCATGCCAGCAAATGGGAAGTACATGTTTTTTGCGCATTCGCTGCAAGGAAAGGAGCAAGGAAAGTGGCAATCGCTGCCGGAGCATCTTGGCGCCGTCTCTGATCTAACTGCGGAGCGAGCGCAGAAATTCGACGCTGCGCGCCTCGGTGCCCTTGTCGGCATACTCCATGATCTCGGCAAATACAGCCGCGCATTTCAGGATTACATCGCCGGTCGAGGCCAAAGCCCGGACCACGCCACGGCGGGTGCCTGCCAGATACTCACGCTTGCCGCGAAGAGCGGCGCAGATCGGATCGCGGCGCTGTTAGGTGCCTACTGCATCGCCGGCCATCACTCGGGATTGTCCGATTGGCTCGGGCAGCCGTCATTGAGCGATCGGCTTAAGAAAGAGCTTCCGGCGCTCGATCCTTCCTGGCGCAGCGAGCTTGCGCTGGCGGCGGAAGGGCTTATGCCGGCTGGCTTCAAATGGCGTGAAGGCAAAGAGAACAAACAAAGCTTGGCTTTCCAGTTGTCGATGTTCGGCCGGATGGTGTTCTCATGTTTAGTCGATGCAGATTTTCGCGATACGGAGCGGTTCTATCTGGAAGCCGAAGGAAAAAGCCCCGACCGCGATTGGCCTGGGCTACGGACCATCATTGATGGTCTCATCGTGCGCTTCAACTCGCACATGGAAAAGACCCAGGCGGACGCTGCCGACAGCGCGCTCAATCGCCTGCGGGCCGATATTCTCTCCCATGTCCGCGGCAAAGCCGCGCTACCGCGCGGCCTCTTTACGCTGAACGTGCCGACGGGAGGCGGAAAAACGCTCGCCTCGCTGGGGTTCGCGCTCGATCACGCAAAGACCCACGGCATGCACCGAATCGTGTATGGGATACCTTTCACATCCATCATAGACCAAACAGCAGAGATCTTTCATCACGTGCTCGGCAGAGACGTTGTGCTCGAACACCATGCCGCGATCGAGGACGAGCGCCAGGATCGTAAGCCACCAAATCAAGAGGGTGAACGCGAGGCCGGCGAGAAGATGCGGCTCGCCATGGAGGATTGGGCCGCCCCGATCGTCGTGACCACCAATGTGCAGCTGTTCGAAAGCCTGTTCGCAAACCGCACGTCACGCTGCCGCAAGCTGCACAACCTGACCAACGCGGTCATCATTCTCGATGAAGCTCAAACCATCCCGCTGAAGTTGCTCCGTCCCTGCGTTGCGGCCCTCGACGAGCTGGTCCGTAACTACGGCTGCAGCGTCGTACTCTGTACGGCCACTCAGCCGGCGCTCGGAGCGCCGAAGTTCAAGGACGGCTTCGAGCTTTCGCCCGAACGCGAACTGGCGCCTGACCCACATGGTTTGGTCGAGAAGCTCCAGCGGGTCCGTCTGGTGAACGGCGAAGATATGAGCAATACATCGCTTGTGGACGCGCTCCGGTCGACGGAGCGAGGCCTGATCATCGTCAACAGCCGCAAGCATGCGCTCGCCCTGTATCGTGCTGCGGATGCAGCCGGAATCGACGGCCTCGTTCACCTGACAACGCGGCAATATTCGGCGCATCGCCGACAGATTCTCGAAAGGGTGCGGAAAGCTCTTGAAGCAGAAGCTCCTTGTCGCCTGATCGCAACCTCGTTGATCGAGGCCGGCGTCGATGTCGATTTTCCGCAAGGCTGGCGCGCCCAGGCGGGTCTCGATCAGATCGCGCAAGCCGCCGGGCGCGTGAACAGAGAGGGCAAGAGACTGCCCGATGACAGCTTGCTGACGATCTTTCGTGCGCCCGACTATCCGCCACCGCCGGAGATCAAGAGCCTGTCGGGTGACATGGACCGAATGATGGACCGACATACGAATTTGTTCTCACCAGCCGCCATCGAGGATTTCTTCGGCGAGGTGTATTGGCGAATGGATGTCGCGCTGGATCAGCACCGCATCCTCGACGAATTCCGCATCGGCGGCGGAATTGCGGATTTTTCTTATCGCTCAGTTGCCGAGAATTTTCGCATGATCGAAAGCGGCATGGTACCAATCATAGTCGCGCGTGATGAGACAGCGCGCGGAGCGGTCAATAAGCTGTCGATCGCCGGCATCCCTTCAGGCGGGATCGCGCGTGAACTGCAGCCGTATATCGTGCAGGTCCCGCGTAAGGCGCGGCAACGGATGATCGACTGCGGCCGTGTCGCGTTCGCGAACCGAGAACTGCGCGGTGAGCAGTTCGCAGTCCTGCTCAGCAATGAGCTTTATCACGAGAATGTAGGGCTCGTTTGGGAAGACGCCGAGTATCTTTCGGCTGAGGGGCTTGTGTGGTGAACGGTTTTATGTTCCTCTTATGTTCTGTTGCACGGGGAGGTGGCGGTGTACGGAGTGCGCCTAAGAGTTTGGGGCGATCATGCTTGCTTCACGCGACCGGAAATGAAGGTCGAGCGCGTGAGTTACGACGTCATGACGCCGTCAGCCGCTCGCGGCATCCTGGAGGCGATTCACTGGAAGCCGGCGATCCGCTGGCTGATCGATCGGATACACGTGCTTAAGCCGATCCGTTTTCAGTCGATCCGGCGCAATGAAGTTGGCAGCAAGGCACCGGTGAGCAAGATCAAGACCGCGATGAACCGCGGCAACCTTGCGCGTTTGCATGTGGTTGTCGACGAGGACCGCCAGCAGCGCGCCTCCACCGTCTTGGTCGATGTCGCTTATATCATCGAGGCGCATTTCGAACGCACCCCGAAGGCCGACGCCGAGGAGACCGACGGCAAGCATCTCGACATCTTCAATCGCCGCGCTGCGCGCGGCCAGTGCTTTCATCAGCCCTGCCTTGGCACCCGCGAATTTGCGGCAAAATTCGAGTTGATCCCAGCCGGTGCCGCCTTGCCGCCGGCGCTCGATGAGACACGCGATCTTGGTTTCATGCTGTGGGACATCGATCACGGGGCTAATGGTAAGCCATCGCTCTTGTTTCGCGCGCAGCTTGACCACGGCGTCGTGCACGTCCCCGCCCCGGATTCCCCTGAGATTCGGCGATGAGTATCCTTGCGTCGCTGGTGAAAGCTTATGAGCGGTTCGAAAGTGCGACGCCATTTGGTTATTCTTCCGAGAAGATTGGTTTCGTTATTTCGCTAAACGACGATGGTACCGTCGCCTACGTCATCGATTTGCGGACCGGAGACGGCAAGAGGAAGTCTCCGCACGTCATGCAGGTGCCTCAGAGAATAAAGCGCGCGTCTGGTATCGCGCCGAATTTTCTTTGGGACAAAACTTCGTATGTGCTTGGGATCACCTCCGGAGTGGGCAAGCGCACTACCGAAGAGCATGCCGCATTTGTCCGGCGCCATGAGGAAGCTCTCGCAAACGAAGTCGATCCTGGGTTGAAAGCACTGCTGTTATTTCTAAGGATGTGGACGAAAGACCAATTCGCCGCGCCCGGATGGTCCGATGATTTAAAGGATCAGAATGTTGTTTTTACCCTCGAAAGCGATAGGCGGGACAACATCTGTCTGCATGATCGTTCTGCCGCCAAGGTGTTGTGGGAAAAGCTAAGTTTCACTGGCGACCTGCAAGCTGCTGCTTGCCTAGTTACTGGTGAAGACGCTCCGATCGCGCGGCTACACCCTTCGATAAGGGGTGTTTGGGGCGGCCAGTCAGCGGGCGGATCCATCGTGGCGTTCAATAAGGAGTCTTTTTGCTCCTACGAGCATGATCAGGGCGACAACGCTCCGATCTCGGAGGCCACAGCCTTCCGATACACAACTGCCCTTAATACCTTTCTCGCTAAGGGCAGCCGCAACCGCATCCAGATCGGCGACGCATCGACGGTGTTTTGGGCCATCGCTTCAAACGCTGACGCGGTAGAAGAAGCAGAGAATGCATTCGTCGCCATGTTCGAGGAGGTCGATGAGGCGATCGAGACGCGCAAGGTCGGGGATATCCTTGCGCGCATCCGCAATGGAGAACTGCTGGATAGGGTCGCGCCCGAACTTTCGCACGGCGTGGGCTTTCACGTTCTCGGTCTTGCGCCCAACGCCGCACGGATTTCAATTCGCTTCTGGTTTGACAGCGACTTCGGTGTGCTGGCGAGGAATTATCAGCGCTTCGTTGCCGAGATGCGGATCGACCCGCCGCCGCGCGATGGCCATCCCGCCTTGTGGAAGTATCTCGCCGAACTGGCGGTGCTGCGCAAACGCGAGAACGTGCCCCGCAATCTTGCCGGCGAGTGGATACGCGCAATCCTGACCGGAACGGCCTATCCGCAGACATTGCTCGCGACTGTGCTTATGCGCATACGTGCGGACGGCGAAATCAACGCCCTGCGCGTTGCGATCCTCAAGGCGCTCATCATTCGAAACTTTAGGAGGGAGGCTCCCGTGTCCCTGGACCCGGAGAACACCAACAAGGGTTATCTGTTAGGACGATTATTCGCCGCCTACGAGCGTGCACAAACCGCCGCACTTGGCGACAAGGTCAATGCCACGATCAAGGACAAGTTCTACGGCGCAGCATCGGCGCAACCGCGCAAGGTATTCGCCTTACTCGAAAAGGGCTCGGCCAATCATCTCTCCAAGGTCGGCAAGCAGGCGCCGGCTTTCCGCATCGTGCTCGAACGAACTATCGGCGGCATTATGGAGCAGATGGCTCCCGGCGATGAGCCGTTTCCGGCCTCCTTGTCGGCGCCGGAGCAGGCGTTATTCGGTCTCGGCTATTACCACCAGCGCAATGATTTTTTCAAATCGAAGAAGACCGAACCGGCCAATCAGGGAGCTTGATCAATGACCGCGCTCGCCAACCGCTATGATTTCGTTCTGCTGTTCGATGTGCTGAGAGGCAATCCCAATGGCGATCCCGACGCCGGCAATCTGCCGCGGCTCGATCCGGAGACCAACCACGGCCTCGTCTCCGATGTAAGTCTCAAACGGAAGGTTCGCAACTACATCGAGTTCGCGAAGAACGGCGCGGCCGGCTTCAATATCTATGTGCAGGAGGGCGCGATTCTCAACGAGCAACATCGCAAGGCCTACCTGAAGGTCCGGTTGGGCGACGAGAAGGCGGCGAAGGATAGCAAGCTCAACCCGAAGAATGACGACGAGGCCAAGAGTTTGCGCGATTTTATGTGTGAGAATTTCTTCGACGTGCGCACGTTCGGTGCGGTGATGTCGACTGGCATCAATGCAGGCCAGGTGCGCGGCCCGGTGCAGATGACCTTTGGCCAATCGGTCGAACCGATCGTACCGCAGGAGATTTCCATCACCCGCATGGCCGCCACCAACGAGGCCGAAAAGAAGCAGCGTGCGGACGGTCAGGAAGACGGAAATGACCGGACTGAAAATCGCACGATGGGACGAAAATATATCGTGCCTTACGGGCTCTATCGATCCCATGGTTTTATCTCGGCCAAGCTCGCCGAACGCACCGGTTTCTCTGACGCCGATCTCGAGACGTTGCGCGAGGCGCTCGCGTCGATGTTCGAACATGACCGATCGGCTGCGCGCGGCGAGATGGCGATGCGCAAGGCGATCGCCTTCAGACATGCAAATCCGCTCGGCAATGCTCCCGCCCATGTGTTATTTGATCGGGTGAAGGTCGGTCGCAATGTCGATGGCGAATTTCGAAAAATTGACCATCGTCTTGACAACCTGCCGCCGTCGCGGGAATTCGCTGACTACAAAATCGAGATTGATCGCGAAAGAATGCCGGAGGGGATCGAGATCATCGAATGGGTGTGAACATCCCGAATATAAAGCGTCCTCTCGACTATCAAAATCGAGAGGACACTACTGTCGCCAATTAAATAATATTTCGATCCGGGCCTGATACGGCGACTGAAGAGGTTCTGCGTGTGGGATGTTGCGAAGCTCGCTACCGAGGCAATTAGATCAACAGAAATGTCAAGCAACTTTGGACCTGTTCCCATCAGTGCGCTTCAACACGCCGTCTACTGTCTGAGACAAGCAGCGCTGATTCATGTCGAACGGCTGTGGGAGGAGAACCGGCTCACCGCCGAGGGCCGGGTGCTGCATGAGGTGGCGCACGAGGCCGGGGCACGGAAAAGCCGAGGCGTGCGCCGCGTCACCGCGCTGCCGCTGGCTTGCTGCCGGCTGAACCTTGCCGGCGTGGCCGATGTGGTCGAATTTCGCGCCGGGTCGGATGGCGAGACGGCATTCCCAATCGAGTACAAGCGCGGGAAGCCGAAGCTTCATAGGGCGGACGAAGTTCAGCTCTGCGCCCAGGCGCTCTGCCTCGAAGAGATGACCAGCCGAGCCGTGCCGGAAGGGGCGCTGTTTTACGGCGAGACGAAGCGCCGCGTTCTCGTCCCCTTTGATACCGAATTGCGTAAGCTCACCGAGGACACCGCCGCCGCGTTCGCCGCGCTGGTCGCCGAAGGCCGCACGCCGCCCGCAGAGTACAAGGCCAGCCGCTGCCGCGCCTGCTCGTTGCTCGAGCTTTGCCGGCCGAAGGCGATGGCGAAATCGGCGCTCGGCTTCCGGCAGCGGGCGCTCGCCGCCGCGCTTGGGCCCGACCCGGCCGCCCAAACCCAACCGGAGCCGGCGGCCGTCCCTCCGACGCGGTCGTGAAAAAGCTGCTCAACACGCTCTATGTTACGACGGAAGGCGCCAGCCTGCGCAAGGACGGCGAGAATCTGGTCGCCGAGGTGGACGGCGCCGAACGCGGCCGCGTGCCGCTGCACATGCTCGGCGCGGTGGTGGTGTTCGGCGGCATCTTCGTATCACCGCCTTTAATCGGAGCCCTGGCGCGCGCCGGCATTACGCTGGTGCTGCTCAACCGCCAAGGGCGTTTCGAGGCGCGGGTCGAGGGGCCGGTCAGCGGCAATGTGCTGCTGCGGCGCGCGCAATATCGCGCCTCCGACCGGCCGGATGAGATCGTGCGCAGCATAGTCTCGGCCAAGATCGCCAATCAGCGCGCCGTGCTGCAGCGCGCGCTGCGCGATCACGGCGACGAGATGACCGCGGAGGACCGCGCTGCCGTCCAGGCGACGATCGACCGCCAGGAGCGCATCCTGCGCCGAGTCGCCATCGGCAACGACGGCGCCGATGCCCTGCGCGGTGCGGAAGGCGAAGCGGCCTATGGCTACTTCGCCGTATTCGCGCACCTGATCCGCGCTGCCGACCCGGATATCCGCTTCAACGGACGCAGCCGCCGCCCGCCGCTCGATCCGGTCAACGCGCTGCTGTCGTTCCTCTATACGCTGCTGACGCACGATTGCCGCAGCGCCGCCGAAAGCGTCGGCCTCGATCCCGCGGTGGGTTTCCTACATCGCGACCGGCCCGGCCGGCCAAGCCTCGCGCTCGACCTGATGGAGGAGTTGCGGCCGGCGCTCGCCGACCGGCTGGCGCTGTCGCTGATCAATCGCCGGCAGTTGCGCAGCAGCGACTTCGAGACCCGCGACGGCGGCGCGGTTCTGCTCTCCGAAGTCGGCCGGAAAACCGTGCTGACCGCATGGCAGGACCGAAAAAAGGAAGAGCGCCGGCATCCCTTTATCGACGAGACCGCTCCGCTCGGCCTTGTGCCTTATCTGCAGGCGCAACTTCTGGCGCGCCATTTGCGCGGCGACCTCGACGCTTACCCGCCGTGGTTCTGGAAATAGCGGAGCGGGCAGATGCTGGTGCTGGTGACCTATGACGTGGGGCTGACAGAGCCGGGCGGAGCGCGGCGGCTGCGCCGCGTCGCGAGGGCCTGCCAGGATTACGGCCAGCGCGTCCAGTTCTCCGTGTTCGAGATCGAGGTCGATCCGGCGCAATGGGCGATGCTCAAAGCGCGGCTGGAAAACCTTATCGATCCGAAGCAGGATAGCCTGCGCTACTATTACCTTGGGTCGAACTGGCGCCGCCGCGTCGAGCATGTCGGCGCCAAGGCGACCGTCGATTTGGGCGGTCCGCTGATCGTATGACGGCGGAGCCGGAGCCGTTGCGCGAACCGCAAGGGTGCCGTATTTTCCCGGCGGGTTCGCGCCGCCCATAGCTGTTTGATATCGTAAAGATATTTTTTAACCTCGCTCGCAAACCGGTGGAGGACCAGGCGTGCGCGGGAGAGGTTCGCGCCGCCGTTCCTCTTTTCCTTGACCGACTATGGCGTTATCAACAAAGGGTCGCTCTCTTCGCGAGGGCGCGGATCGAAACAATAACTCGACCACTTACGACTCGACCATCGGCGGGTCGCTCTCTTCGCGAGGGCGCGGATCGAAACCCCTCCAGTAATTTACACAGGCGGCGCGATCGAGGTAATCGTCGCTCTCTTCGCGAGGGCGCGGATCGAAACATGGTCGTCGCCGGCGATGGCGTAGATCGGGATCTCGTCGCTCTCTTCGCGAGGGCGCGGATCGAAACGTGTTGATTGTGGCTGTCTGCGTGCCGGAAGCGTGTCGCTCTCTTCGCGAGGGCGCGGATCGAAACGTGTGCGGGGCGGCCGGGTGTCTGGAGCGCTCGGGTCGCTCTCTTCGCGAGGGCGCGGATCGAAACCATGCCCGACGCATGATGATTGGATCGAAGAACGGTCGCTCTCTTCGCGAGGGCGCGGATCGAAACAGCAACAAGTCACGCTGGATGGCAACAACTATAAGTCGCTCTCTTCGCGAGGGCGCGGATCGAAACAGTCTGTGAGATCAAAGTCTTAGCGCGTATTGCCGGTCGCTCTCTTCGCGAGGGCGCGGATCGAAACAGGTTGAGCAGCGCCTGATAGCATTGCGCGGCAACGTCGCTCTCTTCGCGAGGGCGCGGATCGAAACCCGCAACGTCTCATTGTGCCGGCGCCGGCTGGTTGTCGCTCTCTTCGCGAGGGCGCGGATCGAAACTCCTATCAGTCCAATGGCGCGCTGCAGGCCGCCGGTCGCTCTCTTCGCGAGGGCGCGGATCGAAACCGTCACACCTGGGCGACCTGGATGCGGCAGGCCGGGTCGCTCTCTTCGCGAGGGCGCGGATCGAAACATGCGCAATATCACGGTGATACTCGGCGAGACCAGTCGCTCTCTTCGCGAGGGCGCGGATCGAAACACCAGCAAGACCTTGCCGTATCCGCTGTCGAACGGTCGCTCTCTTCGCGAGGGCGCGGATCGAAACCGTTCCAGAAGGTCGCGTCGGGGCCGACGCAGGGCCGTCGCTCTCTTCGCGAGGGCGCGGATCGAAACCTCTTTCTGGTGGAGGAAAAATTGCGGCGAATAAGTCGCTCTCTTCGCGAGGGCGCGGATCGAAACACCGGATAGGTGATCAGCGGCAACGCCGGAAAAATCGTCGCTCTCTTCGCGAGGGCGCGGATCGAAACGTCAACGCCGATACCGGCACGCGCTACTGGCAGAGTCGCTCTCTTCGCGAGGGCGCGGATCGAAACGATTAGCGGTTGACCGTCGCGCACCTCGCCGGGGCGTCGCTCTCTTCGCGAGGGCGCGGATCGAAACAATCGATGGTGACCGATGACCTGATCACGAAAAAAGCGTCGCTCTCTTCGCGAGGGCGCGGATCGAAACAGCAACGCGCTTGCGGACCCGTTCGGCCCGACGCGTCGCTCTCTTCGCGAGGGCGCGGATCGAAACAATCGCGCGGTCGATACGCTCAATGGCGAAACGCTGTCGCTCTCTTCGCGAGGGCGCGGATCGAAACCCCATTTCGGATTGATGGTCATCGGAAGCCCCTGTCGCTCTCTTCGCGAGGGCGCGGATCGAAACCAGCATCACGAACGGATCGATCTTGAACAGCAGGTCGCTCTCTTCGCGAGGGCGCGGATCGAAACAAGCTTAATGTGGCGAACGGCACGCTGGTGTTCCGCGTCGCTCTCTTCGCGAGGGCGCGGATCGAAACGTCATTGCGCAGCGTCAGCACGGCGGCTTCGATATTGTCGCTCTCTTCGCGAGGGCGCGGATCGAAACAATGAAAATCAAGCGAACTCGCTATTCGCAAATATGGTCGCTCTCTTCGCGAGGGCGCGGATCGAAACGCGATAGCCTCGCCGCCGTTTACCGACGCGTGGGTCGCTCTCTTCGCGAGGGCGCGGATCGAAACACTTAGGAGTTGTTGACATAAATTATTCCTACGCGTCGCTCTCTTCGCGAGGGCGCGGATCGAAACAATAGCAAATGTCGCATGTGCAGTGCGGTCGTTGTCGCTCTCTTCGCGAGGGCGCGGATCGAAACGCACATGCGCGGCTTCGCAGGGTTCGTCCAGGCATGTCGCTCTCTTCGCGAGGGCGCGGATCGAAACACGTAATCGACCAATGAGTCCGCAGTCTCGATCGTGTCGCTCTCTTCGCGAGGGCGCGGATCGAAACCATTTGATACGGCGGGAGCGGGCGGCTTTGCGAATGTCGCTCTCTTCGCGAGGGCGCGGATCGAAACTTCGATACCGTCGATCGCGGGCCGCTGTGGGACGTGTCGCTCTCTTCGCGAGGGCGCGGATCGAAACACGTTAGCCAACTTGCAACAGCTTAAGGACCCGTGGTCGCTCTCTTCGCGAGGGCGCGGATCGAAACGATTACCCAAACATCTATGCGATTCCGTTCGTCAATGTCGCTCTCTTCGCGAGGGCGCGGATCGAAACGGTCACTGCTACATCAGCCGTGCGCGCGTCATCGTAGTCGCTCTCTTCGCGAGGGCGCGGATCGAAACATATTTTCGGCGGAAATTGCGCGCTGGAAACGGAGTCGCTCTCTTCGCGAGGGCGCGGATCGAAACCTGCAAACAAATGATCGGGGTTGCAGCAAAATGTATGTCGCTCTCTTCGCGAGGGCGCGGATCGAAACAAGTCGCATCGGCGGGCGCCGTTTCCGACCTTTCGTCGCTCTCTTCGCGAGGGCGCGGATCGAAACACATCGGTGCCCGCGCAGCTTGCCGATGTCGCGGGTCGCTCTCTTCGCGAGGGCGCGGATCGAAACTTTTTCGGCGCGCGCCGCCCTCGCTTCGAGGCGAGTCGCTCTCTTCGCGAGGGCGCGGATCGAAACCGTGCGGTGGCCGAGTTGGCGCATCACCTCGCCGGTCGCTCTCTTCGCGAGGGCGCGGATCGAAACATCCGCATCGGAAACGATGCTTGCGCATCGCGACGCGTCGCTCTCTTCGCGAGGGCGCGGATCGAAACTGCGAGAAGCCGAGGATATGCGCGCTGCCGTCGGTCGTCGCTCTCTTCGCGAGGGCGCGGATCGAAACTGATTTGTTTGGAGCCGCTCGGCGGTGGTTGGAGAGTCGCTCTCTTCGCGAGGGCGCGGATCGAAACCTCCGGTCGATCGCGAGCAGCGCACGCTGACCGGTCGCTCTCTTCGCGAGGGCGCGGATCGAAACGCCTTCAATCGCGACTGGCGTGCGCCCGACAGCTGGTCGCTCTCTTCGCGAGGGCGCGGATCGAAACTGACGAATAGCGCCGTAAATGTCATGACGGCCAATTGTCGCTCTCTTCGCGAGGGCGCGGATCGAAACTTTCTGGAAGAGATCAGGCTCGACCCGATCGCGAGTCGCTCTCTTCGCGAGGGCGCGGATCGAAACCGTGATTACCTCGCGCCCAAGACTTATGCGACCCGTCGCTCTCTTCGCGAGGGCGCGGATCGAAACAACACAGAACACGTCTTCAAGTGCCACAGGTGGCGTCGCTCTCTTCGCGAGGGCGCGGATCGAAACAAACGAAGATCAACAATGCGGATTTGCGAGCCGCGGTCGCTCTCTTCGCGAGGGCGCGGATCGAAACACAAATACCCCGACTTGCCGGACCTTGTTGCTAAGTCGCTCTCTTCGCGAGGGCGCGGATCGAAACCGTGATTACCTCGCGCCCAAGACTTATGCGACCCGTCGCTCTCTTCGCGAGGGCGCGGATCGAAACAAACGAAGATCAACAATGCGGATTTGCGAGCCGCGGTCGCTCTCTTCGCGAGGGCGCGGATCGAAACACCATGGACAGCGTTTGCGGATCGAGGTCGAAGATCGTCGCTCTCTTCGCGAGGGCGCGGATCGAAACCATTACGTGCTGTGGCCGCAACTCGACGACTGGCTAGTCGCTCTCTTCGCGAGGGCGCGGATCGAAACTTTCAGGGTCGGTAGCGAATACGTCGGGTCGTAGTCGCTCTCTTCGCGAGGGCGCGGATCGAAACACTTGCTCGTCCTCTCAAAGCCGATGGACGCCGGGTCGCTCTCTTCGCGAGGGCGCGGATCGAAACCGCTCCAGGCCCAGGGCGACATCATCGATCTTTTGTCGCTCTCTTCGCGAGGGCGCGGATCGAAACTGGAAAGAGCTAGTAGCTGTCCGAGTCGCCTCGGGTCGCTCTCTTCGCGAGGGCGCGGATCGAAACATTCCAGATAACGATAAAGAAATGCCCGTTGGATTGTCGCTCTCTTCGCGAGGGCGCGGATCGAAACCAATTACCGACTGTCGTACAGCTAACGATGTCGTGTCGCTCTCTTCGCGAGGGCGCGGATCGAAACACCACGAAACGGCGCGTGAGGTTGGTGATTGCCGCGTCGCTCTCTTCGCGAGGGCGCGGATCGAAACACCATGGACAGCGTTTGCGGATCGAGGTCGAAGATCGTCGCTCTCTTCGCGAGGGCGCGGATCGAAACGATCAGGAAGCCGATCAATGCGCCGAAGCGCTCGGTCGCTCTCTTCGCGAGGGCGCGGATCGAAACGCCGCGTTGTGCAACCGGCTCAAGGCCGATGCCGGTCGCTCTCTTCGCGAGGGCGCGGATCGAAACAGTAGCCCTATCCGCTTTGCGGCAGGCGCGGCCGTCGCCAATGGCCTGTCGCTCTCTTCGCGAGAGTGAAGATCGAAACGCCTATTACTAGAAGCAAGTAGGGGCCTGGGTGGAACCAGGCCCCTAGCTCCTCAAAAGGGAGCGAGCGTTTATGCTGCTCGGGGGCGTGAAGATTTCCAGTCTTCGACCTCGTCCTCCCACCATGCGACCCGGCAGGCGCCCAGCTGTATCCGCTTTGGGAATTCGCCGGCTTTCTCCAGGCGCGCGATGTGCGCGAAGGAATAGGGGATGCCGTGGACGGTCTTCAGCTCCTTCTTCGATACTAGTTTTCTTACCTGTTGCATCGACGTGCTCCGTTGAAGAGCGACGCCGGCGCCGCAGGGGACCTGCACGCTGATGCGCACAGGGCCAACTAGCAGGCGAGCAACAACATAGGTTGAAATGCCGTCCTGGGCAACCTAAACATGGCTGCGCATAGTGTGACAATTGGCGAAAAAAATCGGCCCGATGAAGCTAAGCCGGCCGAAAGGTCAGGCAGCAGTCTGCGCGCCAGAGAGTTTCCTGAACTCGTCCAGAAGATCAGCCCAGGCTTGCAACAACTTAACGCGCTCTGGCCAGTACTTGGCCCTGTTGTAGGCGCGCCGGACGGCATCGCTTTGCTGATGCCCGAGCGCGGCCTCGATAACGTCGGGATTGAAGCCGCGTTCATTGAGGATGGTGCTGGCCGCCGCGCGGAAGCCGTGGGCGCACATCTCGTCTTGGGAATAGCCCATTCGCCGTAAGGCGGAATTGAGGGCGTTGTCCGATAGCGGCCGGCGCAGCGAGCGGATCGAGGGCAGCACCAAGTCGTGGCCTTCCGACAGCGGCCAGATGTCTCGCAGAACGGCAAGCGTCTGCGTCGAAAGCGGCACCTCATGCGGCCGCCGCATTTTCATCCGCTCGGCTGAGATGCGCCAGACGGCAGAAGGCCAGACGATTTCGGAGCGGCGCATGAAGCGGACCTCGCCGGGTCTCGACATGGTGAGTGCCGTGAGCTGAAGGGCTGCTCGTATGGTGGGCCAGCCGTCGTATTGATCGATCGCAGCCATCAGCGCCCCAAGCTTGCGTTCGTCGGTAATGGCGGCGCGGGGCGTAACCACAGGCGCCGTGAGCGCGCCGCGAAGCGCATAAGTGGGGTCGGACGTTGCACGGAGCGTGGCAATTGCCAGCCGAAAAACCCTGCCAATAGCTGCGCGAAGCCGTTTGGCGGTCTCTCGACGGCCACTCTTCTCCACCCTCTTCAGGATTGCCAGCACTTCCGCCGGCGTCACGTCGGCGATGGGGCGACCAGCGAGAGGCGCGGCGAGGTCGAGCAAGAGCCAGCGGTTCTTCTCCATTGTCCTCTTGGCTGAATTGGTTTCTGCCAATCCGGTGAGTACTTCCTCGGCAACGGCGCGAAACGTGTTGCGCGCGGCGACGGCCGCCGTGAGCCTGTCTTGCTTTCTTTGCTGGGAGGGGTCTTTGCCGTCGGCAACCAACTTGCGCGCGTCGTCGCGCTTTGTCCGAGCCGATGCGAGCGAGACCTCCGGATACGATCCGAGGCTGATCCTGTTTTGCTTGCCACCGAAGCGGTAGCGGAGCCGCCACAACTTGCTGCCGTTCGGAGTTACCTCAAGGTGCAATCCGTTGCCGTCGGTGAGCATGTACGGCTCGTCGCGCGGCTTCGCGTTTTGAATAGCAAGAGCTGTCAGCATGGTGAGTACAGGACCTTTGATGGGCTCGGGTGCTGTACTCATTTCTATACTCATTTCGGGGTGCGGTCACAGGTAGCCATGTTCGGCTATGCGCCCACAAATGATCTAACCCATTGAAACCACAAACATATGTGCATCTAAGAACAAATATGAAACGGTGTCTTGGTGCCGCGGAAGGGATTCGAACCCCCGACCCCCGCATTACGAATGCGGTGCTCTACCAGCTGAGCTACCGCGGCACACCGCTCAGATTACTCGAGATAATCTCTTCCGCCAGCCCCTGGTAGCCGCCAATTGCTACCGGATTGCTACCATTTGGGCCGACGCGCCGCTTCTCTATCGCTTGCTGCAAGGCTTCGTCAACGCCGCGGGCGGCTTGGCTCGCCTCGCAAGGACGGCCCCATAAAGGTCCAAGGTGCGGCTGACGGCGCCGGCCGACGATCGGCTAGCTGGACTTCACCAAGAGCTTCATCACCCGCTCAAGGGAGGCGAAGCCGTCGCAGCCGACTGTGACTTCGGTTTCGTCCCGCGCCTGGTCCGCCACTTCGGCCCGCAATGTATCCATGACATCGCCGACCCAATGACAGGCATCGCCCGTCGCGGGGGCGGTGTCCGACACGGTCTGCAAATAGCTTAGCTCGACCGCCTTTAAGGCCTTCTCCCGCTGCTCATCCGGGAGTTTGACAATTCGTTCGGCTACACGCGGTATCCCGATGATGGCCTTTTGCAGAGCTTCGTCGTTCGAAGCCATACGCCCACTCCTCACACACACTCCTTGCAAAATATCCTATCGGCGGGCTTTCGCACAGTGCCGGGCGATGAGCACCGTTGCGCCCGTGTCCTTGAGCCGCTTGGGCCGAGGGTCTACCCTCCGAGGGTCTACGCTGCCAAAGCCGGGCAGGCGGGTGAACCGTCAAGGTTTTTAAGCGAAACTCGGGCCAAAACGGGAGGATTTTCATGCGGATCATCGCGATCCTGCTTGGTTTTGTTGCCAGCGTAGCGGTGTTCCTCCTGCCCGCCTCCTCGCCGATCACCGCGCAAGGTGCGGCGGCGCTGTCCGGCCAGGTCAGTTCCGCCCGCGAAGGTCTGATGGAAGGCGTCGTGGTCAGCGCCAAGCGCGATGGCTCGACCATCACGGTGTCGGTGGTGAGCGATGTCAAGGGCCGGTTCAGCTTTCCGGCCGCGCGGCTCGAGCCGGGCCATTACACGCTTGCCATCCGCGCCGTCGGCTACGTGCTCGACGGCCCCGAGGATGTGATGCTCAAGGCTGGGCAGGAGAGCAAAGCCGATCTCACGCTCAAGCCGGCGCAAAATCTCGCCGATCAGCTCACCAACGCCGAGTGGCTGATGAGCATGCCCGGCACCGACGACCAGAAGCGGTTTCTTCTTCAATGCAACAGCTGCCACACCCTCGAGCGCATCGTGAAATCGACCCACGACGCCGCCGAGTTCACGCAGGTGTTCCAGCGCATGGCCGGCTACTATCCGGGCTCGATTCCGCTGCACCCGCAGCGGCTCACCGGCAACGCCGTGCGCAACATCGGCAAGGCGCCGGAGATCGCCCAGTGGCTTGCCAGCATCAATCTGAGCCGGCAGGACACCTGGAGCTGGCCGCTCAGGATGCTGCCGCGGCTCACCGGCCGATCCACCCACGTCATCATCACCGAATACGATCTGCCCAATAAGCTGATCGAGCCGCACGACGTCGTGCTCGATCACGAAGGCAACGTCTGGTACTCGGATTTTGGCGAGATGTTCCTCGGCGAGATGGATCCGAACACCGGCAAGGTCACGCAATATCCGATTCCCGTGGAGAAACCCGGCTATTCGGTCGGCACGCTCGATCTCGAAATCGACAAGGACGACAATCCCTGGATCGGCCTGATGTATCAGAGCGCGGTCGCGAAATTCGACCGCAAGACCAAAACATTCCAGATATGGAAGACGCCCGAGGCGTGGGATTCCGACGCCGGCCAGCTCGGTCATCTTGCGGTCGAAGGCACGCCGGCCGACGACACGGTGTGGATCAAGAATTCCGCCGGCGGTCACATCTATCGGCTCAATCTTGCATCCAACAAATTCCAGGACGTCGGCTCGCCGAAGGACCCGCGCACCGGCAAGCGCATCGGGACCTACGGCATCTATTCGGATGCGCAGAACAATCTTTATCTGCTCGATTTCTCCGCCGGCAACATCGTACGTATCGACGCCAAGACCGACGAGCCGACGGTCTTCTTGACGCCGACGCCGAACTCGCATCCGCGGCGCGGGCGGGTCGACGATCAGGGCCGGCTGTGGTTCGCCGAATATTTCGGCGATGCCATCGGCATGCTCGATCCCAAGACCGCCAAGATCCAGGAATGGAAGGTGCCGACCCCGTGGTCGTCGCCATACGACGCGGTGTTTGACCGGAACGGCGATGCCTGGACCGGCTCGATGAACACCGACCGCGTCTCCCGCCTCGACGTCAAGACCGGCCAGTACGTCGAATATCCGCTGCCGCGCCCGACCAATATCCGCCGCGTCTATGTCGACGATTCCAAGAACCCGGGCACGCTGTGGGTCGGCAGCAACCACGGCGCCTCGATCGTCAAGGTCGAGCCGCTGGATTGAAGACTGTCATCATCCGCGAAAGCGGATGATCCAGTAAACGCGGATGGTTGGTCTTGGGCACGACGCATGATCGTGCGCCACGATTACTGGATCGTCCGCCTGCGCGGACGATGACAGCGCGTAGTCACTTCCCCTCCGCCTCCGCCCTCAGCTTGAACCGCTGAATCTTCCCGGTCGCGGTCTTCGGCAGCTCGGCGCGGAATTCGATCCAGCGCGGATATTTGAAGGGCGCGAGATTTTTGCGGCAGTGGTCCTGCAGCGTGCGGGCGAAATCGGCATCGGCGATTTTCTGCGATTTCAGCACCACGAAGGCCTTCGGCTTTATCAGCTTCTCGTCGTCGGGCCAGCCGACGACGGCGACTTCCAGCACGTCGGGATGGCTCTGCAGTGCGCCTTCGACCTCGAATGGCGACACGTACATGCCGGAGACTTTCAGCATGTCGTCGCGCCGGCCGCAGTAGACGAAATAGCCATCGTCGTCCTCGATGTATTTGTCGCCGGTGCGGGTCCATTCGCCGAGGAATGTCGTGCGCGACTGCTCGCGTTTGTTCCAGTACATCATCGCGCTGGTCGGCCCGCGCACCTGCAGTTCGCCCATCTCGCCGCGTTGTTTGATCTCATTGCCGTCGTCGTCGATCAGGCGCAGGTCGTAGCCCGCAAGCCGCCGGCCGCTGGTGCCGTATTTGACCTCGCCGGCGCGGTTGCTCAGATAGATGTGCAGCATCTCGGTCGAGCCGATGCCGTCTAGGATGTCGAGGCCATAGCGCTCGCGCCAGCGCCGCCCGACCTCCGGCGGCAGAGCTTCGCCGGCCGAGATGCAGCAGCGCAGCTTCAGCGCGGCGCGCTCCGGCGCAGCCGGGCTTGCCAGAAAGCCGGCGTAGAAAGTCGGCACCGCGTAGAACACCGTGACCTGATGCTTTTTCAGGAGTTCGGCGACCGCGTCGGGGGTCGGCCGTGACGCCAGCAGCACCGTGGTGGCGCCAGCCGACATCGGAAACGTCAGCGCATTGCCGAGCCCGTAGGCGAAGAACAGCTTTGCAACCGAGTAGCAGATATCGTTCTCGGTGATGCCTATGACCGGCTTGGCATAAAGGTCGTCGGTGAGTTTCAGATCGGCGTGGGTGTGGACCGCGCCCTTGGGCTTGCCGGTCGAGCCTGACGTGTAGAGCCAGAAGCACATGTCGTCGCGCGTGGTCGGCGCCGTGAACGGCTCGGCTTTTGCGGCCGCGAGCAGATCGCCGAAGCGCAGGTGCGCCCTGTCTTCCCTCCCCCCCTCGCGGGGGAGGGATAGGGAGGCGGCGTCGCCGGAGACCACGATGTATTCGAGGTCTTTGCTGGCCGCGATCGCCGCGGCGAATTTCGGATAGAGTTCATCGGACACGACTAGGAGCCGCGCCCGGCTGTCTTCCAGCATGTAGGCGTAGTCGTCCTCGGTCAGCAGCGTATTGACCGGCACGGCGACGATTCCGGATTTGACGGCGCCCAGAAAGGCGACCGGCCAATCGACGGTGTCGGTCAGGCAAATCAGGATGCGCTCTTCGCGGCGGATGCCGAGCATGCGCAGCGCGTGGCCGAAACGTTCGACGCGCTCGGCAAGTTCGCCATAGCTGCAGCTGCCGCGGCCGTCGATATAGGCAGCCTTGCGGGCACGTCCGGCATCGAGATTGCGCGCCAGAATATCGGCCGCGAAATTATAGACCCGTGGGATCGTATCGGCGGGCGCATCCATCTTAAGCCTTCCTCCCTCGGGCCGCGGGCTTTTGCCCACTCGCTCCCACGTCAAAAACATTATGCCGACGAGAAAATTCGGTCGCAACGGCCCCTTTCACGCGCGGTAAATTGCGCTATGACAGGCGCCGCCGCGTAAGCCCAAGGCTTAGGCCCAAGGCTTAGGCCCAAGGCCGGGACAAAAAGCCCATGATTTTCAGCCGTGATCGCATTCTCACCACTCATGTCGGCAGCCTGCCGCGCAACGAGACGCTGAGCGAGCTTCTGGTCAAGCAGGAGGACGGCACGCTGCCCGACCCCAAGGTGCTCGCCGCCGAAATGGACAAGGCGGTCCGCCACGTCGTGCAGGAGCAGATGGAAGCCGGCATCGACATCGGCAATGACGGCGAGCAGCGGCGCATCGGCTTCCAGACCTATGTGCCGCAGCGCATGTCGGGCTTTGCCGGCATATCGAAGCGCCGTCGCGGCCGCGAGTTCGAGGAATTTCCCGAGCTGACGAGCTATTTGATGCGGCGGTTTCCCAACCCACCGAAGAGCCAGCACGGCGCGCCGGAAGCGCAGGCCGAGATCAAATACCGCGATCTTGCGCCGATTACCGAGGAAACCGAAGGGTTCAACCGCATCGCCGGCGAACTGCATGCGTTTTCCGAGCGGTTCATGACCGCGGCTTCGCCCGGCATCATTTCGACCACGATGCTGAATGCTTATTATCCGTCGCATGACGCGTATCTCGACGCCATCGCCCGGGAGATGGGCAACGAGTACCGGGCGATCAACAAGGCCGGGCTCGTGCTGCAAATCGACGCACCGGATCTCGCCATGGATCGCACCATGATGTACCGCGACTTGTCGGACGCGGAGTTCGTCAAGCGCTGCGAGCGGCACGTCGCCGCCATCAACAACGGCATCGAGGGCATCCCGCGCGACCGCGTACGGCTGCACATCTGTTACGGCAACTGGGAAGGTCCGCACATCCACGACATCGCGTTGGAGAAGATTCTGCCGGCGCTCTATCAGGCCAAGGTCGGGGCGCTGTCGATCGAGTTCTCCAATCCGCGCCACGCCCACGAATACGCCGCGCTCAAGCGGGTGCCGTTTCCGAAGGACATGATCCTCATTCCGGGCGTGGTCGAGACCACGAGCAATTTCGTCGAGCACCCCGAAGTGGTGGCGCGGCGGATCGAGGAGGCGGTGGCTGCGGTGGGCGACCGCGAGCGCGTCGTCGCCTCGTCGGATTGCGGCTTCGGCACCTTCACGCGGCGCGAATGGGTGATCGAGCCGGTGGTGTGGCTCAAGCTTGCGGCGATCCGCCAGGGCGCCGACATCGCCTCGTCGCGGCTGTGGGGCAAGAAGGCCGCATGAACGAGCTCTTGCTCTACGATTTCGGCAACTCGGTGTGTTGCCAAAAGGTCCGCATCACATTGCGGGCCAAGGGCCTTGAGTGGCAGGCGATTCCGGTCAATCTGTTTACCGCCGAGCAATACGATCCGAGATATCTCAAGCTTAATCCCAAAGGCGTGGTGCCGACGCTCGTTCACGACGGCAAGCCGGTGATCGAGTCGACGCTGATCTGCGAATATATCGACGAGACCTTTCCGCAGCCGCCCAAGCTGATCCCGGCCGATCCGTGGCTGCAAAGCCGCATGCGGCTGTGGAGCAAGTTCGTCGACGAAGGGCTGTTCGACGGCGTGACCGAACTCAGTTTCTCGGCGATGTTTCGCGAGCGGATGCGCGCCATGCCGGAGGAAATCCGGCAGAAGCGCTTTCGCAACGTCGGCGACCCGCGCCGCACCGATCGGTTCAAATCGACCTACGAGCTTGGCGTGCAGTCGCCGTTCGTGGTGCATGCGGTGGCCGCCTACGAGCGCGCCTTCAAACTGTTGGAACAGACGCTTGCCGACACCGGCGGGCCATGGATTCTCGGCGCCGAACCTTCGCTTGCCGACATCAATCTGATGCCGTTCGCGGCGCGGCTTGATTATCTCGGGTTGTTGGACCTGTGGACCGACGGCCGTCCGCGCGTCCAAGCGTGGTGGACGCACGCGAGCGCCTGGCCTTATTTCAAGTCGGGTCTGAGCGACCTGATCTCCGAAACGGAATACGCCGAGATGCGGACCCACGGGCCCAAAATTCGAGACGGCATCGCCGCGCACCTCGAAACGCTTCGGCGCGATGCGGCAGCCGCCGGTAAGGCGGCCTGACCAATCATCACTCACTTCAACCAGCACAGGACCAGAACCGTGATCGATCTTTACACCTGGACGACGCCGAATGGCCGCAAGGTTTCCATCGCGCTCGAAGAGATGGGCCTGCCGTATACGGTGCACGCCGTCGATATCGGCAAGGACGAGCAGTTCAAGCCGGAGTTCCTGAAAATCTCCCCGAACAATCGCATTCCGGCGATTGTCGACCGCGACAACGGCATGAGCCTGATGGAGTCGGGCGCGATCCTGATCTACCTCGCCGACAAGTGCGGCAAGCTGCTGCCCAAGTCCGGCGAGGGCCGCTACCACACGATCGAATGGCTGATGTGGCAGATGGGCGGGCCGGGGCCGATGTTCGGCCAAGTGCATCATTTCACCAAATACAATCCCGGCAAGGCGCCTTATGCCGAGGAGCGCTATCTGAAAGAAGCGCACCGGCTTTATAGCGTGCTCAACAAGCGCCTCGCCGACCGTGAATTCGTCGCCGACGCCTATTCGATCGCCGACATCGCCATCTGGCCGTGGGTATCCCGCTACGAATGGCAGACGGTCGATCTCAACCAGTATCCGAACGTGAAGCGCTGGTACGTGGCGATCGCCAAGCGCCCGGCCACGCAAAAGGGCTATAAGGTGCCCAAGGACGTCGGCGACGTGCCGATTCCCGTTTAATTCCGCGAAGGGAGACCCCCATGGACGACATCACCCGCGATCCGACGGCGATCCGCGCAGAGGACATCAACCCGCGCTACAACTGGGGGCGGGCGCTGCCGGCGCTTGGCATTACCGGAGTCGATTTCGAGGAGCGGGTCGATTACCGGCGGCTGCACCGCTACCGGCTCGGCCGCGTGAAGCAGGCGCTGGAAAAGTCCGAGCTCGGCGCGTTGCTGGTGTTCGACGTCAACAACATCCGCTACTGCACCTCGACCAAGATCGGCGAATGGGAGCGCGACAAGCTGTGCCGCTGGGCACTGGTGACGCGCACCAGCCCCGACCCGATCTTGTGGGACTTCGGTTCCGCCGCCGTGCACCACAGGCTCTACACGCCGTGGCTCAAGCCGGAGAACTGCAAGGCCGGCTTGATCGGGCTGCGCGGCACCGTCAATCCGGCATTCGGATTGATGGAGCGCCACGCCAAGGAAATCGCGTCGCTGCTCAAGGACGCCGGCGTGCACAAAATGCCGATCGGCGTCGACATCATCGAGCCGCCGATGATGTTCGAGCTGGAGAAGGCGGGGCTCACGGTCGCAGACGGCCAGCAGACCATGCTGGAAGCGCGCGAGATCAAATCGGCTGACGAGATCGCGCTGCTCAATCGCTCGGCCGCCATGGTGGACGGCGCCTATCACCTGATCCACGAGCAGCTCAAGCCCGGCGTGCGCGAGAACGACATCGTCGCCGAGGTCAACAAATTCCTCTATCACCACGGCTCCGACGACGTCGAAGCCATCAACGCCATCTCGGGCGAACGCTGCAATCCGCACCCGCACAATTTCACCGACCGCATGCTGCGGCCGGGCGATCAGGCGTTCTTCGATATCCTGCAGAGCTTCATGGGGTATCGAACCTGCTATTACCGGACCTTCAATGTCGGCCGCGCCACGCCGGAGCAGCATGACGCCTACAAGAAATGCCGCGAGTGGCTCGATCTCGCCATCGACCTGATCAAGCCGGGCGTGATGACCAACGAAGTGTGCAGCGTCTGGCCGAAGGCGCAGGAGTTCGGCTTTCCCGACGAGATGTCGGCGTTCGGCCTGCAGTTCGGCCATGGCATCGGCTGCGCCATCCACGAGCGGCCGATCATCTCGCGCGTGGTGTCGCTCGAGCACCCGACCGAGATCAAGGAAGGCATGGTGTTCGCGCTTGAGACCTATTGCCCGGCCAAGGACGGCTTTTCCGCCGCGCGCATCGAGGAAGAGGTGGTGGTCACCGACAAGGGCTACTACGTCATCACCAAATTCCCCGCCGAAGAACTGCCGATCGCGAACAGGTATTGAGCTACGTTCCCCGGACGCGGTGCAGCGTGCAGCGAAGCGGAGCGGTGCACCGCTGATCCGGGGCCTTCGCGGGCTCAACCCTTTACGCCCTGAGTGTGTGACGATCTCGGGTCTGCAGCGCATCATTCCGCTTTGCTCCATGCTGCGCTGCGTCCGGGAAACGTACGTGGTAAGGTCCTAATGGCATCCGCCGAGCTCCCCAAAATCGCAATCGCAGAAATTCTCGCGCAAAAAATCTGCGGCCTCGACGCGGCGCGCCTGCCGCAAGCCGTGCGCGGCAAATGCGAGGAGCTTTTGACCGACGTGGTCGGGCTCGCGGTCACCGCGCGCAACCAGGATTACGTGCGCGCCGCGCTTTCGGCTTGCGAGGATGACGGGCCATGCACCGCGATCGGCCACGCCCGCACGCTGACCGCAACCGGAGCCGCAATCGTCAACGGCACCGCGGTCCATGGCGAGGATTTCGACGACACCTTCGAGGGCGGTCCGGTGCATGCCGGCGCCGTCATCGTGCCCGCGGTGCTGGCGGCGTGCGAGCGGCACGAGCTCGACGGCCGCGCCGCGCTCCCCGGCATCGCGGTTGGCGTCGAGACGATGTGCCGGCTTGCGACGGTGGCGCCGACGCTCACCCACAAGGCCGGTTTTCATCCGACCGCGGTGTTCGGCGCTATGGGGGCGGCGGCCGGCGTCGGCGCGGCGCTCAAGCTCAATCCGAAACAACTGGTCGATGCGCTCGGCACCGCCGCCTCGATGGCGTCGGGCATCATCGAGTATCTGGCGGAGGGCGCCTGGACCAAGCGGCTGCATGCCGGCTGGTCTGCGCAAGCAGGCCTGCAGGCGGCGTTGTTCGGCCGTGCCGGCTTCTCCGGCCCGCGCACAGTGTTCGAAGGCGTGCACGGCTTCTTCCACGCCTTCGCCCACACCACCAAGGGCGACTACGGCGCGATCATCGACGGCTTCGGCGAACGATGGGTGACGGAAACGCTCGCCTTCAAGCCGTATCCGTGCGGGACCATGACGCATCCGTACATCGATTGCGCGCGCCGCCTCGCCGCGCGCGGCGTCAAGGCTGACGACATTGTGGAGATGCTCTGCGAGGTCGGCGAGGGCACCGTGCATCGGCTGTGGGAGCCGCTCGCCGCCAAACAAAAACCGGCCAACGGTTACGCCGGCAAATTCTCCACGCCCTACTGCATCGCCGCCGGCTTCGTGCGCGGCAATGTCGGTCTGGGAGATTTCACGGATTCCGCGGGGCGCGATGCGAACGTCATCGCGCTTGCCGGCAAGGTGCGCTATCAGATTGATCCACAAAATCCCTATCCGAAAAATTTCACCGGCCATATCCGCGCCACCTTGCGCGACGGCACGGTGGTCGAGGAGCGCCAGCCCTACATGCGCGGCGGCGCGCACGAACCGCTGACGCGCGCCGACATCGAAGACAAGTTTTTGCTCAACGCCAAGCACGGCGGCTGGAACGCCGACCGCGCCGGCGAGGTTCTGAAATTTCTCGGAACGTTATTTGATCGGCCGGTAGAACTCGCGGCGCTGCGCGGCTGAGATCGCCGCACCGGTCGGCGCGCGCGGGCGCTGGCACGCTCCATGCTTCATCTCGCCATGCCGGAGATAGCGAGGAAGTATGACGTTCCGACCACGTGCAATTGTTGATGGCGCGACATCGCTGCTGGCGGTTGCGGCCGTCGCCGGCGCGCTGGCGTCTTTTTCGGCAAATGCCGCGCAGGCCGCTCAAACCTACGTGATGAAGCTCTCCACGGCGACCGTGAACGACCCGCAGCAGGAATGGCTGCAGCGCTTTGCCGCCGCCGTCGCCAAGGATTCCGGCGGCCGCATCAAGCCCGAAATCTATAATGGCAGCAAGCTCGGCTCGATTCCGCGGCAGATCGAGGGCACGCAATTCGGCGCGATCCAGGCTTGGATCGGTCCACCGGAATTTCTGGTCGGCGTCGACGAGCGCTACGAGGCCTTGAGCACACCGGGGCTGTTCACCAGCCAGGAACAGGACATGCGGGTGATCAACGATCCGCCGGTGCACAGCCTGATGCTGGGGCTGGGCGCCAACAAGGGGCTGACCGGCATCGCCATCATGCCTACCGGGCCGTCATTGATCGTGGTGCGCAAGGAGATTCACCACCTCGCCGAATTCAAGGGCATGAAGATCCGCGTCCTGGCGTCGTCGTTTCAGCTTGAGATGATCAAACGGATGGATGCGTCGCCGGTCGCCATGTCGCTCGGCGATGTGCTGCCGGCGCTGCAGCAGGGCGCCATCGACGGCGCGCTGGGCACGATTTCGGTGTTCGTGCCGATGCACTATTCCGACGTCACCAAGTTCCTGGTCGAGACCGGCCAGCCCTACGTCAATGTCATCGTGGTGATGAACAAGAAATGGCTGGAGGGCCTGCCGCCGGATTTGCAGAAGATCGTTCGCGATGACGCGACGGCCGTCACCACCGGCATTCTGCCTTTCGTGAAGGATTTCTACACCACCCAGCGCAAGCTCTGGATGGCTCAAGGCGGCAAGCTGATCAGCCTTCCCGCCGACGAGCAGGCGGCGTATCTCGCCAAGATTTCCAGCATCGGCGTCGATCTGTCGAAGGACAAGCCGGCGCTCGCCGCGGCGGTGAAGTCCGTGATGGACTCGGTGGCGCGCAACAAGGTCGCGGTGGCACAGAACAAATAGATAGTAGTGACGGATTAGGACTTTTTCTTCCGCCTCGGCCGCTGCGCGTAGTCCCGTACGCAGCGCTGCAGGTCGATGAAATTCTGCCGCAGCTGCTCCAGCGTGAAGCCGAGCGCGAACACCGGCTCGACTTCGTTGGCGGTGAGCGGCAAGGTCAGGCCTTCGCTGCGCACCGCTTCGACCTCCTCGGTATAGGCGGCGAGCGCCGCTTCGTAACCGTCGAGCGGCGGCGGTGCGTTCCGTTCGCTCAGCGCGGTGGCGGAGTCGTTGAGGAAATCGCGCGCCGCGCCGGCGACGCGCGTCAGCGGCGCGCCCAGGCGGCTCCGTAGCGGATCGGGCAGCGGCTTGATGCTGGCGCGGCCCATCAGCACGAGGTCGTGGCGCAGCCGCAGCATCGTGCGCGACAGCGGACCGGGATCGGGCTGCGTCGCCAGCGTGATCATCAGCTCGTGCTGCGCCTCCGTCGTGATCTGTTGGAATTCCGAAACCGCCGCGCCGATGTCGTTCTGGATGCGGCTGTTGGTGGCCGGATCGATGCCGCCGGTGAAGCCAGCCACGAGCCGAGGCAGGTCGCGCGCCAGCCGCCGCATCAGGCTGACCGCTACCTTCAGCCGCATCTCCTGTGCGTGCTCGGGAAAAATGAACAGCGAGACGATCACCGCGATCAAGCCGCCGAGCGCCACTTCGGAGGTGCGTGTGATGGCCGATTCGATCGGGCCTTCGCCGAACTGGCCGGCGAGCAGGAGCACCAGCACCGCCGAGAACGGCGCGACGCGGAAGTTCGGATTGAACGCCGCGACCAGCGCCAGCGGCGCAATCGCCAGCGCCAGGACCCCGATCTCCGACAGCGTCGTGCTATGCGGTATCAGGATGCCGAGGATCGCCGCATATACGGCGCCGCCGACCGTGCCGATGATGTATTGCAGCGTCGCGCGTACCGATCCGCCGGCGCTCACGTTGGTGACCACGATGGCGGTCAGAATCATCCAAAGGCCCTGCAACGGCAGCTGCATGACCTTGGCGGCGAGATACCCCAGCAGGCCGGACGCCGTCACGCGCGCGGCAAAGCGCCAGCGCGGCTTGTAGGTCCTCGCCAGGGCACGAATACGTTGCCAGGTCGCCGCGCGGTCCATGATCGATAACGCAAATCCCGCGATTCGGGCCAAAGCTAGAGGAAATTCCGCTCGAACTGAAACACCCATGCCGCGTCATGGGCGGGCCAAGTCGGACCAAGTCCGGTAATGACGATTAGAGAATCGCGGTCCTGCCATGCGGTTGCCGGCTTTTTACCGCCAACGCCGGCGTGCTAAGCGACCGGCCTTCAAAAGTCGAAAAAGGAAATGGAAATGAGGATAAGCCCAAGCGTGCCGCGCACCATTACGACCGCGTTCTGCGCGGCAATCGTCGCTGGATTGTTTGCGTCGGCTCCGGCGGCGGCGCAAGGCGCCAAGACCTATGTGATGAAGCTCTCCACCGCGACGCTCAACGACACGCAGCACGAGTGGATGAAGCGCTTTGCCGCAGCGGTCACCAAGGATTCGGCCGGACGCATCAAGGCCGAAGTGTATCCGGCCAGTCAGCTCGGCTCGATCCCCCGTCAGATCGAGGGCACGCAATTCGGTGCGATCCAGGCCTGGATCGGGCCGCCGGAATTCCTGGTCGGCGTCGATCAGCGTTACGAGGCGCTGAGCGCGCCCGGCATGTTCGCCAGCCAGGATCAGGACGTGAAAGTCATCCAGGATCCGGCGGTGCGGGCCATGATGCTCGGGCTCGGCGCCAACAAGGGCTTGACGGGGATCGCGCTCCTGCCGCTCGGCCCGTCGTCGATCGTGCTGACCAAGCCGGTTCATCACCTCGCCGAATTCAAGGGCAAGCGCATCCGCGTGCTGGCGTCGCCGTTCCAGCTGGAAATGATCAAGCGCATGGACGCATCGCCGGTGGCGATGTCGCTCGCCGACGTGCTGCCGGCTTTGCAGCAGGGCACCATCGACGGTGCGCTCGGCACCGTGCCGGTGTTCGGCCCGCTGCACTATCTCGACGCCGCCAAATACATCGTCGAAATCGGCCAGCCTTTCGTCAACACCATTGCGGTCATGAACAAAAAGTGGCTGGAGGCACTGCCGGGCGATCTGCAGAAGATCGTGCGCGACGACGCCACCGCTACATCCGTCAGCATCGTGCCGTTCGTCAACGAGTTCTTCGCCGCGCAGCGCAAGGCGTGGACCGACAAGGGCGGCCAACTCATCAGCCTGCCGGCCGACGAGCAGGCGGCGTTCATGGCCAAGACCAAAAATATCGGCGACGACCTGTCCAAGGATCGCCCCGAGCTACACAAGGCGGTCGAGGTGGTGCTCACGGCCGCCGCAAAGGCGAAATAGGTAGCGCTCGTCTGGCAGACTCCTTCGTGTCCCGGGCGCAGTGCCGCACGTAGCGTAGCGAAGTGATGCACTGCAGAACCGGGACCGTTACAAACTCCGAGTTTGGGACGATCCCGGATCAGCGGCGCACCGTTTCACGCTGCGCCGCATCCGGGAAGCGCTTATAATTTTAGCCCGCAGGTCCGCGCATAAGGCGGGCTGGGAGGAAAACACGATGCCCACGATGATCGCGGCGCGGCTGCATGAATACGGCAAGCCGATGACGCTCGACACTATCGAGGTGCCGGAGCCGCGGCCGACCGACGTGCTGATCGAGGTCAAGGCCTGCGGCGTCGTCCCCAACCTCACCCGCGTTGTCAGCAATTTCTTCGGCACGCTGACGCCCGACAACAAGATGATGCCGCCGCTGCCGGCGATCTTCGGCCTCGATCCGGCCGGGGTGGTCGCCAAGGTCGGCGAGCAGGTGTGGCACGTGCGGCCGGGCGAGCGCGTCTATGTCAATCCGGGCCGCTCCTGCGGCTCGTGCCGCATGTGCCGGAGCGGCGCGCCCTACGACTGTCCGAGCTGGACCCTGCAGGGCTATTTCGGCCGCTCGCAGGAGATCATGCGCGCCTATCCGTATGGCGGGCTCTCGCAGTTCATCACCGCGCCGGCGACCGCTTTGGTCAAGCTGCCGGACAATGTGAGTTTCGAGGCCGGCGCGCGCTTCGGCTATTTCGGCACCGCCTATGCGGCGATGAAGAAGATCGGCGTCGGCCCCGGCCAGACGCTGCTCATCAACGGCATCAGCGGCCAGCTCGGCCTCAACGCCGCATCGCTGGCGCTGGCAATGGGCGCGACGAAAATTCTCGGCACCGGGCGCAATCAGAAACTGCTCGATCGCGTCAAGGCGCTGGCGCCCGCGCGCGTTGACGTCATTTCAGTAGCCAACGCCGCGCCGGGGCCGGCCGATCCGCTGGTGGCGTGGGCGAAGAACTTGACCGACGGCCACGGCGTCGACGGCATGATCGATTGCCTGCCGCCCGGCGCGCCCGGGAGCGCGATGCTGCGCGCCTTGTTCTGCCTGCGCCGCGGCGGCCGCGCGGTGAATGTCGGCGCCGTCATGGAGACGCTGCCGATCAATGCCTTCTGGATGATGACCAACCGCATCTCGCTGGAGGGCTCGGTCTGGTTCACCACCGGCGAAGGCGAGGACATGGCGGCGATGGCGGCCGCCGGCACACTCGATCTCTCGATCCTGCAACACCGCGTCTCGCCGCTGTCCAAGGTCAACGAAGTCCTTGCCGGCATGGACGACCGCGACGGCGGCTTCACCAATTTCGTCATCGATCCGACGCGGATTGAATAGCGTATCCCGGATGCGGCGCAGCACGCAGTGGTGCGCCGCTGATCCGGGATCGAAACGGGCACCGTGTTTGAAACGATCCCGGCTCTGCAGCGCACCACTTCGCTCCGCTTCATGCTGCGCTGCGCCCGGGAAACGCAGCGTGTATGTGGACATCACTTCTCCGTCATGGCCGGGCTGTCCCGGCCATCCGCGTCTTGGTTGGGCACGGTTGTTAAGACGTGGACGCCCGCGATGGGTGAGCGAAGCGACGCCGTTCTTCGAACGGCTATGCGCGGGCATGACGAGCGTAGGGACGCGGTGATCGGGATTTTACTTCGATCCATCCGATTTTGGTGGTCCCGAACTGTAGGTCCCCGGAAGCGCGCCGGACCCGACATGCACCAGGCCAAATCTATCCGGCTTCTTGACCACCAGCCCGACACCGGCAACAAACCCGAACGCCAGGCCTACAAGAAGACCCGCGCACAGACTTACCTCTACCGCTTGTGCCGTTCTCATGTGCACCACCCTTTATCGCTCGCCCTGCCCCAACCATATCGCATGACATGGCGGTGCGTAGGGTGAGCGTCACGCCGCGCCGCGCAGCGGTTTCTTCTTCGCCCCGGCGCGGGTGATGCTCTTGATCTTCAGCGGCGGGCGGCCGGACTTCTCGGCGATGTCGCGATCCTGCTCGATCAGGAAGCCGTGCGCCGGCTTGTCGCCGTCGATGCCGCCAATGAGCGCGCGCGGCACCTTGCGGTTCGAGCGCTGCGAGCCGTCCTCATAGAGCACGTCGAACATGACGAATTCTGAGTTCAATCCCGCCTTTCTCGGCATGGTGTTCTCCTTGTTGTTTGACGCCGTCGCGGTCGGGCCGCAGCAAAAAGGCCTGGAGCGCGAAACGCTCCAGGCCCGAATATAGGTATCGCTCAGATCGCCTGCAGGTTGGCCGCGGCCGACTTGCCGCTGCGCCGATCGGCTTCGATGTCGAACGACACCTTCTGGCCCTCGGCCAGGCCGCGCATGCCGGCGCGCTCGACCGCCGAGATGTGAACGAACACATCCGGGCCGCCGTTGTCCTGCGCGATGAAACCAAACCCCTTCTGGGCGTTGAAAAACTTGACGGTACCTTGAGCCATGTGGCCCTCCTTATGAAAACGCAGAATGCGTTTTGTTCCCGCGCGAACCATTCGCGGCGGGTCGAATCCGGATTTTGCGTGGTCTTGGGAAAGGCCCTTGTTAGCTGTGCATGATCGACAATGCAAAACCACCCGGATCGGGTCCGGAGAGGCTAATTCCCGATCATGCGCGGGCAAGACGACAAGGCAGGCTCAATCGCGAATGCTGGGTATATAGTGAGGCGGTGTCAGCTTGGCAATTGGTTGCCCCGGTAGCGCGGCGCGCGGATTCGCGGCAACACTAAGTCTGCATGCGCGCGCTGAGCGCGGTCCGCTCCGTCTTTCGCAACATCTTGGCGAGGTGCGGTTTGAGGCAGGCGAGCGCCGGCGCCGGATCGAGCGCTTTTGCTTCCAAAAACAGCGCCAGCGCGAAGATGAGATCGGCCTCGGGCAGGTAGCCAGAACGGCTCCAGCGCCAGCCGTGCAAGTTGCCGCTCTGCTGCGTCTCGAACGTGAACCGCGCGTTGGCGAGAAAAACGCCAAAGCCGAGATAGATGGCGGCGAGGTCGGTGAGAAACTCCTTTTCATCATCCTCGCAGGGCGGCGGCTTCCGCGCGGTGGCGAGCAGATAATGGGCGAGTTCATGCGCGAAGGTGGCGATCAGGTGGTCGGGACGCGCCAGCAATGAAGGCACGTAACTGATCTGGATGCGGTTGCCGGCGACAGCAAACGTGCCGAGCGCGTGCTTTTGCGGCGCCACGGCGGCGAGCGATACGGGGCCGCGTTCGGCCAGCGGATTGTTGTCGGCGACGAGATCGACGTCCCAATCCGTCATGCCGCAGTAGGTTTTGACTTGATCGAAGATGCGCGCGGCAAGCGTGGGGCCGTTCTCTCCGTCGGTGACGAAATATCCAGGCTGCGGCAGCACCAGCTTTATTCTGGCGAATGATGCCGGTCCGAATTGTTCGATCAGCCAGATGAAATTTTCCAGATGCCAAGCGGCGGTGTCGTCGTCGATACGCTTGCGTGCAAACGGCCACATGAAACAGCCCTGACGCCGAAAAGCTGGCACGCCCAGGCGCTGGTTGCAACAAGGCTCCGAGGTTGTTGGGACTTTTTCCCCAATTATGGACTTGACTCCACAAGCCACAAGGTATAGATTTAGCTCAGTTTTCGAGGATTTGAGCTATGTCGAACGCCTTTACTGCCCCGCATTTCCAGTCGCCTGAAGCTGCCCGCGAGTGGCTTGAAAAGCTCCGTTGGCCGGAAGGTCCCGTTTGCTCGCATTGCGGCACGATCAACCACGCCTACAAGACGAAAAAGCCCGGCTGGTACCGGTGCGCCGAAAAGGCATGTCGAAAGGATTTTACGGTCACGACCGGCACCGTCATGGAGCGTTCCCACATCCCGCTGAACAAGTGGCTGATGGGCTTCTATCTGCTCAACGCCTCCAAGAAGGGCATGAGCGCCCACCAGCTGCACCGTGCGCTCAACCTCGATTACAAGTCGGCTTGGTTTATGTGCCACCGTATCCGCGAAGCGATGCGTTCTGGTGGCCTGGGCCAGTTGGGCGGCGGCGGCATGATCGTTGAGGCCGACGAAACCTATTACGGCCCCGTCGAGAAGCCCCGCACCAAGCGGACCGATGGCACGCCGTACCTCAAAAAGGGCCGGTCCGCGAACAAGCGCCCGATTGTCGCGCTGGTCGAACGCGGCGGCAACGTCCGCACCTTCCATGTTCCGGTTTGCGACGGCGCGTCAGTCGGCAAGATCGTCCGCGAGAACATCGCCCGCGAGTCCCGGTTGCACACCGACGAAAGCAGCCTCTATCCCGATATTGCCGGTAGCTGGTTTCAGCGGCACGACACCGTCAAGCATACCGCTGGCGAATATGTCCGCTACGATTACCACGGCGTGGTCCACACCAATTCAGCGGAAGGCTATTTTTCGATCTTCAAGCGCGGCATGCGCGGCGTGTACCAGCACTGCAAAGAGAAACATTTGCACCGTTACCTTGCTGAGTTCGACCATCGGTACAATTACCGGACGGCACTCGGCTACAGTGACATCGACCGCACCCTTGCCGCAATCAAGGGCATTGAGGGTAAGCGCCTGACATACCGGCAACCTCACTAAGCCGGATTTCAGTTTTCAGGCAAAACGCTTCCTACGATGGCGGCGCAAAAATCGGCGGCGCATTCGCGACTGGCGGCAGCTAGAATTGCCGTTTGGTAAGACGGGAGACTAGACATCATGCCCGATATCAGCGCGATTGCTGGAGCGATTTCCGCCCTCAATGGAATGAAGGATATCGCGCAAGCGATGATAACGTTGCGCGACGCTAAGGCCCTTCAGGCAAAGGTCATCGAATTCAATAACGCCATCATCGATGCCCAGGCGAAGATTCTGCTCGCTAACGAGGAGCGCACGGCGCTTTTGCAGCGCGTAAGTGATCTCGAAAAACAGCTGAGTAAGCTTGAAACATGGGAAACAGAAAAGCAGCGGTATCAGCTGGCCGATATCGGTGGAGGCACATTCGCTTTTGCATTGAAGGAATTGATGAGCAGCGGCGAGCCGCCGCATTATATTTGCGCTAACTGTTACGACCAAAATAAGAAATCGAGATTGCATCGTACGCAGCTGCCCGGCGGCGGTAATCTGATTACGTGCGCGGGATGCGGCACAAAGCTTATTGTTCAACATGGCTACACGGCTCCATCTTATGCGATAAGCGCCGCAGAACAGGCGCGGCTAGCCCTTGAACCGTGCCCGCTATGCGATGGCGGAAGGCTAAAGATTACGGCCTCTGAGGCCGACGACACTTTCGCATTTGCGGGCGTTCAACGTCGCACATTGACATGTGATAAATGCGGCCACATCGAAAGTCGGCTGCATGATCCAAACAAATGAAGAATTATCAAGCTTTGGCCTTGGAGCGCGGGCTTTTGTTTTTTCTTCGATTGTGCCGGAACGCCCTTAAGGCGTGATCTGCCAAGCTGAACTGGGAGCAAAACCAATGGACTTTTTGGATGTTCAAGACCGACTTGAATATGCGAGGTGCGCAGTAGCCGTTCTACGGGCGCTTAAAGTCAAAAGCCAACGGATGACCTATCAAGAATTTGGACGAGCTATAGGGCTAATTGCCGACCGCGATCCATGGCATATTCGTTATAGAGAGCAGCTTCGGGCAATTTTCCAAATTACTGCGGCAGTTGAGCGCCAGGGATTGGGCGGCTTCCGGCCCGGTTTCGAGCCGCTCAATTTTAATTGTGTCGTCAACGAGAGCGGTGTGCCCGGAATAGGGATCGATAACACCAGCCAGATTGTGGTTGAGCGCCCTTCACACTGATCTGGCTTTTTGCCTCCGCCGCCTCTTCGATTGCGCCGCCACGCCCTTTGGCGTGATACTCTTTAACGGCTTGGGCTTCGTGTTCAGTCCGGCTTTGACTGCAGCCATAAAGCGGCGCTCCGCTTCGTCGTCGCTGTATTGTTCATTGTCGCGTTGTGGGTGGCGTGCCATGCGCATTTCCTTGACCGATGAGCAATGGCCCGAATATCTGCCGGGGTCGCCCGATCACATTCTAATGGTTGGAATCATTGCCCTCAACTACGGCCGGATGGAAAATATGTTCCGATATCTATTTTCCGTCGTGACCCGGATGAATGAAATTCAGGTATCCGCGATCTTCGAGAGAATGCCGAATAATATCCGTCAAACGGTCTTATCTGAGGTCATGGCTCAGACAACGCTTCCAATCGAACTCAAAGAACGCGTTAAGTACTTTATCGACGGTTTTAGGATTTGTGCCGATAACCGACACGATCTGATGCACTCTCGACCGGGAGGAACTTTCACTAGTTACAGCCGCAATATACGCGGTCTATTGTTCACAAAATACTCAAGGTCCGGCAGGGAACTGGTCTGCGCACCCTCCCTTGAGGACTTGCGAGGGGTTGCCGCCGACACTCACGATTACGCCATGTACGGCGGTGAAGTCGCCGGCGAAATCAGGAACTTCATTCTTTGCCGCGAACGCGGCGATGAAGAGTCCTTCTGGCGCGTTCCATTGAAAGGTAAACCCCGCGGACCAGCTGCTCTTCGCTGGCATTCTCCGAATGCTCTAATTCAGCCTTCCCCGCCTCAATCATCTGAGGCGTGACTTCAGGAATATTATCCGACTCTCGGTTTTTGCCCATGGCCCACCAGAAATGCGCATAGAATCTGCCCATTTCAAGGGATTAACTACCCGTAGCGGGGCTGTGGAGTCAAGTCCATAATTGGGACTTTTTCCCTTGACTTTGTCCCCAAATATGCTACAAGGCTTCCACCTCGCTCGCCGTTCGTGAGGGCCTTTCGGCCGAGGGTACTCCCCGAGAGGGAGCGAGGGCGGTTCCTGCGGGCGGAGCCATACACTCCGCACCCGGGCGGTCAGGGCATCGTCCCCGTCGGCACTATGACCGGCGAGCCAGGTGCTTGGCTTAAGCGCGGTCGATGGCGCGGATAACAACTGCGCCCTCCTGATCGCGCGAAGCGCGGCCTTGATCGAATCGAAAGCGTTCGCCCTGCGACGAAAGCCGCGGTGGAGCGCCGGAAGGCGAGCGCGCCCGAAGCGGATGGTTCGCGTGAGCGGATCATTCGTGGCGCGCGCCGTGCTGGTATCCCGAGTGGTGACATCCGGGAGCGCCCCGCGGCGGTTGGATACGCGCCTTGCGGCGCTCCGCCTCCCTCATTTGTGGAGGCCCGTTTGTGCAAATCGTTGGCAGGACTCGGGCGTGAACAAAACGCGCCGCGAGAACGCGTCATTGCGAGCAAAGCAAAGCAATCCAGGGCCGCTTGCAATGACCATGAGGCCGCCTGGATTGCTTCGTCGCGGAGCCTATCATCGGGCCGGCCAGTTCGAGCCGGACCCGTTGGCTCCTCGCAATGACGATAACTGGATCAAACAAAATGCCGCACCGCCGACGCAGGAAAAAGAAAAGCCGCTACGCCGACGCCCCGACCGAAGAAGGCCAACGCGCGCAACGCGAAGCGGCGTTCGAGGCGATCCGCGCGCTCTATGTCGAGTCGCTGCTGCTGTGGCGCCTCTGCGGGCGCGGCTATTGCCGGCGTCACCATGTTTGCAACGGCGACGGCCGCGCCTGCCTCCAGCAGGGCTGGCCGCTGATGCCGGCGCACGAACAGGAACAAGCTTTCCAACTCGTCATGCGCGGCGGCCCGCGCCGACTGCGCTCGGCCACGCACAAGGAATGGATCCTGCGCAGCTTCCCGCCGTCGAATTTCGTGCATTGAATTCGCTCAAGCGTTTCCCGAGCGCTTTGCTGCGCGCTGCACCGCATCCGGGGAACTTTGGTGGGAGGGTGAATTGATGGCAAAAACCTGCTAATCCATTGGGCCAAGGAAACCGGCCCAGCGATAAGCCCAAAGCGAGGACGTCATGTACGGTAATCTCGAACTTTTTATCGACGGCAAATGGCTCGGCGGCGACGGCCGCAAGGGCGAGGACGTGATCAACCCGGCGACCGAAAAGCCGCTCGCCCATCTGCCGCACGCCACCAAAGCCGATCTCGATGCCGCGCTCGAAGCCGCCAAGAAGGGCTTCGCGGTGTGGCGTGCGACCTCGGCCTACGACCGGTGCAGGATCATGCACAAAGCGGCCGACCTGATGCGCGAGCGCTTTGATGCGATCTCCAAGATCATGGTGCTGGAGCAGGGCAAGGTCTATCCGGAAGCGCGCGCCGAAGTGATTGGCTCGGCCGACATCATCGACTGGTATGCCGAGGAGGGCCGCCGTTCCTATGGCCGCATCGTGCCGGGCCGCGGCAAGGGCGTACGCCAGCTCGTGGTGCAGGAGCCGATCGGCGTCGTCGCCGCGTTCACGCCGTGGAATTTCCCGGTGCTGACCCCGGCGCGGAAAATCGGCGGCGCGCTGGCGGCCGGCTGCTCGCTCATTCTGAAAGCCTCGGAGGAAACCCCGGGCGCCTGCGTCGAGCTGGTGCGCTGTTTCGCCGACGCCGGGCTGCCGGCCGGCGTGCTCAATCTGGTATTCGGCGTGCCGGCGGAAGTCTCCGAATATCTGCTCAACAAGGACGCGATCCGCAAGATTTCCTTCACCGGCTCGATCCCGGTCGGCAAGCATCTCGCCGCGCTCGCCGCCAAGGGCATGAAGCGCACCACCATGGAGCTCGGCGGCCATTCGCCGGTCGTGGTGTTTGCCGACGCCGATCCCGAGAAAGCCGCCGACACCATAGCGGCGTTCAAATATCGCAACGCCGGGCAGGTCTGCATCTCGCCGACGCGCTTCTATGTGCAGCAGGATGTGTATTCGCGCTTCCTCAAGCGCTTCACCGAATATGCCAGCGCCCTGAAGGTCGGCGACGGCCTGGAGAAGGGCATCGCCATGGGGCCGATGGCAAACGCGCGGCGCATCGAGGCGATGGAATCGTTCGTCAACGACGCCAAGAGCCGCGGCGGCAAGATCCAGACCGGGGGCAAGCGGCGCGGCAACCAGGGCTATTTCTACGAGCCGACGGTGATCACCGACGTGCCGGACGACTCCAAGATCATGACGCAGGAGCCGTTCGGACCGCTGGCGCCGGTGGTGACGTTCAAGACCTTCGACGAAGTGGTAGAGCGGGCCAACTCGCTGGAATTCGGGCTCGCCGCCTATGCGTTCACGACGTCGAACGCGACCGCGGCGGCGATCGGCGATGCGCTGGAGTCAGGCATGGTCGGCGTCAACTCGATCGCGATTTCGACGCCGGAGACGCCGTTTGGCGGCGTCAAGGAGAGCGGCCACGGCAGCGAAGGCGGCATCGAGGGCTTGGGCGCCTATCTGGTCACCAAGTTCATTTCGCAGGCTTAAATCTGTCGCTGCAAGCGAGTGAGGCGTTCCCCGGATGCGGTGCAGCACGTAGTGGTGCACCGCTGATCCGGGGTCTTTGCAAGCTCGGCATCTGTCTGCTCTAAGCTTGCAGCGATCCCGGGTCTGCAGCGCACCACTCCGCTTTGCTTCGTGCTGCGCCGCGCCCGGGAAACATGCGTTTGTACGAACGCGCGGAGTGGGCGGCGTGAATTTTTCAGACGCCATGGCGACCCTCATCGTGGCCGCCATCATTGTTTCAGCCGTGTTCTGGAAGCAGCTGCGCGCTTGGTGGCGCCGGCCGCGCGCATCCGCGGCGAAGCTCGTCGCGCCGGCGGCGCAAATCGAAATCATTCCGCCTGTGCCGTTCGATGCCCCGGCGCTGACCAGCCGGCTTTACGAGCTGGACAAGATTTTCGGTCCGTTCGGCTCCAATGCGGCGCATCCGAGCGACCTCTATGCGCAGGCTGAATTCAAGGAAGCGGTGCGACTGCTGACGCAGCCGAGCGTTCCGTTCGAAACGGTGATGCAATATGTCGAGGGCAACAGCTGGTCGTTGTCGAGCGCGGCGCTGGCGGCTTTGCGCCGGCGGCCGGATCGCGCGGCGGGCACCGAGCGGGTGCTGCGGCAATGCGATCATTTTTCGCCGTGGGCCATGTATTTCGCACTCGAATTGTTGTTCGAGGCGGAGCCGCGTCTGCCGGTCGGCGCGCCGCTGGCGCGCGCCAAGGAATGGTGGATCGACAATCGCTGGATGCCGAACATCTTTCGCGATTATCTGGTGCGCTGCGCCGCGCGCGGCGACGCGATCGCGTTCGGGCCGTCGCTGTGGGCCGCGGGCACCGCGCCCAATGCGCTGATCCGGCGCTTTCTGCAGACCATCGCGCATCCGGCGGCGGCGACGCTGATCGAGGAGATCGATGAAGCGGCGCCGCCTTCCTCGTCATCGTCGTCGACACCGGCGCCCGAAAATATCGGTACGCTGAAGAAAGTCGGGCGATTCTGGAGCAACGACCGCGCGGAATTTCTGGTCGAGCCCGCGGCTTGGCAGAAAGAGTTCGCGCTGGCCGGGAACGCCATGCGGCAAAATCAGCCGCGCTCTTTGCTGGTGTCCGGTGAGCCCCTGGTGGGCAAGACATCGTTTCTGCGGCTGTTGGCACAGAAGATCACCTCCGACGGCTGGACCGTGTTCGAGGCGCGCGGCGCCGACCTGCAGGCCGATCAGATCTATATCGGCCAGCTCGAGGGCCGCATCCGCCAGGTCATCGACGAAATGGCGAACGCGCGTCGGATGATCTGGTACATTCCGGATATCGTTCAGCTGGCGCTGTCCGGCACGCATTCGGGCCAGAGCGCCACGATTCTCGATCAGATCATTCCGGCAATCAGCGCCGGCCGCCTGGTGGTGTGGGCCGAGGCGTCGCCGAAAGGGCTGGCGCGGCTGCTGCGCATCCATCCATCGCTGCGCGGGCTGTTCGAAACCGTCACCATCGAGCCGATGTCGGCGGCCAGCACGCTGGCGCTGGCGCGCGACGTGATGCGGCAGATGGAGGAACTGGCGAATATCCGCTTCGAGCCCGATTGCGCCCAAGTCGCGCGCGACACCGTCGGCCAATACATGGGCAGCAACGCGCTGCCGGGCTCGGTGCTGGTGATGCTCAAGCTCACCGCGGTCCGGGCAGAGAGCAAGGGCGAGGTCCTCTCGTCGCGCCAGGTTCTGGAAACGCTGTCGCAGCTCTCCGGTCTGCCGCTGTCGATCCTCGACACCAGGGAGCAGCTCGATCTCACGGCGGTGCGCGAGTTCTTCAACGTGCGGGTGCTGGGCCAGGACGAGGCGGTCGGCGCGGTGGTGGATCGCATTGCCATGCTTAAGGCGGGCCTCAACGATCCCGGCAAACCGATCGGCGTTTTTCTGTTCGCCGGGCCGACCGGTACCGGCAAGACCGAGCTCGCCAAGGCCGTCTCCGAATTTCTGTTCGGTTCGGCCGAGCGGATGATCCGTCTCGACATGAGCGAGTTTCAGACCCACGAATCGATGAGCAAGATTCTCGGGCAGAGCACGGCCGCGGCGTTCGAGCCGGATTCGCTGATCAGCCGCGTGCGCAAGCAGCCGTTCTCGGTGCTGCTGCTCGACGAGTTCGAGAAATCGCATCCGATGATCTGGGATTTGTTCCTGCAGGCGTTCGACGAGGGGCGGCTGACAGACGCCATGGGGCAGACCGCCGATTTGCGCCACTGCCTGATCATCCTGACGTCGAATCTCGGCGCCACCGCCCATCGCAGCCTGGGGCTCGGCTTTGCGCCGCAGGAGGACGTCTTCACCAAGGAGCAGGTGCTGCGGGCCATCGCGCAGACTTATCGGCCGGAATTCCAGAACCGGCTCGACAAGGTCATCGTGTTCCGCCCGCTAACGCGCGAGCTGATGCGCGGCATCCTGAAAAAGGAGCTGGCGGCATTGCTCGACCGCCGCGGCTTGAAGGACCGCAGCTGGGCGATCGAGTGGGAATCCTCCGCGTCGGAATTTTTGCTGGAACGAGGCTTTTCGTCCGAAATGGGCGCGCGGCCATTAAAGCGCGCCATCGATCAATACGTGGTGGCGCCGCTGGCGGCGATCATCGTCGAGAAGCGCTTTCCGGAGGGCGAGCAGTTTCTGTTCGTGCGCAGCGACGGCAACGGCATCCAGGCGGAGTTTGTGGACCCCGATGCCGGGGCGCCGACGGACAAGCAGGCCGCTACGCCAGGTGCCGCCGCGCCGTCGTCGCTCGCGGCGGTCGTTCTCGCGCCGAGCGGTTCGCAGTCCGAATTCCAAATGCTGCGAGACGAATATGCCGGCATCGAACGGACGCTGCAGTCCGCCGAATGGCTCGGGCTGAAGGACAATCTCGCCGACGACATGTCGGCGGCCGAGTTTTGGAATCGCGCCGATCGCTTTGGTGTCCTGGCTCGATTTGCCCTGATGGATCGGGTCAAATCTGCAAGCGAGACGGCTGAAGCGCTGCGGCGGCGGCTTGAGCGCTACAGCCGCTCGCCGTCGCATTACTCGACCCAACTGAGCGGCCGGCTGGCGTTGCAACTGTTTTTGATTCGGGAAGGCATCAAGGACACGCTCGAAGACGCGCCGATCGAACTCGCGCTTGTGGTCGAGCCGGTATTCGAGAGCGCTGGCGACCGGCTCGCGACGCTCGGCTGGTGCCAGCGATTAAGATCGATGTATCGCGCCTGGGCCGATAAACGCCGCATGCAGATTTCTGAAATTCACGGCGCCGGAAAGGACAAAGACGTGTTGATTTCGCTGGTCAGCGGTTTTGGCGCGCATCGCATCCTGGCGCCGGAGGCGGGCTTGCACGTATACGAACAGTCCGAAGGTCTGGGCCGTGTCACCGCGCGGGTGCGCCTTGCCGCCGTGCCGCTCGGCGATGTACCGGCCGTCAAGGAGCGCAAACTGATCGTTACGGCGCTCGACCAGGCGCCGCGGATCAATACGGTCGTACGGCGTTACCGCGAGGAGCCGCCGCTCGTACGCGATGCCGCCGGCAAATGGCGCAGCGGGCGTCTTGATCTGGTGCTGGGAGGCGATTTCGACCTGCTTCAGGCAGGTGAGCGATAGGTCGCCAAGTCTGGGGGCACCAAGTCTGGTGGCACCAAGCCTGGTGGGACCAATTCTGCTGGCACCAATTCCGGTGGGGCCGTATCGGCCACGCTCAGATCGGTGAAAGCAAAATGCGGTCCAAGCCGTTGCCGCAGCCGCTGCATGGCGCGGCGCGCGATATAGGCATCGAGCGTAATGCGCAGCAGATGCGGCAGCTGGGATGGTCGCGCGATCAGGTCGCGCAGCACTGCGGCGCTGTCGGCCTGCGCTCCCGCACCCATGCCCTGCAGCGCCGCGCTCGGGATGGCGCGGTGGACAGGATCGACAATGACGCGCAGCGCCGTGAAGGCGAGCCCGTGGGCTGCTGCGAGCCTGGCGACGATGTGCGATTCCATGTCGACGGCGGCGGCGCCGGTCAGGCGGCGCAGCTCGCGTTTTCTTGCCGGATCGGCGACCGGCGTGTCGACGCCAATCACCGGGGCATGGTGGGCGTTCGTAATCGCATTCACAAGCTTCTGCGACCAGGCGGCATCGGTGGCTCGCGAGCCTTGTGCCTCGGCGACCGCTGAGGCGACGACCCAGTCGCCGGGGCGAAGCTCCTCGGCCAGGCCGCCGGCAACGCCGAAGCTGATGATGCCGCGATAGCCATGGCGAGATGCGCTTGCCACGGCTGCCTCCAACTCGTGGCGGGCATCACGAGAAACCACGTGAATACCGGGTCCCGCCGCTATTCGGGCCTCAAAGGCCATGCCGACAAATGCGATGACGGTGCGGCGATGGCGGCCAAGTGGCGGGCCCGCATACTGGCCGGCATCATTTCCGCCCAGCAGGCCTTCCACAGCGCCAAAATCTGCTTCCAGTGACATAGTCAGACCGGCCCCCGCGACGTGATCGGCCGTCGATTTCCCCGTACGGGACACCGGCGCGGTGTCCCTGCCCGATCAAAATCAAGCACGAGGCGCGGTAATTTCTATTGCAACTACATAGAAAAGTGCGGATTCCCCAGCTTAGTTCTGCACCCGTCCCGAACCCCGAATCTTCAGATTGATGGCCCCAGAACATGGTGGATTCATGGAGGGCCCACAATCTTTCCCGCATCGTGACTATAGCATAGCCGACGTTATCCTACCATGCACGACGCTGCACAGACTTTACTGACGGGAGCCACGGGATTTGTCGGCTCGGCAGTAGCGCGCTCGCTTGTCCGTGCCGGATTTCCAGTCAGGGCGCTGGTGCGCCGCGGCAGCCCGCGCCGTCATCTGGGCGATCTCGATTTGGAGTTTGTCGAGGGCGACCTGCGCGATGCGGATTCGGTCGCCCGCGCGATCACGGGAGCCCGCTATGTGTTTCACGTTGCCGCCGATTACCGGCTGTGGGCGCGCGATCCTCGCGAGATTTATTCTGCCAATGTGGATGGCACGCGCAACGTAATGCACGCGGCCATGCGGGCCGGCGTGAAGCGCGTGGTGTACACGAGCAGCGTCGCCACGCTCGGTTTGCGGTCCGATGGTTTGCCAGCCGACGAATCCAGTCCGCTTTCCGAGGCGCAGGGTATCGGCGCCTACAAGCGCAGCAAGATCGCTGCGGAACGCCTGGTCGAGGCCATGATCGCCGGCGACGGCTTGCCGGCGGTCATCGTCAACCCGTCGACGCCGATCGGTCCGCGCGACGTCAAGCCGACGCCGACCGGCCGGATCATCGTCGAGGCGGCGTGCGGCCGTATCCCCGGCTTTGTCGACACTGGGCTCAACCTGGTGCATGTCGACGACGTTGCCGACGGCCATCTCGCGGCGCTTGAGCGCGGCGTCGTGGGCGAGCGCTATATTCTCGGCGGCGCCAACGTGACGTTCGCCGCCATGCTGGCCGACATCGCCCGTCTCGTTGGCCGCGAGCCGCCGTGGCTGCGTATTCCGCGCGCTGCCATCATGCCGGTCGCCCATGCGGCTGAACTGGTGGCCCGATTTACCGGACGCGAGCCGTTCGCCACCGTGGACGGTGTTCGCATGGCCAAATACCGCATGTTCTTTACCGCGGCGAAAGCGGAGCGCGAACTCGGTTATCGCCCCAGGCCGTATATCGCGGGCCTTGAAGACGCGATTCAGTGGTTTCGGGACAACGGATATTTCGATCGCAGGTAACGCGGCACGTGGCGGCTGCGCAGCTTATCGCACCAGCTCGCGGCGTCCGCGCAGAAACGAGAAGAATTCCACGCCCTCGCGCAGCCGGCGCTGCATCATCTCCGGGCTGCGCACCATCTCCGAGACGATCGAGGCGATCTTGGGCGCGCGGAAGTAAAAGCGCCGGTAAAAGTCCTCGACCGATTGGAAGATCTCGCTGTGGGTCAGGTGCGGATAATGCAACGGCGCGATCTGCACGCCGCTGGTATCGACCAAATCCGCGTGGTGTTCATCGAGCCAGCCGTGTTCGAGCGCTTCGCGATAAAGCTCGGTCCCCGGGTAGGGCGCGGCCAACGAAACCTGGATCGTATGCGGATTGATCTCGGTTGCGAACCGGATCGTTTCCTCGATCGTTTCCTTACTCTCGCCCGGCAGTCCCATGATGAAGGTGCCGTGAATGGTGATGCCAAATTCGTGACAGTCGCGCGTGAAACGCCGCGCCACGTCGACCCGCATGCCTTTTCTGATGTTATGGAGAATCTGCTGATTGCCGGTTTCGTAGCCAACGAGCAGAAGCCGCAGCCCGTTGTCGCGCATGACCTTCAGCGTGTCCCGCGGCACGTTGGCCTTGGCATTGCATGACCAGGTGACGCCGAGCTTGCCCAGTTCGCGCGCGATCGCCTCGGTGCGCGGCCGATCGTCCGTGAAAGTGTCATCGTCGAAGAAGAATTCCTTGACCTGCGGAAATGCCGCTTTCGCCCAGCGGATTTCGTCGATGACATGGCCGACGCTGCGGGTGCGGTAGCGGTGGCCGCCGACAGTCTGGGGCCACAGGCAGAATGTGCAGCGCGATTTACATCCGCGGCCGGTGTAGAGCGAAATGTAAGGATGCTTCAGATAGCCAATGAAATACTTTTCGACGGCGAGGTCGCGTTTGTAGACCGGTGTGACGAATGGCAGTTCGTCCATATTCTCCAGCATCGCGCGCGGCGCGTTGTGCCGGATCGTGCCGCCGGCATCGCGGTATGACAGCCCGGTAATCGTGCTCCAGTCGCGCTCCTCGGCGATTTCCTTGATGGTGAAATCGAATTCGTTGCCGGCGACGAAATCGATGGCCGCCGAGGCGAGCAGGCTGGCGCGCGGTTCGACCGCGACCTTGGCGCCGACGAAGCCCGCCTTAAGCGAGGGATTGGCGGCCTTGAGGGCTTCGACCACGGCAACATCCGAGCCGAACGAGGGCGTCGAGGTATGCAGCACCGCGAGATCGTAGTCGCGCGCCTTGGCGATAACGTCCTTGAGCGTCAGTCCGTGCGGGGTCGCGTCGATCAGCTTGCTGCCGGGCACAACCGCCGCAACCTGCGCGAGCCAGGTCGGGTACCAGAAGGAGCGAATTTCGCGCCGCGCCTGGTAGCGCGCGCCTGCTCCGCCGTCGAAACCGTCGAAGGATGGAGCCTGCAGACATAGAGTTCGCATCATGGGCGCCTCGGATCGTCCTCGATCAGGGTGCCGTCCGTCGCCACACGGTAGTCGGCTCCCCGCCAATGAACTGTCGCCCCGAAATAGCTTGCTACGTATGCGGCGAAAGCAAGGATGTCGTAAAGCGGGACCAGCCAATAATTTTGCCGTGGCAGCCCGAATCGCCGTTCGACGCATCGGCACACGGCGATGCGCGACGCCAGAGCCGCGACCGCCAGCAGCGCCGCCGCGGTGCTGCCTGAGAGCATGCCGAGCAGCGCCAGCGGCCATGGATGGGTGATGATCGTCCCCGCGTAACCGATCGGGTCGATGGCCTTAACGGTCCGGGCGACGCGAATCTGATGCCGGACCAGTTGGCGCAGGCTGGTTTCGAAGCAGACATGGCCGACCAGGAATGGCGCGATGACGACCTCATAACCGGCCGACCGCACCGCCATGCCCATCGCGTAATCGTCGGCGAGTTCGTCGGCGAAGTGGCCGAAGCCGCCGATCCTTTCAAGCATGGAGCGCCGCAGCGCCACGGTGGCGCCGAAGCACGGTTTCGCCGCCTTCAGCGCTACCCCGGTGATCGCCTGCGGCAGAAAATGCGTATTGATCGCAAGCGCCGACAGCTGCGCCCACAAACCATCGCCGGCTATGCCGTGATACAGGGCCGTGACCGCGCCGGCGCCCGGTTGAGCCAGCAGGGCGGCAGTGTCGCGCAAATAAGTCGGGCCGACCACGATATCGCTGTCGGACAGCATCAGCGTGTCGTGGCGGAGGCGCGAAGCCATGTTGATCAGATTCGAGATCTTGCGATTGCTGCCCTGGCGGCGGGGATCGACATGAAGCTCAACAGGCCAATCCGGATGTTCGCGCTGCATGGCGCGCACCGCGTTGGCTGCCGGCCCGTTCGCATCGCGCGTGCCGCACAGCACCTGTACCGGGCCGGCGTAATCTTGCTGGCAAAAGACTGCCAGGCGTGCGGTCAGATCTGGTTCGGCGCCGTGCAACGGCTTTAACACCGTGACGGGCGGCTGTGGTCCGCCCGCAGCCGGTCGGCTTCCGCCAAAGCTAAGCACGAAAGCCGACTCGAACAGCATCAGAACGCATCCGAGGAATGCGCCTGCAATGCAGATATCGCACAGCGACTTCACAAATGTCGCTGCTTCGTCAACAAACGGAAGGAAACTCATCGTGCCCCCACGGCCCCTCGAACTGAGTCCACCGAGCCGAATTTTCGTTCAAGAGTTCGCCTCGATAGATAGATCGGAACCCGGACGCGCCGCAACGTGTCGAAACGAAGCGCGGCCGGGTTTTGCGCAAAGACCGTGAGCGAGATCAGAATGTTCTCGCCCAGCCGGTGCATGCGTTCGCCAAATGGCAAGCGCCGCGTCTCCATGATCGTCTCGAAGCCGTAATAGGCCATGATATGTTCGATTTGCTGGCATTGCCCCCGCGTGGCTGACGGAACGTCGCCGCAGATAACGGAAATATCGCATAAGTCGGGCTCTGACGACAAATAGCGTGCGAGCTCGTGCAGCGAGATCGAGATGCACCGCTGCATCCGGCGGGCCCACCGGATGGTGGTGCCACCCCTCGGCACGGGTGGAATATGCGCATTCCAAAAATGCAGCCGGGCAATGCGCTCGCCAGGCCGCAAATGGGTGCCGTCAGCAAGCGTCAGGCGGCGGCGTGCCGGGGTGATTTCGATGCGGAAAATGCATTCCGGATCAGCCGAATATTCGACAACACCATGGTGTCGCCGCAATGATGCGTCGAACGCAAAAAGGGTGTCAGCCAGCCAAGGATGGCTATAAGGCGACGCAAAACTGTCCCTTGCGAATACCGCCATGCGCTAATCTCGCGTGCGGCTGCTCCTCATTCGAGAACGCTCGGCTCACGAAAAGGTTGCACACTTTAGCCCAAAGCCTTGAACGGAGCGAGAGCTTGCGGTGCTCGGTGACGTAAGGAGTTCTGTGTCAGGCGAGGAAAGGGGTACTCCAACTGTGGCTGCCAAGCACACAACGGAGCACCCCCCATGTCACAGCGAGCTGCGACGATCACGAGTCTACCGATGGCGTTTGAGGTCGTGAAGGCAATGGTGGCGGACGGCCTGGAATGGGGCGAGAGTTATCGGCCGCTGGGTCGGCAAGCGCTGGCGCAGATCATCGAAGATCAGATGGCCGCGGCGGTCGATCGCCATCTCGACCAGATCGAGGCGGACGACGCTGCCGATCGCCGCAATGGCTACTACCGGCGGCACCTTCTGACCGAACTCGGCGACATCGAACTCGCCGTTCCCCGAACCCGCCGCTACAGCCCGACCGAGGTTGTTCGCGCCTATGCGCGGCGCACGAGCGAGATCGATCGGGTCATCCTCGCCGGCTTTGTGCTCGGCTTGTCGACCCGCAAGGTAGGCGAGACGCTGCTGCCTTTGCTCGGGCGCGCGGTGAGCCCCGCAACGGTGAGCCAGGTCGCCAAGACGCTCGATGCCGCGGTGGCTGCCTTCCATCGCCGGCCGCTGGCGGACCGCTACAAGGCGCTGATGCTCGACGGCGTCGTGCTCGCCCGCAAGACCGGCGCCGGCGCTCTGCGCCGGCCGGTGCTGGTGGCTTTGGGGCTGCGCCACGACGGCAAGAAGGAGATCATCGATTTCCGCCTGGCGGCAAGCGAAAGCGCCGCCGAATGGGAGAAGTTTCTTGCCGATCTTTACCGCCGCGGGCTCACCGGCGAAGGCCTCGACATGATCTGCGTCGATGGCGGCACCGGCCTGCTCGCAGCCCTGCCCAACGTATTGCCCAACATTGCTGTCCAGCGCTGCTGGGCGCACAAGATCAGGAACGTTCTCAACAAGGCCCGCAAAGCCGATCAGCCCAGGATCAAACGGGCCCTGCACAAAATCATCCATGCCGCCAACGCTCCCGCAGCCCGTTCGGCCGCGCGGCGCTTTGCCAAGCGATTCCAACAGCAATATCCGGCGGCGGTCTCCTGCTTGCGCAATGACCTCGACGAATTGCTCACCTGCTTCCGCTACAAAACCGAAGCCGAGCGACGCGCCGTGCGCACCACCAACGCCATCGAGCGTCGCTTTCGCGAAGTCAGACGGAGGACACGGCCAATGGGAACCTTCCAGGACAAAACAAGCATGGACCGCATCCTGTTCGCCGTCTTTACCCACGAAAATTTGTCACAGGGCGTCAGCGCCCCCTTCCTGCTGACACAGAACAGTTGACGTTACCCGGTGCTCAAGCAGTCGGCGCGGGCCTCGAAAAGGCTAGACGTTCTCGTCGCCATACAGCGTGGCGAGCGTGCTCTTGATCAAAAGGGCCACGGGCACCGCAAGGATTACGCCCGGAACACCGAACACGACGCCGCCCGCCAGGAAGCAGAAAATAATCAGCACCGGGTGAAGACGCGCGGCAGTGCCGAGCACGATCGGTCCGACGAACTGATCGATCGAGAGCCGCAAAGCGGTCGCGTAGAGCGCATAGTCCAAAATACTCATGAACCCGGTCGCCGTTTGCAATGAGACCAGACCGGCGATAATTGCCGCCGATGTCGGGCCGATAAACGGCACCGTTTCGAGAACTCCGGTCAGCAGCGCCAACAGCACGGCATGATGGATGTTGAGGAAAAAGCCGAGACCCACATAGGACGCCGTCGTTGCGTAGACGACGACCACGGTCATGCCGAGAAAATAACGTGTCAGAACGGGATCGAGCCTCGCCCAAATTCGCTTGGCGAGCGCGCGGCGATGTGGCGGCACGATCCACAGCAGGCCGCGCGCGATGCGCTCTCCGCTGATCAAGAAATAGAAGAACAGCACGGCGCACAGAAATAGGCCGGTGATGGCGATCAAGCCGTATCCGGCAAAAAGTGCCAATTGATCCGGCTGTCCGATCCAACCGTCGATGCGATCAAGCACCAATTTGGCGGTCTGCTGCGGATCAATAGTGTGTCCGAAAATCTGAACCGGTTGATTGCCGGTGGCCTCGCCGACGAATCTCTGCAGCATGCCCTGCAGGTCGAACGCCAGATGGCGTGCCTCATCGGCGACGCGTCCTGCCGCAAAGGTGGCAAACAGCACGCCCGCGCTCATGATGACCAGGAAGAAGCCGATGGCAAAAACAAGACGTGGCCAGCGCGTGCGCCTGGTCAGCCAGTCGATCGCCGGCGTGCAGATGTAGGCGAGGATCGCCGGCAGCACGAAAGGCAGCAATATCAGTCTAATGAAATACAGGAATATGACCAGCGCCGCGGCCGCAAGGATGACGGCGCGCGTTTCGTCGGCGTCGAGCGGTCGCCGAGATTGCGAGTGCTGCGGCGAGGATTCGTCCCCGCCTCTTTGCTTGGTGGTGGTCATAAAAAGACCGGATCTCGCGGCTTCGCCGATCCGCTCGCTCGCCGGCGGACACTCTGTGGCCGCCCATGCCTGCTTAGAGACCCGCTCAACGATATTCGCCCGCTGTGTGTGCGTAGGGTGGGTGAAAAAATCCGATGAGGCGGAGGAAGCCGCCTATGCGTACGAACGGGCCAAGTAGGCCGCGGCATCTTTGGCAAGCTGCGCCCGCTCTCGTTCGCCGCGCTGGGCCATTTCAATAATTCGCTTGGCGACGATTTCCTGGGCAGCGCGCCGATAGCGCGGTGAGGCAAATGTGCTGCCGGACTTTTCGAGTTCCTGCCAGGCGTCTTCATACGCCCCAACGAGCGTTTCGATAAATTCAGGATCAAAGGCCGATTGCGCAAGCAGCGGTACTATCGACATGGCCGCACTCCATTCTCCAGAGCAGACCCAGGCATCCGCTTCGATGTCGGCGCGCTGGTCATTTTGCTGCTTCGGTCCGGCATTGCAAAAATATGCGCCTAGAAGGATGGTTTTGCCAGTCCTATCCACCCATAAGGCGTGCGGCCGGCTCTGGCCATTTCGAGGACGGTCGCCGTGGAACTGAGAATGCGCCGGCATGGCCATCAGCTCGCGACAAACAGCTTCGGGATCGGTGAACGATCGAGAATCGCCGCCGCGGTGTTCCCGAAGAACAAGCTGTCGCCCGGACGCCGGTTCGCCCCCAATACGATCAGGTCGTAGCCTCGCCGTGCCTCCTTCAGGATCGCCTCGACCGGCGCCGCATGTTCCGCGATATTGCGGCGAACCGTCACGTTATAACGCTCGGCAAGCGCGCTGATATCGTCGAGGATGGCGTTGTAGTTCCGCCGTGTCTGGACCTCAGGGCTGCTGCGCCTCTTGCCCTCGCGCGGACTGGCCACATAGAGCGCAGTGACCTGCGCGCTGCTGGCGCGCGCCAGAGCGAAGGCGACCTCCGCGGCGCGGCGCGACACGTCGGTACCGTTGACCGGGACTATGATTTTATCCAGAGCCTTGAGCAGCCGCTCGGCGTTTGGACCTTCCGTGTCGACGATGGCGATTGGCCCGGTAAACTTCTCGGCTATGCGCGAAACTGCTTTGCCGAAGCCGCCATTGCTGTTGCGCGCATCGGCCACGCCAATGATGAGCAGATCGTATCCCTTGCGCGCCTCCGCTTCGATCTCGTCCGGCCCGATGGCCCGCTTTCGCACGGTCGTGACGTCGATACTGCCGCGTTTTTCCTCGTCCAGATGCGCGTCGAGTGTCGTCACGCGCTCGGCTGCGGACTTCACGTGGTGCGATGGATCCGCCGGTTGATTCTCTGCGGCGGTAGGCTCTTGAGCAGGGCCTTTATCGCTTTCGCCCGGCCTTTTATCAGGATTGCTCGCGGTCAATTTGAGCACGGTGGTTGGTTTTCCACTGGACCCGCCGATAACCCCCGCAAGCTCTGCGGCGAATTTGCCATTGATGCTGTCGTCCACGGCAAGCAGCAAGCGTTCAAGATTGGTAACGAAACCGCGGGCATCGAGCTCTTCGCGCGCGAGTTTGATTCTCTCATCGTCACGCATCGGTACGCGCTTGAGCGCCCAGCGCAGCATGGGTGGCATCGCCACGGTCGTGATCACCGCCATGGTGACGATCAAGGTGAAAAGATTGCGGCTGAGCACATTCATCGACAGCCCGATCGAGGCGACGATCACCTCGGTTGAACCGCGCGCATTCATCGCGCTGGCAAGCGCCACAGCTTCGCTGCGGGCGAGGCCCCCGAGTTTGGCGCCGGCGAAAGCGCCGAGAAATTTTCCGGCGGAAGCGATGACGATGAGCCCAAGCGTCAGCTGCGCCAGGCCGGGATCTTTGAGCACCGTCAAATCCGCGTTCAGGCCGGTCAGGCCGAAGAAGACGGGCATGAACAGCGCGACGATAAGCCCGCGCAATTGCTCGTCGATGTGACGCGTCAGGATCGGCGATTCGCCAACCAGGATACCGGCGACGAACGCGCCGAGCACCAGATTGACGCCAATCCATTGCGTGATTAGCGCCATCACAACCATGATGACCAGAATGGTCGTGATAACCGAAAAATCGCTGTGAAAATAATCGTTGGCGAAGCGGATCAGGCTGAACACCGCGCGTCGGCCGATCGTCAGGCTGACGGCGAGAAAGAGTATCGTTCCGAGGACCGCGCGTCCCACCGACCAGATGTCGATGCTGCCGGCCGCGGCGAGGCCGAACGCAACGGCGACGAGCACCCAGCCGATCGTGTCTTCCAGAATGGCAGAGGCGACGATGATCTGGCCGATATCGCGGCGCATGAAATTCATCTCGCCGACCACCATGGCGACGATCTTCACCGAGGAGATCGACAGCGCGATGCCGAGAAACATAGCGGTTACGATGCGCGCATTGGGGTTGGGCAGGAGTGAATCCGGCAGGAATTCGCCGAGCGCCATGCCGCAGACCAGCGGGATCGCGACGCCGGTGGTTGCCACGGCGACGGCTGTTCGTCCGACACGTTTCACCAACGGCAGATCGGTTTCCATGCCGGTCAGCAGCAGCAGCATCAGGATGCCGAGCTGAGACACTCCGTCGATCATGCTCTTTTGCGCGGCGCCGGTCGGAATGAGCAAGTGCTGCGCCTGCGGCCACAACAGGCCGAACACCGATGGGCCGAGCAGCACGCCGCCGATGAGCTGTCCCATCACTGCAGGCTGGCCGATCCGTTGCGCCGCCTCGCCCATGAGCCGGCCAACCAGCAGCAACAGGCCAAGCTCGCCAACAAACGATGCAATCGAACTTTCCGATGGCGCCGCCGGCGCGGCGATAGCCGCGGTGGGAAGCAGCATGACTGAGGCGGCAAATAACACTATTCCCGCGCGCGATAAGGTGCGGTGCGTGGATTCATGCGTGCAGCAACGTCCGTCGCCGGATGTCATCATCCGATCATAGCGTCCTGGACGGCTGAATGCTGCGCCCCAAGAGGCAGCGAACCTATTTTGTCGATCTGTCGGCCGGGTGATTCGGATGAGCGGTCAAATTCCAGCAACGGGGCTGGCCGCGGCCAATCCAGCCAGGCCGTCGATGTTTGCGGCGTCGTTGCCGGCGCTGTCGTCGAGCCCGCGTATTTTGGCCTTGGTCCCATCGCGCCGTTGCTCGTAGCCTTGCGCGCAAGCCGACGAACAGAATCTCATGTGCCAGTAGCGATGAGCGATAAGGCCGAGTTTGCCCCGGCAAAAATCGCAGTGCGCCTTCATGAACTCCGTTTCCATGCATTGATGAGAGGTACGCGCTGATCGGGCACTGCGACCGGATTTCCGGCCGCAACCGCGTAGCAGATGAAATCGCAGTAGAGTTTCCGACTGCGCATATCCCGAACGTATCCTTCGACGATCTTGCGGCCGCACTGAGTGCACGCTGTTTCGGCCTTGAGCTGAGCTCCGTTGACGATAACGCAACGCATCAGGAGTTACCTCCGCGTGGCCCGCGCACAACATGCGCTGCCGTGAGCGCCTCATGCCCTTGATTGGCGCATAGCCTCCACCCCGTCCGGCCTGCTAACGCCGGACCGATCCGGGAGTTCCATGTCAGTCAGGAGCGCAGATGCGACTTTTCAGGCAGGATGGCGGGCGAGAATCTCGCAGACACGCCGCGCCAGGTCCTCGCGCTTGACCGCGACCTGCGACGCCGAGCCCTTGGCCCACTCGGCCCGGCTTTTGATTTCGCCGGAAAGTTCGGCCCCGAGCGCCATATCTTTCAGCGTCACTTCGCCCTTGGCGCGCTCGTCGCCGCCTTCGATGACGACAATCGGCGCGGCGCGTTTGTCGGCGTATTTGAGCTGCGCCCGCATGCCGCTCTGCCCGAGGTAAAGTTCGGCGCGAACGCCAGCCGCTCGCAGTTCGCTGACCATGGCCTGGTAGCGCCCAAGCTGATCGCGGTCGAGCACCAGGACGACGACCGGTCCGATATTGGCCTCTCGCGCCAGCAGCCCGCGCATCTCAAGTGCGGCGGCCAAGCGCGATACGCCGATCGATACGCCGGTCGCCGGCACCTTCTTGCCGAGGAAACGCTCGACCAGATTGTCATAACGTCCGCCGCCGCCGACCGAGCCGAACCGGACTGTTCGTCCCTCGTCGTCCTTGATGTCGAAATTGAGCTCCGCTTCGAAAACCGGGCCGGTGTAATAACCCAGCCCGCGGATGATCGCCGGATCGAACCGCACGCGATCGAGGCCAAACCCGGCCGCCGTCAATGCCGCATCGATTTCCAGAAGCTCCCCGGCGCCTTGTTCGGCGACCGCGCTGCCTTTCACCTTTTCCATCATCGAGGTGCAAACCGCCGCGCGCGTGTCGCCCTCGGCATGGAGAAAGCCAAGCACGCGGTCGATGTCGGCGGCCGGCAACCCGGCGCCCTTGGTGAAATCGCCGGACTCGTCTTTGCGTCCGCCGCCGAGCAGTTGCGCGACGCCTTTGATGCCCAAGCGATCAAGCTTGTCCATGGCGCGCAGCACGGTGAGCCGGGTGGCGTCGCCTTCCGGACCCTCGGACACGCCGATCAGTTCGAGCATGCCGTTGAGGACTTTGCGGTTGTTGACCTTGACGATGTAGTCGCCGCGGGCGAGGCCGAGCGCCTCGAGGCTGTCGGCCACCAGCATGCAGAATTCGGCATCCGCCGCCATCGACGCGGTGCCGACCGTGTCGGCGTCGAACTGGACGAATTCGCGGAAGCGTCCGGGGCCGGGCTTTTCGTCGCGAAACACCAAGCCGGTCTGGAAGCGGCGATAGGGAAACGCCAGGGTGTCGAAATTCTCCGCCACGTAGCGCGCCAGCGGCGCCGTCAGATCGTAGCGCAGCACCAGCCACTGGCCGTCATCGTCCTGAAACGAGAATACGCCTTCATGCGGCCGGTCCTGGTCGGGCAGAAACTTGCCGAGCGCGTCGGCGAACTCGATGCTCGGCGTCGTCAAGCGCTCAAAACCATAAGATGCATAGACTTCCGACAATTTGCCGATGAGCCGGTCGTGGACCGCGAGCACCGTGCCGGTCGAATCGAGAAATCCGCGCGGCAAGCGCGCCTTGGGCCGGTCGAGCGGCCGAGATGCCTGATCGTTCATTGCCGAAATCCTGCCGAAAGTTTCTCATCAAGTAGCAACTTGCCGGCCGTTGTGCCAGCAAGCGGGTCGTCGGGTTGCAAGACAATTCAGCGGCGCGCCTGCGCTTTGCCCGCGACAGTTTCGGGCTTTGCCGCAGCATCGCGGGCCTTCAGTGCCTGTCTGAACGTCTCGAAGGCCGGTGACGATCCCTCGAAAATGAACTCGCCGCGATCGACGATGATGCCGGCCGCGCCCGACGCCTTGAGGAATTTAACAACGCTGTACAGTTTTGCGCGCTGGCAATAGGCAACCACGACGGTGCGGCTCGCGGCCGACGCCGACGCGGCGCCGTCGCTCCACACGCTGAGAACGCAGCCGTATTTTTCCGTCAGTTGCTGCTTGGCGCTTGCCGAGGCCTTGTTCGGAATGGAGAAGCGAAGCACGAGCCGCGAGGTCGCCCTAATGCGCGCCTCGATCTGCTCGACGAGGTGCTCGAACGCGGCGATAGCCTTGGGACCCCACGGCGCGTTGCGCAGTGACGCGATCAGACACACTTCGGTCTGCAGGACTGTGCCGCCCGAAATCTCTTTGAGGTGATTTTCCGCCAGCGTGGTTCCGGTCGAGGTGAGATCGACGACGAAATCGGCCACGCCGGAAGCCGGTGCGCCTTCGGTGGCGCCGGACGACTCCACCAGCGAATACTCGGTGATGCCGCTGTCGGCGAAGAAAGCGCGCGTCAGGCGGGTAAACTTGGTGGCGACGCGCAGGCTGCGGCCATGCCGCTGGTGAAACAGCATCGCCGCCTCGTCGAGATCGCTCATGGAGGCGACGTCGACCCACGATTGCGGGACTGCGACCACGAGGCGCGCGCCGCCGAAGCCCAGCTTGGGCATCACCAGTGCCGAGGCCGGCGTTCCCTCGCCGTATTCGCGGTAAAGATCCTCGCCGGTCATGCCGGCGTGAGCATCGCCCTGTTCGACACGAGTCGGAATTTCCTCCGGCCGTAAAAAAATGACATCGACGTCATCGACGCCGACCATGCGGGCCACATATTCGCGGCCGTTGCCGACACGGCGCACGTCGAAGCCGCAGCCGCTGAGAAAATTGATGCACTGCTCCTGCAGCCGGCCTTTGCTCGGCAGGGCAAGGACGAACTTTTGTTTCGGGGCGCTCGCGTTCATGGCGCCGCGCCCGCGGCGCCGGATTCGCCTTTGAGATAGCCGGCCAGCGATGCAATCGGCATGAGCTCCTCGCCGCGGCTGCCGACGCGCCTGATGCGGGCCTGGCCTTTTTTGGATTTGTCGGCGCCGATGAGTATCACGCAGGCGATCTTGCGCTCGGCCGCGTAGGCGAGCGCGCTCCGCTCATCCCGGCCCAACACGTCGAGTTCGACGGAGTAGCCGGCCTGCCGCAGCGCAACGCTCGCCGCGATGCACTCCTCTTCGCGATTGCTGCCGCTGGCGACGATCAGCGCTCGCGGCGCCGGCATCGAGCCCGTCGCGGCGGCCTGCGCCTTCTGCAGCGCCGGCAGCAGGCGATCGAGCCCGATGCCGAATCCCACTGCCGGGATCGACGTGCTCGCGCCCAGGCCGTCGAGCAGGTTGTCATATCGCCCGCCACCGCAGACGTGGCCGATTTCAGCGAAATTCTTCGCGTAAATCTCAAACAGAAAGCCGGTGTAATATTCGAGCCCGCGGCGCAGTCCGACATTGAATTGCAGTTCCAGCGGCCGCTGCCGATAGGCGTTGATGTAACGCAGCCGCTTCTCGCATCGTTCCAGAACGCGATCGATCGAGCCGATGCGGAATTTCCGGAAATGCTCACGGATCTGTTTGAAGGCAGTCTCAGGCTTGGCCCTGATATTCAGAAGGTCGAGCACGCCTTGCATCAGCTCGGCCGAGACCGGCTCCGCCTGCGGTGACGTGCGGCTGATCAAGCGCTCGATAATTTCCTCCGGCGTGCGCCCTCCGACATGCCGCACGTCCGCGAGCGCGAACACTTCGCGGATCAGGAGCTCGGCCTTGCCGGGCTCCACGGAAGCCAACATGGACGCCAGTTCGCCGAAATCGTTCCGCGTGTCGGACCCGGCCGTTCCTTGTGTGGCGAGAGCATCGCCGGTGCGCAGTTCTTTCTGGTTGCGCAGCGCGATGCGCCGGATGCGTGTTTTCGAGCGCTCGGTCACCGGAAGCTGATCGATGAATGCATTGCGAATTTCGACATCGCCGATTTCAACGCGCGTCTCTTTGAGACCGGCGGCCTCCAGGGCGTCGAGCGCCGCGGCGAGAATTTCCGCGTCGGCCGATTCGCGGGCCTGTGCGCCGATAAACTCGGCGCCAGCTTGATAGAACTGCCGGTAGCGGCGATTGTGCGCGGACTCGTAGCTGAAGGCCGGCCCGAAATAGCTCAGCCGCGCCTCTTGCTCCGCGGACTTTCCGACGGCATTCCCCGTCGCCTGCAACTGGCGCAGATACGCGCGGCAGACCGGAATCGTCAGCTCCGGCCGCAGACAGACTTCGCTGCCGCCCGGGTCGGGGAAGATATACATGTGACGGCGGATGTCCTCGCCGGAGCGGTTGAGGAACGGCAGCGGACTTTCCAGGATCGGCGGATTGATGGGCGCGTAGGCGTAGCGGCACAGCGTCGCCTCGATGGCGTCGCGCGCCGTCTGCAGCGCGATGGCATCGTCTCCGGCATAGTCCCGGGTGCCGGAAATACTCGGTTGTGGCGCCTGCATAGCCTTGAACCTAGCGGCCTCGTGTTTAGGCCATATGTCGCGTGTCTGCCTTATCTGGAAGTGCGCGGTGGCGCTGCATATACCTGATATTCCCAGAGAATCCAGCGCCGTGCGGGCGGGCGGCCTTTCGTCGGGACGAACTTCGGGCTTGTCTTAATCGCCTGTCCACCCTTGGACTGAAGCCCCATCGCTTGACCGTATACCGGTATCCGGTAAAATCGCAATCGATGATCCGCTCATTCGGCGACAAGCTCACCGAGGCGCTATTCCGGGATGAACGGGTCCGGCAATTCTCGGGGATCGCGCGTGTTGCCAAACGCAAGCTCGAAGCGGTGAACGCCGCAAGCCGGCTCGAGGATTTGACGGTGCCGCCCTCGAACCGGCTGGAGAAGCTCAGGGGCGACCTGAAGGACTTCTACTCGATCCGGATCAACGATCAATGGCGGGTGATCTTCAAATGGATCAAAGGCGAACCTTATGAGGTTCGGATTATCGATTACCATTGAGAGGAGACGGCAATGGCGGATAACGAATTTGCACCGGTTACGCCGGGCGAAATGCTGAAGGAAGAGTTCCTGGCCGAGTATGGTCTGTCGCAGAACCAGCTCGCAAAGGCCATCGGCATCTCGCCCAATCGGATCGCCGAGATCGTGAACAATCGCCGCCGCATTACGGCGGATACCGCACTTCGTCTGAGTTTGTATTTCGGCAATAGTCCGGAGTTCTGGCTCAACCTTCAGACCCGTTATGATTTGAAATTGGCCAGGCGAAACCTCAAACCAGAGGATGCCAAGCGCATCAAGGCAGTTCGAGCCGCGTAATGCGCCGACATTGGCTCCTTCGAAGCTTCGGGAGGCACCCTATGCCCGAGGGGTGTAGGGTGGCGGAGAGGGAGTCTCCCGATACACCCACCGAGGACGACCAGGACAGTCCAGGAAGCGCCCATCTGTCGGCATTTCGGAACGCATCGTCGTCCGAAAGAAGAGCGCTCCGTCCAGGGCGATCCGAAAAAAAATGGCGGATAGAATGGCGGATGGTTCGTTCGTCGTCCGTTGCCACCACTCAGTGTCTCAAAACTTCAAGTAATGCCGGTGATTTTTGCCTCTGGACGCCAGAAGAAGTTCTGGACCAGAAACGTCTTTTGTGGTACGGTCCAAAGAAATCCGAAGAGAAAAACTTTTTTCCTGTCGCTGCTGCTCAATCATTAGCGGGCGTGCGCGACGCTATTCATACGACATGAGTAAACATCCGCATAATGCCTTGACGGCAGCGACAGTAAAACAGAAGAGGGCACCTGGTCGCTACAGCGACGGCGGCGGCTTGCTCCTGGTCATTGAAGAATCAGGAGCAAAGCACTGGGTTTTGCGAACGATGATCCAAGGTCGCCGTCGCGAGATGGGGTTAGGGCCTGCGGCATTGGTATCGCTGAAGGAGGCAAGAGAACTGGCAATCACCTACCGCAAAGTGGCGAGGGGTGGCGGTGACCCTATTGCAGAAAGAAGACAAGAGAAAAGAATCGTGCCGACGTTCGCGCAAGTGGCGGAGCGGGCTCACTCTGAACGATGTTCCTCATGGAAAAATGCAAAACACCGGGCACAGTGGATCAATACGCTAAAACAATATGTGTTCCCAGACTTAGGTAACCGCCGTGTCGATCTGATCGAACCTTCGGATATTCGGAGCGTTCTTAGCCAGATTTGGCTGGAAAAGCCAGAGACAGCACGTCGTCTAAGGCAACGAATAAGTGTCGTGATGGATTATGCCAAGGTCGAAGGGTTCCGCAATAACAATCCCGTTGAAGGCGTAGAACAAGGTCTTCCGAAACAACCCGATAACAAAAAACATCATGCCGCTCTCCCCTACCCAAAAGTTCCGACGTTCATTCGAGAACTCAGGGATGGCAATCAAGGCGAAATAGGAAAACTAGCGTTTGAGTTCCTCATTCTCACGGCGACTCGAACAAACGAAGTTATTAACGCACGGTGGGGTGAAATCGACCTCGACCAATCGCTCTGGACAATTCCAGCGAGCAGAATGAAGGCAGAGAAAGAGCATCGGGTTCCGCTTGCCCCCCGTGCCGTTGAGATACTCAAACGTGCCGCCGAACTTGCGACCAGCGATACATTCATTTTCCCTGGCAAGAAGTTGCAAACGCCGTTGTCGAATATGATATTCCTTATGACGTTGCGGCGGATGACCAAGAATGCAACAGCACACGGATTTCGGTCTGCGTTTCGGGATTGGGCTGCCGAGGAAACAAATTTCCCGAGCGACGTGTGTGAGATGGCATTAGCGCACACCATAGGGAATAAAACTGAAGCAGCATATCGACGTGGCGACCTAATCGACAAGCGCCGACAACTGATGGAGGCATGGGCGAATTATGTCGCGCCACCTAGCGCCGAGGTGATTCAGTTACGTGTAAGTTGACGCCATTCAGCGCGACCAAAGCCGATTTTATATTTTCATTAAGAAGGAGGATTAACATATGCAAATTGAACTACAACTAGTGAGACTTAAGGATGTTCTGAAGGTCATACCTGTGAGCAAATCGACGTGGTGGGATGGAATCAACAAAGGCGTTTACCCAAAACCAGTTTACGTCGCTGAGCGGGTTCCTGCGTGGCGTTGGACTGAAATCCAATCCATTATCGAACACGGGATTACGGTGCGGAAACGGTCGCGACATTGACGTTCTGTCCTCGGCTCTTGCTGTGCAAAACCGCTGCCGTAGGCGAACTCCTTCTGATGACCTCGATTAGTTTGTGGCATCGCGTATTACGAAGCGCCGCCGCCGTTTAGCCCTTAATTGTATTAATTTTGTGCATTCCATTCCTGCTGGTTAGAAGCCTGCGCGAACTCTCGCACCCTGGATCAGATCGAAGCAGACTGAGAACGCTGTTTCCAGCTAGTTTGTAATAGGTATGCACGGGCGAATAACAGGCCCTATCCGTCGACCGGGTTGGGAGCGGCGTCATCCCCGATCCAGAGCAATCCACCATTCGATCCGCGCAGGGGACCCTCGACCAAAGTCGTGTGAATCACACGGGTTTGAAGCTCCCTGGTTACCGGGTCCGATTGTGCGGCGGCGAACGGGTTCGACCCTGGGGGTAGGTTCGCAGAAATCGAAGGCAATTACGCACCCCAATTGCCAAGGACGAACCGCCGAGACCGGATTTTTCCTGACGGTTTTCGCGGCGACCTTCTTTGCAGTTCCCGGTGGTTTCCCGCCGACCCTGCGTTTGACGGACTTCTTTGCGGCGACCTTCCTTGAGGTTCGCCGTGATTCCCTTCCTGCTGGTCATTCGCTTGGCGGACTATTTTGCCGCCTTCATCTTCTTCGACTTGGTTTTACGAGCGGTTGCACGTTGCCTTCGCTTGGCCATCCCAGTTCTCCGTCGCCATCCCAAATCCCACCCGTACACTATGCCATTTCAGTACTGACCGAAAGTCAGCACTTCGCCTTCACGGATCACTTCCCCCGAGCGACAACAGGAGATGCTTTTGACGGTATTACTCTCAATTCAAACGGAAGCTCCTTTGGTTCGAAACGCCCTGACTGCGCTTCTCGCGCGGCAACCCGAACATCGGCGGTGCTCGTCTCCGCGCACCTAAAAACAGTTCTTGCCCTGAACCACCACATGAATTATTATACAAATATTGAGCAAACACGTTGTGAGCAGTTTTTCTGCTCGAAACGCAACTCTTAATCGACATTCAGCGGACTGTGAGCGCCTCCTGACTCGATAGGTCGGAGTCCGCCACATTCGCGCCCATGAGTTCGTCGGAAGCATTTCCACCGAATAACTCAGATCGCAATGGTGCGATTTGGGAATTGCAAACGGCTGCCGAGCGGCCATTATTGGAGATGAAACAAATGCCACATTGGTACGCATATTTGACGATTAAGCACGAGGAACAGCCCATAATCGAGCGGATCATACGAGGGTTCAACAATGGAGCCCTGTTCGGAGAATTTATTCCGATGCCGCAAGACGCCACGGACCCCGACGCGTGGAGGATGGGACACTGGGGCATGATGAGTGACGTTGGAAAAGGCGACAGTAAGGCCAACACGCTCACGATTCTGAGCCCCAACGAGATTCGAATCGAGCTTTACACGGGTTGGTTTCTTCCGATTGAGTTCTTTGACCACTTGGCCGATATCGGATGCCACGTAGAGGCATCGTTTGAGGAGACAACGGTGGGGTCAATACTATTCTATGACAACAAGACGATTTCACAAAGTGAGTCCGGCTATTATCGTGATCTTGAAACAATCGCGCTCATCAAAATGGTGCTTCACGACTCCGTCGGAGCCGTTTCCGGCGAATAACTCAAGCCATATTCGAGCGTTTTAGCAAGACGGTGACAGTGCGATTGATACGATCATTTCATGTTGTAGGCCCCTGCACTCTGCGAAGGCATCGAAGCCATTTTCCTATTTCACCAGCTATAGACTCGTGTCCTGGGACTTCCTTATAACAGGGAAATACAGAAATCACTTCGATGCCTTCGCAGCCTTCGCAACCTTCGGGGGCAGTTCAGCAATCTGGACTGTTACCGGCACAGGTGAAGACCAACTGTCACCGCGCGGACAGTATTCCGGCCGTCACACGTTGAAGAAATCCGGTCTGCGAGCGAGATTGCTCGAATCCCGTCAGGATCAAGCGGCGACGAACCAGATAGAAAATATTTTTTCAGCAACGGTACGTTTTCTGCTGACGACCGACATAAATACTACGCCACGCAATTAAAGGAGGAAACGATAATATGGCGAATAGCCGTTACACCCGACGATCAATAAATCTGGATGACACGAGCCACGAACGCTGTCGGGCCCTGGCAGATGATATGTCCTTATCAATATCAGGATTCTTGCGCTTGCTTATCAATGAGACGTTTAATCGGCGGATTCGAGATTTGGCACAAAATGGGCACGGTTCGCCCCAATAAGGAATGGGGCTGACTTTGGACTGTCAGCCCGCATAAAAGAAGGAGGTTTGGTTCTTGGTTCTTCTATTTATTGCGCTATCCGCTAAGCAGCCATTATTGCCGTGAAAATATCATACGCTTCGGCTGCTTGCGGCTCCGGCAAAACCCATCAAATCGTCAGTCGTGCGTGTGAATTGGCGCGGCGTGCCGACAACGTGCTGATCATCCAGCCGACAAAGCAACTCATCGACAAGACAGTTGAGCGGGAACTTCTGAACAGATCGGGTCCACCAACGCACATGGTCTTTCATGGCGACAAGTTCCCGGGCCGCGTCGCCAAGGAATTCATGGATTGGCTCAAGGCGTTCGGGTGTGGAGGCGGACACGTCGTCTTCATCACCCACCAACTGCTGCCGCACATTCCGTACTTTCCCGACAAGCGAAATTGGCATGTCGTCGTTGACGAAGTTCCCCAAGTGCACGACCACCACCTCCTCACGATTCCCCGCTCGCATTCGATTCTCACCGATCACCTTCGGCTGGAGCCTTATAATGCCATTTACAGCCGTCTGGTCTGTGGGAACGCCAAGGCAATCACCGATATCGCCCAGAACAAGGACAAGGACGAACTGTTTGAACTGCTCTCGCAGGCAGCCCGAGACGTGAAAAATCCGAACTGGGACTGTCACGTCAACGCCGAGAAGTTCAACAGGCTGTTACGTGGCGAAGTCAAGGACCTCGACATTTACACGGTTCTGTCCCCGGCGCTTCTGCACGGTTTCCGCAGCGTCTTTATCGCGTCGGCAAATATCGAGGACACGATCCTTTATCATCTCTGGGGTCGGCGGGGTGTGGAGTTCACCGAGGATATGGATTTTACCCGATCGTTGCGGTTCGAGCACCATCTCAATGGCGAAAGGATCAAGATATTCTATGCCATTGACGAGAACTGGTCACGGCAACGACAGCGGGATACTTGGTCGGAATGTCGGAATCACACGACCCTCGAATTGATCGCCCAGTCGGCAACTGAAGTTCTCGGGGATAAACCATTCGTCTGGCAGGCCAACAAGACCGATACGAAAGGGTTACGGCCGCTGTTTGGCGGGAATGTGGAGTTACCGCATCTTCCCCATGGCTTGAACGATTACTCGCACATCAACAACGTCATTCTTCTGACCGCGTCGAATCTGACACCGGACCAATACCGATTTCTGACGAACCAGGGAATGGACGGGGAGCAGGTCCGCCGAGCCATTTATTTTCAGAATGCGTATCAGACTGTCCTCAGAACCTCCATTCGCGATCCGAATAACCATGAACTGAAACGCATCGTAGTTCCCGATCTTCCCGTCGCCCAACACCTGCAAGAAGCATTTCCAGGTTCAACGGTGGAACGGCTGCCAACCACCATTCCGGGTCGCCAGGTTAAAGTCGGGAGACCACCGAAGCATCGGACTGACCAAGAAAGAAAGGCCCGGAATCGGGGAGCAAAACGACTGGTCTCAATGCGTTCACTGTTACATTTGAGCAACAGTGGTCCCTATGTGGACGGGGAAACGTTGTATGTGCAGAACCGAAGAGACGAAACTCCTATAGATATTCTAACAGAATTTCGTCCTTCAGGCTCCTATTTTGGAACTCTCTTCACCAACAAATACACAACAACAAGTCTCTATCTGATAGGGACCAACACCGACGAGTTCATCGACTGGCTCGAACACCTCGCGAACCGTGAAGTTCCCGAGAAAGAGTTCGAACCAACTCATCTCACCCGCCATATTCGACCCAAGGCATCCAAACCGCGAGGGAACCAAACGTCGCGGTCTTGGAAACATCGACCACGTTCGGCATCTGTGGCTGGACTTCGAGAATGGCGACTTGGCTCCTGACGAACTTCCCAAACTATTCCCGAACATCCGAATGGTCGTTACCAACAGTTACCACCATCACACCTCCAGACCACAATTCCATGTGTTCATTCCGGTCCGGCAACCGCTCACTCCCGACGCCTATGAGGTCTTGTGGGACATGATTGCCGACAAAATCCAACATGCTGGTTACGAGGTGACGAAACCGCGAAGCAACAAGGGACAGACACGGGAACTTCCACGATCAGGACTGGACCGAGGAAAGAAGACACCGTCCAGTCTCTTTTACCTCCCCTGCCGTGCGAGGGACCCATCGGAGAGTTTCTTTGTCGATTACAGGGACGAAGGCCGAGCAATCCTAGATCCCGAGGTTTGGTTCGGAAACTCCGTGGTTCCGTTCCGGCGACCGCCACCCGCGCCACCGGTAAACTCATCGGAAAAGCACGGCGAACTTAATAACGACTTGGTTGAGGCCGCCACGCGGGATTGGCGAGAGTCCCCATTTCACGAAGGCGAAGGCAACAAGCGTTTATGGGATTATGCCGTGAAACTAAGAGCGGCCGGACTCAGTCACAACGATATCGAAGCAATGCTGTATGGGGAGGCAGCCTTCGCAAGGCACCCAGACCAACGCTTGGCGCAAATTCCGAGTATCATGAACACATTGAAGGCATCGTGGCGCAAGGCTGGATGACGAGAAGGGAAGGTCGGGCAGACGCCCTCGCGGAATTTGCCTCCAGTAGACCGATGCCGACTTTCTAAAGGTCGCATAGTCGCAATTCGAATGCGTGTCACTGACGCGCTTTTGAGAAGACGAAGGAGACTTGCTGATGCCCCCAGAGTCTTGACAATGTCAAGAGTTCCGCTGCCAGCACGCCGGAAACATTTCCGCATGGAGACCGCCTGCTGAGGCCCCTAGGCTGCGGAAACCCGTTGCTTACTCGCCTGGCATTACCCATTTGATGTTTGGATTAGCAGTCGGAGATTCCGATGGCAGAGGTCGAGAAACCGAGGGTCGTAGGCTTCAATCACATTGCACTGGAGGTCGGGGATATCGACGAAGCACTGGAATTTTATGGCCGTCTTTTCAGATTCGAGTTGCGTGGGAAAAGTGATTCCATGGCATTCATTGATTTGGGCGACCAGTTTATCGCGCTTCAAAAGGGCCGCAAGCAGCCAGCGGACGATGGTCGTCACTTTGGCCTCGTGGTCGATGACAAGGAGGCGGCCCGAAGGGCACTACGGGAAGCTGGGGTTACGCCACTCGACGGTCCGTTCCTTGATTTTCGAGACCCCTGGGGCAACCGTGTCGAGATAGTCGGTTACGACAACATTCAGTTCACAAAGGCACCCAATGTGCTGCGCGGGATGGGGCTGACGCATTTGGCCAAAAATGAGAAAGCGAAGAAGGAATTGGCCGAAAAGGGCATGGCGTTGCAAGAGGACTGAGCCGGAGCGTCCGCGCAGGTGAACGCCCGGACATTAAAGTTAATTGCTTCAGATTGAAATTTGAACAAGGTAGTTTGTTATGTAGAGCGGGATGAGTTCGGTCAAGTTCAGTGCGGTATTGATCGGCGGCGCTTTGGGCGCTGCTATAGCAATGTTATCCATTGACTTTTTTCACTCGACTGCCGAGCAACTCGGATACCTAGCCGCCTGTGCAATATTTGGCGCAATCGTGTGCGCTGTCGGATTCCCCGCGATGCGTCGGGGTGACCGCAAGTTCGAGCGGCCTGGTCCGTCCAGAGCCTTCGACGCTCACGAACTGCCGAAAAAGCAAAGAGCGCATCCCACCGACTCACCTCCGCTATCTCCTAAATAAGTGATCGTGTCGCGAGCGTTCCGCCCTGGATTTTTTCCGTTCGAGCCTGCGACGCGTTGTGGTTTTTCGTTCTTGGTGCCCGTTCCGCGATCAGCGTGTCGCTCGATAGGGATTTTCCTGATGCCAGAGCCGTTCCGTGTTACTTCCCTCGGAGAACTATCCGTGTGGCGGCCTTAGCCTAATCAAAACGTCAAACCCTAGAACCCGTATCTCCAGTCCCGCCAATGCGTCGGGCGGAAGTTCACCCATTCTTTTGTTTTCGCATTGAGCCAGCCATCGAATGTCCGCCAGCACGGGAAACCCAGGGCGTTGACCGTGCCATCAGGATTGATCACGGCAACCTCAAGATCACACTCGAACGGCGCTCTGATAATGGGCTGCCAATCTATGATAACCTGGGCCAAATCCAACAGCCTAAGTTCGGTATCCGCTAATCAGTCCAATAACTCCGTAGCCATGACCAAACCTGCCCAGGTAGGTGGTCTCTGTCTCGATCCTCGTCGCCTTCATTCTGGCCATTTGTCTGATCCCCTAATGTCTTCCCCGCGATGACTTTTGCGGCCATCGGCTAAACGACCGGGAAAAAAGCAGCGGAAACAAAGGGTGAAGCGCGTTGATGGTTACCTGTTTTCGACGCCCACGCTGTTGGCGGCTTCGCCTGAGCGGTAATCCAGTATAAATACTTATTACGAATGTCTTGGACTGGCATTCAAATCGCGATTTTTGAATGCATCGCCCTTGTTTGAGCGTGGGGAAGGACCGAACGCCAAATAACGAAGGTCACGTGCGACAAAATATGAGAAACGGGAGCAACGCCATGGAACCAACTCAACACGTAGTAACAGCATTCAGATTACCGACGACGCTCCTGTTGAATGTAGATTTCTACTGTCTGAAGAATGATGCGAACTCGTTCGCAGTTTCTTCGAGCAGCAATCAGAGAGCGATTGACGGCTTTGGGAGTTGACCCTGCCAAAGCGCCGATTGAAGAACGGGATACGGTGATTTTTGACGGGGAACCTGCATCGTAAGCGCGAAACCGTTGGCTGTTAGTTGACGCATACAGGAGACAGCGGCCTATTCCGACCCCTGATAAACCCCTCCAAGTTCTCCTCACTCGTGGCGAAGCCAGCATCGGTTAGCCGACCGCGAAAGAGTTCGTATCGGAGCCAGACCGATAGGTGTTCAAGTGTTCACCACGTCGCTTTCGCAATAGAGTCAGCGATTTCGCGCAATCGAGCCGAGGGCTTCAGCGTCACCCCGGCGTCCAGGATGCATCCCGATATCCCCCTCGGCAATTAGGTGCACGCAGGCCGTTCCCAGGCGATTTGGCACACGTTGTTGTTTGTGTCCCAGGGTCCCGGCCCCATAGACCACGGGACAGGGACAGGGATGCTTCGGGAACTTCTCGCCCAATGCCTCGCAGATTTCGTCATCGGTTCTTGCCGTCGTGCCCGTGGGTGGCGGCATAACCCTTCAGATCGGGAACGGCCTCAGGTCCCGGACGAGAACGTTTGGCATTCGCCCATCCCGACAATTCTTCCGGATTTGGGAACACAGTCCTACGTTTGGCAATCTCGACGTGATAATCGAGATTGATCCGGCAGCGCTTCCATTCGGCATACTCGTAGGGCTCATCCGGCAACGGCGTGAGCGCCGGACGATCGAGCTCGTCGAATAGTTCACGCCGACTTCGCCCCCATCGTCATCCAGCTCCGGCGGCAAAGGCCAGGTCAGGCCAGCGCGGCGCGTACGGTTCAGGTACTTGCTGACCGTTCCTTGAGCCAGGCCAAGGCTCCGGGCAACGCTGCGCTGGGACATGCCGACGCTGTGGTGGAGGCGTAGAACTTCACGAATGTGGCGCATGGACAGTCTCTCGGTCGGCATCTCGATCCTCTGCTCTGGGGGCAAAGGGCCAAGCTACCTGGGTTGCAGACTGTCAGTGGTGAGCGCCTCCCCATCGTCTTCCAGGCTGATCACGATCGCTGGAAATGGCGATCACGATCCGCTGGAAACCGTGATCACGATGCTCTGGAATTGATGATCACGATGCTCTGGAAACCGTGATCACGATCAAGGCGAACGCGCACATAACCCTGGGCGTTCCAATATCGTCCTTCATCCCTCTCCACCAAGACATGCCAAACTTCCATTCGGGCGCGGCTCGTATCCGATATTCTGCAGCAGCGAGTGCTTGTGTTGGAAGCAAAATATGCCGACGCAGTTGCCGAACACGAGGCCGAAGAGTGAGCGTCATACAGAGGCTCTACACGGGAATGATAAGGTCGAAAAAAGACGCCCGACCACGAGGTGCAGGCGGATGGGCCGACATTGCGCTACCAGTTCGCCACCAGCCCGCAAAGACGACGAACTGGAGGAGATGAAGCTAAGTGCGAGCAGTCTTCAAACGGCTCACGCTGTCGGCGACAATCTTTGTCAGTTCTGTCACAGACTGGCCCATTGCCGTATAATCAACGATCTCACGCTCGACCCGACTGCCGTTAGCCAGCAGCTTTTTACGCAAGCTTTGAAGATGATCGATAAGGCCGTCGAGTTCGCGCACCGTATTCGCTGTCATCCGGCGGGTAAAAGTATTGAGATTGATACTGGTTATTTCGCTGTCAGTTTCAGTCTTGTCGAATAAACCACTGGTCGGACGGGGCAGTTCTTTGAGTTGGCTCTTTGTTGGTTCTGCCGAGCCGTCTGATTTAGGTCCCTCGGTTGTACGATGCGGTCCGATAAGGTCCATGACGCAACCCCTCTACGACGCTCCAACGTCGAATTGCCTCATGGAATTGTGACGACTTGACGGCTAAGGCTGTGGACATCCTGTGCCTGTCCGGCTGGATTGCCCGTGGACGCGTTATCGGTTTGCCCAGCCCCTTCGGGCGGATGAGACCCATAAGCGGGGCGCCCCGGCGCGATCTCGAAGCGACCAGGGACGAATGGCGGAGCCCGACGTAAGAGTGACGTGCGCAAAATTACGCAGGTCAAATTCGAGCGTGAGGAGGAGACAGGAGCTTCCCATCCGCAAACAAGAAGCCCGCGTAGCTACGGCGTCACTCAGCTCGCGAGTACGCCTGCAGGACGGCAGCGCCTATTGATGCCGCCTTCTGGGTGGGACGTTTTCTTGCTTCTTTCCTCTTTCTAAAGCGTTTCCCGGTCGTCGCATGTGGTGACCGCAATCAGCGCACTCATAGGTCCAAATCTCGGAACCATCGCGCTTGAAAGCATCCGGTCTACAATTTGAGAGAAAAGCGTAGCCACCGCATTTCTCACATCGCGCCGTCAACGCGAGCATCTGCTCCCGAGTAATCACCGTGCGCCCCCCCGCAGGTTGGATGGCAGTAAACAAATATTAACAATTATGGCCGGAATTGGGGCGATTGGGGTCTGCACCCCAGGCCGCTATTGATGGTGGCTCTGGACCGCGCGGTTCGGACAAAAGCTCTCTAAAGTCGCCTCAGTATGCCTCCCGGCAAGCTCATCGCAGGTCAAGGTTGTCGACTCGCACCTCATCTTCCAAAACCGCCAACATGCAGCGCAGAACGACGGTCCAATCGGCCGCCAACATTGCAAATGCCGCCGTGACGGCCGGGGTTCGCCGAGGCGGAGCACGCCGAGCGGTTCATGAAGCGGTTCGGCGGCGAAAAATTTTTCCCTTCTCAACGAGGGAAGGGAAGCTGTTGGGCGCGTTGGAATCGGCGCCAGTTCGACGTAGATCTCAGACGACAGGGGGGCCAAGCTCCGCGAAAACGAGAACTCTCCAGAGATGACGCTCAGAACGTTAATGACACCGAGTAAGCCGTATCCGGCTAGTGCAACCGCAAAGAGCGGATATCCTCGTCTTCCTGGGCTTTGAATCTCGTTAGTTCGTCAGCGTCACGCACCTTGATGATGCTGAGCGGAAACTGCCGCCGCAGCTGCAAGGCCGCCGTTATCGCGTCGACATAGAGTCGATGGCAGGATTTCACTTCGCCATTGATCTGTAGCACGTAATATCCATCGGAAAGACCGCGAAGCTCGAAATTGCTTCTCATGACACGCCCCTTTTGGTGAGTGCCGCGCATTTATAAGCTTAGGCCCACCAAACCGAGGTTGTCTCCGGCAAGCTGGATGCCTCCCGCCGAATTAGTTTTGGTGTTGCTCAAATGTCGCATTAAGCTGATGATGAGCAGCGTGGCGCTCACAAACTACCCTGCACGCAGTGACCGGGTGGGTCGATAAAATGACGCAAATGCCTCCCCAAGGCATAAGTTTGAAACTTTTCATGAAAGCTGAGAACGACTGCTGGCGCTTGGCCCAAAGCTGTGCCCGATGGGCGGCAGACACTCAGGACCGGAGCGTTCGCAACGCTTTCATGGCGATGGCGAAGGAATGGAGCCGTCTCGGGCTGCAAGAAGCCTCTGACGAATAAGGGCAACCAAGAGAAGGCTCTGGACGGTCGCCCAGATCCTTTTATGATAGCGTCATGCTGACGCAGCATTCCCTAGCCGAAGGTCGCGCTAGATTAAAGCTGGTAGGGAGGCGGCGAACCGGTGATCAAGTCCGAACTCGTCCAGAAAATTTCCGCTCGGTATGCGTACCTGTATCAACGCGATGTCGATAACATCGCGAACGCTATATTTGGCGGAATCATCGCGGCCATGGCGCGTGGTGACCGCGTCGAGCTGCGTGGTTTCGGCGCATTCGGTGTAAAGCATCGTTTGGCGCGGCTCGGACCGGCGCCGCGCCAAACCCGGGGATCCTTTTCATTACTCCTCATCATCATCCGTATCCGGCACCGTCACTCGGGTCGTCTCTATCTCTGTAACCCGGACCACCCCCGGCACCGGCTCGTCAACAACGTCGATAATTTCACCTTCGACCACCGGCACCAGTTCCGGCTTTCTCGAAACCACGCGCTTACGCCGGGATACTGGCTTCCGCGACTTTTTCGCGACCACTTTCTTTGCGGTCCGCCGGGATTTCTTGCTGACCGCTCGTTTGACTGACTTTTTTGCCGCTTTCGTCTTCTTCTTCTTCTTCTTCGACTTGGTCTTGTGAGACGTTACACGCTTCTTTCGCTTGGCCATTGCCATCCTCTCCGCCATTTTAGAAACGTGAACAGACTACGCCATTTCAGTTCCAACTCAAAGACGGCAGAACGCTTCCGTTTGGCGCCTACACGGTTGCTGAAAGTGGTTTTATCGCTCTGGACTACGAAGGCCGCTCCGCCACACAGCCACGCCGGTCGCGACCGAAGTCTTGGCAATGTCAATGGGTCCGCGACCGCTCAAAAGGGCTCGATTTCCAAATGGAAATAAGACCAGCATTAGTCCACCGCCAACGCCTTGCGCACCTGAGACTGAGTAATCCCGAATTGCCGAGCAATCCGTGACGGCGTGACGCCTGCTTTAAAGGCGGCGCAAACCGCATTCAGCTTTCCTTGCGTCAACGGAGGGGCGGTCGCTTCGACCTGCTGTTTGCGTGGGGTCTCATTCGACCCGGGTGGCTTCCTACCGCGCCGCTTCTGTTCAGCGAGGACTGCCGAAAGCAATTGATCGAGTTCACCGTCCGTCAGGTGCTTGATTGCCGCTGGCAGATTATGTGGCAAAATATGCCGTGAAGTCGGAGTTGTTGTCGCGGGTGACGATTGGGATACGGATGAGGCGGATCGCGGCACGGGGGCCGAAAACAAGTCGGGTGCGGTCGAGAGGTTCTGGACAGTGCCCATACGTCGATTATGCCGCCACTCTTAAGTCGCGGCAACGGGTCAAGCGGCTACTAGTTCCGAATGGAACGATGAAGACATGATTTCCTCCGCAATTTGCGCTGGACCCATGTGGTGACGCTCGCAAGCGCAACGATTTAGAGCCACTCCCAACTCAATGGATGGCGGCTTGCGCTGGAGGAGATTTAGACCAGTTGGCAAGCTCCCGACGGGATGCCGAGAAATCGTTCGATGACCTGAACGAACAAAACTGAATTTGGCGCTGTCGGGATCGGCGTAATCAGTTTGTAGAACCCAAGCTGTGGCGGGAGGTTCATAAGCACGCTCACAAGCTCGGCTTTATCAACACGCCGTACCTCTATCGTAACTTTTGTCACCCCAACAGAGCTGAGAGGCATCCGTTGCTTTGCCTCTTCTGTAACGGCTTCCGCTTCAAGACGAACGCCACCGCGAATAGTCGCCATTGTATATTCGACACCAATAGCGTCCCCGATAATATCGAGCTTTTGTTTGTAATCGTTCAGTTCCCAGAGCGAATCAAGTGGCGTCTTGCTGGGCTGTGGGGGCGGAACATTGCAGCTTAGAATAAAATGACTCATCCTGGACATAAGCGGTCCAGTTGATTCCGCCTGAGGGCTTTCCGGGGGCGTCTGCCCCTCGGATTGCAGAAATCCAGTTGGCCAATGCGAGGCGACATAGCTCGCGCCCAAGAGACTACAAAGCACAACAACCCCGACGACTGCACGGATTTTGCCTCCGCTCACCTTTCCATCCGCAGTCCATGTCGCGGACGTGAGCTTCGGCAAACGAGGTTGCACAACAAGGTCGCAAACCAGATAAAAGACCGCCCCGATCCCAACTGCGACACTTGCAAATAGAAGTGTCCGCCGCATGACGGTGCTGGCATCAGGATATGCATGCTCCAGTGCCACTGCAGCTACCGCGACAGCCGCCGCAAGGATGCCGACCGCAATGGCAATCCGATCACTCGTCGCGAGGCGGGGAGATTGAGACTCAGGCATGCGAGGAATTGTATTCGATTCTTAGGCCCCGCTGGGCTCGTTTCCCGGCATTAGAACGCAAAGCCCAATAGTGGCGCTGCGGGCCAAAGACCGCCTCGACCTTGCGACCGGGGCGGACCATACATTTTTTGCCGCGATATCCTTCAGCATCGCGTTGTCGAGCATTGCCTCGGCCAAAAGCTTCTTGCTTGGCGTTCTCGTCTTCCAGCGACTTCAGGCGCTTGGCGTCCGACACGTCGAGGCCGCCATACTTGGCCTTCCACTTGTAGAACGTCGCACCACTGATCTTAGCACCAGCTTCATGCTCCCGCAAAAATCCCGATGATCTGCTCTTGCGTGAAACGGCTCGGCTTCATGTCCATCCCTCACAGGTGATGGACTCTACCCATTTTTGGCGGAGGTCGCGGGGCTCAGGTCAAAGGAAGGAACTGTGATCCGGTGAGTGTACGGCTCACAAAGGATACTGCACCGTCCGGCACCGCCTACATTGCTATGGTCACTGCCCGCTGCCAACCCGACGGTCCGGTGACGGCAGGCACGATTCAAAACTTCGAGTTCAATCGCTACAAAGGGAATCTAACCGTCACCGTTAAATAAAACGCCAAACGGTAGTTCATCCTTCTGCCCGTGCCGGGACCTAAAACCGCTATCGGTGCACCGGGATCAGTTTCACCTGACCCAATCGGTTCAACATCCCCTCGCGCGGTAAGCGATGGAAACCACCTCAATCAGCAATTCGGCCAAGCGCCCGGCTCCGAGCGCTTCAAGATTCTTTTATTCAAGGCTTTCTGGGAAGCCACTGGCTTCATCCGCTGGCGAGGACGCGTCTTCCACCAAGCCTGTCCAAAATGGGTCGGGCAGTTGCTCAGCTGGGTTGCGCCATAGCATAATCATGCCGCGACAGATACCTTGCCGCAATAGGCAGTGCGGATGCCTTTGAGCACCGGTGATGACGTATCGCAAGGTTCGGAGTATGCGTAATGGTATTGTCTAAGACCGGTATTTGCGACTTCGGTTGGAAGGCGCACGACTTTGCGCTCAAAGGCGTGGACGGCAAGACCTACGCGCTTGCCGACGTGCGCGGACCTAAGGGCACACTCGTTGTGTTCATCTGCAACCACTGTCCCTATGTGAAGGCGAGCATTGACCGCATTGTGGCCGAAGCCAAGGCGCTGCGCGAAATCGGAATCGGCGCAATTGCCATCATGCCAAACGACACCGAGGCTTATCGCGCCGACTCGTTCGAAAATATGAAGATGTTCGCAAAGACGCACGGCTTTACGTTCCCCTACGTTATCGATGAGACGCAGGAGGTGGCGCACGCTTACGGTGCTCAATGCACGCCGGACTTCTTCGGTTTCAACGCGCAAGACGAGCTACAGTATCGCGGACGGCTTGATGCCTCGCGCATGACGCCGGTTGCTAAGAGTTTGTCCGGGAACATCAGGCCGGATTACAAAGTTTTCGCAGCATGAGGCGGATTGATGCGAGGCGCAAGAACGACAGCGCCTTGCGATTGAGGTTCTCCCAGTCCTTCGCGAGCCGTCGGCAACGGTTGAGCCACGCAATGGTACGTTCGACGACCCAACGGCGTGGGAGAATGACAAAACCTTTGGCGTGATCAGAGCGCTTGACGATTTCAGTTTCGAGGTGAGGCAGAATTTTCGCCAAGGCCTTTTGGAATTCCGGCCCCTGATAGCCACCGTCGGCAAACAACTTTTTCAAGAACGGATACATCCCGAAAAGGGTTGCAAGGAGCAGGACGCCACCGTCGCGATCCTGGATATTGGCGGGATGAACGATCGCGTGGAGCAACAAACCCAGCGTATCTACGAGAATATGGCGCTTCTTGCCCTTGATCTTTTTGCCCGCATCATAGCCAGGCGGATCGATGCAGGCCCCCCTTTTTCAGCGCTCTTCACGCTTTGGCTATCGATGATGGCGGCGGTGGGACTGGCCTCTCGTTCGCCTTGCTCGCGGCACTCCACATATAGGGCGTGATGGATCCGATCGAGCGTGCCGTCGTAGCTCCACAAATCAAGATAGTCGAAAAGAGTGCTGCGTGGCGGCAGATCTTTCGGGATCGCCCGCCACTGGCACCCCGTGCTCAACACATACATGATCCCGTTCATCACTTCGCGCACGTCGACGTGCCGCTTGTTACCACCACGCTTGGCCGGTGGAATAAACGGCTCGACATGCGCCCATTCGTCGTCGGTCAGATCGCTCGGATATCGTAGCGCGCTACGGTCGTAACGCCTGCGGTTTTTCGCCGTCCACATCGGTGACCATCCTCGAATCAGGCCACCACTCTTAAATCACAAATGATTCATTGGATTCAACTTGTTCTCGGACAGACACTAATGCCCGCCGCGACCTTTTCGTGGCGATGAAGCAGGTAGCCGAAACCGGCCAGGGTCCCTTGGAGCAGACGCCCTCGATGGGATGTTCGATCAAGTGGAAGGATTGATGGGGAGTTCAACCGCGAGGCGCGACTCCTCTTGACTTAGCCTACGGAGGAAACGAGATATCCCTTTTTGCTGCAATCTAGCGAGCGTCGAATGGGCCGTTACAAAGACTATGACCGTGGACCTAAGCGCGGCGGTTATGACGACGATCAAAAGTCTGACGACCGAGCATCCGGAGCTCGGCCAAATTATCCACGTCCAAGCGCCCCGGCGGAGCGACGCCCTGCTACTGCTTCGCAGGTCGTTGGCTCGACCACCGAAAGTATTGGTACCGTTAAAATGTACAAGGCCGACAAGGGATTCGGTTTTGTCGGGCAGGATGGCGGGGGAAAGGATGTCTTCGTCCACGCCACGGCGCTTGCCCGCGCCGGGCTGAGCGGGCTGGCTGAAGGCCAGCGTGTGCGGATGCAAGTCGGTCAGGGTCAAAAAGGTCTAGAGGCTCAGAGGATCGAGCTCTTGGACTGAAACTCCACGTCATCCTGAGTTCGCCTTGGCGCTGACGAAGTAGAATTCTTTCAACAGAAATTCGACTTTCGTTGCTCAGTCCATCCCACCGCAAACGGCCTCATCAATCCCGTCAGCGTCATCTGCGCTGACTGCCGCCCACCCCAGGATCGCCTCGACAATGTCCGGCACCCGCGAGCCGTTCACCCGCTTCGAGACGGGCCAAACGCTGCAGCTTGTCATCCGGTGCGGGCCGAACTCATGGGCCACAGCGATAGCCCCAGCACAGCAGCTACATGCACGATACGTCAATAGAGGCCCTAAAAGACACAATCGAGAAGCTGCGTTTTGACGGCTTCAACTCATGTCTCTTCCCCGACAGAACTCCGATCACGGGCTATACGCTCGAACCGAGAACCGAGACGATGCACGTTCCGTTATTTGGTTGTAAAAAATGCACGACGACGCGCGTTGTTAGAGCATTATGCGACGGGTTATTTGTGTCCCGCCAATCTTGGTCTCAGCGATAAAGAAAGTCGGCCTTGGTTGGCTGCACCACCGGCCGCTTGAGGATTGTTGCTTGTGGTGGTGAACATTGTCGCGTGCAACGATGAAATGGTACTCGCGGGCCGCCGATCGCAGGCATTTCTACTGCGGCCCACTTTTTGATGAACGCGTTACGGTCCAATTCAGAACGGTTCTGAGCCGACGACTTTTCGTGCCGACATGCGAACTGACGGGCGAACTTACCCCTGCACCAAGATTGGACCACCGTGCCCATTCGTCGCTCTAGCCGCTACCTCCTCCCCATCCGCGATCAATCCGCCGTCCAATGCCTTCAACCGAAGTCGCCCCGCCTCGCTCTTGCTGATCTGTAGCGACGCGGCAACCTGTCGGACCGACATTCCCTGACCGAAAAGTTCAACTGCCTGCTTGAGGATTGGCGGCCGTAAAGCGCGTGCAGACCAACGAAAGCCTTCCCCGCCATCGGTCACTGCCGAATCCAGCCGCGCTTCAAACGGGACCGCGCCATCTCCATCGATCCGATTTCTAAGTTTCTCGAAATGTACCTCAAACCTTGCGCCTTGTTCGGGCGAGTAATCCTCGGGTCTCCGCAATGCGATGACCGTGTCGAGAGCATCCTCACGGCGAGATGTTCCCCGTTGGCGGCCGTTCGTTCCGGCGTGGTGAACGAGCAACACGGCGATTCCCTTGCGACGCAGTCCGAGCAACCAATTCTGCATTGGAACCCAGGCGTCAGATGCACTTTCACTGCCGGTCGTGCAGAGCGTTGAGAGATTGTCGAGGATCAGCAAGTCAACACCAGCCAGCAACGGTTCGATGGCCCGCTGCCCGTCGTCTGTGCCGAGCGCAATTCCGTTTTCCGTGTTGTCCGCCGCGAGAATTCGAAATCCGTCGTTTGGAATCTCGGCATCAAGTCCAATGGAAATTGCCCGGAGACGCTCCTGCAACGACACAAGGGGCATTTCGCCATCGACATACAGGACACGTCTCGGCTTCGGCGCGGACCAACGAAGCAACGACGAACCACTCGCAACCGCCAGGCCAATCGAGAGGCCCAACAGCGTTTTTCCGACACCGCGTGGCGCATAAAGCATCGCCAGGCTTCGTTCAGGCAAAATCGGATCAAGCAGCATCTCTCGTGGAGGGACATTGAGCGTCAGAAAGTCGTTGAAGCAGATGGGCTGTAATGTCGGCGCGGCTTGTTGAAGGTGGCCAGGACCAAGCGAAACGGCTTGCCGGTGCGGGACAAATCTTTGGAAAAGATCGGTGATGGTGGGGAACTTCATCAGGCCACCGCCGCCACGTCCACGAATTCCTCGGGATACCAGGATCGCAGTGCGGCCAGTTGCTTTTCCGGCTCTCGCTGAATTCGATAAACCGATTGCCGCCTGATCCCCGTGGATTTAGCGACGGCAGAGACCCCGATCCCCTGGCTCAACAGACGTTGCACGGCGAAGAACTGGTCGGGCGTGAACGTTGGTTTGCGTCCCCGATATTTTGTGCCGTCGTCATTCGCCTTGGCGTGAGCAATGCCCGCTTTCTGGGCTTCCTTGGTAACCTCCGCCTGTGCCTGGGCGGTCGCCGCCATGAAGGCAATCAGGGAATCCCGGACCGCCTGCTTCATCGGGTCCGTGGTCGTGCCATCGAAGGACATGCGATTGATGACCGTCTCGACACGAATACCCCGGCGAATGAACTCCCTCACGGTGTCGGTCACGTCCCCGTAATTACGTCCCAAGCGGTCAATCCAACGAACGACCAGAAACATCGCCTTCCCTCAGAATATCGAACAGACGCCGTCCCTCGGGGCGCTCGCATAGGCGCGTCGAGACCCCCGAGATACCGTGATCCGCCAGGACCACGTCCGGTGCGAATCCCGCTGCTTTCGCTTGCGTGACCTGGTGGTCCAGGTTTTGGTCAATGGTGCTGACGCGGCAATAGAGCACGGTTTTCATGGCTAACCCGCTAAGGTAGTGTCCGCTTAGAATTGCGACCCCTACGAGTTTAGATAGTCTAGCGGTCAGGAAAACCAAGGGCTTTTGGGTGACCCCAGGATCATGCCCTAGCGGTTAGCCGCACCGCCGAAACGCTCCGCAACAAGCGCGACGAAATCGCTCGCACGATTGACGACTACGAGGCGCGGCTTGCGCAGGCCAAGGCGGACCTAGCGCACATAGATGCGGCCATAGCGATCTTCGCCAGCGACGACGGCAAGACGGTTCGCCCCTATGTCGATATTCACCGGCTCTTCAAAAGAGGCGAGCTAGCCACGATCAGCCGGGAGGCACTCCGGGATGGCCCGCGCAATACGCGCGAACTAGCGCAAGCCGTAATGGCCGCCAAGGGCATCGGAGCCGGGGACAAGGTATTGGCGAAACTGGCAGCGCCATATTCAACCGGAGGCGACTGAATGAATATCAAATCCGAAGAGGAATGGGCGGAACGGGCAGCGGCGTTCCTGAAGCACAAGCTGAAGGACGGCGAGGTTACTTACGTTGAATTGGCTGCACGGCTCAAAAAGCACGGATTCAAGGGGGAAACGGAGGCTTCGATTACGAATAAGCTAGCACGGGGCACATTTTCGGCCACGTTCTTTCTGGCCTGCATCGCCGCCTTGGAGTTGGATGGCGTGGCGCTGGAGGAGATTTAACGGTTATTTGGTGAATGTAATTTCCGCAACTATATTCTGGGAATTGAAGGTAGCAATATTAGCATCAAACTCAATGAGTGCGTAACGGGGGCTTTTACTTGCCACTTCGGCGGGAATATTCGCGTCGTCATTGACGTGAATGTCCTTGAATAATATTGGTTTCTTGAAGATTATGACAACAACCCAAATCGGGCTCGGAATCGATCTAGGAAATAGCCCATAAGTGAACTCTTCGTGCCACGCAATGTCTTTCGTCCAAATAACATTTTTGGATTCGATTTCTTGAATTTCGTTGCCCTTAAATAGCACTTTGAGCGACGTGGGCAGTTTATCGACACTGACCGGAATGTCTGACTGTGCGATGGACTTATGGAGAGCCTCAATCTCCTTGTTGGCTTTATCTAATTTGTCCTGTGCTAACTTCGTCGCCTTAAACACTTCCTTTACGGCATACTCATCCAATTGAGTTTTTGTATATCCTTGGTCCGGCGCTCGCGCCGGGTGAAACCACATCCAAGTCTGCCAGCCGAAAAATGCCCACGTTAAAAGCGTCATTGCTGTTAAAGCAATAAATAGGTACGGCCTCGGCTGTAGAGATGGCCTCGGCGTTGATCGTGCCTTGAATAAGAGGACCGCCATGACGATCAAAGCCAACAGCGACGGGATACAGAGGCTAAAGCCCCATTTGATCGAACCCGTAACAAAAGCCCCAAGTCCAACGCTGAAAATAGTAATGGCGAGGGCCGCAGGGATTCCCAAGATAATGAGCAAGCTCCAATCCCGATGATGCATCGGGGGACCTTGGGGCTCAGTAGTATGATGCTGGGTATCAGCCACGACTCGCCTCCTCTCCGGGATCGTACCCTGAGAGACACTTTTCCCGCGAATCGCCGATTTGGCCGCCTGTAGACGGCTGCGGACACTTCCCGCTCTGATAATCCCATCGTACTTTCCCCTTTCTGGAAAGCACGGGATTATGACGTAATACCAATGACTTAGTTCAAGTCAGTGGCGCTTGCGCCATAATACCGGATTATCCAGCCGAGAAGTTCGACGTAAAATTGATCGTAAGCGGTGCGAGCTTCCACGTCCGCCGGCGGCTACGATCGGGTCCTGAAGCGCGTCGGCATCCAGTACTGTCGCATTTCTTCGACGACGGCCGGAATGTCCCTGTAGGCTATTCGCCGGAACTGTTCGGTTGCCGGCCCCTTCCTGGGCGGCCCGAGCATCGGACGCCCCTGATCGTCGACGCAGTGGAACAGGATAGGCAACAACAGACCGTGATTGACGTCGGCGAGATTCGTGAGCGGAGCCCACGCCGATAGTCTCAACTTCATTGCGGCGTAGAAGCCCTCGCACCATGGACCCGCATCGATGTCGTGGTTCGGCTTGCGCGCAAAGATCGGTTCGAAGGTCTTGGGTGCGTTCGAAAGCGTCTCTGCGATCGCATTGTGACGGACCGCCACGGCGGAGATCGCTGCGAACTCCGGCGTCCCACCATGATTGAACGCATCAATCTCGATGCCAAGCAGAGGGCAGATCCACTCGGGCGGGTCCATCGATACTGGCCCCGCCACGACCGCAGTCACGAAGCCGTCGAGCATGGATAAATTCGTGGCGGCGGCGCCGGTTCGGCCTTGCAGCCACACGTCAAGCTTGTCGAGCGACATCGCCACCGCCGTCATTGGGGGATGCGCGGAGCGGCGGCGGCGCGCGCTCACGCGGCGACCTGGCCAGCGGCCTCACGGGCCGCCTTCCAGTTCCAGGCCAACAGCTCGTGGAGCTGATGGTTCTTGGTGCGACCTGAGACGATGCGATCGAGCACGTCGCAGAGATAGGTCTGCGGATCGAGCCCATTGAGCTTTGCCGTGTTCAGTACCGAAGCTAAGATCGCCCAGCTCTCGGCACCGCCTTCGCTGCCACTGAACAACGAGTTCTTTCTGCCAAGTCCGATTGGACGCATCGAGCGTTCCACCGTGTTGGTATCCACCTCTACCCGCCCGTCGCTCAGGAACACCGTCAGACCGCCCCAATGGCCGAGCGTATATCTGATCGCTTCCGCAAGGGACAATTTGGCCGAGATGTCCTTGAGCACCTTGGTCAGCCGCGACTTCAATTCCTCCATGAGCGGTTTGCTCTCAGCCTTGCGGGCTGCAAGCCGTATCTCGGCGCTGGTTCCCCGGACGCGCCCCTCAATGGCATAGATCGCCGCGATGCGTTCGATCACTTCCTGGGCGAATGGCGATTTTGTCGACTTGTAGATCTTCACGAACTTGCGCCGCGCGTGGGCAAGACAGAAGGCGAGCCGGATTGTTCCAGCCTCACGCGCGCCCTTGGCCAGTGACTTGTAGGCCGCATAGCCATCGACCTGCAGGATGCCCGCATAGTCGATCAATTGCGCTGCGATTTCAGCCTTGCCCCGGCCGTCCGCAAATACGTAAGCCACAGCGGGCGGCGACGGTCCGCCCCACGGTCGGTCATCCACCGCATGAGCCCAGAACTGGCAGACCTTGGTGCGGCCCCTTCCGGGGTCGAGCACCGGCATCGGGGTCTCGTCGCAAAAGAACAACGGCGCAGCATGGATGGTTCGCAACTGGAGTTCATAGAGCCCCGTCAGCCACCACGCTGTCCGCTTCACCCAGCCGGCCAGGGTCGAGCGATCGAGATGGACGCCATGACCGGCCAGGATCTGCACCTGCCGGTACAGCGTCGAGTACCAGGCGAACTTCGAGACAACCACATGGGTCACCAGCGCGGTCGACGCCATGCTGTTCTCGATCAGCCGCGGAAAGGCCTTCGCCTGGACGACTGCTCCCTCGCAGCCCCGGCAGGCATATTTGGGACGGATCATGCGCAGCACCCGCAGGATCGCCGGAATGACGTCCAGCACCTCGCTGACGTCCTGGCCGATCTTGTGCAGGCGGCCTTGGCAGCACGGGCACGCGGTCGTCTCGGGCTCGATCACCTGCTCACAGCGCGGCAGATGCTTGGGCAACGCGCCGATGTTCCGTTGTGCCTTCTTGCGAGGTTTGCCAGCCGTGCCCGCTGGTTTGCTCGGCGCATGATCGTCGTTAGCAGCGGCCGGTAGAGACACGTCCGTGGCGAGATCAGCAAGATCGAGGGCGAGCTGATCGGTTACGACCGCGGAGAGCTTCTCCGATCGCGAACCGAACACCATGTCCTTGAAGGTACCAATGACGGCCCGCAGCCGATCGTTCTCAGCGTCAAGTGAGAGCACAATCTCAATCAGACGAGCAGGATCTGAAGGAAGATCTTCGGGGCGAAGCGCCATCCACAATGCATACTTGAGATTCGTCAGATTCGCCAGCAAAAATGGCCACTTCTCACATCATTGCAACCGGTTGCTTCACGGCCTTTGGCGTCACACGCGTCCAGTCCAGGCCATCGATCAGCATCGATAATTGTGTCGCTGTCAAAGATACGATGCCATCACGGATCGGCGGCCAGGTGAAGCGACCTTCCTCGAGCCACTTCGTCACCAGAACCATGCCGCTGCCGTCCCACGCCAAAAGCTTCACGCGGTCCGATCGTTTCGAGCGGAAGATAAAGACGTCGCCGCAATACGGATTGGCCCGCAGTGCTTCGCTCACCAGCGCTGATAGCGTATGCACGCTTTTTCGAAAGTCGACAGGTTGCGCGGCCAACATGATCTTCAGGTCCGCATGGAACGAGATCACTTGTCGCCCCGCACGGTTGCCAGCACCATCGCCAGTGTGGCGTGATCAACGCCACTCTCAACCCTGATCCGGGCTCCGGCAATGTCGATCTCAATCCGACCTCGGCTCCTCACGACTGGCAATGCCGTTGCCAGTGCATCCGGCGCCGCAGAATATTGCGGGGCATCGTTCGACACTGCCGAAACCGCATCGATCTTCACCGCGGCAAAGCTCTGTCCTGGCTGCTGGCCTGCGCTCGAGAACTGGCGCCGCCATATCGTCAGCAACCCGCGAGCCACACCGTGACGGCGCGCCACATCCGATATGTTTGCGTCTACCTCAAGGCTCTCCGCAACGATCCGCGCCTTCTCTTCCGCCGTCCATCGTCGCCGGCGCTGCCGCCCCGTAATCACCTCGATCCGCTGATAAGTGCCACCTTCAGTCCTGGCATCATTCCTGCCATCAAACATGGAAGTTACCATCAAGCCATCTCCCGAAATCAGCGAATGACCGCTAATATCGCGGGAAATCCGGGCGCGCGCGAGGTGGGACGCTCAAACCCGTTACAATTGATCTGCGACCCGCGTATCACGAGGGAGAGCGTCGCCTAGCATCAAACAGGATTTGGCCGTCTCGACTAAGCCGCGAACGGCGGGACGGTGGACTGCTTCGCCTACCCCGCCATCGGCACCTGATACCGGGCCAGTAAGATACGCCCTGGTCTCGAACTCGTACCCGAAATCATCGCAGGACCAGACGTTACGAACGCAACGCTCGCTAACCCACTCAGTCCACTCTGCCGCGATCAACGGTTGCGCCGCACTGGCCGCATGTCGTGCGTGACATAGGACGCCTCTTTGCGCCCCAACACCCTCAATCCCGTTAGATTATTCGGGCAGCGAATCCCGCCACCCTCCGCCGCACTCCTTGCCCTCTCCCAAAAAGCGCAAAGTTGTGACGGTCGTCACAGACGGAATCCGCTTCGTTCCTTAATGTAACACCATCAGGAGAGGGAGATTCCGATGCTCAGCACAACATTCCAACAGACCCGCAGCATGATCCACGAGTGGCGCATCCGAGCACGTTCTCGGCGCGAGCTTGCGAGGCTTGGCGAATTGGAGCGGCACGACCTCTGCCGTCGTTTCGAGGTTGACGCCGAAATCCAGAAGCCGTTTTGGAAAGCCTGACTAAAGTCTTCGACCCGGCTCTTGTCGCGCAATAGGCCGAACGTTATCGCGATGCGGAAGACCCAGCGATAACCCCCGGCCGCTTCCGTCTGGGGGTAACTGTTCGTTTTTCGGTGGCCGGAGTGACCAACCGGAGGTGCGATTTCGCCATAGATGTCCGCCTGCTGGTGATCGCTGCTGTCCGCAAATTGGTCCTTCTTTGGATAGTACCCAAGGCGCTTCGACCCACGCTCTCCTGTTGCGCGATGCCGCACAAAGACTTAAAGTTGACGACGCAACGTGATACGCTCATCGCTTGAGCGTATACAGGTCCCGGGACTGCAGGTTGGTTTAATGGGACAATCACCATCTAAATTGCCCCATGCGACGGCAACAGTGTCGGATTCCCTTATTGGAAATCCCTACCTTCACTTCATGATTTCAGAATTGTGGACTGGACTCACAGGTGTTTCAGTTTATGCGCTTTTCCGAGTTGCAGCGTATCTCAGTCAACTAGTTACTAATCTGGTGCCATTAAGCGATAAAGGTCCTGGCATTTTTTTAGAGAGTACGCTGAGTTGGGGCGGCGCAATGAGTGCCGCCGCTACTTTCCTAATCATTACGCTCTACCAAGTGGCGGTGTTGATTAAGCGACTTTGGGGAGGATTCAACAATGTCAATTAGTTGGATCAACGCCAGCGCGTATTCGCCTACAATAGAATTGCGCAAACCATTTCGAGTGAGCCCGAAACAAAGTCAGGAGATGTATTTTGGTTTTTTGCTTAGACTATTTGTTGGCGTCGTCTCGGTGGTAGTGCCGATCCCTATTCTGGTCATCGCAGGTGCTCTCAATGGTTGGCAATTAGGTTCCGGTCTGCTGTTCTTCTATGGGGTTGTTATCGGCGTAACAATCTTGACGGGGGAGCATTTCCGATCACGCGCCTATGAGCGCGTTATCGCGTATGTGTCGAGGGATGCGGTTCCTGTCATTTCTCAAAGCGATGAGGAAGCTTACCCCCTCAGTCCCTACCCTCGCGACGCGAGTCGTGGACGGCTCCTAAAGCGCGTTTTCGATGTAGTCGTCGCGTCGGTTTCATTGGTTCTTTTAATGCCGTTATTCATCGTTACGGCGGTCGCTGTCGTCTTCGATTCGCCAGGTCGAATTCTTGTAAGACAGCGAAGGTTTTCGTTTGACGGACGCCCTTTTACGGTTCTCAAGTTTCGGACAGCACCTATCGGTACATCGGAAATGGGACGCACAGACCGTCACGTCACCAAGGTTGGATCGTTTTTACGCCGAAGTAACCTGGATGAACTACCCCAAATATTTAATGTCTTGAGGGGAGAAATGTCGCTTGTCGGACCGCGACCGCCCGTTGCTTCCCAGTTTAAACCCAATGTGGCGCTGTTTGGCGTAAAGCCTGGTCTTACCGGATGGTCCCAACTCAACCTTCGTCCTCGCCAAGTGTATGCCGAACGCGAAAAGTTCGACTTGTGGTATGTCGATCATTGGACATTCCTGCTTGACCTTAAGATCATTCTAAGAACAATCGTTTGGTGGGGGTCGTCCTGACTGGCACGTCCGCTGAAGTCATGATCAAGGCACGTATCGGAAATGTTGTTATCGGAGCGGTTCTTGTTGGCGCTGCCGGATAGTGCCCGTCGAATCGCTCTCCGTGCGTCACCCCCTCTCTGCCATGCGAATCGCCCTTCGCGACTACAGCGATTAACGGCGGAACATCGAGAGTGCAATACGTGAACGCGATGAGGGATAGAATGGCGGATGGGAGACCGGCAGTCGTCTAAAACCTCAGTATTTTCAACGGAAACTCAAATTCATTGGCGGAGAGGGAGTCCGGCACACTATGCTTCGCCCACGTTCAGCATCATTCATCAATGTATCAACTTTTCCCTTGCTTGCAGTGTTTGTTTGCTGTTGTTGTTTCAGGACGTTCAAGAGCGTCCGCCTCAATCCGCAGCGGATGCTAGGGCAGATGCTAGGGCACAGCTATGGCGCGGAAAATCAATCGTCTAAATGCGCGCGCAGTTGCAACGATCACCAAGCAGGGACGGCACGCCGATGGCGGCGGTCTCTATCTCTCAATCTCACCGAACGGCGGACGGCGGTGGGTTTTCCTCTACCGCTGGCACGGTAAGCCCACAGAGATTGGTCTTGGCTCGGCGCGCGACGTGGCGCTTGTACGCGCTCGCGAATTGGCAAAGCAGGCGCGCGGCAATCTGGCGGAAGGCATCAATCCAAAGGACGTTAGGAAGCCCACAGATTGCGCCACGTTCGGCGAATGCGCCGACAGGGTAATAGAGGCCATGCGTCCGTCCTGGCGCAACGGTAAGCACGCTGCGCAATGGGAAATGACGTTGCGGGACTATGCGGCTCCGCTCCGCCGTCTGCCGGTGGACAAGATCACCACCGACGACGTGCTTTCGGTTTTGAAGTCGTTTTGGAACGACAAACCGGAAACTGCCTCTCGCCTTCGTGGCCGGATTGAGCGCGTCCTTGACGCGGCCAAGGCACGGGGACTGCGCAGCGGAGAGAACCCGGCGCGTTGGCGCGGACACTTGGATCAACTGTTGCCGAAGCGCCAGCGGCTCACGCGCGGGCACCACGCGGCTATGGGTTATACCGATGTGCCCGCCTTCATGGCCGACCTGCAATCTCGCCAAGCCATGGCTGCCTTGGCGCTCGAATTTATTATCCTTACGTCCGCGCGATCAGGAGAAGTGCTCGGGGCTAGGTCGTCGGAATTTGATCTGGACCGCGCCGTGTGGACAGTGCCGGCAGACAGAATGAAGGCCAGTCGCGAACACCGGGTCCCCCTGTCATGCCGCGCCCTAAAAATCGTATCGGAGTTGTCATTGGTCCGAGACGGCGATTTCGTCTTTCCAGGACAGAAGCCGGGCCGTCCGCTGTCGGCAATGGCCCTCGAAATGATGCTGCGTCGCATGAAGATTGAGCAGGCAACAGTGCATGGCTTCCGTTCGACGTTCCGCGATTGGGCTGCTGAATGCACCAACTTTCCAAACGAGGTATGCGAGGCGGCACTTGCTCATGTCATCAAAGACAAGTCCGAAGCAGCCTATCGGCGGGGTGATCTGTTCGACAAGCGCCGCAAGCTGATGGACGCCTGGGCCGCATATTGCGCGGCTCCAAAGACCGGCAAGGTCGTCGCATTCGGGCGGTAGGCCCAAAGCGCACGGCGTTCACCTTGGTTACAGGAACTCTGAAACGTTGGTAATCAATTGATTTCAGAAAGGCCGCGGGAAAGTCGCTTCGCACGGGCGGCGCATGCGGCGAAACGTTGTCTTTTTGTAAAGCGAGCCTTCGATGCGCTTGACGCGCTGACGGCGAATGTAGCCGAACGCTGCCAACACATTGAATGACCTTGAGGCGGCCTATGGTCGCCTTGTTAATCCAAGCCGGTTTTGATCCTAAGACGCTAACAGGGCCGCCATTTAGAGTCAGCCGTGAGACTTTAAGAAGTGACCTGAAACGCGCTCGGCATCCGAAACTGGCTCCGGTCAAAATAGCAAATCTCGTTCAATACCATTTTCTAAAGGATTGCATAAGCTTCCTACTGTTCACTGACAATCAGACACGACGTGGCGTGTTCCGGAGCCATCCCGGATGAACCGATACGGAGTAATTATTATGACCCATAGTTCACAGCATTCCCGAGGCTTGCGCGCTCGCACGCTCAGGGCGCACGAAGCTATCTACAAGCCAATCAACGCCGGGAAGCTAGTTGCTCGCAAGTGGGGCAAGCGAACCCTTATTTTTGCCAGACGATCTACTGCGATGGCTCGATGCATTGCCGGCGATCAAACCGAAACAATGTGATCCGCCGGACGGTGCCAGCGAAAATGCCGCGCGCGCGTAAGCGAGCGGTGTCGTGAGCATGAACCGGCGCGACGGGTCCGGCCTCGAACGGCGCTCCTGTCCCGGCGCCTGCGATCGCGCAATCGCAGACCGAACTGGAAATTCAGGAAAGCCGCCGGCTGCTGGCCAAGCGCAATGCTACACTTTTTGGCGTAGCCGCGAAGAAGGCAAACCGCGGCTCCGCTACCCAAGTCACATTTGACCCGAGGGTAAAGGTCGAAACCGGCCTTGACGTGGCCCCAGTTACCGCCAGCGGTGAACTTCGCCAATGGAGCGCGCCAGCCGGCAAATATTGGCGGATCGGTTGCGATCCCGGCCGCTGTGGGAGTGCCCGATGTGGCCACCCAATCGAAAGCGGTCATCGGTCACTTGCCCCCTACCCGGCAGCCCGAACAGGAGGCGGCCCAAGCGAAGCACGGCGATACGATCCCGCCGCCGCCCAACGTTACAGCCCCTGTAACCTGCCCCACGCCTAGACCGAGCGCAGCGCTGGATTTCCTGGACGATTTTTTTGGGTCGGACAAGCGCCACCTTGTTGCGATCAAAAAGCCCAGCACCAAGGGCAGGCCGCCTACTATCATGGCGCGCCATTTCGACCCTGCTGACCGTGAGGGGCAGCAAAAATTCATCACCGATCATGGCACCGCTGGTTTCGATCTTTATTTCAGCCCGAACCCGATTAAGGGGACGGTTCACAAGAAAGCCAAAAAGAATGACGTGGCGGAAGCCCGTCACCTTTGGATCGACCTTGATCCGCGGCCGGACGAGCCGCTTGAGGCAGAGCGTGCCGCAATGCTCGCGCTACTCACGACCAATCTACCCCAAGGGATACCACGGCCGAACCGGGTGATTGATAGCGGTCGCGGATATTGGGGCTACTGGAAACTCGACAAGCCTGCCCCGGTGGACGGCGCGGTCTATGACGACAACGGACGCAACTTGGTCCGCAACAATCCGCTGACCGATCTTGTCGAGAGCTACGGCAAGGGCATTGAGCAAGCGTTCGGCGATCGGTTCGCCGATGGTTGCCGCAATATCGACCGCATCGCGCGATTGCCCGGAACGATCAACACCAAGACGGGCAGGCCTGCATGCGTGCTGCACCAATTTAGCCATGACACGCCGCACGCGATCGAGAGTTTTCCGCGTAGCGTTGAGAAACCCGAAGGAGCAAGGGGCTCCCAAGGCGGAGAAATTCAAGGCATCGGGCGAGTATGAGCCCGTAGCGCGTGATGCGCCTGAATTGACCAACCTTGATCCGGTGTGGGTGAACCGTATTTTCGACGGCGACACAGATGGCAAGTATCAGAACGATCGCAGTCGGCTTGCCTTCGCCGTTGCCTGTGAACTTGTCCGCGCCAGAGTCGACGAACAAGTCATCTGCCGCGTGCTAATGACGACAAAATGCGGCGTGCATGTGCAAGAGGCAAACCCAGCTTATCGGCTGGCTCGTACATTACGTCGCGCCCATGATTTTGCGATCGACCCTGATCTTGAAGCGATGAACAGCAAGCACGCGGTATTGCCGATCGGCGACAAGACCCGTGTTGTCACATGGGACAACGATCCTGATTTCCCCGGCCGCAAGACGATCGTGCGGGCACAATCGTTTCCCGATTTCAAGAATTTGCATTCGAACAAACGCAAGGTCGTGGAGATTATTGACAAGGACGGTAATCCCACGAAGAAGAAAATTTCTCTTGGCGCATGGTGGCTTGGCCACACTCGGCGCCGTCAATACGATGGCGGCCAACGGTTCATGCCACAACACGACACTGAGGTTGTCGGCAATGTCCTAAATATGTTCGGGGGTTTTCCAATCCAGCCCCGCAAGCCAGAGGGTGGAAGCGCCGCGAGCGGCTGCCAGCTTTTCCTCGACCACGGGTTCAAGATCATGTGCAGCGGCAACGCAGAGCATTGGGAATACCTACTGAAACGCGAAGCATGGATTGCCCAGCATCGCCGGCGCTCAGAGATCGCTGCGGCGTACCGTACCGAGGCGGAGGGGTCCGGCAAGGGCTTCTGGTGCAATCATCTGGGCCACCTTTATGGACCGCACTACATGCAAATCAACAAGCCCGAACATGTGATCGGCCAACACAATCCGCACCTGGAGACGCTGATTAAGCTGTGTGCCGACGAGGCGCTATTCGTCGGCGACCCGAGGCACCGCAATGCGCTCTTCAGTCTGATCACCGAACCGACGATCACTATCGATCCCAAGTTTATCAATCCCTACTCGGCACCGAATTATCTCAACATCGACATGACGACCAACTTGCTCCATTTCGTGCCAGCGAGTCGTACGGCGCGCCGGTTCTTTATTCCGACCGTCAGCGAAAATAGGGTTGGCGACTTTGAGTATTTCAAAGCGATCGAGGCGCAGCTTAAGGACGGCGGATACGAGGCACTGCTCTATCACTTGCTGTATGAGGTAGACGTGCGCGAGTTCGTTGTTCGCTGTGTCCCGAAGACCGCTGGGCTTGCCGAACAGGTCGAATATTCACGCAAGGGATTAGACGGCCTGGTGGAAAAAATCTGCAATGACGGCCATGTTCCGTGTGCCCATATTCAATGGCCCGGCTTCTCCGTCTCCAATGGCGCCGAGGAAAGGCACGGCTTCGACTATTTCATTGACAATCACCACGATCGCGAACTGCGTGACCTTGGTGCCCTGAAGGTCAAGCGCCAACTCCGCACGTATTGGCAGTGCAAGTCGGGCGATGATGCCAAGCGGCGCGATGGCACGGACATGATTTACGGTGTCAAATGGCCGCTATTGTCAGAACTACGGCGTTTATTTGAGAACCGCCACGGACCACAGGACTGGCTTCACCCCGAAGTGACCGAATGGCCTGGTCCGCGACCCATGCAGCAAACGGGGGCCGACACCGGCGAGCCCGAGGCGGCTGATATTGCTCTCGATGCGCGGCTTGCCGGGGCAACGACACAGGCCCAGGCTGATCTCGATCTAGTGAGGAAGAACACCGCCTGAAGCGGCGAAATCGCTCATGCCGGCCGGCGTGTCTGCCGATGTTCGTTGTTTCGACGTAGGCCCACCGAACCACGAACGCGATCTACCCAATATCTTTCGGCATTGTTCGCGGTGTTCGCGGTGCGCGCCGTTTGAACCCAACCGTAAAAAAACACGGATGGCGGCTGAGGGGGACTCCCCGTATTTTATTCTCTATTTCTTCCAAAACCACGAACATCACGAACACCGCGAACAACGCCGATGAATGCTGTATTTCTTGCGTTCGCCCGTTGTCGGGATAGGCGCACATCGCGCACGTAAGACGGGCGCCTGGATAACGGCGTTCAAGGTTGCACGCTTGGCCCCTGACACCGTTTCCCCGCTCGCCCCGACGCGCGGGTGACACCTTTCGCCGGCCTGATTCCATCCGACACGGTTTACCACCGCCTAACCAATTTTCTGGAACGATAGACGAAGCGGATCGATCTGCGTGAACGACCGCCGATGGCCCGGTTTCGAGGTAGATGGAAAGGTATCATGGCTGTCATTCGCCGAACGTCTCAGGCAAGCGAAGGCCGAACTCGCCCAGCGCGATGCCGATCCACTGCGGGAAAAGGTGGAACCGAGGTTGTGCGCGGCATGGGCGCCATGAGCAGCGCCGCGTTACTCGATATGGATCGGGCTGCCGGCGACGACCGGCGAACGCTCGGCAGGCTCGAGCAAGATCATGCGGTCGTTAGGCTTCGTTGCAGTGAAGAGCAGGAAGTTCATGCCCGGTGGACGGCGGGACAGTCTGTAACGAGAGGTTGGGCTCGCCCAGTTCACGACCGACTTTTAAGCAAGGTGACAAGGGCGGAACCCCTGACCCCCAAGAGCGATGACGAAAAGGAAACCTGCCATGTTCAATGACATTCAATCTTCCGACCTTTCGCGATCGGACAGGCAGCGTGCACGCACATGCAATATCATGGCGAACTCATTGTATGCCGCGACAAAATTAATGAGCGCCGGGAAGCCCTCGCGCGCGAGTGGCCGTATTTGCGCAGCCAAATATCGCCGTCGCTCGTTGCCGAGTTCATACCGCGCAACCAGACTGAACTACCAGATGACTTTTGCCCATGGGCGCCGGGCATTGTGATTGCCGCCGCCGATCTATTATGCGCCGCAAGAATGCAAACGCCCGACCCAGAGGATTGGGCGCTCACGAATTTCGACGTGTTTAGAAAGCCGGTGCCCCGGAACACGCTGACGGTCCGTCGATGCGGCAGGTTCTGCACTGTTGAACGCGCGGGGGATTATGTGCTGGCGCTTAAATACGGGCCGTTGCCGATCTTTACACGTGATGGTGTTAGAAGCGATGCAACTCGCCGAATATTGCCACCTGCCGGCAACCAGGGATGAACCTTACGGTGCACGCCCGCGCGGAGCGGCTGCGGCTCTGTGTTGGGCGGTTTGCACGCCCGACGGCTTTCGTTACCAATATTGATGAGCGGAAGCGCGTCCTGCGCTTCTAGTCGGTGAACGCCGAGCAAGGTGATGCTCATACGCCGCTGGCCTTGTCTTTGGCCCGGCCCAAAGACAAGCGGGCGCCCCCGGCATCATCGCATGACCGAAAGCCCGAGAAACTGTAGCTTGAATTGGCGGCTGGCTTGAGCGTTCTAGAATTTGACGCCAGCGCCGACATGGGCAGACGCTATTGAGGCCTGGATGCCGGCGATTGGGGCAAAGTAGATATATTCAAATTCGCCCCGCACGAACACGTTGGAAGTCGAGTGCAACGTCCATACCGGCCCCCGTGGCAAATCCGTATATGAATGCGCCGCCTTGTGCCTGTGTGTCGGTCTGATTGAACTGTAGGGGAGGCAGCGAACCCAGTGGTGGAGTGGGTGGGGTTTGCACATCAGGAACATCATGGGCAGTGTATGCCACAGTTGCAGAGGTCGAAACATCTGCACGACCAAGTGCGAAGCCAATGAAGCCGTAGGGCAAGAAGTTGCCGGCCTCCCAACCTCCGCGCGCGCGAAGCGTCGCAACGTCAGTGATATGAAGTGAGGACTGGGCATTGACGTTCACGCTATAGTCGTAGTGATGGCCGGCTGGAAGATTGGTGCTATCGGTAAAACTGCGCGCGATGGAATTGCTTGATGATGCAAATAGTGAACCGTGACTATAATCTACTTCTAAGCCCGTAATGACGTTTTCCCACTCTACATTGTAGCCGACAAATCCGCCAAGGTTTGTGGCATTAGGCGTGCGAGAGCCAAGCACAGTCCACTTTGATATTTGCTGATCTTGTTCGATTGCCGTATCGCGCAACATGAAGGCTATTTCCGAGCTGGCGGCGCGCCCGAAGTTGACCGTGCCGCTCGTATCTCCGACCTGAAGGCCGCCGTAAAATCCGCCCCAGTGATAGGTCGGCTCCGAGCCGCGCAATACGTTGAAATCGTCCAAATCGGCAGCGAAGGCGCTCGCCGACATGGCCAGAAAAGTTAGAAAGCTGATGACCCAACGCATCGCGCCCTTCTCCGTCTCTTGGGCATATTTTGCATGGCCAAACACGCCTAATCTTTCGTGTAACCGGAGAAAACATATTTCCTTAACCTTAAGGAGGAGTTTACAAGCGTCCCAGTCGGCCATCACATGGGTTATAATCGCCCGTGATTCGTTGGGGGACCAAGCCTTGAACCGAGCCGAAGCTGCGCACTTGCGGGCTAATATTTTGGCGAGAATACGCCGTGCTTTTACTCCCGCACCTGGTGACTATTCAGAGGTTGAGATATTCCGCGAGACGGCCGGACAGATAATTTTGCGCGCACGCCCGGCCGGCCCAGAGAAACCGCCTGTTATGCTGATGATCACCGTCACTGAACTTCGCTCGTGGAAATGACGCCGATTTGGGGTTCGGCACTCGGCTTTTTACCGCCCTGGGAAAGGTATCACCCGCGGTGGGCTGTGACTTGCCTAGATGCACGTGTGTTTGTTGCTCGCTGATCTAACCGGGCGCTCAGCGCGGAGGGGTGAACGGCATGTGAAATTTAGATGTAAAATTCCTTAACGACCTAAAAATTACCAAAGATATTTCTGACCCACTCTCGTTTTCATGCGCGACCACCCCGGCCTGTCCAGCATGGGGGCGGGGTCAGCCCTCGGACAGTCACGCCCACCGCGGCAATAGTGTGCGGCGCTCGCAAGCCGCACGCTATAGCAGCGAGGCGGCGTATGAAGCGCGATCTATATGCGGAGGTTTCTGCGCGGATTATTACGGAGTTGGAACGAGGGGCGGCACCATGGGTCAAACCATGGTCCGCAACGGCCGGCGCGAATACGCCATGCAATGCCGTGACCAATCGGCCGTACTCGGGCTGTAATGTCATTCTACTATGGCTTGCGCGCGATCGGGGCTGGCCAACGCCGCGCTTCCTCACATTCAAGCAGGCAATCGAGGCCGGCGGAAACGTGCGCAAGGGCGAGCACGGGACCAAGGTTATTTTCGTCAAGCAGTTGCAGGTGAAGGAAGGCGAGGGCGATGAAGCCGACACGCGCCTAGTCCCGATGCTGCGCGAGTACACGTGTTTTCAACGTCGCCCAATGCGACAACCTGCCCGGATAGCATCAAAGCCGGAAAGCCGATGCGTGTTCGCAATCCAGACACGCGCGATACATTGGCCGATGATTTTTTGCGTTCAACTGGCGCCGACATTCGGGAGGGCCATGGTGAAGCATACTATGCGCCCGGCGGGGATTTCATTTCCTTGCCGGCATTCGCGGCGTTCAAAAGTGCGGACCAGTTCTACAACGTTGCTTGGCACGAATTGGTCCATTGGACGTGGCGCACAAGTCGCGCCTTGATCGGGATTTGAGAAACCGTTTCGGCACACGCGCCGTATGCGGCAGAAGAATTAGTAGCCGAATTAGGGGCCGCTTTTCTGTGTGCGGAGTTCGGCTTTGACAGCGACGTACGTCACGCCGGCTACATCGCCACTTGGATTGACCTACTGAAATCAGACAAGCGAGCATTTTTCACCGCATGCAGCAAGGCGCAAGCAGCCGCGGATTACTTGCGGGGCTTGGCATTGCAAGGAGCTCAGGGTGGCAGCATGAAAGCCCACCTGAGCGCAAACGGCCCAGATTATCCGTCGTTGGGCGCCGCGGTGGCAAAATGGCGCGCTCGCGCACGCGACGGATCTAAAGGCATTGTCACATGAGGAACGGCGCGCCTATGGCGCGGCCGTTGAACGCGCTATCCTGGCGTTGCAGCGGGCAGAAGCCAATCGCGGCTTGCCGCCCATAAGCCCAAAGGTTCATTGCGCGAGCGGCACGCCACACAATACCGGCGAGGCGATCCACAACGCAATTCGCGAGCAACAAGCCCGCGCCTTAGCTGCCTATCCCTCCTATGTCCGGCGCAAGCGCTCACCAGTCGAATGGCGAGATATGTACGAGTCGGCAATGGCTGAAAAGCGGGCCGCCGCGGCATCGGTTGCAAAGGAAGCTGCGTAACCTGCCTCATGGAGAACGGAACGCGAGCGACGCTGCTAGGGCATGCCGCTAGGGCACTGCCAGAAACGGCCAAGAAATGTTAGCTAGATCAGCTTGTTGTGCCAACTATTGGCGGAGAGGGAGGGATTCGAACCCCCGATACGGTTGCCCGTATGCCGCATTTCGAGTGCGGTGCATTCAACCACTCTGCCACCTCTCCAAACCATTGAGATTGCATAGCAATCTCGAATTTGGCTGATCGTGAAAAGGGCCGGTTGCTACCCTTTTGCTACCCAATCGTTTTCGCGCGCTTGTTTATTACGTCTTCGAGCGCGAGGTCAACGCGCGCGGCAGCGTCTTCCTGCATTCCCGGAATAACGTGCGAGTACAAATCCATTGTAATCGCGACCGTCGAGTGTCCGAGGCGCTCGCTGGCGATCTTGGGATGCACGCCGGAGGATAACATGTGGGTTGCGTGAGCGTGTCGCAAATCGTGGAAGCGAAAACGCGGCAGCGATTTGTTGTTCGCCAGAAGCTGATGCCACTGGTGGGTGATGGTTCGCGGCTGCAACGGACTGCCATCCGCCTGCGCAACGACGAAAGTGTCACCTGTCAGGGCAACGCCAAGTTTAAGAAGCTCCTCGGCTTGCTGGACACGGTGGCTGCGCAGCTCGTTCACCACCCGCGCCGAGAGTGCCACCGTGCGCCCCTTCTCGCTCTTGGGCGTCTTGTAGCGAACGCCCGCTTTGGTCTGTTCGGCGCTCTCGGTCACCGCGAGCTGGGCGGCGTCGAGGTTGACATTGCGCCAGCGCAGAGCCGCGACCTCGCCGCGGCGTAGGCCGCAGAGAACCGCCAGAATGACGGTGATCGTCATCCGCGTGCCGCGCGTTGCGTCGATAAGGTCTGCGGTCTGCACGAGATCGTAGGTGTGCATGGTGCTGCGCTCGACCTTTGGCGGATCAACCGCATCGACTGGATTGCGTGCCAGGATTTGCCACCGCACTGCCTGCCTCAGGGACGCCTTCAGGATCACATGCAGGTACCGCACTGTACTCGGCGCAAGCCCGCCTTTGTCCTTCCGGTGTCCGCTGGACAGCGCTTTGGCATACGCCTCGGAAATCTGCATGGGCCGCAATTTGCTCAGCAGCACGGCACCGAGCAGCGGCTTGAGGTTCTTCGTCACCAGTTCGCCGTAGCGCTCGTGGGTGCGCGGCGAAACCAGCGGTTTGGCGTGTTCCAGCCAGCGGTCGAGAAATTGCCCGACCGTGATCTTAGCCGGTTCGATGTAGAGGCCGCCGTTCAATTCCGAAATCAGCCGCGCGCACTCGTCTTGCGCCTTACGCTTTGTACCGGCGAATTTATGCCATTTGCGACGCCGCTCGCCGGTCGCCGGATCGCGCAGCTCGATGACGATGGCCCAATGGCCCGGGGAACGCTCACGGATATGACCCTTCATCGACGCTTCTCCTTTTCGGCACGCTCTGCTCTGCGCCTTAGCCAATAGCGCTCATAGTACGGGGCAACCTTCTCCGGCTTCGCTGAGGGGTCGTCGTCGAATAGGAAAACAAGGACGCTGTCGGGACTGAGCTTCGGGACCGCCTTACCCTTGGGCTCGAAGTGCTTCCATAGGAGGACGACCGTCTCCTTCAGCACTGCGAAGGCGTAAGGCTCTTCCGACCAAGGTCCGAAGTCACGACTGATCTCGTCGGTGCAGGAAGCAACCGCATCCAGTAGCTCCCGCGTTCTCCCATCCGCTGGGGACCTTTCGGCCGTAAAGGAGGCTTCCAAGCGCCGGCGGATCTCCTCCCCCATCCCGCGGTCACCGCCCGCCTTTTTCAGGCGTTCGTGCAGGCTTCGCGGCAACCGGATCGCGGACTGAACCATATCGTCGGCGGATTTGGGTCTCATGGCAGGACATGCTCCTGGCTATCTATTACCCCACTTCGGGGTTGACTAATACCCCATAATGTGGTTTTGCTACGTTCAATGATACCCCATAACGGGGTTGCCGGTCCAGAGCAATCCAGTTTAGGAGCGTAAAATGGGCGCCAACCTTGAGAACATCTCCCCGGAGCGTCGCGTCGTCACGGTCAATGAAGCCGCCCTCATGCTTCGGATTTCGCGCGGGGCCGCCTATGAGGCGGCCAGACGCAGGGAAATTCCCTCAATTCGCATCGGTCGCCGGTTGCTTGTGCCGCTCGCGGCCCTTGAGCGAATGCTCTCCGGCAGTGGAGCCGCCTGACTGAGGGAAGACAGAATGAAATCGTGTGCGGCGTTGACCGCGTAGCGGGGGGAATACTGCCGCCATGAGATACTGGGAGGGGCCGCGACGACCGCCCAACGCTAAGAGTTCCCGTCGTCGGAGCCGGGGCCGTCTTTCGCCGGCATAAGCACAAATCGCGGGGAGCTTCCCGCAGCAGTCCCTAAACGGAAAACGCCACCTTTGGACAGGTGGCGTCTCAGAACCGTGCAGGGGCGAAGCTGTGAGGAGTTTCCCCGTGTCCCCATCGTCTACTCTACCGTCCCTAAGCGATCAAGAAGTCAAACTGCGCTCTCCGATGAGACGCGACGTTCAACGACTTGGCGCTGAGCAACAGGCGACGCTCTGGTCGAAAGAGAATTTCAACGCCGCAACGCAGACGTTCGCGGGACGGCATCTAACAGATGACCAGCGCGCGGATCGGCCGCCCGACGACATATTCACGCTCTCCTACTTCATCAGCGTTGGGAGCCGGCCATGGTGAAAGACGCAAATGGGCGTGACAGCCAATCGGAGCGGAACCGCGCCGCCTATCTGCGACGCAAGCGTGCCGGCTACTACAGCGACAAGCTGAAGAACAAGACAGCCGAGGAGCGTGCCGCCGAGGCTGAGACAAAACGCGCCTGGCGACATGCCAACGGCGCATCGCCACGTTCGACCAATGCTGAACTGGAAACCCGCCGTCGCGCTATCCAGGACATTGCGCGGGCACAGCAGCCGGCGACAGTGCGCGCGATCTTCTATCAGGCCGTGGTCGCCGGCATCGTCGGCAAGAGTGACTACAAGATCATCCAGGCCGATCTCGTCGTCATGCGACAGAACAAAGTCGCCTCGCCGATGGCGAATTCCATCCCCATGGACTGGATCGTCGACACCTCGCGCCGCGTGAACCAGCCTTTGACTTTCTCCGATCCGCAGGAAGGGCTCGTATGGCTCTCAAGGGTCTATCGACGTTCGCTGTGGGACGATGCCGATTGCGTGGTCCAAGTCTGGCTCGAAAAGGATGCTTTGAGTGGCGTGCTGTCGCCAATCACGCGCAAGTACGACGTGCCATTGATGACCGCTCGCGGCTTCAGTTCGATCTCGTTCATTCATGAAAGCGCGAAAGCGCTCGCCGGCGAAACACGGCCAGTCTACGTCTATCACTTTGGCGACCATGATGCGGCTGGTGTCAGTGCCGGCGCATCTATCGAACGTGACCTTCGCGACCTTGCCCCTGGTGTGGACATCTACTTTAAGCGTCTCGCTGTCACCGAGCAGCAAATTCGAAAATGGAAACTGCCCATCCGCCCGAACGAGGCCGAGGACACGCGCGCCGAAGCTTGGGGCGACAGGCCATCGGTTGATCTTGACGCGATAGAACCGAACCGACTGCGCAAGCTCGCCGAGGATGCCATCACCAAACATCTGCCGCGACACGTCTACGAGGATTTAATGGTCGCAGAGGAGGACGAACAGCGTCGCATACGTGAACTAGTGGGGAGGTTCTAATGTCAGGAGTGCTGAAACTGAAATCTGCCGCCGCTGTGAAAGCGAAAGTCGCCGACACTCCCGCGGTCAAGCCGATGCGCACGGTGCGAGTGAAAGTCGAGTACGAGGCCGCGGTGGCGCGCCGCGCGAAACGCGCTAAGCGCTCCGTGCACGACACGTGCGTAACGCATCGTTGGCTCCATAGGAAATTCTTCCAATGCTTTGGGCGGCGACGACAAGCCCTTGAAAATCGCGATCGAGAAAGACCCGTTCGATCTGTGTGGCGGCCCCGACGAGGCGACAGCAAACATCAACGATATTGGCGCGCCTGCATCTGCGCCGCGCAGCGCGAGCACATCACGTGCATGCCGTACCTCGCCGCCAAGGTCGTCGACGCAACACGCGTCGATCTCAATGGTCAGGCCGCGAGCGAAGTCACCGCCGAAGGGGTACAACCGAAGGAAACAGTCCAATGATAAAGCGACCCATAAGACAGATGACGGATGCAATCTGGCGCGAGCTGGTGATCGAGCGTGACACGCTGAAGAAAGCCACTGGGAGGCACATCCGCAACGCCGCCAAGTATCAAGTTGAGGGCGATGAAGCGGCGCACCTAAACAATCAGGACCGCCATGACTTCTCGGTGGAACGGGTAGAAATAGCCAAGGCTTTTGCCCGCGAATATCTGGCACGATCCGAAGCGCTCTCCAAGGAGATGGGAACGTGGCACCGCGAAAATAGCAATGGCGCCTGGTTTATGGATTACATACCCGAAAACGACATTGAGCACGACGACGAAGGAGACTTGGTGCCATGACGCTCTACGCGCGCGCAGCCGAATTTGCTCTGACACTGCCGGGACCGCATCTCACTGCGATACACCCCGACAAGACTGAGACTATCAGCCGGTTCGGCAAGCATTTCGAACAGTCGGTTATTCGCGCGCGCACGTTCGGCAATCGAAACATCGCCGAGATCGAACACTGGATCTCGTTGGCACAGCGCTCGGGTCACAACGTCTACTTTAACGTGAATGATCTGGCAGTCGAGCTAAATAAATTCTGCCTCAAAGCGCACGAACGCGATGTCAGTGTGCTGCGTTATCTGCACGTTGATCTCGATGACCCGAAAGACGTTACCGATCCCCGGCAGTTCAAGCAGGTGCATGCCGAGACGGTGCAACGCCTGCTGAACTATCCAATTCGCCCAAGCTTAATCATCGACACCGGCAACGGGTTCGGCGGGTTCTGGACTGTCGCGCCGGCGACCGCGGCCACCGACGACAACAGGCTCGATCTGAAATCCCGGAATAAGGCGTTGCGCGAATTTTTCGATGCCGATCACTGTGAGAACTTGGACCGCGTGATGCGGTTGCCGTATACGATAAATTTTCCAAATGCGGCAAAACGAGCGCGCGGGCGAAAACAAATCCTCGCGCGCGTCTTCCAAGATTGGCGCGGCGAACTGCTCGATGGCTATCCATTGGAATGGTTTCCCCAGTCAGCTGATGCTCCAATCCCGACATCACATAGCGGCGACGCGTACCACGCCATCGGTAAGCCCGAGATTGTGGACGCCACCGACAAGATCGCCACGCTCGAACCGCATTTGCAGAAGCGCATTCGCACCGATGAAATTGATGTCGGCAAGCGTAGCGAGGCTGTCTTTGCGGTGTGCTGTGAATTGCGCCGACTTGGATGGTCGGACGGCGAGATCATCGGCATCATCACCAATCCTGATCTCGCTATCGCCGATCATATCCTCGATCAGCCACAACGATCCAATGAGGAACAGGCGGCGCGGGTCATTTTGTCGATGAACGAGCGGGGCGTCACCGTCGCGAATGCGTGGGACGACTTTAAAAATGATCCGGTCGAACCGATGCCTGCGGCAATTGGATCGGCCCGGATTAGCCTGAAGGCGCGGCGCGAACGTCGACAACTCGAAGAGCAAGCGCGCGCCGGCGACCGTCTCGCCAAGCGCAAGATGCGCGACCTCTGGAAGCGGAAGCGGCGACTAGAGCGTGCCGCTGCATTTATAGAGTGATGAGCCCATGGGCGACCTGGCACATTTTAGCTCAGCGAAGGAACTGTCCGAGTTCACCGACATCCCGGTCGACCAACTAACGCCGGAATGGCTGACGCTGGTCAAGCGCCGGCCATTGCAGCCGTGGTCATGGGATGATCTTGAAAATGAACCCGAGACTTCGTGGCAGATCGGCGATGAAAAACATCCCGTGCTGATCCAGGATGGTCTGTGGCTTACATTCGGGCCTTACAAGACCGGCAAAACATACTTCGATTTGGAGCAGGCATTCTGTCAGGCATTCGGTCTGTCGTTTCACGGTCTCCCCGTCAAGCAATGTGATGTTGCCTATGTCATCGCCGAGGGCGGACGAAAGCGTCATCAGAAAAGGTTCGCGGCGCTGTTCGAGAAGCACAAGCAAGCGATGGTCGCCAGCGGCTATCCTGACGCGCGCGCTGCGTTGAACTCCGGGCACTTCCACCTGATCACCTCAGCGGTGAACCTCGTCGATCCGAAGGGGAGGGTCGGCACCGACGAGCTAATTGGTGAGCTCGAACCATTCCTGCCGCTCGGCATCGTTTATTTTGACACGTGGGCGCGGATGCTCGCGGCGGGGGGCACTCACTCGTCAAGTCAGGAAGATGTGCCGCTCGCGCTGAATAGCTGCCAACGCATCCGCGATAAGCTTCGCTGTTCGGTTCATCTGGTCGCGCACAGCGGCGTCTCCAAAGACGCGAAGGATCGGCCGATGGGCATGACTGACGTGGCAGGCTTCATTGATGGCGCGACCAAGACTGAGAAGATCGGGCAGGGCACGAATGCATGGTTCGTGTTCACGAGCGTGATCCAGCGACACGCTGAGGATGGCTTTCAGATTTTCGCGCAGATGGCAGAATATGGCCCCGACGTGGCGCTCGCGGATCGGACCGGCGTTGATTTTAAGACGGCTAACTATAGCGGGGCACAAAAGGTCGCGATGGCCGAGCTTTCGCGTCTCGGTGGTTCGCTGGTGTCGGACGAGCAGTGGCGCGATGCCTGCAAGGCTGCTGGACTGTGGCCCGACAATCCGGGCAGCACGGCACGAAAGAATGCGGACGCGTGGCGGCAGAAGTGGAAGCGGCTCAAGAAGGCGCTCCTCGGGGCCGGCGCGATTGATGATGCGAACGGCGCTTACTCGATCCAAGAGGGCGCGGACAGCGAACGCGTGGGATCGGCCGCGAAAGACTTTGCCAATGAATGAACCAAGCACGAAGCTCGGACGCGGTACGGCGACCATGATGTGCGGTTTGCCCCGGACGGAAGCGGCTACGGCCGGAACGAAAAGCAACGATGACGACGCATCGGAGATCCCCCGGTGTCCAGGCGGCTAAGCGAGGTGGGACCAGCATCAAACGCGCGGACGAAGGCGAAGGTCGTGAGGTCTGAAGCCGTCCTACGCCCACATCGAGTTACATTGCGAAAAACCTCAGGTGTTGCGGACGTGTGGACGTTTCTGAAGAAGAACGTCCGCACCGTCCACACTGGACACTCAAAAACGAGGCGTCCCGTCCGCACGCGTCCGCACAAAGTGTTTCGGCCCGTTTTCATTAGACTTTCGATCACGCCCGTCCCCGTCCGCAAACGTCCGCACCGACCGTATCGAACCGAACGGCCGGCGATATCAGGAATGGACTGACTGGATTGGGTCGGCAGCGTTCAACCAAGCGATCTGTCAAGAATGTCTTGACAAATACGGTCATATTTGTTAGTCTTCTTTCAAACAGTCCCCACATAACTCCGCTCGCTGGTGAACTCAATCCCAAAAAAGTGGGGTTCGGGGAGTAACGCTCATGACCAAACGCAATCACGACCTGCTGCGCGACCTGCTCGATGAGCTCTGCGTCACGCCGATCTATACCGCGGCATGTGCACGCTGCGGCATCTCAACCAAGACCCTGTGGCGCTACATCCGCGCTTCGCAACGCGAGGACGATCCTGAGAGCTTTTGCTTGGTTTGGGGCGAAGTCGAAGACTGGTTTCACAATCACCTGAAACACGCGATGCGGTTGTCTGCGCTGATGATCGAGGCGACTGCGCGTCATCACGCTCTAAATGGCTTCGATGAAATCCAGGTCTTTCAAGGCAAAGTATGCTGGAAGGAAGACGCGAGGCTTGCGGGCCTCGATGACGAGGCACTGACGATGCTCGGATACGCGGATCGTTATGAGCGCAACCCCGACGGATCGTTGGTCCCGTTGACTGTGCGGCGCAAGCCGAGCGACCAGTTGGTCTTAAGAATGCTTGCCGCGCATTTTCCGCGAACGTACGGCGAAAAAGTTCAACACGAACACAACGGCACTATTACCATGCGCATCGCCCGCGATGGGAAGATGCGACCACAAACGCCGGCGAAGGATCTTGATGACCAATCGAATGAGCTCGTCGAAAGCGCGGAGAGCGGCCCCGTTGAACCGTCGCAGATGAAAATCGGGCTCGTGGTCGGTGAGAAGCTCGGTAGGGAAGAACTCGAGCGCTTGTATGGCGGCGAGCAAACTTCACAGCCAATCGAATTTGAAGAAATTGAAGAGGATGGCACCGTGACGCAGGTCACGGTTCTGTAAATCCTCAGGCGAGCGCACCGTCCCGGCGACGGAGGTGAGTACCGTGCGAGGCGACCTTGCCGACTATGGCGCCCATCCGTTGCGCGCGCGAAATATCGCCGATCGGCGGCAACTCAGAAGAGTTATCTCTAGGTCCAGTTCTTCTCAGTGAGACTCAGAACGGACCTGGTGTTATTAGGCTTCAGTGGCCTGAGCAACGCGCTCATATTCCGCCTGTACAACGTTTTTGCCATACACTCGCTCGAGCCGGCGAACGGTGAAACGCCCGCGCGCCACCTCCTGGAAATGCTCGATAAACGCGTAATTCACGGCACCGCCGCCGAGCGCACCGACGACCGGGAGAGCCTGCGCGGCGACTTTTTGCGTCACCACGACGCCAAAGCGGGACGCCACTTGCGTAATAAAGCGGACGAGAACTGGGGCGCCTTCTTCGATAACGCCACGCTCTGCGATGAAGCGTGCTGCTTCAGTTACACTCTTGGCGAGCACGCCCCGCACGGCGAAATATCCGCTTTGAGACGCATCGGCCGAGCCGGCCCTTCCACCCAATGCAAAGACCTGCACGCATGAGAGCGCTGCTTCCGGTTCGGAAAAATCCTCGCCCTCGCGTCGCGCAATATCCGCGATGGACCTCATCATGACGATTGTCGAGACAGGAAGCTCAATGGGAAGTGTCGCCAAGCCCAACGCACCGCCCGCAGCACCGGACGCCGTCGCCAAGGCCTTGTGCATAAGCCGCGATCCAGCATGAGGGGTATGTTGCATTGTCCGCAGCGCTACCTTGAGGGCCATCTCAAGACCCTTGGAGGTGGCGGTCGTAATAACGTGCGTAGCGGACGCGGGGAGTATGCCTCCAATCAGTTCGATGGGCTTACCCATCATGTTGGTTAGGCGCGCAGCAAGACCCCGATGTTCAAGCGACTGAACGGCACGACGCAGCGCCGCCAGATCTTCCGGCGCCATGCCCGTCGAGTCCAAACCAACTGAGGTAGTCGGGGCTTCCATCGCTAAAATTGGCGTCACCAATTCCGGCCCGGTGTTTCTTACGTTTCCGACGCGCTTGCCGACCTTCCAGATCTTCAGTGCTTCATCCGGACATGGCTGCAGCAGCGCCAGTAGTTCGTAATCCGTGGCTGCTTCTTCGCCGAGCCACTTCGGCCACTCGGATTCGGCGAGAATGACAGGCATGCGGTCGTGCAGTTCGCCCATCACAGCGTTCGGGCGGCAGGTCAGGATTGTACAGCTCAAAACCTCGCCGCCGGACTTCGGGTCTTTCCATTTTGCCCACAACCCGGCCATGACCATCGGGGAGTTGAGGCAGTCAATTGCGTAGGCCTGCTTTTCCTTGCCCGCGGCATCGAGCTTCTTCCAGTCGTAAAACCCGTTTGTCACGACGAGGCACCGCTGACCGCGCCTCCAGGCGTCCTTAAACGCGGGCTTGGTCGTGAACTCCTCGGCGCGGGCATTGAACGTGGAGTACGATATCTTTTCGTCCTTGGCCCAATGGGGTAGCAGCCCCCAGCGCATCATCTTGGGCACGCGCCTGCCGTCCTCGGAGCGGATCGCGACGAGCATTGGAGCGGTTGGTGGCTTATTCCAATCGGCCTCGAAGTTCGGCGCCGGAGCATCCAGGTCGAACTTCAGCGCGATTTTGATTTCGGAATAGTCGGATGACAGCCGAACACGTCCACACATGGCTAATATTTAGGGAGCCTTGCGCCTTTTCCAACGCGCCCAGTTCTGTCCCTTCCCTCGTTGCTCCGGATCAAATTTTTCTCCGCCGAAGCGCCGAAGGAATGTCTCAGCATCAGCGGCATTGGCAAAGCAGTAGACGTTAAACCACTCGCGATCGAATACGGAGTGGCCGCGACTGCTCAGGCTCAGACCCTTGCAGAATTCATGGATCTCCTCGTAGCCGCCGCGTTCGCAAAAACGCGCCGGCAGCGCGACCTGGTGCGGCCAGCCACGGTCAATGGCCGCCGGCGACAGCTCGCCTTTCCTGCGCATCGCAAAACCGCTGCTTGAACACGGTCGCGTCCGCCAGGTTTCGAGGGCAATACCTGACAGTGTCGTCCGGCAGATCGACGTACATGTCCCACTCCAGGGATTGCCCTTTGAGCCAGTCGAGCACGTCCATGGTAGCTCCATCGAACGACAGCGCGACCTGGAATGGGTCTGCAGGATCATGCTCATTCGCTACCAAGAACATGAGTCAATGGGGCGAGCTCTAGTATGGCTTTGATGCCGCGAGCCACTAGATGTATTGCCGAAGGCAATGGTGATTGCGGGGCTGCTTTCGGGCGCCGGGCATAATGAAGACGCAGCCCCATCCATCCGATCGAGAAGTTCTGGCGGGGCTGGTCGAGCGCGTCACCTACCAGAACACCGAGAACGGCTTTTGCGTCATTCGGGTCAAGGCGCGAAGCCACCGCGACCTCGTCACCGTCGTGGGGCACGCCGCTGCAATATCGGCCGGCGAGTGGATTACCGCGACAGGGGACTGGGTCAACGACCGCACCCACGGACAGCAGTTCAGGGCCCGGTTCCTCAAGACCTCAGAGCCCACGTCGGTCGAAGGCATCGAGAAATATCTCTCCTCCGGCATGATCCGGGGTGTCGGCCCGGTCTACGCCAAGAAGCTCCTGCGTGCGTTCGGCGAGAAGGTGTTCGAGGTCATCGAGACACAGACCCACCGCCTGCGAGAAGTCGATGGCATTGGCCCCGTACGTGCGGCCCGGATCGTTTCCGCCTGGGCCGAGCAAAAGGCGGTGCGGGAAATCATGGTCTTCCTGCATAGCCACGGCGTCGGCACGGCGCGGGCGGTGCGGATCTTCAAGACCTATGGCGCTGATGCCATCCAGGTCATGACGGAAAATCCGTATCGACTGGCGCGCGATATTCGCGGCATCGGCTTCAAGACAGCCGACGCCATCGCAATGAAGCTCGGCATTGAGAAGACCGCGATGGTGCGGGTCCGCGCCGGTATCTCTTATGCGCTGACTGAAGCGATGGACGAGGGACATTGTGGCCTGCCGACCGACGAACTCGTCCCGTTGGCCGAAAAGCTGCTCGAGGTATCGCAGCGATTGATCCGCACCGCTCTCGACCTCGAAGTGGAGGAAGGCACGGTGATTGCCGACCGGGTTGGCGAAACGCCCTGTGTGTTTCTGGCCGGCCTGCATCGCGCTGAGCGCACCATCGCCGAGCGCCTCATACGCTTGGCAAACGGCACACTGCCTTGGCCGTGGATCGATCCGGCCAAGGCATTGCCGTGGGCGGAGAAACACGTCGGGCTTGCGCTCGCGGAAAGCCAGGTCGCCGCAATCCGGCTCGCACTGATGTCCAAGGTGCTGGTCATCACCGGTGGTCCCGGAGTCGGCAAGACGACGATCGTCAATGCGATTCTGCGCATTCTCGCGGCGAAGGGAGTGAGCCTCCTGCTGTGTGCTCCGACCGGCCGGGCGGCAAAACGCATGACCGAGGCGACCGGCTTCGAGGCCAAGACCATCCACCGGTTGCTCGAAGTCGACCCCAAGGGCGGCGGCTTCAAGCGCGGTGACGACAACCCGCTCGACTGTGATCTGTTGGTTGTCGACGAGACCTCCATGGTGGATGTGATGCTGATGCAGGCGCTGATAAAGGCGGTGCCGGACAAGGCCGCCCTCTTGCTCGTTGGCGACATCGACCAGCTTGCTTCGGTTGGCCCGGGCCAGGTGCTGGCTGACGTCATCTCATCGGGCGCCGTGCCGGTCGTGCGCCTTACCGAGGTGTTCCGGCAGGCCGCCCAAAGCCGCATCATCACCAGCGCGCATCGCATCAACCAGGGTTCGATCCCAGACCTCAGCCCGCCCGGAGCCGAGAGCGATTTCTATTTCGTGCAAGCCGATGACCCTGAAACGGCCGTCGGCCGTATCATCGAGCTTGTGAAAACACGGATCCCGAAACGGTTCGGCCTCGATCCCATCCGCGACCTCCAGGTTCTTTGTCCGATGAACCGCGGCGGCGCGGGTGCACGGTCGCTGAACATCGAACTGCAGGCAGCACTCAATCCCGCTGGCGATCGCAAGGTGGAGCGGTTTGGCTGGACCTTTGCCCCAGGCGACAAGGTCATGCAGATCGAGAACGATTACGACAAGGAGGTCTACAACGGCGATATTGGCTACATCGACCACGTGGACCCCGACGCGGGCGAAGTCGTTGCAAGCTTTGACGGTCGGTCCGTCACTTACGGTTTTGGAGAACTCGACATGCTGGTGCCGGCCTATGCCGCCACCATCCACAAGAGCCAAGGCTCGGAATATCCGGCCGTCGTCATCCCGATGCTCACCCAGCATTACGCCATGCTCCAGCGGAATCTTCTTTACACTGGCGTCACCCGCGGCAAACGACTGGTCGTGTTGGTCGGTCAGAAGAAGGCTGTCGCCATCGCGGTGCGCAACATCTCCGGCCGACGCCGCTGGTCGAAGTTGCGCGAATGGCTGAGCGCAGATCTCTCGAAGATGTCGGGAGCCGTGCCGACCAGCCACCAATAGGGTCGGTCCTTCCGTGCATCCGCGCATGCGCCTGACCATCAGCCCAAAGCCAAAATCCCTATCCAGCGGTCATTCCGGCAGCTCTGATGACACGCCCCCATTTCACGATATCGTCGTCGACAAGTTTGCCAAATACTGTTGACGGGCCAGGAATCACATTGCCGCCGAGATCGGTAAGACGCTTCTTGATTGCAGCGTCTCCCAGGGCCGCATTTGTCGCAACATTGAGCTTTTGAACAATTTCCGATGGCGCTTTCGTCGGTGCACCGAGACCATACCAAGCGGTCGCCTCGAAGCCCGTAACATACTCCCCAACCGTGGGGATCCCTGGAAGCGTCTCTGCCGGCGTTGCACTCGTCACTGCCAATGCTCGCAGCTTTGCAGATCGAATAAGCTCGATGGATGAGGGCAACGGGTCAAACGTGATCTGGGCGTCATCGGCCATCAGCGCGGTAAGAGCCGCCGGGGAACCCCGGTACGGGACATGAACCATTTTCACGCCGGTCATCTGCATAAACATCTCGCCGCAGAGATGCTGCAAGGTCCCGTTTCCGGCCGAGGCCATGTTGATCTTGCCGGGGTTGGCCTTGGCGTATGCGATGAATTCCGGAACGGTCTTTGCGGGGAACGATGGGCTAACTTCCATCACCCCGGGCACGCGCATAATGCCGCCGACCGGAGCGATGTCACGAGCCAAGCTGAAATTTAAGTCTCTATCGAGAGCGGCATTGATTGCTGCGCTCACGCTGACCAGCAGAAGCGTGTATCCATCAGGGGCAGCCTTTGCGGCCGCCTCGGTTGCGATGTTACTGCCAGCGCCAGGTCGGTTCTCGACCACGAATTGCTGCCCGAATCTGGATGAGAGCGATTGAGCGATAATGCGGGCGACAACGTCCACACCGCCACCGGGAGGAAATCCGACCATGATCCGCACCGGTCGAGAGGGATAGCCTTGAGCGCGCGCGACGTTGGGCAGGACCGCTGTCGCAGCCGCAGTTGCTGCCAGGTTCAAAAATTCTCGCCTTTGAAGTCGCATTGCATCCTCCCACTTGGGGCTGGGCGGCGGTTTAAGCCATGAGCGTCGAAAAGCAGGGGCTCCCTCACGATATAAATGATGAAGCCATTACCGACTAATGCTATTGTTGGATGTAGTCATATCATTAGCGAGATGACCGCCGTGCAGCTCACCGACCGGATTGGCCGCCGCATGAAGCTCCAAGACCTCCACGTCTTCATGACTGTCGTGAATGCCGGCAGCATGGGCAAGGCGGCAGCACTTCTCAATTCGACCCAGCCCAATATCACGCGATCCATTGCAGCATTGGAGCATACGCTCGGCGTTCGCCTGCTCGACCGGCATTACCGTGGCATTGAGCCAACTGACTTTGGCCGCGCTCTGCTCAAGCGCAGCCAAGTCGCCTTCGATGAGCTACGAGCGAGCGTAAAGGATATGGAATTCCTTGCTGATCCCACCGCCGGGGAGATCCGAATCGGGAGCATTACCTATCTGGCAGCAAGCTTCGTAACCGCGGTCATTGATCGGCTCTCATCGTGTTATCCGCGGATGACCTTCAATGTTTTGGCGGGGGATACCTCAACCCTGCACCGAGCATTGACCGAGCGCAATGTCGACTTCGTGCTCGCACAAAGATTTGGTGCGTTTTCGGGCGAGCAGTTCAAGTTCGAGAAGCTTTATGAGGAAAGGTACGTCGTGCTGGCGAGCAGCAAAAATCGATGGGTGCGGCGGAAAACGATCAAGCTTGCTGACCTGTTGAACGAGCCGTGGACGCTATCCTCCCCCGAAACGGTCATTGGCATGGTCGCGAAGGAGGTTTTTTCAACCAGTGGCCTTCCGTATCCTCGCGTCACTGTCACCACATTTCCCAAAGAAATGAGAATGAACCTCTTGCTGACCGATCGATTTCTCACGATTTCACCAACGTCGGACTTGAGGCTTCCAACCAAGCGACCAGAATTCAAGGCGTTGCGGGTCAAGTTGCCTACCGCCCCAATCCCAATAGGCATAATCACCCTCAGGAACCGGCCGCTTAACAGTGTTGGGGAGATTTTCTTCGATCACGCTCGGGACATCGCTCAATCGATAGGAACCAACTGATAGCTTCCACATCTTCGTTGCACCGAAAGCGTTCGCCCATCGCCTGTATCCGGTCCCAATAGCGGTCAAAAGCCGACGTGGCGCAAGCATGGCATAACAACCTGAATGACCCATCACTGCCATTTGCAACACGAGTTTCCGCGATGCCAAATGCCGAGGCAGATGTAGGCAGCGAGCTAATCTCCGTGCGACGAGACTGGGAAGTCGCGGAACATCCCTAGCAACTAAGTCTCTCGTTTTACGGGCGATGGCTTATATCGGGCCCGGAAACGATCGCCATCCATGTAGTGGCAACAAGTGCGGTTCCGGACAATAAAAAGCCGCTGAGATTGCCCAAAAATCCGGTGGCCGCCTCGAAATCGGTGCCGATCACGTAGCCGAGGCCCAGATAGGCCGCAGTCCACAGCGAGCGTCCCGCAACCGTAACGGAAAGGAATTTGGAGAAGCGATAACGGCCCACTCCCGCCAGGAGGTTCGCCGCCGAGCTGAGATAGGAGACGAAGGTGCGCGTGACAAATATCGTGATCACTCCCCAATTCGCGAACAGGCGTTGAACGCGCACGCTCCGAGCCGTCGTATAGCCGAGCCAGCGTCCATAACGCTCGAGAGCATCGCGACTGATAAGACGCCCGACTCCGTAGCCGGCCACGTCGCCCAGCACCGAAGCGACGACAATGACGAAACCGGCGGCGACCCAGTTCATGCGGCCTTGCGCGGCCAATGATCCGGCAACCGCTCCGGCGATTCCGTCGGGCACCGGCACGCCGATCGCGCCAGCCAGCTCGATCAAGCCGAGGATGGGATAACCGTAGAGTAGCATCGCGGACAGCGCCTCATCGCTCAGCGCGGCAAGCCATCCCGACGTTTCGGCAGCGCCATTTGCGGCGCCATTGCCCGCAAGCGCGCCGACGGCGCGCTGCACGCGCTCGACGTACTGAAAAGTTGAAAGTCCGGATTGCTCGGCGGCGGATCGCAGATCGGTGTTGGGATCAGTGTCCGGCGCCAGGCCGAGGTTTTTCATCAACGCCGACAGGTCGACGCGATAGGTGCGGGCAACGTAAGTCAGCGTCATCCAGCCGCGAATGCTACTGGTCCGCGGCGCACCGGCCTCATAGGCCGAGCGCAATAACTGGAACGAGCCATACGAGCGCAGCGCGAACCACAGCGTCGGCAGCGTTAATAGGACAAGCAGGGCTATTGCCATGCGTCGCTTCGCCGCGGCACTGAATTTCATCACGGATTCAGTCCTTTGGAAGCCAGCAACACGACCAGTCCGGTAACCGCCGGAGACCGCGTCCTAACCAACAGTCGCGTGTTCGGAATAAAGGCCGGAGGTGTTTTCCGGCTCAAGCCGCCCATCACGCAGGTGGAAAATATGGTCGAAGCGATCGAGGATCATCTCGTCATGCGTGACGACGATGATTGCGGCATTCTGATCGATGGCGAGCTTGCGCAGCAGGTCCATGACGATTCGTGCCCGCTGCGAATCGAGCGGTGCGGTCGGTTCATCGGCGAGAATGATGCGCGGACGATTGGCGAGCGCACGCGCGATGGCTACCCGTTGCGCTTCGCCGCCCGAAAGCTGCGCAGGCATGGCGTGCTTGCGGCGGCCGACCTCCAGATAATCAAGCAGTTCTCCGGCGCGCTTTTGGGCGGCTGCCGCTCCGAACCCGGCCAAATGGAGCACGACAGCAATGTTGTCGCTGCCGTCTAGAAAAGGCAGAAGATTGGGGAATTGGAAGATGAATCCAATCTTTTCGAGCCGTAGTCGCCGCAGATCGGCGCGCAGCCAGCGGTCGTCATAGACGACCTCGCCGTCTAGCGTGATCCGCCCGCTGCTCGGCTCTAGAATGCAGGCGATGCAGTTGAGGAGTGTTGTCTTGCCGGAGCCGCTCGGGCCCATTAGTCCGACCACTTGGCCGGCGGAAACTTCCATACTGATGTCGGTCAGAGCGTCGACCCGCGCGCTGCCTGTGCCGAAATGCTTGGACAGGTGTTCGACCCGCACGATTGGTTGAGGGCTCGGGTCAAGCATTGTCTTTACCCCGCCGCCGCCAGCGCTTGCGCCGGGTCGATCTTCAGGGCAAGCCGGATGCCGAAGGTGCTGGCGGCCAGGCAAACTACGACTGTGATCGCGCAAACGACAGCAACATCTCCGGGCTGGATGACCAGCCGTCGTGGAGCGTAACCCTGGAAAGTGAGAATCAGTGCAAGCCCGATCGCAAAACTGATGATCCCCAGCGTGAGCGCCTGCTGGACGATGAGACCGACGATGGTAAGATCTGGCGCGCCGATGAACTTGAGCGTGGCAATCGATCGTACCTTGTCCAAGGTCAGCGTGTAGATGATCAAGGCGATGATGACTGCGGACACGATCACCAATAGCACCAAGACCATCAACTGCTGCTGGCGGGATTTCCCGATGACCTCCTTGCTCAGCAGGGTCTCCTGCTGCGCTTCTGTGAGCACTTTGAGATGCTTCCAGCGCGCAAGCGCCGCCGCGACCTGGTTGATCGGCACGTAGGGTGACACCTTGGCGATCACTGCGTTGATCTGATTGCTTGTTTCCAGCGGTGTGCCGCGCGCCACCTCCCGCCGCTCGGCGGGAGGAGCGAGTTCGAATTGCAGCTCTTGGGCATCCTGCAGGGTCATGTAGGCGACCGGATCACCGGAATTGGTGAGGTTGCCTTGCGTCAGGCCAACGACGGTGAATCTGTTTCCATGTGTCCCCAGCGGTATCTCTTGGCCCAATGCGAGCCCAGCGGAACGGTCGACGACCATTTCGTAGTGGCTGCGCATGATATCGCGCCCAGCGACCAGCTGTCCCGGTCCGCCGGGCCGGCGCAGTTCGTAGCCGATGACGAAGAGACGCAGCGGCTTGCCATTGAGTTCAGTTTGCACCGACTGGTAGGTGACCCCGCCGGCGCGTTCGACACCGTAGACCCGCGCGACCAAGTCTCTGGTGTCCTGCGGAATACGTGACGCCTCGGCAAAGGGCCCGTTGGTGCCGGCCTCGACGACCCAGAGGTCGGCATTCGCGGCTCGAGCCTGACGCAATGCGTCGTCGATCAAGCCCCGGTACACGCCTGTGATCATAATGACAACGCTGAGCAGCAAGCTCAAGCCAATGCATGTCAACACAAACCGCAACAGGTTATGCTTGATGTCGCGGTAGGCCAGATTCATTTTCCTGGCTCGCTGGCAATTGCGGCCGCACGCCCGACCCGCAGCCCCGATTGCGGCAGCACAACTGACGCGCCTTCGGGTAGTCCGGAGAGCACCGGCAGTCGTCCGTCCAACAGTTGCGGGCCAAATGTCACGGTGCGCTTGCCGATCTTGCCACGCTCAAACGTCCACACCGTGCCCTTGTCGCGGGCGAAATCCATTACCGCCACCTGCGGCACCAGCACAGCCTGTTTCAGTTGTCCGGTCGTGATGAAGACTTCGGCCTGCTCGGCGAGATGAATATTTTCCGGAATTTGGTCGAACCCGACGTCGACAATTCGCTCTTCGTTTACCGCATCGCTTTGAATTTCGATCCGCACGATATGGCCAGGCAAACGCTTGGTGGGATCGGACCGCAAGACGATGTAGGCGGGCTCGCCGACCTGCAGACGCCCGGCAAGGGTTTCGTCAACGTAGCTCACGACCCAGACGGTATTGGCTTTGACCAGCGTGAAGACTGGTTGGCTGGAATTGCCCGGGTTGAAGGACGCGCCAAGTTCCAGATTGCGCGAGATCACCCAGCCGTCGTAGGGCGCGGTGAGCGTATATTGTGCGAGTGTTGCCTCTTCGAAGCTCTGCTGTGCCTCGGCTGATTGAACCGCTGCGTCATCAAGAGCTACCTCACTCTGCGCAACCTGAACGTTGGCGCTGGCCACCTGCATGGCTGTTTCGGCGTCTTCCGCCTGTTCCTTCGCCAGAGATCCGCTGGGGACGAGACCGGCATAGCGCTGGCTGATCCGTGTATCGTTCGCGAGAGTGACCTTGGCGCTTGCGACATCTGCCTGTGCCTTGATCACGTTAGCGCGCGCCTGGGCCACATTGGCCTTAGCGAGCGCGACTTGTGCTTCGATGTCGCGAGCATCGAGCCGGGCCAGAACCTGTCCGGCACGAACCCGCCCGCCCTGGTCAGCGTCAAGCTCGGTGATCACGCCTGCGACCTTGAATCCGACATTGGATTGCACACGCGCACCGACCTGGCCCAGTCCGAAGACCTGCTCCTCTACATTGGATTGGACGGGCGCTACCGATACGGTGAGCGAACTGAAATACGTTCGCCATGACAGGAACGCGACGACGGCGGTCGCAGTAATGGCAGCCAGTACCCAGACGCGCCGCCACCGCGTTGGCGGCACCTTTGGCGCTATCTCGGCCAAGCTTGGCGGCGCCGTTTTGACCTCAGCCGGCGCGACGGACGGCGATGGTGCTTCAAATTTTACAGTCGCATCCATGGCCTCATCCATCGCAGTAGAAGATCGCGGCCTTGCCGGATAACGTAGGCCCATCGCACCGCTGGCTCGATCATTCATTGATCTGCATCAAGGGATGCATCCACCAAGCTTCTTTTGATCTCCATCGAGATTGCGACCGCTTCGGCCGCTTGTTGAAACTTCGACTGCTGTCGTTTGACCCAAGTCAATGAAAAGCACGGTCAGCAATAGATGGTGGCTCGTGAAGCAAAGGCATGGCCGTTAAAAGGCTATCTGACGGTCCCGGCGACGAGCACAGCCAAATTTCTGGTGCCGAGATTGAGCATAGTTTTGGCCATGCTCGAAAGAGAGCGTGGTAGGACTCGGCCATGAATGACGCAACACGGCTCAGACCAAGCGCACGCGAAGCTGCGCCGGGGAGTCTCTCCGGTCTGACCAGCGAGGAAGCGCTTCGGCGCTTGACCGAGTTCGGACCAAACGCGGTGAGTGAAGTCGCGCCGCTACGGTGGCGCACTTACCTTGCGAAATTCTGGTCGCCGATCGCTTGGCTGCTTGAAATTGCCATGCTGGTCGAGATCGGGCTTGGAAAATATGTCGAAGGAACCGTGATCGCTGGATTGCTGCTTTTCAATGCCACCTTGGGCTTCATCCAAGAGGGCCGGGCTGGCGCGGCCCTGGCGGCACTGAAGAAGCGCCTTGCACCGACGGCGATTGTCCGGCGCGATGGCAAATGGACCAAAGTTGCCGCAGGCGAACTGGTCCCCGGCGACACCATCAGGCTTCCGCTTGGCGCGATCGTCCCTGCCGATGCCCGCATATTGGCTGGCTCAATCATGGCCGATCAATCCATGCTTACCGGCGAGTCCGTTCCCGTCGACGCGAACCAGGGCAATACGGTTTTTGCCGGTGCGCTGGTTCGTCGCGGGCAGGCAATCGCCGAAGTCACGGCGACGGGATCACGTACCTATTTCGGTCGCGTGGCGGAGCTTGTGCGTACGGCGCGCTCGGTCAGTACCGAGCAGGCCGCCATCTTTGCGGCGACGCGCAATCTCGCCGTCGTCAATGCGACGGTGGCGATCGGGATTGTTGTCTACGCCTACGTCATGGCGGTGCCGCCGGGCGACCTCATCCCGCTCGGCCTTACCGTGCTTTTGGCCACGATACCGGCGGCGCTTCCGGCGACGTTCACATTGTCGGCTGCATTCGGCGCCCAGACGCTGGCGCGGCGCGGCGTGCTGTTGACGCGGCTATCTGCGGTGCATGAAGCCGCCAGCATGGACGTTTTGTGCGCTGACAAGACCGGCACGCTGACACGCAATGAATTGAAAGTCGTGGACATCGTGGCTCTGTCCGGCCTCGACCGTTCCCGCGTGCTGGCGCTGGCGGCGCTCGCGAGTTCGGAAGCCGATCAGGATCCGATTGACGCCGCCGTGTGGACGGCTGCCAAAGCCACGGCGCCGACCGCGGCCGAACGGCTTTTCCGCTTCGTTCCCTTCGATCCGGCGACCAAAACCTCAGAGGCATTTGTCGTCGATCCAGACGGGGTCCAACACCGCATCATTAAGGGTGCCTTCGAAATCATCTCGAAAATTGCGGAGTTGCCCCAGGACGCCCGCTCCTTGGTTGACGGCCTCGGCGGCCAAGGTCATCGCGTGATCGCCGTCGCCTTCGGTCCCGGCGAGGCGCTCCGCCTTGTCGGGTTTATCGCCATCAGCGACCCGCCGCGCGAGGAGTCGGCGAAGCTGGTCGCGGAGCTGCGCGAATTGGGCGTCCGCACCGTGATGGTGACCGGGGATTCCGCGACAACGGCGGCGGCAGTGGCGCGAGCGGTTGGCATCGAGGGAGATGCTTGTTCGCCGGACGTGCTGGCGGGCGAAGCGGCGATCGAGCACTGCGGCATATTCGCGCGGGTGCTGCCTGAGCTGAAATTCAAGCTGGTGCAGGCTCTCCAGCATCTCGGCCACGTCGTCGGCATGTGCGGGGACGGCGTCAACGATGCGCCGGCGCTGCGCCAGGCGCAAACCGGAATCGCGGTCTCCTCCGCCACCGATGTCGCCAAGGCAGCGGCCGCGATGGTGCTGACCGAGCCCGGCCTCGCCGGCATCGTGTTCGCTGTCCGCGAAGGCCGCATCGGCTTCCGCCGATTGTTGACCTACACCTTCAACATGCTGACCAAGAAAATCGAGATCGTGCTGTTTCTGGCGATTGGCTTCGTCATGACGGGCCAAGCGGTCATGACTCCGGTCATGATGGTTCTGATGCTGGTGACTAACGATATTCTTGCGATGTCGCTCACCACCGACCGCGCCAGCCCGTCGCCAGTTCCGAGCCGGTGGCGCATGCGCAACATAACCGCTGCCGCCGTCGCGCTCGGCGCCTGCAAGCTCGGTTTCTCGATGGCGATGCTCTGGGTGGCAAAATTCAAGCTCGACCTTAGTCCGGCAGCGCTACAAACATTTGCCTTTGTCACGGTCCTGTTTGGCTCGCAGGGCCTCATCTATGTGCTGCGCGAACGGCGCCATATCTGGTCATCGATACCGAGTAAATGGGTCTTCGCCTCATCGGCCTTGGATATCGGCATCGTGGCGGCACTGGCGCTCTCCGGTACCCTGGTGGCTCCGCTGCCATGGCGGCTGCTGGTCGTCATATTCGTCGCAGTTGGGGCGTTTGCGGTGGTTCTCGACTGGATCAAGCAGGCGGCAACGGCCTTGTTCGTGGTCGAATAGCGGTTCAGCGAGGATGGTGGCCGATCATTTCAATTTGACCTGCATCAATGTCGGCGCCGGCGACAGCAGTAAATAAAATAAAGGTCGCCGTTGGCAGGCTAATTGACAAGCAATCGGAGGTGAAATCATGGCCGCCCTAGCGCGACGAAATCCCCTCCTGCCGTGGTTCATCGGCATGGTGGTTATCGCGGTCGCGGACATCTACGTGGCCTACTCATTTTATTCGTCCAGTTGTCAGGTGCCCGGGTTGGCGCAGCTTATGGTTCTGGTGGCAATGCCCGGCGTCTACCTCGCGCTCATGTATTTGACTTTCAAGAGTCAACCGTAATGACCGACGCGGCGCAGATGCATCCGGCGCAGCCGTGGCATCGGCGCCCCGTGCTGTGGGTTGGCGCCGGCGCTATCGTCCTCGCGATTTTAGCCGGCTTCGTCTTGATCGAAAATCACAATAAGCGCGCGACAATCCGCTACGGCGATTTCATCGATCAGCTCAACGCCAACAATATCGCGAGCGTCACATTCTCCGGCACGCAGATCAACGGCACTCTCAAACATCCCCTCGGCCAAGCGACGGCGAACGGTGCTGCCGCGCCGAACGACTTCCACAGCCTAGTGCCCGATGTCGGAGATCCTGCGTTGCTGCCGGCACTGCGCAAGGAGCATGTCCCAATCGCCGTCACCTCCTCCTCCGCGTACTGGTGGGGAACTTCTGCCGTGGTCGGTGGCCTCGTCGCGATTCTGCTGGCCAAGCCGATGCTCCTCATCATCGCTGCCGCCTTTGTCGCCGGCCTGGTCAGGGTGGCGCGCGGCGGCAAGATGGAATTGAAGTCCACTCTGGCGATGCTTCCGATGTTCAGATCGTTCGGGGCAGAGGGCGACAAGCCAAGGCAATCGCCTGCGAGCCCGTCGCCCCAGGCAGATCGACGTATTGTCGTGGAGGACAAAATGGCGGACGCCGCTCGACATCGCTGTACCAAGGCGTGGTATCTGCGCCCGCCGGTGTGGATTGCCGCAATTATCGTCGTGGCGCTTGCGGTCTTCGGCGTCGTGGAAATGAACAAGGGGCCGACGGCGATCTCTTACAGCGACTTCCTCGATCAGCTCGACGCCGGAAACGTTGGTACCGTCACCTTTGCGGGAACGCAAATCGACGGCAAGTTCAAACAGCCGATCAGGGAGACGGCCGCAAATAATGCCGAACCGCAAGCCACCTTCCGCAGTCAGGCTCCGGCGTTTGGCGATCCTTCGTTGCTGCCTGAACTGCGCCAGCAGCATGTCTTCATCGACGTGGTGTCGTCGTCGAGCTGGCTGTCGTGGTTCGGGCGCCTGCCGTGGCCGATGGTTCTCATAATAGTGGCATTGCTGATTGCCGGCTTCGTCAAGCTTGCGCGTGGCGACAAGGCGACGACCGGTTCGGCCCTGCAGAGCCACCCGATGATGGCGGCAGTCACCGGCCTGTTCGGTAAAAAGGAGCACGAGGTGAGCGGCCCATCGGGCGGCGAACAGGAGATGAGCGCATCCGCGGGTAGCCGGAAAGCACCGCCCGCCGCTTAGAACAGCAGTAATCAAGTCAGGCACGTTGCGCTGCGCGCTGGCGCGGGGTCAATCGCAACGCCGATACGAATCCTGATTGATTCGCGCGGCTCTTCGGCGTTACGCTCGTCCGTTAGCGGCGTCCGGGGTGTGTTGGTTGAGGTTTGGTATGCGTGCGCGGGGGGGATGGTTCTGCGCGTTGGCGGCCATCCCGGCATTGACGGGCTGCAGCAGCATTGGTCCGGCGACGATCAAGCGCGATCGCACCGACTATTCCAGCGCCATGGCAAACTCCTGGAAGGAGATGCAGCTTCTCAACATCGTCAAGTTCCGTTATTTCGATCCGCCTGTCTTTGTTGACGTGCCCTCGGTCGTGAGCCAGCAGGAATTGTACGGCCAAGCCACTTTCGAGGCGCGGCTCGTGCCGGACCCGCTGACGACGTCCACCCGAACGTTTTACCAGCCGGAGGCGCAGAGCCGCTACACCGACCGTCCGACAATTTCCTACACGCCGATCACCGGCCAACCGTTCGTCAATCTCTTGCTGCGGCCGATTCCACCGGCGACGATTTTTTCGATGATCGATGCCGGACACCCGGCCGATTTCATCATGACCCTGACCGTCAGAAGCATCAACGGCCTCAACAACTATTCCCTCGCCCCGGCGCGCGGCCATCCTGAGGACCCGCGGTTCCGCGCTTTGATCGCGGCGATCCGTCGCCTTCAGCAGGCCGGAGCCATCGCGGCGCGGACCCGGCAGGTCGATGATAGACCGCCGACCACGACAGTCCGTGTCGGCAACACGCCATCGACCGCGACAACGCAGGCCGAGAGGAGGCCGGTGGTGACCACGGTGTTCTTTCGGCGGCACGCCAGCCGCGCCGCGGAGCGCGACATCCGCTTGGTGAAAATGCTGCTTGGGCTCGACCTGCGCCGCGACGAATTCAGGGTGACCGGCGAGCCACGGCACACGCCGGATGAGATCGCGGTCGCGTCGCGGTCGATGCAGGAGATTTTGGCCGAGCTTGCTGCCGGCGTCGATGTGCCTCAAGAAGACGTGGCGGAAGGCCGCGCGACCATGGTTCCCGCAATCGCCGAGGATCCGAAAACCCGCCCGCTCATTCACATTGATTCGGGTCCCGCGCCGCCGCGCAATGCTTACTCCGCGGTATTTTACCATGATCGCTGGTTCTGGATCGATGATGACGATTTGCGCTCGAAGCGGGATTTCATGTTCCTGATGATATTTTATGCCCTGTCGGAAACGCGAGCCATCCCGCAGGCGCCGGTGGTTACGATCTCCGCCGGGCAGTGAGGCGCCGAATCGTGACTTTTTCTTAGGTGCACGGATGAAACAATCCGCCGCCAAAGTGCCCCGCCCCAAAAGCATGAATTGGCCTTTAATACTCACGGGTGCACAAGGCGATCCGCGCACCCGCAGGGCAGGTAATTGGTTCGTCATCATCAGTCTAATTTTGCGAACCGCAATCTCAGCGCGTTGGTAATCACGCTCACAGACGACATCGCCATCGCGCCCGCACCGATGACGGGCGAGAGCAGGATGCCGAAAGCGGGATAGAGAATGCCGGCCGCAATGGGGATGGCGGCGCCGTTATAGAGAAATGCAAAGAGCAGGTTTTGCCGGATATTGTGCATGGTCGCGCGCGAGAGCCGCCGGGCACGTACAATGCCGACCAGATCGCCCTTGAGCAGTGTGATGCCGGCGCTTTCGATCGCCACATCCGTGCCGGTGCCCATGGCGATGCCAACTTCGGCGGCGGCCAGCGCCGGCGCATCGTTGACGCCGTCGCCCGCCATCGCCACGATACGGCCTTCCCGGCGCAGCCGCTCGACCACCGCGCCTTTGCGATCGGGCAGCACCTCGGCCTCGACTTCGGTGATGCCGAGACGGCGGGCTACCGCCGCGGCCGTGAGACGGTTGTCGCCAGTCAGCATGACGATGCGTACGCCGTCGTCAGTGAGCGTTTTCAGCGCCTCGGACGTAGTCGCCTTTATCGGATCGGCAATGGCGAGAAGGCCAGCGATTTTTCCACCGACCGCGAGAAAGACGACCGTTGCGCCGTCGCGGCGCAAACGGTCTGCGTCATTTTCCAGTACAATCGTCTGGATGCCGAGTTCGGCGAGAAAATTGGCATTGCCAAGAGCGAGCTTGCGGCGCTCCACTACGCCGATCACGCCTTTTCCGGTCGGCGAATCAAAATCGCCAACTTCGGCAATCTTGATATTACGGTCCGCAGCGGCAGCAACGATGGCGGCAGCAAGCGGATGCTCGCTGGCGCGCTCAACGGACGCCGCGAGCCGCAATACCTCGCCTTCGCTGAAACCCGGGGCCCGAACGATGGCGGTGACCTTCGGCTTGCCTTCGGTCAGTGTGCCGGTCTTGTCGATCACCAGCGTATCGACCTTCTCCATCCGCTCCAGCGCTTCAGCGTTCTTGACCAGCACGCCGGCGCGTGCGCCACGGCCCACGCCGACCATGATTGACATCGGCGTGGCCAACCCGAGCGCGCACGGGCAGGCGATGATGAGCACGCTCACCGCCGCGACAAGCGCAAACGTGTAGCGCGGCTCCGGTCCATAGACGGACCATATGGCGAAGGTAAGCAGGGCTGCAGCGATGACCGAGGGGACAAACCACGACGAGACCTGATCGGCGAGCCGCTGGATCGGCGCCCGCGACCGCTGGGCCGCGGCAACCATCTGCACGATCTGTGCGAGGAGGGTATCGCGGCCGACTTTTTCAGCGCGCATCAGGAAACTGCCGCTTTGATTGAGAGTGCCGGCGATGACCTTCGTGCCTGCGGCCTTGGTCACCGGCATCGATTCGCCTGTGATCATCGACTCGTCGATCGACGAACGGCCGTCGATGACGATGCCGTCCACAGGCACTTTCTCGCCCGGCCGCACCCTCAAGCGGTTGTCGACCATGACGCGATCAAGCGGAATTTCAACCTCACTGCCATCGTCGGCGATCTGCCGCGCGGTTTTGGGCGCGAGGTCGAGCAGGGCACGGATTGCACCTGAGGTGCGCTCGCGGGCGCGCAGCTCCAGCATCTGGCCGAGCAGAACGAGCACGGTGATCCCGGCCGCGGCCTCGAAATAGACCGCGACTGTCCCCTCATGGCCGCGAAAAGCCGCCGGGAACAGACTAGGCGCAAGTGTTGCAACGACGCTGTAGACCCACGCTACGCCGGTGCCGGCGGATATGAGCGAGAACATATTGAGCTTGCGCGCCACAAATGACCGCCAGCCGCGCACGAAGAACGGCCAGCCGGCCCACAGTACGACCGGCGTGCCCAGCACCATCTGCACGATGTTAGAAATGTTCGGCCTGATCCAGTCTTGGAGCGCGGGGAAATGGTCGCCCATGACGAGCTGGACGAGGTTGGACAGGCTTTGTCCGACCGAGGCATTGAAGCCTGCAAAATGTCCACCCATCTGCAGTGTCGCCACCGGCAAGGCGAGGAGGAGGCCGATCCAGAACCGGCGTGTCATGTCGACCAGTTCGGGGTTGGGTGGTGTCTCGGCCGCGACGAGAACCGGTTCGAGCGCCATTCCGCAGATCGGGCAAGAGCCGGGTCCGACCTGACGCACTTCTGGATGCATCGGGCACGTGTAGATCGTGCCATCCGGCATTAACTCGTGCGCCATCGGCTCGGGCGCTTGGGCTTTCTCGCCGAGATAATGCGACGGATCGGCGATGAACTTGGCCTGGCAGCCGGCCGAACAGAAAAAATAATCCTGGCCTTGATAGGTCGTTCGATGGGGAGTGGTCTCGGCATCGACCCTCATGCCACAGACGACATCCTTCACGAGCCGTTGGGCGGCGGCGCCACCATGCAATGGCACCACCTCGGCTGATTCTTGCTGATGTGCGTCGTGACGAGCAGCATGGTCCGAAGAGACTGACGATGAAAACCCAAAGCGCTTTTCATGTTTGTTCATTGACTGATGGTCCTTGGGCTCTCACTTCTTCAACCGAGAATGCTCCATACCCTTAGTGGCCAGCGACGCTATTCGCCGGATCAACAATCAGATTGATCGTGTATTGTGTGCCACCGTCGAGCGCCGCAGTGATCTCCGCGGTACCGGGCTCATCGCCCGCTTTGACGTTCACGCGAACGATGCCAAGGCGCGATTTGCCGGGGCCGAAGGCCACTGGAGTTATTGTTACCGGTACGCCCTGCGCCTTGATTGAGCCGATGGGCTTACCGTCGCTGAGAATCTTCAGGCTTCCGTCCGGCTGTGAGCCAAGACTTACGACCGAACGCGGCACATTGGGCAGCGTCACCAAAAAATCGACCGGGACCGGCGCCTCCTGGCCCGGCTGCACGTGCTGCCAGTTCGAACCTTTGCCTGCGTTAAGCTCGTTGTACGCCGCAATGTTCGGAATCGGCGCTGGAGTGATGTGAGCGATGGCGGTTATTGTTCCGTCAAGTTCCCCAGCATTGCCGAATGTGATACGAATCGGATAGTCGCCCGCGACCGGGTTAAGCACCCGCGCCCGGATGTGAATGTCCTTGAGACCGGGATGCTCCGGAGGATCGGCCGCAATCGGCGCGTTGAATTTGATGATGATCGCACGCGGGTCGGCCGAGTCCTGCGTCGTTGTGAAATTGGCTGGGATCGGCCCCTGCACCCACCCCGGAAGCATCACGGCTCCCTGAAACAGATTTGCCTTCGGGATGAATTCTTTCGGGAAGACGAAGCGGATCGTTGCTCCTGCCGGAATCGCGTAGCCCGGCACCCTCGGGTCGGATGATTTGTCCAAGACAAACCAAGCCTCAAACGGTTGATTAGCCGCAAGGCCAGTGCTGACCATAGGCTGGTAGGCCACAGTCGCGCCCGGAGCGCCGGCGTGCGCCGCTGTCAGCGTTGCGAGGCTCAGAATTAGAGCGATTGCCCCACTGCGCAAACCGAAGAGCTTGCTCATTGTGTTCTCCATCCGTGAGATTGGGTGCACCGGCGGGCTCCGCCGGTGCACTTAGAAGAAGACCGAAAATCCTCGAAGGGCATTGATCTCAGTCAATTCCGCCGCGGCTAGCGCGCGTCGGGGTCGTGCATCCCGCCAATCATCCCAGGGCCCATCATATGGCCGGGCATGCCGCCGCCGAATTTCCTCATCATGGCGGTACGGACCGCAGCCATTCCTTTTTGGGCAAAGTCGGTTACCTGCGCCGCGTGCTCCTGCAGCTCGGCGACCGCTTTCGGATCGCCTGATGTCTGCACAACAACGATACCGCTTGCCGTGGTCTCGACGCTGGTGCGAATTTTATCCCTGTCGCGGAAAATGGAATGCAGCGCGTCGCTCTCGATCGGAAGTCCCGGATCGTCGCCGGCGCCGACCCGTTTCATCATGTCGTCTACGTGAGACTTCAGCAGTGCCACTATCTGTGGATCGTCCGATTCTGTCACAGTGCGAATACCATTGGGGAGGTTCGTCACGGTACGTTTGATGCGGTCATGATTGACGAACAGGGTATGGATCACGCGCAACTGCTCCATGGTTGCGGAATCGCGTGCCATTCCCATCATCGCTCCGCCCCTCATCCCTCCGCTCATCATGCGGGGACTCATCATGCCGCCATGCATCATGCCGCCCATGCCGTGATGCATGAACGGAGGCCCGAATCCCGCCTCTTCGGAGCGGGCCTTGAAGGCGTAAGTACCGATGCCAAGCGCCAGGATGGCGGCGCCGAGGGCGATCAACTTGGTACGCATTTTCATGGCGAATGATCCTTTGCTCGTTATCGCCCCCTTTATCGGTCTCATAGCCTGAAACGCCTGTTGTCCGTATGATCATGATCATATGCGCGGCAGCTCGACCCTCGATATGGTCAGTCGCGTCGGCTTCCCGGTAGCAGAGGGCGTTATGAAGTCAGCGCGCGTGGCAACAGCAGTGATTGCAGCGGCGGCAATAGTGATGGTTGCGGCCGCAACCGTGGCCGTTACCGTCCGTGCTCAGCCCAAGGACACTCCGCCTATGCCGATGCAGCAGATGGATCACATGCTGCACATGCACGAATCCGCAGCGCCTGACCTGCGCCAGCTTGTACCGCTGCCGATTCCGATGCAGCAAGAAATGCTCGCCAACATGCGCGATCATCTGAAAACGCTTAATGCTGTCATCGGGGAGATTGCGGACGCCAAATTCGATGCGGCGAGCAGCATCCTGGAGGCACAGCTCGGGATGAGTTCGTTGACGGCGCATCATGCCGCCGAGCTGGCTCCGTACTTCCCGGCGCCGATGCAGCAGGACGGCACCGCGATGCATCACGCCGCAAGTAGACTCGCAATCGCCCTGCAGGATGCCTCAGTGACGCGAACGTTCGACGCGATGCGCGAGGTCAATGCGGCGCTCCATGATGTTACGTCAACCTGCGTTGCGTGCCACGCTGCCTACCGTCTGCACTGATCTGCCAGCATGTCCAAGCGTCGCCGCATACGTCTCTGAGAGGGCCGGCTCGACTGACGAGATCATGCCTGGCGCGAAAGCTTGATGCGGCCCGGCAAGCGCTCGATCTCGCCATCGGCCTCCAGGCGAGCAAGCGTTCGATACAGCACTTCGTGCGTGAGCCCGAGATCGGCAGCGAGTTCCTTGAGCGTTCCTGGCAGCGACACCGTGCGGCCGTCCTTCGCTGCATTGACGGTGAGAAAATGCCGGACCCGGTCCCGAGCCGAATGAATGTTGCGGCGTTCCAGCCGGGTGCGCAGCGTCATCACCTGTTGTGCGAGCATCGCGGCGAAGGCTTCCAGGAGCTCCGGGTCGCGCTTGAGTTCGCTGAGAAGGATTGCCTTCGGAAAGAGTCGAACGATCGCTTCGGTGGTGGCGACGGCATCACAATGGTAGGTCGACGAAAACAGCGAGGCTTCCGCCAGGGTGTCGCCCGCGGACGCCAGCTGCAAAATTGCCTCCGTACCGTTTCGATCGACGCGCACCAGCCGGACCTTGCCATCGACGACTTCATAAAGCCCAACGGTTTTCTGGCCGGCGCGGAACAGGGTTTGTCCAGCTTTTAATCTTCGATCCCTCGTGCCAGCCGCCCCTATGGGTGAGTGCTTGGACACTACTACCGACGATATAACAAAACCCGCCCAAGAGATAAGGCGATCTCGGTTGAAGGATATTGGCCGCAGAATCCACCCCGTTGTTGGCGCGCCGCAATAGATACCCTGCCTACTGAGCCATAATTGCCTGCTAAGCACGATCCTTAAAGTCGATGGATAGTGCGGTAATGTATGCGCTCACAATTATTCACAGAAGGGGTGTGCAATGCTCGAATACGACGTTGTCGCGAAACGCATCGACGCTCACAGCAGCACGGCCCGCTGCAAGGGCGCTGAGATTGTTCTCGACACCGACGTGAACGGTCGCCCTGATGCGTTCAATCCGGCAGAATTGTTCCTCGCGGCCATTGCCGCCTGCATGATCAAAGGCATCGAGCGCGTCGCGCCGATGAACCATTTCAAGTTTCGCGGCGTGGAGGTCAATCCGCGCTCAATCTTGCAGGCTTCTGATAGCGGCGATCGGAGCTTCGCCGCGCGGCATCCGGGCTATAGGCGCTAGAGGTGTGGAGTGTGCCCCGATGGCACAAGTCATCGCTCATTTGCTGCAACGCAAAATGACCCGATTGATGTGGTGGACGACGACCGCTCCCAGCAACGTATTGCCGGTAAGGTGATCGTTGCGCGAATCACGCAGGGGAGTCGTCCACATGCAAATTACCACGATCGGTCTGGATATAGCCAAAAACGTGTTTCAGGTTCATGGCATCGACGCATAGGAACAAGTTGTCGTCCGCAAGCAACTCCGGCGCGGCCAGGTATTGCGATTTTTCGAAGCGCTCTCGCCGTGCCTTATTGGGTTAGAAGCCTGCGCAATGTCGCATTATTGGGCCAGAGAACTCGCCAAACTCGGTCATGATGTGCGGCTGATGCCAGCAAAGGACGTGAAGGCCTACCTCAAGCGCAACAAGAATGATGCAGCCGATGCCGAAACGATCTGCGAGGCAGTGCGCCGGCCAACAATGCGTTTCGTTCAAGTGAAGTCTGCCGAGCAGCAGGCCCAGCTAATGCAACATCCCGCCCGCGATCTTCTGATGCACCAGCGGACGCAGCTGATCAATGCCATGCGATCCCACCTAGCCGAGCTTGGTATTATAGCTCCGCAGGGACGCGAGGGAGTCGAAGAGCTGCTGGCGATCGTCGCAGATGATGCCACTACACATTTGCCGAACGACGCCAGGGCAAGCCTGCTCGTGCTAGCCGCGCGGCTTCAGGCCTTACAGACGACGCTTGGGGCGATCGAGAAGCGAATCGTGGTGCAGCATCGCCCCAACAAGCAGAGCAAGCGCCTTCAGACCGTTCCTGGGATCGGGCCAATTGGTGCCTCTGCGATTGCCGCTACGGTGACGAACCCCAAGATCTTCCGATCAGGGCGCGACTTTGCTGCCTGGATTGGGTTGGTGCCGCGACAGATGTCAACCGGCGGAAAATCGAAGCTTGGGCCGATATCCAAACAGGGCGACTGCTACTTGCGGCGTCTCCTCGTGGTCGGGGCGGTTTCTACCCTGCGCCGCGCAAAGCAGAACCCGCAAAAAGTTCCCTGGGTTACGCGGCTTTTGGCCGTTGAGGAACTGCAGGGGTGATGACGACATTGATGCGAACGGTCGAGACCGTCGATTGGGAAGACCCGCGACAAGTGCCACGCGAGCAAAGAGCGCGAGCGATTGGTTGGGACCCGATCAGCGGATTACATCAGGGCCAGCAGCCACAGCGGCTGCATTCGAAGGCCGTATACATGGCTGCACCCGACCCGCTAGCTGAAATGTCAGATTTTCCTCTTACGCCGCGGGCGTCCATACATGGCACATCGCTGCCGAAACCCCATGTCAGTCATCAGGCAGCTTTAACAACAAGCGGACATGGGAAGTGGCGATGGCGAATCGCCCGATTTTGTGAGTACAACGCCTAATCTTTCCAAAAACATTTGAACCGATCCGGTGCAAGTGCGGTGTAGCGCGTCGTGTTCTGGATATTGCGATGCCCCAGATAAGCCTGCAACGAGCGCGTATCGACGCCGTCATTTGCGAGCTTATAGCCGCACGCATGGCGGAGCATGTGAGCGTGGGCCTTTATGCCCAAACCAGCTGCGACTGCTGCCCGCTCGACCATGCGGGAAAACCCGGGCGCCGTCAGCGGTGCGCCGCGCTCAGAAACGAACACGAACGGCGACGGTCGGCTTTCGCGCTGGTGCCGGCGGAGCGCCCGCATCTCTCGGCCGGTCAGGGGATGCGTGGCCGGCGTGCCATTCTTGACCCGGCGGACATGGAGTATCGCCGTCTTCAAGTCGATCTGCTCCCAGCGCAGGTCGCAGACCTCGACGGCGCGCAACCCGTGGCGGAAGGTCAGGAGAACCATCAACTCGTCGCGATGGGCGTGGCGATTGCCCTTCGCTGCGTCGATCAAGCGCTCAACTTCATCCGCAGTCAGATGTTCGCGGGTCCGCAAATCGGCATTTTTCCGCCGACGCGTATTGACTGTTCGATTTTCAGCGGCTGGAGCAACAGTGCGCACGCGCGGGTTGGCCATGGTTTTCCGGGGTCCTCTGATAGAGACTGTTCAAACAATAGGCCTTTTATGAACAGTTTCGAGGATTGATTGCGGCCCGACTAATCGCTTCCGTTCGCCTCTAATTGTGCGCACACGACGCCCGCGGTACCAATTGCATCGCAATACTCGTTAACACGTCACGACGAGATCGTGCAGGTCACCACTCGCGCGTCGCTGGCCAGGTTTATTTGCCGCGAGCGCGCTCATTGACGTGACGCGACTTGATCAATGTTTGTAGTTTCTGACATCACCGCGTGACCGGAAACTCGTCATTCTTTTAAGGACGGCGGGATAACAGGTAGTCGATCGGCTCCTTTCAGCTAGGGGGTCATGACCCAAGCCCGGGGCACGCGCGACAGTGACTATTGCCCCTTGCTAGGCTCTTTCTCCGATCCACAAAGCCGAACCGCGGAAAAAAATAGGACCTGGCAAACCTAGAAAGTTTTCTCGTCCACACTCAGTCCGCTTTGCACCGCGGAGGTCGGCACGCATGAACCGATCATTATAAGCTGGTTCACTGACGGCCATAGCTCCGTTTGGAATTATACGGCCTTTTCACTGAGTGCAGAATTGACGCATTGAAGGTGCGAGATGAAAGTCTTCTGGTCGTGGCAATCTGATACGCCGGGAAAGGTTGGGCGCCACTTTGTCCGCGACGCGCTAACAGCGGCCATCGAGCAACTCAAACAGGCTCCCGACGTCGAGGAGCCGACCGAGCGCGAAACTCGATCCGCGATGCACTCGACCAAGACCGGAAGGGAATTCCGGCAATGCGCCCTGTCGTGACGTCCGTTGGGATTTCATTCTTACAAGGCGCTGTTCCCGTGGTGACACAGTGTAGCCTGTGCTATACCCTTGTTTAACCCGGCTCACGGCCGTTATAGAAGGTTCGCCTCCTTGTAGAGCGGCGTTAGTCCTTCCATCGATCCCAAAGACCGGCGATGATCATTAGCCCCTCGTCGGCCATCGCAATCGCTTGGGGCTGCTTCTGCTTGCCCTTCAGGTCGAGAACCTTCCATTCGTAGAACCCATCGGTGACGACAAGACACCGCTGGCCGCGTTTCCATGCATCCCTGAATGCCGGTTTGGTCCGAAATTCCTCCGAGCGGGCATTAAAGGTCGAATAGGTGAGTTTCTCATCCCTCGCCCAATACGGCAGCAAGCCCCAGCGCATCATCTTGGGCACGCGCTCGCCATCGACCGAGCGGATGGCGACCAGCATCGGCTCCGTAGGCGGCTTATTCCAGTCAGGCCTGAAGTTTGGCGCCGGTGCGTTGCGCGCAAACTTCAGCCGGTTTTTGATTTCCGAATAGTCCGAGCAAAGGCGAACACGACCGCACATCGGCCAAATGTGGCGTCCGGCTGAGGGATGATCAAGCGCTCCGGCCGCCCCTGGGCCGAGCCCATGGGATGTGGCCGATAATCGACGCAGGTCGACAAGCCTGAGAACGACGATCCGTCGATCATCGAGCCAATCGAATTTAGCTGCCACCGGCTAAGCGGGCACGCTGGAGTTATCCGCAGATTTGCTCCGGGCAGTCAGCGATAGGCCGATCAGCGTCGACCCGCCATAAATCTGGTCGATGCCGACCAGCAGTCCCAGTACCCAAGCCGAGATGCCGGGAAGCACGAAGAGAATTACTCCGACTAAGAACAGGTCGATGATGCCATTGAGCACCGGCCAACCCCAGCAGAATGCCCTCAATCAGATAGGCCAGCCAGTGCTCGCGCCTCCGGAATGGAGCGAAGCCGAGGATCGCTTGCGCCGCTCAAGACGCCTGTCGCGCGTCAAGCATCGCCCACATAGGCCCACGGCGAGACCGTGCCGCACCGAGCGAATGTCGGGGGCCCTTGAAGTCAGGTTGGAGTGAAGCGCCTTACTTCGCCGTGCTCGCCGTCGCATCGATCTCGATCATCATGCCGGGCCAGGCCAGCGCGGTGATGACTAGGAACGTGCCGGCCGGTTGCGTCACACCGCCGAACTCCTCGGTCTTACATTTGCCGGCCGGAAAGAAATAGCGGATGTCGGTCACGTAGGTGACGAGCTTGTCGATGTTCTCGATGGTTGCGCCGTGCTTGGCGAGCAGCCGCTTGATTTTGTCCCAGGCGTAATGGCACTGGCCGTCGAAGTCGCCGAGATGGCGGATCACGCCGCCCTTGGCGCTGTCCTCGTCCTCGGCGCCGATGCCGCCAAGGTAGATGATCTTGCCGGGATTGCGCACGGTCACCACTTCAGAGAAGCGGCCCTTTGCCCATTCGGCGTAGTTGTGGCTCTTCTTCTCGAAGGCGTTGTCGCCGCCCTGAGCCTGGGCCGACACGCCTGTGCTGAACGTCAAGACCGCCAGCAACGCCAGCGCACCCATCACGATCCTGTTCATCTTGCAGCCTCTCTCAATGCCAGTCCGGCAACACCGGTGCCGTCTGGAAAGCGGTTGGAATTCGCGGTGCAACCTCCAGCGAGTTGAAGCTATCTGATTAGGCGGCGAGGTCAATTGATTGATCAATGGGCTTGATCGCGAGCGTATGCCAGGCATCGACGATCCAGGCAGCCTCAATGGCTAGTAGGGTAATATGCCAATTCCCGAAAGACATAAAACGAATTCCGAACAAAGTCAGACGCCAAAGCTAAAAAGCAAAGCCAAGGAAGCGTCGTCCCCAATAGACAACGCAGTTCGCCCCACTAACCCGAACTGTTAGTCCCCGTCGCCGATTTTCCAATTACGCTCAACAAGTCGAGCAGCCGCTGTCCTCGGGCAGTGAGTTTATATTGGAGCAAGTAGTCGGACCGTTTAACACGCTCTGCAAATTCAGGAGCTGACTTGAGTGCGCGGTTCGTATTGTACTTGCGAACAGGAATTCCCAAGTCTGACGCCTTTGCCGATATTTGTTCGCAGGTTGCCGCTTCCGCTATAGCATCAAGGGCTAACAGGGTCCGGTGCAATTCACTTTTCCTTTCGGAACCTTGCAACGTTTTGGAATGCGTCGAAACCACCGTATCAATCTTTTCCCGATATTGCTCCAAAGTTCCATCATTCCTTATGATGTCCGTGGCGATTTCCGTTGCGACACGAAGTGCGCCAAAAGCGGCTTGCTTCTCATCTTGCTTTTGAAACTCGCTGAATAATCGGACGTCAGTGTCACGCGCGCGCCTGAGATGACGTTCAAAGCGGGTGCGAGCATCGCTATCGACCAACACAATCCGAGCTTGTGGGAACCACTGAACCAATAGGAAAATCTCTTCCACCGTGCGCAAACCAGTGATCACATTCAAGTTAGCCTTCGCCCGCGCCAGATATTTCGCAATCACTGCGGCGACACAGTCCAAGCCGTGTCCCCGCAGAAAGCTAAACGCGTCCTCAGCGGTCTCAACACCTTCTCCCGCGTCCGTTGCAAGCTGTCGCAGGACGGAGCTAGCTTCGAAGACCATAACACCGTCACGCCCGATCAGATAATCGCTGAGCGTGGTCTTACCGGCGCACTTGTGACCTATGACGAGCAAAATCTGCGGCTCGCTCTCTTCTCGTGGCAGCAGTTCTCTGAACGCCAGTTGTTCCTGAGGATGCGCAATCTCTGGCCTTCTCACAGTGTAAAAGCTCGGGCTCACATTCAGAGCGGCATTCATTTCCTCTAGCCGGGCGATCAACTTGGTCAATGACTTTGCTCGAAAATCAAATGCCAGTGCCTCCTCAAATTCCATTTCGCCGAGCCGTTTTGTGGTTCCATCTGGGATGAACCAGCCGTTGAAGGTAGTCGGCGTTAGCCAGGGGTATTGCGCCGACCCAGAAAACGCGGGCGGAGACTGAGCTACCTCGCCGGCTGTCTCTCCGTGGAAGAAGACGATGTGTGACAAGTTCGGGACATAGAGAGCAATATCGGACTTCACCACTGCCCCACGGTCGCCACCCTTCTCGTGAATGAGCCGATCAACCTCCTCGAATGTACTGCTCGCAAACCATTCCTTCACTTTCAGCCCCGGAAAATCTGAACTCTCGCTTAATGCGTCCAATCGTAACGAGGTGTCCTCGACGAAGAAAATTGACTTGATACCAAATTCTGCATTCACTTGTTGGATCGCACGAGTAAGCATCTGTGCCGTCGGCAGTGAATAATCTTCGTCGTACGGTTCGCGGTGACCTTTGAAATGCCGAAGGAGGTAGCCGTGCCGCACAAACATAAGTCGGGCTTGAAATAGCTTATCGGCGTTCGAGGTGTAGAAGTACACATTGAGAATGCGTTCAAATGCCAGGGAATTTCCGTATTGCGGCCTCATGGCCAATTCCCCTCGTGCAGCTCGTACCCTGAATTCCAACCGCGAACCATCGTTACCATTCGGATTGTCATTCCCGCGCAAACGCCTCGCACCTTATTCAGCGCGATGGGGTCTTCCTCCGGCAGGATGACGTAGATCAAAGGACCAACGCTGCTCAGACCTACCGCAAACCCACTTTCGGCCAAGGCCGCGAGCACCATTTGGAGGTGCGGGCTCCATCTTCCCAACTCGCGCGCTTTGAAGCCAACCCGGTGAACCTCAGCAAGGGCAGATGCCAGAGCACCGTAATCGCTCAATAAGATGGCTGGCAGCACTCCATGATACAACGCGGCCATTGTTGAAAGCGCCTCCGCCTCTGGCACCGGAGCGTTTTCAACAAAAAAGTCAACCTCTTCCGCGCCAGTCATCGGACGTTCCGCGGGTAGAACCAGCAGTATTCGCCAGGCGTTCGGAAACGGAATGCGTGTCGCGAGCGGTGGTATTCCGGTTACGGTGGTCGATCCGGACGGCAGCAACGGTTTTCCTGCGGCTGTCTTATGTCCGACATCCCAAATGACCCCTCCTGAGAAAAATGAGTGGATGCCGACGCCCGACGCCGCGCCGCGGCCACTGAGCCTTTGCATTTGCTCAATCGACCACCCAATGGACATGAAGGCATTTACGCCTGCAATGAGTGCGAGCGACAGGATCGTTTTGCTACCGAACCCCACATGCTGCAGCGGCGCTTCTTTCAGCTGAGCGCGAAAGTGCAATTCTCCATGATCGATGCTCATCCGCTTGACCACTTGGGTCAAATCTGCCCGACCCTCCTCATCGAGCACCTCCAGTCCGCGAAGTTCAAGTCCCCTGCATTGTTCAAACTGGAATACCGTCAGCGGTCGTTCGATCGAAAAGCCAATTCCACCAAACGCCCGAAGTGATGCGAAGCCCATGTCCGCCAGCGAGACGTGGATGCGTGGTCGGGCAACGATGTGCATCAGGTTAGTGGTGAAGGCGAGCTTTGTGCCCAAAGAGCGTCAAAGTGGTTCTGGAGCACGTCGAATAAGAAACCGCCCCGCGTCGCCAGTAATGTGGGTGTATTGCGGCTCTGCTGTTGCATCAGGTACGGCCCCCAAAACACATCGTCATCTATCCGGAGCATATTGATGGCCGGGATCGCGCGCATTCGATGCACCTTGAACCGGTCTCGGTTGAGACTGGTAAGTTTTGAAACTGCTTTTTCAAACGCATCGACATCGCTGCGTATCTGCCCAACTGGATTGTTCTCTTCTCTGTCTCTTTGGTCGGCCAGATTGTGTCGCGGAGTTGGAAAATCCGGGTCTATGAGCAGTATACGAACGTCCGCCCGGTGGGACCAGCCTACAAAGTCATTAAGGTAGTCCTCGCGGAACGCTGAAAGTCCGAACCCAATCAAATCAATGCGCCGCGCTTTGACGAGCCTCATGTGGTATTCGTCCCGGATCAATACCGAGCGCCCTGAGAAAATTTTTAGAAGCCCTGCTTTGGTGAACGCCTCTATTCTGTATTTGAGCCCGTCCGTTGTAAAAACGTACAAGAACAAAGTGACACCTGCGATCCCAGCAGCGATAAGTGAGCCACCAATGCCCTCTGAAATGCCTTTGCCCAACCATTGATGAAGAGGCGCAGCAGCCAGGAACAGCGCGCCCAAAAGCACCAGCGCAGTATGCGACACCACCCACAGTGCTCCGACAGGGCTTGTCAGCGCTCGTAGGAAAGCCCTCATGTGTCCGCTCGCACTATCATAGCGCGGAGAACTCTTCGGGTAATAACTTCAGAAAACTCTCCGCCGGCATATCACGGATGTCGTAGGTGAGGGCCAATTGGTTGGCAATCAGCGCCAGGCGGCGAGGCGAGCCGCTACCCTTTGCACCTGCTCCCCGCGTCGGCCGGCCAGTATGCTTGTCGGTATACAACCGCCGGGCCGCGTTCACTAATGCAGGGCTAGCGATAACGAACTGCCGAGCGGCAAGCTGATCTAGTAAATAGCTTTGTCGGCTAAGCGGCGCTGGATCATCGGTGCGTCCCGCAATCAACAGGAACTTCGCCACTTCACCATGCTGCGACACAACATACCAAGGTGTTCGTACTAAATGTCTGTAATACAATCGGTCATTCTGTGGAACGTACACGTACTCCTTTCTGAGCATGTGTCGGCCTGAGCTGTCGATCTCGCAAAGCTGATCGAAGTACCAGGCCGCAAGCCAAGACCAAAGCGTGCGTTTATAGGATATAGCATGACTATCGAAGGGGCTCAACAGTTGAACTAACCGACAACCAAAACTATACCGGTCGGAAAATCTTTCATTCGTCAGCAATTGTGTCTCGCACATCGGCGTCGAAAATACCGGATCAACCAGTAAATCATTTGGCACCTTGCCCGGAGCACCGGAACGAAGCCACTTAGAAAAAGCGGCAATGCCTTCGCTGGTAAACTCACAAAGCTTGTCAGGCATCAGTGACCTCTGTATGCCCAAATAACTTTGCTCTTTGCGCGAACTGTTTCAGGTCGGCGAATGCCTTCACCGCAGTTTCAATCCACTCGTCAACCGCGTCCGCGTCGTTTGGGTCTTCCGGTTCTGCCGCTACGCCAAGATCGGTCAGAAACCGGCGCCAATTGTCACCCCACAAATCATCATCCTCGCTTTCGCCAGGTGGATTGAGGTCCCGAAGAATGGCTCGAAATGCATGCGGCAACACTAGTCCCTGCAAAAGCGGAACGGTGCGTATTTGCGCCGCCAGTCCCGATACGCGATTATTCACAACCAATACGGGGCCGGTCCGATAATCCACTTCGATCTTCCAAAGCTCGTTGCCGATATCCCTTTCGCGCATAGGCAAAAGTGCTTGTCTGTCCGCGTCATCACCCGAAGCGGAGGGTCGGAGGCCGTCAGCTACGGCCAGTATGCGCCCCGTGTTATCAGGAGCGATTACAAGGACACGAAAGCGCACCGCTCCGCCTTTGTCTATTTCGGACAAAACCATTCGATCAGGAGGCTGCAAGTTGTTCACTGTGCCGCATCCGAACCGCATTGATGACGTTCGGTAATACGCTTCGATTGCCACCGTGGCGTCAGATGGGAGTTCCAGGCCATCCAGCCTCAAAGAGGCTCTGGCGGTAGGGATCGCGTTCAAGTCTGGAACGCGTGCAAGGGAGATGGCGATCTTATTGCGCGGTATCCGGCGCCTCCCCGTCGAGTTGAAGCGTCGCTGAACCGAAGTCACGACTGCGCCTCGACGATCAAATCTCTGTTGGCATCGAAACCAGACACTTCGACCTTGAAGTCTGCTTTGTGCGCGACCACATCCATTTCGTTGTCGGTAGTCTGCCAGCAGTCGGCGTTCACTTTGCTGATCTGAATGGGATGTCGATACAGGCTAAAATCGTACTCACTGTATCTTTTGTACGGATTGCCGGATAGCACGTCATAGGCGCACCGAACATGTAGCTGCATGGGAAAATGATCGGGCTTAATATTGCCATCCGGCAAAATGGCAAATCCGCCAACACGCCTTTCGATCCGAAATGGTTTAGGGGCGGCAGGCGGTAGGTCAACAGGGCGCCCCGTCGTTGGCGGCGTAGCACCAGCATCCTTGCTCTTTGGTATTGAGAAGAATTCGAGTAGTGCTAGTGGATCATCGCGCTCGACCCGTTCGGCGACCAGCGCATATAGCTCAGGAAGTGCGGCGCGAACTCGCCGCAGCGCCAGGCCGCCGCTCTCCCACCCGACCCGTAATTTCTCGGCTCTTTCGTTCCACTGTGTATGGGCCGGATTTTCGGCATCTCCCAAAAGTTTGCTGATCAATTCATCAGTCGCAACCAACGCCGCATGAGCGTCTGGCAGATTAATCTTCTTGCCTTCCGTCGGTACCGTAATTGAGCCACGCACTACGAGCGTCTGCACACGTTCGCCGGGAGTAACATTCTTTATAAATAAATCGATGTAGGTCGTCGTCGCGGTATCGCCTCTGGGCCTTACCTGTAGGGGCGCTCGAACGGACAGTAGCTTTCCGGCTTTGTAGTGCTCCCGAAGCCTCTCCGTTGTGTCCGGGCCAAGCGTCTCTGCTGAAATGCCCTCTCGTTGCCAAACCTGTGGGAGGACTAATGTTGTCTCTCCTGACCGTGCTTCTTGTAGCTGCCGTACAAAGGCCAGAAGTGAACGAGGAACTAGCTCGCTCGACAGTGATTGGGACACGTTCGCAAAGGTGTGCTGGGATACCTCTTTACCGTCAACCTCGACCGCCAAGCGCCCGGTGAGAATTGGAAAGTAGTAGTTACGAACGGTCGCTACGATCAAATGATCCGATGTAATGTCTGGAAGCAAAGCTGGAACCACCAGCGACAGCCCGGCCTCCGATGTTCGGCGGAGCTGTGCCGATTGCGACAGCCTCGATGCAATTACGTTATCATTCGTGGGTGCCCCCGGGCGCGTGGCCTTATCATCGCACCAAAATCCCACACTGTCCTTTTCCAGATCACCGATGGAGTGATTGCGAAGAACGGCTTGGCCCATGACCCAGCTACCAGCGTCATCCGCCCGCCGTGTTAGGCCGATGACTGTGCGCAAAGCCGACGCCGAGGGGAACACCAGCTTCCCTAACCCCCAGCGGCCGCCTTTTGCGCCTTGCTTGTTCGAGCGCCCGAACCGTCGCCAAAAGCCAGAAAACTGGCCGTTGTCTTTTATTTCAACCGATCCGGTCAGCCCAGTTGTTCCAAAATCCTCAACCACCAGTGTCCTTAACGGCTCCGATGGGCGGGGCACTGCCATCCCGCATGCGCGTAAGTGCGGGGAAAGTCCTGTGACGATATGGTCGAAAATGGCGCGATCTGATCCGTTTATCTCGTTGATGGCGAAACGCACGCGAACCGGCGCATTCCCTCCCGCTTGGGCATCCGTCGAATTTTGGATCGTCTCCCGAACGATTGCTTCCGCGAGGGCCACTTCGTCGTTGTTGAACTGATCCTGCTGAGTGAGTTCTTTCTCACTCGGATCATCGGATATGTCTCGGAAGTACCAGTGCATAACAACCCACAATCTCAACAGCCTAGAGAGTTCTTACGCGGCGGAACGGTAGAAGCCGGTGACCGGCCGCCCCACGCGCGCCGGTCCTTTCCCACGGCCTATTTACCGGCGACGGGGGGAACTCCGCAACCCACGGGAGCCATAGAGGCGCCGTTCTACCGCAAACACCCTGGCGTTCGGGACTGTTGGGTTCGGCATGCGCTGGATGGCGGCTGGGTAGCGGCACCCAACCTCGCGCTAACCACATGAACCGATCGGCTGGCCATCGATGCTAGTAGCACCCCGGACCAGCTTGCATTTGCTTCTGACCGTTGGCGTGAGGGGTGATGGCGTCGGCCGCCGCGACCCGGGTGGGGAAAGCCCGCGCCTTATCGGATAGTAATGGGCTGCGGCACGCGAGGTCTTAGCGCGATATCTATGCGAGAGAGAACCTGATCATAAATCGGAATATCGCCGCCGGCCTCGATAGAGACTGCAAGCGCAAAGGGAACTTCTGGGACTTGGTCCTCTTGGTTGTCCCACATGCGGGACACTTTGATTTCGATGAGACCCCCATTCTGAAATTTTGCCACCGAGCGTCCTTCCCACCGACGATGAACGATCGTACCGCGTTGTGTCTGTTGACTGGCGTGCTGATCCTTCGAACGCTTAGCGCCCAGAAATTTCAGCGCGGTCTCGAACGCGCGCTCCTTTTCGTCGATCCTCAGCTTTACAGCTCGGTAGCTCTGCCGGCCCGGAACGATAGGGGTGAACCAGCAGACCGTTGCACTCAAAGCCCTTGGAACGCGATTGCCAATTAAACCTTCGGGAAGTGGCAATTGGAAAGTTTGACCTTGGTCATTGGTCAACGCGCCTATTCCCCATCCAGTCGCACGATCGAACGCACAAGACCGCGAGGCGTCCGGATCGAGTGCGCCAAATCCGTAAAGCCGCGCGAGGTCGGCGCGGACTTTTGTGATGTGACGCTTTTCTCCTAGTCCAAAAATCGCTTCGATCCGTCCTGCGTCCGCGGCGGCAGGCCACTTCGTCCTGTGAAGCAACAGAGCTTTTAGCAGCAGCGCACGATGCGGGTCGTTGAGTGCGGTGTAGCGATTGCCGTACGCATCTTCCAGGGCGTCATTGATTAAGTGCAAGGCGTGTGTAGTGAGAGCAGCCGCCGCACTTGTGGCGCCGCTCCAGGCGATTTGTGCGCCAGCAATCGGGTCAATTGGACCCGCCACCCGAAGGCCGCCAAGCCGGGAAGCTCGCACTCCACGATTGTATGTCGTCGGTCGGTCAGCTGGCCGAAGGTGGACACGCAACCTTCCGCCGGGTGCTAGAAGGTCTGGCTTAATTGATCGATTGAAGCCAAGACCTAGCCGCGATACCACGCTTGGAAACGAACCTTCTGGAAGAGGATCGTGGCTTGATCCTATCGTAGGAGGTGCACAGACGCCGTCATGATGAAGACCGCCCACGGTCAGGACGTTTATTGCTTCGGCCGGTGACAGCAAGACCTGTTTCGGCTTTGCGTCGCGCAGCGCGGCCAAACTGCCATCGGTTCTTGGACCATCCGATGCCGCAAGAAAAGCGCCTTCATCGGCGAACGCGGAAACCACCAACGGCTCAGTGCAATTGCCGGCGCTAACCACGAAAAGAACGCCGTATTCCCACGACAACCAATCCAGACATCGCGCCAACGGCGAAATCGTCCCGTCGAAAAGTAGATCGGGTATCCCAAACGAAATGTTTATTACGGCAACTTGTGACGCTTCAGCAGGCTGCCCATTGTCGCCACGCTTGATGCGACGCACAGCGCGAACGATGTCATCAACTAGCAACCGATCGGGTAAAGTACGTTCATTAGATCGGCCGGGGATGTTATCGGCATCAACCATGATCGGACGAAAATAGATCGGCCGTCGTACCGCAGGATCATTCCCATTCAAGTCGCCATACGCGACGAGCGAGGTCATCGCAGTACCGTGCAAGCGAGGGCCGGCTGCCATGTTCCCAAGATCGTCCGGATCATCCACCACGAGCCGGTTTGTCAAAAGCGGGTGGTTTGCGAGAGGGACAGCATCGAAGATCGCAACCAATGGCTCTCCGTTCGCCGAAACGGCCTCCCGCGGCTCCACGCCTTGATTGTCGTGCGACGGGTCGCCATAGCCTATGCTTTGCGGCCTAACTCGGTAAGCATCGCCTAAACCCGCAATTCCTTCGCCGCTCCGTTCCGCTAGTGCCGTCGCAGCTTGCTTTGATATCTCTACAAGGAGAGCGTCATAGGCAAAACCGTCGTAACGAGCGGCCGCGACCTCGCGCGTTCCGAAGCCAGCAAGCTGGCGGCGTATCGAACTGCGAGCATTTTCTGCCGCAGCTCCCTGACGAAACACGATCTCGATTTCGACATGCATCGTCTCATCGGGGCCAAGATCGGAAGCGAGGCGTGTTAAGATTTCAGCGTGCGTGGCGGACACTCGATCCCTTGCACTCCAGCGCCTCAAATCGTGCAGGCACGCGAATACCCGTTCCCAATCCTTGAACTCGTTGGGTAGCGGCTGTTGCCTCGACCATCTGTCCCAAAGGGATAACATCTGCTGGAGAGCACTTTGGTCGCCGAAGACAGCGTAGTAATGACCGGGAACCGCTTCGCCATCGTCATCCTGAATTTGTTCGTCATTCTCGCCGATAAACTCAAGCCCCGGGATCGCCGCGACCGCTGCTGCAAAAGTAACGATAGGCTCCTTCAGCTCGAAAACGAGAAGGCTTTCTGGGGCCAGCGCGGTCGGATCGTTGCGCAGTGCAACAACGTCCGCTGGTGGCCCATTTAGTGCGTCCCTCAGTCGCTGCAATTTGGGTCCCAATCGCGCCGTTTGACGCGAAACAGGATAGGGAGCCGGAAAATGAGGCCTGTTTCCCTTAGCGGTCCGTCTGCGAGATGCGCCGCTTGGAAGTCGAAGAAGTGGCCGGTTGGGATCGATCGGCATTTATAGGAGCCTCCACTCGACGGGACCACAATTCCATTTTTTCGGCGATGATTTGATCCAGAGCGAGTTCATTCATTGAGAGAATTTGCTTACGTCGAATGTCTAGGACGAAATCCTGTGCCTCAGCATAGCTAATTGCACCCAGCCTTTTGGCGACGGCGCGGCCAGTAATTCCTGAGTGCGCCACACTAGAAAGTGCCCGGTCGAAATACTCGCCAAGCTTATCTATATCGGGTTGAGGTAGTTCAAGCCTCACCTCGAACCGTCGCCAGACAGCACGATCCAACAGTTCCCCATGATTGGTTGCGGCCACAACGACCACGTAACTCGGCAGAGCGTCAACTTGAAGGAGCAATGTCGAAACCACTCGTTTGATTTCTCCGGTTTCATGCGGGTCCCCGCGTTCCTTGCCGACAACGTCAAATTCGTCGAATAGAAGAACGGCCGGCGTCGTTCGAATGTATTCGAACAGCCTTCGCAATCGTTGGGTGGTTTCTCCGAGATAGCTGCCGATGAGCAAATCATATCTGACGGTAAAAAATGGGACTGACAGGGCGTCAGCTATCGCTTCGGCGAGTGAGGTCTTGCCATTTCCGGGAGGACCAGACAGCAAAACCCGGTGTCTTGGTTGCACGCCATGACTTCGCAATAAGTCGGCGCGAAGCTGCTCTTCGACCAGTCCTTCAATTGATCGGCGCGTGATCGACGGTAATACTAAATCTGTGAGCGTCTTTTGCGGGGGCGCTTCGAGAAGATACTCTTTACCGTTTGGCTGGCCGGTTGCTGCGGGTGTCGTCTGCATGACGGTGCCGTTTGTCAAAAGCGCACGGGTGAGACGGTCTGCGAGCGTCGTGTGACGCTTCGACCGTTCCTCGGCTGCGATCGCTTCGACCGTTGAACGCAGCATTGATCGATCGCCGGTTGCGCCGGCGCGGACAAGAGACAGCAGAAGGTCGCTGCGAGCCATCGATTTTAACCAACGTTTCGTCCGCAAATCACTTGTCAATATAGACGCAACGAGCCTTGTTCTCTATAGCGGTCCGGCATTTCCCCCCGATTTGCAGGAATTTCCTCGCGTGTCGCACTTTGTTTGGGGACGCCGCCCGCGAACGCTGGCGGGAATGCCTGAGGTCGCAGATCTGCGGCAATTCCAAGGAAGGTGAACCCTGCTACTTCCGCTATCGCAGTAGTAGCTACCTCACCGAATTTTTCGAAATCTGTGACACTGACTACCGGCACGGCGGTTCAACCCGCAACCACTGGGTGGCCGACACTCTAAAATCCATTCTGGCCGAACCGCATCCCGATGCTACGCCGCCGCCGCCGACGTTTGCACGTGTAATCCGCGCCCTGATGGATCAGTCCGACGCCGAGGGCGAGGCGCCCGAAAGGCCGCAGGCGTTGGCCACGCTCAACACCGCGCTCGCTCGCGAAGGCTTCGAGGCTTTCTGGTCATCGAGCGATCGCGGCTCCCCGTTAGACCTTCAACGGCTTGCCGGCGTCAAGTTGACTGAGAACGAGAAGCTGCTGGACGGTCGTCGTGTCCATGAGATGCTGCGAGGCGGTTGCGAAATCTCCCTCGGGTTTGTGTCCAATGGCAAGGGCCAGAGCGGATACGAGACGCCCAAACTCACTCAAATACGTGTTCCAAATCGACAAACGCCGCAACGTTGGCGGTCCGATTATTGACAACCAGTAGCTTGAAATGGGTCTGGTTGGCGGCTGAGGAGACGAGGCGAAAGGTCCCAATGTTGTTGGGGTTCAGAAAATGCTCGATCAGGACTTCCTGCGGTGAATGGGCTGCAATCCGCCAGACGGTAAAAGCGACCACGCCATGGGGCATCCGAGCAAGACCGGGATGAGCGATCAGGTGAAATGGGTGTACCTTGCTAAGCTGATCCGCGAAGGCCGGTTTTTCGAAATAAATGGCGCATATTTCTTCGCCGATGGAGGGGTCGAAGATCATGCGCTGCAAGTTGCAGCCACAACGCCCATTCAGGTCCGCCGGCAGCGCAGGAAAAATAAAATCCCTTATCCAAGCGTCCAGCGGTTCTGCTTCGTCATGGTGTCGGACCGTCACGCGCGCGCCTCTTTCGTCCGCGCCGCTTCAATTTGGCGTCCGCCTCCGAAACTGCTTGTTCGCCTTCCCCGCGGCCATGCGTGGTGGAAGCTGTCACTCGCCCCGCCCGGATGCGCTCTAACAGCGCGCTTGCCGGCTCGTCAGTCGGGTCCTGCGGCACGAGTTTACCCTGGAAGGCCTTGGTTAGGATCGTTTCATCCAAACGATCCACGAGCTTACGTGCGTCGCTTGCCTCTGACGCTAGCCGGTCGATCCAAGCAAAAGTCCTTTTAATGAGAGTAACTATTTGGTCCTGCTCTCTCCTCGGTGGAAGCGGGACGGGAAATCGCGCCAGACCATCTTTGCCAATGTGATAGATGTTCACACCTTGGGTGCTCGACACAAACAGTTCTGTCGAAGCACAAAAGAGAAAATACCAATACAAAAACTCAGATGAGCACGCTGTGGGCCGCACACGGAGAAGCGTATTCTGAAAGCAGCAATTCTTGATTTCATCTTCCCAGATTGCCGGCTTTCCAACTTCCGTTGCGCTCCCGGACCCTTCATTGAGCAACACGTCACCGCGATTTAATTTGAACCGTAGAAACTCGTTGTTGTCAAAGTTCATCTCCTTAATATCAGTCAGGTCCCATCCGCGCCAAGTAATGTTTGCGGCACGAACGTAGCGACGCATTTGCGGGCCGGAATGATCTTTGGGCGACCTCTGTCGCCCCAGTGAGACCTCCCCCGCGCCCGCAACTGTTAGCCACTTCCATTTCGACGGAATTGACCATGGGCGCTCTGCTAAATTTTTATCTGGCTGTGTTCGAGAAGATTTGGTGAGCGCGCCGCTAAATGCTGCCGCCAAGATCGCTTGCTTGTATTTCCCTGCCAACCGGCGAGCGTGGTCGAGCTGATCACGCGCACGCTTGGACTTAGCGAACAGGCTGTCGATCTTCGCGACGATCCGTCGCTGCTCATTTAGCGGAGCGATAGGGAGTTGAAGTTGAGATAGAAGTTGCGCGTTTGCGCCGGGTTGTGCGGTGCCCTTCGACACTGTCTGTATTTGTGACCAGTAGTCTGCTGACTGCATGAAAGCCCATGCGTATTTCGGTTCGATCCCATCTGCGAAGCGCGCCCTGATTAGGTATGAGGCGAATACAGTGGGACACGGCACCTTCCCTATTAGGAAGCTCTTGCCGGTAGTCGCGCCCGTTCTGGCGATCACGATATCGCCAGCCTGCAATAGAAACGATGCCCTGGGAGTGTCCGAACAATGTGGAACAGCGGACCAATCTACATTGCCGTTCTGAATGTCAGTAATCCGCAATAGTTTAGGGCCGCCACCATTCAAGTCTGAACTTGTGGTAAAGCCGTAGGAGATATCCTTCGTTACCTCTCGAAGATCAGCAGTGTCCCATGCGGCAGGCGGCGTATTCATTCCGCCGCCTCCGATACGGCATCCGCCTTCTCAGCTCCGTTCGGATCGAGTTCTTCGGACAGCGTTTCGATTTCCTCCAACGCTGCCTTTAGATGGCCGATGATCGCCGCCGCAATGTCCCCTGGCTCCGTCAGCTGCTCCTCTGCTTCGGCGTTCGTGTCTCGCAGCCAAGCTATGTCAAGATTGTCATTGCGGACTTTGATTGCGTCCCGCGTGAAGCAGCGCCATCGCCCTCCCTCGCCTTGATCCTTGCGCTTGCTTCCTCCGTTCGGATCGCTGCCATAGGCTTTCTCGAAATCGGCAAAGTCCTCCACGGTCAGCAGCCGCGTCTTACCGAATGCCGGCATGTCGGCGCGCAGGTCATAAATCCACACCGCCTTGGTGTTTGCCTTGTCAGTCTTGCCGCGCTGGAAAAACAGCAAGTTGGTCTTGACGCCTTGCGCATAAAAAATGCCGGTGGGCAGTCGCAGGATGGTGTGAAGGTTGCACAGGTCCATTAGCCATGCGCGCAATCGCCTTCCGGTGTTATCCTCAAACAGCACATTGTCGGGCACCACCATCCCGACACGCCCACCGGGCTTCAATGCCCGGACCACGTGCTCTACAAACGCCAGTTGTTTGTTCGATGTGTCGGCGGTCACCGAAAAATCGGAACGCGTTGGTCGCCCGCCACCTTTCTTGGTGCCGAAGGGCGGATTGGTGAGCACAAGATCGGCCTTCGGCAGCCGTTCGCCATCGGGCGAGAGCGTGTCGGCCAATTCTACGCCACCCTCAATGCCATGCAGAAGCAGGTTCATCATGCAGAGGCGATGCGTGTCCGGGACTAACTCGGCACCGACAAACGCATTGTGCCGTTGGAAGAAGCCTTGTTGTTCCGTCAACTTGTAGAGATCGTCGGTCTGATCCTTGATGTAGCGGTCGGCGGCGACAAGAAAGCCCGCCGTGCCTGCCGCCGGGTCCTGGACCACCTCGCCGGCCCGCGGCTTCAAAAGGCGGATCACGCAGTCGATCAACGGCCGCGGCGTGAAATACTGGCCAGCGCCTGATTTCTTGTCCTCGGCATTCTTTTGCAAGAGACCCTCATAGAGGGTGCCAAGCCCTTCCTCGCGAGCGGAGAACCAATCCAATTGGTCGATGCTGGTGGTGAGGGCCTTCAGGTTGGTTGGCTTGCGTAACCGGGTCTGTGCGTCGGTGAAAATCGCCTGGACTAAAGGGTCCTTGACCTGCGGCTTGCCGAGATCGAGTAGCAACCGCTTGTAGTAATCCAGTTGATCAAGCCCGTCCCGTTTCGCCAGTTCGCGCCAGCGATATGTCTTGGGCAGCCGGTCTTCCTTCTTCGTTTCCTCAAGCATCTTTAGGAACAAGAGGAAGGTTAGCTCGGTCACGTATTCGTTGTAGGTCACGCCGTCGTCCCGTAGGATGTGGCAGAGCGACCAGAGTTTTGCGACGATATCTGTGGTGGTGGTCATCAGCCGGCCTTCTTCCACATTTCCTCGTTGATGCCGTTCAGTACGCCCTCAAGTTCGCCGTCGAACACCTTGTTGAGGCGCGGGAAGCCGCCATCCGCGGCGAACGGCTCGCGGTCGAGGGCATCGCGGTCTACCACGATTTCCTTTTCCACCTGCTCGGCAATCCGGCGCAGCCACCGCTTCTGCGGATCGGTCCACTTCCGACCTTCCAACACCCTCCCAATCGCGACCTTCACACGGTCGGCGTAGGGCACCAAGGGATCGCCCAACGCCGCCTGCCGGACGAAGCCGATGATGGAGGCGGCAATATCCACGTTCTTGGCGTCCGCCCATGCGCGGCGGAGATTGGCTTCCGAATAGCCTTTCTGATCGAGCGCCATACGGAGAGCCCTGAGATCGGTGCGCGTCAGGTCGCGCGGGCGCTGGACCACCAGTTTGAGCGCGGCAATGGTGTTGATGTTGGCGCGCACGTAGTCGCGGAAACTATCCAGAAAATCTTCGGGTTTGTTGGCTGCGCCGTAGCCGCGCCAAACACCCACGACCTCGTCGGGATGGTGCGAGATCGGCACAAAGCGCGGCGATGTGTCGCCGTCACCCTGCCAGTCCAGAATAGGGCCGATGCCGGCCCGCGAGGAAAGCCACTTGGACAACTCTGCGGGCTTTTCCTGCAAGAGCCGCTTCAAGGTCACCTCGGGTGCCTCTCCGGCGGTCGCTTCAAACCTGGCGCGCACCTCAGGCGGCATCTTCTTCAACAGGCGGCGGAGTTTCACAGCAAGCTGCTGCCGGATGGTCTCGCGATGCGCATCCTTGTCGGCGGCGATCAGTTCCTTGACCAGTTGATCGAAACTGATCGAAGGGTTCACCACCACCGGCTTCATGTCAGTGAGATTTTGTAGGTGCGGATACAGGTCTACCGCGTCGAAGATGCGGAACACCTCCTTGCAAATATTGGGGCAAAGACGCGTGGCCCTGCCGATCATCTGCTCGTAGAGAATGCGACTATTGACCCTTCGCAGGAACACGAGATTAGTGATGGAGGGCACGTCAATGCCGGTCGTCAGGAGATCGACCGTGACCGCAATCCTGGGGTCGGCGTCGTTCTTAAACGAAAGAATGAGTTTCCGCACGCGGTCTACACTGCCGGTAATCTTTTTCACGGCTGCGTCGTCAATCTCCCCATACTTAGTGGCGAACGCCTTCTTGATTTCTGTGACCACGATATCGGCATGAGCGTCGGTGGCCGCGAAGATCAGTGTCTTTCCGGCACCGGGAGCGGACGGGTCGATGTGGTTAGCAAGCTCCTCCGCAACCACGCGGTTGAACTCAGTGGTCACTACCTGTTTGTTGAACTGCTCCACGTCAAATCGGATTTCATCGGGCGCGCGGGCCAGATTGATTTCCCCGGTTCGGGTGTTCAGCAGGTCCAGTTGCTTGTCCTTCTCGAACACGATGCCGGCACGCGCCAATGAGGTCTCGATCCGTGTTGGAGGTTCGTGGTCGATCAAGTAGCCTTCAATGACGGCCTGCCGATACGAATAGGTGAAGATCGGATCGCCGAAGATTTCGGTGGTATGCAGGGCGGGTGTTGCCGTGAGGCCAACCTTCACCGCATCGAAGTATTCCAGCACGCGGCGATATGTCGATATGTAGTCCTCTTGCCCGCGAAAGCTAAGTTCGTCATCTGACATTTCTCGGTCCAGCAGATAGCCGCGGTGGCATTCGTCGATTACCATGAGGTCGTATTGATCGACCGGCGGCGCTTCCGAACTATCCGCCGTGTACAGCACCCGCTTGACCAAGCCCTGAATGGTGCAGATGTGGACCTTGGTCTCGACCTCTGGTGTCACGTCGGCGAGGACCTTGAGACCGAAAATATCCGCAAACGCCTTGCCCGAGACGATCTTAGTGGTGGTGAACTCGTCCTCCGCTTGATCGCCAAGCGCCGAGCGGTCAACAACAAAGCAGATGCGCCGGAACCGCTTGGTGGCGAGAAGACGATAGAGGAGCGCTATGGCCAGCTTTGTCTTGCCCGTACCCGTCGCCATGGCCAGCAGCATGGAGCGCCGCTCCGCCGCCAGCGCAGCCTCAACCGCCTTGATCGCGGCTTGCTGGTAATCGCGAAGCGGAAATCCAAACTCGAACGGTAGTTCCTTGAGCGCGGCGGTGGCGGCGTCTTGGTTGATCTCAAGCTGCCCCGAGAGACCGTCTGGCGTCGGCCAACCGACTAGCGCACGGCGGTGGTTCGCTGTACGGCGCGTGTCGCGGAACCAGATGCCGCTTTCGGTCTCAATTTGCTTGAGATAGGAGCGGCCGTTGGCGGAGAACACGAACGGCACCTTGAACTTGTCCCACGGGCCGCCCTCGGCAAACGCAAAATCCTCGCTGGCGGCAATGCCGCTGGAATACCGCTCAGCCTGATCAACCGCAGCCGACACGTTCTTGCGTCGCCGCTTCGCTTCCACGACGGCGACCAGCGTCAAGCCCACGAACAGCGCGTAGTCCGCAGGCCCGCTTGCGGTCGGCCACTCGGCAATAGCAAGATTGCGCCCCTTTACCGGCCGCGTCCCGTTCGCATGGCGCAGGGTCTTGGTGTCAACCTCCCAATCGCTATCAGCAAGTTGCTGATCAATCAGCGCGCGTGTTGCTGCTTCATCAAGGTCGATCTTGGTGGATGCTTCCTCACCGCGCTGGATCAGTTCGAGGCTTTCAGCTTTGGGCGCTTGTTCAGCCGCAGTCTGTAAAGCCGCAAGGCGGGCCGCGATTTCCGCCATCTTGATTTCCGTCTCGGCAGCCAGCTTCTCCCATATCGTCCGTTCCTCGGCCTCTCGTGCTAGTCGCTGCTCCACGCTTTCGCGGGCACGCGCATGTTCGTCTGCTTCGCGTCTCGCGCGGCTCGCAGCGTCTTCACTTTCGGCCACGCGGCGGCGAAGGCTGTCGATTTCCTCGCGCAATGGGGCCGTAGCATCGATTGGCTCCGGCGGGGGTACGAAGGGTCCAGGTTTGAAATCGGCCTGCTTGCCATAGGTGCGGTGGAACCAAATGCCAAGCTGACGGGCGAATTTCAGTGCCGATAGAGCGTCGTTGTGACTGCCTCTGGCTTCATGAGCGGCCCTGTTGCCCGCCTTGCGCAATGCATGCAAAACGTCGGCCGCCTCCTTGGGAATGATGCGCTCAAAGGCGAGCCGGCGAAGCGTGTCTTCAAAGGTCTCGCGCTCACCGACGTAGAGCGCGTGGCGGGCGGCAATCGTCTTGGACAGAACCTCGGCAAACTGGCGTAGCTTGAAGACAGCTGTGACGGGATCATCGCGGAAGTAGCGCTCCGCGAGCGCGCCCAACTCTGCCAGCTGGGCGTCGTAGGCCTTCAGGAAGCCGAAATTGCTCGCCGGCAGCATCCCTTTCCTCGCGCCCCCTATTTACCGGCGGCAAGGCGAGGTCCGCAACCCTAGGACGCCGTAGAACGCGAACTTCTATGCATTTCGGCACCAAGGTTCTTCAGCCGAAGCGATAGGCTGGCCGTGCCGGCGCGGCGCTCTGTCGGTACCCTCAGATTGGGAGGTCACGCGACGCTCGGGGAGTTTCGTGCCGATCCATTTCACTGCGCAGCTTCGGTAAAATCCGTTCATACACCAGGGATAGTTTCTCGCCGAACCAGTGGTACAAATCGGACCAAGACGCCTCTTTTCTAATCGCTTCCGTAATCTGCGTTATTGACATGCGACCACGAGAGTGCCCTTCGACCTGCTCAAATTCCCAGTTCGCATCGACGAGGGAGTTATACTCGTCCGGCGAATGGCTAATCTTCTCCCACACCGGAAAGGATGCTTCACGCCAAAACCAAACATCAATTGCAACGCTCTCTTGACGCAAAGCAAAACGCAATTCTAGGCCCACGTGTCGCATTACGGACGGCAACCGGATCGTCCAGCTCTGCCCCGGTTCAAAACTTGGAAGCTCCGGATGCTCGGCGACGAGATAGCTGCTCAGGCCGCGCCAAAAGCGCGCCCTTAATTCTCGGCGGCCTGGGGTATCTTCGTCGCCCCCATTGTCCGGCTGTGTTGCGGTAGCATCGTGCTCCTTCGGCCCGATCCAGATGAGTGTCGCTTCCTGCGCAAGTTTGCGACCGCGTGAGCGAATTTCTTGTTCATCCCACTTGTCATGGTCAGCCAGCTCGCGGGTAATGACGATATTGCTCTCCTTATACCGCTTAGCTTTCTCATTGAATGGATGGTTCCATAGTTCGAGATTGTACCCGCTGAGTGTCAAGTTGCCCGGCCAATGCAGACAGTCAGCTTGGATAATCTCTGCGTCCGGCCCCAAGTCCCTTCGCCAAGCGTCGTTAAGGGTCTGGGGCATAACGTGCTCAACTTGTGTCGCACTAAGATCAGCTGGCTCCTTATGACCTCGGGCACGCTCCAATGCTTCCAATACTTCCCGCGTATATCCTCGTTCATACAACGGAAAATCGACGAACGATGATACAAAGCGATTGTCATCGGGCCATCCACGTTCGAGCAGATAACTCTCCAAAGCACTCACCGGATCGTCGGTTTTTGTTGGCGCGCGAACAAACATGCGGCCGTAGCCACGCGAACTTTCACCACAGATAAAGCGACGCAGGATGAAGCCCCGCAGCATCTCGATACATCGCGTCAGCTGAGCCGAGGTGATTTCAGCCGATGCTCGCTTTTGAAATAACGCGAGAAGCAGTGGGTAGGTGGTCGAACTGTCCAACACATTTAGTCCGGCAAGCGCCCGGCTAACGTCATCATTTTCATCGGGGCGCTGGCCGGAAATGACTGCGTAAGCGCGAGCACTAGCGCTCAGGGTCTGACCGAGTACCCTTGGCGAGAAGTCGGTTGCCTCATAGCGCGTTTCAAAGTTGGGAAACGTCTCTGCTGGAGCCACATAACGGCCTTCGGCCATCAAGAAATCGCGAAAGAACTTCGAGAACTGTTCTTCGTCGAGCGTACCATCTTGCCGTGCAAACCGATCCTCTAGCGGCCTCCAAAGCTCGCGGTCGAAAGCGTCCTGATCGTCCGGGGGCACCTGCATGAATACAAAATTACGAATTAAGTCCGATGCTCCCAGAGGCACGCCTGTCGAATTCAGGCTCTTGAATATGCTGTAGGCGTTTTCCCCTTTTTCGAGTGTCGCACACATGAACTCAAAACGTTGGCGGAGTGCATCGAAAGCTTGCCGCAGTCTGTCCGACTGATCTGCAGCCCAACTTACAAGCTTATCGTCAAAATAGGCTAAGGCGTCGCCCATCCGACCGGTGGGCTCGCCTTGTCCTGATATAATTGCCATATAGCTGTCGTGGTCTCGTTCCTTTGGAAATAATCGATAATGCTGATCACCTTTTTTTCTATGGTGTACAAGGTAGTCTTGATGAATTTCATCAGCCAATTCGTTCTGTTCTGTGTGGCGCGCAACATTCCGTATTGCAGCTAGCATAATGGATGACGTTGCTAGTCGTTGCTGACCGTCGATAAGGTGGAAGGATGTGTTTTGACCGGGTTGTGCTAACTCGGGGAAAAAGACCAAAAAGCCCATGAAATGATTGCCGCGTTTGTCCGGCCTTTGTATTTCAATAACGCTCTCCCAGAATTGCTCCCAATTCGGACCTTCCCAGCGATAGTTACGTTGGAATACGGGGATCACATACTGGCTTGGCGAATAAAGAATTTCCCCAAGTGTTTTGATCGAAGGCTTCATTGTCTGCCCCGAAAAGGCGCTCGCTTAAACGCTGGCAGCGTCATGCGCCGCGGCTCACCGATGGATCGGCGGACAAATGCATCTTACATTGTCTGGGGTTTACGGGCACGGGTGCAAACGGCCACAGGAGCCAATCGGGAGCTTCGTCGGCAAACCCGGGACAGGCTTCGTTCATCGAACGAAAATGGAACAGTCTGCTACCATTTTGCTACCCAACTCGGCGTCGGCGGACGACAGGCGCCGACACGCGGCGGACGCCCACGTCAGAAAACTCAAAGAAAACAATACGGCCTGGGACGGGCCATCACCGAGCGGGATGGCCGTAACCGAATTTCGAGTGCGGTGCATTCAACCACTCTGCCACCTCTCCGCGGATCGAGGTTTAAGTGGAATGCGCCGTATTTAGCCGCCGTGCCGGACCGAAACAAGGCCGCGGCCGCTGGCGGCCCTAAAGCTCGCGGCCGATCTTGCGGTCGAGCGAATAGGGGCCTCCGCCGCGCAGCGCGATGGCGAAGAAGATCAGGCCCCACAGGAAGACGAATTCCCAGCCGTGTTTGGCCCAGGCGTAGCCGTTATGGGAAAACTGGATGCTGATCATCGCCAGTTCGATGGCGATCAAGGCGGCAAAGAAGCGCGTGAACAAGCCCAGCATGACACAGACAGCGCCGACGGTTTCGTTGACGAGCGCAATGACGGCGAACAGCATGGCCGGCTCGTGGCCCGACTTTGCCATTTCCTCCGCGGCGCGCGACAGCGGGATCATCGAGCGGTTGATGCCGTGCACAAGGAGCGTGCCGCCGACCGTCACGCGGATGATCGGATAGGAGATTTCGCGCGCGAAGCTGTAGAACGGCGCCAAGGCCGGAATGAGAAGCTTCGGTTCGGCTGCGCCGCCCTGCTCCGGTGTCGTGCTGGTCATGGTCCCCTCCTGCCGCCTCAAAACCCCAGGCGCCAAGATGCCAGCAAAACCGGCGCGTACTCAAGGCCGGCGTTGCGATGGCGCGAATTGACTGCGGCCGGCGCATGGCCGCTCGCGCCCTGTCCGCACTTGTTGCCCGTGCGCTGGCCCACCTATACTGCCGCCGAAGCGGAGTAACGTTATTCAAGGGCGAGAGCGGCATGGCGGAGTGGTTTGTGGCCAAAGCGTCGGAATTGCCGGACGGCGACCGGCGCATCGTGGTGGCCGGCAAGGAAGAAATCGGCGTCTTCCATCAGGGCGGCGCCTATTACGCCTACAGCAATTATTGCGTCCATTCAGGCGGTCCAGCCTGCGAAGGCATTCTGATGAACCGGGTGGTCGATCTGATCGACGCCGACCGCACCTATCAGGGGCAAACGTTTTCCGACGAACTGCATTTCGTCTGCCCCTGGCACGGCTACGAATACGAGATCACCACGGGCCGCTGCGTCGGTGACAGCAGACTGAAGCTGAAAAAATACCAGGTGGTGCGCCGCGGCGAAGACATCTACGTCGTCGCCTGATGGGTGGTCCGGAATACCGGCTGCCGGTTCTCCCGCCGGGCCATGCGCGCTGAAGGAGGTTGAGATGGATGCAACGCCGAACGAAGTCCGCAAGCTCAATTTCGACGATTATTCGACGTCGAAGCACCTGGAGCACGCAGCGCAGCAGGCGCGCGCGCGCAATTTTCAGGATTTCCTGATCGTCGACGTCGACGCGCATCACTACGAAAACGAGTCCTACAAGGACGTCTTTCAGTACATCGAGAGCCCGGTGATCCGCCGCGATATGATCGATTCGGCGAAGCGCCCCGGCCGCTCCGGCCTGCTCAATTCCTCGGTCGGCAATCAGAATCTCGGCGGCCGCATCACCCGTTCCAACCTGCGGGCGTTAGAGAAGGTGCCGAACGACGGCCGCCATCGCGACGTGGTCATGACGTTGGAGTGGATGGACGCGATGGGCGTCGACTACGCCTGCATGTTCCCCACGCCGATGCTGTTTCTCGGCCTGCATCCGCAGGTCGAGATCGAGGTGGCGTTGTGCCGCGCCTATAACCGCTGGCTGTGCGAGCGCATCCTCGCCGTCGAGCCGCGACTCGTCTCGATGCTGTACATTCCGTTCAACGATCCCGACGCCGCCTACAAGACCGTGAAGGATTTCGGCGACAAGAAGGGCGTCGTCGGCTTCATGGTGACCTCGCCGCGCTACAAGCCGGTGCACGACAACGCCTACATGAAGACCTACGCGCTGCTCGAAGAGTTGGGCAAGCCGATCTCGTTCCACGCCGCCTATTCGTGGGAGGATCGCGCGCTGCAGATGACCAACCGCTTCATCTCGGTGCACTCGCTCGGCTTCATGTGGTTCAACATGATCCACATGACGAATTGGGTCATCAACGGACTGCCGGAGCGTTTTCCGAAGCTGAAAGTCCTGTGGATCGAGAGCGGGTTGACCTGGGCCTATTCGCTGATGCAGCGGCTCGACCACTCGTTCATGATGCGCACTTCGGACTGCCCGTCACTGAAGCGCAAACCGAGCGAGTATATGCGCGAGATGTACTACTCGTCGCAGCCGATGGAGGTGCCCGAGGACCCTTCGATCCTCGAAGCGACCTTCAAGATGATCAAGGCCGACACCCAGCTGTTGTGGTCGTCGGATTATCCGCACTGGGATTTCGACCTGCCCGGCGTGATCTACGACCTGCCGTTCCTCAACGAAAAGGCCAAGCGCAACATCCTGGGCGGCAACGCCGCGCGCGTGTTCAATCTCGACACCAAGGTAGTGAAGAAGATTCCGTAGCTCGGCCTATTTCGCCGGCATCACCAGCGAATAGCGCTCGTCGGCGGCGAGGCACTCGGCCTGCGGATAGCCAAGCTCCTTGCGCACGATGTTGGTGCCGAGCACCAGCGATACGATCTTATAAAAGGCGTGGCGGCGGCTCATGCCCTCGCGGCCCATGCCGCAATCGGTCGAGATCACCAGTCGCTCCGGCGGGATGTGCTTGAGTGCGGTGCGAATCTTCGCCGCCACCTCGTTCGGCGTTTCGACCTGGAGCACGTGATGATCGATCACCCCGATGGCGATCTTCTTGCCGGTGATGGTTTTGCCGATCGCTTCGAGATCGATGCCGCCGGAGCTTGACGACTCGAAGGTGATCACGTCGGCGTCCACAGTGTTGTAGGTTTCGAGCGCCGGCTTGTAGCTCTGCACCTGCGCGAACATGCGCTGCTGCGAAGGATTGCCCCAGCACGAATGCGCCCACACTTCGGTCTTGGCGCGCAGCCCCTTCACGGTGCGATTGAATACCTCGACCATCAGCTCCGGCGTGATCACCTTGTCCTGGATCTTACGGATGGCGATCAAATGGATCTGCGGCTCCTCGATCTGGATCACCGGACAGCCGGCATCGGCCAGCTCGTGATATTCCTCGTTGAAGGCGTCCGCAACGGCGAACATGCGCTCGGGAATGCTCTTGTAGTAACGGTCCTGCAGCGCGAAGGCGACGATCTCCGCCGACACCGCGCCGAACTTCACCGGCCGCGTGGTGAAACGCTGGGCCGCCTTCCACATCGCGGCGTATTGCAGATTGCCGCGGCCGATCGGGCCGGTGATCACCGGCATGACGCGCGATTCCAGATAATCGTGCAGGATATGGCCACGCGGAAACATGATGCCGCCGCGCCCAGCCGGCGTCGCCTCGGGATGCAACGCGTCGAGGCCGCTCATGTGGTTCGGCGGATAGGCGGTCCAGCTCTGGCCGCCGACATCGTCGTCGAAATGCGCGTCGCCGTCGGTGACGATATCGAGGCCGGCCAATTCCTGGTCGCGCAGATAACAGGTCACCGCATCCTCGTATTGCTCGCGGAAGCGTCGGGTGACCATGGCTTCGAGAAAATGCCGGGTGCCGAGATTTTCCGTGTACCAGCTCGGCCGCGGCAGCGAGCCGGTAATGGTCGTCGGCAGCATGATGTCCTTGGTGCCCCGGTACATCGTGAACGCCCTCCCAGATTCTTAACGTCGTCATGCCCGGCCTCGTGCCGGGCATCCACGTCTTTGGCAACGAACATTAAAGTCGTGGATGGCCGGGACAAGCCCGGCCATGACGAATCGTTCAATGCGCTCGCCCAACTCCGCTGAGGTGTTGGGCAACAGTGGGCAGAAAGACCGCGTCAGGTGCCGGTAAACACCGGCTTGCGCTTTTCCATGAACGCCGCGCGGCCTTCGTTGTAATCGCGGCTGGTGAAGCATTTCTCCACCATCTCGACGGTGCCGGCAACGTTGCGCTTGCCTTCGTCTTTGAGGATTTCGCCCACAGTGTATTTCACCGCCTGGATGGTGAGCGGCGCATTGGCGCAGATCATGTCGGTGATGGTCTTCACCGCATTTTCAAGTTCGGCCGACGGCACCACGCGGTTGACGAGCCCCATGGCGAGTGCCGCCTGGGTATCGAACTGCCGGGCAGTGTAAAAAATCTCCTTGGCGAAGGCGGGGCCGACGATGTCGACGAGCCGTCTCAGGCCCTTATAGCCGTAGCCGATGCCGAGCTTGGCGGCCGGCACCGCGAAGCGGGAGTTGTCGGACGCGATGCGCAGGTCGCAGCAGGTGGCAAGCCCGAGCCCGCCGCCGATGCAATAGCCGCGGATCATGGCAATGGTCGGCTTGGGAAATTCGGCGATGCTGTCGTAGGCGGCCTCCGACTTTTTGCCATACGCACGCGCGGCCTCAAGGTTGGCGCGCTCGGTTTCGAATTTGGAAATGTCCGCCCCGGACACGAACGCCTTGCCGCCGGCGCCGGTCAGCACCACCACGCGGATGGCGTTGTCGGCAGCGAAGTCATCGAGAATGCGTTTGGTCGCCTCCCACATGTCCAGCGACACCGCATTGTGCCGTTCTGGATTGTTGAAGGTGACGATGCCGACGCCGCCTTCCTTGCGCGAGAGCATCTTGTCGGTCTGGGTCATCTATTTACTCCTTCAAATCCTCGTTTCCCGGACGCGGTGCAGCGCTGATCCGGAATCGTTTCAAACGCGACGCTCATAACGATCCCGGGTCTGCAGCGCACCACTGCGTGCTGCGCTGCGCCCGGGAAACAACGTATGGCCTCACACCGCTTTCGCCTTATGCAGCGCGGCGATGTCGCGCGCCGAGAAGCCGAACTCCTTGAGCACGGCGTCGGTATGCTGGCCGATACTCGGCGGCGGTGCCACGAAGCGTGACGGCGTTCGCGACAGCGTCACCGGCTGGGCGACGAGCTGCATTTTGCTCTTGTCCTTCCTGGTGACGCTCTGCGCCATTTTGAGATGCTTGACCTGCGGGTCGGCGAACATCTCATCGACCGCATAGATTGGGCCACAGGGCACCCCGGCCTTGTTCAGGCGCTCGACCCAGTCGGCGCTGGTGCGTTTTTCCATGTAAGCCTGGATTTCGGTGTTGAGCGCGTCGCGATTCTTCGAGCGGTTGGCGCCGCCCTGATATTCCGGCTTGTGCAGGAGTTCGGTCGCGTCGGCAGCCTGGCAGAACCGCTCCCAGATTTTCTGGCCTGTCGCCGCGATATTGACGAAGCTGTCCTTGGTCTTGAACACGCCGGTCGGAATGCTGGTCGGGTGATTGTTGCCGGCCTGTTTGGCGACCTCGCCCTGGACCAGGTAGCGCGCAGCCTGGAAGTCGAGCATGAAAATCTGCGCCTGCAACAGCGACGTTGAGATGTACTGCCCCTTGTGGGATTTTTCCCGTTCAAGGAGCGCCACCAGAATGCCGATCGATGCGAACAGTCCGGCGCTGAGATCGGCGATCGGAATGCCGACGCGCACCGGGCCTTGCCCGGGAAGGCCGGTGATCGACATCAGGCCGCCCATGCCCTGCGCGATCTGATCGAAGCCTGGCCGGTTGGCGTAGGGCCCGTCCTGGCCGAAGCCCGAAATGCTGGCATAGATGAGACGCGGATTGATCTTGGACATTGCCTTGTAGTCGATCTTAAGTCGCTTCTTCACATCGGGGCGGAAATTCTCGACCACGACGTCGGTCTTCTTGACCATGCGCTTGAAGGCGGCGAGCCCTTCGGGCGCCTTCAGGTTGAGCGTCATGCTGCGCTTGTTGCGATGCAGGTTCTGAAAATCTCCGCCCTCGCGCGGGCCGCCCATCGGCTCTTCCACGCCGGGCGGGCTCTCGATCTTGATAACATTAGCGCCCCAGTCGGCGAGTTCGCGTACACAGGTCGGCCCGGACCGCACGCGGGTCAGGTCGAGCACGGTGAAACGCTCAAGGGCTTTTGAAGCATGAGGAAAGGGCATGTCCTTGGCGCCTCCAATTGTGGCCTCACCGTTAAGGCTCCGCGCGGGCACCCGACGATGGGGATGAATTTCGCGGGCGAAACTTTGCCGATCTGATCGCCGTTGTCTACCGGCTCGCGCACGGCCGGCCGGTCGTTGCGACCGCGGCGATACGCTAGAATGCCGGCTGTTGTGGCCATCTTTCCGGCGCTTTCAGGAGACGATCATGAATGAAGATGCTCTCAACGTCAGCGTACGCAAATTTCTCAAAAAGGTCGGCGTCACGTCCCAGCGCGAGATTGAGCAGGCTGTGCGGGCCGCCGTGAGCGGCGGCCGCCTGAAAGGCAACGAGACCATGCCCGCCAAGGTGTCGCTGACTGTCGAGGGCATCGGCCTTGCCCTCGATATCGAGGGCGCGATCGAGCTTGAATGAACGCCTTTATATTTTCCAGGATAACACTCATGGATCGACTTTTGCGTAACCTTGCAGCTTGTGTGCTTGCGGCCTGCATGGCGGCGACGCTCGCGATTTCAGCGACTGCCCAAGAGCATCCGGGTCAAGAGCATCCGGGACGGCCGGGGAATGGACATCCCCCGGGCCAAGGTCACCCGGTCGCTGGCGCCGCAGGACACCCGGAGCAGGCCGGTCCTGGCGTGCTGTCGCTATTGCCGGGTGATTCCGTAACCCAGCACAGCATCGACCTCGCTGGCGGCGGCAAACTTGATTACACGGTGACGGCGGGAACGTTCTCGCTGTTCGACCAGTCCGGCGAGCGTTCGGCGGCGATTTTTTACACCGCCTATGTGGCGAAGCCGGCGGGTCAGACGAACCGCCCGGTGACGTTTGCGTTCAACGGCGGCCCGGGCGCCGGTTCGGCGTTTCTCAACCTCGGCCTTGTCGGACCGCGGCTCGCCCAATTCGGTCCAGACGGACGTGACCCCGCGCAGGTCCGCCTCGTCGATAACCGTGACACCTGGCTGGGCTTCACTGACCTGGTGCTGATCGATCCGGTCGGCACCGGCTGGAGCCGGGCAGCCAAGGCCGACAACAGCGATGCGTTCTGGAGTGTGCAAGCGGACGCCGAATCGATGGCCAAGGTGGTTGCGCTCTATGTCGCCAAGAATGCCCGGCTCAGTTCGCCGAAATTTCTGCTCGGCGAAAGCTATGGCGGCTTCCGCGCCGCCAAGGTGGCGCGCGTGCTGCAGAACGAGCAAGGCATTTCGGTCAACGGAATTGTGATGCTGTCGCCGATGCTGGAAGGCGCGTTCCAGTTTGGCGGCAGCCGCTTCGCGCTCGGCGCCGCGCTGCAGCTGCCGTCACTGGCGGCGGCCGAGATGGAACGCAAAGGCACATTCAGCAAGGAGGCGCTGGCGCAGGCCGAGCACTTCGCGCTGACCGATTACCTGTCGACGCTTGCCGGACCGCCGCTGCAGGGCGATGCGGCCAAGGCCTTTTATGCGCGCGTTGCCGCCATGACCGGGCTGCCCGAGGATGCGCTGGCGAGGCGTCGCGGCTTTATCGGCGATTCGTATATCAAAGATTTGCATCTGAACGACCACAAGATCGTCAGCCATTACGATGCAACATTCGCCGTCGATGACCCAAACCCGGAAACGCCGGAGGAGCGCGGCCCCGACCCGATTCTCGATGGGCTGGTGCGATCTTACGGCAGCGCATTCGTTTCCTATGCGCGCGACGAGCTCGGCTTCAAGACCGACATGACCTACAATTTGTTGAATTCCGAAATCGCTGGGCATTGGAAATGGGGCCGCGGCCGCGCGCAGCCGAGCATCTCGGAGGATTTGCGGGCGCTGCTGGAGCTCACGCCTTCATTCCGGCTGATGGTCGCCCACGGCTACAGCGACATGGTCACGCCGTTCGCGGTGTCGCGTTATGTGCTCGACCATTTGCCGCCGTCGGAAGCCGAGGAGCGGACGCAGCTGCGGCTGTACCGCGGCGGCCATATGTTCTACCTCGATCCGGCCTCGCGAAAGGCGTTCACCGCCGACGCCCGGACGATGTACGTATCGCCGTGATCGCCCCGCTGCGGTGCCGTATGATGTGGCAGCGATAACCCCTGCGCATCATTCAGGCAGCCGCGGCGGCAATCAGATCCGCGGCATTAACTCAGCGTAAAACCACACGAGCCAGCGGCGCTTTGTCTCACCACGTGGCGGGCGCTCGCCCCGCTTGCCGTTCTGATAGAATGCCTTGCCCCTTGCCCGGAAAAGCGCGTGATGCGCGCCAATGTTGCGCGATCTTACGCCGCGCCGGCGTTTAACCTTCGTATTTCCTTTTGCATCCCGGTTCGGAATATGCTGATAGAAGTTGCAATATAGGGGGATGGCTCGCAGCGTGCTGCCCCTCAAGAAGAAGATCAACAACGTATCGACAACATCGAATGGGAGTGGAACCGTAATGTTCAAGGAGCTGATCAGCGTGCCTGTGCAGCGCCGAACGGTATTGAAGGCCGGCGTGGCATTGGGCGCCCTGCAGATAGCGAGCCCCTTCGTGGTGAAGGCTCTCGCCGACGAGACGGTCAAGATCGGTCTCGACAATCCATTGACCGGCACCTATGCGGCGCTTGGCAAGAACGAGCAGATCGGCGCTCAGCTGGCGCTCGATCAGATCAATGCCAAAGGCGGCATCCTCGGCCGCAAGGTCGAACTGCTGATCGAGGATTCCACCAGCGGTGACGCCGGCACCGCCGTGGAAAAGGCGCGCAAGCTGATTGACCGCGACAAGGTCAACTTCCTGCTCGGCAACATCAACTCGGCGCTCGCCGCCGCTATGGCCAACGTGTCCTACGAAAAGGGCATCTTCCATGTCGTTCCTGGCGGACACACCGATCCGATCACCGGCACGAACTGCCATTGGAACGTCTTCCGTGTCTGCAACACCACGCAGATGGAAGCGAATGCAGTTGCGGGCGCGCTGATCAAGACCGCCGGCAAGAAGTGGTATTACATTACGCCCGATTACGCGTTCGGGCACACCTTGCAGGCCGGCTTGGAGAAGGCCTGTACGGCGCTCGGCGGCACCAAGGTCGGCGGCGATCTCACGCCGCTCGGCACGACGGATTTCTCGTCGTATCTGATCAAGGCGCAGGCCGCGAACCCCGACGTCATCATCTTCCTGGTCGCGGGCGATGACGCGGTGAATGCACTCAAGCAGGCGGTGCAGTTCGGTCTCGAAAAGAAGACCCACATCGCCGGCGCCCAGCAGGAGCTGGAAGTGCTGCTCGGTCTGCCGCCGCAGGCGCGTATCGGCACCTGGGTGTTCGAGTGGTACTGGAAACAGCCGAATGTACCGCACGTCGACGAATTCGTCGCCGAGGTCAAGAAACGAAGCGGCGGTCACGTCCCCACCGCGCGGACCTGGTTCGGCTATGCCGCGACGTGGACCTGCCAGCTCGCCGCGGCTCAGGCGAAGTCGCTCGACGCCGTCAAGATGGCCAAGGCGATGCAGGGCTTCAAACTGCCGCCGGAGGTTTCGTTGATGCCCGATGGCGCGTTCTATCGCGCGGCGCAAAACCAGCTGATCCCCGACCTTTATGTCGGCACCGCGCAGTCGAGCGGACCTGGCGGCGCCGAGGATCTGTTCAACGTGACCCAGGTGGTCAAAGGCGAATCGGCCGCCGGCACGGTGGAACAGACCGGCTGCAAGATGACGTGGCCAGCATGATTTGGCCGGCATGACTTGGTCGGCACTTGGTCGGCCAGCATGACGGCGCAAAACCGCCGGGCGCCGCGACGCGGCGCCCGGAATTCTCTTCGGGGTGAGGGGTTATAACGGACGATGCCCGTGGATCGCGACCGTATTCGCGCCGTAGACAACGGCGAAGCGATTCGCCGGCCGGCATGACGTTAACCGGCGCATGACTCAAGTTCTGCTGTTCAACGTCTTCAACGGGCTTATCGTCGGCGCCTTCTACGCGCTGATGGCGCTCGGCCTCTCGCTCATTCTCAATCTCTCCGGCGTGATCAATTTCGCCCACGGCGGATTTCTGGCGATCGGCGGTTACTTCGCCTACACGATGATCCCCTACGTGGGTTTCTGGGGCGCATTCATTATCGCTCCGTTCCTTGTCGCGTTTCTCGGCATCATCGTCGAACGCGTGCTGATCCGCCCGCTCTACGGCCGCGATCCGCTATACAGCCTGCTGCTGACCTTCGGTCTCGCCTTCATATTTGAGGACGGCACCCGGTTCATCTGGGGCGCGCAAAGCCTGCCCTACCAGGTACCGGCCTGGCTGCTGTCGCCGCTGAGCAGCTCGTATTTCTTTCTCACCGGCTATCGGCTGTTCATGGTGCTGATCGTCAGCATTGCGGTCGTCGCGCTGTTCCTCATTCTGAATTACACCCGGCTGGGCATTCGTATCCGCGCCGGCACCCTCGATCTGGAGACGGTTTCGCTGCTCGGGGTCAATGTCCGCATGCTGCGCAGCCTGAATTTCGGGCTTGGCGTCTATCTGGCCGGTCTCGCCGGCGTGTTGGCGGTTGGCCAGCTGGGTCTGCAACCGACGATCGGCGCATCGCTGATCATGCCGAGTTTCGTCGCCATCATCGTCGGTGGGTTGGGCAGCCTGCCCGGCACGCTGCTCGGCGGTCTTTTGATCGGCGTGGCGTCGGGCATCACCACGGTGTTCTGGCCGTCGGCGACCGAAGCGGTGATCTACGTGATGATGGCGGCGGTATTGCTGGTGCGGCCACGCGGTTTGCTCGGCGAAGAGGGCCGATTCTAGTGCGCGAATTCGATTTCAAAAGACAGGCGCTAAACCTTGCCGTTTGGCTGCTGCTGCTCGCCCTGCCGTTCTGGCTGGTGGCGGTCGGCAGCTACGTCGAACTCGGCACCCGCGTCGTCGTGCTTGGCTTGGCAGCGATGGCGCTGAACTTTCTGCTCGGCTATACCGGCGTGCTGTCGTTCGGCCACGCCGCCTATTTCGGTCTCGGCGCCTACGGCACCGGCATGATGATCCGCTATATCGTGCCCAGCACCGGGCTCGGCATTGCCTTTGGCACTCTGGTCGGGACGCTTGCGGCGGCCATCATCGGCCCGCTGATCATTCGACTGCGCGGCGTCTATTTCGCGATGGTGACCATTGCGTTTGGCCAGGTCTTTTATTTCATCGCGTTCCGCTGGAATTCGGTGACCGGCGGCGACGACGGGCTGACCGGTTGGACGCGCCTGCCGCTCGATTTCGGCTTCGCCACGGTCGACATCCTGCACAAGCCGGTGGCGTTCTATTATCTGGTTTTCGTGGTTTTTGCGATCGCGGTCGGCATTATGGCGTGGCTGCTGCGCTCACCGTTCGGCCGCACGCTGATCGCGATCCGCGAGAACGAGCGGCGCGCGCGCTTCCTGGGTATTCCGGTCGACATGCACATCTGGATGTCGTGGGTCATCTCTTGCGGCTTCGTCAGTCTCGCCGGTTCGCTCTATGCGCTGCTCAACAATTTCGTCGACCCGCGCGCGCTGTATTGGACCCAGTCCGGCGATTTCGTCATCATGGCCGTTCTGGGCGGCATGCGCTCGTTCTGGGGACCGTTGCTCGGCGCGGGGATCTTTGTCGTGCTGCAGGATTATCTGTCGAGCCGGACCGAAAACTGGATGTCGTTCCTCGGCTTGTTCTTCGTTCTGGTCGTGCTGTTCTTCCCGCGGGGCATTCTCGGCATGCTGCGGCGCAAGGCGGCGTCATGAGCCTGCTGCGGGTCGAGAACGTCTCCAAGTATTTCGGCAGCCTGGTGGCCGTCAACGACGTGTCGATGATTGTCGCGCCAGGCGAATTACGCGCCGTGATCGGTCCCAACGGTGCCGGCAAGACGACGTTCTTCAACCTGATCACCGGATTCTTTCGGCCCAGCGCCGGGCGTATCGTGTTCGAGGGCGACGACATCACGGCGCTGTTGCCGGCGCGGCGCGTCTGGCGCGGCATCGCGCGGACCTTTCAGATCACCGAAGTGTTTCCCGAACTGACAGTGCACGAAAATCTGCGCATCCCGGTCGAGGTTGCGTCCGGCTTTCGCCTGCAGCCGTGGCTGTCGCGCGACGCCGACACCAAGGTTCGCGCTCGCGTCGATGAACTGCTGCGCATGAGCGGTCTCGCCGGCAAGGCCGGCCGCCTCGTCGGCGAACTGGCGCACGGCGATCAGCGCGCCACCGAGATCATGATGGCGATCGCGCTCAATCCGCGTTTGCTGCTGCTCGACGAGCCGACCGCCGGCATGGGCGAGCAGGAGACGCTGGACATCATCGAGCTGGTTCGCCGGCTGCACAAGGAGTTCGAAACTGACGATCGTGCTGATCGAGCACGACATGCGCGTGGTGTTTCATCTGGCAGACCGCATCATGGTGCTCGATCAGGGCAAGTTCCTCGCCGAAGGAACGCCGCAGGAGATCGCCGCCAACGAAGCGGTGCAGACCGCATATCTGGGCAAGGCCGCATGACCGCCGCGCTCACCGCCGAGGGGCTCCACACCTATTATGGCAAAAGCCACATCCTGCACGGCGTCAGCCTGGAGGCGGCCGAAGGCCAAGTCACGGCGCTGCTCGGCCGCAACGGCGCCGGCAAGACGACGACGCTGCGCAGCCTGATGGGATTGACGCCGCCGCGCGAAGGCAAGGTGACGATCTTCGGACAAGAGACCACCGGCTGGCCGCCGTTCCGCGTCGCCGCGCTCGGCGTTGGTTATGTCCCCGAAGGGCGCAAGGTTTTTCCCAACCTCACGGTCGAGGAAAATCTCAAAGTCCCGCTCGAACGGCCGGGACCGTGGACGCCGGACAGCGTGTATCGGTTGTTCCCGCGGTTGAAGGAACGCAGAATGAATCGCGGGCGTCAGCTTTCCGGCGGCGAGCAGGAAATGCTGTCGATCGCGCGTGCGCTCTTGATCAACCCGAAGCTCCTCATCCTCGATGAGCCTTCGCAGGGGCTGGCGCCGCTGATCGTGCGCGAAGTCTTCCGTATCGTGGCGCAGATGCGTGCCGAGGGAATCACGGTATTGCTGGTCGAGCAGAACGTGCACATGAGTCTGGAAATCGCCGACCATGCCTATGTGCTCGATGACGGGCACGTGGTCTATTCGGGTCCGGCGCGCGAACTCGCCGCCGACGCGGCCCGCGTCCAATCGCTGGCGGGCGCCAGCGCCGACGAGTGGTCGCCGCAGGCGCACGTCTGAGCCGCGCGCCCGCTCGTCCGACTCAGGTCGCCTTATTGGGATCGAGGTGGTACTTGGCGCACATCTTGGCGACGAGCGCGGCGTCCTTGCCGCCGGCGATGAGGCCCATGGTGGCGGAGATCACTCTGCCGCCGAGCACCTTGGTTTCGACGATATAGGCCTGGCGGCCGTTATAGGCCGGATAGGGGCTCTTGCCGTCCACGATGGCGCAATAGTTGACCGAGTCCTGCGTCGTTATCTCCGGGAATTTTGCCCAGCGGTATCGCGCCGTTTTCGGATCGACGAGGTTGAGCCCGACGGCGTCCATGATGATCTGCTTTTCCGCGGGCGTCAGGTCGCGCTGGCCGATCGATGCGGCTGCGCTTGGGCTCGCGCCGGTTCCGGCTGCCGTAGCGCGGGCCGATGGCGCGCCGGCCGATGGCGCGGTCGCTGCGCATGCCGATAGCGCCACTGCGACCGCGATCGCGGTCAATGCTTGCAATCTGGCGGGTATCAAAAGCCGCGGTTCCTGTCTGAATGTGCGGAAGCCGGTCAGGATGGACGCTAAGCCGGCTGCGATGCGCACGAGCCCCGGCGGCTCGCCGTCTTCGCGGCAAGGGTATGCGGCCGATTCCCGCTAATCGTCAATCCCTCACGCCGGTTCCACGTGCAGCACGCAACTGACGTGAAAAAGCAGCGGCAGCGATTTGGCAAACATGGCGGCGGGTTGGTAATTCGATGTCAACTGTGTCTTTTGTGCACTAGGCAGAAGCGGTCTGACGACTATGGTGCAACCGTTTATGGCACCGGGGAGAATGTCAATGAAGAAGCTTGCTTTGGCGATCATCGCGGTACTCACTCTCGCGACGATCGCTGGCTGTGCCGCCCCCCCGCCGCCGGTGGTGACGAAGGGGTAATCTCGGTTACAGCAAACCAAGATTGGGGAAAGGGTCGGCTCAGGCCGGCCTTTTTTCCTTTATGGATCACCCAAACGCCGGGTGCACAGCTCCGGCGAATCACCGGCCGCGCCGCTCATTCGGCGGCGCGCTTTTGCACAAGGGCCGCTGCCGCCTTGTCGTAGGCTTCCTCGCGCGCCAGCTGCTGCTTGAGCCCGACCAGCTCGTAGTAGTCATCGAGCGGCAGCAGATGCTCGAAGGTCGGCGTCAATGAATTCTCGCGCTTGAGGACGCGCAGCACGTTGCGCACCGCATTGGCGGCCGCGAACAGTGCCACCGAGGGGAAGGTGGCGGCCACGACACCGGCTGCTTCGAGGTCTTCGAGACTGCGTTTCTTGTTGCCGGCTGCCTGTGACAGTGTTGCCATGTGAGGCCCCGGGACTTCGCGCATCGCGCGTTTGATCTCGTCGATCGAGTCGAACCCCATCGGCTTCGCCATGTCGGCGCCCGCCTCCATGAACAGCTGGCAGCGCGCGATGGCGGCGTTGGGGCCTTCGACCGCGGCGGCGTCGGTGCGTGCGGCGATGAAAAACTCCGCATCGCGCCGCGCGTCGAGCGCCGCCTTGACCTTGGCCAGCATCTGCTCGACCGGCACGACCTGCTTGCCCGGCAGATAACCGCAGCGGTTGGGAAACACCTGATCGCTGATGAAGACGCCGGCAACGCCTGAGGCCTCGAAGGCCCGCACCATCTGCCGGACGTTGTTCACGCCGCCGAAGCCGGTGTCGGCATCGACATAGATCGGCACTTCGACGGCCGCGGCGACCCGCGCGTAATGGTCTGCATAGTCGCGCATGTTCGATTGGCCCATGTCGGCTTGCGCCAGCATCGAACCGATCGCCGCGTAGCCGCCGGCGCAGATCGCCTCGAACCCCTCAGCCTCCATGATCCGCGCCGACAGCGCGTCGTAGGCGCCGGGCATCAGCACGAGGCGCTTTCCGGCCATGATGGCTCTGAATTTCTTGCGCGCATTCATCCGCGGCACTCCCCTTTTTCAGCGACTGTCTTTTGCGGTCTGCAGCCAAGGCTGCGCCGCCGCTGTGCGCTGCTCCCAGCCTACGATGTCGTTCATATGTTTGAGTGTCAGCCCGATGTCGTCGAGTCCCTCGAGCAGGCGCATGCGATCGGCGGGCGCAATTTCGAAGCTCATATCGGGGCCGCCCGGTCCGCTGATGCGCTGGCTGACGAGGTCGACAGTGAACGGGGCGGCGCCGTCTGCCGCAACGACGCGGGCGGCCAGCGCATCGGCCTCCGGGGCTGCCAGCACGACCGGCAGCACGCCGTTCTGCAGACAATTCTCGCGGTAAATGTCGGCAAAGCTCTTGGCGACGATGACGCGGATGTTGTTTGCGACCATCGCCCACACGGCCAACTCGCGCGACGAGCCGGCGCCGAAATTATTCCCGGTCACCAGAATTCCGGCATTGCGGAACTGGGGCTTGTTGAGGATGAAATCGGGATCCTCGCTGCCGTCCTCGCGCCGGCGCGCACGGTAGAACAGCGTCTTTCCGTAGTCCTCCTTCAGGTCGCGCGAGTGCATGACGGGTGCGATCTGATCCGTGTTGATGTCGTCGCGGAGCAAGGGCGCGGCGACGGCGGTGTGACTGGAAAAGGGTTGCATCACGCGGCCCCCGCCAACATTTGCCGCACGTCGGCGATGCGGCCCGCGATGGCGCTCGCCGCTGCGGTTGCCGGGGAAGCAAGATGTGTCCGTACCTTCGGTCCCTGCCGGTTCTCGAAATTGCGGTTGGTGGTGGAGACGCAGCGTTCGCCCGGCGCGCCGCGGTCGCCGTTGCCGCCGGCGCACATCGAGCAGCCCGATTCGCCCCAGAAAAATCCGGCGTCGCGGAACACGCGATCAAGGCCCGCCGCTTCCGCCTCACGCTTCACGGTCGAGGAGCCCGGCACCACCATTGCGGATACGCCTGCGGCGACGCGCCGGCCGCGCACCACGGCGGCAGCGACTTCAAGATCGGGCAGCCGGCTGTTGGTGCATGAGCCGATGAAGACTCGATTGACGGGTAATCCGAGCAGCGGCGTCCCCGGCTCCAGTCCCATATAGGCGAACGCACTTTCCGCCGCGGGACGCCGGCTGGCATCGAGCGCGGCCGGTGCGGGTACGCGGCCGGAAATGCCGACGACCTGGCTTGGATCGGTGCCCCAGGTGATCTGCGGTTCAAGCGCGCCGCAATCGAGCATCACTTCGCGGTCGAACGCGGCTTCGTCATCGGTAACCAATGTGCGCCAGTGCTCAAGCGCGCGATCCCACATCGCGCCTTGGGGCACATACGGGCGGCCCGCGAGCCAGGCGAAAGTCGTGTCGTCGGGCGCCACGAAACCCGAGCGGCCGCCCATCTCGATGTTAAGATTGCACAGCGTCATGCGCTGCTCGATCGGCATGGCCGAGATAGCCGAGCCGGCATATTCCACGACGTAGCCTCGCCCACCGGCGACGCCGAGCTCGGCGATCAATCGCAGCGCCACGTCCTTGGCACTGACATGGGCGCCGAGCCGCCCATCGAGGCGCGCGCGCATCCGCTTGGGCCGCTTGAGCGCCATCACCTGCGTGGCGAGAATGTGCGTCATCTCGGTCGTACCGCAGCCGAACGCCAACGCGCCGACGCCGCCTACCGTACTGGCGTGGCTGTCGGGAACCGCGTGCGTCGCGCCCGGCAGCACGATGCCGACTTCCGGCGCCACGACGTGCGAGATGCCCTGCTCCGGATCGCCGACGTCGAACAGTCTGATGCCGTTACGGCGCGTGCCTTCGCGCATGGCCTTGATGAAGGCTGTGCCCGTTGGATTGGTGTCGTCGTCGCGCCCCGGTTTGGTGGCGACCGTGTGATCCTGTACCGCGAATGTCAGGTCCGGCCGATGCACCTTGCGCTGCTCTTTCTGCAAATGCGCAAAGCCGTGGTGGGCATGAAGTTCATGCAGGACGTGGCGGTCGATGTAGAGCAAATCGCGGCCGTCGGCGCGTTGCCCGACCAGGTGGGAATCCCATATCTTGTCGAATAATGTGCGCGGCATGTCGTTGTCCCTGGGCCGATGCTTTGCGCTATCTTGGGCGGCCGTATGGGTCAAGGCAAGCGCAGCAGGCGGGCGTGGCAATGTAGCCCGGATGAGCACAGCAAAATCCGGGAATTAGGTTGCGGCGCAACCCGCATGTCGCTGCGTTCGGGTTACTGACAGGAGCATCCCATGCCCCGCGTCGTCGGCGTCGACCATCTCGTTCTAAGTGTCGGCGATTTCGCGCGCTCCAAGGAATTTTACAAGAAGCTTTTGGGCTTTCTCGGTTTCAAACTCAAATACGAATATGACGACATGGCCGGCTGGAGCAACGGCAAGACTCTGTTCTGGATCGCCGCCGCCGATGCGCAGGGCCGCAAGCACAAGTATCGCAAAGGCGATATCGGCTTCCACCACTACGCGTTCGAGCTGTCGAGCCGCAAAGATGTGGATGCGCTCGGCGCTTTTCTCGAAGAGAACGCGATGAATGTCGTCGACCCGCCCGGCGAATATTACGGGAGAAACTACTATGCGGTCTATTTCACCGATCCCGACGGGATGAAGCTCGAAGGCATGATCTGGGTGCCGCCGGCGAAGCAACGCAAGAGCGCGCGCCCGGCAACACGCGCCGGAAAATCCGAAACGAAGCGATCAGGACGCCATGCTCAGTAGCGTCGCGACGGCCGCCATCACCGTATTGCGGCCCCGGCGTTTCGCAGCATAGAGCGCACCGTCCGCGGTTTCGACCAGATCGGCCGCGGGCTGACCTTTGCTCGGCACCAGCGAATTGACGCCGACGCTGATCGTCACGAAACCGCACGGCGCCTCGGCATGGGTGATCATCAGATCCTCGATCGACTTGCGCGCCTCCTCCGCGAGGGCGGCGGCACGCTCGAGAGCGAGTCCGGGCAACAGCAAAGCGAATTCCTCGCCGCCGTAGCGGGCGACCAGTACCGCCTCCTCCAGCGTCACCAGCGAGAGCGTCTCGCCGACCGCGCGCAGGCAGGTGTCGCCGGCGACGTGGCCGTAACGGTCGTTATAAAGCTTGAAATGATCGATATCGATCATCATCAGCGCGACCGGCTTGCAGGATTCAAAACCGCTTTGCCAGGTGCGCTCCAACTCACGATCGAAACCGCGGCGATTGGCGAGGCCTGTGAGGCCGTCGAGGCTTGCCAGTTCCTCGAGATGCTGATTGGCGATGCGCAGCTCTTCCTCGCGCGTCGCGAGCTTGAGGGCCATGTCGTCGAAGGCGGCGGCCAGCGGGACAAACTCGGCGACCCAGCGCTCCTGATTCGCGCGCACATGCAGATCGCCGCGGCCAAAGCGGGCGACGGTGCGCGCCAGCGAGCGGATCGGCCGCACGATCAGCTGCTCGCCGCCGAACCAGGTGACGATCAGGACAAAAATTCCGATCATCGCCAGCTGCAAGTAGGCCACGTTGATTTCGTGATCGATGCCGGTGTGAATTGCACCCTCATCGAGGCCGACGGCGAGACGCGCCTGCATCCATGGCACGCGGACAAAACCGAAGATGCGCGGCACCCCGTCGAGTCCAACCGCGGTGATTGTGCCTTGATCCTGCGCCAGCATGCCGCGAACCAGCGCGCTGTCGCTGAAATGCCCTCCGATGAATTTCTGCTCGTCGGCCGAGGCGGCGACCAGCGTGCCATTCCCGTCGATCAAAAGCACCGAATTCCCGGACTGCTGATCGAGGCTTGTCGCGAGCTTGTCGATCCATTGCAAATTGATCGAGGCCAGAACCACGCCAACGACAGCGCCGTCCGCGTTGATTGCGGGGAACGCGCCGAAGATGGTCGGAACGTGGGCGGTCGAGTTGACGAAATAGTTGCTCAGCGCGAATTCACGCGCTTGCAGCGCGTGCCGAAAATGCGCCCGATCGCCGATGTTCAGTCCGATCGCCCGGATTTCGCTGGAACATTTGACTTGTCCGTCGGCGCCGGCGATCGACAGCGCTCTGATCCACGGAATGTTGCTGGCGAGGTTGGTCAGGTAGTGATTGCAGTCCGCCGCCTCGAACGGCATCTTGACGAACACGCTGGCGACGATCTGCAGCAGTGCGCGCACCGAGGAGATCGTTTCTTGCTGCGATTCGGCGCCCTGCCGCGCCAGTTCGATGACCTGAGCGTGGGCCGCGGCGGTGCGTTCGGCGCGCGCGGATTCGAGCGCGTGCACCCGCTCGAACATCAGCGGCGCAATCGCCACAAGTGCAAGCACGATCAGGCGCGCGCGAATGCTCAGGATCGGCTTCTTTCGCCGCGTCGGCTTGTCAGACTTGGCGTCCCTCTTGGACCGGTCGTCCGGCATTGCGCACCCTCTGCCCCGCTTCACAACGTAGCCGACAAGGGTAAAAATCAGCTTTGGCGGGCCGGCTAAATTGAAATTATGCAACTTAGCATTGATCAGAGCTTAGCGTTTACCGGAGGGAAACCATGAACCATCCCGCCGGGCTTGTGGCCGTCCGCGAGGATATCGTCCGCGCCTGCCGCGACGCCGGACGCGATCCGGCGAGCGTAACGCTGGTGGCGATATCGAAGACGTTCGACGCCGAGGCCATCGAGCCCGTTATCGCCGGCGGACAGCGGGTGTTCGGCGAAAATCGCGTGCAAGAGGCTAAAGCCAAGTGGCCCCCTTTACTGGCGCGGCATAGCGGGATCGAATTGCACCTCGTCGGCCCGCTGCAGTCGAACAAGACGAAGGAGGCCGTGGCGCTGTTCGATGCGATCCATTCGCTCGATCGGACAAACCTCGCCGAGGCGCTCGCCAAGGAATTCACCCGGCAGCCGCGGCGTCCGCAGCTTTTCGTTGAAATCAATACCGGCGGCGAACCGCAAAAGGCGGGCGTCAAACCGCACGAAGCCGACGCTTTTATCGCGGCTTGCCAAGACCGCTACGGGCTCGCCGTGGCGGGATTGATGTGCATTCCGCCATTGAATGAAGGGCCGGCGCCGCATTTTGCGCTGACCGCGCAGATTGCCAAGCGCAACGGCCTCAAGCTGCTGTCGATGGGCATGAGTGCGGACTTCCCAATCGCGATCGCGTTCGGCGCGACACATGTCAGGGTGGGGACGGCGATCTTCGGTGTACGAACCGCTCGGCCCTAAGAATGAATCGCGATTCTTGTCTTAGAGCTGATTCGAGCCAGCAGAATGCGCAAATCGTGCTTTCGGAGCGCGACACAGCCAGCCGTTGGCCCAAATCCAGGGCGAGTGACATGGATGAACACCGCACTGCCTCGGCCGGCGACGCGCGGCCGGATGTTGTGGTCGATTTCGATAATAAAATCATAGAGGCCGTCGGCGCGGCGTAGGCGATCTCCTGGTTCACTGGCTGAGCGTCGGAACGGCCGGTTGTAGCGCCGAGCGGCCGGGTCCTCGCACCAGGCGTCTGCCGGGCCGATTCGCCGCACCGGTAGCCGCGTTGACGGCCGCAGCCAGCGGTCGGCGCGCCACCACAATCGTAACGGCTTGAAGCGGCCGCGGGGCGTGCCGCCGTCGCCCTCGCGCTTGTCGGCCCGAATTCCCGAGCGGCCGAGCGCGACCGGGAGGGTTAGCGGGCGGGCGAACAGCCAGCCCCGGGAGCGCCGTCCGGGCCGGGTGCAGACGCGGACGGCGTCCAACGTTGTCCGGCGAATGCCTCTCCGCGCCTGTTTTCTCCCTGACTGTTTAGGGGCGTTTTTCAAGTGCCGCTTGCTCTTTAGCCGTCGAATGTTCTACTTCGCCGCAAACGGCGCGGCAAAGCCATGCGGCCGGCCGTTCGCGCGGGGCGGTTTTTGGGGCTCGGATTGATGCCGAATACGCGAAAGATTCTCATTGTCGAGGACGACCCCGAGCTGCGCGAGGCGCTGAGCGAGCAACTGTCGCTGCACGAGGAATTCGAGGCGGTTGCCGTGGAAAACGGCAGCAAGGGAGTGCAGGCCGCCAAGGCGGGTCAGGTTGATCTCGTCATCATGGATGTCGGCCTGCCGGACATCGACGGTCGGGAGGCCGTGCGCATCCTGCGCAAGAACGGCTTCAAGGCCCCGATCATCATGCTCACCGCGCATGACACCGATTCGGACACCATTCTGGGCCTCGAGTCCGGTGCCAACGACTATGTCACCAAGCCGTTCCGCTTTGCCGTGCTGCTGGCGCGCATCCGCGCCCAGCTGCGCCAGCATGAGGCGAGCGAGGATGCGATCTTCACCATCGGTCCCTACACATTCCGGCCCAGCTCAAAGCTCCTGCTCAATCCGAAGGGCAATAAGGTGCGTCTCACCGAGAAGGAAACCTCGATCCTGCGCTATCTGTACCGCGCCGGGCAGCGTCCAGTGTCGCGCGAAACATTGCTGCAGGAAGTCTGGGGTTACAATTCGGGGGTGACCACGCACACGCTGGAGACGCACATCTACCGGCTGCGCCAGAAGATCGAGAAAGACGCCGCGGCGCCCGCGATCCTTGTCACCGAAGCGGGTGGCTATAAGCTCGTGCCATAACAGGCGGCCGCCGAACGCGCTGCAATGAGCATCGAGGACGAAATCGCCTTTCTGGAACGCGTGCCGATGCTGCGGCCGCTGGGCAACGGCGCGTTGCGCAGTCTCGCCATTGCGGCCGAAACCTACTCCATGCAGCCTGGCGAGGTGCTGTTCACGGCCGGTGAAGACGCCGACGGGGCCTATGTGCTGCAACGCGGCTCGGTCACACTGAAGCCGATACAGGGACCCGAAACGGTGGCCGGGCCAGGCACGCTGCTCGGCAAATCGGCGTTGCTTGCAGACACCAAGCGACCTGCAACCGCCACCGCACGCGAGGCGTCGATGCTGATGCGGGTCTCTCGCGCGACGTTTCTGAAAATTCTCGATTCCTACCCGGACGCCGCACAACGGCTGCGCGATCATCTCGCGCTTCGCGCCAATCAATGGGCGCGCGAAATGGAAAACGTGCGCGCCGTGCTCGCGCGTGGCAAGAGCCCCGAATAACTTCAGGCGACTTTCTTTTTGCCGCCTTCCAGATACGCCCGCATCAGTTCCGCCGTCAGCACCACGTTGGCATCGTATTCGGGCGCGTCTTCGATCTGCACGAGGTCGTTCAATCCGGAATTCTTGTAGATGCGGTTGGTGCAGGAAATAAGCCGCGCCGGGCGCTTCGGATCGCCGTTGAAATGCTGGTGGATGGTGCAGGGCGGGATGTAGATCACGTCGCCCGCTTCCCACTCGAAGCGCTTGATTTCGTCCTGCGGCTTCCAAGCGTAGGTGTCGGTGATCTCCACGTCGCAGTCCTGATGCAGGTCGTAGCCGTAGCCTTCGACCACATACAGGCATTCCTCGGCAAGGTGCCGGTGCTTGCCCGAACGGCTTCCGGGCGGGATGACCTGCATATAGGCGTCGACCGTCTCCATCCGCGTATTCATCTGTTCGTTGAGCAGATGCTTCAGCAGACCCTGGCGCGACATTTCCCACGGCATTTCGTCGGGGCGCACGATCTTTTTGCGCAACGCCATGCGGGAGGGCCGCGTCGTCGCGTCGTCGAGCAGGTCTTGATAAAGTTTTTCGTTCGCGGCTCCGGCGAGCCAGGCATTCGCTTCGTCCCAAGCCATCTGCCTTAGACCTCTTCCTCGACCTTTTCGGACGGATGGTTGAAATCTTCGTCGTAATCGCGCGGCACGAAATTGCCCTGCGTCGGCGACGGCGTCTTCGGCCGCTTGATCACCGTGTGCTGGAACAGCATGTTCATGAACAGGTACATCGGCTTGGTCTTGATCACGAGCGCGCGGGCCGGCTCGGTTGCGCTGGCGTTGGTGTGCTGGTGCACGCAGTTGTTATGCACGATGGCGACGTCGCCGGCCTTCCAGTCGTAACGCACCCCGTCGTGGATCTCATAGCCCGAGCCGTCGAGGATATAGAACGCGGCTTCGTTGACGTGGCCGTGCTTCTGGGTCGTTCCGCCCGGGGCATATTCCTCGAGATGGATGTGCAGCGTCTGGCACAGGCCGTCCTCGGGCTCGACGTAATGCCGGGAAAAGTGCTGCGGACCGCCGTCAAGCTTGGTTTCCTTGCCCTTGATGACGCGGGGCATCGATCGCAGCCGCTTGAGTTCGTCGGTCAGGCTGTAGGCGCCGGTAATCGGGCGGACGAAGACGCGCTCCTTGTCCGGATCGTGCTGCTTTTTGCCCATGGATGTTCCTTTCGACTCCGTCCGACCTTCGCAAATTAGGGTGCCTGATTCATGACAATCTGCCGGTAGGTTGTACTCCAATCCCGGTTCTGATCCAGGGCCTTGGCCGGATCGATAAACGTCAACGCCGTGCCCGGCGGCAGCGCAGCGGCGGATGCCGGAGGAACTTTGGCGCTCGCCGGCAGGAAATCGCGCTTAGCCAGGATGGCCTGGGCATCGGTGAGCATGAAATCGAGATACAGCATGGCGGCATAGGGGTGCGGTGCGCGGCGGGCGACGCCGACGCCCTCGAATCGCGCCACGACCGGCGGGATGGTGAACCAGTCGATCGGCGCGCCGCGAGCTTTGAGCTGCGCCACCTTGTAGAGGTAGGTCGAAATCGCCAGCGGCACCTCGCCGGAAACCACGAGGTTGGCCAACAGGGTATGGCCGCGGCGCACCGAGATGCCATTCTTCGCCACGATGTCGCGGAACAAGGCAACGCCGCGCTCGCCGCCCAATGCCTCCGTCAAGGTGCCGAACCAGTCGCTGCTCTCCGCCTCGACGCCGAGCTTGTCCTTCCACTTGGGATTGGTCAGGTCGGCGTAGCTCTTCGGCAGATCTTTATTGTTCACGGCGGCGGTGTTGTAAGCGGCGACGAACACATTGTAGCGGGTCCCGATCCATTCGTGGTGCGGGCGGATCGCCTGCGGTTTCAGATCGGCCAGCGCCGGTATATCGACGCGCTGCAGCAATTGCTCGCGCTGCAGCGACTCCATCGTAATTGCACCGGTCTCGATCGCATCGACGGAGAAACGGCCGCCGCGTGCTTCGGTCACCGTTCGCTGCAGAATATCGGTGGCGCTGCCGCGCCAAACGTTGAGCCGCAGACCAAATTTCTTCTGGAACGCCGCGCCGAGCGCCGCCTCGTCGTTGACCGTTTCGGAAGTATAAACATCGACTTCGCGCTCCTTCTTGGCGCCGGCGATCAGGCGAGCCATGCGGTCAGGGCCATTGTAGAGGGCAATCGTGTCGAACGCTGGCGTGTCGGATTGCGCGGCAACGGGCGGCGCGGCAATTGCCCAGGAGAGTAAGCAGACAACGACGCCGAACGTCGGCGCAATACGGCACAGCGAACGCCGCTCGAACATTGTCTCTCCCGTCAATCACGCTTCCTTTCGCGCTGGCGCTCGCTGATCTCCAGCGAGACAAGCCGTGCCAGCAGCGTCGCCGGAAACAGCTGCCCAATCATCAATTCAAGATTGGTGAGGTTACGCGCAAACGGATAGACCGGCCGGATATCCCCGAAATTCGCCGTGGTTAGCGAGCCGAGGCTGAAATAAAGCAGCGCCGCTCCTGAGCCATGCTCCGAGCCGGTCTTCGGCAGTCCGACAAAGGCATTGGCGACGACATGATCGATCAGCTGATAGGCGATAAAGAAGAACAGGGCGAAGTTCATGTAAAGCACGATTGCGCCCTGCACGCGATGCCAGGTCACGTGACCCGGACCGAACACCGCTTTGGCGATCACAATGCTCAAGGTCGCGATGCCGAGCATTCGCCCGCCGGCGCTCAGCCACTCGGTGAAGATCGACGGATATTCGGCATGAGCAAAAATGCCCGCCGAGCTGAGAACAAGCGAGAGCAGAACGATCGCCGCCGCGAAATGGCTGCGCGAGGTTACGACCAGTGTCGACAGGACGAACAGGATGAACATCGATGGCAGCACGAAATTCGGCAGCCAGCCCATGCCGGCGAGCGGCGTCACGAGAAACAGGAATGTGCCTTCAATGAAGAGCAGTGCGGTGAGCCCGGGCTCGCGCGCGCTCTCCTGCCATTTGATGAAATGATGGTAATGCCGGCTGACGTTGCGCGCTGCCGACTTCATCCGGGTCCGCTCTTTTGCCACCGTCCCCATCGGCTGTCTGTAGCCTTTTGTCGGTTACAGTTCCAGCGTCGCCGTGACCGGAACGTGGTCGGAAGGCCGCGACCAGCCGCGCGAGTCCTTTAATACTTTGACGGCGGACAGGCGGTCGGTCAGCGCCGGCGACACCCAGATATGGTCGAGGCGGCGGCCTTTGTCCGCGGCGGCCCAATCGGGCGACCGGTAGCTCCACCAGGTAAAGAGCTTGGCCGGCTCGGGAACGAAGCGGCGGACGGCATCGGTCCAGCCGCCGGCACCCTGCAGGCGAATGAGCTTTTCGCACTCGATCGGCGTGTGGGAGACCACGGTCAGCAGTTGCTTGTGGCTCCAAACGTCGCATTCGAGCGGCGCCACATTGAGATCGCCGACAACGATGCTGCGTTCCGATGGCGCCGGGCGCAGCGCGATGCTGTCGTGCATCTCGTCGAGAAAGGCGAGCTTATGGGCGAATTTCTCGTTGATGCCAGGGTCGGGAATGTCACCGCCGGCAGGCACATAGAAATTGTGCAGCGTCACCGGATCTTTGAAGCCGGCGCGCTCGCCGAGCACGATGGAAACGTGGCGGCAATCGCGCTTGCCGCAAAATATCTGCGTCGCGGTCGACTCGAATGGCAGGCGCGACACAACGACGACGCCGTGATAGCCCTTCTGGCCGTTCAGCGCGATGTTGTCGTAGCCGAGCCGCCTAAATCGCTTGCGTGGAAAGGCGTCGTCCGGGCATTTCGTCTCCTGCAGGCACAGGATGTCCGGTCGAACGGCCTTGATGAATTTGGCCACGAGATCGATGCGAAACCGCACCGAATTGATGTTCCAGGTTGCCAGCGTGAGTTTCACGGCGTCAGGGATGATCGGTCATCGGATCGGGCAGTAAATAGTTCCTCACCCGCAATATGCAATCGTCGCGCCGATGCCCACACCTGCTTACTGATTACTGATATTCGGATTGCGCTGGTAATTGATGACGAACAGGTTCGGATCGGGCTTTTTGGTCGGGTCGAGATTAAAGACCGAAACGGTCGTATCCAGCCCTTGAGGATCGGTGACGGTCCATTGCTTGAGCTCGGTGGTCTTGGCGTCGAACATCACCATGAGACGGCTGGTGCCGACCATGATCTGCTTCTCCTCGACCACGACGGTGATGAACTTGTCGTCGGACGACACGCTCACCACGTCGGTGTCGCGTAGAAGATTGATGTGATCGGCAAGCAGGTAGCGCAGCGGCGTCTGGGACAGCGGCCACAGGTCCTGCGTGAGCAGGTCGCGATTGCGCACCGCGACCGAAGAGCCGTCGGCGATCACTTCGGTCGGGCTCGGCGGGTTATACTCGAACCGCACCTTGCCCGGCTTCTGGATGTAGAAGGTGCCCTCGGTGCGGCTGCCGTCCGGCGCGATCTGTACGAAATTCCCGACCAGGGTCTGCATGTTCGAGAGATATTTGCTGACGCGGTCGAGCAGCGCCCGCTGTTGCGGCGTGAAAGCCGTCGCTTCGTCGGATTTCGAGCTTCCGCCGAAGGGCAGCGAAAACGGAAAGAAGCTATGGCTCGAACCCAAGTCGGCCGGCGCCGCGGCATCGGCCGGCGGGGGCGGAATCGGCGCAGGAGGCGTGGGCGCGTCGTCGCTCTTCGGCTGCGGCGCCGGGACCGGCAGCGGCACGCTCTCAGCAATGGCGGGCGCGGCGGCCAGCGAAGCGCAGATCGCCGCCACGAGAATAAGTGTTGCGTGCCGTGACGCCATATCCCTCTCCCCTTCCCCACATTCCCTTCGCCGCGAGCGAAGCCGGAACTGCAGGAAGATCACGCCCCGTTACTACGCGCCTGTCGCTACCCGCGCGTTATGGCGAATTCGCGACTGGATTCACCGCCGATGACTGTATTTGCCGCGAATGCCGGCCGATTCTCAATAGGGCTCATCGCCGCTGGCTTCGACGAGAATTTCGCGTTTGCCGGCATGATTTGGCTGCCCGACGACGCCTTCCTTCTCCATGCGTTCCATCAGCGAGGCGGCGCGATTATAGCCGATCTGCAGCCGGCGCTGGATATAGCTGGTCGAAGCCTTGCGGTCGCGGGTGACGACCTGCACGGCCTGCTGATAGAGGTCGGCACCCTCGGCCTCGCTCGCCATGCCCATTGGCGTGCCGTCGAACACGGCCGGCCCGTCGCCCTCCTCGGGTTCCTCGGCGGTGACGGCCTCGAGATATTGCGGCACGCCCTGCGCCTTGAGGTGGCGCACGACCTTTTCGACCTCTTCGTCGGAGACGAATGGTCCGTGCACGCGGCTGATGCGGCCGCCGCCCGCCATGTAGAGCATGTCGCCCTGGCCGAGCAGCTGTTCGGCGCCCTGCTCGCCCAGGATGGTGCGGCTGTCGATCTTGGAAGTGACCTGAAACGAGATGCGGGTCGGAAAATTGGCCTTGATGGTGCCGGTGATGACGTCGACCGACGGCCGCTGCGTCGCCAGGATGACGTGCAGGCCTGCGGCGCGCGCCATCTGCGCCAGCCGCTGCACCGCGCCTTCGATGTCCTTGCCGGCGACCATCATCAGGTCGGCCATCTCGTCGACGATGACGACGATATATGGCAGCGGTTCGAGATCGAGCTCTTCGTTCTCGTAGATCGCTTCGCCGGTTTCCTTGTCGTAGCCGGTATGGACGGTGCGGTTGAGTTTCTCGCCCTTCTTGTTCGCATCGGCGACGCGCGCGTTGTAGCCGTCGATGTTGCGCACGCCGAGCTTCGACATTTTCTTGTAGCGCTGCTCCATCTCGCGCACCGCCCACTTGAGCGCCACCACCGCTTTCTTAGGATCGGTGACCACCGGCGTGAGCAGATGCGGAATGCCGTCATAGACGGACAGTTCGAGCATTTTCGGATCGACCATGATCAGGCGGCACTGGTCGGGATGCAGCCGGTAGACCAGGCTCAGGATCATCGTATTGATGGCGACGGATTTGCCCGACCCGGTGGTGCCGGCGATGAGCAGATGCGGCATGCGGGCGAGATCGACCAAAACGGCTTCGCCGCCGATCGACTTGCCGAGGCAGAGCGGCAGCCGCGCCTCGGAATCGGCATAGTCGCGCGATGCCAACAGTTCGCGCAGGTAGACTTTCTCCCGATGCGGATTGGGCAGCTCTATGCCGATGGCGTTGCGTCCCGACACGACGGCGACGCGGGCCGAGAGCGCGCTCATCGAACGCGCGATGTCATCGGCGAGGCTGATCACGCGTGACGATTTGATGCCGGGCGCAGGCTCAAGCTCGTAGAGCGTCACCACCGGGCCCGGCCGCGCATTGATGATCTCGCCGCGAACGCCGAAGTCGCCCAGCACGCCTTCGAGCGCGGCGCCATTCTCGCGGATCGTCTCGGCGCTCACCGTAGTGCGCTCGCCGGCACGCGGCGCGGTCAAAAGATTGAGCGACGGCAGCGCGTAACCGTCCGCGCCGCGCCGCATCGGCTTTGGCGCAGCCGCCGGCCGCGGTTTTCGGGCCGCCGCAACGGGCATTTCGTCCGCCTCATCCTCCTCGTCGGCACCGGCCGCCGGGCGCGGCTCCGTCGGTTTGCCGAAATGCGGTTCGATGCGCTGGCGCGGCAGCGCAGCCTGCAGCGGCGGGGCAGAAGTGCGACGGCGGAACAACAGCGCAATCCGCGCGCGCAGGCTCAAGAGTTCGTGGGCCAAAAAGCCGAGCGAGACCCACGCGCGGTCGTCGCCGTCCTCGTCATCTTCGGCTTCCTCCTCTTCGTCCTCCTCCTCTTCGTCCTCCTCCTCTTCGTCCTCCTCCTCTTCTTCCTCCTCGTCGTCCGCATCTTCCTCGTCGCCGTGCCAGACAAGGCCCGCGGCGATGGCGAAGGTCACCAGCGCCGCGCTGCCGAGCACGATCGCGGTGATGAAACGGTGCGTGGCCGACAGCGGCGAATGCAGCGCCACCGCCGGCAGCCGCAGAATGGCGTCGCCGATGACGCCGCCGAGCCCCGACGGCAGCGGCCAATGCGCGCTGCGCGGCAGGCAGGAGGCGAATGCTGCACTCAAGACGGCGCCGACGAGCCAGACGAAAATACGCAGCCGCTCGCGATTGAGCGGACGGTGGCCGAGCAGGCGATAACCCCACATTCCGATCGGCAGCAGCAGCGCCAGCGATCCCAGGCCGAGCAGCTGCATCAGCAGGTCGGCGACGATCGCGCCGGGCTTGCCGAGCAGATTATGCACCGGTGCGTCGGTGGCGTGGCTGAGCGAGGGGTCCTGGACCGACCACGTGGCGAGCGCCAGCGCCACCACCATGGCAAGGCTGATGAGCGCAAGCCCGCTCGCCTCGCGCAGCCGCCGCTGCAGCACGGCGCCGATGCGGCCCGACAGTAAGCCCAAGCCGTCGATGCTGCGGTCGATCAGGGACATCGCTCGCCCATACCGCTCATTCCCGCGAAAGCGGGAATCCAGGTGAGTTCACTCCAGCATTCCCGCGCGATCTGGGTCCCCGCTTTCGCGGGGGCCAGCGGTCGGAGTTTTGCCCCGTGCCTGTGCATCATCTCCTAACCCAGCACCGCGACGAGACGATGCAACGCCTCGGCGGTGATCTCCTTGTTCTGTACCATGGCGACACGAATGTAGTTTTCGCCCGGATTGCTGCCGTCCGCCTGCTCGCGCGCCAGATAGCGGCCTGGCACGACGCGCAGTCCCGCCTTGCGCCACAGCTTCAGCGTCGCCGCTTCGCTGCCGCCTGCGGCCGTGACGTCGAGCCAGAGAAAGAAGCCGCCGGCGGGACGCCGATAGCCGTAGCGATCGCCGACGATCTGATCGGCGAGGTCGAATTTCTCGCGATAGAGTTTGCGGTTCTCCACCACGTGCGTCTCGTCGCCATAGGCGGCGACGGCGACGTGCTGCATCGGGGTGGGCACCTGCGGCGCCGCGACGTTGCGCAATTCCAGATACGAGGCGAGAAATTTGCGATCGCCGGCGGCGAAGCCGACCCGCAGGCCCGGCAGGCTCGATCGCTTCGACAGCGAATGAAACACGACGACGTTGGCGAAATCCGCGCCCGCGGCTTCCAGCATTCCGGGCGGCGGGTCGTCGCTATAGATCTCGCAATAGCATTCGTCGGCGAAGATCAAAAAGCCGAAGCGGCGCGCCAGCCCGATCAGCCGCGACAGATAGGCCCGGTCCGCCACCGCGCCCTGCGGATTGGCCGGCGAGGCGATATAGAACGCGACCGTGCGCGCCAGCAGCTCGTCCGGCAGCGCATCGAGATCGGGCAGGAATCCGGACGACACCGTCGCCGGCAGATAGACAGGCTCGCAATCCGCCGCGATCGCGCCCGCGGCGTATGCGGCATAAAACGGGTTCGGAATGAGCACGACCGGACGGCCGGGGCGCGGTGCCACCCAGTTCTTGGCGGCGAGCGCCGCCAGAAACAAGCCTTCGCGCGTGCCGTTGAGCACGAGCACTTCGGTCGCCGGATCGACCGGGCGGTCGAGCGCGTAGCGGCGGCCAAGCCACTGGGCGACGGCCTGGGCGAATTCGTCGATGCCTTTGTTGAGCGGATAGCGGCCGAATTCGGCGACGTGCGCGGCCAGCACCGGTCCGACGAATGGCGGGATCGGATGCTGCGGTTCGCCGACGGCGAGGCTGATCGCCGGCTGGCCCGGCGGGGTAGGGTCGAGCAATTCGCGCAGCCGCACGAAGGGCGAGCGCGAGCCGGTCGCACGGACGGGCGGAGAGGGAGATTGGCGGGTCATCCTGTACATCATCAGTAGCGGGGCCGCCCGCCGGATCACTGATGCGATACCATAGGGGCGGCGAGGTTAAGACGCGATTAACCATTGGGCAGCCGGCGTTGCGTTAGGCAAGGGCCTCCCCCAGGGGAGGTAAGGCTCTCCCGTTCTCGCGGCGCGGATTTTTGCGCGTCCGAGCTATGGGGCACACCATTCCCAAGAACGACGCCGCCTTCTCGACCTTCGTCAGATGACTCCGGCCGTGGAAAGGCCGAAGCATCACGATCGGACGCGGCGCAAGCTGTAGCCTGGATTGAGCTTCGCTCACCCGGGCTACGAAACAAAACAAACAAAAAGAAAAAAGGAAGCAGAACGCCGACAGACGCGGGTCTCCCTGCTTCACCTTGCGGCGAAGCGCGCACCCTGGCCAGGGCGCGCTCGCCTGTCGGCGTTCCACTGCGGCTCTGCCCTTGGGACTCGCGCATCCCAAGGTGCGTTCCCGGACCATGTTTCGCGGAGCGAGCGCCTTTGGTGGCGGGGGTCTCCCGCCGGCGCTCGCCCCGGTTACAGCGAGCACCTCGCGCGCCGGTCATAGTGCCGGCGGATTGATGTCCGAGCCGCCCGAGTGCGAAGGGGACGAACCCTCCGCCCGCGGGCACCGCACTCGCTCCCCGCCAGCCATCGTCACCGGCTGACGTCCTTCACGAAGAGCGAGAGGCCGGCGCTTCTATTCCCAGCGCGCGGCGAGTCAAGCCGAATCATCGGTGCGCGCTTCTATTTGATTCAACAGCACTTTCGGAGTTGCGTTTTGTGCCGGCGACAATGCATCGCCGCGAACTCGCGCGAATCAAAGACGTTTCGCGAAGTGACCTGGTTTTGGAGTTTTCCCGTCCGGCCAGTTTGATCTCGCGTCACGACGACTATCTCGGCGCGAGTGTTCGTGCCAGATGCCATTGCGGCCGCGAAGCGACCCGGCTCGCGAAAGAAGCCGTAGTGCTGGCCGGATCGACGCCGCCGGCGACTCACGCGCGTTCCGCGGCCGACATCTTGACCTTATTTCGCCCCGATTATGCCAGGCGACTCAGATGAATGCGACCCCCGTTGGGGACAATGCGGACTTTGATGCGGACTTCAAGGAGAGAGACACACGCTGCTGGCTTGTAAAGTAAAGGGGGTTCGGCCGATGGGAAAAGCTCTCCCAAAAAGCGATTTAGTCAGAAAGACCAAAGCTGCGCCATTCCGAGAGCATATGGGGAAATCGGACATAAAGGCGCTGGAAGAAGAAAACGCCCGGCTCCGGGAGCTTGTGACTCAGCTGTCCGAAATCGTTATCAAAAATATCGTCGACAATATCGAAGATGGTTGAGCGTCCGCCAACCGCGAGCGGATGCCGGGAGCTGCATTCTTCAGCTCATCAATCGCCGCACCGCCGCCGTCCATCGGGCAAATTTGTGCTCGCGCGTCACCGAGCACCCTATCCGCATGTTCATTAGCGAAGCTTTCGAATAACGCACTCGTATCTCCGGCCCAGTCGCTACCGCAGCCCGCGTCATGGATGCGTAGTGGGCTTCATGGTATGCAACTCAAAGCGATGAGGCGGTCTATGAAAGCCACGATATTCGTAATGGGTATCCTGTTTGCCACCGGAGCGATCAGCACGCATGCATCCGCGCAAAACTATCCTTGGTGCGCGTATTACGGCACCGGGGACGGCGAGGCCACGAATTGCGGCTTCTCGACGCGCGAGCAGTGCATGGCAACTGTCAGCGGCGTCGGCGGCCACTGTGCGCCCAACGACCAATACAAACAACAACCGGCAGCGCGTTCGGACGAGCCGGTAGCGACCCGCCCGCCCGACCGTCGATAACATGTCGGTCCTTCCATAGTCGTTTGCGGCGGCCTCGCAGACCGGCGGCCGCCGCGCTTATATGCATTTCGCCGCGTGATGGCGCGGACACCTGGCCTTGCAACATGCGCCGCGCGTTTCTTTTAACTCAGCAATCTCCGCACCGCCGCCGCCCAGCCGACAAGTTTGCGCTCGCGCGTCGCGGCATCCATTTGCGGCGCGAAGCGCCGTTCCAGATGCCATTGTGCCGCGAAGCGGTCCGGCTCGGGAAAGAAGCCGCAATGCAGGCCGGCCAGATAGGCGGCGCCGAGGGATGTCGTTTCCCTGATCTGCGGGCGATCGACGATGCAGCCGGTGAGGTCGGCGAGGCGCTGCATGGTCCAGTCCGAATTCGCCATGCCGCCGTCGACGCGAAGTGTTTTCAGCGCGTCCTGCGCCTGCGGCCAATCCGCCCGCATGGCGCTGACGAGATCGGCGGTCTGGAAACAGACGGCCTCGAGCGCGGCTCGCGCCAGTTCGGCCGGACCGGTGCCGCGCGTGAGCCCGAATAGCGCGCCGCGCACGTCCGGCCGCCAATAGGGCGCGCCAAGACCGACGAAAGCCGGAACCAGAATGACCTCCTGTGTCGGGTCGGCGGCGGCGGCAAGCGCGCCGGTCGCGTCCGCGCTGGCGACGATCTGCAGATTGTCGCGCAGCCATTGCACCGCGGCGCCGGCGACGAAGATCGAGCCTTCCAGCGCGTAGGTGCGCTTCCCCCCGAGCTGATAGGCAATCGTGGTCAGCAATTTGTTGTTGGAGACAACGGGCGTCGAGCCGGTGTTGAGCACCGCGAAGCATCCGGTGCCGTAAGTCGATTTGACCATGCCGGGCGTAAAGCACGCCTGCCCGATCAGCGCTGCCTGCTGGTCGCCGGCGATGCCGCAGATTGGAATCGCTCCACCAAACAGCGCCGGGTCGGTCGCACCGAACGCCGCCGATGAATCGCGCACCTCGGGCAGGATGCTTTTTGGTACATCGAGCAATGCCAGGAGTTCGTCGTCCCAGCATCCTTGGTGAATATCAAACAACAGCGTGCGCGACGCGTTGGTGGCGTCGGTCGCGTGCAACTTGCCGCCGGTCAGCCGCCACAGCAGATACGTGTCGACCGTACCGAAGGCGAGTTCGCCGCGTGCGGCGCGCGCGCGGGCGTCCGGCACATGATCGAGCAGCCAAGCGAGCTTGGTGCCGGAGAAATACGGATCGAGCACGAGCCCGGTCTTGGCCGCGACCACCGCTTCGTGGCCGACCTCGCGCAGCCGCGCGCAGACATCCGCAGTGCGCCGGTCCTGCCAGACAATGGCGCGATGCAGCGGCTGGCCGGTGGCGCGGTCCCAGATGAGCGTGGTTTCACGCTGATTGGTGATGCCGATGGCGGCGATGTCATTTGCCGTCGTGCCCGCCTGGCGCATCGCGTCGCGGCACGTCGCAACAGTGGTCGACCACAGATCCTCAGGATCGTGCTCGACCTCGCCGTCGGCCGGAAAATATTGCGCGAATTCCTGCTGGGCGGAGGCGGCGATCGACATGTCGGCGCGAAACAGAATGGCGCGGGTCGACGTCGTGCCCTGGTCGATTGCGAGCACGAAGGATGCCACTTGCTCCTCCCGCAGGCCGCGACGGATTTGCCGAAATGCGGCTCATAAAAATGTTCTGCCGCGGATTTTACCCCGCGGCAGAGCAGCAGCCTATCAATAACCTCCGGCGATCACCGCGGTCACGCGATGAGCCGGATGGACCGGCGTCCGCCAGCCCTCAGCTGAAGGCGCCGGGGAATACCTGCACGACCTCGCCCGTGCTCACATTCACGAGCAGCAGGTCCGGTCCGTATTCGATATACTGGAAGCCCGGATCGGGTGGTGGCAGGCCCATCTCGGCCCAGCCGGTGTAGTAATAGGTCGGCCGTTGCCAGAACAGCGGCGGCAGGATCGCACCGACGCCCCACAGCCGATAGCCGTAGCCCTGAGGATAGACCCAGGGATGCGGGAAATGGACCGGGTGCCACGCATAGGGATGGCCGTGGAACATCCATGGCGCATGCGCACCGCGGACAACCACGGGGCCGTGGACGACCGGACCGTGCACGATTGGGCCGTGACCCATCGGTCCATGAACCACCGGGCCGTGAACCACCGGTCCATGAACCACCGGTCCATGAACCACCGGGCCATGCGGCCGAACCATGGCGCGTGGCGCAGGATGAGGGGCAGGCCTGACGACGGCCCGTGGCGCGGGCTTACCCTTGCCATGAGGGGGAGGCTGCTGGGCCAGGGCCAGCGTCGGCAATGCGAGCGCAGCGAGCGCTACGATGGTGGTCACCCGCAGCATGAAAGCTCCTTTTATTTTGGGTGATTCGGCAGTTCTAAACGGACTTTCAGAGTAGCAAATCGAGGCGACAATGTAATCGGCTGTCGCAATCCAAAATCTCACCACACCACCGTGGCCGCAACATGGCCTACATGGAATTAATGTTTTGAGCGTGCGCTCTCTCGCGCTGCAGCAAACTTACTGCAATGCTTCGCCGTGCTGCGTCACGTCGAGACCTTCCATCTCGCTCTGTTTGTCGACGCGCAACGGCGTGAAGGCTGAGATCGCCTTGAACAGCAGAAAGCTCGCGATCGCGGACCACGCCAGCGTGACCACGATGCCGTAAAGCTGGATCAGCACTTGGGCGGCGTGACCTTCCAGCAATCCGGAGACGTGGCCGATCGAGCGCGTGGCAAATACGCCGACCAGAAGCGTGCCGGTGGCGCCGCCAATGCCATGCACGCCGAACACGTCGAGCGAGTCGTCGTAACCGCAGGCGATCTTGAGCCAGGTGCAGGCGTGGAAGCAGACGACGCCGGCGGCGAGTCCGATGATGAGGCCGTGCCACGGCAGCACGAAGCCCGAGGCCGGCGTGATGGTGCCCAGCCCGGCAACCGCGCCGGAGATCATGCCCAGGACCGAAGGCTTGCCGCGCTCCCACCATTCCAGCGCCATCCAGGTTAGCGCGCCCATCGACGCCGCCAAATGCGTGGCCGTGATGGCAAACACTGCACGCGAATTGGCGCCGAGCGCGGAACCGCCGTTGAAGCCGAACCAGCCGACCCACAGCAATCCGGTGCCGATCACCGCCAGCGAGAGATCGTAGGGGGCGAAATTGTCCACGCCGTAGCCGCGCCGCGCGCCGAGCATATAGGCGCCGACCAGACCGGCGACGCCGGCGTTGAGGTGCACGACGGTGCCGCCGGCGAAATCGAGCACGCCGGCACGCTGCAGAAAGCCGCCGCCCCAGACCCAGTGCGCGATCGGCACATAAACGATCAGAAGCCACAGCGCCGAAAACCACAGAAAAGCCGAGAAGCGCATGCGGTCGGCGACCGAGCCGGCGACCAGCGCCACGGTGATGACCGCGAACGTCATCTGATAGATGAGAAACAGCGCTTCCGGAATGGTCGGCGCCAGCGGGCTGATCGCGTCCAGGCCGATGCCGCGCATCATGACGCGATTGAGCGTGCCCAGGACCGGCCCGGCGCCGGTGAATGTGAGCGTGTAGCCGATCGCCATCCACAGCACCGAAGTCAGCGCGGTCGCGGCGAAGGTCTGCGCCATGGTGGCAAGCACATTCTTCTTGCGCACCATGCCGGAGTAGAACAGCGCCAAACCTGGAATCGACATCATCAGGACGAGCGCCGTCGCGACGATCATCCAGGCGGTGTCGGCGGCGTCGATTTTACTGGTCGGTTGGATGGCGGATTGCGCCATCGCCGGCGCTGCGGCTGTGAACGTGAATGCGGCTGTCGCGGCCATGACCGCGTACACGCCGCGACCGAATTTGGCGCGAGCGAAGGTTGCCACCCTCATTGCTTCCCCCCGGTTGGAAGTTTTGAGCTAGAGCAAGACGATTTTTCTTATGTCTGATTATTGCTGCATGCGTTTCCCGAGAACCGGTTTCCGCGTAGCGGGATCATTGGTGTTAAAGAGCGTCGGCGTCGGTTTCGCCGGTGCGGATGCGCAGCGCCTGCTCGATCGGCAGGACGAAGATCTTGCCGTCGCCGATCTGGCCGGTCTTGGCGGCGGTGCTGATCGCCTCGATCACCCGCTCGGCGTCGTCTTCGGCGACAGCGATTTCGAGCCGGATTTTCGGCAGGAAATTCACGACGTATTCGGCGCCGCGGTAGATTTCGGTGTGACCCTTCTGCCGGCCGTAGCCTTTGACCTCGCTGATGGTCATGCCGTGGACGCCGACTGCCACGAGCGCGTCGCGCACATCCTCGAGCTTGAACGGTTTGATGATGGCCGTGATGAGTTTCATGGACGCGTGCGCTCCGCGGCGAAAGAGTGAGTGCGCACTTTATAGGCAATGTCGCTCGGACTTAAGCGCTTTATCGCCCGGCGTCGCGCCGGTTGTGCACGGTTAATGTGCGTTTTCGAATTCGAATGCCGATTGCGAAGCGACCTCGCGAGAAGGACTGTCAACCGCGCGGCGATTTGCTGTCGCGCGCCACGAGCGCGGTCATGCCGCCCCAGCCAGCCATGACTACCCCGATCCCGACCGCGGCGACGGCAAGCGGAAAACCGTTGTGATGGGCGGCGCCGCCAAGGGCGCGGGCGCGCGCCATGCCGATCGACACCGCCGTTGCGGCGACAACCAGGGCGATGGCAAGCCCCACTGTCGCGGCCAGTTCAATGCCGGTCCGGCGGACGAAAAACCTCTGTTCGGTCGCGGGAGACGTGAAGCCGACCTCTCTCCCGTTAAGCTCAGTCATGACAGACGTTCCAGAACGAATCAGTTGCACCTCGCAAGATTCGCCCCGAAGCCCGGCCGCGGTTCGGCTAAAGTTGGGCGAAGTCATTGACGAACAAAGGCAATTTGATGGTTTTGGTTAATGCTTGGTTAACGCCGGAGGTTCGGCGGGAATAAACCGAGCCTGTGACTTTGGGGTATCGGAAATGCGCGACCGGCGACGCTATCAGAGCGCCGGAACCGCCGCGGTTGGGTTGAAACCCATTGTGACGTGGCCGGGCTCGGAGGCAACGCGTTTGAGCCACGCGCGCACCGCCGGAAACGCCGCCAGATCGTAGCCGCACATATGCGCCACGTGGGTGTAGGCGTAGAGCGCAATGTCGGCGATGGTGTAACGGTCGGCGGCGAAATAGTCGTGCAGGGCAAGATGTTTGTCCATGACGCCGAGCGCACGATGGCCTTCTTCCATCCAGTCCTCGATGGCATGGCTCTGCAGGTCGCGGCCGCCCTTGATCAGCGTCAGCCAGAAATACGCCGCGCCGAGATTAGGCTCCAGCGAGTGCTGCTCGAAGAACATCCATTGCAGCGCGTCGGCGCGGTCGATGCGGTCCTCGGGCGCGAGCGGCGTGCCGCCGGCGATGTACCACAGGATGGCGTTCGAACTCGGCGATGTACCGGCCGGGTGTCACTTCGAGCAGCGGCACCTGTCCGTTCGGATTCTTCTGCAGAAATTCGGGCGTATGACTCTCGCCCTTGAGGATGTCGATCTCGACCAATTGATACCGGATGCCGAGCTGGGCGAGCGCCAGCCGCGCCTTGTAGCTGTTGCCGGAACGCTGCATTGAGTAGAGCGTGAACATCGCCGCGCGTCCGTGCTTTTCCGCTGCAGAATTTTTAAGCGAATCCGGGCCTACTCGTCGAACGCGGCGATGTCGTGACCGCTGGCGTGGCTGGGCACCGCGCCGCCGGTAGCTATGGTCGAACGGCGGGATTTGAAGGCCGGCGATTGCGCGTTTTCGAGTTCCGCGCGCCGCAGAAGCAGCGTGAATGTCGCCAGCATGGCCGGAACCCCGAGCGGTATCAGGGTGGCCTCCGCCACGCTGCGCGTGACGAGCGGTGCGAGCCACAGCGCCGCAAGCGCGGATTTCTCCCATGGGCCAAACCCGCGCTGCAGTCCGTAACAGGCGAGGAACGCGATGGCCGGCGCCAACACCATCATGTCGTAGTCGAGCGAATACGGCGTGGCGAGGATCGCGGCGAGGCACAGCGCGGCGCTCTTGAGCGCGTGGGCAGCCGCGCTCCGCCATAGCCGGACGATCGCAATGCCGAGGGCGACGGTGAGCGCGCCTTGCAGCGCATAGGCGAGCGGGATCGGCGCGCCCCACATCCGCGCCCAGGAAAACAGGCTCTGGATCTTGTACCAGCCGGTTTGGCCTTGCTCGAGCACGACGGTGCGCGAGAACTCGGTCGAAGCCTTGAAAGCGGGCCAGACTTCGGGCCCGAAGGCGAGTGTCGTGACCAGCGTCAGTGCCGTGACGGTCGCGACCGCGGCGGCAAAAGTCCGCCAGTATCCGCCGGCCATCAGCGCCAGCGGAATCATCAGCCCGAATTGCGGCTTGTAGACCAGAAGGCCGATCAGGATGCCGGCGACAATCGGCCGCCGATCCAAAATGACGAGCGCGCCGCCGAGCAGCGCCGCGGTGAGAAATCCGTTCTGGCCGTGCCCGATATTGATCAGCACCGCCGGGTAGGCGAGGGCGAGGAGCACCGTCAGTCCGGAAGCCGCGAAGCGGCTGTCCGGAATCGATAATCCCTGTGCGGAGGGCCTGTTCTTCTCAGATTCTGCCGGGACGATAGTGACTATGGATTCCGGGCTCGCGCTGCGCGCGCCCCGGAATGACGATCGAACAATGCCCAAAATGACCAGCAGATAAAGCGCGAGCGTGGCAGCCTGCCAGACCGTGAGCGCCAGGCCATACGGCAGTTTCGCCAGCGCGCCGGCGATGAACAGAAAATACGGCGGATAGTGCCAGCCGTAGAACGGCGTCGTCTTGCCGAAGATGGTCTGCTCGCGGGCATACTGGCGCGGCGGATCGAACGGAACAGTCGGCTTGCCTTCCAGCACATAAGTGCCGGCCGCATAGACGTTGGAAAAATCCGTGCCGAGCGGTCGGCCCTGGCGATCGACGCCGCCGTGCGCGGTCATGACCAGAAAAGCATATCCGGCGACCGAGGCGATGAGCACCGCGATGGCGATGAGCCTGATGCGCTCGCGGGTCAGCCAGCCCCCGTCGCGTAACGCTTGCCGAAGCCGGTGCATAAAGGGTCCTGCCTGGATTGCTGGCCGCGGCATTAGGCCAGCCTGGACTTAACGGAGCGTTGCAGGACGAGGGCCAAGATAAGGGCCAAGACGTAGGCCAAGACGAGGCCAAGACGAGGCCAAGACGAGGCCAAGACGTGGGCCAAGACGAGGGCCAAGACGAGAGCCAGACGAGGGTGATCGGGCGGTCCCGCCCAGTCGCGCGATTGCGATGTGACTGACCGTGCTTTGCGCTTGCCTGTGCGGCACCGGGGCTTTACGAAGCTCGCGCCTTACGCCCGGAAAGCGGGCAAACGGAGGATCGATATGGCCTTTCTTGCGGACCGGATTTCGCGCGTCAAACCGTCGGCTACCATGGCCGTAACGGATAAGGCGCGCGCGCTGAAGGCCGCCGGCCGCGACGTCATCGGTCTAGGCGCCGGCGAGCCTGACTTCGATACCCCCGACAACATCAAAGAGGCGGCCATCAAGGCGATCCGCGACGGCAAGGCGGCGAAATACACGGCCGTGGAAGGCATTCCCGAACTGCGGGCCGCGATCGCGCGCAAGTTCAAGCGCGAGAACGAGCTCGACTACAAGCCTTCGCAGATCATCGTCAGCACCGGCGGCAAGCAGGTGCTGTTCAACGCGTTCCTGGCCACGCTCAATCCGGGCGACGAGGTGATCATTCCGGCACCGTACTGGGTGAGCTATCCGGACATGGTACTGATCGCGGGCGGCGAGCCGGTCGCGGTCGAGACCCGCATGGCCAACGGCTTCAAGATGACGCCCGAGCAGCTGGAACGCGCGATCACGCCGAAGACCAAGTGGCTGTTGTTCAACTCGCCGTCAAACCCGACCGGCGCCGCCTATACGCGCACCGAGCTGAAAGCGCTCACCGATGTGCTGATGCGTCATCCGCATGTGTGGGTGATGAGCGACGACATGTACGAGCATCTCGTCTACGACGACTTCGAGTTCTTCACGCCGGCGCAACTCGAGCCGCGGCTCTATGAGCGGACGCTGACCATCAACGGCGTGTCGAAGACCTATTGCATGACCGGCTGGCGCATCGGCTACGCCGGCGGTCCGGAGTCGCTGATCAAGGCGATGGCGATGCTGCAGTCGCAGTCGACCTCGAATGCGACGGCGGTGGCGCAATGGGCCGCGCTCGAGGCGCTCGACGGTCCGCAGGACTTCATTCCGAAGCACAACAAGATCTTCAAGGAGCGGCGCGACCTCTGCGTCTCCATGCTCAACCAGGCGAATGGCATCAAGTGTCCGAAGCCCGAAGGCGCGTTCTACGTCTATCCGTCCTGCGCCGGCACCATGGGCAAGACGGCGCCGACCGGCAAGACGCTGAAGACTGACGAGGACTTCGTCACCGAGCTCCTTGAGGCCGAAGGCGTCGCGGTGGTGCAAGGCACGCCGTTCGGCGTCGGACCCGCGTTCCGCATCTCCTACGCGACCGCGACCAGCGCCCTGGAGCAGGCTTGCGCCCGTATCCAGCGCTTCTGCGGGAATTTGAAGTAAGTGAAGTAAGCCAGCACCGCTACTCCGGCGCGCGGCCGAAAAACAAATTGGCGACGCCTGCGCGGTTCTCGCCTACAATCCCGCTCAGGTCCGGGGGGCCGGCCTGGTGAGGGGAGAACGCACATGATTCGGACCATCTTCGCGTCGGCCTGCATGGCCGCGGCGGTCGCAGCGACGGCGGTTGCGCCGGTCTACGCGCAGCCTGCCCGGCTGCAGGTCGGCAGCCTCAACTGCTCGATTTCCTCCGGTGTCGGCATGCTGGTCGGCTCGCAGCGCAACGTCGCCTGCATCCTGCACTCCGACAATATGCCGGACGAAACCTATCAGGGGACATTGTCGCGGATCGGACTCGACATCGGCGCGACCTCCGGCGGCAGGATCGTGTGGACCGTGTTCGCCACCACCAACCGCTATTCCGGGATGCTCAACGGCAGCTACGTCGGCGCAACCGCCGAGGCATCCGTAGCGTTCGGTCTCGGCGCCAACGTGCTCGTCGGCGGCTCCAACAGGTCAATCGCCCTGCAGCCATTATCGATCCAGGGCCAAATGGGTCTCAACATCGCTGCCGGCATCGGCACCTTGTATCTGTGCGAGCCGGGTACACAGTGTCCCGCCCCTTGACCTGACCGGCCGGCGCCTGAAACCATAGCCTGTGGCCCGCGGTTGATAACGGGCCCAGAAGCGGGAGGTGTTCATGGCCACGAACGGCAACAATGGCGGCCGCGCGGCGGGTCCCCGCGCCGTAGCGCTGGTCGGTCCGTTTCAGAGCGGCAAAACCACCTTGCTTGAGGCGATTTTGGCGCGCACCGGCGCGGTCGCGCGGCAAGGTTCGATCGAGGCCGGTAACACGGTAGGCGACAGCAGCAAGGAAGCGCGCCATCACAAGATGAGCGTGGAGTTGACCGCCGCCACCACGACGTTCATGGGCGACCCCTATACCTTCCTCGATTGCCCCGGCTCGGTCGAATTCGTTCACGACATGCGCGCGGTTTTGCCGGTGGTCGATGTCGCCGTCGTGGTCTGCGAAATGGACGAGAAGAAAGTTCCGCAGCTGCAGATCATCCTGCGCGAACTGGAAGATCAGAAAATTCCGCGCATCCTGTTCCTCAACAAGATCGACAAGGCCGACGCCGGCGTTCACGACGTGCTCAAATTGTTGCAGCCGGCATCGCGCACCAAGCTGATCTTAAGGCAGATACCGACATTCGCCGGCGAGCTCATCAGCGGTTTCGTCGATCTCGCGCTGGAACGCGCCTTCGTCTACAAGGAGCACGCCGCCTCGCAGGTCGTGCCGCTCGAAGGCGAGATCGCCGATCGTGAAAAGACCGCGCGCTTCTCGATGCTGGAAACGCTCGCCGATCACGACGATCAGCTGATGGAGCAGCTGCTTGAAGACATCCAGCCGCCGCGCGACAAGATTTTCGACAATCTCACCCACGAGCTGCGCGACGGCCTGGTTTGCCCGGTGCTGATGGGCACGGCGACCCGCACCAACGGCGTGCTGCGGCTGCTGAAGGCGCTGCGGCACGAATCGCCCGGCATCGCCGAGACCGCGCAGCGGCTTGGCGTGCAAAGCAACGGCGATGCGGTCGGCTACGTGCTGAAAACGCTGAACACCAGCCACGGCGGCCGTTTGTCGATCGTGCGGATACTGTCCGGCCAGGCCGGCGACGGCGTGACATTTCTGTCCGGCGACGACGAAGCCGGCCGTGTCGCCGGCGTGTTCAAGCTCGTCGGCCAGAACACCGAGAAGCGCGGTCCCGCCATGGCCGGCGAGACCGTGGCCTTCGCCAAGCTCGACAAGGCCAAGACCGGCGACACGCTGACCGCGGGCAAACAGCCGCATGCGCCGCTCGCCAAGGTCGCGCCGTATCCGCCGGTGCTCGCGATTGCGATCACGGCGAAGGAACGCAAGGACGACGTCAAGCTCGGCCTAGCGCTCAACAAGCTCGCCGAAGAAGACCCTTCCATCACCATCGCGCACAATCCGGAGACGCACGAAGTCGTGCTGTGGGGGCAGGGCGAAATGCACCTGCGCGTCGCCACCGAGCGGCTCGCCGACCGCTATGGCGTCGCCATCGAGCGGCGCCAGCCGTCGGTCGGTTACCGCGAGACCATTCGCAAGGGCGTCCAGCAGCGCGGCCGCCACAAGAAGCAATCCGGCGGCCACGGCCAGTACGGCGACGTCATGCTGGACATCAAGCCGATGCCGCGCGGCGCGGGTTTTTCGTTCGAGGACAAGATCACCGGAGGCGTGGTGCCGCGCAACTATATTCCGTCGGTCGAGGAGGGCGTGATCGACGCGCTCAAGAGCGGCCCGCTCGGCTTCCCGGTGGTCGATCTGCATGTGGCGCTGATCGACGGCTCCTATCACACCGTGGATTCGTCCGACATGGCGTTCCAGACCGCGGGCCGCATCGGCATCCACGAGGGCCTGCCGCAATGCCAGCCGGTGCTGCTCGAACCGATCGATCAGGTTGAGATCGTCTGCCCAAGTGAGGCGACGGCGAAGATCAACGCGCTGCTCTCGGGCCGGCGCGGGCAGATCCTGGGCTTCGACACGCGCGAAGGCTGGGAAGGCTGGGACACGGTGCGGGCTATGATGCCGGAAGCCGAGATCGGCGATCTGATCGTCGAGATCCGCTCCGCCACCGCCGGCGCCGGCACCTTCACCTTCAAGTTCGACCACATGGCCGAACTGACCGGCCGCACCGCCGATCAGATCGTCGCCGCGCGCCGCGCGGCGGAGTGATTCAGCGTAGCGGGTTCTCGACGGGCTCTGCCCGGCGGCCGCACCCGTTCGGACGAATACGTGCACTCATAATCTCGGCAAGTCGGCTTTACCGCCAAAGCAGGCGTCGCTGATCTTAGACTGGGGTCTCAGCGGTGCGGGGCTAGATTAAACTCCTGTGAGGGTGTTGTCCTTCGACGACTGGCAGCCTGGAACACCGTCGCCAGGTGCCTTCAGTAAGCAATCATCTGCTGGCACGACTAGAAGCAAGTGGCGGCTGGCTGTGTGGTAGGACCGGCCGGGCGACTTCCAAGACGGTTACAAGTTTGTGGAGGACATCACGATGAAAGTTCCTCGTAGAAGCTTTATACATTTGGCCATAGGCGCTGCCGCGTTCCCGGCGGCATCGGGCACCGCAAATGCGGAAGTGTATCCGACGCGGTCGGCTCGTATCGTCGTCGGCTTTCCCGCTGGCACATCATCCGACATCACCGCCAGGTTGATTGGCCAATGGCTGTCGATGCGGCTCGGACAGCAATACATCGTGGAAAATCGCACCGGCGCGGGCACCAATGTCGCGGTCGATACAGTCGTGCACTCTCCTGCTGACGGCTACACGCTGCTCTGGATCACGCAGACCAACGCGATCAATGCGTCAATTTATAAAAATCTCAATTTCGACTTCGTCCGCGACATCAAACCCGTGGCCAGCATTATTCACGTTCCGGCCGTGATGATGGTACATCCATCAGTGCCGGCCAAGACGGTGCCTGAATTTATTGCCTATGCCAAAGCCCACCCGGGCAAGATCAACATGTCGACGCCCGGCATCGGCAGCATCAACCACGTGGCCGGCGAATTGTTCAAGATGATGGCTGGTGTCGATCTGGTGGCGGTGCATTATCGCAGCGCCCAGTTTCCCGATCTGCTCAGCGGAGTTGTGCAGGTAACATTCAATCCATTACCGTCGTCGCTCGAATTTATCCGGGCCGGCAAGCTCCGCGCTCTGGCGGTGACAAGCACAAAGCGTCAGGCGGTGCTGCCCGACACGCCAACCGTGGCTCAGTTTTTGCCAGGTTACGAGGCGACCGCGTGGTTTGGCATAGGCGCGCCGAAAGCCACGCCTGCTGTAATCGTCGGTCAGCTTAACCGTGAGACCAACGCCGGACTCATCGACACGAAGCTCAATGCGCGTTTGGTCGATCTCGGAGGCGAACCGGTCGCGGATTCGCCCGACCAATTCGCCAAGTTCATTGCCGCGGAAACCGAGAAATGGGCGAAAGTAGTGAAGTTCGCAAACATCAAGCCGGAGTAATCACGCGGATATTCCAGAGTTTCCCCTAGGCGAAACGCCGCCGGCTGTCACTCGTTTTGCGGAAGAAATCGGCCCGCGCACATTCTTTCTTTGACACCCATGCCACATCAAACGAGTGGGCCGGCAACGGCGCGGGCAAGTATCGCTTCGTCACGACGCTTGCGGGCGAGCGCGGCTTCGCCGCCGCAGGTGGCGCGGTACAGATCGAGCGCCTCGAATTCATCCTCCCGCGGCCGCGCGATGGCGAGATCTGAATAGGTCCAGCGGTCCGGCGCATTCTCGATCTTTTTGAGCATCGCTTTCGTCATCCGATAGATCCCCAAATAGCGCCAGGCCTTCACTAGGGTCTCACCGAAATAGCGCGGAATAGAAAACCAACGGGCTTTCGATCGGTCGCCCGTGCCGGCGGTCGCGTCGAAATTTGAGACGGCACGCGCCGGACTCCAGCGGATGGACGCCTTCTAAGCGGCCGGCGCCGCACTATTCACGACAATGTCGAAATCTGCCAAGCTCGTCGTCCCAGCTTGCATCAAGCGTTCGGTGTCTTCGGCCAGACGCGCGATGATGAGTTGCAACACCGCAAATCCGAACGAGCGATCCTGAAAATAAAGCTGCTTCGCCTTGCTCTCCGTCAGTTCGAGCACGCTGCAATCGGTCCGGCATACGATGGTCGCGGTGCGCCGTTGATTTGGCGCAAACACGCCAATTTCGCCGACCATCACGCCCGGATGGAGCACCTTGCTGAATTCGATGACCTCGATTTCGCCGTCCACCAGGTAATAAAGCCGGTCTGCCCGCTCGCCTTTGCGCACCAGCGCTTCGCCGGCGCCGAATTTTCGCCGCGTCATATACGGCAGCAGGGTTTGGACCGAGAGGTCTTTGCGCGGCGCTTCACGCATCTCGCGCACCAGCCGATAGAATTGCACCAGGCGCAGCGTGTTCACCGGCAGGAGGATCGCGTGCAGGAAGAACACCGGGTAAAGGTGGTCGGCATAACCGTAGGCCATGAACAGCACATTGCTGGCGAGGGCGATAACTCGCAGTGGAATCATGGTGTTCATACAGAACGTCGCGAGGACGGCTGCCGAGGCGGCGTAGCCGAGTAGAGTAACCCAAGACATTTTTCCTCCTCCTCCCCCTCACCGAGGCCGATCTGGCTCCAGCGCATGGCTTAGCAAAAGTGGCGACGTCATGCCTGCGACTATAACGAGGCCGCCAATTGTGGCGGCCTCGGCAAGACGCCGGCGGAAGTAGCACGGGTTATTGCTTCCGGCATTGGACGGCGCAGGTGGGAATATTGCGCGCAATAGCGCTTAATCGCCATTTGGCCGACGCTTGCTTGTCGATTGTGGCCTTAAATTTCTGCATGTCCGGCCGGTCTCCCTGGACGACCGCACTCAGCAACCGAGTGAAGCCGGCAGCCGCCATAGGGTCGTGGATCCTGTTACTTAAGGCTCTATCACCGCCGGCGCGAAAATTCGCATCGCGCCGCTTACCGAACGCCAAGCATGATCCGCCTCGACAATGCCGCATTAACGGACCCGACTGAGAACTCTCCGTCATAACTTGCACGTATCGGTGATCTCGGACCGTTATGTTGCCTGTGCTGCAAAAGCTGTTCGCAGCGAAACGCGTCGAGCCGGAACTGCCGTCCGGCAAGGTGACGCTTGCCGACATATTGCGGCTCGATTGGTTCGAGCTTTGGTATCAGCCCAAGATCGATTTGCGCGGGCGTTATCTGGTCGGCGCCGAAGCTTTGGTGCGCGCCCGGCGTCCCGACGGCAGCATGATCAGCCCCGGTGCCTTTCTGCCCGGCGCTGCCGAGGCCGACATGCTGGCGCTCACCGAACGCGTCATTCTCACCGCGCTTCGCGATTTCGAGGACTGCGCCGAGCAGGGCGTGACCCTGAAGCTCTCAGTCAATGTGCCGGCGTCGGCCTTCGTCAAGCTGCCGATCGCCAAGATGCTGCGCGAACAGCGGCCGGCGGCCGAGACCTGGCCGGGCCTCATTCTCGAAGTGACCGAAGACGAGGTCATGCACGATCTTGCGATCGCGCAGGAAGTGGCCGATGAACTGCGCGCCCTCAACTGCTCGCTGGCGCTCGACGATTTCGGCGCCGGCTATTCATCGCTGGCGCGGTTGCGGCAATTGCCGTTCAGCGAGCTGAAGATCGACCGTTCCTACGTCACCAATTGCCACGCCGACAAGGTCAACGGCGGGCTGTGCGAGACCATCGTCGAACTCGCCAAGCGCTTCGAGCTGAAAACAGTAGCCGAGGGCATCGAAACGACGCACGAGGCCCACAAGCTGCAGGGCATCGGCTGCGACATCGGCCAAGGCTATCTGTTCGCCAAGCCGATGGCCAAAGCGCATTTCGTCAGCATGCTGGGCCGCCGCATAGCAGGCGCGAAACCGGCCGCAAAGCCGCGCACCGGCGCCGCCGCGATGCTGCGCGGTTTGTTCGCCGAGACGTAATGCCGTGTTCTCTGCTAGGTCATTCCGGATTGCCGCGCAGCGGCAAGTCCGGAATCCATAATCACAGGTCAGCGAATATGGATTCCGGGCTCGCGGCTTACAGCCGCGCCCCGGAATGACGATAGGGAGGAACGGTCAATGCCCGCCTATTGGGTCGCACGCTCGAAGATCAACGATCCGGTCGAATACAAAAAGTATACCGACCTGGTGCCGGCCATCATCGCCAAGCATGGCGGCAAAGTGCTGGCGCGCGGCGGACGATTTCAGATCATGGAAGGGCCGCAGAAATTCACCCGCTTCGTGGTGATCGAGTTTCCGAACTTCGAGCAGGGGGTCGCCTGCTTTCAATCGGACGAATACAACAAGGCCGCCGCGTTCCGGCGCGCCAATGGCGCCGGCGAGGTCGAGACCATCATGGTCGATGGCGGCGACGCGACGAAGTGACAGTCATTCCGGGACCGCGCTCAAGCAGCCGCGCCCCGGAGCGACGGCTACGATGCGCTCATTCCGTCTTGATGTGCGCAAACCGGATCACCTTTGCCCATTTCTCGGTCTCTGAGGCGATGATGGCGCCGAATTCCGCGGGCGAGCTCGTTCGCGTCGTGCTGCCGAGGGCTGCGAACCGTCGCTGAATTTTGGGATCGGCGAGGCACGCATTGATCGCCGTGTTGAGCGTCGCGACGATGTCGGCAGGCGTGCCGCGCGGCGCAACGATGCCGGTGATGCCGAGCGCCTCATAGCCTGGCAGGAATTGCGCCACCGGCGGCACGCCCGGAAATGAGGCCACCGGCTTCGCCGCCGTCACCGCCAAGGCGCGTAATTGGCCGTTGTGCACATAGCCGAGCGCCGACGGAATCGGATCGAACATGACCTGCACCTGATTGCTGAGCAGGTCGGTCAGTGCGGCCGTCTCGCCGACATGCGGGACGATAACGAGGTCGACGCCGGCCATCATCTTGAACAGCTCCGCGGCCATGCGCGTCACGCTGCCAAGGTCGGTCACGGCGATGTTGACCTTGCCGGGATTGGCCTTGGCGTAGGCGATGAATTCCGGAACCGTCTTGGCGGGGACGGAAGGATTGACCACCAGAATGAACGGCGAACCGCCGATGCTCGCCACCGGCGTGGTATCGTGAATGAAATTGAACTTGAGGTGCGGATTGAGCGTCGGGTTGATGACGTTGGGGGCGATGACGATGAGCAGCGTGTAGCCGTCCGGCGCCGCTCTGATCACGGCTTCGGTCGCGATATTGCCGCTCGCCCCCGGCCGGTTTTCGACCACGAACGGCTGATGCAATCGCTCTGACAACCAGTCCGCAATCAGCCGAGCATAAATATCGGGCGCGCCGCCCGCTGGCAGTCCGACGATCAATTTTACCGGACGGCCTGGATAGGTTTCGGCCGCTGCGCCGCGCGCCAATGCGGGCAGCGCCGCCGTGCTTACGGCCAAGTGCAGGAACCGTCGGCGCGCGAGATTCATTTTCCTCCCCATCGAAGCCGGAACGGTCCGCTGCGGCGCGCCGTTCAGTGCGGCTTGATGTTGGCGAACTTGATGACCTTGTCCCATTTTTGCATCTCGTCGACGATCAGCTTGCTGAATTCGGCAGGCGTCATCGGCATCGGGATGCCGCCAAGGTCGGCCAGACGCTTCTGGATCTTGGGATCGGCGAGCGCGGCGTTGAGCTCGGTGTTGAGCTTGTTGACGATCTCCGGCGGGGTGCCTTTTGGCGCCATCAGGCCCTGCCAGGCGAAGGCCTCGTAGCCGGGCACGAAATTGGCGATCGGCGGCAGGTCGGGGAACAGTGCCAGCGGCTTGGTGCTCGTCACCGCAAGGCCGCGCAATTCCCCGTAGCGAACGTGGCCCTGCGCCAGGATTACCATGTCGAACATGACCTGGTCCTGTCCCGCCAGCATGTCGGTGACGGCGGGCGCGTCGCCGCGATACGGCACGTGCAGCATGTTGATGCCGGTCAGCATCTTGAACAGCTCGCCGGCCAGATGCGGCATCGAGCCGACGCCGCCGGACGCCATGTTGAGCTTGCCCGGGTTGGCCTTGGCGTAGGCGATCAGTTCCGGGACGGTTTTGACCGGCAGTTTGGGGTTCACCACCAGGATCGCGGGGTCCGATGCGATGCCGCCGATCGGCGCAAGATCGTGGGTGAACGAGAAGCTGATGTCCGGATTGATCACCGCGTTGATGACGTTCGGATTGGCCAGCATCAACAGCGTATAGCCGTCGGGTGCGGCTTTCACCACCGTGTCGGCGGCTATCTGTTGCGCGGCGGAGCCACGGTTTTCGACCACGAAGGTCCGCCCGAGGCGCTCGCCGAGAGCCTGCCCGATCAGCCGCGCGATGATGTCGGCGGTTCCGCCCGGCGGAAAACCGACTAAGAGATGAATCGGCCGCGACGGGTAGGTATCCGCGTAAGCATTGCGGAGCACAGCCGGCAGCGCAAGCGCGCCGGCCGTGATGGTGACGAAGTGACGGCGTCTTCTGTCTTTCATCCGCGCACCTATACAGGCGCCCGGCCCGCGACGAAAGTCAGCAAGGACAGCGGCAATGCAACGGATTACGCCAGCGCCAATCGTTCGCCGCCGCCTGGTGGCGGCACGGGCAGGCCGTCGGCGGCGTATTCGTTGAGCTTGTTGCGCAGTGTACGGATCGAGATGCCGAGTACGTTGGCGGCGTGTGTCCGGTTGCCGAGGCAATGCTTGAGCGTCTCCAGGATGAGATCGCGCTCGACCTCGGCCACGGTGCGGCCGACCAGCGCGCGCGACACCTGTTCGGCGGCGAACGCGGCATGCGCCACCGCGGCGCCGCCACGCTGCTGATCGAGGCGCGCGCCGTCTGGCGCAAGGATCGCCTCGGGCCCGATCTCGGCGCCGCTCGCCATCAGCACGGCGCGATGCATGGTGTTTTCCAGTTCGCGCACGTTGCCGGGCCAATAGTTGATCGAGAGCGTGCGCCGCGCCTCAGCCGACAACGGCCGCGCCGGTGCGGCATTTGCCGCTGCGTATTTCTTCACGAAAAAGTCGGCGAGTTCGAGCACGTCGGCTGGCCGTTCCCGCAGCGGCGGGATTTTCAGATTCACCACGTTGAGCCGGAACAGGAGGTCTTCGCGGAATGTGCCTTCGCGTACGGCCTCGGCGAGGTTGCGGTTGGACGTGGCGATGATGCGAATGTCGATCGGAACCGGCCGGGTGCCGCCGACGCGGTCGATCACCCGCTCCTGGATGGCGCGCAGCAGCTTGGCTTGCAGCCGCACCTCCATCTCGGAAATTTCGTCGAGCAGCAACGTCGAGCCGTTGGCCTCTTCGAATTTGCCGATGCGCCGCGCCACGGCGCCGGTGAACGCGCCCTTCTCGTGGCCGAACAGCTCGGATTCCAGAAGCTGCTCCGGCACCGCTGCGCAATTCACGCAGATCAGCGGCTTCTTGGCCCGGCCGGAGCGGGAATGCACATAGCGGGCGAGCACTTCCTTGCCGGTCCCCGAATCGCCGGTGATCATCACGGAAGCGTCGCTCGGCGCCACCTGCTGGGCGAGCTTGACCACGCGCGCCATGGCGTCGTCGCGGTAGATCAGTTCGCGGCTGTCATCGGCGACCGCCGCAAGCACGGCGGCGATCAATTCCGCATCGGGCGGCAGCGGGATGTATTCCTTGGCGCCGGCATGGATGGCGGCGACCGCCGCGCGCGCGTCGGTGGCGGTGCCGCAGGCGACGATCGGGGCGTGGATATGTTCGGCTTCGAGCCCGCGCACCAGCGCGCGAATATCGATGGCGACATCGACCAGCAGCAAATCGGCGCCGCGCCCAGCGCGCAGCACGGCGAGCGCCTGGGTGTTGTCGGCGGCGTGCGTGACGGTGGCGCCCTTATCCATCGCCAGCTTGGTCGCCGTCGTGAGCTGGCCGTTGAGCGTGCCAATGATCAAAAGGCGCATGAAAATTCTCCCCGGTGCCCCTGTGCCCCCAACATCTGCTTATCGCTCCGCCCTGATGATTTCGGTCATGGTCACGCCGAGCTTTTCTTCCACCAGCACCACCTCGCCGCGGGCGACGAGGCGGTTGTTGACATAGATATCGATCGCCTCGCCGACCTTGCGGTCGAGTTCGAGCACCGTGCCGGGGCCGAGCTTGAGCAAGTTGCCGATCTCCATGCGGGCCCGCCCCAGCACCGCCGAGACTTGAACGGGGACGTCGAACACCGCTTCCAGGTCGGACGCAAGCCGTGCGGTCGGTCCATCAGCCTCGGCCGCCAGCGGCGGCTCGGCCTGCGCGTTGCCGTTTTCCAGATCGGGCAGCGCGACCTTGCCATCGTCGCTCATTTACGCACCTCCTCATTGTTCTGTGTGTTGGCAAAACTGCTGCGGGCGGTGAGATAGCCCGTAACCGCCTTGCCGATTTCTGCGTCGGCCGCGGCAGTGTCGCGATTGATGCCGCCGTCCGCCCATTCGATGCGGCAATCGCCAAGCGCGATGTCGCTTTCAGCGAGCACGACCAGGCGGCCTTCGAAGCCGCGCGATCGCACGATGTCGCCGAGTTTTTCCTGCGTGACCGAGTACAGAGCGTCGTTGACACGCACGGCGATGTGCGGCGTTGCCACCAGCTGGCGGAAGCATTCGCTTGCCAGCGCGGCGATTTCGGCGAACGGCTCGTGCGCCATGAGCGCGGGAGCGAGCTTGCGCCCGACCGCGACCGCGACCTCCACCGCTTCGCTTTCGAGCCGCGTCTCGATGGTCTGGAGGGCGGCATTGCCGGCGGCAATGCCCTGGGCGATGCGCTCCAGCGCCGCGGCAATGCGGCGATCCGATTCCACTTTGGCGTCGGTCTGGGCGGCCGCATAGCCGCGCGCATGCGCGGCTTTCTCGGCCTCGGCAACCTTTTGGGCGTGCTCGGCAGGCGCGATCGTCTGCTTGCGCTCGGCTCCGCGCGCAAAGTCGACATCGAACAGAAATTTGGTTGGCGCGCCCATGGTCATGATCCCCAACCGTCATTCCGGTCGGGCGCAGCGAGAGCCGGAATCCATAGCCGCAGCGCGGGCCGACTATTCTCCCATCGAGAGGCGCCGCGAGTTTCGTGGATATGGATTGCGGGTTCGCGCCTTCGGCGCGCCCCGGAATGACGGAAAGTGGTTCTCTGTCGCCCCATTGTACGCCTCAGTAAATCAGCTCTTCTTCGCCACGGCTCTTGGAGATGACGATCTCGCCCTTGGCGGCCAGGTCCTTGGCGAGATTGACCAAGAGCGCCTGCGCTTCGTCGACCTCGCGCAGCCGCACCGGGCCCATCGCCTGCATGTCGTCGGTCAGCATCTTGGCGGCGCGGGTCGACATGTTGGACAGGAAGAACTGGCGCACCGGCTCGGCCGCGCCCTTGAGCGCGATCGCCAGCTTGTCCTTTTCGACATGGCGCATCAGCGTCTGCGTCGAGGCTGTGTCGAGCTTGGTCAGGTCGTCGAACGTGAACATCAGCGTCTTGATGCGTTCGGCGGCCTCGCGGTTCTCTTCTTCGAGCGAGGTCAGGAAGCGCGTCTCGGTCTGCCGGTCGAAATTGTTGAAGATTTCCGCCATCACTTCGTGGGCGTCGCGCCGCCGCGTCTGCGACAGGTTCGACATGAACTCGGTGCGCAGCGTCTGTTCGACCCGCTCCAGCACTTCCTTCTGCACGGCCTCCATGCGCAGCATGCGGTTGATGACGTCGAGCGCCAGCTCCTCCGGCAAAATCGCCAAAATCTTGGCGGCGTGCTCCGGCCCGATCTTCGACAGCACCACCGCGACGGTCTGCGGATATTCATTCTTCAGATAATTGGCGAGCACCTCTTCCTGGACGTTGGAGAGCTTTTCCCACATGTTGCGGCCGGCCGGACCGCGGATTTCGTCCATGATGTTGCCGACCCGCTCCGGCGGCAGGTATTGTTGCAATAGCCGCTCGGTCGCGTCGTAGTTGCCCATCAGGGCGCCCGACGCCGACATGCGCGAGACGAATTCGAGCAGCAGGTTCTCGACCAGCTCGGCGTCGATGGTGCCGATCGTCGACATTACGATCGAAATCGTCCGCAGTTCGTCGTCGTCGAGCATGCTCCAGATTTTGGAGCCGTGTTGCTCGCCGAGCGCCAGCATCAGCACCGCGACGCGCTCGGGTCCGGTCAGCTTGCGCGTGGGCGGCGGGGCATTGGTGTGGCCCGCAAGACTCGCCAGCGCGTTGGTAATCTCGCGGTGGGCGGCGTCATCGGGCTTGGGCTGGTGGTGCGAAGCCATGGCGTTACTCAGGCGCTGGCGCTCTCATGCAGCCATTGACGAATGATGGAGACGGTTTCGCGCGGATTCTTGTCGGCAATCTCGCCGACCTTCTGCACCGACTGGGCATGAACCTGGCCCTGCACCTGGGCGAGGTCGATCATCTTCGAGGTCTCACTCGGCTCGGCGCTAAACGTCGGCCCGGTGCTCGTAGTGCCTGCGCCGGCGGCGGCTTCAATAGCCGCGGTCTCATTCGGCGCGGCGCTGGGCAGCAGTGCCGGCATGGCGCCCTCCATCGGCGCCAGGATGCGCCGCACCAGCGGCCGCACGACCAGCAGCAGGACGGCAAAGGCGAGCAGGCCCATAACGACCATTTCGATGGCCCGCATGATGTCGTCCTTGGAGAATTGCAGCGCGGACAGCCACCCGGTCGGCGCCGTGATCGGCTGCGCGGGCGGTTCGGCGAAGCGCAGATTGGCGACTTCAACCTGGTCGCCGCGCTTCTGGTCGAAGCCGATCGCCGAGCGCACCAGCGCCGCGATCTGATCGATCTCTTCCTTGCTGCGCGGCTTGTAGACGATCTCGCCCTTGTCGTTCCTGCTGTAGCTGCCGTCGACCACGACCGCGACCGAGACGCGCTTGACCCGGCCGGGCTCGGTTACTTCGGTCTTGGTGGTCTTGGAAATCTCATAGTTGACGATTTCCTCGGTCTTTTTGCTCTGGTCGTGGGGCTGCGGGCTGCCACCCTGTTGGGCTTGGGTCTGCTGGCCCTGGGGTATCTGATTGCCGACCGTGACTTCATTGTTGCCTTGGCTGGTCGCCGAGGATTCTTCGCGCGTCTGGCTGGAGCGTACCACGCGGCCGTCGGGATCGTATTTATCCGAGGTTTCGGTGATGCGGTTGAAATCGAAATCGGCGTTGACCTGGACCCTGGCGTGGCCCGGCCCGACCACTGAATTGACGATCCCCTCGACCTGCTTGCGCAGCCGGCTTTCCAGCGCGATCTGCCGTTCGTCGATGGCGGTGCTGCCGGTCGGATCGTCATCCGCCCCGTCCGCCAACAGGCGGCCGGTCTCGTCGACGACGGAAATGCGCTGCGGTCGCAGGCCGTTGACCGCCGTGGCGACGAGATGACGGATGGCGCGCACCTGCCCCGGTTCAAGCGAGCCGCGGACCCGCAGCACGATGGAGGCGGACGGTTCGACCTTGTCGCGCGAAAACAGCGGGCGTTCCGGAATCACCAGATGCACGCGCGCGTCCTGGACGCTGTCCAGCGTGCGGATGGTACGCTCGAGCTCGCCTTCGAGCGCGCGCACCGCATTGATGTTCTGCACGAAGCTGGTGGTGCCGAGCGCGTCCGACTTGTCGAAAATCTCGTAGCCGATGCTGCCGCCCTTGGGCAGGCCGCTCTGAGCGAGCTCCATCCGCAGCCGGGCGACGCGATCCTTGGGCACCAGAATCACGTTGCCGTTGTCGCGCAGCTCGTACGCAATTCCTTCGCGGTCGAGCTGTTTGACGATCGCGGCGGAGTCGTCGAGCGTCAGGTCGGTGAATAGCGGCATCATGTCGGGTGCGGTCACCCGCAGGATGAGAAATGTGAAGAAGCCGACCAGCGCCAGCGTGACGGCGCCCATGGCCGCGATACGCGGGGCGCCGATGGTCTTGGCGAACTCCAGCAGATTTTGCACCGGGCCTCATCCGAAGCGACGCTATGCGCTCGGCAAGATTTGCCCGGTGGATGGTTAGCGTCCGGTTAATTCCGGCCCTCGCCGCACGCAAAACGCTACCAAATTACTACCGCGCGGCATGGAACGCCACGCCGGCCATCGTTTGCGGGCGTGCAAATCAAGCGCCGGCGAACGCTGCCGGCGTTGACGGCTCGTCAGGAGGTCAGGGCGCCGTTACTGCCGATACTGCTGGATGCGGGTGGTGCGCAGGCCAGCAAGGCCGTGCTGATCGATCGAGTACTGCCAGGAGAGGAATTCCTCCACCGTCAGCGTGTAGCGGCTGCAGGCTTCTTCCAGCGACAGCAATCCACCGCGGACCGCTGCCACGACTTCCGCCTTGCGCCGGATGACCCAGCGCTTTGTCCCTGGTGCCGGCAAATCGGCAATCGTCAGGGGGGAACCGTCCGGCCCGATGACATATTTGACCCTCGGGCGATGAGGTTCAGTCATAATCACTCTCACACACTCGACAACGCTACAGACGGGCACTTTACGCAGCGCGGCTTAAAATTTGGCTAAGCGTAACGCCCGATTACCGGCTTTTGCTGAAAGTGGTACGCGGCGGGAGGCGGTGCGATGCCGGACAGCGTCGCGCGGCGGTAATCGCTAGCAGGCTGCTGAAAAAGTCGCCATCGAGGCGATTTGAACTTTTGTTGGGTGCCGGATTGGAAGGCGATTTCGCGGTTGATGGGGCCGATCGCAACGGTTCGCCAGTCGCTGGCGCGGGCGGTCGCCGTAAGGCGGCTCATGTCGCCCCCAGCAGCTTGGGTATTCGCACCAGATCGTAGGCGACGATGGCGAACAAGAAGACGGCCCGCACTTTGTCGAGGCCGCGAACCTTGACCTGAGCGACGCCGCCCGTGGTCTTGATCCAGCCGAATATTTCTTCGATGCGTTTGCGGCAACGCTGACTGATGGCATAGCCGGGATGGCGTAGCGTGCGTTGATCGATGGCGGTCTTGCGCCGCTTTCCGGTCTTGGTCCGATGGCCGTCGATGGCGACGTGAGGCGTGACTTTGCGCTCACGCAAGGCCTGCGCGAAGCTCTCGACATCGAAGCCCTTGTCGCCGCCGACAGTGATCCGCCGTTTGCCAGACCGGTGGCCGTCGATCAGGTCGAGGGCGGTGGCGCGTTCCGCGGTGCCGGTCGCCTGCGTGACATCGCCGGTGACGGCGAGCCCGTTGCGGTTCTCCATCAGAACGTGGCCCATGTAGCACAGTCGGCTCTCCTGTCCGTCGCCCTTGCGATAGAGCTTGGCGTCGGGATCGGTGGTGCTGCTATGGGTCTCGTTTGAGCGCTTCTCCTTGTGGAAGTTGCGTTCGGCGTTGCGCCCGCCCTCGGGTGGCGAGCCCGAACCGTCCTTGGGGCGGAAGCTCTTCATCGATGCCCAAGCATCCAGCAGCGTTCCGTCCACCGAGAAGTGATCGCTTGACAGCAGCTGCATCACCTTCGGCAGCGCCAACAGGCTTGCCAGAAAATCGCGCGCCACGTCCGCCTCAAGCAGCCGGTCGCGGTTCTTCGTGAACACCGTCGGGTCCCAGACCGCATCGTCCATCGAAAGTCCGACGAACCAGCGGAACAAAAGATTATAATCGATTTGCTCCATCAATTGGCGTTCCGAGCGTACCGTGAAGAACGCCTGCAACAGCGTCGCCCGTAGCAGATACTCGGGTGGGATCGACGGCCGTCCGATCTGCGAGTAAAGCGCGTCGAACCGCTTCGACAGCCCCGCAAGCGCCTCGTTCACCAGCGCCAGGATCGCCCGCAGCGGATGATCCTTGGCGATCCGATCCTCCAACCGCAGATACGAAAAAAGCCCTTCCGATCTTCGTTCCTCGCCACGCATGGCAAATCGCCTCCGTCGCTTCAAAACGACGGAATCACGATCGGACCTCGCAGTCGAGATAGTTTCTCAGCAGCCTGCTAGTCTTACTGAGTCAGTAGGTCGCATCTTTTTCCGATGAGACTCATGTATTTGGCAAGGTTCACTTTTCAGCATGTGGAGGGGCTGAGATGGATCTGCCAAAATCAGGTGAAGCTGCATCGCGGTTTTCGGGGTATATCGATGGTCTGACGAGCGCGATTGGACACGCGGACCGAGCCAAACCGCTTCGGGATTATTGCGTAGGGCTGATGATGCCTTGCGAGCGCAAGAGCGTCGAGCCGATGGCCGCGATTACGGCGCCTGAACGGACCGCGGCCCAACATCAGTCGCTGTTGCATTTTGTTGGTGAAGGCAACTGGTCCGACGAGAAGGTTTTGGCCAAGGTGCGCGAAATGGTGCTGCCGGAGATGGAACGCCACGGGCCGATCGAAGCCTGGATCATTGATGACACGGGCTTTCCCAAGAAGGGACGGCATTCGGTTGGGGTCGGGCGTCAATATTGCGGTGAGCTTGGCAAGCAAGACAATTGTCAGATCGCAGTAACGCTTTCGATTGCCAATCATCATGCGAGCTTGCCAGCAGCCTATCGCCTCTATCTGCCGAAGGAATGGGCGACGGACCGTCCACGTCGGCGCAAAGCGGGTGTACCCAAGGAAGTTACCTTCAAAACCAAGCCGGCAATCGCGCTCGATCAATTGCGATGGGCCTGCGCGGCTGCCCTACCGCGCGGTGTGGTGCTGATGGATGCCGGCTATGGCGCGGACACCGATTTGCGTGCCAACATCACAGCGCTCGGATTGAGCTATGTAGCCGGCATCATGCCACAAACATCGGTATGGGGGCCGGGCACTGGGCCGTGGCCACCAAAGAAATGGTCGGGCCACGGGCGACGTCCAAAGCTGTTGCGGCGTGACGGCAAGCACCGACCGATATCGGTCAAGAAGCTTGCGTTTGCCCTGCCGTCAGAGGCTTGGTGCAAGATCACGTGGCGGGAAGCCTCGGCAGAGCCGTTATCCTCACGCTTTGCCCGTGTGCGCGTTCGTGCCGCGCATCGAGATTATTGGCTGGCTGAAAGTCGACCAGACGAGTGGCTGCTGATCGAGTGGCCAGACGGCGAAGATGCGCCGACAAAATATTGGTTCTCAACGCTTCCGGCGAACATCGCGTTCGCTCAACTCGTCGATACCGCCAAACTGCGCTGGCGCATCGAACGCGATTACCAGGAACTCAAACAGGAGGTTGGCCTCGGCCACTTCGAAGGGCGCGGATGGCGCGGCTTCCATCATCACGCAACGCTATGCATCGCGGCCTATGGATTCCTGATCTCCGAGCGGGAGACGATTCCCCCCTCAGGAACTCGTTCCCCCCGGTTGTTCACGGAAATTACAATTTCCCGAAACTTATCGGCCCAGAGGGTCCGCCATTGCGGCCTGAGCGCCACGTTCCGAATTCCATCGCAACTATCCGACGGAGATTGATCGTCGCTCTCGTCGCAACGCTGTCACGATGTCCTTGCTGCGTCGGGCAAATCTCAGCACAAGGTAGACGTCAAAAGTTGTGACGCAGTAAGACTAGAGCAGCTGCATCAAGCTGCTGATCGAGCTGTTGAGACTGCTGATGGTGCTATTAAGGCTGCTGACGCTGCCGACAAGGCCGCTGCCGCCGCTGCCGACTGATTGGATCGAACTGATCGGATAGCTTTGTCCGTTGACGGTGAGTGTCGGCGGAGTCGCGCTCATGTTCACCGCGCTCACGGTGCCCGACACCTGACTCGCCACCGTGATCGCCTGACCGCTGGCTCCGGTGCCGGTAACCGCGATGGTGTAGGAGCCGTCCGGCCACGTCACGCCGTTATTGCCTTGGCCGTTCCAGGTGTAGGTCTGGCTGCCGGCATTGAGCGTCGTCGTGCCCGTATAGGCAGTCTGACCCGATGAGTCGGTGATCGTGATGGCGGCGGTGCCGACCGCGGACGCGTTCAAATTCCACGTCGCCGGGTTGCCGGTGGCATTCGAAAGGTTTGCGCTGTTGCCGTTCAGGGTGACGTTCGAACCGATGAGTTGCAGCGCCTGAGTCGCCGCCGTGGTCTGCTGCAGCGAAATCAGCGTTTGCATGTTGCTATTCATGTCGACCTGCTGCTGAACCGACGCGAATTCGACCAGTTGCTGAGTGAACTGATTGGTATCAAGCGGGTCGAGCGGATCCTGATTTTGCAGCTGTGTGGTCAGAAGCTGCAGGAACTCATTAAAGTTGCCGGCGATCTGCTGCGCGCCGGCAGTGCCGGCGGCCTGCGTGGTGGATGTGGTCGAATTTGTCGAAGTCGTTGCAGGTGTGGCCGTCGTCATGGTTCGCCCTCACGCCTGTGCGTTCATACGCGGATATCGAGGCCGCCGCGGAGATTCCAACGGGAATAGATCTGTGCGGTATCGACCGGACCAAGCTGCGAGTCTGGAATGACAAGCTGCGACGCCGGCTGCTGGCCGCCGTTGCCCCCGGCGCCGTTCTGCCCGGCGAAGGATTGGTCGCGCAGCGTGAATTGCAGACCATTGTTGGTCGTCGTCAAACCCGCCTGTTCGAGCGCGCGCTGCAACTGCGGCTGCTGGCTCTGCAAGAGTTGCAGTGTATCGGCCCGGTCGACAGTGACGTGCGATGTAACCTGGCCGTTGCGGTCGACGTCTAGGCGCACGTCGATACGGCCGAGCTCCGGGGGATCGAGGCGAATATCAAATTGGTTGGAGCCGGCACGGGCCCGCGAGGCGATGGTGACGCCAAGCCCGGCGATGGGAATGGCGGTGGCGTCGGGCGTCACCGGCGTGGCCGCTGCGTTCGCCACCGTATTCGCCGTCTGAACGGAATTCGCCATTGCGTTTGGCGTTACGCCGGTATTGGCCGCCGATCCGGTCGCCTGTCCGGCCGCGCCCGAAGCCGCTGCTGCACTGGTGCCGTTGCTCACCTGTCCGGCGCGCTCGCCGCCGCTCTGCGCGCTGCCGGACGCGAGGGTGAATGCGGCTGCCGGGGTGCCGGCTGGCTGCGCTTGGGTCTGTGGCTGTTGTGCATTGCCGGTTGACGATGCCGGATCGCCGGACGGTCCGGTGCTCGTCGAATTGGCCGCGGCGCTTTGGCTGGTGGATGCAGAACTATCGCTTGTCTGGGCCTGATTGGTCTGCGACGACGAGCCGTCTGTGGCGGGGGCTGCGGGCGGTGCGCCCGGTGCCGAGGAATCTTTAGCGCCCTGCGCCGCGGCGTTCGCTGCGCCGCCGGAAATGGCGCCCACCTTGCCGCGTGAGCTTCCGCGCGGATCAATCGCGGTTGTCGCGGCGGCGGTTGCGGGCATGTCCGCAGCCGTGCTGAGCACGAGCGCCGCCGCAACCGGTTGGGCGGCGTTGGCGGCTATTTGCTGTGCCGCCCCCTGTTGCTGATTTCCCTGAGGCTGCGTTTGGCTCCCGTCCGCAGGCGAAGCGGTGGCCGCGTTGCCGCCGGCGGCATCCTTGCCGGATGCGTCCGTGGCTTTGCCGGTTCCATCAGCGGCTGGCTTGCCATCCGCTGCCGGGGCGCCGTTTGGGCCAGTACGATTGAGCGCACTGTCAATCTCGGCCGCCAGGGACTGCGGGTCCGGGGTCGCAGCGTCGGAGGAATTCTGCTGCGCCGCCGGATCGTTCGGATTTGAGGTTTCCGCTGTGCCGCCGGATCCCGGACTTCCGGTGGCGCTGTCGGAACCGGTGGGCGATGTCGAACCGTCGGCGGCCTGGGCCTGATCACGCCCGCCGCTCGCTGCCGCTGCCTGGTTGGATGCGATCTTCCCCGTCCGACCGGCTGATGCGCCGGCTTTCCCGGTGGCGCCTGTGCTCGTTCCCGAGCCTGTGCTCGTTCCCGAGCCTGTGCCGGCTGGCGCGCTGCCGCTTCCGGTTGTTGCCGTACCAGCGGCCGAAGAGTTCCGATTGGGCGTCACGGGCGTGGCCGCGTTGGTGCTTGCGGGGGCGGCCCCGGCGGAAGGCGGTGGAGCGGCCGGCGCATTGGTTGAAGGCGGCTGCGTTCCCGCGGCATCCAGAAGATCGGCAAAAGGCTGCGAGTCCGTCTGTTGATTGGCCGCGTTTGCCTGTGAGCGCTGCATCTGCAGCGCAGACGCGGCACTGGCATCTGACGTGATACTCGGCGTACTCGACACTGCGGCACTCCCAGGCGACGGCCACGCGGGAATTGGCTTGCAACCGACGGGCCAGCGCCGGCGGTTAATGGAAAGCGGCTAAATTCAAGAGGTTGGGTCGAACGCGCCGGGTGCTGCGCAAAATTGCGGGCGGCGCCGCCCGGCAAATATTGCCGCCGCGCCGTGTCGCAATGGCGTTTGCTGCCGGTTGCGGCGGGCACAGTCCCTGCGGGGCGGCCATAGCGGAGGTGACGCGCGCCACTTATAGTATGAGCTTCTAGGAGTGACCCGCTGCCGTAATGGTGCGCCGCCGGCGCCGCGGGGCCAGGGAGCTTATCCGCGCCGCAATGTCCAACGATCTCGATATCGACGGCCGTCCATCCGATACGCGCGTCGTCGTCGCCATGTCGGGCGGCGTCGATTCCTCGGTGACCGCGGCTCTGCTTGCCGATGCCGGCTACGACGTCGTCGGCATCACGCTGCAGCTTTACGATCACGGCGCGGCGACGCACCGTAAGGGCGCGTGCTGCGCCGGCCGCGATATCCACGATGCGCGCGCCGTCGCCGAGCGCATCGGCATTCCGCATTACGTGCTCGACTACGAAAGCCGCTTCAAGGAGGCGGTCATCGACCGCTTCGCCGAAAGCTACGTCGCCGGTGAGACGCCGGTGCCGTGCGTCGAGTGCAATCAGTCGATCAAGTTTCGCGATCTTCTGGAAACCGCCCGCGAGTTGGGCGCCAAAGTGTTGGCGACGGGACACTACGTCGCCTCGCGGGCGCTGCCGGGCGGCGGCCGCGCGCTGTTTCGCGCGCGCGAGGCGGAGCGCGACCAGAGTTATTTTCTGTTCGCCACCACGCGCGCGCAGCTCGACCTGCTGCGCTTTCCGCTTGGCGACCGGACCAAGGCGGAGACGCGCGAACTGGCGCGCCGCTTCGGGCTTTCAGTCGCCGACAAGCAGGACAGCCAGGACATCTGCTTCGTACCGACCGGGCATTACGCGCAGGTGATCGAGCGGCTCAAGCCGGGCGCGGCCGGTCCAGGCGAGATTGTCGATCTCAACGGGCGTGTGCTCGGCCGGCACGACGGCATCATCCATTTCACCGTCGGCCAGCGCCGCGGGCTCGGCATCGCCACCGGCTCTGCGCTCTACGTCGTTCGGCTCGATGCTGCCACGCGCCGCGTCGTCGTCGGTCCGCGCGAGGCATTGCGCACCAGCCGCATCCGGCTGCGCGAGGTGAACTGGCTCGGCGACGCCACGCTCGACGAGGCGCTGCAGAACCGGCCCGACGTATTCGTCAAGGTGCGCTCGACGCGGGCGCCGCAGCCGGCGTGGCTGCGTAACGGCGCTGACGGCATCGAAGTCGAATTGATCGCCGGCGAGGATGGCGTTTCGCCCGGCCAAGCCTGCGTGTTCTACGATGCCGCTGATGGTCAGCCCCGCGTGCTCGGCGGTGGCATTATCGCCAGCACCGTCGCGATTGCCAATTCCGCCCGTGTCAACGAGGCCGCGGCGGCCGCGTTGGCCACTGCCCGCTGAACGGTCGCGAAAGTTTGGTCGAAGGCGCTAAAAGAACACGGTCGCGATGGCGGGCCAACTCGACAACGAGGCGATCGAAAAGGCCTATGGACGCTGGGCGCCAATCTACGATCTCGTATTCGGACCGGTTTTCGAACGGAGTCGCAAGGCGGCAATCGCTGCGGCTGAGCGCATCGGCGGCCGCATCCTGGAAGTCGGCGTGGGCACCGGCTTGTCGCTGCCCGAATACCGGTGGACCAACCGCATTACCGGCGTCGATCTGTCGGTGCCGATGTTGCGCAAGGCCAAGGCTCGCGCGCGGGAGCACCGGCTGACCAATATCGACGGCTTCGCCGTCATGGATGCGCAGCATCTCGGCTTTCAGGATGGCGCGTTCGATGTCGTGGTCGCGCTCTACGTCATCACCGTGGTGCCCAATCCCGAGGCGACGCTCGACGAGTTCGCGCGCGTGCTCAGGCCCGGCGGGGAGATCATTCTGCTCAATCATCTGGGCGCCGAGGGCGGCCTGCGCGCAGCCTTGGAGCGCTTCTTCGCCCCGCTCGCAAAGTGGCTCGGCTGGCAGCCGGATTTTCCCTTCGCACGCCTTGTCGCCTGGGCGGCGCGGCATCACGACATGCGCGTGGTCGAGCGCCGCCCGATGCCGCCATTCGGGCATTTCGCGCTGATCCGGTTCGCGCGGGGGTGAGGAGCGGTGCCGCGATCGTCTATGGGGCTTCCAAGCCTTGCAGAAGATCGTGCAGCCTCAACCCGCTCGCTTTATCGAGAACGATTTCACGCCTGAGAATATCGGTGGCGATTTCAAAGCCAAGCGAGCGATAGCTTTCAAACTGCGATTCGGTGAACCACTGGTCGGCCGTTGGTTCGTGCGGAAATTCCTTGTTGGCCTTGGCGTAGGCCAGGATGCCGGCGGCTTCGCTGCCGTGAAAGGCCGGCTTGATATAAAGAATGTAGCCGTCGCCGATGCGGGCGCCGCCGCCGGGATTGCCGTCGGCCTCGAGATAACGGACGATGCCGATCGCGCAATATGGAATGCCCTCCGCGCCGGCCGCTTCGATCTCTGCGTCCGAGGGTCTGTTGCGCAGCTTGTCGAGTTCCGCGAACTCGATGCGCACGCCGAGGTCGATATAGATTTTCCGCACCGCATTGCCGAGATCGTCGAAAGCGAAGTCGGGGTCGCAGCCGGCGTCGATGACGACGATGAAGCGGCAGCGCCGCCGGACCATCTCGTAGAGGCCGAGATTCTCGAAATGGCCGCCGTCCGACAGATATACGTAGGCGCTGGTGTCCGTTGTCTGACCGAACGCTTCATAAAAGAGCGGCTTAGCCGCCAACCGCGGTCCCTCGCGGCGAAACGCGTCTTCCTTGTTGCCGGCCTCGCCGGGATTGCCCAGCCACCAGCCGAGCCGCACGTTGAACAGCGTCAGCAGCAAGGAGAGCGACGGCGAGGAGTGATAGCCCATGTTTGAGCTGACTGCCGCGCCGGAGATGGCCATCGCGGTGCCAAGCGCAATGCCGAAATGGCGCTTCGGATCGTGCGCGGCCTCTGCGTTTGGCGGGCCGTCGCAATACCATTTGCTGCGGCGGAATCCCAAATCGGCATTTCCGCAATGAAATGGGGTGGCGGTGAACGATTCCGCCTTGCGCTCCTGCCAGGCCAATCGCTTGGTCGAAACGACGTTAAGGGCGATGTTGACGACGTGAAACAGACTGTTCGAATGCACGCTACCGCCGCGTTTCGGCGGCCATAATTCATGCATCCGAACGTTGTCCTTGTCGTCGAGGCCGGTGAAGTTGTCGGGGTGCCGCTCCTGGCGCGAGGCGCCGAGATAGGCGCGGATGAGCCGGTTCCGATAGAGCGCGTGCAAGGAAAAGCGGTTGATGTTGAAACTGCGGGATGCAATGCGAGCGATCGCCCACGCAATGCCGCCGCCTACCGCGAGCCAAATCACGATGGACCATATCGGTGGCGGCACTTTCAGCAACAGCGCGATCAGCGAATTGCCGAGCAGGAGTTTGTCCATCACGACGGAAAGAACGATGATCAGCACGGCCGCAAAGATCGGGCCGGCGATCGCCAGGGCGACGTTGCAGGCCAGCGCCGTCCAGCTGTTCTGGTCCCCGCTCGACGATGTCGCTGGCGTCAAGGCGCTTTTTCCGAGCAGCGCAGTGACGATGCCGGCAATGCCGCCCGCGGCAATGATCGTCTTGTGAAACGCATTGACGGCATCCTCGATGTAGTAGCCGCCGGCAAAGACCAGGAAGGCGAGAATTGCCCAGCCAATGGCGAACGCCGCGAGCCAGCCGGCGGCGCGGCCGAGCCACTCGCGATCGGAATCCGACATCGGCTCATAGCTGACCAACCCGCCAAAAATGGTGTCGGCCACGAGTTGCGACAGCAATACCCAAGGTACGCCGAAGATGATTGCCACGAGCAGCGGTGCCAGGCACCGCGACGTTACGCCCGGGCACGAAGCCGGATTGAGCAGATTGAACAGGAAGGCGCCGAGACCGACCAACGCCCCGTAAATAAGTCCGGATGCAGCCCAGAGAAGCCAGTCGCCGCGATCGAATTTCGTTCGTCCCGCGATCCAGCCGATAGCGTAAATCACGAAGCCGGCGGCGGCTGTCAGCAGTGGAAGTTCAAATTTGGCCGTGAGACCGAGGATCACCCCGTCGGGGAGCCGGGTCAGCAGAGCGGAGAAATAGTGCGACGCGAAAAAGATCGTAACCGCTATGGCCGACAGTGCGGCCCATATCAGATCGCGAACGACGAAGCATTTATCGTCGATGGTGGCGCGGTGCGGCCAAACGCGCCGATCGGGAGTGTTGCGGTGAAAATAGAAGCAACAGTCTTCGGGCAAGCTCGTGCGCCGGCAAAGGATGCATTTCACCTCATCGTCGGGCAGGTTCGTTGACGCCGGTGCGTTCTCCGTGCGCGGGCGCCGCGGCGGTCGCTGGCGCGTGGTGAAGGCCTGCGCGGCGATCAAGAACAGGATGCCGAGGGCAAGGATCGTACACATCGGCCAGGCGTCATGGTCATTGTGCGCGGCCACGACCGCGACCGCCGCGATCATTTTCAGGGCGAGGATTGCGCAGCACACGACCGGAATAATGATGAGCCAATTGAGCAGCAGATTGCGCACCACGATGGCGACCGCCGCCCAGGTGTCGGCCGAGCCGATGCCGATGCGCGGGGTCAAATAATTGCTGTACGCGCGCAGCCATGAGATTTCCGGCGGCTCCACATCGGCGCCTTTGGGCCGGCCGGTGAGATTGCCGATGATGGCGTCAAAATTATCGTGCATTCGCCACGACGACAGCCATGAGCCCACATAGCCGCCGCCGGACACCGTCGACAGATAATGGAAACGGCCGAGCAGAGAGTTTTTCGGAGCTACCTTCTGCGCCGCGTGCTCGTTCTCGGACTGTGCATGGGGCAGCAATTTCGGCTCCGCCGCAGCGGCATCGTCAGGATCGTAGGCGACATCGTGGCTGGCGAGCGCTTGGATGACGCCGAGGCAGAACGTGGCGCTGCGAATGCCGCCGCCGGAACAACACAGCGCGGCGCGATGGAGGCTGTTGAGCCAGCGATAAAACGCTTCGCGGCGGTGGGCTTCGTCGGCGGATATGTCGCCCTGGTGCGAGTCCGCGTTGAGGAATGTGCGAGACCTCTGCGCTTCCTGGTCTCCAGGGCGCGGCGCCGACCGTTCCGTTGCTCGAATGTGCTCGCTGCTGAGCGCTTCGGCCTCTTCGTGCAGCACCTGTTCGATCGATAGAGGCGATTGCTCGGAGTTGCTGGGATTATCGGCCATGGACGCCCCGCCCGCTTGCCGCCCGCCAAACCCGCAAATTGGCGAGCGGGCCATGCTATCTGCTACAAGTTGTATTGGGAAGGTTTGTCACTTGTGTTTGCGGTCACGGCGCCGCGCGGCCCCGGGCAGTGGGCATTCCCACAAAAGGAGAACCTTTCGGCGTGGCCGGTCGCTGCGTTCGGCCAATCTAGCCCCTTGGAAAGCCGGCCGAGTTGGCCTAAATCTCCGCCAGCCGGCGATGGTTTTGGCGCCGCCCCGGCGAATTCTGCGATGGCGGGGTAGCTCAGCTGGTTAGAGCAGCGGAATCATAATCCGGAGGTCGGCGGTTCGAGTCCGCCCCCCGCTACCACGAAACCAAACAAAAACTGAGCAGCGCCAGCGGCTTACTTTTGACGCCGCGCCACCAACACGAGCTTCCGAGCGCCGCGAACAGCGCGAACAATAGGACCGACGTGTATGTGGTCTCATTGTGGGCACGCCGGTCGAACACGTCCGCCAAGGCGCCCGTGCTCAGCCTTCCAGTTCGCGCTCGAGCATCGCCCGCTTTTCGATGCAGTAATAGCCGGCGATACGGCTGATCAGCGCGCGGCGCGTCCAATCGTTGAGGATGCGGCTGACATTCTCTCGCGCGATGCCCGCCATGGCAGCGAGGTCGCTCTGGCTGACCTTCTGCCGTACGACGATGCGGCCTGCACCGACATGCTCGCCGAACGCGTCGGCAAGCCCAAGCAATATGCGCGCGGTCCGGCCCTTGAGCGACAGGAAGCTCGTGGCCAAGAGCGAGTTGTCGACGTCGCGCAACCGGCGCGTCAACAGCACCATGATGCGGCGGCAGATTTCCGGCTTGGCCAGCGCCAGCGCATCGAAGCTGGCGCGGCTGACAAACACCACCTTCGATTCGCGAATGGCGATCATCGAGGCCGATCGCGGCTCGCCGTCGATCATCGACAGCTCGCCGAAAATCGACCCTGGCCCGAAAATGCCGAGAATGCGCTCGGCGCCGGAGGCCGACACGACTGCGGCCTTCAACAGGCCGCTCTCGACGCGGTAGCAGCCATCACCTGGGTCGCCCGCCAGGAACAGCACCTCATTGGCGGCGAGCCCGACGGGCCGCCCTTTGCCGAACAGTTCGGCCGAGAGGTCCGCCGGCAGGCAGCTGAAGACCGTGTCGCCCCCCGTAGGGTCTTTTGCCATGGCGCCGCAATAGCCTTCCCGGCCGCGGCAGCGCAAGGCGTCGTTCCGGCAGCCGGACATCTGGTATAACGGCGGTTCTTTGATCGGGCCGATGCGAACGGGGCGAATGTTGTCGTGGCCGCAGCCAGTCAGGACATGCGACGCAAGCTGACCGTGATTCTGGCGTCGGACGTCGCCGGTTACAGCCGGTTGGTCGGGACGGATGAAGAAGACACCGTACGCCGCTTTCGCGAAGCCGCGGCCGCGTTCGCGGGCCTGGTTGCCGAGCATCAGGGGCGAATCTTCAACACCGCCGGTGACGCCATCCTGGCGGAATTCGCCAGCGCAGTCGACGCAACGCGCTGCGCCATCGCCATCCAGGATGCCAACAACGCGCGCAACGCCGCGGTGCCGCCGGAGCGGAGAATCGTGTTTCGCATCGGCTTGGCGGTCGGCGACGTCGTCGTCGGCGAAACGGGGGATCTGCTCGGCGACGCTGTGAACATCGCGGCGCGGCTCGAAGGCATCGCCGATCCGGGAGGTATCTGCACCTCCGAGGATGTTCTCATGCACGTGCGGAATAAGATTCCGCTCAACGCGACCGACATCGGCACGCAATCGCTGAAAAATATCCAGCGGCCCATCCATGCATTCAAGATCGCGACCAACGGCCAGAACGCCGGCGTGCCTGGGCCGGTATCCAAATCCAATGCGAGGCGCCCGATTGCCAAATTGCGCGTGCTGTCCGCGGCAGCGCTCGCCGCGGCCGTGCTGGCGGCTGTTCTGATCTGGACATTGCAGCCGTTCACGCCGCCTGCAGCGCCGGTCGTCGCCGGCCTGCCATTCGATGCCGCGAAGGTGCCGCTGGTCACCGACCGCGTGCGCAGCGCGCTGTCGGATTTCGCGCGCGAACCGAGTTTCAAGGCGATCGCGATCTCGCGCATCGGCTGGGGCGTGGCGAGCGGCGCCCGCGACACGGTCAGCGCCGAGCGCGAAGCGCTCGATCGCTGCAGAAAACGCGACCAGAAAGGCGACTGCCGAATTTACGCGCTCGGCAACCGGGTGGTTTGGCCGGCCCTGCGCCTGCCGCTGCCGGCCGACCTTCACGCCGAGCCGTTAAGCGAGCCGCTGGTCCCGCGCGAGCTTGCCGCCGTCAAGGGCGCGCCGAATGCCGCCGGCCTGCAGGCGTATCTCGCCGAGGGCAATCACAAGGCGTTGGCCGTCAGCGATAGCGGCTTCTCATCCATGAAGGATCGCGAGACGCAGGCGGAAGCGGTTCGGCTCGCCGTCGAACGCTGCTCGGATTTCGCGCGGGTGCCCTGTCTGTTGCTGTCGGTCGATGGATTTTTGGCGGTGAAGATTCCAGCGACACACGGCGCCGTGCGGCCCTTCACGTTGGCCGGTGAAGCCGACATGTCGGAGGCCGACAGAGCGCGCATCGGCGCGATCTACGGCGGCAAGGATTGGCGCGCACTGGCGCGGGGTGCGTCGAACAAATGGTACGCCGTGAACGGGATGGAGTCGGAGACTGCCGCGGTCGACGGCGCGATCAAGGCTTGTCGTGCCGAGGAGCGGGATTGCAAGCTGTGGGCGATCGGCAATTTTCGCGTGGCCCAATGACAATCGGCATTTTTGTGATGGCCAACACATCGGCCAAGCAGAGCGCCGCGTAATGCTCCTGACATGAGAAGGGCGATCCCGCTCTTCCATGACAAACAGGAGCTGAAAATGAAGACGACCCTTAAGACCCTCTCGGCCCTCGCGATCGCGGCGGCCACTCTGACTGCAGTTACGCTCGCTACCGGCAGCACGGCGTCTGCCAATCCGTTCCGCGGTTATCCGGGCCACGGCCCGGTCATGCTGCACAAGGCGCCACTGTTCGCTGGCAGGGTGGCGAGCCACCTGAAGATCACGTGTCTTGCGTGCAATCTGCCTCGGCCACATCAACGCTGGAACCAGTTCCCGTGGCGCTTCCATCACTGGGGTTATTACCCCTGGCGCTACTACGGCTGGGAGCACCGCTTTAACCGCTGGTATTGGGACCGCTATCGCTACCGGTACGGCTTCGGGCGCCGGGTTGGGTTCTCGGCGATACCGGCGGCAGCCACCGCCCCGGTCCAGGCTTCGGCTGGTCCGCAAGGCTGTCTGACGGAGCAGAAGATGCCGGACGGCAGCGTGATGTTCGAGGACGTCTGCAAGCAGATCAGCGCAGTCGCGCCTCCGCCGTCGGCCGGCCCCCAGCAGTAAGCCAGATGAAAGGAGTGAACAGCGGGGCCGCCCTGCCTGGGGCGGTCCCGCGCGTCTTCGCCGAATGCACCGCGCGTTCATGCGAGAGGAGGCTGACGTGCTGCGATCGAGTCGATTTGATAATGGCGTTGCGCGCCGCTGGCGCAGCCCTTCAATCCGCTTGGGCTCGCTGATCGCCGCGCTTCTCATATGCGTATCGGCCGCGCTGTCCAACGCCCGCGGCGGCGCAGCGCTGCAACGAATAACCCGCGACGAATTGCAGGTGACCAACGGCGCCGTGACGGGCTTGCCAAATGGCTCGCTGGCGATCGATACGCCAAGCTCGCGTGCCGTTGTCCGCAACGCGCCGAACCGCACCGCCGCCCAGTCGGCGGAAATCCATTTTCGTTATCTGGGTCCGAGCAAAGCCGACAAGCCGCTCGCCTCGGGCGAGTTGCGCCGTCAGATCGGATTGAAGCTGCACGCAGCAGATTCGTGCAATGTGGTCTATGTCATGTGGCACATCGCGCCGGACAGCGGGATCGCCGTGTCGGTGAAACGCAACGCCGTGCACAGCCATGTGCAATGCGGTGCGCACGGCTACGAAGCGATCGCGCCGCTGATGAAATACGCAGCCCGGCCGATCGAGGAAGGCGACATGCGCTCGCTGCGCGCCGAATTGCGCGGCAGAACGCTCAGCATAACCGCCGACGGCAAGATGGTGTGGCGGGGCACGCTGCCCCGCGCATTGCCGGCAGGGCCGCCGGGATTTCGCACCGATAACGCGCGTTTTGTGCTTGAGTATTTCGCCGGCAAAAGCTGAGCGCTTCACCCCTTCACCGCGCACTCCTTCAAAATCTCCGGCTTGAACGTGAGCCCGTGACCCGGCCGTTCCGGTGCGGTGATCATGCCGTTCTTTACCGGGACTGGATCGACGAACAGGTCCTCCCCCAGTCCCATGTCCTCGATCCAGATGCCGTTCGGGATCGAGGCGAGCAGCTGCACGTTAAGCTCGGGAAACAGATGCGGTGCGATGCGCATGCCCCAGGTGTCGGCCACGGTCGCGATCTTGCGCAGTTCGGTCAGGCCGCCGCGCATCGGGTCGGGCTGCAGGATCGGCAGCCGTGGATGTTCGAAGAAGGGTTTGAGATCGAAGCGGGTGAAATGCGTCTCGCCGCCGACGATGCGCAGGTCGAGCGCCTCGGCGATGCGCAGATAGCCGGCAAAGTCGTCGGCCACCACGGGCTCCTCCAGCCAGTAGACGTCGTAGTCCTGAAACTTCCGTCCCATGTGGATGGCCACGTCCGGCGTCCAGCCCATGTTGACGTCGATCATGATGGCGATGTCAGGCCCGACCGCTTCGCGCATGCGCCGCACGTTGTCGAGATCGCCGGCGAGACTGCCGACATGGGCGACCTGCATCTTGATCGCCTTGTAGCCGCGCGCCTTGTAGTGCAGCGCCTTGGCGATCATGCCGTCGCCGCCACTGTTGCGGAAGCAGCCGGAGCCGTAGGCCGGCAATTCGCCACGATAGTGCCCCCACAGCCGATGCAGCGGCAGCTTGGCGCGCTTGCCGATCGCGTCCCACAGCGCGATGTCGAGCGCCGACATCGCCATCACGGCGATGCCGCCGCGGCCGTAGGCCATGGTCGCCTGCCACAGGTTTTGCCAGATCGCCTCCACGGCGCTGGCATCCTTGCCGATGACGTGCGGCACGATCATTTCCTCGAGGCACGCCGCGATCGACCGCATGCCCGGCCGGAACAGCAGCAGATAGCCCATGCCGACGATGCCGCCCGCCGTCTCGGCTTCCAGCACCAGAATGTTGCGCGCGTCGCCGAAGCGATGGCCCTTGAGCCATGGATCGTCCGGCCACGGCACGTGCAGCATGGTGGTGCGGATCGCCTTAATGGTCATGTCGGTCATGGCTGCACGTCCTCCCGGCGGGTTGCCGGCGTCGTTACGCCGGGCCGCAGCGCGAATGCTGCGCGAAATCGTTGTTCGCCGTCAATGTCTCTCGTAAGGACGGAGCTGTTGTGACGATGGCAGCCGCCACCACGCGGCCCGGCCCACACAGATGGTGGTTAGATCAGGGAGCGAAACGATGCCGAAGCAGCAAATCGTGTCGGCGAAACTGCGCGCGCCGAGCGGACATTTCTCTCACGCCACGGCGGTCGAGGCGCGCGGCCGCCTCGTTTTCATCTCCGGCATGACGGCGCGCCGTGCCGACGGCAGCGTCGCCGGCGTTGGCGATATCGAGGCGCAGACGCGGCAGGTGTGCGAGAACATCAAGGCCGCCGTCGAGGAGGCCGGCGGCACCATGGACGACATCTGCCGCGTCGACGTGTTCGTGCGCAACATGGAGCATTTCGAGCTGATCCACAAAGTGCGCCGCGAGTATTTCAAGCCGCCGGCGCCGGCCTCGACCATGGTTGAGGTCTGCAAGATGACCTCGCCGGATTATCTCATTGAGATCAACGCCATCGCGGTGATCGGTGGCTAGCGTCGCAATTAGTTAATCTCTTGAAGATGTTGAATAAATGAGGCTCGTCAGGGGCCTGGCTTGGCTACGGTTTGAACCGCGGTTCCCGCCGCGCCGACTTACTTGGTATGAACGGGAACGGGCCTGCCAAAATTCGCTTCGAGACCGACACGCTCCCCGAGCGCGATCGCTTCCCAATGTTCTGCGAGGAGGTCGTTCGCCGTTACACTGGGCTCGATCTGAAAACGCAGGACCAGCGCGGATTTCAGGCGGCGATTGAGCTGCGGCGCGTGGGCTCGATAGACATCGGCCGCATCGCCACCAGCCCGGTCAACTCCGCGCGCACCACGAGTCTCGTGCGCGATGGTGACGACGGGCTCTTGGTGACACTGCTGGATTGCGGCCGTGCGTCCCATAGTCAGGGCGACGCCTGTCAGGCGCTCGAGCCGGGCGAAGGCCTGGTGAGCGACTGCGGCTATCCGGGTGAATTGAATTTCGTCGCCGACTCCGAGTTCTGGAATCTCAAGATACCCCGCCGCATGGTCGCGACGATGTTTTCCCAGCCGATGCGCTTCGCCGGCGCAAGACTGGACAAGGATATCGCCGCGCGGCGCCTGCTGCTCGGTTACATTCGCGAAGCCTTCAATCTCGATGTCGGAGCCAGTGCGCGCGCGATGCAGCTTTACGAACAGCACATTGTCGATCTGATAGCGCTTGCCCTCGGCGCCGACGGTACGGTGCGCGTGGCGGCTGACGAGCGCGGCGTTCGCTCGGTGCGCCGATCGGCGATCCTGAAGGAGATCGCGCGCGGCAGCGGCGATCCGGGATTGAACGCTATCGGCATTGCGCGGCGGCTCGGCGTCACGCCGCGCTACGTGCATTATTTGCTGGAGGAGACCGGCAAAAGTTTCACGCATCACGTGCTGGAAAGCAGGCTGGAAAAGGCGGTGCTGCTGTTGCGCGACCCGGAACGGCGGTCTCGCCGGATCGCCGATATCGCCGGCGAAGTCGGTTTCAACGATCTTTCGAATTTCAATCGTGCGTTCCGTCGCCGCTACGGCATCACGCCGTCCGACCTGCGTACCGCGGCCGTGCCCGCCGATGGTCAGTGCGGCCCGGCATCGGTAGATGGCGCAACAAACTCGGCGTAGGCTGCGAGCCGCTGCAGCGCCGGAGTTCCCGTTGGAATCAACGATCAACATTGCGGCTTACAGCGACGCGCTGGTCGTGCTTGGCACCGCTGGGATTCTGGTGCCAATCGTCAGCCGCCTAGGTATCAGCCCGACCTTGGGCTACCTGTTCGCCGGCGCCATTCTGGGGCCGCTGGGCTTGGGCTCGTTCATCCGCCAGGTTCCGATCCTCTATTGGTTCACGGTCGGAGACTCCAAGAACGTCGAGGGTATCGCCGAGCTCGGTGTCGTCTTCCTGTTGTTTCTGATCGGGCTCGAACTGTCGTTCCAGCGGCTGCTGACGATGCGGCGCTACGTCTTCGGTCTCGGCGGCCTGCAGGTGCTGCTGACGACCGCGGTGATCGCCGCGGTGGCGGCGAAGGCGGGCGAGAAGCCGGCCGATGCGGTCATCCTTGGCAGCTGCCTGTCGCTGTCGTCGACGGCGATCGTGCTTGAGCTTTTATCGAAGCAGGAGCGGGCTGACCACGGGCGCCGGGCGCGCCAGCTTTTCGGTGCTGCTCGCGCAGGACCTCGCCGTCATTCCGATCCTGGTTTTCATCTCGATACTGGGCGGCGGTCACGGCAAATCGGTGCTCGCGAGCCTCGCGGGCGCGCTCGTCTCAGCGGTGCTGGCGCTGTCCGTCATTGTCCTGTTCGGCCGGGTGTTGCTGCGGCCGCTATTCCGGCTGGTGGCGACGACGCGCTCCCGGGATCTGTTCATCGCCGCAGTCCTGTTCGTCATTGTCGGCGCCGGCGTGGTGGCGAACCAAGCGGGACTCTCCATGGCACTCGGCGCCTTCGTGGCCGGCCTGCTGCTCGCGGAAACTGAATATCGCAAGGCGGTTGAAGCTACCGTCGCACCGTTCAAATCGCTCCTGCTCGGCATCTTTTTCTTTACCGTCGGCATGGAGATCGATTTTCGCGAGCTGGTGCACGAGCCGGCGCTGCTCTCCGGCAGCGTCGTTGCGCTGATCGCGGTCAAGGCGATGATCCTCATCGCGCTGTGCAAGCTGTTCCGGCTGTCGTGGCCGGTCGCGGTGGAGACCGGTCTGCTGCTTGGCCCGGGCGGCGAGTTCGCTTTTGTGGCCATCGGCATGGCGTCGGCCGCCTCGCTGCTCGAACCGCGCGTCGCGAGTTTCACGCTGGCGCTGACATCGGTTACGATGGTGCTCACCCCGCTGTTGTCGGTTGTCGGGCGACGTTTGGCGGCGCGGCTACGGGCGGGCGGCGCCGCGCCCGGCGCGCTCGTGGCGCGGCCACCCGGCGCCGAAAATCATGCCATTGTCGTCGGCTACGGCCGAGTCGGCAAAGTCGTATGCGCGCTCTTAAAGCAGCACAGCATCCCCTATATCGCCGCCGACATGGACGCGATCGCGGTGACTCGCGACCGGCGCGACGGGCATGATGTGTTTTACGGCGACGCTGCCGACCCCACCTTCCTGGAAGCTTGCGGCCTCGCCAAGGCCGCCGGCGTCGTCATCACCATCCATACCCAGCGCACCATCGACGATGTCGTGGAGCATGTGCGCGCGTTGCGGCCGGATATCCTGATCGTGTCGCGGGCGCGCGATGCCGCACATGCGAGCCATCTCTATCGCCTGGGCGCGACCGACGCGGTTCCTGAAACCATCGAAGCGAGCCTGCAGCTCTCCGAGGCGGCGCTGATCGGCTTCGGCAAAGCGGCGGGGTCGATCATCGCGTCGATCCACGAAAAGCGCGACGAAATTCGCCGCGCCTTGCAGCAGGCGGCGCGCGAAGCCGGGCTGGAAACAATACATTCGGTGCGGCGCAGGCGCCGCGAGATTCCCGAGATTCCCGACAGTTCCGCCGCGGAGTGAAATCCGACATGGCGGAATCCAGATTAAATGCGAGCGAGATAAGGCTCGAGCGCCGCGAGGCTCTGCAGATTGTGCGCCGGCGCGAACAGATCGACGTGGGGCAGGGCGGCCTGCATGCCGCGGGCCTGCGGCGAGTAATCGCGCCAGCCGATCAGCGGATTGAGCCAGATGATCTTCTTGCAGCGGCGGCGCAGCCGCCGCATTTCCTCGCCGAGCTGCGCGGGCTCGCCGGTATCGTAGCCGTCGGACACGATCATCACCGCGGTGCGCGAATTGATCACGCGCCGCGCATGCCAGCGATTGAAGGTGGCGAGGCTCTCGCCGATGCGGGTGCCGCCGCCGATGCCCTGCGCCATCAGCGCGAGCTTTTCGACCGCGCGCGTGACATCGCGATCGCGCAGCGACGGCGATACGTGAGCGAGGCGGGTGTGAAACACGAACGCCTCGGCCTCGCGGAAAGCATCGACGATGCCGTGCAGGAAGCGGACGAAGAACGCGGTGTAGAGGCTCATCGAGCCGGACGCGTCGAGCAGGACGACGAGCCGCAGCGGCTTGATCTTGCGCCGCCGCCAGGCGAGCTCGACAAGCGTACCGCCGTGCGAGACGTTGCGGTGGATGGTACGGCGCAGATCGAGGCGGCGGCCGCGACGGCGCACCTGTTCGCGGCGGACGAGGCGTGCGCGCATGGTCCGGGCGAGGCGCGCCGCCAGCGCGCGGGTCGCCGCGATCTCCTCGGGGTCCACGATGTGGCGCAGATCGGTGGCCGACAGGTCCTCCGTGCGCGAGGCGCCTTCGCGGCGGCCGCGGCCGTCTGCGGCGCTGCTGTCATCGCCATCGCTGCGCCGCTCGACGCTATCGGGCAGGCCGAGCGCGTCCCGCGGCACGTGCGCCTCGGCGAGTTTTTTCCGCGACGTCTGGGCGCTTTGCAGTGGAGAGCCCGTCAGCACATGCCGCTGGCGCATGCCGTGACCGCGCCAGAACGCGTTGAAGATGTCGTCAAAGCGCTCCCAGTCCGAATGGGTGGCACAAAACAGCGCGCGCAGCGCCGGCCTGAGCGAATCCGGCCGCAGTGCCGTCGGCGAGGTAAGCACGGCGAGCGCGTCGCTGGTTTCGGCCAAGCCCACTTTGAAGCCGTTGTCGCGCAAGGTGCGGACGAAACCGGCGAGCCGGCGGATCGGGGCGCCGAAAGGGCCCGGACCGTCGTCCTTCGAGGCTCGCTTCGCTCGCACCTCAGGGTGACGGAGTTGGTTCACTACGCCACCTTGCCAAGGAGCCGCTCGGTCACCTCGCGGGTCATGCGGGCGCGGTCCTCATGGGTCTTGAGCAGACACATCATCGTCTCGTAGACCGTTTCGGGCTCTTGCCGCAGGTCGTGCACTTCGAGTCCGGCAAGCGTCGCGGCCCAGTCGAGCGTTTCCGCCACGCCTGGCACCTTGCGCAAATCCTCTTTGCGCACCGCCGCCACCATGCGGGCGATCTGCACAGCGAGCGTGGCGTCGATGTTCGGCGTGCGCGCAAGAATGATTGCCGCTTCGCGGTCGACTTCGGGAAAATCGACGTAATGATAGAGGCAGCGCCGCCGCAGCGCGTCGCTGAGCTCGCGGGTGCCGTTCGACGTCAGCACCACACGTGGAATCGAGGTGGCCTTGACGGTGCCCAGTTCAGGGATGCTGACCTGAAAGTCCGAGAGAAGTTCAAGCAGAAACGCCTCGAACTCCTCGTCGGCGCGATCGACCTCGTCGATCAGCAGCACCGGCGGTTTGTCGCGGCGGATGGCGGCGAGCAGCGGCCGCTCCAGCAGATATTTCTCCGAAAAAATGTGTTCCTCGATGGCATCGGCATTTTCGCCGATGCCTTCGCGCGTCTTGATCGCCAGGAGCTGGCGCTGATAATTCCACTCATAAAGCGCCGCATTCTGGTCGAGGCCCTCGTAGCATTGCAGGCGGATCAGCTCGGCGTCATGCACGGCGGCGAGCGCCTTGCCAACTTCGGTCTTGCCGACGCCGGCCTCGCCTTCGAGCAGCAGCGGCCGCTTGAGAAAATCCATCAGCCACAGCGCGGTGGCGATGTCGCGTTCGGCGATGTAGCCGACGGCGGCGAGTTTGTCTGCGATGTCTTCGCGCTTTAGGGTCATGCCACGGCGTCATTCCGGGGCGGCCCGCAGGGCCGAACCCGGAATCCATAATCACAGAAATAGGAATGCTGCTCCGTCGGTGCCATCGCCATGCGGCGGTGGCTATGGATTCCGGCTCTCACTCGCTGCGCTCGTTCGGCCGGAATGACGTCACGCATGCAGCCCGAGTTTCTCCGCGGCCGTCCAGACCCGCCAGTGGTCATGCGGCATCTGGATATGGGTCGAGCCCAAGAACGCGAATGCGTCGTTGATTGCGTTTGAGAAGCACGGCACGCCGCCGACATTCGGGCTTTCGCCAACGCCCTTGGCGCCGATCGGATGATGCGGCGACGGCGTCGTCGTCCAGTCGGTCTCCCAATGCGGGGTTTCCACCGCAGTCGGCAGGAAATAATCCTGGAACGAGGCCGTAGTGACGTTGCCATCGTCGTCGTAGTGGATTTCCTGGCCCATGGCGATGCCGAAGGCTTCGGTCAGGCCGCCATGGACCTGGCCCTCGATGATCATCGGATTGATACGCGTGCCGCAATCGTCGAGCGCGTAGAAACGGCGCACCTTGGTCACGCCGGTGTCGACATCGATATCGACCACGCAAATGTAGGCGCCGAACGGGAAGGTGAAGTTCGGCGGATCGTAATAGTTGATCGCCTCCAGCCCCGGCTCCATGCCGGGCGGCACCTCGTGATAGGCCGCCCAGGCCAGTTCGGTCATGGTCTTGAAGCGCTCGGGATTTCCCCTGACGCGGAAGCGGTCGACGTCCCATTCGAGATCGTCGTCGTGCACTTCGAGCATGTAGGCGGCAATCATCTGCGCCTTGGCCTTGATCTTGCGGCACGCCATGGCGGTGGCGGCGCCCGACACCGGCGTCGACCGCGACCCGTAGGTGCCGAGCCCATAGGGCGCGGTATCGGTGTTGCCTTCCTCGACCATGATGCTGTCGGCCGGAAGACCGAGCTCGGTGGCAATGATCTGCGCGTAGGTGGTCTCGTGCCCCTGGCCCTGCGATTTGGTGCCGAGCCGGCAGATGCCGGACCCGGTCGGATGGATGCGGATTTCCGCGGAGTCGAACATCGCGATACCGAGGATGTCGCAGGCGCGTGACGGGCCGGCGCCGACGATCTCGGTGAAGAACGCGACGCCGATGCCCATGATCTCGCGGGTCTCGCCGCGCTTGAATGCCTCGCGCTTTTGTTTTTGCTCCTCGCGCAGCTTCTTGTAGCTGACCAACTCCATCGCCTTGTTCATGGCGGTGTGGTAGTCGCCGGAATCGTACTGCCAGCCGAACGCCGAGGTGTAGGGGAACTGCTCGCGGCGGATCAGATTCTTGAGCCGGAAGTCGGCCGGATCCATGCCGAGCTTTTGCGCCATGATGTCCATGGCGCGCTCGATGCAATAGGCCGCCTCGGTGACGCGAAACGAGCAGCGGTAGGCGACGCCGCCCGGCGCCTTGTTGGTGTAGACGCCGTCGACCAGACAATGCGCGGCGGGGAAGTCATAGGACCCGCTGATGATGGAAAACAGGCCCGCCGGCCATTTGGTGGCGTTGGCGCAGGCGTCGAACGCGCCGTGGTCGGCGATGGTGTAACAGCGCATCGCCGTGACACGGCCGTCCTTGGTCGCGGCCATCTCCATATCCATGTAGAAGTCGCGCGCGAACGCGGTGGTGGAGAGGTTCTCGATACGGTCCTCCACCCACTTCACCGGCCGCCCGGTCACAATCGAGGCGACGATCGAGCAGATATAGCCCGAATAGGCGCCCACCTTGTTGCCAAAGCCGCCGCCGATGTCGGGCGCGATGACATGAATCTTGTGTTCGGGAATTTTTGAGATCAGCGAGCCGACGGTGCGGATGACATGCGGCGCCTGGAACGTCCCCCACAGTGTCAGCTCGCCCCTGATCTTGTCGAACGAGGCGACGCACTGGCAGGTCTCCAGCGGACAGGGATGCACGCGCGGATAGACGATCATCTGTCGGATCGTCACGTCGGCCTTGGCGAAGGCCGCATCGGCCGCCGCCTTGTCGCCGGCCTGCCAGGAGAAGATGTGATTGTAATGCTTGCGCTTGCCGTGGGCGCCTTCGGTCTTATCCTTGAGGTCCTCGCGAATCATTGGCGCGTTCGGCGCCATGGCTTTCATCGGATCGACATTGACCGGCAGCGGCTCGTACTCGACCTCGACCAGCTCGGCCGCATCGGCAGCCGCCTCGCGGCTCTCCGCCACCACGAAAGCGACTTCCTGATTCTGATAAAGCACCTTGCCGTCGGCCAGCACCATCTGCACGTCGCCGGCGAGCGTCGGCATCCAGGCGAGATTGACGGTCTTGAGTACGTCGGCGGTCAGCACCGCGACGACGCCCGGAACCGCTGCGGCTTTCGCGGTGTCGATTTTGGTGATGCGCGCGTGGCCGTGCGGCGAGCGCACCATGTCGCCATAGAGCATGCCGGGCAGTTTCAGGTCGTCGACGTAGTTGCCCTTGCCCTGGACGAAGCGGATGTCTTCGACGCGCTTGCGCTTGCAGCCCATGCCTTCGAGCTTTTGGGCGCGTTCGGCGGAGGTGGGGGTCATGTCGTTCATTCTGCGGCCTCCTGGAACGGCACGCCGTTGAGCTTGGCGGCGGCGTATTGAATGGCCTTGACGATGTTCTGATAACCGGTGCAGCGGCACAAATTGCCGGAAATGCCGTGGCGGATTTCTTCCTCGGTCGGATTCTTGCTCTCTTGTAAGAGCCGATGCGCCCGCACGATCATGCCCGGCGTGCAGAAGCCACGCTGCAGACCGTGCATCTCGCGGAAACCTTCCTGCAGCGCGTGCAGTGTGCCGTCAGCGTTGGCCATGCCCTCGATGGTGAGGATGTCGGCGCCGTTGGCCTGCACCGCGAACATGGTGCAGCTTTTCACCGACTTGCCGTCGAGATCGACGGTGCAGGCGCCGCAATGGCTGGTCTCGCAGCCGATATGCGGTCCGGTGAGGTTGAGCTGCTCGCGCAGGAAATGAATGAGCAGCGTGCGCGGCTCGACCAAAGCCTCGACGGTCTTGCCGTTGACCTTCATGATGACGTGAGATTTCGCCATGGCATTTCTCCGGCGTCAGGCTTTGGCGCGGGTCTGGGCGCGGGCCAGCGCCCGCGCCAGCATCACGCCGGCCATCTTGGTACGGTAATGGGCGGGGCCGTGCGCGTCGGTGGCTGGCGACGTGATCGCTTCGGCGGCTGCCACCGCGCGCTTGACGGTCGCGGCATCGAGCGACGAGCCGGCCAAGATCTTCGCCGCTTCCTCGGCCCACAGCGCCGTGTCGGCCACATTGGTCAATCCGATCGAGCAGCTAGCGACTCTGCCGCCGTTCATGGTCAGCACCACGGCGGCGGCGGCCGTGGCGTAATCGCCGATCTTGCGTTTGAGCTTTTCGTAGGCGTAGCCGTGTCCGGCGGGCGGCGCCGGGATGCGGATCGCGGTGAGCACGTCGCCCGTTTGCAGCGCGGTCGCGTAGGTGCCGCGATAGAACTGCCGCGCCGGGACGCGGCGTTCGCCGCTTTTGCCCGAGATCTGATAGGTGGCGTCGAGGCACATCATCACCGCCGGCATGTCGTTGCCGGGATCGCCGTTGGCGGTATTGCCGCCGATGGTGCCGACATAGCGGACCTGCGGATCGGCGATCTGCATCGTGGTCTCACGCAGCAGCGGAATTCTGTCGGCGAGGAGTTGCGAGTGCGCAAGCTCGTGCTGCGTCGTCATCGCGCCGATGACGATGTCGGCGCCGTCGCCGCGGATGCCTTTCAGCTCGGCAATGCCGGCGAGATCGATCAGATGCGCCGGAATCGCCAGCCGGACCTTCATCATCGGAATAAGGCTGTGGCCGCCGGCGAGCGCGCGGCCATCGTCGCCCCATTGCGCGAGCAGGCCGACGGCCTCCGCCACAGATATCGGTCGATGATAATCGAATGCACCAGGTATCACTGGCTTCCTCCCCATTTGCGATCCGGCCGGTCCGCGGATTTTTCATTCCGCTTATGGGCCCATCGGCCAAGCTCAGCATACGCCGGATCGGTCGGCCGCTACAGGGAGTGTGAAACACTTATCGGTGACGGAGAGATTTCGGGCAACGCAGCACGGCGACCGCGAATGGCCGCGATAGCGTCCAAATGCCCCGCTATGTCATTGGCAGCCAAAGGCTTTGGCGCGGATGCCGGCAATGGCTTCGTCGATGCGGGTGCTTTCCTTCACGATGCGTTCGAGAGCCGCGATAGCTTCCTGAAAATTGGGGTCCGTTCGGTTCAGCCAGCGGCGGGCCGCGTCGGCGTTCGCCATAATGGCGCTGAGCGGATGTTTGATTTCGGTGAGATGGTCTGCGGCAGGCAGGTCCTGCGCGATCGTCCCCGCGGTCTTGCTCCCGGCGATATCGACGCTCTTGTTCATCTGAGGCTTGACCGAATTTGAGGGCGTGTTGCGATACGCGCCCGCGACCCGGACGACGCCGACTGGAGTTGACCGTTGTTTCCCCGCGACCCGACGCAATCAGGCTAATCGCCACGACAAACAAATAACAATACGCAAAAATTCTAACACTGATTCGCGTCGCGTTCTGGCCGGCGCAAACAATATTCTGAAATATCCACAGTTGTCGGACGGCGCGGCGCGCCGTCTGGCCGTCAGTGCCGTTGCAGCGCTCGGCCGCCTTCGGCGACGTCGAGCACGAATGGCATGGCGGCTGCGCGAGGCGCCACCAGCCGTGCCGGCGCGCGCTCGATGTCGCCCAGGGCCTGCAGGAAATCCGAGAACCAGCTCTGCACCGAGCACTGCCGCAGCTTGCTGACCATGCTCTGCCAGCGCTCTCGCCGTTCGTCGAGGCTCATGCCCAGCGCCCGCGCGATCTGGCGGGCCATGCCGTCGATGTCGTGCGGGTTGACTTGCAGGGCTGCGTCCAGCTGCCTGGCGGCGCCGGCGAACGATGACAGCACCAGCACGCCCGGATCGAAGGGATTTTGCGCCGCGACATATTCCTTGGCGACGAGGTTCATGCCGTCGTGCAGCGGTGTCACCAGGCCGACCTGCGCCGCGCGATAGAATCCGGCCAGCGTCGACTGTGCGAAGCCCTTGTTGAGGTAGCGGATCGGGATCCAATCGACCTCGCCATGGCTGCCGTTGACGTCGCCCACCAGCGAGGCAAGTTCGATCTTCAGCTCGCGATAGGCGCGGATGTTGCCGCGTGACGGGACCGCGACCTGCAGCAGCGACACTGTGCGTTTCAAAGACGGTTCAAGATCAAAAAGGCGGCCAAACGCGCGCATGCGGTTGGTCAGGCCTTTCGAATAATCGAGCCGGTCAACACCGAGCGCGAGCTTGGCGCCCTGCAGGCTTGAACGCAGTCGCGCAATTTCCAGGCGTGCGCTCGCTTTCGTGGCGCGTGCGGTGAATTCGTCGACGTCGATGCCGATCGGGAAGGTGGCCAACCGCGTGTGTCCGTAATGCGACGTGACCTCGCCATCAGTGACCGGCAAGCCGAGTTCGAGTTGCAGGTAATTCTCGAAATTGCGCCGGTCATCGTCGGTCTGAAAGCCGATCAGATCGTAGGCCAGCATGGCCGAAACCAGATCGGCGTGATGCGGCACTGCCGACATCGTGGTGTGGGGTGCCCACGGCGTGTGCAGGAAGAATCCGATTGGGCGCGTCACATCGAGCCGGCGCAGCTCGGCGCCCAGCGTCAAGAAATGATAGTCCTGCACCCATACCAGCGGCTGCGATGCGATAAAGCGCAGCAGCGCGCGCGCCATGAAGGCGTTGACTTCGCGATACGACGCATATTCGTCGGCCGTCACTTGAATAAGATCGGGCCGCGAATGCAGCGCCGGCCACAGCGCCGAATTGGCGAAACCTTCGTAATAGCCGCGATAATGTTTCGCCGGCATATCGACGGTCGCGAGCGCGCCGCTGCCCAGCGCTTCGATCTTGGCGAACGAATCTCGGTTTTGCGCTGCGTCACTGGTTTGACCGCTGGAACCCACCCAGATCGCGCCCGAGTCCCTCACCATCGGGATCAGCGCTGAAGCCAGTCCGCCGGCGACGGGTTCATCCGTTTTTGCCCGCGCAACGCGGTTGGAAACGACGATGACACTCACGGGAATTCCTCCGATTGGGTGGACGGACAACCCATGCCGCGCCCATTTGTTCCCGCAGTGCGGCATTGCGGAAACTTTCGGGAGGAACTGCCGAATTCCGCCGCAATCATGATTGTGCAGAGCGAAATTGTGCAGAGCGAATTCTTGTCACGATCGCAATCGCGGCGACCGCGTGTGCCGATGCGCTCGCGTTCACGCTTCGCAATATGCCGTGGTCGACAACAGACTGACTTCGGCGTGACGCGAATCAAGCCGCGTGTGCTGCACCACGATCGGCACATCGGATTCGAATACCGACGAATAGTCGGTGTCGCGCGGCACCGGCGCCGGATCCTCGAGATCATTGAAGCGCAAATGCAAGGTGCGCCGCGCGCCGACGGTGACCCGGTAAATAACCGGCTCGCGATCGGTAAAGAACAGCGTGATGTGAACGTGCGCGTCCACGTCATTCGCATTCAGGATGCAGGCGGTCTCGTGCGAGATCAGCGTGCGGTCGACAAATGAGCTTTGTGACGGAATGTAGCCTTCAGCAATTGCCCAGCGTTTATGTCCGATGGGGTCCATGGTAGTGAAGCTCCGCGGCGGAAAGTGAGAATGAGGAAACGGCGGCTACCGCCGCCTGCGGTAACGCTGGCTCACCGTGCCGGTTCCATCGGGTTCCGTATGCGGAACTCGCCGAGTTCCATCGCACGGAACTCTTTCGATCACCTTGCGTTGCACCAATGTCGCTTGGCCCAGGGGGCGCGGGCTGCATGCGTCATTTCCTCGCATCGAGGAACGAATCGCGGAGCGCCACCATGCGCGCACTCACCGTTGCGCCAAGCGTCGCCCATTCGGCGCAGCTTGACAATATTCCGGACCCGCCGCGCTCCGATGGCGCGGTGCTAGTACGAACGCTCGCGCTTGGGGTCTGCGGTACCGACCGCGAGATCGTATCGGGCGAATACGGCTGGGCGCCGCCCGGAGAAAAGCGGCTGGTGATCGGCCACGAGTCGCTTGGCAGGGTGCAGGAGGCGCCGGATGGTTGCGGGTTCGCGAAGGGCGATCTGGTCGTTGGTATCGTGCGGCGGCCCGATCCGGTGCCCTGTCCGGCCTGTGCGGTCGGCGAGTGGGATATGTGCCGCAACGGTCGCTACACCGAGCGCGGCATCAAGGAGCGCAACGGCTTCGGCTCCGACTATTTCCGCATCGAACCGGAATTTCTGGTGAAGCTGGATCCTGCGCTCGGCGCCGAGGGCGTGCTGCTCGAGCCGACCAGCATTGTGGCCAAGGCGTGGGATCACACCGAGCGCATCGGCCGCCGTTCCCGGGCCTTTAACCCGAAGACGCTGCTCGTCACCGGTGCCGGCCCGGTCGGTCTGCTGGCAGCGCTGATCGGCGCGCAGCGAGGCCTCGACGTGCATGTGCTCGACAATCGTGATAGTCAGCTCAAGCGTCTGTTGGTGCGCGAACTGGGCGGCACCTTCCATCTCGGTACGCTCGCCGAGCTCGATGGTTTCAAGCCCGATATCCTGATGGAGTGCACGGGCGCGCCGATCGTGGTGCGCGACGTGCTCGGTCGTACCGCATCCAGCGGCATTGTCTGCCTGGTCGGCGTGAGCGGTCCAGGCCACGCCTTTAGCGTCGATCTCGGTTCGCTCAACCGCACCATGGTGCTCGACAACGATACGGTATTCGGCTCGGTCAATGCCAATCGCCAGCATTATGAAGATGCGGTGGACACCTTGCAGCGGGCCGATAAAGCCTGGCTGGCGCGGCTGATCACGCGCCGCGTGCCGGCTGAGCAGTTCACCCAAGCGCTCGAACCGCAGCCGGATGACATCAAAGTCGTCGTGGATTTCTCTTAAAACTGTTCAACTTTCCCGCAACGCTGCTTCATCACCATGCCGCCTCTGCTTGATGACAAGTCCGACGTACCGGGCCGAATTGAAGACTACGCGCTCATCGGCGATTGCGCGTCTTCGGCGCTGGTTGGCCGGCACGGTTCGATCGATTGGCTGTGCTGGCCGCGCTTTGATTCCGAGGCCTGCTTCGCCGCGCTGCTTGGCTCGCGCGAGCACGGCCGCTGGCTGATCGCGCCGCGGTTGAACGCCCGTGTGACGCGTCGTTACCGCCCCAACACACTGGTACTGGAAACGCATTTCGAATCACCCGACGGCGCCGCGACGCTGGTCGATTTCATGCCGCAGCGCGCGCCGCATTCGAGCATTGTGCGGTTCGTGATCGGCAGGCGCGGCCAGTTGGCGATGCATACCGAGCTGATCCTGCGCTTTGGCTATGGCGCGGTGGTGCCCTGGGTGAGCCGCGTGGAAAACGGGGCGCTCCGCGCCATCGCCGGGCCCGACATGGTGGTGCTGTACACGCCGGTGCATACGCGCGGCCGCGACATGACCACGGTCGGAGAATTCACGATCAGCCGCGGCGAGACGATTCCGTTCGTATTGAGCTATGCGCCATCGCATCACCCGCTGCCGCAGCCGATAGACCCGGCCGGAGCGCTCGCTGAGACCGAGGCGTATTGGCGCGAGTGGTCGGGCAAGTGCCGGCCGGCCGGCCACTGGTCGGATGCAGTGCGGCGTTCGGTGATCACACTGAAGGCGCTCACTTACGCTCCGACCGCCGGCAGGGTCGCGGCGCCGACGACGTCACTGCCCGAACGGCTCGGTGGCGAGCGCAATTGGGATTATCGCTTCTGCTGGCTGCGCGACGCCACGCTCATGCTGCTCGGCGCCATGCATGCCGGCTACGTTGAGGAGGCTCAGGCTTGGCGCGAGTGGCTGCTGCGCGCCGTGGCCGGCAGTCCGGATCAGCTGCAGATCATGTATGGCATCGGCGGCGAGCGGCGGCTGACCGAATGGGAAGTGCCGTGGCTGCCTGGTTACGCGCGGTCGAAGCCGGTGCGTATCGGTAACGCCGCGCATACCCAACTTCAGCTCGATGTGTTCGGCGAACTGATGGATGTGCATTATCAGGCCCGGCGCGGCGGCCTTGCGAGCAACGAGTCGGGATGGACCCTTGAGCTTGCCTTTCTCGATCACCTCAAGACAATCTGGAAAAAGCCCGACCACGGCATCTGGGAAATGCGCGGGCCGCCGCAGCACTTCACCTATTCAAAGGTCATGGCGTGGGTCGCCTACGATCGCGGCATCAAGAGCGCCGAGACGTTCGGTCTCGAAGGTCCGATCGACGAATGGCGCAAGCTGCGCGACGAGATTTTTCAAGACGTGTGCGAACGCGCCTTCGACAAGGATCTCGGCATCTTTACGCAGGCTTACGGCTCCAAGAGTCTTGACGCCAATCTGCTGCTGATACCTTGCGTCGGGTTTTTGCCAATAAGCGATCCGCGCATCGAGCAGACTATCGCTGCGATCGAACGCGATCTTCTCCGCGACGGATTTGTCATGCGTTACGATACCGGCGACGGACACGACGCCCTGCCCCCCGGCGAAGGCGCGTTTCTCGCCTGCAGCTTCTGGCTGGTCGACGCCTACATCCTGCAAGGCCGCCTCGACGATGCCGAACGGCTATTTCGGCGGCTGGTGGGCCTGCGCAACGATGTCGGCCTGCTCAGCGAGGAATACGACGCCAAGTCCAAGCGACTGGTCGGTAATTTCCCGCAAGCCTTTTCTCATCTCGCGCTGGTCAACAGCGCATATAATCTGACGCAGGCGCGAAAGCCGGTGCACCAACGGGCGCACGACGAACACGCGCCGCCCGAAGAGGCCGTCGCAGCGGCGGATTGACGCATTGCCGCCGGTCCAGCTTTCGAGCCGCCCCCAGCCGATTTTGACCATTCGCCCATAATGCGCGTCGAGATCAGATAGCTTTCAGGTCGGAATTGTGGGATGTTTCCTTTGATCTGAAGGGTTAATGGGGCTGCCCGATACTTGCTGGGGGGCAAGCCATCGTGGCAAAAGTGGGCTTGGCGGCGGCGATTATCGCAAAGCCCAACAGGCGCCGGATCGTCAGCCGTCCTTGTTCAGTCGCTCTTGGTATGGCGGCTGAACCGCGGGGCGTACAGGGAGGAATACATGAAACGGCTCTTTCTACTGGCCGCTGCTGCGGCATTCATCGCTACGCCGGCACTGGCCGAAGACACCATCACGGTCGGCTTCACTGACTCTCAGACCGGTCCGCTCAACGTCGACTCGCTCGGCCAGCAGCACGGCTATGAATTCTGGCGCGACGAGGTGAACGCCGCGGGCGGCATCAAGGCCGGCGGCAAGACCTATAAGGTTAAGTTCGTCAGCTACGACGACCAGTCCGTCGGCGGCCGCGTGCAGCAGCTCTACACGCGCCTGATCAACCAGGACAAAGCGAATTTCCTGTTCAGCCCGTACTCGTCGGGATTGACCGCGCCGGCCGCGGTGATTTCCGAGCAATACGGCAAGATCATGATCAACTCTGGCGGCGCCGAGGAGAAGCCGTTCGAACAGGGCAACAAATACCTGTTCATGGTCATCACCTCGGCCAGCCATTATCTGTCGGGCGCGGTCGCGGCGCTGAAGGCGAAGGATCCGAGTGCCAAGATCGCCATGGTCTATTCGGACGACCCGTTTTCGAAGGCCGTGCTTGCCGCCGCCGCGCAGCAGGCCAAGGCAGCCGGGCTGCAGGTCGTGATGGATGAGTCCTATTCGCCGTCAACCACCGATTTCGGTCCGATCGTCAACAAGATCATCTCGTCGAACGCCGATGCGGTCATGGGCGGCGGACATTATTCGGATGGCGCCACGCTCGCGCGGCAGATGCACGACCAGAAGGCCAATATGAAGTGGATTTCACTTCTGGTCGCGCCGGCCGACGACAAGTTCGGTGAGCTCGGCGCTTCTGCTCTGGGCGTGACCGTGCCGTCGCAGTGGGAGCTGCAGGTCAACTACAAGCCGCAATTCGGACCCACGACGGCAGAATTCGCCAAGGCATTCCAGACCAAATTCGGCGTCAAGGCGGACTATCACGCGGCGTCGGGTTACATGAGCGGCGTGGTGCTGCAGCACGCCATCGAACAGGCCGGCTCGATCGATCCTGAGAAGGTCGCGGCCGCGCTTAACGGCATGGATATCACCACCTTCTTCGGCCACATCAAATTCATGACCGACCCGGGCCATCACGGTCTGCAGGCCGCGCACGAGATGGTGCTGGCACAGTGGCAGATGGTCAACGGCAAGCTCGGCCGCCAAGTTGTGTGGCCGAAAGCGGCGCAATCCGCTGATCTGCTTTTTCCAATTCCGGCCGCCACGCAGTAAGCGTGATTTCTGCGGTCATGCCCGTAAAAGCCATGTAGTCAACCAGAGGACCGGCGGCGCGCTGCCGGTCCTCGTTTTGCGTAAACCCTTATGCTCGGCATTCTCGCTTCGATCATCGACGGCGTGCTGGTCGGACTGGTCTACGGTCTCGCCGCCATGGGCCTGACGCTGATTTGGGGCGTCATGGATGTGATCAACCTGACCCATGGCGCCATGATCGTCGCCGGCATGTTCGCACTGTTTCTCATTGTGCATGCCTTCGGCGTGTCCCCCTATGTGGCGCTGCTGCCGGTGCTGATCGGCGGCTTTTTTGTCGGCTCGCTGCTCTACTGGGTCGCGATACACCGCATGGTCGGCCGGCCGCCGCTGATGAGCCTGTTGTCGACCTTTTCGGTCAATCTCATCCTGATCGGCATAGGCACTGCCGTGTGGGGCACGGCATTGTTCAATGTCGAGGTTTCGGTGCCCGGTATCAGCATCGGCCGCTACACCTTTCCGGGCGGTCATATCGTCGCCGCGGTACTGGCGGCGGTGATCGCCGCGCTGCTCTACGCGTTTCTTCACCACACGCGGCTCGGCAAGGCCGTGCGTGCGGTCGCCAACAATCGCGAAGCCGCGGAGCTGGTCGGCATTCCGACCACCAAGGTGCTGGCGCTGACCGTCGGCTGCGGTGTCGCGATTGCCGGCGTGTCCGGCGTCCTGATCGGTACGCTGTTCCCCTTCACCGTCCTCTCGGGCGACAGCTATCAGCTCAAAAGCTTCGTCGTCACGGTCCTGGGCGGCTTTGGCAATCCGGTCGGCGCGCTGCTCGGCGGTGTGGCGCTCGGCCTGCTTGAGGGCGCGGTAACGCCGTTCGTTCCGGTGAGCTGGACGCTCGTTATCGAATTCGTGCTGTTCGTCCTGGTGCTGATCGCATTTCCTGGCGGCCTGTTCGCGACCCGGCGCGGAGCATTGTAATGCTGCTGTTGCGTCTGATGCGCCGGCCATTCTTCTGGGTCATCGCACTGGTCATCGCGGTGTTCGCGATCTCGCCGCTGATCGGCAATAATGTGGAGCTGCGCGAAAGTCTCTTGCTCGCGGCGCTCTACATCGTGCTCGCGAGCAATCTCAATCTGATGCTCGGCTATGCCGGCTATATCAATTTCGGCAGCATCGTATTCTTTGGACTCGGCGGTTATATCTGCGTCTGGCTGGTGAGCACGTACAAATGGACGCTCGTTCCGAGCCTGTTTGTCGCCGGCGTCTGTGTCAGCGCGCTGGCGCTGGTCTTCGGCCTCGGCATTTTGCGGCTGCGCGGCGCGTTCTTCGCGCTGTCGACCATCGGCATCGTCGAGGCGGTGGAGGCCTTCGCCGAGAATTTCACGCCCTGGGGCGGCTCGTCGGGCATCTATCTGCCGAGCTCGATCTTCACCCCGCTCGGCGGTCCGGCGCGTGCGCTCTGGATCATCTATTTCATCATGATCGGGGTGATGGGGGCCTCGCTATACCTGAGCTACGCGATCAAGAGCTCCAAATTCGGTCTCGGCCTGCTCGCCATCGGACAGAACGAGGACGCCGCCGCGATCCTCGGCGTACCCACGCCGCTCTACAAGGCCATGGTGTACAGTGCGTCGGGATTTTTGCCGGCGATCGCCGGCGGCCTTTATTTCTTCAAGAGCGCCTTTATCCAGCCGTCCGATGCCTTCGACCTGTCGCTGTCTACCGAGGCACTTGTCGTCGCCATGCTGGGTGGGCAAGGCACAGTCACTGGCGTGGCGCTCGGCGCCTATCTGTACGAAGAGCTGCGAGGCTACCTGCTCACGTCGTCGACCTTCTCCAATTTCCAGCTGGTGATTTCCGGCGCGCTGCTGCTTCTCATAGTGCTGTTCTTTCCTTCCGGACTCATGGGCTTCATCTATAGCCGTTTTCCGCGCACCCAGAAGGTGCTTGAATGACGGCGCTGCTCGATGTCGAAAGAGTGAGCAAGCGCTTCGGCGGCCTGCAGGCGGTCAAGGATCTCACCTTCACGGTGCGCGAGGGCGAGATTCTCGGCCTAATCGGGCCAAACGGCGCCGGCAAGTCGACGCTGTTCAATCTGATCAACGGCGTGTTCGCGCCCGATACCGGGCGCATCGCGTTCGCCGGCATCGACATCACCGGAAAAAAACCGTTTCGGATTGCGCGCCATGGGCTCGCCCGCACGCATCAGATCGTGCAGCCGCTGACCAACATGACCGTGCTGGACAATTGCACCGTGGGCGCCTGTTTCGGCAAGGAAAATCTGCCCCTGGCCCGGGCCCGGGACGCCGCGCGCGAGGCGATCGCGGTTGCCGGTCTGGCGGATCGCGCCAACATGCTGGCGCTGCATTTAACCATCGCCGGCAAGAAGCGGCTCGAACTGGCGCGCGCGCTCGCTGCCCGGCCCAGGCTGCTGTTGCTCGACGAAGTGCTCGCCGGCCTCAATCCGACCGAGGTCGAGTACATGATCGGCGTCATTCGCCGCATCCGCGAGCACGGCGTGACCATCCTCATGATTGAGCACTTGATGCAGGCGATCATGAGTCTGTCGGACCGCATCGTCGTACTTAATTTCGGCCAGAAGCTTGCCGAGGGCCTGCCGGCCGAAGTCGCGCAACATCCGCAGGTGGTCGAGGCTTATCTGGGCGATCCCAAGCTTGCGGCCGAACTGCAGGGGAGTGCCGCGTGACTGCGACGCACACTCTGACCGATACGATCCTCAAGGTCGAGGCACTGGAAGCCGGCTACGGCGAGGTGCAAGTGCTGTGGGGCGTTTCGCTCGCGGTGCGGCGCGGCAATCTCACCGCTATCGTCGGCGCCAACGGCGCCGGCAAGACCACGACGCTACGCGCGATCGCCGGCACGATTGCACCGTGGAAGGGCCGCGTGCTGTTCGAAGATGACGATGTCACCCGTCTTTCGACCCACGAGAAGGCCGAGCGCGGCTTCGCGCTCGTGCCGGAAGGCCGGCAATTGTTTTCCGCCATGACGGTCGCCGAGAATCTGGAAATGGGCGCGTTCGCCAAGCGCGCGGCGCGCAAATATGCGCAGCGGCTCGACGAAGTATTCAGCCTGTTTCCGCGCCTCGCCGAGCGCCAGCGCCAGATCGCCGGTACGCTCTCGGGCGGCGAGCAGCAGATGGTGGCGATCGCCCGCGGGCTGATGTCCGACCCGAACATTCTCATCATTGACGAACTGTCGCTCGGACTCGCGCCGGTCGTGGTCTATCAGTTGTTCAAGACCTTAAAACAGCTGAAGGAGGCCGGCCTGACCATTTTGTTGGTCGAGCAGAACGTGCATCTGGCGCTGGCGGTGAGCGATTACGCCTACGTCCTCGCCGAGGGCAGGCTGTTCACCGAAGGGGAGCCGAAAAAGATCTCCGCCATGCCGGAAATCCGCAAGGCGTATCTGGGGCTGTGATCATGACGCTCCGCAATAGCGGAGGAATCAGGGCATCAGCGCGGTTGCGCAAGTGCTGCGTCAACGTCGTCGTCGGACGCACCGCTGCACTCCGGCGAAAGCCTGCGCAGTGCGTCCTTCCGAGCCTTGAGGACGAGGATAACGAAAATCAACTTGTAAAGCGTCTGCATGGGCAACGTGTCACTGATAAAACTGTCCGCATTCTGATAACCTTTTTGCCTTTCCGGGGTTCCCGGCCGGGTCCCCGAGAAAGCCTATCGGCCGCCGCTACGATCCAATAATCGTTTTCCGTTTTGCCTCAATGCCGGAGATAGTCCTTGAACGCCTCTGAAAATCTCACCACCGAACGGCCGACCTTTGTCACTCATCTGGAATGCTCGCAAACCGGCGAGCGTTATCCTGCCGATCAGCCACACAATCTGTCGCGCGCCGGCAAACCGCTGCTCGTGCGCTACGATCTCGCCGGCGTGAAAAAGGCGCTGAGCAAGGCGGCGCTGGCGCAACGTCCGCCCGATCTGTGGCGCTACCGCGAACTCCTGCCGGTACGGCGCAAGGAGGACATCGTCAGCCTCGGCGAAACGATGACGCCGCTTGTGGCGCTGCCGAAAATCGCGCGAAAGCTCGGCGGCGGCGAACTCCTGGCCAAGGACGAAGGCCGTCTGCCGACCGGCTCGTTCAAGGCGCGCGGTCTGGTGCTGGCGGTATCGATGGCCAAGGCGTTCGGCATCAAGCACATGGCGATGCCGACCAACGGCAATGCGGGCTCAGCGCTTGCCGCCTATGCTAGCCATTGCGGCATCAAGACCACGATCTTCTGTCCGGAAGACACGCCCGAAGTGAACGTCAGCGAGATCGGCCTGCAGGGCGCCAGCGTCTATCGCGTCAACGGCCTGATCGACGATTGCGGCAAGATCGTCGCCGAGGGCAAGGACAAGGTCGGCTGGTTCGATACCTCGACCTTGAAGGAGCCGTACCGCATCGAGGGCAAGAAGACGATGGGGCTGGAGCTTGCCGAGCAGCTCGGCTGGCAGGTGCCCGACGTGATCTTTTATCCGACCGGCGGCGGCACCGGCCTGATCGGCATGTGGAAGGCGTTCGCCGAGCTGGAGGCGATTGGCTTCATCGGCGCCAAACGGCCGCGCATGGTGGCGGTGCAGGCCTCCGGCTGCGCCCCGATGGTGCGCGCCTACGAGCAGGGCGTTGAGCATGCGATACGCTGGGAAAATTCGCACACCATCGCGTCCGGCATCCGCGTGCCCCAGGCGGTCGGCGATTTTCTGATCCTGCGCGCGGTGCGCGAGAGCGGCGGCTTCGCCATTGCGGTGCCCGACGAGGCGATCGCGGCCGGCCTTGAGGAAGTCTCGCGCGAAGAGGGCTTTCTGATGTGCCCGGAGGGCGCAGCCACCTACGCGGCCTACAAACAAAGTCTCGCCGACGGGCGTGTATCGCCCAGCGAACAAGCGGTGCTGTTCAACTGCGCGACCGGGCTTAAATATCCGCTGCCGCCGATCAAGCGCACGCTCGACCGGCACAAGCCGATCGATTACGCGGCGTTGTGAACGTCATTGCGACCCGGACGACGGGACATAAAAGTCGCCGGGGAGAGTCGGGAGGGAGAAATGAAAAGGCTGTCATGTGCCGTGCTCGGGCTGGCGCTGATCTGCGCCAGCTTTGCCGCGGCCGCTGACGATTATCCGTCGCGGCCGATCACCATGATCGTGCCGTTCGCGGCCGGCGGTCCGACCGACGTCGTCGGCCGGCTGCTGGCGCAGCATATGAGCCAGACGCTCGGGCAGAACATCGTTGTCGAAGACGTTACCGGCGCCGCCGGCTCGATCGGCGTCGGCCGCGTCGCGCACGCGCCACCCGACGGCTATACGCTGAGCCTCGGCCACTGGAGCACGCACGTCGTCAACGGCGCAATCTACAAGCTGCCCTATGACCTGCTCGGCGATTTCGCGCCGATCACGCTGCTGCCGAGCAATCCGATGCTGATCGTCACCGGCAAGGCGATGCCGGCAAAGAACCTCAAGGAGCTGGTGGCCTGGATCAAGCAGCATCCGAACGCCACGATGGGCACCGCAGGCGTTGGTTCGGGCTCGCACATTGCCGGCGTCTATTTCGAGAAGCTCACCGGCGCGCACGTGCAGTTCGTGCCGTATCGCGGCACCGACCCGGCGCTGCTCGATCTGATGGCCGGGCGCATCGACGTGATGTTCGACCAGGTGTCGGAGGCAAGCGCGAAGCTCAGTGACGGCCGCATCAAGGCGTATGCGGTCACCGCCAAGACGCGGCTTAAGTCATTGCCCGATATTCCGACCGTCGACGAAGCAGGACTGCCCGGCCTCTACATCAACATCTGGTACGGCCTGTGGGCACCGAAGGGGACGCCCGCTGACACTGTCGCCAAGCTCGACAACGCCGCGGTCGCCGCCATGGCCGATCCGGCGGTGCAGAAGCGCTTCGCGCAGCTCGGGCTCGACATGCCGCCGCGCGATCAGCAGACGCCGCAGGCGCTGGGCGCGCTGCAGAAGGCCGAGATCAAGAAATGGTGGCCGATCATCAAGGCCGCCGGCATCAAGGCGCAGTGATCACTCGACAATGCCGATGAGCTGGGCCAGCCGGTCCGGATCGGCGCGCAACGGTTCGGAGGCGCCGTCGTAGACGATGCGGCCTTTGTCGAGGATCACGGTGCGCGGCGAAAAATTGAGCGCCACGCGGCTGTTCTGTTCGACCAGGATGATCGACAGCGCGTTGTCGCCGCGCAGCCTCGCCAGCACGGCGCTCAGGGCTTCGACCAGCACCGGCGCCAAGCCTTCGGTCGGCTCGTCCATCAGCAAGATGGTGGGATTGGTGAGCAGCGCGCGTGCGATCGACAGCATCTGCTGCTCGCCGCCGGACAATTGATTGCCCATGTTGTTGAGCCGCTCGGCAAGGCGCGGAAACAGTTCGAATACGCGCGCATGCGTCCACGGCCCCGGCCGCGCGGCGATGTCGAGGTTTTCACGCACCGACAGCGAGGGAAAAATCTCGCGCTCCTGCGGCACGAAACCGATGCCGGCGAGCGCGCGGCGAAAGCACGGCACCCCGTTGAGCGCATGGCCGTCGAGCTTAACCTCGCCGGCATGCAGCGTGGTGTGGCCCATCACGGTCGACAGCAGCGTGGTCTTGCCGACGCCGTTCCTTCCGATCACGCTGATGCACTCACCCGGCGCCAGATTGAGATCGATGTCTTCGATCACCACGGTCTCGCCATAGCCGGCCGAGACACCGCGCAATTGCAGCGCACTAGCCATGATGCATCGCCCGATGCGCCGCTTGATGCGCGCCGGCCTGACCGAGATAGATCTCGCGCACGCGCGGATCGGCTTCGATGTCGCGCGGCGTGCCCTCGGTGAACAACCTGCCGCCGACCATCACGGTGACCCATTTGGCGAAGCGGAATACCACGTCCATATCGTGCTCGATGATCAGCACGGCGATCTGCTCGGGCAGCCGCTCGATGGCATCCAAAATGATGTGGCTTTCGGCGCTCGGCACGCCCGCGGCCGGCTCGTCGAGCAGCAAGACCTCAGGTTTCAATCCAATGGTGATGGCGAGCTCGACCAGGCGCTGGCGGCCGTAGGGCAGCTCAGACACCCGGTGGCGCGCCGCGTCGGCAAGCTTGAGCATCGCCAACAGCTGCATCGCTTCGTCGATGATGTCGGTGCGCCTTCCGGCCGGGTAGAACATCGACCCCGCCGCCCCGGCCCGTTCGGTCATCGCCATGCAGACGTTTTCCAGCACGGAGAGCCCGCGAAACAGCCGATTGATCTGAAACGTGCGCGCGATGCCGAGCTTGACCCGCTCTGCCTGCATGGCGGCGGTGATGTCGCGGCCGGACAGCAGCACGCGCCCCTCCGTCGGTTGCAGCACTCCGGTGAGCAGGTTGATGAAGGTGGTCTTGCCGGCGCCGTTGGGACCGATCAGGGCGTGGCGCGCGCCGGCCGCGAGCTTGAAGTCGATGCCCTGCACGGCCACCAGAGCGCCGAAATGCCGGCTCAGCGCTTGCGTCTCCAGGCGGATCTCGCTCATGATTCGCTCATGGCTCGGCACGCCGCGGCCCGAAGCGCCGCCACAGCGTGTCGCCGAGGCCCAGGATGCCGTTGCGGGCGAACAACGAGATCAGAACCAGCAGCAGACCGAGGCCGATCTGCCAGGCGGTCGGATAGACCTGCGCCAAAAAATGCTCCAGCGCGAGGTAGACGACGGCGCCGACGAACGCGCCGTAGAGCCGGCCATAGCCGCCAAGAATAAGGACGATGAGCACGGTCGCGGCGCGGTCGAGACCGAGCACGGCCAAATTGACGAAGGCGGTGGTTTGTGCCGACAGGGCGCCGGCGATCCCGGCGAGCGCTGCCGAAATCGTGTAACAGACGATGAGCCGCCGGCGCACCGGCGATCCGATCGCGTGCATGCGCAACACGTTTTCGCGGATGCCGGTGAGGCTCTGGCCGAACGGCGAATAGACCAGCGTGCGCACGAACACAAAGCAGACAAGCAAAACGCCGAGCGCGTACAGATATTGGGTGTCGGAATAGAGTGGATTGAACTCGAACACGCCGAATACCGCGCCGATCGGCAAACTCGGCAACCCGTCAAACCCGCCGGTATAGGCGGCGCCCATGTTGGCCGCTTCGTACAAAAGCGACATGGTGCACAACGTCAGCATCAGGAGCGTCAGTCCCGTGGTGCGCAGCAGGACCAGTCCTGAGAGAAAGCCGATTGCACCCGCCGCGATGGCGGCGAGCAACAGGCTCGTGATCGGCTCGGTCCAGACGTTGTAGGTCGCCAGCATGCCGACCGTGTAGGCGCCGACGCCGAAGAAGGCCGCATGGCCAAGCGTGATAATGCCGGCGTAGCCGAGGGCGAGATCGAGCGACAGCGCGAACAGGATCGTGACCAGGAGATCGCAGCCGAAACCCAGATAATCGGGGGCGGCAAAATAGAATGCGATGCCGGCGAGCCAGGGCAGCGTCTCCCACCAGCGCAGGCGGTGCCGCCGCATCAGCATGCGCGCCGCCGCGTTTTCATTTCCCTTGGCCGGCGCTGCGCCGCCGGCTGGAGAGGCCGCGACGCTCACTGCTCTTTCCTTCCAAGCAGGCCCTGCGGCCGCACCAGCAGAATCAGGATCGTGAGGATGTAAATGAAAATGGTGCCGCCTTTGGGGAGATACAGCGTCAGCACGAAATCGAGCACGCCGAGAATGAGCGACGCGTAATAGACGCCGATCACGCTGCCGAGTCCGCCGACCGACACCGCGATCAGAAAATAGACCAGATATTTGAGCGGATACTGCGGATCCAGGCCCAGGAACTCGGCGCCCAGTCCGCCGCCAATTCCTGCCATGCCGCTGCCGAAAGCGAATGTGATGGTGAACAGCCGGTCGACATCGATGCCAAGCGACTCGGCCATACGGCGATTATCGACCGTGGCCCGAATCTGACCACCGATCCGGGTCCGTTCGAACGTGAGCCAGATGCCGAGCGCAATCAAAAATCCAAGCACGATCAAAAAGATGCTGTAGGTACGATATTGAACGATGCCGAGGTTGAGCTGGCCGCTGAGAGATTGCGGTAGTTGCAGATTTTGAGTTTCCGACCCGATTACGATGGTGATGCCCGCGATGAAGATGAAGATCAGGCCGATCGTGAACAGAACCTGGTCCAGTTCGCCCGCGCGGTAGAGACGCCGATAAAGCAGGCGTTCGAGCACCACGCTGAGAGCGGCGGTTCCGAAAAAACCCATCGCCAGCGCGGCGGCAAAACCGTAATGAGCGCGGTTCATCGCCAATACGATGATGTAGCCGCCGAACATGGCAAAGGCGCCATGGGCGAGGTTGACAAAACCCATCAGCCCCATGGTGACTGAAAGGCCGACCGAGACGACAAACAACACGGTCCCGGCGGCGAGCCCGCCCAACAGGATGCCGGCGAAATCAGCGACGGAATTCACGGGTGCTCCCGCGGACGAATGCCGAGCAACGAACTGCGAACAGGGGCCGGATTGCTTCCCCTGTTCACGAGCTTACCACGTCGTGCTTTGCTGTTACTTCTTCGGCGCGCAGGGACCGATCGCCAGCATCTTGCACTGGTCCTTGACTGCCCGCACCGTCACCAGAACTTTCTCGTGAAGCTTGCCATCCGGTCCTTTCACGACTTCGTCGAGATACTCGTTCATGACGATATCGCGGGTCGCCGGATCGATCATGATCGGGCCCTGCGGGCTGTTGAACTTCCAGCCTTCCAGCGACTTCACGGCTGCGGCGCCATCGTCGATCTTGCCTTTGGTGGCATGCACGGCGTGATCGATCGCCGCCATGCCGTCCCAGGCGCCGACTGAGGTGAAGTTCGGGGTCGAGTCCGCGCCGTAGGCTTTCTTCCAGGCAGCGACGAAAGCCTTGTTCTGCGGGTTGTCGAGATCGGCGTTGTAGTGATGCACGGTGATGAGGCCGACTGCGGCCTCGCCCATGCCTTGGAGCAGGTCGTCCGGGACGATGTCGCCGGTGCCGATCAGCTTGGTGCCGGCTGCCTTCATGCCGAGCGCGTTGTAAGTCTTGACCACCGCGGTGGCCTGGTCGCCAGCGGGTACGAAGACAAACAGCACATCGGGGTGCTCGTCCTTGGCGCGCTGGAAGAACGGAGTGAAATCCGGCGTGGCTTCGGGGCCGCCGGCCGGAATGGCATCGATCACCTTGCCGCCGGCCTTCTCGAACGCCGTCTTGAATCCGGCCAGCGCGTCTTTTCCAGGCGGATAATCGGTGTAGGCCACGACTGCGGTCTTCGCGTGCATGTATTTCGCCGCCTGATCGCCCATGACGTAGCTCGACTGCCACAGGGTGAATGAGGTGCGCACGAAATAGGGCGAAAGGTTCGTGATGAACGAGGTGCCGGCGTTCATGATCACCGCCAGCCGCTTGCCGGCGGTGACGACCGGGGCCGAGGCGATGGCATCGGGCGAGTAGATCCAGCCCGCAAGCACATCGACCTTCTCCTGCGTGAGCAGCTCCTGAGTATCGATCTTGGCTGCCGCGCCATTGGGCGCCTTGGAATCGCGCTTGATGATCGTAAACTTGTAGGGCTTTATCTTCGCGGCATTGAGCTTCTGATACAGATCGATCGCCTTATCCATCTCCGGCGACAGCACGGCGCCGGGACCGGTATAGGGCAGGATCAACCCGATCCTTACATCCTGCGCTTGTGCCTGGCTGGCGGCTCCCCCGGCCGCAATAACGGTAGCGGCGGCTGCGGCAAACGCCGCGATCGTTCGTCTGGACATCGGATGCCCTCCCAGTTTCTTCCGACTTCGGCAATGTAAGAGTTGTGCCGCAATAGTAGGGCGAAAGCCGGATTTGGCGCAAGCGAACTGGTTGGACGGCGCTGCGCGTCTTCGTCGCGCACGATCCCGGGATGGTCCGGAATGGACGGGAAGCGTCAGACCCGGACTGGATTGGGCCCAGTCAGATCAGGTCCAAGTCTTAGAGTCTGTCCGGGAACATCAGGCCGGATTACAAAGTTTTCGCAGCATGAGGCGGATTGATGCGAGGCGCAAGAACGACAGCGCCTTGCGATTGAGGTTCTCCCAGTCCTTCGCGAGCCGTCGGCAACGGTTGAGCCACGCAATGGTACGTTCGACGACCCAACGGCGTGGGAGAATGACAAAACCTTTGGCGTGATCAGAGCGCTTGACGATTTCAGTTTCGAGGTGAGGCAGAATTTTCGCCAAGGCCTTTTGGAATTCCGGCCCCTGATAGCCACCGTCGGCAAACAACTTTTTCAAGAAGGGATACATCCCGAAAAGGGTTGCAAGGAGCAGGACGCCACCGTCGCGATCCTGGATATTGGCGGGATGAACGATCGCGTGGAGCAACAAACCCAGCGTATCTACGAGAATATGGCGCTTCTTGCCCTTGATCTTTTTGCCCGCATCATAGCCAGGCGGATCGATGCAGGCCCCCCTTTTTCAGCGCTCTTCACGCTTTGGCTATCGATGATGGCGGCGGTGGGACTGGCCTCTCGTTCGCCTTGCTCGCGGCACTCCACATATAGGGCGTGATGGATCCGATCGAGCGTGCCGTCGTAGCTCCACAAATCAAGATAGTCGAAAAGAGTGCTGCGTGGCGGCAGATCTTTCGGGATCGCCCGCCACTGGCACCCCGTGCTCAACACATACATGATCCCGTTCATCACTTCGCGCACGTCGACGTGCCGCTTGTTACCACCACGCTTGGCCGGTGGAATAAACGGCTCGACATGCGCCCATTCGTCGTCGGTCAGATCGCTCGGATATCGTAGCGCGCTACGGTCGTAACGCCTGCGGTTTTTCGCCGTCCACATCGGTGACCATCCTCGAATCAGGCCACCACTCTTGAATCACAAATGATTCATTGGATTCAACTTGTTCTCGGACAGACACTTAGGTCTTAGGCCCGAGTCTTAGGTCTTAGGCCCGAGTCTTAGGTCTTAGGCCCAAGTCTTAGGTCTTAGGCCCAAGTCTTAGGTCTCAAGCCCCAGTCTTTAGTCTCAGGCCCAAGTCGCAAAACTCAAGCCCGTTCCGGTCCCGGCCGGTGTCCGGTAGCCGGGAACGTATTCGAACCAGTTCAGATCGAGATGCTCGCAGGCGCCGGCGACGCCCACCCAGTTCAGGATTTCACTGCTGCCGGAGTGCAGCTTGTTGCGGGGCAGGTTCTGCAGGAAGGCCGCGTCCTTGTCGGCGCACGCCTTGAGAATGGCGCGGTCGAAGTCCTCGTCGACCAGAAAGTGGCTTAAGCCTCCCGAGGCGATAATGCCGACGCGGGCGTTTCCTGGAAAGCCCTCGACCGCCCCGCGGATGGCCTGGCCGAGCGCGTAGCAGCGTCGCGGCCGCGGCTGGTTGGGCGGGAAATAGGTATTGAGAAACACCGGTACGATCGGGATCGGGTTGGCGGCGTCCATCAGGCGGCGGTGCACATAGGCCATGCCGTGGCCCTCGCCTTCGCCCTTGCGCATGCATTTCGAGGACGCCGGATCGAAGCCGTTGTCCATCAGGAATTCGATCATGTGCAGCGCGAGCTTTGAGGCGACCGGATAGGCGCGCGGCTTGTTGTCCTCGAAAAAGGCCTGCCGGTTCTGCACGTACCATTCGGGGAAGCGCTGGCGGTATTGCTCGTGCTGCTCGTTGCTGTTGAGGATGGTCTCGCCGTAATAGATCGCGAAGGTCGGACGGTTATCTTCCAGATAGGCTTCATCCTGGTCGTCGCTCATGATGATGAGCGCATCGAGCTTGGACGAATTCATAACCTTGCTGAGATGGGCGCCGGCCGCGCGCGCCTTGTTCTGCCGGGCGACAAGCTCCGCTGACGTCACCATGTCGGCCATCTTCGGGTCGGCTCGTTCCAGAAGCTCCGCATAGGTCGCCGGCTGGCCTTCCTTGTCGCGGTGCTTGATCCGCTGATCGGTCTCCAGAAAGCGCGGCAGCGTTTCGTCCGATGCCAGCAGCATCGGCGTGTGCGACGATCCGAGCCCGAGCACGATCTTGGCCATTGGCGTCTCCCTTCGGCCTGCAAGGCCAATCTATATCATAGCACATTTCGCGGCCCCGAGGCGCGCTGCCGCGTCAGATCGGCCCGCTGGAAACGGGGGGCCCGAAATGGCGACGGCGAGCAGCGGCCTCGGTAGAACGCTATTGGGCCAATAATCGCGCCAGCCCGAATTGTGAAATTGCTTGTCTGGTCGTGACCAGGTCAGCCAGCATCTCGCCGATGACCGGAGCGAATTTGAAGCCGTGCCCCGAGCATGGCGAAGCAAAGATGATTTGAGGACAGCCCGGCACGCGATCGATCAGGAAATCCTTGTCGGCAGTCGTGGTGTAGAGACACGTTTTAGCCGCGGCGAGCCTGCCGTTCGCCGCCGGCAAATGCTTTCTTAAGGTAACTCGGATCGCCTCCTCATCCTCGGCGGTGATCGTGCGATCGTAACCGTCAGGCGCTATGTGCGGCCCTTCGTAGTTGTGCTTTGCAACTTTAAGAAGCCCACGGTGGGGTGGGATGTCGTGGGTCGGAACACCGTAGTGATTTCCATACTCGCTCGCGAGAATGAAAACGGGAAATTTTTCCGACGTGAATGGACCGGGTTCAATCGGTTCAAACCAAGCCAGAACCTGGCGCTGCACCTTGAGCGATTGGCGAAACGCTGGAAGGAATCGATCCAGCAGCGAATGAAACCACGCGCCCGGTGTTATCACCACGGCGCCGGCTTCGATCGAGCCGTTATGGGTTTTGATTGTTACGCCATCGGCGTGCGGCACGATATTAATGACGGCCTCGCCGGTTCGGAGATCCGCACCGGCGTCTTTGGCGAGCTTGGCAAAGGCGAAAACGGCTCGCTCGGCGAAGAGATAACCCCCGTCCGGCTGCAGGACAGCAACATAATCCTGGGGAAGCACGAACGCGGGAAGGCGCTGCATCGCCTGTCGCGAATCGAGAACAGTATGCGGCAGATCGTGCTCTTGTGATGCGCGCAGCGTTCCTTTGATAATCTCACTGTCCGGTGGACCGACCTCGGCAATGCCCGTGATGCGCAACAATTGCTGGCCGGTTTCGGTCTCGAGCTCGCGCCATAGGCGGTACGCGGAGCGGAGCAGCGGCACATAAGAAGGATGCTCGAAATAACCTAAACGAATGATTCGTGTGTCGCCGTGTGATGATCCTTGATCGTGACCGATGCTGAATTGCTCGATGCCGACGACCCGTTGACCGCGCCGCGCAAGGGTCATCGCGGTGGCGGTTCCCATGACCCCAAGGCCGATCACGACAACATCGGGCGACATGCTGGCTTCTCTTTGACGTTTTATTGCAATTTAGATCATAAGAAAGCGACCATAGAATAGAATATATCGTGCGGGAGGATCGCGGGCCCTCATGTCGATTGGCGACGGAACAGGACAAGAGAGCATTGCGCGTTGCGAGGCGCGCATTCGTCCACATATCCGGCGCACGCCGGTGATCGAGATCGATGCGGCCGACGCCAGTCTTGAGGCGCGGCCGCTGTGTCTGAAGCTTGAGCTGTTGCAGCATTCGGGCTCGTTCAAGGCGCGCGGGGCGTTTGCGAATCTGCTGATGCGCGAGGTGCCGGCCGCCGGCGTGGTCGCGGCCTCGGGCGGTAATCACGGCGCCGCCGTCGCTTATGCGGCAATGAAGCTGAAAGTGTCGGCTAAGATTTTCGTGCCGTCCGTTTCTTCGTCCGCCAAGATCGCGCGCATCCGCGATTACGGTGCCGATCTCACGATCGAGGGCGATCGCTATGCCGACGCGCTGGCCGCGAGTGAAATATGGGCGGAGAAAACCGGCGCGATGCCGGTGCACGCGTTCGATCAGGACGAAACCCTCCTGGGGCAAGGTACGCTCGGCATGGAGCTAGAAGAGCAGGCGCCGTCCCTCGATACGCTCCTGGTCGCAGTCGGCGGTGGCGGGCTGATCGCCGGCATCGCCGCCTGGTATGGCGGCCGCATCAAGGTGGTGGGGGTCGAGCCCGTTGCAGCGCCGACCCTCACCAGGGCGCTGGCCGCAGGACGGCCGGTTGATGCCGAAGCCGGCGGCGTGGCGGCGGATTCGCTCGCGCCGCGCCGCGTCGGCGAGCGCGTCTTCCCAATCGTCAAACAATACGTCCACAGCGTCGTGCTGGTCGAGGATGCGGCGATTGTGCAGGCGCAAAGGACGCTGTGGCAGGCCGTTCGGATCGTCGCCGAACCCGGGGGCGCGGCGGCGTTTTCGGCGCTGCTGTCGGGCGCCTATCGCCCCGCGGCCGATGAACGCGTTGGCGTCGTCGTCAGTGGCGGCAACTCGGCCGCGGTCGATTTCGACAGGTGAGAGCGATGCAGCGCAGCGTGTCGCGAATCCTGACGACCCATACCGGCAGCCTGCCGCGGCCGCGCGAGCTGACGCGGCTCTATGCCTTGCGGGCGCGCGGCGAAGCGGTTGATGAAGTCGAGATCGATCGGCTCGGCCGCGACGCGGTGCGCGCGGTGGTGCGCAAGCAGCGCGAGGCCGGCATCGATGTCGGCAACAACGGCGAGCAGCAGCGCGATTCGTTCTTTCTTTATCTGAAGGGCCGGCTGTCGGGGCTTGGCGGCAGCTGGGAGCGGCCGTCGCGCGCCGACATCGACCGCTATCCGGAATTCAAGCGGCTGTGGACCGAACAGCACGCCGGCAAGACGCAGGTTTCGGCGCTGGGCGGCCTGCCGAAGGCGATCGGCGCCGTGCGTTATCTCGACGCGCGCGCCATCAACGACGAGTGCCGCCTGTTCACGAGCGTGCTTGCGGAAAATCCCGGCGTGTTCGTCGAGCCGTTCATGAACGCGCCATCGCCCGGCATTCTTGCGACCGCGGTGCGTAACGGAGCACTACGACACGCTCGCGAATTATCTCGCCGCGCTAGGCGCCGCGCTGCAGGTCGAATACGAGGCGATCGTAAATCACGGTCTGCTGTTGCAGATCGACGCGCCCGATCTCGCGCTTGAACGCCACATTACCTACAAAGACCAGCCGGTGTGTCCGCCTTCGTCGGCTTCGTCGAGCAGGTTGTCGCCACCATCAACCGTGCGCTTGCGAATGTACCGCGCGATCGCGTGCGCATGCACGTCTGCTGGGGGAATTCCGAATCGCCGCACGATTGCGATGTGCCGCTGGAAGACATTCTGCCCGCCCTGCTCGCCGCCAATGTGGGCGGCCTGGTGCTGCCGTTCGCCAATCCGCGGCACGCGCACGAATTTCGTTGCTTCGCTCGGCACCGGCTGGCCGACGATCAGCTCCTGGTCGCGGGCGGAATCGATAGCCTGACCAATTTCGTCGAGCATCCGGAAGTCGTGGCGGATCGCATCGAGCGTGTTGCCGCGATGGTCGGCGACCCGTCACGCGTGCTGGTGGGAACCGATTGCGGTTTTGATACCTCTGCCGGTTGGGGCCGCGTCGCCGAGGACGTTGTCTGGGCCAAGCTCGCGAGCCTGCGCGACGGTGCCCGGCTCGCCTCCGAGCGGCTGTTTGGGCGCGCTTGCGAGCCAGCTGCGACGCAGGCATGAGATTGCGCCCACAGCGGAAATCCCGTAAACCGGAAAGCACCGACACCAAGCACAATTGCGGAATTGCCGCGCCGGCATCAGGCCTGGGCGCGGCGTGAACAATTAGGGATCGCAGAATGACCGGAATGCTCGAACAGGAACTGCCGGGGCTGGGTCACAACAAGCCGTCGCCCGAAGACGCCGACGAGATCAAGCACGGCAAGTGGGAGCGCTGGGCGAAGAAGCGCACCTTCGTGCGCGCCCTCGAAGGCACCTACAGCCACCTCTACAAGAAGCTGCTGGAGGAGCCGCGGGTCTATTCGTCCAAGGACCACCCGTGGAAGGGCGGTCCGGCGATGTACGGCAAGCACATCATCTCGCCGCAGGCGGTCAACATCGTGCAGTCGATCGAGTCGCACATCGAATGCTACGCGCCGCTCAACGCCGGGCAGAAGCACGGCCATCTCAACAGCGCGGTGTTCTACGTGCTTAAGGGTCACGGCCACGACGTGCATGACGGCCGTTACATGAAATGGGAAGCCGGCGACGTGATGCTGGTCGAGAACGGCTGCGTGCACCAGCACACCAACGACGACCCGACGGAGTCCTGCATCCTGCTGGTGTTCAAGGCGAAGCCGCTGTTCCTGTTCATGCACCTGTTGTTCCAGAAGATGGTGGAGTGGCCGACCGACAAGCTGCCGCCCGGCGTCAAGGAATTCCACCCACCGACGGAAATCTAAGCGCGGAGATCAGAAAATGCCCTTGTTTGAAGAAAAGCAGGCCGCGCTGTCCGGCGCCCAAAGCAGCAATTTCCTCGCCGAGGCGATGGTCGAGTCGGAGAAATTCCGCGAGGAATACGCCACGCTGCCGAACGTCATCAAGGCCAAGGACATGCCGTGGGAGCGGTCGCCCGACGGCCTGATCAAGCATCTCGTCAACAAGAAGATGCAGACGCGCGAATGCTGCATGGAAGCCTACATGCAGTTTCTCAAGGACGGCGAGCGCTCCGGCAAGCATCGCCACATGTGGGAAGAGCTGTTCTTCGTCGTCGAGGGCTCAGGCTACGACCTGCACTGGGATCTGAAATGGGACTGCCTCGAAGCGTTCGAGTGGGAATGGGCGGCGGAGCCCAAGAAATTCGAATGGACGGTCGGCGACTACGTCTACATCCCGCCCTTCACCATGCACCAGCATTTCGCCAAGCCGGGCGAGGAGTGCCGCATTATCGTGATGTCGAACCGCATCGTCAAAGACATGGGCTTTGACTGGTACGATCAGGTGGAGCGCGCACCGGGGTTTTGAATGGCGCTTGCCCCGCGCGCTGTTTTGGCGCGCGGCAAAGGCTGCTCCCAGCCGAAGACGCTGCGGCCGCCATAAGTGTGCGACAATTCGAACTCTTCGTTGATCATTTCCTGCAGCGGCGGGCCGTCGGCGACGCGCTCCAGCCGCCGCGCTTCGCGGTCGAGCCGCTGCAGCGCCGATAATTGTTCGTCCTGGCCTAGCTTCGCTTTGGTCACGGCGGTCTTCAGCACACGAATAGTTTCGTCATAGACCTTGGTGGGCACCGGAAACGGATGCCGGTCCTTGCCGCCGTGCGCGAGCGAGAAGCGCGCCGGATCGGAAAAGCGGCAAGGCGCGCCGTGTACTACTTCGGCGACTAGCGCCAGCGCCCGCACGGTGCGGGCACCGACGCCCGGCGTCAGCAGCAGATCTGGAAAATCCGCTGGTCCGCGCTCGGCCGCGGCTGCGAGCGCGCCGTGCAGGCGGCGGAGATGAACGTCGGCGGGGCGGACATCGTGATGCCCCGGCATCACCAGAAACGGCAAAGTTGCTTGCGATGATGGCTCGGCCTCTGGCGATTTGAGCGCACCAAGTTCGCGCGTGATGCCGTCGGGGCCGACCGTTGCCAGGAGTTCGAGTTGTCGTTCGCGCGAGGCTTTGGCGCGCCGGTCGGTCAGATTGATGATGTCGCCTTGCGAATGGCCCTCGATGGCGGCATGTGGCGCGTCGACGAAGCTTTGCAGACCTTCGGATAGCCAATGGTAGCGGCGCGCCTGTTTGCGCGGCCCGTTCATGCCTTGCTGCACGACGACCCAGTGCCCGTCGTCGGCGACGACAAAACCGTGCAAATAAAGATCGAAGCCGTCCTGCACGGCGGCGCTGTCGACCTTGGCAACGAGCCGGCTCGCCCCGGCCAGCCGCCTGCCGTCAAAGCCGACGCGGTCGCCGATCGTCAACAGTTCGTCGGGCGTGCGCCGCGAGTGGCTGCCGCGGCCGCCGCAGACGTGGAGGCCAAGCTCGCCTGCGAGTGGATTGAGGCCGCGCTTGAGCGCGCCGAGCACGCTCGTCGTGATGCCGGAGGAATGCCAATCCATTCCCATCACGGCGCCGAACGACTGGAACCAGAATGGATGCGACAGCCGGCGCAGAAATTCGTCGCGGCCGTAGTGATGCACGATGGCCTGCGCGATGACGGCGCCGAGCCGCGTCATGCGGTCGGCCAGCCATTTGGGGACGTAGCCGTTATGGAGCGGCAGGTCTGCGCTCCCTGATCGTCGCGTCATCGTTCGCGTCCGCTTCCGATACGAGTTCTCATTTTGTTCTAAATCGCGAAAAAGTCAATCCCGGCCGCGGGTTGGCTCAGGGGACGAGCAAAAGCTTGCCCAGCACAGCACCACTTTCCAGCATCTCGTGCGCCCGCGCCGCCTCGGTCAGCGGTAGGCGGCCGTGGATGCGCGGATTAAGCTTGCCGGCAGCGAGCATGTCGATCAGTGCGCGCATGCCGGCGCGGCGTTCTTCCGGGAGATGATCCCAGGTGTGGATCGTAAATTGCCGGACTGCCGGTGAGTTTTTGCTGGCCCGCAAGGTCGGCTGCAAATCAAGTTGCGCCTTGCCGCCAAGCCCGCCGTACACCACCAACGTGCCGCACGGCGCCAACAGCGCGATGTTGCCCGGAATGCTCGGCCCGCCGACCGGATCGATGATGATATCGACGCCGCGGCCGCCGGTGATGGCGGCCATGTGCTTGCCGACGTCGTCGTGTTTGCGGTCGATGACATGGTCTGCGCCGAGGTCGCGCGCGAAGCGCGCCTTCGCCGCGTTGCTGACGACACCGATTATTGTGAGGCCGGCCACCTTGGCCAGATCGATCAGCGCATTGCCCATGCCGCCGGCCGCGGCGTAGATCAGCACGCTCTCGCCGCGCCGTGGGCGCACCGCGTTATTGAAGATGTGATAGCCCACCTGGTAGTTGGCGAGCGCTGCCGCCTGATCGAGATCGACATTGCCGGGCAGCACGAAAGTCGCGTCGACCGGCGCCGCGACATACTCGGCATAATGGCCGCCGCGATGCGGGCGTTCGCGTGCTGTCGTGTAGACGCGCTGGCCAACCTGCCGCGCGGTCACGCCGGCTCCGACCTTTTCGATCGTGCCGGACAATTCGGTTCCAGGAACTGCCGGCAACGGCGGCATCCAGCTATAGGTGCCGGCGCGAATGTTGGTGTCCGGAATGCCGACGCCAATCGAATGGGCGCGGATCAAAACCTCGCCGGGCTTTGGTTCGGGAATCGGCACATCGAGAATTTGCAGAACGCTCGGCGGTCCCGGCTCGCGAAATTGGATGATCTTCATCGGCTATGTCTCTCGATGGCGATGAGCCGGCGTCAGTTCATGACGGTGACAAAGGTCTGCACCGGAACGCCGTTGCGCACGATTGCAATGCCGGCGCGGCCGGCCAGATGCTGCCAGGAATCCGCTGGGCTGGAGAAGGTCCACAATTCGTCTCCCGGCTGCATGGCCGCTTTGAATTTCTCCCACTTCCCATGCTGAAAGCCGAACGGCTTCCCGGCATCCGGAAAGCGCGCGATCCGATCATCGGTAATGCCGGGATGTGCCGCCTCCGCCTCTGCAATAGTCACCTTCTCTTGCAGCCACGTTACGGGGATCACTGGAGTGGCCTCATCCGCTATCGCTGCCGGCCCAACGGCGCAATATCCGAGCAGGGCGCATAATGCTGCAAACGCAAGACGCATCGTTCGAGGCTCGTGGTGTTATTGCAGAGTAATATGCGCCTCTTTGATCACGCGCCCCCACAACTGCGTCTCGTCACCAATGAATTTAGCGGCGTCCGCAGTGGTGCCGCCCATCGGCTCAAGCTGCAGCGCCTTAAGCTTGGCGATCACGTCGGGCTTTTTCAGGATCGCGTCGGTGTCGCGATTGATCTTCTCGGCGAGCGCCGCCGGCAGACCGGGCGGGCCGGCAAGCGCGAACCAGGTGATCGAGCGGAAGCCAGGCAATCCCTGCTCGGCGATGGTCGGCACATCGGGCAGGGCGCTGTCGCGCTCGGGGCTGGCGACGCCGAGGATCGTCACCTTGCCGGCGTGGAACAGCGGAATCGACGTCGCCAGTGTGTCGAAGAACATGTCGACGTTGCCGGCCATCACATCGGTGAGCGCCGGCTGGGCGCCGTGATAGGGTACGTGGATCATGTTGATGCCGGCGAGCACTTCCAGTTCGGCGCCGGACAGTTGCGCGGTGGAGCCGACACCCTGCGACGCGAAGGTCAGCTTGCCGGGGTTCGCCTTGGCGTAGGCGATCAGGCCTTGCACGTTGCTGGCCGGAAATTTCGGCCGAACGTCGAGTACGTTGGCGATCTTGGTCAAGAGCGCGATCGGGACAAATTTGGTCGGGTCGTATTTGAGGTTGTGGTAGAGCAGTTGCTGGATCGATAGCGGCGCCGGCGGACACAACAACAGCGTGTAACCATCGGGCGCAGCGTGGGCGACATATTCGGAGCCGAGATTCATCGCCGCGCCCGCCATGTTCTCGACGATGACCGGCTTGCCCCATTTTTCGCTGAGCTGGCTGGCAACCAGCCGCGCCAGAATGTCGGTGGTCGATCCCGGCAGCACCGGCAGTACAATCTTGACGACGTGCGTCGGATAGTCGGTTTGCGCGCGCGCCGAGCCGGGCGCGGCGAGCGTGACGAAAAGGGCTAAGAAAAGCCCCGAGAGCCACAAACCAGCATGCCTCATGTCTACCCCCGAGCATTGGCGCAAAGCGCACCAGCGACTATAGAAAATCCCGCAAGCAAGAGCCAACACCGCCCGATGATCGCGCGGCGCGGCGTTTTGCCGGGGTGCGTCTGCACGCGAATGAGCGGGTGAAATTGTCGATGACGACGAAATATCGGCTGGGTGTCGACGTCGGCGGCACCCACACGGATCTGGTGCTGCTCGATGTCGGCACCGGCTCGGTCGCCGTGCAGAAGGTGTCGACGACGCCGGCCAACCCGGCGCTCGGCATCATGCATGGCATCGCTAATTTCGCCGCGCGCGGCATCGATCTGGCGTCGATCGAGTTCTTTTCCCACGGCACGACGATCACCACCAACGCGCTACTGGAAATGCGCGGCGCCAAGGTCGGCCTCCTGATCAACCGCGGCTTTCGCGCCGTTCAGGAGACGCAAGGCCAGGCGCGCGACGGCAACGTGTTCGATTATTTCTTTCAGAAGCCGGCGCCGATCGCGCCGCAGAGCCTGACGCGCGAGATCGGCGGGCGCGTCGATTACACCGGCACGGTGCTTGAGCCGCTTGACGAGCACGCGGTGCGCGAGGCGGCCGCCGAGCTGAAGGCGGCCGGCGTGCGCTCCATCGCGATCTGCTATCTGTTCTCGTTCACGAATCCGGCGCATGAGGAGAAAAGCGGCGCGCTCATCCGCGAGGTGTTTCCCGAGGCGCACATTTCGCTGTCCAGCGAAGTGCTGTCGCGTGTGCGCGAGTGGCCGCGGCTGTCGGCGACGCTGCTCAACGCATATCTGGCCCCCGTGCTGGTCACCTATGTGGCCGATCTGGAAAAGCGGCTGAGCGCCGCCGGCGTGACGACGCAGCAGCGTTTTCTGATGCAGTCGAATGGCGGCGTGATGCCGTTCGCCGCGGCCGTGACCGGGCATAAGACCGTGCACAGCCTGCTCTCCGGCCCCGCGGCTGGCGCGCAGGCGAGCGCCTATCTGCCGCGCGAAGAGCATCTGGCGGCGCGCGGGCTGGTGACGCTCGACATGGGGGGAACGAGCTGCGACATCGCCTTCATCGAGGGCGGCACGCCGCTGGAAGTGACCGAAGGCACCGTGGCCCGTCGCCAGCTCGACGTGCCGGCGCTCGACCTCACCACGATTTCAGCGGGCGGCGGTTCGATCGTCTGGATTGATCGCGCCGGCTTTCTTTCGGTCGGCCCGCAGAGCGCCGGCGCCGACCCAGGGCCGGTTTGCTACGGTCGCGGCGGCGAAAATCCGACTGTGACGGACGCTGACATCGTCTGCGGCTTTCTCAACCCGGACTATTTTCTCGGCGGCACCCAGAAACTCGATGCGCCTGCGGCCCGTGCTGCGCTGGAGACGCGGATCGCCAAGCCGATGGGCATGACTCTTGCGGAAGCCGCTGCCGGCATCCGCCGCATCGTCGACATGCGCATGGCCGATGAGGTCCGCGTGTTCGCGGCGCGGCGCGGCGTCGATCTCAATGAATTCGCGCTGCTGCCGTTCGGCGGCGCCGGCGCCGTGCATGCGGCGGCGGTCGCCCAAGAGCTTGGCATGCGCCGCATCATCGTGCCGGCGCGGCCCGGCGCGTTTTCGGCGCTCGGCCTGCTCTGCACCGACGTGCTGCACGACTACATCCGCTCCGAACTGTGTCCGCTCGAGCGGCTCGATCCGGCGCATGCTGAAAGTATCTTTCGCGAGGTCGAGGCCAAAGCTGCGGACGAACTGGCCGAAGAGGGGCTCGACCCGAAGGCGGCGGCGTTCGAGCGCGAACTCGACATGCGTTATGCCGGGCAGGGCTACGAACTGCGCGTGTCGTTGGACGGGCTTTGGCAAAATGCACTCGACGTCAAGGCCCTCGAAGCGGCGCGGGCGCGGTTCGATGATCTGCACGCGCGCATCCATGGCCACGCCGCCAAGGAGAAGAGCGTCGAAGTGGTGAGCTATCGGCTGCGGGTGCGTGTCGCTGTGCCGAAATTCGCCCCGCACATGCAGGAGGCGCGCCCGCCGGCGCCGCCACCGCCCGCCGCCGTCAAAGGTGCGCGCCGCGTGTTCTTCACCGCGCGCGAGGCTGTAGAAGCCACGATCTACGACCGCGAGCGCCTCGCAGTCGGCGCGGAGTTTGCGGGTCCCGCCATTGTCGAACAATTCGACGCGACCACGGTGGTGCCGCCGGGCTGGCACACGTCGGTGGATCGTTACGGCAATCTAATTCTGGAGCGGAAGGTCTGAAGTCGCGCGTGCCCACACCTTGTCATGCTCCGCGAAGGCGGAGCATCCAGTAATCGCCGGCAAAATGGTGAAAACGCGAAGCGGCGGCGATTACTGGATCGTCCGCTTTTGCGGACGATGACAACGCGCGGCGTTGTTAGAAGTCTTCAGTTCTGCCAGCCGAATGCGATCTTATCGAGCACGCGCGAGCCGAATTTCTCCGAAGAGCGCGCGACTGCCTTGCCGCCGAGCGCGCGGTAGAATTCGACCGCGTTGTCGTTTTCCGACAGCGCCCAGACGATCAGCGAGCGCAGTGCGCTTTGCGCCAGGTCGCGGCGCGCGGCGGTGAACAGGCGCCGGCCGAAGCCCAGTCCCTGGAATTCCGGCCGCAAATAAAGCTCGTAGATTTCGCCGTCGTAGTCGAGACTGCGGGCGCGGTTGCGTCCGTAATTGGCGTAGCCGGCAATCTTGTCGCCGAACTGCAGCAGAGCGACACGGCTACCCTTGCGGATGGCGCTGTCCCACCACGCCGGCCCGCGGCGCACGATCAGCTTTTCCAATTCCGTGCCCGGAATGATGCCGCGGTAAGCCGTCCGCCACGCTTCATCGTGGCATTCCGCTACCGAGCAGGCATCGCTTGACCTGGCACGGCGTATTTCTATTAGGACAGTGCTCATGGCGCAATCAAAGCAAGCTGGTTCGCGGGCTTCAAGTGCAGAGATTCACATTCAGTTAACGATGAAGATTATTAGCGGAATTGCGGAGCCCGCAAGCGCAAAAATCGCAATCCCATTCGCAATCTGTCGCCCTGTGGCAACAACGCCACGGTGACCGATATTTTCGGCGCACCCCGCGACAGGATCGCAAAAGGTTGTAAGCTAAGCGTCGGTCGCCGATGCAACGGAGCGTGAATGCCGCGTTGCGCGCGGCTGCGCTTACACGCGCTCCGTTTCCTTGCGGCGCTCGTCGCGCTTGCGCTCGTTGGGGTCGAGCAGCTTCTTGCGCAGCCGGATCGATTTCGGCGTGACTTCGACCAGCTCGTCGTCCTCGATATAGGCCAGCGCCTTTTCCAGCGTCATACGAATCGGCGGCGTCAACCGGATCGCTTCGTCTTTGGAGTGCGTGCGGATGTTGGTGAGCTTCTTGCCCTTGAGCACGTTAACCTCGAGGTCGTTGCCGCGCGTGTGCTCGCCGACGATCATGCCGCGATAGACCTTCCAGCCCGGCTCGATCATCATCGGGCCGCGGTCTTCCAGGTTCCACATCGCATAGGCGACGGCTTCGCCCTGTTCGGTGGAAATCAGCACGCCGTTGCTCCGGGCCGCCACCTCGCCGCGATGGGGTCCGTAAGCATGGAACAGCCGGTTCATCACCGCCGTGCCTCGCGTGTCGGTCAATAGCTCGCCGTGGTACCCGATCAGACCACGCGTCGGCGCGTAGAAAATGAGGCGCACGCGGCCGCCGCCCGACGGGCGCATCTCGACCATCTCGCCTTTGCGCTCGGCCATCTTCTGCACAACGATGCCAGAGTGTGCCTCGTCGACATCGATGACAACCTCCTCGATCGGTTCGAGCAGTTCGCCCGAGTCGTCGTGTTGGAACAGCACTTTCGGCCGCGACACCGACAGCTCGAAGCCTTCGCGCCGCATGGTCTCGATTAGAATGCCGAGCTGCAATTCGCCCCGGCCGGCAACTTCCATGGAATCCTTCTCGAGCAACTCGGAGATGCGCAGCGTGACGTTGCCCTCGGCCTCGCGCAACAGCCGCTCGCGAATCACGCGGCTCTGCACCTTGTCGCCCTCGGTTCCCGCAAGCGGCGAATCGTTGATGCGGAACGTCATGGTCAGCGTCGGCGGATCGATCGGCTGCGCCGGCAGCGGTTCGGTCACTTCTAGCGCGCACAGCGTGTGCGAGACGAAGGCTTCGGGCAGGCCGGCGATGGCGACAATGTCACCGGCGAAACCCTCATCGATCGGCGCACGCTCCAGGCCGCGGAACGCCAGCACCTTGGTAACGCGGCCCTCCTCGACCAAGCCGCCGTGACGGTCCAGGACCTTGATGCTCTGATTGGGCTTCACGCTGCCGGAGAATATCCGGCCGGTGACGATGCGCCCCAGATAGGGGTTCGACTCGAGGATCGTTCCCAGCATCCGGAACGGGCCGTCCTCGACCTGGGGTGGCGGGACATGGCGCGCGACAAGATCGAACAGCGGGGCCATACCCTGATCCTTGGGACCTTCGGCGCTTGCCGCCATCCAGCCCTGCTTGGCCGAGCCGTAAAGGATCGGGAAGTCGAGCTGCTCCTCGGTGGCGTCGAGCGCGGCGAACAGGTCGAATACCGCATTGGCGACTTCGGTCGGTCGGGCGTCAGAGCGGTCGACCTTGTTGATCACCACGATGGGCTTCAATCCCATCTTGAGCGCCTTGGAGACCACGAATTTGGTCTGCGGCAGCGGGCCCTCGGCGGCGTCGACCAGCACCAGGGCGCCGTCAACCATGTTGAGGATGCGCTCCACCTCGCCGCCGAAATCGGCGTGGCCGGGGGTATCGACGATATTGATGCGGGTGTCGTTCCAGACCAGCGACGTCGCCTTGGCCAGGATGGTGATGCCGCGCTCGCGCTCGAGGTCGTTGGAATCGAGCGCGCGCTCGACCACGCGCTGATTCTCGCGGAACGAGCCTGATTGCTGCAGCAGCCGGTCGACCAGCGTCGTCTTGCCGTGGTCGACGTGGGCAATAATAGCGATATTACGGAGGTTCATGGGGCCCTAAACCAAAAACGAGCCCCAAGGGGCCCGCGTGCGTGCGCGCAATATAGTCAGCAAAGTCGCGGGTGCAACGCCGATTAGCGCGCCAATATGGCGGTATTTATGACACCAAAACGTGCAGCCAAATTTGCCGTCCGGTCTTGATTTGCGGCCCGCATCCTGCGACCTTTTAGGACGATGCGCTCCCCATTAACGGTTACCAGCCGACGGCGGGTTTTGTGCATTTTTCCGGCCTATACGCCGTCGTTCGGCACTTTTTCCCACGCCTACCGGCTGATGCACGGCGTGCGGGCGTTCATGCCACCGCAGGGGCTGCTCTTGATCGCCGCCTACATGCCGGAGCGCTGGCAGGTAAGGTTTGTTGACGAGAATATCGAGCGCGCCACGCGCGCCGACCTCGACTGGTCCGACCTGGTGCTGGTCAGCGGCATGCATATCCAGGCGCCGCAGATCCGCGACATCCACCGCCGCGCCAAGGCGGCCGGCAAGGTCATGGTGCTGGGCGGGCCATCGGCGTCCGCCTCGCCCGAAATGTATCCGGAGATTGAGTACCTCCACATCGGCGAGATCGGCGACGGCACCGACGCGCTCATTGCCGTACTGGACAACAGCGTTGCACCGCCCAAGGCCCAGATGCGCTTTGAAACCAAGGAACGGCTGCCGCTGAGCGAATTCCCGATCCCGGCCTACGATCTTATTCCGCTGTCGCGTTATCTGATGTGCACGCTGCAATTCTCCAGCGGCTGTCCCTACCAGTGCGAATTTTGCGATATCCCGGGCCTTTACGGCCGCCAGCCACGGCTGAAGACCCCCGAACAGATCACCGCTGAACTTGACGCCATGTGCAAGCAGTCCGGTTATCCGCCGGTGGTGTATTTCGTCGACGATAATTTCATCGGCAACCGTAAAGCCGCGCGCGAAATGCTGCCGCATCTGATTGCATGGCAGAAGCAGCATGACTATCCGATGCAGTTCGCCTGCGAGGCCACGCTCAACATCGCCAAGCAGACCGAAATTTTGCGGCTGATGCGCGAAGCTTCGTTCCTCGGCCTGTTCGTCGGCATCGAAACGCCCGAGGCCGATGCCCTCAAAGCGATGCGCAAGGACCACAATAACTCGCTGCCGATGATGGATGCGATCAAGACGCTCAACAGCTACGGCCTGGAGGTCACGTCGGGCATTATCCTTGGGCTCGATTCCGATACCGACGATACCGAGATGCGGCTGAAGGATTTCATCGACCTGTCACGGATCCCGATGCTGACGATCAATCTGCTGCAGGCACTGCCGAAGACTCCGCTGTGGGACCGCCTCAAGAAGGCCGGCCGCATCAACGACGACGGGCAGGGCGAGAGCAATGTCGTATTTCTGCGGCCCCACGACGAGGTGGTGGCGACGTGGCGGCGCGCGATCGCCTATGCCAACGATCCCGAGCGGCTGTTCGCGCGGTTCTATCATCAGGTCGACGCCACCTATGTAAACCGGCTGATCCCGCCGGCGCGCGGCAAGCTAAACTGGGGCACTCTGCGCGGCGCCGCCGTGCTCGCCTACAACGTCGTGGTTCAAGTCGGCCTGAAGTCGGATTACCGGCGGCCGTTCTGGCGCGCCGCGCGTCACGCGCTGCGGCGCGGCCAGATCAATTCAATGCTCGGCATGGGCTTCATGGCGTATCATTTGATCACGTTCACGCGCGAAGCCTTGCGTGGTGAACAGAACGCCTCGTTTTATTCGACGCGCCGGCGCGAACGTGCCGCGGCGTGAGGATTGCCGGCCGGCTCAGGCGCCGGCTGGCTGACCCCATGGTCCCGGCGGAAAGCCTTTCGGCATCGCCTGGTGCACCATCATCATCTCGCCGACGGTCTCGGATGTGACCAGGCCGATCAGGCGTCCCGCCGCATTAACGACGCCTACCGCGGGACTCGATTTTTCCTGCAGCAACCGGAAGGCCTCGTCGAGGCAGGCGCGATGGCTGACTGTCGGGATGGGACCGGCCATCGTGTCGGCGACGCGGGCGTTCGGACCGCGCTCCTTGAGCGCGCGGATCAGGTCGTTGCGGCCGAGCACGCCGACCGGCCGGCTCATGGCGTCGATCACCGGAAACTCACCCTGGCTGGTGCGCAGCAATGTCTCGACTGCCGCGTCGATATGCTCGTCCGGCGTGAGCGTCGCATATTGCGTCATCATCGCCGCGGTCACCGGCACGCCGCGCGACATGGCGCGAATCGCCACTACATGCGCTTCCGCCGAGGCGGCGAGATAAACAAAGATGGCGATGAAGATCAGCAGCGGGTTGCCGAACAGGCCTAGGAAGCCGAGCGCGAAGGCGACCCACTGGCCGATCATGGCCGCGACCTCGGTGGCGTGGACATAGCCCATGCGGCTCGCCAGCAGAGCGCGCAACACCCGCCCGCCGTCCATGGGAAAAGCCGGGATCAGGTTGAACACGGCGAGGAACAGATTGACAGCCGCCAGCTGATCGACCAGGCCGCCGCCTGAAATATCGAGACTGGCGAGCCTTTGCAGCTGCAAATGAGCGCCGCCAACCAGCACGAGTAGCGCCGCGATGACGACGTTGACGAGCGGCCCGGCGATGGCAATGAGAAATTCCTCGCTCGGCTTTTCCGGGATGCGCTCGAGCCGCGATACGCCGCCGATCGGCAGCAGAATCACGTCGGGGGTGTTCACCCCGAAGGCGCGCGCGGTGAAGATATGCCCGAACTCATGCAGCAGGACGCACAGGAACAGCAGCACCATGAAGACGAGACCGCTCCACGCCGCCTGTTGGCCGCTGGCGACCAGATTGACGCCGAAAATCCAGGCGAGAAACAGCAGGAACGTCACGTGGATGCGCACGGCAGTACCGGCGACCGACCCGATTTTCAGCGACCAGCCCATAACGAACCTCCCCAAAAGCGTCGCATGCCTGCTAGGTGGTGATTTTGCCGCATATTTGCGAGAGTGGCACCGGGCGAGGCGGCCTTAAGTTACGGAGTTTGCATATGGCGCAGAAACTGTCCGGCGAGGCACGCAAGCAGGCGCTGGCGCGGCTGAAAGGCTGGAGCGAGGCTAGCGGCCGCGATGCCATCAGTAAGAAATTCGTGTTTGCCGACTTCAACCAGGCGTTCGGCTTCATGACGCGCGCGGCGCTGATTGCCGAAAAAATGGATCATCACCCGGAGTGGTTCAACGTCTACAAGACCGTTGAGGTGACGCTGTCGACGCACGACGCCGGCGGCCTGACTGAAAAAGATATCCAGCTCGCCGAGGCCATGGATAAGCTGGCGAGTTAGCCGGCCGAGGCAGCGCATTACCGCCTTGCGGCTGCCGCCTTTGGTCGCGATATTTGAGGCATGAATACTCGCGCCTTCGCGGAAAGGTTGGAGGGGAAAATGCGGTTCTGGCAGGGAGCAGCCTCGTGGCAAGACTTTGCCGCGTTGACCGGGCGGGTGGCCGGCAGCGAACAGAGCTGGCGGCGCAAGTTCTGGCGCAAGCTCAAGCGCGAGGCGGCGAGCCTGCCGCTGGCCGAGCAATTGCTCACCGCGCATTATTGCGCTTTCGATCGTAATACGCCGCTTTACGTCAAGGGCGTACTGGTCGGCGCGATCGTGTATTTCGTCGTGCCCGACCGTTTCATTCCCAAATATGTTTCTTTGATCGGGCTCGCCGACGACGCTGCGGTGCTCGCCGCGGCGTTCAAGGCGGTAGCGTCGCATATCAGGCCGGAGCATCGTGAGGCGGCGCGGCGTGCGCTGGCGCGGCTGCGCGCCGGCTGATGTCGAAAGGCCGTGATCACGGCCGCAGCACGATCTTTCCCATCACCTTGCGGTCGGAGATGAGCCTCATCGCTTCAGCGATGTCGGCAAGCGGATAAACCGCGTGGACGTGGGCCGACAGCTTACCCTCGGCGGCCCAGCGCGCGACGTCGCTTAACAGCGCGTGCTGCGCCTGCGGTTCGCGTTTGCTCCACGAGCCCCAGAACACGCCGCGGATATCGCAGCTTTTGAGCAGCACCAGATTGAGTGGGATTTTTGGAATCTCGCCGGCCGTGAATCCGACCACGAGGTAGCGACCCTGCCAGGCAAGCGAACGCACCGCAGGTTCCGCATAGGGTCCGCCGACCGGGTCATAGACGACGTCAATGCCGTGTTCGCCGCCGTGCTGTTTCAGCGCATCGCGCAGGTTTTCCTTGGCGTAATTGACGGTCTCGTCGGCGCCATGGGCGCGGGCGAAAGCGAGCTTTTCGTCCGACGAGGCGCAGGCAATGACGCGCGCGCCCATCAGCTTGCCGAGTTCGACCGCGGCGAGGCCGGCACCACCCGACGCCCCAAGCACGGCGAGTGTCTCGCCGGCCTTGAGCTGCGCCCGCTCGCGCAGCGCGTAAAGCGATGTTCCATAGGCGATGCAGAGCCCGGCGGCGCGGTCGAAATCGAGCTGCGCGGGCAGCTTGATCAATTGACGTGCCGGCGCGGCGATCGCTTCGCGCGCCGCGCCCCAGCCCATGAACGTCATGACACGGTCGCCGGGGGATACCTCCGTCACGTCCGCACCGGTGCTTTCGACGACACCCGCGAACTCGGCCACCGGCGAAAACGGGAACGGCGGCTTTTGCTGGTATTTTCCGGCGATTATCAGCGTATCGAAAAAATTCAGCGCTGCGGCTTTAACGCGCACTACGGCCTCGCCCGGAGCGGCGTGCGGCCCTGCGATGTCGGCTAGTTCGAGATCATCGGGCGTCCCGAAATGGGTGCAGAGGACAGCTTTCATGCGCTTTCATTAGCACACTTTTGCAGCCGATTCAGGAACTGCGCCGCGGCAAGCCGCACAAACACTGTTGTTCGCCCTCAAATTGCCGGTCTCATTTCGCCGAATTGGAATTAGTTTGAAAGATTTGCTATCAAAGAGGGGGCCCGGGGAGATCAGATGCGGATTCGTCGAGGATTGCCCGTTTTTTTGTCGCTGCTTGTCGTAGCCTTTGCCGTTCCGGCAATCGCGCAGCAGCAGGAACCGCCGGCCGCCGGCGCGCCCGCCAGACGGCCGCCTGTGCGGCCTCGGCCGCCGCGGGAAAAGCCCGCACCGGCGCCGGTCGCCGAGGCCAAGCCCACGCTGCTTGCCCAATACGCCACCTGGGGTGCCTATACGGCGTCGCCCGGAGGCAAGAAAATCTGCTTTGCCATCGCCAAGCCGACGACGGCTGAAACCAAGCCGCCAAACCGGCCGCGCAATCCGCCCTACATGTTCGTCACCACCCGGCCGGACGACAAGGTGGTCAACGAGGTTTCGATCGAGATCGGCTATCCGTTCAAGTCGGGCAGCGAGGCAAGCGCCCAGGTCAGGACCACGACATTCGCGCTCTATACCCAGGGCGACGGCGCCTGGATCAAGAACAAGGCGGAAGAAGCCCATATGGTTGATACCATGCGCCAGGGCGAAACCGCCGTGGTGAAGGGTGAGTCCTCCCGCGGTACGGAAACGACCGACACTTATTCGCTGAAGGGATTGTCCGAGGCGCTCGATCGCGTCGCCAAGGAATGCCAGTGAGGAATGCCGATAGAAGGCCGTGCAGGCGCACTGGCTGCGATCTGCCACCTCCCCGGTGACGCGGGAGCGCCTATCTAGGCGGCAGGCCCCGTCCCAGCCTGGATCGACCATGAGACATGCCACCCGAAATGCCGCCACCGAGGCGGAGCCTGCCGCGGCGGCGGGCTTCATCGAAAAGCGCCCACTGGAGCGATATGTGGCTCCGGCGAAGCCGTCGCTTGTCGGCGTCTCGCGCGCGCGGCTGGCCGAGGCCCTGGGCAGCATTGGTGTCGCCGAACGCCAGCAACGCATGCGGGTGCAGCAGATCTGGCACTGGCTCTACGTCCGCGGCGCCCAGAGTTTCGACGAGATGACGACCTTGTCGAAGGACCTGCGCGCCACCCTCGAAGAGCATTTCACCCTGGCGCGGCCGGAAGTGGCCGCGGAGCAGATTTCGGTCGATGGCACCCGCAAGTGGCTGTTGCGTCTGCCCGGCGAGACGGGTGACCGGCCGCATGAAGTCGAATGCGTCTACATCCCGGAAGCCGATCGCGGCACGCTGTGCATCTCCAGTCAGGTCGGCTGTACGCTCAATTGCACGTTCTGCCACACCGGCACGCAGCGTCTCGTCCGCAACCTGACGGCGGAGGAGATCGCCGGTCAGGTCGTGCTGGCCCGCGACCGGCTCAACGATTGGACGCGTTCCGGTGAGGAGTCTTCGCCAGGCGGCGACGAAGACATCGCCGCAGCAGGCGATGCAGCGAAGGGCGAAAGGAGGCGTCTCGTTTCCAACGTCGTCATGATGGGGATGGGCGAGCCGCTGTACAATTTCGACGCTGTGCGCGACGGCCTCGCTGTGGTTGCCGACGGCGAGGGATTGAGCCTGTCGAAGCGGCGCATCACGCTGTCGACGTCCGGCGTGGTGCCGAATATTGGGCGCGCGGGCAATGAGATCGGCGTCATGCTGGCGGTATCGCTGCACGCGGTGACCGACGCATTGCGCGACGAATTGGTGCCGCTCAATCGCAAATATCCGCTCGCCGAATTGCTCGACGCCTGCCGCAATTATCCAGGGCTGTCCAATGCGCGACGCGTGACGTTCGAATACGTCACGCTCAAGGGCGTCAACGACTCGCTGGCCGACGCGCGCGCGCTGGTGCGTCTGATCAAGGGCATTCCGGCCAAGATCAATCTCATTCCGTTCAATCCCTGGCCGGGCAGCAAATACGAGTGCTCCGACTGGGCGCAGATCGAGAAATTTTCCGAGATCGTCTTCGACGCCGGTTACGCGTCGCCGGTGCGCACGCCTCGCGGCCGCGACATTCTCGCCGCCTGCGGTCAGCTCAAGAGCGCAAGTGAGAAATTGTCCGCCCGTGAGCGCTTGGCGTTGCGTGCCATGGCGATGACGGATTGAAGCGTACAGACACAGTCGTAATGGCCATCATCGTTCGCCTGCTCATGGTGCTGCTCGCCTATGTGCTGGCATGCATCGCCGCTTCGATTGTGCTCACGCTCGGCACGCTCGGCCCGCAATGGAATCAGATTGCGCCGCAGGGGATGCCTTCCGTCGCGCTGTGTTCGGTGATCGGGGTTGGCAGTGCGGTCATTGGCGTCATTGCTATAGTGCCGTCGTTTCTGGTGATTGCGCTGGCCGAAGGTTTCGCCTGGCGGTCCGTGGTTCTCTACGGCGTCCTTGGTGGGGTGTTGGCGCTGGCGCTCACCTACGGTATCGACTTCGCCCGTTATCTCGGCGGGCCTGACAGCGTCGCGGCGCACCAGCAGGAGGTGCTGGCCGCATCCGGGATTGCAGGCGGGCTGGTGTACTGGCTGTTTGCCGGCCGCAAGGCGGGTGTGTGGAAGATCGTGATGAATCGCGGCAAACCGTCGAGTCCGCCCCAATGAATCGCGTAGGACTTGTGACCGCGCTCGCGATCGCCGCGGTGGTCGGCGCGCTCTTTGCTGTCTATCCGCGGCTCGACATCGATATCTCCGCGCTCTTCTACAACCGGCAGATCAACCTGTTCGACGTCAACGTTCAGCCGTGGGTGATTCACTCGCGGGAGGCGGCCCGATGGCTGATTACGCTGCTCGTCGCGCCAGCCTGTTTCGCGGTGATCGGCAAGCTGATCATGCCGCGCCGGCGCATGCTGATCGGCGGCCGCGCCGCGCTGTTTCTGATCGCAACTTTGGCGCTCGGTCCCGGAGTCCTCACCAATCTGATCCTGAAAGATCATTGGGGCCGGGCCCGCCCGATCGACGTGACCGAGCTTGGCGGCACCTTCCGCTTCACGCCGTGGTGGGACCCGCGGGGCGATTGCCCGACCAATTGCTCGTTCGTCGCCGGGGAGCCGTCTGGCGCGTTCTGGACGCTGGCGCCCGCGGCGCTGGTGCCGCCGCAATGGCGGCTGATCGCCTATGGCGGCGCGCTCACTTTCGGCGTGGCGGTCGGTCTGTTACGCATCGCCGGCGGCGCGCACTTTTTTACCGATGTGGTGTTCGCCGGCGTGCTGATGTTCCTCCTGATATGGATCACGCACGGAGTGCTGTTTCGCTGGCGGATCAAACGAGCAAGTGACGAGGCCATAGAGGGCTTTCTCGCCCGAACCGGCGAGGCGATCCGTGCCGCCGGCAGGCGCGCGCCATCGGCTGAATCCGGTGCCGCGTTCACGCCGGGAACTCTGCCCGAAAAACTTGCCTCACTGCCGCATGCGCCTATAGTCCGCGGCACTTGCGGCGACACTGCCATTTCCAACAAGGATTCTTGATGTCCGCGGACGCGACCAAAGACGAGGTCAAAAAAGTCGTGCTCGCCTATTCGGGCGGGCTCGATACGTCGATCATTCTCAAGTGGCTGCAGACCACCTATGGCTGCGAGGTTGTCACCTTCACTGCCGATCTCGGCCAGGGCGAGGAGCTTGAACCCGCGCGCGCCAAGGCGCTGACGCTCGGCATCAAACCGCAGAATATCTTCATCGAGGATTTGCGCGAAGAATTCGTGCACGACTACGTATTCCCGATGTTTCGCGCCAACGCGCTGTACGAGGGACAGTATCTGCTCGGCACCTCGATCGCGCGCCCGCTGATCGCCAAGAAGCAGATCGAGATCGCCGAAAAGGTCGGCGCCGACGCGGTCGCACATGGCGCGACCGGCAAGGGCAATGATCAAGTGCGGTTCGAGCTTGGCTATTATGCGCTCAAGCCGGACGTGAAAGTCATCGCGCCGTGGCGCGAATGGGATTTTCGCTCGCGCGAGCAGCTCATCGCTTTTGCCGAGCAGAACCAGATCCCGATCGCCAAGGACAAGCGTGGCGAAGCGCCGTTCTCGACCGACGCCAATCTGTTACACACCTCGTCCGAGGGCAAGGTGCTGGAAGATCCGGCCGAAGAGGTGCCGGATTACGTCTATTCGCGCACCGACGATCCCGGCGCCGCGCCGGACGAGCCGGATTACGTCACTGTCGATTTCGAACGCGGCGACGCGGTCGCGGTCGACGGCAAGAAACTCACGCCCGCGGCTCTGTTGGCGCGGCTGAACGCGCTCGGCCGCAAGCACGGCATCGGCCGGCTCGATCTGGTCGAGAACCGTTTCGTCGGCATGAAGTCGCGCGGCATGTACGAGACGCCGGGCGGCACTATCCTGCTGGCAGCGCATCGCGGCATCGAATCGATCACGCTCGATCGCGGCGCCGCGCATCTTAAAGATGAACTGATGCCGAAATATGCCGAACTGATCTACAACGGCTTCTGGTTCGCGCCCGAGCGCGAAATGCTGCAGGCGGCGATCGACAAGAGCCAGGAATTCGTGACTGGCCGCGTGCGGCTCAAACTGTTCAAGGGCAATGTCGGCGTGGTGGCGCGCGAGAGCCCGTATTCGCTCTACAGCCAGGACCTGGTGACGTTCGAGGAAGGCAAGGTCGCCTACGACCAGCGCGACGCTGCGGGCTTCATCCGGCTCAATGCGCTACGCCTGCGCACGCTCGGGCAGCGGAAGCGGAAGCTGAAATTGTAGCCGTCATTCCAGGGCGCGCAGACAGGCGCGAACCCGGAATCCATAATCACGATCCTTGAATGTTCCGCACCAGCGGTGGTTATGGATTCCGGCCTCGCTTCGCGAGGCCGGAATGACAATCAAACCTGCCGCTCGACCAGCGAGCGCTTGATGTCGGCGATCGCTTTCGCTGGATTGAGATGCTTCGGGCAGGCCTTGGCGCAGTTCATGATGGTGTGGCAGCGATACAGGCGGAACGGGTCTTCGAGATTATCGAGCCGCTCGCCGGTGGCCTCGTCGCGTGAGTCGACGAGCCAGCGCTGGGCCTGAAGCAGCGCCGCCGGACCGAGATAGCGCTCGGAATTCCACCAGTAGCTCGGGCACGATGTCGAGCAGCAGGCGCACAGAATGCACTCGTAGAGTCCATCGAGCTTCTGCCGGTCTTCGTGGCTCTGCCTCCACTCCTTCTGCGGCGTTGGCGACACCGTCTGCAGCCAGGGCTCGATCGAGGCATGCTGGGCGTAGAAGTTGGTGAGATCGGGCACCAGGTCCTTGACCACCGCCATGTGCGGCAGCGGGTAGATGCGCACTGGCCCCTTGATCTCGCTCATGGCCATGGTGCAAGCGAGTGTGTTGGTGCCGTCGATGTTCATCGAACACGAACCGCAAATGCCCTCGCGGCACGAGCGGCGGAACGTCAAGGTCGCGTCGACCTTGTTCTTGATCCAGATCAGCGCGTCAAGCACCATCGGGCCGCAGTCGCCGGTATCGACGTAATAAGTGTCGACGCGCGGATTGCGGCCGTCATCGGGATTCCAGCGATAGATGCGGTATTCGCGCTCGCTCTTGGCCTTGGCCGGATGCGGCCAGGTCTTGCCTTGCTCGATCTTGGAATTTTTCGGCAGCGTGAACTGGACCATGCCAATTGCCTTGTCTGTTCTATTGTCTCGCGGGTTATCAGTACACCCGCGCCTTGGGCTCGATGTAAGATACGTCGTTGGTCAGCGTGTAGGTGTGCACCGGGCGGTAGTCGATCGTGACCTTGCCGGTCTTTATGTCGAGCCAGGTCAGCGTGTGCTTCATCCAGTTCTTGTCGTCGCGGTCGGGATAGTCCTCTCGGGCATGCGCACCGCGGCTTTCGGTGCGGTTGAGCGCGGCGTCCATGGTGACGACGGCCTGTTCGACCAGGTTGGCGAATTCCAGCGTCTCGATCAGATCGGAGTTCCAGATCAGCGAGCGGTCGGACACCCGAACGTCGCCGACGCCGTCGAACACCTGATGGATGAGTTTCGAGCCTTCGTGCAGCACTTCGCCGGTGCGGAACACCGCGCAATTGTTTTGCATGACGTTCTGCATCCTGGCGCGCAGCTCCGCGGTCGGCGTGGTGCCGGACGCGTTGCGGAACTTGTCGAGGCGGGACAGCGCCCGTTCGGCCGAATCCTTTGGCAGCTCCGGCTGCTTGTCGTTCACGGTCAGCATGTCGGCGCAGCGCAAAGCCGCAGCACGGCCGAACACCACAAGATCGATCAGCGAATTCGAGCCGAGCCGATTGGCGCCGTGTACCGACACGCACGCAGCCTCGCCGAGCGCCATCAGGCCGGGGACCACGTGGTCGGGATTGCCGTCTTTCTTGATCAGGGCTTCGCCGTGATAGTTCGTGGCGATGCCGCCCATGTTGTAGTGCACCGTCGGCACGATCGGGACCGGTTCCCGCGTCAGGTCGACGCCGGCGAAAATGCGCGCCGATTCGGTGATGCCCGGCAGCCGCTCGGCCAGGATTTTCGGATCGAGATGATCGAGATGCAGGAAGATGTGGTCTTTCTTCGGCCCGACGCCGCGCCCTTCGCGGATTTCGATGGTCATGGCGCGGGACACCACGTCGCGCGAGGCGAGGTCCTTGGCCGACGGTGCGTAGCGCTCCATGAAGCGCTCGCCTTCCGAATTGACCAGATAGGCGCCTTCGCCGCGTGCGCCCTCGGTGATAAGCACGCCGGCGCCGTAGACACCGGTCGGATGAAACTGGACGAATTCCATGTCCTCGAGCGGCAGACCGGCGCGCAGCACCATGGCGTTGCCGTCGCCGGTCTGGGTATGGGCGCCGGTGCAGGATGCGTAGGCGCGGCCGTAGCCGCCGGTAGCGAGCATCGTCATCTGCGCCGAGAAGCGGTGGATCTTGCCGTCGTCGAGATTGATCGCGATGACACCGCGGCAGCGGCCGTCGTCGTCCATGATCAGGTCGATGGCGAAATACTCGACGAAGAACTCCGCCGAATGCCGCAGCGCCTGGCCATACATGGTGTGCAGCATGGCGTGGCCGGTGCGGTCGGCGGCCGCGCAGGTGCGCTGCGCGGTGCCCTTACCGTAATGCGTGGTCATGCCGCCGAACGGCCGCTGATAGATCTTGCCGTCTTCCTCGCGGCGGGAGAACGGCAGGCCCCAGTGCTCCAGTTCGTAGACCGCCTCGGGCGCGTTGCGGCACAGATATTCGATGGCATCCTGGTCGCCGAGCCAGTCGGAACCCTTGACGGTGTCGTACATGTGCCAGCGCCAGTCGTCCTCGCCCATGTTGCCGAGCGCCGCGGCGATGCCGCCCTGCGCCGCGACGGTATGCGAGCGAGTCGGAAATACCTTGGTGATGCAGGCGGTACGCAATCCGGCTTCGCTGCATCCGACCACCGCGCGCAGCCCCGAGCCGCCGGCGCCGACCACGACGACGTCGTAGGAGTGATCTTCGATCGGATAGGCGCGGCCGTTGATGGCGGGAGCCGGGGCGCCGCCGTTGGATCCGCTCGCTGCCATGGTCACACTCCGAAGGAAAGCTTGAGGACACCGAATGCGGCCGTCAGGCCGACGATGACGACGAAGAAGTTATTGGCAAGGATGAGGCTCATCTTGGCGGTATCGTCGTGAACGTAGTCCTCGATGATTACCTGCATGCCCACCCTCATATGGGCCATGATCGAAGCGATGAACAAGAGCATGATGATAGCAACGGTGGGCGAGCCGAGAATCTGCGCCGCGGCCGGCTGATTGCGGCCGAGCAGCATGATCATGACGACCACAGCCGCGATGGTGAGCGGAATATTGGCGACTGCCGTCATGCGCTGCAGCCAGAAGGCGCCGGTGCCGGATTTTGCCGAACCGAAGCCGCGCACGCGCGCAAGCGGCGTCCGGATATGCTTGGGCGCGGTCATTGCGGGCCTCCGACGAACAAGAGTCCGACGATCCACAGGATCACCGTGATGGCGATCGAGCCGATCAGGTTGGCGGCAACGAGCCACTCGCGCTCGTTTGGCCCAAGCCCGCGGCCGCTGTCCCAGATCAGATGGCGGATGCCGCCGAGCGCGTGATGGATCAGCGCCCACGTATAGCCGAACAGGATTATCCGCCCGATCCAGGAACCGGCGAACGCCTGGAACTTGCCGTAGCCGTTCGGACCTTGCGCGGAGTTCAGCCACCAGGCCAGCAGCAACGTTCCGAAGTAAAGGCCGAAACCGGTGATGCGATGCACGATCGACATCATCATCGTCAGCATCGGCCGGTAGATCTGTAGATGCGGAGACAGCGGCCGTTCGGCGGGGGGCCGCGCTTGCAGCATACGAGTGTCTGACATCGCGTTCATCCATGGGGCGCTCGGACGCGAGGCCGAGCGAGAAGACCGTTCCTAACCAATCCACGCCAGCGCCGCAATCGGCACAACCGCGCCTGTGACTTACACCGAATTCCGCTTCGACTTCGCCCTGTACGAAAGATTAGCATTAGGATACGCTGTTACAATAAGCCTTTTTCGAAGCTTGGCTTCGTAGAATACGAAGCATTGAGTTCGTAATGCGCTTTGACCTCCCCGATCTCAGCTTGTTTCGCCACGTGGTAGAGGCCGGCAGCATCACCCACGGCGCCGAACGTGCGCATTTGGCGCTCGCCGCCGCCTCGACCCGCATCCGCAACATGGAGGATGCGCTCGGCGTGGCGCTGCTTACGCGCGGGCGCGCCGGCGTGGTACCGACCCCGGCCGGCCGCACCTTACTGCAGCATGCGCGCACTATTCTGCGCCAGGCCGAAAGGCTCCACGAAGATCTCGGCGCCTATGGCAGCGGCCTCGCCGGCCAGATCCGGGTACTGTCCAACACCAATGCGCTCACCGAGTTTTTGCCGGAGGCGCTTAGCTCGTTTCTGTCGTCGCATCCGAATGTCAGCGTCGATCTCGAAGAGCGGCTGAGTGACGAGATCGTCGGCCTGATCGCTGAAGGCGCCGCCGATCTCGGCATCGTCGCGGCGACCGTCGATGCCGGCGGGCTCGAAACCTACCCGTTCCGGCGTGACCGCTTCGTCCTTGTGGTGGCGCATGACCACCAGCTTGCCGGGCAGGGAAAAATCGGGTTCGAAGAGGTGCTCGACTACGATTTCGTCGGGCTCGATCGCGCCAGCGCGCTACAGCGTTTCCTTGCCGGCAAGGCGGTGCGCATCGGCCGGCCGTTGCGTCTGCGCGTACAATTGCGCTCGTTCGACGCCGTGTGCCGCATGGTCGAATGCAAGGTCGGCATCGGCATCGTGCCGGAAACCACCGCGCGCCGCGTGCAGAAGACCATGGCGATCGCCCTGGTGCCGCTCGCTGATCCCTGGGCGGCGCGCGAGTTGACCATCTGCATCCGCAAGCTGGGCGAACTGCCGCTCTACGCCATGCAGCTCGTCGAGCATCTGCGAGGGCAGAACCGGCCCTGATATGACAGGTAACTTTCGCCGGCCCCGGAGCGAATGACGTTTGTTGGCATTCCGAGGAGGTGGCACAAGCAAATGTGATTTCCGCGTCAAGGCACGGCGCGTTGCGGACCATCCGCATCCCATGCTCGATATCGCCGCCGGTGGTCACACGGCCACCGGTATGGCATTGGGTGCCCGCAAACGCGATGGACAACGTTTCACAGGGTCGAAGCGAAGCCGATGCTCGCCGGTCCGCCTTGATGGCGGCCGCGCAGCGCGGCGACCGCGTGGCCTATGAGAATCTCCTGCGCGACTGCGTACCGTTCATTGCTGGCGTAGCGCGTCGGCGCGGCGTGCCACCCGATCGCAGCGATGATGTGGTTCAGGAAACGCTGCTGACGATCCACCGGGCGCGCGCGACCTACGATCCGCGGCGCTCGTTCGATGCCTGGCTGCGCGTGATCGCCGAACGGCGCGCCGTCGATGTGTTGCGTCAGGCGCATCGGCACGGCGCGCGCGAAGTGCATGCGCCGCTGGCATACGAAGGCCATGCCGATGAGGGCGTGAACGTTGCGGCCGGGATCGAGAGCGACGAGAGGAGCGGATGGATTCAGACCGCGGTTGCCGGACTGCCGGAAGGTCAGCGTGAAGCGGTGCATCATCTCATGCTGGAGGAAAAATCGCTCGACGATGCCGCGGCACTGACCGGCCGGAGCAAAGGATCGCTCAAGGTCAATTTGCACCGGGCGCTCAAAGCGCTGCGCCTGAAGATCGATCGCGGAGGCCCCAATGGCTGACGCTCAAGATCGGCTGATCGGCGCCTTGACGGCGAATTTGCAGCCGGTGCGCCCGTTGCGGTCGCCGGCTTTGCGCGCGTTGGCGTGGCTCGTGCTGGTTCTAGCCATCGCCGGCGCGTTGGCGATGTTCGCCAACCTTACGGCGATGTGGCATCGCCTCACGGCGACACCCGATATGTGGCTCGCCGTGATCGGCTCGGCCGCTACCGCGGCGACCGCGGCCTTTGCGGCCTTCGAATTGAGCATGCCCGACCGGTCACGCGTCTGGGCGCTGCTGCCGTTGCCGGCTTTCGCATTGTGGCTCGGCGCCAGCGGCCTTGGCTGCCTGCGCGCTTACATACTGCCGGGCACGCACGTCGCCACGATGGGCGAAACGCGTGATTGTCTAATCTTTATCGTTGGGCTTTCGGTGCCGCTGTCCGCCGCACTGATCCTCATGCTGCGGCGGGCCTATTCGCTGGCGCCGGGCTTGACGGCGACGATGGCGGGCCTCGCTTCGGCGGCCGCAGCGGCAACGCTGCTGAATTTCTTCCATCCCTACGACGCCGCGGCGACTGACCTCACTGTTCATCTGGCCGCTGTCGGTATTGTCGTGGTGGCGTTGCGCATGTTCGGATCGCGCCCTCTGCGAAATTTTTCCGCCTAAAAATCTTTAGCTCGTTTGTAACCCCCGCCAGCGCTCGCGCGAATGAGTAACGATGGACATTGAACCCCATCGTAGCCCCAGGGAGACTGGAATGATTGTTCGTAGCAAAGTTCTGTTGCCGCTCGCCGCGCTGACGCTCGCCGTCGCTTTTGCCGCGCCTGCACTTGCCGATGACATGGGTAAGGGAATGGGCAACGGCATGGGCCAGGGCAGCAGCCAAGGCGGGATGTCGCCATCCTCCGGTTCGCCAATGAGCGGCCCGTCGAGCACCAGCGGCATGTCGCACCCCTCAGGCACGGGCATGGGTGGCTCCGGCACAGGTGGCAGCGGCATGAGCGGCGGCGGCAATATGGGCAGCGGCGGCAATATGGGCAGCGGCGGCAATATGGGCAGCAGCGGCTCGGGCGGAATGTCGAAGTAATCGCTCTTGCATGCGGCAGCGCCGGGCGCGCCTAGCGTTGCCCGGCGCTTCGCAAGCGGTGTCGTCGCCCGGGCAACCCGAATTTGTCGAGCACCAGCACGACTGCGGGTAGATGATCTAAATCTATGACCGAACAACAAGGGAAGGTGTGCTCGCCCGCAAGATGAGCGAGCATTTGTGCCAGCAGGAATGAACGATTGGCGCGGCTTGATTTGTCCGACCTCTACGCCAATTCAGATTTAGGCATCGACTTCTGACGATGAATTGAACGCGCTGGCGAATGCCGTCTGAAAGACGACCATAATCTGGATCGATGATCTAAATTTATTAGATAGATTTAGCTGATCTAATACTTAACCAACACCCTCAGAAAATCTCATTTTAACTCCCAGCCAACAACTGCATTTTATTCTGATGCGACCGAAAGGAGGCAGTTCGGTGCAAAATCTATTGGCCACGGCACTCGAATTTTTACCGCACGGTTTTTGTATGTCCGACGCGTGCCACCGGATTGTAGTCGCCAATACGCGATTTGCTCAGATGTATAGTCTCAGCTGTGAGCACATCAAACCTGGGACCCCGCTGACAGAGTTTCTCAAAGCTCGCGTGGCGGCCGGCTATTGCCCGCTCGACGAAAAAACCTACGTCGCAGATCGGCTCAAAATTCTCAACGACATTAAGTCCGGTTCTTCCACCGATGTGCTGAAAAATGGGTCTGTAATCTCAACCCATTGGAGACCGTTGCCCAACGGCGGGATGGTGGCACTTCACGAGGACATCACCGAGCGCTACCTGGCGGCGGCACGCGCCGATGAGGCACGCCGCCAGTTGCTCAACAGGCAATTTGCGATCGACCAGGCCGTCATTGTCGCCATTACCGACGTGAAGGGACGTATCACCTACGCCAATGACATTTTCTGCCGGATAAGCGGCTATGCCCGCGAAGAACTGCTCGGAGCGGATCATCGCATTCTAAAGTCCGGGGCGCACTCCAGGCAGTTCTTCCGCGACATGTATCGCCGAATTGCAGCCGGCCAAGTCTGGCGCGGCGAGCTGTGCAACAAAGCAAAAGATGGTTCGCTGTATTGGGTCGACACAACGATCGTTCCGCAAACTGGTCCAACCGGAAAGCCGATTGCCTATATGGCAATCCGCATCGACATCACAGCGCGTAAGGAACTGGAAGCAGAGCGCGATCGAAACCAAAAATTTCTAGATGCAGTAATTGAACACGAGCCGATACCCATCTTTGTGAAGGATATAGCGGAGCGGCGGTATCTTCTAGTCAACCGAGCCTGCGAAGATTTTTGGGGTATTTCTCGCGCCGAAATAATTGGCAAGACAGCAAGGGAGATATTCTCGGAAAAGGAAGCCAATTTGATCGCGGCGCGCGACGAGGAGATGTTGCGTTCGGATAAAATGCTAGTTGATGAACGTCAGATTCTCACGCCTTCCAACGGAATGCGGAGCATAGTCTCCAAAAGGCTCTTGATCCGCGATGACAATGGGGCGTCGCGTTATCTGGTCGGTGTTGTTGAAGACGTGACGGAACGCAAGCGTGTAGAAGAACGGATTGCTCACCTCGCGCGTCACGATGCGTTGACCGGCATTGCCAACCGAGCGGTCATGCGTGAGAAGCTGGAGGCGGCGGCGGCGCGTCTGCGCGAGCATCGAAAGCCCTTTACGGTGGTCATGCTGGACCTCGACGGATTTAAGTATATCAACGATACAGTCGGGCACAGCGCCGGGGATCGGCTCCTCAAGGATTTGGCGCGCCGCCTGCAATCATCGCTGGACGAAACTGAAACGGTGGCGCGGCTCGGCGGCGATGAATTTTCGATTATCCAAGCCGCCGGAACAAATCAGCGCGAGCGGGCGATTGCTCTCGCGCTCAAGGTGCTCGACATTGTTGCCGTGCCTTTCGATCTCGACGGCCACAATGTGACTATCGGAACGAGCATCGGTATCGCTCTCGCCCCCGAGAACGGCTGCGAACCCGAGGAACTGCTGAAGAAGGCCGATCTCGCACTTTACCGGGTGAAAGCAGAAGGCAGGAATAATTTCTGTCTCTTCGACGACGAGATGAGCGAGGGCGCCATAGCACGGCACCAACTCCTCAGCGATTTGCGCTTGGCACTGTCGCGCAATGAATTCGAGCTGCATTATCAACCGGTGATCGATGCAGAGACAGTGCGGCCATGCGGTGTCGAGGCTCTCGTCAGATGGCGCCATCCAGTGGAGGGGCTCATAGCTCCCGATCGCTTCATCTGGCTCGCCGAGGAAGCAGGCCTTATGGAGCGGCTCGGCGAATGGATTTTGGAACGAGCGTGCGCGGATGCCGCGTCATTTCCGAAAGACATCAAAGTCGCGGTCAATCTCTCGGCTGCCCAATTCCAATCGAGCAAGCTGTTCGACGTAATATTGTGCGCTTTGGTGGAGTCGGCAATTCCTCCGCAACGATTGGAGTTGGAGGTCACCGAATCGATTCTCCTTCAAGACAAGGAGAGTTACGGTATAATGATCCGGCAACTTAAAAATACCGGAATTTCAATTGTCCTCGATGATTTCGGCACCGGATATTCTTCGCTGAGCTATCTGACCAGGTTCCCTTTCGACAAGATCAAGATCGACAAGTCGTTCACGCAAGGGCTGTCGAGCCGCGCCGACTGCGCCGCCGTGGTGGCATCCGTTCTGACCCTTGCCCGCGGCCTCGATATCGCGGTGACCGCCGAAGGCGTGGAAACCCAAGAGCAGTTCGAGCTGCTGCGCTCGGCCGGCGTAAATCATTTGCAAGGCTATTTATTCGGCCGGCCGGTGCCCGCCGCCGAGCTCGATTTTTCCGCCCTTGAACGAAAGGGGAGGGCAGTAGAGGCGGCCTAATCCGGAGTCGCGTTGCGTTGCCGGCGCGGCAGCGAACCCTAAACCCAACGGAAAGTGGATGACCAGTGCCGATGAAAAACTGAACGATCGGCTTGAACATGAAAACCTGATCGATCAGCTGGAAGAAGTTATTGCGAGCAAGGACATCGGGCATCGGGCCATTATATTGCGCCGCGTCACCGATCTGTTCGTACTGGGTTCCGGCAGATTGTCCGCCGAGCAAATAGGCCTGTTTGACGACGTCATGGGCCGCCTTGTCGAGCAAATAGAAACAGCCGCGCGCGCAACTTTTGGCAATGTTTTTTGGCGATGCTTCCCGACGCGCCGCCCAAGGTGATTCGCCGTCTCGCGCTTGACGATGAGATCCATGTCGCCGGGGCCATTCTCTCGTACTCCGGGCGGGTGGACGATTCGACGCTCGTCGAGGGTGCCAAAACCAAAAGCCAAGCCCACTTGCTTGCGATTTCGCAGCGCAAGGCGCTTGACCAGTTAGTCACGGATGTCCTTGTCGAGCGCGGAAACCAGGTGGTCGTCTTCAGCACGGCGAGAAATCCCGGTGCGGCATTTTCCGAATTTGGCTATTCGACGCTAGTCCGGCGCTCCTTGAATGATGGCGATCTCGCGGCTTGCGTCTGGTCGCGCCCGGAGATCCCTCGACAGCATCTGCTGAAACTGTTCGCGGACGCCTCGGAGGTCGTGAAACGCGACCTGATAAAAATGGATCCCCGTAAGGCCAGCATCATTCTGGAAGTTGTCGCCCAGGCGACGAAGCAAATCCAAGAGCGAACGCGGAAACAATCGCGAAACTACACTACCGCATATGCTCGCGTTCAATCGCTGCACGAGGCGGGCGCTCTCGGCGAGGCGCAATTGACTGAATTTGCAAGCGAGGGAACATTCGAAGAGGCAACGGTCGCGCTGTCGATGATTTGCGATCTTCCTATCGACTTAATCGAGCGGGCGTTCGTTGATGGTCGGTCGGAGCAGATCATCGTTTTGGCGAAGGCCTCAGGTCTGTCGTGGGAAACCACTAAGGCCGTCTTGCTGATGCAAGCCCAAACAAAGAACACCGTAAATCACCAATTCGATCGGCACTTCGAGACGTTTGCGCGGCTCAAGCCGGAAACGGCAAAAAAGGCAATCAATTTCTATCGCATGCGCGAGCGCGCGGTGAAACCGAGACCCAATTGACCGCCGCGGATACAACCGACGTGCTCAGGCTGTTGAATCCTCAAACGTCGTCACCGCGGAATCAGCGCCCAATAATCGAGGTCGAGTAGCACGGCGGGATCGTCTTGCTCGCCAGCCTTGCGCGGAAAATCGGCGCACGGGCGATCCTTGGTGGCGATCGTGCGCAGCCGCATGGCACCGACATCGTTTCGTCCCGGCAATTCGGCCTTCGCCAAAACCTCAGACCAGGCGAACACCGTGCCGCCGGCAAACAGCGGCGCGACGTGACGGCCGCCGTTGATGGCGGCGACGTGAAAGGCGTTGGCAAGTCCGTTGAACGTGAGCCCGCGCGCCAGCGAAATCACGTGGCCGCCATAGATCAGCCGGTTGCCGAACCGTCCTTTTTTGGCGCTGTACAGATCGAAATGAATGCGCGCGGTGTTCTGATAAAGCCGCGTCGCCATCATGTGCTCGGTTTCTTCGACCGTGATGCCGTCGACGTGGTCGATCTTTTCGCCCACCTCGTAGTCGCCGTAACGATACGGACTGCCGGCAAGTGCAAAATCGTAGTCGGCGACGTCGATCGGCGGACAGGCTTCGCCGAGCACCTTCGGATCGACCGCGGTCGGCAGCCGCGGCACGTGATCGCCGGGCGCCGGCGCCGCCTCGTCGCCCTTGCGCACCATGACCCAGCGCACGTATTCAAGCACCGGCGAGCCGTCCTGCTTGTAACCGGTGGTGCGCACATAGACGATGCCTGTCTTGCGGCTCGAATTTTCCTTCAACCCGATGACCTCGGACAGCGCCGTCAGCGTGTCGCCCGGATAGACCGGTTTGCGGAAATAGCAGCCGGCATAACCGAGATTCGCGACCGCATTGAGCGAGACGTCCGGCACGGTCTTGCCGAAGATGATGTGGAATACCAGGAAATCATCGATCGGCGAGCACGGATAGCCGACGGCCTTGGCGAACTCGTCCGAAGACTGAACGGCGAAACGGCCGCCAAACAGGCTGGTGTAGAGCGCGACATCGCCGACAGTGACCGTGCGCGGCGTCGCATGCCGGATCACCTGGCCGATACGAAAATCTTCAAAAAAATTGCCGGGACTGGTCTTGCCCATTGTTCGTTCCTTCTGCCGTAAATGGCGCGCTTCATAGCGTAGCGCCGCTTGCGCGCAAAGCCATGCGTCTGCCCAAAGTATGCTCACGCCGCCGTGACCGCCTGAAACTCCCGCGGTGAGCCCCCGTATCTCAAAGCGACGACGATCCCCGTCGCGTGTCGCCGGCGGCCTCGCCGCTCAAATCTTAACGGCGATATTTCAATTCAAATGGAGACGATCATGTCCAAGCGTTTTGCTTTGTGTGCCACCGCGGCCGTGCTGGCCTTTGGCGCGATGGCGTCCATGCCGGTCGCTGCGCAGATGTCGGAAAAGACCGTCACGGTCGGCGGCGCGCCGATGTATCCGTCCAAGAACATCATCCAGAACGCGGTCAACTCCAAAGACCACACCACTCTGGTCGCTGCGGTGAAGGCCGCGGGACTGGTGGAGACCCTGGAAGGCGCAGGCCCATTCACCGTGTTCGCGCCGACCAACGAAGCCTTTGCCAAGCTGCCGCCCGGCACGGTCGAAAGCCTGCTCAAGCCGGAAAACAAGCCGACCCTGGTCAAGATTCTGACCTATCACGTCGTTCCCGGCCGCATGACCGTTGCGAGCCTGATGAAGGCCATCAAGGCCGGCGAAGGCATGGCCAAGCTGAGGACGGTCGCGGGCGAGGACCTCATCGTCAAGGAAGCCGGCCCCGGCAAGCTCTCCATAACCGATGCCAAGGGCGACGTAGCGCATGTGACGATCGCCAACGTGCTGCAGTCGAATGGCGTTATCCACGTCATCGACACAGTGCTGCTGCCGATGTAACGGTGTAACTTTTCGTCTCCTGCGGTCGAATTCCGTATAGCGATCCGGTGAAGAGGTGTGATGGAAGCACCCCTTCACCTTCCTCGGCCGCTTCGCGAAAGCGGGAACGATGTCGAAGAGATTTTGACGGGAATGTGAGACCACGCCCGGCGGGGCGTTTGTTATAAGGCCGCCTTAACGGGATGGATGACATGTCGATCGAAGCTGCGACGAGCTCAAGTGTGGTCCCGGATACGGCGGCGGCAAAAGCGCCGCTCATTCATCCCGCCTGGGTGCGTGTGACGCATTGGATTAACGCGCTCGCGATGCTGCTGATGATCGGCTCGGGCTGGCAGATCTACGACGCCTCGCCGCTGTTCGGATTCACCTTCCCGCACCAGATTGCACTCGGCGAATGGCTGGCCGGTGCGCTGTTGTGGCATTTCGCCGCGATGTGGCTCCTGGTTATCAACGGCCTTGTCTACGTCACGCTTGGCATCCTGACCGGCCGCTTCCAGCGCAAGCTGTTTCCGATCCGCCCGCGCGATGTCGTGCACGATTTCCTCGCCGCGCTGCGCGGCAAGCTCTCGCATGACGATCTGTCAGTCTACAATTCGGTACAGAGGCTTCTGTATGCCGGCGTGCTGCTGGCGGCCGTCGTGATCGTGTGTTCGGGTCTGTCGATCTGGAAACCGGTACAGTTCTCGTGGCTGACGGCCTTCTTTGGCGGCTACAACACGGCGCGTTACGTACACTTCGCAGCAATGAGTGCGATCGTGACATTCCTTGTTGTGCACGTCGTGCTGGCGCTGCTTGTGCCGAAAAGCTTGCGGGCGATGATCGTCGGACGCTGATGATTGAGGATCAAGACAATGGCTCGTGTGCGCAAATCTCCACCCGGCGTCGACCCAAAGCTCCTGATCAAGGATGCGGCGAAGCTCATGCCGGAGCGGTCGCGACGATCTTTCCTGCGCGGGGTTGCTAGCCTTGGCGCCCTCGCCACGTTGACCGGCTGCGACATCATCGATGGGCAGACTTCCGAAAACGCATTGCGCGTGGTTTCCCGTTTCAATGACTGGGTGCAGGCGCGGCTGTTCAATCCCAATAAGCTCGCACCTGAATATCCCGAGAGCATGATCACGCGGCCGTTTCCGTTCAACGCCTATTACTCGTTGGATGAGGCCCCCGAAGTCGACGGCGACACATGGAAGCTTGAGATCGGCGGGCTGGTCGAGAACAAAAAACCGTGGACCTTGCCCGAACTGAATAAGTTGCCGGAGGTTTCGCAGATCACGCGCCACGTTTGCGTCGAAGGCTGGAGTGCGATCGGCTCCTGGCAAGGCGTGAAGCTCTCCGATTTTCTCAAGATGATCGGCGCCGATACGACTGCGAAATACGTCTGGTTCCAGTGCGCCGAAGGCTATTCCAACACCATCGACATGCCGACGGCGCTGCATCCGCAGACGCAACTCACGCTCAAGTTCGATCACAAGACGCTGCCGCGCGCGTACGGCTTCCCGATAAAGATTCGCATCCCCACCAAGCTCGGCTTCAAGAATCCGAAATACGTTACCGCGATGTGGGTGCAGAACAACGACGCCGGCGGCTATTGGGAAAACCAGGGCTATAACTGGTTCAGCGGGCTCTGATCAGGCTGGCGCCGCCGCGGGCCTTTGCCGCTCGAATCAACGTGAGCGATGCCGATTGTTTCCGACTTCAAGCCTGCGGGCGCGGCGGCGGCACCTCGGTGATCAGGCGCGCGCCGCGCTGGAAGGTGATGTAGCTCCACAACCAAGTGATGGCGACGACGAAGCGGTTGCGCAGTCCGATCAAGAAATAAATGTGCACCACGCTCCAGAACAGCCAGCCGATGAAGCCCTGGAGCTGAATGGGGCCGAGTTCGACCACGGCGGAGCGGCGCCCGATCGTCGCCAGCAAACCCAGATTTTTATACCGGAATGGCGGCAACGTTCGGCCCGAGAGCCGCGCCAAAATGAGCCGGCCGACGTAATTGCCCATCTGCTTCGCCGCAGCAGCGAGACCGGGCACCGGATGTCCAGTCGCGTCATTCACCGCAGCGGCGTCGCCGATGACGAAGATGGCGTCGTGTCCCGGCAAGGAGAGGTCCAGTCCGACCGTGACGCGGCCGGCGCGATCGCGCTTCGCGGCCAGCCAATCCGCAGCGGGTGACGCCATCACTCCGGCCGCCCAGATGACCGAACCGGCATCGATGCGGCCATGTTGGAGATCGACGCCGCGTGCATCGCAGCCGGTCACCAGCGTCGAAGTCAGTACCTCAACCCCCATCGTGGTCAGCGCGTCTTGGGCGTAGCGCGAGTGCCGTTCGGTGAATGCCGGCAGCAGCCGCGGCCCAGCCTCGATCAGCATGATGCGGGCGGTGCGCGGATCAATGCGCCGGAAGTCGCGCTTGAGCGTTTGCCGCGCCACCTCGGCGATAGCGCCCGCCATTTCAACGCCGGTCGGGCCGCCGCCGACGGTGACGAAAGTCAAAAGTTTGCGCCGCTGCCCGTCGTCGTCGGTGAGTTCAGCCTGCTCGAAAGCGGACAGGATGCTGCGCCGGATACGGGTTGCGTCCTCGATGCGTTTTAGTCCCGGGGCAAAGCCGGCCCAGGCGTCGTGACCGAAATACGAGTGCATGGCTCCGGTTGCGATCACCAGAAAGTCGAACGGGAACCGACCGGATTTTGTCGTAACGGCCTGCGCGGCGGCGTCTATCCCCGTTACCTCGGTCATGAAGACCGTGGCGTTGTGCTGGCTGCGCAGCATATGACGGATCGGCCAGGCAACATCGGCGGGCGACAGCGCGGCGGTCGCCACCTGATAAAGAAGCGGCTGAAAGCAGTGATAGTTTTGCCGATCGATAATCGTGATATCGACGTTCGCGCCGCGCAGTGACTGCGCGCAGGCAAGCCCGCCGAATCCGGCGCCAAGGATGATCACGCGCGGGCGCTGTATCGGCATGCGCACCTCGCTTGAGCCGGTTGCCATCCGCCGCCGGCCCGATTAGCACTTGGCCCGCGTTCCACATTTTTCAAGGCACCTTTATGCCCACCTTTAAGCTTCTCCTGCTCCCCGGCGACGGTATCGGTCCCGAAGTCATGGCCGAAGTGAAACGGCTGCTCGACTTCTTTGCCAAGTCCGGCATCGCCGCTTTTGACACCGAACAAGGCCTCGTTGGCGGCTCCTGCTACGACGCCCACAAGGTTGCGGTCACCGAAGAGACGATGGCCAAGGCGCATGCCGCCGATGCGGTGATTTTCGGCGCAGTCGGCGGCCCGAAATGGGACAAGGTGCCGTTCGACGTACGGCCGGAGGCGGGGCTCTTGCGCCTGCGCAAGGATCTCGGGCTGTTCGCCAATATCCGCCCGGCGATTGTTTATCCGGCGCTCGCCGACGCTTCGAGCCTCAAGCGCGAAGCCGTCGAGGGGCTCGACATCATTATCCTGCGCGAACTGACCGGTGGCGTCTATTTCGGTGAGCCGAAAACCATCACCGATCTCGGCAACGGCCAGAAGCGCGCCGTCGATACCCAGGTCTACGACACCTACGAGATCGAACGCATCGCCCGGGTCGGCTTCGAGCTGGCGCGCAAGCGGCGCAACAAAGTGACCTCGATGGAAAAGCGCAACGTGATGAAGACCGGCGTGCTCTGGCACGACGTGGTCGAAGAAGTGCACGCGCGCGAATACAAGGACGTGCAGCTCGAGCACATGCTGGCGGATGCCGGCGGCATGCAGCTGGTGCGCTGGCCCAAGCAGTTCGACGTGATCGTCACCGACAACCTGTTCGGCGACATGCTGTCCGACGTGGCGGCGATGCTCACCGGCTCGCTTGGCATGCTGCCGTCGGCGTCGCTCGGCGAACTTGACGCCAAGACCAAGCGGCGCAAGGCGCTGTACGAGCCGGTGCACGGTTCCGCGCCGGATATCGCCGGCAAGGGCATGGCGAACCCGATCGCGATGATCGCCTCGTTCGGCATGGCGCTGCGCTATTCGTTCAACATGAGCAAAGAGGCCGACATGGTGGATGCGGCGATCACCGCCGCGCTCGCCAAGGGACTGCGCACGGCGGACATCAAGTCAGAGGGCACAAAGGTCATCAGCACGTCCGAAATGGGCGCCGCCATTGTCGGCGAAATGGAGAAACTCGCGTCCTGATAAACGGTAGGCGCGACGGCGTGCTGTGCCGGCTGGGCGCGCTTATGTTGGGTGCCCGGTGCGTCGTTTTCCGGTAATTTATTGCCTCAATGCCGCAAACCATTCTCACCATCCACACGGGAATGCACGATGCGGGCGCCGCGCTGTTCGAGGATTACGAATTGCGCGCCGCTGTGCAGCTCGAGCGCCTGACGCGTCACAAGGGCGACGGGCGGACCTATCCGGACCTGTGCATCGATGAGGTGCTGAGCATCGCCGGCGCGGGGCGCAAGGACGTCGACGTGGTCGGCGTCAGCCGCTGCGAATTTCCGACCGAATTTTACCGCAACATCCGCGGCGTGCGCTGGGTCCGCGAAAAATACCGCAGATACGTCGAGCACAACACCCGGCGCTACATGGTGGGGGAATTTCGCCGCTACAACACGCCGCGCGTCGACGATGTTTTTTACATCGAGAAATTCCGCCGCGCCGGCGGCTTCCGCGACGGTGCGCAAGTCCATTTCTACAATCATCACGAAGCGCACGCGCTGGCGGCGCTGTTCTACACGCAATGGGACGATGCGCTTTTGGTGACGGCCGATACCGGCGGCGACAGCGTCAATTACAGCCACCGCTATTTTGCCAATGGTGCGCTCCAGACGATCTATGGCGGCGAGGAGTCTCTGGTGCAGCCGCTGCCGGTCGACAGCATCGCCTACGCCTATATGGCGATGACGGCGGCGCTCGGCTTCATCCCATTGCGCCATGAAGGCAAGCTTACTGGCCTCGCGGCGTTCGGCCAGCCGGTTCTGGCCGACAAGATTGCGGCACGATTTTCCGTCAACGAGACCGGCCGCATCTTCTCGGATTTTCATCGCGATCTCGACATCATGACGTTCATGCGCGAGCTCGCCGCGACCGTCAGCCGGGAAGACGCGTCGGCATCGATTCAGAAAGTGCTTGAAGACACGATGCTGCTATCGATCAGCCGGCTCCTCGAACGGCACAAGACCCGGCATCTCGGTCTCGCCGGCGGCGCCTTCGCCAATGTGCGGCTCAATCGCCTGCTGGCCGAACGCCTGCCGATCGACGAAATCTTCATCTACCCGGCGATGGGCGACGAAGGCATGCCTGCGGGCGGCTCGCTGTGCTATCTGCTGCAGCGCGACGGGTTCTCGCACTGGCTCACGCAACGCCGCGAGCTGCGCGACGTATATTTCGGCCGCGATTACACCGACGCGATCGACGACGTTCTGAATGCCGCGCCGGGAATCCGCCGTACCGCGGAAGCGCCGGTCGAGGGCGCCGCGCGTCGGCTCAACGCCGGCCAGCTTGGCGCAATATACACCGGGCGCATGGAGTACGGTCCGCGTGCGCTCGGTGCGCGCTCGATTCTGGCTAACCCGTCACGGCGGGAGACTCATGATCTTCTCAACCAGCGCCTGGCGCGCTCCGAATTCATGCCGTTCGCGCCCGTGATCGCTGCCGAGAAGGCTGCGACTGTCTTCGATATCAATAACCTCAATGCCTATGCCTGCCGCTTCATGACCATCACCTGCAATGTGAAGCCGGCGTGGCGGCAGCGTATCGCGGCGGTCGTGCATGTCGACGGCTCTGCACGACCGCAAACCATCACGCGCGAAGCCAATCCGCTTTACTACGACATTCTGGCGGCTTTCGAGCGGGAGAGCGGTCTGCCTGTGCTGGTAAATACCAGCTTCAATGTTCACGAGGAGCCGATCGTCAACAAACCGTCCGAGTGCCTGCGGGCGCTGGCCGACGGGCGCATCGATTTCGTGGTCACAACCAAAGGCATTTACGAGCGGACGCCGCCGCCTGCAGGCGCACCGTCTGCGTGAGGTCCGCGCGTCAGTAGGGCGTATTGCTGTTGATGCCCGGCAGATAGAACGGACGCGAAATCATGTATCCGCCGCCGGTCGCATCCCCGGGGCCATAGAACCAGTTAGGCCGGCCCGGATCGCCCCCCGGCGGCAGCATGTAGTCGTGCGAACTGCCGTCGCCCACGGACGCCTCCGTGCCCGGATTGAGATAGGAGCGGTGCCGCGGCGTCACGATGATGGTCGTGGTGCCATCGCGATTGTGGATGATCGTTCGGGTCGGCTGGATCACCGTACCGGCGGCGGACCGCTCGACCGGATATCGTTTCTTCGGCGCGGCGTTGGCTGCGCCTGCAAGCGCGGTGGATATCGTCAGCATTGCCGCAATAACCGTAAGGACGCGCATATGGCCTCGCTTTGCTGCGGCGCCACTTTAGCCCGGTTCCGCCCGGCGCGACAGCGCCTTGCCAACGGCGGCCAAGGGGACGTGATTCCACCCGCAACGCCTGCGGCAGAATAACATGCTTTTCTTTCGCTAAATCATACCACATTATACCCAGGCATGGCCTTGATGAAGGACATGCGGGCGACGCGCCCGAGAACAGAGCGCGTGCCAACCACAGGGAGGAGTCCCATGGGTAGCCTTATCCCGCCGGCTGTGAGCCGCCGCGCGTTGTTACGTCACGCCGGTGCGAGCGCAGTGCTTGCCGGCAGCGGACTGAGCCTGACAAGTCCCTCATGGGCGCAATCCGCCGCCGCAGAACTCACTCCGGGCGTGCCATCTGGGATTGCGAGCTACGCCACGATGGCGACGCTGCCCGGCAAAAAACCGCTCATCAGACTGTCCGATCGCGGGCCGAACTATGAAGCGCCCCTGGAGTATTTCCGCACGCCGATCACGCCCAACGATGAATTCTTCGTCCGGTACCACCTGTCCTACATCCCCGAGGTGGACGCCAAGACTTACAAGATCGAGGTCGGCGGCGAGGGCGCTAACGGACACGCCGAGATCACGTTCGATGCTCTCAAGAAAATGCCAGCTTACGAAATCGTGGCGGTCAATCAATGCTCGGGCAACAGGCGCGGCTTGTCGCAGCCGCATGTCGCCGGCGTCGAGTGGGGCTACGGCGCCATGGGCTGCGCGCGCTGGAAGGGCGCACGGCTCAAGGACGTACTGGCGATGGTGGGCCTGAAATCCGACGCGATCGAGATTGCGTTCAACGGCGCCGACGGACCGGTGATCGACAAAACGCCGGACTTCATCAAGAGCCTGCCGGTCTGGAAGGCAGTCGATGAGTCTACTCTGATCGCCTATGAAATGAACGGCGCGCCACTGCCGCATTTCAACGGATTTCCGGCGCGGCTCATCGTGCCCGGCTGGACCGGTACCTATTGGATGAAGCATCTCATCTCGGTGACCGCGCTGACCAAGCCGCAGGGCGGTTTTTGGATGAATCCGGCCTATCGCATTCCAATCGGAAAATTCCCGATTGTGGCGCGGTTCGTCAGCCAGGAAAATGCGACAAGCACCCCGATCACCGAAATGGTGGTCAATTCACTGATCACGAGCCGCCGCGACGGCGCCAAGGTGAAAGCCGGCAAGGTCACCGTCAGCGGGCTGGCCTGGGACGGCGGCTACGGCATCCGCGCGGTCGAAGTCTCGACCGACGGCGGCAAGAGCTGGACCGACGCCAAGCTGGAACAGGACCTCGGACGCTACGCCTTCCGGCCGTGGAGCTTCGATCTCAACGCCAAACGCGGCAAGGTCACGGTGATGGCCAACGCCATCAACAACATCGGTCAGACGCAGACCGCAACGTTGATCTTCAACCCCGCCGGTTACCACAACAATGTCATGCAGCGTCTTACGCTGAACGTGGGCTAAAGGGAGGGCACATCATGCGCATATTCGTTATCGCACTCCTAGCGACAGCGGCCGCCGCACCAGCCTTGGCGCAGAGCCAGTTGCAGCAGATCAAGCTCAAGTCCGGTTCCGGCGTTGAGGCGGTCGAGCGCAATTGCGGGACCTGTCACAGCCTCGCCTACATTCCGATGAATTCGCCGTTCCTCAACCAAGCCGGCTGGAACGGCGAGGTCACCAAGATGATCAAGGCGATGGGGGCGCCGATCAGCGACGACGACGCCAAGGCGATCGTGGATTATCTGACGAAGAACTACGGCACTTGAGCAGGGCTCAGTTCGGCTCCATGCCATGCGCGGCGATGACGGCTTTAGCGGCCGGCGAAGTGAGAAACATGACGAAGGCGCGCGCCAGGTCCGGCCGTGGCGCAGCCGATGCGACCGCGGTAGAAAAGACCGTCGTGTGCTGAATTTCGTCGGGCAGCGGGCCGACGAGATCGACGCCTGACACCGCGACGATCTCGGCAATCTGCTGCAGCCCGAGTTCCGCTTCGCCGTTGGCAACTGCCGCGCACACCACGACCGGCTTGCCACCCTCGGCGCCGACGAGACGCGTCTTTGCTTTCAACTCGGCGGCCAAGCCGAGCCGGCTGAACAGCTCGGCCAGATAGAGTCCGCTGGCGGTGCCAAAGGCGGGATCAGCGCAGGCAATAGAAGCGGCCGCCCGTAATGCGCGGACGAACGCATCCACCGAGCCGATGTCTGGTTTCGGCTGCCCGGTTTTGACCGCGACCCCGATGCGGGAGCGTGCCAGCGCGATAGCCGTATCGGCTGCGGCCTTGTTTTCGCTGACCAGCTGTTCGATGCGAGACTGCGTCGTGATGACGACATCGAACGCTTCGCCGGCGCGAATGCGGTCGCGAACCAGCGGCGAACGGGTAAACTCAGGCACGAGTGTGGCACCCGTCACCCGTTCGTACTTGTCGCCGAATTCAACAACAATTTCGCGCAGCGCGGCAGCGGACAAAATCCGGATTTGGCCGGCGAGAGCTGAGGCAGTCACCGCGCGCTCCGCTCAGCGCCGCTTTTTCGATCGCGGCTTCGAGCCGGCTTCCTTGACGTTGCGGACTTCGGTGTTCATCCGCAAATCCTTGCGCCGGCGCGCCTCCAAGGCTTTTGCGTTGTCGAAATACTCCCCGCGCGTGGCGCGCTCGGCGGCCTCGTCGAGATCCGCCGACCACTCGCCGAGCGAATAGCCGAACCACGGCGACTCGGGTTTTAGCTTCGGCAGGCCGAGTTCCTCCCAGATCGCCTTGGCGCGCTCCATGTAGGGCCGCTTCGGCAGCGAGATCGGCGGAAAGTTCTCCTTCAGCGTCGCGTCGATAAGCACCGAAGCGTCCTGTCCGCCGTTTCGCTGGCTGCGTGGGCCGTGGCCCTGATCGCGATGCGGCAGGATGTGGAAGTCGAGCGTCGGATTGGCGCGGTACGACATAGCCCACAGGATGGCGTCGGCGTTGTCCGGGTCGATATCGTCGTTAAGCGCAATGACGTATTTGCCGGCGGCGCGATGCAGCACCGCGGCGCCGTAAAGCGCCCGCCACACCTCCGTCGGCGGCATATCGCGCTCGCAAATGAGGGCGATGACCTTGCGGATGTTGGTCAGCGGCTCGTGCATGGATACCCGCTTGACGCCTTTGATGCCGAGCGTGTCGCGCAGGAAATTGAGAAATAACGGCTCCATGCCGATGCGCTTGATCAGGCTCGATTCCGACGGCGTGACCTGAGAGATGATCGAGGTCAGTACCGCGTCGCGCCGCCGCGTGATCGCGGTCACGTCCATGTAAGCGTTGAACTCCTGCAGGTTGACGTGGCCGTGCGATTCGCCGAACGGCGCTTCCGGTTCGAGATATTCGGTATCGATGAAGCCTTCGATGACGATCTCGGCCTCGGCGGGCACCAGGAGATCGACGGTCTTCGCCTTCACCACATTGATCGGTGCGCCGACCAGTGCGCCGGCAACATGCAGTTCGTCGAGGCTCTCCGGCAACTTCTGCACCGAGGCGAAGGTGATGCAGGGCGGCGCGCCGAGCACTACGGCGCAGGGAAGCTTCTTGAAGCCGCGCGCGCGCAATTTTTCCCAATGATTGTAGATGCCGGGCCGCAATTCCAGCGACGGATTCATGCCGAGCCGGCGCCGCGCCTTCACCTGGCCACGGTAATTGCCCATGTTCTGAATCCCGGTGTCGGGATCCTTGGTGATGTATTGCGACAGCGTCGCGTACGGCGCGATATCCCAGCCCGGCGTCGAGATCGGCAGCGGAATGCCGTCAAGGCCATTGCCCGGCTTGTCGAGGGCCTTGCCGGTGATGACGATCTCATGGCACGGCGCATTTTCGACCAGGCGGGGCGGAAGCGGGTGGCGGGCGGCTTCCACCCAGCGTGCGTCTATTTCCGCGAAGGGGCAGCCGATGCCGATGCGGTAGATTTCGCGATTGGCGGCCAGCCCGCCGACCAGAACCGGAATATCGTATTTCCGGCCCTTGGTGTCGGTCACGTTGTTGAACAGGAACGCTTTGCGGTCCTTCTCCTCGATGCCGCCGCGGAACTGCCAGCGCACCAAGGGGTGCATCTCGGTGTCTTTGTTGATCGGCCGGTCCACCGTGATCAGCAGCCCGGCTTTCTCTAGGGCGCGGATGTGATCGTGCAGGTCGGGGTAGGTGCGGGCCCGCGCGATTTTCGCTTTGTGTCTTGGTTCGGTGAGGGCGTCCATTGTCGCTTCTTCCTGATTACGGCGTACAACGTATCACAACTCCACGGAACCATGTGCAGGCAGTTATCTGGCAACTTGCTCACGCTCGCGCTTGCACGGCAGTGATGCATCCGGGAGGGCCACCGCGGCGATCGGGCCTCCGTCTACTGCTTCCCCAGCGTCTTCCACACACCAACGGCAGTCGCGACAACGCGCGTGCCGACCACGAGGTCTGCGGCCATGAAGATCAGTGAGCGCGTGCGGCGCACAATGCGGCACTTGGCTTCCACGAATTCGCCGATCTGAACGGCTTCGACGAAATGAACGTCGAGGTGCACGGTCGCCTGTGGCTGGCGCTCGTTGGCGTACCAGCAGGTCATCCCCATGGCCCGATCCGCGAACGTCATCAGCATGCCGCCCTGGACGATGCCGCGGCGATTGTGATGTTTGCGCTCGGCCTTAAACGCGTAGAGATAGCTGTTGCCGGATGGGCGCGCCCAGAACGGGCCGACCAGGCCGATGAAGCCGTCATCGCCGTAAGGTTCCCAGCCCGCGGCCGCGGGATCGAAGGTGTTGTCCGCAGCGGCAGGCGATCCTGCGGCTGTCTCAGAGCCGTTTTTCGTTCGCGCTCTTTTCAGGACACGGGCCAGCGCAATTGCACCATCTGGTCGAACTTCAGGTGCTTGCCGAAGCGCGCGACGGCAAGCGGAATCTCTTCATACAGCTTGGCTTCGTCGACCTTGGTGAGCCGCCCGCCGGCAACGACCTGTTCGCCGGCGACGAACACGTCGCGCACCGAATCGCCGGTCGCGCTATAGACCAGATTGGCGACCGGATTGATCAGCGGTTGCCATTCCGGCCGCTGCGTATCAAACAGTACGATATCGGCCTCCTTGCCGACTTCGATCGATCCGATACGCTCGCTCATCAGCGCCGCCTTGGCGCCGTTGACCGTGGCCATTTCGAGACCCGTCTCGGGCGACATGACGCGCGGATTGATTCGCGTTTCCTTGTAGCAGCAGCAGGCAAGTCGAACTTCCTGCGGCATGTCGACGATGCCGGAAGAGGCGTGATCGGAGCCGACCGTCACGTTGACGCCGAGCGCGAGCAGCTCGGGTAGCTTGCCGAACAGGAAGTTGCCGTAGCCGTTATGCAGGCTCGAACTGGGCGCGCAGACGAGCGACGGCTTACGCTTCGCCAGGATGGCGACCTCTTCGGGCTCGAGCCAGCCCGAATGCACGATCAGCATGCGCTCGTCGATGACGCCGAGTTTTTCCAGCCGCTCGATTTCCGCCATTCCGGTGCGCGCGACGCTTGAATCGTGGGTCGAGTAGGAGAAGCACGCGTGCGTCTGCAACAGCGTGCCGTATTTGCGCGCGAGTTCGTCGAGGCCGAGGATCAGCTCGTCGGAGGCGTTGTTCAATCCGCGAAACGAGGCGCTGGCGGAAAGGCGCGGGTTGCCGGATTTCGCATACCGCTCAAGCACGGCCTCGGCACGCTCCAGCGCCACTGCCGTCGACTTCGATCATGCGCTCGGGCAGAATGCCGAGCACCGATTTGGTCAGGTCGAACGACGAGCGGGAGACGATGCAGCGGATGCCGGTCGACATCACGCCTTCGACGGACGCCTCAGGGTGATAATTGCCCGGATCGATGAAGCAGGTGACGCCGTGCTTGAGCAGTTCGGCGGCGGCGAGCGTGGCTGAGACGCGGACGTCCCCGCCCTCGAGCGCCGCTTCGTAAGGGTACATGCGGTCGAACAGGAACGACTGCGCGTTGGCCTCGTCGGCCAGCCCGCGTGACAGTTGAAACGAGGCGTGCAGGTGGCAGTCGATGAGCCCCGGTGTCGCGACGGTGTGTCGGCCGTCGAGGCGGCGCGCGCCGGAATAGCGCCCGCCGATCTCGGCCGACTTGCCGACGGCGACGATCTTACCGCCATCGACGGCAATCGCCGCATCGCGAATGATGCGGCGATTAGGGTCAACGGTTATCAGCCAATCGATATCCGCGATCAGCAGGTCGACGGATTGCACGCGCTTCTCCGCTTGCCGTTCTTATTTATTTTCTCCGACATAAGTCAGATCGTCGGCGATCTTCAATTCGATCAGCACGTTATCGTCGGTCGAATCTTCGCACAGCAGGGAGCGGTGGCCGATCCCCTTGGGGATGAACAGCATATCGCCCGGGTGCATGATCTTCACGCCCATTTCGGTTTCCCATTTGAGCGCGCCCTTGACGCAGAAGATGATTTCGTGGGCGTCGATGTTACGGTGCCAGAAACCCATGTCGTGCTTGCGGCGCTTGGAGACATCGACCTTCACCCGATCCGAGGTAAAGAGCCGCAGAGGCGTTCCGTCGGCTTTGTCGATGTTGGTCGGAGAAAATTTCTCGTCGAAAATGTTGAGCATGCGGAATATCTCGCCGTATTCGAGTACACCGGCATTGATGACCGGCGGCTCATTGTGGGCGAGCACTACGTTCTTGCCGTTGATGGTGACAAGTTCGCGGTAGATCTGCTTGGCAGGCTGCTGGCTGTCTTGCGTGGTTTGCGGCTTGTTCATGATTGGCTCCAACCGGCGGCGGTTACGCTTTTTGCCGGACAAATTCGCTTCGATGGGCGGAATTGCTAGCGCCTGTAGTCCACGACGTAAAGGCGGTTGACCGCGGGGCAGGAAGGCCCGCGGCGCAAGCCGTCAGGCGCCGTCTTCCTTAAAGGCGGTGTTGTGCTTGGGAAACCACACATGGCCTTTGAGCATGTAGTTCCAGTACATGATCGGCAGGCCGGTCGTCTTGATCCACCAGCCGGTCCAATGTTCCTTGGCCGGATTGAGCGGCAGCGTCGGGGTAACCTTCCCGCCGTACACGAACTCGGCGAGGATGGTCTTGCCGATCGCTGTGGTCAGGGGACAGGACGCGTAGCCGTCATAGCCGGGCTCGACGGCCGTTTTTCCGATCAGGTGAAGAATGTTGCCGGCAACGACCGGCGCCTGCTTGCGCACCGCCGCGGCGGTCTTCGAATTCGGACTCGATGCAATGTCGCCGAGCGCGAACACGTTGGGGTAGCGCACGTGCTGCATCGAATTCTGGTTGACGTCGACCCATCCTGCCGCGTTTGCCAGCGGACTCGCCTTGATCTGGTCGGGCGGGCTTTGCGGCGGCGAAACATGCAGCATGTCGAACGGGACGGTCACGCGTTCGCCCCTGTTCTGTTCGTCGACTTTCTCGAATGTCGCCGTCTTCGCCGTTCCATCCACTGCCACCAGATTGTGCTGGTAATGGACATTGACGCCGTAGCGCGCGGCGATCTTGACGAGCTCGCGAGCAAAGAATGGAACGCCGAAAATGACCGGCGCGTGGACGTAGTAGTCCAGGCTGCACTGTTTGAGGATGCCGCGGCGCTGCAGATTGTCCGCGGTGAGATAGACGATCTTCTGCGGTGCCCCCGGGCATTTGAACGGCAGCGGCGGCTGGGTGAACACCGCGCGGCTGCCGGGCTTTAAGTTTTGCAGGCATTCGGTGGTGTAGGTGACGTAAGCGGGAGAATAGTTGCTGCACACGCCGTTCTTACCCAGCGTTTCTGCAAGCCCGGCGATCTTGCCCCAATCGAGCTTCACGCCGGTGCAGACCACGAGATAATCGTAGGTCACGGAATCGCCGTTCTTCAGGCGAACCGTGTTCTGCTCTGGCTCAAAGGTCTGCGCGGCGTCGCGAATCCAGCGGACACCGACGGGAATGAGGCTTTGTTCCGGACGTTTGGTGCGTGCCAGCGGATAGACGCCGGCGCCGACCAGCGTAAAGGCCGGCTGGTAATAATGCTCCGCCGATGGCTCGACGATGGCGATGTCGGTGCCGGGACCGCGCCGCCGCAGGATCGCGGCGACGGTGATGCCGGCCGCGCCGCCGCCGACAATGAGAATTTGGTGGTGCGTCGATCCTGGCATTTGCCGCCTCCCATGTCCGCTGTCACGCTGGGTATTCTCGCGCGCGAGGGCGTTTTCTTGTTTCAGGATGAAGCTTTTTGACTTGGCGAACAAGGTCCTTCCGGTGAGGCGCCGCCGCCCTCGAACCGGCGCCGGCGCGCAACGATCACCGCAGCCGGATGCTTTCGCGTAAGCCGATGCGGCGGAGGTTCGCGCCATGCCGCCCTGGTATCGATTCGGTCCGCTCGGTCGTTGCGGCGAAGATCGGATCGCGCCGGCCGCAGAACGTCCGTTTGACCTCGGCGCGGGCGAACAGCGCATCGAGCCTCGGATCGCCGCCGGCCGACAGAATGGTAAGCCGGTCGAGCATGCAGGCCAGCGTGGCCCGATCGACGATCTCTTCGCCCGGGCTGCAATACCAGCCGGCGATCTGCATTGAGGGCTGGCCGAAGGCTCGGGCAAAGCCGAGGCAGCGGCGTGCGTGGCGACCGGTCGAGATGGCGAAATCGACCAGGGGGACGGTGCCGAATTTGCTGTCGATGCGGCCCGCCGGTTTGACGTCGTCGGTCACCGTATAGCGGACGATGCGTGCGGCGATCTCGCTGTCCGGGTCAAGGAACGGCTCGGTCCGATCACCCGCGCGGTAGATCTCGACACTGACGAAGGGACCAGGTTCGGCCGCGGCGCCCCAGGTCAGCACGTCCTTGCGGGCGCCATCGGCGTCGCGACGCCAGATCGCGTAATTGGCCGGGATGGCTGTCAGTTCCGGCATCGCCAGTTCGAAAGCCGGATATGGGCGCTCGACCTCGATCCATTGCGGATGCGGCGTGGGACCGGCGGCGGCGACCAGCGCGGCTACATGAAAATAGCTGCCGGCCGCGATGGCAATAAAAGCAAGGCCGCCCATATAGGCCAGGACGCGCACGAAAGTGGCGCGGATGTCATCCGACAGCGAATACCGGCCCGGCCCCACGGCAACGTCCCATCAACGTTGTGTTAGGGACGTTTCTCGCTTAGAAGCGCTTCCGCTCCGGTTCCCGCAGAGCTGGAACGGGTGCGAAGTTTCGATGGAGAGTTAACGATGGGTTACAGCGTCGCCGTTGTCGGAGCGACCGGCAATGTCGGGCGGGAGATGCTCGCCATTCTGGCCGAGCGATCGTTCCCGGCCGACGAGGTGGTGGCGCTCGCCTCGCGTCGGAGCCAGGGCATCGAAGTGTCCTATGGCGACCGCACCCTTAAGGTCAAAGCGCTCGAGCATCACGACTTCTCGCATACCGACATCTGTCTCATGTCGGCTGGCTCAACGGTATCGAAGCAATGGTCGCCCAAGATCGCAGCCGCCGGCGCCGTGGTGATCGATAACTCGTCGTGCTGGCGCTACGACATCGACGTTCCGCTGATCGTGCCTGAGGTCAATGCCGACGCCATTACGGGCTTCCGCAACCGCGGCATCATCGCCAATCCGAATTGTTCGACGGTCCAGCTCGTGGTCGCGCTCAAGCCGCTGCACGATCACGCCAAGATCAAACGCGTCGTCGTCGCCACCTATCAGTCCGTGTCCGGCGCCGGCAAGGAGGCGATGGACGAACTGTTCTCGCAGAGCAAGGCGGTGTTCACGCTCGACGAAGTGAAAACCAAGAAGTTTCCGAAGCGCATCGCCTTTAACGTCATCCCGCACATCGACGTGTTCATGGAGGACGGCTACACCAAGGAAGAGTGGAAGATGTTGGTCGAGACCAAAAAAATTCTCGACCCCAAGATCAGATTGAGCGCCACCTGCGTGCGCGTGCCGGTCTTCATCAGCCACTCCGAGGCGGTCAACGTCGAGTTCGAGAACCCGATCACTCCCGAAGAGGCGCGCGACATCCTGCGCGCCGCGCCCGGCTGCCTGGTGATCGACTCGCACGAGCCGGGCGGCTACGTGACGCCCTACGAGGCGGCCGGCGAGGACGCCACCTACATCAGCCGTATCCGCGAGGATGCGACCGTGGAGAACGGGCTCGCGATGTGGATTGTGTCGGACAATCTGCGCAAGGGCGCCGCGCTTAACGCCATCCAGATTGCCGAATGTCTGGTCAACCGCAAGCTGATCACCGCCAAACAAAAGGCGGCGTGACGGTTTTCCCGCTCTGTACTTCCGCGTGCAATGTGAGCCGCGCTCTCGCAATGCGGCCCGATTGGCATGAACCGTGCAAAGCCGCTAGTTTGACTCCGGGGGGAGTGGGGAACAGCCGATGAGTGTCCGCCCGCGGCGCAGCGTACTCTATATGCCCGGATCGAACGCGCGCGCGATCGAAAAGGCGCGCGAATTGCCGGCCGACGGCATCATTCTGGACCTCGAAGATGCGGTGGCGCCCGAAGCCAAGGCGATGGCGCGGGAGCAGACCAAAAACGCGCTGCTGAAAGGCGGCTTCGGCGACCGCGAAGTTTTTGTGCGCATCAACGGGCTCGATACCCGCTGGTGGGTTGATGACCTGCACGCCGCTGCTGACGCGCGGCCAGACGCGGTGCTGGTGCCAAAGATATCCGACCCGCATCAGTTGCAGGACCTTGCCGCCCGCATCGTCGACATGGGGACCGATCCGCATATCCGCGTCTGGGCGATGATGGAGACGCCGCTTGCCATGCTCAATGTCGGGGCTATTGCGGCGGCGGCGCTCGATTCAGAGACGCGGCTGTCCGGGTTCGTGATGGGCACCAACGATCTCGCCAAGGATACGCGCGCCCGGATCGTGCCGGGCCGGGCGCCGATGCTGCCGTGGCTCGCGAACTGCGTTGCCGCGGCGCGCGCCTACGGCATCGACATCCTCGATGGCGTCTATAACGATCTCGGCAATGCCGAAGGCTTTGCCGACGAATGCCGCCAAGCGCGCGATCTCGGCTTCGACGGCAAGACACTCATTCATCCGCGGCAAATCGAGGCCTGCAACGAAACTTTCTCGCCGGCGGCCGAGGAAGTCGAGGCGGCGCGCAAGATCATTGCCGCGTTCGACCTGCCGGAGAACCAAGGCAAGGGCGTCATTCAGATCGAAGGCCGCATGGTCGAGCGCCTGCACGCCGACATGGCGCGGCGCACCGTCGAGATTGCCGACGCCATTGCCAAGCGCGAATCTGCGGTACAGAAGCAGCCCGCCTGATATCATGGGTCAACCCGGATGCGCCAAGCCCGGATAAACCCAGCCCGGATGAACCAATGGGCGAATTTTCCATCGGACAGTCGGTGCGCCGGCGCGAAGATCCCCGCCTGCTGCGCGGGCAGGGCCGCTATTTCGACGATCTGAAACTCGCCGATCAGCTCTACGCCGCCATCGTGCGTTCGCCGTACGCCCACGCCGATGTCAGGAGCATCGACATGCGGGCGGCGCAAACGATGCCGGGCGTACATGCCGTGCTTACCGGCGACGATTATCGCGCCGATGCGCTTGGCTCGCTGCCGTCGATGGCGCCCTACAAGAAGCGCGACGGCAGTCCGATGTATCTGCCGCCACGTCCGCCAATTGCCGTCGGCCGCGTCATGCACGTCGGCTATCCGGTGGCGGTCGCCGTGGCTGACACGCTCGAACAGGCCCGCGACGCCACCGAACGGATCGCTGTCGACTATGCGCCGCGTCCGGCAGTCGTGTCGGCACGCGCCGCTGCGGACAACGAGGCGCCGCAGCTTTACGAAGATTGTCCCGGCAACGAAGCCTATTTCTATCAGGCCGGCGATAAGGCCAAAACCGACGCAGCGTTCGCCGCCGCAGCGCACGTTGTCGAGCAGCGCCTCGTGATCAATCGCGTTACCGCCAATCCGATCGAACCGCGCGGCGCACTCGGCGTGTACGATCCAGGCACGCGCCGCTACACGCTGCACTGCGGCTTCCAGCGGCCTTGGCTGTTCCGCAACGATATCGCCCGCACGACGCTCCACATCCCGGAAGCCGAACTGCGGCTCGTCACCGGTGATATCGGCGGCTCCTACGGACTGCGCGGTTCTGTGTACCCAGAAATCGTCTTGATGCTGTGGGCGGCGCACCGGGTCGGCCGGCCCGTGAAATGGACGCAGACCCGCAACGAGGCGCATGTCAGCGATGACGACGCGCGCGACAACATCGTCGATGCCGCGCTCGCGCTCGACGGTGACGGCAAGTTTCTGGGTGTGCGCATCCGCAGCTACGGTAATCTCGGCGCCTTCGTGTCGTTTCGCGGCGCCATGCCGCCTGTCGTCAATATCGGCACGGTGGTCGGCACCTACACGACACCGGCGCTGCACGTCGCCGTTTCCGGCATGCTGACCAATACGCACTGCACGTCGCCCTATCGCGGCGCCGGGCGGCCGGAGGCGAGTTACATGATCGAGCGGCTGGTCGACATCGCCGCCGACGAGCTGGAGATCGATCCCGCGGAACTGCGGCGCCGCAACACCATCCCGCCCGAACGGATGCCGTACAAGACGCCGCTCACTTTCACCTATGACACCGGACGTTTTGCCGAGAATCTCGACCGCACCGTGAGGCTAGCGAACTGGTCGGAGTTCGAGACGCGGCGCAAGCTGGCGGCGCAGCGCGGCATGCTGCGAGGCATTGGCATCTCCAACACTATCGAGCAGGCCTCCGACCCGACTTACGAGACCGCCGAGATCCGCTTCGATCCACTCGGCGGCATGACCTTCGTCACTGGCTCGATCTCGCACGGCCAGGGCCACAATACGATCCAGACGCAGATGCTGGTGGACCGGCTTGGGGTCGATCCCGAGCAGATCAAGTTCATCGCCGGCGACACCGATGCGGTGGCGTTCGGCATGGGCACCGGCGGCTCGCGCTCGACCACGATGAGCGGCGGCGCCATCGTCGCGGTCAGCGAGAAGATCATCGCCAAAGCCAGGAAACTCGCCGCGCATATCTTGGAGGCCTCGGAAGGCGACGTCGAATTCAAGGATGGCCGGTTCACTATCGTCGGCACCGACCGCGCCATGGGCATCCACGATGTAGCGAAATCGGCATTTCAGCTCGACAAATTGCCGGCCGGCATGGAGCCGGGCCTTTACGAGACCGCAACCTACTCGCGCCCGCTCCGGCAACTTTCCGAACGGCTGCCATGTTTGCGAGGTCGAGATCGATCCGGAGACCGGCGGCACTACGGTTGTCGGCTACTGGGTGGTCGATGATGTCGGCACCGTCATCAATCCTTTGCTGCTCAAGGGCCAGATCATGGGCGGCATCGCGCAAGGTCTCGGCCAGGTCCTGATGGAAGACAAAAGCTACGACGAGGCCGGGCAGGTTCTTGCCGGCTCGTTCATGGATTACGCGATGCCGCGCGCCGACGATTTCGTCGATGTCGTCATCGAAGACAATCCGGTGCCGACGCCGACCAATCCGCTCGGTGTGAAGGGCGCCGGCGAGGCCGGAACGGTCGGATCGCTGTCCGCCGGCGTCAACGCCATCGTCGACGCCCTCTCAGTGTTCGGCATCCGTCATGTCGATACGCCGTGCACGTCGTATCGGGTGTGGCAGGCGATCAGGGACGCGAGCGCGCGAGCCTGAACGCATCGGGCCGTCGCCGCTGCTGGCGCGATCAACGGTCTTGCCGCCGCGTTGGACCGCCCGCCACGACACGGCTTAGTCGCGATCTTGGTGATGGTGGTGATGGTGGTGGTGATGATGGTGGTGGTGATGATCTTTCTTTTTGATGATCACCGTTTCCGCCGTCTGAATCGTCTTCACCTGGGCGAGCCGCGCATCGTCGGCTTTCAGGAGCGGCACGGCGTTCGGGATGGGATCGAGCAGATCCCTGTAGCTGGTCGGCACTGGGACGGCGCTCGGCGCGACGGGAGCAGCCGCTTGCGCGGCGGTTACGGCGGTCAGTGCAGCGGCGGCGCCGAGCAGGCTCGCGATCTTCTTGTCCATGGTTCCTCCGGGACGTGAATGCGCCCCTTGCCCAAGCAAAAAAACAAGTCGCTTGCCGCGCTTATGTTCCAGTTCCAGAACCGCAGCGAAGGACCGTTTTGCTCACGCCAGTGCCGAACCTTTTCGAATGCCGGGCGTTGCGGGATATTGATCGGGAGATGGACCATGAACGAACGCCGCACGCTGGCGCTGTTAGGATGGAGCGTCGGAGGGGTCGTAGGGATTATGTTTCTGCTCAATGCGCTTTCGCTCGCCTGCCTGGCGCCGGCGCCACCGACGATCGGTCGGTTGATTGCCCAGGCCGGCAAGCCGATCGTGACGGCAGTGAGCCTTGCGGCAGCTGCGAAAGCGGCGGGCGGTTAGCGTGTTTTAGTGGTCCGATTCTAACATTCGCATCCGGGTTCGGCAGGCTCTCATGCGAATGTTAGAATCTAAAGGACCACTAGCAAATATAAGTGCTAGTGGAGCTTTTGGATTTGACATTCGCTACAGGAGTTTGCGGCTGGGTGGGTAGCGAATGTCAAATCCGCTCCACTAGTTCTTCAGCCGGTAGCCGGTTTTGAAGAACCACCAGACGACCGCCATGCAAACAGCGAGGAACAGCAGCGTCGCCGCGACGCTGATCCCGACGTTAACGTCGGCGATGCCGAAGAAACTCCAGCGAAAGCCCGAAATCAGATAAACCAGCGGATTGAACAGCACCACGGTCCGCCACGGCGGCGGTAACACGGCGGTCGAGTAGAACGTCCCGCCCAGAAACGTCAGCGGCGTGATGAGCAGCAGCGGCACTGCCTGCAGTTTCTCAAAACTGTCGGCCCACAGCCCAAGGATGAAGCCGAACAGGCTGAAGGCGAGCGACGTCAGCACCAGGAAAGCCAACATCCAGAATGGGTGCGCGATGTGGATCGGCACGAACAGCCATGACGTTACGAGAATAATGACGCCGAGGATGATCGATTTCATTGCGGCGGCACCCACGTAGCCGAGCACGATCTCCAACGCTGAAATCGGCGCGGACAGCACTTCGTAAATCGTGCCGACAAAGCGGGGGAAATAGATGCCAAACGAGGCGTTCATGGTGCTTTGCGTCAGGAGCGTCAGCATGATGAGCCCGGGGACGATGAAGGCGCCGTAGGAAACGCCGTCGATCTGGGTGATGCGCGAGCCGATCGCCGAGCCGAACACGACGAAATACAGCGAAGTGGAAATCACCGGCGAGACGATGCTTTGCAACAGCGTGCGCCGGGTGCGCGACATTTCGTACGCGTAGATGGCGCGGACGGCGTAGAAGTTGAACGCGAGTTTCATTGTCCCTGCCTCACCAGGCCGACAAAGATGTCTTCCAGCGAGCTTTGCGTGGTCTGCAGATCCTTGAATATGATGCCCGCCTGTTGGAGCTCGTCGAGCAGCGCCGTGATGCCGGTGTGGTCGGCCCTGGTGTCGTAGGTATAGACCAGCTCCTTGCCGCCGTTCGCCAGCGTCAGCTTATGGGCCGCGAGCGAGGGCGGGATGGCGCCAAGCGGTTCGCGCAGCTCGAGCGTCATCTGTTTGCGGCCGAGCTTGCGCATCAGTTCGGCCTTGTCCTCGACCACGATCAGCTCGCCTTTGTTGATGACGCCGACCCGGTCCGCCATATCCTCGGCCTCTTCGATGTAGTGGGTGGTGAGAATGATGGTGACGCCGGAGGCGCGCAGTTGTCGCACCAGCTGCCACATGTCCTGGCGCAGTTCGACGTCGACGCCCGCGGTCGGCTCGTCGAGGAACAGGATGCGCGGCTCGTGCGCCAGCGCCTTGGCGATCAGCACCCGCCGCTTCATGCCGCCGGACAATGTGATGATTCTCGAAATCCCGCTTGTCCCACAGCGAAAGATCCTTGAGCACCTTTTCGATATGCGCCGGGTTCGGCGGCTTGCCAAACAGGCCGCGCGAGAGCCGCATGGTCGCCGGCGGCGTTTCAAACGCATCAGTCGTCAACTCCTGCGGCACCAGCCCGATGAGCGACCGGCTGGCGCGGTAATCGGACAGGATGTCGTGACCGTCGACTGTGACCTTGCCTGAACTCGGCCGCACGATGCCGCACACGATATTGATCAGCGTCGTCTTGCCGGCGCCGTTCGGCCCCAGCAGGGCGAAAATCTCGCCATGGCGAATATCCAGGCTCACGTCCTTGAGCGCCTGGAACCCGGACGCATAGGTCTTCGACAGGTGAGAAATGGAAATGGCGGGGCGCATTTGATGCATGGATTTAACGACGATGAGGCGTTGGCGGGAGCGAAATCGGCTGCAATGGGGCGAAACCCGCCGGTGCCGCTATGCGTTGTTTCTGATCATACCGAGTGAGCGGAGGAGGTATCTATGTCCGAAATCGCCCAGAGCAACGGGATCTGTACGCAGATCACGACGGTCAAGCTGCCCAATGGCAATCAGGACGAAGTCCTCAACCTGATGAAGGAGCGTGCCCGTTTCATGGCGACGCAACCCGGCTTCATTTCCGTCAATCTGCATCGCAGCGACAAGCTCGCCGCCGCGCACCATTCGCCCGAGTTCCGCGAAAAGTGGCCGCAGTTCGGCGATCTGGTGCGGGAGATCGAGCCTTGCCTCTATGATGTCGTTCACGTCGAGAGCGCGTGAGCCGATCAAAAGCTAAGGCGCTCACGCCCAGGGCCGCGCGGCCTTGGTCTTTGACTCGAAGCTGTCGATCTTGTCGCCCTTGACCATCGTCAGGCCGATGTCGTCGAGGCCTTCGAGCAGGCATTTCTTGCGGTGCGGGTCGATGTCGAATTTGACAACGCCGCCATCGGGGCCGCGGATCTCCTGCTTTTCGAGATCGACAGTCAGCGTCGCGTTGGCGCCGCGGTCGGCATCGTCGAACAGCTTCTCAAGATCCTCCGGCGACACCTTGATGGGCAGCACGCCGTTCTTGAAGCAGTTGTTGTAGAAAATATCGCCGAACGAAGTCGAGATCACGCAGGTGATGCCGAAGTCCAAGAGCGCCCAGGGCGCGTGCTCGCGCGAGGAGCCGCAGCCGAAATTGTCGCCGGCCACCAGAATCTTCGCCTTGCGGTAGGCCGGCTTGTTGAGGATGAAATCCGGGTTCTCGCTGCCGTCGTCACGAAACCGCCGCTCCGCGAACAGGCCCTTGCCGAGCCCGGTGCGCTTGATTGTCTTCAGATATTGCTTGGGAATGATCATGTCGGTGTCGACGTTGATCTGCTTCAGTGGCGCCGCGACGCCTTCGAGGGTCGTGAATTTGTCCATCGTCCAGTCCCGCGCGTTCGGTTGCCCGGGGCTAGATGGCGCGTTAGCGGACGCGGGTCAACCCTGCGCCTGCCGCATCTGTTGCGTGCTTTTTGTAGGCCTCCCGGGTTGATATAGTGTGGGCCAACTGCGCCGGGCCACCGGCTGCGGCATGGAATGGGAGCGAAACATGACGATGCTGGCGGAACGGACCCAGGCGGTCACGGTCACCAAGCTGCACCCGATGATCGGGGCGGAAATCGGCGGCGTCGATCTGCGCCGGCCGCTCGACAAGGACACGCTGCGGCAAGTCATGGATGCGTGGCACGAGCACACGGTGCTGCTGTTCCGCGATCAGCACCTCAGCGAGGACGACCAACGCCGCTTCGCGTCCTATTTCGGTCCGGTCGCCAAGCGCGTGCCGCCCAAGCCCGGCGCGCCGGGAGCCGATACTTCGCCGGCCTGGGACGACATGATGATGATCACCGACAAGGTCGACGCCAACGGCAAGGCGCTCGGCTCGCTCGGTCACGGCGAGATGTGGTTCCACACCGACAAGTGCTACCACCGCACACCGCACCGGGCGACGTTCCTCTACGGCATCGACATCCCATCCGTGGGTGGCCACACCCAGTTCGCCAGCATGTACGCGGCCTACGAGAACCTGCCGGCCGATCTGAAGCGCCGGCTCGAGGGCGCCTGGGTCATGCAGGGCCAGCAATACGGCGTCGGCCGGCGCATCGACATCACGCTGCCGCTGGAGAGCACGCATCATTGCCTGCAGCCGATCTTTGTCACCAATCCCGGCTCGGGCAAGAAGGCGCTCTATATCGCCAGCCAGAACTCGATGTGGATCGAGGGCATGGATCGCAACGAGAGCGAGGCGCTGCTGCAGAAGCTGTTCGCCATCGCCGAGGACCCGGCGATCATCTACGAGCACGTCTGGCGGCCCGGCGATCTCGTCATGTGGGACAATCTCGCCTGCCTGCACGCGCGCACCGACTGGCCGCCGGAGCAGCGCCGCGAACTGCGCCGCTGCACCGTCGAGGGCGAGCCGTTGTACTGAGCTGCAGACGATGCGCCGCCACGTCAGCGCGGCGATTGGGTCTCGCTCTTCGGCACCGATGCAAGCTCCGTCACCCACGGCCGGGCCGAGCGGAACCATTGCTGCCGCCGCGGCGCAAGCTGGTCGCGCTGGCGCAAAATGCCGACGCGCACCGTGTAGGATGGCTGCACGCCGTCACCCGGCGTCGTCGAATAGATTGGCGAGCCGCATTTTGGGCAGAACGCCTGCACCCGCGGCCGGCCGCTGTCGGCGGTGGTTTTCAGATAGGCTGTCGGTTGCCCGGTCATCTTGAACGATGCGCCCGGCACTGGGATCGAAATGCGAAACGCCGAGCCGGTGCCGGTCTGGCAATCGGTGCAGTGACAGATCTGGGTCTTCTCCGGATCGGCCTCGCCCTCGATGGTGATGAAGCCGCAATGACAGCTGCCGTCTATTCGCATGTCGTGCTCCTTGAATTTATTTCGCGTTCTCGATCGCGTGCATGTCGTCGTCCGACAGCCCGAAATGATGACCGATCTCGTGGACCAGCACGTGCTTGACGATGGCGCCGAGGGTTTCGTCGTGATCGGCCCAGTAGTCGAGAATGGGCCGGCGATACAGCCAGATCATGTTGGGCATCAGCGGCAGCGCGCTCTCCGCGCGAAACGGCAGGCCGACGCCCTGAAACAGGCCGAGCAGGCCATAAGGGCTTCTGATTCCCATCCGGCGCATCACGTCGCGCGATGGAAAATCGTCAATCTGGATCACCATGTTCCTGCACAGGTCGCGAAAGCCCTTGGGGAGATGGCGATAGACGTCGTCGGCCAACACCTCGAATGCGGCAAGCGATGGCGCCTTCACGGGCCGCCACGCCAGCGGATCGACCACATGATCGGACGGCGATGAGGACATGACCGAAATGTAGCGCGAAAAACGAGAGCGGGGAGGGGAAGTAAACCGCTCGACACCGTTAAGGATAGCCTCCCGCCAGGGGGGAGATGCTATAGTGGACGTGGGCGGAGCGATGAGGCGGCGATGTCGGTGAAATCACTCGTTCTGATCTCGGGGCTGGCACTTCTCGGCGCCGCGATGGCAACGCCATCGCACGCACAGAACGAGCCGAGGGAGGTCTATCCGCACCGGGTCTATCGCGCGCGCCCGCGCATCGAGATCACGCCGCGCCTGTATCCGTATCCGCGGATGTATCGCCGCTGCGTCGAGCGGCTGCAGCTGCAATACCGGCCGAGCGGGCCGGTGCTCTATCCGCTGACGTATTGCTGGTGGGTGCGGGGGTAGCCGTCGTGCCCGGGTCAAGCCGGCAATCCACGTCTTTAAAATTTATCCGCCCCAAAGACGTGGATGCCCGGCACAAGGTGCACAAGGCCGGGCATGACGGATGAAAAACGGCAGGGGGTGCCTACTTCCACTCCCGCACATCGACGAAATGCCCGGCAATCGCCGCGGCGGCGGCCATGGCGGGCGAGACGAGATGCGTGCGGCCCTTGTAGCCCTGGCGGCCCTCGAAATTACGGTTCGAGGTCGAGGCGCAGCGCTCTTCCGGCGCGAGCTTGTCGGGGTTCATCGCCAGGCACATCGAGCAGCCCGGCTCGCGCCATTCAAAGCCGGCCTTGACGAAAATCTTGTCGAGCCCCTCGCTCTCGGCCTGCTCTTTGACGAGACCCGAGCCCGGCACGATCATCGCCTTAACATTGGCGTTGACCTTCTTGCCGTCGGCCATCCTGGCGGCGGCGCGCAAATCCTCGATGCGCCCGTTGGTGCATGAGCCGATGAACACGCGATCGATCGCGATATCGGCAATCTTCTCGCCGCCCTTGAGCCCCATATAGGCGAGCGAGCGCTCGGCGGCCTGGCGCTTGTTGTCGTCGGCGATGTCCTCGATCCGCGGCACGCGGCCGCCGATCGAAACCACCTGCTCGGGACTGGTGCCCCAAGTCACGAGCGGCGGCAGCTTGGCGGCATCGAGCCTGATCTCACGATCGAAATGGGCGCCGTCATCGGTACGCAGCGTTTCCCAATAGCGCATGGCCTCGTCCCAGGCGTTGCCCTTGGGCGACTTGGGGCGGTCCTTCAGATACGCGTAGGCCTTTTCGTCAGGTGCGATGAAGCCTGCCTTGGCGCCGGCCTCGACCGACATGTTGCACACCGTCATGCGGCCTTCCATCGACAGGGCGCGGATCGCCTCGCCGGCATATTCGAGCGCGTAGCCGGTGCCGCCGGCGGTGCCGATCTCGCCGATGATGGCGAGGATGATGTCCTTGGCGGTGACGCCGTCCGGCAGCTTGCCGTCGACCACGGCGCGCATGTTCTTCGACTTGGTCTGGATCAGCGTCTGCGTCGCCAGCACGTGCTCGACTTCCGAGGTGCCGATGCCGTAGGCGAGCGCGCCGAACGCGCCGTGGGTGGCGGTGTGGCTGTCGCCGCACACCAGCGTCACGCCCGGAAGAGTGAAGCCCTGCTCCGGGCCGATGATGTGGACGATGCCCTGCCGCTTGTCGAACTCGTCATAGTATTCGAGGCCGAACAGCTTGGCGTTCTCCGCCAGGTAGGCGATCTGCGCCTCGCTCTCCGGATCGGGGTTCTTCTGGTGCCGATCGGTGGTCGGCACGTTGTGATCAACCACCAGCAGCGTCTTATTGGGCGCGCGCACCTTGCGCTTGGCAAGCCGCAGCCCCTCGAACGCCTGCGGGCTCGTCACCTCGTGCACGAGATGGCGGTCGATATAGATAAGGCAGGTGCCGTCCGGCTGTTCGTCGACCAAATGGTCCTGCCAGACCTTGTCGTAAAAGGTGCGGGGTTGGGGCATCCCGGAATACTCCTCGGCGTTCGTATCACTCACATAAGCGTTGGGCCGTCCTTTAGCGCCTGCGCGCGGCGAGGAAAAGGGCAAGGCCATCCTGCGGCAAGCCATCCTGTTGTCGCGCCCGGCCATGCGATAGGCTTGCCTCGCAATAGGGATGGAAAACACATGCTGCGAAGCGAAGGCGGGATCAGAACCACACATGCCGGCCGATTGCCGCAGGTCGCTCCGGCAAATGCCGATTTGACGACGCAGGTCGCCGAGGTCATCCGCAAGCAGGTGCAGATCGGCATCAGTTGCGTCGGAGACGGTGAATTCTGGAACGATCGCAACTTCGCCTATTATGGCAAGCAATTCTCCGGTGTGACGACGCGGGCGCTGCGCCCGGGCGAGCTCGCCACGGCGAGGCAACAGACGCGGGAGCGCGACACTTTCCCGAAGCTTTATGCCGACATGGATCGCGCCGGCACCATGTTCTGCGTGCCCGGCGAAGAGCCGCGGTTCTTTCCCACCACCAAGATGGTGGTCAGTGGTCCGGTTAAGGGCGGCGCGACCGACGCCATCAAGCGCGAGATCAAGATTTTCAGCGACGCTCTGAAAGCCGCCGACGGCGCCGAGGAAGCCTTCATCTGTGTGTTCGCGCCGGGCTGGCTCGATCATCACATTCTCAACGAATACTATCCGACCTACGAAGCCTACATGTTTGCGATGGCGGACGCGCTGCGCGACGAATACCGCGCCGTGGTCGATGCCGGTTTCATCCTGCAAATTGACGATCCGGGCGTGGCCGACGCGTGGGACATGATCAAGCCCGAACCGAGCGTCGCCGACTACCGCCGTAATCTGAAAATCCGCGTCGATGCGCTCAACCACGCGCTCGCCGACATCCCTGAGGATCGCGTGCGCCATCATTTCTGCTGGGGCTCCTGGCACGGCGCCCACACGCACGACCTGCCGCTGAAGGACATTATCGACCTGGTGCTCGAGGTGCATGCGCAGGCTTACAGCTTCGAAGCCGGCAATGTGCGTCATGCGCACGAATGGACGGTGTGGAAGGACGTCAAGCTGCCATCCGGCAAATTCATCGTGCCGGGCGTGGTCAGCCACGCCACCAACATCGTCGAACATCCGGAATTGATCGCGCACCGCATCAAGACCTTCGCCGAGATCGTCGGGCGGGAGAATGTGGTGGCCGGCACCGATTGCGGGCTTGGCGGCCGGGTGCACGACGATCTGGTGTGGGCGAAGCTGACGGCGCTGACCGAAGGCGCGCGGCTCGCGTCGAAGGTGCTGTGGGGACGCTGATCGGAGAGCTAATCAAACCAAGCAAGGGAGACGTTCATGGCCAAGGCAAAACCTAAGGCAAAGCCGAGATCATCCGCTCGGACCGTCAAACGAGCGCGGCCCAGCGCGCGCCGCGCGCGGTCGGCTGCAAGCGCCAAAGCCCAGCCGCGGCGCAAGCACAGCTTCGTCGCCAGTCATCTGCGCGAGGAGGATTTCGAGGGTGGGCTGCGCCGCTATGCGAAATATCGCGACCTCGGTATGAGCAACGCCACCGGCGGCATGGTGCAAGCGCACGTCATCCGCTTCGTGCCGCCGTGCCTGCCGGAGGAAGTGTCAAAGCTCCATTTCCACGATGTCGAATTTCAGATGGTCTATGTGCTCAAGGGCTGGATCAAGACCGAGCTCGACGGCCAGGGCGCCGTCACGATGCAGACCGGCAGCGCCTGGATTCAGCCGCCGCGCATCAAGCACAAGGTGCTCGATTACTCGGACGACTGCGAAGTGCTGGAGATCGTGCTGCCGGCCGATTTCAAGACGGTGGAGCTGGAATAGGCAAGCCTGCCATCATCCGCGAAGGCGGATGATCCAGTAATCACTGCTGTTTGAAACTATTCCGCCGCGCTGCCGGTTACTGGATGCCCCGCCTGCGCGGGGCATGACACGCGGCGAGGGTTGCCGCGCTATTTCGCGGCCTTGTCCTGCTCGCCGGCGGCGACGTGGTCGACGCGCTCGACGATACGGGCGGACTTGCCGCGCCGGCCGCGGAGGTAATAGAGCTTGGCGCGGCGCACCTTGCCTTTGCGCACGACCTTGATCGAGTCGATCATCGGCGAATAGAGCGGAAACACGCGCTCGACACCCTCGCCGTATGAGATTTTCCGCACCGTGAAGTTCTCGTTGATGCCGGCACCGGCGCGGCCGATGCAGACCCCTTCATAGGCCTGTACGCGGCTGCGCTCGCCTTCGATGATCTTGACGTTGACGATCACCGTATCGCCCGGCTGGAATTCGGGAATCTCCTTGCCGGCGGTGAGTTTCGCCACTTGTTCGGTTTCGAGTTGCTTGAGCAGGTTCATGGCGAATTCTCCATCGGCTGCGCTGGCGTCGCGCCGTTGCGGTCTTGGGTTGCTACGGGTTGGGGCGAGCTTCTACGCTACCGCGCGGGCTTTGTCACCTTCTCGTCACGGCCTGCCCAAAGGTCCGGCCGGCGCTCCCGGGTGAGCCGTTCCGCCTCGGCGCGGCGCCAGGCGGCGATCTTGGCGTGGTCGCCCGATAAGAGCACGTCGGGGATCGGCCGGCCCTCGAACACCTGTGGCCGGGTGTAGTGCGGGTATTCGAGTAGCCCGCCGGCAAAACTCTCTTCCGCGCCCGATTCAGCCGCGCCCATGACCCCGCGCAGAAGCCGCACGCAGGCATCGATCAGCGCCATGGCGGCAATTTCGCCGCCCGAGAGGACATAGTCGCCGATCGACACCTCTTCGAGGCCGCGCGCGGTGATGACCCGCTCGTCGACCCCCTCGAACCGGCCGCAGACCAGGATAACGCCGGGGCCTGCGGCCAGCGCTTCGACCCGCGCTTGGCTCAGCGGCCGCCCGCGCGGCGACATCAGCAGCCGCGGCCGGCCTTCCTGCGCAATGGTGTCAATGGCGCGCGCCAGCACATCGGCCTTCATCACCATGCCGGGCCCGCCGCCGGCCGGGGTGTCGTCCACCGTGCGATGCCTGTCGGTGGCGAAGCCACGGATATCGGTCACATCAAGCGCCCAGGCGCCCGCGGCCAAAGCCTTGCCGGCCAGGCTTTGGCCGAGCGGTCCCGGAAACATGTCGGGAAAAATCGAGAGCACCCCGGCGCGCCACATCTATCCGTTGCCCCTGCGGGAAAGGGTCGGCTTCGCCTCGCCACTCTCTCCCGCAAGGGGAGAGGGTTGAATCACGATCCGCCCGGCGCCCACGTCGACGCTCGGCACATTGATCTCGTCGAACGCGATCAATTCGGTTTTGCCGCTGGCGTCGAACTGCACCTCGATCAGATCGCCGGCGCCGAAATTGTGAATCGCGACGACGGTGCCGAGTTTTTGGCCCGACGGGTTGACTGCGGAAAGCCCGACGAGATCGGCATGATAGAACTCGTCTGTCTCGCTTATTTCAGGCAGCCGTTCGCGCGGCACAAACAGCTTCGTGTTGACCAGCCGCTCGGCGGCATCGCGATCGCGGATGCCTGCAAGCGTTGCCACGAAATGATCCTTGGCCGGGCGCAGTGCCTCGATGGCGACGACCCGGCCGTCCTCGGTTTCAAACGGTCCATAATCGACGACTGCCCGCGGATCGGCCGTGAACGAGCGCAGCCGAATTTCGCCGCGGACGCCATGTGGCGCGCCGAGCTGGCCGACACAGATTCGCGCGCCGGCCGCCATTGCTCGCGATTAAGAAGCGGCGGCCGGAGCTGCCGCCGGCGCGGCAGGAGCCGCAGCGGCCGCGGCCTTGGCGGCCTCTTCCTTGGCCTTGCGCTCCTTGCGCGGCACCGCCTTTTCGGGGTTGTTGCGCTTCGGCCGCTGCATCACACCGGCGGCATCGAGAAAGCGCATGACCCGATCCGACGGCTGCGCGCCCTTTGCCATCCAGGACTTGGCCTTTTCCAGATCGAATTTCAGCCGCTCGGTCTTTTCCTTCGGCAACAGTGGATTGAAAAAGCCGAGACGCTCGATGAAGCGCCCATCGCGCGGCGAGCGGCTGTCGGCGACCACGATGTGGTAGAACGGCCGCTTCTTGGTGCCGGCACGCGCCATACGGATTACGAGAGACATTCAGCTTCCTTTCGTTGATCTTGAGAGTAATTCACTTCTTTTTTCCTGGGAGTCCCGGAAGGCCAGGAAGCCCGCCGGGAAGTTTCGGCATTCCGCCCGGCAGGCCGGGAAAACTCGGCGGCAGGCCCGGCATGTTCGGCGGCAGGCCGGGGGCGCCGGGCATTCCGGCCGGCAGCCCGCCCGGCATTTTCGCCGCAAGTTTTGCCATCTGCGCCGGATCCGGCATGCCGCCGCCCAGGCCGAGCATGCTGGCGAGGCCGGCCATCGGCCCGCGTTTGGCGCCGCCCATCGCCTTCATCATGTCAGCCATTGTGCGATGCATCTTCAGCAGCCGGTTGATGTCTTCGGGCTTGGTGCCGGAGCCGGCGGCGATGCGCCGCTTGCGGCTCGCTTTGAGCACATCGGGATTGCGCCGCTCGGCCGGCGTCATCGAATCGATGATCGCCATCTGCCGCTTGAGCAGCGTCTCGTCGAGATTGCGTTCGGCGAGCTGATTTTTGATCTTGGCAATGCCGGGCATCATCGCCATCAGCCCGCTCATGCCGCCCATGGTCTTCATCTGCGCCAGCTGATCGCGCAGATCGGCGAGATCGAAGGCGCCGCGGCGCATTTTTTCGGCGGCGCGCGCCGCCTTCTCGGCGTCGATCGTGGCGGCGGCTTTCTCGACCAGCGAGATGATGTCGCCCATGCCGAGGATGCGGTCGGCGATGCGCTGCGGATAGAAATCTTCGATGGCGTCGAGCTTTTCGCCGGTACCGATGAGCTTGATCGGCTTGCCGGTGACGGCGCGCATCGACAGCGCCGCCCCGCCGCGTCCGTCGCCGTCGACGCGGGTGAGCACGATGCCGGTAATGTCGAGCCGCTCGTTGAAGGCGCGCGCCAGGTTGACGGCGTCCTGGCCGGTCAGCGCATCGGCGACCAGCAGCACTTCATGCGGATTGACGGCGCGGCGCACGTCGGCCGCCTCGCTCATCAGTGCTTCGTCGAGCGTGAGCCGGCCGGCGGTGTCGAGCATCACCACGTCGTAGCCGCCGAGCCGCGCCGCTTGCTGGGCGCGGCCGGCGATCTGCACCGGCGTCTGGCCGGCGACGATCGGCAGCGTCTCGACATTGACCTGCGTGCCGAGCACGGCGAGCTGCTCCATGGCGGCCGGACGCCGCGTATCGAGCGAGGCCATCAGCACCTTGCGCTTGCCGAGTTCGGTCAGGCGCTTGGCGATTTTCGCCGTGGTGGTGGTTTTGCCCGAGCCCTGCAGGCCCACCATCATGATCACGACCGGCGGCGGCGCGTTGAGATCGATGGGCTGGGCGCTCGATCCGAGCGTCTCGATCAGCTGATCGTGCACGATCTTGACGACCATCTGGCCGGGTGTGACCGACTTGAGGACCTCGACGCCGACCGCGCGTTTCTTGACCTCTTCGGCGAAGTCGCGGGCGACATCGAGCGCTACGTCGGCCTCGAGCAGCGCACGGCGCACTTCGCGCAAAGCCGCGTCGACGTCGGCCTCCGACAGCGCGCCGCGCCGGGTCAGGCGGTCGAGGATGCTGTTCAGCCGTTCGGACAGCGATTCGAACATGCGGTTCCTTTCACCTCTCCCCGTGGCGGGGAAAGGAGAAAACACAAAGACGCCCGAGGGCGCATCGCGCTGTCGGGCGGTTGCCTCCGGTCTCGCGGGCCGGTCGGCGGGTTTGACGTCAGTCGCTTAACGAAAGCGCGCGGAAAATAGGTGCCCCGCCCGAAATCGTCAACCGGGGGTGCGCGCGGCCGCAATTCCTATATTGCCCCCATGTCGCGCTATTATCAGGGGCCGGTTTCCGATCATTTCGACGGGGAATTGTTCTTTAACCCGAACCCGCCGCGCGCCGCGCCGCGCGGCCAGTTTGGCCTGTTGCGCTGGAACATCGATCGGCGCTGGGGCAAAGGCCGCCGCGCCAAGTGGCCCGCACGGGCGCCGTCGCCCTATGCGGACCGGCCGCCGGCCCGGGTCGGAGGCCAAGCCGTGCGCGTGTCCTATGTCGGACACGCGAGCTTCCTCGTTCAGACCGCGGGGCTTAACCTCCTGCTCGACCCGGTGTGGTCGGAACGCGCCTCGCCGTTCCGATGGATCGGACCGAAACGGGTTAACGATCCGGGCATCGCCTTTGCCGACCTGCCGCCGATCGACGCCGTGCTGGTGTCGCACGGCCATTACGATCATCTCGATATTGCAACCCTGTCCCGGCTCGCCGGCGCACACCGGCCGCGCGTGATCACCCCGCTCGGCAACGACGCGATCATGCGCGACCGCAATCCGACGATTGCGACGGAGGCGTATGATTGGGGCGATCGCGTCGACCTAGGCGCGGGCGTTGCGGTCACCCTGGTTCCGACGCAGCACTGGTCGGCGCGCAGCCTGTCCGACCGCAACATGTCGCTATGGGCCTCATTCGTCATCGAGACGCCGGCCGGACGCCTCTATTACGTTGCCGATTCCGGCTACGGCGATGGAGACAATTTCCGCCTCGTCCGCGAGCGCCACGGCCCGATCCGCCTCGCCATTCTGCCGATCGGCGCCTATGAGCCGCGCTGGTTCATGCGTAGTGCCCACATGAATCCGGCCGAATCGGTGCAGGCTTTCATCGATTGCGGCGCCGAGCTTGCGCTTGGCCATCACTACGGCACGTTCCCGCTCACCGACGAAGCCATCGACGCGCCGCTCATCGCGCTTGCCGAGGCGCTGCACACCGCGGGAATTTCCGGCGAACGTTTCCGCACGCTGCGGCCCGGACAGGTCCGGGAACTGTGAAACAACACGTCGTTGCGAGCCAAGCGAAGCAATCTAGCCTTCAGCCCGCGAACCTGGATTGCTTCGTCGCGGAGCCTGTCATCGGGCCGACCACTTCGGGCCGGACCCGTTGGCTCCTCGCACTGATGAGGGCTAATTCACCAGCACAAAAATATTGATGACGAGATTTTTCTGATCCGCGGTGACCGGATCGGTGACGTATTGCTCGATCAGTACGTTCTGAGATTCGAGCCGCTTGTCGTCGAGATAATTGGTGATCGCCTCGTAGGTGTCGTCGAGCGAATCGTAGGAGCCGCGATGCACGAATTTGAGCGCGTGGCCGGCGGGCGATTGCCCGGCGGAGATTTCGCCACGCGGCGGATCTTTGGGCGGCTCGGCCAGCGGGATAGCGGCCTCGTAATCGAAGCCGAGGTCGTCGGTCGCGAGAAAGATCGTCATCGGCAGGCCGTCGGTCTTCAGCCCCGCCTTCGCCACATAGGCTTCGACCTTCTTCAAGGCGCCGCTGATGGTGACGAATGCCTTGTCCCAGGTGCCCGAGCCCTTGACGTAGACGATCGGCTTGGCGGTGAGCGTCACGTCTTCACCGAAGGCATCGCTCGGCTTGGTGGTGATGCCTTCGGGGGCGACGGTGGCCGGCGTCGCCGGCTGGGCCTCGGGTTTGGTGGCGGGCGCAGGCGCAGCCGGCGCTGTTGGGGCCGCGACCGGCGGCTTGGTCTGCGCGGCTGCGGGCGGCGAAGTCTGTGCGCGCGACGGCTGCGGCAGTGTCAGCGCGGCAGTCAGAGCGAGCGCCGCGACGATAAGGCTGCAGCGCGCAATGCGCAGGGACATCAGGCTCTCCTTGGCGATCCTACTGGCGCACCCGGCCGAACTGCTCATATAAGTCCCTCGTAATCGGGCATTATCATGAGCGCGCTGGCCAATCGCGATTTCGTCAAGATGAACGGCCTCGGCAACGAGATCGTGGTCGTCGATTTGCGTGATTCGCCGCGCCCCGTCGAGGCGGCTGAGGCGCGCGCAGCGGCCGGCCAGGAGCCCTACGATCAGCTTATGGCGCTCTATCCGCCGCGGGCCGCCACGGACGCGCTGGTGCGCATCTACAACAACGACGGCTCGGAAGCGGGCGCCTGCGGCAACGGCATGCGCTGCGTTGCTTCGCTGGTGAGCGCTGCGACCGGTAAGGCCAGGCTCACATTCGAGACAGCGGCTGGACTCGTCCCATGCTGGCAGGCCGGCGAGGGGCGGTTCACGGTCGACATGGGCCAGCCGCGCTTTCGCTGGAACGAAATCCCGCTGGCCGAGGAATTTCCCGATACGCGCGCGATCGAACTTGAGATCGGCCCGCGCGGTGCGCCTATCCTGCATTCGCCGTCGGTCGTCAACATGGGCAATCCGCATGCGATTTTCTGGGTCGACGATCCGAACGCCTACGATCTGCAAAAAATCGGCCCGCTGCTCGAACACCATCCGATGTTTCCCGAACGCGCCAACATCACGGTCGCCGCCGTGGCGGCGCGCGATCATCTGGTGATCCGCACCTGGGAGCGCGGCGCCGGTTTGACCAAGGCATGCGGCTCGGCGGCCTGCGCTGCTGCAGTGGCGGCTGCGCGGCTGCGCCGCACCGAGCGTACGGTGACAGTGACCCTGCCCGGTGGCGACCTCGTCATCGAATGGCGCGCGGGCGACGACCATGTGCTGATGACCGGCCCGGTCGAATACGAGCACAAGGGCCGCTTCGACGCGGCTCTGCTTACTGGCGCGGGAGCCGCCTGATGGGCATCGAAGTCGTCACCTTCGGCTGCCGGCTCAACACCGCCGAGTCCGAAGTGATCCGCCGCAACGCCGAACAGGCCGGGCTCGCCGACACGGTGGTGGTCAATACCTGTGCGGTGACCGCGGAGGCCGTGCGCCAGGCGCGTCAGACCGTCCGCGCGCTGCGCCGCGAACGGCCGCAGGCCAACATCGTCGTCACCGGCTGTGCGGCGCAGACCGAGCCGCAAACCTTCGCCGCCATGACGGAGGCCGACCGCGTGCTCGGCAATGCTGAAAAGCTCAATCCCGAGGCCTGGGCCGATGCCAGCGTCGCGCGTGAAGAGACGAGCGCACCGAAGGTAGCCGTCGGCGACATCATGGCGGTCAAACACAGCGCCGCGCACCTGATCGATACGTTCTCGGCTCGCACCCGTGCCTTCGTGCAGGTGCAGAATGGCTGCAATCACCGCTGCACGTTCTGCATCATTCCGTTCGGCCGCGGCAATTCGCGCTCGGTGCCGATGGAGGCCGTTGTCGACGACGTGAGACGGCTCGTCGCGCACGGTTATCTGGAAGTCGTGCTGACCGGCGTCGATATCACGAGCTACGGCGCCGACCTTGCCGGTGCGCCCGCCTTGGGCAGGCTGGTCAAGCGCGTCCTCAAAGACGTGCCGGAGCTGAAGCGGCTGCGGCTGTCCTCGATCGACTCGGTCGAAGTCGATCGCGATCTGCTCGATGCGTTCGCCAGCGACGAACGGCTGATGCCGCACCTGCATTTGTCGTTGCAGGCGGGCGACGATCTCATCCTCAAGCGCATGAAGCGGCGGCATTTGCGCAACGACGCCATCGCCTTCTGCGACGAGGTGCGGCGGTTGCGGCCCGACACGGTGTTCGGCGCCGATCTGATCGCCGGCTTTCCGACCGAGAGCGAAGCGATGTTTCAAAACTCGCTCGATCTGGTTGACGAATGCGGGCTCACGCATCTGCATGTGTTTCCGTTCTCGCCGCGGCCCGGCACGCCGGCGGCGCGCATGCCGCAGGTCGCCCGCGAGGTGATCAAGGATCGCGCCCGGCGGTTGCGCGAACGCGGCGCGCTAGCGCTGCAAAACCATCTGGATGCCGAGATCGGCGCGACCCGGCGCGTGCTCACCGAGACGCGTGAAATGGGCCGCACTGCGCAGTTCACCAAGGTCGCGCTGGCGCGGCCGGCGGGCCCGGGACAAATTGTCGAGGTGAAAATTGCCGCGCACGACGGCAGACAATTGCTGGCTGCTTGAGGTAAGCTCGCGCCACGGAGACCGCCGATGGACCGCAACGCGCACTACACCGTCACGACCACCGCGGATCTTGAGAAGCTCTATTCAGATGCGCCCTACGGTCCCGCTGTTTTCAAGGAAACTGATCGCATCACGCCACAATACCGCAAGCTGATCGAAGCCGCGCCGTTCTGCGTGGTGGCGACCTGCGGGCCCGAAGGTCTCGACTGTTCGCCGCGCGGCGATCCGCCGGGCTTCGTCCGCGTGCTCGACGAGCACACGCTCGCGATTCCCGACCGTCGCGGCAACAACCGTATCGATTCTCTGCGCAATCTGGTGCGCGACCCGCGTATCTCGCTGTTGTTTCTTATTCCGGGCGTCGGCGAAACCATGCGGATCAACGGCCGCGCCGTGATTTCGACCGATCCGAAGCTGACGGAAAGCTTTGCCATGAACGGCAAGGTGCCGAAATGCGTCTTGTTGGTCACGGTCGAGCGCGCGTATTTCCAGTGCACCAAGGCGATCATCCGCTCCAAGCTGTGGGATCCGGCAAGCAAGGTCGATCGCAAGACGCTGCCGACGCCGGGGTCGATTCTCGCCGAACTGACCGACGGCAAGATGGGCGGTCCCGAGCATGACCGGGCAGCACCGGCACGGATCAAAGAGACGATTTATTGAATGATTTCCCGGGCGCAGCGCAGCATGAAGCGAAGCGGAATGGTGCGCTGCTGACCCGGGATCGTCACGCACTTAAGCAGGCTCCGAGATTGTGACGACCCCGGATCAGCGGTGCACCGCTTCGCGCTGCACCGCATCCGAGGAACGCCCCTGTTCCCACCCGCACGCGGAGAGTGGCCCGCGCATGTGTTCCGGCACTGGCGCGACAACGCGGATCGGGTCGCGATTTTTGTAAAGCGGCACCGCGATCTCGCGCGCATGCAAGTGCATGATCGGACCGCCGGTCCGAGGCGCGGTGCCGTAAATTGCATCACCGACGATCGGCCAGCCCATCTCGGCGCAATGGACGCGAAGCTGATGCGTGCGACCGGTCAACGGCTCGAGCGCCAGCCATGTAAGCGGGACCGGCGCCTGGGCTCTGCCCATCACTCGCCATTTCGTCACCGCCGGCTGGCCGTTCGGATCGTGCTTCATCCACCAGCCGCGGGTGACGTCGAGACGGCCGAGCGGCAATTCGATCATGCCCTCGTCGGCTTCGGGCGAGCCTTCGACGACGGCCCAATAGACTTTGTCGATGGCGCCGTTCTTGAACAGTTTGCCGAGCTGCGCGAGCGCCTTGCGATGTCTCCCGAGCACCAGGCAGCCGGAGGTGTCGCGGTCGAGCCGGTGGGCCAGCGACGGCGGCCGCGGCAGGCCGAAGCGCAGCGTGTCAAAATGGTCCTGCAGGCATTCCCGGCCGCGGTCCTTGCCGTTGGGCGGTCCATGATGCACCGCGAGTCCGGCGGGCTTATCGATCACCAGCATCAGCCCATCGCGATAGAGCAGTCGCGACACCATCTCTTCGGCAGTCATGGGCGGCCCGGCTGGTTAGCTGACTGGTTTGCCTGCTTGGGCGAAAGCGCTATCACGGACCCTTCAGTACCGACAATGTTGCGGAAATGAACGACACAACCGCGCAAACGGCGCAAACGCAGAAGAAAAGCTGGTGGCAGCGGCTTACCGGGGGGCTTAAGCGCAGTTCTTCCGCCCTCGGCGGCGCCATCGCCGATCTGGTCACCAAGCGCAAGCTCGATGCCGAGACCATTGCGGAGATCGAGGACGTGCTGATCCGCGCCGATCTCGGCCTGCCGACCGCCGACCGCATTGCCGCGGCCTTGCGCGATGGCCGCTACGAGGCGGGCATTTCCGCCGATGAGGTCAAGGCCGTGGTGGCGGACGAAGTCGAGAAGGTGCTGGCGCCGGTGGCGCAGCCGCTCGTTATCGATCCGGCGAAAAAGCCGTTCGTCGTTCTGGTGGTCGGGGTCAACGGTTCCGGCAAGACCACGACCATCGGCAAGCTCGCGGAAAAATTCCGCGCCGAGGGCCGAACCGTCATGATGGCCGCAGGCGACACATTCCGCGCCGCTGCCATCGATCAACTGAAGATCTGGGCGACGCGAACGGGCGCCGAGTTCATTGCGCGTCATGCCGGCGCCGATGCGGCGGGACTTGTGTACGACGCGATCGCGGCGGCGAAGCAGCGCGGCAGCGATATTTTGCTGATCGATACCGCCGGCCGGCTGCAGAACCGCAGCGAACTGATGAACGAGCTGGAAAAGGTGCTGCGCGTCATCAAAAAGGCCGAACCCTCGGCGCCGCACGCCGTGCTGCTCGTGCTCGACGCCACGGTCGGACAGAACGCGCTGTCGCAGGTCGAGATCTTTCAGAAGACGGCCGGCGTTAGCGGTCTGGTGATGACGAAGCTCGACGGCACCGCGCGCGGTGGTATCCTGGTGGCGTTGGCGGCCAAGTTCAAACTGCCGGTGCATTTCATCGGCGTCGGCGAGAATGTCGAGGATTTGGCGCCGTTTTCGGCGCGCGATTTCACCCGCGCTATCGCCGGGCTCGAATCGTCGAGCGACGCATGACAAAGGCCGACGCTGACGCTATGGAAGCCGGAATGCAATCGACGCCCAAGCCGCAGCTCAACCCGATGCTCAAGCTCGTATTCGACCTTGGGCCGCTGGTGCTGTTCTTCATCGCCAATTCGCACTATGGGATTTTCGCCGCCACCGCGACCTTCATGGTGGCGGTGCTCGCTGCGCTGGCGGCGTCCTACGCGATGACCCGCCATCTACCGATCATGCCGGTGGTCACGGCTGTCATTGTCGTCGTGTTCGGCGGCCTGACCCTAATCCTGCATGACGCCACCTTCATCAAGGTCAAGCCGACGATCATTTACGCGTTGTTCGGTGCCGTGCTGCTCGGCGGATTGTTCTTCAACAAGCCGCTGCTCGGCATGGTGTTCGATTCGCTGTTCCACCTGACCGAGGAAGGCTGGCGCAAGCTCACCTGGCGCTGGGCGATCTTTTTCTTCGTCCTTGCGGTGCTCAATGAAATCGTGTGGCGCAATTTTTCGACAAATGTTTGGGTCGATTTCAAGGTATTCGGCGTGACGCCGCTCACCTTCGTGTTCGCCGCGCTGCAGACGCCGCTGCTCAAGCGCCACGGCGTGGAACCGGCGACAGATTAGGCATCGTCACCCTGAGGTGCGAGCGTAAGCGAGCCTCGAAGAGCGACGGCCACCGCGCCTCGGCCGCATCCTTCGAGGGCCGCGCGTTGCGCGGCCGCCTCAGGATGACGGGCCAGGTGCCGCCAGCGCCTTGTCGATCTGCGGCTTGAGCATTGAGACGAAATTATCCGGCGTGATCGGGCCGACGAGCTTATAGGCGATGCGCGCGTCACGTCCGACAACGAATGTCTCCGGCACGCCATAGACGCCCCAGTCGATCGCGGAGCGGCCGCTCAGGTCGGCGCCCGCCGCGGCGAACGGATCGCCATAGCGGCCAAGGAAACGCCGCGCGTTGCCGGCGTCATCCTTGTAGTTGATCCCGACCAGCCTGAAGCGCTTGTCCCGCGCCAGTTGCATCAACAGCGGCGCTTCGTCGTGGCACGGGATGCACCACGACGCCCACACGTTGACCACTGTGACGGCGCCCTTGAAGCTTGACGGATCGAGCCCCGGGACGGCTTGCCCGTCGCGTTCCAGTCCGGCGATCGGCGGCAGCGCCGTATTCGGTGCCGGGTGGCCGATCAGCGCCGAGGGCAGAATCGACGGATCGCCCGAGCGCAGGCCGACGAAGAACAAAACAGCCAGCAGCAGAAACACGGCGAGCGGCACCAGCACGGCGATCCGCCGCCAGCCGGCCTTGGTGTCAGCCTTGGCTCTTGCCGGGTCGTCGGCAGCGAGGGTCACGCTTGCTCTCCTGCCTGTTCCATGGTGCGGCGTGCGGCGCCGGAGGAGCGGCGGGTCACGCCGCGCGTTTCAAGTTCGGCCAGCGCGCGGCGCTGTGCGCGGAAATCGAGCGTCACCCAGCCGATCAATGCACCGATCACCAGGGCGGCGGCCGCATAGGAGCCGACGATGAACGGCATATGCTCCATGTGTTCCATCGTCAGCTCGCGGCCCTTGCCTGCATCAGCCGCAGCGTGCGCACGCGGCGGCGCAAAATCTCATTACGCATCGCCGCAAGATGCAGCGTCAGAAACAGCAGCGTGAAGCCGACCGCCATGATCAGCAGCGGTATCAGCATCGTCGGGTAGATCGTCGAACCGCCAAGGCGAAATACCGAAGCGCCTTGATGCAGCGTGTTCCACCAATCGACGGAGAATTTGATGATCGGCAGATCGATGGCGCCGACCAGCGTAAGGATCGCGACCGCGCGGGCGGCGCGCGACGGGTCCTCGACCGTGCGCCACAGCGCGATGACGCCGAGATAGAGCAGCAGCAGCACCAGCTCGGACGTCAGGCGGGCGTCCCAGACCCAATAGGTGCCCCATTCCGGTCTGCCCCACAGCGAACCGGTCACGAGGCACAGCAGCGTGAAGGCGGCGCCGATTGGCGCCGCGGCCTTGGCGGCGACGTCGGCGAGCGGATGGCGCCAGACCAGCGTGCCGAGTGCCGCGACCGTCATGACGCCCCAGCACAGCATTCCGAGCCACGCCGAGGGCACGTGGAGGTACATGATCTTGACGGTATCGCCCTGCTGATAGTCGTTCGGCGCGTTCATCGCCTGATTTAGCCCGAACGCCAGCACGATCACCGTCAGGCCGCCGAGCCACGGAATAACGCGATTGGCAAAGGCCAGAAAGCGCGTCGGGTTGGCGAGGTCGATCGGGTTCATTGGCTCAAACTCTCGGCCGCCGCTCAGGCCGCATGGGGCGCTACCTACCGCACCCGCGCGTGGCAATACCATGATCGGCTGCACGCGGCGATTTCAAATCTATATGACGCAGGAGACATGGGGTTTTAGACATGGGGTTTTGCCCTTCCGCGGTCTATTCGATCTCTTGCCGCAGCGCGGCGGCTGCGGCGAAAGGCCCGATCACCAGGCTCGCCAGCGATAGCGCGCACAGAATCGTGAACGGCGTGCCGAACAACGCCGGTCCGGCTGCCCCGGCGTTGGCAGCGGCTACGCCGAAGATCAGGACCGGCACCGTCAGCGGCAGCACGAGGACGGCGAGCAGGAGCCCGCCGCGTCGCAACGCCACGGCGATGGCGGCGCCGATCAGGCCGATGAAGGTCAGCGCTGGCGTGCCGGCGAGGAGTGTCAACGCCAGCGCGCCCTGCGCCTGGGCGTCCAGATTGAGCAGGAGACCGATGAGCGGCGCAGCAATGATCAAGGGCAGGCCGGTGGTCAGCCAATGGGCCACGCCCTTGACCAGGACGACCAGTTCGAGCGGCGCACGGCCCATGAGGAGAAGATCCAGCGAGCCGTCCTCGTGGTCGGCAGCGAACAGCCGATCGAGCGCCAACAGGCTTGCCAGCAACGCGGCGAGCCACAGGATGGCCGGGCCAATGCGCTTGAGCAGCGCCAGATCCGGGCCGACCGCGAACGGGATGATGGCCACGACAACGAGAAAGAACATCACGCCCATCAGCGCGCCGCCGCCGACGCGGATGGCGATCCGCATGTCGCGGACCAGCAGCGCGGCAAGCTCCCTCACTGCGGCGGCCCTTCTGCCTGGTCCTCAAGCGGCAAGGGAACAGGCTGGTCGAGCCGCAGCTCCTGGGTAGCGCCCATGCCGAGCGGCCCATGCGTTGCCGCCAGGATCAGCCCGCCCTCGGCGAGATGGGTGCGCATGAAGCCAACGAGGCGCTGCTGCGCCGCGGTATCAAGCGTGCTCATCGGTTCATCAAGCAGCCAGATCGGCCGTTTCACGGCGAGAAGCCGAGCGATTGAGAGTCGCCGGCGCTGGCCGGCCGAAAGATAGGCAGCCGGAAGGTCGGCGAGTGCGTCGAGCCCGACCGCCTCGAGCGGGGCGGCGACGGCAACGGGCTTTTGCCCGAAAAAGCCCGCCCAGAAACGCAGGTTTTCGCCGACCGACAGCGATGGCTTCAGCGCATCCTGATGGCCGAGATAATGGGCCTGCTCGGCGATGGTCAGTTCGGCATCGCCGCCATCCAGCGCGAGTGTGCCTTCGGTGAGCCGCACCAGTCCGGCGACAGTCCGCAACAAGGATGATTTGCCGGCACCGTTGCGGCCCGTAATGGCCAAAAGTTCACTAGCTGCCACGGCGAAGCCGATGCCGGCGAATACGTCGCGGCCGCCGCGGTGGCAGGCTAGATTCGCAGCGGAAAGCCGCATGAACAGCGTCCTTGGCGCGGCTCGGTGGCCGCAACTGTGTGCATATAGCGGCTATTCGTTGCCGATCTGGCACAATTCTGGAAAAGACCTTATAAGCCGGTCGCGGATCGCGGGCCGCCACTCGGCTCGCCGCGTCCCAGTCGCCGTTCGTCTGTTGGCGACCGTTCCGGCAAAAATGTTCCCCTGCTTGCCCCGGTGCCCGGCCGGCGAGGATAGGAAAAAAATCATGGCTTCGCTCGACAGCTTCAAATGTTTGCGGCCGCTCAAAGTCGGCTCCAAGACCTACGCCTATTACAGCCTGCCGGCCGCGGAACGGAACGGCCTTAAAGGCATCTCCAGGCTGCCGTTCTCGCTCAAGGTCCTGCTCGAAAATCTGCTGCGCAACGAGGATGGCCGCTCGGTCAGCAAGGAAGACATCCAGGCGGTCGCGCAATGGCTCAAGACCAGGACCTCGGACCGGGAGCTGGCATTCCGGCCGGCGCGGGTGCTGATGCAGGATTTCACCGGCGTTCCCGCCGTGGTCGATCTCGCGGCGATGCGCGACGCCATGGAGCATCTCGGCGGCGATCCAAAGAAGATCAATCCGCTGGTGCCGGTCGATCTCGTCATCGACCACTCGGTGGCGGTGAATTTCTTTGGCCACCGGGACTCGTTCAAGAAAAACGTCGAAGAAGAATACAAGCAGAACCAGGAGCGCTACCGGTTCCTCAAATGGGCGCAGAGTTCGTTTGAGGATTTCCGCGTGGTGCCACCCGGCACCGGCATCTGCCATCAGGTCAATCTCGAATATCTGTCGCGCACGGTCTGGAGCAACAAGGCCAAGATCGAGTTTGGCGACAAGGACAAGACCGTCGCCACCGAGCTTGCCTATCCGGATACGCTGGTCGGCACCGATTCGCACACCACGATGGTCAACGGCCTGTCGGTGCTTGGCTGGGGCGTCGGCGGCATCGAGGCCGAGGCCGCGATGCTCGGTCAGCCCTACTCGATGGTGCTGCCGGAAGTGATCGGCGTGCGCTTGAACGGCAAGCTCAAGGAAGGCATTACTGCGACCGATCTGGTGCTGACCGTGACGCAAATGCTGCGCAAGCGCGGCGTCGTCGGCAAATTCGTCGAATATTTCGGGCCGGGGCTTGCGTCGCTGTCGATCGCCGACCGTGCCACGATCGGCAACATGTCGCCCGAATATGGCGCTACCTGCGGCTTCTTCCCGATTGACGACGACACGCTGCACTATCTGCGCGACACCGGACGCCCGGCCGATCTGATCGCTCTGGTCCAGGCTTACGCCAAGGCGCAGGGCATGTATCGCACCAAGAACACCCCAGATCCGGTGTTCACCGACGTGCTCAAGCTCGAACTGGGCTCGATCGAGCCGTCGCTCGCCGGACCCAAGCGCCCGCAGGACCGCATCACGCTCAAGGATGTCAAAAGCGGCTTTGCCCAATCGATGGACAAGGAATTCAACAAGTCCGCCGAGATGAGCAAGCGCGTATCGGTCGAGGGTCGCGATTTCACGCTCGGCCACGGCGATGTCGTCATCGCGGCGATCACTTCGTGCACCAACACCTCGAATCCAAGTGTGATGATGGCTGCCGGGCTTCTGGCCAAGAAGGCGGTCGAGAAGGGCCTGACCGTCAAGCCGTGGGTGAAGACATCGCTCGCGCCCGGCTCAAAGGTAGTCGAGGAGTATTACGAGAAATCCGGGCTGCAGAAATATCTGGATCAGCTCGGCTTCAATCTGGTCGGCTTCGGCTGCACCACCTGCATCGGCAACTCCGGCCCGCTGCCCGAGGAAATCTCCGAAGCGATCAACAAGAACGATCTGGTGGCGGCGGCGGTGCTGTCGGGCAATCGCAACTTCGAGGGCCGTGTCAATGCCGACGTGCGCGCCAACTACCTGGCGTCGCCGCCGCTGGTCGTCGCCTATGCGATCGCCGGATCGATGCAGATCGACATCGCCAAGACGCCGCTCGGCACCGACCAGAAGGGCCGCAAGGTCTATCTGCGCGATATCTGGCCGACCAGCAAAGAGATCGCTGCGGTCATACGCAAGAGCATCAACAAGCAGATGTTCACCAAGAAATACGCCGATGTGTTCAAGGGCGACGCCAACTGGCGCAAGATCGCCGTCAAGGGCGGTTTGACCTTCAAGTGGGACGACCGTTCCACCTACGTGCAGAACCCGCCGTATTTCGAAGAAATGCCGAAGCGCAGCCAGCCGATCGAAGATATCGTCGACGCGCGCATCCTCGGGCTGTTCCTCGACTCCATCACCACCGACCACATCTCGCCGGCCGGTTCGATCAAGGAAGACAGCCCCGCCGGCGAATATCTGCGCGACCATCAGGTGCGCCCGCGGGATTTCAACCAGTACGGCACACGGCGCGGCAATCATCAGGTGATGATGCGTGGCACCTTTGCCAATATTCGCATCAAGAACCAGATGCTGCCCGGCGTCGAAGGCGGCTACACCATTCACTATCCGTCGAAAGAGCGCATGACGATGTACGATGCGGCGATGCGCTACAAGTCCGAGAACGTGCCGCTGGTGGTGTTCGCCGGCAAGGAATACGGCACCGGCTCGTCGCGCGACTGGGCCGCCAAGGGCGCGATCCTGCTCGGCGTGCGCGCCGTGATCGCGCAGTCGTTCGAGCGCATCCACCGCTCCAACCTCGTCGGCATGGGCGTGGTGCCCTTGGTATTCGAGGAGGGCACCTCCTGGCAGACGCTGGGGCTCAAGGGCGACGAGCAGGTGACGATTCGAGGACTGCACGGCGACCTCAAGCCGCACCAGAAGCTTTATGCGGAAATCGTCGCTGCCGATGGCGGCCTCAAGCGCGTGCCGTTGATCTGCCGCATCGATACGGTGGACGAACTCGACTACTACAAGAACGGCGGCATTCTGCAGTACGTGCTGCGCCAGCTTGCGGCCTGATCGGCTGGTCCGTCGATCTTTGGCGCGTGATCCCCCGTCCGGCCCGCCTCACCGCGAATTGAGTAGCAGGTGAGGCCGGCACGGGGTATCTGTTTGGGGTCGCGTCACGGTACCGTTACAGGGGCCCGGCTTTGGGTGCGCCTAAGGGTCGTGGCCTATGGTTTTGGCCCTGGGGCTCGCGGGGTGGAGTTCGGAATGCTGCGTCGCTGCCTCGCGTCGGCATCACTTGTTGCCGGTGTCCTGATTACGAGTTCGAGCTTCGCCGGCGCAGCGCCGCGCGCGCTGCTTGAGCTATTCACCAGCCAAGGCTGCTCGTCCTGTCCGTCCGCCGATAAGCTGCTCGGCGAATTGGCCAAGGATCCGGCGCTCGTTGCGCTGAGCCTGCCGATCGATATCTGGGATTACCTCGGTTGGAAGGACACGCTGGCGCTGCCAGGACATACCGCGCGCCAGCGCGCTTACGCAGAGGTCCGTGGCGACCGGCAGGTCTACACGCCGCAACTCGTGGTCAATGGCAGCGTGCATGTGGTGGGCAGCGATCGTGCCGCTATTGAGCGCGCCATCGCCGAGACCGATCGCAACCCCGACATCATGTCGCTTGCCGTCATGACGTCGACGGGCGACGGCGAATTGTCGGTGACCGTCAAGGAGCCGCCGGGCAAGAAGACAAAAGGCGAGGTCTGGCTCTGCCCGCTCGCGCGCGCCATCTCGGTCGCCGTCGGCCGTGGCGAGAATCGCGGTCATACGCTGGTTTATCACAACGTCGTGCGCGCCTGGCGCAAGCTTGGCGACATCGACGGCACCGATTCAAGCTGGAGCGTGCCGCTCGCCAAGATCGTAAGCGGCAAGGTCGATGCTGCCGCCGTCATCGTGCAAGAAGGCACGCGGGGGAAGCCCGGCATTGTGCTCGGCGCGGCCTACACCACACTGGCACACCAGGCGGCCGACGCCGGCGCTCGGGCCACCAGCAGCCGCTGATAGCGCGCCGCCCTGGCGGCCGCTCATATTCCCCAATCTGCTGTCAGCCCCAGTCTGTTCTCGGTCCCAAACCTGTTCTCAGCCCCAAACCTGTTCTCAGCCCCAAATCTGTTCTCAGCCCCCAGTCTTTTGTCGGCAAAATTCAGTTGTCAGCAAAAAAAGAGGCCGGCGTGACGCCGGCCAAGATAGGGGGATTGAACCGTACGCGTAGACCAAAAACTCTGGCCCGGTCCGACCGCATTTCGGGGGGCTGGGGGGCTGAGGAATCCGAAACACGAACCGGACCGGGCCGTGAGGCAACGGTCATCTGTTTCGCAGGTCAGCGCGGCGCGTGGTTGGCCGAATTAGGGCGCCATTATGATTCGCCTAACGAAGCCGTGATTCCAGCGAGCCAAGTTGCCGCAGTGCCGAGCATTCTTTGCTGTTGCCCGACAAATGATCAGCTTGGCTCGGACGGAATTTGCCGCATCCGGGCCTCTTGCGGTCGCCCCGCCAAGGCGCGATCATGACTGTTCAAAGACATTCCACCATAGCCAGATTACACAGGAGGCGCCGCATGGACATCGGCGAAATTGAACCGAGCGCGATCCGGGGCCCCCATCGCGTGGAACGTGATGGGGCGCCCCGGCGCGGAGGCGAGTTCCGCGCACAGACCTCTGCAAACGAGGTTACTTTCAGCCGGCGCGAGCTTGACCGAATTCTCAGTCTCTATGGCCGCAAGGTCGCGGCCGGTGAGTGGCGCGATTACGCAATCGATTTTCTCAAAGACCGGGCGGTTTTTTCCGTATTTCGCCACGCCTGCGAGGTCCCGATCTACCGCATCGAGAAAAACCCGCGGCTTGAGCGCCGCCAAGGCACGTACAGCGTCATCACGGCGACTGGCCTTATCTTGCGGCGCGGCAGGGAACTGGATCGCGTGCTCGGCGCGCTCGATCGCTCGGTGCGGCTGGTCGCGGTCTGACCGCTACGGCGGCGCCGTATCGCTGCTGCCGAGCGGTCGCTGCATCAGCACGGTATCGAGCCAGCGGCCCTGCTTGAAGCCGACCGAGCGCAGCGTGCCAATATGGGCAAAGCCGGCACTGGCGTGCACTGCGATCGACGGAACTTGAGCCGAATCGCCGATAACCGCGATCATCTGGCGGAAGCCGCGCAGTTCGGCGTCGGCGATAAGCCGCATCAGCAACGCCGAGCCGAGGCCTTGGCGGTGGAACTCCGGCGCGATGTAGATCGAATCCTCGACGGTCGATCGATAGGCCGGCCGCGCACGATAGATGCCCACGTAGGCGTAGCCGGCAATCGCGCCGCCGCGTTCGGCGACGAGATACGGGTAGCCGTCGGCCGCCAGCGCGGCGTAACGGCGAGTCATTTCGGCTTCATCCGGCGGCTCGATCTCGAACGTCGCGGTGCCATGCTTCACCGCGAAGGCGTAGATGCGGGTGATGGCTGCCATATCGCCCGCTGTGGCCGGCCTGATCAGGACGCCTCGTTGCGCCGTCGCTATCCCGTTCATAACGCTGGCTACTACTGCGACGCACGAAATTCTGCAAAGGTGCCCGGCTGCAATTGCCAGCGGCCGTGAGCCGGAAGGGCGGTTCCTTGAGCCTTGAACAGAAAGGTGGTTCGCCGCAGCGCTCACGCCACTTCGTCGTTGCCACACTCGGCACCGCGCAAACCTTGGCATGGGCCTCAAGCTATTATTTGCCCGCCATTCTCGCCGGCCCAATTGGCGCCGGCGTCGGAATGGCGCCGACCTGGGTGTTCGGGGCATTTTCCGGCGCGCTGTTGATTGCCGCTTTCGCCGGGCCCGCAGTCGGGCGTCTCATTGACCGGCACGGCGGACGGGGCGTGTTGGCGTTTTCGAACATTGTCCTGGCGTGCGGCTTGATGGTGCTTGCGCTAGCCCATGGCGCTCTGCTGCTGGCGCTGGCGTGGGTAATACTCGGCGTCGGCATGGCGCTTGGTCTGTATGACGCCGGCTTCGCGGCGCTGACAGCGCTTTATGGGATTGGCGCGCGCGGACCCATCACCGGCATCACGCTGATCGCAGGCTTCGCCTCGACGGTGAGCTGGCCGCTGTCGACCTTCCTGAACGATACGCTCGGCTGGCGCGAAACCGTGCTGGTCTGGGCCGCGCTCAACATCGTCATCGGCCTGCCGCTCAATCTGCTGCTGCCGGTACCTGCGCATGCCGGGCATCCGGCGGCTCGCCGCGTGGAGCGCAAGATCGGGTGGAAGCCCTACCGGGAAATGTTTCTGCTCGCCTTCGTGTTCGCCGCGGCATGGTTCGTTACCGGCGCGATGGCGGCGCACCTGCCGGAGCTCCTCGAACGCGCCGGCGCGACGCCGCTTGCGGCCATCGCGGCCGCGGCGTTGGTTGGCCCGGCACAGGTCGCGGCTCGGCTTGTCGAGTTTCTCGTCCTGCGCCGCGGGCACCCGCTGGTTTCGGCGCGCTTCGCTGCTGTGCTGCATCCGCTCGGCGTCGCCGTGCTGGTGCTGCTCGGGCCGCCGGCGGCGACGGCGTTCGCGGTGCTCTACGGCGCCGGCAATGGCCTGCTGACGATCGCGCGCGGCACCGTGCCGCTGGCAGTCTTCGGTCCGGACGGTTACGGCGAACGCACCGGGCTGCTCGGCGCGCCGGCGCGAGCAGCGCAGGCGTTCGCGCCGCTCCTGTTCGGCCTTCTGCTCGACGTCATGGGCGTATCGGTCGTCTATGTCTCAGCGGCACTGTGCCTCGCCGCACTCGGAGCGCTGTTTTGTCTGAGGGCGCGGCCGGAGCAGAGCCGGACCTGAGCTGAGCACCCCACGCCGGCAAACAAAAACACCCCGGGCGGAAGGCCCGGGGTGCGAAAAGATTAGACCTGCGATCGGGTGCGCGCTTAGCGGCGATTGCCCATGAAGCGCAGCAGGAACAGGAACAGGTTGATGAAGTCGAGATAGAGCGACAGCGCACCCATCACCGCCTTGCGGCCGGCGACGGTGCCGTCATCGTTCACGCTGTACATTTCCTTGATGCGCTGCGTGTCCCACGCCGTCAGCCCGGCGAAGATCAGCACGCCGATCGCCGAGATGGCGAACGCGAGGCCCTGGCTGCCGAGGAAGATGTTCACCAGCATGGCCAGGATCAGGCCGAACAGCCCCATGATCAGGAACGAACCGATCGGCGAAAGATCACGCTGCGTGGTGTAGCCATATAGGCTGAGCGCGCCGAACGACGCGGCCGAGATGAAGAACGTCCGCGTGATTGACGAGGCGGTGTACTGCAGGAAGATCGACGACAGCATCAGGCCGAGCAATCCGGCATAGACCAAGAACAGCATCAGCGCGGTGCTGGCCTGCAGCCGGTTGATCCGGAAGCTCATGAAAAACACCATCCCGAGCGTGCCGAACAGCAGGATAAGACTCAGCGGGCCGCTGTAGATCGTCTGGCCGAACGGCGTCAGGCCGGTGATGTGTCCGCTGGCGTCCTGCACGACCGCGGCCGAGAACGTCAGCCACGACACCACGCCGGTCAGCGCGACGCCCGCCATCATGTAGTTGTAGACGCGGATCATGTAGGCGCGCAGACCCGCATCGATCGCAACCTGATCCGTGGCAAAGCCGGACCGGGCTGTGAGATTCCGATCGAAATCGGACATGTGAATACCCCTGGGTTGGCCCGGGTAGCCGGGCTTTGGCATCCGGCAGTTACACACCGGAGACGCGGAACGAATCTAGTGCGAAAGTCTTGGTTGCGCCAGATGGCCCGGTGCCGATTTTGGCCGCGTTACAAACCTTTCATGCGGCTGCTGGTCACGCCGGCGACTAAAGATTCCTTAACACCTCCGCGGGTTTGCGGCCTAGCGCGGCGAACGTGCCGGCGAGGCCCAGGACGAGTGTGACGAAAAGCGCAATGGCCGCCGCTTCGGCCGCCGGGGCCGGTATGAAGGCAAAGGGAAAGTCCATCAGCCGGGTCACGATCAGGCCGGCGGCGAAGGTGCCGATGGCGACGCCGACCACAACGGCGGCGAGACCCAGGAGGCAATATTCGACCGCATAGGCGGTCAGCAGCCGCGCGCGCGTCGCGCCGTAAGTCTTCAGCACAACGGCGTCGTAGATGCGGAAACGCTGGCTGGCGGCGAGCCCACCGCCAAGCACCAGTGCCGCGGCCAACAGCGTCACCCCGCTCGCCGCCCGCAGCGCCAGCACGAGATTACCGATCAGCGCATCGAGCGTGTCGAGCGCGTCCTTGACGCCGATCGCGGTCACGGTCGGGAAGGAACCGGCCAACGCCTTGACGAATGCGGCTTCCTCGGCGGCGGTGCCGCCGTCCGCGAAGGTCAGCGTCGCAATGTCGCTATGCGGCGCGCCCGCAAATGCGCCCGGCGAAAACACCAGGACGAAATTGATGCCGAGGTTTTCCCAGTCGACCGCGCGCAGATTGGCGATGCGCGCCGTGATGTTCCGGCCGAGAACATTGACGGTGATCGTCTCGCCGATTTTCAGGTCGAGATCATGCGCCGTCCTACTCTCCAGCGAGACCAGCGGCTCGCCGGAATAGTTCGCGCTCCACCATTGGCCCGCGACGACGCGCTCGCCGGCCGGCACCGTAGTCGCGTAGGTGATGCCGCGATCGCCGCGCAAAACCCAGCGCGAGCCTGCGCCCGGCTTGAGATCGTCGGCCTTGATGCCGTTGGCCGCGACGATGCGGCCGCGCAGCATCGGCACGCGTTCGAGCCTCGCACCCGGGGCTTTCATGTGCACGAAGGCATCGAAGCGCGCGGCGTCGGCTGACGGAATGTCGAGAAAGAAGAATGACGGCGCCTTCGCGGGCAGCGCGGCGGTAAATTCGCGATGCAGATTGCCGTCGATTTCGATCACGGTGGTGAGCAGTGCGAGGCCGAGCCCGAACGAAACTATCACGGTCGGTGTCAGCGCACCTGGCCGGTGGAGGTTGCCGATCGCGAGCCTCAACGTGGTCGAACGCAGTCGCGGCAGGCGGCGAGCCAGGGACATGACCAGCAGCGCCGCGGCCCGCAGCACGAGCAAGATGGCGGCCGCGGACGCGATGAAGATCGCAGCGATGCGATGCTGCGAGGTGGTGAGGATCGCCAGCGCCGCGAAGGCGGCAACGACCGCAGCCGTGGCGATGACATAGCGCAGTCGCGGCCACGGTCGCTCCACGGCGATCTGGTCACGGAACAGCATCGATACCGAAATGTCGTGGGCGCGTCCCAGCGGCCACAGCGCGAAGGCGAACGCCGTCAGGAGCCCATAGCCGAACGCCAGCGCCAGCACCGCGGGATGCAGTGATGGTTCGACCGGCAACGGCATGATCGACTTCAGCCAGGAGGCGATACCGAACGGCAACGCGGCCCCGAGTGCAGCCCCGATCGCGGCGGCGCAGGCCGCGACCAGCACGATCTCGGTGCAATAGATCGCGAACACAGTGCCGCCGCTGGCGCCGAGCGCCTTCAGGGTTCCGATCGCGTCGCGCTTGCGGCCAAGGTGGGCGGCGACCGCATTGGCGACGCCGACGCCGCCGACCAGCAGCGTCGCCAGCGCAACCAGCGTAAGAAACTCGGTGACGCGTTCGATATTGCGCTCGAGCTGCGGCGTGGCCTTGTCGCGGGTGCGAATGTCCCAGCCGGCGTCGGGGAATTGCGCCTGCGCCTCCCGGTCGAGCGCCGCCACGGCGCGGTCGCTGGTGCCGGGCGGAAGCCGCAGCCGGTATTGCCAGCGCACCAGGCTGCCTGGCTGGAGGAGCCCGCTGGCGCGCAACGCAGCGTCGCTCACCAGCACGCGCGGCCCGAAACCGATGCCGCCCGAGAGCTTGTCGGGCTCGGTGACCAGGGCGGCGCGCAGTTCGATCGTCGCGCTGCCGATGGTGATGCGGTCGCCGGTTTTCAGATTGAGCCGCGCCAGCAGCGCTGGATCGGCGGCGGCGCCGAACGCGCCACTCTTCTCGGCAAACAGCGCGGGCAGCGGCAAATTGGGATCTGTCACCACCGACCCGAACAGCGGGTAGGCGTTATCGACGGCCTTCAGCTCCACCAGCGTCATCTGCCCGCTCGCGGTGCGCGCCATGGCGCGCAAGGTGGCGGCGGCCGATACGGTGCCGTGCGCCTTGAGGAAGGTACGCTCGGCGTCGCTCGCCTGCCGCTGGATAAGCGAAAAGGCGAGATCGCCGCCGAGCGTTGTCTGTCCGGCATCGGCAATGCCGTCGGAAAGATTGGCGGCGACCGAGCCGACGCCGGCGATCGCCGCGACGCCGAGCGCGATACAGGCGATGAACACCGCGAAGCCGCGCGCACCGCCGCGCAGATCGCGCCAGGCAAAGCGCAGCGCGGTGAGGCGAGCCGGCCGATGTGCAGGAGCCGGAGCGAGCATCAGGCAGCCTTCGGAGCAAAACGCGCCAACAGCAAATGCACCGGCGCAAACGCGAACAGGGGCAAGCCAAAGATCAATCCGGCGAGCCAGACATAGGGCGGCACCCAGCTCTGGGCAGCATGATCGCTCGGTCCCCAAACGTAATTGATGTTGACCGGCGTGAGGCGGGGATTTGGCATCGGCGGCGGCATGAAAAAGAAACAGATCAAGAGCAGCGCCCAGGCCACCAGCGTCCACGACCAGAACGCGCGCCGCACATAGCCAAATCGCCAGATCAGCAACAGTAGCAGGAGCGGCAGCCAACCGTGAAACAGTGACAACAGGCGAAGCCACAGCGGGAACGTCGGATCGAACATGTAGTCGGTCATCCCGATGAGGTGAAGGCCGCCGCCGAGACGCGCGACGAAATCCGCAAGCCACACCGCCTGCGGCACCAGGATGCCGACGCAGCACATCGAGACCAGCAATGCGCTTTCAATCCACACACCGACGAACGTGAGGACGAGCGCCACATCGCAGAAATACAAAAAGTTGGTCGGTCCGTAATTGTACCAGTAGGCCGGCAGATGCACTGCCATGTAGGCGGTGAAGAGGGCCTTGAATGCCAGCGGAATGCGCGACGCGGCTTGCATCATCGCTCGCCAACCGCGCCGACGCGGCTCGTAATCTGGCCCGAATGCATGTGCACCACTCGGTCGCAGCGCGCCGCAAGGTCGGTATCGTGGGTGACCAGCACCAGCGTCGTGCCGCGCTCGCGATGGCCGCGGAACAACAGCTCGATGATGTCGCGCCCGGTCGCCTCGTCGAGATTTCCGGTCGGCTCGTCGGCAACGACGATTGCCGGATTTGGCGCGAGCGCGCGCGCGATGGCGACGCGCTGCTGCTCGCCGCCCGACAACTCGGCCGGATAGTGGTTGAGCCGCGGCGCGAGCCCGACCGCGGCAAGCTCGCGCTCGGCGCGCGCGTGCGCGTCACGCGCACCGGCGAGTTCAAGCGGCACCGCGACGTTCTCGAGCGCCGTCATGGTCGGGATCAAATGAAACGCCTGGAACACGATGCCGACATGGGTGCCGCGAAAGCGCGCCAGGCCGTCCTCATCGAGCTTGCCCAGGTCTTGGCCGGCGACGACGACAGAGCCGGCGTCCGGCCGTTCCAGCCCGGTCATCACCATCAGCAGCGTCGACTTGCCCGAGCCGGACGGTCCCAGCAGCGCCACGGCCTCGCCGTTTGCTATATGCAGGGCGATATCGTGCAGGATATGGACGCGGGCGGCGCCGCGGCCGAGCGAAAGATTGATGCCGCGCAGTGCGACCGCGTCGCCCGCCGAGGAAAGCCCCGATATGTCGTTCATGCTTTGGCGCGGCCCAATAAATTCACGGTCAATCATCTCACCATCAAAGCGCCACCGATCATATGGGTGGCGCGGCGTGGGCTGCCATATCGTAATTGTGGCGGCGCTAGGCGTAGGTTTCTGCCCGGCGGCGCAACTGCAACCGGCGGGCGCGGCGTCGCCCGTAAAGATCGTGGCACTTGGTGATTCGCTGACCGCCGGATACGGCCTGTCCGATGAGGACGGCTTTGTGCCGCGGCTGCAGGCGGTGTTGACCGCCAAAGGCATTGGCGCCGAGGTGTCCAATGCCGGTGTCTCCGGCGACACCTCGTCGGACGGTCTCGCCCGGCTCGACTGGTCGGTACCACCGGGCACCGCGGCGGTCATCGTCGAGCTTGGCGCCAACGACATGTTGCGCGGCATCAAGCCGCAGATCACACGCGACGCGCTCGACGCGATCCTTCAGCGCCTTACCGCGCGTCACATCGCTGTCTTATTGTGCGGCATGCGCGCCGCGCCGAATCTCGGCGCCGATTATGGCAAGGCGTTCGAAGCCATCTATCCCGACCTCGCCGCAAAATACGGCACGCTGTTTTATCCGTTCTTTCTCGACGGCGTCGCCGGCAATCTGAAGCTGACGCAGCCCGACGGCATGCACCCCAATCCCGCCGGCGTAGGTGTCATTGTCGAGCGCATTTTGCCGAAGGTGGAGGAACTCGTCGCGCGCGCCCGCACGCTTCATCCATCATGAGGGTTGCGTATCAAACACGATGACCCCATTGTGAGTCACTGCGATTCGCCGTTCGTCCAAGTTGGCGCTATGTAATCAAATTGTCATGCCCCGCTTGTTCACCGGTCTTGAGATTCCCTCCGTCGTAGCCAAATCGCTGGCGATCATGCGCGGCGGCCTGCCCGGGGCGCGCTGGATCGATCCGGAAAACTATCACATCACGCTGCGCTTCATCGGCGACATCGACGACGCGCTGGCGCGCGATATTGCCAGTCTGCTTGGCCGGGTGCAGCGCGGCGCCTTCGAATTGCGGCTCGACGGGCTGTCGTCGTTCGGCGGCCGCAAGCCGCGCGCCGTGGTCGCTCCCGTCAAGCAGGTGCCGCAGCTCATGGAGTTGCAGGCCGAGCAGGAACGGCTGCTGCAGCGTCTCGGGCTTGAGCCGGAGGGCCGCAAATACACGCCGCATGTGACGTTGGCGCGGCTGCGCGACTCGTCGAGCCATCAGGTCGCCGAGTATCTGGCGGCGCGCGGCCATTACCGCTCGACATCGTTCCATGTGACACGCTTCGTGCTGTTCTCATCGCGCTCTTCGGTCGGCGGCGGTCCCTACGTGGTCGAGGCCGATTATCCGCTCGGGCGCAGCCATTCGGCGATCGACGAGGAATGGATGCACGAAGCCGAGCCCGGCTGGCGCTGAGGCATGAGAAAGAAAGCGGAAGCTGCACTGCGATTCCGCTTTCCTTGTTTGCTTGGTTGAATGTCGGCGCGCCGGGTGGCGCGCGTCCAGTTGGCTACGTCCGCAGCATCCGCGATTGCATTTCAAACATCGCCGTCGCCAGACTATGGCCGTCGGTGACCCATTCGCGCATCAAAGACAACGGAGTCGGCCGCGACAATTCCACTTCGCCGATGACACTGCCGAAATCGAACGACAGTTCGGCGTCGAATTTGCGCGCGAGCTGCTGCATGCGCACGTTCTCGGCGAGGCATGCCATGTGCAACAGCCGAAAGCCACGGTTACGCGCCGTCAGCAAGGTGCGCGACAGAAGCGCCGAGCCGACGCCGTGACTTTGCCAGCGTTTCTCGATGCTCAGCGCCGCTTCGGCTTGGCGCGGCAAGTGCGCGCCGAGCGGCCGCAATTCGGCGGCCCCGCGCAGCACGCCGTCGATGAAGCAGCCGTGCATGATGGCGTCGAGTGTCAGCGAGCGATTGGCGTAATTGGCAACGTACGCGTCGGAAACCGCGCCGCCGAACCGGCTGCGCCGGCTTTGCGGATCGAGACGGAGCAGATGCTCGCGGTATTGATCGGCCTCACCGATCCACAATTTGCGGATCACGGCGCCTTCGGGAAGAACTTCCTGCATTCCAAGGGTCTCCTGACGTTGTCGTCACATGAGACCCTCCTTGTCGCATCCTCCCAGACGCAAACGCCGGCATCGGCCGGCGCATCGAATCGAACCATCATGTTGTGTTCCGCTTAAGGTATGGCAAGCTGAAGTTTTGGGCGGCATGAGCGCATTGCTAATGCGCATGGCTTGCAAACTTTCACCATCTTCCGCAATGGAGGCTTGCGGAGCCTGTGACAACGCCGCTATGCGTTAGTTTCCCGCCATCTTTGATCCACAATCGTTAACCGCATTAATTCTCTCCGCGAATGGCGAACTCCATCACAGCGCAATATGAGGCGGGCGTCGCCGCGCAGCTGGTCGAGCCCGACGCCGCGCAGCTTGATGTCGTCGACCGGCTGGCGCGCCTCGAAGCGCGCATCCTGGAGCATCGCCTGGCGCGCAAATCCTCATCGCTCGGCTGGCTGTTTGCCAAAACCGTGAGCACGTTGCCGCCGATCAAGGGGCTCTACATTTACGGTGAGGTCGGCCGCGGCAAGACCATGCTGATGGACTTGTTCTTTGCGGCGAGCCCGGTGGCGCGCAAGCGCCGCGCGCATTTCCACGAATTCATGCTCGACGTGCACGAGCGTATCTATGCGTTGCGCCAGAAGATGAAACTCGGCGAGCACGCGGGCGAGGATCCGATCCGGCTCGTAGCCGCGCAGCTTATCCAAGAAGCGTGGCTGTTGTGCTTCGACGAATTTCACGTCACCGACATCGCCGATGCCATGATTCTCGGACGCCTGTTCGCGGTCATGTTCGAGCGCGGCGTGGTCGTGGTCGCCACCTCGAATGTGCCGCCGGAGAATTTGTACAAGGACGGGCTCAACCGCGCTCTGTTCGTGCCGTTCATCCGTACGCTGGAGCAGCACATGGACGTGGTGAGACTCGACGCACGCATCGATTTTCGTCTGGAAAAGCTCGCGGGCATGCCGGTCTGGTACGTGCCGGCCGACGCCAAAGCCGACGCCGCACTCGACGACGCCTGGCGACGGCTCACCGGCGGGCAGCGTGGCATCGCCCAGGAGTTGCCGCTCAAGGGCCGCAGTGTGCACGTGCCGCGCGCCGCCCGTGGCGTGGCGCGCTTTTCATTCCACGATCTGTGCGAACAGCCGCTCGCCGCCGCCGATTATTTGCGTATCGCGCACGAGTATCACACGGTCATTCTCGACCACATTCCGGTGATGAATTTCGACACGCGCAACGCTGCCAAGCGCTTCATCATCCTCATCGACACGCTCTACGACATGAACGTAAAGCTAATCGCTTCGGCAGCCGCGGAACCGGACGCGCTTTATTCCGCCGAGCGGGGCTTTGAGGCCTCCGAATTCAAGCGCACCGCCTCCCGCCTCATCGAGATGCGCTCCGAAGCCTACCTGGCGCGGCCGCATGGTGCCGCCCATTCGTTGGGCACCGGCTCCGCAGCCGGCATTGTCGAGACCTGACTGCCCGTATTCCGCTGTGTCCCGGACCATCGGCCGAGGTGCGGCAAGTGCGCTTGAACGGGCCTGCCGAAAGGTCTAAGCACCGCCCGCGGTCCTCTCCACTGTTTTGTCCATCAAGGAAAATTGTCGCATGGCGCGAAACAAGATTGCACTCATCGGTGCGGGTCAGATCGGCGGGACGCTGGCGCTGTTGATCGGTCTGAAAGAACTCGGCGATGTCGTCCTGTTCGACGTGATGGAGGGCGTGCCGCAGGGCAAGGCGCTCGATCTGGTCCAGGCCTCGCCGGTCGAGGGGTTTGACGCCCGCCTGGTCGGCGCCAATTCCTACGAGGCGATCGAGGGCGCGTCGGTGTGCATCGTCACCGCAGGCGTGGCCCGCAAGCCCGGCATGAGCCGCGACGATCTGCTCAGCATCAATCTCAAAATCATGGAGCAGGTCGGCGCCGGCATCAAGAAATACGCGCCCAACGCCTTCATCATCTGCATCACCAATCCGCTCGACGCCATGGTGTGGGCGCTGCAGAAATGCTGCGGGCTGCCCAGGCACATGGTGGTCGGCATGGCGGGCGTGCTCGACTCGGCGCGCTTCCGCTATTTCCTGGCCGATGAGTTCAACGTCTCGGTCGAGGACGTCACCGCGTTCGTGCTTGGCGGCCACGGCGATACGATGGTGCCGCTGGTGCGTTACTCGGCGGTCGCCGGAATCCCGCTGCCCGATCTGGTCAAGATGGGCTGGACCAGCGCGGCGCGTATCGACGAGATCGTCGATCGCACCCGCAACGGCGGCGGCGAGATCGTGAGCCTGCTCAAGACCGGCTCGGCGTTCTACGCCCCGGCCGCGTCCGCCATCTCCATGGCGGAAAGCTACCTGCGCGACAAGAAGCGCGTCCTGCCGGCGGCGGCCTGGCTCAACGGCGAGTACGGCATCAAGGATCTTTACGTCGGCGTGCCGATCGTCATCGGCGCGAAAGGCGTGGAGCGTATCGTCGAGATCGAGCTCAATGGCGCCGAGCGCGGCATGTTCGAGAAATCGGTACAGGCCGTGCAGGGGCTGGTCGATGCCTGCAAGAAGATCGCCCCGGATCTGGGGAAGTGAACGTTCCGTCATTCCGGGGCGCCGCGAAGCGGCGAACCCGGAATCCATAGTCACGAGTCAATACGCTCACGCGCAGCGACCGAACGTCCCGGATGGTGGTTATGGATTCCGGCTCTCGTTCGCTTCGCTCGCTCGGCCGGAATGACGAAGGCTCTCCCCATGAACATCCACGAATATCAGGCCAAGGCGGTCTTGCGCGAATTCGGCGTCCCGGTGCCGCGCGGCATTGCGGCGTTTTCCGTCGAGGAAGCCGAAAAGGCCGCCAAGGAGCTCGGTGGTCCCGTCTGGGTGGTGAAGGCGCAGATTCACGCCGGCGGCCGGGGCAAGGCCGGCGGCGTCAAGGTCGTCAAATCGATCGACGACGTGAAGCGTGAGGCCGCGCGGCTTCTCGGCTCGACCCTGGTGACGCACCAGACCGGGCCGCATGGCAAGCAAGTGCGCCGGCTCTACATCGAGGACGGCTCCGCCATCGACCGTGAATATTATCTGTCGGCGCTGATCGACCGCGCCACCTCGCGTGTCGCCTTCGTCGCCTCGACCGAGGGCGGCATGGAGATCGAAGAGGTCGCGCATACCAGCCCGGAGAAAATCTTGAGCTTTTCGATCGACCCGGCGACCGGCTTCATGCCGTACCATGCGCGCCGCGTCGCGCGCGCCCTGGGCTTGAACCAAGAACTCACCAAACAAGCCGAGAGCATGCTGCCAAAGCTCTATGCGGCGTTCCTCGCCAAAGACATGAGTCTGCTTGAGATCAATCCGCTGGTCGTCACCAAGTCCGGGCAGCTGATCTGCCTCGACGCAAAGATCGGCTTCGACGACAACGCGCTGTACCGCCATCCCGATATCGTCGCGCTGCGCGATCTGCACGAAGAAGACGAAAAGGAAATCGAGGCCTCGAAATACGATCTCAATTACGTCGCGCTTGACGGCACCATCGGCTGCATGGTCAACGGCGCCGGCCTCGCCATGGCGACTATGGATATCATCAAGCTCTACGGCATGGCGCCGGCCAATTTTCTCGATGTCGGCGGCAGCGCTACCAAAGAAAAGGTTGCGGCGGCCTTCAAGATCATCACCTCGGACCACAATGTCAAAGGCATCCTGGTCAACATCTTCGGCGGCATCATGAAATGCGATGTCATCGCCGAAGGCGTGGTCGCCGCAGTGCGGGACGTCGGCCTGCGCGTGCCTCTGGTGGTGCGGCTCGAAGGCACCAATGTCGAACTCGGCAAGGAAATCATCGCCAAATCGAATCTCAACGTCACCTCCGGCGACGATCTCGACGACGCAGCGCAGAAAATCGTCAAGGCGGTGAAAGAGGCGGCCTGATGTCCATCCTCATTGGCAAGAACACCAAGGTCATTTGCCAGGGCTTTACCGGCAAGAACGGAACGTTCCATTCGGAGCAGGCGATTGCCTACGGCACCAAGATGGTCGGCGGCACTTCGCCGGGAAAAGGCGGCGCGATGCATCTCGGCCTGCCGGTCTTCGATACCGTCGCCGAGGCGAAGGAAAAGACCGGCTGCGACGCCAGCGTCATCTACGTGCCGCCCTCGGGCGCGGCCGATGCGATCTGCGAAGCGATCGACGCCGAGATCCCGCTGATCGTTTGCATCACCGAGGGCATCCCGGTCGCCGACATGGTCAAGGTCAAGCGCGCGCTGTCCGGCTCGAAGTCGCGGTTGATCGGGCCGAACTGCCCCGGTGTCATGACCGCCGGCGAATGCAAGATCGGCATCATGCCGGGAAACATCTTTCGGCCAGGCAAGGTCGGCATCGTGTCGCGCTCCGGCACGCTGACCTACGAGGCGGTGTTCCAGACCACCCAGGAAGGCCTCGGCCAGACCACCGCGGTCGGCATTGGCGGTGATCCGGTCAAGGGCACCGACTTCATCGAAGTGCTGGAGATGCTGTTGGCCGACAAGGCCACTGAGGCGATCGTCATGATCGGCGAAATCGGCGGCGCCTCGGAGGAGGATGCGGCGGCTTTCATTACGGACGAGGCCAAGCGCGGTCGCAGAAAGCCGATGGTCGGCTTCATCGCCGGCCGTACCGCGCCGCCCGGCCGCCGCATGGGGCATGCGGGCGCCATCATCGCCGGCGGCAAGGGCGGCGCCAACTCCAAGATCGCCGCCATGGAGGCGGCCGGGATCAAGGTCTCGCCGTCGCCCGCCCGCTTGGGAAAAACACTTACGGAGGTCTGGAAGGGCTGATTGACGCGCTCTGTCTTTTGGCTGCCGCATCCAGCCCCTACATAAGTTACAAGAGAGGCCGCCTGCGCCGGGCCGGGCCAATTCGAGTTTTGCAAACGCGTTGGTCAGGATTTCCTGGTTTTCTCTCGTCGTGCTCCGCCGTACCCCAAGAATAACCCCAGAAGCACGATTTTCGGCCTGAATTTGCGCAAGGAATGCCAATGTCACGTCAGGATGCGAACGCAGCTTTCGCCATCAGCTCGTTTCTTTACGGCGGCAACGCCACTTACATCGATGACCTTTACGCACGCTACGAAGCCGATCCGCAGACCGTAGACGCACAATGGCAGGCGTTCTTCGCCGGCCTGAAGGATGCGCCGCGCGATATCGCCGAAAACGCCCACGGACCGTCCTGGCAGCAGCCGGGCTGGCCGCCGTTGCCGCGCGGCGAACTGATCGGCGCGCTCGATAGCGATTGGGCTGAGACCGCCAAGGCCACCGGCGCCAAAATCAAGGATCAGGCGCAGGCCCGCGGCGTCGACCTGTCCGCCCCGGAGGTCGAGCGCGCGACCCGCGATTCGATCCGGGCGCTGATGCTGATCCGCGCCTACCGGGCGCGCGGTCATTTTTACGCCAAGCTCGACCCGCTCGGCCTCGAACCGCCCAAGAGCGAGGAGGAGCTTGAGCCCCGCTCTTATGGCTTCGGCGAGGCCGATCTCGACCGGCGCATCTTCCTCGACAAGGTTCTTGGGCTCGAATTCGGCACGATCCGCGAGATCATCGCGATTCTGCGACGCACGTATTGTCAGACGCTCGGCGTGGAATTCCTGCACCTGTCCGACGGCAATCAGAAGCGCTGGATTCAGGAGCGCATCGAGGGGCCCGACAAGGAGATCACGTTCACCCGCGAGGGCAAGCGCGCCATCCTCAACAAGCTGGTCGAGGCCGAGGGCTTTGAAAAATTCAGCGACCTGAAATTCACCGGCACCAAGCGCTTCGGCCTCGACGGCGGCGAAGCGATGATCCCGGCGCTGGAGCAGATCATCAAGCGCGGCGGCGCGCTCGGCGTACGCGAGATCGTCATCGGCATGCCGCACCGCGGCCGCCTGAATGTCCTTGCGCAGGTCATGGCCAAGCCGCACCGCGCCATTTTCCATGAATTCAAGGGCGGCTCCTCGCTTCCGAACGAGATCGAGGGCTCGGGCGACGTCAAATATCACCTCGGAGCGTCGTCGGATCGCGAGTTCGACAACAACAAGGTGCACCTCTCCCTCACCGCCAATCCGTCACATCTGGAAATCGTCGATCCGGTCGTGCTCGGCAAGGTGCGTGCCAAGCAGGATCAGCTTGGCGCCACGCCGGAAGACCGCACCATGGTGATGCCGCTTCTGATCCACGGTGACGCATCGTTCGCCGGCCAGGGCGTGGTCGCGGAATGCTTCGGTCTGTCCGGCCTGCGCGGCCACCGCACCGGCGGCTCGGTGCATTTCATTGTCAACAATCAGATCGGCTTCACCACCAACCCGCGCTACTCGCGCTCCTCGCCGTATCCGTCCGACGTCGCCAAGATGATCGAGGCGCCGATCTTCCACGTCAACGGCGACGATCCGGAAGCCGTCGTCTTCGCCGCCAAGATCGCGACCGAGTTCCGGCAGAAATTCCAGAAGCCGGTCGTCATCGACATGTTCTGCTACCGGCGTCATGGCCACAACGAGGGCGACGAACCGTCTTTCACGCAGCCCTTGATGTACAAGGCGATCGCGGCGCACCCGACCACGCTGGAAATCTACGGCAAGAAACTGACCGAGGAAGGTGTTGTTACGGCCACCGAGGTCGAGCACATGAAGGCCGACTGGCGCGCCAAGCTCGATGCCGAACTGGAGTCGGCGCAGAGCTATCGCGCCAACAAGGCCGACTGGCTGGACGGCCGCTGGGCCGGTTTCAAGAGCGTGCACGATGCGGACGATCCCCGGCGGGGGCACACCGGTGTTGAACTCGCGACGCTGAAAACGATCGGCGAGAAGATCACAACGCTGCCGCCCGGTTTCCATCTGCACAAGACGCTGGGCCGGTTCATCGAGAACCGGCGCAAGTCGATCGAGACCGGAGTCGGCATCGATTGGGCGACGGGCGAGGCGCTGGCCTTCTGCTCACTGCTGCTCGAAGACCATCGCGTGCGGCTGTCCGGCCAGGATTCCGAGCGCGGCACGTTCTCACAGCGGCACTCGGTGCTGACCGACCAGGAGACCGAGGAGCGCTATACGCCGTTCAACAATCTGGGCGACGGTCAGGCGCGCTACGAAGTCATCAACTCAATGCTCTCGGAAGAGGCCGTGCTCGGTTTCGAATACGGCTATTCGCTGGCCGAGCCCAACGCGCTGACGCTGTGGGAGGCGCAGTTCGGTGACTTCGCCAACGGCGCGCAGGTGATCTTCGATCAGTTCATCTCCTCCGGCGAGCGCAAGTGGCTGCGCATGTCCGGTCTCGTGTGCCTTTTGCCGCACGGTTACGAAGGGCAGGGGCCGGAGCATTCCTCGGCGCGGCTCGAGCGTTATCTGCAGATGTGCGCCGAAGACAACATGCAGGTGGCGAACTGCACCACGCCGGCCAACTATTTCCACATCCTGCGCCGGCAACTGCACCGCGATTTCCGCAAGCCGCTGATCCTGATGACGCCGAAATCGCTGCTGCGCCATCGCCGCGCCGTGTCCCGACTCGACGAGATGGGGCCGAGCACGACGTTCCATCGCCTGCTGTGGGATGATGCCCAGATGCAGCCGGGCGAGAAGATCAAGCTCGTGCCGGACGACAAGATCCGCCGCGTGGTACTCTGCACCGGAAAGGTCTATTACGACCTCTACGAGGAACGCGAGAAGCGCGGCATCGACGACATTTATCTGCTCCGCATCGAGCAACTCTATCCGTTCCCCACCAAGGCGCTGATGGCGGAACTGTCGCGCTTCAAGAACGCCGAGATCGTGTGGTGCCAGGAAGAGCCGCGCAACATGGGCGCGTGGGTGTTCGTCGACATTTTCCTGCAATGGGTGCTCAACCAGATCGAGGCGAAGTATCGGCGCGCGCGCTACACCGGCCGCCCGGCCTCCGCTTCGACCGCGGTCGGGCAGATGTCGCTGCATCTGGCGCAGCTCAAGCAGTTTTTGGACGACGCGTTGAAGTAATTGCAGCGCCGTCATGCCCGGCCTTGCGCCGGGCATCCACGTCTTGACGGCGTAACCGAATCCAAAGGCGTGGATGGCCGGGACGAGCCCGGCCATGACGAAGAGGAAATCATGGCTGAAATCCGCGTTCCCACCCTCGGCGAATCGGTGACCGAAGCCACCATCGGCAAGTGGTTCAAGAAACCGGGCGAGGCGGTTGCGGTCGACGAACCGCTGGTTGAGCTTGAGACCGACAAGGTGACAATTGAAGTGCCGGCGCCGGCGGCGGGCGTGCTCGGCGATATCGCGGCGAAGGACGGCGACACCGTCGCGGTCGGCGCGCTGCTCGGCCAGATCAAGGAAGGCGCCGGTGTCGCGGCTGCCGCCAAGGCGGAAGCCAAGTCCGATTCCAAGGCGCCGGCCAAAGCGGCGGCGCCGTCGAAACCCGTCGCCTCCAAGGCGCCGCCCGCCGATACGCCGCTTGCGCCTTCAGTCCGCAAGCTCGCGGCCGAGTCCGCCATGGACACGGCGACCGTGCCCGGCAGCGGCAAGGATGGGCGCGTCACCAAGGGCGACATGCTCGCCGCCATCGAGCGCGCCGCCGCGCAGCCGATGCCGGTGGCGGCACCGGCCGCCGCAGTGCAGGTTCGCGCGCCGACCCCGTCCGACGATGCCGCGCGCGAGGAGCGCGTGCGCATGACGCGGCTGCGTCAGACCATCGCGCGCCGGCTCAAGGATGCGCAGAACACCGCCGCCATGCTGACGACCTTCAACGAGGTCGACATGAGCCACGTCATGGCGCTGCGCACGCAGTACCGCGATCTGTTCGAGAAGAAGCACGGCGTGAAGCTCGGCTTCATGGGCTTCTTCGTCCGCGCCTGCGTCCAGGCGCTCAAGGAAATCCCGGCCGTCAACGCCGAGATCGACGGTGCCGATATCATCTACAAGAACTACTATCACCTCGGCATCGCGGTCGGCACCGAGCGCGGCTTGGTCGTGCCGGTGGTGCGCGACTGCGATCACAAATCGCTCGCCGAGATCGAAAAGGCGATCGCCGATTTCGGCCGCCGCGCGCGCGACGGTTCGCTCACCATCGAGGAGATGCAGGGCGGCACTTTCACCATCACCAACGGCGGCATCTATGGCTCACTGATGTCGACGCCAATTCTCAACGCGCCGCAGTCCGGCATTCTCGGCATGCACAAGATTCAGGAACGGCCGGTGGTCGTCGGCGGCAAGATCGAGGCGCGGCCGATGATGTATCTCGCTCTGTCCTACGATCACCGCATCGTCGACGGCCGCGAGGCCGTGACGTTCCTGGTGCGCGTCAAGGAGTGTCTGGAGGAGCCGGCAAGATTAGTGTTGGATTTGTGATCGAGCTTGCTTCGGATTGGGTCGGAGTGAAGCGAGCCAGTCGGTTTAGAGCCTTGCCGGCAATTTCATAAAATCGTACAAAAAGGCGCTTTCGGGCCCTGCGGCTTGGGATCGCTGTGCCGTGGGTCTGGCCCAGCCGGGATAGTCTAGGAGAGCGCAAATGCCGAGCGCGCTCAAAGCGGCAAAAGTGTCTGCGGCCGCGCTTCCGATCATCGATATTTCAGGATTGTCCAGTCCTGATCCAACCGACCGGCAACGGGTGGCCGCGCTGTTGCGCGCCGCGTGTGTCGACAAGGGATTCTTTTACATCACCAACCACGGCGTATCCGAAGCGCTGGTAGACGACGTGTTCCGGGAAGCGGCCGGCTTCTTCGCGCTGCCCGCCGACCAGAAGGCCGAGGTCGACAAGGCGAAGTCCAGCGCCAATCGCGGCTACGAACCGCTGCGGGGGCAGACGCTGGAGCCTGGCGCGCCGCCTGACCTGAAGGAAGGCTATTACGTCGGCCCGGAGCACGCTCTCGATGATCCACGCGTCATCGCCGGCGTATTCAACCACGGCGCCAATCAATGGCCCGCGCAACGGCCGAACTTTCGCCCGGTGATGATGGCGTATCTGGACGTGATGCTCGACCTGGCGGCGCGGATGATGCGCGGCCTCGCGCTATCGCTTGACTTGCCGGAGAATTATTTCGCCCATTACTGCAGCGATGCGATGGCGATGGTCCGGCCGCTGCACTATCCGCCGCACCCCGCCCACGCTCTGCCTGGACAGAAGGGCGCCGGCGCACACACCGATTTCGGCGGTGTGACGCTGCTTCGGCAGGATGATAACTGCGGCCTCCAGGTGTGGGACCACGCTGCGGGTGCATGGATCGATGCCGATCCCGTGCCCGAAAGCTTTATCGTCAATCTCGGCGACATGATTGCCCGCTGGACCAACGGCCGCTACCGCTCGACGGTGCACCGCGTCATCAATATGTCGGGTCGCGAGCGCTACTCTGTGCCGTTCTTCTACCACGGCAACTACGCCCACAACGTCGAATGCATTCCGACCTGTCTCGCACCGGGGGAAACTCCGAAATATCCCCCGACCACGGTCGAGGCGCATTTGCGCGAAATGTTCCGGCGCACCTACAAGGGCTGACAGGGCAAGCGCCCGGCCGCCCTTGTTCCCGGGCCTGAGTGAATCCAGCGCTTCCGAGGCATTGTAGATGACGATTCGTTTGTCACGACCTATATCGGGCGTGCCAGGCTCCGCGAAACTGCCCCCAATATGAGCAATTACCTATGCCCAGCTACGACCTCATCGTCATCGGCACCGGCCCCGGCGGCTATGTCTGCGCCATTCGCGCGGCGCAGCTCGGCCTGAAGACCGCGGTGGTGGAGAAACGCGCCACATTCGGCGGCACGTGTCTCAACATCGGCTGCATTCCCTCGAAGGCGATGCTGCATGCCTCGGAGCTGTACGAGGAGGCCGGACACAGTTTCGCGCAGATGGGCATCAAGATCGGCAAGCCGAGCGTCGACCTTCCGGCGCTGCTCAAATACAAGGACGGCAACGTCGAGAGTAACGTCAAGGGTATCGACTTTCTGTTCAAGAAGAACAAGATCGAGCCGTTTCTCGGTACTGGCCGCATCGCCGCGCCCGGCAAGGTCGAGGTCAAGGCCGGCGACGCCAAGATGCAGACGCTGGAGACTAAAGCCATCGTCATCGCGACCGGCTCGGACGTGGCGCGGCTTAGCGGCATCGACATCGATGAGAAGCGCGTCGTGTCATCGACCGGTGCGCTCGATCTCGCCAGGGTGCCGCAAAAGCTGCTCGTGGTCGGCGCCGGCATCATCGGCATGGAGCTTGGGTCGGTGTGGCGGCGGCTTGGCGCCGAGGTCACAGTGGTCGAATTCCTCGATCACATCCTGCCCGGGCTCGACAGCGAGATCGCGCGGCAATTTCAGCGTATCCAGCAGCGCCAGGGCATAACCTTCAAGCTGTCGTCGAAGGTCACGGGCGTCGACGCGTCGGGCAAGATGCTGAAGGTGAAGGTCGAGCCGGTCGAAGGCGGCGGCGCGGAGACGATCGAAACCGATGTCGTTCTGGTCGCGATCGGCCGCGTGCCGTACACCGAGGGACTTGGCCTCGAAGCGGCGGGCGTCAAAAAAGACAATCGCGGCCGTGTCGTCATTGATTCGCATTACGCGACAAATGTGCCCGGCATCTACGCCATCGGCGATGCCGTCGCGGGTCCGATGCTGGCACATAAGGCAGAGGAGGAAGGCGTCGCCGTTGCCGAAATCCTCGCCGGCCAGGCGGGCCACGTGAACTACGACGTGATCCCGAACGTGGTCTACACCTTCCCGGAAATCGCCAGCGTCGGCAAAACCGAGGAAGAGCTCAAAGCCGCCGGCGTCGCCTATAACGTCGGCAAATTCCCGTTCTCCGCCAATGCCCGCGCCCGTGCCAATCTGGCGACCGACGGCTTCGTCAAGATCCTGGCCGATGCCAAAACCGACCGCGTGCTCGGCGTCCACATTCTCGGGCCGGACGCTGAAACCATGATCGCCGAGGCCGCCATCGCCATGGAGTTCGGCGCCTCGTCCGAGGACATCGCCCGCACCTGCCACGCCCATCCGACCCTGAGCGAAGCGATGAAGGAGGCGGCCCTGGCGGTCGCCAAGCGCGCCATCAACATGTAATCGTCATTGCGAGCCAACGGACCCGCGCGAAGTCGTGCGGTCCGATGACAGGCTCCGCGAAGCAATCCAGCCCTGCGCTGCAGTCTGGATTGCTTCGTTGCTTCGCTCCTCGCAATGACGCGAGTGTTGGGGTAACGAAGGAGCCATGGTCGACGCCATCACCACGCAGGTCGTGCGCAACCGGATCTCCAGCCTGATGCAGGAGATGCACTACCATTTCTACCGGTCCGGCTATTCGACCATCATTCGCGAGTCGCGCGACTTCTCCTGCGTCATCCTCAATTGCCGCGGTGGGCTGATCGTGGCGCCGCCGATGTTCTTTCACGCGCCGGTCTACCGGCATCTGGTCGGAAAAATTCTGGAGCGCTACGGCAACGACATCCACCCGGGCGACATGTTCGTCTGCAATCACCCTTACGAGGGCGGCTTGCCGCACGTTTCCGACATGGCGTTCGTGGCGCCGATTCTGTCGGACGGAACGCTGGTCGGCTTCGCCGGCTCGATCGCCCACAAGGCCGACGTCGGCGGCACCAATCCGGGCTCGACCTCGGCCAACGCCACCGAGATTTTTCAGGAAGGATTGCTGCTGCCGCCGGTGAAGATTGCCGCCCGCGGCGCCTTCAACGACGACCTGGAACGGCTCATCCTCGCCAACAGCCGCCAGCCCGAACTGGTGCGCGGCGATATGCACGCGCAGATGGCGGCGACACGGATGGGCGCCGACCGCATCTTTAAGACCTGCGAGCAGTTCGGCGTCGCAGCGGTGATGGAGGCGTTCGCGGCGCTGCTGCACGGCGCCGCCGAGGAATTGCGCGCCGCGATCCGGACCCTGCCGGACGGCGAGGCCTCCGCCGAAGGCTTCATGGATAACGACGGCGTCGAACTCGACCGGCCGGTGCGCTTTGCCGTCACGGTGCGCGTCAAGAACGGCAAGATTGAATTCGATCTGAGCAACAGCGATCGGCAGGCGCGCGGCCCCGTCAATCTGCGGCCCTCGATGGTCGAGGCCTGTGTGTTTTATTGCCTGATCGGCGCACTCGATCCGAAGCTCAATTTCAATGACGGCATGCGCGAGGTGGTGCGCTTCACATACGCGCCCAACACCGTCACCAATGCCAGCGCGCCGGCACCGGTCTCTTCCTATCAGGCCGCCAATCTGAAACTGACCGACGTGATCCTGCAGGCGCTGGCGCCATTCCGGCCGGAGCGTGCCGTCGCCAATGGCGGCTCGAGCGGCGCCATGTTGATCTCGTGGAAGGACGGCGGCCGCTCGGGCCAGCCGTCACTGCAGTACGAAATCCTCGGCTCGGCTTATGGCGGCGGCAACGGCAACGACGGCTGCTCGGCGGTCGCCACCCACACCAGCAACCTGCACATCACGCCGATCGAGATTTTGGAAACGGAGTTTCCTTGCCGCATTGTCGAGTTCGACCTGGTGAAGGATTCCTGCGGCGCCGGCGAATACCGCGGCGGGCTCGCGTTCCGGCGTATCTACGAATTGCTGCAGGACGCAACGGTGGTGCGCCGCTATGACCGCGCCAAGTTTCCGCCCAACGGTGTCGCCGGCGGCGAGCCCGGCAGCCGCAGCCGTTTTGTCATCCATCTCGGCGCCGATAACGAGCAGGAAACGCCGGCGTCCGGACGCTACGAACTCTCCGCCGGCGAGCGCTTTCTGCTGCAGAGCGCCGGCGGCGGCGGCTACGGCGATCCGCACAAGCGCGACCCGGCGGCGCTCAAGCGCGACATCGCCGAAGGCTATGTCTCGGCCGAAGCGGCCGTACGCGAATATGGGAGCAAGTAGCTCCGTTTCCCGGATGCGGTGCAGCGCGTAGCACAGCGAAGCGGTGCACCGCTGATCCGGGACCGCAAAGTGCTCGGTGTTCGTAACGATCCCGGGTCTGCAGCGTACCACTTCGTGCTGCGCTGCGCCCGGGAATCGAGTCAAATGATAGGGAGTAAAACATGGCTGAAAACAAAAAAGATCGCGTGGGCATCGTTGGCGCTGGGCGCATGGGGCTTTCCATGCTCAAGCACCTCGTCAACAAGGGCTACACCGTCACCGTCTGCGACATCAGCGAGCAGCAGCGCGAGGCGGCGCGTGCCGCGGGCGCGGCGATTGTCAAAACCCCAGGCGAAGTCGGCAAGGCCAGCGACGTTGTCATCCTCGGGGTCGGCTACGACGATGAAGTCAACGACGTCGTGTTCGGCAAGGACGGCTTGTTCGAATCGATGGCGCCGGGTTCGATCATCGCGGTGTCATCGACCTCGAAGCCCGACACGGTGAAGGCGGTCGCGGCTCGCGTTGCGCAAAAAGGCATCGAAGTGCTCGATGCTCCGATCTGCCGCGGCCGTTTCGCCGCCGATTCCGGCACGCTGTTGGCGCTGGTTGGCGGCAAGCCCGACGTCGTCGCGCGCGCCCGGCCGGTCTACGGCACTTTCGCCTCCGACATCGTGCATCTTGGCGATGTCGGTCATGGCCAGGTCGGCAAGACCATGAACAACCTTCTGCTCTGGGTGAACGCCGTCGGCCTGCTTGAAGCCGGGCGACTTGCCGAAACCACCGGCATCGATCTGGTCAGGCTGCGCGAGGCATTGATGATGAGTTCGGGTGCCTCCGATGCGCTCAAGGAGTGGGACATGATCTCGTTCACCTGGGCGCTGAAGGATATGCAGATCGTCGCCGACATGACCGACAAGGCCGGGCTGTCGCTGCCGATCACCGGCGCCATCAAGGAGCTGGTCAAGGAGGCGCGCCGCGTGAAGGCGTCAAATCCGCCGAACTGGACCGGCAACAAGCCGGTGAAATACGGATAAGTCCCGAGGCCGATACGTGCCGACCCTGTCCATTACAAAGCTGCAATCATTCGACGAAAACTTCGTGACCTAAAACTAATCAGACGTTGAGCAAACTTTCATCTTCGTTGCAGATTTCTGCCGCAATGCGTCTGGCATGTGATGTGCATGGCGAACTCGGAGCAAACCGGAGACTCCACATGCCCATGCGAGGCGAGCTTCCTCCTGTCGCGGCACGATCCTATGCGCGCACCACATCGCCCATCTCGGCCGCCGAACGCAGAGTGTCGCGGATCGTCGCGGTTCTCTCGGACCGTGAACTGCACGCCGTCATCGCTTTCAGTGCGATTGGAATCTTGCTGACGCTCAACATCGTCCTGCGCTTTCCCGATTTTGGCGCGCAGGTCGCCGCTCTCGCCACCTTCCCTTGATCCGCCGCCGCACGGGCGGAGCGCTCACGACAAATCCATCGCCGAGACGCCGCCGTCGACGAACAGGTTGGCGCCCCAGACGAACGATGAATCGTCGCTGACCAGGAACAGCACGGCCTTAGCGGCCTCCTCGGGCTGTCCGGGCCGTTTCGCCATGTTGGGCACCGGACGCGATGGATCGAATTCGTCCCTGCCGACCGGCGAGCCGATCTTGTTGGGCACGATGGCGTTGACGCGAATCTTGTGGGGGGCAAGCTGCGCCGCCATGGCGCGTGTCAGGTTGGCGACGCCGCCCTTGGCGGCCGAATAGGCGACGGCGCGGCTGCGTCCCGTGAAGCCCGAGGTCGACCCGATATTGACGATGCGGCCGCCGGTGCCCTGCGCCGCCATCTGCTTGCCGACCTCCTTGGCCATCAGGAATTGGCTTTTGAGCGTCACGGACAGCACGCGGTCCCACTCTTCCTCGGTGATATCGAAGATGTGCTTGTTGTCGGAAATGGCGACGTTGTTGACCAGAATGTCGATACGGCCGTAACGGGCGACGATGTCCTTGACCAGCGCCGCCACGTCGGCGCCCTTCGACACGTCGGCGGCAAACAGGGTGGCGTCGCCGCCAGTGGCCCTGATCGCGCCGGCGACGCGCTCGCCGCGGGCCTTGTCCATGTCGACGATGGCGACCTTGGCGCCCTCGGCGGCAAACAGCTTGGCGATTTCCTCGCCGATATTGCGCCCGGCGCCGGTCACAACCGCCACCTGATCCTTGAGCTTCATCGTTCGGAATCCTTGTTGTTATGGTCTTTGTTATGGTCTTGCTGTCAGGCCGCGCACGCCGCCGATCGGGCCGTGGCGCAGCACGATAGGCGTTTGGCTTCGGCCCTTCAATGCACGCTAAACGTTTGTATATATTTGCGAATATGATTCGAAGGGGCGACCGGGTCGCGAATGGCGGCGACCCCGTCTAGACTGTGTGCAACCGCGCGACGCAGCCGGGCGCGCGGCAAGGAAACGGCGGGAGCGCAATGTTCAAATCCTTGATGACGCGGCGCAAGTTCGCGCCTCTGTTCTTCTGCCAGTTCTTCGCCGCGTTCGGCGACAATTTTCTCAAAGCGGCATTGAGCTTTCTGGTTGCGGCGCAAATCACCGGCACCAAATCCGGGGCCTTGATCACGCTCGCCGGTGGCGTGTTCATTGCGCCGTTCTTCTTCCTGTCGGGGCTCGGCGGCGAATTGGCCGACCGTTACGACAAGGCGCTGATGGCGCAGCGCATCAAGCTCGTTGAAATGGGTGCTGCGGCGCTCGCCGTCATCGGCTTCGGCTTTCATTCGGTTGTCCTGCTGTTCGTCGCGCTGTTTCTGTTCGGAACGCTTGGCTCGCTGTTCGGCCCCGTCAAATACGGCATTCTGCCCGACCATCTGGCGCGCTCCGAACTGCCGGGCGGCAACGCGTTGATCGAAGGCGGCACGTTCCTCGCCATTCTGATCGGCACCATCGTCGCCGGCATCGCCGCCAACGGCGAGAGCAATCCGGTCCATTTCGCCTGGCTGATGCTGTTGACCGCGCTGGCAAGCTGGCTCGCCAGTTTGCTGATTCCGCGAACCGGCGAGGGCGCGCCCAATCTCGTGATCAACCGCAACGTCCTCGCGTCGACCTGGGACCTCATCAAGGAGCTGCGTGCCGATGCGCGGCTGTGGTGGGGCGCCATCGTGGTGAGCTGGTTCTGGCTGGTCGGCGCGCTGGTGCTGTCGCTGCTACTGCCGCTCGGTCACATCAATATCCACGGCACCGACGGCGTGATTACGGTGTTTTTGACCGTGTTCTCGGTGGCGGTCGCAGTTGGTTCCGGCCTTGCCGCCTGGCTTGCGGCCGGGCGCATCGTCCTTCTGCCCACCTTGATCGGTGCTGTGCTGATTGGGCTGTTCGCGCTCGATCTCGGCTGGATGGCGCACAGCTTCGTTGCCCCCCCAATGGTGATCGGCATCGAAGGCTTCTTTGCCGCGCCGCACAGCATTCGCATCGTCGTCGATCTTGCCGGGCTGGCCATCGGCGGCGGCCTGTTCGTCGTGCCGACCTTCGCGGCGGTGCAGGCCTGGGCCGGCGCCGATCACCGCGCCCGCGTGGTCGCCGGCGTCAATGTGCTCAATGCCGCTTTCATGGTCGTCGGTGCACTGATCCAGGGTGTGTTGCAGGCCCTCGGATTGGGTGTGCCGGCCTTGTTCGTGATGATCGGCATCGCCAACCTCCTGGTCGCGGTCGCCGTCGGCTTCACCATGCCGGCGAACTGGATGACCGATTTTCTCTCCATCGTGTTCCGCGCCTTCTTCCACCTCGAAGTAAAAGGCGGTGAGAACCTCGCCAAGGCCGGGCACAATGCCATCATTGCGCTCAACCACGTCAGCTTCCTCGATCCGCCGCTGGCGATGTCGCTGCTGCCGAAGCCGCCGGTGTTCGCCGTCGACGTGGCGATGTCGCGGCATTGGTGGATCAAGCCGTTTCTCCACTTCGTGCGCACCATGGCGCTCGATCCGCTCAAGCCGTTTTCGCTGCGCACGATCATCAATGCGGTGCGCGACGACGGCAACATGCTGGTGATCTTTCCCGAAGGCCGCATCACCGTCACCGGCAGCCTGATGAAGATCTACGACGGCGCCGGGATGATCGCCGACAAGTCGGAAGCGATGTTGGTGCCGGTGCACATCGATGGGCCGGACGCGACGATTTTCAGCCGGCTCTCGCGGTCGCAGGTGCGGCGCCGCTGGTTTCCAAAAATAACAATCAATGTTCTCGAGCCGGTGAAGCTCAAGATCGACGAACAACTCAAGGGTCGCAAACGCCGGCAGGCCGCCGGCGCCGCACTGTATGAGATTATGTCGAACCTGGCGTACCGTAGCACGCCGACGGATCGCACGGTCATCGACGACCTCATCGAGGCTGCGAAGGTTCACGGCTTCAGCTGGCCGGCGATCGAAGATCCGTTGAGCGGGAAGCTGACCTACCGCCGGTTTCTGCAGGCGGTCGCAATTCTCGGCGCCAAACTGATGCCTCTGGCGCTCGAAGGTCGCGCACTCGGCGTCATGCTGCCCACCTCCAATGGCGGGGTGGTCACGGTATTCGCGGTGATGTCGGCGGGGCGCGTCCCGGCCATGATCAATTTCAGCGCCGGCGCCGCCAGCATTCTGGGCGCCTGCCGCGCCGCTGAGATCGACACGATCCTGACCTCGCGCACTTTCGTGGAGAAAGGCAGACTCGAACACGTCGTCGAGCAAATTCAGAAGCAGGTGCGCGTCGTCTATCTGGAAGACGTGCGTACGACGATCACGACGTTCGACAAGCTGCGCGGCCTGCTGCATTGGAAAAAGGCGCTGGTGGCACGCAAGCCCGACGATTGGGCAGTGATCCTTTTCACCTCAGGAACCGAAGGATTGCCCAAAGGCGTCGTGCTGTCGCACCGCAATATTCTGACCAACGTGGCGCAATGCGCGGCCCGCATTGACTTCGGCCGCGAAGACAAGTTGTTCAACGCACTGCCGATCTTCCACTCATTCGGCTTCACCGGCGGCGTGGTGCTGCCTCTGATTTCCGGGGTGCCGATCTATCTTTATCCCTCGCCGCTGCACTATCGCACCGTGCCGGAGCTGGTTTACGGGGTGTGCGCCACCGTGCTGTTCGGCACCGACACGTTCCTCAACGGCTACGCGCGCATGGCCAATCCGTACGACTTCCGCTCGCTGCGCTACGTGATCGCCGGCGCCGAGCCGGTGCGTGAATCGACGCGCAACATCTATCTGGAAAAATTCGGACTGCGCGTGCTCGAAGGTTACGGCCTGACCGAGACCTCGCCGGTGCTGGCCCTCAATACGCCGATGTTCAACAAGTTCGGCACCGTCGGCCGGCTGCTGCCCGGCATGGAGGCCAAACTCGAACACGTCGACGGCGTTGATGAGGGTGGACGGCTTTACGTGCGGGGCCCGAACGTGATGCTCGGCTATCTGCGCGCTGACAAGCCGGGGGTACTCGAACCGCCGCCCGACGGCTGGCATGACGCTGGCGATATCGTCTCGATCGACGCGCAAGGCTTCATCACCATCAAGGGTCGCGCCAAGCGCTTCGCCAAGGTCGGCGGCGAAATGGTCTCGCTCGCCGCCGTCGAAATGCTGGCCGCCGAGCTGTGGCCGGACAATACGTCCGCGGTCGCGGCTGTGTCCGACATCCGCAAGGGCGAGCGCCTCATTCTCATCACCGATAAGCACGGCGCCACGCGTGGCGAGTTTCAGGCCTATGCGCGCAGCAAACACGCCTCCGAGCTGATGCTGCCGTCGGAAGTCATCGTGCTCGACAAGCTGCCGCTGCTCGGCTCCGGCAAGGTCGATCACCTGACGCTCGACAAGTTCGTGCGCGAACAGGCGGCGGCCAAGGCTGCGGCGGCGGAGTGATTTCCGCCGCAGGACCCGCGCGGCAGATCAACCCGTCGCCGCGTGTCGTTGCGCATCGGGCGCCGGCGATGCCGTCGTCGCGTCTTGCTTCATGTGCCGCAGCTGGTTGAGCAGAAAGATACAGCAGATCGCGCATAGCAGCGGGCCGATTGCGGCGACGTAGAAGAACGCCGAGGCCGACATGCCGAGTTTCGTCAGCAGGCTGCCAATCAGCGGTCCGGTGACCGAACCGATGCGGCCGATGCCGAGCGCGTAGCCGACGCCGTTGGCGCGCAAAGCCGTGGGATAGATCAGGCCGGCCCCGGCATTGAGACCGTTCTGCATGCCGACGATCATGGCTCCGGAGAAAAAGGCCATCGTCAGCAGCACGGCATCCGAAAGCCCGGGCGTCCCGGCAAACGCCAATACGGGAACTCCGATCGCAAACACGATCGTCAGAACCTTCAGGCCGAAGCGATCGATCGACAGGCCGATGCAAAGGCCGCCGATCGTGCCGCCGAGCTGATAGAGCGATCCGGCGAAACTGCCCTGCGCCACGCTGTGGCCGCTGGTCTGCACGATCATCGGCAGCCAAGCGTTCATCAGGTTGTTTGCCATCAGGTTGAGAACGAAGATCAGCCACACCAGCACCGTGACCGGGGCCCAGCCGCCGCGAAACAGCCCGGCCGGCGAGCCGCGCGTCGTCGCGCTGCCTTCGTCCTGATCGAGCAGAAACCGCGTGCCCGGCGCCACGGTCAGCGCGGGGTTGAACTTGCGGGCGAGCCGCGCCACCGCCGCATCGCGGTCGCCGCGCAGCACCATGAACTTGATCGAATCCGGGACGGCGAACAGCATGCACAGTCCGACCACGAACGGAATGATACCGCCGACGACAAATATCACCGGCCACCCATAGGTCGGCATCAGCGTGACGCCGACCAGGCCCGGCACCGCGGCGCCGAGCGAAATGCCCATCGCGATCACCACCAGCATGGTGGCGCGCAGCCGTTTCGGCGTGAATTCGGCGGAGAGCGCGATGACGTTTGGCAGCACGCCGCCGAGCCCGAGGCCGCTGAGGAACCGCAGCCACAACAGCTCCTGCAGATCGGTCGCGAAGGCGCACGCAAATGTGGTCACGCCAATGAAGAACAATGCCGAAATGATCGCCAGCCGCCGGCCGAAGCGGTCGCCGAGCCAGCCGAAGAACGGCGCGCCGACGAAAAAGCCCGCCAAGCTGGCGCTGAACACCGGGCCGAGCGCGGCGCGGCTGATGCCCCATTGCTTGATCAGCGCCGGACCGGCGATGCTGGCGTTCAACAGGTCGAAGCCGTCGGCCATCATCGCCAGCAGGCACCAGAACGTCAGCCAGAAATGAAACGGCCGCAGCCGCGCATTATCGACCAGATGGCTGATGTTCAGTTCATTCATCGTTTCCTCGCCTCGACCGGGCGGGCCTGTTCAAGCGCGGCCCGTTACTCGCATGCGGTATTCGCACGAATGATACACGGCCATCACGCGGGCGGCCTGCGCGAATTGCGAAACCGTGATGCCGGCTTTTGCGCGGACTGCCCGGAGCATGAAAAGCCCGGCCGCCATTGCTGCCGGCCGGGCAAGTCAGGGAGGAATTGCCCATTAGAGGGACCTAAGGGCAATCGACCCTGCCACGAGCGCGGCGGTTTATCGGTGATGCGCGTCACAGCGCAGGTTGCACTGCAGCGCGATGTTGAGATGGCGACTTTACGCGGCGCTATTCCGAGCCGGCGAGGCCGGCGTGTTCAACCACCTTGCCCCAGCGCCCGATTTCCGCCTTGACGTAGTCGCGCAGCGCCGGCACCGGCGGCGAGTTCGATCGGGATGACGCCGAACGCGACGAGTTTTTGCTGCGTGTCGGGCGCCGCCACGATGGCTTTAAGGTCGGCGTGCAGGATGTCGACGATCGCCGGCGGCGTGGCGGCCGGCGCGACCAGCATGAGCCACGCCACGGCGTCAAAACCGGGCACGCCGTTGTCGGCGATTGGCGGCACGTCGGGCAAGGCGGCGACGCGCGTGGTCGACGAGACGCCGAGGGCCCGTACCTTGCCGGCCTTGATCAGCGGCGCCGCCGGCGCAACGTCCGACATCAGGATGGGCACGCGGGCGGCGACCACATCGACGATGGCCTGCGCCGTGCCCTTGTAGGGGATGTGCACCATCTTGGTGCCGGTCATGGTCTGCAGCAGCTCCATGTAGAGATGCGGCGGCCCTCCGACGCCGCTTGAGCCGAACGAGAGCTGCCCCGGCTTCTCCTTGGCGAGCTTGACCAGATCGCCGGCCGTATGCACCGGCAGCGACGGATTCACGACCAGCACGAACGGCACGCTCGCCACCATCGCGATCGGCACGAAATCTTTGACCGGATCGTAGGGCAGCGCCTTGTGCAGCGTCACCTGAATGGCGAGCTGTGTGCTGCTGCCGGAGAAGATGGTGTAGCCGTCCGGTGCCGCCCGGGCGACGGAGCCGGCGGCGATGACGCCGCCCGCGCCCAGCCGATTCTCGACGATAAAGTTCTTTCCCGTCCGCTCGCCAAGCTTCTGCGCCAGTAGCCGCGTCACCACGTCGAGGCCGCCGCCCGCCGCGTAAGGCACGACGACGGTGACCGGACGGGTGGGATAATTCTCCGCTGTTTCGGCGCGGGCTCCGATCGGCACAAGCAGCGGCGGCAATGCGGCCAGAAATTTGCGCCGCGTCAGACCATGCATCGGTGTTGTTCCATGAGCTTCCGGGTGGGCTTTACGGCTTCAGAACGCGTTGCCGTATTGCTCCTTGAGCAGATCGAGGCGGCGCAGTGCGTCGCGGTCGGTGACCACGAACAGCGTCGCGGTTTCGTTCGCCCGATGCGTGATCCAATTGCCGTGGGGCAGGCTGAAGACGTCGTGCACGTTCCAGGTCACGGTGTCATCGCCGATGCGGGTCGTGCCGCTGCCCTCGCACACGAGGCACACCGCGTTGGCGGTGGTGCGGAAGCGGATGGTCTCGCTGCCCTTGTCGATTTGCGTCAGGTAGCAATCCATCAGCGGCATGGTCGAGCCGCCGGTGAGCGGATTGACGTAGCGCACCCGCCGCGCACCGTCCTTGCCTCGCGGCGCCCTGCTCACGGCCTCGCGCGCCGCCGCCCACGGATAGCGGAACACCGGCGAGAAGGCCGGCGTCTCGCCGCCGAGTTCGGGCACCAGATTGGCGAAGGCGTAGGCGGCATCCGCGGCCGCTTCCGGTACGTCATGCGCCGGACCGGGCTCGAATACGTCGGTGCCGAGATAGCGATGCAGCGGAGCATCGAGCGCGTCGAGCCAGATGATCGGCGCATTGCCGCGGTGCACGTGCTCGTGCCAGGTCCAGCCCGGCGTGATGACAAGGTCGCCTTCCGCCATCGGACAGTCCTTGCCGTCCACAATGGTGGAGGCGCCGCTGCCTTCGATGACAAAGCGGAGCGCATTCATGGTGTGACGGTGCGGCCGCGCCCGTTCGCCGGGCAAAAGGATTTGCAGCGCCGTGGTCAGATTCGTGGTGGTCGCGCCGCTCTCGTCGGATGTGTCGGTCAGCGTCAGCACGCGGCGTTCGACCGCTGCCGGCGTCGCGACCTTCATGGCATCGTCAACCAGAGGCCGTATCTGTTGCCATTGCCAATGGTTGGGCGCCGGCCCGCCGTCGCGCACCTTGTGCGCGGCCGCGTTTTCCCACAGCGGATGCAGATTGGCGGCGCGCCAGGCGGCGCGAATATCGTCATACGAACGCTCACCCGACGCTGTCTTGATCGGCGTGTCGGTCACACTCATAGCGTGTCCTCCGCAAAGGGTTTGTCTCGCCTGTTGCCGCCACTATAGCAAAAGGCCGACGCTGCGACAGACTGCGCCGCACTGGCGGCTGGCGAGCTATCGGTTGCCGGTGTATCGTTTCCTTGCCGGTCAATATGCGCGACCAACGCGCGGCAACAAAAAGAAAAGTGGAGCGGGGAGACGCTGTAGCTCTCGCATTGCCAACTCATCGCGCCTGATCGTCTCGCCGTTATCGCCATAACGCCGCAGCGGGCAGTACGCCACGCGGCAGGTTCAAGGGAGGAGCCGTCATGACGAGCAAACACACCGTGCCATTCGGGGTCACGGCCGCACCGCCGCGCGAAAATCAAAAATTGCCGCTGCGGCGCTGGCGCGCCGCGGCGATTGCGAGCGTCGCCGTACTGATGCTCGGTGTCTCGGGCATTGCGGTGCGTGCGGCCGATCCGATCAAGATCGGCATATTGCTGTCGCTGTCGGGCAATTTCGCCGAAAACGGCCAGCAGACCCTGACCGGCCTGAAAATGTATTTCGATAAGGTCGGCAACAAGGCCGGCGGCCGTCCGCTTCAGCTGATCGTCGAGGACACCCAGAGCAAGCCCGACACCGCGGTGACCAAGGCCCGCAAGCTGGTGCAGAGCGATGGGGTCGCCGTGCTCACTGGCATCGTCAGCTCCGGCGAGGCGCTCGCCGTCAATGCCTATTCGCGCGACAGCAAGACGCCGCTGGTACTGTCCGGAGACGCCGGCGTCGACGAACTCACCATGCCGGGCCCGCTGCAAAATCCGTACATGGTACGTACCTCGCAGAACGGCCGCTCGGTCGCATCGGCGGCGGCCGAGTGGGCCTACAAGAACGGCTGGCGCAAGGTGGTGACGATCGGCTCCGACTATGCGGGCGGCATCGACGTGCATTTCTCTTTCGCGCAGGCGTTCTGCAAACTCGGCGGCAAGGTGATTCAGGCCGAATGGCCGCCCGTCGGCACCGCTGATTTCGGCCCCTATCTCACCAACCTCGACCGCAACGCGGATGGGGTGGTGACGTTCGAGCCCGGCGCCGACGGCTTGCGGCTGGCGCGGCAATATTCTGATTTCGGGCTCAAGGGTAAACTGCCAGTCATGGACATCTACGGCGGGCTGGTTTTCGAATCGAACCTGTCGCAGCTCGGCGACGCGACGCTCGGCATGTATTCGAGCCTGTTGTATACGCCGATGATTAAGACGCCCGAGAACGAAGCTTTCGTCGCCGAATTCCAGAAGCGCATGCATTCGTTGCCCGCCAACGAGGGCCCGAACGGCTACGTCGGCGCGCACGCGATCGTCGACGCCATCGATGCGCTCCACGGCGACATTTCCGACAAGATGAAATTCCTGGCCGCGCTGCGGGCCGTCAAGTTCGATTCGCCGAAGGGCCCGATCTCGCTGGATAAATACGGCCAGGTAATTCAGACCATGTATATCCGCAAGGTCGAGATGGTGAATGGTCAGCCGCAAAATGTGCCGATCGCGTCTTATCCGAACGTCGATCAGTTCTGGCCCTTCACCGAGGCCGACTTGGAGTCATTCAAATACAGCTACAAGGACTCCAAGGGCTCGCTGACCGATTGCGCGCATTTGTTGGCCAAGAAGTAGGCGCAGGACGCGCCCGGCGCCGTTTGCCGGCGCCGGGCGGCATCTGACGGATCGGTCTCGATGTAGTCTGATGACATAACTCATCAATGACATAACTCAACAATGACATAACTCATCAATGACCTGGGTCATTCACATCCTCAACGGCGTCGCGTTCGGCATGCTGCTGTTCCTGCTGGCAGCCGGGCTGTCGCTGATCTATGGGCTGATGAAGATCCTCAACCTGACGCACGGCTCGTTCTATCTGGTCGGTGGCTACATCGGGCTGACGGTGATGCAGTTCACCGGCAGTTTCGTACTTGCGCTGGTCGTTGCGGTGGCCGCCATCGCGTTACTCGGCGCCGTCATCGAACGCTTCTTTCTCCGCCGCTTTCATCTCGATGAACTGCCGCAGACGCTTGTGACCTTCGGTTTTCTGTTCATCTTCTCCGACCTGTCGCTGTGGATCTGGGGCGGCAACCCGCTGATGCTCAACGTGCCGCACATTTTCCAGGGCTCCGTCCCGATGGGATACTACTCCTATCCGTATTACCGGCTGTTTCTGATCGTGGTGGGCCTCGCGGTCGCCGGCGCGTTGTGGTGGTTCCAGGAAAAAACGCGTCTCGGCACCATGCTGCGCGCCGGCGTCGACGACGCGGAGATTGCGCGCGCCCTCGGCATCAACGTTTCGCTGCTGTTTACGCTGGTCTTCGCGGTCGGCGCGGCGCTGGCGGCGCTCGCCGGGGTGCTCGCCGGGCCGGTGCTCAGCCTCTATCCCGGCGCCGATTTCGAGGTGTTGATCTTCGCCTTCGTCGTGGTGATCGTCGGCGGGCTCGGCAGCCTGCGCGGCGCGCTCGCCGGCGCGCTTTTTGTCGGCATCATCGACGATTTCGGCAAGACGTTCTTTCCGCAGTTCGCGCTGTTCACCGTGTTCGTGCCGATGGCGGTCATCCTGGTGATCCGGCCGACCGGCCTGTTCGGCCGCCGATGACGGCGCGGTTGTGGGCCATCGCCGGTGCGATCGCGGCTCTCGTGCTGCTCGTCGCGCTGCCGGAATTCTCGCGCGAATATAGCGTGGCGCTCGCCACCAAGATGCTGATCTTCGCGCTGTTCGCCATGAGCCTCGATCTGCTCCTCGGCTATACCGGGCTCGCCTCGCTCGGCCACGCCGCCTATTTCGGCGTGGCCGCCTACACGGTTGCGCTCTTGATCGTGCAGGCCGGCGTAAGCAGCGGCCTTGCCTTTCCGGCGGCGCTCGCCGCCGCCGCGGTTCTCGGCGGGCTGTTCGCGCCGCTCGCATTGCGCGCCCGCGGCAGCTATTTTTTGATGATTACCTTCGCGCTCTCTCAGGTGGTGTGGAGCGTCGCCTTCGGCTGGCGCACGCTCACCAACGGCGATGACGGCATGCCCAATGTCGTGCGCCCCGATTTCGGCTTCTCGCTCGATAACACGACGGCGTTCTATTATTTCGTGTTGCTCATCGTTGGCATCGCCGCTCTGCTGCTCGTCGGCATCGTCAGATCGCCGTTCGGCCGCGCGCTGCGCGGCATTCGCGAGAGCGAATCGCGCATGCAGGCGCTCGGCTACGACGTGTGGCGCTACCAGTTCGTTGCGTTCGTCCTGGCCGCCTTTTTTGCCGGGATCGCGGGCGCGCTTTACGCCTATTACAATCGTTTCGTCGGACCGGAATATCTCTACGTGGTGCAGTCGGCCGAGGCGCTGATCATGGTGATACTGGGCGGCGCCGGAACGCTACTCGGTCCGGCGATCGGCGCCGCGTTGATCGTCTTTCTCGAGGATTTCATCAGCTCCTTGACCGAGCATTGGGTGCTTGTGCTCGGCATCATCTACGTACTGGTGACTCTGTTCGCGCCGCGCGGCTTGATCGGGCTCCTCGTCGAATTCCGCCAACGCCGGGCCGAAAAATGACCGCGCTCGCCGTCGACAATGTGTCGAAGAATTTCGGCGGCGTCGCCGCCGTGTCCGACATCTCGCTTGATATTGAGGTGGGCGAGCGCCGCGTTCTCCTCGGCCCCAACGGCGCCGGCAAGACGACGCTGTTTCATACCATCTCGGGAAACGTCATGCCGTCGGCGGGCCGGATCGCGTTGTTCGGCCTCGACATCACGCGGCTGCGGCCCGACCGGCGCGCGCGGCTCGGGCTTGCCCGCACCTTCCAGATCACCAACCTGTTTCCGCGGCTTAGCGTGCTCGACAGCGCGCTGCTCGCGCTCGGCGGCATTGGCGGGCACCGGCTGCAATTGTTCCAGCCGCCGTCACGCCAGCGAACCTACTATGACGAGGCAGTCCGGCTATTGGATCGGTGGGGGCTCGCAGATTCCGCGTCGCGCATCGTGCGCACGCTCTCTTACGGCGAGCAGCGCCAGTTGGAGATCGCGCTGGCGCTCGCCGGCAAGCCGCGGCTTCTTCTGCTCGATGAGCCAACCGCCGGCCTGTCGCCGGCGGAGACGCGCCGCGTCGTCGCCTTGGTGCGCGAACTGCCGCGCGACATGACGATCCTGATGATCGAGCACGACATGGACGTGGCCTTCGAGCTTGCCGACCGGATCGCGGTCATGCACCAGGGCCGGCTGATCGCCGAAGGCGACGAGGCCGCCATCCGCGCCAACGGCCAGGTGACCGACATTTATTTGGGAACGGAATGATCCCGTGCTGAAGGTCGAGGACGTCCACACCTATTATGGCGCGAGTCACATCCTGCAGGGGATTTCGCTGGCGATCGAGCGCGGCGAGGTAGTCGCCGTCATCGGCCGCAACGGCGTCGGCAAGACCACTTTGGTGCGCTCGATCATCGGACTCACGCCGGCGCGCAGCGGCCGCATCGCGTTCAAGGACAAAGATATCACTCGGCTGCCGGCGCATCGCATCGCCCGGCTCGGCGTCGGCCTGGTGCCGCAGGGCCGGCGCATCTTCGCCTCGCTGTCGGTGAAGGAGCATCTGCAGGTCACGGCGCGCAACCGCGGCATCGGCGGCTGGACGCTGGAGCGGATGACGGCGCTGTTTCCCAATCTGCGCGAGCGGCTTGGCCAGACCGCCAACAAGCTCTCTGGCGGCGAGCAGCAGATGCTGGCCGCGGGCCGGGCGCTCGTCGGCAATCCCGATCTGTTGCTGATGGACGAGCCGACCGAGGGCCTGGCGCCGCTCATGGTGCGCGAACTCGGCCGGCTGGTGGAGAACCTGAAGGAGACCGGCACTTCGATCTTGCTGGTCGAGCAGCAGCTCGCCTTCGTGCTGCGCCATGCCGACCGCATCTACATTCTCAGCAAAGGCCAGATCGTGCACCACTGCCGCCCGGCCGAGCTTGTCGACGATCATGATACCAAGTCGAAATATCTCGGCGTCTGAAGCAGCCGCCTCAGGCCGGCGCGCCGGCCCAGAGCCTCAAGCATCGCTGGAGTGCGGTTCTCCTTCGCCGATGATCCGGTCCGGGTCGCGCAGCGCGACGTAGATTGCCGGGATCACCAGGACGGTTAGCAGGGTTGACGACGCCAGCCCAAACAACAGCGAAATGGCCAAACCCTGGAAGATCGGATCGACCAGAATGGTCGCTGCTCCGATCATGGCGGCAAGTGCCGTCAACAGAATGGGTTTGAAGCGCACCGCCCCGGCTTCCAGCAGTGCTTCGCGCAAAGTCTTTCCGCCGCCGGCGCCGTGGCGGATAAAGTCGACGAGCAGAATCGAGTTGCGCACGATGATGCCGGCGAGCGCAATGAAGCCGATCATCGAGGTCGCGGTGAAGGGCGCGCCAAACAGCCAGTGGCCGAGCATGATGCCGATCAGCGTCAGCGGAATCGGCGTCAGGATCACGAGCGGCAGTTTGAAGCTGCCGAACTGCGCCACGACTAGAAAGTAGATGCCGAGCATCGCTACCATGAAGGCGGCGCCCATGTCCCGAAAGGTCACATAGGTGATCTCCCATTCGCCGTCCCACAACACCGTAGGTTTGCTTTCGTCCTCGGGCTGACCGTGAAAGCGGATCGTCGGCTTTCCCAGCGCGCCCCAGTCGTGGGCCTCGATCCGCTTGTCGACATCGAGAATGCCGTAGATCGGCGCCTCATAGGCGCCGGCGAGATCCGCCATGACCATATCGGTGAAGCGGCCGTCGCGGCGAAAGATCGTCGGCGAACCCATTTCGTTGGTCACGTGCACGACATCGCCCAGTTCGACGACGGTCTTGTTGCCGGGCACGCTGTTGGCCGGTATCGGCGTTGACGCAAGCAGTTCGCTCCAGGACAGATCGCGCTTGGGCAGCCCGACGACGATCTCGATCGGATCGCGACCCTCGCCGCGATAGGAATAGCCGACCGTCGTGCCGCCGAACAGCGCGCGGATCGTGTCGTAAACATCGCGCTGTTCGACGCCGAAAAATTCGAGGCGATCCTGATCGATGGAGATGCGCAACCGCGGCTGCGGCTTGCCGATCGAGTCGTCGATGTCGACGATATAGGGAATCGACGCAAAGATTTTCTTCACCTCGGCGGCCACGGCGCGCCGCGTCGTCGAATCCGGCCCATAGACCTCGGCCAGAAGCGTCGCCAGCACCGGCGGACCGGGCGGCACCTCGACGACGCGCACGACCGTGTCGGGCGGCACGCGCAGTGTCTTCAGCCGCGCGCGCAGATCGAGCGCAATGGCGTGGCTGGCGCGGTTGCGCTCGGCGATCGGCGCCAGATTAAGATGCAGCTCGCCAAGTTCCGGCGCTTCGCGAATATAGTAATGACGAACCAGGCCGTTGAAGTTGAACGGTGCCGGCGTCCCCGCGTAGGTCTCGATGGAACGGATTTCCGGCAGTTGGCGCGCCACGTCGGCGATGGAAAACAGCGTCCTTTCGGTGTCCTCGAGCGTCGCACCCCGGGGCAGATCGATCACCACGGACATTTCCGATTTGTTGTCGAACGGCAAAAGCTTCACCGTGACGCTCTTGGTCACGAACAGCATGCAGACGAGAAGCGTCGCCACGCCGACGCCGATGAGAAAAATCCATGCATTGCGGCGGCTGCGCACGACCGGTGCCGCGAAGCGTCGATAGAGCCGGCCGAGAAAGCCTTCGCCATGGGCGGCCTCGTGCTCGTGCAGTGCGTCGCCTTGCGGATGCAGCTTGAGCATCAGCCAGGGTGCGATCACCATGGCGACGAAGAACGAAAACAGCATGGCCGCCGACGCGTTGGCCGGGATCGGCGCCATATAAGGCTCCATCAGGCCGGACACGAACAGCATCGGCAACAGTGCCGCCACCACGGTCAGCGTGGCGACCACGGTCGGGTTGCCGACCTCCGCCACCGCCTCGACCGCGGCCTTCATCCGCGTACGGCCATCTTTCATCGCCCAGTGCCGGGCAATGTTCTCGACCACCACAATGGCGTCGTCGACCAGGATGCCGATGGCGAAAATCAATGCGAACAGGCTGACACGATTGATGGTGTAGCCCATTGTCTTCGAGGCAAACAGCGTGAGCAGGATCGTGGTCGGAATAACGACAAGCGTTACCAGGGCTTCGCGCCAGCCGATCGCCAGAGCAATCAGCACAACGATCGACACCGTCGCCAGCGCCAGATGGAACAGAAGCTCATTGGCCTTGTCGTTCGCGGTCTGCCCGTAATCGCGCGTGACCGTCACGTTGACGTCGGCAGGGATGAGTCTGCCCTCGACGCTCTTCAGCCGCGCCAGCAGATCCTCGGCGACCACCACCGCATTGGCGCCTGCGCGCTTGGCGAAAGCGACGCTGACCGCGGGCGCACGATTCCAATGGCCCTGCGCACCCGGCATCTCCATCCAGACGCGGTGTTCCTGCGGGCTCGGGCCGACAACCACCGTGGCCACGTCGCGGACATAGACCGGACGATTGTCGCGTGTCGTCACCAGCAAAAGACCAATGTCGGGGATGCCCGTCAGCGTCTGCCCGGCGGCGACATTGCGCATCACGTCGTCATCGCGCACGCTGCCGGACTGGAACGAGCGATTGGCGCCTCGCACCTTGTCGACCAGCTGCTGCAGCGTGACGCCGTAAAGCGCCAGCTTTTCCGGATCGGGCTCGACGCGGATCTGCTGCGGACTACCGCCGGAAATATAAGTCAGGCCGACATTGTCGGTCTTGACCAGTTCGGCCTGCAGCTTTTCGGCGAGCTCGTAGAGATCCTTGTCGGTCCAGCGCGCCGCGGCTTCGGGCTTCGGCGACAGTGTGAGCACCACGACCGCAACATCGTTGATGCCGCGGCCGACAATCAGCGGCTCGGGAATGCCGACCGGGATGCGATCGAGGTTGGCGCGAATCTTTTCATGGACGCGCAGGATGGCGTCGTCCGCATTGGTGCCGACCAGGAAACGCGCCGTCACCAGCACGCGGTCGTCGACCGTCTGACTGTAGACGTGTTCAACCCCGTCGATGCCCTTGATGATTTCCTCAAGCGGCTTGGTCACCAGTTCGACCGCGTCCGGCGCCTTGAGCCCGTCGGCGTTGACCCGGATGTCCACCATGGGGACGCTGATCTGCGGCTCCTCCTCGCGAGGAATGGTGAGAAGCGCAACCAGGCCGATCGCGAGCGCCGCCAACAGGAACAGCGGCGTCAGCGGCGAACGGATCGTCGCCTGGGTCAGTCGTCCAGACAGTCCAAGTTTCACGGTCGCACCAGCACGTCGCCAGGGCGCAGCCCGGAAAGGATTTCAAGCGCGTCCGGCATGTCCGGCCGCGCTAGCGCGCGCCCGCGCTGAACCGGCACATCGATCACCGTGTGGGCATCCTTGCGCACGCGAGCGTAATCGATGCCGAAACGTGTGCTGATGAATGATGCCGGGACGATGATGCTGGTGCGCTCGCCAGCGGAGATCCACACGAGGATGCGTTGGCCGACGAAATAATCGCCGAGGTCCGCAACAGCGGCATCGGCAACGACGCGGCCGTCTTCAATCGTCGGATAGACAAGCTTGATGGTGCCGAACTGTGCGCCGCTTTTACCCAGGTATTCGCCGTCGATTCGCACCGGATTGCCGGCCTTGAGAAACTGGGCGTGGCGTTCGGGGACGCGCAAACGCAGCACGAAATTCTGTTCGGCGATGGTCGCGACCGGCTCACCTGCCAAAATCACGGTCCCGGCAGTCACCGGTACGGTCAGCACGCGCCCCGCAGTCGGCGCCAGGACCTTGCCCTCGGTGACCTGCTGCTCGACCACCGAGCGCTCGGCGATGCGGGCTTTCAAGGCATTGGTGGCCACGTCAAAGGCGGTCTGTGTCGCGTCAAGCGCCGCCTTGGCGGCCGTTCCGTGGGCGAACAGATCCTTTTCCCGGTCGAGATCGGTCTTGGCCTTATCGAGCTGCGCCTGCAGCCCGGAAATCTGCGCATCGAGCGACTTCAACTGCAATGCGAGCTTCTCGTCGATGACCGTCGCGACCACCTGGCCACGCTCGACACGATCGCCCTGCCGCACGACAAGCTGCTCCACCGTACCGCCGATGCGGGCCCGCGCCGGCTCGATATTGGCCGCTTCCACCGTCGCGAACACAGCCTTCTCGTCCGCGATCTGTTGTGACGCGACGGTAAAAGTCTCCTCGGCCAGCGCGTGCCGGGCCAACAGCGTCAGCGCGATCGCCAGCGACACGACCGAGTATCTCAGCAGTTTTCCTGACATCGTCGATCCATCGAATTCCGCTGCCTCTTAGGTCCCGCAGGCGGCCTCGTCATTGATTTGGCGCAAGCTGCAGCCGCCGCGCCGCTCGCGCGGACTTATGCCTACGGGTGACTGCGGATGGCGCGGCGCAATAAACCCGGTACAGCGTCTGCACCAGTTCGCGCGCCTGTGGGCTGCCGATCGAATACCAGATGGTCTGGCCGTCGCGGCGCGTGGCGACGAGGCCGTCCTTTCGCAAGAGCGCCAGATGCTGCGACACCGTCGAATCGCGGACTTTCAGAAACTCGGCGAGTTCGCCGACGGAGCGTTCGCGGTCGAGCAACTGGCAAATAATCAACAGGCGGTGGCGGTTGGCCAGGGCCTTCAGCAGGCCGCTGGCTTCATCAGCCGCCGCAAGCATGTCAGCAATCCGTATTTTCATAGTTGCGAATATACGAAGATTCTAATATATAGTCAATGGCGGACCGGACGACATCCGCCGGCCGCGTTGGGGCTTGTCGCCGGACAGTAACAGGAGGTTCGCCATGAACGTCGATCGTGCAGTGCTCATGATGGCCGGCAGCATGCTGCTCATCAGCCTTGCGCTGGCATGGCTGGTCAGTCCCTACTGGCTCATTCTCACGCTCTTTGTCGGAGCCAATCTGCTGCAGTCGACATTTACCGGGTTTTGTCCGGCCGCCATCGTCTTCCGCAGACTCGGTTTGAAAGACGGCCCGGCATTCGAATCCCCGACCGGCAAGGCCTGATGCCAAAATCCAGCCCGGTCGGGTTGAGTTGACGCGGATCAATGCGAGCGATCGCCCGAGTTGGTTTCCTTAACATGCACAGAGCCCTGTCCGCCGGACGCAAGGGGTCTTTCAAACTTAGGAGGAACACATGGCTCACGTTGTCGTGCTCGGTGGCGGCATCGGCGGAGTCTCATCCGCTTACGAGATCAGGCAGGCGGTCCGCAAGGAAGACCGCGTCACGCTTGTGTCCAACAAGCCATTCTTTCAGTTCACGCCTTCCAATCCGTGGGTGGCGGTGAAATGGCGCTCGAAAAATGACATCACCATCGATCTCGCCTCGGTGCTGCCCCGGCACGGGGTGCAATTCAATGGCGCCGGCGCCAAGCGCGTCTACCCGGAAGAGAACCGCGTCGAACTCGGCGACGGATCTTCCCTGACTTACGACTATCTGGTCATCGCTACCGGCCCCGAGCTGGCCTTCGACGAAATCGACGGCCTCGGGCCCGACAACAACACCAGCTCGGTCTGCGACGTCGACCATGCTGCGGTGGCCAGCAGGCGCTGGGATGAATTCTGCAAGGATCCCGGTCCAATCGTCGTCGGCGCGGTGCAGGGGGCCTCCTGCTACGGCCCCGCCTATGAATTCGCCATGATCATGGATACCGATCTGCGGAAGCGGCGGATTCGCGACAAGGTGCCGATGACGTTTGTGACCGCCGAGCCCTATATCGGACATCTCGGCGTGGGCGGCGTGGGCGATACCAAGGGTCTGCTGGAGTCGGAGTTTCGGCAGCATCACATCAAATGGATCACCAACGCCAAGGTCGACAAAGTCGAGCCCGGCAAGCTGTGCGTGACCGAAGTCGACGAGGACGGCAAGCCGAAGAAAACACACGAATTACCCTTCAAGTTTTCCATGATGCTCCCGGCGTTTCGCGGAGTCGCGGCGCTGCGCGGCATTGACGGGCTGGTCAATCCACGCGGGTTCGTCATCGTCGACAAGCATCAGCGCAATACGAAATTCCCCAATGCGTTTGGCGTCGGGGTGTGCATCGCCATTGCGCCGGTCGAACAGACTCCCGTTGCGGTCGGCGTGCCGAAGACCGGATTTATGATCGAGTCGATGGTGACGGCGACCGCGCTCAACATCGGCCAGCTCGTTCGCGGCGCGCAGCCTACCCATGAAGCGACCTGGAATGCGATCTGCCTTGCCGATTTCGGCGATTCCGGGGTGGCGTTTGTGGCCATGCCGCAAAATCCCCCGCGCAACGTCAATTGGGCGTCGAGCGGGCGCTGGGTTCACGTCGCCAAGGTGGCGTTCGAAAAATACTTTCTGCACAAGGTGCGCAGCGGCACGACCGAGCCCTATTACGAAAAGGCGGTGATGAAATTCCTTGATATCGGCAAGGTCAAACGTCCGGCCGCCTGACCGGGCGCAACCGTGATATCCGCGCCAGCCGAGTCAAGTTTTCGAAAAGCGTGCTGATGCTGCTGGCGTTCGCGCATGAAAGGAGGCGAACATGGGTTACTATTTCAACAAGACGCTGCCGGTCGGCTTCGAGGAGGCTGTAAAGCGCACAACCGAGGCGCTCAAGCGCGAGGGCTTCGGCATCATCACCGAAATCGATGTCAAGGCGACGCTGAAAGCAAAGATCGGCGTCGACTTTCGCAACTATCGGATCTTGGGGGCATGCAATCCGAAGATTGCCCATGAAGCGCTGCAGCTCGAAGACAAGATCGGCACCATGTTGCCTTGCAACGTGGTCGTACAGGAGCTTGCAGCCAATCAGACGGAAGTTGCGGCCATCGATCCAGTCGCCTCCATGCAGGCGATCGATAACCGCCAGCTAAAGGATGCTGCGGCAAAAGTTCAACAAATGCTGCAGAGGGTCATTGCCGATTTGTGATAACTGACGCCGGTCACTATTTTGAGAAGCTTGCTTCTGGGAAGACCCAGCCTCTCTTTGACGAAGCCTGAGGGTCTCCGGCACTCCGGGAGGTCTGTGGAGGAGGCCGCGGCCGGAGCTTAGCGCTGGGGTGCCGCGGTCCGTTCTCGCTTGTGCCGAGTCCTCGAAATGCGAATAGCGGCGTTCTCGTCCGGCCGCGCCGTCAGCGGCCTCCTGAAGGTGAAATGGCCGCATTTTCGCTTGCGGGAAATTGCGATAATTTGCTGATCGGCATGAGGTGTCGAGAGGCGCATGGCAGAAGCTCGCAGTCCGGAAGCGCTCAAGGTTTTTATCTCCTATTCGAGGCGGGACAGCCGTGACTTCGCGGAGGAGGTCGTCGCGGGGCTTCAATTGGCCGGATTTGCGCCATTTCTCGATCGCCACGACATCGCCGCCGGAGAGGAATGGGAGGCCCGGCTTATCGGCCTCATCGCCCAAGCAGACACTATTGTCTTCATCCTGTCGCCGGAGTCGATAAATTCGCGGCGCTGCAAGTGGGAGATTGAGAAGGCTGCCGCGCAATCGAAGCGGCTCCTGCCGGTGATCTTCAAGTCCGTGGCCCCGGCCGATATCCCGCAGGAATTGCAAAAACGGCAATACATACGCTTCGACACCGGCTTGGGGATAAACCGGCCCCTTGCCCAACTGGCCGACGCTTTGCGTCAGGACATCGACTGGATCCGCGAGCATACCCGTCTTGGCGAGGCGGCGGCGCGCTGGGAATCACGGGGCCAGCCGGAATCCGTGCTGCTGCGCGGCGACGATCTTGCTGCGGCGAAATCGTGCATCGAAAACAGGAAATCCGACGCTCCCGCGATCACCGACCTGGTGCGCACCTTCATCGGCGCCAGCGAGCAAGCACAACGAGTGCAGCTTGCGAAATCGAAGCTGGTGCGTCGGCGCGTGCGCTATGCGCAGGCGTTTGCCGTGTTCTGCGCGCTGGTCTTGCTGGCGGCGGTCGTCGGCTGGTGGCAGCAGGCCTGGTTGAAGGAGCGCGTCTACGCGCTGGCCAACGCGCATCCTCTCACGGCGGCGCAGGAGGTCGCGCTCAAGGCGAAGGATTCCTTCCAGGAGTGTACGGATTGCCCCGACATGATCGTCGTCCCCGCCGGCTCATTCATGATGGGGTCGCCCTCCGCCGAGGCGGGGCATAAACCGAACGAAGACCCGCAGCACAACGTCACGATCGCCGAACCTTTTGCTGTGTCCAAGTTCGAGGTGACGTTCGCCGACTGGGATGCTTGCGTCGCGCACGGCGACTGCGATCCTCACGTCAGCGATGGCGGCTTCGGACGCGGCGATCAGCCGCTGATCAATGTGACATGGGATGATGCTCGACGTTACATTGCATGGCTGTCGGCGGCGACCGGCAAGCCATATCGGATGCTTTCAGAAGCCGAATATGAATATGCGGCGCGCGCCGGCAGTGAGACTCCATATCCGTGGGGCAGCCAAGTCGGTGCGGGCAACGCCAACTGCATAGGCTGCGGCGGCCAATGGAACGGCAAGGCGCCGGCTCCGGCCGGCTCTTTTCCCGCCAACAAGTTCGGGCTTTACGACATGATCGGCAATGTGTGGCAGTGGGTTCAGGATTGCGTTCACACCAGCTACCAGGGAGCGCCACAGGACGGTTCGGCGTGGACTGCCGGCACCACGTGCAACAACCGCGTCGCCCGCGGCGGCACCTTTAACGTGCTTCCGGCAGCGGTCCGCTCCGGCAGCCGCCTTCTGATCACGTCCGGCAGCCTGTATTTCAACCTCGGATTCCGGGTCGGCCGGACGCTCGGTCGGTGAAGCGCCGGTTTCACCGAAGCCAGATCGGCAACGCCCGCCCGGTCGAAGAGCCCCGCCAGCCCAGTTCCCTTCACCGCGGCGGACCGATAAGCTGGCCCCATGGACGTGGTGCAGGACGTATCTGGACATACGCCTGGGGAGGCGCGCGCGGCGGCAGGGATGGCGGGCGGCATCGCCACGCTAGCCGCCGATCGGCTTTACGCTCTCCAGCACTCTTACCCGCTTGACGGCCGCGTCAGCTTTTATCCGGCGAGCGCGCGCGGCTTTTCGGTGGCGAACTCGTATCTGCTGCGAGAGCCCGATGCCGCCATGCTGATCGATACCGGCTTCGGCAAGGACGAGCCCGCGATCCGCGGCGAGATCGAACAGCTGATCGAACCCGGCCTGCCGCTGTCGATGTTTCCGCTGCGGCTCAACGAGTTCATGTCGATCAACAACGTCGAGAGCTTCGCCGGGCATTTCAACGTCGAAACCTGCTACACCAGCAACATCGACGCCGCGTTGTGGTTCGATTTCGGTGCCAAGGCCGAGGGCCGCGACACTCTCAAGTCGATGAAGGTCACCGCGGTGAGCCGCGCCGACACCATTTCGCTCGGCAAGGGCGGCCGCCTGATCGACGTGATGAACGCGCCGATCCGGCTCATCGCCACGCGCTGGCTCTACGACCACGCCACCAAGACACTGTTCTCCTCGGATCTGTTCACCCACGTCTGGCGCGACAGCGCGACCGGGCCATGGTTCGTCACCGAAGCCGACAACGATGCCACCTCGCTTGCCGACGTGCGCTCGTTCATGTTCAACACCCGTTACTGGTGGCTGGAGGGCGCGCCGACGGATTCGATCCGCCGCGGCATCGGCGCCATTTTCGACAAATACGATATCGAAACGCTGGCGCCGGGCTACGGCTGCATCCTGTCCGGCCGCAACGTGGTCGAGCGCCACTACCGCATGCTCGATGATTTTCTCAAGGCCTGCGACAAGAGCGTGGCGGTCTCGCGCTATGTATCGCGCGATGAAGAGCGTTAATTCGTAGCCCGGATAAGCGAAGCGAAATCCGGGACAGCGCGCGAGCTGCCTTTCGACTCCGCATATCGCTTCGCTCATGCGGGCTACAACGTGCCTACATCGTCTGAAACCGCTGCAAAAACGTGCGCGCGCGGTTGATGGTGCGCGCCTTCAGCTCCGGCGGCTCCTTCCACGGAAACACCGTAATCTCAGCGTTGGGCGCCAGCGAGGCGATGTCGATGGACACCTGCAGCGGATGCGCCGTCACATTGTCGGGCAGCACCAGCATCGGCGTCTGACAGGTTTTCGCGAACTCGCGCGAGACGCTGTACACAAAGTCGGGCTGCACGCGGTAGAGATTGTGCAGATATTTCTCGATCGTCGCCATCGGCACATCGGGCCGGCGTTCCAGGAACTCCTTGGCCCAGACATTCTTGCCGGAATCGTACATGTAATCCGGATGGTCCGGCCGATGCCCGACCGGCTGGCTCAGAATGGCGGCGGCCACGCGCTGCGGCGCGCGCTGCATCAGCTTCATGGCGAACGGGCCGCCGATGCAGTTGCCGAAGAAGAAAAATTTATCGATGCCGAGATGGTCCATGACGCCGAGCTGGTCGTCGGCGAAGGCATCCCACGGATCGTCGACCGGGATCGGGCCGGTCAACTCGCCGCTGTTGGCATTGCGCTGGTCCATGGTGATGACGCGGAAGTCGTTCTTGAACTCCTCCATGATGTTGATCACCGCCATGGTCGGCCAGTTGATGATGCGCGAGTTCAGGCCGCCACCGGGGATCGCCAGCAGCGGGAAGCCCGAGCCGATCTCGGCATAGCGTATGCGGACGCCGCCCTTCTCATAGAACCCGAATTTGGCGTCCACTGGCTTCCTCCATTCTCGTTGCCGCGGCTCGGCGCGCGCCGCTCCTTCTACCACAGATGCCGGTGCTGACATCGGCCCGTTTCGCGGATAGGCTCGCAGCGTAGGGTAAGCGAAACGAAGCCCTTCGGGGAGGAACGACCATGCTGGATAAGCCTGCGATCAAAAGCATGCTCGATACGCCGGTTGCGCAGCGCATGCCGCGCGAGATTGCGCCCGGCGTGTTCTGGATCGGCGACTGTCTGGCGCAGCGCCACAAGGGCAAGGTCTATCACGGCTATAACGCCGCCTTTCTGGTCGCCGGCGACGACGCTTCGATCCTGGTCGAGACCGGGCACCCGAAGGACTTTCCGGTGATCGAGCGGCACATGAATGAGCTGTTCGCGCGCGGCATCGCGCCGCTCAAGTATCTGTTCGTCACCCATCAGGAAACGCCGCATTGCGGCGGACTCGGCCGCGTGCTCAAGACGCACCCCGATGCGCTGCTGGTCGGCGACGTTTCCGATTACCACCTCGCCTTCCCGCAATACGAACACCGCATGCGCTGGATGAAGGAGGGTGACGAGATCGATCTCGGCGGCCGCACTTTCATGGCGGTCGAGCCGGTGATCCGCGACCTGCGCACCACCTATTGGGGCTTCGACACCAAGGAGCGCGTGCTGTTTCCCGGCGACGGCTTTGCCTACAGCCATTATCACGAGGACGGCCATTGCGGCCTGGTCGCCGAGGAGGCGGTGTCGCTCGATCTGCCCGACGTGTCATCGACCTTCGCGGACCTGGCGCTGTTTTGGACCAAGTTCGCCGACATGAACGCCTATTGCGACCGGCTCGATCATCTGATCGCGCGGCTCGACGTCAGGGTGATCGCACCGACCCACGGCCTGCCGATTACCGACGTGAAGACAACGGTGCCGAAAGTTCAGGAAGGTCTCAAGGCCGCGGCGCTGATGCCGGAAACCGGGACGAACGAGAAGGCGCAAGCTGCGGCGTCATAGCCATTGCCCGGATAGCGCAGCGAAATCCAGGAACGACGCGTCGGCTCGTCCGCCACTCCGGCTTCGCCACGTCACCGGGTTGCAAATCAAAAACTGAAGAAAGCGGTCAATCATGTCGGCGGTGGCGACGGATGAGGAGTTGAAACAGCCGGATTTGAAACAGCTGCGGGTCGATCAGGTCGGCGGGCTGTGCGCGCCGTCCGAGTTGCGGCGCGTGTTTGAGGCCTACAAGCGCGGTGAAGCCTCCGACGAGGTCTTCGATCGCGCCAAGGACGATGCGATCCGTCATGTGATCGCGCGGCAGGAAGCGATTGGTTATCCGATCCTTACCGACGGCGAACTGCGGCGGCGCAATTTCCAGGAAAGCTTCAGCGAGTCGGTGTCCGGCTTTGAGGTCCCCGCCGAAGACAAATCGATGGAAGGCGTCAGCCTGGCGCCCATGATCCGCGCCGAACAGAATTTCAGCGCGCCGGGTCCGGCGATCCGGACGCGGCGTCGCGTCGTCGAGCGGCTCAGGCTCATCCGCAACGTGCCGCTTGAGGAATATCAATTTTCCAGCAGAGTTGCCACGAAACCCGTCAAGGTGACGGTGCTGAGCCCCGATCGCATCTCGCAGCGCTTCGACTGGCAGAATTCCACCGCCGTCTATCCCGATATGGATGCGTTCATGACCGACGTGGTGGCGATCACGCGGCAGATCATCGCCGGGCTGGTGGCGGCCGGCTGCCGCTACATCCAGATCGATGCGCCGGGCTACACCGCCTATGTGGACAAGGTGTCGCTCGATCGCATGCGCTCGCGCGGCGAGGATCCGGACGAGAACCTGGCGCGCTCGATTGCCGCCGACAATGCCGTGATCGTGGGGTTCGACGGCGTCACCTTCGGCATCCATCTGTGTAAGGGCAATCCGCGCACCATCGATCCGGCAACTGGCAAGGTGATGCCGCAATGGCATCGCGAGGGCCATTACGACGCCATCGCCGAGCGGCTGTTCTCGCAGCTCAAGCACGATCGCATCCTGCTCGAATACGACGACGAGCGCTCCGGCAGCTTTGCGCCGCTGCGCTACATGCCAAAGGGCAAGGTCGCGGTGCTGGGGCTAGTGACGACCAAGCGTGCCGATCTGGAAAGCCTCGATCTGTTGCGCCGGCGCATCGGCGAGGCGACGCAGCATCTGCCTGCCGAGCAGCTCGCGCTCAGCCCGCAATGCGGCTTCGGCGGCCTCGACAGCATCTCGATCCCCGAGGAAGACCAGTGGCGAAAATTCGAGCGCATTCTCGAAACGGCAAGGCTGGTGTGGGGGTGAGCCGCGGCCCTCTTATTTCCCCGCCGGAAACGGCTCCGTATAGAACGCGCCGTCGCGGCCGAAATACATCGCCTTGCGGCCGCCGATGAACACCTCGTAGCGCGAGCACCCCGAGTGCATGATGCGGCGCAGGAATTCGGCGTAGCCGATCTCGCCGCGCTGAATGGCTTTGACGGTACCCATTACGGCTTGGCCGTCGAACGACGGCGCAATCGCCGGGCCGTGCTTGAGCGGCAGCGGCTCATCGAACGCCTCGCCGCCACCGTCATAATAGGTATTGCGCAGCTTGATCAGGTCGGCGGTGTAGGACGTTACGCCGGCACCGACCAGCCGCTCGACCACTTTGGGAAACGGCGTATCGGCGAAGCTTGCGCGCATGCATTCTTCGATCGTGTTCGTATCCATGACAATCACTCCTGTTTGCTGGGGTTGACGGGATCAATGCTATCGAGCGCTTCGAGCAGCCGGCGCAGGCCGCGCTGCAGCGAAACGACATCGGCGGGCGAAAGCTTTCTGGCGATGCGGGCGTGATACCCGCCGGCCGCCTTGGTGAGGCGCTCGAGCGTCGAGTGGCCGCGCCGGGTGAGGGTAAGATGCGGCGAGGAGCGGTGGTCCGGGTTGTCGCGATACTCCGCCGCTCCCTCGGCGACCAACAGATCGGCGATGCGCTGCACGTTCTGCCTCGTGACGCCGAGCACGCGGGCGATTTGCGGCACCGTGTGCGGCCGTTCCGAAGCCGCCGCGCTCATCACCTGCCAGCGTGCCTGGGTCTGGCCGACAGTCTTGGCGATCGCCTCGCCGCAGTCGCGCAGCCGGCCGGCGAGTTCGTAGATATCGGCCACGATGATCCGCACCAGCGTTTGTGCATTGCTTGCGGAGTTCATGGTTCCATGTTGTCATAGTGACAATATATTGTCAATAGAGATTGGAGCGATTCTGCGAGGTCACCTCGGCGCGCCCCTGGCGCGGCCGAGCCCGTCTTGCTACGCAGGGCCGATCGCCAGAGGGGAAGCCGATGGGCTATTTCGATGGACTGACCAGCGGAAGCTTCAAGACTGCACAGAACGGCCAAAAGCTGTTCTTTCCGTGGGGCTATCTTGGCCGCGGTTATGTTCTTGCCTCGGAACAGGACTTCGAGCGCATGCGACGCCAGGTTAAGACCTATTACGTGGTCATGCTGGTGGCGATCGTTGCCACATCGGGCACTCACGCCTTTATGCTGTCGGCCGCCGTCGCGGCGCTTGCCATCGTCTTTTACGCGGTCTGGGCACGCCGTCAGGTCGCGCGACTGCAGCCTGCCGGCGAGGCGATGTCATTCCGCGAGAGTTCGACATCGCAAGCACGTGCCTTTGGCCCGCGAGCCCTGTGGCTGTTGGAAGTCTGCTCGCTGCTGTTCGTTGCCGGCGGCATCTTCATGTACGCCGCCGACCCGGCCAATCGGCTGATGGCGCTGTTCACGGTTATTTTCTTCGGCTGCTGCGCGACGGCTATCGGCTATATGCTCGTCATTCGCCGGCGGCCACCCGCGGCGCCGTAGCGCAGCCGGTTACGGCAGCGGCTTGCCGCGGACATCGGCTGCGTGCTCGATCTTGATCAGCACGCCGATGCCGGTGTCGGCGCCCACATGGGTCTGCTCGCGCGGCAGCAAGAGCTTGAAGATGACGTCGTGCACCGGTCCATTCTCGTATAGTTGCGCGGTGCCGTAGAAGCGCAGGAAGCCAGAGTTCGAGCACGCCGTCGCGCTGCGCCTTGAAATTCGAGTACATCACGCAAACGCGGTTGTCCTGGCCGAGGTTTTCCAGTGCCTGCTTCTTCGAGCGCTCCCAGTAGGCGAGGTGGTCGTCATCGAACACCACCATGCTGCCCTTGGGGGAGATGTTGGGACCGTTCGGCCCCGCTGTCGCCACCAGGCACGGAGCGCCGTCATCCCAGGCGGACCTGATCAGGGCTTTAAGCTTGTCGCTGATTGGCATGAAAATCTCTCCAGTTCGCGTTACCGTCCGCGCGCCGCCAGCACGCGATCGACCATGGCACCGGCTTCGCCCAGGTAGTTGGCCGGGTCGCACAGCTTCGCCAGCGCCGCGTGGTCGAGGTGCTTGCTGATCTCCTTGTTTTCGGCGAGCAACTCGGCGAGCGGTCGGCCAGTCGCCACGACCTGCCGACAGATGTCATAGACCAGATCGTGCGCGTATTGCCGTCCAAGATGCGGGCCGAGCCCCATCATCACCGCCTCGGACACTATCAGGCCTTTGGTGATGTCGAGATTGCTGCGCATCTTCTTCGCGTCGACCTGCAGGCCAGCGAGCACGAACCTGGTCTGCGCCAGCGCGCCGGCGGCGTAGCAGAAAATCTCCGGCAGCACGATCCACTCGATTTCCCACGGCCCGGTGGCGCGCTCGTGGTCCTCCACCATGGCGTCGAGCAGCGCTGCGGCCTGCTGGCGTACCACCGAGGTCAGCGCAGTGATGTAGACCGAAGAGATCGGGTTGCGCTTTTGCGGCATGGTGGAGGAGGAACCGCGGCCTTCGTGGAACGGCTCGTAGACTTCCTCCACTTCGGTCTGCATCAAGAGCTTGATGTCGAACGCGATCTTGCCGCAGCTGCCGGTGACGAGGCCGAGAAAGCAGCCGACCTCGGCGATGGCGTCGCGCACCGTGTGCCAGGCGATCGCCGGCTGGCCGAGTTTCAGCTCCTTCATCAACTCGGCCTGAACCTCGAGGCCGCGGCCGCCGAGCGACGACAGCGTGCCGGCGGCGCCGCCGAATTCGCCGACCAGCACACGCGGGCGCAGCTCGGCAAGCCGCTGCTTGTGCCGTTCGAACGCTGCCAGCAAGGTCGCCATCTTATAGCCGAAGGTGATCGGCACGGCCTGCTGCAGATTGCTGCGGCCGGCCATCGGCGTGTCGCGGTATTTTTTTGCCAGCGCCGCCAACGCGTCGGCGATGCCGTCGATCTCGGCCTCGACCAGCGCCAACGCCTCGCGGATCTGCAGCACGGTCGCGGTGTCGGTGATGTCCTGCGTGGTGGCGCCCCAGTGGCACCATTCGCCGAGCCCGTCGCGGCACGCCGCCACGAGCTGCTGCACCACCGGCAGCACCGGATAGCCGATACGCTCGGTCTGCGTCTTCAGCTTGGCAAAATCCATTTCCGACGCATTGCAATGCCGGCAGATTTCCTCGGCGGCCTCTTTGGGAATCACGCCGAGACGCCCCTGGGCGCGCGCCAAGGCGGCCTCGAAGTCGAGATATTTCTGCACGCGGTTTTCATCGGAAAAAGCCTTCCGCATCGCCTCGGTCGAGAAGATGTCGCGAAATACGGCAGAGTCGATCAAGGACGATGGCATGCAATTCTCCGGAAAATGGCTCACGTTTCCCGGACGCGGTGCAGCGTGCAGCGAAGCAGAACGGTGCACCGCAGGTCCGGGACCTTAATAGTCTCTCGTTTGTAACGGTCCCGGGTCCGCGGCGCACCACTTCGCTTTGCTCCGTGCTGCGCCGCGCCCGGGAAACGCGGTCAGTGGATTAACAAAATGGATTTGCCAAGCCCAGCCCCTTAGACTGTCCCGATGACCATCCCGCCCTTCTCCCTGCCGTCGCGGCTTCGCGCCATCCACGAAGCCGAATACCCGCATTTCTCCGACGCCGAGATGGATCGGCGCCGCTCAGCCGTTGCGGACCTGCTCAAGGAAGCCGGCGCCGATCATCTCATCTTCTACGGGGCCAATCGGTTCGGCTCCGCCGTGCAGTGGCTCACCGGCTGGCCGGTGACGACCGAGGCGGTCGGCGTGTTCACGCTCGGTGAGGCCGACGCCATGTTCGTGCAGCACGTCAATCACGCCCCGCTGGCGGGCAGGATCGCATCGCGCGCCAAGGTCGTCTGGGGCGGCGGTTCGTCGATCGGCGCCGCCATCGAGGTGCTCGAACGGCGAGGGGCGCAGAACGGCCGTGTCGCCGTGATTGGGCCGATGACGTTCGAGCAACACGCCACGCTCTCCGGCCGTTTCGGCATGATCACCAACCTCAACCGTGCCTACGTGCGGCTGCGGCAAGTAAAATCGGCCGAAGAGATCGATTGGCTACGCATCGGCGCGGCGTTGTCCGACCGCGGCATGCTGGCGCTGCGCGATGGGCTGCGTGCGGGACTTACAGAGCGCGAACTTGGCGACGTCGTCGAGCGCGGCTATGTGGCGTTCGGCGGCACCACCGTCATTCATTTCATCGGCGTCACCCCGATGGCCGCACCGCAGCTCGGCGTGCCGACCCAGTTCGCCGCCAACCGCAAGGTGGCGGCGGGCGACATCGTGTTTGCCGAAATCAGCGCAGCGTTCTGGGACTATCCCGGACAGGTACTGCGCAGCTTCGCGCTCGGCGGCGAACCGACGCAGCTCTACCGCGACCTGCACGCCGCCGCCGATGCGGCATTCGCCGCGGTAGCGGCAGTGCTCAAGGCCGGCGCCATTCCGCGCGAGGTGATCGAGGCGGCCGGCGTCATCGAGCAAGCCGGCTTCACCATCATTGACGATCTGCTGCATGGTTATGGCGGCGGTTACCTGCCGCCAATCCTCGGCTCGAAGAGCCGCCCGAGTGCGCACGTGCCTGACGAACCGTTTCGCGCCGGCATGGTGGTGGTGATCCAGCCGAACGTAGTCACGAAGGACGGCATGGCGGGCGTGCAGACCGGCGAAATGGTCTTGATTACCGAAACCGGAATCGAGCCGTTCCACGCGGTGCCGCGCGGGTTCTTGACCGTATAGACTCGCTTCTTCTTTTGCGGACCAGGAACAGCCACGCCGCCGGCCGGCTTATGGCGTTGCCCCAACCAAAATTGCACCGGCGAAAGTGAGGACGACGCCTGCAAATCGCGGCGTTTGGGCTATGATATCGCCGGGTAGGCCCGAACCGGGCGGAGGGTGATCGATGTACCAGCATATTTTGATCGCAACGGATGGATCGGAATTGGCAACGAAGGCTCTTGAGCACGGCTTGGAGCTGGCGAAACGTGTCGGTGCCCGGGTCACCGTTGTGACCGTCACCGAGCCGTGGTCGCCCTTCGACATGGCCCAGGAGGCGCGCGAAGGCCGGCCCGATCCCATCGGTCAGTTCGAGGGCATCGCGGCTAAAGCAGCGAATCGCATTCTCGCCGCCGCCGCCCAACAAGCCAAGGCGCTGGGCGTCTCCGCCGATTGCGTCCACGTGAAAGACCGCTATCCGGCCGAGGGCATCACGAGTACCGCGAACGACAAACAATGCGATCTGATTGTGATGGGATCGCGTGGCCTGCGCGGCATCTCGCGGCTGCTGCTCGGCAGCCAGGCCTACGAGGTTCTCACGCATTGTCGCGTTCCATCCCTGGTCGTACGCTGAGCGCGTTTGCGTCGCAGTGCTGCGTCTACGGCCCAGGGAAATGGTTTGCTTAGCAAATCTGAAATTCGGCCGTTTCACCCGTGGCGACGCGGATTCCTGACGGTCCGATCATCGTTACCGCCCCGTAACCGCCGCACGTCCTTAACGAGGCGTCACTGCGATCGTTAAATATCGCACGCATCGCTGAAACACCGCGACGCGCGGCACGCCGCCCGAAATTGCGCGCCGTTGCTCGACTATCGAACGCGACATCGCCACGGCGCGCGCGGCCGAGCGAATTCGTAAAGGTTATCTCTGCGATTCAAATAAACCGATACACCGCGCATAAAGAATACCGCTTCAAGTAATCTTCAGCATAGGCCGAGAACGCGCCTTAATTTCACCAATTCCACACCACCGCCGCTCCAAATTCGCTTCGAGATAAACGAGTTCTCGGCGTCAACAGGGGACAGGCGTGCGTACCAGCACCGTCGTCATGGTCGGCTTCGCGGTCGTGTTTGGACTGCTCGCCGTCTTTTTGGCGAATGCCTGGCTTGACAACAGGGCGGCTCAACAGATGCGCGATCTGGCGGCGCAGCAAAAAGCTGCGCCGCCAGCGCACACTCTGGTCGTTGCATCGAAGCCGTTGAAATTCGGCGACGTGATCACGTCGTCATCGCTGCGCGAAATTCCGTGGCCCGATAACGCGGTTCCGCAAGGCGCGTTTGCCAAAATCGTCGAACTGACCGCCGGCAAGCGCGTCGTGCTGATCCCGATCGCGGTCAACGAACCAATTCTGGCGTCAAACATCACAGGGCCCGGTCAGCGCGGCACGCTGTCGTCGCTGCTCAAAAACGGCATGAAAGCCGTGACCATCCGTGTCAACGACGTGGGCGGCGTCGCCGGCTTCGTGCTGCCGGGCGATCACGTCGACGTCGTGCTGACGCGGCCGGGCGACAAAAAGGTTTCGGTCAACGACGTCGTGCTGCAGGACGTACGCGTGCTCGGCGTCGATCAGATGGCCGACAACACCGCCGACAAACCTCTCGTCGCCAGAGCGGTGACGCTCGAAGTCGATGAGATGGGCGGGCAGAAACTGGCGCTCGCCTCCATGGTCGGCACGTTGTCGCTGCTGTTGCGCAAGGCCGGCGAGGTCAAGGACGACGCGACGCGGCAGATTTCGCCGCTGGACCTGGCCAACAAGGCGGGGCCGCACGGCACGTCCCGGTTTGCGACGGTCGTCGTCACACGCGTGTCCAAGGACGCAATATCGCTGGATCAGTACAGCGTGCCGGTCGAACACAACAAAGAGAATGCGCCTTCGGCCGCGCTTCCGGCGCGGCGGATGGCGCACGAATGAGATTTTGGGGGCGGACAAGTGGGACGAAATTTCGGGGACAACAAGCAGCGGCGGGGAGGCCGACGTGAACAGCCAATACAAAGACGAACATAACATCGCCGGTGGCATCCGTCGTGGTCGGCACGGGACCGGCATCATCCGGGCGCTGACACGGCACGGCGGCGCAGCCGTCGTGGCGGCGCTGATGAGCACGATGGCGCCGCTGACGATTGCGGCGCACGCGCAGGAGCACGTCGCCGTCGTGGGATCGATGCGGGCCAAACCGGTGTCTGTTACGCTCGGCAAATCGCAAGACGTGCAGACGGAACAAAGCATTGCCGATATCGTGGTCGGCGATCCGTCGGTAGCGGACGTTAATCCGCTCACGGATCACCGGCTGTCCATTTTCGGCAAGAAGAGCGGCACCACGCGCGTCACGGTGTACGACTCCGACAAGAAGCCGGTCGGCATTTTCGACGTTGAAGTGAGCTTCGACATTTCGCCGTTGGTTGCGGACATCGCGCAGTTCACCAACGGCCGCATCAGGGTGTCGTCGATCAACGGCCGCATCATGCTGTCCGGCACCGCGCCGGACGCCGCCACGCTCGACAAGGCGGTGATGATGGCGCGGCAGTTCGTCCCCGATCCGAACAGCGTCATCAATACCGTGCAGGTAATGCAGCAGCAGCAGGTGATGCTGGAAGTGCGGTTCATCGAAGTCGATCGCCAGGCCAGCCGCCAGCTCGGCGTGCAGTGGAATTATTTCGGCAACTCGGGGCTGGCAAATGTCGGCGATCAACTCACGACCAACAACCAGGCACCGCCTTTTCCGGGCGCGCCGCAGCTTCCCTTGTCTTCGACGGCGGGTAACGTCGCCGCCGGGGTGCTGTCGGGCGCGTCGCCTTACGGCTTTCTGCTCGGCCAGCTGTCGAACCGGGTCCAGATCGCGGTCAACGCGCTGGAGCAGCAAGGCCTCGCGCGCAGCCTCGCCGAGCCGAATCTGGTGGCGTTGTCCGGCGATACCGCCAGCTTCCTGGCCGGTGGAGAGATTCCCATCCCGGAAGCCGGCGCGCTCGGCGTGGTGTCGTTCGCCTATAAGCCGTACGGCGTCGGACTTTCGTTCACTCCGACGGTGCTGCGCGACGGCATGATCAATCTGATGATCAAGCCGGAAGTCAGTCAGATCGATGCCGCCCATTCGGTGACGGTCGCCGGTACCTCGGTGCCGGGGCTGATCACCCGCAAGGCCGCAACCACGCTGGAATTACGCGACGGCCAGAGCTTCATGCTCGGCGGCCTGTTGCAGGACACCGGCACCACTGCGCAAGATCAGTTGCCATGGGTCGGCGACGTGCCGGTTCTCGGCGCCCTGTTTCGTTCCAGCCAATACCAGAAGAACGAAACCGATCTGGTGATCCTGGTGACGCCGCATATCGTGCGGCCGATGTCGCCGACCACGGTCGCACACACGCCGCTCGACGGCACCGAGCCGGGCAACGACATCGACTTTTTCCTGATGGGCAAGGCCGAGGTGAGCCCGGGGCTGGTGCGGCTCGCCGCCGGCGCACTCAACCGCCCGTATGTCGGTCACATTCTCGATCTGCCGAAAAAGGGAGGCGTCTATGTGTCGGTCAAGGACTGACTCCTGCTCCGCTCATTTCCGCGCGAGCGGGAATCCAGCGGCGTCGCTTCGGCTCATCGGGGCTGGACTCGCGGCGATCGTGGCTACCGTGATGCTCGGCGGCTGCTCGGAAATGTATTTCGACCACCGCGAGGGCGTGACCTTGGGAGGCGGCGACTCGGTTGCCGCCAACGCGGCGATGCAGACGATCGATCCGTGGCCGGCCCGCAGCGCTAATACCAATCTCGCCGCCAACGGCCAGCGCATGCAGTCGGCAGTCGAGCGCTACCGCACCAACAACGTCACGCAGCCGGTTGACCCGATGCAGATCGAGTCCGGCAACCAGACGCCGGCGACGATACAAGTCGCGCCGCCCCCGTCGGCGCCGGCGCCAGGCATTGGGTCGGGCTCGACCACGACAACCACCACCGTCGTCTCCGCGCCGCCGCAGCAGGCGTCGCAGTAATCGCCGTGTCCACACGCCAAACCTGAACATGCGTATCGGTCGCGCCATCACTCCCGGAATCCAGGCCAGAGTGGTCATTCTGACCGCTGACGACGGATTCGAGGCGACGGCGCGCGCCACGTTCGGCGCCAGCGCGCAGATCGGCCTCGACGTCATCAACGGCCGGCTGGCGGATCGCCCGGAGATCGATGTCGAGGGCGCAACCGTCGTGGTCGCCGATGTCGATGCCTCCGACGAATCCGAAATGGCCGCGCTGGAGCGGCTGGTGACCCGTGTCGGCACCTGGCCGCCGGTCGTTGCGGTGATCCAAAGCTTCGACGGCGCCGTGGTGCGCCGGCTGATGCAGCTTCGCATCGCGGACTTTCTGGTCAAGCCGGTGCCGCCTGTCGAACTGGCGCAGACTTGCGCGCGCGTCGCCAAAAAGCCGGCGGCGACCGAGACGGCGGAAGCCCAGATCTTCACCTTCCTGCCGGCTGTCGGCGGCGCCGGCGTCACTACGCTGGCGGTGCAGACCGCCATGCTGCTGCTCAACTCCGGCGCCCAGGGCAAGACCGCGACCTGTCTGGTCGATCTCGACTTTCAGCACGGCTCCTGCGCCGATTATCTCGACATCGAGCCGCGGCTCGATCTCGGCGAGATCGAGCCGCGCCCGGAGCGCCTCGACCGCCAATTGCTCGAAGTCATGATCTCGCAGCACGCGTCCGGCCTGTCGGTGGTCGCGGCGCCGAACCGGCCGGCCGAGATGCGCTCGTTCGATCCGGACGTGGTGACGCGGCTCCTCGATCTCGTGTCGTCGCATTTCGATTACGTCGTGTTCGACATGCCGCGCACCTGGTTCTCGTGGACCGACAGCGTGCTGCTCGGCTCCAACCAGCTCTTCATCGTCACCGAGGCAACGGTACCGGGGTTGCGCCACGCCCGGCAGCTCGTCGAGGCCGTGCGCGAGCGGCTCGGTGACGGGCCGAAGCCGCAGGTGGTGATCAATCGCTTCGAGCAGCGGTTGTTTGCCCATGGCCTGCGCCGTGCCGACATCGAGCAGGCAATCGGCGACGCATTCCGCGCGACTATTCCCAACAACTACGGCCTGGTGCGCGAGGCCATCGATCGCGGCGTGCCGCTCAATGAGATCAAACCCGGCAACAAGATCACGGCGGAGCTGAAAAAGCTGATCGTTCCGCAGTCCGACGGCAAGGCCGCCAAGGAGCCGGCCGCCGCCGCCAAGAAATTCAAGCTCTCACTGGCGCGATCGTAGGGTCGAATATGGCAGGCCGATTTTCAGCTCGCCGCATCGCCGCTCCGGAGCTTGCGCCGGCGGATGAGTCTCCGCTCGAGGATGTGTCGTGGACGGTGTTTCCCGAAGCCGCGGCTCCGGAACCCGCCGCGCCGACGGCTTCGAATCCGCTTCTCTCCGACAAGCTGCTCGACGCCAAGGTGCGCCTGCACCGCCGGCTGATCGAGGAGATCAACCTCTCAGCGCTGGAAAAGCTGCCCGAAGAGGAAATCCGCAACCATATCTCGCAGCTCGTGTCGCAATACGTCCTGGTCGAGCGGCTGGCGCTCAACACCCAGGAGCTCAACGACTTCGTTTCGGAAATTCTCGACGAGATGACGGGCCTCGGCCCGCTGGAGCCGCTGCTCAAGGACGGCACGGTCAACGACATTCTGATCAATGGCCACGAATGCGTCTATGTCGAGCGCGGCGGCATCCTGGAGCCGACCGGGGTTCGCTTCAAGGACGAGGCGCACCTGTTGCGCATCATCAACAAGATCGTCTCCGCGGTCGGCCGCCGCGTCGACGAGGCGCATCCGATGTGCGACGCGCGCCTGCTCGACGGCTCGCGCGTCAACGTCGCGGTACGGCCGGTGGCGATCGACGGACCGCTGATGTCGATCCGCAAATTTTCCAAGAAGCCGTTCAACCTGAACAAGCTGGTCGAAGTCGGCGCCCTGCGCCCGCAGATGGCCGAGGTGCTGGCGGCCGCCGTCAAGGCGCGCATCACGCTGATCATTTCCGGCGGCACCGGCTCGGGCAAGACCACGATGCTCAATGCGCTGTCCGCCTTCATTTCCGAGAAGGAGCGCCTGCTCACCATCGAAGACGCCGCCGAACTGCAGCTGCAGCAGCCGCATGTCGGCCGCATGGAGACGCGGCCGCCCAACATCGAAGGCAAGGGCGAAATCCGCCAGCGCGACCTGGTGAAAAACGCGCTGCGCATGCGGCCCGACCGCGTGATCCTCGGCGAGTGCCGCGGCGAGGAAGCCTTCGACATGCTGCAAGCGATGAACACCGGCCACGAAGGCTCGATGGCCACCGTTCACGCCAATACGCCGCGCGACGCCATCTCGCGCCTTGAACAGATGATCGGCATGGCCGGCATGCCGATGACGGTTGCTTCCATCCGCGGCCAGATCGCCGCCGCCATCCGCGTCATTGTGCAGCTGTCGCGTCAGTCCGACGGCAAGCGCAAGGTGATGAGTATCGCCGAGATCACGGGCCTGGAGTCCGACATCATCCAGATGCAGGAGATCTACAAATACGTCCGTACCGGCACCGCCCCGGACGGCACCGTGCAGGGCCATTTCCAGGCGACCGGCGTGCGCCCGCGGTTCCTCGGCGATCTGGCCGCGATGGGCATCAAGATTCCGGGCTCGTATTTCGATCCCTCGCAGCCGTTGTAGCCGCCATGTTCGATAACCCGATTTATCTGGTCTATTTGTTCGTGGCGGTGTCGGCGGGGCTCGCCTTCGAAGCCATCTATCTGTTGGGCTTCTCGACCGCGTCGTACCGCAGCTCGATCAACCGGCGGCTGCAGCTGTCGAAGGGCCGCACCGATCGCGAAAGCGTGCTGATTGAATTGCGGCGTGAGCGCGGGCTGACCGCGGGCGGCAATTACCGGCTCGGCCTCGTCGCGCTCAACCGGCTTATCCTGCAGTCCGGTCTCACCATCGGCTTCTCCCGCCTCGGCGTTTTCGTCGCCATTGGCAGCGTGCTGGCTTTCGTGGTCACGCTGGTGTTCCGCCACTCGATCGTGGAAGCGGGCGTGGCGGCGGTGTTTTCCGCCACCCTGCTGCCCTACATGGTGCTGCGCTGGCTGCGATCGCGGCGGCAGGGCAAATTCGCCGCGCAATTTCCCGATGCACTCGACATCATCACGCGCAGCCTGCGCGCCGGCCATCCGGTGCCGGTCGCCGTCAACATGGTCGGGCGCGAAATGGGCGATCCGATCGGCAGCGAGTTCGGCATCGTCACCGACGAGATCACCTACGGCGCCGATCTGGAAACGGCGATGCGCAACCTTTATGCCCGCATCGGCTCCGATGACCTGCCGCTGTTCGTCACCGCAGTCGCCATCCAAGGCTCGACCGGCGGCAACCTCGGCGAGATCCTGCAGAACCTGTCGGGCGTCATCCGCCAGCGTTTCAAGATGCGGCGCAAGATTTCGAGCGCTTGCCGCCGAAGGCCGCGCCTCGGCGATGATCCTCTCCGCGCTGCCGATCGGCATGTTCTTCATCATCCTGTGGCTGGTGCCCGACTTCTACGGTTCGGTATGGGACATCCCGCTGACCAAGGAACTGGTCGGCGGCGCCAGCGTCTGGATGGTGATTGGCAACATGATCATGTTCCGCATGGTGAACTTCAAGATCTGACATGAACCTGACGAACGTCGACATCAGTCCGCAGACCATGCTGAGCCTTCTGGTGTTCCTCGCCGCGGGGATGCTGGCCTTCGCCGTGATGGTGGCGGTGCGTGCCCGCGAACTGGTGCGCCGCCGCGCCGCCCGCGTCGCGGTCGACGTTGAGGATGAGCCCGGTGGCAGGCGCGCGCTGCGCTACTCCGGCCTGCGCGCCGCGCAAAAGCTCATCGACTATGCGGCCAAGCACTACTCCTCGTCCGAGACCAAGGATGTCAAAGTCCTGCGCCAGCGCCTGACGCGCGCCGGCATCTACGATCCGCGCGCCACCGCGGTGTTCTTTCTCGCCCGCATCGCCACAGCCATCGTGCTTGGTGTGACGGCCTTTCTCGTGGTGCCGATGATCGGCTTGGAGGGCAAGACCGCGTTCTGGATTTATGTGCTGGCCAGTACGCTGATCGGCTATCTGGCGCCGAGCTTTTATCTCGACCGGCTGATTGCGAAAAAGCGTCTCGAGCATATGGCGGGTTTTCCCGATTTCATGGATCTGCTCGTGGTCTGCGCCGATGCCGGTCTGTCTATGGAGGCCTCGCTCGACCGCGTCGCCCGCGAGCTCGGCGATTCCTATCCGTCGCTCGCGGCCAATATCCACATGGCCAATCTGGAAATCCGCGCCGGCCAGACCATGAGCGAGGCCCTGGAGCATCTTGGCGACCGGCTCGGCCTCGACGAGGCGCGCTCGTTCGCCACCCTCATTCAGCAATCCGACGAGCTCGGCTCCTCGATCGGCGACGCGCTGCGCGTCTATTCCGACGACATGCGTCACAAGCGCCTGTCGCGCGCCGAGGAAAAAGCCTACGCGCTGCCCGCCAAGCTCACCGTGCCGATGATGGTGTGCATCTTCCCGACGCTGTTCGTCGTGATCCTGTTGCCCGTCATCGTGCGCATGGTCACGCATAACTGGTGAGCGGCGCATCCAGTTTTGGATTTGGTCGCCTTTTCTTCGGAAAACCGGCATCCACTTTTCCGGAAAGTGCTCCAGACATTTAGAACTGTCCGATTGCTCTTAAGCGTTCGGCCACCATCGCGGCGGTTCCGAATAGACCGGTATCGGGACACGGCGCATGAGCGTCCCATGGGCGATGTGATCTTCACGTTGGCCGCCTGTGCCGCCTGCCTTTGGCTCGGCTTTCAGATCGGGGCGGGCCGATCCGAACTGCGCCGCAAAGCCGACGTTGTCGAACTCGAGCGCCGCTTCAAGATCGTGGATTTGAAAGTCGTCGAAACCCCGCGTCGCGGCGACTATCGCGGCACCGACGCAGCCTGACGACTCAGAGCTGCCTGGCCGAGCGATTTGATGCTTTTAAACGATCTCGCGTGAGCCGTGGTCTCCACCATCCCGATGATAGTCTCGCGGACCGGATGAATGCCGACGAGTTTCAGAATGTTGCGCTTCAGGCTTCGTCAAGCTGTGCTCGAAAAAGAACCAGCGATAGATGAGTCCCGGCATAGCGCAAAAGCTGTGCGGCCCCTGACAATGCTTCTAATTGTTGCTGTCCGGCGGCTGCAATTTGTTGGCGGCATGCTGGTTCGGATCAACCGCGAGAATGGATTCGAGCGACAATGTCATCGCGAGGCTCAATAGCGCAAGAACCCAAACTGCGATGACGCATGCTATCAGTGCCACGTAAATTACCCCGATGTGGTGACGCCGAACCTCGGTGCGTCAGCGCATGATTGGCGGCGCTGGGAGTCACGCATTTTTCGGTGAAACATTTGTGTCATCAAAGGCGAATAGGTTCGCTTCGATGTCCGAGCCGCCAGATAGGCACTTCAGTTGTCCCAGTTGCGGCGCCGCATACACGGTTGTGCGGATGGATGCGGCACCCATCGCCGATGAGGAAGAGATCGCCTGCGTCATCTGCGGCGAGGCACTTGTCGGCCGCGACGGCGGTTTTGTTCTCAAGTATTTTCTGATCGACCCGCCGCCGGAGGCATGATCGCCGTAGACGATTGCCGGGCGAAGGTGTCGCGGCCGGTGTTGGAAGGCGCCAACAAATAAAGGCCGGGCGCGGCTCGATCGGATGCCCTGACACCCGTCAGTAACCAGTCCCTTGCGGCGCGCTCTTGGCTTTGCCGCCGCTGGCCTGCTGCTCGCTCTCCTGCTGCAGATAAGCGACGATGTCGCGGCGTGCGATCGGATCGGGCACACTGACCGGCATCTTCACTCCCGGAATAAGTTTCTTTGGCCCCTGAAGCCAGCGGTTCAGATTGTCCGTCGACCAGGTCAGGCCGGCGCTTCGCAGCGCTGGCGAGTAATCGTAGCCGGGCGCCGTGCCGGCCCGCCGGCCGAACACGCCGCCGAGCCTTGGGCCATACTTGTTGACGTCCAGTTCATGGCAGGCCCGGCACTGCTCGTTGAAAATGTCCCGGCCCTCGACGGGGTCGGGTGGATTGGTGGCGAGAAAGCGCGACAGATCCTTGGCATTCTGTGGGTCGGCCGAACGGAAGAACGTGTATCCGAGCGTCAGCTGCGAAATGTCCGACATGTCCGGGTCCTTGCCGAATCCCGGATCGACGTAGAACACCACCGGCATGTGGACTTTCTCGTGCGCGTCGAGCCGCTCCTCGGTGAAGCAGAAGCATTGGATCTTGTTGAAATAGATGCCGCTGCGCTGCGGCGTGACGTTGAAGGTGGCGTGGCCGACGATCGATTGGTTGCTGAGATTTTCCGCCGTGAAATAAACCAGCCGCTGCTCGCCGAGATGCACTGTCACGGCGTCCTGATCCGGCGTGAAGCGCCACGGCAGGCCGGGTGCGACGTTGGTATCGAATGCCACCGTGATGGTCTGCTTGGAAATCTTGGCGGTATCGGCGGCGACCCGTTGCGTGGTCCCGGCAAGTCCTGTCGCGGCGCAGAACATGCGGTACAGCGTCGGCGAATAGGCGACCAGCACGCACATGATGCCGATCGCGACCAGACAGGGCGCGATTACCATCAGGTTTCTGTACCGCCGGTCTATCATTATCCATTGCCTCGAATTGCGCACCATGCGCGGCCTGGCTGCCACGTCGGTGCGTCTGGCCGCGGCGCAGCCCTGCACTTTCATAGTGTCCGCAACATGTTGACGCTCTGCGTCGTTTTGTCCAGATCGATGCGCCATCCGGCGCCGCCGCTCACTACGGGCGGCAGATAGCGGACACCAGATGCGTTGCGCGTCCGCAGCGGCGCACTACCCCGCGCAACGCCGTCATTCATGGCGTCCGGGGCGTTCCGGTGTGGCGGATGGTCGCGAGGACGACCACCGAACGGGGCTTGTTGGCCGTTATTTGGACCAAAAGCCTGGGCGTGGTGGGACACCGAGATTCGCAAGCGACGCTTGATGCCTCAACCCGGCTCCATCGGAATCGCGTGTGGTGACACAGAGCTCTGACCAGAAGCTGGTTGTCGAGGACGGTCGCCAAAGCGGCCGCCGAGTCTCCGGGCAGGCGTGGACGGCGGCCCTGCGCGCCGGGCTGGGTGCCTGGTTGCTGATGCTGGCGGTCGCGGCGCCCGGCGCTGCCTGGCATGTCAGTGCTGATTTCGCAAATGGGCCTGGCCACCGGCGCGCCGGCACGCTGTCCACGGATGGTACCTGCTCCAGGTTGACGGTTTCCGCCACGACACCGATACCGGTCGATGTGCTCTTTCGGCGGCGGGACCTTCAGTACCGGAAAGTCGAATTGCAACTGTTGCAGCGGGGATATGCCCGAACTCAAGCACGGGCAGGGTCATATCAGGGTCGTCCGGCGACACCGCCATCACATGCTGGATTCATTTGTTCAATACCAGCGCTGGTTGGCGAGACTTTACATCGGTGGCGCAAAGAACGGCGTCGCCCTGTCCACGCTCGCGTCCGGTAATCTCGACGCCGATCTGATTGAAGGGCCGAATGGCACTCTGATTGGAAAACAGGCATTTGCAGTGATGCCGGGCAGCTTCGCCTCGGCGGTCGGCGCCGGCCCTGCCAAGCACGAGGCGAGCGCGCTTGAATTGTCGGGTGGTTCGATTGCCGACACCAGCAAAGTCGCGGTCGATGCGAACGGCGGCGTGGAGCTGCATTTCACGCCGAACTGGTCGTTCACCGCCAAGCTTGACGGCGAAATCAGACCCCAACCGCAGCTCTATGCGGGTTCTGGTACGCTGAACTATAGCTGGTAGTGCCGCCGGGAGAGCGGTCCGTTCGACCTTGAATCAGTCTCGATTTTATGACGGCCTTAAGCCGCCTTGGCGAAGTCATCCAAAACCGATTTTTCGAACGCCAGCACCTTTTGCACGCTCGGCCGTGTGCTCATGCGATCGAAATGTGCCGCGCAGTGCTTGAACGGAGTAAAGTCCGTGTCGAACTGCTTTGCGCGACGCATGCACCAGAAGAAATGAGCGTCAGGTGCGGTAAAGTGATCGAAGAAAAACTCACGTCCGGCCAGCAAATTGTCCGCGATCTGGAAATTTTCGACGAGCTGTGCCTGAGCGAGCCGGCGCACACTATCCGCGGCATTTGCAACGTCGCAGACCTTGGCGGGCGAGTTGATCCGAGCAAGAAACGGGTGGATGCCTGAAGAACACCAGGACATCAGCGAAAGCGCCTTGAGCTCCTGCCATGGGTCGGCCGGCAACAGCTTTGCTTGGGGGAAGCTGCGCGCGATCCAGGTTTGAATTGCGGCGCTTTCCGTGAGGACTTCGCCGTCGACGACGAGGACCGGCACCTTGTGCTTGGGATTGAGCTTCAGGTAGTCGGGCGCGTGCTGCTGGTCCTTTCGCAAATTCAGCGAGCGAGCCTCGAATTTTGCGCCGGCCTCCGTCAACGTGATGTACGGCGCGAGCGCGCAGGTGATGGGGGCGTAGTACAGAACGATCTGCATGGCGTTTCCTCGCGGCGTTGACGGCTATCCCGGATGGCTGGCGGCGGATAGTGTCCCAACGCCGCGAATGCGGTCAAGACTTTTGCGAGCCGGAGCACGCCTATCTCAAATGTACAAGCGCATCGAGATTAGTGCGCTTTGCATGATGAGCCGCACACCGCGTTATCAGTGATTGCCGGCGGCATCCCAGAGATCCCGGAATCCGCGCGGCGGAACGGGGACAGCGGTGAGACGTTGCACCCTTTGAGGTTGCGATGGTCCCCGCTTGGTTGCACTCCCTTTCAATCGCCTACTTGTTGTTCGGATGGTTTTGCGCCGCCGTTATCGCGGCCGATGTGCTGCGCCACCCGCAGCATAGGTGGATCATGAACCTGGTCTGGCCGATCACCGCGCTGTTCGGCACGGCGTGGATATTATGGCAATACTTCAGCTATGGACGGCTTGCCTCCCAACAGAAGGCGCACGCCGCGACGGAGCGGGACGAGCAGCCGCCAAGCTGGCGCCCGACTCCCTTCCCCATCATGGTCAGCAATGGCGCCCTGCATTGCGGAAGCGGATGCACTTTGGGGGACATTTGTGCGGAGTGGCTCGCGTTTGCATTTCCAACGGTCGCTGTGGCGCTCGGGTGGCACGGGCTATTCGCTGACAAGATTTTCGCCGTATGGATTCTGGATTATCTGTTTGCCTATGCGTTCGGCATCTTCTTTCAATATTTCACCATCGCACCCATGCGCGGACTTTCCTTCGGTGCGGGCATTGTGGCCGCGATCAAGGCTGATACATTGTCGCTCACTGCCTGGCAGGTCGGCATGTATGGGTTCATGGCGATCGCCTGTTTTGTCATTTTCCGCGCCGGCTTCGGCGTCACCCTGGAGGTAAACAGCGTTGAGTTCTGGTTCATGATGCAGGTCGCCATGATCGCCGGCTTCATGACGGCCTATCCGGTCAATTGGTGGCTGATCAGGCGCGGCGTCACAGAGAAGATGTGATGAAGCGGATGGCCGATCGCAGCAGCCGGCCGAACGCGCGACGCAGCGGAAGCCGATGAAGGAGATGACGTTGACTTCGGGCTCGTCGCGGCAGTCGGACGCTGGTCGGTACAGGATCATTCCCGAGGCAACGCGCGCAGTGCTGCTTTAGCCGCCCCTCCCTCGTTCAGGCGATGTGGCGTACTGCGAATCAAGACTTTGATTTGCATGAACTCGGCAGGTGCGTTTCTCGTTCAAAAAAGACGCAGCGAAAAGTGTCGGTGAATCAAGAGGAAGCGCGCACCGATGATTCGGCTTGACTCGCTGCGCGCTGGGAATAAAAGCGCCGGCCTCTCGCTCTCCGTGAAGGACGTCAGCCGGTGACGATGGCTGGCGGGAGCGGGTGCGGTGCCCGCGGGCGGAGGGTTCGTCCCCTTCGCACTCGGGCGGCTCGGACATCAGTCTGCCGGCACTATGACCGGCATGCGAGGTGCTCGCTGTAACCGGGGCGAACGCCGGCGGGAGACCCCCGCCACCAAAGGCGCTCGCTCCGCGAAACATGGTCCGGGAACGCACCTTGGGATGCGCGAGTCCCAAGGGCAGAGCCGCAGTGGAACGCCGACAGGCGAGCGCGCCCTGGCCAGGGTGCGCGCTTCGCCGCAAGGTGAAGCAGGGAGACCCGCGTCTGTCGGCGTTCTGCTTCCTTTTCTTATTTCCGTCCGTTCGTTTCTTCGTGCGCCGTCTCCGATCGTGATGCTCCGGCCTTTTCCACGGCCGGAGGCATCTGACGAAGGTCGGTTTGGCGGCGTCGTTTTTGGGAATGGCGTGCCTCATAGCTCGGACGCGCAAAAATCCGCGCCGCGAGAACGGGAGAGCCTTGCCTTTTGCCCCGGGTGGGCCGGAGGGGGTGCCCGCGTCGCGAGGGAACCGACGGTGCAGATTCTTAACCAACGTCGCCTAGCTTTGGTTGTCCGGTGCCGTCCAGCTCCGCCAAGGCGAGACGGTTCGATCCCGTTTGGGGCGGGAGAAGCTGCCGGAGCGTGGGGTCCGGAGCGCGTTGATGAGTATCCGACTGGGGCCGGTCGTGGTCGTCGTGGCAGCGTGCCTGACCGCGCTCGGCGGCTGCTCGTCGATGCCCAAGATGAGCGATCTGTGGGCCACGGACGACCTGAAAACCGGCAGCACGCCGTCCTCGAATCCGGCCAATACGGCCGCTCCCGCACCGGCGGCCGGCGACACGACGGGCACGGTTTCGACCCAGACCCAGCCGGCCGAGCCGGGGCCGAGCGGCGAGCCGGTGGCGCCGTTGGCGAGGCCCGGCCTTCTGGGCGATGCGCCGGACGACGACCTGCAGAAAGGCAAGCGCTATTTCCGCGCCAACAATTTCGGCCTGGCCGAGAAGAGCTTCCAGACCGCCGTGGAGAAGCATCCCAACGACGCCGAAGCCTGGGTGGACCTGGCGTCGTCCTACGACCGGTTGCATCGCTTCGATCTTGCCGACCGTGCCTACGCGCAGGCCATCCGCCTGATCGGGCCGACGCCGGAAATTCTCAACGACCAGGGCTTTTCCTACATGCTGCGCGGCGACTATGCGCGGGCGCGGGAGAAGCTGCTGGCCGCGCAGGCCAGAGATCCGGCCAATCCGTACGTGCACGCCAATCTGGAATTGCTGCAAGAGAGCACCGTCGACGGCAAGGGCGTGCAGTAGGCGGCTTGAGCCGCGCCCGGCCGCCGCAGCGGCCCGCCCTGGACTTCGCCCCCTCCGCATGCCACCTGACTGCCCAGTAGAGGTTGCGCATGTTTGAAGCGTTCAAGCATTTTGTCGGCGACATCATCGATGGCGGCAAGCATCCGAGCCAGTTCGGCGAGGACGATTATCGGCTGGCCGCCACGGCGTTGCTGGTGCATACGGCGGCGATCGACGGCGAAGTCACCGCCAGCGAGCGCGACACGCTGCGCAGCCTGATCAAACAGCGTTTCAATCTCGACGATGCCGCGTCCGCCGAGCTGATCGAGAAGGCGACCGCGGCCGAACACGAGGCAGTCGACCTTTATCATTTCACCCGCCTGCTCAACCGCACGCTCGATGATGAAGGCCGCGCCAAGGTCATCGAAATGATGTGGCAGATCGTCTACGCCGACGGCAAGCGCGACGAGCTTGAAGACAATCTGCTGTGGCGCGCCGCCGACCTGCTCGGCGTGTCGCCGCGCGAACGCATCGATCTGCGCCGGCGCATTGCCGAGAAGGCCGGCGACACCCGCGCCGAACCATGAGGCCGGTGACGCTCATTACCGGGGCGTCGTCCGGCATCGGCGCCGAGCTGGCGTGTGTCTTTGCCGAGCACGGCCACGAGCTCGTCCTGACGGCGCGTCGCGGCGCCGAACTCGAGGCGCTCGCCAGCGCGATCGCGGCGGCCGGACATGCCAAACCTTTGGTGCTGCCTGCCGATCTTGTGCAGCGCGACGCCGTCGCCCGCATCGCCGCCGCGCTCAATGGCGATGGGCTTGAGCCGCAGTATGTCCTCAACAATGCCGGCTTCGGTCTCGCCGGCGACGCCGCGACGCTCGACCGTGACGATCAGCTCGCCATGGTGGATCTCAACATGCGGGCCCTGACCGAGCTGTCGCTTGCCTTCACCGACAGCCTGGTGCGGCACCACGGCGGCATTCTCAACGTCGCCTCGATCGCGGGCTTTCTGCCCGGACCCGGCATGGCGGTGTATTACGCCAGCAAGGCCTTTGTGCTGTCGTTCAGCGAGGCGCTGCACGAGGAGCTTCGAACCCGCGGCGTGCGCGTCACCACGCTGTGTCCGGGGCCGGTGGCCACCGGTTTTCAGGCGCGCGCCGGGCTGCGGCCGGGCGGCATCGGGGAGGGCGGTCCGCTGGCGCTTCCCGCGCGTCGCGTTGCCGAGATCGGCTATGAAGGCCTGATGCACGGCAAGCGCGTTGTTGTTGCCGGTCTCGCCAACCGGCTCGCGGTGTTTTTCATAGGGCTCGTACCGAACGCTTTGCTGTTGCCGATCGTCGCTCGCAGCATGCGGCGCGCGGGGAGAATTTGAATTTGCCGCAGCCGCGCATTACCTAGACACTAAAAACGCGCTTGATTCGTGGACTTATGCGGCTACCGATTCTGATCGTTCTGCACGCGGAAAATTCCACGCCCGGACGTGTCGGCAACGCACTCCGCGATCTCGGCTACCGGCTCGACGTGCGGCGCCCGCGGTTCGGCGATCCGCTGCCCGACACGATGGATGAGCATGCGGCCGGAATCATCTTCGGCGGCCCGATGAGCGCCAACGACGAGGATGACTTCATTCACCGCGAGATCGATTGGATCGGCGTGCCGCTCAGGGCGCGCAAGCCGTTTCTCGGCATCTGCCTCGGCGCGCAGATGTGCGCGCGGTATCTCGGCGGCCGCGTGTTCCGCCATCCGGAGGGGCACGCCGAGATCGGCTACTACCCGATCCGGCCGACCGACGCCGGCCTTGCCGTCGTCAATGTCTGGCCGGAATGCGTCTATCAGTGGCACCGCGAGGGTTTCGATCTGCCGGCCGGCGCCGAATTGTTGGCCGAGGGCGACACTTTCGAAGTCCAGGCGATCCGCTACGAGCGCGCGTTCGCACTGCAATTCCATCCCGACGTGACGCACGCCATGATGCATCGCTGGACGACGCGCGGCCACGAGCGCATGGCGCTGCCGGGTGCAAAACCGCGTGAGGCGCATTTCGCCGACCGGGCGGTGTACGACTACAGCGCGCGGGCGTGGCTCAGCGTGTTTCTGGAGCGCTGGCTCGGCAGCTGATTACGCCGCCAGTCAGTCACTGCCCCTGCGCGAGCTGCTGCGCGAAATACGCCACGGTCTTGGTATAGACCTGCGACGAATTCCATTGCAGCAGCACCTGAAAGTTGGCGGTGCCTTCGCCCCACGGCTGGCCCGCTTGCCAGCCGTAGCCTTTGAGATAATTCGCCGTCGACGCCATTGCGTCGGGCACGCTGTGAATAAGATCGCGGCGGCCGTTGCCGTCGTAATCGACGGCATATTTTAGATAGGACGAGGGCAGAAACTGTGTCTGCCCGATCTCGCCCGCCCAGGCGCCGCGCATCTGCGCCGCGCTCATGTCGCCGCGATCGATAATGCGCAGCGCGTCGAGCAGTTCGCCGCGGAATTTATCGGCGCGGCGGCAGTCGTAGGCGAGCGTCGCCAGCGCGCGGATTGTTGGAAATTTGCCGATGTCGGCGCCGTAGGAGGTTTCCAGGCCCCAGATCGCGACCAGCACCGGACCGGGCACGCCGTACTGCTGCTGGATGCGGTCGAACAGCGGGCGGTACTGGGCGAGTAAACGCCGGCCGCGCGGCAGCCGCGGCGGCACCATGCGGCCCGAGAACTGTTCGAAGCTCTGGCGAAATACGCCCTGGGCATGATCGCGTGCAATGATCGCGGGATCGTAGGTCATGCCGCCGAGGGCGGATTGAATTGTCCGCTGGGAAATGCCGGCTGTCGCGGCTTCCTGCTCAAAGCCGCTCAGCCAGGTGCCGAAATCGCCGCCGCACGGCGCCTCGGCGCGGGCCGGAACGGCCGCCAGCGAAAGCCCGAGTGTTATGGCCAGCGCCAGCCCCAAGAGCAGCGAGATTCTCGAACCAATAAAAGATTGCATTGGAATCCTCGACGTCATGCGGCGACCAAATCAACCCCATTGGGACGCCAATATGATGGCCGATATTAACGCATTTGGCCCGGTTATTTCGCGGTTATTCGGCGCTCGGCTCGTAGCCGTCGGCCCGCAGCAGATCGCGAAATACCCCCGCCGAAATCAACACCACCGCGATAGCGCTGATGCCGCCGAGCAGCACCGCGGGAACGGCGCCAAGGGCCGCCGCCACGGTCCCTGCACGGAACGTGCCGAGCTGGTTCGAGGTCGAGGTGAACATCGAATTCACCGCGAACACGCGCCCGCGCATCTGGTCGGGCGTATGAAGCTGCACCAGCGTCTGGCGAATCACCATGCTGATCGTGTCGGCGGCGCCAACGGCGGTCAGCGCCGCCATGGCCAGGCTGAAGGTCGGCGACAGCGCCAGCAGGATGGTTCCGATCCCGTACACCGACGTGGCCGCAACCATCATATGACCGACCCGCCGCGTGATCGGGCGGTGGGTCAGAATGAGCGCCGCGACGATCGCGCCGGCTGCCGGCGCGGCCCGCAAGGCGCCGAAGCCGGCCGGCCCGCTGTGATAAACGTCGTGGGCCAGGACCGGCAGCAGCGCCGTGGCGCTGCCCAGCAGCACCACAAACAGGTCGATCGTAATGGCGCCGAGCACGACGCCGTGCCGCCAGATGAAAGCGAGCCCGCTGAACACCGTCTGCAGCTTGATCGGTTCACGCTTCGCAATAACGCGTTCCATCGTGATGCCGATCATCACGGCCGCGGACGACAGCCACAGCACGGCGCAGGCCGCAAAAGTCAGCGTCGGACTGACTGCCAGCAGCGCGCCGCCGAACGCGGGACCGGCCACGACCGCGGTTTGCGCCGCCAGATTGGCGGCCGCGATGGCCCGTGGCAGCATCTGCGCCGAAACGATATTGGGCAGCACCGATTGCAGGCTCGGCTGTTCGAAGGCGCGCCCGGCGCCGACCAGGAACGCCATGGCGAGGAGCAGCGCCGGCGTCAGCCATGCGCCCGCCGTCGCTGCCGCCAGGAGCGCAACCGCTGTCGCCTCGACCGCCTGTGAGGCCGCGCTCACCCAGCGCCGATCGTAGCGGTCGGCGGCGTGGCCGGTGGCCAGAAACAGGCCCACGGCGGGAATGAACTGCACCAGCCCGACCAGGCCGAGCTGGAACGAGCTTCCGGTCAGCGCATACATCTGCCAGCCGACCGCGACCGCCTGCACCTGCAGCGCGACCGAGGCGGCAATGCGCACATAGACGAAGCGTACGAACGGGCCGTGGCGCAGCAGCGCCGGCTGAGCGTGCGCCTGTGCATTTCGATCGGTCATGGCCGCGTAGCTTCCGGCCGTTCCGATCGGCAAAGCTTGCGAGCGCCCAAAACGGGGATGCCCGGCACAAGGCCGGGCATCAGCGGGACGGAACGACTACCCATCCAGAACACTATATCATGGAGCCGTGCTGATTGCCCGCGGAGCTGGGCTTTCCCACACGGCCGAAGGCATGCCAGCTAATACGGAGTTGCTGGCCTGCCGCATCAGGTCTTTTGCTGCCACAAGACATCGCTCGTGACGTTGCCATTGACGAGGGCGCCGGCCCCCGCGATCTGGAAACTGCCGGGATGGGTGCCGAGATCGACGCTGGCGGACCACTGGCCGTTGGATAGCTGCCATTCGTCGACGTCACCGCTGCTTGAACTGTACCACAGTATCCCATCGGTGCCGGTGCCGGCGAAATCGCCGACGGCCGCGACCTGATAACCCGCCGGATGCGTGCCGGGGCTGACGCTGGCGCTCCACTGGCCGTTGGAGCCAAGTTCCCAGATATCGGTCTGCACCGTACCGCCGGTGGAGTTGGTCCATAGGATGTCGTCGATGCCGTTGCCGGTGAAATCGCCGACGCCCGCGATGGTCCACCCGGTGCCCGGGTGCGAACCGAGATCGACGCTGGCGGACCATTGGCCGTTGGCGATCTCCACTCGTCGACGTCGCCGGTGGTCGGATTCTGCCACAGAATGTCGCTCGTGCCGTTGCCGGTGAAATCGCCGACGCCAACGACATTGTAGCCGGCCGGATGCGTGCCTGGACTGACGCTCGCAGCCCACTGACCATTGGAAGAGAGTTCCCAGATATCGGTCTGCACACCGCTGCCGGTGGAGTTGGTCCACAGCACGTCGTCGATGCCGTTGCCGGTGAAATCGCCGACCCCTGCGATCTTGAAATTGCCGGGATGGGTGCCGAGGTCGACGGTGCCGGCCCAGCCACCATTGTTGATCAGCCATTCCTGGGTATCGCCGGTGGTCGCATTTTGCCACAGGATGTCGCTGGTTCCGCCAGGGCCCGTGAAGTCGCCGATACCCGCGACCGTGTAACCGGATGGAATGGAGCCGGGACCCTCGCTCGCTAACCACTGGCCGTTCGTCAGGATCCACTCGTCGACGTTGCTGTTAGGAGCTTCCGTGAAGTTGATCGCCGGCGCGCTAGGCGTGGCCGTTGTGATCTGGCCGCTGGTCGCGGTCGCCTGGACGCCGTTGGCGTTGGAGGCGATGGCCTCGACGTCGAGCGTGATGCCGCTGTTGGTGACATTGAAGGTCGATCCGGTGGCTACCGGACTAGCGAAATTATTCGCCGAACTGAACTACTCGTATGTCAGTGTGGCGTCCGCCGGGGCGGCCGTCGCCGAAGCCGTCAGTGTATCGCCGACTTGCGGAACGCCGGCGATAATTGGGGCGGTCACAGTCGGCAATGCGTCGAGCAAAGCTGCGGTCGCGGAGCTGGTGTCGAGAATGGCATCGCCGAACAGGTCGGTGAAGCTTGCATCGACCGTAATGGCCTCGCCGAGGTTGGCCTCGGTCGGCGTATAGGTCGAGGAGGTTCCGTTCTGCACCGGGCTGCCATTGGCGAACCAAGTGTAGGTGATCGCGCCCGGCGCACTGTCGCCATTGGTGAAGCTGACGGTCGCCTGCAGCGCCGTCCCCGCCCGCGGCGTGTTGTTGGTCAGGCCCGACGTGATTGCGATCGAGGTGTTGGTCGTGACACCGATGATGACGTCGCCGGTCTGGAATTGAGCGGATGTCCGCGCCTGGGTGTCGGTCGCATACTCGCTGCCACCGCTGACCAGCAGGAAGGTGTGCCCGGCGCCGTCGGTAACCAGGGAAATCCCGCTGAGATCGTCGGTGCTTCCTCCGTTCGTCACCACCCATTCATTGTTGCTGAAGGTGAAATTTGCCGCGGTCAGCGTCGAGGAGAAATGCGCGGTATCGAGTTCCGCCGGCTCCGGTCACCGCGTTGTTGCCGCTGCCGAGGTTGAACGTGTCGTTCCCCGAGCCGCCGGTCAGCGCATCGTTGCCGTCGTTGCCGGTGATGGTGTCGCCGGAATTGTTGCCGATGACGGTGACGCGGGCACCCGCGCCGCTCGAATAATCGGCGAACGTGATCGTTGTCACGCCGCCGCCCAGCGCCAGGTCGAGCGCGCTGGAGCCGGACAGCGCGTCGATGGTGAGATTGTTAGTGGTGATGGTTTGAACGGAACTGTCCGATCCGCTCTGGACGATCATCGTGTCGCCGGCAGTGGCGCCGCCCGACGCGTCCCCGGCATCGATGTAGACGTAGTAGTAGCTGGTGCCGCTATCGGGCTGGATATCCAGCGCGCCGCCCGATGTCAGATCGTACGCGTAGGTGCCCAGATTGTTGTTGGTGACGTAGTTCTGGATGTAGCTGACGCTGGGCAGATTGGCGGCGCTATTGTCCCACGCCAGGAAACGAGCGCCAGACGGCGATTCCGTGTAATTGGCGTCGATCGTGTTTCCCGTGACCGTTGGATCGGCAACAGGAGCCAGATCCCAACCGACAGTCGGATAAAGCCCACCTTCGAGAATGACGCCGAGATTGGCGCCGCCGAGCTCATTGACGTAGTCCGCGAGCGTCGTGCCGGCATTCAGTGAGAATTCGTTGTTGGTGAGATTAAGAGACAGACTGCCAGACGGGTCATTGAAGCCGACGCCACTCGCTTCGACGAAATCGCCGTCGAGTATGTTATTCGTAACATTGTACTGGTTGATCGACGAGACGAAGCTTGGGCTTGTCGTCGCATTGGGGTCGTCGATATAAACGGACGATCCGAGCGGAACGCCGTTAATCGCGCCGACTAGGCTGTCCTCCAGGGTAAAGTTGTTGGCAATGTCCTCGATGGCTTTGTTGACGATTCCGGTATTTTCCGGATTCTGGCCATACTCAAGATCGGTGGCTTGGAAAGCCAGCCCGCTCATCGTCACATTGGGCGCTGTAATGTAGAAATTTGTTCCCCAATCCGACTCGATCGAGGAAACGATCGTGGCCTGGGTATCCGACGCGCTCGTTATCGGATTACCGTTTGCGTCGACGCCTTCGATGGTGAGGCCGCTCTTGTTCACCAGCAATCCAACCGGATTGGTGAAATTCGGATCGTCCGTGTTGTTGTTAGGGTTGTAATTCGCGGATTCGGTGTAGGTCCCGGGTGCGACGAGAATCGTAGTATTGGCCGCGGCATTATCGATTGCAGCTTGCAGCGATTGGAAGCCGCCGTTTGCTACGCCAAAATTGTCGACCAACTCGTAATTCGTGCCGTTGATGTCGACCTTGTCGATTCCGGACAGGGTGTCGGTAGCGATACCGTTGGTCACCACCCACTGGCCGCTCTCGATGACAATGTGATAACCGGCGCCGACGTTGACCGTATCGATCCCGCCGCCGCCGGTGACCGAATTGTTGCCGGTGCCGAGGTTGAAAGTGTCATTGCCGGCGCCGCCGATCAGGATGTCGTTTCCATTCGTCCCGGTTAAATTGTTGCCGCCCGAACCACCCAGAATGTATATGTCCGTGTTCGGAGTAGCCGCGGCAGTATTCGACAAGACGTTGTTGGTCGCCTCGGCATTGAACGTGACGGGGGTCGTCAAATTACTGAAATTGAACGTGGTATCAACATTGACGCCGAATGTGTTGTTGGTAATCGAGGTCACATTCGTGGTGTTGGAGCCGACGCCGACAGATACGCCCGTCCCATCGTGATCAAACTCATTGTCCGTGATCTGCACCGACGGCGAGAAATTGTCCGCATTCACCGCCGTGCGGACGTTCTCGAACGTGTTGTCGGTGATGTTGGTCGTGCCGGCGCCGCCGTTCGAATAGATCGCACTGCGCCAATCATCGCCCGCATAGGAGTACGGATCGGTTCCGGTGAACAGGTTGCCTTCGATCGTAACCTGCGTGCCAGCGTTCACACTGGCAATATCGATGCCGCGATGCAGTCGGCTGCGAGCTTGATCCGACGAAGGTATTCGCGGAAAAACCTACCGGATTACTCGTCGGATCCCGATAAAAAACCGAATCTTCAACGATATCACCTGCCGTTGAATTCTCGTCGATCGTCAGTGCAGTGAAATCATCGCTGCTGCTGAGCGTGTATGGCTGATTGTCGAGGAACTCCACACCATTGATGACGACCTGATCGCTCGTCGTGATCTGCGATTGGCCGGTGATGATGGTCTCGGCGCCGCGCGAGCCGGTGCCAGAGATGCCGGCGTTGGCGCCCAAGATCGTGACGCCCTGGTCGATGTTGAGGCTTTCATTATATGTGCCGGGGGCCACCATTATGGTGTTGCCAGCAGATGCCGCATTGATGGCAGCCTGGATCGACTGGAAGCCGCCGACGGCGCCAAACTGGTCAACCAAGTCGTAGGTCGTGCCGTTGATGTCGACCTTGTCGATTCCGGACAGCGTGTCGGTGACGGCGCCGTTGCTGACGACCCACTGACCGTTGCTGATCGATATGCTGTAGCCTGTGCCAAAATTGACCGTGTCGATGCCGCCCCCGCCGAATATGTCGGTGTCGCCCGAAGCGGGTGCGGTTACCGTGGCGGTCCCGGTAGGAGCGATGAGCACCTGCGAGTCGCCGATGGTCGACGGCAACAAGCCGCCAGCCGCGTTGGTATCGACGTAAATCGGTGTATCGACGTTGGTGAAGGTGTTGCCCTGGATATCGATGTTGTTGAGGGTCGTGGTGGTGGCGGGAATCTCATTGCCGCTGCCATCAGTGAAGTACTCGAACGCGATGGCGCCGTTCGGAGTGCTGATGTTTTCAAATGTGTTGCCGGTGACCGAAATGGTGGAGTCGCCGCTTGCGCCCCATGCGTTCTCGATCGAAAGGCCCTGATGCTCGTAATCAGGGGGGCTGTCAATTGACCCGATGTTGCCCGGTGAGTATGTCGTGCCGATGCCTTCAAACGTGTTCCCGGTGACGGTAGCGTTGGTGACGCCGTTGAGAGCGAAGCCCTGACCGTTGAAGGTGTTGCCCGTGACCATGGCTGAGCTTAGGCCGGATAGATAGAAGTTGCCGCCGCCGCTGGTGCTGGAATTTTCGAGCGTGACATCGGCAGGTTCGTTGCCTTCCGGGCTCATGTTCCATTGAGCCACCAGGTTATTTGAACCGGAAACCGAACCTGATGCGTCGCCTTTCAGGCTTACGTCATCGAGCGTCAGCTGCGCTCCTCCGACGCTATGGAACAAAGTGTAGGCGAAAGCGGTCGAGCCGGCGATGAAGTCATTGGTGTTCATCGTCACGCCGGAGAACGTGAGGCCGGAGCCGTTTAGCGCGATGTCATTGGCGACCTGGCCGTTGCCGATGAGCTGCGCCTCGTTCGAGTTGGTCTCCAGATTGAAGGTGATGTTGCTGAATTGCGAGCTTGTCACCTCCTGCGTGGCCGTCATGTCGAGCAACATGGCGTTCGCCGAACTGTCGTTCACCGTCAGATTGCTGACGGTGGTGTTGTCGAAGTCGACCGGAGTCGAAATCGTGCCGTTGATGATGACGCCGGCTTGCGATTGACCTTCGACATTGACGCCGTCCACTAAGGCAACATTCTCGTTATAGGTGCCGTTGCCGACAAACACCGTGTCGCCGGGAATGGCGGCGTCGATCGCAGCCTGGATGCTGGAATAGACGCCGTCCTGCGGTGCGCCGTTTTGGATGATGTAAATCGCGCCTTGACCGGAGAACGAGTTGTTGGCCTCGATCGTCTGCGGATCGTAGGCGCCGTTGCCGAAGAAATAGCCCTCGGTCGGGGTGTTGTTGAATGTGTTGCCGGTGACGGTCACGCCGGCTTCGTTCAACCCGATGTCGACCGAAGTCGTGCCGGTGAATTTGTTGTTGATAACCTCGCCGGGCGCGCTCATGCCGAGCAAGCCGCCGGGCGCAGAGCCGGCAAACGTATTGCCGACAAAGCTGATATAACCGTCTTGCGCCTGCGGTCCGATGTCTTCGGCGCCGTTCACGTAGACGAGCTGGTCGGCGTTGCCTTGGAAGACATTGTTTTCGAAGAGAACGTTGGTGACGCTACCGCCGGTCACAACCGAGTTGAGACCGCCATCGCCGGTCACGGGCGCGGTGGTCGTGATGCCGTTGATCGTGATATTGTCGTTATTGCCGACGATATATAATGCCGCCAATTGGGGTATACTCGTCGATCCTTCGACGATGAAATTTCCCGGGATGCCGTCGCTGCTCTTGATGGTAACGCCGTAAACGTTACTGGCGACGTCGATCGCACCGGAATAGCCGCCCTGACCGACGATCGTGACCTGGTCGCCAGCGACGTTCTCGATAGTCAAACCATTGACGTCGACGTTGACGTTCTCGTTGTAGGTGCCGGTGCCGATCTTGATCGTGTCGAACGCAGACGCAGCATTGATCGCGTCCTGGATCGTCGAATAGGTGTTGACGAGGGTGTTGCCGTTATAGAGGAAAACCTGATTGGACACGTTCGACATTGTCTACTCCGGTTGACGGTGATTGTTAGGCGACATTTGAACAGTGCGGCGGACCCGGCCCGCTTGCTACGGCTCGGCAAGCCACCAGTGCCGCACGAGCGCAGTGAGCGAAGGTTGCCGCCCAACGGAGGCTCCTGCGCCATCGCGCATCCATACCTGGCCGCCAGTGGAATTGGTCCAAAGGATGTCATCGGTGCCGTTGCCGAAAAGGTCGCCCACCCCGGCGATCGTCCAGCCCGCGCCCGGATGAGAGCCGAGATCGATACTGCCGGCCCATTGCCCGTTGCTGATCTGCCACTCGTCGACGTCACCCGTGGTCGGATTTCTTCATGATCTCAGACACTCGTTTGCGAGCTTCGCGGTACAATCGGGCGGATCGCTGTTCCTCGTTGGCAAGGTGCTGGGACACAAGCAGAGCCGGACCACGGAACGCTATGCCCATTTGAGCGATGAACCCCTCCTGGCGACAGCCGAGCTTGCCGCCAGGCGGATTGCACTCGCCCTCGACGGTCCGCAAACGGCTGATCAAGCCCACTCGCCTGGGGTGAGCTCGTCAACCTGAGAAAATACAATTTTAATTCGACAAGGAGATAGTTGTAACCGTGCATCTTTATCGACGCGCCCTAATCGATGTAGAAGGGCTCGGTTCCATGGATCATGAACCCAAAAGCAAAACAATCGAGTTGCCAGATCGTGAGAACATAACGCTTTCTGAGGCTGTTTCCGCCTTCGTTTATGGCAGGGCCTGGGATGAAGCGCAGCGAAGCGGACTGGCGATCCTTGCCCGCATGGGCTTTGGCCCTCCACTTACTATCGAACAAAGCGGCCAATTGGATGTCTTGCTCGAACGACTAAACGATGCCGCATAGCCAGAGCATCATCCATCACTACGAGAGCGAAGTCGCAAAGGCGAAGGCCAGGCGCAAACCGCGAGGCCGAGTGACTGCGCTCCTTGCGCCGGGCAGTCAGTCATGAATCGCGGCAACTCGCAAGGCGCCCGCCGCTCAGTCGTCCCAACGCAAACGCGCCGCCTACGCGGACATCCGCGTGCGCAGGTAGCGTTCAATGGCAGCGTTCCATGCCGAGATGCGTCGCGGTGCTGAGTACGCGGCAAACGTCGGCCTAGTCGTTCATGCCTTTGACGCTCACACGCAAGATGCGACGATTGCCGCGGCAGCCAAGCACAAAGGGTCGCTAAAATCCGATCGTTTTGTCACGACGTATCTCTGTGACGACGAAGTCGAGCGTCTGCAGATCAGCGCCAGCTGGATTTCAATGGCGATCCGCCCGGTAACAGCAGAAGAGAAGAGAAACAAAGCGGAGGTGGAAAAGCAAATACGCCTTGGGATTCAACAACTGCAGGAGCTACGCAAGCGCGTCGCTGCCGGCGAGGAGATTCCGCGATGGCTGTGAGTAAGGCACCCGGGGGCTCCAACGCTAGCACGCGAGTGACAGGCGAGGGACAATCCTTTGGACGATGGGCTAAAGAGGAATCCGTTTCGCGCTGTAACGTCACGCCTTTGGCACGCGCTGCACTCGTCTATGGGCGCGCTGGGTTATACGTGTTTCCTATTTTGGAATTGACCAAAGACGACCCCTTGGTGAAGTGGGGAACCCGCGCTACATGCGACACCAAGCAAATCGCCGCGTGGTGGCGACAGTGGCCGCACGCCAACATAGGATGCGCGACCGGACCTTCCGGCCTCGCCGTTATCGACACTGACAACAAGCTGGAAGGTAACGGCGAAGACACGCTGCGCGGCTTGCCGACGCTGACGCGGACCCGCATGGCGCGAACAGCCGGCGGCGGGTTCCATCGCTTTTACCGGGGCGAGGTCGGCAACACGGTCGGCACGATAGGGCCGCATGTCGATACGCGCGGCGTCCCCGCGCCAGCGGAGATAGGAGCGCACACGGCGAAGCCGCTTTTCACGGCGCGGCGCGTCGTGCGCTTGCCACCAAGCATCGAGCCCGCTCAATTCCTCGTCGCTCGGCAATGCCGCGCCGGCGAAAGCGGCTTGCGGCGTGTCGATACCGGGCTGCCGATCGCGGCAATAGAGGTAGCCGTTGTGGATTTTCGTATAGAGGTCGTCCTGGGGGTCACAATCGCCCAACAGCCACGGCGGCTGACATCTGTCGTTCCAAACGTCGGCCATAAGCTCGCCGGCCATTTCTTCGCTGATGGCATGATCCTTCAAGATCGGCACCACGCGCCCATCCGCATTGCGAGATCAAGGCGACGGCACGCGAGTTCAAGATCAGTCCTGTCACGATTTTCAACTGGCGCGCCGCGTCGGCGCGTGACGAGCAGGCCGACCTGAAAGAGGCCTCGCCGTTCTGGGTGTTGTGGATGGATCAGGCTTCGTACTGGCACCGTCACCTCATCCTGGCGCGCAAGCTGTCGATCCTGCGTATCGACGAACGGCTGCGTGATCTGGCGATCAACGGCACCAAGGAGCTGCTGTTTAGGCAGGGCGGCGAGCCGATCTGGCAAGTCGATCCTGCGCTGGCGGCTGACGCGCTCGATCCGAAGAAATGGCAGGAGCGGCACGGCGATCGCCCCATCAACGACGTGTACATGCGCGGGTCCGACGGCGAGCTGCTGCAGGCCTATCGCGAACTGCCGCCGAACCCGCAATTGCTGATCAAGGCGGTCTCCGCATTGCTGCCCGAAGTTTATGGCGAACGCGTCCAGCACGACGTCACCGTCGGCGGCGTGGTGCGGCTCGGCGCACCCGCGGCCGCGCCGAAACCGATCGCGCAAGCCGACTTCACCGTACTGGCCGAGAGCCCGGAACAGATTAAACCGCCGACGAACGTCCTGGCCGTCGCGGCCCGGCCGGCAACGGTGGAAGAGTACGAACGCCAGTTTGGCGGCAAGCGGCTCGTGGAGGGAACCTTGTTTTATGACTCCGACGGCTCGCTGCTGCCGCCGCAGCCGGACATCGTCATCGTCGATGATTCCGAGCTCGACCGCGCCTATACGGCCGCGGGGATTCGGCATCAGGTCACCTCGGCCGAATTCCTCATCAAGCAGGGCTTTTGCAACGCGTTCTTGTTCAAGCTGGCACCCTGGCTGCCGTCGCCGTCGCCGCAGACCACGCCGCGGCCTGAACCAACATCGATGACCGCGGCCGCACCCTCGGGCCCGTCAGCACCGAACCCGCAGGTCGAGGATGATGCTGAGGAGATTTCCGCGCCGGCAAAGCCGCCGGTATCACGGATCGCAGAACGAAGAGGAGGTCGCACCATCACGCTGTAAGCCCCCGGCGTTGGCACCGGAACACTGCGCCCGGGTCGTCGACGCAACTGCCGGGCGACCGCGCAGACTTTGCCACGACCGGAGCTTTCAGACAATTCCAGTCGAATCAATGGAGGCAGTTCATCTGTTCCGTAACGTGCCTTAGGCGATCGGCGTCCGTTCGCTTTTGTTCGCTGCATGCGGCACGGGTTTGTGGGGCGAACGATGCGCGCGATAGAACTGAACCGGCGTCCTTTCGTTAAGATCGCGGGGGCAACGGCGTGCGGTGGGTTAAAAGTTCGGATCTTGTTCTGGCGATAGCCATCGTCAATAGCAAAGATCGGAACACAGCGTCATGCGCGGCGATGTCGACCATGCACGACGCCACGCGATCAGGACGGTGAGCAAATGACGTTGAGAAGCCGGGCGCGACAAGCTGCAATGAACTACCGGGTAGGTCCAAAATGGTCGTTGGTTTGGTAAACGGCGTAGAGGTGAGCAAATGACGTTGAGAAGCCGGGCGCGACAAGCTGCAATGAACTACCGGGTAGGTCCAAAATGGTCGTTGGTTTGGTAAACGGCGTAGAGGATGTTCGTAGCTTTCCCGTCAAAGCAACGACCTCGACCCTGAAAATAAAAAAAGACAAAAAAAGGCCGACCCTAAAAAAAAAGAAAAAGGAAAAAAAGCGAGACCCTCAAATGCGAATCCATGTGCATCACTTTGCATTGCGCGACAACGAATATGTCCCCTTCATCGCAACCGATGAAGCCGGAATATACCGTGAGGTTGCGCTGGTCGCCCAGCCCGGCTCTCAGGAGGCCTTCCTGGCTGCGCTGGAGCGCGAGGTGCTGCTGGCTGGTCCGCGCGGCACCGGCAAGACGCTGACGCTCTTGAGCGACTTCTTTGCCGAGGTCGGCGCGGGTTTTGGTGCCGAGTGGAAAGGCATCCTGATCCGCCAGTCGATGACCGGCTTCCCCGAAATCAAATCGCTATGCGCCAAAGTGATCCCGCGGATCTGGCCGACCGCGCGCTTCAATCAGAATCAAAACGTATGGTCGTGGCCGACCGGCGAGACGCTCAAATTGGCGTATTTCGACGAAACCTCGGACTACCGCACCTATATCGGCCAATCGTTCACCTGGATCGGCTTCGAGGAACTGACGCAATACAAGAACGACCAGCCCTACAAGCAGATGCTGGCGTGCCTGCGGTCGCCGATCCCGAACATCCCGATACGGATGCGGGCGACGACAAATCCGGACGGCCCCGGCCACAACTGGGTGCGCCGTCGCTTCAAGACCGTCGATCCCAACGGCATGACGGTGGGGCCGCGGATCGAAGACGAGCACGGCTTGCCGCGCCGCGCTATCTATTCGACTCTCGCGGAAAACCAACTGCTACTTACTACACAGCCCGATTATCTCGCCAACATTATTGCGTCGGCAATCCGCCCCGGCCAGCTCGAGGCCTGGACCAAAGGCTCGTGGACGATTTCGTCGGGCGGCATGTTCGATGGCGATTGGCCCGAGGCGTCAAACCGGCTTGGTCGATGACCGCTGCACACTGGAGGACAACAGTGACCGCTCCCCATTACATCAGTGACGATAAATCCGACATGCGTGGCATCAAGCCCGGCTGGTACGTGATTGAGGATGATGGCGACCTCTCTGCTGGTCCATTTTTCAGCCGCGAGGAATGCGTCAAGAGAATCACTCATGCGCACAGGCGAAGTCGATCTGCGCCAAGAAGAAGCTGATCAGCTTTGGTTTCGACCAGGAGGTTCGGACATCGCAGTGGCCTGCCGCTCTGGCCCCCTGAAGCAAAACGGCTTTTGGGAGGCAGGCAAGAAAGGCGTGGTAATCCTCGGTCTGGAGGTTGCGCGCATACCCTCCCAGCCGCAAGGATATGCGTCTCGCCATGGGCGGCGCTCACGCCGACCGCCGGCCAATATTCTGAACCGGCCCCGGCATCCTGAGATTGACCCGACGCCGAATTTCCCTCCCGCTATGGTTGAAGACAGGCGAATTTTCGGGTAATCTGCCTCTGTGCCAAAGCGAGGACTGGGGCGCTCGTTGCTTGGTTACTGCTTATTCGGAGCTTGTCTTGTGACGGCGTTGCTCGCCGTCCTTTTGTCCGCGCTTGCCCGGCCCTCCAACCAGCACGCAGCAAATGCGATCACCATCTACGTCGCCTACCCGTCCGGCGGCGGATACGATGCCTACGCGCGTTTGCTCCAGCGTCATCTCGGACGCTACCTGACCGGCAACGATGGCGTCTTGGTCTCCAATATGCCCGGCGCCCAAGGGCTCTTATGCGCCAATTTCATGTATAAGGCCGCGCCGAACGACGGCAGCGCGATCGCGATCCTTTATCAGGGCGTCGGCGAAGAGCAGGTCCTCGCCACCCCCGACGTCGAATACGATGTTTCGAAGTTCAACTGGATCGGGCGCGTTGATTCGACCGACGAGTTGCTGTTCGTCTGGCATTCGGTGCCGGCCGGTACCGTAGACGATCTGACGATCCGGAGCGGCGTTATCGGCCATTCGTTCCTCGCGCCACCGGGCGTTCCGGCCGCGCGCGTCGCGATGCTGCGCGATGCTTTTGATCAGGTCGTAAAGGAGCCGCAATTCCTCGAAGACGCGCGGCGGGCCAAGATGGAAATCGATCCGCTGGACGGTGCCCCTCTCCAGCAATTCGCCGAGCACTCGGTTACCCTCGATCCCGAAGCGCTCGCGCGCATCCGGACAGCCCTGGTGCCCTGATGCAGCGCGTCCGGAATATCCCCATCGAGCTGCTACGCGCGCTGGTTTGCGTCATCGACGCCGGCAGCGTGACCCGTGCGGCGGATACGCTAGCGCTTACGCAATCGGCCGTCAGCAATCAATTGAAGCGGCTGCAGCAGCTTCTCGGCTACGACGTGTTCGAGCCCGACGGCCAACCGACCTTAACGCGGCGCGGGTTGACGGTTTTGGGCTACGCCCGCCGTATGTGCGGCATGAACGATCAGATCCTTTCCATCTCAGGCCGAAGCTTCGCGCCCAACGAGATGCGCATCGGCCTCCCGACGTGGCTCACCGATCCAAAACTGTCGCAAGTCATCAAGGACTGCACCGCAGCGTATCGCGAGCGGACCACCTTTCGCTGCGACCGGGTCGAAAGTCTCGTGCGCGAACTGAGCGACGGGCGCCTCGATGTTGCGTTTGTGTGCGAAGTATCACAGCCACCCGGCATAACGGTCGCCGAATGGTCGGAGCCGCTCTATTGGACGAGGTCCCCCAAGCTCGAACTGAAACCGGGGATGCCGGTGCCGCTGGTCGGCTGGCCCGGGAGCCTGTCGGACCGTATCGCCATACCTCTCCTCAATTCCGCCGGACTCCGTCATGTCGTCACTTTCACGAGCCAGGATCACTCGGCGCGCGTCAGCGCGCAGGTCGCCCGCCTCGGCTTTATGGTCGTCACCGAACGATGCCTAAAGTCCGGCATCGAAATCGCGCGGGAATCGTTCCTGCCACAGCTGCCGGTTCTGAAAGTCGGTCTTTATATGCGCGACGGGCTCGACCGTGGCAGCGCCGGGCCGGTGCTCCGCGCCCTCGCGCTCGCCATGCGGCCGAAAACAATTCAGGGCCGCCTTTTCCGCGTGGTCGACCTGAAACACCAACCGAAACGCAGTCGGCGATCGGCCTAAATCCTCGCGCCGCAAAAAACACTTGCCGGGCACTGCGCGCGCTTGTCGTTTCGCTTTGACGGCCATTCGCATCATTAAGAATTTTTCTGATTCAGAAAATTTGGACGGCCATGAAACTTTGTTAGCTGGGTTCGTCGACATTGCGCGCCTGTTTGCGTTCGTATTGAGTGTCATTCGGGTAAAGGGGACATTCAGTCGTCAATCAAAACTGTGTTTGTAGCGGGGGCGTGCCATGTCCGCGATCCGGTGGATCTTGCCTTTGAGCGCGAGTTTGTTATTGGGCGGATCGAGTTTGTTATTGGGCGGATGCGGACTCTATCCGCCGGAGATTCAGGAATTCCCGAACGATTGGGCGACGGGCCAGAAATTCGTTTTCGACATCGTGCACAACATTACCTGCGAAGTGCGCGATTCGATCAATTACGTTTATGACCAGGATCAGCCGGTCGATCCTAGATTCAAGAACCTAACTTTCATGAAGGATTGGGGCGTCCAGGTCGAGCTCGCCCTGACTATAGACGAAAAAGGCTCGCTGGGTCCGTCCGTCAATTGGATGCCTCATAGCCCGGCGTCGGCGATCTTCAACATCACCGGCTCCGCGACGCTGTCGTCCGACGCGACGCGTATCGATAAGCTCTATGCGTTTTACACCGTGGCGGATATCAGGAAGCATCGGTATTGCGATGCCAGGCCGACCGGCCCGTTCCTTCTCGAAAATGACTTGAAGCTGAAGGAATGGCTATTCGAGGCGGTGATGCTAGAGGGGAACCGCGAAGTCAATTTCTCAACCGATCCTAACGGCCCGTTCAAATCGACCGTCCTGTCGCACGAAATCAAGTTCGACATCCTATCCAGCGGCAATGTGACGCCAACCTGGAAATTCAAGCTGGTGACGGTCGATCCGTCCGGCAATCTCCTCGGCCTGAGCCGCGAGCGCACGCACGATCTCATCATCACGTTGGGTCCCACGACGCCGGCGCCCGGCGGCAAGACCCAACCTTCTCTGACAGCCGCGAACGCGGCCCTCGCATCCGACATCAACGCGGGCGTGACTAACGGCGTCAGGGCCGCGTTGCAGCCGTAGCCACGGCTTTCCCCGGACGAACAGGAGGACTTTATGGCGAAGAAGGCAAAAGGCAAACGGAAAGGCGCCGGCGGCAAGGCCGCCACGCTGAAGACGCTGCAGCAGGCACATGAGCATTTGAAGACCGCGATGAAGGCTGTCGCGAGCGCCCATGCCCAGGTGAGCGGAAGCGTCCCACCTTTCAACTGTTCGCCGGTCGGCGGCGGCAAATACTGGAAATGCTGGTGGGACCCCGTCGAACAAGCCTACGTCAGAAATTGCGAACTCGTCGACGCGAGCGAGTGCCAGGGCGCCTAAAGGCAGTTCGAGATTCCCGGCGCAGGAGACTTCATCCGGTGGGAGGCCGCGTTATGAATGTCGTTCAGGTAAGCAATACGCTGGGAGCCAACACGGCCGTGCTCGGCGAGCTATTTAAGCATCCCCTCCAAGACTCGCTTGTCTACTCGCTTAAGCCGGAGGATTTGCAGCCACGCACCGATATCGGCGTTGCGACAGCGCAAAAGCAGTCGACGCCGGTGAAGGAAACCGTCGTCGCCTCGCATTTCAATCTCATCTTCCTTTCGGCCCAGTGCTTGACCGTCGGTCTCCTCCTCCTCGACGTCGTTCTCGTCATTCTCCTACACAGCCCTGATGCCAACGAACAGACGGTCATCACGGGCGTCGATTCGACCTGGAAAGCCGGAGCCGGAGCGATTCTCGGCCTTGTGGGCGGAAAGGTCACGTGAGTACCGCCCACAGGAAGGCCACCATGGCCCACGTTCAATGCCGGCTCGGCAAAAAGCCCGCCGTGTTCGACAGCCGGACCTTGCGCTTCGGCAACTATTTGACCGCCAAATTGCCGCCACCGCCGGACGCGGCCAATTGGGGGAAGAACGTCGCCTCGTGGCCGATGTACCTCAACAACAAGTACGGCGATTGCACCTGCGCCGCGGCCGGCCACATGATCGAGACCTGGACCGCGGCCACCGGCAAGGAGAAATCGCCGACCGACGCGCAAATCCTGAAATTCTACGAGCACTTCACGACGCCCGGACCTGAGAATGGCTGCGACATGCTGAGCGTTCTCAAATACTGGCGCACCGGCGGCCTCGGGAGCGACAAGATCGCCGCCTTCGCGCAGCTGGAGCCCCGCAATATCAGCGAGGTGAAGGACGCCGTCTCGATCTTTGGCGGCTGCTACATCGGGGTAGAGCTGCCCAAGTTCGCGCTGGCTGCCTCGAACCTTGCGACTGTGCCTTGGGTGGTTCCACCAGGGGGGCCGGTCGGTGACGCGGCGCCGGACCCAGATGGCGGGCACTGCATTCCGGCCGTCGCCTACGACAGCCGCAATATTTACGTGGTGACGTGGGGGGCTATCAAATCGATGAGCTGGCAGTTCTACACCGCCTACGCCGACGAGGCCTACGCCGTCCTGAGCAACGATTTTCTGTCGAAAAACAAGACACCGTCCGGGTTCGACCTTGCGCAGCTCGAAGAGGACCTGGCCGAAATCGGCAAGATTCCGGCGGCGCGGGCCGCCGTTCGCCGGAGAGCGTAAGACCTGCTCTGCCCGCTCGGAGGGCTGCGCGTAGCGCAATCATCCCCGGAAATAATGGAGACGAGACGTGTCCGCACCTATTCGTACCCAGGACTCGGCCGAGGACCAATTATCGAAATTGCTGCCGGCCGACGTAACAGCGGCGTTCCTCAGCGCCAAGGCCGCGCTAATCGCGGCAATGGGGGAGCCGACGGTGGATTACTACGTTCTCTGGACCTTCATCGCGATCCTCGCGATCTGCCCCTTCTATTTTTGGTCTGTCACGGGAGCGAGGAACATTCTCCAGGTTATTCTCTGCGCGAGCTTCGCCGTCTTCGCCGTCTCCATCGCCAATAAAGAGTTCGCCGGCGCGCTCGTACAGATGCATTGGCCCCAGGACGCAATCAACCCTTTCCTCAACGGCTTCGCGATTGTCCTTCCTATCTTATGGGCATTCCTGATCGCCCGCGTTTTTGCTGAGGCTTTCAAGACGCGCCTTGTCGCAAGGGGGCAATGATGATGTTGAGAGTGCTGCTTTATTTTCTGCTGATCGCCCTTGCGGTTACGGCAAGATTCGGCGACGCAGCACGGGCTCAGAGCGCCTGCTCGGCGTCGCCGATTCCCGTCGAGGATCTTTCCAACGTTCACGACAATTATTTGCTTCTGCGCTCCATCAGCGGGGGCCAATATTTCGTGATAAACGCGCCCTGCTTGCGCATCGATCGCCAAACCTTCGGCAATTCCCTGCATTTTTTTTTCAACAGGCTTCTCAAAGACGAAGGACCCCAGGCCGGTACTGTCTACATAAAATCCTTTCGCGCGTTCTCGAATACGCAATACGTCAATGTAAAACTGTCGCGCGGCAACGGATGGTACTATCCCAGTTCCGGATCGAGTCCCATCGCCGCCATGTACGACGTGCCGTTCGCCGGGACGATCGATGCCTGGGACGCCGTGTATTCCGCGGCCGGCACCCCCGAAGATTTCAACGCCAAGCTGAACGTGCCGTTTCACGCCTACGGCGGGCCCAGTCATACAATGCCGTCAACCGACCCCGCACTTTTTTGGAAGTCGGATCGGCCATTCGACTCGGTCCACGACGTCATGACCTATTACCTGATTCACTTCGGCGTTAATTCGACGGCTGCGGTGAGCCTTATTCCGTTTCAGGTCGCCCTCCAACGACAAGTGCAGGACATCAAGCTCACCATCTATTCCAACATCGAGACGCTGTCCGGCGATTACGAATTCGTTCCGAAATGAACTGTGGGCGACTAAATCGTCAGACGTTCACTTTGTTGTTTTGCGGTGTCTGGCGTTGCTTGATCACGATCTAACCGCGACGTCTCTGTTTGAAGCCACGATTTGCGCGATTATAGCGGGCGTGGACCGGCAGGTGGCTGGGATCAGGGCAACTCAGGAATGAGCGAGCGGCGCATCCTGGTGATTGGATCTCAGTGCGAGGCACTGCAGCATTTGGGATTTCTGCCGAACGCAGCGCAGGATCTCTATGCGGTGATGACCGATCCTGAACGAGGCGCTTGCGTTACCGTCGTCGGCAACATCCACAGCACCATCATTTTGGGGCTCGACGAAGGAGGCATTCGCCAGCTGGTTCCAGGAACACTTGGCTCTGATCGCAAAGGAAACGGGTGTTCCCGCCGCGCGATTGCAGGAAATGCCTGAAAAGCTCGGCGAGCCGGTGTGCCAAATCATGAAATTACCTTGCGTCTAGACGCGGCGGTTGGACAGCTTATTGAGCTGAGAGTCAATTAGCACACTTGAACAACGCTAGACCGGAGATTGCGGTGACAGCCTTCCGCGCGGCACTGATGGAAAGTACGTGAGAGCACGTGCCACTCAGGTGGGCCAGGGCGCAAACGAATCTAGCTGATGCGGGTGACGTCGCGCTCGGCTCCGAGAGCAAGTTTCTCCCGTGCGTTGGTGCCGCTCCGCTGCCACTGCTTGGCGGGCCTTCGGCATGTCGCCGAGCCCGGCGCGCCATCGCTCGCGCCGCTTCCGGATGCAACACGCTCGATGCCGAGCAGACGCTGCTGGTCTTCGAGACCAGCCTTGACGTGTTCGAGCATCACCGCGACTGGCTTCCACAATATTAGCTGTAAACGGGCCAGCGTTCTGGACCGGCCGGTGCGGCGACACCGGCGAGGCGCTGCGATTATTGCAGGCGCTGCTGGCCGACCCGGCGCGCGTGCTCGGTGCCGATCATCCGGTCACGCTCGGGACACGCGCGTGATTCGGTATCTGCGAGAATGAGATACAACGATCTGATCAGTGGCAATAGCGATCGCTAAATGTGTAGGAGTTAGATGCTAGTAAGGGCCTCTCCGACGGGCCTGCCTACCTGCGCCTTGCCAAGGTAAAAATCGGCATTGTGAGGATCGGCGCCGTTGTCCACGATGTAGCCTCCTTCGAAGACGGCCCCCGAAGGCATCCTTCGAGAGAAGAGTAATTCAAGGTGCGGCTCGGCAGCGATAAAGTCGTCCTGGGCAGCAACATTAACCCAGTGCTGAACATTGGGTGGAAAGCCGGGCGGCTGTGGCCTTAGCCGCTCGTAAACGACGGTATGCAGCCCGAGCGGGGAGCCGAGCGTTATGAGCAATGGAAGCGGCTGCTTGAGCCGATGCACGGCCTCATAGGCGACCACAGAGCCCAGCGAATGGCCGATCAGAACTTTGGTATTTGGCTCGACCAGTTTCAAGACCGACTCCAACGCTGCCAAACGGATGGTTTCGTCGGTGAAGTACCGAGAAACCTGGGCGAGAGAGCGCCTGACAAACCGTTCGGCGAAACCCATGCCAAACGGAGCGAACCATGGGATCTTGGCGAGACTGCTGATGGCACTACGGACGATATTACCAACACCCTGCTCAGCACCCATCTCGTGCCTTACGTATACCAACTCGCGATCAGCGAATTCTCGGATCTTGTGTTGCGGTGCCCGGGCTGCCGTGCGTTTCAACCACTCCAGTGCCAACGTCTCTGCGAGCTTCGCCTCTTCGGTGGTGAACTCGCCCGGATCATCGCCCTGCTGGCCAGGCGCAAGAAATAGATACCCATAGAAGGCCATTCGCGTTTCAATGCCCCCGGGCTGGGCGGCAGTGCGCCAGATACGATCGGCGACCCCGGGGAAGGCAGCTATGCGCACGCCACCCGCCAGCGCCGGTATCCATTCACTTTCAAGCTTATCGGCGGTCTTCTGCTGCTGATCTATGCCGTGCACAAGAACGATTTCGGCCATGATTGGTCGCTCCCCTTGCAATTTATAGAACACCGAAGCAGCATTCGGCTCAAGTACGACCGGTTTTTAAAAGTCGGCTGCGCCAGTTCAACCAAGTTTTGGGTGGATGCCGAGCGCAATGGCCCTCAGTGTGCTCGCCGCCCGCGCGCCAAACCGCATAAGTGGATTGAAGCCACGATTTGCGCGATTATAGCGGGCGTGGACCGGCAGGTGGCTGGGATCAGGGCAAGTCAGGAATGAGCGAGCGGCGCATCCTGGTGATTGGATCTCAGTGCGAGGCACTGCAGCATTTGGGATTTCTGCCAAACGCAGCGCAGGATCTCTATGCGGTGATGACCGATCCTGAACGAGGCGCTTGCGTTGCCGCGTTAGACGGCAAGGGCCTGCTTATTGATCCCTCGGTGAACGATACGAAGGACGCGGTCCGCACCGCCTATCGGCGCGCGGCCAAGGACGGAGCGACGCTTTTCATTGCCTACATCGGGCATGGTGAGCATGTAAGGAAGAGATATTACCTGCTGCCGCGAGACGCGCAGATCCCGCCCACCGCCGACAACGCCGTCCACCTTACAAATCTGATCATGGAGACACATGATACCACCGCCGGCCAGGTGGACGGCTTCGGTGTACTCGTCGATGCCTGTTACGCGGGATTGGCCGGCCAAGGTGCCGCGCAAGCCTGGGTGAGCGAGCTGGAGGGGACGCTTCGCTTCGAGATGCTTACCGCCGCGGCCGACCGTCCCGCGGCAAACGGATGTTTCAGCCGAACATTGGCGCGATTGCTGCGCGACGGGCTCTCGGCAGTGCCTACCGAGCACTTGCGCTGCGTGGATTTGCGATCACAAATCGAGAAGTGTTGCCCCAACCAAGTGCCGCAGCATCCCGCCTACAACCCGGATCAAGGGCTGTGGCTGGCGAAGAATGCTGGCCGTGTCAATGAGCCCTGGGCACATAGCCCGGTGGCCGACCAGATCCGGCGACTTACACTCGCCTTTCAAGTAACACCTGACCTCGCGGAGGTCGTGGCGCGCTCGCAAGCTGAGCGTTGCGTGGCAGTGCTGGGCGCCGCAGGTAGTGGCAAGTCGGCGCTTGCGGCAACGCTGGCGTGGCCGGAGGTCGCAGGAGGGGCTGTTCCTAACGGGTTTGTGCAGGCGGTTGCGTTTCTCACGGAGGCGACAACGGCACAGGAGCTCGCGCGCATTCTCGCCGAGCAATTAACTCGATCGGTAGCACGATTTCGAGAGACGCAGCAAGCATTCACGAGAGAGACGCCATACGCCGAACAGCAGCGGCTGGGGAGCTTGGAGCGTCAAGTGGTGGGGCCGGTAAGTCGCTTAATGCCCAGAGCAGAGGTGCGCTTCGTGATCGACGGGCTCGATCACCTTGCGACGGGCGCCCGCGATGCGGTGATGGATGCGTTGAACGAGCTCGCCGGGTTGTCGTTCGTGCGCCTCATCGTCACCGCGCGGCCGGACACCGAACTGCCCGAGGCAGCATCTGTTCGCCACGTTCTTGCTCCGGCCCCAGCCGAGAAGGTGGCCGAATACCTTGAGCAGCGTGCGGTTGCGCAAGCGCGGCAGGAAGAGATCAACAAGGCCGCGAACGGCAATTGGCTCGTGGTGCGGGTGCTTGCGGACCTCGTGCGTGAGTATCCTGAGGTGGAGATCCAGGCAGGAAAGCTTGCGCTCGGGGACGCCTTCGAAGAATTGCTGTCACGCTGCGGCGCCAGCGAGGAAACCTGGCGCGTGCTGTCGGTCATGGCTGTTGGTGGGAGCGGTCCTGTATTGCCGCTGACGCTGCTTTGCGCTGCGAGTGGAAAGCTGGGGGGAGTGGCCACGCAGGCAGGCGTGCGGGATGAGCTTTACCGATTGCGCGGTCTGGTGTCGCGAACTGCGCCCGGCACCGAACGAGAGCACGGGGGTTTGTTTCACCAGACTTTTGTCGAACATATCACTGCCCGCAGCCCTGAAGCGGCGACGGCTGCTCATCGGGCACTTGCAGATTGCATCCGGGTGTTCGCCCCGGCTGGCTCGGAACCGGCGGACCTCAACGATCCGATCGAACGCCACGCGTTCGAGCGCGAAGCAGAGCACCTATGGGCCGTCGGCGACATTAATAGGGCCCTGGACAGTCTCACAGAGAGAACCGCCGCTGTGCCGCGCGACAACTTGCGGCGTTGGCGCGTGTGGGGGCCTCGTGTTGAAAGCCGGTTCGGCGCCAATCACGCGAACACGCTCACGGCGCGCGCCTACATCGCTGCCTTGACTGGCCTGTGCGGCGACTCGCGCGAGGCGCTGCGACTGTTCCAAGCTCTGTTGCCCCATCAGTTGCGAATGCTCGGCGCCGATCACCCAGGCACGATGGCGACGCGCCACAATATCGCTTTCTGGACTGGCGAGTGCGGTGACGGGCGCGAGGCGCTGCGATTGTTCCAAGCGCAGCTACCAGACCGGACGCGCGTGCAAGGCGCCGATCATCCGTCCACACTCATGACGCGCAACAACATTGCTTTCTGGACTGGCCGATGCGGCGACCCGCACGAGGCACTGCGACTGTTCCAGGCACTATTGCCCGATGAGATGCGCGTCCACGGCGCCGACCACCCTGACACGCTCCAGACGCGCAACAACATTGCTTTCTGGACTGGCCAATGCGGCGATCCGCGCGAGGCGCTGCGATTGTTCCAGATGCTGCTCCCTGACTGGACCCGTGTGGCCGGCCTCGACCACCCGGACACGCTCAAGACACGCAACAACATCGGTTTCTGGACAGGTGAGTGCGGTGACGCGCGCGAGGCTTTGCGATTATCCGAGGCGCTACTACCCGACCGGACTCGCGTGCTCGGCCCTGACCACCCGGACACGCTCACGACACGCAACAACATTGCTTTCTGGACTGGCAGGTGCGGCGACCCGCGCGAGGCCTTGCGATTATCCCAGGCGCTACTAACCGACCGGACTCGCGTGCTCGGTATAGCGCGACAAACTGGATGAGAACGGCGCGTCAATCTGGATGAGACGAGGCGGCCGAGCGGAGTGATAATTGACGCTGGCGGCCGTCTTGGCAAGCGCTTTGATTGACGCGGCGCGTCAATCAGTCTTCAGCCTTTTCTGTTTTCTTGATTGTCGCGTGGGTTGCGGGCCGGCCACGACCACGCTTTTGATCGAGGGCTTCGCGGCGTCGATAGCTCTCGACATTCATCTCCAAGATCGTGGCGTGATGGACGAGTCGATCGATGGCCGCGAGCGTCATGGCCTGGTCCGGGAAGATCTTGCCCCATTCGCCGAATGGCTGGTTGGCCGTGATCAATATGGATCGCCGCTCGTAACGCGCGGCGATCAACTCGAACAGCACGCTGGTTTCGGCTTGATCCTTGGTGACGTAGGCGATGTCATCGAGGATGATCAGATCGTAGCGGTCGAGCTTGGCGATCGTGCTTTCCAGAGCCAACTCGCGACGAGCGACCTGTAGCCGTTGCACCAGATCGGTAGTGCGGGCGAACATCACGCGCCATCCATTCTCGACCAGGGCGAGCCCGAGTGCTGCCGACAGATGACTCTTGCCGCCGCCCGGCGGGCCGAACAGCAGAATGTTGGCACCTTTCGCCAACCAAGCGTCGCCCGCCGCCAGCGCCATCACCTGAGCTTTCGAGACCATTGGCACGGCCTCGAAGTCGAACGTGGCAAGCGTCTTGCCGACAGGCAGACGCGCCTCGACGAGATGCCGCTCGATGCGACGGCGGCCCCGGTCGGCCATCTCGTGCTCGGCAAGTGCAGCCAAGAAGCGAGCAGCCGGCCAGCCTTCCTTGTCGGATTGTTCGGCCAGCTTGGCCCATATCAGCTTGACGCCCGGTAAGCGCAATTCGCTCAGCAACAGCTCGACGCGGGCGGCATCAACGGTATTTGTCGTCGTCATGCCACGGCCTCCAGGTTGGAGGTGGATTTGACGGCATAGACCGCCGCGAGCTCGTCGTAGGTGCTGAGCGGCACGAACTCCACCGTGATCGCCGGCATGGATGCTGGACCTGGACCGAACCGCTCGCGCAGGATCGCCAGATCCGGCAACCGGCCCGCATCGAGTTCCGCGTCGATCAGTCCTGCCAGCTCCGTCTCGCAGCCGCGATCGTGGGCGAGCGCCAGCAATTCGACTGTCAACTTGCACGCGCGCTTGTCGCCCACGCTCTGGTGCAATGCCGCGAAGGCTCGTGCATAGGCCGGGCGCGGGAACAGCTGATCGCGGTAGACGAGATGGTTGAGCGCCATCGGCTTCTTGCGCAGCGCGTGGATCACGTGCCGATAATCGACAACGTGGCCGCCCTTGCTCTCTGATACCGGCCGGCCACGCCGAAGCGTCATCATCGATGTCGTGCCGAGGAAGCACTCGAGCCGGTCATCGTAAAGATGCACGCGCAGGCGATGGCCGATCAGCCGCGATGGCGCTGTGTAGAATACGCGGCGAAGCGTGAAGCCGCCGCTCGATGTGACGATGACGATCTTCTCCTCGTAATCGGCCGTCCGCCGCTTGGGTAGCGGAGCGAGCGCCGGACGCTCCAGTTCGATCCGCTTGCGATTGTTGGCGTTGCGTCGGCCAACGATCTCATCGACGAAGCGGCGGTAGCCATCCAGGTCGTCGAAGTCACGGCTGCCACGCAGCAACAGTGCGTCCTCCAGCGCTTTCTTGAGATGGCCATGCGAGCTCTCAATGGAGCCATTCTCGTGTGCGACACCCAGGTTGTTCCGGGTCGGTATCATGCCGTAATGGCGCATCAGCCCCTGATAGCGCAGCGTCAGATCCTCTTGAGCATCGCGGTCCAAGTTGCAGAATGCCGCCGACAGGCTATCGCTGCGATGCTCGCGCGGCGCACCGCCGAGCGCCCATAGCGCATTCTGCAGACCCTCGGCCAGCGCCACAAAGCTCTCACCGCCGAGTACGACGTGGGCATGCTCAAAGCCCGAGAATGCCAGCCGAAAGTGGTAGAGCCGATGCCCCAGCACGACGCCCGCAACCGTGACGCCGAGCGCGCTCGTGTCGGTGAAGTCTGACAAACCAAAACGGCCAGGCTCGTGCTCCTGGCGGAAGATCACATCCTGCTCGGGTCCAACCAACGCTCGCCACGTCCGCATGCGCCGCTCCAGCGTGCGCCGAATGCCGGGGCCGATCTCGGGATGACGCCGCCGAATTTCTTCGAGCACGGCAATGGCCCGGATGCCCGGCGCCGACTTCAGGATCGGCACAATCTCGCCGTCCCAGACCTCGGCCAATGGGTCCGGCCGCCGTCGGCCACGTGGCGTTTTCTTCTGCGAGGGCAGCCGCGGATCATCCCCGATCCGGTAGCCGGTCGCCCTGCTGAAGCCGGACTTGGCGGCAGCAATCGCGGTTTCTTGGGTATGTCGGCAACTCATGAACATCCTCATCTGGTGGTCGGTGATGTGAAGGCCGGGCAATATCTGATCCCTCAATTCTGAGACGAATCAGATACTTGACCCGGTCGCTCACGACCGCCAGACCGCACTTGCCCCAGAGGGAAAAGTGCGCCGCCGGGATTGGCCGTCCTTCGCTCGGGCTACGCCCTCGCTTCGTCCGTCCAACCCCGGCGCAGTCTCATCCTGATTGACGCTGCAGT
>CAVSPX010000002.1:0-1055617 GCA_963729965.1 uncultured Alphaproteobacteria bacterium
AGAGCAAATTCCGGCGGGAAGGAATTGGAGGGGATTCCCGAGGGGTCGCGAATATGATTTAAACTGGCCACTGGGCGGAGGCCAGCGGGCATGGGACGACCTTACTCGGAAGATCTGCGCAGCCGGATGGTGGCGGCAGTTGAGGGCGGAATGTCACGGAACGCCGCAGCGAAACATTTTGCGGTGAGCGTGAGCTGCGTGGTCAAGTTGATGCAGCGTTTCCGGCGGACGGGATCGATTGCGCCGGCTGCCCGCGGCAGGAAGCCGTTTGCCTTGGCCGAGCACGAGATGGTTGTGCGCGACCTGGTGGCGGCGCAGCCGGACCTGACGCTTGATGAACTGACGCAGGCACTGGCCGACCGCGACATCCATGTGGGGCGTTCCTCGGTCAATCGCTTTGTGCAGGCCTGCGGGCTGACATTCAAAAAAAGTCGCTTCACGCGGCCGAGCAACAGCGGCCGGATGTGGCGCTCGCCCGCGAGGCTTGGCGTGCCGGGCAGCCTGCTCTCGACCCGGACCGGTTGATCTTCATCGACGAGACCTGGGCCGCCACCAACATGACGCGCCGCTACGGACGCGCACCGCGCGGCCAGCGTCTGGTTGCGGCGGTCCCGCATGGGCATTGGAAGACGTCCACCTTCGTCGCCGGCTTACGCACCGATGGGCTCACTGCTCCGCTGGTCATCGACGGCGCCATGAATGGCGACACGTTCCGCGCCTATGTCGAGCAGGTGCTCGTACCAACGCTGAAGCCGGGTGACATTGTCATTCTCGACAATCTCGCAAGCCACAAAGTCGCCGGTATACGCGAGGCGATCGCAGCCAAAGAAGCCAGCATCGTCTATCTGCCGCCCTACAGCCCCGATCTCAATCCGATCGAGCAGGCCTTCGCCAAGCTCAAGGCTCTACTCCGCAAGGCTGCTGCCCGCACCGTCGCGCGATTATGGGACGCCATCGGCGAAATGCTCGGACGCTTCACATCACTGGAATGTTCCAACTACCTGATCAGCGCCGGTTATGTTCCACTCAACCGGAATCCGCTCTAAGACTTTGATAATAATGGTGGGCGCTGTAGGGATTGAACCTACGACCTTGTAACTCTCGAATTACCGTGCGGGTTAAGATGCCCGGTGCTGACCTGCCCAGTTTCTTCGGACCGCGGCTAGCTTGAGGCGGCGCCCCCTGTTTGCTGCATTTGCCTCTCGCGAGGCGGGTGGTGCAACGGGCCGGGGCGCGAAGGCCCATGTACCGCAGCGCCCCAGCCCGTTGCTTTGCCGGGCGCTGCGTTGAGAAACCAGTGAAACGCCGCAACCAAACGCGAACATTCGCCGGCGAATTGCTCACAGAAATGCCGATTATCATTGAGTTTTTCAGGTAGAGTAGGGCGCTCATAACCGCTTGGTTGGAGTTGCCCTACAATCGTTCGCAGCCGTCCGTATGAGCGCTTCAGCGCGCCACGGCTCGCGTAGAGTCATCCCGAGCTGACCGACCAGACGATCTGGGACGTGGTCGAAGCAGAGGGCCGCAGCTTGTTCCCTCTGCCGGCCGGTTCGACGGATACCTACGCTATTCCGAAAGCTGAACGGGACACAGACGGGACACAAGCTGTGCTCTAAAAACTAAGTCATTGAAATCAGTGGCGCTCCCTAGGGGAGGGAACTATATATGGTAGAATCAAAGGCTTAATGATGATATTAGCGGCATTAACGCCAGTTTTTAGCGGCAGGCTCGGGCAAAGTCCTTCTCGTTGCCAAGCGATCAGCAGTCAACCTCGCCGACGCGACCGCGAATTATTTAGCAATACCTGAATTCCACGGGTAAGGACGAATGGCCGCGCAACGCCGAAGACATCTGGCACAACCACCGGCGTTCGGAAAATGGAGCTTGGCATAACTGTCGCGCTCGCCCGCCGAACGCATTTCCTCATGGTCTAACGTGGACCGGCTGACCTGCTCCCCGGAATTCCCTCCATCTGATAGTTGAGTTGATCGCGAGGAGATCGACGATGCGCAAGAGCCGTTTCACGGAAGAGCAGATTATTGGGATTTTGAAAGAGCACGAAGCCGGCGCCAAGGCCGAGGAACTATGCCGGCGGCACGGCATCAGCGGGACGACCTTCTACAAGTGGAAGGCGAAGTTTGGCGGGCTGGATGTCTCGGAGGCCCGCAGGCTGAAGGTGCTGGAGGACGAGAACCGGCGGCTGAAGAAGCTGTTGGCCGAGCAGATGCTGGACAATGCGGCGCTCAAGGACCTGGTCGGAAAAAACTTCTGATGCCTCGGGTGCATCGTGCGGCGGTTCATGCTGTGGTTGCGCTTCATGGACTGTCGCAGCGTCGCGCCACGAGGCTTCTGGGGGTCGATCGCTCGGCGGTGCGTTACCGCAGAAAGCGCCAGGATGACACCGCAGATCGCGACCTGCTGTGCGCCCTGGCGGCCGAACGACGCCGGTTCGGCTATCGGCGGCTGCGCGAGATGGCCAAACGCAAGGGGCGGCGCATGAACCTGAAGAAGGTCTACCGGCTTTATCGCGAGGAAGGGCTTGCGGTGCGCCGGCGGCGTAGCCGCAAGCGCGCGATCGGTACACGGGCGCCGCTGCAACAGGCGCAGCGGCCGAACCAGATTTGGGTGATCGACTTCATGTCGGACATGCTGGAGACCGGCCGGCGATTTCCGGGTATTCAACGTCGAGGACCAGTTTACCCGCCACGGACTTGCCGCCGAGGTCGATACCTCGCTGCCGGGTCCACGGGTCGCCCGTGTGCTCGATCGGATCGTGGCCGAGCGTGGCAAGCCGGAGATGATCGTCTCCGACAACGGCACTGAGCTCACCTGCAATGCCGTGCTCAAGTGGGCCGAGGACAACGGCGTCGAGTGGCACTACATCGCGCCCGGCAAACCGCAGCAAAACGGCTTCATGGAGAGCCTCAACGGCAAGCTGAGGGACGAGTGTTTGAACGAGCATGTGTTCGCCTGGCTCGCGCAAGCGCGCCGCATCATCGAGGCTTGGCGCATCGACTACAACACCGCGCGCCCGCATTCGAGCCTCGGCTATCTGACACCCGACGAGTTCGCGGCAAGCTGGCGTGTCGCACACGACAATCAGCAAATGCCAGACGCAGCGCCTTGGCCGGCAACGGGCCGAGCCGCTGCGGTAATCGGGGCCTCCGCGTCCCGTCCCGTTGCCGGAACGTCCACCGAAGGACAAACTGAAACCAGACTTAACTTATGACTGGAGGAAAATTGGGGAGCAGGTCACTGCTTTGATAGGCGAGGAATTGGATCCGCCTTTGGCCTCGAGGCCGAATTCAACCTGTGCCCCCGGCGCAAATTTGTGAGTACACGTCCTAGACTGTCTGCAGCAATCAGCGCGAAATATTGCGCAGGGTGTCCAGGAAAACAACCTGATACTGCTGTCGTATGATCGAAGCGCAAGCGCTAATTGTGCATGCTTGGTCGCTCCTCATTTGCAAAACTTGCGATGTGTTGCCTTGTGCTGGGTAGGAATTCTTCCTTTGGAATATTACTGAACTCCCCTCTATGGATATCCGACGGTCTGCACAAAGGTCACGAATTGTCCGTCCCCAAGCTGGATCAGCCGTGCCAGCTTGGCGCCATCGAAGGAGCCGCGGAACACGGTGCCGAGCCCCTCGGAGGCACAGAACAGATAGACGTTCTGGCCGATGAAGGCGGAATTGACCGAGGCGTAAAGGCGCCGCTCTTCCGCTGGCACGTCCATTCGCTCGCCATGGGCGACATAAAGCAATTCAAGCGGCGCCGAGACAACGAAATCCTGCGTGCCAGTCTCTTTGCGAATGTCGTCTTTCACGCAGGACCGCAGCGCGTGCTCTTTCGGCTCGTAAATCCAAACCCCGTCCGCCATTGCGAGGTAAAGATCAATGACCATCACATGACGCCAATAAGGCGCGGTTCGATCGGTGCTGCTTGGCCGATTGATGCCGAAAGCCGCCCAAAGCAGATCGGAGAGCACGTTCTTTGGAACGGCCTGCGGTCCAAAAGCGCGTACTGAGTGCCGTTGCGCGAGCGCCGTGAACAGCGGCATGCCGCCGCTTTTTCTTGCGGTCGGCAACATGATGCGTTCGTTTTCAGTGTTCTGGGAAGTGCGGGTTTCCATCGCCATCGTCTTTCTCCTTGAGAATCCGCTCGGACCCAAAATGTCTCGGCGATTTGCTCCCGAACAGGCGCGGCGTAACTATTTTTGCGCGACCATCACCAGCCACCAGCCGCCGAACGAGGCCAGTTCAGTATCGCAATCAACAGATAAAGCTCCATTGATATAGATCAAATGAAAGCTTTTTTGCCGATTGGCAAACTAATATCTGGGTAGAGAGAGAGAGCGATCATGGCCGCCTGGCTGCGTTCGCGTCATCGCTGAGGACCTTCACTTCAGTAAAACGGATTTAGCCCCCGCCGGATCCCTTGCTGGCGCCGGCCGTTATTCGTTTCTATGATGAACTGCAGTATCAATGCTGCGGATCTGGTCTGCCGTTTGTCGAAGACCCGTACGTCGCTAAACTCGCCCCACACCAGCGGTAAGGGCGGCTCGATCGTGTGACAGCCGAAACACACGGATTTTGTGAAGAGCGAGGGACAAAATGTCGGTGGCTTGCCCGTCTTGATGCAAATCAATGTCGCATCGGCGCAATCCAGCGGTAATAGAGCATGTTATGTGTGGGGAGGAAGCTATGGCCGAAATTCAGACAATCGACGTCACCCGACTGATCGATGAGCGAAAGATCAGCAGTTTCAACGTCCTGATCGTTGTTCTGTGCTTCTTCGCCACTCTGTTCGACGGCTACGACATCACCGCCGCCGCTTTCGCGGGCCCCTCCGTCATCAAGGAATGGGGTTTGACGAATATGGCCGCCTTCGGGCCCGTGCTGAGCGCGAGCCTGTTCGGGATTTTCTTCGGCTCCGCCTTCTTCGGCTATGTCGCCGATCGATGGGGTCGCAGGACCGCCGATCATTTCCGCGCTGTGCACCGTCGGTGTATTCACCTTGGCGGCGATGTGGTCCGCCGGCCCGGCCTCGTTGGCGACGCTGCGCTTCTTTGCCGGCATCGGGATCGGTGGGCTGCTGCCCACTACTATTGCACTCAACGCCGAGTTTGCGCCGGCACGTGTGCGCGCGACAATGATCATTTTGATGTTTACCGGTGTGACTTTTGGCGGTGCGGTTCCAGGTCCCATCGCGGCCTGGCTAGTGCCGACTTACGGTTGGCAGGTGCTGTTTCTGATCGGTGGCGGGCTCCCGCTCTTGGCCGCGCTTTCCGTGGCGCTGTGGTTGCCGGAATCGCTCAAGTTTCTCGTGCTTGAGACCAATCGGCGCGCGGACATCGTCAAAATAGTATCGGCGTTGAGCCCGGGGATACCCACCACGGCAGAGACGAAGTTTCGTCATCCCTGAGGAAACAGCCGTGCCATTCAGCCCCAAGCTCTTGTTCGCCGATGGGCGGTTGTGGCTCACCATCCTGCTCTGGGTCCTCTTCATCTGCAATCAACTGGCCTTCTACTTCGTCAATAGCTGGACGCCGACGCTTCTCACCATCGCCAAACTGCCCATGTCGCATGCTGCGATTATCGCCTCGCTGTTCCAATTGGGTGGCACGATCGGCGGCTTGGCTTTGATGCGGCCGACCGACAAATACGGCGTGATCCCGGTTTGCGCGTTGTTTGTGCTCTCGCTATTCACGGCGACGACAATCGGTTATGCCCGCGAGCCTGAGAGCCTGCTGATGGTCGATATTTTCTTCGCCGGTTTCACGCTGCTCGGGCTGCAGTTCGGCCTCAACGCGATCTCCGGCATGATGTATCCGACCGCGTTTCGTTCGAGCGGCTCCGGCTGGGCACTGTCCGTCAGTCGGTTCGGAGCCATCGCCGGCCCGATCATCGGCGGTATCCTGATCGCCCACCAAATGTCGATCGAGCATCTCTATTCGTTCTTGGCGATTCCGCTGAGCATCGGCACGGTCTGCAGCTTCGTGTTCGCGTGGCTGTACTACAGGCGCTTCCAGGGCATGGCTCTTGGCCGGCAGGCGAAGCCGAAGCCGAAGCCGAAGCCTACTCCTGCTGCAACCTGATACTCCGTCGACGCAGGAGATCGGACTCGAAATTACTGCCGAGAGGAAGGTCCGATGAAGATACAAAAACTCTTCGACGTTACGGGAAATGTATCCGTCGTCACCGGTGCAAGCAGTGGCATTGGCTTGGCCATGGCCGAGGTCATGGCCGAAAATGGCGCGCGGGTGGTCATGATTGACATCAATGCTGAGCGCCTCGACACGGTCGTCGGCACCATGCAGAAGGCCGGTTGCGCCGTCGAAGCGGCGGCCGCAGACGTTGCGGACAGCGCGCGGCTGCGAACTGTCATCGACGAGGCCGCAGCGAAATATAAGCGGCTCGATTCGGTGTTCGCCAATGCCGGTATCAGCGCCGGTCCCGGCTTCGCCATGACACCAAAGGGTGAGATCGATGCAATCGACCTGGCAAATTGGGATAAAGTGCTGCAGGTCAATCTGACCAGCGTACTCGTCACCATGGCAGCGGCCGCAGTCCATATGAAGCGCCAGCGCAGTGGCCGTATCATCATCACCTCCTCAAGCGCCGGACTGATGGCCGAGCCGCTGGTCGGTTATGGCTATGTCGCGGCGAAAGCCGCGATCACCAACCTCGCGCGCCAGGCGGCGATGGAGCTCGCCCCATACAACGTCATGGTCAACGCCATCTGTCCCGCGGCGTTCGTCACCAATCTCGCTGGTGGGTTGATGAGCCGCGATCCGGTGGCACGAGGCAAGATGGAGGAGCGCGTTGCGCTGCACCGGCTGGCCAAGCCCGACGAGATCAAAGGCCTTGCGCTCTTGCTGGCTTCGCCGGCCTCAAGCTTTATAACCGGCGCCGCAATTGCGATCGATGGTGGTTTAACGGCAAGCTGATGCGCCGGAATGTTTCTGCAGCGATGAGTCTCCGATGAATACACAAGCGGGACAGGACATCGCGACCCGCGACGCAAGGCTCGCGCTTTACCAGCGGATGCTTCTAATCCGCCGCGCCGAGGAGCGCCTTGTGCAGGCCTTCAAGGAAGGCGCGCTGCCCGGTAACGTCCACCTCTACATCGGCGAGGAAGCGATTGCCGTCGGCGTTTGCGCCCGCCTAGAGGATCGCGATTGGATCACCAGCACGCATCGCGGACACGGCCATTTTCTCGCTAAAGGCGGCGATCCGGCGGCGCTTTTCGCCGAGATTTACGGACGCGCGAACGGCAGCTGCAAGGGCTTTGGCGGCACGATGCACGTCGCCGATTTTTCCAAAGGCGATCTCGGCGCCAACGGCATTGTCGGAGCTGGAATTCCCATCGCTGCCGGAGCCGCACTTTCAGCACAGTTGGAGGGCGCGAGCCGGGTCGCCGTTGCGTTTTTCGGCGATGGGGCCGCAAATCGCGGTGTTTTTCTTGAAGCCCTCAATATTGCGGCGCTCTGGCGCCTGCCGCTGGTTCTAGTCTGCGAAAACAATGGATATTGCGAGTTTTCGCCGACCGATACCGTGACTGCCGGTGCGATTCACGCGCGCGGCCGCAGCGATTGGCATCCCCTCGGTTGCGATCGACGGCAATGATGTCGAATGCGTCCAGAATAGTGCCGGCGAAGCGATCGCGCGAGCACGTGCCGGTGACGGGCCGTCGTTCATCGAAGCGCAAACCTATCGTTTGCGCGGCCACGCTGAGGCGGAAGTCTATTGGTTGAGCGAGCGCTATCGCACCGATGACGAAATCGCCCGCTGGCAGGCCAAGGATCCGCTACTTCTCTTTGCTGAAAAGTTGCAGCGCGACCGTGTCGCCGATGCAAAAGAGCTCGCCGCCGTCGACACGGCGGTCACCAAGCGCATCGCGGACGCCGCCCAACTCGCAGCACAAGGAGAGGCGCCGACGCCGGCTTTGCTGCAGGCTTTCATACACGACGATGTCGCTGCGGCGGAGGATGTGTAATGGCCATGCGGCGTTTGATCCAGGCCATTAACGACGCTCTGATCGAAGAGATGGAGCGCGATCCGCGCATCGTACTCTTTGGTGAAGACGTGAAGATCAGCATGTTCGGCGACACCAAAGGACTAGCTGCCCGCTTCGGGGCATCGCGGGTGCGCAATACGCCGATAGCCGAGGAGACCCTCAGCGGCATGGCCGTCGGCGTCGCCGCGACCGGCCGTCCGGTCATCCTTCATATGATGTTTTCCAACTTCCTTTATCCGGGGTTCGATGGCATCGCGAATCAGATGACCAAACTGCCGTTCATGACGGGCGGACAAATCAAATTGCCGATCACGATGCTCTGCGCCTATGGCGGCGGGACGTCTACAGCGGCGCAGCATTCGGATACGCCTTACGCGATGCTGATGAATCTCGGCGGCATCAACATCGCGGTTCCCGCCACCCCCGCCGATGCGAAGGGCCTGCTCAAAGCTGCGATACGGAGCAATTATCCGACGGCCTTCTTTGAGGCGCGCACCCGCGGCGGCGAACAGGGCGAGGTCCCCGATGGCGATTACGTCGACCCCGTTTGGCGAGGCGCGGATTGGGCGTCCTGGCCGAGACGTAACGATCGTCGCCATCGGCGCCATGGTCAAACTGGCGCTGCAAGCGGCCGAAACCTTGGCAAGGGACAGCAACATCGACGCCGAGGTGCTGGACCCAAGGACGCTGGTACCTTTCGATACGCCTGCATTACTGGCTTCAATCGCGAAGACCGGCCGCCTCGTTATCGTCGATGAGGCACGCGATCGCTGTAGTGCAGCAAGCCATATCGCCGCCATTGCCGCCGATAAGGGCTTTCACTCATTGCGTGCGCCGATTCATCGGGTGACCGTTCCCAACGTGCCGATGCCCTATTCTCCAGCGCTTGAAAAGCTCGTCTATCCGAATCCAGCTCGCATCGTCGCCGCGGCAAAACTGGTGATGTCTCCCGAAAGGACCAGGGCTGCAATACATCACGCCGGCGCTGAAAAATCCCAATGAAAGTGCAATTGAAGCTCGCGCGCGTGGGCACCAACATGGAGGAAGCGACTATCGTTCGCTGGCACAAGAAGCCGGGCGAACATTTCGCTCCGGGCGAGCCGCTTTACGATATTGAAACCGAAAAGGTCACAATGGCGGTCGAGGCTCCTGGCGCCGGGACCCTCGTCGAAATCAAGGTGGGCGAGGGCCAAGTCGCCGGCGTTGGGCAAGCTGTCTGCACTGTCGAGAGCGAAGACACGCTCGCCTCCTGAGCCAGATCAACTGATCCGTGCTTCGCGTGTACGCCAAGAAATAGCCGTTTGAAATTAGCGGCCTTGATTAGGATCAATTCCACTGATCCATTTTAGTGCGAAGTTGCAAAGACTTCTTTTCGGCTAGATGATGAAAGGAAACTGCCATGGTCGTAGCCACGGAAAAGCTGCGTGACGCCATTGTGGAGATGCAGGAGGACGAGGCGCTCGCGTTGACGAAGGAGTTTGTTGCATCGGGCGGCGATGCTCAGGAAGTGCTCGAGACCTGCCGACAGGCGCTCGAAATCGTCGGCAAGCGCTTCGAGCAGGGCGAATATTTTTTGCCGGAGCTTGTGCTCGCCGGTGAAATGTTCCGCGAGATCGGTGAAATCGTAAAGCCGCTTCTCGTCGCCAAAGGCGACAAGTCAGGCGAAGTCGGCGGGTACGGTCGTCATCGGAACGGTTCATGGCGACCTGCACGACATCGGCAAGAACATCGTCTGCTTCATGCTGGAAGTAAGCGGCTACAAGGTCGTCGACCTGGGCATCGATGTTCCAGTCGAAAAATTCGTGGATACGGTCCGCGAAGTGGATCCGCCGGTCCTGGGATTGAGCGGCTTCCTGACGCTCGCCTTCGATTCGATGAAGGAGACGATCGAGGCACTGGCCAAGGCCGGGTTGCGCGACAAGCTCAAGATCATGATCGGCGGCGGCCAAATCGACGATGGCGTGCGCGTCTATACGGGCGCCGACGCGTTTGGCCGCAACGCGATGGCGGCCGTCAATTTATGCAGACAGTGGATCAAGCCCGCATCGGATCAAGCGGTGCCGCGATCTGCAGCCTGATGGAAGGCCACGTCGATGATGCTGTTGCGGCATTGGGCGACGCGCCGCGCCAACGCCATGGAGCGGGGTTACCGTCTGCTCGAGCGCGTACTTTTCCTCGGCCGACCGCTTGCGAGGCGTTACGCGCGGTATCTCGATGGGCCGCTCGCGTTCGCCGAGCGGATGGTCAAGGCGCCGATGTTCGATTGCAAGATGTGCGGCAATTGCCTGCTCCACGAAACCGGCATCACCTGCGTCACCAACTGCCCAAAGTCGCTGCGTAACGGCCCCTGCGGCGGCGTTCGCGAGAGGAGCATGTGCGAGGTGAGGCCCGACATGCGTTGCGTCTGGGTCGAGGCATGGGAAGGCAGTGCGCGCATTAGCGGAAGCCGCGGTCGCGCCATCCTCAAAGTGCAGCCGCCCATGGAGCGCAATATTTCCGGAACCTCAGCATGGCTGCGCCTGCTCACCACCGAGCCGGCCAAAGCTGCAAAGGCGGAACCATTGCCACCGGCTATTCCGCCCGAATCTAACCCCCTTGAGCAGGCGTTCCGATCCGGCCGCTTCGTCGTGACCGCCGAGATGTCGCCGCCTGATTCCCCGGACCCTGCGGACGTCTATCGCAGCGTCGCCGCATTCGAAGGCGCTGTCGACGCCGTGAACGTTACCGATGCTTCGGGTGCGAATTGCCATATCTCCAGTCTCGGCGTTTGCGCGTTGCTGGCGCAGAGGGGCGTGACCCCCGTCATGCAGATCGCGTGTCGCGATCGCAATCGCATCGCCATCCAGGGCGATATTCTGAGCGCCGCCGCGCTCGGGATCGTCAACCTGCTCTGCCTGACCGGCGACGGCGTCGCCAATGGCGACCATCCGGGGGCAGTGCCGGTCTTCGATTTCGATAGCATTTCGCTGCTCAACACCGCGCGCGTCATGCGGGACAAGGGACACTTTCTATCGGGACGCCGCCTCGCCAAACGGCCGCAATATTTTCTCGGCGCGGTCGAGAATCCGTTCGTGCCGCCCTATGATGTGCGGCCGCAACGGCTGTCGAAGAAGATCGCCGCCGGTGCCCAGTTCATCCAGACCCAATTCTGTTTCGACGTGCCGCGCCTAGCGGCGTTTATGGCGCAAGTTCGCGACCTGGGCTTGCACGAAAAATGTTTCATTCTTGTTGGTGTCGGGCCGCTGCCCTCAGCGCGGACTGCACGTTGGTTCCGCAGCCGCGTTCCCGGCGTTCACATTCCCGATGCGGTCATCGAACGGATGGACAAAGCGACCGATCAACGCCGCGAAGGCGTTAAGATTTGTGTCGAGATCATCCAGCAGATCCGGGAGATCGCGGGAATTTCCGGCGTCCATCTGATGGCGCATCGGGAAGAGGAGCTTATCATGGGCGCGCTGGCGGATGCCGGCATTCGCAAACCCGTTGCCGCCGGGCCGGCAGCGGCGCCGGCCGCGTGAGACCGCACATGCCGGCTCGTCCCCTCATCATCATCGGTGAACGCATCAATCCCGGCTTCAAGAGCGTCAAGGCGCTGCTTGACGCCAACGAGTTCGAACGGAATCCAACAGGTCGCGATCCGGCAGGCGCAAGCGGGGGCGAGCTATCTCGACGTCAATCTCGGCCCGCGGGCGGTGATCGATCCCGCCCACGTGCGCGCGGTCGTGAAAGCCGTCCAGGCTGTCGTTGACACGCCGCTCTGCTTCGACTTTCCGGAGCCGAGCGTTCAGAAAGTCTGCCTCGAATGCTACGATGCCGATCGCGCCAAGGGACGAATGCCGCTTGTCAATTCCATTTCGGAAACACGTTGGGAGATGTTCGATCTCCTGAAGATACGGCCGTTCAAGATTATTCTCATGGCCTCGGAGCGCCTTGAGAACGGGGTCGGCCAACCGAACAAGACTGCCGCTGACGTGGTCGCCGTCGCCAAGCGGATGACCAAAAAACTCTTCGCTGAGACGACACTCAAGCCCGATGATATTTTCATCGACGTTTCGATCCGCGCGATTGCCGCCGATACCGAGGGCCTCACCAAGATGGCTGTCGACGCTATTCGCATCATCGGCGGCGACCCGGCCATGATGGGCGTTCACATCTCAGGGGCAATCAGCAATCTCACACAACAGCTTCCGGCCAAAACAACGGGCGGTGAGGATTTCAAGAGCCTACTTGAGCGGGCCTTTCTCGCGCTCACTGTCCCGCATGGTCTCGACACCGTCATCGGCACGCCGTGGAAGGATTATAGCGTGCTGCCCGACGGCCATCCGGTACTGATCGGCCTGCAGGAGATCATCGAACTCAAGGGCTTTGACGCGTTGCGACGCCTGCGTAAGCTTTACCGAGGATGAAGGCCATGCCGGAGGCGCTGTCACGCTCGACCGGCGAAACGCCCGCCACGCCCGATGCCGCGGAGGTTCGGCCGGCAAATGAGCCGCTTGCTCTCGGCAAGCTCGCTCCGCAAACCCTGACGCCCATCGTCGTTGCTGCGCTCCACGCCCGGCTGATACCCATGCCGCCGCTTCTCGTTCCAATTCGCGACGCGGCGCTTCGGCTCGTCGTCGCCGAGCATTTGCTCGCGCCCACGGTCGCCTATGGGGTTCATGCCGTCACTGCAGTCGAGGAACACTCTCTTATTTTGGCGGATGGAACGCCGCTGCCGACCATCGAACGCATGACCGGCGCCGAGCGTCTTGCCGCAGCGGTCTGCGGCATCGGCCGCGGCATCGATCGCCGCGCCGCAGCCGCTCTTGCCGCTGGCAACGGCAGGCTCGCCTTGGACCTTGATCTGATCGGCACCCATGCCCTCTTTCGCCTCACCGACTACGTGCGCGGATTGTTGCGCGAGGCGGCGCAGAAGAACGGCCTCGCCATTGGCGGGCCGTTCGAGCCGGGAATGGAAAATTTTCCGCTGCGCGAGGAAGGTACTTTGGTGCGGCTCGCCGACGCGGAACCGATGGGATTTTATGTCACCTCTTCGGGCGCAGTCGGACCCGGACGGGTTCTCACATTCGCCGTTCCGATCGGACGCAATCTGCCGGCCTGGCGGCCCGCCGATCGCTGCCTGCATTGTCCAAGCCGCGAGGCGTGCCAACGGATGGGGATGGCTGCAAATGACTGATGCTGCGCCGATCCCTTCCTATCAGGTCGTGTTCGAACCGATCGCCAAGCCGGCGAAGTGTGCTGCCGACGAGACGCTACTCGCTTGCGCTCGCGGCATCGGACTCGAAATTGCCGGTCCTTGCGGCGGACAGGGTACTTGTCACGGTTGTCAGATCAAAATCTTGCAGGGAGAGGTCGCCAACGGCCAAGCCGGCCAGGTTTGGCAGCTCGCATGCCAGATCAAGCCGCAAAGCGATCTCCTCGTCGAACTCTCGGCGCGCTCGCTGGCAACGCCCGAGCGCACGGACGTGCCCGGCTTCGATGTGACGGCGCCGGCTGAAGCGGTGGTCCGCGGCATCACACTGGCCATGCCGCCGCCCACGCTCGCTGATTGCCGTGCCGATACCCAACGGCTGGCGGATGCGCTTTCCTTGCAGGGAGCAAGCTTGCAGCGCACAGATTTGCCGATGCTGCTTGCTCTTTCCGATACCCTCCGCCGCCAAAATTGGTGCGGCACCGCCGTGCTCGACGACGAGGGCTCACTTCGGGCCTTTCTGCCGTCCGATGCTCCGGTCGTTGGGCTCGCGGTCGATCTCGGCACGACCAATGTTGCGGCCTATCTCATGGATCTCGGAGACGGACGGCGTCTTGCGGGCGGCGGTCTTGAAAACCTGCAGCGCGCCTACGGCGCCGATATCATCACGCGTCTTACGCACGCGCTGCGCACGCCCGATGGCCGCGCCGAGCTCGCGCGCGCGGCACGCAATACGATCCGGATGCAGATCGAGACGCTATGCGAGTCGGCCAGCATCGATGCAAACCATATCGTCGATATCACCGTCTGCGGCAACACGGCAATGCAGCACCTTTTGTTAGGGCTGCCCATAAAACAGCTCGGCGCGGTGCCTTTCGTCGCCGTCGGCATACAGCCGATGCAAGTGACCGCGCGCGACCTTGACCTGCCGGCCGCGCCGGGCGCGAAAGTCTGGCTCTTTCCCGGAATTGGCGGCTATGTCGGTGGTGATCACGTCGCCGACATAGTGGCGACGCAAAGCCTGCAAAAGGAGGGGATCAACGTCGTCATCGACATCGGCACCAACACCGAAATCTCCGTCGTGCAGGGCGAGACCATCTTTTGCCTGTCGACGCCGTCCGGGCCGGCGCTCGAAGGCAGCCAGATTTCCTGCGGCATGCGCGCCGCCGAAGGCGCGATCGAGCGCGTTCGCGAGGATGGTTGCGGCGGCTTCTTCGTGACGACGATCGGAAAGGGGGAGCCCGTCGGCGTGTGCGGGTCAGGGGTGCTCGATGCGGTCGCGGCGATGCTTCGTTCCGGCGCGATCGACAAGCGCGGCCGTATCGCGGCGGGCCACACTGCGGCAGTCGATTGGTTTGGGCGCAGGGCATTACGCCTCGCACCAAAAGTGGTGCTGACCCAGGAGGACATCAGGGCAGTGCAACTTGCCAAGGGCGCGATCCGCGCCGGCATCGACGTTCTGCTGGCCGCGGCGGGTTTGACCGAGGACCGCATCGACCGCGTGATCGTGGCGGGCGCCTTTGGCACCTATATCGATATCGACAGCGCGATGGAGATCGGCATGCTGCCGCCGCTGCCGTCGCAGCGCTTCACCCAGGTCGGCAACTCGGCGGGTCTCGGTGCGCGGTTGGCGATCATTTCGCGTCGCATGCGGGCCGAAGCCGTCGCCTTGACACGCCGTTGCCGCTACGTCGAGCTGTCGAGTGAGCCTGCCTTCCAGCCCGACTTCATGCGCCGTATCAACTTTTAGCGGTCAGTCGTAGCGGCCGTAGCGATGTACCGCGTCGTACATCGCCTTGACGTTCTCGAGTTTGGCTTCGTCGGGAATGCCGATGGCACCGTCGAGCATGAAGCCGCCGTTCTTGCCGACGACTTCGATTAGCTTTCTGGAATAAGCGGTGATGTCGTTGGGCGTTCCGCCGTTCAGCATCGAGGCCGGGACATTACCGCGCAAGCACACATGGCCCCCGAGGACCTCCTTGGCGCGGAAGATATCCCCGCTCTCGAACCAATAGATGCATTTCCCCTTGGGAATGTCAGCGATGATTTCCAGACGCGACGTGCAGTTACCTTCCCAGAACACGATCGGCACCAAGCCGGCGTCGATCAGCGCTATGAGAATTTTGCGTAGCGGCGCCCAAAAGAAACGGCGGAATTGATCCGGTGACATGAAGCCGTCGATGGACCAGTGCATGGGCATGAAGATAAGCCGGCACGGACCAATTTTTGGCGGGATCGTCACACGGAGGATGAGCGGAATCGCCCGCTCCATCGCTGCCAGGAGCTTGTCTGGTCGGCGCCGCAGGTCGAGCATGATGCCCTTGGAACCCCGCAGTGTGTCGGCAAAAAAATCATACGGTGCGATACAGGTGGTCAAGACGCTTGCCGGCCAGCCGAGCGTCGCGAGCTCAGCGACGAAGCCATTTGCGGCATTCCACATTTTCACTGCCTCGCGGCCCGCGTCGGCCAATTTGGCGAAGCCGTTGATGACGTCCGGATCGCCGAAGAAGCGGGCGCACAGGATCATGCGCGTGTGCTGCCAGCCGGCGAAACTCGGCAGTTTCGCCAAATGCGCGTAAGCATCGGCGATACGGGGCATGAATTTCGTGAAATAGTACCACGACGGCTCGTCAATATACTCGTCGTATTCCTCCGCCGTCATCCATTCGCGATCGCGGTATTGATAGGACACGTTGTCGGCTGCGCCATGCCCGGGCCATTCGAGCTGTCGGTACCCGAGCAAGTCCATGATTGGGCCAAGCGTAGTCGTCGCATGGGGCGGTCCTACGGCATCCGGATTGAGCCCGACGATGATCTTCTTCGTCACCTCGGAGACCAGATCGTACTCATAGAGGAAACGCTTGATCGGAATGCCCGAATATTTGGCGAACCAAAAATTGGTGTGATAAAGGATCGGGACGCGATCGACCGGCTTGAGCGCGACTGTGTCATAAATGCGACTCTGCCGCTCGGCAAAAAGCTTCTCCGCAGTCTTGATCTGTTCGCTCACGGCGTCTCTCCTAGATTGGCCGCGCAGCCTGCGAATATTCGATTCCACTGGCTGATCGGGACCTCGAAACTTCGGCAGGCCGCTCCACTGCAGCCAAGCAAAGTGCTGGGCCGTTGTAACTGATCTGGATCAAAGCCGGTCGCATCGATCAGGCGTATGAATATCTTCGAATCACGCCAGAACGATGGAAGACCGCAATGCCGGACCTCGTAAGCGACTGGGAAATTGCCCGTATCGCCCGTCCCAAGCCGATCGTCGAAATCGCGTGTGATCGTCTGGGCATTCCCGTCGAGTGCGTAGAGCCATATGGGCACATCAAGGCCAAGATCGGCATGGACTTCGTACAGACCGCGTTAGCGGCGCGAGGCAATTGCAAGCTCATTCTGGTAACTGCGATCACCCCAACCACTGCCGGTGAAGGAAAGACGACGGTTTCAATTGGTCTCGGCGAAGGACTCAATCGTATCGGCAAGAAGGCGCTGATCTGCCTGCGCGAGCCCAGCCTCGGGCCCTGCTTCGGCATGAAAGGCGGCGCCACCGGCGGCGGATATTCGCAGGTTGTACCGATGGACGATATCAATCTGCATTTCACCGGCGATTTCCATGCCATCGGCGCTGCCAACAATTTGCTGGCGGCAATGATCGACAATCACATCTACTGGGGCAATTCGCTTGGTATCGATCCGCGTCGGGTCACGTGGCGACGTTGCGTCGATATGAACGAGCGTGCATTGCGTCAGATTGTCTCCTCGCTTGGCGGCGTCACAAATGGTTTTCCGCGCGAGGACGGCTTCGACATTACCGTGGCAAGCGAGATCATGGCGATCCTGTGCCTCGCTAATTCGCTCGTGGATTTGGAACGCCGTCTTGCCAACATCATCGTAGCCTCGACGCGAGAGCGCAAATCGATACGCGTCAGCGATCTGAAGGCGCAAGGCGCCATGGCGGTGCTCTTAAAGGACGCTCTCAAGCCCAATTTGGTGCAGACGCTGGAGAACAACCCCGCCTTCGTTCACGGCGGCCCGATCGCCAATATTGCCCATGGCTGCAATTCGGTGATGGCGACATCGCTTGCGCTTAAGCGTGCTGACTACGTCGTTACTGAGGCCGGTTTCGGAGCCGACCTGGGCGCTGAAAAGTTCTTTAACATCAAGTGGCGAAAAGCGGGGTTCAGACCCGATATCGCGGTCATGGTCGCGAGTGTTCGTGCGCTCAAAATGCATGGTGGCGTCGCTCATAAAGACCTCGGCATCCCCGATCCCGCGGCCGTCAAGGCTGGGCTTCCCAATCTTGAGCGTCACGTTCGCAACGTCCGACGTTTCGGCGTCCCAGTCGTGGTCTGCATCAATCGCTTTACGGCGGATACCGATCATGAAATCGCGGCCGTTCTTGAAGGCTGCCGTGCTTTCGACGCAAAGGGAATCGTCTGCACCGAGAGGGCCGATGGCGGCAAGGGAGCCGAATCACTGGCACGTGCTGTCGTTTCTGATATCGACCAGGGCAAGGTCGATTTTCATCCGCTGTATCCCGATGACATGCCACTTTCTGACAAGATCAAAACGGTGGCGACCGAAATCTACGGCGCCGGCGAGGTCGTCGCGCCGAAGCCGGTGATCGATCGTTTGAACGAGCTGAAGAAGCAGGGGTTTGGAAGTTTACCAGTTTGCATCGCTAAGACGCAGTACAGCTTCTCGGCGGACCCTCACGTGCTCAATGCGCCGACTGGGTTTGACTTTCCGATCCGGGAAATACGTCTCGCCGCGGGCGCTGAATTCGTCGTCGCTATCTGCGGTGACATCGCGACAATGCCGGGTCTGCTGCGCATGCCGCGGGCCGAGCATATCCGCCTCGAGGCGGGCGGCTATGTAGCAGGTCTCTAAGATATATCGCCAGGGATTTCACAAATGCTGGACACAAAACGAATCGATGGCAAAACGCGCGCCGCGCAATTGACTTCCGATGTCGCCGCCGCGGTCATCGCGCTCAAAACCCAGTCGGGCGTCACGCCCGGAATTTGCGCTGTACTCGTGGGAGACGATCCGGCGAGCGAGATTTACGTGCGCAGCAAGGGCAAAGCGGCAATAGCCGCCGGCATCCGGAACTTTCAGGAGAACTTGCCTGAAACGACCACCGAGGCCGAGGTGGTGGCGCTTATCGCCAAGCTCAATGCCGATGAGCGGATCGATGGAATCCTGGTCGAATTGCCTTTGCCGAAGCATATCGACCCGCGGGCCGTAATCGATGCGATCGACCCGAAGAAAGATGTCGACGGCTTTCACTCCCGAAACGTCGGTCATTTGTGGAACGGCGGCAAAGCTCTCATTCCTTGTACGCCCTACGGCTGCTTAGTGCTGCTGCACGATGTACGCCCCGATCTCGCGGGCGCCGAGGCGGTCATCCTCGGGCGGTCTAATATCGTCGGCAAACCGATGGCGGCTCTTCTTCTTGCAGAGAATTGCACCGTGACCATCGGGCATTCGAAGAGCCACGACGTTCGCGCCATCGTGCGCCGAGCCGATATACTGGTCACGGATATTGGCCAGCCCGAATTCGTGCATGGCGACTGGCTTAAGCTTGGCGTTATTGTGATCGATGTCGGAATCAACAGGATCGCGCGTTCTGGTGCGAAGCCGAAATTGGTCGGTGATGTTGCCTTTGCCGAGGCGCAGGGAGTTGCCAGCGCGATCACCCCGGTGCCAGGCGGCGTGGGTCCGATGACCATCGCTTGCCTGCTGCGCAACACGCTGATCGCGGCCTGTTGGCGCCGTGGCCGTGCAGAACCTAAAATCTGAGAGGTCGTGTGTCACGAACGCCTCGTGAGTATCGGCTGTGCGCAACCAGAAGAGGCGCTTAGAGCTCGGCAATTGGGCCCTGATTGCAAGCCACTGCTGTGGTGGCGTCCGTTACAGAAATTTTCTACAAAACGCGCATGCGGTACGAACCGTTCAAACTGTGAGTGCCGCGGTTTTGTCGATAGACGCGCCGCCAGGTTGAGGCCTTCTGAGCGACCATCACGGCTCGCTCGCTTGCCAGCTGCCGTCCGGGTCGTACGATGTGATCTGACGCGCGATGCTTGTCGTGTCACGGCCGAGATTTTTCTGATAGACAATGCCGTTCTGATTGACGATGAAGGTCATGATGCCGGAATCGCCATAGGTGGCCGGATAGGCGATCATCGCGAAGCCGCCCGTCATACGATTGTTGACGACGTAATTCCTGGCGCCGCCGGGCGCATTCGGCCCCTGCTGGGGCAGAATCCGGAAATAGTAGCCGTCATAGGGCCGCGGCTTCACATGCGGGGTGCCGGGCCGGTAACCGGCCGCCCGCGCTTGCGCGATGAGCGGGCCCAGCGGGCTTTCCTGGTCGCCCCGCTTGACGGGCCAATAGAGTCCATCACGTTGTCCAATCGTGCTCATGAAGTGTTGCGCATATTCCGAAGCGCCGTCGGGGCCCAAATGCCTGGCGGCATATTCGCGCTGGGCCGTGACATAAACGCGGCTCACTGCAATGACGCTGCGCTCATTACGACCGATGCGCCGATTAAGAATCTCATCGGCGCCCGCGTGAGTGTCGAATCGCCAGCGGGCGTGCTTGCGGACGAGTGGGATTGGAAGGGGCCACTCGTCTGCGCCGACGATCAGAATTGCTTTTCTGCCACCGTCGCGCTCAAGTTTATGTGCTTCGTCATAGGCGGCAATGAATATCCTCCTGCCGCGTCGATCGGCGACGGGATCGCCGGAATGGATCAGCTTCGCGCCCTCCGGCCCGAGAATTGCGAGGAGTTTGCTAATGTGATTGCCGCGGTTTGCGCTGATCAGTGCGTCAACCGCCGCTGCGGGAGTAGCGAAGGTTTTCTGCACTGCGGGAGCAGCCATCACCGGTACTGCGGCGATCGCCATGAGGCCAATCGCTCCAGCACTAAGCCGCAGCGTAATCACGAGCGGGTTTGCTGCATGTCTTAGCATCGCTGTATCTAACCTCATCGGCATCGCCTCATCGACGCCCACCGCCGCCGTGAAAGGCTCCACCTCCGCCGCCGCCGCGGAAGCCTCCAGTCCCACCGCCACCGTGAAAGCTCCCACCGCCACCGTGAAAGCTGGGCACCAGTGGGGCACGAAAGCTTGGTGCGGACGCGGCAGGGGGAGTCATGCGGCTAGAATGTCCACGCTCCGATTCGCCGCGCACTTGCGAACCCGGGCCATAGGACCGGAAAGCGGGCGGCAGGCGGCCGGTCGATGAAGGCAACGCCGGCCCCCGCCGGCTCGCAGGCAGTGAAGGCCTAACGGACGGGACAACGGCCGGCCCGGGAGCATATCCGCGGTAACCGCGCGCTGTCCCGGCCGGGCCAAGGAACCGCGCCGCCGTCGCTGGATCGCGATAAGGCACGCCATGGCGATGGCTGGGATCGTGCTGCCAAATTTCCCCGCGCGGCTCGTGGCTGGTGTGAAATCGCAAATATCGATCGTGGTCGACCCGAATGATGTGATGACGCCACTCGAATTGACCCCAGGCCCAATAACCAAACGGGTAGATGCCGACGCCAAAGGCAATAAGGTAGTTCGCCGGCACACAATATCCGGACCAGTCCCCGAAATAAAACGGCGGGTAATCCGGATAGGGCCACGCACCGTAAATGCACCGCGGATTATAGACAGGAACATAGACAATCTCGGGGGCGGCCGGTTCGATGATGATCTCCTGTTCGACAGTAGAGACTGTCTGTTGCGGTGTTGAGGCGAGCGCGCCCGAGGCTTGCGCACGCCGACGCAGGCGCTGAATCGCGTCCATGACGTCGCTCTGTTGCGCGAGAAAGGCGTCGCCGAGCTGCTCAGTCCAATCGAGATTGCTGTCCATCATTCTCAGGACCTGAGGAAATGGAACGAGCGATTTGATGCTCGGGTCCCACGCCTGCCGCTGCAATGCCGCCGTCAATGCGTCTCCCTTCAGCGCCGCATTGACGCGAACTTGCAGCCAGCGGTCCGCCTCGACAACCTCGAGCGGATAGGTTGCGGCCATCAGGATCTGTGCGATCAGCGGGTCGGGATAGAGCGCAACCGGTGCGACCAGCCGTTCGAGCTGCTCTGCGGTGAGTGGCGACGCGACGGGCGCCGGTACAGGTTGCGCCGGAGAACTTTGCCCTGAAGCGGGCTGAGCTGCCGCGGGCAACGAATACAGGCTGATAATGGCGATAAACCCCGCCACAGCAGCCCGCCAGGCTCGATCGGTGAAGCAAACCATCCAATTAATATGCCAAATGCGGGTGCTCGTGTGGTTGATCCAAATCAAGCTGTCGCGCGATGCCGGGACGGCGCATAGTCGCGCGGTTCATGGTTATGTTGACCATGCGACCCCGATCCGCCGCGAGGAGATGCGGCGTCGCCGCCCGCGCCATGAGGAAGGGTCCGTTAACGTTGGTGTCGATCACCAGTCGCCAAGTCGAAGGCGCGACCTCCCAGAACCGCGTCGGCTCGGTCATGAAATGCTCGCTGACATATTTCATGCCGCGGCCGGCATTGTTGACGAGAATATCGAGCCGCCCGAAGCGTTCGAGCGCCGTCGCGACGACGCGATGCGCATCGCTTTCCTGAGTTACATCAACGACCATCGGTGCGATGAGGCCTGTGCCGAGGGCCGTCTTGGCCTCCGCCACGGTAGCTTCGACCTCGGCTCGTTCGCGCGCCACTGTCGCGACGACGCGTGCGCCGGCCCGCGCTAAGCCTAGCGCCATCGTGCGGCCTAACCCTCGCCCTGCACTAGTCACGATCGCTACCCTGTTGGCCAGAGATCGATCGGTCACGTCAGAATCCTGTTTCCGATGCAGCGCCTCTTGCCCAATGGTTCTTCTGACCTCGGGATCGAAATGGGCTGCGAGACTAAATCACGCAGAAGTTCTCTTTTCGAGCGCCTTGTCCAGTACCTCGACTAAAGAGCTAGAGCGGCTCTGATGAACGTTTCCACCGACCGCCCTGCGGGTCCTTGATCCAGGTCAAGGCGGACGATCGTCACCACTGTCATCAGGACGTATTCGGCAGTTTGGGCGACGGAGTGTCTGCGGAGAGCAACCCGTGCCAAAGAACACAGCTGACACTCTCTCGCCGGAGATGAAAATGCAGGTGTTTTGGATCTGGCATACATCCATATAATCGAGGAGGTCACTCAAGGAGCGCGTGAAGTGCCAGGCGGCTTCGACCTCCAAATCCTGCGCCGGCTATTTAAAGGCCTCTATATGGCGAATAACGGCTGTGACCTCCCATTGGCGCTTGAAGCCGGTCGCCGCAATCTGGCGGATCTTATTTCCTTCGGCCGGCTCTTCATTGCCAATCCCGACTTAGTGGATCGCCTACGGATCGGTGCGCGCCTGAACGTTCCCGATCGTGCGACCTTCTTCGGCGGCGGTGGGGCGGGATACACCGACTATCCGGCCTTGAGCACGGCGGAGAAAACGGAGGCGCTTGCGGGGGTAGCTCGTGCCGGAATCCCGGGGCATTCAGGCGGTGCGCGGCGCGAAGGAAATTAGCTGTAAAGCAGTTCGTGTAGACATCTTCCCCCTACAAAATTGCCAGCCACACAATGCTCAACTTGCGCAAAAGCTCCTTTCCGCCATGATTGAGCACTCTGCTCGAACTTTGACGCGGACCGCACGGCAAACCGTGCCTGAAACTCGGCTGGCGCTGAGGTTATAGCTGATGAGGAAGCTTGAAGGGAAAATCGCGCTCATCACCGGCGGCAGCCGCGGCATCGGACGAAGCGTCGCGCATGCGTTTGCGCGCGCAGGAGCAAGACTGTTTCTGGTCGGGCACGTTGACGGGGACGCGCTCGCTGAAACCTCCCATTTCGCGCGTGAATTGGGAGCCGAGGTTGAGGGTGGCTTGTTCGATGTCGGCTGCTACGACGATGTCCGTCGCATCGCCGACCGCATTGCGGAACATTTCGGTACGATTGATATCGTGGTCAACAATGCCGGCACAATCAACCCGACGCCGCTCCTTGAAATTACCCCCGAGCAATGGGAGCGCGTATTGCGCACGCACCTCTATGGTACTTTCTAGGCAAAGCGCTTCCTTGCAGCGAAACGTTCCGGCAAGGTTATCAATCTCACCGCGCCCTCGGCGATCCGATCCTCAAGCGGTGTGGCCGACTATGCTGCGGCCAAAGGCGGTATCATCGCATTCACCAAAAACGCCGCCAAAGAACTGGCGCCCTTTAATATACAAGTTAATGCGGTGCTGCCGGTGGCGCGTAGCGGCATGACGGAAGCGCTTGATCAATATAACCGAAACCGGTTCGGGCCGGAAGCCAAACCGCGCTTTCAAGGCCATCCTCCGCCCGACGTGCTGGCGGCGACCTTTCTGTTTTTCGCCAGCGCCGATTCCGATTATGTCACTGGGCAGGTGCTGGCCGCCGACGGCGGGGCGACCGCTTAACGCCGACATTCGTGCTTAGCCGGAATAAGGAAGGGCTATTGCCTACGTGGCCCCGCCGCAGCCGGGGATAATCATCCCGTGCTGGCCTTCACGCCAGGTAGTCGGCGGCCAAGCTGGTCGCTTTCCATGCCTCGGCCTCTTGCAGCAACACGTGCGCAGTGCAACGCTTCCACGATAATTGCGCAGAAGGCACTGACGATTTCTATTACGCGCTCGCGCTCTATCTCGGCGGGCCGAATACCAGCGGCGGCCTTTACGCGAACGCCGACCGCCAAGTGCTCGACTGGGACGGCAAACCAATTCCCCGCTTGTTCGCTGCCCGCGAAATCGCCTCGCTGTTCAAATATGTCGGCAGCGCGCACTTGGCCGCTCGCGCGGAAATTCCCACGGCGTCATCGTATAACCGTACGGTTCGGAAAGCCGATCAAACCGGGGCTATCAAACATTACTACGGTTGGGCGCATCCGCGATGAAGAGATCGCCGCGGCGATAAGGGCCGGTGTTGCAGCTCTGGCAAATTTAGCTGTGCCCCAGCCAAGCCATCGAGATTAGCGTTGGTGCTGTCCGGACGAGCGGCATGTCGGACGAAATAGTTTCAGTGATCATGGGCCTTCGGTTTGTGCGATTAATATTGGCAAATCAAATACACTTTGCATGATTAAATTTGATGCACGTCAAAGTCTCGGTCGGCTCGTACAGAACTGCCGTCGCCGGCCGGCGGCCAATTCCAGCGCGGCGATGGCATTTTCGCTCAATTTCACGAGGCCGAACATCAGCGCTGAGCCGTGGAATTTTCCACTGCGGCGCCAACGCGGAGAAGGAAGCTCCCTGGAGCTGAAGCGGCAACAGGATCGGCATATTGCCCGATCCCGACAGGGCGACAGAGCACGCAATCCTGGAAGGAGCTGTGATGAGGCGATTGCCGGCCGGCTCACTAACGTCTCGAGGAGAGTTGGCCAACGCTCGGTCCGCACCACGGCAGCAATAAGCCCGGCCCACGTCAATGATTGCCTTAGAGCGGGCTGGGCTGCTGTGGTCAACGAAGCTCCGCGGTGTCTCCGGCGCCCGCGATGAATTCCATCTCGCCGCAATCGTGCAGAACCTTGAAACACTCGCTCAACTACCTACGTCCCGCAGCAGAATGCTGCTCATCGGCCGTCGGCGATTTCGCCACGTTCACCTCGCGGCCACCCGGTGGGCGGTGATGCGGCCTAGCGCTCTTCAATCTGAGCCACATACTGCTTGATGGCGGCTTCGACCGCCCGCGTTGTTTTCATACCTTGAAAGTCGATTTCAGGTTCCGTTTGCATTTTCTTGCTCCCGTCATCGCAGTATCATGCGGCCGCGATCAAAACTGCCCAACCTTCGGAGAATTTATCGTCGAAGACGACTTGAAAGTCTTTTGATTCATATCAACGTGCACTGATGCCGCTGGGGGCTAAATGATCATGGTTCCAACTCAACGAGGATGTGTCATGGCTGAAACCACCAGCAAAGTACCCGTGAAGACGGAAAAGGCGCTGGCGCCGCCGCAGGTCTGGCGGCCGTTTGAGAGCCTGCGCCAGGAAATCGACCGCGTGTTTGACGAGTTCGACGGCGGCTTTTGGCGCCCGTTCCGCAGCTCGCTCTTCGATACCGCGCCCTTCCGGCGTGCCGAAGCAGCTTTGGGTGCAATGCCGGCCGTCGACGTCTCGGAGACTGATAAGGCCTACGAGATCACCGCCGAATTGCCCGGCATGGACGAGAAAAATGTCGAGGTGAAGGTCGCCAACGGCGTGCTTTCCATCAAGGGCGAAAAGCAGGAGGAGAAAGAGGAAAAGAAGAAGGATTATTACAAGCGCGAGCGCAAATTCGGCTCGTTCGAGCGCTCGTTTCAGGTGCCCGATGGCGTCGATACCGACAAGATCGAAGCAGGCTTCAAGAAGGGCGTGCTTTCGGTGACGCTGCCGAAAAGTGTGGAAGCGCAAAAAGCGGAGAAAAAGATCACTGTCAAAGCCGTCTGATTGTACGCGTTGCGTTGACGTTGTTCACGGCCCGGATCGCCTCGCAGGTAGCCATCCAGGCTGCGAGTTTATGTCTCCGCGCCCTGTCTTCATCTTGCCTCGACAATGACCGGCATTTTTCGCGAGCTTGGCAAGGATGCGGCAACGGGCGGCGGGGTGGCACCCATTCGTACAGAAAGATCTCCAGCGGCCGCCACATCGCCACCCAACCGATGACCAGCATGCCTTCGCCGACGATGTCAGACACCGCACCGGGCTCGAATGAGAACGCCAGTTCCCGCAACAGCATACAGCACAGCAGAAAATACCAACCCGGTAGCGAGCGCTATCCGGCCGTCGCGGAACAACAAGCGGAGCCGTCTCTCTGGATCGGCGCACGTAAGGGAGCTATCTATGAAGGTGAAACTCGAAGATCATGAAGACCGGCAAGCGCTTGCACGAGGGCTATTATAATATCGACGACAAGGCGAGCTTCGGCGCCGCATGCGCTGACGTCTGGTCCGGCATCCGTGAACAGTGTATGGCCAAGGCGACTAGCATCGGCGATCTGATGGATACGATGAATGAAAGCGTCATCGACGAGCTCGATGGTGCCGAGGTCAAGTTGACAAGGCTTTGAAGCCGGTCGGCATGTTGTTTGTCATTATCATTATCATTTTCGGCTGACTATTCGCGGTCTCCGCTTTGCGAATGTCGCGTCTGTCCTGCTTCCGCCAACGCCGTTTGTTCGGATTCGACCGCAAGCAGTGGCACCCCTTGCAGCATCGAGAAGAGCCGGGGCGCACCGTCCAAGGGCTGGCGCGCGATGACCCGAAGCCGCTCTTTCGATTGGGATGACATGAGGAGCGGCGTCGGTGCAAAGGCGTCCGCCTCGCTGGCAGCCAGCTGTTCGACCGATACGCCGAGCCGTTCCGCTTCGGCAGTAATTTCAGGCGGTAACAGAGCGCCGGCCGGGGCAACGACGATCAGCCGCTCCTTCGCCGCAGCCGCAATCTGAAGCGCGACGCGAATGCTGGCGTCATCAGTGCTGCTGGCCAGCGCCATAATGGGGCCGCTGGTGCGAGCGACGCGTCTGGGAACAATGAGAATGGTGGCCGCAGTCTCGAATGCCGCATCAACGAGAGCGGTGAATTGCCGGGTGATGCTCTCGCCTGGGTGGAAGGGTTCGACAATGGCGACGATATCGCCGGCGTGGAGGAGCGCCGGTATCGCCTCGACACCGCTGAGCACGTCGAAAGCAGCCTTGATGGTCCGGCTGGCGATACTCTCGTCGAAGCGCTTGCGCGCAATCGTGGCGGCGTCTTCTAACTCGCGCGATATCCGCGGCACGTCGAGCGGCTGCCATTGCTGGTCGAAAATGCGCAACTCGCGCACGGCCGGAAAATCGGCGAGCGCGAAGAGCGCCGCGTCGGTGATAAAGGCGGCAAGTAGCTCGAGCTGGAGAAATTCGGCCAAATCCACGGCGGCTTGCGCCGCCGAAAGATTGCCGAGGCCCTGCGGCAGGCCGACGACCATGCGCTTGTACCGCCAGCTGCTCATGTGCGGCTCTCGACCGATCCATGGCCGTCGCGGCCGAAACTTTGCCGAATGCGGGCGAACGCATGCAGCCGGTCTTCGACCGCGCGGTTGAGGCTTTGCGCCGGATAAATCGCATCGCTTCCGCGCTCGCCAGCGGAACGGCCGATAAGAAGCTCAATGCCCTGATCGATCGTGGTCACCGGATAGATAAAGAATTTGTCCGCCGTACACGCCTCGATCACATCGCGCCGCAGCATCAGGTGCTGAACGTTGGACTCTGGAATGAGTACGCCTTGAGTGCCGGTGAGGCCGCGTTTCTGGCAGATATCGAAGAAGCCTTCGATTTTTTCGTTCACTCCGCCGATCGCTTGCACTTCTCCCTGCTGATTGACCGAGCCGGTCACCGCAAGGTCCTGACGCAACGGAAGCTCGGCGAGCGCCGATAGAAGTGCATAAAGTTCGGCCGACGAGGCGCTGTCGCCTTCGACGCCGCCGTAAGATTGCTCGAAGACCAAGCTGGCGAACAGTGACATCGGCGTATCGAGTGCATACCTGCCGGCCAAAAATCCGGAAATAATGAGAACGCCCTTGGAGTGAATCGGACCGCCGAGTTCGACCTCGCGTTCGATGTCCACCACTTTGCCGCTTCCCGGCCGCACCCGGCAGGTTATTCGCGTCGGGCGCCCGAAACTAAAACCGGCGAGATCGACGACGCTTAAGCCATTAACCTGGCCCACGCGGGCGCCGCTCGTGTCGACTAGCGCGACATGCTCCAAGATGCTCTCCTGCGCGCGATCGCGCAGCCGCGATGACCGGCGGATTCTTTGCTGGATCGCAGTTTCGACGTCGGCGTGCCCCATGACGGCACGTCCGGCCTTGCTAGCCCAGAAATCGGCCTCGACCAGTACGTCGTCGAGCTGGTCAACGACGAGCGTAAGCTTGTTCGCATGCTCGGCGAGCCGCGCGGCATGCTCAATCAAGAGCGCGGTTCCGGCGCGATCAACCGGCTTGAGATTATTGCGCCGCACCAATGCGGCAATCAGGCGCGCATGGGCAGCTTCGCTGGTGGGCGTACGATCGATATCGTCTTCAAGGTCCGCAAGCACTTTGAAATGCTCGGCAAGATCGGGATCGAAGGCCGCCAACAGGTAGTAGAGGAGCCGATCACCGAACAGTACCACTTTGACATCAAGCGGGATTGGATCTGGCTCTAGCGATACCGTGCTGGTCAGGCCGATAAAGCGGCCCAAATCTTCGATCCTGATCTCGCGCTGGCGCAGCGTGCGCTTTAACGCCGTCCAGCTGAACGGTTCGGTCAAGAGGCTGCGCGCGTCAAGCAGCAAAAAGCCGCCATTAGCGCGATGGATCGCGCCCGCCTTGATCAGACGAAAATTGGTCGCCAGCACACCGTTCTGCGACACGTACTCGATGCTGCCAAGCAAGTTGCCCAATGTTGGATGCAGCTCCTCGACGATCGGGACAGTGGGCTCGCCGTCAGTGTGACTGACCAGGACATTCACCGAGTAGCGGTCGAACGGCCCACCTAGCTGTTCTGCCGTTCGCTGCCCCTCCTCGCCCTCACCTTTGAGAATGAACATTGCGATATTTTCGATGAGATCGGCACGAATTGCCTCAAGGTGCTCGACGATCTTTTGTACGTCGGTGAAACGCTGCTTTGCCGTGTCGATAAAGTGGCCGATAGCGAAGCCAGCCGTCTCGCGGTTGAGCTTGCGCAGGGCATCGCGCCGATCCGTCTCCCATTGCGGGAGTTGACGCATAACATGATCGAGGTCCTTTTCGAGCGCCTCGATAGTCGCCGCGGTCTCTCGGCGCTGGGCCTCCGGCCAAGTTCGAAATTCGTCCGGTGGGACCGGCTGTCCCTTGCGCAGCGGAGCGAGTGCAAAGCCCATCGGGGTGCGCAGGATGCCGATGTCTTTGGCGTCGGCTTTGTCGTGCACGGCCGCGAAGGCTTCAGCTTGCTTGGCCTGGAAGGCTTGGTCGATGGCGCCGCGCCGCGTCTGATAGTCCTCGCTTTCGAACACCGCGGGCAACGCTGTTTTCAAATCGTCGATCAAGCTCCGCATGATTTTGCTGAATTCTGCGGCTCGCCCCGCCGGCAATTCGATAGCCATTGGTTTGCGCACATCCTTGAAGTTATTGACGTAGACCCAGTCGGACGGGCGTCGGCGCTCGCCAGCGGCTTCGGCAAGAACCCGCTCGACGGCGCGCTGCATGTGCATGCCACTCGGCCCGATGACAAAGAGGTTAAAGCCCGGAGTGCTGATGCGAGTTCCGAACGCGATGGCGTCGAGCGCACGCTGCTGCCCGACAAGTCCATCTGCAGGCTCGATGTCAGCCGTCGATGCAAACGAAAGCGCCGATAGGTCTGCCGCACGATAAAGCCGCTCGGCAGGCAGCGGCCGCACCGACACGGAAGCTCCTTCGCTCCCGCGCTCCGGCGAACCGGAAGCTGACGACGAACTCGATTCCAACTCTGTCATGATCAATTTCCCGGCCAAGATCGCAATAACGCGCGCTTAATCTCCTGCAGTGTATTGAACTCGGTTAGACGTCAAATCCCGAGCGTTAATTTAAGTCTATCCTCTTGCCAGCAATGCAGATTGATCCGGATCAATTGCCGCGTGGGCGCGGCAAGTCGAACAGGCGCAAGGGTTGCGGGGCCATGTGTCAATTCTGTTGCGCGACGCCGGGCGCTGCAAGCGGCTTAGCCTTGTCGTCGACAAACGCATCAATGATTGCACTAAGGCTGGGTTCTCCAGTCTCGGCGAATTCGTAACTCGCGCTCACGATCGGCTTGTTGATCTGCAACAGATGGGCGAGATCGATGGGCGTTGCGGAAACCACGATATCAGCACTGGCCGCATTGATCGTCTGCGCCAGCGCCTGCAGCTGCGCAGGGCCGTAGCCGAGCGCCGGCAACACCTTGCCAATATGCGGGAATTTCTCGTAGGTCCTTAGGAAATCGGCCGCGGCGGATGTTCGCGGGTCGACGATCTCCGCCGCTCCGGCCGCAAGCGAAGCGACGTAACCTGCCCCATATGCCATTCCGCCGTGAGTGATGGTGGGACCGTCTTCTATCACGAGCACACGGCGGCCCTTTACTGCGGCCGCATCATCGAGCCGGATCGGCGAAGCTGCACACACAATCGGCGCCCGCGGATTGACCGCCTGCAATTCAGCGACTGCGAGTTTCACGTCGGCGGCGGGTGCCGCGTCCACCTTATTCAGCACGAGTATGTCCGCCATGCGCGCTACCGTCTCGCCCGGATGATGGGTCGCGATCTGTCGCGGCCGCAGCGCATCAGCAACGGTAATGAGCAAATCGGGTCTGACGAAGGGAAAATCGTTGTTGCCGCCGTCCCACACGATGACATCCGCCTCGCGCTCGGCGGCGCGCAGTATTTCCCAATAGTCCACGCCAGCCAACACGACGTCTCCCGCGCCTATGTGCGGCTCATATTCTTCGCGCTCCTCCGCCGTGCACTGCGCTGCATCGAGGTCTGCCAATGACGCAAAGCGTTGGACGCGTTCCCTGATCAGATTTCCATAGGGCATCGGATGGCGAACCACGATTGTCCGGTGGCCGCGATCACGCAGCCGCCGCGCGAGCCAACGGGAAACCGAGGATTTTCCGCACCCGGTGCGCGTCGCGCAGACGGCAATCACTGGCACGCAAGAATGCAGGTAAGTCCGCTTCGGGCCGAGCAGGATAAAGTCGGCACCGACCGCAAGCACGCGCGATGCGGCGTGCATCACGTATGCATGCGGCACATCGCTATACGCAAAGACCACCTCATCCACGGCGTTAGCGCGGCAGATAGCTTCCAGCTCTTCCTCTTCCAAGATCGGAATGCCGTGCGGATAGAGCGGGCCGGCCAGCGCAGGCGGATAGAGGCGACCGCCAATGCCGGGGATCTGTGCTGCGGTAAATGCCACAACCTCATGTGTAGGATCGTCGCGATAGACCACGTTGAAATTATGAAAATCGCGGCCGGCCGCGCCCATGATGACAACGCGGCGCAGCGGCGGCGTCGGCTCGTCGCGCTTTCGCCGCGCCCTGTCAGATGCAATAGGTTCGGATCGGAGCAAAGCCATTGAACTCCACCGAGGCGTAGCTTGCGGAATAAGCGCCGGCCGAAAGAAAATCGACCGGATCACCGATGTCGAGATCGAGCGGCAAATCGTAACCGGCATGTTCGTAGATGATGTCGGTACTGTCGCAGGTCGGGCCTGCCAACACTACCGGCCCTGCCGGCCGGCCTTGGTGCGGCGTGCGCAGCCGGTAATGGATGCGCTCGCTTTGGGTTTCGGGCAGCCCATTGTAGCGCCCGGCATCGAGGTAGACCCAGCGCCTAGCGGCTCTTCGCGATTTTTTCGCGATCAGCAGCACCGCGGAGCGGAGCACCCCGGCGTCGCCGACGAGATAACGGCCGGGCTCGATGACGATTTCAGGACGCGAAACGCCGAAATGGTCGCGGAGCGCATCATCGATAGTTTCGGCGTAATCCTAAAGCCGAGGGATCGGCGTGCGATAATGTGCCGGCAGGCCACCCCCAACATTGAGGAACTCAAGGTCAAGGCCGAAATCGGCACAGGCGTAAAAGATGGCTGCTGCGGCGGCGATGGCGATCGCCATTGCGCCGGATCGGTTTGTTGTGAGCCGACGTGAAACGATACGCCGATCGGCCGCAATCCGACGGCCCGCGCGTGGCCGAGCAGGTCTGCAGCCATTTGCCGATCGCAGCCGAATTTTCGGGTCAACGGCCAGTCGGCACCCTTGGCGTCGACCAACATGCGGCAGAACACACGTGCGCCTGGTGCGGCGCGGGCAATCTTCTCGAGTTCGCCGATACTGTCAAAGGCGAAGCGATCGACACCATTGTTGTAGGCGCGGGCGATTTCGCTCTCCCGCTTGATCGTGTTTCCGAAGGAAAAACGTTCGGCCGCGATACCCAACCCGCGGCACCGGTCGATTTCGCCTTCGCTGGCGAGGTCGAATTTGGCGCCGAGCAAATCCAAAGTGGCCAGCACGCTCGCTGCGGGGTTCGCTTTGACCGCGTAATAGAGCGTTGCGTCGGGAAATAAGGCGCGGAGCGCTGCGTACTTGGCGCGCACAACGTCGAGGTCGACGACCACACACGGCAAGTCCGGTCGCTCGGTCGCCAGGAAACGATCGATTTTCTCGGTCGCGTCCGGCGTCGGCGTTTGCTCTGCAACGCGCGGCCTATGCTGAGCCATGGTTCGTCCGCCGCTCAACTTGCCGCCGGCACAACGGTCAAACGCGGCTCCGTCGGGGGACACGGAGAGCGGATGGGCGGGAAATCGTCGGCGGTCAGGGTTTCGCGCTTGAGCAACAATTCTGCTCCCGCATCGAGATCGCCTCGCCGCTTCTGTAGAATCTCGCGCGCGCGGTCGAACGCCTTGGCCAACAGGTCGCGTACGGCAACGTCAATCTCGCGGGTGGTAATTTCGGCCGCCTGGACATGACTGGCCATTGGCGCCGGCATGAAGGGCTGCGGCTCCGGCGCATAGGTGCGCTGACCTACCTTCTCGTCCATTCCATAACGGGTGACCATTTCGAGGGCTATTTCCGTGGCGCGCTGGAGATCGTCGGCCGCTCCGGTGGATACGTCGCCGTCGAACACGAGCTGCTCGGACGCACGGCCGCCCATGAGCACGGCAATGCGATTCTCCAGATTGGCCTTACCGAGCAGGAAGCGATCCTCGGTCGGACGCTGGATGGTGTAACCGAGCGCGCCGACTCCGCGTGGAATAATGGAGACCTTATGCACCGGATCGATGCCGGGCAGCGTCGCCGCTACCAGCGCGTGGCCCATTTCATGATAGGCGACACGGCGCCGCTCATCCTCGTTGAGCACCCGGCTCTTTTTCTCCAAACCGGCAACGATGCGTTCGATCGCGTCGGTGAAGTCGGCGGTGCCGACCGAAGCACCATTGCGCCTTGTGGCGACGATGGCGGCTTCGTTCACTAGGTTGGCGATATCGGCCCCGGTAAAGCCGGTCGTCATTCCGGCAATTGCGTCAAGATCGAGATTTGGCGCAAGCCGCACCTTGCTCGCATGAACTTTTAGAATTTCAAGCCGGCCCTTGCGGTCGGGGCGATCGACCAGAACCTGGCGGTCGAACCGGCCGGCTCGCAACAACGCAGGGTCGAGAATTTCCGGCCGATTGGTCGCGGCCAAAAGAATGACGCCGCCGCTCGGGTCGAAGCCGTCCAACTCGGCGAGAAGCTGATTGAGCGTCTGCTCCTTCTCGTCCATCCCGCCGCTGAATGGGCCGGCGACACGGCTTCTGCCCAGCGCGTCGAGCTCGTCGATGAAAATGATGCAGGGCGCAGCCTTGCGCGCCTGCTCGAACAGGTCGCGCACACGCGCGGCGCCGACGCCAACGAACATCTCGACAAATTCGGACCCGGAAATGGAAAAGAACGGTACCCCAGCCTCACCGGCGACCGCTTTTGCCAACAGTGTCTTGCCGGTTCCCGGAGGTCCGACCAGCAGGACCCCCTTTGGCACCCGCGCTCCCAGCCGGCCAAAAGATTTCGGGTCGCGCAAAAAGGCGACCAACTCCTGCAATTCAAATTTCGCTTCATCGACGCCGGCAACGTCCTTGAACGTCACCTTCGTATCGGTCTCGACATAGACTTTGGCGCGCGACTTACCCACCGTCATCAGCCCGCCAAATCCTTGCTTATCGGCGAGGCGGCGAAACAAGAACATCCAGACCAGATAGAAGATGACGACTGGGACGACCCAGGACAGAATGGTCTGGACCACACCGCTGTTCGCAGCGCCATTCACCACGACCTGATGGGCAGCGAGTTTCTCGAAAATTTGCGGATCGACGCGGACGGCATAGAACTGGGTCTTGCCATCCGGCAACGGCGCCTTCAGCGTGCCCTGAATGGAATCGGCGCCGACGGTAACATCGGCAACCTTGTTCTGGTCGAGTAGCGTCTCGAATTCGGTGTAGGAGATAGTCTCGACCTGCGAGTAGCTCGACCAGAACTGCTGAAAAATAAGAACGCCGAACATCGCGGCGACTACGTACCAAATCATAACCTGGCGCTTGCGGGCATCCGGTTCCATGGCCATACGGTGCTCCCACCTCCATGAGCGGCATGCCCACATTGGCAGGCACGGTGATGCCCGACATTGATTTGCCGCAAATCAGCGCGTCCTCTTTGTTCTTGTCCCAAAGGCGAAATTGCGCAAGCGCACCAACGGCTCGGCCGTGGTCTTGTCAGCGCACAAAACGTCCATGCTGGCGGCTTCATTGAGCGTTCCCGGTAACGCAACGGTGCGGCCGTCGGTGCCGACATTCACCGCGAGGAAATGGCGGACCCGGTCACGCGCGGAATGAATGTTACGGCGTTCAAGCCGTGTGCGTAGCGTCATGACTTGTTGAGCCAGCATCGCGGCGAACGCCTGTGCGAGCTTTGGCTCGCGTCTAAGTTCGGCGAGAAGAATAGCCTTGGGATAAAGTCGAACCTGAGCTTCAGACGTCGCAACCGCGTCGCAATGGTAGGTCGGTGAAAACAGGGACGGCTCGGCCAAGGTGTCGCCTGCGGATGCGAGCTGCAGCATGGCCTCTCGACCGCTTCTGTCGACGCGGACAAGACGCACCTTACCTTTGACGAATTCGTAAAGCCCGACAGTTTTATCGCCGGCGCGGAATAGGGTCTGGAGTTTTCGATCGGTAGCGCCGGCTAGTACGGGCGCTGAAAGCCAGTCCGCTACGGTCATAAAATATGCCGCTCAAAGAGAGACCGCTTCAGACAAGTAGTAGGGATGATATAGCAAAAGGCAGTGGGCATTGATGGAGAGCAATTGGACGCAGCATCAATCACATTTCGCTGCGGCGCAACCAAGAATTGAATGGCTGCGAATGATGAGTAGCGCTGCGACAGTCCCGACTTCAGGTGCGAGCGACACATGACCTGAGACGAATCTGCGCGATTCAAGCCCATGCGCTTTGCTGCAGATGCTCAGGGCACCGGTGTCGTGCTTCTGTCCGGGGTCGGCGCGCGGGCCGCCGCCTAGTGGGATCTGAAAAGGATGGGTCGGCCAATCTAGGGACGCGTGGTCGCAGTGCCAACTGCCCGTCTTGCGGCCTGACCCAATCCATCGTCCCGGCGAAGGGACTTCGCTTCGAGAAGGCCTGGTGTCGTGACCCGCCCGAAAACTCTCGTTTGCCTCCCTGTTAGCCTGCGGCGACTGCAGCGTTAAATAGTGTTGCGGTCACCAGCATCCGGTGCAGCATCACCGCAAGCTTGCGCGCGAGCGCAACCTTGGCCTTCTTCATTCCGGCGCGCCTGGCGATGCGCATCGCCTAGCTTTTGAGCTGCGAGCAGCCTTGATCGGCTTCGTGAGCACGATGTGAGCGGCCTCGTAGAGCGCCGTGCGCACCGTGGCATCACCGATCTTGCTGATCCGACCCGTCACGTCGGTCTGGCTGGATTGATACTTCCTCGGCGTCAACCCGAAATGCGCTCCAACGCGCTTCGACGATTTGAGCCGGCCCGGGTCGTCGATGGCGCTGGCATAGGTGAGTGCCACAATAGGGCCGACCGCCGGCGTCGACATCAGCAACCCGGCCTTGGCCTCTTGCCGTGCCATCGCCCGCACCCGGCTCTCAAAGCCCTTGAACTCACGTAGCAGAACGCGTGCACTGCGAGCACGGCTTGCGCGATCATCTCCAGGCTCGAATGGCCGCTTACCAGCCCGCGCACACGCTGCGCAAAGCGGTGCCGTCGTCTTGCCGACCTTGAGCCCGAAGCCGCGCAAAATGCCCCGCAGACTGTTCTCCGGAATACTCATGTCGTTGCGAATAGCGAACTCTCGCCGTCATTGACTGTCGGGCAAGTCATCGGAGTACTCGGCACGATTAACCAGAACCGGCCTCACGTCACCCGTCGGCCGGCCTCGGCGATTTACCCCTAAGCGCTTGCCCGCGTGGCCAGATATCGATCCGCGATTCGTCCAGCGAGGGCGTTTGGAATTGCCTACCGCAGATCCACGGTGATCGGCCTTGACGTAGATCAACGAGGCGTCGGGGGTCGCCTGCTAAAATTCAATGATGGTGCCCCAATCTCGAAGCTTTCGTGCATCGCTGATGGCGTTCCTAGGTCTTGTGACTTGGCTTGCCGCTTATAGCGGAGGGTCGGCACAAACGTTGCTGCAGCTTCACCAAAGCAAAGGCCTCACCTGCAGCTCATGCCACGCAGAAGGTCCGCCGCAAAAGGCGCCTCCGAGCAGCAAGTGTACCGACTGTCACGGTGACCAAGCGGCGGTCGCCAGCCGTACAGAGAACAGAACGCCGAATCCGCACGCACCCCCACATCTCGCACATGGCGAAGCCCAGGACTGCGAGGAGTGCCATCACGTGCACAAGCTTTCCGAGGTCACCTGCACGGACTGCCATCACAGTTTTAACTTCGACATCAAATGACTGGAGACATCAGATGACAAAGAAATATCGAAACTATCGGATCAGTCGACGCAATATGCTCGCGGGGTTCGGTCTCGGCGCGGCCGGGCTGTCGGTGATCGCTCCGGCGCAAGCCGCCCTGTTGCCGCAAGGGCGCCGCAGCGAAAAGCACGACATCGTTGTGATTGGCATGGGAATGGCGGGCGCCGCTGCATCGGTGGAGGCCAAGCTCGCCGGCGCTGACGTCATCGTACTCGACAAGATGTCCGAGAGCCGTTCCGGCGGCAATTCGCGCCTGGCAGGCGGACTGTTCATCACGCCTCGCGATGACACTCAGCAAGCCAAGCTGGATTATTACAACGGTCTCCTTAAGCAGACTCAGGGAAGGGGTAACGCCGAGATCTTCCAGCTCATGAGGGATCATTCGGCCGAGGGCGTCGCGTGGCTAAAGGAACAGGGCGCCCAGCTGGGTCCGATGGCGCCTGAGCCGCCATTCCCAGTCGGCAGCTACACCGCGCAGCCAGGCCTGTTTCGCGGCATGCCGGCGCTGCTGACCACGTTCCGTCGACGATTCATATCCCTTGGCGGCAAGATCGTTTTTGATACCAAAGCCATGCAGCTCATCATGGACAGCATGGGCAAGATCAGCGGCGTGCGCGCCCTGAGTCCCGACGGTCTTGTCGACTACATAGCCAGTGCGGTGATCATCACGGCAGGCGGTTATGCCGGCAACAAATTCATCCTGGAGGAATTTATTGGGCCGAATGCGGACGGCATGATGGTCCGCGGCGCCAAATGGGCGACAGGCGATGGCCTGCTGATGGCTCAGGAGGCGGGAGCCGGGGTAGCCGGAATGGCGGGTGTGACTTCGTTGCATGTCGCCGCGGTCAGCCCGAGCGAGCCCGCGGCCGGGCAGCCGGCGAACGGCATTCCGTGGTTCCTCGGCATCAATCGCGACGGCAAACGTTACGTCGATGAGTTACGCGGCTATGTGGCTCATGGCAAGGCAGCGCTAAACCAGCCTGGACAAAAGGTGGCCCTCATTTTCGACTCCGAGATCGCCAAGATAAAAGAAGGTCCCGGAATCGCGATTGCGGCATGGCAGAACGTCCACCTGCCGCTGATCAAGGCCGACACGCTGGAGGAACTCGCCAGCAAGATCGAGGTGCCGCCGGCTGCACTAGTCGAAACGGTGAACGGCTTCAATGCCGCCGTGAGGGACGGGAAGGCGCTCGATGCGAATCCCCCGAAGGTGACGCTAGCGTTCAAGGTGCAGGTGCCGCCATTCTACGCTTTCTATCCGCTCGTCCCCGGGATCACGCTGACTTTCGGTGGCGTGCTGATCAACACCAATGCCCAGGCTACGCAGGCGGATGGCCGAGTGATCGGTGGCCTGTACGCCGCGGGCGAGAACGCCGGCGCAGTCTACTACGATGACTACATCGGCGGCGGCTCGCTCACCAATTGCCTCGTCATGGGCCGAATCGCGGGCCGGCACGCGGCGACGTCCGCAAAGAGCGGTTGACGATTTCTGCTGGCGGCACCTTCCACGGTGTCGCCAGCATCGTTCGTGCCAATGACTGTCATATCGTCTTGATTCGGGCATCAGCAAAGCCGACGTTGCTCCTGTACTGCGGTAGGTGGGGCGGGTCTCGCCATCCCAGTATGGTAACCCAGCGAACATGGCTCATACGGATCACAGTTCGATGGTCCTCCCACGCACGCTGCAAGAACTCCGCATTAGAATTGCGGTGCAAGGCGACCTCGCGGCAGTTATTGCCTATGCCGGCGGGAGTGAGGAAACGTGGTCGTTCGCTGAGCTGGCCAACGTTTCCATGAGGGTGGCCAATGGCCTTGTTCAACGTGGCATTGGTCGGGGCAGCACCGTCGCGATTGTGGCGCCTAACAGTCCAAGGTGGATTGGCGCGTTCTGGGCCATTGTCGCAGCCGGTGCTACCGCTGTTCCACTCGATCTTCAAACAAACGATGTCGAGTTGGCGCGAATGTTCGAGGTCGCTGGTTGTCGCTGGGCTTTCACGACTTCGGCGGCGAGGCAACGCCTGGCCACCATTGGACCGTCTTGCCGACCGATCATTCTTGATGCCGACAACGATAACACGACAGTTGAGACGTGGGGAAACCTGCTAACGGTATCGGACGTTGAGTTTCCAGCCGTTAGAGCGACGGACGAAGCTGTGATCGTGTTTACTTCGGGAACGACTGGCACCCCAAAGCAGTTCCGCTGACCCACGCTAATCTGCTTACCGACGTAAACGCGATAGCTGCCGCCGGCTTGGTTGGGCGCGGCGATCGCGCGCTGCTGCCTTTGCCGCTTTATCACGCCTATCCATTGACGATTGGCATGCTGACGCCGCTTGCTCTTGGTTGCGGCATCGTATTGCCCGCTGGGATTAGCGGTCCGGAAATCGTTACGGCGATGCGCCAAGGGCACGTTACCGCGCTGGTCGGCGTACCGCGGCTCTATACAGCGCTCCTTGACAGCGTGCGGCGAGGAATCTCAGCACAACCGCGCCCGATGTCCGCGCTGATATCTACTCTTCTCACAATCTCGGGCTGGGCAAAGCGCCAAGGCGTTGGTTGGCCCGGAAGAATCCTACTTGGATCGATGCGGCGAAAACTCGCTCCTGAACTTCGCTTGCTCGTTAGTGGCGGTGCACCGGTGAGCATGGAAGTCGAGGAGGCGCTTGGCGCTATCGGGTGGGAGATGCTCACGGGCTACGGGCTCGTCGAGACGTCATCGATGCTCACCTACAATTTGCCAGGGGCGACACTTCCGGGGTCTGCCGGTCGGCCGATTCCCGGAACGCAGGCACGAATCGCCAATCCTGGCGAAGGCGGCATTGGCGAGATCGAGGTTCGCGGTCCGTCAGTTTTTTCAGGATACCGCGGCGATCCGGTAAAGACGCGGGAGGCTTTTACCGAAGACGGCTGGTTCCGCACCGGCGATCTTGGCTCAATCGATAGCAAAGGCTTTCTCCACATCGAGGCGCGTAAGAGCGAGACGATCGTGCTGGCCGACGGCAAGAAGCTTTTTCCGGAGGAATTCGAAGCGATTTACGCCACGGCGCCCCTAATCCGCGAAATTGCCCTTCTTGGCCAAAATGGCGCGCTCGTTGGCTTGGTCGTACCAGACTTTTTGGCCGCGCGTGATTTCGGGAGTTTGCGCCTTGGCGACGCGATCCGAGAAGGGCTCGCGACTAAAGCGCGCAACTTACCTAGTTATGCGAGACTGAGTGGGTTCGCCATTGCGCGCGACGCTCTTCCGCGCACGCAACTCGGCAAGATCCGCCGTCACCTGCTGCCGTCGCTTTATGCAGCTGCACAACACCACGAATCACCACCCGCTGCGGCGGAGCCGTCTGCCGAAGATCGTGCCTTACTTGATCGACCAGAAGCCGCGGCCGTGTGGCGGTGGCTAAAGCAGCGCTTTCCCGATCAAACCTTACAGCTCGACACAAGCCCGCAGATCGATCTCGGGATCGATTCGCTCGGTTGGGTCGAGCTGACGTTGGCACTCGAACGCGATTTAGGCTTTGTCTTGAAAGAGAGCGATATTGCTCGCATCGTCAACTTGCGGGATCTTCTGCGCGAAGTCACGGAAGCGCCGAAGGCTGGAGCAGGCACTGAGCCCGCGAGTGCCGAAGCGCCCTGGCTGGCGCCGCTAGGTCCCTTCCTCACCCTTTTGCGTGGACTTGGCGAATTCTTGCTTCGTTTGGTGATGTGGAGCGTCTTCGATTTGAGGGTCGAAGGCGTTGAACTGCTTCCTTCGACAGCCCCTATGCTCATCTGTCCGAACCACGTAAGCTACCTCGATCCTTTCGCCATCGGTGCCGCACTCCCGAAAGGGCTTGTTAGACATACCTGCTGGGGCGGCTGGACCGGTGTAGCCTTTACGAGCAGGCTGCGCCGGGTTTTCAGTCGTGCTGCGCGTATCATCCCGATTGATCCTGACCGCGCAGTCGCCTCTGCACTAGCAATGGGCGGCCTCACACTCGAACACGGGTGGAATCTCGTTTGGTTTCCGGAAGGCGCTCGGAGTCCCGACGGGACCCTGCAGCGCTTCTTACCCGGTGTAGGTGCTCTAGTGGAAAAGCACTCGGTCCCAATCGTTCCGGTTTACATCGACGGCACCTTTTCCGCTTGGCCGATCGATCGGAAATTCCCACGACGTCATCGTGTCACTGTACGTTTTGGAAAACCGATCCGACTGGAGTCAGCAACCATTGCCACGGAGGGACGAATCCGCGATGAAGAGATCGCTGCGGCGATAAGGGCCGGTGTTGCTGCCCTGGCGAAGGCTTGACTGACCTTTTAGGCGAGCCAACAAAAACCCAAAAGCCGTTGTTTGAGTCGCAGTGTCTCTCCTTGCCCTTTGTTACTTAGGTTATCCCTTCCCGCGGAAGGCCGTCCCCGCGTCATCTCTTATATCCGAGATTCCTTAAAAGCATTGACCTACTCTGTTTATCATCCTTGCTTTCTATTGCGCGCGATGGAAGACCATCGACAATGCCGATGACTGAGCGGCCACTGTCGATTTTGGCAACGATGACTTGTACAGGATTACTTGTAGCGCAATAAATCGCGGCGACTTCGCTCACATTTCGCACATTGGTTATGGCATTTATAGAATATGCTTCTCTGAAGAGAATGAGAAACGTGTGTCCGGCGGCTATTTTGAGAATGGTTCTTTCAGCCTGCCCAACCAGGTCCTGATCATTTCCTTCGCTCCGTACCAGGCAAGGGCCGCTGGCCTCCGCGAAAGCTATTCCGAATTTCAGGCCGGGAACCGAGCAGGTCATAGCCTCATAAGGTCCTCCACGGTCTTTATGAAGCCGGCGTGCCCCAGTATCGCGCTGGTCGCGTCATCCTTTTCAATCGGTACGCATTCAAATTCTAGTTCCATGGTACTCACCTTATCTGGTCTTAAAGAGAAATCCTGTAACCTTGAACATTCGGATTGTTGTGGTCCGTCGAAAAGATGACTGTGCCATCTCTTGTCGCGCGGCTCGGTATCGGGACCGAGATCAAGAACCGCCGTGCTAGACTATTGCGCTGCCGCCACCTCATCTTGGTAATTTGGACGAGCCAATCCAGAAGCGATTGGAAACGCGCGCGATGACGTCCGGCTGTGCTTTTCCCGCGAGCCGCTGCTTCGCCTCTTGATACGGCCCGACATAGCGCAGCCGAGCCGGCAATAACGGATAGATTCGTCGAATTCGATTGATGAGGTGTCGGGCCTCTTCGGCCTCGCAGCGAAGCCCGAATGCCCCTCGAATTTCAGGCGAAAGCAAAGAGGCTGTCAGCGTCCGATACCAAGCCGGTACGGGCAGCCAGGTGTTGGGGCGGTGGAGAAGCCGCTGGGCCATGACCCGCGCCTCATCGGTCACGCTCAACGTGTTAGATTGCGCCACAGTGGCGGTATAGACGGAAAATGCGGCCCAATCCTGCGGCAACCAAACGTCGGGAATGCCAAATAGAGCCGCAAGGATTCGACTTTCGCTATAATAGCGTTCCCGTTCACTGGGCGTAAGCTGCGGAAGCACCAGTTCGTAGCTCAGTATCGCAGTCTCAATCAGCGTAGCGTGGACCCAGAGCAGCGCAGGAATCGCATTCGCATAGTACCGTGACCCTGTGGTGAACCTTCCGGCGCTCCGGGACAGACGGCCTTCGATCGCGGTATGGCGATAATGCAGGCGGCGTGCCGCGCTAAGGCTCTGCTCAAGCGATCCAAAGACCAGAGAGAACATGACGCTGAAGGTACGATGAAACCGCCCGATTGGATCAGAAAGGGCGCTTGAGTGCTGTTCAATAGCGGCTGACACCCAAGGGTGAGCAAGTTGCAGAAGGAGCGCCCGTCCTGCTCCGAGAAAAATCGCAGCTTCGCGATCAACCTTCCAGGTAGCGGAGCGTGGGCCAAAGATACCCGCCAATCCATCGGCTGCCGCAATACGGACCCGGCTCAGTCCATGCTCGAAGCTCGCCGAGCTGACCAGCTTGTAATCGTTCGCGTCAAGAGAGTTCATGATTGAACGACCTCACCTTTGTCAAAGCAGTCTGCGCGGCCTTCCGATTGGCCTTTGAGCCTATAGCGCCCCGAAAATCGACGACCATGTTGGCGACTGTCGCGTTGAGAAGGCTGGTGTGCGCCCAGCTCTCGTCTTTAGGTGTGTCTGTCCCGGTAAACCCGACATGACCGAATTCCAAGCCCGCGCCGCTGCGGAAGGACCCCGTGCTGGTCTAGCGGCTGCGCGCCACATTGAGCCACCTAATCGCCAACCGACCGGCGAGAAGGCTTGATTCTTGCAATCGGGAGCCCCATTTGCGCCTAGGGAATGGCGCTGCGCGCAGTTAAGCGCCGGCCGGCCGGTTCGATTTTCCGCCATTACACATCTGCGGCATCTGACGCCAATGATCGTGGGCTCAGTGAGGGTAGGGCGCTCCTCAGCGCCTCGCCTATCAGGGAAGCGTCGCCGGCGCATGCATTTTGATGATTGGTGTTTTTGATGAAAAAACATTGTTGCTGGAGCGGCCGTCAGACCCCGATGAGTCGCGCCTCCAGGCCTATGACCGCGCGGTTGGAAGCCTCGATTTCGAGCCGCTCGTCGTTGAGGACCAGTTGGAATTGGTCCCACCGGAGCCGATGATTCCCGATCAACTGCCGGCTCGGAGCGGGCTCAGCGACCTAGGCGAGGGCAGTCCTGAAGTCGCTGCTTCAAGTGCGCCGGCGTCCGGGAAATCCTGCATCATTCTCACTCGGCTTGGTCGACACCTATTTCCGGCAGATGGGCGATGCCGCTTGGCTATCGCGCGAAGAGGAGATCGCCCTCGCGAAGCGGATCGAAGCTTGTCAACACGCCGCGCTCACCGCGTTGTGGAGCGTCCCGGTGCTTGTCGCGCGAATCGGCACTTGGGCGCGCGAAATCACTGACGGGCGGCTGCGTTTGGCAGACTTTGTCGAGCTGTCCCTCGCAGGGCTCGAATCGGCCACCGATCCGCCACACGGTGACGTTGCCGTGGCCCTCGACGAACAAGAGTCGGCAGGACTCGCAGAAGGCCAAGCTGGGCTTGCATCCTGCCAGATCGCGCGGCTGCAAACAATCGCCGCCCTCGCCGATGAATTCAGTGCGCTGAGTTGAAAGCGGCTTGCGGCCGTCGCCCAGGGGCGAGAGCTGACCAAGGGCAGCCGAACGCGTCTGCGCAAACTCATGGGCAGGCTTGCTGACGAAGTGGCAGCGGTCCGGCTGCGTCCCGAACGAATGTCCGATCTCATTGAGGAATTGGAGCGGCAGCAAAGAATATCTGGCTGCGCTGATCACCGACCGTTGCCAGCTGTGCACGGCGCCGGCCTGCCGCCTTCCGAGCTCGGCGATGTTATAGCCCAGGTCGACGAGGCGCGGCGAGAGATCAAGCGCGTGCGCGAGCAGATGCTGAAGGCGCACCTCCGTCTGGTAGTTTCGATTGCGCGGAAGTATCGCCAAAGAACCTCGCTGGACCTTCTCGATCTGATCCAGGAGGGCAACATGGGCCTCATGCATGCGATCGAGAAATTCGATTATCGACGCGGCGTCAAGATCTCGACTTATGCCGTCTGGTGGATTCGTCAGGCGATCGCGCGCGCCATCGCCGATCAGGCGCGCACGATCCGCATTCCTGTCCATATGACCGAGCACGTCACCAAGGTGCTCCGCGAGCGCCGCCGGTTCTATCAGAAAGAGGGACGAGACCCGACCCCGGCCGAAATCGCTGCGCGAATGGGCATCCTGTAGCACGCGTGGAGCAGGTGCTATCGATAGTGCAGGAACCGACGTCGCTTGACGTTCCAGTCGGGGAAGATAGCGATGCGACCTTGGGCGATCTGATCAGGGCGCCCGACGCTATCGATCCACAGGCGGTGGCCGAAGCCACTGCTTTGCAAAAATCTATCGGGGAGGCACTGTTAGGCTTGACGCCGCGGGAGCAGCACATCCTGCGCATGCGGTTCGGCATCGGCGGGGCAGCCGAGCACACCCTGGAAGAGATCGGCAAGGAATTCGGCGTGACCCGTGAGCGCATTCGGCAGATCGAAGCCAAAGCCCTGGAGAAGCTTCGGCAACCGGCCTATGCGCGTAAGCTCGCGGGTTTCATCGATTGACCATAGATCCCGGTTGCGTTTCGATCTGCTGGGAAATCGAGAGCGCTGATCGATCGAGGATTTTCGCGCGATCCATAATCCGGCTACAAATTCGGGGCGGCGTTGGCGTGCGGTTAAAGGGGCGGCTCGTCGCTCCCGCAAAAGCGCTTGCCGCAGCGCAACAACTTCTGCTGCTTCGCAGTCAATCCAGATCAGGCGGCAAACAAGTATCACAACAGCTCACGTGCTAGCTGCAGTGCCTCCCGATTGCCAGCCGTCAGCAATTAAGCGCACGCTGGCCTGCGTAAATTTCTGCATATCGCTCAGAATCTGCTGAGCATCTTCAGCCATCATTTCGAGTCGGCGACCACCCCATTCCTGACATGCAGTCATTGCCTCAGGGATTGAACGGGCCGCTGTCAGTTTGGTAGCAAATTCCGATGCCATGTTCGCTTCCGCTTGAATGCGGTCGAGCCAATGACGATTCGCATCTGGGCATTTGGCGGATAGCTCCGTTTGCGCGGCGGTTGGCAAGCAGCGCAAAAGCTAGGGCAGCAAAGGCGCCCGTAGCATTAAGGGTCTGCCTAGGAGACGCAGAGGCACGGCATTGGGCAGGTGCGCCATTGCGACGATAATCCGTCGAATCCCGGCCAGCCTGAGTCGCCATTTATTTCAGCCGATGGCATCTAGACCGTCCTCCGGGATCAGTGATGCCTTCGGCGTCGTGGGCGGTAAACAGCTCTAGGACGCGGCCCCCGAGACGGCACGTATTGAGTGTTCCGATCACAGAAGCCGCCCATGCCGCTGAGCGTGGCCATGCACTGCTCAAAGGTTGTGAAGCCGCAATTGGTACCCCCTCCGCCTATGTCGCCGCCACCATAATAAGCGCACCACGGATAATTCTGAGCGTTCGCGTTGCCGCCGAACGCAGCGGTAGCGACGACGCCAAACACCAAAACTAACGATCGCATTTGTCCCTCTTGAATCTCAGATCGTTCGCATTGGTTCAAGGACGCGAGCGATCTGCGGCTGATGGCAGCGCCGCTCTGCCGCTTAGCCCTGACGGGGAGTTTCCTGGGCCACGTTTCGACCGGCGATCCGTCCGAACGCGAAACATTCGCCGACATTGCCTCCGCCTTGGTACAGATTGGCGTAGATCGAGCCCAATTCGCCCGCCGAATAAAGCCGCGGAATTGGCGTACCATTCCTGTCGATCACCTGCGCGTTTTCATTTCTCCGCGGTCCGCCCTGTGTATTGACGAAACTGGGCGTGAGCTCGATTGCGTAGAACGGCGCTGTCTGTAACGAGCCAAGGCTGCCGGCGTCACGGCCGAAATCTTCGTCCTTGTGATTCTGCGCAAAAGTGTTGAAGCGGGACACCGTGGCGTCCAACACGTCCGCCGGCAGATTGATCATCGCCGCCAGCTCGCGCACGGACGAGGCCTTTTTGATCCAGCCTTTCGCGATTTCGCGGCTGTTATCGTCGCTCCAATCGTAGCGGTTGCCGTGCAGGTAGTCCCAGCTGAAGTTCCAGCCCTTGCCGATCGGTCCGGCTTTGCGGAGAGTCTCGTCGAAGATCATGTGGATCGGCGTCGGCGCCGGCTGCTGTATCCACTCGCCATGGAAGTTCACCTTGCCGTGGCGGTCCGACACCAGACAAATGACGCCCTCGCCGACAAAGCGAGTGCCGTCCCTGGCGACCCACAGATAGTTCTTTCCCGGAATATTGGTCCAGCGCGAGACCGGCAGGTCCGGCGCCTTGAAGAAGAATTCTGGGCCAGCGATGTTATTCATGTGCCAGAGCTGGGCTCCCGCTTCGACCGCCATGCGGATGCCGTCACCGGTATTATACGGCGTGCCCGACGGATAGATATGTGGCAGCCCGTTAATGTAGGTCCGCACCATCGCCGGATTGTTTTCGAAGCCGCCGCAGGTGAGCACGACACCGCGGTTCGCCTTGATGGCGATGCGCTTTCCCTTCTGCTCGGCGATGACGCCAACAACCCCGTCGTCGGCCCGAACTAGGCTCACCGCCGGTGTTTCGTACAGGATGCGGATCTGCCGCGCCTTCATCGCCGGCTCGATGACGCCGTCAAACAGCCGCGCATCGCCGGGCGGCCCTTCGCCGTTCATCAGGCATTGCACGCAATCCGAACCGGGCAGCTCCGGAAATTCAACCAGCGGGAACGCCGAAGCCTTCATGCCAAGCTTTTCCAGCCAAGCCCGATTGCCATGCATCTCGGTCGCCCAGGCGTCGATCATGGCATCCGGGATATTGTCGGTGTAGGGACCGATCAGCGCCCGGAAATAGGCCTTGGCTTTTTCCACGTCGCTCGGCCAGAACACGATGTTGCCGGAGATGCGGCTGTTACCGCCTTTGTCCTGCTCGGGAGCCTTTTCCAAAACCAGTACGTTTGCGCCGGCGTCGTGCGCGGTGATGGCGACCGTGGTGCCGGCAAAACCATAGCCGACGACAACTACGTCGGCCGCATCATCCCATTTTGCCGGCAACGGATCGGCAGCTTGCGCGGCGGAGCTGCTTCCCACTCCTCCGACTGCGGCAACGCCTGCGCCGAGCAGCGCTTGCTTCAATATGTCCCTTCGGCCAAGACCGTGATCGTTTTGCATAGCGAACCCTCCGTGCTAGCGCCCCGCAGCCGGTGGTGCTGCAAAAGCCTCCACGAAGGACCGTCATCCTTCATTGATCCAGATCAAAAATATTCAAAGGAATTGGTCGGAAAACGTGAACTGCGCGGGGCCTGGGATCGATAGGCGCAGGATCAATCTGAAGTCCTATTGGACCAATAACCTAACGGCCCGGTGAGTCCTAGCTCCGGGTCATAAGTTGCGAGCAAGTAGCCAAGATATCAGCTTACCCTCGCGGCTGCGGGATTGTGCTCTTGCTGCTGAAACGATGATGCGGTCTCGGCAGCGTCGCAGCAAGGCAATGCACTGTCCAAGGCCGTTCCAACGCCTTGATTTCAATCAATGCCGCGGGACGGTAGCGCCGTAACCTTCGCATCGAGCGCAGTCGCCGCCGTCTGGCCGCGCTCCCAGGGCGTAGGTAATCACAGCGGGAGCGAGCCGATGCAGGCCTCGGAGGGTATCGCAACGCGTGTTCTCGACGCCGAGGGCAATGTTGTTGGCAGTGTGCCGGCGTTTGCCACCGACGTCGACGAACTGCTACGGCATTATCGCGCGCTTGTCCTCACCCGCGCCTTCGATACCAAGGCGGTCGCCCTGCAGCGCACGGGACGCCATCCGGTCGTCTTTCTCGAGCCAACGCGGCTTTACCGCGCCGCACGCGAAGATGTCGCCGAAGACGGTGCCGGTCTGCCGCTTGAGCATTGCTTCACGCTGCGCTCCGGGCGCGATCTAACGATGGTCGCATGGGGCGCGATGATGAAGGAAACGCTCGAAGCCGCCGAGCAACTGGCGGCCGAGAACGTCGAGGCCGAGGTGATCGACGTCGCAACATTAAAGCCGTTGGACAGCGCTACCATTCTGGCATCGGTGTCGCGTACCGGCCGTCTCGTCATCGTGCACGAAGCGCCAATGACGTGCGGCTACGGAGCAGAACTCGCGGCGCGCGTCTGCGAAGGCGCCATGACCAGCTTGCTGGCGCCGATCGCACGCGTGACCGGATACGACACCATGATGCCGTACCTTCGCACTGAAGCCGCCTACATGCCGAGCGTCGCGCGGATAGTCGCGGCAGCGCGTCGCGTGATGGCCTACGCATGAGCACGTTCGCATTGCCCGATCTCGGCGAGGGCCTGCAGGAAGCTGAAATTGTCAGCTGGCACGTCGCCGAAGGCGATCACGTGGTCGTCGATCAGCCGTTGGTCGCAGTCGAGACTGAAAAGGCCGTGGTCGAAGTGCCGTCGCCGAGATCCGGTCATGTCGCGAAACTGTTGGTCAAAACCGGGGAGCGCGTCAAAGTTGGCGCCCCGCTCGTGGAATTCGAGGAAGGCGCCCACGCCGAAACCGGCACGGTCGTCGGGGAACTGACCGCACCGACGAAATCGGCATCGGCGCCGCGGGCAAGCCCGGCAGTCCGTGCGCGCGCCCGTGAGCTTGGCGTCGATCTCGCGCTTGTGACTCCGACAGGGCCAGACCGCACCGTATTGCTCGCCGATGTGCAGGCGGCGGTTTCCCGAGATAGCGCAGGGGCGGCCGCATTACGCGGGGCGCGCCGGACGATGGCCGCTAATATGGCGCAGGCCTGGCGCGAGGTCGCTCACGCAACGCTTCATGACGAGGCGGATATAGAGGCGTGGTCCGCAGGCGAGGACGTCACCTGCCGGCTGATGAGGGCGGTCGTCGCCGGGTGCAACGAGGAGCCGGCGCTCAACGCGAGTTACGACGCTGCGGCGTTTTCGCTGCGAAACAATCCCGCGATCGATCTGGGGCTTGCCGTCGACAGCTCGGAGGGACTTTTTGTGCCGGTGCTGCGCGACGTCGCGGCTACCGCTGCAGCGGAGTGGCGCACAAAAATCGAATTTCTCAAGCGCGGCGTTGAGGAGCGCAGCTTGACGCCGGCGAGCTTCCGTAGCCCGACCATAACGCTGTCGAATTTCGGGTCGATCGCCGGCCGCTATGCGTCGCTCATAATCATGCCGCCGCAAGTCGCGATCCTCGGTGCCGGTCGGATCAGCCTGCAGCCAGCGCAAACAGGAGGCCGCTCGATCGCGTTGCACCGCACCCTGCCATTATCCCTGACCTTCGATCACCGAGCCGTCACCGGCGGCATGGCAGCACGTTTCCTGCGTGCCGTGATCGCGGATCTCACGTCGCCTTCCTAGCCGGAGCAAACATGGAAGACACGTTCCGTTTTTCTGACGCGTTCGGCCCAAGCCGGATCATTCACATCTACCGTCCCGGATTGGGACTTAAGGCGATAGTCGTGGTCGATAATACCGCTTGCGGACCGGCAATCGGCGGCGCGCGTATGGCGCCGCACGTCTCGCTCGAGGAATGCTTTCGGCTGGCGCGTGCGATGACGTGGAAGAATGCCGCCGCCGGACTGCCGCACGGCGGCGGCAAGTCGGTGATCTTCGGCGATCCCGGCATGGATGCGGCAGCCAAGGAGGAGCTGATCCGCAGCTTCGCGGGCGCCTTGCGCGACGTGACCGATTACATTCCCGGACCGGACATGGGCACGGACGAACGCTGCATGGCCTGGGTCAAGGACGAAACCGGCCGCGCTGTCGGCCTGCCAAGCGAGATCGGCGGAATTCCGCTCGACGAGATCGGAGCGACCGGTTTCGGCCTTGCCGCCTGCGTCGATGTCGCTCGCGAATTCATCGGCCTTGACCTGCAAGGCGCGCGGGTGGCCATTCAAGGTTTTGGCGCCGTCGGCCGGCACGCCGCACGGTTTCTCGCCAACAAGGGCGCCGTCCTCGTTGCCGCAAGCGATACGAGCGGCACGTTGGCCGATCCGGCTGGGCTCGATGTCGGCAAGTTGACTGATCTGAAAGCGGCGGGGCGTAAATTGCGAAATTACGACAAGGGCACGAAGCTTGGCGGCGACGCGATCCTCGACGTTGATTGCGAAATCTGGATACCGGCGGCGCGCCCCGACGTAGTTCGCGCCGACAACGTTTCCCGGTTGCGAACCCGCCTGGTGCCGCAAGGCGCCAATATTCCGTTCACGCTGGAAGCCGAACAAGCGCTCCATGCGCGAGGTATCGTGGTGATCCCCGATTTCATCGCCAATGCCGGCGGAGTCATCTGTGCGGCGATAGAATTTCGCGGCGGCACACAGCACGAAGCTTTCTCGTATATCGACGAGCAAATCCGCGATAACACGCGCGCAGTATTAGAAGAGAGCCGCCGCCAAAACTCATTGCCGCGGGCAGCCGCTCTGGCGCTGGCCGAGCGCAGGGTGCGCAATGCAATGACGATGCGGCGGTGGCACTAATGGGCGCGTCCGGCGCGGCAGGAGGAGGGCCGCTTCATGGGGAGGTTCCGCATTCGATGAGAATGATGGCCCTATCCAAGGTCTACCAATTACTTGAGCCTGGACCGGTCGTGCTGCTCACAACGGCTGCTCGTGGAGCAGCCAACGTCATGACAATGTCTTGGCACATGATGGTCGAATTCGAGCCGCCGCAAGTCGCGTGTGTTGTTAGCAGCGCAAACTATAGCTTCGCGGCGCTGCACGACAGGCGTGAATGTGTCATCGCCATTCCGTCGGTAGACTTGGCGTCGATTGTTGTCAGGGGCGGCAACACGTCCGGCCGCAACATCGACAAGTTTGCAACATCGGGTCTGACGCCTATGCCGTCGACCTACGTGGCGGCGCCGCTCGTTAAAGAATGCTTCGCCAATCTCGAGTGCAAGGTTATCGATATGCGTTTGGTAACAAATACAATCTGTTTATTCTCAGTGTACTCAAGGCATGGACTGATCCAGCTAGGGCGAATCGCAAGACCATTCACCACTGCGGCTATGGCAAGTTCATTGTCGATGGTGAGACGGTTAAGCTCAAGTCGCGGATGCGCTAGCTCATCGCCGTCGTCGCAATATGGCCGAGCGTCGAACATCGCCTGAATCGCCCGCGCTGCAGGTTGCATCGGCGACAGTTTCAAATACTGCCTTGCCGAATTGCTTTTTCGCCGCCCTTGATGCTGCCGGGATGCCGTAGATTCCCGAAGAGTTTTCAGTGATCTCGCAGCATCAGGTGATCTTGATCCGGTCATTGCTGAAATCTCAGAATTCATTCGTGTCTTTGACCGGATCACGGCTTGCGACGCTTGGCGCACTGCGGCGCTGCTTGAGGGGCCGGCAATTGCAACGCTGAGGCGCTCTGAAACGTGCTTCTTCAGCGCATGGGACTTTCATATTTCTCCGGAGGGAAGCTGGCAGCTCATCGAGTTCAACGACAACGGCTCTGGTTTTATGTTCGCCGCGATTATTAACTCTGTTTACTACGGAATGTTGCGATCTGATGAGCGACAGAAACTGACGGCGCCGATGCCCACGCCGCTGTTCGAGCAACACATAGGCGAGTTGGTGGAGCGAGAGGCTGCAGCCTTCTTTGGCCGATGTCCGGATGGCCTGTTTGTCATCCTCGACAATTCGACATCGCTGCAGCTAGGAAAGTTTCGGCGGGAGCTCGACCTGCTGCGTGACCTCCTGCGGCGCCGCGGCCGGCGATCCGAGGTGGCGGCTCCTGCAGAGCTCTGTTGGGACGGCACGAGCCTGCTGCTAAGCGGGCGGGCAGTAAGCTTCGTCGTCAACCGTTCGACTGATTTCTTCTGGGAGTCGGCAGACTTTGGCGCCTTGCGCCAGGCCTATGAAACCGGCCGAGTCTATGTGGCGCCGAATCCCTTCACCTACGCGACGCGGAGCGACAAGCGGTTGCTGGAATGGCTGGCGCTGCCGCATTGGAACAACGAACTTGGCATTGAGCGCAAGGAACGCGAACTCCTGCATAATCATGTGCCAGAAACGCATTTGGTTCGCACCGACAATGTCGAGGAGCTTGCACGCCGAAAACAGGAATTCGTATTTAAGCCATTGCACGGCTTCGGCGGGCGCGGGCTTCTCGATAGCGCCGCCGTCGGGCGCCGACGGTTGCGCCGCCTCGCGTCACGCGGTGAGCGCTATATAGCGCAGCGTTGGGCTCCGAAATCGTGCATTGCGATCGGAGGGGCAACAGTTTGGGCCGGTCTGCGGGTGTGGGCGAACCGCGGGGAGATTTTCCAACTTTCCGGACGTGCCTCGCGGCGACCGGATCGATTGGACCTAACGCCTCCGGGGGGATGGGTGCCAACCTACGTGTCTCTTTAGGCGTGGTTACGGGCCGGAACTCTTTGATCTGCATCAATTGATCCCGTCGCGTTGACTGGTATCTGGAGTGTTACCGTCCAGGGACAGGGTAGATGCGCCATCTTGTCATCGCCGCTCATCCGAGCCGGAAAAGCTTCAATCATGTCGTCGTCGAAACTTACCGAGCGGCGCTGACCGAGCGTGGACATCACGTCGAGTGCCGCGATCTGTACGCCGCCAACTTCAATCCAGTGATGTCGGCGCGCGAATTGGCGGCGATTGGCCGTGGCAAGAGGGCGAAGGATATCAGCGAGGAGCAAGCCGCGGTGCGCCAGGCGGATGTACTGACCCTGGTTTCTCCGCTGTGGTGGAGCGGCTTTCCCGCCATGCTGAAGGGTTATCTCGATCGCGTGTTCTGCGCGGGCTTTGCCTACGTCATCAAGCAGGGCGAATACCTTCCGGGGCTTTCCGGTAAGAAGGGCGTGATTATCACAACATCAGGAGCCACGAGGGAGGAACTCAAGAGCAGCGGAAGGCTACGAGCGTTTAAAATCATCGTCGATGAAGGCCTGATGGAATTTTGCGGCATCGATCTGGTTCAGCACCTCTATCTGGGCGGTATCGACCCTGGCATGAGCCAAGCGGATGGCAAAGCGCGGCTCGCGGGCGTTCGTCGTCTCGTCAAGCGCAACTTCTAGGCTCCGCGTTATGGCCCGTTCCCTCCGAACAGAAAAACTGGCGTCGGGCATTGCCGGCGTCTCGGTAAGGCAAACCAGCCGTCGCATTCCCGCCGACGAGCCGCCGCCGCTGCCGCCAAATGCCGAACTCGCTGTCATCGGCAGATCGATCCCGCGTGTCGGGGCGCGCGCCATCGTCACCGGCACAGCGCGCTACACCGTGGATGTGGCATTACCGGGTATGCTGTTCGCTCGCATCGTGCGTTCGCCGCATCCCCATGCGCGCGTGCTCTCGATCGACACGAGGGCCGCCGAGCAGCGTCCCGACGTACGGGCGGTTCACGTCTTGACCGATTTTGTGCCCGCGGCGCGCACGGCATTCTGAGAATGAAAAGACCCCGCTGCCAGTGGTGCGCTATGTCGGCGCGCCGATCGCCGCCATAGCGGCGGTGACGCGAAGCGCGGCCGAGAAGGCAGCTCAGCTGATCAAGGTGGAGTACGAGGGCCTGCCTTTCGTCGTCGATATGGATGACGCGCGACAATCTCGATGCGCCGCGCAGTTTTTGAAGAACGGGACAAACCTTTGCTGCTGGCCGAAAAGCCGTAAGCCAACCGGCAAATGTGTTCGGCCCCACTACCAATACGTTTTATGGCGATGGGCGAGGCGACGTGACGGCAGGATTCCAGCAGGCGGATGTCGTTGTCGAAGGCGAATTTCGCACCCAGGTGCAGACCCATTGCTGTCTCGAACCGCATGCCATCGTCGCCGATTGGCGGCCGGAGGGTCTCACCGTCTACATCTCGACGCAGAACACCGCCGGCGTGCGCGACGACCTCGCGTCCGCTTTCGGTCTGCCGCGTGCGAAAGTCCGCGTTCTTACCGAGTTCATGGGTGGCGGATTTGGCTCGAAGCTCAGCGTTGGCGATTTCGGCTATATCGCGGTCGAGCTGTCACGCAAGGCAGGCGCGCCGGTCGCGCTCTTCTTCGACCGTACTGAAGAGCAGGAGGCCAGCGGCAATCGGCCGAGCACGTGGCAGCATTTGCGCATTGGCGCGCGCCAAGATGGCAAGCTGACGGCGATGTCGCTGCTCTCGTACGGTACCGCCGGCGTGGAGCTGGGCGCTGGCGTCGGCACGATTGCGCAGGCAATGTACGATTGCCCTAATTTCACGATGGCGCAGCATGACGTGTTCACCCACGCCGCGCCAGGCTGTGCGATGCGGGCGCCGGGAAACGTGCAGGGCGCATTTGCGCTCGAGCAATTGGTCGACGAGCTCGCCGAGCGATTGAGCCTTGATGCGCTGCAGTTGCGCGACCGGATCGATCCAAGCGCCGTGCGGCGCGAGGAGCGCCGGGTTGGAGCCCAGCGCTTTCGCTGGAGCCGGCGCCGAGCGGCCGGCATCGACGCTGGTCCGATCAAGCACGGCATCGGCGTCGCTCAGGCATTTTGGCCGGGCATCGTGCAGACCGACGCCGCTTGCGAGGTGCAGATTGATCGCCACGGCGCGGTCGAAGTGCGCTCGTCAGTGCAGGACATCGGAAGCGGCATCCGCACCTTGCTGGCGCAAGTTGTCGCCGAAGAGCTGGGATTGCGGGCTGACGACATCGCGGTGCGCATCGGAGACACCGACTTCCCGCCCGGTCCAAGCTCCGGCGGCAGCAAGACCGCCGGCTCGATAACGCCTGCCGCCCGCAAAGCCGCCTACCAGGTCCGCCAAGAGCTGTTCGCTGCGGCGTCGCGCGACCTTGGCGCGCGGCCGGCGGATCTTGCCGCCCGGCAAGGCCGTGTCTTTCTTCTCAGCGATCCTGCGCGTGGGATGAGCTTTCGCGAGGCGGCTGGACTTCTGCGCAACGACGCGGTCAGCGCTGTGGCCCAACGGGGCGAGAATTACGACGGTTTCCGCGTTTCCAGCCCCATGACTATCGCGCGTGAGGACCTTGGCGGCGTGCAGTTCGCCGAAGTCGCCGTCGATACCGAGACGGGCATCGTACGCGTCGAACGTGTGACCGCGGTGCATGATTGCGGGCGGCCGATAAACCCACGGCAACTCGAAAGCCAGATCCACGGCGGCATCATTATGGGGATTTCATATGCGTTGTTCGAAAATCGTATTCTCGATCGCGTAACCGGGCGCATGGTCAATGCCGACTTGGAGCAATATAAGCTCGCTGGCGCGCGGGAAACGCCTGTAATTGACGTCGTCGTACTGGAAAACTATCAGGCGATAAGCGCCACCGACGCTTGCGGGATCGCGGAGCCGGCCACGATTGCCACGGCCGCGGCAATTGCCAACGCGGTCCATAACGCGATCGGGGTACGCATGCGCGAACTGCCGATCACACCAGCCGCAGTTTTGGCGGCGCTCGGCCGCGTTCCGGTTGGGAGCTGACGAAATACGGCCGCCGAAAGCAGGGGCTGCTCGGTAATGGCGACCCCGTCGATCAATGTGAGGAATGGAGAATAAAGCGAGGCGTGGCCGCCGCGCGGCGCCGCGTCTTGTGCCTAACCCTCGGTACAACACTCAAGATACGCGAAACGCCCTTGCGTCAAGTTTTGCCCTTCAGGTCGAGCCATAGCTTCGCCACCGCTTCTTCCGGCGAGCGAGCCCTGACCGTGACGAGTGGCTTGTCGCTTTCCGCTGTCCAAATCGCGGCTTCGACGTAAAGACGCGCAAAATAATCACCGCATGCCTCTATGAGGTCGGGCAGGGTAGGGCAGTAATAGCCTTCTTCGATATCGGCCGAATGATTTTGCAGTTCATAGGGTGTGATGGTGACGCCGCTCCGGCGCGACGCCTCGCTCCATTTTGAACTCTTCTCTGAGGGGTAAAATTTGTGCCCGATCTGGAAAGATCGAATTGGAAATTTGGCAGATTTCAATTCCTTCGCCAACTCGCGGTCCATCGCAATCCCCAAGCAGGCAAGTCACCGCCAGTTGATCTAGCTCAATGTGTCGCGCAAGCCCACTGCAATGATGCTTCATCGAAGCAGGAGAATTGTGATGTCGTCAAAGACAATGATTGCGGGTCTCGCGGCCGCGGCTATCATCGCTGGAAGCGCTCTTATGCCGACCACAGCTTCAGCACAACGGGGCGGCCATGGCGGAGGAGGTTTTCATGCCGGAGGAGCCGTCCACATGGGTGGAGCCTTTGGTCGAGGGTTCGCCATGCATCCTGGCGGCGGTATGGGCTTTCACGGCTACGGTTACCGCGGTTATGGCTACCGGGGCGGGTGGGGCGGAGTTTATCCATGGTGGGGAGTAGGGGTCTATCCGTGGGCCTACTACTCCGGGCCGTCATGCGGCTATGTGCACGTGAGATATTACCGATACGGAAGAGTCCATTGGCGTTTGGTCTATAGGTGCTGGTAGCCCAATAAGGCCTTTACGTCGGCGTGCTGCGGCAAATCTGCACTTCGAAAAGAGTGAGCAACTTGCTGCAGCGCGCGTCTGTCAGACAAAGAAGAAGGTCTCTTCGATCGAGCCTTATTGGAGGCAAGAGCGCCGCTATAGGGTCATGGGTCGCTCAATAACCCATTCGCCTGTACATCCGGCCAGCAATCGATATCAGCACTATCGATGTGACGAAAAGGACGCCGAAGTCGGCCGCCAATCCGTAATCAGAACTGCCGTGGACCAGCATCAAGGCCCTGAGAGCGTCCACTTCGTAGGTCAGTGGATTGACGCGGGAAACGACTTTCAACCATGGCGGCATCAGCGATAGTGGATAAATGGCGTTGCTAGCGAAGAAGATCGGCATCGTGAGCACTTGGCCGATCCCCATGAAGCGTTCGCGCGTTCGCACAATGCAGGCGATAATCAAGGACAAAGTTGAAAACAAGCCTGAACCGAGCACGATGATTGCGGCGGCGCCCAGAACATTCAGCGGATGAAGATCAATGCCAACGCCAATAAATAGCGCTAGAAGATAGACGATCAACGCCTGCGACAAGGCGCGCACTCCTGCCGAAAGCGCCTTGCCGAAAGGGCAGTACGCGGCGCCGGACTTACCAGATATCGCTGCAACACGCCGAGGTCGCGTTCCCAGATTGCAGAAATCCCGTAGAAGATCGCGACGAACAATGCGCTCTGAGCGAGGATGCCGGCCGCGAGAAAGTCGATATATGGAATATTGCCCGGTGCCACGCCGCGCACCCGCGCCATTACCTCGCCGAACAGCATCAGCCACAGCACCGGCTGGACGGCGCGTGTGATCAATTCCAAAGGGTCGTGATAGAGCTTCTGCACTTCGGCCGCTGCGACGGCAAAAGTTTGCGTCGCGTAATCGCCGAGCAGCCGCCCGAATGTAAGCGGTGCGAGCTTCCACGTCACGCCCGGCGGCTACGATCGGGTCCTGAAGCGCGTCGGCATCCAGTACTGTCGCATTTCTTCGACGACGGCCGGAATGTCCTTGTAGGCCATTCGCCGGAACTGTTCGGTTGCCGGCCCCTTCCTGGGCGGCCCGAGCATCGGACGCCCCTGATCGTCGACGCAGTGGAACAGGATAGGCAACAACAGACCGTGATTGACGTCGGCGAGATTCGTGAGCGGAGCCCACGCCGATAGTCTCAACTTCATTGCGGCGTAGAAGCCCTCGCACCATGGACCCGCATCGATGTCGTGGTTCGGCTTGCGCGCAAAGATCGGTTCGAAGGTCTTGGGTGCGTTCGAAAGCGTCTCTGCGATCGCATTGTGACGGACCGCCACGGCGGAGATCGCTGCGAACTCCGGCGTCCCACCATGATTGAACGCATCAATCTCGATGCCAAGCAGAGGGCAGATCCACTCGGGCGGGTCCATCGATACTGGCCCCGCCACGACCGCAGTCACGAAGCCGTCGAGCATGGATAAATTCGTGGCGGCGGCGCCGGTTCGGCCTTGCAGCCACACGTCAAGCTTGTCGAGCGACATCGCCACCGCCGTCATTGGGGGATGCGCGGAGCGGCGGCGGCGCGCGCTCACGCGGCGACCTGGCCAGCGGCCTCACGGGCCGCCTTCCAGTTCCAGGCCAACAGCTCGTGGAGCTGATGGTTCTTGGTGCGACCTGAGACGATGCGATCGAGCACGTCGCAGAGATAGGTCTGCGGATCGAGCCCATTGAGCTTTGCCGTGTTCAGTACCGAAGCTAAGATCGCCCAGCTCTCGGCACCGCCTTCGCTGCCACTGAACAACGAGTTCTTTCTGCCAAGTCCGATTGGACGCATCGAGCGTTCCACCGTGTTGGTATCCACCTCTACCCGCCCGTCGCTCAGGAACACCGTCAGACCGCCCCAATGGCCGAGCGTATATCTGATCGCTTCCGCAAGGGGCAATTTGGCCGAGATGTCCTTGAGCACCTTGGTCAGCCGCGACTTCAATTCCTCCATGAGCGGTTTGCTCTCAGCCTTGCGGGCTGCAAGCCGTATCTCGGCGCTGGTTCCCCGGACGCGCCCCTCAATGGCATAGATCGCCGCGATGCGTTCGATCACTTCCTGGGCGAATGGCGATTTTGTCGACTTGTAGATCTTCACGAACTTGCGCCGCGCGTGGGCAAGACAGAAGGCGAGCCGGATTGTTCCAGCCTCACGCGCGCCCTTGGCCAGTGACTTGTAGGCCGCATAGCCATCGACCTGCAGGATGCCCGCATAGTCGATCAATTGCGCTGCGATTTCAGCCTTGCCCCGGCCGTCCGCAAATACGTAAGCCACAGCGGGCGGCGACGGTCCGCCCCACGGTCGGTCATCCACCGCATGAGCCCAGAACTGGCAGACCTTGGTGCGGCCCCTTCCGGGGTCGAGCACCGGCATCGGGGTCTCGTCGCAAAAGAACAACGGCGCAGCATGGATGGTTCGCAACTGGAGTTCATAGAGCCCCGTCAGCCACCACGCTGTCCGCTTCACCCAGCCGGCCAGGGTCGAGCGATCGAGATGGACGCCATGACCGGCCAGGATCTGCACCTGCCGGTACAGCGTCGAGTACCAGGCGAACTTCGAGACAACCACATGGGTCACCAGCGCGGTCGACGCCATGCTGTTCTCGATCAGCCGCGGAAAGGCCTTCGCCTGGACGACTGCTCCCTCGCAGCCCCGGCAGGCATATTTGGGACGGATCATGCGCAGCACCCGCAGGATCGCCGGAATGACGTCCAGCACCTCGCTGACGTCCTGGCCGATCTTGTGCAGGCGGCCTTGGCAGCACGGGCACGCGGTCGTCTCGGGCTCGATCACCTGCTCACAGCGCGGCAGATGCTTGGGCAACGCGCCGATGTTCCGTTGTGCCTTCTTGCGAGGTTTGCCAGCCGTGCCCGCTGGTTTGCTCGGCGCATGATCGTCGTTAGCAGCGGCCGGTAGAGACACGTCCGTGGCGAGATCAGCAAGATCGAGGGCGAGCTGATCGGTTACGACCGCGGAGAGCTTCTCCGATCGCGAACCGAACACCATGTCCTTGAAGGTACCAATGACGGCCCGCAGCCGATCGTTCTCAGCGTCAAGTGAGAGCACAATCTCAATCAGACGAGCAGGATCTGAAGGAAGATCTTCGGGGCGAAGCGCCATCCACAATGCATACTTGAGATTCGTCAGATTCGCCAGCAAAAATGGCCACTTCTCACATCATTGCAACCGGTTGCTTCACGGCCTTTGGCGTCACACGCGTCCAGTCCAGGCCATCGATCAGCATCGATAATTGTGTCGCTGTCAAAGATACGATGCCATCACGGATCGGCGGCCAGGTGAAGCGACCTTCCTCGAGCCACTTCGTCACCAGAACCATGCCGCTGCCGTCCCACGCCAAAAGCTTCACGCGGTCCGATCGTTTCGAGCGGAAGATAAAGACGTCGCCGCAATACGGATTGGCCCGCAGTGCTTCGCTCACCAGCGCTGATAGCGTATGCACGCTTTTTCGAAAGTCGACAGGTTGCGCGGCCAACATGATCTTCAGGTCCGCATGGAACGAGATCACTTGTCGCCCCGCACGGTTGCCAGCACCATCGCCAGTGTGGCGTGATCAACGCCACTCTCAACCCTGATCCGGGCTCCGGCAATGTCGATCTCAATCCGACCTCGGCTCCTCACGACTGGCAATGCCGTTGCCAGTGCATCCGGCGCCGCAGAATATTGCGGGGCATCGTTCGACACTGCCGAAACCGCATCGATCTTCACCGCGGCAAAGCTCTGTCCTGGCTGCTGGCCTGCGCTCGAGAACTGGCGCCGCCATATCGTCAGCAACCCGCGAGCCACACCGTGACGGCGCGCCACATCCGATATGTTTGCGTCTACCTCAAGGCTCTCCGCAACGATCCGCGCCTTCTCTTCCGCCGTCCATCGTCGCCGGCGCTGCCGCCCCGTAATCACCTCGATCCGCTGATAAGTGCCACCTTCAGTCCTGGCATCATTCCTGCCATCAAACATGGAAGTTACCATCAAGCCATCTCCCGAAATCAGCGAATGACCGCTAATATCGCGGGAAATCCGGGCGCGCGCGAGGTGGGACGCTCAAACCCGTTACGCCCGAATGAGCGTTCAGCCGTGCTCACGTTCGGCACGGCGGGTGCGTCTGACTTGGCCATAACCTTCTCTCGTTTGCGCTTCGTCTGATGCTCCGACTAGACGCACGAAAACGTCGTCCAGTGTCGCGCCGGGCGCGATTTTCGCCTTCAGTTCCGAAGGGGTCCCGACGGCGACAATGCGACCGTGATCGATGAGCGCGACACGATCGCAAAACGCGTCGATTTCATCCATGTGATGAGAGGTGACGACTATGGTCCGTTGGAACCTGTTCCTGAGATCCAGGACGCGGTCCCACACCGCTTCGCGAGCCGATGGGTCAAGCCCCACTGTGGGCTCATCGAGGAACAGCACGGGAGGCCGGTGCAAAAGACATTGCGCAATCTCGAGGCGCCTAATCATGCCGCCGGAATACTGGCCCACGAGGCGATGGGCGACCTCGGCCAAACCCATGCGCTCAAGCGCGCCTTCGATCCGCTGCTTTCTTTCCGCCTTCGGCACCCCATAGAGGCGGGCTGACAACAACAGATTTTCGTAGCCTGTGAGCGAACCGTCAGCAGACAATAGCTGTGGGACGTAACCGATATGCCGACGGACCTCCGACGGTTCGTTCGATTACATCCGGTTTGGAATTGATCAGGCTCGACGCGGATGGCTCACGGCGACAGACGTTATCAATACCAAGTCGCTGGTGGATTTGCGGAAGATGCTCAGACGATAAGGCCTACGTCGGGCGCCTTAGAAATTAACCGCGGTGGCACGTTTGTCGGTTTGAGAAGCAGGCGGCCATAGCACTCTTAGATCCGCGGGCAGGGAATGCCGCACTTTCTCTATCTCGCCAGCCGAAAGCTTATCGCAAATAAGTTCGAAAACGATAGCGACCGCTTCTGCAGCGAACAGGAGTTTGTCGTTCGCAAAGGCATCGTCGATGCGCCCAACGAAATCAGACCTGCTACGATCCTTCACCGGCGTCGCCGCCGGCCGCCACTGCTCGTAGTAAATGCCGCGCAGAAGCTCGGGCAGCTGCGCTCCGAAATGCGCTGCATCGTTGACTGGAAGCCAATCGCGCACAGCCTGCAGAACTGCCCGCAGCAGGCGGAATGAACGATGCTTGTTGTCCCAGCCAAGCCGCGTGTCGAGATCATTGATCCACTGATGCGTGAGCTGAACGGTGTGATCGATGCTTTCAAGACCTATACTGCTCATGACAAATTCTCCACAGAGGTATCCGACCAGCATTTGATCCGGCGTTTGGTGATCGAAGGCTTTGCGTTAAATCAATAAAAGTCGGTTTTACAGGGGCAGCCCGGCCATCAGGTGTGTCGGGCTTCGTCGGCCCGAAAGACACAACGCGCGGAGATCGCGGTTGATTTAAGTCAATGGGACGAGCGCGAAATGGGTGCAGATTTACTATCAGACCGGATATGTGCCACCATGCCATTCAAAGATCGGGCCGATGCCGGGCGGCAGTTAGCGAAAGCGCTTGAAAAATACCGGAATCAAAAAGCCGGTGATTCTTGCTTTGCCGCGCGGCGGCGTACCCGTTGCAGCCGAGATTGCAGCGGCTCTTAACGCACCGCTCGACTTGATCCTCGTTCGCAAAATCGGCGTGCCGTTGGAGCCGGAGCTGGCCATGGGCGCCGTTGTGGACGGCGATGCGCCGATCATCGTTCGCAACGACGATGTGATCCGGATGGCCGGTGTCAACGACGCCGACTTTAAAGCCATCTGCGAAAGTGAACTCGCCGAGATCGAGCGGCGCCGTCAGCGCTATATCGGCACGCGCAAGCGCATTGATGTGGCAGGTCGCACCGTGATTGTGGTTGACGACGGCATCGCCACCGGCGCCACAACGCGCGCCGCCTTGCAGGCGACACGCATGCGTAATCCCGAAAAAGCTGGTTCTGGCTGTGCCCGTCGCGCCGGCTGAGACTGTTGCCGCATTAGGCCGGGAGGCCGACGATGTCATCTGCCTTGAAGACCATGAATTCTTTGGAGCGATTGGCTTTTATTATCGAGATTTCAACCAAGTCCCGGACGAAGAGGTGATCAGGCTGCTCGAACAGTCAGCGGTGCGCGATCGCTCGGGCTCCCGGCAAAGCGCTGCGTGAAAGGGCTTGCAGCACGAAGCCGTCAGGCCGCGTGTTCGATCACATCCGGAGCCCGTGTTTGCCGAGAAGCCGCACTGTCGTCGCTTTCGGGCCTTTTTCTCCCATTTCCTCGGCAAAGGTCACCCGCGTTCCGACGTCCAGTTGCGCAAATCCATCGTTAAGGACGCTATTGCGATGAAAGTATATTTCGTGGCCGTCGGCCGCTTCGAGAAACCCGAACTCGCCAGACGGATCCAGCAGCACAACCGTTCCGATCGGCTCGGCCTCATGGTGCTTGATCTGGCCCTGCGTATGGCGAACATGATCCTGAAGCTGCCGGCGGGCATGCTTGAATGCGTCGTCGATCGCAAATGTCAGATCGGCGTGACGTTTGTCCGCGGGCGGCGTCCTCTGCACGTTCACCTCATGGCCGTCGGGAAGAGCCAGCCGGATATGGAGTTCGTATAGTCCACCCTGCTGATGGTGCTTGCTGGGAGCTTTCAGCACGACACGGCACGCGGTAATGCGACCCCAGCGCTGTTCAAGGTCTGCGATATGCTTCGTAATGGCATCTTCGACTTGCGGCGTTGCCGTGATGCCTTGGAACTCGATCTCCGGTGCGGTTTGCATTGATTGCTCCCAAGATACTGGCGCTTCGGCCGATCGATCACAGCCCGCGACCTCAATCTTTTTTATCCAGAACCCTGAGGCGAGCGTCCTTGACCCATGTCAACGCCCGCAGGCGGGCCTTTGCAGGGGAGGAAATTGGAACCCCCCGTTTCGCGCCCTTGACCTACGTCAATGCGCCAGCGACGCCGCGCCATAAGCATTTTGCCATTCGACGCCGAGGCAGGGAAAATCCAGATGCTTAAGGAATTAAGCGTAGCTCAAGTTCGCTTTATCGGACTTCTAGTCAATGCCGCGCGGGGGCAGCGCGATTCGATACTTGGCAATGCGCCCGAAGCGAATTTGGGCGGCGTGAGACCTGGACGAGGCGAGCACAATCCGACTGCCGAACTCGGATTTGAGCCACTCGCGGCCAGCGCTTCCCAGACTGAAGCCCTTCGAGAGGCCGTTGCTTCGCTTTCGCCGTTGGCCCGACAAGAGCTCTACACGTTGATGCGCATAGGCCGGGGAGACCTAGGAGCCAAGCAATGGCATCGCGGGCTTTCCGAAGCGGAGGCGCTTGGGGATGAGACAATCGTCTCCGCGATCATGGAAAATGCCGATCTGCACGACCAGCTCGCAAAAGGGCTCTACGAAGCCAAACTTTCTTGACGATTACATACAGCGCACCAATGAGATACTCAGCGGTGCGCCGGTTATGTGCACGTGCCGCTTCCTCTCGCTGCCGCCGGCCAGTGCGGAATAGTCGTCTCGGCCCAGTCCGCTGATTAAAATCCGGCGCGCCTCGATCTCCGGGGAACGGCCCGAGCGAATATTGATCGGGATCAACGCGGCCCTTGCCCTCCGGTGCTTGAAAAGCGCAAGGAGAAACCCATGGAACACACCCGGACAAGTACCGGCGGATTGCCTGTTACGTGGGCCGATTTGGCGCTGGTCGGCGGTATCGACGACTGCCGCGTCGTCCATATTCCGGTGCGCAACCCCACGATCGCTGACGTCGAACAGGCGATGACGATGCGGAACCATCGCCGACGCCACAGAGTGCGCGCGTACGGCTTGCCCCATGAAGAGGTGATTCCATGCCCCATAAACAAATCCTGTTCCGCTCGGCCGCCCGCGAAAAGATTTTGCGAGGCGCTACGCAACTCACCGATGCAATTCGCGTCACCCTGGGCCCCAGATCCAAATCGGTGCTGATCGAGAAAAAGTGGGGTGTGCCGATCGTCTGCAACGACGGCGTCACGATTGCGAAGGAATTCGACCTTAAGGATCCCGAGGAGAATCTGGGCGCGCGGATGCTGCGTCAGGCCGCTGAAAAGACCGGCGACATGGTCGGCGACGGCACGAGCACATCGACAATTCTGGCCCAGGTGATTTTCGCCGACGGTGTACGCAATGTGGTCGCCGGCGCGAGCGCGATCGACATCAAGCGCGGCTTGGATCGCGCGACAAAGCGCGCCGTCGAGGCGTTGCGCGCGCTGTCCCGGCCGGTAAAAACGCGAAAGGAAAAGGCGCAAGTCGGCACCATCTCCGCGCACAACGATCCTGCGATCGGCGAACTCGTGGCCGATGCAATGGAAAAGGTCGGCAGCGAGGGCGTGATCACCGTTGAAGAGTCGAAGACGACTGAGACCGCACTCGATGTCGTGGAGGGAATGCAGTTCGACCGCGGATTTCTCTCGCCCTATTTCGTTACCAACCCCGACAAGATGGAAGCAGTGATGGAGGACTGCCTGATCTTGTTGTCGGATCGCAAGATCGGCTCGCTGAACGACATGGTCCCGCTTCTTGAACAGGTTGCGAAGGCAGGGAAGCCGCTGCTCGTCGTGGCCGAGGACGTCGAAGGCGAAGCGCTCGCTACCCTCATCGTCAATCAGATCCGCGGAGCGTTGAAGAGCTGCGCCGTCAAAGCGCCCGGCTTCGGCGATCGGCGCAAGGCCATGTTGGAGGATATGGCAGTGCTGACAGGCGGCCAGGTCATCGCCGAGGAATTAGGGTTGAAACTGGAACATGCGAAGATCGAGCAGCTTGGCCGTTGCAAGCGCGCGGTCGTCGACAAGGACAACACTACGATCATCGGCGGGGCGGGAGAGCGCAAGCAGATCGAGGGGCGCATCGAGCAGATCCGCCGAGAAATTGAAAAGACGACCAGCGATTACGACAAGGAGAAGCTGCAGGAGCGGTTGGCGAAGCTGGCTGGCGGCGTCGCCGTCATTCGCGTCGGCGCGCCATCCGAGTCGGAGATGAAAGCAAGGAAAGAGGCGTTCGACGATGCCATCAGCGCGACCAAGGCGGCTGTCGCCGAAGGAATCGTTCCTGGCGGCGGCCTTGCCTTGCTACGTTGTGTCGACGCCGTTGCACAGGAAGAGGCTAGGTGCGAAGGCGATGAGAAGACCGGCGTGCAGATCATCCGGCGCGCGCTCGATGCGCCGACCCGACAGATCGCCGAAAACTCCGCGATCGACGGCGGCGTGGTGGTTGCCCGCATGCTCGAAGGAAAAGGCAATTACGGCTTCGATGCCGCGCGTAAGGAATATGTCGACCTTGTCGAAGCCGGCATCATAGATCCGACAAAGGTCGTCCGCATCGCGCTCGAAAACGCCGTCTCCGTGGCAAGCGTGCTCTTGCTTACCGAGGCCACCATGACGGAAATTCCAGAGGAAAAGCCGGAGCGCAATCTTGGGCCGGAAATGGCCGCGTGACGGCCTGACGATTTGGGCATGGCGGAACGAGATGCGCAACGAAACTCCCCCGTCGTATCAACTAATGGAGCTCGATCGGGATTTTTTCCTCGGCTCGCCGGCGACCTGCAAGAGGCATAGAGCCGGCCGGTACGGCAGACCCGTTCGGTTCGGCATTGTCATCTCGGCTAGACGATCTCCGATACCTTCAACCGCCTTGGACGCGATGGCCGACGCGCCATCCGCGATCGACGTCTCCTCGCTGCGTTGGTGATGTTTGACCAGAATCAAGGCCCTTGTCGCGTCCGAATAGATGATGACCTCGCTTTTTCGCAGCAGTCTCTCGGGAGCTCGATATGAAGGTAAAGCTCGAAGTCACGAAGGCCGACAAGCGCCTGCACCAGGGCATATACGAAATCGACGATTCGCAATCCTTCGGCGCCGCATTCGGTGACGTCTGGATCAAGGTTCGCGAAGGTTGCATGGCTCAGGCGACTAGCGTCGGCGCATTCATGGATACGATGCATGAAGGCGTAATCGATCAGCTTAATGGTGCAACGATCAATCTGGTGCGGTTCTAGCGACTGCAGCCCCCGGCCCGGTTTTGAGCGCATCGATGTCGAGTGCAGACCATTTAACGCCCGTGCGGCTGGCAGCGAGGCCGGTTACATTGGACGACAAGGTTGCGTTTTTGCAGCAGACCGGCAGCTATCAGCCACTCGTTGCTGAGGTAACGTGCCACGAAACTCATATGTCGCTGGTGTTTCTTGCTGGGGATCGGGCCTACAAGCTGAAAAAGCCGGTGCGTTTCCCTTACCTCGACTTCTCCACAGTAGAACGGCGCGAGACCGCATGCCGAGCCGAGCTTAAGCTCAATCGTCGCCTTGCCCCGAATATTTATCTCGATGTCGTCCCCCTGACGCATTCCGGCCGCGGTCTCGCGATCGGGGGGTATGGCGAGGTGGTCGACTGGCTCGTCGTGATGAGCCGTCTCGACCAGACCCAAATGCTCGACCAGGCAATCGCCAACGGCTGGCTGCGGCGCTGGCAGCTCGACCGCGTCGTCGGCACGCTCGTTCGGTTCTATCGACATGCGAGCGCCGTATTGATTTCGCCGAGCGCCTATACTGCAGAATTCCAGCGCAGCTTGGCCTACGACCAGCGCATTCTGCTCGACCCGCGTTTCCGGCTCCCCGCCGGCATGGTGCGCCACATCGAATGCATACAGCGGCAGTTTCTCACCGAGCGGACCGATCTGCTGGCCGAACGTGTGCAGTGCCGGCACATCGTCGAAGGGCATGGAGATCTGCGGCCCGAGCATATTTTTCTCGGCGATCCAGTCCGCATCATCGATTGTCTGGAGTTCAATGCGCGATTACGCATGGTCGATCCGCTCGACGAAATCGCATTCCTGTGCGTCGAGTGCGAGCGGCTCGGGGCCGCCTGGGCGGCAAAGTATTTGCAGCGGCGCTTCACCCACCTGCTTGACGGCAGCTACCCGAATGAGCTTTTCACCTTCTATCGCTGCCATCGAGCAACGCTGCGGGCGCGCCTCGCCATCGCCCATTTACTCGAATTGGCGCCGCGGACGCCGGAAAAATGGCCGACGCTCGCGCGCTCCTACCTTCGGCTTGCCGCTATCGATGCAGTCAAGCTGGAACGAGTTCTTAAAAGACCAGGAGATCACCGAGTGTATAGCCGGCATGCAGACGGCGCACAGTTTCGGCCAGGAGCGGCGCCACCGGCAAGATATCGAGCTTGGCACGCGCGGCGCCCGAGCCGAGCCGGAAGGCTGGAACGGCATCGGTAACGACAACCCGGTCGATGGCCGGGTCAGCAAGCATTGCCTCGGCTCCCGGCATGAACAGTCCGTGAGTCACCAGTGCTACGACACGGGTCGCGCCGGCGTTCTTGGCCGCGCGTGCCGCGCGCACGAGCGTACCGCCGGTACTGATAAGATCATCGACGATGAGCGCGGTCGCGCCAACTACATCGCCGACAAATAGGTCGCCTGTCACCACACCGGCGCTGCGCCGCTTGTCGGCGAAGCCCTTTCCGATCGACTTTCCGAGGTTGGCTTCCAAGGCCTCGTGCAGAAGATCCGCGCGCTTAGCTCCGCCAGTATCCGGAGACACGACGCAGAGCTTTTCGCTCGAAAAGGTCTTGGCGTAGTCGACGAATAACGACGCGGCGGTCAGCGCCACCGTCGTGCAGCGAAAGGCATTCTCGAAGGCGGCAGGGTTGTGCACATCGAGAGTGACGATCGCATCGGTGCCAACAGCTTCGAAAAGGCTTGCCACATACCGGATGCTTACCGGATCATTGAGCTTGGTCCGGCGATCTTTGCGCGCATAGCAGAGATAGGGCGCCAGTGCCGTCACTCGCGCGGCGCCGGCATCCTTGAGTGCACCGACGAAGAAAAGGAGTCGGCACAACTTGTCATTAGCGCTCAGCTCTGGCCCGCCGTGCAGGCTGTCCAGGACGAAGACATCGGCTCCCCGCACCGTCTCCAGGGGGCGCGCCTTGTGTTCGCCGTCTTCAAATTCCCGCTCCTCGTGGCGGGCCAATGGCCGCGCAAGCGAGGCTGCGATCGCCGATCCAAGCTCATTGGTTCCGCGCAGTGCGAACAGGAGGAAATCTTGCTGTGGCATGGTTAAACTGCGTACGTTGCCGCAGTCCGTTTGCGCCAACAGCACACTGGCAGCATTGATTTAGCGCAAAAACAAATGCCGGATTCCTTGTATTGCGCCGAACTGTGGGGGCGATGGCTTTATGCAAGCTTTGCCGGACTCGCAAGGTAGTCGTCGATGCCGCGAAAGCGCATCTCGCTCGTTGCGAAGCGCCAGTCAGTCGCCAGTAGGTGCCGCAAGCCTGACTGCCGCAACGCAGCGACCAGACGGTGTCCAGTTACAAGGTCCGTGACGGCCGCCCATGCAAGGCAGACGGAGTGCAAAGCAGCGTCAGCGGCTGCTCGCGAGGTCCGATGGTGAAATCGCGCAGCCGGACCGTCTTCAGCTCAGGGTAACGGCATTTGGCATGGTCCACACCGGTTCGCGCGCCGAAATGCCCTTGGCTCCGCTGAGGCCGAATTCGGCAAGCTCTCAGACGACCAGGCTAGCCATATCGCCCGCGGCCGAAGCCAACAAGGCCGGCCGCAAAAACGCCAAGCTGGGTGAAGGGCGCGGGTTGTAGGACCGTACATCGAAGAACGGGCGAACCGGCGACGAGGGGCGCGCCATTAGAGAAGCGAACGCCGTAGTCGCATGCCAAGCGGACGCCAGATAAGCCTCTCGACTATGTCCGGCAAGCTGAACCAGAAGATAAGCATGAATCTCGCCTAGAGGGCCGATGCTCGCGACGCAGCGTTTAATGTATGGAATACGCTAATCCTCATTTGAATATCGAGTATTCATTGTGGCGCAACTGAACTCCCTTTGCCAGAAAAACTCATTGATGCCGCTCGGTGTAATCGCGAGTCCATCGGGCTTGCGGGCCAACGCGCTGTTGTTTGCCCTTGTCAGGGGTCGCACGCACAAATCGCGCTGTAGAGCCAGCCTTTCGCCACCGACACTTACGTGACGCCGCGAATGTCGGACACCGTCATTTTGCAAAGCAACTTTGGTGGACGCGCACGTCTGAAGCGGGAGTCATCAATGTCAGTTTTGCGATAGGCCGAAAGCATCCAAAGTTACCGCCCTTCGGCAGCACGGGAGCGGCGACTCCGGCGTCAAGGACGATGCCGAGGCCACGAGAGCGTGCTTCCCGGGTCGCCCTCTGCGATTGAGGCTATTTTCGCTCGTCCTCGAATTGATCGAGCGCGGTCAGTGCATCGCAGGCATACATGGCGGCTGGGCCGCCGCCCATCAACACGGCAACGCCAAGCGCATCGAGGACTTCCGCTCGCGCGGCACCGGCTGCGAGCGCGGCATGGACATGGAACGCAATACAGGAGTTGCAGCGAACGGCCACCGCAATGCCAAGTGCAATCAACTCCTTGGTCTTGGCATCGAGCGCGCCAGCGCCGGTTGCGGCTTTATGCAGGCCGGCAAATCCTCCCATGGTGCTGGGAATCTCGCGGCCGAACCGCACCATGAGCCCCTGAAGCTCACGTCGCCGTTCCGGATAATTCGTCGTCATTATCGCCTCTCCTAGGCCGCAAGCTTGGCGGGATCTTTGAGCTGCTGCGCGAGTATCTCGAGAAAGCGCGCAGCATCGGCGCCGAACACGACGCGGTGATCGCAGGCCAGCGTGCACAAGGCGCCTTGTGGCCCCAATAACGCCGCGACCGACAGGATTGCGGAGGCCCCGATGGGAACGATCGAGTCAAAGGCACGGACGACCGACGAGGTACCCAGATTGCTCAAATAGAATGTCGCGCCGCTGTAGTCGGCCGGTACCAGCCGGCGTGATTTGACCCTCTCGCGCAAGCTCGCCCAATCCTGCGCTAGCGCTTCTATCGGCCTTTCGGCGGCGTCGCGCAGCACCGGTGTGATGAGTCCATCGCCGCTGTCGACCGCGATGGCGATGTCGACGCGATCGCGGCGCGCTAGCCCATCGGGCGTATAGGCCGCATTGAACAGGGGGGGCGCTACAATGGTCAGCGCACAGGCGCGCGCCAGCAGGAGCGTGAAGGATTGCTGTCATTCCGTGGCCTGGGCTGCCACCAAATTCAGCGGCAATTCCGCGGTCACCCGAAAAGTCGGCGTCGCGGCGCTTGCAATCATCGTGCGGGCGACGGCCTCGCGCTGAACGGACGCGCGCTCGAGCCGATATGGCGGACCAGCCGCGATCGCTACCGCCAGCAGACTTTTTCCGTGACGCTGTGGCCCGACAGCTGCGGGATGCGACCCCGGCGGTGAAACTTGCGCGGAGGCAACCGGCCGCCGCGCGGGGGTTGGCCGCATCGTCGCCATCGAGGCGGCAAGGACTGTCGAAACCGCCGGCTTATCGGCCGCGGGCTTCTCGGCGATGCTGCCATCCTCGTCCGGCCGCGGTGCTACCGGCGTCGCGGACTCGACGGTTCGGACATCATTCAAACTGTCGGCAATATAGCCGATGATCTGGCCGACGGGCGCTTCGGTACCCTCGTCCGCTAATGGACCGCTCAAATAGCCGTCTTGAAAGGCTTCGACGTCCATCACCGCTTTGTCGGTTTCGACCTCGGCGATCAGGTCGCCCTTCTTGATTTTATCGCCTGTCTTTTTGGTCCACTTGACCAGACGTCCGGCGCCCATCGTGTCCGAAAGCGCCGGCATGGTGATGACGCCCGGCATGATTAGGCTGCTTTCGGCTCTTGCGCGGACTGGCACAATTGTCGTGCCGCCGCCACGATATCGGCCACTTGCGGGATGGTCGCTGCTTCCAGCGCCCCATTATAGGGCGTCGGGATGTCGAGACCGGCCAGACGCTGCACCGGCGCATCGAGCGAGTAGAAACAGCGCTCTGTCAGGGTCGCGGAAATCTCCGCCCCGGCGCCGGCGAAGCGGCAATCCTCTTCGACGACAAGCAGCCGATGGGTCTTTTCGACCGACGTCGCACAAGTATTCCAATCGATCGGCTTGAGGCTGCGGAGATCGATGACCTCGGCCTCAACGCCGCTCTTCGCAAGTTCGGTGGCAGCGTCTTGTGCCAGCATCGCGTGTCGCGAATAGCTCACGATGGTGAGATCGCGGCCCTCGCGCCGCACTAGGGCGCGATGCATTGGCGGCGCCTCGGCAACGAAATCCACCTGTTCCTTGGTGAAGTACAAAAGCTCATGTTCCAGAACGATGATCGGGTCGTCGCTGGCGATGGCCTGGCGCAGCTGCCAGTAGGCGTCCTGCGGTGTGGCCGGCACCGCAACGCGCAAGCTGGGCACGTTCATCAGCGTGTGCTCCAATCGCTGCGCGTGCTGCGCCGCGAGCTGCCGCGCGATCCCGCCGGGCACGCGCACGACGAGCGGCATTTTTAATCGTCCACCCGACATGAAGGGAATCTTCGCCGCACCATTGATGATGGAATCGAGCGCCAGCAGCATGAAATTGATGGTCATGATCTCGACCACCGGGCGCACGCCGGCCAGCGCCGCGCCGACGCCGAGCCCGGTAAAGCCGTTTTCCGAAATCGGCGTGTCGCGAACGCGCCACTCGCCGTACTTGGCGTAAAGCCCTTCGGTCACGCGGTAGCTGCCGCCATAGAGACCGACGTCCTCGCCAAGCGTAAACACCGACTTCGCGTTGAGGGAGCGCGCGCTTTGACCAAGATCAAACGCGCGGTCAGTTATTTATCCCTCATACGAGGCGCAACATTTCTTTGTGCGACGCACAAGTTGCGCGCTCGAACGCTCCACTCCTTAGCGACTTACGGAAGTGCAGGGTGATGATCGCAAGCAGCACAGCGGCAATGGCGGCCATCGCCGATAGTTCAGGACAGCATGCTCAGGCCGATGATCGGGTCGTGTTCCCTGCGGATTTGGCGCGCTCGATGAACTGTTCGAAATTCTGACTTTGAAGAAAACCTGCAAGACGGCTCAAATTCCGATTATATTGTTCGATGAAAACTACTGGCGTTACTTGGTGAATTTCGAGCGCTTGCCTCGGGAGACAGTGGTTCCGGAAGATGAACTCTTACTCTTTGAGTTCGCCAACAATCCGCCGTCCGCTTGGGAGCGGCTTGGGCTGAAGGTTTCGCCGCATGGCAATCGGCGTCCTGAAAAGCCACTCCGAAAGTGCGCCCGCTCCCCGACCGGGAGGGACGTTGGCGGAACGATCAATCCCGCGAATTTGTTTGTTCAGCATTCCCCCTTGGCAGGAGCAGCCGGTCGCTGTCGCGAGCGAAGCGCGCATCGATGCCGTGCTTGCGGCCAAGGCCACGAAGTGTTGCACCGAGAGATCGTCCGTCGCCACGCACAATCTGCGATCCACAATGCGTGAAAATGGCTTGTTTGACATGCGCCCGGTCACACCAATCGAGTTGCGTGGTAATAGGGGCATGGCCTACCAGGATTTTGCGCCGCCTGCGTATAATCGGACGCTTCAGCGTCGCGCCATCGCCGATATAGACGTCGACGCCACGCAGCGTTGCGGCGGGATGCGGAAGCTTGGCCACATCCGGCAGGTAGAAAAAAGACACGTCTCCAGCCGAGACGCGGTAGCCGACACTTGGCGCACGAATGGAATGTTGAACCGGATAGGCTTCGAAGCGTACCCCACCGATCGTCACGGCCCGCCTGGGCGCAATCTCGCGTGGATCGCCGATTGGAAAGTGGTGCAGCAGGCGCAACGTTTGGCTCGTGGCATAAACCGGGCAGGGCGCACCCTCGGCGAGCCCTCCGGCGTGGTCGCGATGAGCGTGAGTAAGAATAATTGCAGTCGGCGCGACGGCGCCGAGCTTGCTCAGCCAATCCGCCCCGCAATCGATCATAATTCTAGCGCCATTGTGCCCGATCAGCAATGCACTGTGTCGGCGATGCCCGCGTGAGGTCACATCGATCTCGCCGCGCGTACCGAGAAACGTAACCTCAATTGCGCTGCATTTGCGGCCTCGTCGCAGACCGGTCATAGCCGCCCGATTTCATATTCTTCGCAGGAATAGCCGAGCATCGACAGGCCCTCTTCGAGGAAATCTCCCACAAGCGGCATGCCGAGCAGATACTCAGCCGTGCGGCGATTATGCGCCTGGGCGGCTTCCTCGCGCACGGCTGGCCAATCGTCGGCCGTGTAATCGTCCCGCCCTAGCCATGCCAAGGCTACCAGATCGATCTGCTCGTCTTCCGAAAGCGAACTGATCAGCGACGTGAGCTCCTCGACGACTGGGTCGTCCTCATGTTCCTCCAGAACTTCAACATCCATGTCATCGGCGGGGTTTGACCCCGGATCGGGCTCGGTCACCTCGTCCTTGGCGTCAAACTCGCGAGCTTTCATAATGATGAAGCAAACCTTTTCCGGCGAGATCGTGAGTGGCGACTCGTCTTCGTCGCTTTCGGGTTTCTTCGCTTCGTTTTGCATGGCCTTCTCCCTCTGTTTCGGCCAGACCGGCTTTGCCAACGCTGGCCGATGCCAGGAGTAAAACAGTGACTTCGGCGTCAGCGCGTTGCGTCAGATCAATCGAAGCTGGCTGCCTATTGTGCAAGATTTTCTGGGCCTTTGATCCATATCAAGGCGGGGCGAGCGCTTCTGATGCCACATGGCTCAACCGTCGTGCCGAGGCAAGACTGGCGAAGTACGGCAGCGAAGCGTCTACGGGAAGCGCGGGTCCCACGCTTTACGGCGCTTGTCCAGGAAAAGGAGCCGGCGATGGAAAGTTTTGAAGTCGATATCGATCCAGGGCAGGTCGTTCGTTGGATTATGGCCGAGCACAAAACGGCTCCTTCCAGCTTCAAGGCCAGCGCGCGGCGCACGACGGAGGTGAGGGAACTCCCGGCGCGACGCGAATATCATCTTGGCGACGAGGAGCGCGAGGATTTGAGCGAGGTCGCCACTGTGTCGCGACGCTCGAAATTGCGTCGGCGCATGAACGCGACGGGTGGCTTCTGACTGTGACCGTGGAGGATGAAATCGGCCCCCGTCCAGCCAGCGAAGGTCGCGAAATCCAAGCGGAGCAACAGATCGATCTCGGCACCTTCTACAACGAGTTCATTCGTCCTGGGCGTGGCACCGCGAACGTAGTTGCCGAGGCCGACAGTGTGTCCGCAAGGCAGCATGTTGCGCGCCTCATCGAAACAATCGAGCGGAATCGACACTCCGGAGAAAGTCGGCGATCAACCTGAGAGAAAGTTGCTTTTGGCCGTGAGCGTGGAGCTATTTTCTGCGTTGCTCCGCTTCCCATCGATTGCGGAAATCGGCGCCCTCGTTATTCCTCGAATGCAGAAGGTTCGGGCGGGATAGTCGCTTCGGTTTGTTCTACCGGCTCATTCTCCTCCGCCGGCGCTTCTGCTTCGACGTCCGCCGGCTCATCGCCGATGAGCTTGGCAGCCTCGTCGAGGCTTTCGTCATACGAGTAATGCTTTTGTCTTCGTTTGGGGCAAGTTCGTTGCATGTTTTCCCGATTGGCACACTCACGTTTTGCTCCCCAAGTTTTGCTCCCCAAGTCATTCCAACGAATTAGCTCGCTTGAGACGGCTCTTCCTCTTCGTCGGCGGTCAGAATTGCGACGATCTCGCCGGCCACCGGCCTGAGCGGCCGTCCGGCGCCGAAGATATCGGTGTCGCCGGCGAGCCAAAGCGAGGCTTCCTCGATATCCAGGACAGTAAGCCGCAGTGCTAAAATATCTATCAGCTTTGCATCGTCCAAAGCGCCGAACAGACGTTTGATGTCGCCTGACGACGCTAATGCGTCGCTATCATGCTCGGTAGTCGGTTGTGTGGCCATTGCTATGAAACCTGGTGTTCGAACCGCAGCTATCGCGCTGCAGCTTACCAACTTTAATCAGGCCACCCCCGTTCGTCTCTTGACCTAGATCAATGGCCGGCGTGGAAAACCTGGGCCTAGTGAGATTGACGTCATTCTGACTATCGAGCCTGTGCGAACGGGAGTAGGGCGATGGAAAGCGCAACATTTCGACAATGGCTGATGAAGCAAGGGTGTCACATCGATCACGGCGAGCATGACCGCCGGCATGCGGGCCACGTGATGGTGACCGTGCATCGAGAAGGTCGACGGGCAGAGGTCCCACTCGGCGGTTCGCACCAGATCCTCGACCCGCGCACCGTGCGGCAGGCCTGCGAAGAACTGGGACTTGATCCGGCGCAGTTGCCCGGACCGGCGAGCCGGGTGTGACGCATCGTTATGGCGGAGCACAACGGAGGAACATCGTGACAAATCGTTCCACTACGGGGGCTTCGCGGCGAGATAATACGGGAAGTGCGCATGAGACGTGCGACGTGCGTATCCCGCCGGTCGGACTTGCGGGAATGTTGTGCATACCGAAGGATGCTTATGCGCTTGTCACCTTCGTGCACGGCAGCGGCTCAAGTCGTCTCAGTCCGCGCAATATAGCTGTCGCCCATGCATTGAACGATCGGCGAATTGCCACCTTGTTATTCGATCTTCTGACGCCACAAGAGGAAGCCGACCGCGCCAATGTCTTCGACATCCGGTTGCTATCTGACCGGTTGATCGATGTGGTGCGGTGGATCGACGATCAACCTTCACTGGCAGCACTTCCACTCGGGCTGTTTGGCGCCAGTACCGGAGCGGCGGCTGCGCTGGTTGCGGCATCCAAGCTTCCGCGCCGCATCGGTGCGGTAGTGTCGCGTGGCGGACGCCCCGATCTCGCCGGGGATGCTCTGGGCAGCGTTCAGGCGCCAACTCTTCTGATTGTCGGCGGCGCCGACTTTGGCGTCATCGAGCTCAACGAGCAGGCCCTTGCACAGCTGACTAGACCAAAAGCGCTCGAGATTGTGCCCGGCGCGAGCCATCTGTTTCCGGAGCCCGGAGCGCTGGAGACCGTGATTGACTATGCGGCAGATTGGTTTGAAAGGCATCTTGCACCGGCCGCTGCCAAGCCGGTGCGTGCGACGAGAAAGTAGCTCGAAAGCCGGCCAAAGCGAGACATCCCGCTGCCTAAGCTGGTAACGCTACCTGATAGGGCCTCCACGACAGAACAAAGTGCCCATCTTTCCCTGCCGCGATGCTAGTCCCGAACTTCCGATATTCCCGGTCCAACGTCTGCTGCATCCAATGAATGTCACTATTCGACGGGCGGACGAGCTGAAACTTGCGAATTTGAAGCGGGACGAGTTCAACGCCGCAAACGTTTCCGTTCGTACGGGTGAGGTCGACGAAGTACATCACGACCAGGTCGTCCCGGTATTCCTCGTAGCCACGGATTCCTTCGTAGTCGTTGAGAAAATCGCCGCAGCCGTAGAGAATGAGCCGGTTGCGGTAAACTTCGATAGCTTTTGGATGATGCGAGGAATGGCCGTGAATTATCGAGACGCCGGCCTTGTTGATAAGAGCATGAGCGAATTTTCGTTGCTCATCCGGAACTTCGTAGCCCCAATTCGGTCCCCAATGCACAGACACAGCGATCAGGTCCTCAGGTCCGGTCCGTTGTTTGATTTCTTCAGCGATCCGTGAGGCGCTTGCGTCGGAAATTTCGGTGAGCAGGTTGACGCCGGGACGCGCAGTGGTCGCGGCCCAACCATGCGGGACGCCGCTTGTCACCGAGGCATAAGAGAACACGAGGATGCGCTCATTTCCAGGAACGGTGAGCACCGCGGGCGCGCAGGCTTCAGCGAGAGTGTGGCCGGCACCCACGCTCTTGATGTGGAGACGCTCAAGAGTGCCAAGGTATCGAGCAATCCGCTGCGCTCCCAATCGAGAACGTGGTTGTTGCCGAGAACGCAACAGTCGATGGCGCCGGCTTTCAGGCAGTCCGCATTGTCCGGATCCATGCGATAATTGATGCCTTTCGGGGCGTATTTCTCGCTCCGTGTGATGCTCGTTTCGAGGTTGATGATGCGGACGTCGGGCCGCATGCTGCTGAATTCATCCAGCGCAGCGGCCCAAAGGTATGCAGGACCAACTCGGCGCGGAATCGGACCATTGGCCGCTTCGGCAAGGTGCACGTAGTCGATCGCCGTTTCTGTATAGTTTTCGTGCAATGTCGGGTCGCAGGGGGTGCGACAGCACTTGGTCGATACCGCGTCCGGTCATGACATCGCCGCATAAAAATAGGCGGATTGACCGTTTCGCCGGCACCTCAGTGGGTAACTCGACAGACATGGTCAAGCCTGGTCGTTATTCAATTTCGGGGGCATCAAAGCTGGTCAGCGATGCATCGGGGGGTAAATCAGGTCCGAGAGGCATCATGTGCGGAATGTTCGGCGAGTTCGGGAACGACGACGACTGTGCAAGGTGCGAGGCTCACAACTTTCTGAGATACGCTTCCGAGCAGTAATCCAGCCAATCGGCCGCGGCCGCGCCTGCCAAGCACAATCGCATCGGCCGTCTCGCGCTCGGCGATCTCCATGATCGACTGGGCGGCATCGCCCCAGCCGATTTGCAGCTGGATGTTTGTGACGCCAAGGCGCCGCGCGCGCTTTTCAGCCGCGGTAACGATCTGCATCGAGAGCGCTTCTAACGCATCGCCGATGTGTTTCTCAGCACGCGCAAGCTCTCGCATTTCCTCGGCAGAAAGGTTTCCGGCGATCGTGACGATAAACAACTGGCTGCCAAATGCGCAGGCAAGTGCTGCCGCGACATCAACCGCGCGGTCTGAGCCCTTCGAGCCGTCAGTCGCAACGATAATATGCTGCATTGCCAAAACCCTGCGGGATTGCAAGTGAATTAGATCACGACCCGGATCAGGCCGGACTGATCCAGATCAAATCAGGCAAAAGCTGGGGGTTGACCAGTAAGCCCCGTCAAGGGCGTTTAGTAGGGCGTCTGCTGCAACTTCACAGAGATGACAACGGTGTAGCCCCTCCAACCCGGCGGGGGAGATTGAAACAATTCGACCGAGTCGACCCGCTGCCGCAACGAATGCGCTTCATCTATGGGGAATTTTCGCGAGACTGCGTAACCGTCCACACGAATCCGGGCCAGCGTCACATGAGGCTGAAAGGGCCGCTCGTCGATCTGTCCAAACGCGTCAAGGAGCGCGCTCCGCAATGCCGTGCCCTCGTCGCCAATTGCGCAATCCACCCACAGCAAGCGAACGCGTCTCAGCTGCGGCCCATACCCGACATGACGGAAATCCAGCCAGAAAGCCGAAAGCCGCTCGGCTGCGCCGCTAAGCGTCGCAATCGCCTCTGGTATAGAGGTTTCATTCCAGGGTGGCACCAGCGTCAGGTGAATATCGGCGGGCGCGACGGGACGGACTACAGAGGTTTTGAGCTGTCCGGCAAACTGGGCAAGTTGGTATGCGGTCTCCGGCGCAATCTTTATGCCGATGAACAGGCGCTATTGAACGGTGGGGGGGTGCGTGTTCGGCTTTTCCGCTTGGCATCGGCTATAAGGCCGTCCTATGCGACCACTCCTGCATCCGGTACTCGTCAATGGGCGTACCGGCGACCCTGCACTCTATATCGAAACGCTGTTTGAAAAGCGCGCGATCTTAATCGATCTGGGCGACATATCGCGGTTACCGCCGCGCAAAATTCAGCGGCTTGAGGGTGTCTTTGTCTCGCATGCGCATATCGACCACTTCATCGGATTCGATCACCTGCTGAGAGTCATGGCCGGACGGCAGAAAACGATCGCGTTCTACGGACCGCGGGGCTTCATCGATCAAGTTTACCACAAGCTTCAAGCCTATCGCTGGAACCTTGTCGATCAGTTTGCCTCCGAATTCGGCCGAAGAGCGCCGCCTCTACGCTTCCGTCGATGCCGGCTTCATCGGCCAGAATGTCTATCTGTTCTGGCGCCTCGGAGGGACTTGCCACTGTCTTTCGCGGAGCCGTCGACTACGCGAAGCTTGCGCGGACGTTGCGCCTGCCCGATCAGCAGTTCGTCACATTCGCGCAGACCGTAGGGTATGTCCGCGGGTAAAAATTTACAAAAAGCTTCAAAGCGGCAGAATAAAATTCAATCTGCCTCGCGTTCGGCCACGCAGCAGTGTGGGATTTCGTCGGCGCTATCTGGTTCGGTCAGCACTGCACCTAACGCTTGGTTCGAACGGAACGTTGTGCAGCCCTTCAGGCCCATGTCATAGGCCATGTCGTAGATCTGCTTGAACTCATCGTATTGCGCGTGTTGGGGAACATTGATGGTCTTGGAGATCGAATTGTCGACAAACGGCTGCAATGCCGCCTGCATCCTGATATGGGCAGTGACCGGCAACTCGCCGGCAGGTGATAAAGCCGGGCGGCAGTCCAGTCTGGGAGCCTGTCAGCTGCCGCCCCAGGTCGAGCGCATAATCGGTAAGCATGAACTGCTTCGGCGCGCCGTCTTCCGTCAGCACATTACGCGCATAGGAGGCTGCGAAGATAGGCTCCAATCCGCTGGAAACATTGCCGGCCAACAGGCTGATCGTCGCCGTGGGCGCGATTGCAAGCAGATGACTGTTGCGGATCCCGGTTCGCGCAATTGCTTCCTGGATGTCGTCGGGAAGGCTGCGAATGAAGGCGCCGGCGACATAACGATCGCGCTCGAAATAGGGAAAGGTCCGTTTTTCGGCGGCAAGCGCGATGGAAGCGCGATAGGCCGCATGACAAATGGCGCGCATAACTTGACCGGCCAGGGCGAGCAACTCCTCGCTGCCGTAAGTCAGTCCGAGCATTACCAAAGCATCCGCCAGACCGGTAATTCCCAGCCCGATCCGCCGCGATCCCCGGGCGTTCTCTGCCTGTTGAGGAAGCGGAAAGCGTGAGCTGTCGATCACGTTGTCCAGGAGACGCACGGCAATGCGGGTGGTCCGTGCAATATCATCGAAATCGAGCGTAGCCTCTTTTGCGAACGGCGAGCGCACAAAGCGCGTCAAATTCAGCGAACCGAGGTCGCAGGCGCCGTAGGCCGGCAGCGGAATTTCTCCGCAAGGATTGGTGGCGCTGATTTGCTCGCGATACCACAGGTTATTGAGGCGATTGATGCGATCGATAAAGAGCACGCCAGGCTCGGAGTAGTCGTAAGTCGCCCGCAATATTCGTTCCCACAATTGGCGGGCTTTCACGCGACGGAGTACGTGAGATGGAATTGAGCCCGTTTCACCCGGCCAATTTCCCAGAACGGTCTCCCCGTAGCCGCCCAACGCTTTGGCGGGAAATACCAATGGCCAATCATCGTCGCTGCGCACTGCCGAGACAAATGCATCGCTGATTAGCACAGACAAATTGAACCGGCGCAATTGCCCACCGCGCTGCTTGGCCGTCACAAATTCTTCGATGTCGGGATGGTCGCAGCGCAGCGTGGCCATCCTGGCGCCGCGGCGCGCGCCCGTGGAAAGTATGGTGCCGCACATCGCGTCCCAGATCTGCATGAACGAGACTGCGCCCGAGGCGATGTTGCCCGCTCCCTTCGCCGGCGTGCCGCGCGGCCGCAATGTCGAAAAGTCCACTCCGATGCCGCCACCCTGCTGCATGGTCAGTGCCGCTTCCTGTAGGGCGCGGAAAATCCCCGGGATCGAGTCCTCGATCGTGCCCATGACGAAGCAGTTGAACAGCGTCACATTGCGTGCTGTACCGGTGCCGGCGTGAATGCGGCCTCCCGGAAGAAACTTGAAGTCCCGGAGAATCGAGAAAAATCGCTCCTCCCAGACAGCCGCGTTTTCGCCCTCGACGGCCGCAATCGTGCGCGCGATCCGGCGCCAAGTGTCAGCGATCGTCTGCTCGCGCGTACCGCCGCCGGCGAAGCGATATTTCGTCTCCCAAATGTGTCGGGAAATATCGATTGACGTTTCGCTCATGCGCCACCTTGCTTGAGCCGTCGCGGAGACGCGTCGATGCGGCGTCAGCCCTTGATGCAAATCAGTGGCCGCAAGCGTGCCACGCGGCGCGCAAGGCCCGCGCGTTCCGCCGCAGCCACGACCGCACCGACATCCTTATAGGCGCCCGGCGCTTCCTCCGCGACGCCGCGCATCGACGGACTTCTGATGATGATCCCTTGTGCCGCCAGATCATCCACCACCCTGCGTCCGTTCCACTGTTTAAGCGCAGCGTGACGCGAGAGCGCGCGCCCAGCGCCATGACAGGCCGAGGCGAACGCTTTCCTTTCGGCGCTCTCCTCGCCGACCAGGATGTACGACCCGGTCCCCATGCTGCCGCCGATCAGAACTGGCTGGCCTATGGCGCGCAACGGGTCCGGCAGGCTCGCGTGTCCCGGTCCGAAAGCCCTGGTCGCTCCCTTGCGGTGCACGAACAATTCGCGCTGCTTTCCCTCAACGGCGTGCGCTTCCACTTTGCAGGTGTTGTGCGAGACGTCGAACAGGAGCGTCAGGTCGAAATTGGGAAAATAATGCGAAAAAATGCGCCGGACGTAATGACCGATGATTTCCCTATTGGCGAGCGCACAATTGATCGCCGCTCGCATGGCGCCAAGGTAGCGCTGGCCGACTTCGGAATTGATCGGGGCGCAGGCAAGCTCGCGATCGACCAATCCGATCCCCGATGATTCCGCCGCGATCACCATCTCCTTCAGGAATTCCGTGCCGATTTGATGGCCAAGTCCGCGCGAGCCGCAATGGATGGTGACGACGATGTCGTCGGGCGCAATGCCGAAAGCGGCGGCGACGCTCGGCGCGAAAATCTCCGCAACGACCTGAACCTCGAGATAGTGGTTGCCCGAACCCAGCGTGCCCATCTCGTGCCGTTGCCGCTCCTTGGCGCGATCCGACACATATTGAGGTTCGGCGCCGGCCATTGTGCCGAACTCCTCAATGCGCTCCAGGTCGCGCGCCTCGCCCCAGCCGTGTTCGACCGCCCAACGCGCGCCGTCGGAAAGCATGGCCTCCATCTCTGTTGCATCGAGCGCGATCGCGCCGCGGCTGCCGACGCCGGCGGGGATTTGACGAAACAGTGACTCGGCGAGCGGTCGCTGAACTGAAAGGACGTCGGCACTTTTCAGGCCGGTCAGCATCGTGCGCACGCCGCACGAAATATCGAACCCGACCCCACCGGCGGATACGACCCCGCCTTCTTCAGGATCAAAGGCGGCGACGCCGCCAATAGGAAAGCCGTAACCCCAATGAGCGTCCGGCATCGCATAGGAGGCTTGTATGATTCCCGGCAGCGTCGCGACATTGGCTGCCTGCTCGTAGACCTTGTCGTCCATGCCCCGGATCAGTTCCGCGTCGGCATAAATGATTGCTGGCACGCGCATGGCGCCATGAGGCTCAATGCGCCAGGTTGTGGGGTCGACCTGCGTAAAGCGGCTTGTGTCCATGGCTGGCCGATCCTTCAGACGTCGACGACGCAGCCGGCGGACCAGAGGCCATCGCGATCGCATGCGACGCGCAGCGCCGTGTAGGTCGCGCCCTTGGGCTCGCAAGCCGGTGTATGCTTCGCCACGTCGACCGGCTCGCCCCACAACGTCCCATGCAACCGAATGCCGTCGATCATCACGGCAAAGCGACCGAACAGCATGTGGCGGACTGCCATCTCATAGATGATGCTGTTCAGCCAATCGACGAAAAGAAGCTCGATGTCTCGGGCTTCGCATGTTACTTCGATCGGGGTCTGCGATTTGATTTCGACAGTTGTGACAATGGCGGTGAGGGCGAGCGCCGCTTGTTCAAACGCCTCCGCTGGGCTTGCGCCGAAGCCGCGCACGCCGACATCGGCCTGATGGGGGAAATGCTCCCACTTGGCGCGGCTTGCAGGGTCGTCAAGGGTGCTCGGAGCCGTCACGCCCAAATGCTCCTTTGATCCTTGTCGACGTCCTCATTCCGTCTCTAAAAGACCGAGGAGCTGCCGATGCCTACCATGTTCCAGGCGGTATCAGCCACCTTTGCTCTTGCCGCCTAAGCCGCCTGAGAGGCAACGGGCCAGAATGCCCTGACATCTGATGAGGGGATGGCCCGCATCGATAGCAGCTTCGGACCCGTTGGCCTTGCCTGTGTTATCCCGTCTTATCGAGCACGGCCCAGCTCGCCGCGTTGATCTGGGTCAAGTCGAGAGTAAATGCCGGTAGGGCTTACTGCTGCTGGGGCAGGGCCTTCCGAAGCTTGTCGCCGCGCCGGAAATGCCTTTTCGCCGAGGGCGAAGCTCGTCTGGCTGAAATTCATTTGACCTGCATCAATTGTTTCGGTCTCGGCATCCTTTATTGGTTCGGCTTCCGAGCAGGAGGCGCAGCTGCGAGCCGAAGGTGAGAAGCGGCTCGCGAATGTGCACCGCTTCGTCGCTCACACATTCTAGGTACCCGCTATGCCGGAGTTTGCCAAAAGGACAGCGAAACTTGCCGCCGGCATTGCCGGGCGAAAAAACAGCGATGCTTGGCATCGCGGATGTAACCTTCGATGAAGGCTATGACCTGCTCTCCGAGCGCCTGAGGCCACCATCTGTTTCCGCGTTGGCGGCTCACCCGAGACGGAGTGGCATCTGTTTGGGGAAGAGGGATGCATTGTCGTGCGCAGGGAAGCAGGGCCGAGCCAGCTCCTGTAGGGCATATGCCGAGCGGGCGGTCGCAAATTTTTGGGCGACGGCCAAGTCTATCTTGGTACCGAGGCGTCTGAGCTGGCCGAGGTAGGCGGCCGCGAGTTTCGGTCGAACCGCGTGACTGGGGCCTCGATAGCAACCAGCGTGCGCGCTGCCAATCGTACTATTCGCGCTCGGACAGACGCATCGTCGTTCACCTCCGCGCCCTGATCGCCAGGCGGACGAGTCCGGACAGCGATCGTGCGCCCGTCTTCGTCATCACGGCTGCCCGGTGAGTCTCAACCGTACGCTGATTGACGCGAAGACGCCCGCGATTTCTTTATTGGCATGACCGGCAACGACCAAACGCATGACCTCGCGCTCGCGCTTGGTCAGAGCGGCGATGCGCATGGCCGCTTCGGCGCGTCGCGCGGAGCGCTCCGCCGGGCTGGACGCCTGCTGCAAGGCGTGATGGACGGAGGCGAGCAGCGCCTCCGGATCGACCGGCTTTTCAATGAAATCCGCCGCCCCGGCCCGCATCGCCTCCACCGCCATGGCGATGTCACCCTGGCCGGTGATGACGATCGCCGGCAATTTGCTCTTTTCAGCCGCGAGCCGGGCCAGCATTTCGAGCCCGTTCATGCCCGGCATCCGGACATCGGTGATAAGACAGCCCCTTTTTCCGCGGCCATGGACGTTCAGGAAAGTCGAGGCGTTGTTGTAAGTCTCGACCTGGTAGCCGGCATTGCTCAGCAGGGCGCGCATGGCCTCGCGCGTGTCGCGATTATCATCGACGACGAAAACAGTTGCTGCGATGCCGCCGTCCGCGGGTTCGGTGGGTGGCACAGCAACCGATGTCGCCAATGCCCCCGCGAGAGCAAGGAGTTGCTGGACTAGCCGCGCCAGATCGTCCGCCTTCACCGGCTTGATGACGCTGACGCAACTGCTGCCGGAAATATTCCGCAGCTCCTCCGCCCTCACATCGCCACTCAAAATGATGACAGGGACTTGCCAGCCAAGAGTCGAACGCAAAGCCGTTGCGATCTGCACACCGTTGGATTCGCCTGGAAGATTGTAATCGGAAATCACCAGATCGGGCGCCACGCCCTCCCTGCGGACCGCATTCAGCGCTGCTTGTCCGGTTGTAGCGGTAATCACGCGGTGCCCGTCCGCTCCGAGCATCGCCGCAAGGGACTCCCGCACTGCGTCTTCGTCTTCGATGACGACGCCCGTACTAACAGCGTCGGCTGCGCGGTGCGGCGCACCTGACGCCGCCGTCGAAAGCGGCGTCGCGCCGGCCAGCGCTACGTCGACGGAAAAAACCGAACCTTTGCCAGGCCGGGAACGTACGCCGATGGGATGCCCCAGCAACTCTCCCAAATGTTGCACGATGGCCAAGCCGAGGCCGAGCCCGCCCCGCGGCGCAACGTCCGCGGCTTGACGGTACTCTTCGAAAATCCGCGGAATCTCCTCTTCGGAAATGCCCATCCCGGTATCCCAGACTTCGATGTGTACGCGGTCGCCGCGGCGCCGGCAGCCGAGCTATCGCCGCCCTGGAGTAATAATCGAGGGCACGCTTAAGGCCCGTAGCAAAATCGATCTTATCGCTTATGAGCACTCGCATCAAAACGCGGCTAGGCGGACACGGCTCAGTATGCCGAAATAGGGCGCCACCTTACCCACGCGCGCGCGGGAGGGGTGCAATTTAAAAGGTCAACGCTGGCACCCCCTAGCTCGCGCCGCGCCGCCAGCGCCATCATCAGCGCCGCGCCCCTCGCGCACGCGTATGCATGAGCAAACAGGTTAACGCGGAGCCCTCAACGCAGTTGTTGAACCGGGGTGCTGATCGTTGTTTCAGAGCGGATACAAAGTGGGCCACCGGGCGACCCCCGTGGGGGCCATTCACTACTGAGAGTGACATCATCACGCATGTAGTCTGCAACGCCAAGCCACAGGAAATGCGCTGATTGCAGACACGACCAACATCCCAGCCACAACCAGCATACCGAGGGAGAAACTCCCGGTAGCGTCCTTGAGAATTCCGATTGCGACTGGACTGACAAGCGAGCCGGTTACGCCAGTGGCATTTATCAGCGCGAGACCCGCCGGCTGAGCATCCGACGACAATACTGCGGTGGAACTGGGGAGAGTCCAGAAGATGCTCATCGTCATGTACGCTCCACTGAGGCAGAGAATCAGGCCGATCAGGGCGATCGCGAAATTCGGAACTCAAGGCAACCAGCATCCAGCCAAGTGCAGAGAGGAGGAATGGAATGCACAGATGCCAGACACGCTCTTTCTTACGATCGGAGTCGGCTGCCCAAAGCGGCATCGCAACTATAGCCACAAGAGCCGGTATAGCGGCGATCAAACCGATCGAATGGAAGCTGGAACTCGGGCGCCAAGTCTGCAGTATCTGTGGCGCCCAGGTGGAATTTGCAGTCAATCCTACGGTCAATCCGAAATAGGCGAGCGACAGAAGAACAACATTACGGCTAAGTAGTTGGCTGAGGATACCAGATCGGCTCTCGTGCGACCCTTCGAGCCGATGTTCTGCTTCGAGCACGGATTGCAGCGTCGCGCTTTCATCTGCGCGGAGCCAAGTCGCTGAGCTGGGTCCATTCGGAAGATAATAATATGCAGCGACGCCGAAAATTATTGCCGGCATTCCTTCCAGCAGAAACAGCCATCGCCATCCCGAAAGCCCAAATGTGCCATCGAGCTCGAGGATAAGGCCGGAGATCGTGGAACCCACTGCGAGCGTGATAGGTTGAGCGATCAGAAAGAGTGACATCGCACGAGCGCGATAAGTGCTAGGGAACCAATAGGTAATGTAAAGCAACACGCCAGGAACAAAGCCGGCTTCGGCTATTCCGACCAATAGCCGAAAGCCCAACAGGCTATCGAGGCCCGTGGCGAGGATGGTCGCGGCTGAGGCGATTCCCCAAGTGATCATGATGCGCGCGAGCCAAATTCTGGCTCCGACCCTGGCCATGATCAGATTACTTGGAACCTCGCACAACACATAACCGGCATAGAAAATGCTTCCAGCAATCCCGAAGCTCGTAGCGTCGAGCCCGAGTTCACTGTTCATCGACAAGGCGGCGAAGCCGATATTGATCCGATCAAGGTAGGAGATGCAGTGAAGGACGCAAAGGAACCACACCAGCCGGACGAAGCATTTGCAAATCACCCGATCCTCGATGGGGATCATCGGTAAAATCCTGTGCAGAGAAATCCGGATCGGCCCAGGGCTATTCGCGTTGCCATGCGTATCTCGGCTTCTCGTTTCGGACGATGGCGCTTTTTTTAAACTACTCGCAAGACACAACTATTCGCCGAGTGCGATCGCGATTTTCCCGAAATGCCGTGCGGTCGAGAAGTCGCGATAGGCCTGTTTGGCGAGGGCGAAGCCATAAGTTCGGTCGATGACCGGGTGGAGACGATTGGTCGAGATCGCGCGGTTCATCGCCTCGAACATTTCACGGCTGCCGACATTGATACCGCTGACCCGCGCTCCGTACTGCACGAATGCGCTGGGAGCAATGAAGCCGGGTTGTTCGCTGCGCGTCCCGATCACGGCAATGTGGCCTTGCAAGCGAAGCGATGCAAAAGAAGGCTCAAGTGTTGACCCGCCGGTCACTTGAACAACGTGGTCAACTCCACGACCGGCCGTCAGCTCTTTGACACGAGCCGCCCAGCGCGGTGTCGTTATGTAATTTATGGTTTCGGCGGCGCCGAGCCTACGGGCGCGTTCGAGCTTGGCGTCGCTCGATGAAATGATGATCGCGCGGGCACCGGCAATGCACGAAAACTGCAGCGCAAAGATCGAAACTCCCCCGGTACCGAGCAATAGAACCGTGTCACCGGGTTGCAGGCTCCCAACCTCCATAAGCGCGTGCCAAGCGGTCAGCCCGGCGGTTGGCAGGGTGGCGGCCTCAGCGAACGATAGGTGGTCTGGAATACGAACCACGCCTTGCGCATCGAGCAACACATGTTCCGCTAGCACGCCGTCCATCGTGCCGCCGAGCGCCGCTTCGTGCATTTCCGGTTTGAGCGCTCCAGCAAGCCATTGCTGAAAAAAGAGACCGGCGACGCGATCACCGACGGCAAACCGGCTCACGCCCGGGCCGATTTCGACAATCTCGCCGGCGCAATCAGATAGCGGGACCAGTGGTAGCTTAACGCCGCGCCCGTATCGGCCCGCCGCAACGGTCAGATCGCGAAAATTGAGCGAGGTGGCACGCACCCAAACCACGACTTGGCCCGGCCCCGCCTTTGGTACCGGCCGTTCGACAAGCAGCAGCGCGTCGGGACCGGCATTCGAGGTCAGCTCATAGCGCTGCATGCAGCCCTCGGCCTCGTCATACGTGAACTTGCAGCGCAAGCTCTTTCGCGAATAGTTCGTCCAGTTTCAGTTGGCGCTTTGTTATGCCTTGCTCATGGCAATAGGTGACGAATGCTTCTAGCGATTTTCGGTTCGGTTCGACGCCATAGGGCCAAGGCTCGTTCTTGCCATAAAGAAAATCGTATTCCTGCTGGATTTCGTTTTGAGCCCACGCTGATGGGATATAAGCAAAGCCGCGGTCGGCCAGCCGTTCGACTGCGGCGCGTTTGGCAGCGTCGAGCGCTTCGAACAGACTTCGCGCGATCCACCTGTTGGCCTCATAGGCATCGCGCCGGATGCCGACGAGGTGCATGATCGGGAAGATCCCGGTCTTGGCCCAATAACGCTTCTCTTCTTCCTTATAATCCGGAAATAGCCGCCGAATGCCGTTGCGTGGGTCGCGAAACAGGTCCGGTGGACGCGCGCAAATGATCGCATCGAGCTCGCCCTTGGCGACCATTTCACCCAATGCGCGATCGGGCCTGCTGGTCAGGCGTATGCCGGATGGCAGGTAGAGTTTCGCCGTCTCCTGGCGGCCAGGTTCGTTGATCCCGGCTTGGATCCATTCCACAGCATCGAGCGGCACATCGCAATCGTGAGACAGATAGCCCCGCATATAGATCGTCGCCGTCTGCGACCATTGCGGAATGCCAATTCTTCCGCCCTTCAATTCGGAAGGAGATTTGATGGTGGAATTCGGACCGATATAGATGGCGCTGTGCCGGAAGGCGCGCGACGTAAACACTGGCAACGCAATGGCGGGCGGCCGGTCCTCGCACAGTGACGCGCAATAATTGCCGAATGATAACTCAGAAACCTCCCACTCGTGGAATTTTGTGAACCGAAGATTGTTCTCCTCGATGAGCATGATGAGGCAGTCGAGATCAATTCCCTTCGGGCGAATGCGGCCGCTGATGATATCTTGCAGGTGCAAGACGTCGTTTGTTGCGAAGGCCAAGCGAAGGTCGGACATGACTCGCTCCGTTTACCTAAACTGCCGTCCTAGGTCACATGCCGATAAGATTAATCGTCCAGTAGATGACGAACGCGCTTAGGAACATGCCGGCGGCTGCGAAGGGATAGATTTTCAGCAGAAGCGCGTTGAAATGAGGACGGTCGGTAACATCCAGGCCGAGGTACACATAGAACGGCGGCATCTGGTAGGCAAGAGCGACCATCAAATTGCCAATCGTCGACAGCAGAAAGATGAAGGCCATCACTTGGCTTGCGGGCATGTGCATCGTTTTGGTCGCCCAACCGAGCAGCAGCGGGAGCGCCAAGGCAAGATTGGCAGGCGAAGCGAGCAGAAAGTGTGCAATTAGGCCAACGATGATTGTCCCCAATGCAATTCCCGCCAGCCCGAAGGAGGACAGTGGATTAAGAATCGGTCCGACAACCGCGTTGGAAACGATCTGGGTCATTCCCGTTCCCTGCAGAATTCCCGCAATGCCGGTTGCTGCGCCGATCATCAGCACGACATCCCAGTTGACCTGCCTCAGCGCCCCAGACTTGAGAACACCGATACCCGGGAGAAACAGCAGGCCGGACATGAATAGCGCTGAGAAGCCGACGTCCCAGTGAATTTGGCCGCTGAACACCCATAGGAAAACCACAATGACGAACAAGCTCGCCACCTTCCACTCAGCGGCGGTTATCGGTCCCATGGCGGCGTAAGCCTCGCGTGCGGCGCTTACGTCGCGCAGCTTCTCGACCAGTTCCGGCTCGGGACGCGCAAAGATGAGTGAAGCGCCGAAGGTGACGCCCATCATAATCAGAGTCGGCAGGAACATGATGATGAGCCACTGGGTCCAGGTCACCGTCGCGCCGGTCAATTCCGTGTATAACGCCAGCGCCACGACATTGGCGGCGCCACCGGTGAGCAGCAGCACGCTGAGCAAATTGACGGTCGCGTTGATGAAGTTGAACGTAAGCAGCCGGCTGAGCTGCGAGTCGGTGGGACGGCCGAGAGAATTCATGATGGCGTTGAGGACAGGCGCGAGAATCGCCGCGCGGGCATTCGAGGACGGCACGCCGATCAGGAAGATGTTGGTAGCATAGGCGGCGCCGATGAGTCCCCACACTCCGCGCAGCCTGGAGATAAGCCAATATGCCATGCGCTTCGAAAGGCCACACTGCTCCATGGCGATACCAAAGAGGAAGGCGCCTACCAGAAGCCAGGGCAACTGAGAGGTGAAGCCCTTAAATGCGACATCCGCAGTAGAAAGCCGAAAGCCGACAACCACGGACAGGAAGACCGCCGCGCCGACGCCGACCGGTATAGACTCGGTGGCCCATACCACGACGAGCGGAATAAGAAGACCGAGGAGGTGCCAACCATTCGGATTGACTCCTTGCGGCGGCGCAATAAAGAACAGCGAAGCGCCGATCACTATGCTGGCGATCAGTGCATAAATGGCCCAGGAACGCCTGCTCTTCTCCTTGCCGGGCGGTTTTTCCGGTTTGACTGGCTTGACGGGGGCCGATGCTGCAAGACTCATGATTTTCCTCCGGAGCGAGCGTCGAGAAAATAACTCGCCTGGGGTGAGGCAACTTGATCTAGATCAAGCTCATTCCCGCAATGGTCCCTATTTTTCGCTGCACGTGGCGATCGGTTAGCATCGAGGGATGCGAGAAGCATGACTGGCATTGTTGGCTATGGCGCATGGATTCCATATCTGCGGATCAGTGTAGACGAGATTTACCGCGCATGGAGAAATCAGGATATCCGCCACATCAAGGAAGGTTTGCGCCTCAGCGAAAGGGCGGTCCTGCAACCCAACGAAGACACCATCACGCTCAGCGTTGGCGCTGCGGAACGCGCGCTTGAGCACGCGTCGGTCGAACCGCCAACAATCGGGGCGGCCTTTCTCGGAACGTGCACCAATCCATACGATTCGCGTCCGTCGGTGACCGTGATTGCCGAAGCGCTCGGGCTTCGATACGGCATTTTCTCCGGTGACGTTCAGTTCGCCGGGAAGTCTGGCACAACCGCCATCCAGATTGGCATGGGGCTCATCGCTGGCAACATGGCGGAGAGTGCGCTTTGCATCGGTGCCGACACAATGAACCGCCATGCGTGCCCCGGCCGGGCAGCCGAATATGCGGCCTCGGCCGCAGCCGTCGCCGTTGTCCTCGGCAACCGCAACACGATTGCCGACATCACGTGCACGACCTCTTACGCGTCGGATCTGTCCGATGCGTTTCGTGTCGAGGGCGAGCGCTACATTCAAGACATCGGCGAGGGCGATAAGCTTTATCCCGCGTTCGAGGCTGGAATGGTCGAGCACGTCACGCAAGCGTCACGCGCATTGTTCGATCGCACGGGCCACAAGCCTGAAGACTATGATTTCGCCGTTTTTCAGCAGCCTTACGGCATCATCCCGCATACGGTCGGCGAGCGCTTGGGTTTCACCGCGGCTCAGATCAAGTCAGGCGTGATCGCCGACGAGATCGGCGACTGCGGGGCCGCCTCCGCTTTGCTCGGCCTAGCCGCTGTGCTTGATCGCGTGGGCGGCGGGCGACGGATTCTAGTCGTCTCGTACGGTTTTGGCGCCGGCGCGGACGCGTTCAGCATCGAAACCACGAGAGAGATCGAGCAACGTCGGCCTCGGCATCCAGTGTCGAAAATTCTGGCACGTAAATCGCTCGTCGATTACCCGACCGCATGCAGGCTTGAATACAAGTACGCGCAGGATTTAAGTCCTCTCTACCTTTAGCACGAAGAGAACTCTCAGACCGGAGCGGATGGAAATGCGGAGAGTAGCGATCGCCGGCGTGGGAACGACACCACGAAACCAGGACTATATGCGCCTAAGCGACCACAGATCATGGAAGGATTACATTATCGAGGCGGCCTACGCCGCCATCGACGATGTTAAAAGAGGCCTCAATCCGCGCGACCTTCAGTACGCCGTGGTGAACTATCACGGCGAAACCTATTTTGAAGGTGGGGGAATAGGTCCTGTCGTCGCAGATATTCTTGGTCTGCACCCGATCGGCGTGACAGCGCTCTGCGCCAACTGCACGGGTGCCGGCGTCAGCCTGCACGACGCCTTCGGTCTGGTTGCATCCGGCCGCTACGATCGGGTGCTCGTCATTGGCTTCGAAAAGCGCATGGACGTCTTGAACACCGGGGACACGCGCGTGCTCGGCGGCGACGTCGATTACGACTACAACTTCGGTTACGACCATCCGACGATCCAAGCGTTGTTGCAGTCTTACGCTTACAAGAAATTCGGCACGAAAAAGGTGCTGAAGGCCTTGGCGTCGTATCGAATGCAGTCGGTATGGTGGGGAAGCCGTAATCCACTGGCGGCCAGATGGGGCAGGAAATACGACGTCACTGTCGAGGAACTACATAACTTGGTCGATTCGATGTCCGAGGATGGTGAAATTCCGGATCAATTCTGGGCGAAGTTGCCAAGCAACTACAATCTTGAGGGAGCCTCGGCCATCATATTGGTTCCCGCCGATGAGGCGCGCGCTTACACTGACAGTCCGGTCTATTTGGACGGCATCGCGTACAAGTGTAATTCGCATCTTCTCTCCAGTCAGATGTACTATCCAGTGCCGCAACTCATCAACTTTGATATGTGTGATTTCGGCTGCACCCATGTGGCCGCGGACGAAGCATACAAAATGGCCGGTATCGGCCCGCAGGATGTCGATTTTGCCGAACTCTTCGAATTGCACATTACGTCGCTGGTGCCCACCTTGGCGGCAACACGAGTGCCCGATCCCGACAAGGTGCTCGAATTCATCATCGACGAGCAGACCGGCCCTGACGGACGCCTGCCCACGGGCACGGACGGGGGCGGCGGTGGATTCGGCCTCACATCCGGTGGGGATTTCTCGAACCACGTTTTCGAGGCCGTCTTGCAGATGCGCGGCGAAGCCGGGGCGAGGCAACTGAAAAAGACCGGAGTTGCAGTCATTTCCGGGATGCAGGGCGAAATGGCATCCTCGGCGGTTGCCGTACTGCGCAATGCTTGAGGCCTTTTACAGCGAGGAATTCAGCCATGAGCGAATTGTTTCCTGAAGACTTGTATCGTCACGGCGTGCTGAGGACCTTGAAAGCTTGGCGCCAGCGCAAGGAGCGCTACCGCCTGCTCGGGTCGAAGTGTCGTGAATGCGGCCAGCTTTGGTGGCCCGGGCGGAAAGTATGCGGCAAGTGCAATTCGCGCAAGTTGGATGAGTATCAGTTCAGTAATGTCGGCGAGTTACTCATTCACCACCAGGGCCACCTGCCTTGGCATATGCCGCCGCTGCAGGGCTTCGAGGTTTATGGTGATGAACGAACGATGGCCGTCGTTAAGTTGCCCGAGAACGTCTACGTTGGTCCCACCGACATCGTCGATTGCGCGCCGGATGAGGTCCGCGACGGCATGAAGCTGCGAAAGGTTCTACGGAAGCTGCGACGCGAACCGAACGGCAACTGGCAATATGGCTATATGTGGCTTCCGGAAGATTAGTAGCTGACGACAGCTCTTTGTAGTTCTTGTCCAAAAGCTGGCCAGCCTTATGAATGACGATCCAACCGCACTCTGCGTCGTGCTCTCTCTCCGACATTTCGGCTGGCGCGATGTGCTCATTATCCCTTGGCGGGGTTAGGCGCGGATTCTGGCGCGGCGCTGCTCGACCGGCGCGGGCCGCCGATTGTCCGTTTTAGCAAATTCCGCTGTGCGCCGATCGATGGCGCTTCGAGCTTTTGGCAGCAACCGGGTCTCGGCACATCGGCGCCGGCCGCGAGCGAACTGGCCGTGGTGGGGCTCTACGCCATCCTCTCGCTTCGACATTTCCGGCTGGCGCGATCGTGGTCTTTATCCCTTGGTGCAGGGGCGCCGAGGCGCGCGCGGTAAATCAACAGAGAGCATGACCCGCGGCGGCGGCTATTTCGTTTGAGCAAAAATCGGCGCTGCTCGACCGGCGCGAGCCGCCGATTTTTCGTTTTAGCAATTTCCGCTGCGCACCGATCGATGGAGCTTGGGCGGTCGAGCTGTTCGCAGCTACCGGGACTCGGCACATCGCCGGCGCCGCGATCGAGCTTGGCAGGGGGATTGAGCGTCATTGGTTCTTCCGCCGAGTCTCGGCGCGTCGGAAAAAGCTTTAAGCAAGCCTTAATGCCGGACGGTTACAAACTCAACCTGCGACAACCTCCGGGACGAAGCTGATGAACGAGGTTATAGAACCGGCGCTTCCGCAAACAGCTTTGGTCCTCGACGACGAGGGCGCAAATCGGCACGATGGTCTGCAAGGTGCTGTCGCTGATCGGTATTGCGGCGCAGCATTTCATAGATCCGCTCGCTTTTCTGATTGAGATAAGGCGGTCGCAGCCGTCCTTTATTATCCTTGATCTCGCGCTCGGCCAATCCGACGCTGTGGAAGTCATTCGCAAGCTCGATGTTCTCAAGTTCCCCGGGATGGTGCTTCTGATCAGCGGTCGCGACGAAGCCACGCTCGCTGAGATCGAACGCATCGGGCGGGCGCACGGCCTCTGGATGGTGCCATCATTGCGCAAGCCGTTTCGTGCCGCCGAGCTTAAGGCGCGGTTGCAATCGGTTTCGAGACCGGAAACATCAAAACCCGAAAATGGAACATCGGCGCCACCCGAGGGTCCGCCTAATTCGCGCATCGACCTCGGTATCGCACTGCAAGGCCGCTGGCTCGAAGTCTGGTATCAGCCCAAAATAGACTTACGCTCGCTTGCGGTTTCCGGCGCCGAGGCGTTGATCCGCGCTCGCCACCCTGAGCGCGGCATCGTCCAGCCAGTCGATTTGCTGCCGCCGGCAGGCGATCCGCTCTACAAGCCCCTTTCGATATTCGTCGCCCAGCGTACTTTGGCCGACTGGAGCACGATCTCCAGCGCGGGTCACCAGCTGAAGCTTGCCATCAACATGCCGGCGTCGGTTCTCAATGCGCCCGGCTTTGTCGATGTCGTGCGCCAGCTTCTTCCCGCGGACCCAGGTTTCCCCGGCCTGATCGTCGAGGTGACCGAGGATGAAATCATCCGCGACCCGGATTGGATTCACGAAGTCGCGATGCAGCTCCGCCTGTGTAACGTCGCACTTTCGATCGACGATTTCGGTTCGGCCTATGCATCCTTGTCGCGGCTCAAGGACATGCCATTTCGCGAGATCAAGCTTGACCGGAGTTTCGTGTCGAATTGCAGCGTCGACAGACGCAAACGGGCGCTTTGCCAGACGGTGGTCGACCTCGCCCATAGTTTCGGAGCGACGGCATGCGGCGAGGGCGTGGAAACGGCGGAAGAGCTACAGTGCCTAACGGAACTCGGTTTCGACACGGTGCAAGGTTACTACTTCGCCAAGCCGATGCCGCTACAGCCATTCCTTGAATTTCTCGCCAACCGACGACGCGAGCCGGCGCCGAATATCGACGCAATAGAAAGAATACCTCAATCCGCGGCGTCGTAGGTTCATGGCGATCCAGCGCTTCACCCCCGACTGATTGCCTCGCACCGAACTCCAAAATCATGGACGACATCGAGTACGCACCCGGGTTCCTCTCGACGGAGCCCGTCAGTCCGGCGGATCGACGCTTGGCTAGTGTAGTCGTTGCCGTATCGGCCGTGATTTTCTTATGCGCGGCGCCGTTCGCTGGCACACCGCTGATGAAGGTGCCGGCGTTCATCCCGAGCTACGAGTCGGCACTCACCATCAACGATCTGATAACGGCGGTCCTGCTGTTCGGCCAGTTCGCAAAATTACGCTCGCCCGCCATCGGCGCCTTGGCTGCGGGTTATCTGTTCACGGCGCTGATGGCGGTCTCCCACGCGCTCACTTTTCCGGGGCTCTATGCGCCGGGCGGACTGCTCGGCGCAGGGCCTGACACGACGGCCTGGCTCTACGTGTTCTGGCACGGCGGCTTTCCGCTCGCCGTGATCGCTTATGCCTTGTGCAAGGATCGCAGCTCCGTCGCGTCAGTGCGGACGACCTTCGTCGTCGCCATTGTGGCGGTAATCGGCGCAGTGGTCGGGCTGACGTTGATGGCGACTGCCGGCAAGGCATTGCTGCCCGCCATCATGGCAGGCAATCACAATACGATCAGCCTGACTGTGGCAGTCGGCTCGGTCTGGACCCTGTCGCTTGCCGCCCTTCTGCTTTTATGGCGGCGGCGCCCGCACAGTGTGCTCGACCTGTGGCTGGGTGTGGTCATGTGTTCATGGCTGTTCGATATCGCGCTCAGCTCCATACTCAACAGCGGACAATTCGATCTCGGCTTCTATGCCGGCCGCATCTACGGACTGCTGGCGGCGAGTTTCGTGCTCATCGCGCTTCTGGTGGAAACCGGCTGGCTGCATGACCGTCTGACCGCCGCGCGCGCTCAATTGGCGGACCGCGCTCGCGATCTGGAGCGGCGCGTGCGTGAACGCACCGCCGAACTGCAGCAATCCAACGCGGCTCTCAAAGCGGAAATCGTAGAGCGGCAGCAGGCCGAGCAGGAGCTGCGGCGCACGCGCGCTTTTCTAGACGCCATAATCGAGAGCCTGCCCGCCATGCTGCTGGTCAAAGACGTGAAGACCGGACAGTGTCTCTATCTCAACCGGGCCGGTGAGGAATTGATTGGCTGTGAGCGCAGCGAAGTGATCGGCAAGAGCGTACGCGAGGTTATGCAAAGCCAGGATGCCGACGTGATAGAGGCCCAGGAAAAGCAGGCATTGGCGTCAGGCAAGCCCTACGAGATTTACGAAGGCACACTGAACACGCGAAAACTTGGGCAACGCCTGGTGCGGACAAAAAGACTGCCGGTGCCTGACGAGACCGGCACCCCCAAGTATCTCCTGGCATTTTCCGAGGACATCACCGAACAGCGCCAAGTCGAAGACCAGTTGCGCCATGCGCTGAAAATGGAGGCGCTCGGCCACTTGACCGGCGGGCTGGCACACGATTTCAACAATCTTCTCGCTATCATTATCGGCAATCTCGACGTGCTGGCTGAGCTGCGTCCGGGCGATGCCGAGCAGACCGAGCTGGTGCATGGTGCAATCGATGCAGCGCTGAGCGGCAGCGAATTGACCAAACGGCTGCTTGCGTTCGCGCGTCGGCAGCCGCTCTTGCCGGAGCAGGTCAGCCTCAACGAACTGGTCGAGGAGATCAGCAAGCTTTTGAGGCGAACGCTTGGGCAGGACATTGCCATCGAACTCGATCTCGACCGCTCCATTCCACCGGTCACGATTGATCGTGTGCAGCTTGAGACTGCTATCGCCAATCTGGCCAACAATGCGCGTGACGCGATGCCCAATGGCGGTCGCCTGCTGATCGCGACACACACTGCCTATTTGGATCAGGACTACGCGGCGCAGCACGCCGAGGTCGTACCCGGCACTTACGTCGTGATCGAAGTGAGCAACTCCGGCGACGGCATAAAGCCTGAGGTCGTCACCCACATCTTCGAGCCGTTCTACACGACTAAGGCTCCCGGCAAGGGCACCGGTCTCGGGTTGAGCATGGTGTTCGGCTTTATGAAGCAGTCGGGTGGCCATATCAACGTCTATAGCGAGCCCGGTCGCGGCACGACCTTTCGGCTTTACTTGCGGCCGGCGAATTCAAGCGGCGTCGCCGAAGATGTCGAATCGCCGCCACTGCAACCCGCCGCCGACGCTCACGAAACGATTCTCGTGGTCGAGGACAATCCGCAGCTGCGCCAGGTCGTGGTAAAACAGCTGAGCGGACTGGGCTTCCAGGTGCTCGAAGTCGATAACGCCAAGCGCGCACTGGAACTGCTCGCGCTCAAAGGCAAAATCGACCTGCTGTTCACCGACGTCGTGTTACCGGGTGAGATGGACGGGTGCGCGCTCGCGCGCGAAGTGATTTCACGGTTGCCGGATGCAAAAATCTTGCTCACGTCTGGCTTCCCTGGCGCCCGGCTCAACGACATGCAAAGCCTCGGGACCAGCGTTCGCCTGCTCAGCAAGCCGTATCGCAAGGAAGACCTGGCGCGAACCGTCCGCGAAGTCTTGAACGATTGAACGACACCACGCTGGTCGGACGGCGGACCGGTCACTTTTCCACAATATCTCATATAAGGCGGTGTCTAGCGTCAACTCTAGGCCTGAGGCCTGTGTCGGACGCTGATGAAGCACCAACGAAACCACGTCACGAGTTTTGGGCGTTGTCGGATCACGCCCCTGTTTGGGCTGCATGAATAATCCTCTTGGCAGCGATCTGGGTTATCGGATCGCGGCTACTTAATTCGAAGGTCGAAGGGCATTTTTAATAGGCCGTCCCGAGCCGGCCGAATACCGAGTTCTGCAGTAAGCGTGTACTCGTTAATTGCCGCGAACGCTCCCGTCTTTATGTTACACCCCTATGTCCACGCCGGCCCTCAGCAAATTCTATCGTATAGCCGTCTGGGTCATAAACTCTCATCGACCTCTCCCACGGCTCCTCATGGGGAGGCTCGAAAAACGTCACCCCCCGATCTTTCAATTGTTCATAAAGGGCATCGAGATGATCAGTGGTCAATTCAACGTGGATGCCCGCTCGCTGCTGGGGTGTCGCGCTCTTCGATCCGAGGGGATCATCGCTATCGTGAACCAACAGGCCAATTGTCCCACCCGTTGTTCCGCCGATGCGGATCATTGCGAACTGTGGAGCCTTGTTGATCTCGATAGTAAAGCCGAGCTTCGTTCCGTAAAAATCGATCGAGCGCCCCACGTCCGCTACGCGCAACGTCAGCCCCTCTAATCGAACGTCAATGATGGAGCCGATTTCAGATTTGTCTTTTCGGCTGATCGTCGTCATATCCGACTCCTCCGAGTAAAGCATCCAATGTGGAGCCTACCTTCGGTCTCGTTTTGACGATCTTCGGCTAAGCAAAGGTTATTCCCAGCTCTCGGCCGCCACAAGCGGAAAATCGCTCCGAGGAAATTTCGATCTTTCGGCATCGGTGACTGCTAGTGGGAGACTTCAAGAAAGGCGGCGGGAATTGGAAAGGGAGATCACGGAAATTGGACCGATAGCTGACGATTTCGATCTGCGAGGAGCTCACGGATTTTGACGGCCGGGAGGGGAGCGGCGACGCCCTGTTAAGCCGCGCCGTGAGGCTTGGTGCTGATGGTTGTGTGTCCTAATTCGGCTTTATGGCGTCCTGAATGGCCCGAAGGTCGTCCTCGAAAATTGCCAACGCCCGCTCAAATTGGATAAGCAGACTGTCAGCAGCCTCCGTGTCATGGCCTTCTTCCTTTTGCTTGGCGATCAATGCCCGCTGTTGGTCGATGATCCGCTTCCCGTCCCTGACGTGGCGTATTGCCTGCTCAAGTGTGGTTTCTGCTGTCACATGAGTGCTCCGCTACAATTGCTGTCCGCACGGCATCTATAGATACTGCATCTATAGATACTGCCGGGGCTGATGCCCCGCGTGCGCTTGAGGCGCCTTTCTTGTATGGTCATGCTCCTTTGCCGAACGGGGCCCCTCATGGCAGGTCGACCGGTCGACTCAACGAATGAAGATCGCTTCGGCAGATAGGACCGCCAAAGATATAGCCGGTGGTCCTCGTTTCCCGCTATTGTCGTCGTGTTGACTGTTGTCGGGTTGGTCTATTTTTTCTTGAAATAAGTCCGCGGGTGGTCACCGCCTCACCAGCGGGTCCGGTAGCTTGGCGATGTTCGCCACGATCCGCCGTGGTTCATCCCGGGTCATGAGCTTGGCTGCCTCGCCAGCCGGACTCCTCCTCGTAATAGACATACGCAAGCGCTTGGCCGCAAGACCGCTTTCATCACACACAATGGCCTCGCCGTCGATCACGCAGGAGCGGGCCGGCAGGCTGGAGCAGCCATGGATCGACGGAAACCGGCCGGTGAAATCGTTGCCCTTACGGGTGACCAGTCGCACGCCGCCTTCGTTTTAGTTCTCCATCGGGCACTCTCGTCGTTGCGCGGACATATGCCAGCCCAAGAGATGAGATGGGCGTGCGACGGGAACCGGCTCATGTCGATTCCGATCTCGGAGACGATAACGTTGGCGCCGAGGTTCTTGATGCCGGGGATCGACATCATCAGCTCGACTGCGGTGCGAAAGGGCCCAAGATTTGCCTCCACTTGTGCCACCGTTTACTTTAATCGTTGCCCATACGCGCGCGCGCGCGCGAGGCGAGCGGCGGCAACAACAGCGATCGACCTGCTCGACCGGCTGGCGCCGGCGGTGTGGCGCTGCGACGGCGGCCGCCGGGCGGCATCTCCAGTTTAGTGGAATTGTTGTTCGCAGAGGTGGTCGACCTGATGGCGCCGGCGGTGTGGCCTGCGACGGCGGCCGCCTTCGTTTTAGTGGAAAGCGTTGGTCGCGATTCGAGGCGACGATGGCGATCGGGCGGTGACCGACGCTGCTGATGGCGGCATCGCCCCGGTCGCCGCGGCGGCGGGCGAGATCGGCGAGCTACCGGGACGATCGATCAAGGCCGGCCAAATTCTGCAACAACCATGGTGGGTGCCTGGCTTTGCTCGCTCCGGGCTTTCGCTCTGAACGATCAGCAGAAAACGACCACCGTTTACTTTAATCGTTGCCCATACGCGCGCGCGCGCGAGGCGAGCGGCGGCAACAACAGCGATCGACCTGCTCGACCGGCTGGCGCCGGCGGTGTGGCGCTGCGACGGCGGCCGCCGGGCGGCATCTCCAGTTTAGTGGAATTGTTGTTCGCAGAGGTGGTCGACCTGATGGCGCCGGCGGTGTGGCCTGCGACGGCGGCCGCCTTCGTTTTAGTGGAAAGCGTTGGTGCGATTCGAGGCGACGATGGCGATCGGGCGGTGACCGACGCTGCTGATGGCGGCATCGCCCCGGTCGCCGCGGCGGCGGGCGAGATCGGCGAGCTACCGGGACGATCGATCAAGGCCGGCCAAATTCTGCAACAACCATGGTGACACCGTTCACCTTAATCATTGCCCTCACGCGCGCACGCGCGCGAGGCGAGCGGCGGCAACAACAGCGAAGAACAAGGCGATTGCCAGCCAATCGCCTCTTGCTCAAACTCTGCCTACAAAGAGTCTTGCTCCCAAAAGGGCGTCTACGCGCCGGCAATTGGGTTGTGCAAAGACCCTACAATGACACAGTCGAAAAAACCGTCAAACACGGATTTCTGACGGTCTTTCAACATGTAATCGATCCAACCCGCATTCGCACGATCGCGGACAAGAATTCGGCCGCACGCCCATTCGACCTTCGCCCAACAGGCGCGAATTAGCCTTTCAAGCGTAATGGCATCGAAGTGTGAGGGCAATTCAAGCGCACAGTGGATATGCCATCGCCCGGATGGGCCACGCTCCCACGAACGTAATGCGCGGGCGCGGACTTCGCCTTTTTCCAGTACGGGCAGGACCCGAAGACGTTTGCCGTAACGACGAAATGCAGCTCCATATGCCGCTCTGTTGAGACGGCGCATGAAGTGCCTAAAAGCCTCTCTGCACGAATAGTCGTCGATCTTTACCCACGCGTCGTTATCGGACTGGCGAGCTTGCTTCAAGGTGAGGGTGATGTCGCAAAATGGACCCCAGCCGCTCGTGTCGAGTAAGTTTGATCGCGCGGAGTCAATAGTATCACATCTAACCGTCATCGGTTGGCTATTCGCATGTTTTGCGGAGGCGACTTCAGACTAAGCGTCCGGCGTGAAAAAGCCGCGGCGGACGCAGATAACGCAGCGACCGAATTCGTCAAGGGCGAGGGGAATATGCCGGCATGCGCAGCGAGATGTCTCAAATGGTCGCCGAACGTCCAAATCCCGGCGCCGTAGGGCACTATAATCGGTGCGGTGTCATCCGCCGTCCGAGGGGTCGAGGTTTTGTTCCGATCGCTGCTCACCGTATCACTCCGATCGACGGCGCTGCTGGGCCCTAGAAATGGCCGCATGGAGTTAGCACGCGCGCTCTAGACGTTCGCTTGCTCGTAGCCAGGTTTGCTGTGGCGTGTTTGCCCTGACACCCGAAACGGGAAGCAGCATCTCGGCTTGTTTCCTCGGTACGATTGCGACCTCCTTCGGCCGAGTACGAGTTCATTGTTGCGAGCAATTTCGCCCGTCGTCGGCCACCAGACCATCAGGAGCGTTTTGTGCCCGAAGGTGCCACGCATGGGCGCGCTGCTGCGCGAGCCTGGCTTTCGCCTGGAGTCGCTGAGCCTCCCCTGAAGCGCCCTCATCAGCTCGGCATTGAGCTTCAACCAAGTCCGTGGCCGCTCGCCGCTCAAACAGGCGGGCTGTTTCGAGGCAAACGGCGCGTGTGTAGGGGTGGGTGCGAAAGCTCTCAATCATACGATGCCTGTGGATCGGCTGCTGCCCGAATAGTGCGGTGCCTTCGAGTTCACGGCTAGAGCCGATCGGCGCTAGTGCCCCTTACCGTTGTTAGCCGGCCTTCATCTGGCGGGCGCTCGGGCGAACCGTGGACTTTGCCGCGGGCGGCCGTCTTGGCCTTGCCGGCGATCGGAAGCAGCATTTCGGCCTGTCCGTCGATACGCTTTCGGCCTTTCGGTGGACGAGCAGACGCCGCTTGTGCCTGCGCGATGCTGCGACGGAGTGCGTCCATGAGGTTGACCACGTTATGGGTCCGCGGCGTGGCTTGCTCGCGTGATACGGCCAAGCCTGCCTGCTTCTTTTTGAGCATCTCGACCACAGCTTCCTCGTAGCGATCGACGAACTGCGACGGATCAAAGTCTGCTGCCTTGCTTTGGAGGATGTGCTCGGCAAGTTTGAGCATTTCCGGTTCCACCTCCACCTCGGGGATGTCCTCGAAATACTCCTTCGCATTCTTGACCTCGTACGGGTAGCGAAGGGTGGTGCCTACGAGTCCTCTGTCCCAGGGCTCCAGCATGATGACGCGTTCGCGCTTGGAGAGCACGACACGACCGAGGGCGACGATGCCCTTGCCGCGCATGGCTTCGCGGATGACTGCAAAGGCGTCCTGTCCCGCCTGGTCATTCGGGGCGATGTAGTACGGGGCATCCAGGTATCGATCATCGATCTGCTCGCGCGGAACGAATGAATCGATCTCGATGCTGTGGTTGCTCTCGATGGCAATGGCATCGAGTTCGTCATCATCGACGGGGATGTAGGCATTCTTCGCGTATTCGTAGCCGCGACCCTTGTCGGGGCCTTCGACCAGCTCGCGCGTAACCTCATCGACCAGCTGCTGGCGCAGCCGGTTGCCGGTTTTCTTGTTGATCTGTCGGAATGACACCCGTTCGGTTGCTGATGTCCCGGTGTAGAGGGCGATCGGGCACGACACGAGCGAAAGCTTGAGGTAGCCTTTCCAGTACGGCCGTGCGGGGGCCATGGGTATCTCCTTTGGTTGCGGGTGCCAATTCGGCACCAGCCGCGTTTACGGACCACCTCGCGGGAGAAGCGCAGGTTGGTGCGGGCCAATCCGTCGATGCCCGGCTCTGAACGCTGAGAGAAATGTGGGAAGCCGTTTTCGGCGCGCGAGTCGCATTAGTTGGGATGGTTAAAGGGATCTATCGGCTGCCACAAGCTCGATGCCGGAGAAGCGGTTCGATGCATGAAGATTCGGCCGGGTCGTACCGGGTTCTCGCTTCGGTTCGCGGATAGAAACCTTAGTTCGGCGAAGTTGGCGAAGGCACTGCATCGGTATTACTCGCCCTGGCCTTGTCCTACTCCGAAGATGATGACTGGCGCGAGAAGCTATGGAACCGCGAAGCATCACGGCCGCCAACGGACCGACGTCTGCTTTCCGACAGTGAACGAACCCGCTTCGCGGGAGGGAGGCTGGGGGCCGGTCTAGTCTGGAGCCAAGGCCGACAGGGGATTTGATGAGAGCGTCGTGAGTTCGACGATCGGAGTGTTGCAACCTTACAAAGGAGCACTCCGATGCACGACCAACCCATCAGCCCGTTGCGCCAGCGCATGCTCGACGCCATGGCGGTGCGCAATTTCAGCGACAAGACGCGCCACGACTACATCCGCCAGGTCAAAAGCTTTGCGTCATTTCTTGGCCGCTCGCCCGATACGGCAAGCGCTGACGATCTGCGCCGTTTTCAACTGCATCAGCGGCAGCCGTAACCGCAATGCCCGTCCACAACTGCAATTATCATTGCAAGCCGGCACGCGCTAAAAACCACCTCATCGGCTCCGTTAAAGCTGAGCACGGCCACCATCGCGCGAGTCCCGTGTCAGCCAAATACCCATAGCCAGCGCACCATCTCCGTGCACTCCCGACCGCGGGTTCGTTCCTTGACGGCTTTCGGACGCCGGCCAGGCGCACGCGTCCAGCTCTCCCACGGCCGGCATCCGAAACCCTGTACAATTTCGGACCTTGTCGGTGGGGCTAGATCAGGACGTCCGCGAGCCTGCCCGGTCGCCTGGGACGCGCATCACTTCTTGGACGAACTGAGCGAAAGTGCGTGCTTTAGTGGTCGCTGTTCGTCCGGCCGGGAACACGGCCCAGAGATCAATCCGGGGCAATTCCCAATCCTGTAGAACAACCTTAACCGTGCCCTCCGCGATCTCGGGCGAGAACATCCACTCAGAAGCGACCGCGATGCCAGCATCGGCAAGTACAGCCGCGCGCACTCCTTCCGCAGCACTGACGCGCAACCGACCTTTCAACGTGACAGCAATTTCAGCGTCTTCACGTTGAAAGGTCCAGTCCCGGCCTCCTCCTCCTTGGTCGTAAATCACAGCTTGGTGCGCGGCGAGGTCGTCAGGCGCTGTGGGTTCACCAGTCCGCGCGAAATAGGCCGGGGTACCGACAACCACATGCCGCCCGCTGGCGATACGCTTGGCGGTCAGGCTGGAGTCAGAGAGCTGCCCCATGCGGAGGGCGACATCGATCCCCTCTTGAACGAGGTCGATGTTCCGATCGTCCAAAACGACTTCCATTTCAAGTTCTGGATGACGCGTTAGGAATTCCGGCAAGCGGGGCATCAGGTGAATGCTTGCAAATGTGACCGCCCCGCAGATGCGCAGCCGGGCCCGTGAGGCCGCTGCCCGCACCGCGCGCGGCGAGTTCCGCCTCGTCCGCCTCCTCAATCGATCGTCGCGCCCGTTCGTAGTAGTTCAGCCCCGCTTCTGTCGCCGTCAGTCCACGTGTCGTACGTACTAACAGCTTGACGCCCAGACGTTCTTCCAGTTGGGCCACCGTTTTCGACACTGCTGGCTGTCCTACGTTAAGGCGGCGCGCCGCAGCGGAGAAGGACCCCGTATCGACTACGACTACGAACGCCTCCATGGCGGCCAATCGATCCATATTGTTGCCCTCTCGCCGCGCTATTTCCGGCAGGAATAAATCTTATGCGTCGGCCGCATCTACCCGGTGGTTGATCGTTTTGTCATCTGTCGGACCGTAAGCCGGAGTTGGCCGGGATTTTATAAAGGGAGCTAGTCATGAGTCACTTTGACGCTTATCGTGACAGTTTTCCAAATGCTCGACTGACCCGTTCCAAGACTGGCGTGCTGGAAGTGGCGCTTCACACAAATGGCGGCACGCTGGCCTTTAACGGGTATACCCACGAACAGTTCGTCGACCTGTTCCACGCAATCGGCTCCGATCGCGATAACCGCGTTGTCATCCTGACCGGCAGCGGCAATGCGTTCATGGAGACGATCAGTCCTGAAGGTTTCGACTTCGTCACCCCGCAAGGCTACGACAAAATCTATCGCGAGGGCAGGAAAGTCCTCATGAACATTCTCGACATCGAGGTGCCGCTGATCGCCGCAGTGAACGGCCCAGTGCGACTGCACTCCGAGTACATCTTGCTCGCCGATATTGTGCTGGCGACGCCGACAACCGTATTTCAGGACAAACCCCATTTCGAATTAGGCGTCGCGTCCGGTGATGGCGTGCATTTGTTGTGGCAGGAAGCCATCGGCAGCATACGCGGCCGCTACTTTATCATGACCCGCCAGGAGCTCGATGCCCAGACGGCGAAGGACTGGGGCGCGGTCAACGAAATAGTGCCAGCCGACAAGTTGCTTACCCGCGCCCGCGAGATCGCGGAAGGGCTCGCCAAACTGCCACCACTCACGACGAAGTATACGCGCATCGCGATGACGCAAAAGCTGCGGCGTATCATCGATGAAGGCGTCACACTCGGGCTCGCATTGGAGGGTATCAGCGCTGCGGAGGTCGCACGCGGGAGCGTGAGGTAGCGACGATGCCTCTCCTCGTAACCAGCGCATCCGGAACGAATGGCGACGGATACGGCGCGCTTCTCGCCTTTGATAGCGATGGCAAACCCGTCGGTGCGTTCAGCGATGACAGCCGCATCGTCGATCCGCGCGGTCTCTCCGTCGATCGGAGTGAAGGGTTGCTATTTCTCAACAGCGGCCGCGATCGCGTGCTGGCGCTCGGCGCCGGCGGGACGGTGGTGCGCGACACGGGTCCGATCGAAGGATTAAATCCCGGCGGCGGGAACTTCGGACCCGACGGTCGTTATTACGTCGGCTCGCGGAGTGCGCGCACAGTTATAGCATTTGCGCCCTCGCTTGACGTAATTGGCGAGCCTTTCCTGCCAACGGCAATCGTGCCGTTTCCCCGCGGCTTTGCGTTCGGTCACGACGGAAGATTTTTTCTCGCTTCTGGCACCGGCCCGAATGGAGTGGGAGACAACACCATCGTTGCCTTTGACTTAAGCGAAAGCGCACAGCCCGTCCGGCTGGTCAGCGACCCGGAACTCAGCCCTCTTGATCTGGCGATTGCACCCAACGGGAACGTCGTCGTGTCGAGCGAGCACCCGTTCGGCGCAGCCGACGCAGTGACTTCGGTGCGGGAATACGATGCCCGGAGCGGACATCTCGTTCGTGTCTTCTCGCCCGGCAACGCGGCAGAACTTCGTCGGCCTCGCGGTCTGCGCTTTGGACCCGATGGCCAGCTCTACTGCGTTGCCCAGAACGAGGTGGTTTCGTTCGACTCTAACAGCGGCAAATGTCTGGGGACCGTGGTGCAATTGACCCGGCTGCATGGCCAGGCATTGGCGTTTTTTCCTTAGCAAGTGGGGTCCGCGATGAACCTGACAGTCAATGGACAAGCTCGCACGATAGCTGTCGAACCGCGCACGACGCTACTCGACGCGTTGCGCGAAAACCTGGGGCTGACCGGCACCAAGAAAGCATGCGATCGCGGCGAGTGCGGTGCCTGCACCGTGCACATCGACGGCCGGCGCGTCTTGTCCTGCATGACACTGGTGGCAATGCAGGAAGGCAAGAACATCACAACGATCGAAGGACTGGAGCAGAATGGCATATTCCATCCGCTTCAGTTGGCGTTCATCGAGCGCGATGGATTCCAATGCGGCTTCTGCACCTCGGGCCAGATCATGTCCGGCGTCGCGATGATCGAAGAGGTCAGGGCCGGCTGGCCAAGCGCCGCCACAGTAGGCCTTGCCGCCTCTTTCAGTCTTGCCGACCTGTCCCGCGAGGAAATTCGCGAACGGATGAGCGGCAATCTGTGTCGCTGCGCCTGCTATCCTAACATCGTGGACGCTGTCACGGACGCTGTCGCGAGGAGCTGAAGCATGCATCCATTTTCCTTTTCGCGCGCTGACGATCCTGCGACAGCGATAGCGGCGCACGCTGTTGATCCCCAACTCGCCTTCATCGCCGGCGGTACCGACCTGATCGGGCTGATGAAGGATCGTGCAGCGCTTCCCGAGCGTCTCTTGGACATCAACGGCCTGTCGGGGATGGCGCGGATCGAAGCGCCGCCTGACGGCGGCCTGCGCATTGGCGCGCTGGCCAGGATGAGCGACGTTGCCGCCAACATGGAGGTGCGCCGGCGATTCCCTGTGATTGCCGAGGCGCTGCTATTTGCTGCGTCCGGTCAATTGCGCAACATGGCGTCGATCGGCGGCAACATCATGCAGCGGACGCGCTGCGCCTATTTCCGGGACGAGACCGACGGCCGCTGCAACAAACGGCAGCCGGGCTCTGGCTGTGCGGCACTCCACGGGCTCAATCGCAATCACGCGATCTTCGGATGGTCGGAATTCTGCGTGGCCACCCATCCGTCCGATCTAGCGGTGGCGCTTGCAGCCATGGACGCGATCGTGATCGTGCGGGGACAAGGCGGCGAACGGCGCATTCCATTCGCCGATTTCCATCGCCTGCCCGGCGGCAAGCCCGAGCGTGACAACGTCCTCGGTCGGGGCGATCTGATCGTGGCTGTTGAAGTGCCGGCCAGCGTTGAGGGCCGTGCTTCACATTATCTGAAGGTTCGTGACCGCGCATCCTATGAGTTCGCGCTGGTCTCCGCCGCGGCCGCGGTGGCGACCGACGGCCGATGCATTCGCTCGGCGCGGCTCGCGATGGGCGGCGTCGCCCACAAGCCGTGGCGGCTCACAGTAGCTGAAAGCCGTCTGCGCGGAATTTCGTTGGACAACAGCGGCGCGCTTGGGGCGGCGATTGCTGCATCGTTCATCGATGCCCGCCCGCTTGCACACAATGCCTTCAAGATCGATCTGGCGCAGCGGGTTGCCGTACGTGCATTGCAAACTGCGGGAGCATGCGCATGAACGCCGTCGGACAACCAATTTCACGCATTGATGGCCGGCTCAAGGTGACCGGCGGCGCCCGCTACACAGCAGATCTTCCCTTCGCCGCCATGACCCATGCCGCAATCGTCTACAGCACGATCGCGAATGGCCGGATCGTGACCATCGACGCCGCTGTCGCCGAAAAGGCGCCAGGCGTTCTCGCGGTCATCACCCACACAAACATGCCGCGCATGAACCGCCTGCCCTGGAGCCATCTGCGACCTCAGGGACAAACTTACCTGCCGCTTCAGGACGACAAAATTCATTACGCCGGACAGCCGGTGGCGCTGGTCGTCGCAGCCACACTCGATCAAGCGACCTATGCCGGCACGCTGATCAAGGTGGCGTACGAAGCCGATCCGCCCGTGGTGTTTGACCTGCGGACGGCCCAGGAGGACGCCGTCGAGCCGCCGCAGCGCATGTGGCCGCTCTCGTCATTGGTCGGCGATACCGACAAGGCGCTGGCAAACGCGGCAATCAAAATCGAGCAGACCTATACGATGCCCGACCGCCATCATAACCCGATGGAGCCGCATGTGACGCTGGCGGCCTGGGACGAGGCGGGCACGCTGACGCTCTACGATTCGACGCAGATGGTGGTCGGCACGCGCAAGCTCGCTGCGCTCGTGCTCGGTATTCCCGAGGAGAAAATCAACGTCGTCTGCGAGTTCCTGGGCGGAGGATTCGGCGGCAAGTCCTGGTCCTGGCCGCATACGCTTCTGGCCGCGCTCGCCGCGAAAGTGGTCAACCGGCCGGTCCGCCTACAGCTTACCCGCGCGCAGATGTACTCGATGGTGGGCCACCAGGCGGCGACGGTCCAGACGATCGCTCTCGGCGCCGAGCGTGACGGCAAGCTGACCGGCATCCGCCACGACAGCGTTAATCCGACGTCGTTATTCGACGACTACGTCGAATATGCCGCCATGGCCAGCCGCCACCTATGGCATGCGAGCGGCGGGATCGCCACGAGCCACAGAGTGGTGCACGTAAACCGCAACTCGCCCGTCGTATTGCGGGCGCCCATGGAAGCGCAGGGCCATTTTTCTCTCGAGTGCGCCATGGACGAGCTCGCGTGTACGACCGGCGTCGATCCGGTCGAACTGCGGCTGCGCAACGACACCGAGACCGATCCATACAGCAGCCGGCCGTTCTCTACGCGCGCACTCCGCGAATGCCTGACAAAGGGAGCGGCGCGCTTCGGCTGGGACAAGCGCACCCCGGAGCCTCGGTCGATGCGCGACGGGCGCTACCTCATCGGGCAGGGAGTGGCAGCAGCGATCTACACGCACTGGCGATGGCCGGGAAAGGCACGGGTGACGCTTAAGGCAAACGGCTCGGCGCTTGTCGAAGCCGCCGCGCATGACATCGGCACCGGCACCTACACGGTGATGGCGCAGGTCGCCGGCGACGCGCTCGGCTTGGCACCTGACAGAGTAGCCGTGCGGCTCGGGGACACGCGGCTACCGGAGTCACACCCAGCCATCGGATCATCCACCACGGCTAACGCAACCGCCGCCGTCATGCTGGCAGCGCGGGCCGCACGCGAAAAGGCTGTGGAACTGGCGCTCACCGGCCGCGATGCGCCGTTTGCGGGTGCGCCGCCTAACGATGTGATCATCGCTGACGGCAGGCTCAGACTGACAAAAACAAACCTGAACATCACCTATGCCGAACTGCTCGGCCGCAACGGGCTCTCAAGCCTCGTCGGCGACGGCGACTACAACCCCGTCGAGGAGGTGAACGGTCCCAAGGCAATCTTCAGCTTCTCGGCTGTCTTTGCTGAGGTGCGCGTCGATCCTGACCTCGGGCTCGTGCGCCTGAACCGCTTCGTCGGAGCCTATGACGCTGGCCGGATCATCAACCCCAAGACAGCGCGCAGCCAGGCGATCGGCGGCATCATCTGGGGGGTGGGCCAGGCCTTGCTGGAGCAATCGGAAACTGATCCGGCGTCGGGCCAATTCATAAACCGCAACTTCTCAGGCTACCTCGTGCCAACCAACGCGGATATTCCGGACCTCGATGTCCTGTTTGTAGATGGCTTCGATGACGAAGCGAGTCCGTTGGGCGCCAAGGGTCTCGGCGAGCTGACGGCCGTTTCGGTGGCGCCCGCGATTGCAAACGCTGTGTATCATGCGACCGGCAAGCGAGTGCGCGACCTACCGATCACAATTGAAAAACTGCTTTAAAGCGCAAGTGAGAAAGTCAGGCTGACTAGGATCATCAGATGAAGGACGTTGCTGTTGTCGCATATTGCCGGACTGGCATCGCCAAGGCCGGTCGCGGAGCGCTCAACCAGACCCATGGCATTCCTATGGCTGCGCATGTCTTGCGAACCGTAGTCGAGCGCGCAGGTATTGAGGCAGCTGAAGTAGAGGACGTTGTTCTTGGCTGCGGCTTGCCGGAGGGCGCGACTGGCCACAACATCGCACGCAATGCGGCGCTGGAAGCGGGCTTCGGTGTAGCGGTGCCCGGAGTGACAATAAACCGCTACTGCGGCTCGGGACTTACCGCCGCTTCGTTCGCCGCCAATCGCATCGCCTGCGGCGAGGCTCGTGTTGTGATTGCCGGCGGCGTCGAAAGCATCAGCTTGGTTCAATTCAATCTCAATCTAATCGGCTTTGTTTACGAACCTCTGGAAAAGCGAATGCCTGCTGTGTGGTGGACGATGAACCAGACGGCTGACTTCGTCGCCAAAAAATATAATATCACTCGTGAATCATTGGACGCCTATGTGGTCGAGAGCCAGAAACGGGTAACCGCCGCGACGGCAGCAGGAAAATTTGCCGCCGAGATCGTCCCGTTTAAGACAACGATGAAAGTGACAGACAAGGCAACCAAGCGGAGCCACATGCAGGAGGTCACGCTCGATCACGATGAAGGACCACGGCCCGATACCACGCTCGCCGGGCTTGCTGCGCTCAAACCCGTTTATCCTGGCGGCACGACGACGGCCGGCAACGCATCGCAATTATCCGATGGCGCCGCAGCAGCAGTCATGATCGATGCAGATTTGGCGGTGCGGCGCGGCTTGCCTATCCTCGGACTATTCCGCGGCATGCAGCTTGCCGCGGTAGCGCCCGAGGAAATGAGTATTGCGATCACGCCCGCGATCCGTAGGCTGATGAAACATCACCAGCTCAATATGGCGGACATCGATCTGTGGGAGTTGCACGAAGCGTATGCGGTGACGACGCTCTACAATCAGGCGCAACTCGAGACACCGTGGGAAATCACAAACGTTAGCGGCGGCGCCATCGCGCTCGGCCACCCATACGGGATGTCAGGTATTCGCTATCTCGGCCAGACATTGCTCGAACTGGGCCGGCGAGGAGCGCATCGCGCGATTGTCGGCGTCTGCACGGCGGGTGGCATGGCGACCGCAGCCTACCTTGAACGTTGATCGGCCTGCGAAATTCGCGGCAAGTCTAGAACTTCACCCAAGAGGAATGTTTTAAGTTTCAAAATACAGGCATGCCCGATCATTTATAAGTCGGTAAGCCGCACGCAGCGCATGCTGCATTGCACCGAAGTTTTGCAGCAAACGGTCGAGATGGGTCATCAGCGCTGTTTCGAGCTCGCTCTCGCTGCATCTGCTATTAGTCCGATCGCGATTAAAATGGTCCGCCGCGACGAACGTCGAAGAGGGCCAGGACCATTCCGCCCGTTGAATTGCGCGCCTTAATTCGCTTCAATGCTGTCCAATGCGCCGGGGGGGACATTCTCGATAGGAGAGTTGTCCGTGATTGAAACTGGCAAAGGCAGCATAGCGCTAGTTCTGGCAACGTGTGGACTGCTCGGCTGGGCATGTAATCCCGCTGTGGCCGCCGTCCGCATCGAAGGACAGGTCCAAGCGGGCGGCGGTCCACTTGCAAATTCTACCGTCACCTTATGGGAAGCAAATGCTGGCGATCCCAAACAATTGGCTCAAACACAAACCGGTAGTGACGGACGTTTTGAGCTTGGCACTGATGAAACGCCAAGCGCGGATGTCAGTCTATATTTGGTTGCCAAAGGTGGCGTAGCCACGGTCAACAAGGGCAGCAGCGACAATTCAGCCATCGCCCTGCTGACGGTGTTGGGCAATACGCCCCCGGACAAGGTCGTTATCAACGAGATGACCACGGTGGCGTCGGTCTGGACGAACAATCAATTTCTTGACGGCACCGCGATCAAGGGGCACGCGCTTGGCCTGCGCATCGCGGCTGGCAATGTGCCGAACTTCGTCGATCTTCAAACGGGCGGCTGGGGGGGCGCTATTGAGGACCCGCTCAACAGTGGCCAGACGCCGACCATGGCCAATTTTGCGACGCTGGCCGACCTGCTCGCGGGTTGCACCACGCGGGTAAAGGCCGATGCTTGCAACAATCTCTTTACGGCGGCCACGGCTCCGAACGGCAAAGTGGCCACCGATACGTTGGCAGCGGCTGAGTCCATTGCCCGCAATTCTTGGTATCAGCCAGAGAAGATCTTCGCTCTTCTGGACCAATTCTATCCGGTCCCGAAGCGCAAAAACCTGCGACCTGTTCCGTACATGCCGTACCTGAACTGGGCGCCCAGTGCTTGGGTGCTGCCACTTAAATTCGACGGCGGTGGCTATCGTGCGGGCGGCAAGGCCATGTTCGACAGTGAAGGCAATCTCTGGGTTGGTGACAACTTCACGGTCGGTTGGCAGGGGCAGGATAGCTTATGGGAAGGTCACGCGACCAAGTTCGCACCGAACGGTCGCCCTATCTCGCCGAACATTACCGGCTTCACCGGCGGCGGGATGGAAGGCGGCACTTTCGGTGCGGCTGTCGATGCCAAGGATGATGCTTGGTTCACCACTTATGGCAGCAAGGCGATTGTGGTGTTCGAGAAGAATGGCAAGCCGCTGACGCCGCCAGAGGGTATCACCTTCAATGGCCGGCTCGGGCTGATGCAGGGGATTATCGTCACGCCGAACGGCGATGTTTGGGTCCTCGGGATCGAAAAGAGGCAACTCGTCTACTTCCCCAAGGGCGATCTGACCAAGGGCCGGATCGTTTGCGAGGGCGACAACGCGGAGCCATGCAAGTCATTTCTAGCGCCATTTCACCTCGCCATCGACCAGCAAGACCGCATCTGGGTGTCCAACGGCAACGACAAGGTCACTCGCTTTCTCGCTGCCGACCCGAGCAAGGTCGAAACCTTCAAGATCGGGATCAACAACAGCGGTCTTAACATCGACAGCCAGGGCAACGTCTGGATCACCAATCGGTTCGGCACCGGACTACTGGGCATGGCCCATCTGGTCGATATGGCGGTACGCCTGAAACTCGATGGCGTGACTTCGGCTGCCGACTTCCTAACGAAGACAATGTCCGAACAAAAAGGCGGTGCCGGCAGTGTGACGCTACTGAAACCGGACGGCACCCCATTTCCGGGCTCCCCGTTTAAGGCGCTGTAAGGAAGCAAGTGAGTCAATAATAGCACACTGAACGAAGATATTGGAGTGGGGATTCCCACGAGCGAATTGGTTGAGATAGAATCGCGGCATGATTGCAGCCGCGCAAGTTCAACATCTTCGCAAGCGATGGAAAGAGATGGAGCCGGTTCTGAATGAGCAGAGCCGGCGACGCTGGGCGGCTGCGGAAGCGAAGGCTTTGGGGCGTGGCGGAGTCAGTTGTGTGGTTCGCGTAACCGGCCTTGCGCGACGGACGGTTTACCGCGGACTGGATGATATTCGCCGCCGCCACAAAACCGATCTGGGGCGCATCCGCAAGCATGGCGGAGGCCGTAAGCCTAAGATCGTTCACGACCCCACGCTTCTGAGGGATCTCAAAACTCTAGTTGAACCCGCCACGCGCGGTGATCCGATGAAGTCCTTGTTATGGACTTCGCGCAGTCTGCGTAAGTTGAGCAAAGAGCTGGTGAACAAAGGACATGAGGTCAGCCACACCGTGGTGGGCGAGCTTCTGCAACAGGCGGGCTATAGCTTGCAGGCGAACCGCAAAACCCGCGAAGGCAACCAGCATATGGATAGAGACGCACAATTTCAGTACATCAACGCGCGCGCCGCATCCTTCCTGAAGGACGGCCAGCCGGTTGTTTCGGTGGACACCAAAAAGAAGGAATTGGTGGGCAATTTTAAGAATGCGGGTCGCGAATGGCGGCCCCAGGACAGCCCCGAAGACGTCAATATTCATGACTTCATCGATCCCAAATTGAAACGCGCGGTGCCTTACGGCGTTTACGATATTCGCAACAACACCGGTTGGGTCAGCGTGGGAACAGATCACGACACGGCCGCTTTTGCGGTCAACGCCATTCGCCGATGGTGGCGCACGATGGGGAAAAAACGTTATGCGAGCCCCAAAGGTCTTATGGTGACGGCTGATGGCGGCGGCTCCAACGGCTATCGCGTGCGGTTGTGGAAAATCGAATTGCAGAAATTGGCCAACGAGCTCAAATTCCCGATCACGATCTGCCATTTGCCGCCGGGCACCAGCAAGTGGAATAAAATCGAGCATCGGCTCTTTTCGTTCATCACGATCAATTGGCGCGGGAAACCTTTGCGCAGCTATCGCGCAATCGTTCAACTCATCGCCGCCACGACGACCGAGATGGGACTGAAGGTGCGCGCCGAGCTTGATGAAAATAGATACCCCAAAGGCCTGCGCGTTTCCGACGATCAGCTCGCGGCCGTCAATATCTTTCCCCATGCCTTCCACGGAGAATGGAACTACACTATCGCTCCAATCCGTAATCAATCCAAACGATAATTGACTAACTTATTTCCTGACAGAGGCTAAGGGCGGCGGTCTTCCGGGGCCGTGGGCGGTGGCAGTGGATGGCAACGACAATGTCTGGATTTCCAACTTCGCCATGCCTAGCAGTCCGATTGTGCAGCTATGCGGCGTTCGCACGGAAAACTGTCCGCCCGGCTTCAAGACCGGCGACCAGATTTCACCGCCCGGTGGGTATGTTGGTGGCGGCCTACAAATGCAGGTCGATATCAACATTGATCCTGCCGGCAACGTTTGGGTGACGAACAACTGGCAGGACGTCGACACTTGCTATGGCAAGCCTCCCGAGGCGCTGTCTACACGCTGCGGCGGCCAAGGCGTAGTGGTTTTCTACGGCATGGCCAAGCCGGTGCGAGTGCCACAGATCGGACCAGTGCGACAACCGTAGGGAACTGACGAACACCGAATGGTTTTAAATGGTTGTTGATGTTTGCCGGTCGGTTTCGGGTCAGGACCGATTTGCCCGGCCCGCCGCATGTCGGTTGACCCTCCGAAAGCGTCGTTTCCCCAAATTCTTCCGTCGGGCGTTCAGTGCCACATCCGGACTCATGCAGCGCAGCAAAATTCATCGGCAGGATCGAGCGTGGCTTCGACTTCCTCGGCTATAATTTCAGTCCGGCGGGACTGACCGTAGCCGCAAAGGCGGTTGCCAACTTTATTGAGAAAGCATCTCGGCTTTATCATGCGCGGTTGATGTCCGGGCGAATGGCCGCCGCCGCGAGTCGGTGGAAACTGTTATCCGACGAGGGCCGCTGTCCCAATTTGAGCCGTTTTGCCGGGTTTCGGGCGCAACTTCTGTGGCATCGAGGCAACAGCCGATAGTTTTGTCCGCCATATCGAGCGCAATCGCTAGGCTCGGGTATGTCGCGCGCGCGAAATTGGCTACGATGATACCGATGTGAGGGCAGTAACAGCATGGCTGTGGGGTTCGTTCGGCGCGGCTCGTTGGCCGCGCTCAGTGCAGCGTTCGCCGCGCTGGTGTCATTTGGTCCGGCGCTGAGCGCCGATCTGCCGCCGGCGCCGGCCTATATTCCGCCGACCGCTCCCGTGACTGTGCAGCCAATGGTCTACGATCCGGAGGGGTTTGAGTTCCGCTTCGGCGGTTTTGCCCACGGCGTCGGCGGCGCCGAGCAGGGCACCTACGACCTCAACGGCGAATTCGTGACGCCCCGGCTGCCGTTCTTCGAGGACTCGTGGTGGAGCGTGTTCATGCCGCGCGCCAACGTCGGCGGCCTCCTCAATCTCGAAGGCCGCACCAGCGCCGTCTATGCCGGCGCGCTATGGACCATTCCGCTGCCGGCGCATTTTTTTGCCGAAGCGTTTCTCGATGGCGACCTGCATAACGGCTACCTGAACAATCCTCCGCCGGGACATTCCGGTTTGGGCTGCCGCTTCATGTTTCACGACGGCGGCTCGCTGGGATACAAGCTGTCCCAGCATTGGAGCGCGATGGTCACCTTCGACCATCAGTCCAACGGTCACGGCATTTTCGGCACCGAATGCGACGGCATGGGTGCGAATACACGCAACCCCGGGATCAACGATTACGGCCTGCGCCTCGGCTACACGTTCTAAGGCGGCGCTGTTTTCTCCCCTTTGCTGGCCGCGATGGCTGGCATGCTTTGGGGTGTCGTTGCGCCAGCTTGGGGGGATGATTGCCCGGCTGGCATGAGACATAAGTGCACCCGCAACAGTGACGGTACGATTTACTGCGAATGCGTCCCGCGGCAGTGAGGGCCTGTCGTTGTCGTCGGCTGTGAATATCCGAGGCACGGCCTTGCTGGTCTGCCAGAGCTGCGCGTCTACGACACCGGCAGCAAGTGCGAATGAGCCCTTCGCAGCGCGGCAATGCGGGACTGCACATCGACGCTGTGGGTCGATGCTGGTGAAAAAGTAGATTTTTAGGTTGGTCTTCTGCTCTTGGGTTTTGATCCGGCTGATATTGCCGGATTTTGCCGCCGCGGCTCGGCAGCGACCTCGACGCGGACACAACTGAGGTGACCATCGGTTCTATTAGGCAAACGCCGGGCGCCGCCGGTCGGGCGGTGGCCCGAGGATTCGCAGCGCCAGCGTCTTAAGATTTTGCACGGTGGCGGCGAGCAGAAACTCGTCATGTGCGCCAGAAAGACCGCGCAGCCGCATGCGCTCGAAGCGGTGATGTGTCTTTAAGTGGGCAAAACGCATCTCGACGCGCTTGCGCTCGTCGCGCGACTTGATGAACGCCTTGGTCCGCATCAGCCGGCGTGTTACGTCGCGGGCATATTCATGAACATCGCGGGAAACTAGTCGTGACGGGCCATTTGGACAGCACTGCATCTTGAGTGCACAGACTTCGCAGTCGAACTTGGATGCCCGATAACGAAGCGTTGTGCCTTCCTGCATGGTGCCAGTGGTGTGGAGCACCTTACCGTTCGGGCAAATGTATACGTCCCGCCGCCGGTCCCAGTGAAAATCCGAACGTGCCAGGGTGCCGTCCTCTCGGGTGCTCCTATCCCAGACGGGAATATGCGGGGCGATACGGGCGCCAATCAGCCAGCCGAGGAATTTGGCCGTCCCATAAGCCGTATCGGCGGCAAGACGTTTGGGCTTAAGCCCCAAGCGTTTGGCAGTCCGTTCGATCATGGTCTTGGTTGCGGCAACCTCGTCATAGGTGCGCGCAGGTGTGGCCTCCACGTCGACGATCACCGCGTTCTCGATGTCGATGAGATAATTGAGCCCATAGCCGAACTGCACCCGCTTGTTGGCCTTAGCGGTCCAGGCCGAGCAGGGATCGCTCGGTGATATCAACTTCGGCGGTTTGCGGTTGGCGTCCGGATCTTCGTCGTCGAGCCCAGCAAGAAATTCAGCGGCGGCGCGTGTCTGCAGTTCTGGCACCGACCAGTCGATCTCGTCCGGCGCCTTGCCATGATAGCGGCTGGCATTGGCCTCCATCACGCTAGCATCGACCGCGAACCCTTCGCCCTTGACCAAGCCGGCACCCATGCAGGCCCGCACCACAGCCTCGAAGACCTGGCGCAGGATGTCGCTGTCACGGAAGCGGCCATGGCGATTGACCGAGAACGTCGAGTGATCAGGCACCTTGTCGTCGAGATCGAGACGACAAAACCACCTATATGCAAGGTGCAGTTCAAGCTCCTCGCACAATCGTCTCTCGGAGCGGATACCGTAGCAATAGCCGACGATCAGCATCCGAATTATCAGCTCGGGATCAATCGAAGGCCGACCAATCTCGCTATAGAACGGCACAAGCTTCTCACGAAGCTCCATCAGTATCCGTGTCACAACCGGATTGATCCGGCGCAACAAATGCCCTGCTGGAATGCGCCGTTCGAGGTTGAACAGGTAAAACAGTTGGCTCTGATCACCAGTCTGTTGACCCATCATAGCAAACCTCCGCAGCCAAATCCCTCCAGCACACGGAATCACTGTTCGCCAAAACTCGCGAGCCCTTTTTCAACGCCATCGGTCATCTTCGACCGATTGACGATCCGGAGCGACGTCCGCTTTGCCTCCGATCGCTACCGAGTTGCCGCGTCACGACAAAGAACGGCCGGTGCAAAAACCGTGACTGTCGAGGGCCTACTCAGATTGAGCACGTTGGTACAACGTTGGGTTAGAGCTGCCGGCGGGACCTGCCGACCTCCCGCGAAATCAAAGGCAGCGGCTGTGCCCGCGGCGGGCGAGCAATTCGAAAACGAATCGATTGGTTCGCAGCACCCTCCGCATTTGCGAAGGTGTTCAAGCTCGTAGGCGATGACGATGAAAATTGTCCGCCGGCGTTTCCTGCGTGTCGCAGCGGGTGCCGCTGCGCTGCCGGCCCTCTCCCGCGTCGCCGCTGCGCAGGCCTATCCGACCGGACCGGTGCGCATTATCGTAGGCTTTGCGGCTGGAGGTCCCCTCGACACGACCGCCAGACTGGTGGCATTGGGGCAGTCATTCGTCGTCGAAAATCGCCCCGGCGCAAGCAGCAATATTGCGGTTGCAGATGTGGTTCATTCGAAACCGGATGGCTACACGCTCCTCATGTGCGCGTCGGTAAATGCGTGGAACGCAGCTCTTTATGACAATCTTACTTTCGACTTCACGAATGACATCACGCCGGTCGCTAGCGTGGTGGAAGCTGGCGAAATCATGGGGGTCAATCCGTCCGTTCCGGCAAAAACTCTTCTGGAGTTCATAGCCTATGCAAAGGCCAATCCTGGCAAGCTCAATATGGCCACCGCCGGACCGGGAAGCGGCCCGGGGCTTTGGGGCGAGTTGTTCAAAACGATGGCACGCGTCAATCTTGTCACGGTAAATTACACAGGTGCCGGCCCGGCAAAGCTCGATCTAATGGCGGGTCGCGTCCAAGTCATGTTCGACGTCCCGATTGGCGCAATGGGCCCCATTAGATCCGGAAAGCTGCGCGCCTACAGTTGGAACATCCGGCACGGACAAACGGGGAAAAGTGATTCGTGCCGCAGGCCTCAAAGCACAATGAGTAACCAACTGAAATTTTTTCAAAAAAACATCGGCGCAGAAATATCACACGCAGGTTGGGGCTATCGCAACAAGAAAAAGCATTGCGGTCTTTCACCGTCGTAACTTTTTGCAACTGGCGGCGGCCACTGCCGCGCTAGCCGTTAGAACCCGATCTTATCAATCCACTTTCGAAGCAGCGGGACCGGCGAACCCTTGCCGTAATTCGCGGCGACTGTCTTCTTCTCATGACCAAGCAATTCCCACCGGATAGCCTCGGGACAGCCGGCGGCGCGCAACCGGTCTTGCGCCCTGTGGCGCAATGAATGGGCCACCTTGCGCGGGTCAATGATGCCGAGGTCGTCAAGGAACCTGTTTAGTCGTTTCGAGGCGGCGGCTTCATCATTTGTCTTAAACAGCGGACCTTTGATGGTCGCGGGCAGGCGCGGGAGTAGGCTTGCCGGAAGCGGCACGCGGCGCAAGCTCTGTTCGGTCTTTTTGCCGACGATAACGAACCGGCAACCCTTCTCCTTTTCCTCGCTATCAATCTCAAACGCCTCAGATAACCTCATGCCGGTAGTTGCCAGCACACGGAACAGCAATTGATCGGATTCGCTGAGCTTGTCGAGGTTGCGCCTGCATTCCTTCATGTCCGCATCGCTGAGCGGCAAGCGCCGTTCCTTGTCATCGCCTTTGGGCACGATGCCAGCAAAGGGGTTTAGCCACGACTTGCATTCCTTGCGTTCCTTGATGGCTAAATTGACGGCCGCCCGCAACCATCCGACTCGCTTCTGAATGGATGCACTCTTTAGCCCTTGGTCCTTGAAATATTGGACCAGCTTGCGGCCGTCATCGCGGTCAGCTTCCTTCAATGGCTTATTGCCAGTCAGCGTTTTGTAGAGTGCCCACATGTCCCGGGCCTCACGCTCAAAATAGCCGGTCACGTTGGCGTGTTTCAGGTAGGTCTCAATGATGGCGTCATCGCCGGTCTTGGTCGCGAGTGCAGGGCGATCCTCCGGTACCGAACCATCGGAAAGCTTGCGCACGAACCTGACGACTGCTCGCGCTGAGGACTCCGGGTAGGGCGGGATCAGCATTTCCTTGGGTCCGCCATTCGCCTACCGTCCGGGTCGTGCCGTCGGGGTTGATGTGGATTAGCTCGCGGTCGGTTGCGATCGTGCGAGCGCCACTCGCCGGGTCAACGTGCTCGCGGCCTGGCTCAAGGTCGTGGGACCCATACGGTTTCCAGGTGCAGCCGCTTCGCTAAGAGCGCGGCCTTATGCTGCGCTATGAGCGGGAGGGCAGCTATCTCCGCCTCCCGACGGTCGGGCGTGCCTAGGGATTTCTCAACGCGATTGCCGGGCGTTTGCAGCTTGATATGCCAATTCTGCGAGCCCGGCCGGAGAAACAAGTAATCTCGTTTGCGCCGCATGGGGGACCTCGGTCGGCCCACGCTATAGCACTAGCGGCATATATTAGCAGCAGCAGTTTTAGCGGCATGGTTTCCGCTATATTTAATGGGGGTTTCTGAACCGCTGGCGCTCCCTAGGGGACTCGAACCCCTGTTTTCGCCGTGAGAGGGCGACGTCCTGGGCCGCTAGACGAAGGGAGCCACGGATCGAGATAGACTTTATAAGGCGGCCGTGCAAGCCAGTCCGCCTTACCGCTCCGTGGCGAAATGCAGTTGGCCGATGAGCTGCAGCGTCTTGAGATCGAAGAACCGCACTTCGGTGGCGCCGTTCAGATCGAAAGTCACCACGATCCGCCCCTCGGAGATTGTGGTGGAATCGATGTGCGCGCCTTTGGGCATGAACACGGTGCCGTTGACGATGGTGCCCGCGGCGCTGTTGCCGCGGTTGAAGAACCGGTAGCCGATGACGCCGACCACCGCCGCGATCGCAATCGCGGTGGTCAGCGCCGATATGACCATCAGCCAGCGCACGCGGGCGACCGTGGCGCTCAAATCGCTTGCCGGGTCTGTCTGTGCTGATTCAGTCTTTGCGGATGATTTGTCTGATACATTTACTTTAGGCATGACGCTCACCATGACGACCAGATCGATTGTTGCCGCGGAGGCGGACACCGGCGCCCGGCTTGACCGCGTGCTGGCGGCGCATGTCGCCGAACTGTCGCGCTCGCGCCTCAAGGCGCTGATCGAAGCCGGCGCCGTTGCGGTCGGCGGCCGCACGATCCGCGATCCGAGCTATCGCGTCAATTCCGGAGCCGCCATCGTGCTCGACGTGCCGCCGCCGGGACCGGCGAAGCCTGAACCCCAAGCGATCCCGCTCAACGTCGTCTACGAGGATGCTGACATTATTGTCATCGACAAGGCGGCCAACATGGTGGTGCACCCGGCGGCCGGACACCAGACCGGCACCTTGGTCAACGCACTGATCGCCCATTGCGGCGACAGCCTGTCCGGCATCGGCGGCGAACGGCGGCCGGGCATCGTGCACCGGCTCGACAAGGACACCAGCGGGCTGATGGTGGTGGCGAAGAACGACAAGGCACATCACGCGCTCGCCGCGCAATTCGCCAGCCATGGCCGGGACGGGGACGAATTCGAACGCGGCTATTTGGCCTTTGTCTGGGGCGCGCCGGCGCGGCCGCTAGGCACTATCGACCGGGCGATCGACCGCTCGCCGCACGCCCGCGACCATATGGCCATCCGGGAGGGCGGCCGGGAAGCGGTCACCCACTGGCGGGTGCTGGAGCGGTATGCGGGTGGGGCGGCGCTTCCTCGCAGCCATCGGGCGGGGCAGCGCAGTCGGGCCGGAAAGCCGGCCGAACCGGTCGCGAGCCTGCTCGAGTGCCGCCTCGAAACCGGCCGAACCCACCAGATTCGGGTGCATTTGGCCTCGATCGGCCATCCGGTGATGGGGGATCCTACTTACGGAACCGGATTTCGAACCAAACGGGCGCTGCTTGCGACCAATGCTCAAGGTGCCCTGGCGGACCTTGGCAGACAGGCGCTCCATGCCTATCTACTATCGATCAAGCACCCGTCGAGCGGCGAAATACTCAGGTTCCGGTCGGAACTGCCGCCCGATCTTACCCGTTTACACCATGAATTGGTCCGCGGTCGGGCGGAATCCAGCCAAGTGTCTCCGGACAAGGGTTAAGGGTTTAACCGATTTCGCAGATTTTTAGCGTCGGTTGATCCAGATCAACGAGATCAACGCCGTATCGCGCTGAAGTGATACGATGTCCCTTTCACGGACCTGATTCGACCGTGTATGTTGCGGGTGCGAACTTGAACGGCGCCGTCGGCTCGGGGAGCGGCGGTCCATTCGCCCGCCGCCTGCGCGGGGGCATTTTTAGGAGGGCGCTGTCATGGCCCAAACTGCTGCACTGCCGGTTTTGTCGGGCGAAACCGGCCTTACCCGATACCTCGAAGAGATCCGGCGGTTTCCGATGTTGGAGCCGCAGGAAGAATTCATGCTGGCGAAGCGCTGGCGCGAACACGGCGACCGCGACGCCGCGCATAAGCTCGTCACCAGCCATCTGCGGCTCGTCGCCAAGATCGCGATGGGCTACCGCGGCTACGGCCTGCCGATCTCGGAAGTCATTTCCGAAGGCAATGTCGGCCTGATGCAGGCGGTGAAGCGGTTCGAGCCCGACAAGGGGTTTCGGCTCGCGACCTACGCCATGTGGTGGATCAAGGCCGCGATCCAGGAATACATTCTGCGCTCCTGGTCGCTGGTGAAGATGGGCACCACCGCCAACCAGAAGAAGTTGTTCTTCAATCTGCGCAAGGCCAAGAGCCGGATTTCCGCGCTCGAGGAAGGCGACATGCGGCCCGAGCAGGTCAAGCTGATCGCCAAGCGTCTCGGCGTGACCGAGCAGGATGTGATCGAGATGAACCGCCGCCTCGGCGGTGACGCCTCGCTTAATGCGCCGATCCGCGAGGACGGCAATTCCGGTGAGTGGCAGGATTGGCTGGTCGACGACAGCGTCAGCCAGGAGAGCCGGTTGGCCGAGTCCGAGCAGTCGGAGAACCGCCACAAGGCACTCGGGCAGGCGCTCACCGTGCTCAACGATCGTGAACGTCGCATCTTCGAGGCGCGGCGGCTTGCCGACGATCCGATTACTCTCGAAGAACTCGCGGACGAATTCGGCGTGTCGCGCGAGCGTGTCCGTCAGATCGAGGTGCGCGCCTTCGAGAAGGTACAGAAGGCGGTCAAGAGCAACATCGCCTCGATCGAAAATCCCGCCGCGGCCGCCGCAGCGATGCAGTGACAACCAGACAAAACAATTTCAGGCGCGCGTAACGCAAAGCCCCGGGTCAGTCCCCGGGGCTTTGTTTTTTGTGGCGGCCGCGCCATGTCACCCGGGCGGCTAGAGCAGTCGCACTAAGCGGGCTTCAAGGCTGGATTTCATGCGCCGCATCGCCACATCGCATCAGCAACCGCAGGGTCTCCGATGGCCGAGGTCAAGCCTGTAATAAATCGGGTGTGCAGCGTAAGCGTAGGGATAATACCCGTAATTGGCGTAGTGATAATAGCCGGCCGGGTAGTAAGCGTACCCCGCGATGGCAGCGCCAGGCCACCAATTGCGGCCGCGGTGGCCCCATCCATGATAGCCCCATCCATGATAGCGCCATCCATGATAGCGCCATGAGCGGTAGGCCCAGTCGTGATAACCCCACCCGTCATTGCGCCATCCGCGGTCTCCCCAGCTCCAAAGCGGATCAGCTGCGCCGGGAGATGTCGTCGCGGCGAACGCGATCACTGCGGCGACTCCAAAAAGAAGCTTTTTCATGGGTGTCACCTTGTGCTCCTGCCAATAGCGGATTGTTGAAAGGGCAGCATCGTCACTATCAGACAGCAGGTCACGCAAAACTGTACGCTTCAGTAAACGTTTGCGGTTAATGTCTGCCTGTTAGGAGCACTCGGTCTCTGCTCAATATTGAGCGAACTGTGGACATGTACGCAGCATACTGGGAACGATTGAATTAGACGTCGGCGACGTCGGCTGGCAGCGAACTGGATGCCCCCGAGGATCTAAAGATCAGCCGTCAAGCTACGGCGGCCAAAGCAGGGCGTCAGCTCTTCAGTGTCGCGATCTTGACTCGCGACATTGGCCGCCATGCCGTATACCGGCCCCGGGCCGATCCTGAAATATTGATCGAGATCAAAGGCAACGATAGCGGCCTAGCTTAATCAACGTACATTAGTGTCTACCGGGAGCCTGGTATGAAACTGCTCGCAGCATTTTTTGCATTAAGTGCGCTGGGAGTGACAGCCGCGTTAGCTCAGGACTTCGGATACCTCACCGGTCCGTACCAGTGTGTCGAAAACTGCACTGGGCCGCAGCTGGGCATTCGTTACCCAGAACGGCACGGAGCTCAATCTCGTCAACGAGGCCGGTCAGCCGTCGCGTGCCTGGATCGATTATCCGGGCCACCTCTGGGCCGAACGCTGGAATGAGGGGGCGGTCTTTTCACCGGACGGGCTCTCCATTCAGTTCGATGACGGCACGGTGTGGAATCGCTTCGTTCCGCCGCCTGTTGCGCCGAATCTGAACCGTCGCCGCTAAGGCGCTGTAATGAAGCAAGTGAGTCAATAATAGCACACTGAACGAAGATATTGGAGTGGGGATTCCCACGAGCGAATCGGTTGAGATAGAATCGCGGCATGATTGCAGCCGCGCAAGTTCAACATCTTCGCAAGCGATGGAAAGAGATGGAGCCGGTTCTGAATGAGCAGAGCCGGCGACGCTGGGCGGCTGCGGAAGCGAAGGCTTTGGGGCGTGGCGGAGTCAGTTGTGTGGTTCGCGTAACCGGCCTTGCGCGACGGACGGTTTACCGCGGACTGGATGATATTCGCCGCCGCCACAAAACCGATCTGGGGCGCATCCGCAAGCATGGCGGAGGCCGTAAGCCTAAGATCGTTCACGACCCCACGCTTCTGAGGGATCTCAAAACTCTAGTTGAACCCGCCACGCGCGGTGATCCGATGAAGTCCTTGTTATGGACTTCGCGCAGTCTGCGTAAGTTGAGCAAAGAGCTGGTGAACAAAGGACATGAGGTCAGCCACACCGTGGTGGGCGAGCTTCTGCAACAGGCGGGCTATAGCTTGCAGGCGAACCGCAAAACCCGCGAAGGCAACCAGCATATGGATAGAGACGCACAATTTCAGTACATCAACGCGCGCGCCGCATCCTTCCTGAAGGACGGCCAGCCGGTTGTTTCGGTGGACACCAAAAAGAAGGAATTGGTGGGCAATTTTAAGAATGCGGGTCGCGAATGGCGGCCCCAGGACAGCCCCGAAGACGTCAATATTCATGACTTCATCGATCCCAAATTGAAACGCGCGGTGCCTTACGGCGTTTACGATATTCGCAACAACACCGGTTGGGTCAGCGTGGGAACAGATCACGACACGGCCGCTTTTGCGGTCAACGCCATTCGCCGATGGTGGCGCACGATGGGGAAAAAACGTTATGCGAGCCCCAAAGGTCTTATGGTGACGGCTGATGGCGGCGGCTCCAACGGCTATCGCGTGCGGTTGTGGAAAATCGAATTGCAGAAATTGGCCAACGAGCTCAAATTCCCGATCACGATCTGCCATTTGCCGCCGGGCACCAGCAAGTGGAATAAAATCGAGCATCGGCTCTTTTCGTTCATCACGATCAATTGGCGCGGGAAACCTTTGCGCAGCTATCGCGCAATCGTTCAACTCATCGCCGCCACGACGACCGAGATGGGACTGAAGGTGCGCGCCGAGCTTGATGAAAATAGATACCCCAAAGGCCTGCGCGTTTCCGACGATCAGCTCGCGGCCGTCAATATCTTTCCCCATGCCTTCCACGGAGAATGGAACTACACTATCGCTCCAATCCGTAATCAATCCAAACGATAATTGACTAACTTATTTCCTGACAGAGGCTAAGCGGCGAAGTGCGGGCTTGCCATGCACATCGCCGACCATTTCCAATTCGGGCATTGGCATCCGATGACGACGGCTCCGTACAATCAAGCCGTGGAATTGCGGGTGCTGGATCATGGCAACGTGGTTACGCTGCCATTTCCATGCTTGCGCAATAACGCGGATCACTGGATCAATTCCGATTTGGGCGCGCCGATCCTGATCGATCCGATCGAGTGGCGGATTTGGCGTCACTCGGCGCCCCGACGCGCCGATTAGACAACGAGGATGCCGCGAATAGGTTTTTTGCGGCGGCGGTGCTCGACGATGGCTCGTTGCAATGGCTTGTTTCTGCGCTGCACGGTGGCTGCGGCCGGTTTCATCGCTATCGCCAGTTTGGCGCGGCCACAGGATTTCGACGTTGGGCTTGAAACGGGCAAGGCCGAATATCTGGCCAATTGCGCGCAGTGCCATGGTGCGGACGGCAAAGGCGCGGGTCCGCACAGCGCGGCCCTCCAAAAGCGGCCCGCCGATCTGACGGTTCTGGCCAAGCACAACCACGGAGTCTTCCCAGTGAGCGAAGTCTACCGGTTGGTCGACGGCCGCGGATCGGAACGCAAGCATCTCGGTGATGAAATGCCGATCTGGGGATGCAGGCAGAGCAGTGCGCATCCGGTGCCGCCACCGCAGCGTCGGCGTCCTGCCGGCATCGGCCGCAAACCTCCTCCAGATGCGGACCTCGAAGCGTTTATGAATTTGACCTGCGACCCGGAAAAGACAATTCAACGCCGTATCATGTCGATTGTCGCCTATTTGAGCCACATCCAGGCCAAATAGGCGAGGCTCTCAAGAAGATTTAATTGGAAACGGTGCGTGATTTGTTACCCCGGCCGCGATTCGCGAAATCTGCGGTCGCGCACCTTTTCAATCGCTGCATCGCCTGAGAATTTCCATCGTGAGCGGCGACCTTTCGTCGTCCTTGGCTCACGTGATTGCGGGGAGCTTATCGAGCAATTTGTCGAGCGTGATCGGATAGTCGCGCACCCGCACGCCGGTGGCGTTGTAGATGGCGTTGGCGACGCCTGCGCCGACCCCGCAGATACCGAGCTCGCCGACACCCTTGGCCTTCATCGGTGACGAGATCGGATCGGTTTCGTCGAGGAAGATCACGTCCTGATGCGGAATGTCGGCATGGACCGGCACTTCGTAGCCGGCGAGATCGTGGTTGACGAAAAAGCCCCGGTTTTTGTCGACGACAAGTTCTTCCATCAGCGCGGCCCCGACACCCATCGTCATGGCGCCGATCACCTGGCTGCGTGCCGATTTCGGATTGAGGATGCGGCCCGCCGCGCACACCGCCAGCATGCGCTGGACGCGAATCTCCCCGGTCGCGGCATCGACTTTGACTTCAACGAAATGCGCGCCGAAGGTCGATTGCTGATATTTTTGATCGAGATCGCCATATTCGATCTTGTCCTCGGCGGAAAGGCCGCCTTCGCCGGCCGCCTCGGCGAGCCGGACGTTGCGATTGCCCGAGCGGACGAAGCCGTCGGCGAACACCGCGTCGGCGGAATTGAAGCCGAGCTTGCGTGCCACCGCCTCGCGCAGCTTGACGCACGCCGCATAGACGCCGGACGTCGAATTGTTGGCGCCGAACTGGCCGCCGGAGCCGCACGACACCGGAAACGCGGAGTCGCCGAGGTGCACCGTCACGTCCTTGAGCGGCACGCCCATCATCTCGGCCGCCGTTTGCGCGATGATCGTGTAGCTGCCGGTGCCGATGTCGGTCATGTCGGTCTCGACCGTCACCATGCCGCGATTGTCGAGCCGCACGCGCGCTCCCGATGGCACGAGAAGATTATTACGGAACGCCGCGGCGACGCCGATACCGAGGAGCCAGCGGCCGTCGCGCGTCTGGCCGGGCTGCGGATTGCGTTTGCTCCAGCCGAAACGTTCGGCGCCCATGCGCAGGCATTCGTTGAGCTGGCGCTGCGAGAACTGCCGCTGCGGATGTTCGGGATCGACCTGAGTATCGTTGAGGATGCGAAACTCGATCGGATCGAGCTTGAGTTTCTCCGCCATCTCATCGATTGCAATCTCAAGCGCCATCATGCCGGGTGCCTCGCCGGGCGCGCGCATGGCGTTGCCTTCGGGCAGATCGAGCATCGCGAGCCGCATTGCGGTCATGCGATCCTTCCCGGCGTAAAGCAGCCGGGTCTGACCAACCGCCGTCTCGGGATCGCCGCCCGGCAGATTGCCCGACCAAGTTTCATGACCGATCGCGGTGATCTTGCCGTCTTTGGTGGCGCCGATGCGGATGCGCTGGATCGTCGCCGGCCGGTGCGTGGTGTTGTTGATGATCAGCGGCCGCGGCAGCGCCACTTTCACCGGCCGGTTCGCCGCCCGCGCGCCAAGCGCCGCGAGCAGCGCGTCGGCGCGCAGAAACAATTTGCCGCCGAAGCCGCCGCCGATGAACGGCGACACGAGACGAACCTTGTCCTTGGCGATTCCCAGCGTCTTGGACATGTCGGTAGTGCCCCAGTCGATCATCTGGTTCGACGTCCACAGCGTGAGCTTGTCGCCGTTCCAGGCCGCGATCGAAGCGGGTGGCTCCATCATCGCGTGCGACTCGTCCGGTGTCGTGTACGTGGCATCGAGCTGGACGGGTGCTTTGGCAAACGCGCCGGCAAAATCGCCTGTGGCCGTGTCGGCCGGTCCGCCAAAACTCGGCTCGTACTTGATCGCGGAGTCCTTCGCGCTCGCGAGATCGAACGCGCCTCTGGCCTGCGCATAGGTTATCCGAACCAGCGCGGCGGCGGCGCGCGCCTGTTCGAACGTCTCGGCAACGACGAGCGCGACTGCCTGGTGATAATGTTGAATCTCAGGGCCGCCGAGCAGGTTGGCGATATTGTAGTCGCCCTTATTGAGCTTGCCGGTGTTGTCCGCCGTCACGATCGCCAGCACGCCGGGCGCGGCCTTGGCGGCCTTCAGATCGATGGACGTGATGCGGCCCTTGGCGATGGCCGCGCCGACCACATAGCCGTAGGCCTGATTGGCGACGACGTCGTGCCTCTCGTAGGCATAAGGCGCGGTGCCGGTGGTTTTCAACGGACCGTCGATGCGATCGGTCGCAAGACCGATCACCTTGAGCTGGTCGATCGGGTTGAGCGTGGCGGGGTGTTCGAATTTCATGGCTTTAGCCTCTCGCTTCGGCGAGCACCGCGGCGAGCGTGCGCTCGGTGAGCAGCAGCTTGTAGACGTTTTCGCCTGTCGGCTTGGCGTCCGCGAGTAGGCGCGCGGTGACAGCCTTGGCGCCGCGCGGCATCTCCGCCTCGGCGGCGGTGACCCGCCACGGCCTGGGTGCGACGCCACCGAGCGCGACGCAGCCCGTGCCGTCGCGCTGAACGATTGCGCCAACGGAAACCAGCGCGAACGCATAAGACGCGCGATCGCGGACCTTGTGATAGATATGCGTGCCGCCGAGCGGCTTGGGCAGCGTCACTGCGGTGATCAGTTCTCCCGGCTCCAGCACGGTCTCGAGATGCGGAGTGTCGCCGGGCAGCCGGTAGAACGCGGCGATCGGAATGCTTCGCGCAACGCCGTCGGGACGTACAGTCTCTACCATGGCATCGAGCGCCATCATCGCTACTGCCATGTCGCTTGGATGGGCGGCGATGCAGGCGTCACTCGTACCGACGACCGCGTGCTGACGGCTGAAGCCATCGAGCGCGGCGCAGCCGCTGCCGGGCCTTCGTTTGTTGCACGGCTGATTGGTGTCGTAGAAATACGGACACCGCGTCCGCTGCAACAGGTTGCCCGCGGTGGTCGCCTTGTTGCGCAGCTGCGCCGAGGCGCCGGCGAGCAGCGCGCGGGGCAAAAGGCCATAGTCGCGGCGCACGCGCGCGTCGGCGGCGAGATCGGTGTTGCGCACCAGCGCCCCGATGCGCAGCCCGCCGTCGGAGGTCGGTTCGATCGTGTCAAGCGCAAGAGCATTGACATCGATCAGATGCGATGGCGCCTCGATCTCAAGCTTCATCAGGTCGAGCAGATTGGTGCCGCCGGCGATGAACTTTGCGCCGGCGACGCGCGCGGCAGCGGAAGCCGCTTCGGCGGGCGACGCGGCGCGCTCGTAGGTGAATGATTTCACGACGGTCTCCCTGCGACTTCGGCGATGGCATCGACGATGTTGGAATAGGCGCCGCAGCGGCAGATGTTGCCGCTCATACGCTCGCGCAGTTCGGCATGCGTGAGTTGCGGGCGCGTGGTCAGGTCGGCGCTGACATGGCTAGGAATGCCGGCGTCGATCTCGGCAAGCATGGCGACGGCCGAACAGATCTGGCCCGGTGTGCAATAGCCGCACTGATAGCCATCGTGTTTGATGAAGGCGCCCTGCATCGGGTGCAGCCGATCCGGCGTGCCGAGCCCCTCGATGGTGGTGATGCTGTCGCCCTCATGCATGACCGCGAGCGTCAGGCAGGAATTGATGCGCCGCCCGTCCACGATCACCGTGCAGGCGCCGCATTGCCCGTGATCGCAGCTTTTTTTTGTGCCGGTCAGCTGCAAATGCTCGCGCAGCGCGTCGAGCAACGTGGTCCGCGTGTCGAGTTCGAGGACGCGGGTTTCGCCATTCACGGTAAATGATACCTTGGACATGGCAGGGAGCATGACAGGTTCTCCAATGATCGTTTTTTGTGGCGTCGGCCCCGCGTTCGATGACGCTATGGCCAGAGCGGCAGTTCCAATCCACTGATGGCGCCAAGCTAATTCCGTTTCAACGGGATATGGCAGGTTTGGGTTCCATGACATCAGCCGAGCGTAGCCACCTCAAAGCTCCTGCCGGGTCGGCCTGAACAATATCTCGTTGATGTCCACCTCGTCCGGCTGGCTCATGGCGAAAGCGACGGCGCGAGCAAACGAGTCGGCGGGGATTGCGACCTCTGCATAAAGCTTGCGGATCCTCTCGCCGACGGCCGCATCTGTCACGCTGTTCGGTAGTTCCGTGGCCACTGCGCCCGGCGAGATCACCGTGGTGCGGATGTTGTAGGGCTTCACCTCCTGGCGCAATCCTTCGGAGAGGGCGAGCACAGCGTGTTTGGTCGCGGCATAGACGGCTCCGCCGGGCCCGACCTTGTGGCCGGCTACCGAGGAGACATTGATGATGTGTCCGGCTTTCTGCTGCTTCATGTAGGGCAGCGCCGCGGCAATGCCGTACAGAACGCCTTTGATGTTCACGTCGATCATCCGGTCCCACTCGTCGATCTTGAGGTGCTCAAGCAGCGACTGCGGCATCAGTCCGGCATTGTTAATCATCACGTCGACCCGCCCGTACGTTTGCACGGCCGTATCAACCAGTTTCTTCACTTGGTCACGTTGGGTCACGTCCGTGGTGACAGCGATTGCTTTGCCGGCGCGGCGGCTCAGCTCGTTCGCCAGAGGCTGAATGCGATCGGTCCGCCGCGCGCCCAGCACGACGGTAGCGCGTTCCGCGGAAAGATGCCGGGCGGTCGCCTCGCCCAATCCGCTGCTTGCGCCGGTGATGACGACGACTTTTCCTTCAATGTTGTTGCTCATGATCCCACTCCTAGAAATGTCTGGCGCGCGCGAGCGGAGTTCCGAGCTTGCCGCTCGTCAAACCCGAACCCAAGATGCCAATTCGCACGCTGTTCTTCCCTTGGGTTGAAAGTGCTGGTCACTCGCCGACCGGAAAGTCTGTGGAGGCGGCAAGCACCGCCTGCGCTTCAAAGCCGGCGATGCGCTTGCGCAGCGCCGCCACGGTGCTCTCCAGCGCCTGCGAACCGAGCACCATGCGCAGCGGTGCAGGCTCAATGTCGACGCTCTCGATAATGCGCGCGGCCATCCGGCTCGGGTCTCCGGGCGCCAGACCATTCTTCGGATCGAGCATCCGCAGGAAACTGTGCGCTGGGGTTCCGTCGTAGATGGGCATGAGCTTTGCTACCTGCGCGCTGCCGTAGCGGAACTCGGTGCGCGCGCCCCCCGGCTCAACTATCGTCATGCCGATCCCGAAGGACGCCACCTCCCGGGCGACCGACTCCACGAAGCCTTCGACGCCCCATTTGGTAGCGTGATAGAGCGAGTTCCCCGCAAAGGCGACCTGCCCGCCGTAAGAAGAAATTTGGATGATGCGTCCACCGCCCTGGGCGCGAAGATGCGGCAGCGCGGCGCGGATGAGCTGGATCGATCCGACCAGATTGGTCGCGACGATGTCATCGATCTGTTTGTCGGAGAGCTCCTCCGCCGCACCGAACAGACCGTAGCCGGCGTTGCTGATAATCACGTCGATACGTCCGAGCTGTGCGAACGAGCGTTCAATAACATCGCGGATCGCCGCTGTGTCGGTCACGTCGAGCATTGCGGCGTGAAAGGTCCCGGGATAACGCTTGACGAAGTCGGCGACCTTGCCGATATCGCGCACAGTGCCGACGACGCGATCGTCGCGCTTGAGCAGTCTCTCAGTAAGCTGGCGGCCGAATCCGCTGCTGACGCCGGTGATGAGCCATGTGCGTTGTGACATCCTGCGTGCTCCGTAATTGCTGTGATCGTCACCGCGCGCCGACGAACCAGCGCCCAATTATCTTGCTGTTGACGCGGTGACCTCATCGACTACCCGCAGGGCGTTGAGCGTACGCGGGTACCCGATAAACGGCAGAAGCTGGGTCAAAACATCGATGAGCCGTGCGCGACTATTGCCGACGTTGGTGTTCGCCGCGACATGGCCCTTGAGCTGCGGCTCGCATCCACCGAGCGAGACGAGCATGCTGAAGGTCAGAAGCTCGCGTGTAGGCACGTTGATGCCGGTGCGCGTGTAGTGGTCGCCGAAGCAATGGGCCGAGAGATAACGCTGGATGTGCAGCTCGTCTTGGGGCGCCGAGGCGTGGAGCTTGTCTATGACATCGCTCCCGACGATCTGCTTCTGAACCGCGAGGCCCTTCTCGGCGCGGTTTTCGGGCGTGGTCGTGGACTGACGCGGCAAGGGCAATTCGACGCCTCGCTCGGCGAGCAAGTCGTTCGTGGTATGGATGAAGTCGAATACCTTGGCCATACCGACGTACGGGACTGCCTGGTACACGATCTCCTTGGCTTCGACCGGAGTGACTCCGACGGTGAGCGCCGCCGCGAGCATAACGCGGTACTCGCGTACGGCTTGGCAAGCAATCATCGACGCGACCTGAACCATCAGCCGGGTCTTGGCGTCGAGATTGCCGTGGCGAAGCACCTCGTCGAAGGCGAAGTTGTCGAAAATCTCGACAAGCTCGGGGTCAGTCATCGGCAAGGTGGAAACATGGCCGGGGAAAAGCTGATCGTGGTTCTTACGTGCTTGCTCATTGGGGGCCATTGCGCTTCTCCTTGGTCAAACGAAGAACTGCTGGTCAGGCACTCGTGCCCGAGCATCGACCGCACTCACGCGCCGTATTGCGCGTCACTGACCTTCTCCAGCCAGTCAACCACCTTGCCGTCTTGCGCCTCGGCGATGGCAATGTGCGTCATCGCGGTGGTCGGCGACGCGCCGTGCCAATGCTTCTCGCCGGGCGGAAACCACACCACGTCGCCGGGTCGGATGTCCTCGACCGGCCCGCCCTCGCGTTGCACCCGGCCCATTCCTGCCGTGACGATCAGCGTCTGGCCGAGCGGGTGGGTATGCCAAGCGGTACGCGCACCGGGCTCGAACGTGACGCTGGCGCCGGAAACGCGAGCCGGTGCAGGCGCGGCAAACAGCGGGTCGATACGGACCGTGCCGGTGAAATAATCCGCGGGTCCTTTGCTCGATGGCTGCGAGCCGCTTCGCTTAATGTCCATGACCACGCTCCTTGAGTTGGATGGGCTGACCGCATCCGTCGCGTGACGGTGATGTAGTGCTGTGCGCCGCTTTGGATTAGCCGCTATAATCGGCATAGACTTATGAGCAGGAGCCATAAATGCAGCGAGGCCATCTCGACGATCTCATGGCCTTTGTTGCCGTAGGGCGCGAGCGTAGTTTCACGAGAGCGGCGGCGAAGCTTGGCGTGTCGCAGTCGGCACTAAGCCACACCATGCGCGAACTGGAGGCGCGGCTCGGCGTCCGGCTCCTCTCGCGCACCACCCGCAGCGTCGCGCCGACGGAAGCGGGCGAACGCCTGCTGCAAAGTCTGGGACCGCGGTTCGACGAGATCGACGCCGAACTCGCGGCGCTCGGCGAGCTGCGCGAAAAGCCCGCCGGCACAATTCGGATCACAGCCACAGAACATGCGGTGAAGACCATCTTGTGGCCGAAACTGGCGAAATTCTTGCCGCGGTATCCGGACATCAAAGTCGAGGTTTTTCTCGACAACGGCTTGGCCGACATCGTCGCCCAGCGCTTTGACGCCGGCGTGCGGGCCGGCGAGCAGGTGGCGAAAGACATGATCGCGGTGCGCATCGGACCCGACCTGCGCGTTGCGATCGTCGGGGCGAAGTCGTATTTCAGGAAGCGGCCCGAGCCGAAACGGCCGCAGGATCTGATCGGTCACGCCTGCATCAACCTGCGGCTGACAACCCATGGCGGCCTGTACGCCTGGGAGTTCGAAAAGGGCGGTCGCGAACTGAAAGTGCGCGTCGACGGCCAGCTCACTTTCAACGGCACCTTTCAGATGCTCGATGCCGCGCTTGCCGGATTCGGCCTCGCTTATGTGCCGGAGGATGTTGCGCAACCGCATCTCGCCAAGGGGCGGCTGAAGCGCGTGCTCGAAGACTGGTGCCCGCCGTATGCGGGCTATCACCTCTACTACCCGAGCCGGCGCCAGTCCTCGGCGGCGTTTGCGTTGCTGGTGGAGGCGCTGCGGTATCGCGGTTGAATCGTCTCGGCCTCAATCATTCCGGCCAGCTACGTCTTCGCCGGCTCATCGGCAGCACGCGCGTCGAGCACGCGATGCAGCCGCTTTTCGTCGAGCGCGCCCTCCCATTTGGCCATGACGATTGTCGCCACGGCATTACCGAGGTAGTTGGTCGGCGTCAGGCCCTGTGACATCAGGCGGTGAATGCCGAGCACGAGCCCGACGCTGGCGACCGGAATGCTGCTTTCGGCGCCCAGCGTTGCGGCCAAAACCACAAACGCCGCCCCGGCGACCCCGGCCGCGCCCTTCGAGGTGACCAGGAGGATGAGGAGCAGGCCGATCTGGTGCCAGATATCGAGCGGGGTGTTGGTGGCCTGCGCCAGAAAGACGGTGGCTGTCGCGAGATACAGGCAGGTGCCGTCGAGATTGAAGGAATAGCCGGTGGGCACCACGAGCCCGACGACGCCGGTTTCGCAACCGGCGTCCTCGAGCTTCGACATCAACCGCGGCAGCACCGTTTCCGAGGATGTCGTGGCGATGCAGATGAGCAGCTCTTCCTTGATGTAGCGGATCAGTTTCAAGAGGCTGAAGCCGCACCAGCGGCAAAGCGGCGCGAAAGCCACCGCGATGAACACGATGCAGGTCAGATAAAAGTAGCCGAGCAGCTTGCCGAGCGACGCCAACGAGCCGACGCCGAACTTGCCGACGGTGAAGGCGATGGCGCCGAACGCGCCGATCGGCGCCGTCCACATCACGATGCCGACAATGACAAACACCATCTTGCCGGCGATCTCGACGATGTCGACGAACGGCTTTGCCCGTTCGCCGAGCCAGACCAGGGCAAAGCCGGACAGCACGGCAATAAACAGCACCTGCAGAATATTGCCTTCGCTGAAAGCGCCAAAGCGCCGAAAGGCAATTTAATGAATGCAATTACATCACGGTCTATGTGAGCGGCCGCCTGGCGAGCACTAAAGGCCCTCGACGGAGATTTGATTTCATTCTATCATAAGTTGTCTGTCGCAAAGGGCGCAGGACAATGAAGACCTTGGGTATTGTGGCCGCAGTAGTAATCTTCTCGACGAGCATCCTAACTTCTGTGACAGATGCAGATAGCCAAGGGAAATCGGTATCGCTTCAATCACCCGTGCTCCGAATAGCCCAGGCGATTGAACCAGAAAGGACGGTGGTCGATCCGCATATTGAACAGATACAAGAGTGGCTGGTTTGGACGGGCTATTACGATGGTCCACTCGATGGCAGTGCCGGAACTGGAACAATCACTGCAGTAAAGGGCTTTCAGCAGGCAGTCGGAGCGCAAATGACCGGAGCGCTGACTACCGATCAGTCAACAACGCTCCAGCAGCGCGCCGAGGCCACAATACAACTCGTGGGCTTCGGAACTGTCACGGATCCATCAACTGGAATTCGGATTGGGCTTCCTTTAGCTCTTGTCGCACAGAAAAGTCATGGACCGGGGACTGTCAGCTACGCCTCATCGGACGGGACTATCGACATTGAGCTTCGCTCGTTCCAGTATGCAGAGGATCTCAAGGATGTAGTCGATCAAGTCAAGAACGGATTAGCCGGGGTCACTCTCTCTTATTCGGCCTTACGAGCCAATTGGTTCGTCCTTGCCGGAGATGCTGACAATCGACGATTTTATCTGCGATTGAGCGGCAATTCTGGCACGCTTGCTGGCTTCCTGATCGTCTACGACAAATCTCTCACGGGTTCTGAAGGCGCTGCACTATCCGCAGTCGTATCGATGATGTCGCTCGCAGAATAGCCCTTCGCGAGTGACATTCATCCAAGCGATCTTCCTTCGCTTAACGCGTCGGCCATTGCTACGTTGACCGCCCTTGTACATCCCAAGGTGCCAAGTGATGTTGGGCGTGGAACAGCCGAAGCCCCTCAAGCGCCGCCGGCAACTATTACCAAGCCCCTAGCCGCTCCGGATATCACGCCGTCTGCCACGATCGACTGCTCCAATGCCGCGACAGAGTTGGCTGCAGCACAAAAACGGATTGCAGAGTTGATGGCACAATTGGATCAAATGAGCGCGCCTGTGGTCAACAATCCTGATACGTCTGCAGATGATGATGCACGCCCACCGAATGGCGCCTCGCAAGATGGTGGCCCTCCAGAGCAGGACGTCAGACAAATGCAGGAGGCTAATTTGGCCATAGCTGTGGCTATCGCCCTTTTTTTGATGGCGGCTTATGTAGCAATTAATTCCATGAAACGAAGGAGATATGCTGTCGATCACGCAGCGAGCTCAGCGAGTCCGGATGGGGAACGTTCGATTGATCTCGCGCCGACTCTATTGCCGGCTACTGAAAAGGTCTTGCAAGAAAGTGCTCAGGGACCCAGGACTCTTCCCGCCCAGATTTCGCGTCGCGTTCTCCCATCTCTTATTGACACGGCAGTGACACTTTTGATCGGCGCGGTGATTGTAATTGCCGTTGCCCTTATCTCCAAGATATTTGGTGTTTAATGCTTGTTTATGAGGGATCTAGCGCATCCGCGCGTAAGATCGCCAAAAGTCGTTTGGCGGGGTTCGTCGGGCGTCCCTTGGCAATTGTGCTAATCTCTCTCGGCCTGCCCTATCTCATGGACGGCTCGTCCTTGCGATTTTGGGTTACCTCCAAGACGGCTGTCTTTAATGATCTAATTGTAGGTGAGGAGACTACCGCGCCCCCAAACTTTGCGGACTTTATTCCATTTGATGCGTCTCTCCCCAGTGACATGGTCGGTGCACGAACCACACTGAATCCGAACCTTGAGGTATGGTTCTCCGCTGCGATAGTTAAAGACTTAGGTAAAGTGCGCAATCGCGTTCTATTTTTTGGCGGCAATTTCGACGCGAATGTGCATGTCCCAAAGATTAATGCTGTTTTGGTTGACGCTAAAGGCCGAGTCCGGGTTATGGCGAGCAACGCTCCGAAGCTCTATTTCGGCTCGCAATCATTCCCAATTGCCTCAACTGGTAAAATATTTATCGCTCTTGCACTCGGCAAACACGATTCTCCAGACGCGAGCTATTGCATACCTCCGGCAATTACGTCTTGGGTCGAGGTTGACGCCGAGCGGTCGAGCCAGTGTGAAGTGACGGGACGTAAAATAAGTGCGCGTGCGGCCTTCGCGCGATCTATGCAAAGCCCAATTCTGTGGCGCAGCTTGCGAATTCTCGGAGAAGGAGAGCTGCGTAATGTTTTTCAGCAGCTTGGAATTACGAATTTGAATTATTCTTCTCTGAGATATGGAGCCATAGTTGGAAGCATCAAAGTGCCTGCGATCTATCTTCATCGCGCGGCGCTCGCAATTACACTCGCGTTTGCTGATAAACGGGAGCCAATTCAGACACCCACTCTCATTGACGAGGTTATGGCGGGCAAGCCCGCGCATATACAACGTATCGCGCGGGCTAGCATTGATGCTCAACGGTATGCGAGTGTTATGGGACATAACGTACGCTTATACGCAAGCGACATCTTGTCATCTCCAATTCGTCAGGGCACCTTGCACGAGCTTGTGAATTTCGCCAGACGTCGCGAAATTACAAAGCTATGGGGCAAAACCGGTACATTCTCGGTCCGAGGCAATACGAGGCACATCTGGATCGTGGGCGGCCTAGTCGCTAATGGCCAGCCATATTCTTATCTTGTTTTCGTGAAGGCGTCAGACGACAATCGCTCCTTTGGCAACGCAAATGCAAGTGCCTTCGCGCCTCTTGCCGGAGATTTGATTGAAGCTGCAATTCGCGACTCTCTTACATCTCGAGAACCCTAATTTCTAATTGGGTGTCGCGACATTCGCATTTGCAAAGCATATGTTGTTACGACGTCGTCCACGTAGGCTTGATATTTTGTATTTTCGAGGCAAACGTCGCGATTGCCGGTGTGCCATAAGCAAATCGACGAGATAAAGCATGGAAGTCCATTCGCAGAACAGAGAGCGTTGTCCTTTTGCGCGATTCTCTCCAATATGCGGACGTTGTTACAATCGTCCTCCAATACTGCAATCCATTCCCTAAGAGTCGTCGCGCTCGTCAACGTCTGGTCTTGCCCATACTCTTTTGCAAATGTTGAGTAGGCGATTTGGCCTATGCCAATTGTCGCCACGGGTTGTGCCCCTATTCTGGCGCCAAGCGCAGCAAGCGCAAATTCAATTGCTCGGAATGCCTCTGGACGAAAGTAACCTTCGATTGCAAGGTAGGTCACGAGCTGCGCATGCATATTGGTAGTGACCTTTGGATCGCATTGATCGACAATATTCGAGGAACTCTCGATGGCGCTCGTCAATGCCGTCAACGGTCGTTTCAATTCATAGCGTGAGAAAGATCCAAGTCCGAAAACAAGAAGTGCAAACGTCGCAAAGAGAGCGCCGAATCCGTAAAATGGTTTAAGCGCGATCACTGTTGTAAAATGACGTGCTGTACCAGCTGTGTTCCAATGCCGGTAGCGACCACGCCCAGAATCGTTTCGATGAACTTTGTAACATCAATTTTACGCGCAGAAAGTGGGGAAATGAGGCTTGTTTGAGTGCCTAGCGTCGCTCCAAGTCGTGCTGTATAGTAAAATAGGATGCAATAAAGGATGTAGAGCAATAGAAACGAGCCGTATTGCCTTTTAAAGGAGGAGGCTACGACGAGATCCCATAAGACGATCACCGGCCAACACAAGAGCAGAGCGCCAGCTGCGGCGCCGATGGGGGCGGCGAGCTGGGCTTCGGCACCGAATAGCCTTCCAACCAAAAATCCAGCCAATAGGGGGATGCATAGTCGGATAGCCAACCCAATCAACGTGGTCGTTGAGTTTCCGGCATGCACTTGATCCTTAATGTCTTGGTTGAGTATCTCAATCTGTTTTTGGTTTGGCTGTTGTCCCTCGTTATTGCAGGTGAGCCCTGTCAGGCGTTTATCTCTCTTGACCATATCGCATAATTTGTCCGCGGTAACATAGGCAGGCGTAGCGATTAGAAATGGAGATGTGGTGTCGGGGCTCACCAGCTGCGAGAAGCTAAAATAATATTTTGACGGCAGATACTGCGTAAGTTTGACCCCGCCTATCGTCAAGATGGCAGCGATGACGACGGCGATTAAATTCACGTTGATTGTGAGAATGCGGAAGCTGTTGGATGGTCTAACGTCGCCGTTGGTCATGACGTTCTATCCCCCTGCCTCAATTAGATAATAGCGCCTATCTGTGGTTGTGTCCAGAATGTATTTAATTTCCTTTGGGAGAGCCGCACAGCCTTTAGGGCACGCGGTCTCGTTGGGTCTTTTCAATCAGCGATAATCGTCTCGGCCTCAATCATTCCGGCCAGCTACGTCTTCGCCGGCTCATCGGCAGCACGCGCGTCGAGCACGCGATGCAGCCGCTTTTCGTCGAGCGCGCCCTCCCATTTGGCCATGACGATTGTCGCCACGGCATTACCGAGGTAGTTGGTCGGCGTCAGGCCCTGTGACATCAGGCGGTGAATGCCGAGCACGAGCCCGACGCTGGCGACCGGAATGCTGCTTTCGGCGCCCAGCGTTGCGGCCAAAACCACAAACGCCGCCCCGGCGACCCCGGCCGCGCCCTTCGAGGTGACCAGGAGGATGAGGAGCAGGCCGATCTGGTGCCAGATATCGAGCGGGGTGTTGGTGGCCTGCGCCAGAAAGACGGTGGCTGTCGCGAGATACAGGCAGGTGCCGTCGAGATTGAAGGAATAGCCGGTGGGCACCACGAGCCCGACGACGCCGGTTTCGCAACCGGCGTCCTCGAGCTTCGACATCAACCGCGGCAGCACCGTTTCCGAGGATGTCGTGGCGATGCAGATGAGCAGCTCTTCCTTGATGTAGCGGATCAGTTTCAAGAGGCTGAAGCCGCACCAGCGGCAAAGCGGCGCGAAAGCCACCGCGATGAACACGATGCAGGTCAGATAAAAGTAGCCGAGCAGCTTGCCGAGCGACGCCAACGAGCCGACGCCGAACTTGCCGACGGTGAAGGCGATGGCGCCGAACGCGCCGATCGGCGCCGTCCACATCACGATGCCGACAATGACAAACACCATCTTGCCGGCGATCTCGACGATGTCGACGAACGGCTTTGCCCGTTCGCCGAGCCAGACCAGGGCAAAGCCGGACAGCACGGCAATAAACAGCACCTGCAGAATATTGCCTTCGCTGAAAGCGCCAACGAACGTGTTGGGAATGATGTTGACGAGGAACGGCACCAGACCGACCTCGTGGGTCAGCTTGACGTAAGGTGCAACGACGCTCGTGCTGAGCTTGCTGACGTCGACATTCATGCCGACGCCGGGCTTAAGAATGTTGACGGCGAGAAGCCCGATGATGAGCGCAATGGTCGTCATGACTTCGAAATAGACGATCGCCTTGATGGCGACGCGGCCGACGCGCGCCATGTCGGCCATGTGAGCGATTCCGGTGACGACCGTGCAGAAAATAATCGGCGCGATGAGCATACGGATCAGTTTGATGAAGCCGTCGCCGAGCGGCCCCATGGCGACTGCAGTCGTGGGCTTGGCCATGCCGAGCGCAATGCCAAGCGCCATGCCGATCAGCACCCAGAGCCAGAGCTGGCGCCACCAGGCGCTTTTGCGACGTTGCTGCGCGGTCGTCGTTACGGTTGGGGCTGTCGACAAGATCGTCCCTCTGAAAGTATCCGTGACGATGCGACAATATCGGATGCGGGTGTAGCGTGACAGCGACTTGCCAGCGGAAAGTCGTTGCGGCCGCAGCGAACGACGCGCTATCGGCCTTTTATCCGGATGGCCGAGCGAGCCAATTGCGGTAACGCATTGGCACTTGGCGGCTGCAAGAATAACCACTCGAAATAGGTGGAGGCCGCGTGCTCTCCGGCCGGTTTGAGCTTCTCGGCTACGTAGCTGTCGCGGCATTGTTTCGAGCAATACCGTGCCTTGCCAAAGGGACGGCGGTAGGAAACCGCGCCAGTCCCGCGATTGCAGTTAGGATGGGCGCATTTCATGACACGACCCACGCCCGAAACTGCGACGCGAGGTCGGACATCCGCCGTGAGCGCCGAGCGCTGCAGCGGGGGCCGCAATAGACGAGATTGGTTGCGATCTCGCGCACATAGCCCTCGCTGAGCGGCTCGCAGCACGACGCGCAATGGGCATGGCCGCGCGGCGTCCGGTCATTGACGACGACAAAACGCGGGCCGACTTTTCGTTTTGCGCCCTTCGCAGGGCGCGCGGGCGACCGTTCGTTGCTCGAGGACCGGGATTCGTTAGGCAGCATGCCAAGCCTCCATCACCGCTAATGCGCCAGTATGCAACGTGCGTACCAGTTTCCCATGTCAGCTTTCGCTGACCTCTGTTGATAAGCTTATCAGGCGCATGGGCCGGGGCTGCAATTCAGGTAATGGCCCTAAGGGGGACCACGTAACTGCGCCGTCGTGCAGTGCCAACCGCGGTGGCTGGCACGGAGCCGGAGGCCCAAGAAGGACGCGCGCAGGGCGTGGCGCAGGGCGGCTCTAGCTCGCCAGCGCCGTTGTCTTGCCGTTTGCGGCGTCGAGCGCTTCGCGAATGATCCGGCCCAACGCCGAAATCTGATAGGGTTTCCGCAGCACGGGAAATTCCGGCTCACTGTCGAACACTCTCGCGTAGCCGGTGGTGAGAACGACCGGGATGTCCGGGTAGCTCGCCTTGACGGTGCGGGCGAGCAGCAGGCCGTCGATCTGGCCGGGCAGCACCACATCGGAGAACACGATGTTGATGGCGCGCGACTGGCCGAGCGCCTCGAGCGCCGCCGTGGCGTGCTCGACCGGCACAGTGCGATAGCCAAGCTGTTCGAGCAGCGACACCGTCACCGCACGCACGTCCGCATTGTCCTCGACAACGAGCACGGTGGCGCCGGACGGCGCGGCATATTGGGTGACATCTTCCTGCAGCGGCTGCTCGACCGCGGCATGGCTGCGCGGCAGATAGAGCGTGACCGTCGTGCCGTGCTGCAGCCTGCTCTTGACCACGGCGGTGCCGCCGGAGCGGCGCGCGAAACCGTAGACCTGCGACAGGCCGAGCCCGGTGCCCTTGTCGGCGCTCTTGGTGGTGAAGAACGGTTCGAACACCCGGCCGATCACATCCTCAGGGATGCCTGCTCCGGTATCCGTCACGCTCAGCGCAATGAAATCGCCGGCCAGACCCTCGGGCGTATCGTCGGCATCGAGGCGAATGTTTTCGGCCGTGATCGACAATCGGCCGCCGCTCGGCATCGCGTCGCAGGCGTTCACCGCAAGGTTCACCAGCGCCAGTTCCAGTTCGGACTTGTCGATGCGCACCGGCCAGGTCGTGTCGGGGACGTCGATCGACAGCTCGATATTGACGTGAAGGGTACCGGACAACACATCGCGAATTGCGTTGATGGTTCCGGCCGGGCTGATGACGGTCGGGTTGAGCGGCATGACGCGCGAGAACGACAGCAGCTGGCGGGTCAAATTCTCACCGCGCGTCGCCGCGATCTGGATCGCCTCCAGGGCGCGCTTGTCCTTCGGCTCGGTCAGGCGCCGCTTGAGGCTTTGGGCGTGGCCGCTGACGATCATCAACAGATTGTTGAAGTCGTGGGCGACCCCGCCCGTGAGCGCGCCGAGCGCCTCCATCTTCTGCGCGTGCGCCGAGCGTTGGTTGGCGCGTTCGAGCGCCGCGGCGGCTTCCTTCTCCAGCGAGACATGCCGGCCCGAGACGTAAATCACGCCTTCCTCGGCCGTCATGGTCCAGTGGATCCAGCGCCACGAACCATCCTTGTGACGGAATCTGTTCTCCATGCGCACGGTACCGACGCCCTGGGCGAGCTGGGCGCGGCCTGCGATCCCGGCTTCGGCGTCGTCCGGGTGGCGTAGGTCGCTCACGTGCATCATCTTGATTTCGGTTTCGTTCCAGCCGAGCAGCCTGGTCCAGGCCGGATTGATGCTGACGAAATGCCCGGCGAAGGTCGACACGCCGAGCAGGTCTTCCGACACGTTCCAGATCCGGTCGCGCTCCCGCGTGCGTTCCCGGACTTCGCTCTCCAGTTTGTCCTTCAACTGGCGCAGCTCGCGCTCGGCGATCTGGCGTGCCTGTTCGGCTTGCATGCGCTCGGCGGCGAAGCCGAGCCGGCGGGCGAGGTTGAGAGCAAGATCGATTTCGTCGCGCGTGAACGCGTGCGGCGTCTCGTAATAGGCCATGAACTTGCCGGCGACCTTACCTTCCGACGTCACCAGCGGAATGAACGACAGCGCACGGATGCCTTCTTCGTTGACGACGGTTTTGATCGCCTCCGGCAAATCGGCGTGCTCGACGTCGTCGATGCAGATCGGCTGCGGATTTATTTCATCGGCGGCCCAAGGCGAATGGCCGTCGACCGCGGCGCGATAGCGGTCGGACAGCCCGCCCCAGGCAACAAACCGCATGGTGCCGGTTTCGTCACGGCGAAGTACCGAGGCGCGGTTGCAATGCAGCGCGCGCAGTATGGCGTCGAGCGCCGCCTGATAGACGACGCTCAGCGATTCGGCGCGATAGAGCCGGTTGGTGAATTCATAAAGCGCGTTGTGCTCGTCGGCGCTACGCGCCAGCGCCGCCTCGGCGCGATCGCGTTCCAGGGCGCGCGCGTGCAACGCCTGAGATGCAGCCGCAATCGCGGCGACGGCGTCGTCATATTCGCGCACGCCGGTCGGCGCGACATTCAGCGGCTGTTCGGACGCGATCGCCGTTGCCGCCTTCTGCAACTGCATGGCGCTACGGTGCAGACGGCGCGCCACCAGCCATGCGAGGAGTACGCCGAGGCCGATGCAGCCGAGGCACGCCGCCAGCAGCATCCACAGGGTGCGCTGCAACGGCGCTTTGAGAATGCTCTCGCGGATGCCGATACCGACCGTCCAGCCAAAGGCCGTATGCGTGTAGCCGTCGATGATGCGGTGGCCGTCGGTCGCGACGTGATAGACCACGCCGGACGGATTGTGCTGGATGGCATTCTGCCAGCCTGCGCTGGCCGGCCGGCCCAGCTTCGGCCCCTCCGCATCGGGCAGCCGGGCAACGAAATGGTTGCTGTGATCGACGATGGCGGCCAACCAGTCTTTCAGATAGTTCTGATTCTGCAGCAGGACGACAAACCGCGCGGGGCTCAACGTAATATCGATCAGATATGAAACGTGCCCGTCGCGGAATACCGGAACGACGGCAAACGCCTTCAGGCGGTGCGTACCGTATCCCATGACAACGTCTGAGACGGCGGGCTTGCCGGTGCGCAGCGCCTGCTGCTCGGCCGCGAATAACGGGCGGCGAGGCAGCGCGCTACCGAACGGCAGGCGGGTGTTGACCAAAACCTGCCCGGTGGGATCGAGCACGATCAGCCAGGAATCCGGCAACTCGTCGAACGAGTCTTTGGCGCGTTGCCAGAATTCCGACCAATTGCGATCCAGCAACGATTTGGAATGGGCGAGCGTCGCGGCGACTGCGATGTGCTTTTGGATTTCCTGGTCCACCGCGGCGGCGAGCGATCCGGCGTTGTTGAGCAGCGCTGCCTCGGTCGCCTCCCGCTCGGCCGCAGCGACGCGTGCGCTGACGTAGAACGAGAGCGCAACCAGCGGCAATGCGACGGCGAGCGCCAGCAGCACCAGATAAAAGCGCACCGAATGCGAGCGCGAATCTGCCACCGCCGCGTTCAAACGGACCGTCCCCGCAAGTTGGAAGGCTCCGCGACGCGCCGTGATGCGATGATGATGAAGGAGTCCGCCCGACCCCGGCTGCGCATAGCCCTAACCCGTGCCAACAAAGTAGAACGTCCCGTAAGGTAAAATGTTCCGGTCGCTTTGGGGAGCCGGGTTTTGGCCGCCGGACTGAAAGACTTTCGAAGGGCATTGCGGCGGTGCACGGCTGGGATGCGCCATGCCCCCCCTTGTCAGCGGCGGCAAAAACGGGGCATTTCGGCGCCTCGGGACGATGTTGCGCTTGAAAGAAGCCGGCGAAATGGCGCGGTACCGGGTTGCGGTCGATACGGGTGGGACCTTCTCCGACTTCGTGTATCTCAATGAGACAACCGGCGCGGTTACCATCACCAAAGTTCCCTCGACCCCGGATGACCCGTCGCGGGCCATCTTGGCCGGCATCGAGGCGCTGATCGCGCCGCCATCCGGCTCCGATGCGATGGCGGATACAGGGGCTGAGGTCAGCTATTTCTGTCACGGCACCACGGTCGGCACTAATGCGCTGCTCGAGGGCAAGGGTGTACGCACCGGCCTGCTCGTGACCAAGGGATTTCGCGGCATCTACGAAGTCGCCGAACAGGCGCGGCCCTACGGCACCGCGATCTTCGATGTGATGTACGACAAGCCAACCCCGCTGGTGCCGCAGAGCCGCACCGGCGAGGTGGCCGAGCGGGTGGATTTCCGCGGCAAGGTGCTGGTGCCGCTCGACGAGACGGCACTGCGCGCCACCTTGCGCGATTTGAAGGCGAAACAGATCGAGGCGCTCGCGGTCTGCCTCTTGTTCTCGTTTCTGCATCCCGAACACGAAGCCCGCGTACGCGACATCGCGGCCGAGGAATTGCCCGGCTGCAACGTATCGTTGTCGTCGGAAATCCTGCCGCAGATCCGCGAATATTACCGGCTCTCCACCACGGTCATTAATGCTTATCTGCAGCCGATCCTCGCGCGCTACATCGCCAACCTCGATCGCCGTCTCAACGGTGCCGGTGTCGCCACCCGGCAGAAATACATCATGCAGTCGAACGGCGGCATGTCGACGTTCGGCGAGGCGGCGCGCACCGCCGTGACCACGGTGCTGTCCGGGCCGGCCGGCGGCGTCACCGCCGGCGTCTATGCCAGCCGCCAGAGCGGCATCGGCAACATCATCACTTTCGACATGGGCGGCACGTCGTGCGACGTGGCTCTGATTAAGGACGGCGAGCCGATCTTCTCAAGCCGCGGCAAGATCGAAGGCCGCGACATCGCGGTGCCGATGATGGACATCAACACGGTGAGCGCGGGCGGCGGCACCATCGCCAAGGTCGACCGCTTCGGCGTGCTGGAAGTCGGCCCGCAAAGCGCGGGCGCGGTGCCCGGCCCTGCTTGCTACGGCCGCGGCGGTGAGGCGCCGACGATCACCGACTGCAACCTCATCCTCGGCTATCTGTCGGCCGATAACTTTCTGGGCGGCCGCATGGTGCTCGACAACGCCAAGGCGGAAGCCGCGGTCGCGCGCGTTGCCAAGCCTCTGTCGCTCGACACGGCGGCGGCGGCCGAAGGCATCGTGCGTATCATTGACGTGAAGATGGAGGAAGCCATCAAGGCGATCTCCACCATGCGCGGCCACGATTTGCGGGATTTCCATCTGCTCGCTTTCGGCGGCGCCGGGCCGCTGCACGCCGCGCGTATGGCGCACGATCTCGGCATGGCGGGCGTCATCGTGCCGCTCTATCCCGGCGTGTTCTCGGCCATCGGGCTGCTGATGTCAGACGTGAAGCACGATTATATCCGCTCGCGCATGATACCCATCGCGAACCTGTCGCCCGGCGACGTCGAGGCCGTGTTCGCGCCGCTGGAGGCGCAGGCGAAGAGCGACCTGCAGCGCGACCGCTTTGCCGAGAAAGACATCCGCATCGAGCGGGCGCTCGATCTGCGCTATGCCGGACAGGGCTACGAGATCACGATGTCCTGCACCGCCGATGAAATCGCCGCGCTGCCGACCTTGCGCAAGAAATTCGATGCCGAGCACAAGGATCGCTTCGGCCACAGCGCGCCGGAGGAGCCGGTCGAAGTCGTGTCATACCGGGTCCGCGGCATCGGCCTGGTGCCGCCGGTCGCGATGCCGGCGTTCAAGCCGCAAGGCGGCACGCTAGCCGACGCGCTGCGCGAGACGCGGCCGGTGCGCTTCGGCGGCAAGACCGTGGCGTGTCCGGTCTATCAGCGTGAGAAACTCGATGTCGGGTTGACTTTGCGCGGTCCGGCAATCCTCGACCAGTTCGACTGCACCACCGTCATCTGCGCGGGGCAGACTGCACGCGTTGACGAATGGAAGAATTTGATCGTGACGGAGGATTAATGATGCGTCATTCCATCCTCTACGTGTCATCGTCCGCGAAGGCGGACGATCCACAGCGTGCCGCCGATCTTGCTCGCAAGAATATAGACCCAATAATAGCGTTCTGTGCTCATGCGGATCGAGTTTACTGGATCATCCGCTTTCGCGGATGATGACAATTTAGCAAATTGAGAAGCGCATGCCCATCGACGCCGTCGATCTTGAAGTCATCAAGGCAAGCCTCTCCGGCATCGTGCAGGAGATGCAGAACTCGCTGTTCCGCACCGGCTTCTCCACCATCGTGCGCGAATCGCAGGACGCCTCCTGCGCGCTGATGAACGCCAAGGGCGAGGTGGTGGCGCAGCATGTCGTGCTGCCGCTGCATATCGGCGCGTTTCCGGCCTGCTGCGCCGCCGTGCTCGACGCATTCGCCGGCACGATCGCGGAGGGCGATGCGTTCCTGATCAATCACCCGTATCAGGGCGGCAGCCCGCACGCGCCGGACGTCTGCGTGCTGACGCCGGCCTTCGTCGGCGGCGAACTGTTCGGCTTTTGCGGTTCGATCGCCCACAAGGGCGATATCGGCGGCCCGGTCCCGGGAAGCTGCTCCGGTCAGGCGCGCGAGACCTTCAACGAGGGCCTGCATCTGCCGGCGGTGCGCTACCAGCGCAAGTTCGAGCCGCAGACCGACATCGACCGCATCATCGCCGCCAACAGCCGCACGCCGGAACTCGTACTCGGCGACATTCGCGGCCAGCTCGGCGCCGACCGCCTGGGCGAGCGGCGGCTCAACGAGCTTGTCGCCAAGCTCGGCAGGGACAAGGTGGAGCAAAGTTTTGCGCGCCTGTTCGAGATCGGCGAGGCGCGCGTGCGCGCCGCCATCGCCGAATGGGCCGACGGCCGCTACGAGGCAGAGCGCTTCGTCGACGATGACGGCATCGAGCTGGAAAAGCCGGTGCGCATCCACGTCGTCGCGGAAAAGCGTGGCGACCGGTTGCATTTCGATTTTTCCGGCTCCGCCGATCAGACGCGCGGCCCGGCGAACATCCGCCCGCCGCTGGTGCAGGCGGCCTGCGCTTACGCGCTGATCTCGATGATCGACCCGCACATGTATGTGTCGAGCGGGCTGTTGCGCGCATTCACCATCGAAGCTCGCGAGGGCAGCGTGCTCAATCCGCGCTTCCCGGCTCCGGTCAACACCTATAATCCGACCGTGCATGCGCTGGTCGATGCGCTGTTCGCCGCGCTGGCGCCGATCGTGCCGGACAAGGTGCGCGCCGACGGTTCAGGCAGCCGCTCCATCGTCATCGGCGGGCGCAGCACCTCCGCCGGCCAGGGCTACGTGCAGTATGAGATCATCGCCGGCGGCGGCGGCGCGCGCCCCACCAAGGACGGCGCGTCCGTCATCACCGTCAACCAGAGCAACGCCCGCATCGCGCCGATCGAGATCATCGAGAGCGAATTTCCGACTCGTGTCGTCCGCTTCGAACTCATTCGCGATTCGGGCGGGCCAGGACATTATCGCGGCGGGCTCGGCGTGCGCCGCGAATATCTCAATCTTGCCGACGCGCGCTTCTCCATCCGCTCGATGAAGCACATCATTCCACCACACGGCATGGAAGGCGGCCGCGACGGCCGGCCCGGCGATATCTGGATCAATCCCGACACCAATAGCGCCAAGCGCCTGCCGACGCGCTACGCCGATTATCCGCTGAAGGAAGGTGACACCTTTCGCCTCGATACGCCGGGCGGAGGCGGCTACGGCGATCCGTTGGCGCGGCCGCCCGAACGCGTGCTCGCTGACGTGAGCGAAGGGCTGGCGTCGCCCGAGACGGCGGAGCGTGACTATGGCGTGGTGCTCAAGCGCGATGGCGGCAATTTGGTCGTGGACGCTGCCGAGACGCAGGCAAGGCGCGCCAAGGCGCCGATCCAGGAGGTGTGAGGCATGAAGACTGTAGGTTTCATCGGCACCGGCGGCATGGGCAGCGGCATGGCGGCCAACCTGATCAAGGCCGGCTATCGTCTTGTCGTGAACGATCTGAGGCGCGAGCAGGCCAAGGGACTGGAGGGCGAAGGCGCACAGTACAAGGATTCGCCCAAAGCAGTGGCCGAATCGTGCGAGCTCGTGCTCTCGATGCTGCCGAACAACGATGCAGTCAGGGCCGTCGGCCTCGGCAAGGGTGGGCTCGCCGAGGCGACCGCCGGCACCAAGGTGTGGATCGATTTTAGCAGCATCGATAAAGCGACCATCGTCGGCGTCAGCGGTGAGCTCAACAAAAAGGGCTGGACCGTGGTCGACGCTTCGGCCGGAGGCGTCGAGGAGGTCGCGGCGGCCGGTCAGCTGGCGCTTTGGCTGTCGGGCTCCAAGGCGTTGTTCGACGAGCATCAGCCGATATTCAAGGCGATGGGCAAATCCATTCTTCACGTCGGCGAACTCGGCAACGCCAAGCTGGTCAAGAACGCCATGGCGATGTTGGCCGCCGTCCAACACCTGAGCCTTGTTGAAATCTGCTGTTGGCTCAGGAAGGGCGGTCTCGAGGAGGCAACATTTCAGACCATTATCAAGAACTCTCAGCAGGATTCAGTGGCGACCCGGCGCATCATGGAAATTTTGGTGAGCCGCAAGTTCAAGCCGCGCAAGTCCTGGATGCCAAAGGACGTGGGCTTCGGGCTCGATATGGCGCGCGAGATGGAGGTCCCGATGCCGTTTGTCGGCCTCGCCTCCCAAATGTTTGCTATCGCGCAGGCGACGGGTCAGGACGGCTATGAGGCGACGGGCATTGCCTGCAACCTCTACGACGTGATCAACGGCAATAAAACCAAGCCCAGCTGAGGTTATGTTCGTCATGGTGGCGAACGGCAAGCAGATCCACAATGTGACCGCGCGCGCTTGAGGATAGGACGATCAATGACTCATGCTGCGCCGCCTTCTGAAAACACATCGGCCGCCGTCGAGCCGCTGTTGCCGGTTGCCCTTCCCCATACCGACTTTCGCCTCGCGCGCGGCGTGCGGGCCGGACGCTGGCTGTTCGCAACAGGCCAGGCCGCGACCGACTATCGGAACGGTGTCGCGCCCGAAGTGGTGCAGGCCGATCATCCGCTCAACGGCGAGTCGGTCTACAAGCGCGAGGCGCGTCGCCTCTATGCCAACGTCAAGGAAGTGCTGACCGCGGCGGGTGCCGGCGTCGCCGATGTGGTGAGGGTCGATCAATACTACACCACCGAAAAGGCGATGCATCCGTATCACGAGGTGCGGCACGAGATTTTCGGCAGCAAGATTCCGCCGTCGACATCGAACCTGCATCAACGGTTCTCGCGCACCGATCAGTCGATCGAGATCCAGGTCATGGCCGTCGTGCCGGGCTCGGGCACGGCGGTGAAACACGAATCTTTTCGCCCGAGCTATGACATTTCGGCCGTCTCAGGCTACAGCCCGGCCTTGAGTGCCGGCGACTTCCGCTTCGTTCCAGGCCAGACCGCCGAGGCGTTGCGCGACGGCGAGGGGCCGGTCGATCCGTCAGTCCGCCATCCGCGCGCTTTCTGGCGGCAATGGCCGATCAAGCTTGAAACCGATTTTATCATCAAACAAAAGCTCACGGCGTCGCTGGAGGGCGCCGGCGCGGCGCTCGACAGCGTGGTCAAAGCCCAGGTCTATCTGAGCAACCGGGACGACGTGCCGGGCTTCAATGAAGTGTGGCTATCGCACTTTCGCGGCAAACCGCCGGCGACGACCATCATCGCGACGCGCAACCCCGGCTTCGTCATTAATGACCTGCGCATCGAGATCAACACCATCTCGCTGGCGAGTGCCGGCGCGACCAGGCGCGAAGTGATCCGCGGTCCCGAGCCGCCGCTGTTTGACGGCTGGGTTTCCGCCATCAAATGCGGCGATCTCTTATTCCTGTCCGGGCTGATGGCGGTCGAGGATGGCCGGCTCATCAATGAAGCGCGCACCGACGTGCGCCAGCCCTTTTACGGAATTCCGGTCAAGGCCGAGTTGCGTTCCATCATCCGTCAGGCCGAGGCGATCTGCCGTGCGGCCGGCACGTCGCTGCGCAATGCTGTCCGTATACAGCAATTCCATCTCGATCTCTCCGACCTGCCCGCAACACTGGAAATCTGGGACGAGGCGCTCGTGCACGCGCCGCTGCCACTTTCTCCGGTCGAGGTGCCGTGGCTGCCAATACCGGGCGCCCGCATCCAGGTCGATCTTTGGGTCTATGTTCCACGGTGAGTGAAACCGAACAACACGGCCGGTCCAGTGCGCCGAGAAACTGCGCCGCCCAAAATGGAGAAAGTGATGTTTTCGAAACGTCTACTGGTCGCGGCGACCGCACTATGCGCACTGTTGTTCGCACCTGCGTGCATGGCCCAGCAATGGCCCGATCACACCGTGAGGGTTATCGTCCCATACGGCGCCGGTGGCGTTACTGACCTCATGGCGCGCCTCACCGCCGATCGGCTCGGGAAAATCTTGCACCAGACTTTCGTCGTTGAAGACAAGCCGGGCGCCGGCGGCGCCATTGGCGTCAACTATGCGGTTCACGCGCCTCAGGACGGCTACACCATCCTGTTTGTCGGCAGCACGCTCTTCACCGTGCTGCCGTTTGTGCAAAAGGTCGACTACGTACCGCTGAAGGATCTCGTGCCTGTCAGCATCACCGGCACGAACGGCATGATTCTGGTCGTGGCCAAGGACGCGCCGTATGCGACGCTCTCCGACTTCATCGCCTACGCCAAAGCCCACCCCGGCAAGATAACCTATTCAAGCGGCGGTACCGGCACCAACAATCATCTATCCACCGCGTACCTTGCCGGCATGGAAAACCTGAACATGGTGCACGTGCCGTTCCGCGGCGGGCAGGCCGCTCTGGAGGCCGTTCTCGCCAAATCGGTCGATATGCATTTTGGCAATTCGTCGGATCTGATCGAGCCGGTGAAAAGCGGGAGCGTGAAGGCACTGGCGGTATCGACCCCGAAACGCATGCCGCAACTGCCGAACGTACCGACGGTCGCGGAGACCGTCCCGGGCTTCGAATACGTCGCCTGGAACGGCTATGCGGTCACCGGCGGCGTGCCGGCGGAGGTAAAAAAGCGATTGGCGGATGCGCTGCAGACCGTCGCGCACGATCCGACCGTCGTTGCCAATTTCGCCAAGCTCGGGATCGACTCGGTCGGGACCACGCCCGAGCAGGCGCTGGACAGCATCCGCAAGGACATGCCGGTCTATTCGCGCATCATCGACATGGCCGGCCTGCCGCGCGTGCCGCATTGAAGCGTCGCCGAGCCGATGAAGGCGTGGCTGTCGTAAAATTGCCGGTGGCGCGCAGTCGCCTTGCTTAGTAAATTACGGCACGAGGCGACGAAGTGACCGTGACTGAAACAATAACGGCTGACGTGGAGAATTGGCTCGCCGCGTTCCAGGGCGCGCTGCTGGCGCGCAATGGCAATGCGCTTAAGCGCCTGTTTGTCCCCGACAGCTATTGGCGCGACGTACTTTCATTTGCGTGGCAGATCGAGACCGCAGCGGGCGCGAACGCCATCGCCAAAAGCTTGTGCGCGAGCGCGTCGCGTGTCCGCCCGCACGGGTTCGAGATCGATCGGCAACGCACGCCGCCCCGCCGCGTGACTCGCGTCGGCGTGACGGCGATCGAAGCCATCTTCCGCTTCGAAACCGCCGAAGGTCGCGGCAGCGGCGTGTTGCGGCTTGTCCCGGACCCTTCCAACGACGGAGTGCCAAAGGCCTGGACGCTTCTGACGGTGCTCGAAGAGATCAAGGGACATGAAGAACGGCTTGGCCGTTGGCGCGTGCTGGGCAAAGTGTACTCACGCGACTTTCACGGGCCGAATTGGCTCGACGAGCGGGTCGCTGTCGCTGCCTACGCGGACCGCGACCCTGCCGTCCTTGTGGTCGGAGGCGGCCAGGCCGGGCTGACCGCTGCCGCACGGCTCGGCCAATTGCAGGTCGACACGCTCGTCGTCGATCGCGAGCAACGTGTCGGTGACAATTGGCGTAACCGTTATCACGCGCTGGTCCTGCACAATCAGACCCACGTCAATCATCTGCCCTACATGCCGTTTCCGCCCAATTGGCCGGCGTATCTCCCGAAGGACAAGGTTGCCGGTTGGTTCGAAGCCTATGCGGAGAGCATGGAGCTCAACTACTGGACTGCGTGCGATTTCGAGGGTGGAACCTTCGACGACGTGGCGTCGCGCTGGTCGGTAACGGTTCGCCGCGCCGACGGGACGACGCGCGAGCTGCATCCGCGCCACATCGTCATGGCGACCGGCGTCAGCGGCATCCCCAATCTTCCGACTGTCCCGAGCCTGCGCGATTTTGCCGGCACGATTCTGCATTCAAGCCAATACAGCCGCGGCAACGCCTGGAAAGGCAAAAAGGCCTTGGTCATCGGGTCAGGCAACAGTGGTCACGATGTCGCCCAGGATTTGCACGGGAGCGGCGCCAGCGTCACGCTGGTGCAGCGCAGTTCGACCATGGTGGTCAATGTCGAACCGAGCGCGCAATTGCCTTATGCGCTCTACGACGAAGGGCCGCCGATCGAGGATTGCGACCTCATCACGATGTCGATGCCGCTGCCGCTTGCCAAGACAAGTCACATCAAGCTGACGGAACAAGCCAAACGGCTGGACCAGCCGCTGCTCGACAGTCTCGCGCAGCGCGGCTTCAAGCTCGACTTCGGCGACGACGGCTCCGGCTGGCAGTTCAAGTACCTGACTCGCGGCGGCGGCTATTATTTCAACGTCGGCTGCTCCGATTTGATCGTCAAAGGCGAGGTGGCGCTGGCGCAATTTTCCGACATCGCTGAATTCGTCGCCGAGGGCGCGCGGATGCGAAGCGGTGAGTTGCTCGCGGCCGACCTGATCGTGCTGGCGACCGGCTATAAGGGACAGGAGCATCTGGTCGGCAAGCTGTTTGGTGCCGACGTTGCGCGCCGCGTCGGCCCGATCTGGGGTTTCGGCGACAGCCAGGAACTGCGCAACATGTTCGTACGCACGCCGCAGCCGGGTCTGTGGTTCATCGCCGGCAGCTTTGCCCAGTGCCGGATCTATTCCAAATATCTCGCTCTGCAGATCAAGGCGTGCGAGTTGGGGCTGCCGCCGGAGAGTAGCGGCTTGACGGATGGGCGCGAGACCGGCGACGCGGCTGCCCCCCACGAGGTCGCGACGCAGGACCTCTAGCGTTCGGCCTCGAGCGCCTATTCTCGCACCGCGCCACGGAGCGGCCAGCGGCAGATAAAGATCATCACCCCGGCGAGCGCGCTGATCGCGGCGATCATCAGAAAAAACTCAGGCTTCGCCATGGTGCTCCAGAAGCTGCCGAGCCAGCCGGCCAGAAAGCCGCCGGTGAAGCTTGTTGCGAGCCACACGCCCATCAGCATCGACAGCAGCCGCGCCGGCGCGACCTTGGTGACGAACGACAGGCCGACCGGCGACAGATAGAGTTCGCCGACGGTAATCACGGCGATCGACGCCAGCACCCACAGCCAGCTCGCCTGGCCGCTGCCGGCCTGCCAGGCGGCAAAAGCCTTGATGAGATTGGCGATGGTCACGCCAAAGCAGCCCAGCGCCATCTTGGTAATCGTTGAAGGCTCGGTGCCGCGAGCGGCCTGCCGCGCCCACAGGGTCACGACGAAGGGCGTGAAGGCAAAGATCATGAACGGATTGAAAGCCAGGAACGACGTGGTCGGGATTTGCGCGATCCAGCCGAACAGGTCGATGTGCCGATCGACATTGGCGTCGATCCACAGGATCGTCGTGTTGCCCATCTGCTCGTAGGTCGACCAGAACAGCGTGTTCGGGACGAACAAAACGAGCAGCGCTACGATGGCGCGCCATTCATCGCGCGTGAGCGTTGGAGCGCTTCCAACTGAAAGGAGCTGTGGCGGCGCCGCCAGGTCGACTCCTCCCTCGCTCGCTACGCTCGCGAGACCTCCGCTTTCGGCAGAGGGCGGAACATCATCGCGCGGCAATAGCGGCAGTGCGTACAGATAAATGGCAAGCCCGATGCACATGCCGACGCCGGCGGCGGCGAAGCCATAATGCCAGCCAGCCTCTTCGCCGAGCGTGCCGCACACCAGCGGCGCCAGGAACGCGCCGATGTTGATGCCGACATAGAAAATCGAATAGGCGCGGTCGCGGCGGTGATCGCCCGGCGGATAAAGACCGCCGACCTGCGTGGAAATGTTAGGCTTGAAACAGCCGCTGCCGAGGATCAGAAACAACAGCGCGAACAGAAACAGCGGCTCGACCGCCATCATGAAATGGCCGATCGCCATCAGCACGGCGCCGATCACGACGGTGTGGCGGCGGCCCAGCACGCGATCGGCCAAAAGCCCGCCGAAGATGGGCGTGAAATAGACCAGTGCGGTGTAGAAACCCCAGATCTGCGAGGATAGCGGCTGCACCGGCAGTGGACCGAACACGGCTTCAAGCGCACGCCTGAGGCCAGCCAGCCCGATCACGCCGCCGGAATGGTCCGCCAGCAGCAGATATTTGGTCATATAGAGCACGAGCAGCGAGCGCATGCCGTAGAACGAAAAGCGCTCCCACATCTCGGTAGAAAACAGGAAGGTCAGGCCCTTGGGATGGCCGAAGAGCTCCGCGCTACTAGGATTGGCAGGCAAGACAGCGGCAGAAGAATTGCGGTCGGTCACTAAAATACCTTGCCCTGTCGTGGCCCGCGAAGGCGGGCCACCCGGTAATCGCCAGCGGGCCTTGCATAATTTGAGGCGCTGGGATTACTGGATCATCCGCTGTCGCTTTTGCGGATGATGACAATAAAGCAGTTTCGATGCCAAGGGAGAAATCATGGTCGGCCGCACGATCGCCATGGTGGCTGCGTTAAGCCTCGCCGGATCGGCGGCCAGCGCAGCCGACCCCGTCCTGCTCCACGTCAACACCTTTCCGACCGCTCGCGCCCTGCCGTTTTTCGTGGCGCGCGATCACGGCTTCTTCGCCCGGCACGGCCTCACGGTCGACCTGCAATTCACCAAGGGCTCCAAAGCGCAGCGCACGGCGCTCGCCGACGGCACTGTCGACATCGTGCAGGCGGCCGTCGACAACGCGGTGGCGATGATCGATGTCGCCAAGGTCGACATCGTCATAGTTGGCGGCGGCGATTCCGGCACCAATGAATTCTACGTGCAGAACGCCATCAAGGACTTTGCCGATATCCGCGGCCACGCCATCGTGGTCGATGCCACCAACACCGCCTATGCGCTGCAGGCGAAGAAAATCCTGGCGCAGCATGGCCTGAAAGCCGGAACGGACTACACGCTCAATGCGGTGGGCAACGGCTCGCGCCGGCTCAAGGCGCTGTTCGACGATAAGAACAATGCCGGCGCCATTCTCAACCTGCCGTTCTCGCTCGAGGCCGCCGCGCATGGTCTGCACAGCCTCGGCCGCACCACCGATATGCTCGGTCCCTATCAGGCCGGCGGCACGTTCGTGCGCCGCGCCTGGGCGCGCGAGCATGCGGACACGCTCGAACAATACCTTGCGGCCTACATCGAGGCACTGCGCTGGTCGCTCGACCCGGCGAACCGCGCCGCCGCAGCCGCGATTCTGGTGGAGAATTTCAAGCTGCCGCCCGACATCGCCGCCAAGAGCGTGGCGCTGATGGCCGAGCCCGGCTTCGGCTTCAATGCCGACGCCAAGTTCGATCTCGAAGGATTTAGGAACGTGCTGGCGCTGCGCGCGGAGGTCGAAGGTGGCAAGCCGGCCGACCCCCAGCGCTATATCGACCTGAGTTATTATCAGCGCGCATTAAAGATGCTGAAGCAATAATCCGCGTCACGTTCATTCCATGTCTTGGCCGGGCTTGTCCCGGCCATCCACGTCTTTAATGTGTCCGCGCAAAAGACGTGGATGCCCGGCATAAGGCTGGGCATGACGAAAGCGAAAAGGGAGTCGCCATGCCCGCCACCTATCCCGAAGAGGCCAAAAACTTCCGGCTCATCGGCCACGATCCGGCGGCGGCCTGGGGCGGCGGCTCCCTGGTACAGGTGCACAAGGGCCACGCTTACGTCGGCGCAGTTGGCGGCTCAAGCTATAACGGCCCCGAAGGCTTTACCGTGCACGACGTTCGCGATCCAAAAAAGCCGCGAAAGGTCGGCGAATTCCGCGCGCCGCCGGGCATTCATTGCCACAAGCTCCGCATTGTCGGCGACGATCTGCTTTACGTGAACTCGGAGCGGCTCGCCGGCGACAAGGGCAAGAATGCGCGCGCCGGCTTCTTCATCTTCGACGTGTCGACGCCGTCGGCGCCGAAGCCGATCGGTTTCTACGACATGCCGGGCTCGGGCCCGCACCGCTTCGGCGTCGATCTTGCCCGCAGGCTCGCCTTCATGCCGAACGATGCACCGGGCTGGTCGAAGCGCGTGATCTGGACGCTCGACATCAAAGACCCGCTCAAGCCCGAGGTGATCAGCATCTGGGGCCTGCCGTGGATGAAGACCGATTCCGACGAGGTCGGCAACGATCCGCATCCAGCCGAGGAGGCGACCACCCTGCATGGGCCGCCGATGATCCGCGACAACCGCATGTATTGCGCGTGGTGGGGCGGCGGCATCTCGATCATCGACTGCACCGATCTGCGCAATATGCGCCTCGTCGGCCACACCAAATGGGCGCCGCCGTTTCCCGGCTCCAACCATACGCTGTGGCCGATCGGCGATCGGCCGTATCTCGTCGCCACCGACGAGGCGCGCGCCAAGCAGAAATACTGGGACGCGCAGTTCATGTGGATCATCGACGCGCGCGACGAGACCAACCCGGTGCCGATCGCAACCTTCATGCCGGATCGCGAAAAATACTACGACCGCCCCGGCCGGTTCGGCGCGCATAATATTCTGGAAAACCTTCCCACCAGCGGGCCGTGGAAGGACGTCGTGTTTCTCACCTATTTCAACGCCGGCCTGCGTGCAGTGAACGTCGCCGATCCGCTGCACCCGAAGGAAGTCGGCTGCTATGTGCCCGAAACGGCGGAAGGCGCGCCCGGCATCCAGTCAAACGACATCGGGGCCGACGACGAGGGGCGGCTTTATCTGATCGACCGCTGGGGGCAGGGGATGCACATTCTGGAGTATACGGGGTAAATGGTGCTGCGGCCCAAACCCCTGGGCAGGCGGACTGATCTGGCCCGGATGGAACTTTAGGATCATATTCGCGTTGCGCTCGTGCAGTCAACGAGAGGTCAGCAATGCGCGGCTCAATTGCAGCGTCGTCGATGGGCGGGACGGCCGCCAAGGGCCATGCCGATTGGTTCAGGGCGCTGGCGGTCAAGACCGCCTATTATTCCGGGCGGCCGGCCACGTTCAGTACTGCTGTCGCCGTTGTCCTGGTATGGGCGGTGACGGGGCCGCTGTTTCATTACAGCGATACGTGGCAACTCGTCATCAATACCGGAACGACGATTATCACTTTCCTGATGGTCTTTCTCATCCAGGCCACGCAAAACCGGGATACGACGGCCATTCAGCTCAAGCTCGATGAATTGATCCTCGCGAGCAAGGCGCGCAATGTCATGATCGCGGTCGAGGAACTGACCGACGAGGAACTCGCCCTGCTCAAGAAAAAAATCAAGATGCGCGGCGAGCGGGCCGTGGAAAAGGAGAATGCCTGAGGAATCGCCGTTGCGTGCGGGCGAGCCGGGCGATTGGCGCGTGCGCGCTCTGCGGAGTGACGTGTATTACCCTGCCAGCCCCACGCATTTCTGCGGCGGCACGCCGAGAGTGACCGCCTGGCCGATCTGAAAGTCGTCGCTGCGCACGCGTGCGCGCAGTTCGCGGTCGCCTAGGTCGACGATGTAGTCGACCACCTCACCCAGAAACACCCGGTTGACGATCTTTCCTTTAAGCGCGTTGGCGCCATCCGGCGGGCTGGCGGTCCCGCCATATAAGATTATGTCTTCCGGCCGTGCGGTGACGAACGCCTTCATGCCGGTACCGATCGGCTCGGCGAACTGACAACGCATCACGCCATGCGCGGTCTCGACTGCGGTGAGGCCGGCGTCCACGCCGCGCACCGTGCCGGGCAAGAAATTCGCCGAGCCGACGAAGTCGGCGACGAACGGCGTTTTGGGCTCGCGGTAGATCTGCTGCGGCGTGCCGCGCTGCACGATGTGGCCGGTGTCGAACACCGCGATCTCGTCGGACAGCGCCAGCGCCTCGGACTGGTCGTGGGTCACATAGACCGTGGTGATGCCGAGCGTGCGCTGCAGGCGTTTGAGCTCCAGCCGCATCTGCTCGCGCAGCTTGGCGTCGAGATTGGACAGCGGCTCGTCGAGCAGCAGGATCGCCGGCTCGTGCACCAGGCCGCGGGCGAAGGCGAGCCGCTGCTGCTGGCCGCCGGACAGCTGCGTTGCCGGCCGCCGCGCGTAGCCGGTGAGCTGCACCATGTCGAGCATGCGTGAGACGCGCTCGGTGATCTCGGCCGCGGAATATTTTTTCGTGCGCGATACCCGCAGCGGAAAGGCGACATTCTCGAACACCGTCATATGCGGCCAGATCGCGTAGGACTGGAACACCATGCCGATGCCGCGATCACTGGCCGGAACGAAAATCTTCTTCGCCGAATCAAATACCGTGCGATTGCCGATGACGATGCGGCCGACTTGCGGCCGCTCCAGACCGGCGAGGCAGCGAAGCGTCGTGGTCTTGCCGCAGCCCGACGGACCGAGCAGCGTGATCAGCTTGCCGGTCTCGACATCGAGGCTGATGCCGTCAACGGCCCGCACCTCGGCTCCGGAGGCGGTATAGGACTTCTGCAAATTCTCGATCGTGAACATCTGCTCAGCCCGCCGCCGCTTTCGCCGCGCCGCCGCGCGAGTGCCGCTGCACCCGCGTCTCCAGAAAGCGCAAGCCGGCGACAATGACAAGCAGCGGCAGGATTTGGATGATGCCGAGCGCCGCCACCGCGCCGTAGCTGCCGCCTTCCTCCCACATCGTCAGGCTGATGGTGGCGAGCACGTTGACGCCGGGCCCGACCAGGAAGATCGAGGCGCCGAGTTCGCGCACCGAGAGCACGAACACGTAAATCCAGGCGGCGAGCAGGAACGGCAGCAACAGCGGCAGCAGCACGCGGCGCAGCACCTGCCCGGTGCGAGCGCCGGACACGGCCGCGACTTCTTCCAGCTCGCGGTGGATTTGCGTAATTCCGCTCGACGCGAAGCGCATGCCGTAAGGCAGCGACAGCGTCACATAGGCGATCAGCAGGATCCAGATCGTGCCGTAAACGCCGATCGGGATCACCAGGTAGGTGAACAGGATACTGGCGCCGATGATGACGCTCGGGATCGCGATCGGCGCTGATGCCAACGCGTCGAGCAGCCAGGCGAAGGGCGACGTCGAGCGGCGAGCGATCCAGGCCATCACCATGGTCAGCACGACCACGATGGTCGCGGCCATCGCCGAGGCCACGACGCTGGTGCGCACCGCGTCGAGAAAGATCGGGTAGCGCAGAATATAGGCGTAGTTCGCCAGCGTCGCCTGGGGCGGCGAGTTCATGAACGGCTGCGACAGGTTCGAGAAGAACGACTGCCAGGCGAGTGTGAACAGCGGCAGCCCTAGCGTGAGCAGAAACATCAGCATGATGGCGATCGAAACCGGCCAGCGCCAGCGGCCGAGTTCGATGCGGGTCGGCATATAGCCCTTGCCGGTGATGGTGGCGAAGGCCTCGGCATTGCGCGTCGCCCGGCGGTAGAAATAGACCGCGACCAGGCAGACGGCGAGCAGCAGCAGGCTGAGCGCGCTGGCGACGCCGAATTCCGGCGGTGTCTCGATGGCGGCGTTCTGGATCCGGGTGGTGAACACCTCGATGCGCGCCGGCAGGCCGATGACGCGCGGCACTTCGTAGGACGACAGCCCCATGATGAACAGCAGCAGCAGGCCGGACAGGATGGCGGGGCGCAGGAGCGGCAGCGTGATTTTCGGCACCACCTGCCAGTAGCGGCCGCCGGAGACGAGGCCCGCTTCTTCCATGCGCACGTCGAGCGCGCGCAAAGCCGGTCCGAGCGCCAGATAGGCGAGCGGAAAATAATGACTCGACAGCGACCAGATCATGCCGGCCATCGAGTAGATGTTGAACGGCGCGTTTTTCAGCCCGAACGCCGATTTGAGCACGGCATTGACCCAGCCGATGTTCGGGCTGAGCACGAAAATCCACGCCATTGCCATCAACAGGCCGGGAATGGCGAACGACAGCAGTGCAAGATTATGAAACAGCATCGCGCCTGGCGCGTCGGTGCGCTCGACCGCCCAGGCGACGAAGCCGCCGATCACGAAGGTGACGATGGCGGTGCCGGCCGCATAGATCACCGAATTGCCGATCAGCCTGAACAGGCGCGCGCCCGAATAGGCCTCGACGAAATTATCAAGCGTGAATGCGCCGAAGCCCAATCCCGTATCTTCGGTGAAGGCGGTGAGCAGCAGGCCGGCGAGCGGCACCAGCACCAGCCACAGTCCGATGGCGACGCAGACGATCAGCAAAAAGTTCGGCCGCCGCCAGCGCGGTGCGGATTCATCCGCAGGCTGAACACCGGGCACAAACTGCGCAGCCGTCACGCGCGACACTCCAGTATTCCGTCATCCTGAGGTGCCCGTGCGCGGCACGGGCCTCGAAGGACGCCGGCGCAAGCACCTTGGCCGTCGCCGTTTGAGGCTCGCTTCGCTCGCACCTCAGGGTGACGGCTCATTATATGGCGCAAGCAATCACTGCCCCTTGAACAGCTCGTTGAACTTGCGCTGCCACTTCGCCTCTTCCTGGGGCGAGATCAGCACGGTGAGGACCTTCTTGGCGTTCATCTGCTTGACGATGCCGGGCGGATTGGACTCGACATCCGGGCGCGTCGGGATCCGGCCGAATTTGGTCAAAAACGTCTCGCATTCCTTGCTCAGCATGAAGTTCGCGGCTAGCAGCGCCGTGTTCGGATGCGGCGCTCGCGCGCTGACGCCGACCTGGCCAAAGAACAAGGTCACCGGGTCGAGCACGAAATAGTCGATCGGCCCGCCGGCGAGTTTCACGTTGAGCGCGAGGTTGGTGTACTGGTTGAGCCCCAGCCAGTATTCGCCGGAGCCGACTGAGCGCGCCGCCGCCAGATGACCGTTGGTGATGATCGGCTTCACCGTGGCGACGATGTCCTTGACGATCTGCGTGGCTTTGTCGTCGCCGTAATATTCGAACATGGCCTTGAGCCATTCATTGTCGGTGCCGTCGATCGCGACATGGCCAGCCCATTCCGGATGCTTGGCGAAGTCTGCGTAGGTCTTCGGCAGGTCCGACGCCTTGACGTGCTGGATGTTGTAGTCCGGCGTGTTGTAGTTGGCGTAGAGGCCGTACCAGCGCCGGTCGGGATCGCGCGCCGACGGCATGATGTTCTTCGCCTCGGACGGATCGAACTGCAGCAAAAGCTGCGGCAGCATCTTGTTGATGGTCGCGGTCTGCGCGATGTCCCAGGATTTCTGGTTGCCGCGATATTCCAGCATCATGCGCGACATCAGGATGGCGTCCGAGCCGCGCACGTAATTGACCTTGATGCCGGTGGCTTTGGTGAACAGCGCCCACAGCGGCAGGCCTTCGCCCTCGTTGGTCGACGAGTAGATCGTCATCGTGCCGCCCTCGGCCTTGGCGGCGGCAAGCAGCTTCGGGTCGAGCCAGGCGTGCGTTTCCTGTGCGAATGCGTGCGCGGCGAGGCTTGATGCGAGCAGCAGGCCGGCCAGGCCGGCTTTCGTAAGTTGATGGAGCAAGGGTCCCTCCCGTGCGGATTTCTTGTTGAATTGATTACACCGCCGCTACGACGGTCGTCGAGAGCACGATCGCGTGGCGCGGTGGCGCATGGGCTTATTTCTCGAACTCATGCCAGTTCGGCTCGTCCGGCGGCGGCGCCGGCTTGAAACCGAACGTTTTCTCGAAGCGCCGGGCGTAGTCCGGCCACACCTGCGGATTGACGATGCGCGGTACCGGCTTGCCGTCGAGCGCATCGAGCATCTGTTCGGCGGCGATCTGGCCCATGCGGGCGCGCGATTCCCGCGTCACCCCCGCCATGTGCGGGGTGACCATGACGTTGTCGTATTTCATCAGCGGATGCGCCGCCGGCGGCGGCTCCTTCTCCCAGACGTCGAGGCCGGCGCCGGCGATCTTCTTGTCGCGCAGCGCCCGCTCCAGCGCCGCCTCGTCGTGGATCGAGCCGCGCGCCGAAGTGATGAAATAGGCGGTCGGCTGCATCAGCGCGTATTGCTTCTCGCCGATCAGGTTGCGGGTCTCGGGCGTCAGCGGGCAGTTGATCGACACAAAATCGGAGCGGCGCATCAGGTCGTCGAGTTCGACCTTGGTGGCGCCGCGGGCGCGCACGACATCGGCGGAGAGGTAAGGATCGTAGGCCAGCACCTGCATCTTGAACAAGCCGCCGGCGAGTTCGGCGATGCGCCGGCCGACATTGCCGAGGCCGACGATGCCGAGCGTGCGACCATAGGCTTCGCGGCCGATATAGTCGGCGCGGTTGCCGATGGTGCCTGCACGCAGCGCCCGGTCGGTCTCGCCGACGCGCTTGACCAGGCACAGCATCATGCCGATGACGTGCTCGGCGACAGCCTCAGCATTGCCGCCCGACTGGTTAACGACCAGGATGCCGCGCTCGGTGCACATCCGCACGTCGACGGTGTCGTAGCCGGCACCGTTGGTCGAGGCGATCAGCAGGTTCGGCGCGCGGCCCAAAAGCTCGGCGCCGACCTGATAATGGCGCACCAGTTCGTCGCGGGCAGAGCCGATCTGATAGGCGTGCGCGGCGGACAAGATCTCGAGCGCCGCATCGTCCGGGGTCTTCTGCTCCAGCATGTCGAGCCGGACGTCGTCACGCTTGCCGAGCATCTCGGCAAAGCCCTGCGGCCGGTGCGGCGCGACGTAGAACACCCGCTTGCTGTTGACTGCCGTATTCATGGACGCTTCTTCCCCTTATACGATCGCGTTCGGCGATCGCGCCCGGTGTGGACTCTCGCCGCCACACTCGCAACGATGGTACATTGCCGTCAAAAGCAGGCGCACGGCAAGTCGGGGAACCGCGAGCAGTACGGTACGCGCCCGCCTTTAACGCGGCGCCTGCTAGGTATAGTCTTCACGCTATGAAGCCCGAAGGCGAGGGTCTGCTGTGACGAACGACACCGCCCGTAAAATGAAGCTTGGCGCCTTTCTGTATCCGACCGGGCACCACCTCGGCGGCTGGCGACATCCGCTAGCGCAGGCTGACGGCGGCATGAATCTGCGCCACTACATCGATCTCGCGCGCAAGGCCGAGGAGGGCAGGCTCGATTTTATTTTCTTCGCCGATACGCTTGGCGCCCGCGACGCGGCGAATGTCGAGGCGTGGAGCTATACGCCTAAATACACCGGTCAATTCGAACCGCTGACGCTGTTGTCGGCAATCGCCGTCGTGACCGACCGGATCGGACTGGTGACCACGGCGACCACGACCTATAACGAACCGTTCCACATCGCCCGCAAGTTCGCTTCGCTCGATCATCTCAGCGGCGGCCGCGCGGGCTGGAACCTGGTCACGTCTTCCAGTCCTGACGAGGCGTTCAATTTCGGTCTCGACGCCCATGTGCCCCATGCCGAGCGTTACGATCGCGCCCGCGAATTCGCCGAGGTCGTGAAAGGACTCTGGGATACCTGGGAGGACAATGCTTTTCTCCGCAGCAAGGAATCCGGCCGCTATTTCGATCCATCGAAATTCCACATGCTCAATCATAAGGGCCGCTGGTTCCGGGTGCGCGGTCCGCTCAACGTGGCGCGGCCGGTGCAGGGATATCCGATCATCGTGCAGGCCGGTTCCTCCGACACCGGAATGGACCTCGCTGCCGAAACCGCCGATGTCGTGTTCACGGCGCAGCGCACGCTCGATCAGGCGCAGGCGTTCTACGCGGACCTGAAGAGCCGCATGGCCAAATACGGCCGCAAGCCGGAGCACCTTAAGATCTTGCCTGGGGTCATGCCCATCGTCGGGCGAACGCCCCGGGAAGCGGCGGACAAGGTCGACCAGTTGCAATCGTTGATCCATCCCGCGGTCGGCCTGTCGCTGTTGTCGGACATGCTCGGGGGCGTCGATCTGACAGGCTATCCGCTGGACGGCCCATTTCCGAACGACCTCCCGGATTCGAATGGTGGCAAGAGCCGAGCGGCGCTGATCACCGAAATGGCGCGGAAAGAAGGATTGACACTGCGCCAGGTCTATCTGCGCATTGCCGGGGCCCGCGGCCACTGGATCGTCGTGGGTACGCCGGCTGAGATCGCCGATCAGTTGGAGGAACGATTCCGCAGCGGCGGCGCCGACGGCTACAACATCATGCCGGCGTCGCTGCCGACAAGCTTGAATGAGTTCGTCGAACTGGTGATCCCGGAGCTGCAGCGCCGCGGCCTGTTCCGTCTTGAATATGAGGGCCCCACGCTGCGCGAGAACCTCGAATTGCCGAGGCCGGCGCATCCCGCGACAATGGCCCGCGCTGCCACAAAAGAGCCCCCGCAAACGGCGATGGCCGTTACCTGAAAGCCGGCGTTATTCGCGCGGCACGGTCATCGTCGCAAGCCGTGACACGTCCTCACTCTCATCAACGCGCCAGATCGCCTCGATCAGCGGCGCGATGTCGTGGCGCGGATTCCAGCCCGCGGCGGCGTCGCGCAATTTGTCTTCTAGATCGCGATCGCTCATCGGATTGTCGTCGCTGCCGCGCGCCGCGGTTTGCGTGAGGCTGTGAACGGCGCCGTCTGCGGTCGTGATCGCAACGGCAGCAGCGGTCGTGGCGATGCTTGCATCACCAGTCGCGCTGACCTTGCGGCGCAGCGCCTGCACCCGCGGGTCCTGCACGCACGCATCGGTAAACTGCTCGAGGCCGGCCTTGCCGGTGATCAAGGCGGCAGCGACGGCGTGCTGCACGCTGACCTGCGACTCGCGGCCCGTGGAAATATTTGGCCGGTCGGCGCGCGCCACCATCAGCGGATTGCCGGTGACCGCGACCCTATCAACGGTGGCTGTCGGATGTGCGCGCCGCCAGTCCAACACGCAGTCGAGCACTGGGTGCACGACGAAGCCGCACGGATACGGCTTGTAGGAAGTTTTCAGAATCTCCCACGTCTCGCCGAGGCCGCCGGTGAGTTGCGATAAGTCCGGCGTTTCGCCGAGCGCGTGATAGTAACCCTGCACGCCGTTGAGCGGCTCCGCCGGTCCGGCGAAGTCGCGTGCGGCGAGCAGCGCCGACCACAGCCCGTTGCGCGCCGCATTGCCGACGCCGACGCTTTTGGCCGGCGTGCCGAGACATTCGCACAGCCCGGCGGCCTGGGTCGCCGCCAGGCCGAGCGCCCATATCATCTGTTCGGCGCTGAGCCCGAGAAGCTTCCCGCCGCCGGCCGCAGCGCCGAATACCCCGCAAGTCGCGGTGATGTGCCAGCCTTTGCTATAATGCGATGGTGACATCGCCAGCCCGATGCGGCACGCAATCTCCTGGCCGAGCACGAGCGCGAGCAGGAGGTCGCGGCCGCGGACCGTTTGCAGCTCGGCGAGCGCCAGCAGCGCCGGTACGAGCGGCGCGGTCGGGTGAATCGCGGTCGGCACGTGGGTATCGCAGAAGTCGAGCACGTTGGCCCCGGCGGAGTTGATGAAGGCCGCGGAGAGCGCGTCGAGGCGCTCGCGCCGGCCGATCACGGTGGCTTGGCCGCCGGCGGAGAATGCGGCGAGCGAGGCGAGCGTGGTCTCGATCGTGGCGTCGCGGCAGCCGGTCAGCGCCACAGCAAAGAAATTCATCAGCGAGCGTTTGGCCTGGTGTGCGACCTTCGCCGGCAGGGCGTCCCACGCCGTAGCCGCGGCCCACTCGGCCAAACGCTCGGTCACACGCTGACTTTGCCGCATCCCGCTCCCCCGGAGTTCTATTGACAAACAATCGGACGGTCGATTGACTTTAGCCAAACAATAAAGCGGCGCCAGTCGCACGGGCCAACTTTCAGACGGCCTTTGCGATTGTGTTTTTCGGCAGCCGCATCGTGCGGCTGCTCGCCGCCGCAAATGACCCGAGGGAGGAACTACGAAATGCGTTTCCTGCACCAAATTATCCGTTGGCAAACGGCGGCTGCCGCCGGGGCATTGCTGCTGTCACTCGCCGCGCTGCACGAGCCGGCGCGGGCCGCCGACGACAAGACCTATGTGATGAAGCTCGGCCTCGCCACGATCAACGACGCCCAGCATGAGTGGTGCAAGCTATTCGTGGCGATGGTCGAAAAGGATTCTGGCGGCCGCATCAAGGGACAGATTTATCCGGCCAGCCAGCTCGGGCCGATTCCGCGCGAGATCGAAGGCATGCAGTTCGGCGCGATTCAGGGCTATATCGGGCCGCCGGAGTTTTTGGTGGGCGTCGACCCGCGTTACGAGGTCATGTCCACGCCGGGCCTGATCAGCGACATGGCGCAAGGCATCCGTGTCACCGGCGATCCCGAATTGCAAAAGACGATGTTCAGCCTGGGCGCCGACAAAGGAGTCCACGGCGTGGCGCTGTGGGTGTCGCAGCCGTCCTCGATCGTGTCGCGCGAGCCGATCCGCCACCTTGCCGATCTCAAGGGCAAGAAGCTGCGCGTGCTCGCCGCGGACATGCAGCAGGAAATGCTGAGGCGGCTCGGCGCCTCGCCGATCGCGATGACGCTCGGCGACGTGTTGCCGGCGATTCAGCAAGGGGCGATCGACGGCGGGGTGCTGGCGCGCTCGGTCGATACGGCGATGCGCTATTACGACGCCGCCAAATACATCACCGAGACCGGGCAGCCGTTCATCTTCTCAATGGCGTTCTTGAGCAAGAAATGGTTCGACTCGCTGCCAAAGGACCTGCAGACGATCCTCGATGCCGATGCGCAGAAGGCCGCCGCCTCAGCCAACAAGTGGCAGGCGGATTATTATGTCAAATCGGGTGAGATCTGGCGGCAGCACGGCGGCGAACTTATCGATTTGCCGCCCGCCGAGCATGCCCAACTGATAAAAACCGTGGAAACGGTTGGCCCGGACATCGTCAAGCGTAAGCCAATCCTGCAGCAGGTCTATCAGGTGTTCGTCGCGGCGGCCAAGCGAACGGCCAAATAGTCTGGTTGCCGGCCGTCGCCCAGAGAATGCGCCCGCCCGCGCGGCGGGCGCAGGGCACATCGGGCCGCAGTTCGAGTTTCAGTCAAGAGCTCGGGCAACGGGCCGCGGTGCAAAGGCAGGAGCGTAATGCGTTTCATGAAACGCTGCATGCAGGCGCTCGCGGGCGCCGGTGCGTTGGCCGTCGTGCTGCCGTCCGGCATTGGCGTGGCGCGCGCCGCGGAAACTTATGTAATGAAGATCGGCACCGCCACGATCAACAAATCGCAGCACGAATGGTGCAAGCGCTTCGCCGCGATGGTCGAGAAGGACTCGGGTGGCCGGATCAAGGGCCAGATCTATCCGGCGAGCCAATTGGGCCCGATTCCACGCGAGATCGAAGGCGTGCAGTTCGGTTCCATCCAGGTGTTTGTCGGTCCGCCGGAATTTCTGGTCGGCGTTGACGAGCGTTACGAAGTCGTCTCGTCGCCGGGGCTGGTCAACGATCTGGCGCACGAAGTCCGCATGGTGACTGACCCGCAGTTGCAGAAGCTGATGTTCAGCTTCGGCGCCGACAAGGGTATTCACGGCGATGCGCTGTTTGTAGCGCAGCCGTCTTCGGTCATCGACCGCGCGCCGATCCGGCATCTGGCCGACTTCAAGGGCAAGAAGTTGCGCGTGCTGGCCGCCGACATGCAGCAGGAAATGGTCAAATCGCTCGGTGCTTCGCCGGTGGCGATGACGCTCGGTGACGTGCTGCCGGCGTTACAGCAGGGCGCGATCGACGGTTCGATTGCCGCCATGACGATCTACACCACCATGCATTTCTGGGACGCCGCCAAATACGTCACCGAGATCAATCAGCCGTTCGTCTTCTCGATGGCGTTTGTCAGCAAGACATGGTTCGACGCACTGCCCAAGGATTTGCAGACCATCATCGATACCGACGCCGGCAAGGCTGCCGCGGAGGTTAATCCCTGGGAGGTCGCGTTCTTCGCCAAGCAGCGGGAGATTTTCGCCCAGCACGGCGAGCTGATCAGTCTGCCGCCCGCCGAGCAGGCCGCGATGATGAAGCAGTTTCGGGCGGTGGGCGCCGCCGTCGCCAAGCGCAAGCCGGCGCTGGAGCAGGCCTACGACGTCTTCGCCGCGGTGGCAAAGCGAACGGAGCACTAGCGGCCGGCTTGTTGCGCGGCGTCAGGCGCTGGCGAAACCGAGTGCCTTGCTGGCAAGCGCCGCGCCCTCGGCCAGTGACCGCAGCTTGGCCCACGCGATCTGCGGGTGCGAGCGGCCGCCGAAGCCGCAATCGGTGCCGGCGATGACATTCTCCTTGCCGACCCGCCGCGCGTAACGCCGCAAGCGCTGCGACACCAGCTCCGGATGCTCGACGACGTCGGTCGAATGCGTGACCACGCCCGGAATGAGAATTTTTCCCGGCGGCAATTTCACGCTGTCCCATACGGCGAATTCGTGCTCGTGGCGCGCATTGGCGGCCTCGATCAGATAGCCTTGGGCCTTCACCTTCAGCATCAGGTCGACGATCTTTTCCAGCCCGAGATCGTAGGCATGCGGGCCGTGCCAGCTGCCCCAGCACAGATGATAGCGCACGCGATCCTCGGCGATGTTGCGCAGCGCATGATTGAGCGCCTCGATGCGCATTTCGCAGCGCGTGCGAAACGCGGCCAGCCCCATGCCGATGCCGATGCGGTCCCACAGCGCCGGCAGCCAAGCGTCGTCGACCTGCAAGATGAGGCCCGCCGCGGCAATCGCCTCGTATTCGGCGCGCATCGCCTCGGCGAGCGCATACACGTAGTCCTCGTCGCTCTTGTAGAAGCGATTGTGCCGGTAGACTTCGAGGCTCGCTGGCGCCGTCGAGGTGAGAAAAACATCGTCCGTGCCGGCGGCCGCGACGGTGACATCGATCTCCTGTTGCAACTCGGCTTGGCCGACGTAAGTGACGGGCCCGGTGCAGGCCTGTATCGGCCGCTTTTTTCTGATCTGCGCGCCCGGCGTATAGAACAGCGTGCCGCGCTCGGTGGCGTAACGGTAGAAGTCCGCGAATTCCTCCCGGTCCTTGCCTTGCTCGATCAGCGGCTTGCCGGACGGCTCCGCGATCTCGGTGAAGCCGCCGAAACGGCTCTGCATGTAGCGCAGCCAATCGCCGCCCTTGGCGTATTCGCCCTCGTTGACGATGTCGATGCCGGTCGCGCGCTGCCGCGCGACCACGGCGGCCACGTCTGCGGCAAGGCCTTTGTCGGGCGTGAGAATCGGCAGGCTGCCGACGTGGGTTGTGAGAATTTTCATGTCGCTGCGTTTCATGGAACCGGCGTCCCGACAGGTTGTCGCCACATTCAAGGGCGCGGCATTTATAAATCAGATCGGTCAAATCTGCGAGATTCGCGGCTGAAGGCGCACTTCGGCATGCGGTTCGCCACCGACGCGTGCAGCGGGAGCCATCGCCGTTGCATTTTTCGCGCAATCGTTCGCCGGCCATGCCATTGCGCTCTAATAGCCCGACTGCCGCCACACTCGTGAGCGGCGGGTTCGTGGAACAAATAAATGGAACAAACAAACAGCGCAATTTGACCCGTGGCGAAAATTTGGCGTGCTTTCGTGTTCAACATATTTGCCATGCAGACGCGCACCTGCTGGAGGTGCTCATCGATGCTATGAGACCCGCGCCTCGCCGCTCGGTGAGGCGCTTCCGCGGCGTCTATCACTCGCCATAACCCGACGGTTTGGCGAGTGTTTTGTTTCTCGGCGGAAGCACCCATGAGTCAAGAGTAGGAGTTGACTGCATGAAGTTGACGGGACTTTCGCTGGCTGTGGCAGCGGCTTGTATGTTTGTGCACAGCGCGCAGGCGCACGGCTATCACCATCGTCGCTACGGCTATCGTCAGTACGCGAGCAGGCATGTTCTGTCGCAGCGTTATCTGGAGCAATCGGGGTATGTCGCCGAGGATGAAGGAGCCGGCCAAAGCTGGGACCGGAACTGGCAGCGCTGGCCGTCCGACTCTTCCGACGATTGTGGCCGCAGTGCTCGCGCCAAGCGGCGCGAACGTTTTGATGACGCGGATGCGGGGTTTTCAGAACACCGACGCTTTATCCGCCGCCGCCGCTTCGCGCGATACGGCGAAGGCGGTCGCGGTCGCGGTGATGGCTCGCTTTATGCCGAACGCGCCGATTATCACGGCGGCTACGGCGCGCGTCCGGCAGCGTGGTGCGGCTGGGAGATGCGGCATCTGGTCGGCGCTGACCCCGGGCCGCGATACAATCTCGCGCGCAACTGGGCGCATTGGGGTCACGCCGGCACGGCGGGTGTCGGCGCCGTCGTGGTCTGGGCGCATCATGTCGGCAAGATTGTCGGCCGCGACGGCGACGGCCAGTGGGTGATCGAGTCGGGCAACGACGGACATCGCATACGCACCCGGCCGCGCTCGATCGGCAATGCAATCGCCATCCGTTGGGGATGAGCGGTGTAGGTAATCGGCACCCGCCGATCGTAGAACGGGCCGCCCGGAGACCGGGCGGCCTTTCTTGGTCGCGCGCGGCGATTGGCAAAGGATTTGTCCGCGCCCTACGCGCATTATTTTCCGAAACGGATATTGCGCTCCTTGATCAGGGTTTGCCACTGGCGCGCTTCGGTGGCCAAAGCCGCCGCGGTCTGTTCGGCGCTCTGGTCGCCCACGACCTGACCCATCAAACGAAGCCTTGCCGCCACGTCCGGGGCCACCAGAGCGGCCCGCAATTCGACGCCGAGCTTTTTCATGATGTCGCGGGGCACGTTGCGCGGCGCCATCACCAAGGTCATCGACGACGCCGACACGCCTGGTAATCCGGCTTCGGCGAAGGTTGGAATATCCGGCGCCAAAGGATAGCGCTGAGGCATCGTGAGAGCGAGCGGCCGCAACGTCTTGGCTCGGATCGCGCTGGTGCCGGAACCGAGATCAACAAAGCAGAACTGCGTCGTGCCGGCCTGGGTTGCCGTGATCGCTTCGGAGGCGCCGCGGAAGTTGATATCGACGTAATCGATCTTGGCTTGGCTCTTGAATAGTTCGGAAACCAGAATTGTCGATGCGCTGTTGGAGCCGTGATTGAGTTTGCCTGGATTGGCGCGCGCGTAGGCGACCAGTTCGGTGACCGACTTCACCGGAAGATTCGGGTTGGCGAGCAGCACGAACGGTGTCGTCGTCACCACGGCGACGGGCTCCAAATCCTTGAGCGGATCGAGCGGCATGTGCGGGAAAATGGATGGGATCACCGTCAGGCCAGAGCTGGCGATGAAGAGCAGCGTGTAGCCGTTGGGTGGGGATTTCGCCACGGCGTCCATGCCGATGATCCAGTTGGCGCCGGGCTTGTTCTCGATGAAGAACTGCTGGCGGTAAAGCTGCGAGGTCTTTTGCGCCAACAGCCGCGAGATCGTATCTAACGCGCCGCCCGGCGCTGCCGGCACGACGATCTTGACGGGGCGGTTCGGATAATCTTCGGCGCGGGCGGCGTTTGCCGCCGTGGTAACGCCCGCAAGGCCGATCAGGATCAGGCCGAAACCGCGCGCGAGCCGAACAGCCGCATGCCGATTTATCATGCGTTCCCTCCCTCATAGTCCGCGGGCGATATCCCGCTGTCGTTGCCCGGCGCTCAATAGCGCGAATAGCGGAAATTCTGCTTGGCAACGCATTCGATCAGTGCCGGCTCCTGCGATTGCGTCGCCTCGATAGCCTGTTTCAGAGTCGGGATGAATTCGTCGGCGTGGGCGATGCGCTTCGACCATAGGCCGAGCGCGCGCGCCACCTCGGCGTAATTGCCGCCGAGATCGGCGGCGCGGTAGTGCTGCACGGCGGCTTCCATGCCGTTCTGCTCGCCTGCCATGACGCCGTTGTTGAACACGATGGTCAGGGTGCCGATGCGATTGCGCGCCGCTGTCTCCAGGTCCATCCCGACCATGCCGATCGAGGCGTCACCCATCATGTTGATGCAGAGCTTGTCCGGGTTCGCGATCTTCGCACCGATGATCAGACCGAGGCCGTGGCCGAGCTGGGTGGACTTGCCCCAGCCGAGATAGCCGCCCGGCACGAGGCATTGCCAGAAGGCCACCATCTGTTCGCGCGGGCTGCCAGAATCGTGGGTGACGATGGTGTTCTCGCGGTTGACCGTCTGCATCAGGTCGTGGACGATGCGGTATTGATTGATCGGCACTTCCGACGAGGTGAGCTCGGGCTCCCATTCTTGCAGCCACGCCTCGCGCACCGCCTGCACCTGCGCGGCGACGTCGTCGTCAGTCCGCTTCTTGCCGCCGATTTCAGCAATCAGCGCCTCCAGCGCGAGCTTGGCGTCGCCGAGGATCGCCGCCGCGGTCGGAAATTCCTTGTTGATGTCATTCGGTTCGTTGGTGCAGTGAACGATGATCTTACCGGCGGGAATCTGCGGCGCCCAGTTGTTGCGCGTGAGACTCGATCCCATCCCGATCACGCAGTCCGCCTGGCGCAGGAAATGAAACATCATTTTGGGCGCCGACACTACCGAGGCGCCGAGCGAGAGCGGATGGTTTTCCGGGAAGGCGCCTTTGCCAGTGTTGGTCGTGAGCACCGGGGACTTGATCAGTTCGGCGAACTTGACCAATTCCTTGGTCGCGCCGGCATAGAGCACGCCCTGACCGGCATGAATGACCGGATTCTTCGACTTGAGAATGATCGCGGCGGCTTCCTTCACGTCAGCTGGATCGGGCGCGGCGCGCCATGCCTTGGGCGGAGCATAGGAAAATTCGCCCGGAAGATCGCTGCCGCCGATCTTTGACGGCAGCTCCAGCAAAACCGGACCGGGCTTGCCGTTGCGCAACAGGTGGAACGCGCGCCGCATCAGCTCGATGGCCCGCGCAGGATCGTTGATTTCCGCCGACCATTTAGTGACCGGACGCAAATTCTGTACCGGATCGAACGACGGCGGCGTGAAGCTGCGGCCGACGCGGTCGCCAGGAATAAGCAGTACGGGTACATTGTCGCCGAACAGCTGCGCCGCGCCGGCGAAGGCGTTCTCCACGCCAGGACCGCCCTGCATAGCAAACACGCCGATGCGCTTGCCATAGGTCGAGCGGCTGATGCCGTCTGCAATGCCGGCGCCGACCCGCTCCTGGCGGCACACGACCGGCCTAATACCGATCCCCGCGCAGGCGTCGATCAAAGCCTGCCGCGGATAGCAGATCAGATGCTCGATGCCCTCGGCCTTGAGAACGCGTGCAACTGCCTCGGCAACTTTCACGTCGCGCTTCCTTTCCCGATGATGGTGGCGTCAGGCGGTGACGCCACCGCATGGTCTGGATTCGGTTATTCGGCGGCTTGGATGGCGCGGGCCGGCGGCGGCGGCGCCAGGTGCGGCTCTTCCGTCAAGCGGTGCCATTGTTTGGTCGGCCGTCCATGGCGAATCGCATCGATCTCGCGCAGAAAGATGCGCCGCAGAAATGCGAGGCCAGCGTCCGACGTCGACAGATTCTCCTGCGAACGGTCGTAGATGGCGCCCTGGCCGCGCACGGCGACGTAATCCTGCGCGCTGATCAGCCCAGGCTCGTGCACACCTTCGATGATGCCCGCGAACAGGTCGTCGGCATGTGCCACCGGATCGTAGCCGAGGTCGTATTTCACCTTCAGGTCCGCAATCTTGGCCGGATCCGTGGTATCGACCGCGTAGAGCGTCAGCCGCATGGTATGGGTGTCGTCGATCGGCACCGGCCAGGAGCTGATATGCGCCCAGGGGTCTTCCTTGTCCGGACCCGGCGCGACCACGTGATTATTGTTCGGAAACGTCCAGTCGCTGACGCGGACGTTGTGCTTCGAGCGTGTAGCGATCTGCCGGACGCCGGCGCTGGTCTCCGAATAGGAAAGCTCAGGAATGTTGGTGGTGACCTGTGAGCCGAACCGCCCGACCTTGCCCCAGACGTGGGCGAAACTGACATGCACCGCGTCGAGCGAATTCTCCACCTGCTGGAACCAGTTGCAGTCCCAGATCTGCTTGTTGGCGATCACGGTACGGTTTTCGTCTTCGAGCACGTGCTTGCGCGGCAGACCGAATTCCGGAACGGGCTCCTCGCCGAGATAGGCGAAGATCAGGCCGCAATATTCGTGCACCGGATAGCCGGGAATGCGGACCGGCTTGAGCCGCGGGCGGTTTTCCGCCGGAATCTCGGTGCATAGGCCGGTGCCGTCATAGAGCCAGCCGTGATACATGCAGCGAATGTCTTCGCCCTGAACCCAGCCGGTGTGCAGCACCGTGCAGCGGTGGGCGCAGCGGCCGCCGATCAGATACGCCTTGCCGCTGGCGCCGCGATAGAGCGTGAGGTCTTCGCTGAGAATGCGGGCCGGGCGTGCCTTGCCGGGCACGACCTCATCCGACAGGCCGATCGGATGCCAAAACTTGCGCAGCAGCGTACCCATCGGCGTGCCGGCGCTGGTCTCGTGCAGAAGACTCAACTGATCGACCTTGCGCTCGCTCTCGCTCATCGCCCACTCCCCGTTCACCGGCTGCCTTGACGGCTGTTTGACGAAGAGGATGATGCCGTGTCATCGGCCATCGCGCAATGTCTTGTATTTCGTTGGCGGCTTTATTTGGCGCAAGGCTCTGTTACGCCTGACGCATGCGCCATTTTGATCCGGAGACCTGATGTTGACGGCGCCAGTGTCAATGGCGCGGAGGTCCGCCGCGTTGCGTCGGCGGCGCCGGGCCGCCCGAAGCCTTTATGTCAGCTTCGGCAGCAGCTCTGCGAATACATCGGGCTTATAACCGACGGCAGTGAACAGGTGGCTGAGCGATTCCTCGGTCATGGCTTTGAGCCGCGCCATGTCGAGGCCGACCACCTTGCCCTGATATTTGCGGATGCGCCCGCCGATGATCACGGTGTCGACGTTGCTGCGCTCGGCCGCCTGCACCACGGTGCCGACGGCGTTGTTCGACGGATAGAGATTGATGTCGTCGGCGCGGATGATCAGAAGATCGGCCTCTTTGCCGGGCGCCAGCGATCCGATCTTGTCGTCGAGGCCGGTGCAGTGGGCGCCTGCTACCGTCGCGCAATGGAGCACATCGCGCACCATCAGCGGCTTCGGCGGATTCGGATCGCCCGAGAACCGCCGGTTCTGCGCCACCGCGCGCTGCAGATAGAACGCGGTGCGCATCTCCATGAACATGTCGGTAGAGTAGGAGGTTTCGTTGTCGACGCTGAGCCCTGGCTTGATGCCGTGATCCCAGGCGTGCTGCAGGGCGCAGACGCCTTCGCCGAGCGCATATTGCGCGTCGGAGCGCGGACAGACGTCGATGTTGGCGCCGCTGTCGACGAAAATCTTCCAGGTGCGCTCCGGCAGCGCGCCGCAATGGTTGAAGGTGTTGTCAGGCCCGACCAGCTTGGCGGCCGCCAGCGGATCGAGCAGTTCCGCCATCTTCGGACCCTGGAATTCGGTGGTGATGCGCAGTCCGAGCTTGCGCGCGAATTCCCAGTTGGTGCGGTCGGGCCCGGAGAACATGCGCAGCGTCACCAGTTGGTCGGCAGATGAAAAATATTTTTTCTGCAGCCGCGCCAGATCGGCCGGCCATTGATGATCCCACTCGCCGGCGCTGGGCGGGCCGGAGGCATGAACGGCGCGGATGCCGCTGTCGAACAGCGCCTCGATCGCCGCGTCGGAATGCGCGGCGCTGCGCGAATTGTGGGAATTATCGATGATGCAGGTGACGCCGGCATCGATGCAGCCGACCGCCGTCAGATAATTGCCGACGTAATGGTCCTGCGGCCGATATGCCTTGGCGAACGACAGGTGTGTCGCGTTCATGTAATCGGCGAGCGTCGGCGAATTGGGATTGATGCGGCGCAGCTGCGCCTCCCAGGAATGGCGGTGGCAATCGATCAGGCCTGGCACGACAATGCAGTTGCCGGCATCGACGACCTGCGCGCCGGGGGCATCGATGTGTGGCGCGATCGCCGAGATTTTGCTGCCCTCGATCAGGATGTCGCCCGTCGCGAGGTCGCCGACCTTGGCGTCCATGGACACGATGGTGCCGCCTTTGATCAGCATGCGGCTCGAGCGATTGACCGCAGGCTGGCTGCCGAAGCGGCTGACATCCGCTGCGGCGCCGGCGGCGAAGCCCGTGCTGCCCGCGGCTCCGGGCCATGAGTGTGGCGCCGGCCTGCAAGGCGGCGCGGCGTGACATTTGCGTGGCGGCTTTACCCGATAAGGTCGTCATTGCGAGTCCTCCCTGTGTGATGGTTTGACGCGGCAATTTGCGGGAGCGTAGCGCAGTTTGGCGCCGACGGTGAGTGCGGAAATCTGCGGGCGACGCTGGCGCGGCGTTGCGATTTGCGGCGGCTTGCCGATTACGGCATCATTCGCGCCGGCAGATTTGGGAGGACACGCGTGGATACGAAATTCGGCATCGGTCAGCCGGTGCCTCGGGTCGAGGACCCGCGCTTCATCACCGGCCGCGGCCGCTATGTCGACGATTTCGACTTGCCGCAGCAGTGCCACGCCGTCCTTGTCATGTCGCCGCACGCGCATGCACGCATCAAAGGCATCGACACCGCCAAGGCCAAGGCCGCGGACGGCGTACTTGCCGTGCTCACCGGCGCCGACGTGCTTGCCGACAAGCTTGGCGGCCTGGCGCCGCCGATGCCGGAGGACATGGGCGGCCCGAAAGGCTTTCGCACCCAGCGCAGCATTCTCGCCACCGACAAGGTGCGCGCCGTCGGCGAGCGCGTCGCGTTCGTCGTTGCCGAGACTTTGACGCAGGCCAGGAACGCCGCCGAATTGATCGAGATCGACTACGAGCCGCTGCCGGCGGTGATCGACGTCGAGGACGCGGTCAAGCCCGGCGCGCCGGTCATCTGGGACGAGGCGCCCAACAATGTCTCTTTCGCGCTGATGATGGGAAACAAGGATGCGACCGACGCCGCCTTCGCCTCGGCCAAGCACACCGTCTCGCTGAAGGTGCGCAACACGCGCATCACCGCCAATTCGATCGAGCCGCGCGCCGCCATCGGTCACTACCATCCGGATGCCGACAACTACACGCTCTACTCGACCTCGCAGAACCCGCACGGCACGCGCTCCTCGGTCGCAGGCCAAGTGCTGCGCATTCCGGAAACCAAGCTGCGCGTCATCTCGCCCGATGTCGGCGGCGGCTTCGGCATGAAGCACGGCGGCTATCCGGAGGACGCGCTCGTCGTGTGGGCGTCGCGCCGGGTCGGTGGGCGGCCGGTCAAATGGGTGTCGACGCGTTCGGAGGCGCTGCTTGGCGACTCGCAAGGGCGCGACCAGGTGGTCACCGGCGACCTCGCCTTCGACGAGCGCGGCAAGATCTTAGGCCTGCGTGTCAACGCGCTGCACAATATGGGCTCGCACGTGTTCGCCGCCGCCATGGTGGTGCCGCTGTTTGCGCTGCGGCTCGCGCCCGGCGTCTATCAGGTCCCGGCTGTGCATGCGTTCGGCCGCGCGGTGCTGACCAACACCATTCCGCTCGCACCGTATCGCGGCGCCGGCCGGCCGGAGGCGACCTATCTGATCGAGCAATTGCTCGACAAGGCGGCGGGCGTCATCGGCATCGACCCGATCGAGATCAGGCGGCGCAATTTCATTCCGTCATCCGCCATGCCGCACAAGATCGGCACCGGCATCACCTACGACAGCGGCGACTTCGTCCACGTCATGGACGAGTGTCTGAAACTCGCCGACTGGAAGGGCTTTGCCAAGCGCGCCGCCGACTCCAAAAAGCACGGCAAGCTGCGCGGCCGCGGCGTCGGCTATTTTCTGGAAGAGGCCGCCGTGTTCAACGACCGCATGGTGCTGCGCTTCGATCCGAGCGGCATGCTGACGATTCTGGCCGGCACCCATTCGCACGGCCAGGGCCACAACACCGTCTATGCGCAGATGGTGCACGAATGGCTCGGCGTGCCGTTCGACAACATCCGCTACGTGCAGGGCGACACCGACGCGGTGCCGATCGGCCGCGGCTCCTACGGCTCGCGCTCGATGCATGTCGGCGGCAACGCGCTCAAGCGCGCCGCCGACGCCGTCATCGAGAAGGCAAAACCGATGGCGGCGATGATGCTGGAAGCAGCCGCCGGCGACATCGAGTTCAAGGACGGTGCGTTCCACATCGTCGGCACCGACCGCGCGCTGCCGCTCACCGAGGTCGCCAAGGCGTTCTATCGCCCCGCGCACCTGCCGGCCCAATTCGACGTCGGCCTCGAAGCCTCCGGCACGTTCGCGGCCGAGCCGCCGAATTATCCCAACGGCTGCCACGTCTGCGAGGTCGAGGTCGATCCGGAGACCGGCGCGGTGACGCTCGACCGCTACGCCGCGGTCGACGATGTCGGCAAGATCATGAATCACCTGCTCTGCGAGGGACAAATCCACGGCGGGGTCGCGCAGGGCGTCGGCCAGGCGCTGATGGAGGCGATCGTGTTCGACGGCGCCGGCCAGCTCCTCACCGGCAGCTTTCAGGACTACCCGATGCCGCGCGCCGACGATTTTCCCGATCTGCAATCGGAATTGACCGAAGTGCCGGCGCGCACCAATCCGCTCGGCGTCAAGGGCGCGGGCGAAGCCGGCGCCACCGGCGCGCCGCCGGCCGTGATCGGCGCCATCCTGGATGCGCTCAAGCCGCTCGGCATCGACCACATCGACATGCCGGCGACGCCGTCGCGGGTGTGGGCCACGATCCAGGCGCAGCAAACAAAAGCCGCCGCGGAGTAGTTTCTCTTTCCGTCACCGCACGCGGTGCGGAGGCGGAAAGAAATCTGCTCTGAACAGTCCAAAAAGGAGTCTCCCTTGGCGGTGATCGTGCTGGCTCATGGCGCCTGGTCGGCGGCGTGGGCGTGGAAAAAGGTACGGCCGCTGATGGCGGCGGCCGGACATGAGTTCTTTGCGCCGACCTACACCGGTCTGGGCGAGCGCGCGCATCTGGCAAGGCCGGAAAACGATCTCGACACCCACATCCAGGACGTGCTGGGCGTGCTGAAATTCGAGGATCTGCGCAATGTCGTGCTGCTCGGCCACAGCTACGGCGGCATGGTCGCGACCGGCGCCGCCGACCGCGCGCGCGAGCGCATCGCGCGGCTCGTCTATCTCGACGCCTTCGTGCCGGAACACGGCCAGGCGCTGATCGACCTGTTGCCGGCGCCGGCGCGGCAGGCGCAACTGGACAGCGTCAAGAACGGCGACGGCTGGCGCGTGCAGCCCAATCCCATTCCACCCGACACCTCGGATGACGATGCGGCCTGGATCACCAAGTTCCGCCTGCCGCAATCGAAGCGATGCTTTCAACAGCCGGTCCGGCTCGGCGCGCCGTTGACGCTGCCGCGCAGCTACATCTGGTGCGCGCGCGAGGCCGACAAGCGGCCGTTCGGCCAGTTTGCGGAACGCGCCAGACGCGAAGGCTGGCCGCTTTACGAACTTGACGCCAGCCACAGTCCGAACGTCACGGCGCCCGGCGCGCTGGTGGACCTGCTGCAGAAAATTCTATCGCAATAAGGTTTTGTTCTTCCTCAGCGGCGGCGATCCGGCGCGCACCGTGGCAGCTGTCAGTGAGCCAGCGCGCCGCTTTCCATCGTGTCCTGAATGAAGCTGCGCAGCGCGTCGCTGTCGAACGGCTTGCGCAGGATGCGCAAACCCGATGGCGCCGCGGCCGCGGCGTCGCTATAGCCGGTCGTCAGCATCACCGGCAGGTTCGGATAGCGCAGCCGCACTTCGTTGGCGAGACCGACGCCGTCGATGGTTCCGGGCATGACGATGTCGCTGAACACGAGATCGACGCTGGTGCCCTCGGCCAGCAATTTCAGCGCCTCGTCCGCCGATTCGCGATAGACGGTGTCGTAGCCGAGATGCTCGAACAGCGACGACGTCACCTCGGCGACTTCGGCGCTGTCGTCGACCACGAGAACCACCGGCTGCCGCGGGCGCGCCGCGTCGTCTTCGGTCACGGCGCTGTCGACCGTTTCGGCCTCGGTCGAGGCCGGCAGATAAATGGTGATGGTCGTGCCCTGGCCGACGGTGCTGTCGGCCTGCACGGTGCCGCCCGCCTGGTGGGCGAAACCGTAGACCTGCGACAGGCCGAGGCCGGTGCCCTTGCCGACCTCCTTGGTGGTGAAGAACGGATCGAAGATTCTGGTCAGCAGCGACGGCGGGATGCCCATGCCGGTATCGGTGAATTCCAGCGCCACGAAGTTTTCGCTCTGAGCCCCGTCGCGGCCGTCGTCGGCCTTGACGTTGCACACCATCAGCGAAAACACGCCGCCATTCGGCATGGCGTCGCGGGCATTGACCGCGATGTTGACGATGGCGAGTTCGAGTTCGGCGAGGTCGATCTTGACGCGATCGACGCCGGGTTCGACCCGCTCCTTGTAGACGATGTTGCCGCGCAGCGAGCTTTCGATCAGCGTGCGCATGTTCCTGATGCTGGCGCCGAGATCGACCACCGTCGGCGACAGGTGCTGGCGCCGCGAGAATGTCAGCAGCTGGCGCGTCAGGCTCTCGCCGCGTTTGGCCGCCGTCTGGATGGCCTCGATGGCGCGCGGCAGTTTCGGATCGAGCAAGCGCTTGAAGGTCTGGGCGTTGCCGCCGATGATCATCAGCAGATTGTTGAAGTCGTGGGCGATGCCGCCGGTCAATTTGCCGATCGCCTCCATCTTCTGCGCCATCGCCAGCTGTTCGCGCGCTTCGACCAGTTTTTCCTGCGCGTCGCGCCGCTCGGTGGCGTCCCGCAGCACGCTGGCGAAACCGACCAGGCCGTCGCGATCGTCGCGCATCGCGGTCAGCGTGCCGGTGACGAAAAACGGCGTACCGTTCTTGCGCACGCGCCAGCCTTCCACTTCATGCTTGCCGTGCCGCGCGGCCAGTTCCAGCGCGCGGTTCGGCACGCCGGCGCGGCGCTCGTCGGGCCGGTACAGGATGCCGAAATGCTTGCCGAGAATTTCGTCGCCGCCGTAGCCGATGATCTTCTGCGCGTTGCCGGTCCAGCTCGTGACATGTCCGGTCGGATCGAGCACGAAGATGGCGTAGTCGGCGGCGCCCTCGATGAAGATCTGGAAATGCTGCTTGAGGTTGCGAAAGGCGAATTGCGTCTGCTCGAGCTGGCTTGTCAGCTGGCTTCGCGTCGCCGCCAGCGCGGCCTCCGCCTGGCGCTGCGTCGCCGCGGTGGCGGCGAGCATGAGCGAAACAGCCATCGCGGCGACCGACAGCGCCGGGATGAGCACAAGCGAGCGCTGCACGTCGGTTGCGGGCAATGCGCCGGAGGCGGCCGAGACGGCCCAGATCGCGGCGCCGCAGAACACCAGCGCCGCGGCGGCGGCGTCGCGCTGGCGGCCGCGCCAGGCGGCCCACGCCAGCGGCAGGAAGATCAGACACGCCAGCGCATCGCGATAGCGCAGCAGATCGGGAAGGTAACGGCCGATCAGGATGCCGCCCGCGATCGCGCCGATCGCGGCCGCCACCACGATCAGGGCGGCCGATTCCAGAAGACCCGTCACGGCAAGCTGCTGCCGCGGCGTGTTGGCCCACAGCAGAATCGCCGGCGTGACGATCGCCGTTCCGGCGGCATCGGCGAGCCACCACTTGCTCCAGGGAACAATCAGGGAAGGCACGATCGCACTCGGAACAACATCGGCGGGCGCAACCCCGCTGGCGACGCCGGCGGCCAGCCGGGTGCCCGCCATGGCGAGGGCCGAACTGATCAGCGCGGTGAGGACGATGATGCCCATGCATCTGGCGATGCCGGGCGACGTGTCGAAGGTTTTGCGGCCGTTCGAGAAGCGATTGATCAGAAAGGCGCCCGCTGCCGCCGCGGCCGCGGTGGCGACGCCGATCGACGCCGCCGCGGGCAGCGACGCCATCGTCATGCCGTAGACCGAAAACGCCGATGCCGAAAACGCGCCGAGGAAGATCGCCGGCCAGACCCGATAGCCGCAGATCAGCACGAGGCAGAGCGCAACGCCGGTCGGCGGCCACAGCGGCGTCGCCGCCGGATTGGCCGCGGGAACGAGCAGCGCGATATTGGCGACGCCGAAATAGCTCGCCGCGATCACGGCGAGTTCGAGCAGATAGGTCGCCGCGCTCAGCGCTGCGCGCAGATCGGCAGATTCCAGCCGGCCAATTTTTGCTGTCGCCATCGAGTGCCTCACCCTGGGGAACTCTTGGAGAACTTTTGGGAACTGTCGAAAACCCAAAAAGGACTCAATATGGGCGATTTGACCGCAACAATTGGCCAAATAAGGGACGCCCCCTGCAGGGGTGCAATGCAAAGAGGTAAGTCCTTGGTACCGCAAGGGTTCCGCGGGCGAGGGAACTCTTGCCCCTTCGCACTCGGCTGATGGGCGATTAGGCTGCGCCGGACCCGCGAGGTTCCAGCCGGCGGCGAGGCGGCGCATGTCGGAACCGCCCGCACGTTCATGGCCGGACTTGTTTGGGCCATCGACGCCATTCTTCAACGGCTGCCAGGGCGTGTCCTCACAAACCCCGGCGGTCGCGATGTCCGCTGTCGGGTGATAAATCGGTGTCGCAAGGCGATGATCAATCCCGGCAGCGCCATGTCACCCGACTTGGGCGCCGCAATCTTTCACCCTGATGTATCCGTTTGCGCAAACGCTCTCACAGCTTTTTGCACGAGTTGAACATCACACGCGGACGCAGTATCGGCAACAATCTGGAACTCAAATCCATGTAGCCTGATAGTGGGATGCATGCCGAATTTATTGTTGCCAAAAGCCTTAATGCGTCTGACCAGCTCCTCTTTTGTAATGTCGAAAGCTATGTCGCACATGGCGGCATAGGAACGGCGCGATGATTTATGCCCGCTCCATCTGATCGGAAGTTCTTGAACAGGTTCGGGCTGAGTTGCCAGCGCTTTTGCCAGCCGTCGGAATAGCCGTGCAAGGTGCAGATATGTCAACGCTTCCAGGTCCAAGACACCGATGTTGTACGGAACCTGAAATAACTCGGTTCCGACAATCGGCCCGGCGTCGACCGGCTCGATCATAATATGAGCAGTAGCGCCAAATTCCGACGCCCCGTCGTAAACCGCGAATTGTGCGGGCGCGAGCCCCGGATAGTGTGGCGAGCCCGGATGAAAGTTATAGGCTCCATAGCCGAGTTCGCCGATCACGCAAGGCGGCACCACAACACCGGTCGTAAAAGCAACGAGCCGCGCCCGGTTAAGAAGCTTTCGTTCGAGGGCGGTTACATCGGCTAAAGTCGAGACGAATTTTACGGTGAGGTCAGCATTGTGGCTGACCAGCGTTGAAGCAAGAATGGGATGTTCCACTGGCCCGGTGAGCAAAACGATCGTATCGAGCACAGACATGATCCTTTGCCACCTTGCCCCGGTCCATGATAGTCGCGGCGATTTAATAGTTGGCTAACCAATCCCAGCACCTGCGCCCGTATCTGTTGTCGGCACTGAACGTCGATTCGGCACGTGGTTCGGCCAGTTGCAGGGCTAGAGCCGACGTGGGGTGGCGTTGCACGAACCGCGCGAATGACCCTGGGAGGCATTGGCGAGCCGAGATTTTTACGGCGCAAATTGGTGATCTGTCGTTCGGCCCATCCCAATGAACTTGGGCAATCCAAACGTCAGTTCTACCCTTGCTTGAGCCGTGCGGCCGCCTCCTTGACCATGCTCAGGTCGGAATAGGCTTTGACGTCGAAGCTCGCCTCCGCGTAGCCGAGGGCCTTGGTCAAGTCGACGTTGCGTTGCAGTGCCGCGAGGTCCGGCACCAGATTTGGATCTCGATAGTCGTCGGTCTTGGTGAAGACCCAATTCATTCGCGCGGGCGGCACTTTGACGAAGCCGGCGGCGATCTGCACCGCGGCGTCATGGTTCTTCGGATCGAGATACCAGTGCAGGATGCGCAAGCTGTCTTCCAGCCAGTCGACCAGGGCGGCGCGATGGGCTTCGATAAAGGGCTTGCGCGCTTGCAAGCTGACAAATTCCGATTTGCCAATGGCGTCCTTGGAGGTGAATAGCGTGGTCGCGATCTGCTGTATCTGCGGATCGAGCGCAAACGGCAGGATATTGGGGATCAGATCCACCTTGTGTTCCGCCAGCATCGCCTTCATGGCCGGGAATGGCGCCTCCACTTCGGTGTAGTCGCGATTGACCTTCAAGCCGTGCTTGTGCAGCATTGCCTTCATGGCGATGTCGACGGCGCTGCCTTCCGCGTTGGTGGCGACGATCTTGCCCTTGAGATCCTCGACTTTCTTGATCGGGCCGTCCTTGAGCACGGCGTATGGGACCGTCCAATAGCCGTCGACACCGTCCTGTAAGTCGTCGGCGATCACGCGAATATCGTCGAGGCCGGCGTTCTTGATGGCGATTGGCAGGGTCGAATAGGCGAGTTCGCCGATCTGCACCTCGTTATTGGCGATCGCCGTCACCATTGGCGGCGTGCCGGCAAAATGCACGGGCTCGAACACATAGGACTTGCCGAAATGCCGGGCGAGGTCCTTCTTAAAGAGCCACATCGACGGAAAGCTTTCGACCGGCGCCACCCAGGCGGCGCGAATCTGCACCGGATCGGCGCGCGCGATGCGCGAGATGGCCGGCAGCGCAGTGGCACCTGCTGCGAGACCCAGGAACTTGCGGCGGGGAAGTTTCATCGACGCCTCCACGAGCGTTCGTCACCATCCGCGAAGACAGAAGGTCGCGAACGGTCTCGATTGATTTCAGATTGCTCGCCCGCCGGAGGCACAGTCGCTGCCTTTGAATTCGCGGAGCGTCGGCATGTCCCGCTGGCAGCTCTGAACCGAAATTTACACCCTCTGGAAGTTTCAGTCTCCAGCGCGGTGTGTCGCACTTGACGGCTCGCAGCCCACAGACTGCTGCGGCGCAGAAGCGACCTGATTGTCGCTTCAGCGACATCACCGCGCTGGGCCAGCATGCCTCTGTCGAGGCAATAAGCGACATGCCGGCAGTGCGGCGGCTCGTTTCGCCATGCCGCAAAATCGCCTTCCCGGGTTCTTTCAGCGCGCGGGGTGGGCGGAGCGAAGCGGAGCCCGCGCCGGGCGTCTCTGTCTCCTGCTCGTTACGCGTCCCGACCCCAGCTCAGACGGTCCAGGTCCAGTCGATCGGGTAGTTGAAAATCGGGCTGAACGTCACGCCGACCGCCTCCATATCCCTGCGGCCGTCGACGACCATCTCCTTCAGCCGGTCCAACTGCGCCGCATGCTCGTCGCTGTCCCAGACGCTGACTTGCACGATCGAGCCCTTCGGCGAGACGCCCGCATAAAAGTGCAGCAGCCCCGGCAGCCGTCTGAGCGCCGGGATGATGTACTGCGAGGTCTTCTTGCTCGCGGCGTCGACCTCGGCGAACCGGCCCGGGTCGTAGCTGGCGCGCGAGACGCGGACGACGGCCGTTGTCGGTAACAACTCGGCCATAGTGATTCTTGCTGACATGGGGATCCTGTCCCCTTGGGAATTACATTGCGACGGGACCACCAGTGTATAACAACCCAAACACCATCGAACGCAGGTTTTGTCGGCGTCCGCCCGGTTTCGCCGGGCCGCCACGGTCTATGTCGACTGCAACTCGTTCGGGCCGCGGGCGATCGAGGCGGCGGTGCGGCTCTACGGGGCCGAGCGGTTCGTGTGCGGCACGGACGGCAGCGCGTTCGGCGTCGACTGGACGCGCAAGGCGCTGGACGAGGCCGAATCGACGGCGGTTTCCCTTGACGAGTAGCGCCTAGGGCGGATTAGCGTCGAGGGCGCGTAACCCGCCGGCCGAGTTTTTCCGCGAGTCTTACGGCGCTTCGCGCCTAACCCACCCTGCGGGCTTGACGATCACGATAGCGTTCCTTTGCCGTCTTCTCGGAATCAGGATCGAAGTCGTCCTCTTCAGGCGTCTCCAGGCTTAGCATCATGGTCGCAAATCCCTGGGCCTGCACGTAGACCTGCTCGTAGAGTGTCGGCGCGCGTCGCCCTCGCTCCACATCAATCCAAACGCCCGCGTCGGTTTCGTCGATGTCGCTGGGTTTGCCGCGTTGATGTGTCTTGCGCATAAGGAGTGATTGCTTGGGCACCGGCGAGTTGGCGGGAACGGTGATGAAAGGAAATCGGCGAACGTCCCTATAGGCCCGCAGCACGCGACCGTTTTGCGTGATCACGATCGCCACGCAATCGCTGCGATAGTTAACGTAGGCCCGCCCGACCGCTTCCAAGCTAACTTGGTATTTGTCGGAAAGCGCGATGATGTGTTCCAGGTTTGGGTCGCGGGATTGGCCAACTTCTCGGGGGAAGACCGGCGGCGGTAGCAAGATCAGCGAAGCGAAGCGGTTTGCCTCGACCTCCATGCGCCGCCGGCGATCCTGCTCATTTGCTGCAAGCAACAACATGTCCGCTTGCGAGCAAAGAAACCGGCCTTCGGTATTGGGGACGTGCGACGGGGCCAAGAAATGGCAGAGTTCGTGGGCGATTGTGAAGCGCCGCCGCTTCGGCTGGCTCGCCTGGTTGTACAGAATGATGCCGCTATGCTTGTCAGTATCGGTGAGCAGCGCGCCCTCGAATGCCGGTGTGGTGAGCGGCTTGATCTCGACGATGTCGAGCTGGGCGCAGAGCTGCTCGATGGGAACGGGAATTGGCAGCTGGGTCTCGCACTTGAGGATTTCGATAACGAGCCGCTCGGGCGACGCTGCATCGGCTAGGTCGATGCGCGCGACACCCATCACTTGTCTCGTGTCGCCTTGAGGCGCTGCATCAGCATGTTCACGGTCTCAAGGTCTTCTTTGCCCAGTTCCTTCAACCCGCGATACATGGCGATCAGGTCCTCTGGTTCGCCCTGGGCGTGGGGAGTCTCCTCAACTAGCTCGCTTATGCTGATCTTAAAGTAATCGGCTATTCGCTTCAGCAGTTCCAAGGACGGATTCTGGCTGGCACCGCGCTCAATGTCCCAGATGTGGGCCTTGGACGCCTGAACCGCGGTTGCCAACTCCTGCAGGGAAACCCTCTTTCGAATTCGCAATTCCTTGAGTTTGGAACCAATGGACACGGGCGACCTCGGTAAGAGTCATAACGGCGCGCCGCGGTAGGCGCGCCGTCTGCTGTTAGCATACGAAATCATACCATAGCCCTTGACGAACACAAGGGCCAGGATTATTCTATACAAAGTCGTACGACTATAGTCTGTCGTGGGTTGACCAGCACGCGTGGTTAGCGGGCATGCGCCGCGCCACAACCGCCTCGATCCCATTTCATCACCTGGCCATTCGGAGAGAATGCTCATGTACATCAAAGGGAAGAGGGTCCTCGACCCCGATCGCTATCTGGCCGGGTTGCCCGCAGACGCCTCGTTCCGGCTCGTTGCCGATCTTGGCGAGGACGCCACCCTCGCGCTCGCCCGCGCTGGCTTCCAGAACTCGCCTGCCAACGGCGACACCGTGTTACCGCGCATCGTGGGGTCCGCGTCGCGGTTTAATGCGGCGGGGCGGGAGGAGGTTCGCCGCGATCTCCCCAAGGAGAACCGGTACGTGCGGACGGTGCATTGGCGGTGGCGACAGTGGGCGGGCCGTTATCGATACGAGGACCACGAGGATTTCCGCGACCAGTATCGCGAGTGCTACCCTCGGGAGCAGGTCCCGCCGCCGTCGGTCGAGCTGACCTACGTCGAGCGCAACGGGCAGCGCCTGATCACGTCGCCAGTGTTGACCCACCGCAAGGCCGATAGCGAGCTGAACAAGCACGTCATCAACCTGATGCTTGAGTTGTTCGGCGCCTGCGAGGTGGTGGGCACTGACCTGGCAGCGGTCACAGTGCCAAAGATCAAGAAGGCGAACTGGCGGCTGCTGCCCCCCGGCGAATATCCCTGGGAGCGGCTCAAGACGCACATCGACCACGCCGTTGCCCGCGTCGGCAAGGACGCGCAGACGGTGATCTGGGATCGGCAGGAAACACTGAAGTCGTTCGCCCCCGATGAGATCTACGTCGGTCAGGGCGGCTTCAATGACTACCTCGCCTACGTCTTCCGGTCGCGCAAAGTCGTTGTGCTGGAGAGCGTGCGGACGGACAATGCCATCTACCTGTTCGGGCTCGACTGGCAGGGCGTCTCGCAGCTTACGAAGGCCCAGGTGTTGAGCAACAAATACCACCAGGACCGGATCATTCACTCCAAGGGCTGGAAGGGCAGACTTGCGCGACTGCTGGCGAAGCCGGCAGCGGCATGAAGTCGATGCACAAGCTCAACGACCACCTCGCGGGTCAGCCGAAGACGTAACCCGCGATCTTGGTACATCGGAGTCGGCGGATAGGCTTCGCTAACACGCACTACAAGCTACGGGCTGCCCCAGGTTTCGCTACGTTTCACCCGGGCCACTTGCTAATCTGCTGTCCACATCCGAAGAGGACGTCCAATGGTTACCGACGCTGAGCGAATCGCATATTGCAAAGACCATCTGCCGTACGAGCTTTTGATGCTGTATTTCTCACACGATAGCCTTCAGCGTCCGGTTCATATACTTGCGGCAAACTCGTTCATCGAGTCATTCTGTGTCCACGCGCGCAATCTTCTCGATTTCTTTTATAACGTGAAATATGCCGACCAGTCACGTCTTAGACTGACAGCAGTACATTTCGTACCGACTGAAAGCCCGTTTGCGAAAAAGAGAAAGTTTGGCAAGGAAATCGGTTCGCTTTATGAGAAGCTCCACGATCAAATTTTTCACATGGGCCAACGATCGTCGCAGATAGAAGGAAAAATAAGCCCCGCGGAGCGTCAAAAGCTGTTCTATTCCATCGAGAACGCTTGGACATCGTTTTATCCTGAAATGATTCCTGACCTTCGGGCTTACATACCGTCAATTCAAAAGTCTTTTCCGACACCGGATCAAAATACGCTTCCTGATCTACTGACAGCGAATGCGACGGGCCACTACACCCTCACTCCAAATAGCACCGTCACGTGCTACAAGGATTGAATATACAGTTGACCGACTGGCTCGTTGTTTCGCCGCGGCGACGAAATATCCGTTTTCACCCAACCGGCCGGTGGCATCGATGGATCCTGCAAACTAATTACGGTGACAGTGCATTCAACTCGCATTGTTACTGAGGATAAGTGCACCGTCATCGTAAATGCTGTCACCGTAATACGACACGGCTTGCGGGGTCGGCGCGCGAGCAAGCCAACGTCGTTGTAGCGCGAGGGCAGACGATCGAATCGGCGATCCGGCTACTTCAACTCATCGGCGACCTTTGCCACGCCGGCCATGGCGCAGGCCTCGTCGCCCCCGGAGGTCGACCCACTTACGCCGACCGCGCCAATCGTCTCGCCGCCGATCTTGATTGGCACGCCGCCGCGCAACGCGATCACGTGTTCGAGCTGTCGCTGCGCGGCCAGTTCCGACCCCGGTTCGGTGCGCGCCGCCCACTCCGCCGAGGTCCGGCCAAAGGTGCGCGCCGTATAGGCCTTGCGCTGGGCAAGTTCGATGTTGTGCGGCGCTGCCTTGTCACCCTGCAAAAATACCCGCAATCGTCCGGCGCGGTCGACCACCGCCACTGAGACGTTATTGCCGTTTTTCTCGCATTCGGCGATCGCGGTTTCCGCGATTGTAAGCGCCATGCGCAGCGATACATCGCGTTGCATCAACACCTGAGCGTCGCTCGCCGACGATGATACAGCGGCAATGACGACAACGGCCAGACTTAAAGGTCTATACGAGCCACCCATGATACTTGCCTCCCGATTGGCTATCTTTGCTCGACGTCAAGCGCCGTGCTTGGGCATCCAAGTTGACCTCTTTTGCGATAAGGAACAAGCGAACGCTGTAACCGTGACGCCAAAAATCCGCGTGGGCTTTGCTACGCTCGGCCCACCCGGCATTTCGTCACCACCGGGCTTGACCCGGTGGTCCATGCCGAACTGCCGAACGCTCGGCATCGCCGCATGGATTGCCGGGTCAAGCCCGGCAATGACACGCCGGTTCGCCGCTACAATTCAAAAACATCCGCGCTCTCCGGGCCTTAGCCGCGAATCAAGCAGATCAAGGCGGCGTGCCACAATTGGCGCGGCGCGAATCAAACAAACAGCGAAAAAAAATTATCGTCAGATCAGTAAGATGGCGCGGGCCCAAGGAATTTGTTGATCGCTGGCCACGCTCCGAACTAAAAGAACTCATCTCGCTCGTCTTGAGGGACGTCAACCGGTGACGGCCGATTGATGGAGCGGGAGCGGTGCCCGGGATGGGGCTCGTAACCTCGTCCGCGGGCGGTTCGGAAGCTCGCCCGGCCCGCCAACGCGGGTCTGCCAGGAGCTGGCTGCCCGGGGCGCGGATCGGTTGTCCGCGACCATGAAGCGCGAGACCGGACTGAGCCAAGGCCGAAAGGCTTTGGTGAGAGCCGCGGTAGAGCGCCGTGAACCCGCCCAGCGGCAACGCTGCGATTGCGCGGAGCGGTCTCTCAGTACGCGCCTTTCGGCGCTCCGCCTCCCCTTATGTGTTTGGAGGCTCCGTTTCGTGCCGTGCAGCAAAACTCGGGCGCAAAGGCCGCGCCGCGAGAACGGGAGCGCATGCCTTCCGCCCCCGCACGCAGTGCGGGGGGACCACGCGAAGCGCGGTGGAGGGGGCCTCTGACTCGACGCTCCACTTTCATTGAAGGAGATTCGTCGCGGCCCGCGCCCCTTCCACCGCCCTTCGGGCGGTCCCCCTTCCCCGCTATCGCGGGACAGGATGCAGGAATGCGCAGCAGGATGGAGGAGGGGGCTTCGGCCTCACAGCATCTCCGCCGCCATTCGAACGATGGCGTCCGCCGCGTCGTCAATGCCGTTTGTTAGATCGGAAGCCGGGATATGCACAACGGTAACACCTTGCTTCTTCAGCCAAGCGTCACGGCGGATGTCGCGCTGCGGCCGATCTCCCATGTCATGGCTTATCCCGTCGACCTCGATCGCCAACCGCGCTCTCGCGCAATAGAAATCCAGCACGTAAGGACCGATTGGATGTTGACGACGGAAGACGGGCTTTCCAGGAGCGCGCCAGCGCAGCCGGTTCCACAGCCGCGCTTCCGGCACCGACAGCGCGCGCCGCAATCGCTGGGCGTTACCGATGACTTTCCTCGGTGCTCTCATTGGCGTCAGCTCAGAGGCCCCCTCCACCACCTTGCTGCGCAAGGTGGTCCTCCTCCCCCGCTATGGCGGGGGCGGAAAGAAAAATCACCCCACCTTCAGCCCCATCAGATTGGCGATCAGGTTGCGCTGAATCTGCGAGGTGCCGGCCGCGATGGTGGCGGCGCGGGCGTCGCGATAGTGGCGGGCCATGTCGAACTCCTCGCAATAGCCGAACGCGGCGAGCACCTGCATGCCGAGGTTGGCGACTTTGACGTAGGTCTCCGACGTGAACAGCTTCGCCATGGTGATTTCGCGCAGCGCATCCTTGCCGGTCGAGACCAGCCACGCGGCGCGCCACATCAGCGTGCGCGCGGCTTCGACTTCGGTCTGCATGTCGGCGAGCATGTGGGCGATCGCCTGATTGGCGCCGATCGGGCGGCCGAACTGCTTTCGATCCTTGGCGTATTGCAGGGCGAGATCGACCACGCCCTGCGCGGCGCCGACATTGCCGGCGCACGACGCGGCGCGTTCGACAGCGAGGCCGGACATCACCACGTCCCAGCCCTTGTTCTCGCCGCCGATCAGGCGGTCGGGCTCAACGCGCACGTTATCGAAGGTGAGTTCGTAGGTGCCGGTCGCGCGGCGGCCGAGCATGTCGAGCTTGCGCAGCGTGAGCCCCGGCGTGTCGTTGTCGACCAGAAACAGCGACAGGCCCTGCCTATAATGCGCCTTGGGATCGGTCTTGACGTAAAGACTGATGACGTTGTTGGGCGCGCCGGCGGTCGAGGCCCAGATTTTCTGGCCGTTGATCAGCCATTGATTGCCGTCGCGCACCGCATTGGTGCGCATGGCGCCGATATCGGAACCGGCGTCGGGCTCCGACATCGAGATCGACAGCTTGATCTCGCCGGCCGTGAGCTTCGGCAGCCAGTGGCGCTTCTGTTCCTCGGTGCCTTTGCGCAACAGATTGAGACCGCAAAAAATATTGCCGGTATAGGCCATCACCAGATCGGCGGAGATGCGCGAAATTTCCTCGGCGACGATGGTCATATCGAGCAGCGTGCCGCCGGCGCCGCCGTATTCTTCGGGGAAGGGCAGCGCGAGCAGGCCGGCGGCGGCGAAGGCCTGGAACAGATCTTCCGGATAGCTGCGCTCGCGATCGTGCTTGCGCACATAGTCGGGCGGCGCGTGCTTTTGCATCAGCTTGCGCACGGTCTCGCGCAGCAAATTCTGTTCCTCGGTGAACTCGAAATCCATGATCAATCCTTTTTGGATAATCGCCGGTCACTGGCGCAGTCGCGCAGCAAAATACAATCCCGGCGTCGAGGCAACCCGGGCTTTAACGCTTCGTTCACCATAATCTTTTACCGCTCGTTCAGGCACTCGAGGGGACGACGCCACCAACCTCGAAGGTTTCCCGATGCAAACAACGCTGCGTGCTGCTTTCGCGATCGCAATCCTCGCTTCAGCGGGATCGATTGCCGCCGATCAGGCGGGCGCGATGCCGCTTGCCGTGCCGGCGGTTTCCGCCGCCGCCAACGCGAACGCCGATCTCATCGTGCGGGTGACGAGCGTGTGCGGCGTCGGCGGCTGCGCTCAAGTATTCACCAAGCGCGTGCAACATCCTCCAGCCGGCTTCGTCCAACGGGCTGTGCCGCTCACCATACCGCGGCCGAACGTGCTGCAGCCCGTGAACCAACCCAAATAAGATCAGCGCGGGCTGTCCGGGACGATCGCCTGGCGGCCAAGCTGCTGCCACGCGGCCGGTGCGCCGGCCTGCTTCGCCGCTTCGTCGGGCGGCAGGCTCTTGTCCCAGCGCGCGCCGATGAAGCGCTGACCATTGACGCCGTCGGATGCGTTCGAGCACAGCCAGACGAGCGGCGCCACCATGACGTCGGGCGCAACGAGCTTGGCGCGATTCGGCTCCTGTCCGACCGAAACCATGCGCGTGTTGGCGGCGCCGCCCGGCACCAGCACATTGGCGGTGACGCCGGTGCCTTCCAGTTCCTGCGCCAGCCCGAGCAGATGCGCCTCGTTGGCCGCCTTCGAGCCGCCATAGGGCTGCATGCCGCCGCGGTACATGGTGTCGAGGCTGGTGGTGACATTGATGATGCGGCCCCAGCGCTGCTTGAGCATCACCGGCAGCGCGGCGCGGCTCATCAGGAACGCGGCGACGACGTTGACATCGATGATGCGGCGGAATTCCTCCGGCGTGACCTCCCAGGATTTCCCGGTCGGCTTGACGTCGGGCCGGCGGAACAGCGCCATGTTGATGCCGGCGTTGTTGAGCAGGATATCGAGGCGCCCGAAGCGCTCGGTGGCGGCGCGCACGATCCTGGGCGCGCTGTCGTCGCGCGTGACATCGGCAACCACATCGAGGATACGCTCGCCGTCGCCGCTGGCTTCGGCGGCCTGTCCGGTTTCATCGAGCGCCTCGGGATCAAGCTCGACCGCCGCGACACGCGCGCCGGCCGCCAGCAACGCCAAGGTCATCACGCGGCCGAGGCCGCGCCCGGCGCCGGTGACGATTGCGACTTTTCCATCGAGCGGTCCGGACATGACGATTTCCTCATTCCTCATTCGATCGTGATGTGACGCTGCTGGATGACGCGGCCGAGCTGTTTCGTCGTATCCATCCAGAGCTTGGTGAATTCCGCCGGCGTGCCGCCGCCGGCTTGCCAGCCGTCGGCGGTGAGGCGCGCCTCGACATCGGGGCTGCGCACCGCCTTGGTGACGGCCGCGGCGATCTTGTCGATGATCGGCTTCGGGGTCCCGGTGCGCACAAACAGTGCGAACCAGGAATTGGCTTCGAATCCCGGATAGCCGGCTTCGGTGAAGGTCGGCACGTTGGGCACGCTCGGGTTCCGCGCCGTGCCGGTCACCGCGAGGGCGCGCAATTGTCCCGACGTGACGAACGGCTTCGAGGAGCCCATTTCGCCCATCACCATCGGAATATGGCCACCGAGCAGATCCTGCATGGCGGGCGCGACGCCCCGGTAGCCGATGTGCTGGAATTTGGTGCCGTAGTTCAAGTTGAACATTTCGCCGATCAGGTGCTGTTGCGAGCCGGCGCCGGGACTGCCGAACGGCACCGGCTTGGTCCTCGCGTAATCGACCAGCTCCTTCATGGTGTGAAACGGACTCGATGGCGCGACGAGGCAGATCAGGGGCGAATAGGACAGCACGGTGACGCCGGCGAAATCACGGACCGGGTCGTAGGCGAGATTATGGTGCAGGTATTGCGCGATGGCGTGACTGCCGACGACACCGATCAGCACCGTGTAGCCATCGGCCGGCTGCTGCAAAGTATATTCGCTGGCTATCGCGCCGATCGCGCCCGCCTTGTTCTCGACAACGACCGGCTGGCCCCAGGCTTGGCTCAGTTTCGGCGCCACCAGGCGGGCAACGATATCGACGCCGCCGCCGGGCGCGAACGGCACCACCAGCCGCACTGTGCGCGTGGGAAAGTCGGCCGACTGGGCGCGTGCGCCGTACGACAAGCACGCAAGCGCGAAAACAAGCACGGCGACCGCCGACAAAGCTCTGCCCACTCGCACCTCCCTTTAGCGCCGCTTGCGCGTTGTCCGCGCCGTCATTCACCAATAGCGGGTCGGATCGCGCTTCGCCATGCCGCGGAGAGCAATCGCCGGCAAGCGGTTGCGCCGGAAAGGCCGGACGCCTATATTCCGGCAGCTTTCCCAGTCATCCTTGGTGAGTGGCTTCGCCTGAGCAAGGCGGGCGGAGCACAGAGGAGATTTACCCGGAGATTTGCCCATGGCGACCGCGCCGTTGATGCCCAAAGCGACAGCCGTGTGGCTGGTCGACAATACATCGCTTTCGTTCGATCAGATCGCGCAATTGTGCAATCTGCACCCGCTTGAGGTGAAAGCGATCGCCGACGGCGATTCCGCGCAGGGCATCAAAGGTCTCGATCCGGTCTCGACCGGCCAGTTGACGCGCGAGGAGATCGCCGCTGCCGAGGCCGACCCCGCCCATAAGCTGCATCTTGCCGAGCCGAAGGTGCGCATGCCCGAGATCAAGCCGAAGAAGGGCCCGCGCTATACGCCGGTGTCGCGGCGGCAGGACCGGCCGAACGCGATCCTCTGGCTGGTGCGCAACCATCCGGAGCTGAAAGACAGCCAGATCATGCGGCTTGTCGGCACCACCAAGTCGACCATCCAGGCGATCCGCGAGCGCACCCACTGGAATTCGGCCAATCTGTCGCCGCTCGATCCGGTGACGCTCGGGCTGTGCTCGCAGATCGATCTCGATCTCGAAGTGCAGCGCGCCGCCAAGGAGAAGCCGATCCCGGTCGAGGAGCAGGGCGCTACGCTCTTGCCGGCGTCGGTCACGACCGCGCCCAAGGAGGAGCCGGAGCCCGTAGCGGCGAAGAAGACCGGCGACGACCTCGACGTCGATGCGGTGTTCGCCAAGCTCAAGCAGCTCGGCGGCAAGAGCGAGTAATCGTTCGCCCCTCCCCGCGTGCGGGGAGAGGCCGTCCGCGCGAAGCGCTGCAAGCCGGGAGAGGGAGCTTCCTAATCCCGGCCGCGATGGAAATCCGGCAGCGGCGGCGGGCCCCAGACGTTGTTCATGCCGGCTTTCCAGGTTTTCGGCCGCTGCGGCGTGTCCTGGTGCCAGGGCCGCGGCTCGAAATAGCCGAGCTCCTCGTCGACCATCTGGTCGAGTTCGCAGAAGAATTCGATGACCTGGTCGTCGGGATTGCGATGATAGGTGGCGATGTTGTGCCCGGGGCCGTGGCGCAACGGGCCCCAGATGATCGGGATTTTCTTCTGTCCGAACAGATCGCATGAGTTCTGCAGATGGATGAAGTCCTTCAGCTCGAAAGCCATGTGATGCATTTTGATGTTCTTGCCGCGAATGAAATTCACCGTGTGATGATCGGTGTTGCAGCGCATGAACACGAAGAAATCGTCGATCCAGTCGGACACGCGGAAGCCCAGAACCTTTTCGTAGAACGCGGCGGTTTTCTGCGGGTCGTCGACCACCCAGGCGATGTGGCCGAGCTTGAGCGCGCCAACGCCGTGGTGCGCGAGATGCTTGCCGAGGTAGCTCCATTCCTTGAACAGCGCGATGGTCGTGCCCTTGTTATCCTTGAACGTCAGCACCGGCCCGATGCCGGGCAACGAATCGTTGCGCAGCTCGCTCTTGATGCCGTCTTTTTCCAGTTCGCGCGCCATGGCGCCGAAGTCGGAGTTCGGCGCGACTTCGAATGACAGCGTGGTGCAGCGTTCGGTCTCGCCCTTGTTGAGCTGGATGGCGAGCAGTCCGACCTGGGTGGTGAGGAAGGCGCGGTCCTTCTCGCGCTCGGCGAGCACGAGCCCCATCACTTCGGTGTAGTAATCGATCATCTTGTCCAGGTCGGGCGTCTCGAATGTGGCGTGCCCGATGCGTCGCGGCTTGATCATGGATGTCTCCAACCTTCTTCAATCTTGGGCGTGATTGCTCTTGTAAAGCGAATCAAGCACCGCGTCTCTGCCAACTCAAGGGTGCGGGCCCGTTCCGGCCGCGGGGCGGCTTTGACACGGCAGTCTTGCCAACCGGCCGGGATCGCGGTTTTGTCGCCGCCAGGGCTTATCACCATCAGGGAGTCGACGCACATGGCTGGGGCAAAAGCTGGCGCAAAGCAGGCCGGCTACAAAATCGCAACCTATAAATCGGCGGAGGGCCCGCGCGCCGGGATCGTGGTCGGCGAGGAGGTGTTCGACGCCGCCAAGCTGGCCGGCAAGCCGGCGTATGCCACGGTGCTGGGCATCCTCCAGGACTGGAAAACGGCCGAAGGCGTGCTGCGCAAGGCCGCGGCGGGCGCCGGCAAAAGCCGGGTCAAGCGGCAGCCGCTAAAGAAGACCAAGCTGCTCGCCCCGGTTCAACACCCTGGAACGATCTTCTGCGCCGGCGCCAATTACGCCGATCATGCGGCCGCGATGGCGGCCCGCGAGGGCAATCCGCCGCCCGCCGACCCCCACGAGCAGGGGCTCAAGGCCTGGCACTTCATCAAGGCGGCGGGCGCGATCACCGACCCGGGCGCGACGGTGAAGATCTCCCATTATGCGAAGAACATGGACTGGGAGATCGAACTTGCCGCCGTGATCGGCCGGCCAGCCAAGGATGTGCCGCTCAACAAGGCGCTCAGCTATGTCGCCGGCTACATGGTGTCCAACGATCTTTCGGCGCGCGATCGCGGTCGCCGGCCGCCGGTTCCTGCGACCTCGCCGTTCAAGATGGACTGGACCAAGCACAAGTCATTCGACGGTTCGTGCCCGATCGGGCCATGGATCGTTCCGGCGAGCGACATCGGCGACCCGCAAAACCTGAACATCAAACTGTGGGTCAACGGCGAGCTGAAGCAGGATTCCAACACCAGCAAGATGATCTTCTCGCTGGCCGAGCAGATCGAGCAATTATCGATCAATATGACGCTGCACCCCGGCGACCTGATCCTCACCGGCACGCCGTCGGGCACCGGCGCCGAGAGCGGCACCTTCCTCAAGGCCGGCGACTTGGTGAAACTCTGGATCGAGAAAATCGGCGAGATCGAAAACCGGATGGCGTAGCGTTGCTATGCCGATCGGCGGCGGCTCTTCCGGCAGCCAATGCCGTGTCTGCGCCGGTATCAACAGCCAGCCCGATCCGAAACAGGATCGGGCCGGCAAGTTGACGGACGCATCTACAACTCGCTGCACAGGGCCGACAAGTTGTGACGCCCCGGTTGTGTGGGGCCTCCGGAAACAGTGCCGCTTCGCGTCGCCTGGCAAATCTTTTCGCAACCGGCGTGGCTAGCTTAGCAGTCATGCCACTTCCGCTGGGCTTTGGACGTGATTTTGCTTTTTCCCACCTTAGAATGCGACTAGAAACTTAACCGGCAGAACGGTCGTCGCGCGCCGGCGCAGCTTGTGCTAGATGCATGGCTTGCAAGGCGCGCCCATTATGACGGGCGGCAGAAGTCCGCAACGGCCGCGCCAAAAAGGAATAAAGTCGTCCCAAGATGGGCGTAACGCGAGGGCAGTAACGCAAATGGCGGAAAAATTCGTCGCTAAAGTTGCCGAGTTCAATGATGGCGATCGCCGGATCGTCTTCGTCGGCGACAATGAGATCGGCGTCTTCAAGCATGAAGGCGAGTTTTACGCCTACAGCAATTTCTGTCTCCATCAGGGCGGCCCGGCCTGCGAAGGGCTGACGATTGCCAAGGTCGAGGAGCGCCTGCGCCCCGACAAGACCTCGATGGGCCTGTTCTTCTCCGAAGACGAGATGCACTTCGTCTGCCCCTGGCACGGGATGGAATACGACATGAAGACCGGTGAGTGCGTCTCCGACCGGAAAATGAAGCTGAAGAAATTCAAGACCGTGCAAAAGGGAGAGGACCTTTATGTCGTCGCCTAAGCGCGCGGCAAAGGCCATCGCCAAATCTTCGGCAAAGACCGCGAAACCTGCGCGCCGGCCCGTCGCGGCGGCGCCTACGGCCAAGCCGCGCGTCGCCGTCGTTGAGGGCGCCTCCGCCGACGCCAAGCGCGTTGCCGCCGTGCTGGAGCGCAGCATCGTCGACGGCAAGCTCGACATCGTCTCCGCCGAGGCGCTGCAGAAGCTGATCGCCGCAGCATGCCGCGTCTACACCGCCCGCGTCGAGGCCGGCGAGGCGATTACGCCGGTTCCGAAGAATTCGATTTCCGCCACCGATGTAATGGTCACGGCGAGCGGATTGTTAAAGGCTGCCGATCTCGCGGTTTTCGAGCTCGGCATGTGGCAAAGCTGGACGGGACGGTAACGCTCGTCGTTTTAGGATTGGAACGTCAGGAGAAATACCATGGATCTCATCGCTGACCGCGGTCGCCGCGTGACGATCGAGGAACTCAATACCAGCCGGCTGCTGGCGCATGCGCGCAAGCAGGCTCATCAGCGTAACTTCGACGATATGGTCATCGTCGACGTCGACGCGCACCATTACGAGAACGAAAGCTACGACGAATTCCTGCCGTTCATGGAAAACGACGTGCTGCGCCAGCTCAGCCTCTCAGCCGGCAGCAAGCGCAATCGTTCCGGTATCACGCCGACCCAGGTCGGCTATCAGGACATGGGCGGCCGCGTCACCCGCTACCCGATGCGCGGCTCGGAGAAGACCGATGGTTTGAAGGGCGGCCAGCGCGATATCCAGCTCGGACATCGCTGGATGGACGCCATGAGCGTTGATTACTCCTGCCTGTTCCCGACCGGCATGCTCAACATCGGCATGCATCCGCAGAAGGAAATGGAGGTCGAGCTGTGCTGGGCCTATAACCGCTGGCTCACCGAGAAGGTGCTGCCGGAATCTGGCGGCCGCTTCTTCTCCATGCTGTGTCTGCCGTTCTCCGACCCGGAGGCGTCGCTGCGTCAGGTCGAGACCTTCGGCAGCCGCAAGCATGTCGGAGGCTTCATGGTCACGACGGTCCGTTCGAACATGGCGGTCTACGACAACGCCTACATGAAGATGTACCGGGCGATGGAAGAGCGCGGCCTGGTGCTGTCGTTCCACTCCGGCCCGAACTGGGGCGAGCCGATCTATAGGAGTTGCAACCGCTTCATGGCGGCGCATGCGCTCGGCTTCTCCTGGTACAACGTGCTGCACTGCACCAACTGGGTGGTCAACGGCATGGGCGAGCGCTTTCCCAAACTGCCGGTGATCTGGATCGAGGCCGGCCTCGCCTGGGTGCCGTTCCTGATGCAGCGTCTCGACCACGAATACATGCTGCGGCCGTCGGAAGCGCCGCTCCTGAAGAAAAAGCCGTCGGACTACATGCGCGACATGTACTATTCGACGCAGCCGATGGAAATTCAGGACTATGCGGCAATGGAGCAGACGTTCCGGATGATGAACGCCGAAACCCAGCTCCTGTACTCCTCCGACTATCCGCACTGGGATTTCGATCTGCCGTCGACGATCTGGGACCTGCCGTTCCTGTCTGAGAAGGCCAAGCACAACATCCTGGGCGGCACCGCGTCGCGGCTGTTCAAGCTGCCGCCGCGCAACGACAAGCAGAAGGCAAATCTGCAGAAGTTCGGCAACCTGACCGCAGCCGCGGCCTGACCGGAACGCGTGCTGCGGCGCCCACGCCGCAGCGCGCCGATCTTGTCGGCACTCCTGGTTTTTGAAATCCTGATGCCCGGCCTCGTGCCGGGCATCTTGCATTCAGGGAGGCGCCGCCATGAGCGACGATGTGCACGAAGTCTACGCCGTCCGTTACGGCCATCATAAGCGGCTTTCGTCGGCGAATTTCATTCACGGCGATCCGCACGACACCTTGCAGCCGCTCGATTATTTCGTTTGGGCGATCGTTGGGCCGTCGGGCACGGTTATCGTCGACACCGGATTCGACGAAGCGACGGGGCGAAAGCGCGGCCGCGAAATGATCAAGCCGGTGCGCGACGGATTGCTCGCGCTTGGCATCGCGCCCGATGCGGTCAAGGATGTCGTCATCAGCCACCTGCACTACGATCATTGCGAGAATTACGATCTGTTTCCGCAGGCCCATTATCATTTGCAGGATCGCGAAATGGCCTACGCCACCGGCCGCTGCATGTGCCATGAGGCGCTGCGGATGCCGTTCGAGGTTGACGACGTTGTCGCCATGGTGCGCAAAGTGTTCGATGGCCGCGCCGCATTTCACGACGGTGAAGACGAGATCGCGCCCGGGCTGACGGTGCACCACATCGGCGGCCATTCGAAGGGCCTGCAGTCGGTACGGGTCAAAACCCGGCGCGGGCACGTCGTGCTCGCCGCGGACGCGACGCACCTTTACGCCCACATGGACTCAGGCCGCGTATTTCCGACGACCTACAATATCGAAGAGGTGGTCGAGGGCTATCGCAAGCTCAAAAACCTGGCGAGTTCGCCGCGCCACATCGTGCCGGGGCACGATCCGCTGGTGCTGGAGCGCTATCCCGCGGCCAAGCCCGGCCTCGAAGGCTGGGTGGTGCGGCTCGACGCCGAACCGAAGGACTAGCGGCAAGCCGATCGGCGCGGGCGGCCATCAGTTGCGCAGGCGGGGACTGCACGACTTGCGGATGTGCCGGCAAAGCGCAAAGATCAAAATAAAGGGCGCCTCAAGACCCTTCCACAAAATCCAGCTGGGAGGAAATCATGCGTTTTCAGCTCACAGCGCTGAAGCTCGCCACCGCGATCGGTGTCGTGCTCAGCGTAAGCGCTGCGCGGGCAGCGCCGTTCATGATCGTCGGCGACGACGAAAAGGTTTCATTTGTCGACGGCAAGGCAGTGGTGTCGCCCGCCGGCAAGGATTCCGTTCTGATTGTCGACGTCGCCGACCCCCTAAACCCGAAGATCGTCGCCAATCTGCCGCTGAAAAATTCGGTGGTCGGACCGCCGGTTAACCTGGACATCGATCCGACCGGTTCGGTGGCGATCGTCGCCAACTCGATGGATGTCGTCAAAGACGGCGACAATTACAAGCAGGTTCCGGACAACAAGATCTACGTCATCGATCTCAAGGCAAAACCGGCCAAGCTGATCAACACAATCGAGGGCGAGAAGCAGCCCTCTGGCCTGTCGATCAATCCGGCCGGCACCCTCGCGCTGGTGGCCAATCGCGCCGGCAAATCCATCTCCGTCCTGTCAATTCGCGGCCCGAACGTGAAGCTTATCGGCACCGTCGACGTGGGCGACGAGGTCTCGGCCGTGGTATTTACACCGGACGGCAAGCATGCGCTGGCCACCAAGGCCTCCGCGAACAAGGTTGCGCTGCTCGACGTTGACGGCGACAAAGTGACCTACACCAAGCACGATCTGCTGACCGGACTGTTTCCCTACAACATCGTCATGGCCCCCGACGGCTCGATCGCGCTGACCGCTGACAACGGCAATAACGGCACATCTGACGGCAACGTCGATACCGTGAGCGTCATTGATTTGACGCCACCGGTCCATGTCATCGACCACATCACGGTCCCCGACAGCCCGGAAGGACTGGCGTTTAGCCCCAAGGGGAATCTTGCCGTGTCGGCCGATGCGACCGGCTCCAACCATGCGAAGACGGACTGGTACTATCACCCGCACGGCGAGGTTGTGGTCTTCGCAGTGAACGGTAAGAAGGTCACTCGACTCAATGAAATCGAAGTCGGCGCGTTGCCGGAGGCCATATGTTTCACGCCGGACGGCCGGTACATCTATGTCGGTAACTACATGGACAAGGACTTTTCCATCCTCCGCGTGGATGGAACCAAGGTGACGGATACCGGCAAGCGGTTCAAAGTACCCGGGCAGCCCAGTTCTGCCCGCATGAGTCCGCACTGACAGATGGATGCCGCGTCCGCGGAGCGGAGCCGGCTCCGCGGACGCGTCGGATCGGGGCTTGACGGCCTGTTTGGGCACCTTCCGCCTTCGAAGGCCGGCCATTACGCTGCCGCTGGGCGCGAAGCCACGGGCTCGACGGTCTTACGAAACTGACAAGTTTCCTTCGTATGATTGGTGACGATGCAAGCCTGTTTGTGGGCTTGCGAACAGTGATCTTGCCGGGAGGGGGAGAGCCCTATGCGCATTTTGCTGCTGCCGTTCAGCGCGCGTTTCATTGCCTATACGGCGGTGCTGATCATCACCGCCGCTCTGCTGATCGAACTGTATTTCTTTCCTTCGCCCATTGTCGCAGTGCCGCTGGTGCTGTTCAGCGCGCTGGCGGTGATCGGCACCGTCGATCTCATTCAGACCCGGCATGCCGTGCTGCGCAATTATCCGCTTACCGCGCACATCCGTTTCATCCTGGAGGAAATCCGGCCGGAGATCCGCCAGTATTTTCTGGAGAGCGAAAAGGACGGCACGCCGTTCTCCCGCGACAAGCGCGCCATCGTCTATCAGCGCGCCAAGCAGGCCTTGGACAAGCGGCCGTTCGGCACGCAGAACGATGTTTATTCCAGCGGCTATGAGTGGCTGCACCACTCGATGGCGCCGCGGGCCGTCGCCAAAGACGGCTTCCGCATCATGATCGGCGGCCCGGACTGCGCCAAGCCCTACGCGGCCTCGATCTTCAACATTTCGGCGATGAGCTTCGGCGCGTTGTCGCCGAACGCCATTCGCGCGCTCAATACCGGCGCCAAGAAAGGCAGTTTCGCCCATGACACCGGCGAGGGCGGCTACAGTGCCTATCATCGCGAAAACGGTGGCGACATCATCTGGGAAATCGGCTCGGGTTATTTTTCCTGCCGCAACGAAGACGGCACGTTCTGCGCCGAGAAATTCGAAGCCGGCGCACGCTGCGATCAGGTCAAGATGGTCGAGCTCAAGCTCAGCCAGGGCGCCAAGCCCGGCCACGGCGGCGTGTTGCCCGGAGCTAAAGTGACCGCGGAGATCGCCGTGGCGCGCGGCGTGCCGATCGGTGTCGATTGCGTCTCGCCGTCGCGGCACTCGGCGTTCGCGACGCCGATCGAAATGATGCAGTTCATCGCCACGATGCGGCGACTGTCCGGCGGCAAGCCGGCGGGCTTCAAGCTGTGCATCGGCCATCCGTGGGAATTCCTCGCGGTGTGCAAGGCGATGGTCGAGACTGGCATCTATCCCGATTTTATCGTGGTCGACGGCAAGGAAGGCGGCACCGGTGCGGCTCCGCTGGAATTCAGCGATCATCTCGGCATGCCGCTGCGCGAGGGCCTCAACTTCGTGCACAACGCGCTGATCGGCATCAATGCGCGCGATCGCATCAAGCTCGGCGCCAGCGGCAAAATCATCAGCGCCTTCGATATAGCCCGCGTCATGGCGCTGGGCGCCGATTGGTGCAATTCGGCGCGCGGTTTCATGTTTGCGCTCGGCTGCATTCAATCGCAGTCCTGTCACACCGACCGCTGCCCGACCGGAGTGTCGACGCAGGATCGCGTCCGGCAGCGCGCCCTCGTGGTATCCGACAAAGCCGAACGCGTCTTCAATTTCCAGCGCGCCACCGTCGAGGCGCTTGCCGAACTGGTGGCGGCGGCCGGATTGGAGCATCCAACCGAACTGACGCTGGCGCATTTCTCGCGGCGTGTTTCGCCACACGAGGTCAAAACCTTCGCCGAGCTTTATCCGCCGCTCAAACCCGGCGAACTGCTCGCTGGCACGCGCGACCCGCGCTACGCCAACGCCTGGGACATGGCGAGCGCCAAGGAATTTCGCGCGCTGCCGCTGGCCGCCTGACGGCGTGCATGCGTCGAATTTTCATGGCGTCCTCCCGGTAACGGCCGGATATGGTATAGGAGCCGCCCGTCGACGCGGACGAGGTTACGGGGCTCAAAAAAGCCGCGCGGGACGGGTGCTGTGGGAGGAACGCCATGCGCTTGCCGCGGCGGGAGTTTTTGGGTTTGGCGGCGGGGAGCGCTGCCGCCGCGTCATTGCCGCGCCCTGCGCGCGCGTTCGACTATCCGGTGCGGCCGGTGCGCATCGTCGAGGGATTTGGTGTGGGCGGCACGCCAGATCTGCTGTCGCGGCTGATCGGGCAGTGGCTGTCGCAGCAATTGGGCCAGCCCTTCATCGTCGAAAACAAGACCGGCGCGGCCGGCAACATCGCGACCGAAACGGTCGTGAAATCGGCGCCGGACGGCTACACGCTGCTGACCTGCCTCACCGCCAACGCCATCAATGGCTCGCTCTATCGAAACCTCGATTTCAAATTTCTGCGCGATACCGTGCCGGTCGCGGGCTTGGTCGCGCTGCCGATGATGTTTCTGGTCAATCCGTCGTTTCCCGCCAAGACCTTTCCGGAATTTCTTGCCTATGCCAAAGCCAATCCGGGCAAGGTCAATCTTGCATCGCCGGGCATCGGTACGCCGATGCAGGTGGCGGGTGAACTGATCAACTTGATGGCCGGCGTCAAAATGGTAGGCGTGCCTTATCGCGGCCCGGCGCCGGCGTTCACCGATCTGCTGGCCGGCCGCATCACGGCGTTCATCATCACGATCACGGCGGCTATCGGTTTTATCAGAACCGGCCGGCTGCGTGCGTTGGCGGTCACCGGCGCGAAGCGGTCGCCCATCCTACCCGACGTACCGGCCGTCGGCGAGTTTTTGCCGGGCTTCGCGGCAACCGCCTGGGACGGGACCTGCGCGCCCAAGGGCACGCCGCCCGAGGTCATCGCCAAGCTTAACGCAACAATCAATGCCGGCCTCGCCGATCCGCAGATCAAGTCTAAGCTTAAAGATTTGGGTGGCGACACCATGGCGATGACGCCCGCGGAATTCGGCAAATTCATCGCCGGCGAAACCGCCAAATGGGCCAAGGTGGTCAAATTTTCCGGAGCCAAGCCGAACTGATAAGGACGAGCCGGTCCGGCCGTATCGGAACAGCGTGAAGGAGAGGGGACGATGAGACTTGCACGTCGAGACATGCTGCGGCTGGGAGCGGCGGCTGCCGCTTTGCCTTGCCTGCCCGGTGCGGCGGCAGCGCAAACCTATCCGACGCGGCCAGTGCGCATGGTCGTGCCGTATCCGCCCGGCATCGCGCCCGATATCGCCACGCGTCTCGTCGCCCAGGGACTGTCGCAGCGGCTCAAGCAGCAATTTATCGTCGACAACCGGCCGGGCGGCGCCGCCAATATCGGCACCGAGATCGTGGTTCACGCGGCGCCGGACGGCTACACGCTGCTCACCGCGACCATGACCAACGTGCTCAACATCTCGCTCTACGACAATCTCGACTTCAATTTCCTCCGCGACCTCGAGCCGGTCTCGGGCCTGGTGCTGCTGCCGCTTGTGCTCGTCGTCAATCCATCGGTGCCGGCCAAGACGCTGCCGGAATTCATCGCTTATGCCAAAGCCAATCCCGGCAAGCTCAATTTTGCCTCGGTCGGCAGCGGCGCCGCGACCGACGTGGCCGGCGAGCTGTTCAATATGATGGCCGGTGTTCACATGGTGAACGTACCGTATCGCAACAGCTATCTGCCTGACCTGCTTAGCGGCCAAGTGCAATCGTCGTTCACACCGGTGCTGCAGACGATCAGTTTCATTCGCGCGGGCAAGCTGCGGCCGCTGGCGGTGACCGATTCGGTGCGCTCCAAAGTCTTGCCGGACGTTCCCACCGTTGCCGAGTTTGTGCCGGGCTACAAGGCGATCGTGTGGGACGGCGTCAGCGCCCCGGCCAAAACGCCGCCAGAGATCATCAACAAGCTCAATACCGAGATCAACGCCGTGCTGGGTGACCCCGCGATGCAGGCGAAATTCGCCGATCTCGGCTCTGTCGCGATGGTGATGAGCCCAGCCGAATTCGGCAAATTTACCGCCGATGAAGCCGAAAAATGGGGCAAGGTGATCAAGACCGTCGGCATCAAGGCGCAGTAAGCTCGCGCGCTGCCGGAATACGATAGAAGGAGTTTGCTCATGACGCTTCGCCGCCGCCACTTTTTGCAACTGGCAACCAGCGCCGTCGCGCTGCCCACATTGTCGCGCACGGCACTGGCGCAAGACTATCCGACGCGGCCGGTGAAGCTGATCGTGACGGTGCCGGCCGGCGGTTCGCCCGACATCATCGGGCGGCTGATCGCGCAACGGCTGTCGGAAAAGCTCGGGCAGTCGTTCTTTGTCGAAAACAAGCCGGGCGCCAGCACCAATCTCGGCACCGAACTGGCGCTCAAGTCGGCGCCCGACGGCGGCACGCTGCTCCTTGCCATGTCGTCGAATGCGATTAATCCATCGCTCTATCATCATCTCAAATTCGACTTCCTGCAGGATGCCGTTCCGGTTGCGAGCATCGCCACCATCCCACTGGTGCTGGATGTGAACCCCGCGGTGCCGGCAAAGACCGTTGCCGAGTTCATCGCCTACGTGAAAGCCAATCCCGGCAAGATCAATCTCGCCTCGGGCGGCAGCGGCACGCCGCTTTATGTGGCGGGCGCGCTGTTCCGGATGATGGCGGACCTCAAAATGGTCGACGTCATCTATCAGGGCGAAGGCGCGGCGATGCCCGATCTGCTCGGCGGCCGGGTGCAGGCGATGTTCGGCGTCATGCCGGCATCGCTCGGCTATCTTAAATCCGGCAAGCTGCGGGCGCTCGCAGTAACCAGCGCCAAGCGCCAGGAGCTGTTGCCGAACGTGCCGGCGATGGCGGAGTTTTTGCCCGGCTACGAGGCCAATGGCTGGTACGGCATCATCGCGCCGAAGGGCACGCCGCCCGCCATCGTCGACAAGCTCAACAAGGAGGTCAACGCCGCGCTGGCCGACGCTGCCACGCGCAAGCGCTTCACCGATCTCGGCTGCAACGTGTTCACCGGCTCGCCGGCCGACTTCGAAAAATTCATCCGCGCCGAAACCGAGAAATGGGCGAAGGTCGTCAAGTTCGCCGGCATCAAGGCGGATTGATTTGATCATCTCACTCGGCGCGGCGCTCGAACCAGTCGACCAGAAAATCGACGCAGATGCGAACCTTCGTCGCCAGGTGGCGATGGCTTGGATGGACGGCGTAAAGCGGCAGCGACGCGGTGGCGTATTTCGTCAGCAGCGGGCGCAGCCGCCTCGCCTTGATGTCCCTGCGCACGCTGTAGGAGGGCATCAGGCCGATGCCTTCGCCGTGCAGGAGGCATTCGCGCAGAAACACCGTGCTGTTGGATGAGATGCGGCCGTGGATCGCAGCGGCGACCTCCTCGCCCTTTTCCTGGAAACGCCAGGACGAGTCCTTGGTCATGCCAAGGTGGCGAAGGCAGTTGTGCTGCGACAGATCGGCCGGCTTGCGCGGGATGCCGTGCTTGTTCAGGTAGCGTGGGGTGGCGCACGGGATCAGGCGAAAGGACGCGATTTTTCTCGCCACCAATGCCGAATCCGGCTGCTCGCCAAAGCGCAGCGCCAGGTCGAAGCCGTGCTCGACAATGTCGAGCAATTCGTCCTCGATGAAGACCTCGACTTCGAGATCCGGATAGGCGTCGGCAAAACTGCGGCTGGCGTCGACCAGTTCCAGCACCGCCAGCGATTTCGGCGCCAAGATCTTCAGCTTGCCGCGCGGCATGCGCCGCAGCGCGCCGAGATCGGCTTCCGCGTTTTCCAGTTCGCCGACCGCGCGCACACACACGTCATAATAGGCTTCGCCGATTTCGGTCGGCGACACATGCTTGGTGGTGCGATTGAGCAGGCGAACGCCGAGGCCATCCTCGAGGCTCGTGATCTGCTTGCTCAGGTGAGACCGCGACAAGCCGAGTTTGCGCGCCGCCGCGGTGTAGCTGCGCAATTCCAGGACATTGATGAAGCCCTTTATGGCGTGCCAGCGATCCATGAACGCCGCTCCCTCGATTGTTCGCTCCTTGGAAACAATAATGTGGCCCGTTACGACCTTCTCGCGCAAGCCGGGCGGCGTTAGAGCAGGGCGGCTTCGCCCCGAACGCAGGAATAAAGGTGCCGCCCCCCATGTTCGCCAAGCTCAACCACGTCGCCATCGTCTCGGAAAACTACGCGCTGCTGTCGGTCTGGTACCGCGCGGCGTTCGGGCTGGAGGTCAAGACCAACGCCAAGTTCGAGGCCTCGGCGATGTCGATCGGCGACGGCTATGTCGGCATGAACGTCAACCCGCGGATGGCGGGGCGCCAGGCCGGCTTCGATCATTTCGGCATTCAGGTCGAGGATGTCGCGGTGGTGCGCGAGCGGGTGGCCAAGAAATATCCGAACATCGAGATCATCCAGCGGCCCTCGAATCGCCCCTTTGCGGCACTCGGAATTCACGACCCGGCGGGGCAATATTTCGATCTCTCGCAGGCCGGTCTCAAAAACCGCGCGGAGGTTTATGAGGCCGGAAGCTGGGAACAGCCGCGGCGCTTCAGCCATTTTGCATTGCGCGCGGTGGAGCCGGAACGGCTTGCTGAGTTCTACGCCAGCGTGTTCGAACTGCCGCTGAGCAATTCCTCGGCCGGTGACGGCGCCTTCGCGTTGTCCGACGGCCGCATCACCATGCACATCCTGCCTTGGAAGATATCCGACTTCCTCGGTACCGGCATCGAGCGGCCGGCGCCGGACCATCTCGGCTTCGAAGTCGAAGACCTGGCGGCATTCAAGAAGGACGTCGAGGAACTGCAGACGGTGAATCCGCTGATGACACCGAAGCCGACCGGGGTCGGTGCCGAAGGGACGGCGCGGCTCGAGCTGTTCAAGAAATCCGGACTTGGCGATCACTACATGGCCGACCTGGACGGCGTGATGATCGCGGTCAGTCAAAGAAAACAATAAGCCCGCCGCGGAAAGCTGCGGGAGGAAACCGCAATCCTCGACCTTAACAACAAGACTCGCAGAACAAGACTGCAGAACAAGAGGAAAGCCCATGGATCTGTCGCGTCGCGCCGTCACGGCGGGGCTGTTGTCGCTGATCCCGCTGCAGCGTGCGGCGGCAGCGGTTGAATTGCCGCGCCGTATCGTCATCGTAGTGCCGTTCGGAGCCGGAAGTGGCATTGACTTCGCCGGACGACTCATCGCCGACAAGCTGTCCAAGCGGCTCGGCCTTCCGGTCGTGGTCGAGAACCATCCGGGCGCCGGCGGCATGCCGGGCGCCGAGTACGTCGCGCACGCGCAGCCGGACGGCGGCACGCTGCTGCTGATGGATTCCGCGACCGTGCTGCAAAAATGGCTGCACAAGGCTGTTCCGTTCAACGTTCTGACCGACTTTGCGCCGGTCGCGAAGATGACCAACTCGACACTGCTGCTGTGCGCGCAGGCGTCGTTTCAATGTAACAGCATCAGAGAACTGGTCGCGCTGGCCCGCTCCGAACCGGGCAAGCTGTCCTGCGGAACCTCGGGCATCGGCTCGCCGCACCATCTCGATCTGCTGCTGTTCAACTCGCTCGCCCACATCAATATCGTCAACGTCAGCTATCGCTCGTCGCTGGCGGCAGTGAACGATCTGCTCGGCGGTCAAATCCCGCTGGCGTGGTCCGGGCTGACGGCCGTTGGCGGTCATATCAAGGCCGGCAAGCTCAAGGCGCTGGGCTCGGCCTCCGAACGACGCGACCCGAACGCGCCGAACGTGCCGACATTCGCCGAAGAGGGCGTGCCCGGCGTCGTGGTCAACAACTGGTTCGGCATTGCCGCCCCGGCCAAGACGCCAGGCGACGTCGTTGCCAAGCTTTCGAAGGAACTCGCGGTGGTCGCGGAAGATCCGGATTATGCCCAGCGCCTGAAGACCGGCGCCTTCCAGGCGACTTATCTCGATCCGCAGCAATTTTCCGCCGAGATCCGCGATGACTCCGAGCATTTCGGCAAAGTGATCCGGGATGCCGGGATCGTGCCGCAGTGAAGCGTTTCGCGCTATGCTGTGGGGACTCGTGGCGTAAAAAACAAGACCGAACGTTGAGGGAGGAAGAAGCATGCGCGATCTCGTTGCTGGCTTTATCGCGGGACGGGTCGATCGCCGCGGTTTCCTCAAGGGCATGACGGCGGCGGGCTTCACCGCCGCCGCGGCTGACTCGGTGCTGGCGACCTTGGCGCCGATGGTCAGCGCGCACGCCGCCACCGGCAATATCCAGGTCGCCGAAGGCACCGGCGCCTATTTGTTGGTTCAGCAGCTCAAGGCCGCCGGCGTGAAGCACGTCTTTTATGGCAACGGCACGTCGTCGGCGCCGATGCTGGATGCGATGGTCGGCGACAATGACATTCATCTGATTCTCGGCCCCGAGGAAGGCATCGTCACTGCCATGGCGTCGGGCTACGCGCTCGCCAGCAACGCGCCGACCTTCGTCAACGTTCACGGCACCGTCGGCACGGCGAACCAGATGCTGAACATGTTCAACGCCAAGCGCGACGGCGATCCGCTGGTGGTGTCGTCGTTCTCGAAGTCGACCGAGGGCACCGGCCGCGACAATTTCGAGGAGATCGACGATCTGGTCGGCATGACGAAGGAATTCACGCGCTGGAGCTTCGAGGTGCCGCTGGCGAGCCGCGTGCCCGAACTCTTACGCAACGCCATGCGCATTTCCACGACCCCGCCGGGCGGCGCGACGTTTCTGTCGATTCCCACCAACGTCGCGAGCGCCAAAGGCAAGGCGGAGATTTATCCGCGCGAGCTGTTCACGGTGCCGATCCGCACCAAGCCCGATCCGCATCTTATCGAACAGGCTGCACGGATTCTCATCGAAGCGCGCAAGCCCATCATGCTGGTGGGCCTCGATGTGCACCGCGATGACGCCTACGACGAGGTGCTGCAGCTTGCCGAAGCGCTCGGCACCCAGGTGGTGCAGGGCCTGAGCCCGTTCACCGATTTCCCAACCGATCACCCGCTCTATGTCGGGCAGAGCGACCGCGCGTTCACGCCGTTTCGCTCGCTCGAGGGCGCCGACGTGCTGATCAACATGGGCAGCCCCATGCTCTATCAGGAAGGCGCCGCGCCGGTGGTATCGCCCTACTGGAAGATCATCGAGGCGCGCAGCGTCGGCAACGATATGGCGCGCTGGACTGCCGACACGGTGCCGATCGTCGCCAATGTGAAGGAGACCGCGGCCGCATTGCTCGATGCGGTGCGCTCCGGCATGAGCGCCGACGTGAAGGCCAAGGCCAAGAACCGGATCGACGCCATGGCCGAATTCAACCGCAAGGTCTGGCAGACCCGCGATGCCATGGCGGAGGAGCGCAAGGACCAGATTCCGATCGCCTGGGAGCACGTCGCACGCGAGGCGCAGCGGCAACTTGAGCCGGATGCGATCATCACCCACGAATTCAATTCGGCGATGCCGCGCGTGCTGCCGTGGCTCACCTTCGGCCGCGGCAAGAAGGAGCTGTACGGCCGCACGCTCGGCTCCGGGCTTGGCTGGTCGGTCGGCGCCGCCATCGGCATCAAGATGGCGAAACCCGACCGGCAGACGGTGTGCCTGGTCGGCGACGGCGCCTTCCTGATGGGCCAGATCGAGGCGCTTTGGGCGGCGCGCCGCTTCGAAGCGCCGGTGCTGTACATCGTGTTCAACAACCGCAGCTTCAACGACACCCGCATGCGCGTCAGCGCCATCGCGCCGCGGCTGCGCGAATCCAAGCTCGACATGGGCAGTTATTTGGGCAATCCCGACGTCAGCTTCGAGACTGCCGCAAAAGCCTTCGACGTCAACGGCGCGACGGTGACGCGGCCCGGCGAGATCGCGCCGGCGCTGGCGCGCGGTATCAAGGAACTGAAAGACGGCCGGCCGTTCGTGATCGACGTTATCGCCGAGCGGGTCGGTCTCTTGGCGGATTCGACCTGGTATCCGAAATATTCCATCGCCGAACGGCGCACCAAACAGGTCTAGGCGGAAGCGATCATGACCATGCCAAGGATTTTTATCGCCGCCATGATTGCCGCCGCGCTGGTGAGCGCAGCCATACCGGGCGCCCAGGCGCAGCGCCGCGTCGATCCGGCCGCGGCCAAACTGCCCGACGGCGACGGCAAAAGCGAAGTCATCGCCTATTGCGCCGGCGCCTGTCATCCGGCGGCGCGATTCGTAAACATGCGGCAGAGCCCCGCCGAGTGGCACAAGACCGTGATGCTGATGGTCGCGTTCGGCGCACAATTGTTCCCCGACGACGCCGCCACCATCACCAAATATCTCAGCACGTATCTCTCTGATCAGCCGGCCCCAGCGGCGAAGTGATGCGGGGCAGCGTCGTTGCGTCGCTCGCAACTACGGGGAATTCCGTTCCCGCTGCGGAGCCTTGTTTGCGCCCGAGGCGCACGGACGGGTAATCCTTCAATCTCCCGCCCAAGGGCGAAAAGTGTTACCATCTGCTTGGCACGAACTCTTGGTATGTCGCAGACCGCTTATCCTGCCTCGCAGCGTGCCCTTCGTGTGGGGGTCAATGCCGCGTTGGCGCAAATCCACCGCACCAACGGCGTCGGCCGCATCTGGAGCACCGGCATCGAACGGCTCGCTCACAAGGCTTCGATAGTTCTTCATCCAGGCGACCATGCGATTGCGCCTCGGCCCGATGTCTGGCTTGCGGATGGACATGCCGGCGCGATCGCTGTTCCAGAACCGGTCGTTGCTCTCGTCTTCGATGCCCGTTGGGTCGAGCCGCGACTGGCCGCCGATCTCGACCCCGGCTTCCTGTCGTGGATCGCGCCGAATACGGCGCAGGCCGTGCGGCGGGCAACCCGCGTGCTCACCGTCTCCTTTGCGTCGGCGCGCCAGATCGCTCAGCTCGGCGTCGGTGCCGATCGAATCGACGTGGTTTCGCCCGGCGTGGACTTGACCGTATTCCAACCCGGGCTCGCCGGAGGCCGCGAGCTGGTTGCGGCACGAACCGGAGACGATCGACCCTACATCATGTGTGTGGCATCGCTGTTTCGCGGCAAGAATCTTGTTCTGCTGCGCCGCGCGGCCGCGCGGCTCGCAGCGCGCGGCTTGCCGCACCGATTGGTGGTCGTCACGCAAGATCCCGGAGTCGATCGGCTCGGCGCAAGCGCGGTGCTCGACGAATTGAGGGCGGGCGAGGGACCTCCGCCTGAAATCTTCCAGAACGTCTCCGAAGAACAATTGGCCGCGCTGATCGCGGGAGCAACGGCGTTTTGCCTGCCGAGCAGCTTCGAAGGATTTGGCTTGCCGGCGCTGGAAGCGCTCGCATGCGGAGTGCCTGCCGTCGTTTCCGACGGTGGCGCCTTGCCAGAGGTCGTCGCTGACGCGGCCCTCATTGTGGAGCCGACGGAAGAGGCCATCGAGCAAGCGATGGCCGCAATCATCGAGGATCACGCTCTCGCCCGGAAACTGGCCTCACAAGGCCGCGCGAGAGCGGAAATGTTTACCTGGGAAAAGACGGTAGAAGGATGGATGCTTTCGCTCGAACGAGCAGCGCAAGCCGGGCAAGCACCGGTGGAAAAATTCTAGACCATTTCCCGTCTTCCTTTGCAGTGCCGTGACCGAACGCCCAGAGTTGCTTCCCATTGGCGGGAAGAACGCCTAGGCTGATCAAGGATCCCTGGAGATACCCAGCGCGCCTTGAAAGACGGGCCGCGCGCCAAAAACAACGCTAGCGCGACGTTTTGTGGAGGAGACGACGATGCGTTTTGCCGACACCGTTCGGGCAGCGCTCACAGCGTTGGTGCTGCTGCTGCCGCCAGCCGCACGGGCGGACGACACGGTCCAGATCGGCCTGGTCGGCGCCATCAGCATGACCCATTGGCCGCTGTTGATCGGCCTGAAAAAGGGCTATTACGCCGCAGAGCATCTGAAGCTCGATCTGATCCACACCCAATCGAGCGGTGCCGTGCTGCAGCAGCTCGCCGCAGGTTCGATCGACGCCACCGTGTCGGCGGCGCTCATCGAACCGCTCTACGCCATCAGCAAGGGGGCGCCCATCCGGCTGGTGCGGCTGGAAATCCAGCTTCCGCCCTATGCGATCGAGGCAAAGTCGCAATACAAAACTCTGGAAGACCTTCGCGGTAAGACCGTGATGATCGACGCGCCGACCGGGATCACCAAGATCTACGTCGAGCGCATGCTGGTGCCGCATCATGTCGACCCGGCTACCATCGATTATGTCTACGCGGGCGCAACCGGGGCCCGCTTCAATGCACTGATGTCCGGGGCGGTCGATGCAACGATTCTGCTGCCCCCGTTCAGTTTCAGCGCCGAAGAGAAGGGTTACAACAATCTCGGGCTCGTTGCCGACTATGCCAAGGACCTGCCATTTACCGGAGCTGCGGTAAACACCAATTGGGCGTCGAAAAATTCGGATGTGCTGCGGCGGTTTCTGGATGCCCACAATAAGAGCGTCCAATGGTTCCTCGATCCGAAGAACCGGCAGGAGTCGATCGACATCATGGTCGAGGCAAGCAAGCTCAGCCCGGAGGTTATCGGCAAGACTTATGACTTTCTGAGAAGCCGGCCCTTTTTCGAACCGACCGGACAGATATCCAGGAGCAAGATGAGCGCGCTGTTGTCCGCTGTCAGGCAGCTCGGCGATTTCCGCGGATCGGCCGACGTCGCGAGTTACATCATGCCCGGCATTGCCCAGCTGGGAGACTAAGCGGCGAGCTTTCTGCGCGCGTGGATACAAGTGGCACGTCGCTACGATTCCAGCGCGTTCGCGGCGAACAGTTCCTCCATCGGCATGACGCGCGGCGTCAGGCCCTGCTGGTTGGAAAATTTCGCGGCGGTTTCGAGCACCGCGCGGTTGGCCTTGAGCCCGTGGGTGATGAGTCGCGTCGCCAGCGCCTTGCGATAATCCGGCGGCACGAGCCCGGTCTCGAAATGATAGGCGGCGTGCTCGGAGCGCTCGGACTCGGCGATGTCGTTCGCCGTGGCGAACGCCTTGATGATGTTGAGCACCACCCAGGGCTCGCGCTCGAATACCATGCGTTTGATCGCCATGCCGTGATTGATCGGAAAGATGCCGGTCTTCTTGTAGTAGCGGACGGCTTCGGCAGCCGGGTCAGCAAATAGCGGCTTGATATCGGGATGACTCTCGAGATCAACGTAGCTTCGATCGATCATATCGACGCTATGTTTGCGAAAATACGCCATGTAAGCATCCAGCTCGCCGGCGAGCATCATAGAGGCGATGCTCTTCTCCGGCGGAATCTGGTTGATGGTGACCCCCGGCGGCGCCACAAAGCCGATCGCGCCGGCATGGCTGCGTTCGGGTACCCGCTCCATGAAAAAGGTCATGTCGCGCGGCGCGATGCCGAACTCGTTTTCAAGGACACCGCGGGTCCACAGCGCGGCAGTCTGGACGTATTCCGGCACGCCGATCCGTTTGCCCTTGAGGTCGGCGGGACCGTTGATCCCGGCGTTCTTACGCACCAACATCGCGGTGTGATAGAAGCGCCGGGTGGTGAAGACCGGGATACCGATGAACCGGTCGTCGTTCCGGCTCCGGATCATCATCAGCTCCGACATCGATATTTCGGACACGTCGAACTCGGCGAAGCTGAGCTGCCGCCAGAACATTTCCGCGGGGCCGAGTACGGTCATCAGGAGATCGATGCCGTCGGGTTTGATCCGCCCGTCGATGATCGGCCGCGTGCGCGGATTATTGGTAATGGCGAGACTGAGCTGCAGATTGGCCATGCATCCTCCCCCGAAATCGCTATTGTGCGGCGGCATCGTATTATAAGTTCGTACCATGCGCGCAGCACAAAGCGCGCGGCAAGGGGAGGGGTTTGATGATCGCACCGTGTCGTCGCGGTACTTGGGAACGCGGCACTTGGGAACGCGGCACTTGGGCGGGCACTTGGGCCGGCATTACCATCGCAGCAGCTCTCGCGGCGGTGGCACCCGCTCCAGCTTTCGCGCAGACGGCCCTGATCGTCGGCAAGGCCAATCCGACCTCGGACGCCATCATTCCTGTCAATGTCGGCGACAAGCTCGGCATCTTCAAAAAGCACGGGCTCGATCTCAAGATCGTCGACTTCGGCGGCGGCAGCAAGATGGTACAGGCGCTCACCGCCGGGGCCATCGACATCGGCGACGGCGCCGGCAGCGAGATGGCTTTCGTCGCTAAGGGCGCACCGATGCTCGCGGTATGCGAGAGCACCGGTCCTGCGCCTTTTCTCGGCGTCGGCGTGCCCTGGGATTCGCCGATCAAGAAGCTCGAGGATCTCAAAGGCAAGACTATCGGCGTGTCCAGCCCAGGCTCGTTCAGCGACTGGTCCGGTCATGAGCTGGCGCGACATTTCGGCTGGGGTACGAACGGCGTGAAGACGGTGGCGATCGGCGGCGGTCCGGCGCCGATCCGCGCGGCGCTGCGCGCCCATTTGGTCGATGCCGTGATCTCGGGCACGTCGCTGTTCCTCGCTTTTGAGGAAGCCAAGGAAGGCCGTCTCGTCGCTCCGGTCTCGACCTTTGAAGGCAATGTCGGCTCGGGCGCGCTGTTCGCTTCGAACAAGCTGATTGCCAGCCATCCGGACGCGATCCGCGCCTTCATCGCCGGCTGGCTCGAGACCGTCGATTACATGCGGGCCCACAAGGCCGAGACGGTGAAGATCGAAAGCAAGCTCAACCATTTCAGCGCGAACGTGATGTCGCGGGAATACGATCTTACCATCGCCATGCACACCAAGGACTGCAAGTTCGATCCGGAATCGCTCGCGATCCTGAAGCGGTCTTTTGTCGAGATGAAGCTTGTTCCGGGCGAACCCGACATGTCGAAGCTCTATACGGAGGCTTACCTGCCGAAATGACCGGCATCGGCGCGGCGTGAGGCCGTCATGCCGGGCAGCGCGCGCCAGTCAGACGCGCACGAAGATCTTATGCTTGTACAGGTAGCGCGCCAGCAGCACGGCAAAACTGAGCGCCAGAAGAGCGATAACAAAGTTGCCGGTCCCGGGCGCCACAGTGCGATCGAGCAGGCCTGCGATATGGCCGCCGACGATCCGCGAGGCCACTTCCTGGTAACTCAGGAGTTCGTTAAGGAAGTAGAGCGCAATGGCGTTCGCCCCGATCCAAGTGAAGGCCTTTGCCCAGCGCCGCAGGTGCCATACATCGACAATTTGATGCAGAACCGCCAGCAGGAGCACGCTGTATCCGCCGGTGACGAGCACGTATGACGAAGTCCAGATCGCCTTGATGATCGGAAATTGCAGCGCCCAGACATAGCCCGCGGCGAGCAACGCGCAGCCGGCGGCGAACAGCCACAACGTCCTGCTCTGGGGAGAGACCTGACTGTCCCGCATGAAGAGCCCGGCAAAGACGCCGAGCAGACAGGTGGCTATCGCCGGCAGCGTGCTCAGCATGCCTTCCGGATCCCGGGTGAAATCATAAAGCTTGCCGGGCAGGTAGTTGCGATCCACCCAGTTCGCCAAGTTGGTGTCGGCGGCGAACGAGCCGGCGCCGATGCCGGGCACTGGCACGAACGTCATGATTGCCCAGTAGCCGACAAGCAGCACCACAAAAGCGGCGATCATGCCCCGCAGATTGAAATTCAGGAACAGCAGCGAGGTGAAGAAGTAGCAAATCGCAATGCGTTGCAGCACGCCAAGCAGCCGCACGTCCCACCAGTGTGGACTGATGCTACCGGAGGCGACCAAGCCCAGCGCGAAGAGCAGGAGCGACCGGCGGGCCACCCGCCAATGGGCCTTGGCCTTGCCTTCACGTTCGACCAGGCGTGGCAGTGACAGCACGATGGAGATGCCGGTCACGAATATGAACAGCGGAAAGATAAGGTCGTAAAAGTGCAGGCCTTGCCAGGAAACGTGAACGAACTGGCTGCCGAGAAAGCCGCCGATAGTGCTGAGCGCCGGGCCTTTGCCGCTGGTCATTTGCGCCAGTGCGGCGGCGGCGGCATTGACGCCGAACAGCCAGAACATGTTCATGCCGCGGAGCGCGTCGATCGACTCGATCCGGCGCGGCTGGAGAGCCTGCGAAAGGTCGACTTGGCGCATCGGCGCGGCCGTCGGTGATGGGTTGGCGTGGCGCATTTGGGCAAAGAGCAAGTCGAAACGGTTCAACGTATGGCGGCACGTGCGTGCATGATGCATGCCAGCCCGAAACTGCATGATCACCGTTAAATATGTTCGAACAGCGGGCGTTCCGCCTTGCGCTAGGTCAAATGTGCGCGAGATCGCGGTTTGGTCCGCGCGTAAATCCTTCGCAAAATTCTTGGCTGTAGAAAGCGCCGGCGCATAAATTTCGTGAAAACATCCGCCCGTGGATCACGCGAGGGCGGGTTCGTCCGAATTTTGGTCTACGGTTTGCCGGCCACGGCCGGGCCGCGCGTGCAGTCGCCGGCAGCCTGTTCGACCCGAAAATACTCGCGGCCGCTATAGAACCCATCGTAGTGGTGCCACGCGGTGCGATGACCCAAGTCGATGACGCCGTCGAGCGTTACCGCAAACACCGCGCTCTTCATGTCGCGGTCCTGGGCGTCCAGATTGGGAGGCATTTTGGCGCTGGCATAGTCGACATAATAGGCTCGGTTCACGCAGTTCATGTCCTTCACCGCGTCGAGCGCCAGATGCGCGGTGGCGAGGTGATCGGCATGATCGTGAGAATTAACGGCGGTGTTCAGATCGGCGACATTGATCTGCGCCAGCGCCGCGCTGCCGCGCTCGAAGCTGATGATGTGCTGTACTGTGTCGACAAGGTCTTTCCAGCCCCAATAGCTGGTCGAACCGTCAACCGCGAACATGGCGCCTATGTCGCCATTGGCGAACCGCTTGAGAGATTGAAAGCCGGTGCCTGCGAAGCCCGCACCTGATCCGCCATCCGGCAGCCGCAGAAAATAACTTACGGCGTTGCCGTAGCGCACCCGATAGATCGAGTGGCCGTTGAAGCTGACTGGACCGGCCGTGTCCTTGATCGGGCTCTTGTCCGCGTCCACCATGAAACGGATCGCTTGGAGCGCGCCATTTTCCCGCGCCAGATAATAGGGGTGCTCGCGGCCGTTCGAACCGGCGCCAAGCCCGGCATCACCCGCGGTGGTGTGAATGAACACGGTTTTGCGCGCGCCGCCCATCACGTCCTTGAAGGCGTTGGGGTTCATGAACAACTGCCAATCGTCTTCGTGCGCGGCGAAATAGAACGATACTTTGCTGGGAGCATCGGCGGCGACGGCGCCGGCGGACGGCAGCAGACAGAGCAGCGCGCATGCGCTCGCAAAAGATCGAAAAGCTGTCATGGCCGTCATCGCCCCCGAAAGTTACATGTTTTTTATTGTCACGATGCACCTAAATAAATCAAGCCATGATGTAAATTTGTGCAGCGCACAACTGCGTACAGGGTAAAAACCCAGATTTGCCCGCGTGGCAGGGTCCCTATCAGGTGCGGTTGCGGCGCTTGCTTAAAATCTGTTTCAGCCGCTGCGGCGTCACCGGGATCTGCGTCACCGCGCCCGGCATGCCGATGGCGTCGTCGATCGCCGAGGCAATCGCGGCCCCGACGCCGGTGATGCCGCTCTCGCCGGCGCCCTTGATGCCCAGCGGATTGCGCGGCGTCGCATAATCCTCGCGCAACAGGACGTCGGGCTGTGTGGTCTCGTGCATGGCCGGCAGGAGGTAATCGGCGAAGGTCACGGCGAGCGGATCGCCGCGCTCGTTGTAGATAAACTCCTCGGACAGCGCGCCGCCCAGCCCTTGGGCATAGCCGCCGACGATCTGCGCCTCGACCAAAGCCGGGTTGATGGCGCGGCCGATGTCATAGGCGATGAAATAGCGCTCGACGGTGACGCCGCCGGTTTCGGCGTCGACCCGGACGACCGCAACGTGGCTGCCGTAGGGGTAGACTTGGTGGTCGACGCGGAACCAGCCCTCGGCCGTCAGCCCCGGGTCGCGCTCGCCGAGCGTCTTCGAGGTCGGCGCCAAGTGCTGCGCGATGGTGCCAAGCCCGATCGATGGTCCGCCCGCGCGATCTGTGCGCACCACCTCGCCGTCGACGATGTCAAGCATGTCGGGCGGTGCCTGTAAGAGTTCGCCGGCGACTTCGAGCGCCTTTTTGCGTACGTTGAGTGCCGCGATATGCGTGGCCGAGGCCGTCATGACGGTGGCGCGCGAGGCATGCGCCCCGATGCCGAAGGCGATGCGGTCGGTCTGGCCGTGGATGACGCGGCACTTTTTGTAATCGACGCCGAGTCCATCGGCGGCGACCTGCGCCATCACGGTTTCAAAACCCTGGCCGAGCGATGCGCCGCCGGTTACCACCTCAACGGCGCCGGAAGTGTCGACGGAAATGCGCACGCCGTCGGCCGGGCCGAGCCCGCTCTTCTCGATGAACATGGCGACGCCAATGCCGATCAGTTCGCCGGCTTGCTTGCGGCGCTTCACCTCGGCATTGAGTTTCTGCCAGTCGATCCGGGCGAGCTGCTTGTCGACCAGGCCGATGTAATCGCCGGTGTCCATGAAGATCGATTCGCCGAGCGCCTCGAGCGGCCGCTCGTAGGGCAGTTCGGCGGTGGTGATGGCGTTGCGGCGCCGCACCTCGATGCGGTCGACCGTGAGCTTCGCGGCGATCGCGTCGAGCAGGCGCTCGCGCACGAACGTGGTCTCGTAGCGGCCGGGCGCCCGGTAGGTCGCGGCCGGTGTCTTGTTGGTGAGGCGGAAGTGGCCGATCGCCCGGTAGGCCGGCACGCGATACGGTCCGGGCAGAATGCCGGCCGTCATGTGCACGACGCGGGTGGCGTGGGTGCGGATATAGGCGCCCTGGTCGTGGAAATAGGTGTCGTCGATGGCAAGAATGACGCCGTTGTCGTCCACTGCGGCGCGAATCTTGTGCAGCTGCTGGCGCGAATGATTGGCGCAAATCAGGTGCTCGCGGCGGTCCTCTATCCATTTCACCGGTCGACCGAATTTCTTCGCGGCGACGCAGACCAGAAAATCTTCCGGATACATCTCGCCGCGGATGCCGAAGCCGCCGCCGACATGCGATTCGTATACGTGGATTGAACTCGGCGGAATCTTGAGCATGCGCGCGAGCAGTTCCTGGTTGCGGTGTGGCACCTTGGCAGCGCCGTGCATTTCCAGGATTCCGCGCGCGGCATCGTAGCGGCCGATGGCGCCGCGCGTCTCCAGCGGCACGCCCGAGTGGCGGCCGATGGCGAGTTCAAGCTCGACAATATGCTTGGCAGTCCGGAACACGGCATCGACATCGCCATAGCCCTGCCGGATGATGGTCGGCTCGCTGAGGTGCCCCGGAGAGAACTCAAACGGCGCCGCCTGCGCATCGAGTATCGGCGGCAATTCCTCGATTTCGATCTCGACCAGGTCGGCGGCATCCTCGGCGATGTAGGGGTCGGCTGCGAACACCGCGGCGACTGGATCGCCCACGTAGCGCACCTTACCGTTCGCCAGGATCGGCTGGCGGTACGGATCGAGCGCCGGGATCGAGCCCTCGCGGAAGTCGATCGGCGGCACGTCGGCGACGTCGGCCGAAGTCCACACCGCGAACACGCCGGGAAGCGCGCGCGCCGCGGACGTGTCGACCGATACGATGCGGCCGTGTGCGTGCGCGGAGCGTGCGATGCGCATCGACAGCTGATGCGGGAAATTGATATCGCCGGCAAACTCGCCGCGGCCGGTGACCAACGGCGGATCCTCCAACCGCTCGACCGATTGGCCGATCCAGGCCTTTTGCCGCACGCTCATTTCGCCGCGCGTTCCAGCGCGCGGCGGGTCACCGCCAGCACGAGGTCGCGGCGGAACTCGGCGGTGTTGACGATGTCTTCCATCGGATCGCCCGCGGCGGCCGCTGCGGCGGCCGCGGCGCGAAATGCCGTGTCACCCGGCTCGGCGCCGGCGAGCGCGCGCTCGGCTTCCGGAATGCGACGCGGGCTGACCTCGACGCCGCCGAGCGCAATGTGCGGGTCTATGATCTTGCCGCCCTCGATCCGATACGTGGCGAGCGCCGCGGCCAGCGCGAAATCGCCGGCACGGCGGCTGAACTCGTAGAAGCCGCAACGAGTACCGGCGGCGAGCACCGGCAGGCGCGCTTCGGCGAGCAACTCGTCGTCGCGCAACGCCGTCGTCATGATGCCCTGGAAGAACTCATGCGCCGCAATGACGCGCTCGCCGCGCGAACTCTTGGCCAGCACCTCGCCGTCAAGCGCCGCCAGCACCAGCGCCCACTCGGACGCCGGATCGGCGTGGGCGAGGCTGCCGCAGAACGTGCCGCGGTTGCGGATCGGGAAATGCGCGATGTGACGAACGACTTCGCTCAAGAGCCCGCCGAGCGGACCATCACAGACCTGCCGGTGGAAGGCCGCATGGCGCACGCACGCGCCAATGACGAGCTTGCCACCTTCGACCGCCAAACGGTTGAGTCCCGCAACGCCGTTGATGTCGACCAGATGGGAGGGCTTCGCGAGCCGAAACGCCATGGTCGGCACCAGGCTCTGGCCGCCGGCCAGCACGCGGCCGTCCTGCGGCGCCAACTCCGCGAGCATGGCCACCGCCTCGTCGACGGTTTTCGGCGCGTGATAGCGGAACGCCGCAGGTTTCATCAGCTAGTATCAAGATTGGGATTGGTGTACGTTTTTGAACTGATGCACGGTTTTCGGTACAGAGTCAAAACACCAGACGAAGTGGAACAGAGCAATCCGGCATGAAACCACCGCCTTTTTCCTATCACGATCCGCGAACGGTCGCCGATGTGGTCGGCCTGCTCGGCTCACTCGAGAACGCCAAGCTGTTGGCCGGCGGTCAGTCGCTTATGCCGATGCTCAACATGCGCTTCGTGCTGCCGGACCACATCATCGATCTCAACCGCGTCGAGGGACTGAGCTATATCCGCGCTAATGGGGCGCTCGAGATCGGCGCCATGACGCGGCAGCGCGACATCGAGTTTTCCGACGCGGTGCGCGAACGCAGCCCGCTGATGCACGAGGCGATCCGCCAGGTTGGTCATCGCCAGACCCGCAACCGCGGCACCCTCGGCGGTTCGCTCTGCCATCTCGATCCGGCCGCCGAACTGGTGACGCTTGCCGCCGCGTTCGACGCCAAGGTCACGGTGGCCGGCAAGAGCGGCACGCGCAGCATCGATTTTGCTTCGTTCCCCGTGGCCTATATGACGCCGGCGCTCGAACCCGACGAGTTGCTCACCGGCGCGAGCTTCCCGTGCTGGCCGAAAGGGCACGGCTACGCCTTCATCGAGTTCTCGCGCCGGCACGGCGACTTCGCCATCGTATCGGCCGCCGTACTGATCGAGGAGGATGCGAACGGCAAAGTCACACGCGCTTCGGTGACGCTCGGCGGCATGGGACCGGCGCCGGTGCGCGCCAGCGAGGTCGAAAAGGCGCTGATCGGCGAGACGATCGAAGAGAAGCGCATGCGCGAGATCTGCGAGACGCTGCGCAAGTGCGAAGCCATCGAGGACATCCATGCGCCGGCGTCCTACCGCCAGCAACTGGCGACGGTGCTGCCGCGCCGCGCGCTCTTGAAGGCGCACGAACGCATCGCGGAAGGGAAGCGGGCATGAGCGAGACGCGCAAGATCACGGTTACCATCAACGGCACGCGCTACGAGGAAACCGTACCAGTGCGGGTGACGCTCGCTGATTTCATCCGCCACCAGATCGGGCTGACGGGTACGCATCTTGGCTGCGAACATGGCGTCTGCGGCGCCTGCACGATTTTGCTCGACGGCCATTCGGCGCGCTCCTGCCTGATGCTCGCGGTGCAGGCTGATGGGCATGAGATTCTCACGGTCGAGGGCATCGCGCCGAACGCCGACACGCTGCATCCGCTGCAGGAGGCGTTCCGCGACAATCACGGTTTGCAATGCGGCTTCTGCACCCCGGGGATCTTGACGACGCTGATCGAGTTTCTGCGTGACAATCCCGATCCGACCGAAGAAGAAGTGCGCATCGGCATTTCCGGCAATTTGTGCCGCTGCACCGGCTATCAGAACATAGTCATCGCCGCGCTCGATGCGGCCAAGCGGCTGCAAAAATCACCGGTTCCCGCGCCGCAAGGATCGGCGGAGCGCATTCCGGCCTGATCGCGAGGCGCGCGGTGAGGGGCTATTCCCGCAATTTTGAGCCCGTCGCCGACGCGGTTCCGTTTCAATCTCCTCGCCACCCGCAGTGAGGGGAGGAGCAAGCGTTGCCGCTGCGCTTCGACGATATCGGCAACCGCCTGAAAGCGTTCCGCCTCGGCTCAGGGCTGGCGGCCGAAGAGATCGCGCAAAAACTCGGCATTTCGCGCACCGCCCTCTACCGCTTCGAGAAGGGCGAGGTCGCCAAGATCGAAACGCTGGAGAACCTCGCCGACCTGCTGCAGGTCTCGGTGCCGACTTTGCTCGGTGTCGGGGTCGAATACATCGCCTCGGCAGTGAGCTATTTCGAACGCATGCGGCAGATCGAGGAGACCGCCGAGCATATCATCGTACTGGCCGGCCCGATTTCCTACGTGCTGTCGTCCGATCCGTTTGACGCCGCGCTCGGCGAGGTGCTCCACGAGTCGGTGCCTGACAACAGCAAAAGCGAGCACGCGTTGGCGCAGATCGACGAACTGATGGAGGTGCTGCGCCAGCGCAAGGAAACGTACCGGCGGCGCCAGCCGGCAATCGTCAATCTGCTCTCGGCATCGGAGATGGAGCGCTTCCTCCGCAACGGCCTGGTCGGCAGGCTCGACCTGCCGGAAAAACTGCGCCGTGAGCGCAGGGCGCTGGCCCGCGCCGAGGCCGAGCATTTCATCGCGCTGATGGAGAACGAGCCGATCGGCGTGCAGATCGGCATCGTCCTCGACACGCTGCCGCATACGAGCTTTCAGATCTTCCGTCAGCCCGACCGGCAGATTCTGGCGTTGAGCCCGTTCCGGCTCGGCGAGGAGCCTAATATCCGCGTCGGCGTGGCGATGATCACCTCAGCGCCGGAAGCGCTGGCCCTGCACGAGAAGATGGCGCGCGATCTATGGGCCAGCGCACTCAAGGGCCCGGCCGCCGTGCGCTTCATGCGCGCGATGATGGAGAAGTTGACGGGCGCGTGATTTTTCGTCGCGCGGCTCACACATTCAGCCGGTGCATTTGGCCCGCCGGATAGCGCGTGCCGGCGGCGGCGCCGGGCGGGGCAACGCGATCGATCTCGGCGAGATCCTCCGCGCCGAGCACGATCTCGGCCGCACGAATGTTTTCCTCAAGATGCTTGCGCGATTTTGCACCCGGGATCGGCACGATGAATGTGCCGAAGCGGGCGCCTTGGGCCATCGTCCAGGCGATGGCGAGCTGTGCGAGGGTGGCGTTTTTCTTGTGCGCCAGAGCTTCGAGCGTCGAATGCAGCTGCATATTGGCCGCGACGTTCTCGTCCGCAAAGCGCGGCAGGCGCTTGCGAATATCGTCGGCGGTCATCTGCTGCAGCTGCGGCACGGCGGAGCTGAGCATGCCGCGGCCGACGACGCCGTAGGCCATCAGCGCCATGCCGAGCTCCTTGCAGGCGGCAATCTGGCCCTGCTGCTCGGCGTCGCGCGAGAACAGCGAATATTCCATCTGCAGTGAGGCCAGCGGGTGCACGGCGCTGCCGCGCCGCAGTGATTGTGCGGAGCATTCCGAGAGCGAAATGAAGCGCGTCTTGCCTTCCTTGATGTAGTCGGCCATCGCGCCGACGCTCTCCTCCACTGGGATATGGGGATCGACGCGCGACATGCAGAACACGTCGAGCTGTTCGATGCCAAGATTCCTCAGACTGTCTTCCAGGGTTTTCCGCAAATAGCGCGGATCGCCACCGCCGCGCACGCCGCCCGGATTGCCGTCGCGCGGACTGCCGCTCTTCGAATGAATGACGACGTCTTGCCGCCGGCCCTGGATCGCTTCGCCGATCAGGCGATGATTGTGGCCCTGGCCATAGCTCGCCGACGTGTCGAGAAAATTGACGCCGAGATCGAGCGCGCGGCGGATCGTGGCGATCAACTCGGCGTCATCGGCCGGTCCGTAGACCCCCGACATGCCGTAGCAGCCAAGGCCGATGGCCGACACCAAGAGGTCGGTATTGCCGAATTTGCGCCGTTGCATGGCAGTCTTCCTTGTTCGCTGGCAAACTAGCAGAACTGGCGCTTAAACTGGAGGCCGATAGGCCGGCGTGGCGGAGTGCCGCGTTCGCGAGACGGAAACACCGCCATGAATTTTGAATTCACCGAAGAGCAAAAGCTGTTCTCCGAGCAGGTGCGCCGCTTCGCGCGCGAAAAGCTTGCCGCAGGCGCGCTCAAGCGCGCGCACGAGGCGGGCTTCCCGTTCGACGTAGCGCAGCTTATGGCCGAGCAAGGTCTGATGGGGATCACGCTGCCGGCCGAGGAGGGCGGGCAGGGCGGCACCCTGATGGACGCAGTGATCGCCATCGAGCAGATCGCCGCCGAATGTCCGCGCAGCGCCGACGTGGTGCAGTTCGGCAATTTCGGCCCGATCCGTACTTTCGCCGAATACGGCACGCCGGAGCAGAAAAAGCGCTGGCTCGGCGATTTGCTGGCCGGCCGCATGGTGATGAGCCTTGGCATGACCGAGCCTGACGCAGGCTCCGCCGTCACCGATCTGAGAACCAGCGCGCGGCAGGACGGCGCGCATTACGTAATCAACGGCGGCAAGGTGTTTTCCACCTTCAGCGCCGAGGCGCAGATTTTTCTGGTCTATCTGCGCTACGGCCCGGGACTTAACGGCATCGGCTCGGTGCTGATCGAGCGCGGCACGCCGGGTTTTTCCATCGGCAAACCGTCGGCCTTCATGAGCGGCGAGGAGTGGTGCGAGCTGCATTTCGCCGACTGCCGCATTCCCGCCGAGAACGTGCTGCTCGGACCCGGCGGGTTCCGCAAACAGATGGCCGGCTTCAACGTCGAGCGGCTCGGTAACACGGCGCGTTCGCTCGCCTACGGCCGCTACGCGTTCAACGCGGCGCGTGACTACGCGTTGACGCGCGAACAGTTCGGCCGGCCACTGTGCGAGTTCCAGGGCCTGCAGTGGAAATTCGCCGACATGGCGGTGAAGCTGGAGAGCGCGCAGCTCCTCCTGTATCGCGCGGCGGCGAGTGCGGACAAAGGCCTGCCGTCGGCATACGAGACCGCGCTCGCCAAAACCGCCTGCAATCAGACCGGTTTCGAAGTGGCGAGCGAAGCCGTGCAGGTCATGGGCGCGCTTGGCTACAGCCAAGAGTCCCTGGTCGAATACTGCATGCGGCGCACGCGCGGCTGGATGATCGCCGGCGGTTCGATCGAGATGCTGAAGAACCGGATCGCCGAACACGTCTTCGACCGCCGCTTCGATCAGCGCAAGCCGAAGGCGGCGGCGGAATAATTGGTGACGGTCGTCGTAGCGTCTATTGGCTCTCCACAAAGAGATTTAACTTTTTCATATTAAAAACACTTGAGTTAGATGTGCTTTCTTCGGATCGGATGTTTCTCTGAATTAATAATCCAGATTGAGTTCGGGCTATGGCAGTTCCGCACGAGTTCGGTGTCGTCAATAGTATTGCTCCACGCAGATCAGCAAATCCACTTTGCTTTCTGGTGGACGAGGATTTCGCGGTTCGGCAGGACCTGGCCAAAGCGCTGCGGCGGAGCGGGATCGATGTCGTGGAGTTCTCCAGCAGCACTCGTCTGGAGGAGATGACTGACGACCAGAGGCCCGATGTCGTCTTCGTCGATCTGAATCGGAAGTCGCCGCACAATTGTGTTCGCGCGCTGCTCGCGCTCAAGGAATGCTGCTATTCTGGTGCTGTCCAGCTTTTCGGCCAAGCGGAAACGGGGCTGCTGGAAAGCTTCAATGCAATTGGCGCTGACTGTGCCTTGGCGATGCTGCCGCCATTGGCAAAGCCGATCGAATTCGCGAAGATTCACCGCATTATGCTGGATCGCAAGCTCGCGGCCGCAGCGGCGCCGTCGGGAACTGTTGCGCTCGATGCCGCGCTCTCGGGGAATATGGTCAAATTCCTGTACCAGCCGAAACTTGAGCTGAAGACTGGGGTCATAGTTGGCGCCGAGCTCTTAGTGTCTGTCCGAGAACAAGTTGAATCCAATGAATCATTTGTGATTCAAGAGTGGTGGCCTGATTCGAGGATGGTCACCGATGTGGACGGCGAAAAACCGCAGGCGTTACGACCGTAGCGCGCTACGATATCCGAGCGATCTGACCGACGACGAATGGGCGCATGTCGAGCCGTTTATTCCACCGGCCAAGCGTGGTGGTAACAAGCGGCACGTCGACGTGCGCGAAGTGATGAACGGGATCATGTATGTGTTGAGCACGGGGTGCCAGTGGCGGGCGATCCCGAAAGATCTGCCGCCACGCAGCACTCTTTTCGACTATCTTGATTTGTGGAGCTACGACGGCACGCTCGATCGGATCCATCACGCCCTATATGTGGAGTGCCGCGAGCAAGGCGAACGAGAGGCCAGTCCCACCGCCGCCATCATCGATAGCCAAAGCGTGAAGAGCGCTGAAAAAGGGGGGCCTGCATCGATCCGCCTGGCTATGATGCGGGCAAAAAGATCAAGGGCAAGAAGCGCCATATTCTCGTAGATACGCTGGGTTTGTTGCTCCACGCGATCGTTCATCCCGCCAATATCCAGGATCGCGACGGTGGCGTCCTGCTCCTTGCAACCCTTTTCGGGATGTATCCCTTCTTGAAAAAGTTGTTTGCCGACGGTGGCTATCAGGGGCCGGAATTCCAAAAGGCCTTGGCGAAAATTCTGCCTCACCTCGAAACTGAAATCGTCAAGCGCTCTGATCACGCCAAAGGTTTTGTCATTCTCCCACGCCGTTGGGTCGTCGAACGTACCATTGCGTGGCTCAACCGTTGCCGACGGCTCGCGAAGGACTGGGAGAACCTCAATCGCAAGGCGCTGTCGTTCTTGCGCCTCGCATCAATCCGCCTCATGCTGCGAAAACTTTGTAATCCGGCCTGATGTTCCCGGACAGACTCTTAGTCCGCGTTGCTCATCCCGAGTACGGCTTGCTGACGCCGGACCGGTTCATGAAGGGCGCCCATGAGGAGGCCCTGCTCAATCTGTCGCGTCTGGCGCTGGTCGAGGCAATTAGATCGAGCGCACATTTTCTGAAATTGGGCGTTGCGCTCACGTTCTCGGTCAATATCGGCGCTGTCAGCCTGCTGCAGTTGCCGATACCGGATTTGGTATTGATGCACCGTCCGGAAGCTAATAATTGGCCGGGCCTGATATTGGAAGTGCCAGCGCAACAGATTCCCAGTAAGATTGAAGCTCTCAAGGCACGCTGGTCCCGACTACAACAATCTGGCGTGTCGATCGCAATCGACAATTTTGGCCTCCGCGCATTCCACCTCGACCTGTTGAATCAGCTTCCCGTGGCTGAAATCAAGATCGATCGTGTGCTTGTTGAAGGCTGCATCAGCAATTCGGGCAGCGCAAATATTTGCAAGACCATTGTCCAGATGGCGCACAATTTCGGCAGCAAGGCCGTTGCTGTAGGCGTATCGACGGCGTCAGATCTGCGACGGCTTGCGGAATTCGACTGCGACATGGGGCAGGGATTTCTGTTTGGCAAGCCGATAAACTCTCAGCAGTTGCATGGGTTGGTCACCAATTTCAAAGGTCAGGCGATGGAGTCCGATCTGGAGAAAGATGGTAACCCGTTCGCTGCGGCCAAGGTCTGATCCTTGCACCTGGTAGAACGTCTCCTCGGAGCGATCGTCGTTGACAGTGGTTCAATTCGATCAAAGTTCGGCCTGACCGTCGCGTCTGCGCGTGAAGGCGTAGAGCAGCCATCCGACCAACGCCGCGCCGCAGGCGAGCGCGCCGATATCGGCGGCGATGCTGTCCGCAGCGACGGTCGCGAGTGCGAGTACGCCCAGGCCGAGATTAACGGCGAACACCCGTGCGACGATCTCGGTGACGGAAAAACCTCGATCGGTGGCGCGCTGATAATAGTGCGTACGGTGCGCCTGCCAGACGCGCTCGCTGTTCGACAGGCGGCGCAACAAGGTCAGCGTCGCATCGGCGAGGTAGTAGAGCGGCAGCAGCAGCGCCGCGGTCAGATGGCCGGCTCCGGCGAGCAGGACCAGGAGCCACCCCGTGATGAGCCCGATCGGCAGGCTGCCGACGTCGCCGAGAAACAGTTTGGCGGTCGGCCGGTTGAAATAGGCAAAGCCGATCATGGCGCCCCCGAGCGCCAGCGCGACGGCAATGCCGTCGCGCGGCAGCGCGCCGAGGCAGCCGAGCGCGACCAGCGCCGCCGAGATCGGCACGATTTCGGCGGCGGTCATCCAGTCGATGCCGTCCATGAAATTGACGAGGTTGACGAACCACACGCCGCCGATGACCAGCAGCAGCCGTTCGAGCCACAGCGGCAGGAACGAAACGATGTGCAGGTCACTCGGCAGCGCAAAGATTACGCCTATCACTGCGAGCGCCTGAAGCGCGAGCCGCGGCGCGACCCCGAGCGGACGGATGTCGTCAGCTGCACCAACGCACGCCATGACGATCGAGGCGGCAAACACCGCAAAAAGCGGCGTGGCGAGCGCCACGGCGAGGCTGAACAAGCCGAATGCGGTCGCCGCGATAGTGGCGGCTATCACGGCGATGCCGCCGCCTTGCGGGGTCGGCGTGCGGTGCGAGGACCGCGCGTTCGGCTTTGCCAGCGCGTAACGCTGCAGCAGCGGATGCAAAAGCACGATCAGGACGACGCAAACCAGCGCCGACAAAACCGCGATTGCTCCGCCGCGTGCCGCCCAGCTGACTGACGCTGTCGCATCCATCGCCCAACTGCCGCTCGCTTCCGCCAGAATCAAGGACCAGTAGCAAATGTCCGGCCGCCTCGCGCGGCAAATCGCCCGAACCGCATCGAATCGCCGCCGTCTCAAGGGCTTAAGCGCTGTAGGGCAAGGCGGATCTGGGCCCTCCGGCTGGGCTTTCGATATTGCGTTTCGTTCCCGCGCCAGCCGGTCTATATGGTAGCGCCATGAGGGGATTTTTCGGCAATCCGCGTCGCGTTTTGATCGTCATCCACGATCTGGTGATGACGGCGGCAGCGATGCTGGCCGCGTTTTATTTCCGCTTTGAAGACATCGGGCTGACGCAGCGTTTCCACTGGCTGTTGGTCATTCTTCCCGGGTATCTGGTCTATGCCGGGGTGGTCTATTGGATTTTCAAGCTCTACGCCGCCAAGTGGCGGTTTGCGTCGTTGCCGGACCTCTGGAACATTTTCCGGGCTGTGACGGTGCTGGCGCTGTCGCTCCTGGTGCTCGACTACGTGCTCGTCGCGCCGAACATGTACGGCACCTTCTTCTTCGGCAAAATCACGATTTTGCTCTACTGGGTGCTGCAGATGTTTTTTCTCGGCGGGCCGCGCATCGCCTACCGGCTGTTCCGGCATGCGCGCACGCAGCACCACGCCAGAGGATCCGAAACCGTTCCAACGCTGATCGCCGGGCGTGCCGCTGACGCCGAAGTCCTGTTGCGCGCCATCGAAAGTGGCGCGGTCACCAAGCTGCAGCCGGTCGGCATTCTGTCGCCATCGCGCGCCGACCAGGGCCAGGCACTGCGCGGCGTTCCAGTGCGCGGCTTTCTGTCGGATCTGGAAGTCACAGTGGCGTCGTTGGCCGAGCAGGGCATTCACGTTGGGCGGCTGGTGCTGTCGCCGGCGGCTTTGGCGCCTGATGTCCACCCGGAAACGATGCTGATGTTGGCGCGGCGGCTCGGGCTCGCCACCAACCGCCTGCCTGCGCTCGACGGTGGCGAGGATGCATTGCGGCTGGCGCCGGTCGATGTCGAGGATCTGCTGCTGCGCCCGAGCGTCAACATCGATTACCGGCGGCTTGAGCATTTCATCAAAGGCAAGACCGTCGTGGTCACCGGCGGCGGCGGCTCGATCGGTTCAGAAATTTGCGATCGCGTCGTCACCTTCGGCGCCGGCCGGCTCCTGATCCTGGAAAACTCGGAACAGGCGTTGCATGCCGTGTTGGAGCGGCTCGCGGCGAAAACGAGCGCCACGGCCGTCGAGGGCCGGATTGCCGACATCCGCGATCGTGAACGCACGTTTCGTTTGATCGCCGGCGTCGAGCCGAACCTTGTGTTCCATGCCGCGGCGCTCAAGCACGTGCCGCTGGTCGAGCGCGAATGGGACGAGGGAATCAGGACGAACGTGCTGGGCTCGATCAATGTGGCCGACGCCACGGTCGCGGCCGGTGCCGAAGCCATGGTGATGATCTCGACCGACAAGGCGATCGAACCGGTCTCGGTGCTCGGCGCCACCAAGCGGCTTGCCGAAATGTATTGTCAGGCCTTGGACGCAGCCGCGCTGCGCGGCACGAATGGCGGCAAGCCACCGATTCGCATGATCGCGGTGCGGTTCGGCAATGTGCTGGCCTCGAACGGCTCTGTGGTGCCGAAATTCAAGGCCCAGATCGAGGCTGGCGGGCCTGTCACCGTCACCCACCCCGACATGGTGCGTTATTTCATGACGATCCGCGAAGCCTGCGATCTAGTCATCACCGCGGCAAGCCACGCGCTGGGCGCGACGCGCACCGGCGCCGCGGTCTACGTGCTCAACATGGGGCAACCGATCAAAATCGTCGATCTCGCCGAACGCATGATCAGGCTGAGCGGGCTCGAACCGGGACGCGATGTCGACATTGTGTTTACCGGCGTCCGTCCCGGCGAGCGGCTCAACGAGATCCTTTTTGCGCGCGAGGAGCCGAGCATGGATATCGGAATTGCCGGCGTGGTAGCGGCGACGCCGGTCTGTCCGTCCATCGAGGTGGTGCGCGAGTGCGTCGCGAAGCTTAAGGGCACGCTCGACCATAACGAGCGGAACATTATGGTCGGTCTGTTGCGCGAGGCGGTGCCGGATTTCCACAGCGAAGCGCGATAAGGCTTCGATGAGGCGCTTATACCGCAGCGAGGTTGGGGGAGCCTGGTGACAAAGGCCGTTCTCGGCATCATCGGCGGCTCGGGTGTTTATGATTTGCCGGGCCTCGAAAAAGTTCGCACGAAAAAGATCGCAAGTCCTTGGGGCGAGCCGTCGGCGGCTTTGCGCGTCGGCCTAATGGCGGGTCTGCCGGTCGTGTTTCTGCCGCGCCACGACACGGGGCATCGGCTTTCACCTTCAGACATCAATTACCGCGCCAACATCGATGTGCTCAAACGCGCGGGCGTGACTGACCTCATTTCGCTGTCGGCTTGCGGCTCGTTCCGCGAGGAGTTGCCGCCCGGCAGCTTCGTGCTGGTCGATCAGTTCGTCGATCGAACGCACAAGCGTGAAAGCTCGTTTTTCGGTAAAGGCTGCGTCGCTCATGTGTCGATGGCGCATCCGGTGTCGCCGCGGCTGCGCATCCATCTTGCCGAGGCCGCGATGGCCGAGAGCATCGACGTGGTGCGCGACGGCACCTACGTGTGCATCGAGGGTCCTCAGTTTTCCAGCCTGGCCGAAAGTCTGACCTACAAGAATCTCGGCTATGCGGTCATCGGGATGACCAACATGCCGGAGGCCAAGCTCGCCCGCGAAGCTGAAATTTGTTACGCCACCGTCGCCATGGTGACCGACTTCGATTGCTGGCATCCGGATCACGATGCCGTCACCGTGAAGGACATCATCAAAGTGCTGCTTGCCAACGCCGAGAAGGCGAAGCGGCTGGTCGCGCGGCTGGCCCGCGATTTTCCGCGCGAGCACGAACCATGTCCGGTCGGCTCCGATCGTGCGCTCGATAATGCGTTGATCACCGCGCCGGAAGCCCGCGATCCAAAGCTCCTCAAAAAGCTCGATGCGGTGGTGGGCAGAATTTTGCACGCCGTGCCGCGAAATGAACCGGGCAGCGCTCGGAAAAAGCGGTGAGGCAGCACGGCTGGGTGCTAGAGCGCTTCCCGATTACGTTGAATCGGGAAGCGCTCTAGTTTTATAGATTTGGTCGCATTTTCTTCGGAAAACCGGCGTCCACTTTTCCGGAAAATGCTCTAGTCTTACTGCGTCACAACTTTTGACGTCTACCTTGTGCTGAGATTTGCCCGACGCAGCAAGGACATCGTGACAGCGTTGCGACGAGAGCGACGATCAATCTCCGTCGGATAGTTGCGATGGAATTCGGAACGTGGCGCTCAGGCCGCAATGGCGGACCCTCTGGGCCGATAAGTTTCGGGGAATTGTAATTTCCGTGAACAACCGGGGGGAACGAGTTCCTGAGGGGGGAATCGTCTCCCGCTCGGAGATCAGGAATCCATAGGCCGCGATGCATAGCGTTGCGTGATGATGGAAGCCGCGCCATCCGCGCCCTTCGAAGTGGCCGAGGCCAACCTCCTGTTTGAGTTCCTGGTAATCGCGTTCGATGCGCCAGCGCAGTTTGGCGGTATCGACGAGTTGAGCGAACGCGATGTTCGCCGGAAGCGTTGAGAACCAATATTTTGTCGGCGCATCTTCGCCGTCTGGCCACTCGATCAGCAGCCACTCGTCTGGTCGACTTTCAGCCAGCCAATAATCTCGATGCGCGGCACGAACGCGCACACGGGCAAAGCGTGAGGATAACGGCTCTGCCGAGGCTTCCCGCCACGTGATCTTGCACCAAGCCTCTGACGGCAGGGCAAACGCAAGCTTCTTGACCGATATCGGTCGGTGCTTGCCGTCACGCCGCAACAGCTTTGGACGTCGCCCGTGGCCCGACCATTTCTTTGGTGGCCACGGCCCAGTGCCCGGCCCCCATACCGATGTTTGTGGCATGATGCCGGCTACATAGCTCAATCCGAGCGCTGTGATGTTGGCACGCAAATCGGTGTCCGCGCCATAGCCGGCATCCATCAGCACCACACCGCGCGGTAGGGCAGCCGCGCAGGCCCATCGCAATTGATCGAGCGCGATTGCCGGCTTGGTTTTGAAGGTAACTTCCTTGGGTACACCCGCTTTGCGCCGACGTGGACGGTCCGTCGCCCATTCCTTCGGCAGATAGAGGCGATAGGCTGCTGGCAAGCTCGCATGATGATTGGCAATCGAAAGCGTTACTGCGATCTGACAATTGTCTTGCTTGCCAAGCTCACCGCAATATTGACGCCCGACCCCAACCGAATGCCGTCCCTTCTTGGGAAAGCCCGTGTCATCAATGATCCAGGCTTCGATCGGCCCGTGGCGTTCCATCTCCGGCAGCACCATTTCGCGCACCTTGGCCAAAACCTTCTCGTCGGACCAGTTGCCTTCACCAACAAAATGCAACAGCGACTGATGTTGGGCCGCGGTCCGTTCAGGCGCCGTAATCGCGGCCATCGGCTCGACGCTCTTGCGCTCGCAAGGCATCATCAGCCCTACGCAATAATCCCGAAGCGGTTTGGCTCGGTCCGCGTGTCCAATCGCGCTCGTCAGACCATCGATATACCCCGAAAACCGCGATGCAGCTTCACCTGATTTTGGCAGATCCATCTCAGCCCCTCCACATGCTGAAAAGTGAACCTTGCCAAATACATGAGTCTCATCGGAAAAAGATGCGACCTACTGACTCAGTAAGATTAGAGCATTTTCCGGAAAAGTGGCCGCCGGTTTTCCGAAGAAAATGCGACCAATCTATAAGACTCTAATCTATTGCTCGCCGAAGCCCGGCCCCTGAATGCCGAGGCTGGCCCCCTGACTGCGGATCGCGCCCAGATGCTCATTGATGCGGAACACGATGAGCACGAACTCGGCTGCGATGCGCGAGACGATGATGCCCATGCCGATGCCGAGCACGCTCGTGATCAGAAAGATCATGCCGACGAACGGATTGTACGCCATGATCTCGAGCGAGCTGACGGCGCTGACGACACCGACCAGCACGGATATGACCACGGCGAGCCAGTAGAAAACCTTGATGACGGTGGGGGTGACAAAGCGCTCCCACTGGAACAGGTCGCCGATGCCGAACATGATTCGATCTCCCCAGCAACAAATGAAGCGCCTGATTCCCCGCGCGCGGCAGACTGCACGTGCCGCCTGCCACGGTCAATCGCGGCCGGACCGAAGCGCGCGGCTGCAATTGACCGGTTAGCGGCCACCCGTTAACTGACAGAAAACGACACATCCCACCCTGGGTGCCCATGCACCGGCTCATTTGGGACAAAATTGCGGCGCGCGCCGGAAAATTTTCACGCGATGAGCGGCGCGCCGCCTCGATCGCCGCCGCTGCGCATGCGCTGCACGACGGCTACACCGATCTGATCTACATCATGCTGCCGCTGTGGCAGGCCGAGTTCGGCCTGAGCTATGCGGCGCTCGGCCTGTTGCGCAGCATGTTCGTTGGCGCCATGGCGAGCCTGCAGATCCCCGCGAGTTATTTGTCGGAGCGGCTTGGCGCTGCCGCGGTGCTGGCCCTCGGTACGGCGCTCGCGGGGCTCGGCTATTGCATCGCCGGCCTGAGCACGGGCTTCGTCATGCTGCTCGGCGCGCTGGTAATCGGCGGCATCGGCTCCAGCACCCAGCATCCGGTCGCGTCCGCGCTGGTCGCCCGCGCCTTCGCCGGGCCGCGCTCGCTGAAGGCGCTCGGCACCTACAATTTCTGCGGCGACCTCGGCAAGATGACGATTCCGGCGGCGCTGTCGCTGCTGTTACTGGTGATGCCGTGGCGGCCGGCGCTTGCCGGCCTCGGTGGCATCGGCCTGGCGATGGCCGCCGTCATTTTTTTGTTCACACCGCGATTTGAGCGCGATGCCGGCGGCGCCGAACCGACGCGGGAGCGTGAGCGTGCAGCGCCGCAATCGCGTGGCTTCGGCCTGTTGCTTGCGATCGGCGTTCTGGACAGCGCCACGCGGATGGGGTTTTTGTTGTTCGTTCCATTCGTGCTCACCGCCAAGGGTGCGACCTTGCAGGACGTGGGCTTGGCGATGACGCTGATTTTTGCCGGCGGCGCCGCAGGCAAGCTCGCCTGCACCTTTCTCGGTGCGCGCATCGGCGCCATCGCGACGGTCTGGGTGACCGAGAGCCTGACCGCGGCTGGGATTATCGCGCTGCTGCCGCTGCCGTTGTTCGCCGCGCTGCCGGTGCTGCCGCTGATCGGCATCGCGCTCAATGGCACCTCTTCGGTGCTCTATGGCTCGGTGCCGGATCTGGTCGCGCCGGACCGGCGCACTCGCGCGCTCGGCGTCTTCTATACCGGCACCATCGGCTCGGGCGCGATCGCGCCGATCGTGTTCGGCCGCCTCGGTGACGCGCTCGGCGTGACCCACACGCTGATGCTGGTCGCCTCGGTGGCGCTCGTGACGCTGCCGCTCGCGGCGCTGCTGCGGCCGGCATTGGCCGAGCGCTACAGCGCCAGCGTGCAGCTTTAGCAAGCTCGAAATTTTTCAGAAAACTGGCGGCGCGTTTTCAGAACCGTGTGGAAACAACGTCAACTTTGCGGCGCCGGAACACGCAGCGCGCTTCGCATAGTGACATGCAGGAACGCTGCGCAGCGAACCGCGTTGGTCCGGTGCTCGGTCGAGTTCCGAACAGCCCCGGACAACACACGGAGTCCTTCATGAGAGTCCATGTCCCTTGCACCGCACTCGGAATGACGCTTGCGGCAGCGATCCCTGCCGCCCATGCGCAGACGGTGTACGACGCGGCAGAAACCGTGGTCGGGCCGCCACCCGTTGTGGTGGCGCCGGCCGCGCCTGAGGTCGTCGCCCCTCCGGCGCTGCGGACGGTGCGCACCGTCACCACGACGACAACGACCCACGCCTTACGGCGCCCGTTGGTACGCCGCAGGGTGGTGATACGGCATACCTATGTGACGAGGCACTATGTGACGAGGCGGGTCGTGCCCACGACCACAACCACAACGACCACCGTGGCGACGATGGCGCCGGTCCCTGCGCCGTATGTCAGCGGGCCGCTCTACGATACCGTCGCGCCGCCGCCGGCTACGGTCGAGCCTTACGACACCGTCCCGCTCTACGACACGGCGGTGCAGCCGGCTCCGCCTGCGGTCATTCCGGCCGCCACAATACCAGCCGTCGCGGCGGTTCCGGTCGGAAGTGCGGTGCCGGCCTATCGCTACGTCTATCAGGATGATCGTATCCTGGTGATCGATCCGAATACCGGCATCGCGGTCCAAGCCATCCCGCGCTGAGGCGAACGTCACGGCGCGCGGTGGAGAGAGCGTTGTTCGCCGCGCGCCAATAAGGTTATAGTTCGGCCGGGCGAGTTGCGGAGCACGGTCATGATTCTGCCATCGGTTTTCGCGCTCGGCGCACACCTGTTGACGCCGGTCGCCGACAGCGTTCCGACCTTCAACGTTGAGCCGGTCTGCCGCGGCATCGCCATCCAGGGCGGCACCTCGTATCGTGACACGACGGTCGCGAAAGCAAAGCAGGACTGTCTCGCCAGCGAGCGCGATACGCGTGCAGAGCTCGTGAAGCAGTGGTCGACATTCTCGGCCGGTGACCGCAGGCATTGCGTCGATGAGGCCACCATGGGCGGTGATTCGAGCTACACCGAACTGCTGACCTGCCTCGAGATGGCACGCGACGTGCGCAAGCTCGGCAGTGACGCGGACGCTCCGGACGTGCCCGACGTCACGCCGCGGGACGAACCCGAGCCTACGCCGCGGCAATAAAGCCGCTCGCCCTCGGGAGTGAAACGGCCTAATAGCCGATCAAAATCTCGCTCACGGTCGGCTTGAGCGCGCGCATCGCCGGATCGTCGGAACTATACTGGTCCTTGGCGGGCAGTTCCGCGGCGGCGCCCTTGTTTTTGACCTGCATGCTGGCGCTCGCCTTGCAGCCGCCCGGCAATGAGGCGAGTTCGCCGCCATCCCAATCCGCCACGGAGGCGACCCCGTTTTCGTCGAAACCTTTGAGCTTGAATGGCTTGTGGTTGAGCTTTTCGACCTGCTCGAGGGTCAAGCCGAGCCGCAAGCCTTTCGGCGCCACCCAGATCGACTTGCCGGCGATATCGATCAGATAAAGTCCTGTCCGGTTCGCGTTCCGCCACCATACTTCGAGCCGGCGCTTCGGGTCCTTGGGAAACATCACAGTGACGCCCACCTGCGAGCCCTGCACGGTCTCATGCGTGAAGATCATGTTGCGTGCATCGTAGCTCACCGCGAGCGCGAGCATGCCGGAATCCTTGGCGAACGGCCCCTTGCATTCGATCACGGTCTTGTAGCCGGCGGCATGCGGTGCGTGCTCCGGCGCCGAACCGGGCCGGGGCTTCTCGGTTGCGGTGCGCTTTTCTACGGGCCTTCTTTTCTTCGCGGCCGCGCCCGGTTCGGAAACCGGTGCCGGCATCGGCTGCGCCATCTGCGAAGGCGCCAGCACATCCTCCGGATTGAGACTCTGCTGCCTGTCCTGCTGGGCGCTGGCGTGGGGCACGGCAATCAAGGCTATGGCCGCAAACGCAGCTGCAACGCCGTACGCGCCGCGCCACATCGCACTTGATCGTTGCCTACGCATGCCCAGCTCCCTCTGCGCTACCGCCACCAATCTATAGCATGTCGACGCCGCTACGCCGCTTGCGCATTTTGTCCGCCGGTGCGGTTCGCGCGCTTTGTTCCTATCGCCTTTTTCCGCATCCACTTCTGCCATAAACAAGCCCGAACTGCTTCGTATCCGCTCCCGGATCGCGGGCCTCGGGGATTTGCGAATGGACAAGAAGATCGGGCGCTCGCCGTGGCGGCCGCTGCAATAACACCCATCGGCGGCATGAATCTTTAGCATCGATCCCGAATCGTTAAATCGCCGCGCGCTGGCGCGGCTTCCGGCGGAGCATAACCATGAGGCCTTCTCGATACCTTCTCCTGGCCAGCACGATCCTGTCTGGTGCAGTGATCGTGACTCTCGGTCCAAACGCGTCCGCACAAACTCCGCGCGATGACGTCTTGGCGCAGGCCGCTCCGTCCGGCCCGACCCCGGAAGCAAAGAAAAAACCGCCGTCCAAGCCGCAGCCTCCAAAACCTCCTGCGCCTGCAGCGGCGCCGCATCCGCCGCAGGGGCCCGCGCCCCAGGCATCGCGTCCGCCCGCCGCGCATGGCGTGCCAGCAGCCAGCGCGCCGCCGCCGCACGCCCCCGAGCAGGCTCGCAAGCCCATCCCGCCCAAGATCCAGCCGGCACAGACGCCGCCGCCGCCTGGCCCGAAGGGTCCTCTGGGCAAGCCTGAACCCAGGATGCGGCCGGCCGAGACGACGCCGCAGCCTGGGCCGAAGGGTCCCGTGGGCAAGCCTGAACCGAGGATGCGCCCGGCACAGACGACACCGCCGCCCAGGCCGAAGGGTCCCCTGGGCAAGCCTGAACCCAGGATGCGCCCGGCGGAGACGACGCCGCCCTCTCCACCACAATATCCAGCCGGAAAGCCGGGGGCGGCTCCGGAAAGGCACGCCACCCCGCAGGTGCCGGGCAAGCCACAGCCGGGTCCACGTCCGACGGCGGGCGCGCCGGCACCGCAAACGGCGCCCGTGGCGGGCGCGCCGCGTGAGCACGGCCGGCCGCCGGCCGGGGCACCGCCTGCGGCTGTGGCCGGCAAACCGCAACCGCCTCAATCCGTTGTCCGTCGCGCGCCGCCGCTGCCGGGCAATCCGACCGCGGTGCCGCCTCCCACCCAAGTCATCAACAAAGGCCAGTTCCTGGCGCCAAAGGGCCAAACGCCGTCCGCCGGCATCAATCAGGTGCGCACGGAGCGCCGCGAGGAGCATGTCGGCAATCGGCTCATCATCCGCGAACCTGACCGCACCATCGTGCAGGAGGGCAACCGCACGTTCATCCGGCACAGCGAAGTCGATCGGTTCGCGGTCGGCGCGCGCAATGTGCAGGTCGAGCGGCGCGGCAACGAGACCGTCACCGTCGTGATGCGTCCGGGCGGCGTGCAGATCATTGATTACGTCGACGCCGACGGCCGTCTCCTGCGCCGCGTGCGCAGGGATCCGGACGGCCGCGAGGTCGTGATCATCGACAACGATTTTGCCGGGGCGCAGATCGGCGACGTGTTCCTCAACCTCGCGCCGCTGGTCATCCGTGTCCCGCGCGATCGTTACATCGTCGACGCCGACCGTGCCGACGAGGAGGCGATTTACGGCGTGCTGATTGCGCCGCCGATCGAGCGCATCGACCGGCGCTACACACTCGAGCAGGTTCGTTATAACGAGCCGCTGCGCGCCTACATGCCGCGGCTCGATCTGGAGGTTAATTTCGATACCGGGTCGTGGCAGCTCACGCCCGATCAGGTCGATCGGCTGTCGGCCATTGCCGAGGCGCTCAATCGCGCCATCCAGCGTAATCCGCGGGAGGTCTTTCTTGTCGAGGGCTATACCGATGCGGTCGGATCGGACATCGACAACCTGTCGCTGTCAGACCGGCGCGCGGAATCGGTCGCTGTCGCCTTGACCGAGCAGTTCCACGTTCCCGCGGAGAACCTCGCCACACAGGGCTACGGCAAGCAATTCCTGAAAGTCCCGACCAGCGGAGCGGAACGCGCCAACCGGCGCGTCGCCATCCGGCGCATCACGCCGCTGATCGATCCGAATGCGGTGAGCGAGCGCTGAGCGGAAGCGCGCCGCTCGGCGCGGCCGAGGTGTTTCGTTTTGGAAAAACTGGCGGCGCCAGCGTCTGCTGGCGCCGCTCTTCTTTGGTGCACTCAAGCTGAATCGCTCGGCGTAATCTTTGGCCGGTGTTGCTCTTACTGAGCACAATTTCGGGACAGATCACGATAGCTTCGGCCCGAGCAACCACGTCTCGGTGTGGCCGGTCGCCGTCTGTTGCCAGAGAATGTCAGTTGTCCCATCACCATTGAAATCGCCGACGCCGGCAATCGTCCAGCCTGCGGGGTGAGAGCCGAGATCGGCGCTCGCCGCCCAATGGCCGTTGGAAATTTCCCAGATATCTACATCGTTGGTCGTTGCATTGTACCAAACGATGTCGCTTGTGCCCTCGTGGTTGAAATCGCCGACGCCGGCGATCGTCCAGCCCGCCGGATGGGTTCCGATATCGACGCTGCCGGCCCATTGACCGTTTGAGAGTTCCCAAAGATCAACGTCATTCGTGCTCGCGTCGTACCAAAGAATATCGCTGGTGCCGTCGTGATTAAAATCGCCGATGCCGGCGACCTGGTAGCCGGCTGGATGGACGCCGGGGCTGACGCTCGCCATCCATTTGCCATTGGAGTTAAGCTCCCAAATATCGGTCGAGACACTGCCGTTGCTGTTGAGGCCGGTCCACAGCACATCATCGTTGCCGTTGTCGAAGAAATCGCCCACCCCGGAGATCTGATAGCTGCCGGGGTGGCTGCCGAGATCGACGCTGCCCGCCCACTTGCCATTCGACAGCTGCCACTCGTCGGTATCGCCGGTGGTCGAATTGAACCACAGCAGGCCGTCGGTACCGTCGCCGCTCCAATCGCCGACGCCGGCGACCTGGTAGCCGCTCGGATGCGTGCCGGGGCTGACGCTCTGCGCCCATTGCCCGTTGGGACCCAGCTGCCAGATATCCGTCTGCATGCTGCCGCCGGACGTATTCGTCCACAGGATGTCGCTGCCGCTGCCGCCGGTGAATTTGCCGGTTCCGGCGATCTGATAGCCGCCGGGATGGCTGCCAATATCGACGCTCGCCATCCATTGCGTGAGGCTTGTCGCAAAAATCCCGTTCCCGAGTCCCGTGGCGGTTGCCCCGTTGTTAGGCGCGGTCAATTCGAAGGAGCCCGCCACGGAAGCGAGGATGTCATAATGATCGTAATTCGTGTCGTAGGTGCCAGGATTGATGTTCGCGCCGTAGAGAATTCCCGGGATCTGATTTCCCGCCGAGCCGTCGTTCTCGTCCCACGTCACGATCAGCAGCGAGTTGTGCGTAACAGCCCATTGTGCGTAGGCGCTGATATTGTTGTCGAGCCAGGTATCCGCCTCGCCAATCGTGCCGTCGTGCATATCGTCGTTGAGGTTGGGAATGACGAATGAGACATCCGGAAGCGAGGAAAAGTCCGTCGTCGGAAACGCGCTGAAACTTTGCTCGACCGTCGTGCCCTCCGGAAACAACTCCCACGGATTATGCCTCTGCGGGCTGCCGGCCTCGACATAGCCGGCGAAGGTTTTGCCGGAGGCCTGCAGCACTGTTGCAAGCGTCGGATCAGGTTCGGTGTAAGTCCCGTCATCGGATATTCCGAAAGTGCTGCCTGCGTACAGCGCGAAGTAGTTGGGTTCACTCGGATGAAGGATCGCGTGGTAGTTCGTCAGCAGCGCGCCACCGTTGGCCAAAGAGTTGATGTAGGGCGCCTGCGAATTGCGATGATATCGCTGAAGGAGTGGTTTTCCTCCATCACGACAACGATGTGGTCGTAGGACGGTATGGTGTTCGACGCCGCCATTGATCCTGCTCCCCTGTGACGACGTCAAACAAAGCAGGAATACCGTGGCGGCTCAATGGTTCCGCGCCAAGGTGCGTGCATTTGGCTCGCCGGCTTCACCACTGCGATCGCGGTTTAATCGACCTCGAGCAGAGGACCTTGCAGACCATCGACAATTCGTTTGGCACGAATTTGTCACCCAGGCCTACTGCCGCCTGTCTCTTATCTACTGCCACCTGTCTCTTAGGTGCGTTCCGTCACCGATGTCTCCGGGCCGGACAAACGGGAAACTGGTGGAGCCAGGGGGAGTCGAACCCCCGACCTCTTGAATGCCATTCAAGCGCTCTCCCAACTGAGCTATGGCCCCGTGCGCCCGTGCAGGGCGCGGAATTCGGAAATCAGAGAACGGGAGTTCGACTGTGTCAGGCCGACAAGCCGAGTTCAACTCCTCAATTCCGATTTAAGGAAAGCGTCAGCCTTCCTCCTCGTTCTCCCGATCGCTGCCGATGATATCGGTGACGTCGGTATCTTCTTCCTCCTGCTCTTCGATGAACGTGGCATCGTCCATGCCCTCGTCGTCCATCTCAACTTCTTCTTCCTCGATCTCGGCCTCGGCCGGCTTCTTCGCCGTGCCGCCGGACGCCTCGGCGTCGGCCTCCTCCAGGGAGACGAATTCCGCCTCGGCCGGCTCGGGCGCGGCGACCTCCTCGACTGGAGCGACCGCGCGCGCGGCCGCGGCCGGCTCGGGCCGTGCGCGGGCCAGCGGCTCCACGGGCACGACCTTGCCGGTATAGGGCGAAATCACCGGGTCCTTGTTGAGATCGTAGAATTTGCGGCCGGTTTCGGGGCAGACGCGTTTGGTGCCGAGTTCGGGCTTCGCCATGAGTTCTGTAACCCTGAATAAGAGTGATCCGGATGCGCTCGCGTCCGGCGGCCAAGGCAGTGCAGCGTGGCGCAGTGCGCTTTGGGGGGTTCACTTGGCGAGCCCGGCTGCGGCTGTCAAGCGGATTGGCGTACACTATTTCGACCCCGCCGGCTCGGCATGCCCTCTGGGCGCATGCGCGGTGAGATCAGCCATGCTAGAAGCCGCCGCACCGGGCTAGGCCGCGCCCGGGGCTCGCGCCCGGATTTTTAATGTCATGCCCGAATATCAAGCCCCCCTGACGGCACGGCGCAACGGCCCGCTTAAAGGCCGTGCGCGGGTGCCGGGCGACAAGTCGATCTCGATCCGGGCGCTGATTCTCGGCGCCCTCACGGTCGGCGAGACGCAGATCGGCGGCCTGCTCGAAGGCAAGGACGTGCTCAACACCGCGCAGACGCTGCGCGAACTTGGCGCACAGCTTGACCGGCGTGGCGGCGGCGCGTGGCGCGTCCGCGGCGTTGGCGTCGCTGGCTTCGCCGCGCCGGCCCGGACGCTGGATTTCGGCAATTCCGGCACCGGCTGCCGGCTCATGCTCGGCGCGGTCGCCGGCTGCCCGATCACCGCGGTGTTCGACGGCGATGCGTCGCTGCGCAAGCGCCCGATGCGGCGCATCCTCGATCCGCTTGAGCGGGTCGGGGCGCGGACGCTGTCGTCCACCGACGGGCGGCTGCCGCTGACCTTGGCGGGGGCGCGTGACCCGATCCCGATTGTGTTCGAACCGCCCGTGCCCTCGGCGCAGCTCAAGTCGGCGGCGCTGCTGGCTGGGCTGGCGGCGCCCGGCGAAACGGTGGTGGTCGAGCGCGAGGCGACGCGCGACCATACGGAAAAGATGCTGGCGCATTTCGGCGCGCAAGTTCGCGTCGAGCCTGTGGGCGAGGGCGGCGCCGGCCGCCGCATCACGCTCACCGGCCAGCCGGAGCTGGCGCCATCGCCGATCGTGGTGCCGGCCGATCCATCCTCGGCGGCGTTTCCACTGGTCGCCGCGCTGATTACGCCCGGCTCCGATGTATTGCTCGAAGGCGTGATGTTGAATCCATTGCGCGCCGGGCTCCTCATCACGCTGGCCGAGATGGGCGCATCGGTCGCGCGGGTCGATGTGCGCAATGAGGGCGGCGAGCAGGTCGCCGATCTCCGCGCACGGGGTGGCGCGCTGCGCGGCGTCGACGTGCCGGCCGCGCGTGCTCCGTCGATGATCGACGAATATCCGGTGCTTGCGGTCGCCGCGGCGTTCGCCGAGGGCGAAACGGTGATGCGGGGCTTGAAGGAATTGCGGGTCAAGGAATCCGACCGGCTTGCCGCCACCGCCGCGCTGTTACGCAACAATGGCGTCGAAGTCGAGATCGACGGCGACGATCTGATTGTGCGGGGCAGGGGACGCGCACCTGGCGGCGGGCTTGTCACCACCCACATGGATCACCGCATCGCCATGTCGGCCTTGGTCATGGGGCTTGCGAGCGAGCAGCCGGTGAAGATCGACGACGGCGCCTTCATCGCTACGAGCTTCCCGGGATTTGTCGAACTGATGCGAAGCCTGGGCGCGGAGTTGGCATGATCATCGCCATCGACGGACCGGCGGCTTCGGGCAAGGGCACCATCGCGCGACAGATTGCGTCGGTTTACGGCCTGCATCATCTCGACACCGGCTTGCTGTATCGCGCGGTCGCCAAGGCGGTGCTTGACGCCGGGTTTGCGCCCGACGATGCCGAGCGCGCCATCGCGGCAGCGGCGGCGCTCGATCCGCAGAAATTCGACGAAGCCGCACTCAAAACCCAGAAGATTACCGAAGCGGCCTCGGTGGTGGCGGCAATCCCCGAGGTGCGCCAGGCATTGATGAATTATCAGCGCGCCTTTGCGGTGCGTCCGCCGGGGGCGGTGCTCGACGGCCGCGACATTGGCACCGTCATTGCCCCAGGCGCCGACATAAAGCTGTTCGTCGTCGCCACGCCGGAAGTCCGCGCCAAGCGCCGGGTGCTGGAGCTGCGCAGCCGCGGCGAAGAAGCCGACGAGGCCGAGGTGCTGGCCGACCTGCGCCGCCGCGACGAGCGCGATTCGCGGCGGACCGCCGCCCCGCTTATTCAGGCGCCCGACGGGCACCTGCTCGATACCACGCATCTGAGCGTCGACGCGGCCTTCCGCGCCGCCATCAAGATCATTGAGGACGTGCGTACCCGCCGCAAGCGCGGGTGAGCCTAGCCGCGGACGAGCCCAGCGCGGAAACAAGAGATCATGGCAAGCCAGCGCGACTATTATTTTCCCAATACCGAGCCGCTCGCCGCCGACGAAATGCGCGTGATAGCACTTGGTACCGGCCGGCCGTTCGTCCGCCGCGGGCAGGCCAATTGTTCCTGGCTGATCGAGCTCGGTAACGGCGACAAGTTCATCATGGATTTCGGGTCGGGGTCGCAGGCGAATTTCACCGCGCTGGAAATTCCGCATCAGGACATCACCGCCTATTTCGCCACGCACCTGCATGCCGATCACGTCGGCGATTTCGCACAGGTCTGGATCGGCAGTTGGACCGGCGGACGGGTGAAGCCGCTGGTGCTCTACGGTCCATCCGGCGCCGAGCCGAAATACGGCACGAGGCATTTCGTGCAGAAGCAGATGGAGTCGCTCGCCTGGGATACTGACACCAGGCTCGGACTGCTGCCCGATGCCGGTGCCGAAGTCGAAGTGCATGAATTCGATTTCCGGCAGATCGGCGTGGTGTACGAGCGCAACGGCGTGGTCATCAAGAGCTTTCCGGCGATCCACATCTATGACGGGCCGGTGAGTTATAGGCTGGAGTGGAACGGACTGTGCTTTGTGTTTTCCGGCGACACCACGCCTAGCCGTTTCTTCGTCGACAACGCACAAGGCGCGGATCTGTTGATCCACGAATGCTTCAATACGGTGACGCAGCTGGTCGAACGCTCCGGCTACCCGGAAAAGAGCGCCGTTGGTATAGGCACGATGGCGCATACGGCGCCGGAGGAATGCGGCAAGGTCCTGGATCTGGTGAAGCCGCGCCAGGCCGTGGTGTTCCACTTCTTCAACGATTTCGATACGGCGCCCGAAATCGAACGCGACATCCGCAAGCACTATGCGGGTCCGCTCGCGCTGGCGCAGGACCTGATGGTGTTTAACGTGACGCGTTCGGCGATCCGGACGCGGCTCGCGGTTACGCCGTCGCTGGTCTGGCCGAACAAGGACCGGCACGACGAGTTTCGCGCCGCGCCGCGACTGCGGCGGCCGACGATGTCGCGCTGGCTTGCAGACAAGCAGCTGTTTCCGAAATTTTAGAGCGGGAGATCGTCACCATGCGTCAGGTCACACGGCGGACTGCGCTGGGCACGGCGCTGCTCGGAACGCTGACATTCCGGCGCGCCGCTGCCGCGATTCATTTCGATCGTCCGATCCGCGTGATCAGTCCTTACGCCGCCGGCGGGGTCGGCGAGAACATCATGCATTTGCTGGCGGTCAGTATGGAGCCGCAGCTCGGTCAAAAGCTCGTTTTGGAGGCGCGGCCCGGCGCCTCGGGCAATCTCGGCACCGAGGAGGTCGCGCACGCCGCGCCTGACGGTGACACGCTGCTCATCGGCGCGGCCAACAACTTCGTCATCAATCAGTTCGTGATGAAGATGACGTTTGATCCGCTTACCGCGCTCGCGCCTGTCGCCAAGGCCGCGGAAGTGCCGCTGGTGCTGTTCTCCAACCCGGCAGTACCGGCACGCACGCTTGCGGAATTCATCGCCTATGCGAAGGCCAATCCTGGCAAGGTGAATTACGGCGTGCCGGGCCTTGGCACCGTCAATCATCTGATGATGGAACGGCTCAAGCAAACCACCGGTACCGAAATTACCTGCATTCCTTATCGGGGCTCGCCGCCGGCGGTGTTGGCGCTGATGAAGAATGAAATTCAGGTGTTTCCGATCGGTCTCGCGGCGGTCGGAACGAGCTTGCGCGAGGGCAAGCTCACCGCGCTCGCGGTTGCAACGCGGGAGCGCGTCCCCATGCTGCCCGACGTGCCGACCATCGCCGAGTCGGGTTACCCGGGTTTTGTGGCCTCGAATTGGTTCGGATTGGCCGCGCCGGCCGGCACGCCCGATCCGGTGCTGGATCTGCTGGCGGCGGCGGTGGCGCGGGCGCAACAGACCGACCTGGTCAAGGAGCGATTCGCCAAGCTCAGCATGCTCTTGCCGCAGCTATCGCGCGCCCAGTTTGCGGCGAGCCTGAAGGCCGAGGCTGCGTTCTGGCGCGAGACCGTGCAACGCGGCAAAATCACCATCGAGTAGGTTCCCAGGCTTGCCGCCGGCTGCGGCACCGGCTATATCCGCGCGGTCCGGGCCGCCGTCGACATCATCGAAGCCGTCCGAACGGGCCGAAAGCGCAGTCTGACCGCGCTTTCGTCACTGGAGGTTAAGCCCGTTCGCTTCGCATGTAAGGCGCCCGACCGCAGCTTTGTCCCGATCGTTTGGCACTGGCCCCAACCGCCGGCATAACCGGCGGCTGTCGCACATTCGGGATCAATTCATTTCACGGGGTCCGGAGTGTTCATGGCTCAAGTCGCTATCGCCGCGCCGACGCGCGAAGATTTCGCCAGCATGATCGATGAATCGTTTGGCGATGGTCACCTACAGGAAGGTTCGGTCGTCAAGGGGACGGTCGTCGGCATCGAAAAGGACGTTGCCGTCATCGATGTCGGGTTGAAAACCGAGGGCCGGGTGGCCTTGCGCGAATTCTCCGGTCCGGGCCGCAACGCCGAAATCAAGGTGGGCGACACCGTCGAAGTCTATCTGGAGCGGGTCGAGAACGCGCTTGGCGAGGCGGTACTGTCGCGCGACAAGGCGCGGCGCGAGGAGAGCTGGGGCAAGCTCGAAAAGGCGTTCCAAGGTAACGAGAAGGTGCAGGGCATCATCTTCAATCAGGTCAAGGGTGGCTTCACCGTCGATCTCGACGGCGCGGTCGCCTTCCTGCCGCGCTCGCAGGTCGACATTCGTCCGATCCGCGACGTCTCTCCGCTGATGAACAACCCGCAGCCGTTCCAGATCCTCAAGATGGATCGCCGCCGCGGCAACATCGTCGTCTCCCGTCGCACCGTGCTGGAAGAAACCCGCGCCGAGCAGCGCCAGGAACTGGTGCAGAATCTCGAAGAGGGCCAGGTCATCGACGGCGTGGTCAAGAACATCACCGACTACGGCGCGTTCGTCGACCTCGGCGGCATCGACGGTCTGTTGCATGTCACCGACATCGCCTGGCGGCGCGTCAACCACCCGTCCGAGGTGCTCAATATCGGCCAGCAGGTGAAGGTCAAGATCATCAAGATCAATCACGAGACCCACCGCATCTCGCTGGGCATGAAGCAATTGCTCGACGATCCGTGGCAGGGCATCGAGGCCAAGTATCCGGTCGGCGCCAGGTTCAAGGGCCGCGTCACCAACATCACCGACTACGGCGCGTTCGTCGAGCTCGAACCCGGCATCGAGGGGCTGATCCACGTCTCCGAGATGTCGTGGACCAAAAAGAACGTGCATCCGGGCAAGATCGTCTCCACGTCCCAGGAAGTCGAAGTGCAGGTGCTGGAAGTCGATCCGGTCAAGCGGCGCATCTCGCTCGGCTTGAAGCAGACCATGCGCAATCCTTGGGAGGTATTCGTCGAGAAATATCCGCCCGGCTCCGAGGTCGAAGGCGAAGTCAAGAACAAGACCGAGTTCGGCCTGTTCCTCGGGCTCGATGGCGACGTCGACGGCATGGTGCACCTGTCCGATCTCGACTGGAAACGGCCGGGCGAGCAGGTCATCGAAGAATACAAGAAAGGCGACAAGGTCCGCGCGCAAGTGCTCGATGTCGACATCGAGAAGGAGCGCATCTCGCTCGGCATCAAGCAATTGGCCGACGGCGGCGCGGTATCCCCCGAAGTGGCGGGCGAGCTGAAAAAGGGCGCGGTCGTCACCTGCGAGGTCGTCGACGTCAAGGAAGGCGGCATCGACGTGAAGGTCGTCGGCACCGAGTTTACGACCTTCATCCGCCGCGCCGAACTGGCACGCGACCGCTCCGAGCAGCGGCCGGATCGCTTCGCTGTCGGCCAGAAGGTCGATGCCCGCGTGGTGCAGTTCGATCGCCGCACGCAGAAGGTCAGCGTCTCGATCAAGGCACTGGAAGTCGCTGAGGAGAAAGAGGCGATCGCCCAATACGGTTCGTCGGATTCCGGCGCGACCCTTGGCGATATCCTGGGCACCGCGCTGCGCCGCAAGGGCGAGGAGGCGGAGAAGGAAGACGAGAAGGAAGACGAGAAGGAAGACGAGAAGGAAGAAGAGAGTAAGGAGTAACCAGGCGCGTCATTCCGGATTGCCGCGGAGCGGCAAATCCGGAATCCATATCCACCGGCCGTGACTATGGATTCCGGGCTCCTCGCTTCGCTCGGCCCCGGAATGACGGCACAATTGACAAAAGCGGAACAAGGACTACCCGATGTCGCTTGATGCCGACCTGATCGTCGACCGCCGCCGCATGCGGCGCAAGCTTACATTCTGGCGCGTGGTCGGCATCGGGGTGATCGTGCTGGCGATCGGCTTCGCCGCCGCGGCGGTCAGCCGGCGCAGCCTCGTCACCGGCCCCTATATCGCGCGGGTCACCATCACGGGTCTGATCCGTGACGACGAGGAGCGCGTGCGGCAGCTCGACCGGCTTGCCGACTCCTCGGCGGCGAAGGCCGTGATCCTGCACGTCGATTCGCCTGGCGGCACCACGGCCGGGTCCGAACAATTGTACGACGCGCTCGGCCGCGTGCGCGCCAAGAAGCCGATTGCCGTGGTGGTCGACAGCATGGCGGCGTCCGGCGCCTACATCACCGCGATCTCCGGCGACTACATCGTCGCCAAGCAGACCTCGCTGGTCGGCTCGATCGGCGTGCTGTTCGAGTATCCGAATTTCACCGACCTGCTCGACAAGATCGGCGTCAAGGTCGAATCGATCAAATCGACGCCGCTCAAGGCCGCGCCGAACGGCTTCGAGCCCACGAGTCCCGAAGCGCGGGCGGCGATCCAGTCGATCATTCTGGATTCCTACGCGTGGTTCAAAGGCCTCGTGCAGGATCGCCGTCATATGACCGACGCGCAGCTTGCCGCAATCGATGACGGCCGCGTCTTCACTGGCCACCAGGGCATCGGCCTCAAGCTGATTGATGCGCTCGGCGGCGAACGGACCGCAAAGGCCTGGCTTGTGAAAGAAAAGAAGATCAGCGCCAACCTGCCGGTGCGCGACTACAGCCTGCACAGCCGTCTCGACGACCTGCCGTTCCTGCACGCCGCCGCGGTCGCGACGCTCAATGCGCTCGGCCTCGACGGCTTGGCGCGCCAGTTTGCCGGGCTGGACGGCATCGGCACGCTTGGCCGCTTCAACCTTGACGGTCTGTTGGTGCTTTGGCAACCTCCGACCAGCGATTGAGCCGAAGGTGGCAGCGTTCGCGGGCGGTCAGAGGCGGCCAACATGATCAAGTCCGAACTCGTCCAGAAAATTTCCGATCAGAATCCGCATCTTTATCAGCGTGACGTCGAGAACATCGTCAACGCGATCCTCGGCGAGATCATCACCGCCATGGCGCGCGGCGACCGTGTCGAACTGCGCGGCTTCGGCGCGTTTTCGGTGAAGCAGCGTCCGGCGCGGACCGGCCGCAACCCGCGTACCGGCGCCCATGTTTCGGTCGATCAGAAATGCGTGCCGTTCTTCAAGACCGGCAAGGAGATGCGCGAGCGGCTCAACCGTTCCATTGAGGCTGCCGAATAATCCGACGCCTCTCTGGATTCCCGCTGGCGCGGGAATGAGCGGAAGCAAATTGGAGCAACACTTGCTGCGCAAATTCGTTGCGGCGCTGATTCTGGTGCCGCTCGCCATCGTCATCATCGCCTTTGCCGTAGCCAATCGGCAGGCTGTGACGCTGTCGTTCGATCCGTTCAGCCCGGGCGCTCCCGCCGCGGCGCTGGCGCTGCCGTTGTTTGTGATCGTTCTCGTGACGCTCATTGTCGGTGTCATCGTCGGCGGATTGGCGGTCCGGCTCAGCCACGGCCGCTGGCGCAGAATGGCGCGCCGGTTTGAGCGCGAGGCGAGCGAACTGCGTGCCCGGCTCGACGCGCTCGCGGACAAGGCGGCCGAACCGAGCATTGTACCGCGCCAGCAGGAGTCGCCGCCGCGGCTCCGGCTCAAGCCGCCGGCGCGGTGACGGCCGGAGCCCCCATGCCTGTCATATGATTGTTTCTAGTGCTGCTTGATCATTCTGCGCCATGAATATCGTCGTCAAAATCTGCGGCTTGTCGACACCCGAAGCGCTCGACGTTGCGCTCGAGGCCGGCGCCGACATGGTCGGCTTCGTCTTCTTTCCGCCGTCGCCGCGGCACATCGGCTTCGAGGCCGCGAAGCTCCTCGGCGCTCGGGTCGGCTCGCGCGCGCTGAAAGTGGCGCTGACTGTCGACGCCACCGATCACATGCTGCGCGACATCGTCCAGGCCTTGAAACCCGACCTGTTGCAGCTTCACGGCCGCGAGGCGCCGGAGCGCGTCGGCGCCATCCGCTCGCGCTTCGGTCTGCCGGTGATGAAGGCGATCCCGATCGCGGTTCGCGCCGATCTCTCGCCGATCCGGCTTTATGCCAATTTCGCCGACCGCATGTTGTTCGATGCGCGTGCGCCGCGCGAGGCGACGCGGCCGGGCGGCCTTGGCAGGCCGTTCGACTGGCACCTCCTGCAAAATCTCGATCTCGGCATTCCGTTCATGCTGTCGGGTGGACTCGATGCCGGCAATGTGGCCGAAGCCTTGCAAATCACGCGTGCCCCCGGCGTCGACGTGTCCTCGGGCGTCGAGCGCGCGCCGGGGCAGAAGGACCTCGAAAAAATCCGCGCTTTTGTGCGCGCCGCGCGGCAGGCGGCGGAGCCGCTGACGACCGCGCCGTCTCGTCCTGTGAAGGAGACGTCGCGGCAACGCCGCGGCTGAACAGGCAAAGCCGCTTTGCCGCCCCGGTCGCGGTCCGTGCCAAGGGAATTGCGAGCGCACCGGGAACGTGGGAAAGAGTGCGCATGACCGTGCAGCAAAAGCTCAATTCGTTCCGCACCGGACCCGATGAACACGGGCATTTCGGCATCTATGGCGGCCGTTTTGTCGCCGAGACGCTGATGCCGCTGATTCTCGATCTGGAACGCGCCTATGCGGAGGCCAAGGCCGATCCGGCTTTCCAGAAAGCGATGGACGGTTATCTGGCGCACTATGTGGGTCGCCCGTCGCCGCTCTATTTCGCCGAGCGGCTTACGGCATATTGCAGAGAGACGGCCTCCGGCCTTTCGGGCGGCGGCGCCAAAATCTATCTCAAGCGCGAGGAGCTCAATCACACCGGCGCCCACAAGGTCAACAATGTGCTGGGCCAGATCATGCTTGCCCAGCGCATGGGCAAGAAGCGGATCATCGCCGAAACCGGGGCCGGCATGCACGGCGTCGCCACTGCGACCCTGTGCGCGCGGTTTGATCTCGAATGCATCGTCTATATGGGCGCGGTCGATGTCGAGCGGCAAAAGGCCAATGTGTTTCGCATGAAGATGCTCGGCGCCACGGTGGTGCCGGTCGAATCCGGGTCGAAGACGCTCAAGGACGCGATGAACGAGGCGCTGCGCGACTGGGTGACCAATGTGGGTTCGACGTTCTACTGCATCGGCACCATTGCCGGGCCGCATCCTTATCCGATGATGGTACGCGATTTTCAGTCGATCATCGGCCGTGAGACGCGCGAACAGATGCAGGAGGCCGAAGGCCGGCTGCCGGATTCGCTCATCGCCTGCATCGGCGGCGGCTCCAACGCCATGGGATTGTTTCATCCATTCCTCGACGACACTGACATCGAAATTTACGGCGTCGAGGCGGCCGGCCACGGCCTCGACAGCGGCCAGCACGCCGCCTCGATCGCGGGCGGCAAGCCGGGCGTTCTGCACGGCAACCGCACGTATCTCTTGATGAACGACGACGGCCAGATCAATGAAGCGCATTCGATCTCGGCCGGTCTCGATTATCCTGGCATCGGGCCGGAGCATTCCTGGCTGCACGACGTCGGCCGCGTCACGTTCCTGTCGGCGACCGACGATGAGGCGCTCAATGCGTTTCAGCTGTTGTCGAAGCTCGAAGGCATCATTCCAGCGCTGGAGCCGGCGCACGCCGTCGCCAAGGTTCTGGAACTCGCGCCGAAGAAACCGCAGGATCACCTCATGGTGGTCAATCTCTCCGGCCGCGGCGACAAGGATCTGGAAACCGTCGCGCGGCATCTCGAAAGCAAGCCACGATGACCACCCGAATCGATGCGCGCTTCGCGGCGGTCAAACAGGAACACCGCGCCGCACTGGTGACGTTCACCATGGCGGGCGATCCGGATTACGATGCCGCGCTGGCGATCCTAAAAGCGCTGCCCGCTGCAGGCGCCGACGTGATTGAACTCGGCATGCCGTTCACCGATCCGATGGCCGACGGGCCGGCGATTCAGGCGGCGGGATTGCGCGCGCTCAAGGCCGGGCAGAACATGAAGCGCACGCTGGCGCTGGTGCGCGACTTTCGCCGCGGCGACGAGACAACCCCGATCGTGCTGATGGGCTACTACAATCCGATCTACATCTACGGCGTCGAACGCTTCCTGGCTGACGCCAAATCCGCCGGCGTTAACGGCCTGATCGTGGTCGATCTGCCGCCCGAGGAAGATGCGGAATTGTGCCTGCCGGCGCTTGCCGCCGGGGTCAATTTCATCCGTCTCGCCACGCCGACCACCGATGACAGGCGGCTGCCGACGGTGCTGAAAAACACCTCGGGGTTCGTCTATTACGTGTCGATCACCGGCATCACCGGGTCCGCGGCGCCCGATGCCGGCAAGGTTGCGGACGCCGTGGTGCGCATCAAGCGCCACACCACGCTGCCGGTCTGCGTCGGCTTCGGCGTGCGCACCGCCGAGCAGGCGGCTGCGCTCGCGCGCGGCGCCGATGGTGTCGTGGTCGGTTCGGCGCTGGTCGATGCCGTGCGCAAGACCCTCTCACCGGACGGCAAGGCGACGTCGGCGACTGTGCCGGCCGTCGCCGACCTCGTGCGCACGCTGGCGCAAGGCGTGCGCGGCATGCGGCCCGTTACGGCGGCAAGCGGCGGCTAAAGCGACCATTGTAGGCCGAGGCTTACGTGCGCCCGTCGCCACCGGTCGCGGCCGCGGGTTTTGTGAAGCTGTAAGCCATCGACGCTGCGACGCTCATCTGCCAGACCAGAAACACCGGCAGCAGGCTGCCGATGTGGATGAACAATCCGCCTTCCGTCCGGCTTTCCAGAAATTCCAGAAAAAGTCCTGCAACCGTCCCGACCAGAATGGTGCGCGTCCAACTTGGCACCGCGCGAATGCTGCTCAGCACCGTAGAAGCGATGAGAACAAGAAGGCCACTTCCGATCAGCCCTCCAAGCATGCCGCACAAACCCTTGAGATAATTCACAACCGGCACGCTGAAATTCGGCGTTGGCGCGCCGGATTGGAAGGCAATTTGATCTTCGATGCTGCCGTGGACATGCGTTGTGGCTTCGAATGCGGCGAGCCACGCAACACAAGACGCCAAAAGCACAACTGCCAGCGTGAGCGGACTGCGGGATGACCACAGTGCCACGCCAACGCACAGTACTAGCCCGAACCACACGGCGGGCAGCATCGGCGTATCGTCAATGACAACCATGTCAGGCTCCGGCAGACCCCACGACAGGAGTGCCGAGACGATCGCCAAGATTGCGAGAACCAGCGCGCGCTCGTTCGCCGAGGCAGCTTTGAGCCGCTGGATGATGCCGGCCATGTTGCGCCCCCAGTCTGTCTCTAAATAGGGCAAAAAGTGCGCTCAATCCCCATCCGGCACTTCTGCGGCAGCGAGCGCTACCGTCCCGACGGTGGACAATGGCGGGGTGGCGGCGCGTCGCTGTAACTCGGCCGCGATCCTGATGCGGCGTCGCGGCGAAATTTCGCGCGCCTTGAAAATCGCGCCGGCAAGCAGCGCATAACTGAGCAGGCCCACGAACACCCAGAAGCCCAGGATGATGAGGCCGTTGCTGGTAACGGTGTCGATTGCGTCCCAGGCGCCGTGTAGCGCCGCAGCGCTGAGCCAGCCGAGCGGAACGAGCACATACGCCATGCCGGGCCGCAGCACGGCGAGACCGATGAAATAGCCGAACATGCCGGCCCAGGCGGAGTGTTCGGCGATATCGGGCAGCCCCCGCCCGAGCAGCAGCACGAGGCCATCGAAGGCCTGCGACCCCGCGTATTTCACCTGTTTCATCACCCCGGGCACGTATTGCACCAGCGTTTCGGCGATGAAAAAGCCGCTGCCCGAGGCGACGCCCATGACGATGCCGTCGAGCGGTTCGAACAACCCGAAGCGCTTGCCGAAACCCGTAAAAAACCGGCTCAACGAGCCCGTGGTGCGGCGGCCGAGCGCGGTCATGCCGGCGCCGAACAGCGCCAGCGCGATAAGCGGCCAGGCCTTGAAGCCTTCCTCGCAAAGCCCGGTGCCGAACCACCAGCCCGCGATTTTTACCGGCACGATGGCGGACTTCTGCCACTGTGCAGCGGGCAGCACGTTGTAGAACAGCTTGTACCAGACCGACCAGATGCCGGTGCCCAAGGTCAAAAGCGTAAGCAGGCCGACCAGCGCCAGCAGCCATCCCGCTCGAGGACGCCCGCACATCTGATTGATGTAGTAATTGACCAGGAAGGCGATGTAGACGGCGATCGTCACATAGACTTGCCAGGCTTCGTTGGTCTGGGCGTTGGCGCTGAATTTCAAGCCCGGAATCGGTACCGCGATCAGCGTCAGGCCGACGACGATGGTGGCAAAGATCGGCAGCAGATGCTCGCGCGACCAGGCCGCGCGGCCGCCAAACAGCGGCATGACCGTGCTGCGGGTCAGTTCAAGGCGGCGCGCATCGGGCGGCAGCGGCGGCGGAGGGGCAGCCATGACAACACCGTTGCTGAAATAGCGTTTGGCCTGCGAGATGCGGCGACCCGGATCGTGCCCGGCAAACTCCAAGCCGCCGCTTTACAACGTTTACGCCGGCACGCGGGCCTCGCGAGCCTTGAGCCGCGCCTTCTTCTCCGGCGACAGGATGGTGTCGAGCTTGAACAGCTTGCGTGCGGTCTCGCCGAGGATGTTCTTCTTGGCCTGCTGGCTGAGGAACGGCAGATCGTAGATCGTCGACGGCAGGTCCATGTCCCAATGCGGATAGTCGGAGGCGTAGACGAGCTGCGTGTCGGCGGCGATCATCTTGAACGTCTCTTCCAGCATGGTGCGGTTGTTGACCATCTCCATCGGCTGCGAGGTGTAGTACATCTCGCGCATGTAATCGGACGGTTTCCGCTTGAGCGACGGCGCCTCCGACGAACGCATCATGTATTCGTTGTCGAGGCGCTGCATCAGGAACGGAATCCAGGCGAGCCCGCTCTCGATCCAGATCGACTTCAGGCCCGGGAAGCGTTCCGGAATGCCGTTCACCACCCAGTTGGTCATGTGCACGATGTTGAACCAGCTGAAACCGAGCGCGTGACTGGCGATGAACCGGTTGGTGATGTTCATGCTCTGGTCGCCCCAGTTGGTCGCCGCATGGAACGCGAGCGGCAATCCGCGCTCCTCCAGCGCCGCGTAGAGCTTCATGTAGACGTTGTTGTAGAGCGGCTTGTAGCGGACGGTCGTGACCAGGAACCCGACCACGCCTTGACGGCCGGAAAACTCTTCCACGATTTTGAGCGCCGCCACCGGATCGTTCATCGGCAGATAGAGCATCGACACGATGCGCGGCTCGTGCGCCAGGATGTGCTCGGTGAGCCAGCGGTTATAGGCGCGCGCATACTGCACCTCGACCTCGACGATGGGGTTGAGACCCAGACCCAGCATCGGGGTGGGAAACAGGCAGGCGACGTCGACGCCCATGGCGTCCATCCATTTGAGCGTCAGCCCGATGTCCTTGTGCCGGTCGCCGGTCAGGCCTTGGTCGCTGTTGCGGTATTCGTAACGGGCGATGCGTCCGGCCATCTCCTGAAAGCCGCCGGTCGAGCGCAGCATCAACGTCTGACCCTTGGTGTACTTGAACTGATCGCGCATCACCGGGTCTTCGATGTACTGCAGGATATCCTTGAACGAGCCGGTCTCGTAGTGATGCGAGTCGACGTCGATGATCATGAGGTCTTCGTAGTGCCGATCCTCGGCCTGCTGCGCGGCATGGGCGAGGTGGTCCGTGGTGTCGAATTTTTGCTGGCTGGGATCGCGGACGATCGGTGTCATCACGTTCATGGCTGTTCCCTTCGGGCTGGGCGGGAGACTGGGCTTAGCGGGATTGCGGTACGTCAACGCGCTGATGCGGAGCGATGCAGTTGCCGCTCATCGCCTGCCACATCGACAACTCGAACAGCTGCACATTGAGCGCGTGCAGCAGATCGGTGGCGAGAACCATCGTCTCGTCGATGGTGACGCCGTGATCGGGTGGCAGCGGCGTGCGCATGCCGTTCTCGGCTTTCACGGCGTAGAGCCGCGCCGCATTGGCGATAATGGCGCGCAGATCAGCGTCCGCGACCTGGTCGGGATTTTCCACGGCGGCGCCGAGCATAGCGGCGGCGCGGTTGAGCGTGTCGGCCGGACGCTCGATCACGTCAGAGGACGACATAGACGCCTCCCTCGCGCTGCACGACGTCGTAGCGCTTGAGTCGGATCTTTGGGTCGGGCGCGCATTCGCCGGTCTTGAGCTTGTACTCCCAGCCGTGCCAGGGGCAGACGATATGCGGCTCGTCCTTGTCGTAGGTCTGACCGAGGAACGAGCGATCGGGGCCGAACAGGTCGACGACCTTGTCCCTGACGATGCCCTCGCAGGCCGGTCCGCCCTGATGCGCACAATGGTTGCGGTAGGCGTAGAACGACCCGTCGTGCCGGTAGACGCCGACTTCGACCTTGTCCTGGCGGACGATCCGGACGTCGCCGTCCTTCATTTCAAGCTCGCTGCAGACAAAAACCTGCGCCATCCTTGGCTTACTCCCGTTCGAATTTACCCGTTGAGGGCGCATCTTAGCGGATAGCCCCTGGATTGCCAGAGTTCAGACCGGAACGCGGCTATGCCGTGGGGGCGGCCCTTGCGGCCGCCCCCACTCGCGGGGTGCCCAGGAGGGGCGCCCCTGCGAACCTCACCGCAGATGCGTATAATCGGCCGCGACCGGGGCCAGCGGAATGAACAACCTTGCGCATGTCGGTGACGTGCTGGCGATGCACGCGCGGCTCTATCCGCACAAGATCGGCGCGCGCGATCTTGAGCGGGAGATGACGTTTCGTGCCTGGCACGAGCGCGCGGCGCGGCTCGCCAATGCGCTTCTGGGAATCGGCCTCGCCAAGGGCGAGCGCGTCTGCATCCTCGCCTACAACTGCATCGAATGGCTGGAGATATACGCGGCGACCGCGATTGCGGGCCTGATCGCAGTGCCGATCAATTTCCGCCTGAGCGGTCGGGAATTCCAGTACATCGTGGAGAATTGCGAGGCTAGGGCCTTCATCGTTCAGGATCAGCTGCTGGGCGAAGTCGAAGCGGTGCGCGCCGATCTTCCGGTACCGCCGCAGAATTACATTGTCTTTGGCGCCACGCGCGCGCCCGGATATCGCGCCTACGAAGACCTGATGGCACGCGCGCGAGACGATGTATCGGACGCCGGCGTTCGCGGCGAGGACCCGTGGACGCTGATGTACACATCGGGCACGACCGGCAAGCCCAAGGGGGCCGTGCGCAGTCATCGCGGTAGCGCCATGCTGTCGCTCGTCACCGAAGTGGAATTGGGGCTGCGCATCCGCGACCAGGCGCTGCTGGTCATGCCGATGTGCCACGCCAACTCGCTCTACTTTTTCGGCGCTTTCACCTATCTGGGCTGCGGCTGCACCGTCTATAGCCGCAAGAGCTTCGACCCGGAGCATCTGGTGCGCACGCTGGCCGATGGCGGCGCGACGTTCACGTCGCTGGTGCCGACGCATTACATCATGATGCTGGCGCTGCCGGCGGCCTTGCGCGCCCGCTACGACGTCGATGCGGTCACCAAGCTGATGATCTCGTCGGCGCCGGCGCGGCGCGATACTAAGCTCGCCATCATGGAGTATTTCAGGAACTCGGGCCTGTTCGAGCTTTACGGTTCGACCGAGGCCGGCTGGGTCACCATGCTGCATCCCGACGAGCAGTTCGAAAAGCTCGGCTCGGTCGGGCGCGAATGCGTCGGCTCGCGGCCGATCCGGCTGCTCGATCCTGCCGGCAACGATGTGCCCGACGGCGAAACCGGCGAACTCTATTCGTGCAACCCGTACACCTTCGACGGCTACTGGAAACTGCCGGAAAAAACCGCGGAAGCGTTTCGCGGCAGCTATTGCACGGTCGGCGATCTCGCCAGGCGCGACGCCGACGGCTACATCCATCTGATCGACCGCAAGAGCAACATGATCATTTCCGGCGGCGAGAATGTCTATCCGTCGGAGGTCGAGGTGCTCGTTGGCGCTCACCCCAAGGTCAAGGACGTGGCGGTGATCGGCGTCGCCGACGACAAATGGGGCGAGCGCGTGCACGCCGTCATCGTCGTGCGCGACGGCGAGCAGCCCTCCGCCGATGAAATTCTTGAATGGTGCAGGACGCGGATCGCGGGCTACAAGCGCCCGCGGTCGCTGTCATTCATCCGCGACGACGACATGCCGCGCACCGCGACTGGAAAAATCTTGCATCGGGTGCTGCGGACGCAGCTTGGTGGCGGCTGAGAGTTTGAGGAAGGCGATGACTCAGGATCTGAACGCCGACGAACTGTCTTGCGCCGGCTGGATCGCCCGGTTTCTGAAAGCCCGCGGCGTCGATCGGATTTTCGGCCTGCAGGGCGGGCACATCCAGCCAATCTGGGATCACGTCGCCCGGCAAGGCATCCGCATCATCGACGTGCGCGACGAGGGCGCCGCGGTCCACATGGCGCATGCCCACGCCGAGCTGATGGGCGGCTTCGGCGTCGCCATGGTCACGGCGGGGCCAGGCGTCACCAACACTGTCACGGCGGTGGCCAATGCGTCGCTGGCGCGTGCGCCGGTGCTGGTGATCGGCGGCTGCACCTCGCGGCCGCAGGCCAATATGGGTCCGCTGCAGGACATTCCGCACGTCGACATCTTGCGGCCGGTGACGCGCACGTCGCGCACCTTGCGCGTGCCCGACCAGGTGATCCGCGAACTGGACGAGGCGGTGGCGCGCGCCATGGGCGACGCCGGCGAGCCTGGGCCGGTCTACGTAGAAATTCCGACCGACGTGCTGCGCGCGCATGTGCCGCCGCAGCTTGTGCTCGACGAATGGATGGAGGCGAAGCCGCAACGGCTCATGCCGCCCGAGCCGCGCGTCGTCGCGGAGGCGGTCGATGTGTTCTGGCAGGCCAAGCGCCCGCTGGTCGTTACCGGCCGCGGTGCCCGCGCGGCCGGCGCCGAACTGGTCCGCCTGCTCGATGCCACCGGAGCGCTTTATCTCGATACCCAGGAAAGCCGCGGCCTGGTGCCGGCCGACCATCCGTCTGCCGTCGCGGCGATGCGCGCCGCCGCCATGAGCGAGGCCGATGTCGTCCTCCTGATCGGCCGCAGGCTCGACTATCAGGTGGGCTACGGCTCGCCGGCGGTGTTCCCGCACGCGCGCTTCATCCGCATTGCCGACAATGCCGGCGAACTGATCGACAACCGCCGCGGCGAGCCCGAACTGCTGGCGGCGCCGCAGCTTGCGCTCAAGGCCATGGTGGAAGCCGCCGGCAATCGCGAGCCGGCGATCGACAAGGCCTGGGCTGACGGCTTGCGGCGCCGTCACCGCGAGCGCATTGCAAAGGCCGCAGCCGCCGAGGGCAGGACCTCGACCGGCGCCGATGGCAAGGTGCATCCGGCCGCGATCTTTGACGCCATCAAATCCGTCGCCGCTCCTGATTATATTGGGATCGCCGATGGCGGCGATCTGCTCAGCTTCGCCCGCACCGGCCTGCAGTCGCAGATTTACATGGATGCCGGCGCGTTCGGCTGCCTCGGCGTCGGCGTGCCGTTCGCCGTCGCGGCGGCGTTGGCGATGCCGGGCCGGCAGGTGATCTCGGTCAATGGCGACGGCGCCTTCGGCATCAACGCCATGGAGATCGACACCGCCGTGCGGCACGGCGCCAAGGCGGTCTTCATCGTCTCCAACAATGCCGCCTGGAATATCGAACGCCTCGATCAGGAGATGAACTACGGCGGCCGCGTCGTCGGCACGACCTTGCGCCATTCGGACTATGCCGGCATGGCGCGCGCGCTCGGCGCCCATGGCGAGCGGGTGGAGCGGCCGGAGGACTTGGCGGGCGCTATCAAAAGGGCGCTGCAAAACGCGCCGGCCCTGGTCGATGTGGTGACATCGCAAACCGTCGTTTCATCGGACGCCCAAAAGGGCCTCGGTTTCGTTCCCGACTTCCAGGCCTTGACCACCTGGGATGACGCCGAGCGCAAGCGCCGCGACGTCAAATAAACTTCCATTTGGCTCAGTCCCGCGCAGGCGGGAATCCAGATGGATCGCGCAGATAGTGCGGTGACTCTGGGTCCCCGCTTCCCGGGGACGAGCGGCAGACAGCAGCGGAACCCGCGGCCGTTGAATTTCGGGTTCCGGCCACACACATAACGTCATCCAGCCTAGAGGGGGACTTTTCATGGCCCGAGATGTGGCCCGCGATTGGATGTGGTCGGAAGCGTGCGAGGTACTCGCGCGCGCCGAGCGGATGCACCGCGAGATGTTCCGCCCCGCAGCCTCGCAGGCGCGGCAACCCGTTTGGGAGCCGCCGGTCGACATCCTCGAGAACGACCGCCAAGTGCTGGTGCTGGTGGCGCTGCCCGGCGTCGCTATCGAAGACGCCCAGGTGGTCATCGAGGAGGGAGAACTTGTCATTGCCGGCGTGCGCGTTCTGCCGCCGGAATTGCGTACCGCAACGATCCACCGGCTCGAACTGCCGCAGGGGCGGTTCTATCGCCGGGTACGGCTGCCGGCCGGCCGCTACAGCGGCGTCAATCGTGCCGCCGTCGCCGGATGTCTGGTGATCACGTTGCAGAAAGCAGGGATGAATCGTGGCTGAGATCGAATTACAGGCAAAAGAAGCACCAAAAGACGGACCCGCCGGCGCACTGCCGCCGTTGCCGGCCGATGCTTTGATCATCGTGCCGGTGCGTTCGACCGTGCTGTTTCCCGGCCTTGTGCTGCCGATCACCCTCGGCCGGCCGAAATCGATCGCTGCCGCGCAGCAGGCCGTGCGCGAGCAGCGTCAGGTTGGCATTCTGATGCAGCGCGATCCGGAAGTCGCCGATCCATCGGCGATCGAGATGCATCGCATGGGCACCGTCGCCAACATCGTGCGCTACATCACGGCGCCGGACGGCACCAACCATCTCGTCTGTCAGGGCGAGCAGCGCTTTCAGATCGTCGAGTATCTGAGCGGCTGGCCGTTCATGGTCGCGCGCGTGTTGCAGATCCCCGAGCCCGGCGTGGGCGGGCCCGAGATCGAGGCGCGTTTCGTCAATCTGAAGGCGCAGGCCTTGGAGGCGGTTCAGCTGCTGCCGCAGGTGCCGCAGGATCTGCTCGGCGCCATCCAGTCGATCGACTCCGCGCCGGCGATCGCTGACCTCGCGACCGCCTACATGGACATCAAGCCCGAGGAAAAGCAGGAAATCCTCGAGACGGTCGACATCACCGCGCGCATGGACAAGGTCTCGCGGCTGCTCTCGCACCGCATCGAGATTCTGCGGCTGTCGCAGGAAATCGGCAAACAGACCAAGGCGGCGTTCGACGAGCGCCAGCGCGAAGCCGTGCTGCGTGAGCAGATGGCGGCAATCCAGAAGCAGCTCGGCGAAGGCGACGAGGGCAAGGCCGCCGAGATGGCCGAACTCGACAAGGCCATCGCCGAGGCCGGCATGCCGAAGGAGATCGAGGATCAGGCGCGCAAGGAGCTGCGCCGGCTGCAACGCATGCCGGAAGCGGCCGGCGAATACGGCATGGTGCGCACCTATCTCGACTGGCTGATCGAGCTGCCGTGGAAGCTGCCCGAGGAGAAATCGATCGACATCATCGAGGCGCGGCGCATCCTCGACGAGGATCACTACGACCTCGACAAGATCAAGCGGCGCATCATCGAGTATCTGGCCGTGCGCAAGCTTGCGCCGCAGGGCAAGGCGCCGATCCTGTGCTTCGTCGGTCCGCCCGGCGTCGGCAAGACGTCGCTCGGCCAGTCGATCGCGCGCGCCATGGGCAGAAAGTTCGTGCGCGTGTCGCTCGGCGGTGTCCACGACGAGGCCGAAATCCGCGGCCACCGGCGCACCTATATCGGCGCGCTGCCGGGCAACATCATTCAGGCGATCCGCAAGGCCGGAACGCGCAACTGCGTGATGATGCTCGACGAGATCGACAAGCTCGGCGCCGGCATCCACGGCGACCCGGGCGCGGCGTTGCTTGAGGTGCTGGACCCGGAGCAGAACAACACGTTCCGCGACAATTATCTGGGTGTGCCGTACGATCTGTCGCGCGTGGTGTTCATCACCACCGCCAACATGCTCGACACCGTTCCGGGGCCGCTGCGCGACCGCATGGAGATCATCAGCCTCGCCGGCTACACCGCCGAGGAGAAGCTGCAGATCGCGCGCCGTTATCTGGTCAAGCGTCAGATGGAGGCGAACGGCCTCAAGGAGGGCCAAGTCGAGATCGACGACGACGTGATCAGCGACATCATCCAGCTCTACACCCGTGAAGCCGGCGTGCGGAATCTGGAACGCCAGATCGGTCAGGCGCTGCGGCACGCCGCGGTGCGCATTGCCGAAGGGCAGAGCGGGCCGATCCGGATCACGCGCGACGACCTCGTGCCGATCCTCGGCGCGCCGCGCTTCGAGAGCGAGACCGCGATGCGAACCAGCGTGCCCGGCGTGGCCACCGGCCTCGCCTGGACGCCCGTGGGCGGCGACATCCTGTTCATCGAGGCCACCCGCATCCCGGGCACCGGCCGGCTCATTCTGACGGGCCAGCTCGGCGACGTGATGAAGGAGAGCGCGCAGGCGGCTTTGTCGATCGTCAAGAACCGCGCCGCCGCGCTCGGCATCGACGCGAGCCGCTTCGAGAAGAGCGACATCCACGTCCACGTGCCGGCGGGCGCGACCCCGAAGGACGGACCGAGCGCCGGCGTCGCCATGTTCATGGCGATGGTGTCGCTGATGACCGACCGCACCATCCGCAGCGATACCGCCATGACCGGCGAGATCTCGCTGCGCGGCCTGGTGCTGCCGGTCGGCGGCATCAAGGAGAAGGTCGTCGCCGCCCACTCCGCCGGCATCAAGCGCGTGATGCTGCCGGCGCGCAACAAGCGCGACTACGACGACATTCCGGAGATCGCCCGGAGGGAAATGGAATTCGTCTGGCTCGAACGCGTGGAGGAAGCCGTCGCCGCGGCGCTCGAGCCGGCGAAGCCCGCCGAGAAGGCGCCGGCTTCGGCGCCGCAATTGGCGGATGCGGTGGCGTAAAGGGCATACCCTCGCCCGCTTGCGGGAGAGGGCCGCGCAGGCGTTTCAGCAAACTCGGTTGGGGGGTGGGGCGGGAGTTAACATCGCCGCGTTTCCCGGGCGCGGCGCAGCACGAAGCGTAGCGAAGTGGTGCGCTGCAGACCCGGGACCGTCGGAAACGCCGCGCCCGTTACGATCCCGGATCAGCGGCGCACCACTGCGTGCTGCGCCGCATCCGGGAACGAGTTTGTGTTCGCCGGTAGGTGGGCATTAATTAATCGTCATGGCCGGGCTTGTCCCGGCCATCCACGTCTTTGATTGGCGCCCGTTAAGACGTGGATGCCCGCGACAAGCGCGGGCATGACGAGTATGTAGGGTGGGCATCACGCCACACGGTCTGACCGCCTGGGCAAAATCGCGCAGCGTGACGGCCACGCGGTCAGGCTCGATCAGACGATTTTGCCTATCCTGCTAGCTATTATTTGACTGGGTGCTGGTCGCGGTCGGGCTGTCAGCCGCTTCCTTCCGCCTTGATGCCAGCGAATTCGATCACGTTCGCCCATTTCTTGATGTCGGCCGCAATGAACGATTTGAATTCGGCCGGTGTCATCGGCTTGGCCTCTGTTCCCAAGGCGAGAAGGCGCGCTTTCATCTTGGGATCGGTATCGATGGCGGAGAGTTCTTTGTTAAGCCGCTGGACGATCTCGGCGGATACGCCGCGCGGCGCACCCAGCCCGAGCCAGCCGTTGGCTTCATAACTCGGAACGAACTCGCCAATGGCAGGGACGCCCGGCAAGACGGCCAAACGGGTCGCGCCGGTCAAGCCGAGCGCGCGCAACCGGCCATCGCTGATGTAGCCGATCGCCTGGGGCGCCGGGCTGAAATAGAACTGCACCCGTCCGGCGAGCAGATCGGGCATCAGGGCGTCCTTGTACGGCACATGAACGAAGTCGATGCCGGTCATCATTCGAAGCAGCTCGCCGCACACATGCGGCGTGGTGCCGACGCCCTGCGAGGCCATGTACAGCTTGCCCGGGTTGGCCTTGGCATAAGCGATGAATTCGGCAAGCGTCTTGACCGGCAGCGAGGGGGTAACCACCAGCACGAAGGCATTGGTGCCGATCATGCCGATCGGCACGATGTCGCGTTGAAAATTAAAGGTCGTATTTTTGTAGAGCGTGGCGTTCACCGCGTTGGTCGAGACGGGCACGAACAGCGTGTAGCCGTCGGGCGCGGCCGCCGCGACAAAGCCGGTGGCGATATTGCCGGAGGCGCCCGGACGGTTGTCGATCACGAATTGCTGGCCGAGCTTTTCCGCGAGCGCTTCGCCCGCCAGCCGCGCAACGATATCGGGAGCGGTGCCGGGCGGAAAGCCGACGACGAGATGGACCGGCCGCGCCGGATAGTCGAGCGCGAAGGCGGCGGGCATCAGCAGCGGCGCGGCGGCGGAACCCGCCGCCAAATGCAGGAAACTCCTGCGGGCAAGCCTCATGGCAATCCTCCACGGGTGTTTGGGCCATCGGCGCATCTGCGCTGGCGCAACAGTTCATTTTTGGAGTGGTTGCCCGCCGCAGGCATCGCTGGCTGCCGCTCGCTTCGAGGCACCGGCACGCCTCGCTGGCAGCTCTGTGGCGAGAATACCTTAAATTGAACAAGTGTGTAGGGGGGTATCGCGCCGCGTGCCGCGCCCGCCGCCTTCATCGCGCTGCAGGATACCTCGCGCGACAAGGTCGTTGATGTCCCGCAGCGCGGTGTCGGGGGACGTGTTTTCAAGCTTCGCCCATTTCGAACTGGTGAGTATTCGGGCGAAGCCGTCATGCAGGCGATTGACAATGTTGCGCTGGCGCGCGTTGAACGGCGTGGCGGCGTGTTTCTTCGTCAGCGCCGCCGCTTGACTGCACAATCCGCATTTTTGTGATGGCCAACACATTGGCCTTGGCGGGCCGTTGCTAGACCTCCTGACCATGAGAAGGGCAATGACGCTCTTCCGTGAAACAGGAGCTGACAATGACGACGACACTTAGGTCCCTCTTGGCCGTCGCGATCGCGGTGGCCGCCCTTAGCGCGGGCGCGGTCGATGGCGCATCGGCGGCGTGCAAACGCGGCGACCCGAACTGTCTGACCGGCGGCGGCGGCCCGAAACCGTGCGGCAGCAAGACAAATCCCTGCAGGATCGATTCCGGTCTCGGCAGCCAGTGCAAGGGAAGCGGCGCTCAGTGCGGCGTCGGGGTAAACCTGCCCTAGGCCCGGCTTGGCGGGTCAGCCGGTCCGAGGAACGACTTCATGACGGCGAGAGAGTGAAAAGGCCGTCTCAGTTGGCGGCCTTTTTCACATCGGCTCGGACCCCTTAGCATCAGGCTCTCGGTGCGGCTCACGAAGGCAATGCCAACGTGCGGCCGCGACGTTCTTTGACGCGACGGCCTTTGACGACCCGGCGAATTCACTTGCGCGGCGCGCCGAGTGTTACGCCGTTCACGGTCGCGCCATACATCGAGAACTTGCTGTCGTGGAAGTCCTTGCGCGTCTTTGCAACCGAACCGGCAAAACGCGGATCTTGGGGGCGCTCGTGGCTATCGATGAACTGCGCAACATCCCAGGCTTGCTGCGCCGACAGCGTCCCGCCGCCGCCAAGCGGCATGTTGGCCTTGGCGAAATCGGCGAGGTTGTTGATATTGCTCATGCCGGCACCCCAATTGTAGGAATCGCTGCCCCAGAGCGCAGGGAAGACCGTCTCGCCGCGGACATATTGGCCATCGCCATCGGGGCCGTGGCAAAGCGCGCACCGCGCCTCGTAGACTGCTTTGCCACGCGCGTAGTCAGGCGAAGACGACGGCTGAGGCAGCTTCGGATAGCCGCGACCGGCGAGTTCGGCGCCGGTCGGCGCACCTGTCGCGAGCCAGTGAGAGTAGGCCTCAAGGGCGACGACGATCGGGTCGTCGGCCGCCGGCACCTTGCCGTTTTCACTGAAGCGGAAGCAATCCTGCAAGCGCATCACGTAGTCGTTGACCGTCTTGTTCTTTGATCGATACTCGGGATAAGCCGGATAGGCTCCCCACAGCGGCGCCGAATCGGCAATCGACCCGGCGCCAAGGTGGCAGTTGGTGCAATTGAGTTTCGCACCGATCATGCCGTGCGCATATATGGTGGTGTAGCGGAAGACGTTCTCACCGAGCTTCACCGCGTCGCCAAACGGGCCGCTGGGTAGCGCGCTGGCGGGAGGCGGCGTGAACGGGATCGGCTTTGGAGCCGGCTCCTGGGCAATAGCAAGGGAGGCAAAGGCGCCGAAGGTACTGAGCGCCGTGAAAACCGCGACGGTGCGCAACAAATTTCTCATTTGCGCAACTCCATGGCGCCGGGTCTCGGCAGTGTCGGCGGATTCGCCGAGAGCGCTGCGTAGTAAGTTGCGACCGCCTTGATCTGATCAACAGTCAGCTTGTCTGCGACACGTTTCATGAGGCCGAGCAGATCGCCCTTGCGGCTCCCCTTCCGCCAAGCATCGAGCTGGGCCACGATATAGGCGCTGGGTTGCCCGGCTAGCCGCGGGACTGTATCGCCAACTCCGAGCCCGTAGGGACCGTGGCAGGAATCGCACGCCGGAATGCCGGCGGTGCTGTGATTCCAGGCCCCATCGATGGCCAGCACAGCGCCCGGGCCGCCCGGCAGGGGTTCCGGCTCGGAGGTCTGCGGCGTCGGCAAAGCCGCGTAATAGTCGGCGATCGGCTCGATTTGTGCGGCCGGGAGATTCGCGACGATGCCGCTCATAATCGCGTTCGCTCGCGTGCCTTTCTGAAAGCCTGCAATCTGCGCCGCGAGATACGGCGCCGGCAGTCCTGCAAGTGCAGGGAAGCCGGCGTCCGCATTGCCCATGCCGTTGGCGCCGTGACAGGATGCGCAGATCGCGGCATTTGCCGGAGGTGCAGCGAGAGCACTGCCGCAAGTGAGCAGAACTCCGATGCCGGCCATCGCTCCCGCAGCCTTGAGGAGAATGTGTTTCACCATAAGCCTCCGCCGCCCGGATCACTTGAGTTCTCGCGTCGACCTAAGAGTGTCATTTGCTGATCAGATCAAGCATTCCCAACAGGATATCGCGGAACGCCGCATGTCCCGCGGGCAGTTGCAAAACGAGTCTACACTAACATCATCGGTCTGCGTACCGCTGCTGCGCATCTGCACGTGATTGCCGGCCTGTTCTCGTCTCGCCCCCCGCTCTGCGCAGGCGTGCAGAACGAAAATGGCCTGGTCTGGATGAAGAGAATAAATAGGCGCCTACGCGCGCAGTCTCGGAGGGCGAATTGCAATGCGCCGGCGAATTCCGTCAAATCGCAAACGGGTCGGGCCCGCGCGGCGCGCGGGTTGAAAGGGGAATCGTGAATGTCATTCGTCTCGCGCTTGAAGCGGCTGCGCGGCTCGCTGGTCGAATCCGCCGGCACCATCGTGTTCGGCATGGAAGACGGCACCGTCTCGATCTTCGGCCTGATCTTCGGCGTGGCCGCCACGACCAGCAATGCCGGCACCGTGCTGATCGCCGGCGCTTCGGGCGCCGTGGCGGCGGCGGTGTCGATGATGGCCGGCGTCTTCCTCGAGGTCGAGACGACGCGCGACGAGGTGAAGGCGAAGCGCGACAAGCTGCAAGCCACGCTGTCCGCCAACGCGGCAGCCATCTGCGCCGAGCTTCCCGGCGAGTTGTCGGCGGCCGGACTGACCCAACGGCAAGCGGCGGCGCTGACCGGCGCGGTGATGAACGACCGCGACGCGCTCGACGGCTTGCTGCTGGCGCTGCATGATTCACCCGAAACGCCGGCCAACCCGTGGGTGCAGGCGCTATGGATGCTGATCGCCGATTTCGCCGCGGCCGCGGTGCCGATCCTGCCGTTTGTCTTTCTTCACGTGCCCCAGGCGCGGATCGTGTCGGCGGGCGTGACGATCGCGCTTCTCGTCGCACTCGGTGTCGGCCGCGGCCGCATCGCCGGACACGCCATTGCGCGTACCGTGGTGGAGACCGTCGCGATCGGCATTGCGGCGGCGCTGGCGGGCGTGGCCATCGGCGTTGCGATCAACAAGACGTTCACCGGCTGATGCGGTTAAGGCGATCAAAAGAACTCATAGAGATCGTCAAAGAAACGAAGCTTGGCCGCATCCAGCGTGATGCCGTAGTAGCGCGCGAACGGCTCAATCCATTGCGGGCCGAAATGCCCATCGATGTCGCTGGTGACGGCTTCGAGGTCGAGATAGCGGTCGCCGCGGCCGGCGTGGCCGCAATCGATGAAGCCGAGATTGCCGTCGCCGTCGATCAACAGATTGTCGAATGTGGCGTCGCCGTGAACGAGGACGATGTCTTGGGCGATCCGTGGCGCGTCTCGCGCGAGCGTCTCATAAATCTCAAGCGCAGAGCATCCGAGATTGCGCGCGTCGAATTCGTCGGGGTCGACATTGCCTTCGGCGATCGCCGTACGAGCCCGCGCCAGCCGCGCCGCCATGGTCTCGTCGAACGGACAGTCGGCGGCCGCAATCGCATGAAGCGAGCGAAGCCCGCGCGCCAGATGCGCAACGATGGCGGCGACCGGCATTACGGTCTCATGCGGATGTGCGCCGGGCAGGGCGGTCATCAAGGCAACGCCGAACCGGCCGTCGTCGAACACGTCAAGGATCTCAGGCACCCTGACGCTTCGCTCGGACAGCCACCGCGTCCGTTCGACCTCGCTGTGGAGATCGGCCAAGGCGTCCGGCCGCACGGCCTTGAGATAAAGCGTCTGCGATGCAGGGCTGCCGCGCAGGCGGAAAATCTGCGCCTCGCTCATGCCCTGCTTGACGGATTGGAAACGAAAACCGTCAAGTTTGCGCCGCCAGCTTTGCGGCAGCGCGGCGAGCAGTTCCTTGCGCTGCATGGCTGCCATCTTGCCGCCATCTTGCCGGCCGTTACAGGTTTGTCAGCCGGAATGTTGTGTTGCGATCTGTTTTCATAATCGGATGGGGCGCCGATTGAGCCGAAACATATTCAAAGGGAGCGAAAGATGAAGCGGTTCGGAGCGGCTTGCTGCATTGTTGCGATGTGCGCGGCCTCGGCTTTTGCGAGCGATCTGCCGGTGCGCAAGGCCGGTCTGTGGCAGATCAGCACGACAGTGACGTCCGGTCATACAATCTCGATGCAACAATGCATCGATGCCAAGACCGACCAAATCATGCAATCGCGGTTCGCGTCGCTGCCGCAGCGAAACTGCTCCAAGCATGACGTGCAGAAGTCCGGCGACACGATCACGATCGATTCGGTGTGCAGCATCGCCGGTCGGACGACAACCGGCCACACCGTCGTCACCGGCAGTTTTGACAGCGCTTACACAATGGTGCTGACGAGCGAGGTCAAAGGCATTCCGACGCCGCGGCATGTCACCATGTCGGCCAAATGGCTCGGCCCCTGTGCTGCGGGGCAGAAGCCCGGCGACATGGTTCTGCCCAACGGCAAGACGGTCAACATCATCGACATGGAACGCGCGGTGCGCGGTGCGTTCGGCGGCGCGGCGGCGCCCCATCAGTAAGCGCGTCGCCGGCATTTGATGCGGCCGGACCGGCTTTGAACCCGGTCCAGCTTTGAACCGGGACGCGGTGGGCAGCGACTAATTCATGAAACATGAAAGTTGCCGCTAACCCGGTCCCCCCATCCCCCGACAGGGACCGACACCCGAACCGGGTTAGCGAGCCCGCGGCCGATTCTTCCCCGAGAACCGGCCGCAACCCATTGCCGGCGGTTTGCCGCCGCAACTCATTGAACTTTCAGCTTTTCCCCGTGACGGACGGACGATGTCCCACCCCTTGCGGACACCGGTGAGCGTGGGTGCCGATGATGGCTTTTGCAAGACCGAATTGAACGGTGCGGGGGACAACACCGTCGGCGGTGAACCAAACGGGCGCTGGTCGCAACTAACGGACAGGAACGCCGTCAGCCCCCAAGGGGTTGAGAACGGCGGGGATGTCGTCAGGTGGATGCGATGAGCGCCCTTTCCCAGGTCTACTCCGATCTGCCGCGCAGGCGCGGCCGCCGCGGGTTTTCGGCTTGTCGGCCGACCCTGGCGGCCCTTGCGGTGAGCGCCGTCGCAGGGCTGGCGATTTTCGCCACAGCGGCCGGATCGCTGATGGAAGACGCCATGGCGGCGCCGCCCGCAATGAAGAGTCCGCCGCCCGGATGGATCGACGTGGCATTCGCGGACGTGGACGCGGCCTCTTCCCATTCGGCGATGCCGGCCCAGCCAACGCAGGTTGTCCAGCCGCAAAGCACGCAGAAGCAGGACGCCAAAAAGTCAGACCCTTGCGCCGACTTCGTCTATTTCTTTCTGAATACGACTTGCTCGGCCAAGCGCGTCAGCGCGGCGCGCCGGGACGGTATCGCCCGTCGCGCAATCGCAGCGCGTACCATACTGGCGCCGAGCAAACAGGAGGCATCGCGCAATCCGGAGCGCGTGACCTTCGCGGCAACGACCACGACCGCGGCTGACTAATTTAGGCCGGCGGAACGGACGACATTCTCAGATAGACCGGTTGCAACTTTCGCCTGACGCTGGCGTTGGCGCCTTGCTGTTTTATTGCCACCCCGAAGCGCAGTCCGTTGCCGCGGCTTCAGAAGCCCTATACGCGCGACACAATCGAGCGCGCGCTCACAAGGCTCGCACCCACCGAGCCCGCAACATAAGCCGCTGCGATGGCGCGCAGACGAAACGCCTCGGCCTAATTCTCCGGCGGAATGTGTGCGTCGCGGATCACCGTGGCCCACTTGGCAATGTCGGCCACGACAAAATCTTTAAATTGCTGGGGCGACATCGGCATCGGGGTGCTGCCAAGAGCGGCCATCTGCGCCTTCACTCCAGGATCAGCGAGGGCGGCGTTGACGCCCTTGTTGAGCTTGGCAACGATCTCGTCGGACGTTCCTTTCGGCGCAGCGATGCCCTGCCAGGTGTCCGACTCGAAGCCCGGCACCGTCTCGGCGACGGTCGGCACGTCCGGCAATACGGGCGAGCGCTTTGCGGCGGTCACAGCCAAGGCGCGCACCTTGCCGGCCTTGATCACCGCCATCGATTCGGGCAGCGGGCTGAAATACACCTGGATCTGTCCGCCCATCAGGTCGGTGATCGCAGGGGCGCCGCCATGATAGGGCACATAGATCATATTGGTGCCGGTCTTCAGCATGAAGAATGCGCCCGTGATGTGTTGCGGCGAACCGTTGCCCGATGTCGCCATGCTGATCTTGCCTGGATTGGCCTTCACATAGGCGATGAATTCGGGAACGGTCTTCGCCGGCACCGACAGATTCACTTCCATCACCAGCGGAAAACTGGAGATCATCGCGACAGGGATGATGTCACGGGTGATGTGGAACGACAGATTGGTGTACAGCGTTTCGTTGACCGATACCGAACTTGGCATCAGGAGCAGGGTGTAGCCGTCCGCGGGTGCGCGCACCACGTACTCGACGCCAAGATTGGTGGCGGCGCCCGGCTTGTTCTCGATGATGAACGATTGCCCCATGTGCTCGGACAGGTATTTTCCGATCAGACGGGCGTGAATGTCGAGCGCGCCGCCGGGCGGCACCGGTACGATGATACGCACCGGGCGGGCCGGATAGTCGAGCGCCGAGGCTGCACTTATGCCGGCCGAAAGCGCGGCCACGCCGGTCGAAAGCTGCAGGACAGTCCTTCGAGTCAAAGCCTTATTTGTCGGATTCACCGTTTCCACCCTGTATCGATTGAGTCGCCGCCGATACCTGCGTTAGCAAGCCGGGTCAAGTCGCGTTTCACCGCAGGCCATGGGATCGCGCTAGGTATCGAGCGGCGGCAGACCGAGCGCGCGATCGACCAGTCCGGTCGCGCGTTTCCAGTCGAAGTTGCGATAGACGTTCTGCTTCACCAGGAATGACGCGCCGCCATAGAATTTTTCATACTGGGCGTGGCGGCTGCCGAATTCCGAGCCGAGGAAATCCCAGATCAGCCGCATGAGCTTGACGCGCGTTTTTGCGTCGGACGTCGCCGAGCGCATGTAGCGCTCGAGGTCGGCGGCAATTTCCGGATTGCCGAAATCGGCTTCCGACGAGGGCAGCGTGATGAACGCCGCGCCGGCCAGTTCGCGGATGATTTCCAGCATCCGGCCGTTGAGTTCGGACTGCAGCGCCATCGCCGAATAAAGCGTAATGACTGACGGCCACAGCACGCCGTCCCGGATCGGCGCCGCGATCTCGTGGCCGAGCAGCATGGTTTCGTAGACGGTGGCGAGCGCGGCAAGCTCGCCCATCATGATCTGGACCGGCGGCTGCGCGGCATTGCCGGTCATCTCGTTCATGCGCTGGGCGAGGCCCGCCATGAAGCGAAGCTTGGTGACGTAGCGCACCTGCGCCTGATGATTGCCGTAGGAGTGCGACGGCGTCTTGAACCATTGGTCACGCGACAGCTCGACGTTGCGGTAGATGAACACGTGCTCCCAGGGGACGAAGACGTTGTCGAACACGACGAAAGCGTCGGATTCGTCGAACCGGCTCGACAAGGGATAATCGAAACCGCTGCCCGGGCGGGAGAACGGCCGCCGCGGATAAAGTTTTACGCCGTCGGCGCCGACCGGAACGGCGAGGCAGTTGGCGTAATTCTCGTCGCCGGGCTGCAGCGGATGAATGCAGCTCAAATGAATGTAATCGGAGATCGGGCCGCCGGTGGCGAGCTGCTGCGCGCCGGAAATCACGATGCCGTCGTCGCGCTCCTTGACCACGCCGGCATAGAGCGTCGGGTCACTCTGCTTGTGCGCCGGCTTGGAACGGTCGATCTGCGGCGGCACGATGGCGTAGCTCGCGTAGATATAGTTGTCGCGCATGAACTCGTAGAACGCGACCGCATTGTCGGCGAATTTCTGCTGTCCGCCGCCCGCCGCGAGAACCTGCGGCGTTGCCGCGTAGCCGGCGAAAAAGCTCGCCACATGGTCGGGCGTGCGGCCCATCAACCCGAAGGTTGCTTCGGCCCAGGTCTCGCTGAACAGCCGGCGCGCCTTGAGATCGGCGTGGCTCTTCGGAATCTGGTAGGCGCGCCAGACCGGCGCGCCGGTTTTCGGCGACGGGAAGGTCATGCGCTCGCGCAAGGCCGGGTCGGCGGCGATATCGAACAGAGCAGCCACCGAGCGCGCGGCCTGGGCGAATGCCGGATGTTCGGTGACGTCCTTGACCCGTTCGCCATCGATATAGACGCGCCGCCCATCCTTAAGCGAACGCAGATATTCGGCGCCTGTGCGCATTTAACACTCCCGATTTGACGGGCGGTTCTAGCGCGGGCACGCAGCCATTGTCATCTGAAGCTGCCGAATACCAGTCCGGCGCGGACGTGCGGCCGCGTGTACGCATAAATGTCCGCAGTCCCGATGGCCGCTCCGGGGGACGACCGGTCAAAGCAACGTTGAATCGGTCGAGAGTGGCCCCGTCAGCGACATTTTGCCCGCAGCTACTTTCCGTAGCGCAGCATTGGCCGGCCGGCGACGACGCTCCACTTGCACATTTGAACTTAGTTCGCTTACCCTTCCACGGCGACAAGACGTGCCGCCTAACGGTGCTTCGCGGGGGCGACATTCCCGAAGAAGTCACAGCGGCCGGGCTGACTCGGCGGTCATTGTTTGACCGCACGCGTCCGGATGTGCCGATGCCCGCCGCGGATCGGGGCTCGGTCACTCTTGGCGAATCGTTTCTAACACGGCGAGCGATGACGCTCGTCGGCGTGCCAAATATTATTGGAGGGCGGCTTATGATCACCGCCGCCTTCACGGTCGGCGACTTCAACGGCGACGGCATCAGAGGCGTGCTCTGGCACGCGTCGTCCTGATGAACCACGGCTAGCGGCTTATCCGAGCGCAGCACGTCGACGCGGTCCCCACCTGTTCATCGGCCGAGGCAACCCGTATAGTCGACCGGTTGGGGGCGACACTTCCAACACAACGAAAAATCCGGCGGACCTGCACGACATGTCGTCGTGGCGGGCACGTAAGCACGCTTGACACCCGTTGCCGGATGCGGCGGGCCGTCGAACACGGACGCGGATGCAACCGCGTCTCGGTTCAGAAAGTATCGGGTGCAATATGGCGACTGACGATTGGCAGGTTAACGGCACCGCGGGCTGGACGGACAGCGCCGATTGGAGCACGGGATCCGTTCCAGCGAGCGGGGATGACGTTTTAATTGGCCTCAATAGTCATGCCGCTACGGTCAAAAGCGCTGCCGACGTAACTATCCACACGCTTGAGATCACAAGCGGCGATACACTTGACCTGAACGGCGGCAACTTTAACGTAACCGACGGCCTTCCCTTCGGAATGTTCGGGTTCATCGACGTCGATAGCGCCAATTTCCAGATCGACGGCGGCACGATCAATAATTCCGCGACGATCGATCTGACGCCCAGCGGCAATATCACGACCGATTTGACGATCTTCAATACCGTTCAGTTGAACGGTGCCGGTTCCATTGTATTTGCGGGAAACGGCAACGACGGGATTCTTGGCGGCTCGCCGTCCGCGAAGCTCACAAATTTCGACAACAACATCTCGGGCACCGGCTTCATCGAAGGTCTTGTGTTCATCAATCTCTCGACCATCGAAACAAATAATAGTCTGGGTGCCGGCACTCTTCGAATTGTGGGCAGCGCCTACGGCGGCAGTTTTGACAACGAGAACTCGCTGTTCGCCGATAACGGCGGCACCATCGAGCTCGGCGATTGGGCGGGGACCGCGTCGTCGACGATCCTCGACGACGATGGCGCGATATCGTTGCTTTCAACCGGTGCCGTTACCACGCTCGAGATCGCCAACAGTGTCACGATTACGACCACGTTTGGGGATGGCCTAATCGGACTTGATGGAACTGATCCCGCAAACGACAGAATCATCAGCAACGGCTCGACCGCCAGCCTTACGCTCGGCGCCCACATGACGGTGCTCAATACGGGCACCATCGGTGACGCTAATCTTACGCTAGTCAACGAAGGCGACATATTCGCAACCGGCCGCACGCTGGTGATCAACACCGGCGCCAACACGATCGTCAATGGCTTTGGCGGCGAATTGGAAACCGATTCAATGTCCGGGGGCGCCTGCTATTTGGATATCCAAAGCGGGGTTCAAAATTCCGGCACGATCGCTGCGGGGACTAACGGTCTCGTCACTATCGATCGCGCTTCGACCAATAATAGTAGTGGCGTTATCGCGGTTGGAAACGGTGGCGAAATTATTGTTGATTCCTCGATCTTTGGCCTCAACGGCAGCGAGATCGAAATCGGCAGTGGCGGGTTGTTCGACCTGCGACCAGGCGGCACGGTCTCGCAGGGTGTCGAATTTACCGGCAGCGGTGGGACTCTCGAACTTGAGCAGGATGCCGGACAGATCGGCACCAGCATTGCGGGCCTCAGCGCCGGTGACGGAATCTATTTGAAGTTTTTGAATTTTGCCGCCGGCGATCACGCGGTCTGGACGCAGACCAGCGGCGGCAAAGGGACGATTTCGGTCCTCGCGGCTAATGGTTCGCTGCTTGCCACCTTGGTCGTGGAGGGCACCTGGAACTCGCAGGATTTCACCGTGACCGACGACGGCGGAGGCACCCTCGTCGCGGCCGGGAGCCCCTCGTATGCCGAGAACCCCGGCAACAATGACGAGTGGGTCATGGCGGACGGTCACTGGGTGGCGAGCGCCGGGCCGGGTTCGCATCCATCCGGCTATAATGTCGCTGGCATCGGCGATTGGACCGGCAACGGCACCGACGGCATTCTTTGGTACAATCCGTCAACCGGCGACGCCGACGAATGGCAATTGTCGAACACGCAATGGTCGGCCAGCATCGATCTCGGCACCCATCCGGGCAACTTCCAGATCGCGGGCGTCGGCGACTTCAACGGCGACGGCATCTCCGACGTGCTGTGGACCAGCGCGTCCGGCGGCGCCGTGCAGACCGACATCTGGGAATTGGCATCTCACGGGCAATGGATGGCGAGCGTCAGCCCGGGCGCGCATCCGGCCGGTTACACCGTCGCCGGCATCGGCGATTGGACCGGCAATGGCACCGACGGCATCCTCTGGTACGACGCGTCGACCGGCGACACCGACGAATGGCAGCTTAACAACGGCCAATGGGCCGCAAGTGTCGATCTCGGCCACCATCCCGGCAACTATCAGATTGCCGGTGTCGGCGATTTCAACGACGACGGCACCAGCGATGTGCTGTGGACCAGCGTCAATGCCGACGGCACAATCGCAACGGACATCTGGGAACTCAATTCCAGCGGCAAATGGATGGCGAGCGTCAGCCCCGGCAATCACCCGGCCGGTTATTCGGTGGTCGGCGTCGGCGACTTCACCGGTACGGGCACGAGCGACATTCTCTGGTACAACGCCTCGACCGGCGACACCGACGAATGGCTGATCAACAACGGCCAGTGGGCCGGCAGTATCGATCTCGGCTCGCATCCGGGCAACTTCCAGATCGCCGGCGCTGGCGACTTTAGCGGTGCCGGCACCAAGGGCATCCTTTGGCACGCGCCCACCTGAGGCTATCAGCAGGCGAGTAGTAGTATGCGTTTTTTGCTGCGGTGCATTGTGGTCGAAGATGGCACAAAAGGAATACGCCGCGGTCACCCGGCGACGTCCGCTTCGGGATAAAGCTGACTTGTGGATTTATGAACGGACGCCCTAATACACGTCGGTGTGGTAGCGGCCGTCCCGTTTCAGATCGGCGAGAAACGCCGTGGCCTGTTCCGGGTTGCGCGCACCATGGGCGGCGATGACATCGAGCAATGCGCGCTCGACGTCCTTGCCCATGGAGATGGCGCCGCAGACATAGACGGCCGCGCCATCGGCAAGCCACGCCCATAGATCGCGCCCGACCTCGCGCATGCGATCCTGGACGTAGAATTTTCCCTTGTCGTCGCGTGACCAGGCAAGCGACAGCCGCGTCAACAGTCCGGTCGAGCGCATGCCGCTCAGTTCATCCTCATAGAAGAAATCGTAATCGCGGCGCTGACGGCCGAAGAACAGCCAGTTGCGGCCGGGCGCGCGCGTCGCCATGCGCTCGTGCAGGAAAGCGCGGAACGGCGCGATGCCGGTGCCCGGTCCGATCATGATGATCGGCACTGTCGGGTCGGCGGGCAGCGCAAAGGCCTGCGACTTCTGGACATAGGCCTTGAGCCTTGTGCCCGGCGCGATCCGCTCGGCAAAGAACGTGGAGGCGACGCCGACGCGCGACCGCGCGCCGATGGCGTAGCGCACGGCGTCGATGCTCAGCGCCACCTTGCCGGGCGCGCTCCTCGGCGATGACGCAATCGAATAAAGCCGCGGCTGCAACGGATCGAGCGCCTCGATGAAAGCTTCGGGATCAGGCCGGATACCGGGAAATTTCTCCAGCGCCGCCAGCACGTCCAGATCCTTGGCGTCGCCGTCGGGATCGCCGCCGGAGGCGAGCGCCTTTGCCTTCTGCCGCCGCTCGCCGCCGACAATATGAGAGATCAGCTCGAACAGCATGTCGGGCGCCGGACCGAGCGAGGCGTCATCGGTCAACGTATCGCGCAGCGTGCGATCGGCGATCGGGAAATCCGCCGGCATGCCGACGGCGGCGATGACGGCATCGACCAGCGCCGGATCGTTGCGCGGAAAAATGCCGAGCGAATCTCCGGGGCTGTAGGCAAGCCCGCTGTCGGCGAGATCGAGATCGATGTGCCAGGTCTCTTTGTTCGATCCCGGCTTGTTGAGCCTGGTGCGCGATGCGAAGGCGATCTCGACTGGGCGGTCGCGCGACGCGCCGCCTTTCGCCGACGCCGCTGCAGGCTGCTCTGATCGCGCTTCGGCGATCGCCGGCGCTTTCACGGGTGCGGGAGCGGCGCCGAGTTCGGCAAACAGTGTTTTCAGCGTTCGGGTCGTGTCTTTGCCGCCCGGTACACAGAGATTAAGCCGCTCCTCCTGCTTCAGTGCGATGGCGTTGGCGTAATCCTCGCAATTAAAGCCGCACTGGCCGCAATCCTGCTGACCCATCGCCGCCATCATGCGCCGCCGCAGCGGCCGCTTATCGGCAAGCTGCATCCGCTCGGGCAGCGGCATGGTGGGGTCGTGCCACGGCGCTTCGCCGTCGTCGCCGTCGTCGAGCGGCCCGTGCGCCGTCGGCGCTCCGGAGATGCCCGCAAGCAGTGCCGCGGCCTCCGCTGCTGGCAGCGGGCTGATGCCGCCGTCGAGCGACAGCAGCCCGGCGAAAAACCCGTTGAGCCAGACGCGCTGCTCTGGCGTAAACGGCGCGCTGTCCGGAATGAGCGTGGGAATAGGGGGAGGCGTGGTCTGCGTCATTCGCCGGCCTGTTGTGCGACGAGAGTCTTCAGCGCGTCGATCTCATGACGGCGGGCGAAGGCGAGGAAACTTTCGTCGGCCTCGCGCTGCGCCAGATACGCCTTGAGCACACGCTCGACGACTTGCGGCGCCTCGTCGGCCTTGACGTCGTGAAACAATTCGCGCCCACAGACCGCGTCCGGCCCGAAGCCGCCGCCGACGTGGATGTGGTAGCCCTCGACCTGATCGCCGTCGTCGGACACCACGATCTTGGTGCCCACCAGTCCAATGTCGCCGATGTAATGCTGCGCGCAGGAGTTCGGACAACCGGTCAGATGAATGTTGACTGGGCCGTCCAGCTGCAGGCGCGTCTCGCACCAGTGCGCAATATCCTCGGCGTGCCGCTTGGTGTCGGCGTTGGCGAGCTTGCATCCGGCATTGCCGGTGCAGGCGACGAGGCCGGCGCGGATCGACGATGCGCTGGTCGAAAGCCCCAAGTCTGCAATGGCGGCCTGCGCCGCCTCTATGCGTTCTGCCGCGACGCCCGAGATCAACAAGTTTTGCCACACGGTGAGGCGGATATCGCCATCGCCGAACTGCCTGGCCACGGCGGCAAGGCCGCGCATTTGTTCGGCGGGGAGCTTGCCGACGGGCAGCACCACGCCGATCCAGGACAGGCCGCTCTGTTTCTGCGGGTGCACGCCGACATGGGCGAGACGATCGAACGGCGGGCGCGGTTCGATCGCTGCGGCGGGCGCGCGAACGAGCTTCTGGCCGAGCTTGTCCTCGGTCGCGGCGATAAATTTCTCGAAGCCCCAGGCATCGAGAACGTATTTGAGGCGCGCCTTTGCACGATTGGTGCGGTCGCCGTGCTCGATAAACACCCGCACCACCGCGTCCGCCGCTTTAGTGGCATCGGCCGGCTTGACGATCACACCGGTATCGCGGGCGAAATCCTTGTGACCGGTGATGCCGCCGAGCATCAGCCGGAACCAGATTCCCGGCTTGACGCCGAAGCCGTCTTTCACCACGACGGCCTGGAAGCCGATGTCGTTGGTATCCTCCAGCACCGGGATGATGCCGCCGCCGTCGAAGCCGACATTGAATTTCCGGGGAATCCCGTAAAGCGAGCGGTCGTTGAGGATGTGAAAATGCCATTCGCGCGCATAAGGACGCGTGTCGATCAGTTCCTGCGGATCGACGCCGGCGGTCGGCGTGCCGGTGACGTTGCGGATATTGTCGGCGCCGGAGCCGCGCGAACACAGGCCCAGATCCTGAATCCCCTCCACCATGGCGACCGCGTTCTTCGGCGCCACTTCGCGCATCTGCAGATTGGCGCGCGTCGTCACGTGGGCGTAGCCGCCGGCGTAACGTTCAGCCAGATCGGCGAGGCCTGCGAACTGCCAGTGCGAAAGGATGCCATTCGGGATGCGCAGCCGGCACATGTAGGAGCTTTGGGTCGGGGCGCAGTAGAACAGGCCGAAGAAGCGCCAGCGGAAATTATCATCCGCCTTCGGGGTTTCGTTGTTCGCCGCCTGCGCCTTCAGCTTCTCGTAGCCGTCGAGCGGATTAAGCTCGCGCTTGAATTTTTCCGGATCGGACAGCTTGCCGCCGGACTTGATCACCCGATCCTGCGCGCGCAAAGCAGCAGCGTCCGGGCCGATCGGCTCGGATGACGGCGCAGCGGCCAATCCCGGCACGAGGCTATTGCCGCTTGGCAGGCGCGTACCTTTCGCGATCTGCAAACCGGCCACAAAGCCTTCGAGATAGCGCTTCTGTTCTGGCTCGAAATCCCCCGGCATTATCTGGTCCGCTGGTGGCTGATCTCCGTTTGTCGCGGCTGCTGGCGATGGATAGCGCAGGCGTCGGTTACTCGGCGGGCACGCCTGTTGGCGTCGGCGCCATGATCGGCGCCGGCCCGGGCTTGGGTTTGTAGGTCACGTAAAGGGCGAGCCCTGTGAAGGTGAAACCGCCGACCAGATTGCCGAGCGTCACCGGAATCTGATTCCACAGCCACCATTGAGCGACCGTTATTTTTGCGCCCATCATCATGCCCGTCGGAATGATGAACATGTTGACGACGGAGTGTTCGAAGCCTTGCGCGAAGAAGATAAAGACCGGCATCCACGCGCAGGCGATCTTGCCGATGGTCGAGTTCGTGGTCATGGCGAGCACGACGGCGAGACAGACCATCCAGTTACAGAGCATCGCCTTGACGAACACGGTGACGATGCCCGCGCTGCCCAAAGCCGCGTAACCCAGCGTCTTGGCCTCGGCGATGCTGACGATGCGCGCGGCGACGCCCGCGGGAGCTGTGTGGCCCATGTTGGTGAGCACAATCGCGATCAACGCCCCATAGGCGACGCTGCCGATCAGATTACCGATGAAGACCCAGCCCCAGTTCACCAGCACCGCGCCAAAGCTTGCCTGGCGATCGAGCCATGGCAGCGGAACGAGGGCAAAACTGCCGGTCACGAGTTCAAGGCCGAGCAGCACGATGGCGATGAGGCCGACCGGGAAGATCAGCGCGCCGACCAGTGGCTGGCCGGTCTGGACCGCGCCGGTGAATGCGAGGCTCGTCGCGACGCCGAGGATGGCGCCCGAAAGCATGCCGCGTATCAGAAGGTCGCGGGGCGACAGCGCCAGCTTGCGCTTGCCGGTCTCAAGCATCATTCGGGCGACGTCGCCCGGCGCCACATAATCCATTCGCTGTCTCCCGCGCCAAAGCCATTTGGGGCGTCGCGGCTTGCGCGACGGCGCCCTGGCGCGGACATTTCAAGATGCGTGCCAGCGGAAAAGAAGCATAAAGTACAATTAAATCAGATGCTTACTATATCGTTCAATTCCGCGGAATTGCGGCTTTGCCTGATTTCAGCGCAGACCGCTGCGAGATTGTGCAGCGCACAATTTATACGCAAGTGACGCTCGAACCGGATAAGGTCGAGGGCTGCCTTGTCAGGTTTCGTCCGCTTCTTGCATCATCTTGCGACGCCGGGCGCCGCGATCAGTGCGCGCGCACGCTGCACCACGTTGGAGGGCGAGGCGTACAGCTTTTCGACCGTCTGCTGCACGGTTTCGGCTGTCGCCGGATGAACGCTGAGACGGGCTTTCCCCGCATCAGCCAGGAACTGCGGATCGTGCAGCACGGCGGCGAACGCGTCGCGCAATATCTTCGCCTGCGCCGCCGGCACGCCGGGCGGCGCCACGTATGGACGCGAGAACACCTGCTGACCGGTAACCAGCGACACGGCCTGTTTGTCGAGATCGTTTTTGACGAACGACAGCAGGTTCGGCACGTTCAGCGCTGCCAGTTCGCCATTCGGGCCGGCGGCTGCCTGGATGATGACGTGGGCGGTCTTGTCGCGCAGCCACTGCGGCCGCTGCGTCTTGAAGCTCGACCAGTCTATGCCGCAGAGGCCTTCGGCTTCGCCGCGTTCGATGGCAACCAGGATCTCGGCAGTGCCCTTGTAGCCATTGACGATGTCGAGGTTGGCGCCGGTCGCATTCTTGGTCATGAAGGCATAATCGCTGGTCGAGCCGCCGGTCTGGGTCGCCGCGATCACGGTCTTCTGTTTCATCGCCTGATCGAACGTCGTGATCTTCGATGATGGACCGGTCACGCACACCCGCGCATCGCTGTCGGCGCTGCCGAGATAAGTGAATTTGGTGGCGTCGAAGCCGCCGGTCGAATGCTTTTGCAGGAGCGGGTCGATGATAACGCCGGGCATCAGCGCGCCGATCGTGGTGCCGTCCTTCGGCGCTACGCTATAGATGTAAGCTGCCGCCTTGCCGCTGCCGGCGCCAGGCATATTCTGCACGACGACCGTCGGTGCGCCGGGAATGAAGCGGGCGAGGTGCTTGGCGATCGCCCGCGCGTAGACATCGTAGCCGCCGGCGGCGTCGGCGCCGACGACGAAGGTGAGGGTCTTGCCGGCGTAGAAATCCGCGGCTCGGGCCGGTGGTGCGGCGGTCGATGCGGCGAGCGCGCCGGCCACGGCGCCGATAACGACAAATCTTTTCATTGTTTCTTCCCCGAAATTTTCTACAGCTTAGCGAAACTATGCTCGCGCTAGAACGTGAATTCCTCGCCGCGTCTGCGGCCCTGTGACACGGGAAGAAACAGCTCGTCGAGGGGAATCTTGCGCTTGATCATGCCCTGTTCGAACGAATAGCTGACCAGCGTCTCGAGATTGTGCGTGTTCCGGTCGGTCAGGCCGTATTCCCAGGGATCGGACTGGAAGATCTCCTCCTGCTCTTCCCAGGCTTCGCGGTACCAGACAATCGGCGCGATGCGCGGGTTTTCCATGCGCTCCATGGCAACGGCTTTGGATTCGTTGAGCGCCTGATAAAGGTTGACCGGCACCCACGGATACTTGTCGACGATCTCCTGCTTGATGCCGATCACGTGCATGATCGGATAGATGCCGGTCTTCTTGAAATAGGCCGCCTCGTCGGCCTTGTAGTTTGGGAACAGGCGGCCGACGCGCGGGTCTTTTTCGCGCAGCGGCTTGATGATGTCCGGGTGCAGGATGGCGTCGAGTTCGCCGTCGAGCAGCATGCCGATGATCGATTTCGACGGCGGTACGCGCGACAGCCGCAGGTCCTTGGGAAAAGCGGCCTCGGCGATGTCCTCGTCGAGTTCGGTGTACCAGTCCATCGATTTGAACGGCACGCCGTATTCGTGCTCGAGGATGCCGCGCAGCCACAGCGCGGCGCTGTTGAGGAAGAATTTCACCCCGACCTTCCTGCCGATCAGGTCCTGCGGCGTTTTGATCCCCTTGGCGGTGTTGACGAAGGCGAAGCCGTGGCGGAACCGCCGGTGCGGAAACACCGGGATGGCCCGGAACGGGTGGCCGTTGTCGCGCGCGGCGATGTAGGACGAGCATGACACCTCGCCGACTTCGAACTCGTGTCCGCGAAGGAAGCGCCAGTGCCGGGTCGGCGAATCCATCGCGGTTACGACCTTGAGGTCGATGCCGTCGGGACGGACCGTGCCTTCCTTGAGCGCGCGCATGATCTCGTAGTCGCCGCATGCCAGCGTCAATTCAATTCGGGTGGACATTCCTGCAAAACTCCTTGGCATTGGCGGCGACAATCTGGCAGGGGAGGCCACCGCTGAAAAGCCGCCTCCCGAGACGGCTAATTTGTAAATTGCGAATGGCGTCGCGCCGCAGCAGCTCACGCGGCGTGGCGGCGCAACGCTGCTTTTCAGCTCGCCGCGCTGGCGACGGCACGCTCTGCTTCCCAGTCCTTGCCGACCCCGGCGCTGGTCGGGAAGATCAGCGACTTGATCACGACCGGCACGGCGCCTGAGGTATCGAGGATGGCGCCGATGTCGATGTAGTCGAACTCTTTCAGCTCGAGTCCGTCGATCGAGACGATCGGGTTGTTGAACTTCATTTCCTCGCAATAGTGGATGCCCATCAGGCCGCCAACGTCGCCGTCGCCGGCGAGCACGATGGGATGGCCGTGCGCGATCACCGCCTCAAGACCGTCGGCAACGCCCTTGCAGAAATCGTCGAGCCGCCGGAACGTCGCCGAGCCACGCCACGGCACGAAGATCGCGACCGGCGTTTCACCGCTGCCGAGATCGAGCCGCTTGAGCGCGCTCTTGATCGATGCCGACACCGCGGTGGCGTCGATCGCCTCGTCATCGAGCGCGAAATTCGGCGCAATGACCGGAACGTTGCGCAACGGGAGCGTTTGCAGCGGCCAGACGAAGATGGTCGACCCTGACACCTGCATGGTGTATTGCGAGGCGCCGATCACGGTGGCGCGGATGCGGGCCTCGGGGCGCGCCAGTTCCGGTCCCCAGTCACGCAGCCGCGCGCGCACTTCGGTAGCGAGCTGCGGGCCGATGTCGCCGAACGCCTTGGCCTCGCCGCCATAAATGTATTCCGACACGCCGCCCGAGAAGCTCACGTCGGAAAGCTTGCCGCGCCAGCTCAGCGGATCGAGCCGCAGCAGGTCGGCGCCGCCGGCGCGCGGCGAGCGGCCCTCCATCGCATCAAACAATCTTTCGGTCATCCGCGCGGCGAGCGCTTTCGCCTGATCGCCGGACAGCTGAAATCCAAGGTCGAGCTTGAGCCCAAGATCGGCGCCGAAGCGCCGGCCGGCTTCTTCGAGCCGCACAATCTTGTTCTCGGCGTCGAGCACGATAAGCCGCGCGCCGACGTCGATCGCGGTGACGTCGAGCACCTTGCCGTCCTGGCACACGGCAATCTTTGAGGTGCCACCGCCGATATCGACATTCATCACCGGGGCGTTGTTCTTGATCGAGCGCGCCGCGGCGCCGGAGCCATACGCCGCCATCACGGTTTCGAGCGAATCGCCGGCGCTGACCGCGACCATCTTGCCAGCCTGCGCTGCAAACAATTCACCGATCGCGCGAGCGTTGCGGCGGCGCACCGCGACGCCGGTGAGGATCAGCGCGCCGGTGTCGATCTCGTCCTTGTCGACCTTGGCGTCGCGGTATTGTTTTTCGATGAAGGCGCCGAGCGCGGCGGAGTCGATGGTTTCCTCGGCCGAGTAGGGCGTGAGCAGAATGTCGGACTGATAGAAGCTCTCGCGCTCGGTGACGACGTAGCGGCTGTCGAGCCGCTCCAGCACGATGCGCGAGAACACCAGATGCGAGGTTGATGAGCCGATGTCGACGCCGACCGAGAGTACGCACAACTCGTCTTCCTCGCCGAACGTGCGTCCGGTCGAGGAAAAGAAAATGCGGCCGCCCTGGGCTTCGTCGTCGGTCATGAGTGGGGTCTTCCGTGCTTCGTCATGGCCGGGCTTGTCCCGGCCATCCACGTCTTTGGTCTGCGGCAGCATTTAAGACGTGGATGCCCGGCACAAGGCCGGGCATGACGCTGTTCGATTTGAGTGAGTGCAACATCATTCCTGCGGCAGCAGCCCGCGATAATCGCGTTCGTAATACTCCGCGCGCATGCGGTTCTCGGCCCCTTCGCGCTGCATGCGTTCGGCGTATTCCTTTCGCAGGAACGGATCCTCCATGTAATAGGGGATCGCGGTGCCGCCTTCGGGAATATCCATCGCGGTGTAGTCGGTGTGCTTTTCGCCGGGCGGGCCGGGCTCGCGGCCCGGATTGTGCGGGCCGAACCACGCGGTGAGCCGGAACGCCTCCTTCGAGGCACCGAAATGCTGGTGATACCAGCGCGCGCCGCCGGGCGCCGCCGACACCATGCCGACCGGCTCGTAGTCGACGCGCTTGACCTCGGCCATCTTGCCGTCCTTCCACGGCGTCAGCCCCAGCCGCTCCGGCCACGTGTAGGTATAGCCCTTGCCCTTGATGCAGATCAGCACGGCCGCAGACGTGTGGGCGTGCGCCTTTGAATAGTGGCCGTTCTCGTGCTGGCCGATCCACAGATAGAAGGTATTGCCGGTCATGAACGGCTCGACGCGGCGCCAACCGGGCGAGCGGCGATTATCGAGCGGCAGATCGCAATTGACGATGTCGGGGATGAAATTGGTGCGCCGCATGGCGAGGCCGCGCACCGGGTCGGGCTCGATGTCGTCCTTGTATTTGTAGAAATCGTCGGCGCCGGAGAAGCGATCGCGGAACTGATACGGATTGTTGAAGATCGCATCCGTGTTGTTGATGAGATTCATCAGATTGGGCGCGGTGGTGCCGCCAAGGAGCAGCGCCGGCGACGAACCGGCGTTGACGATGCGGTGCATCGCATTCACCGGGATCGAGAACAGCGAACCTTTCTGCCATTCGAAGATGTGGCGCTTGTTGTCGCCCTCGAGCCAGACCTCGGTCGAGCCGCGGCCTTCGACGACGAGATAAATCTCCTCGTACATGTGCTTTTCGGGATTGAGCGCGCCGGCGCCCGGCACCTCGACCACGTAGCTGCCCCACTTGCCCTCGGTGCCGTGCAGCTGAACGTAGCTGCCGCGGCCGCCCATTCGTTTCCACGGTTGCAGCGGCAGATTTTGCACCTTGCTGACACCGATATCGCGGTAGATCGGAATCTCGTCCGACTCCATGAACAGGTCGTAGGGCGTCTTCGGCCGGTTGAACTTGCCGAAACCGGCGCGCTTGAAACCCGACGGTTCGTGCCAATGGACCTGACCAGTGATTTCGTGCATGGCGGGGCTCCTTGTGTCGGCGACGATGAAAGTCGCAGCCCCGCAGCGCAACGCTGCGCCCGTCGCGATCTCTATTGTCGCTTGTTTGCGCGAACTTTTACTCCATGTACAATGCGCGTCCAACCAATGCAACGGCCGCCGCTGCCGTCGCGGGGCGCGACGTAAACGGCGCATAATCTCGGCCAAACACGAGGGACCCGCCGCAATGCCGATGAACAAGCCGCACCTCGAATTTCACAAGATCGACATGGGAAGCGGCTGGGTGACGCCACCGGGTTATCCGTCCGGCATCGCGCAGAAGATCCTGGCCAGCGATCTCGACGAAACGCGCAAGATGGGCAGTCGCACCCGGCTGCTGCGCTTCGAGCCGGGCGTCTACACCACGGCGCCGTTCGTGCACGACCACTGGGAAGAGGTCTACCTCGTCTCCGGCGATCTCATCGTCGGCAACGACGCCAAGGGCAAGGGCGGCGAGCCGTTCGACGCGCCGACCTATGCGTGCCGGCCGCCGGGCGTCTATCATGGCCCGTTCAAATCCGAGCGCGGCTGCCTGCTCTACGAGATCCACTACTACGACGAGAGCAAGAAGTAGTCGTCATTCCGGGGCGGCGGAAGGCCGAGCCTGGAATCCATAATCACCGTCGTTCAAGATCTTCCACATCGTGCCATGACTGAAAGTTTTGTGGCTATGGATTCCGGGCCTGCGGGCTTTCGCCCGCGTCCCGGAATGACGCGAGGAGTATCGATGCCCGACCAAACAAAACCCGCAATGCGGCCCTATCTGGCCGCAGCAGGTGATTTCGCTTCCGGAAAGCAGACACCGCGGCAATTTCTCGAAGGCTCGCTCGCATTGCTGGAGCAATGGGAGCCGCGGATCGGCGCTTTCGTGTGCACCAATCTGCCGGCGGCGCGGGCGGCGGCGGAACGCTCGACCGAGCGCTGGCGCGCCGGCAAGCCGTTGTCGCCGATCGACGGCATGCCGGTCGGCATCAAGGACATCATCGAAACCGTCGACATGCCGACCGAAATGGGCTCGGCGCTGTTTGCCGGCTGGCGCTCGGAAAAGGACGCGGCCTGCGTACGGGCGCTGCGTGACGCCGGCGCCGTCATCATCGGCAAGACGGTGACGACCGAGTTTGCCGCGTCCGAACCGCGCGGCACGCGCAATCCCTGGGACACGGCGCGCACGCCGGGCGGCTCGTCGAGCGGTTCCGCGGCCTCGGTCGCGGTCGGTATCGCCAGTGCCGCGCTCGGCACGCAAGTGATCAGTTCCACGGTACGTCCGGCGAGCTATTGCGGTTGCGTCGGCTTCAAGCCGAGCGTCAACGCCCTCAATCGCGAAGGCAGCCACGACATCCAGAGCCAGAGCTGCACCGGCGTGCTCGCCGCCTCGCTCGCCGATGTCTGGCAGGTGGCCTACGAGATCGTCGCCCGCGTCGGCGGCGACGCCGGCACGCCCGGGCTGCAGGGACCGGAGCGGCTGCCGGCGGCGAAGAAGCCGCAAACGCTTACGCTGCTGGAAACGGCGGGATGGGATGTCGCCGCCGCCGGCGCCAAAGCGCAACTCAACGAGTGTGTCGCGCGGCTGAAATCGGCCGGGGTCGCTATTCGCAGCCGCCACAACGACAAGGACATCGCGGCACTGGAGAACGAACTGCACAGCGCGACCGAACTGTCGCACCGCTGCAACGGCTTCGAGGGGCAGTGGTTCTTTCGCACCATGCGCGACCGCGACGCCAGCAAACTCGGCCGCATCACGCTCGACCGCGCCTACAAATACGACAATCTGACGCTCGCCGATTACCGCGCCGACATCAAGGAGCGCGCCCGCGTCCGCGCGGTCTATGCGGCGCTTGCCGCAAGCTGCGACGGCTGCATCACGCTGGCGGCGCCCGCCGCCGCGCCGGAGGGCCTCGCCTCGACCGGCAATCCGGAATTCGGCGTGCCGTCGTCGTTGCTCGGCGTGCCGGCGTTGTCGCTGCCGCTGTTCGAGGACAGCGGCATGCCGCTCGGCCTGCAGTTGATCGGCTTCTTCGATGCCGATGCCGACGCGGTGGGAATCGCGAACTGGCTGATGCAGGTGAATCCGTAGTGACAAGGGTGGGCAAAAGCGCGCTGTGAGGCAGGCCGCGTGGGCAAAATCGTTGACGCGCTGTACCCACGCTGCACGACCGAGCAGACGATTTTACCCACGCTACAGCTGAACAAATAAGAGAAAACACATGCGCTATATCGATGCCTTCAATCATTTTTTCCCGAAGCGCTACTACGACGCTTTGCTTGAAACGCCGGCAGGATCGAAGGACCTCGGCAAGCGCGTGCGCGGCATTCCGGCGCTGTCCGATCTTGAGCTGCGGCTGCGTCTGGTCGAATCGTTTCCGGATTATTCGCAGCTGCTCTCGCACGGCCTGCCGCCGATGGAGCGGCTGTGGGGTCCTGAGAAGACGCCGGAGATGGCGAAAATCGCCAACGACGGTCTCGGCGAGATCGCGCAAAAGCATCCGAAGCATTTCGCCGGCTGGTCGGCGCTGCTGCCGATGAACGCGCCGGAGGCAGCCGCGAAGGAAGCCGAGCGCGCGCTCAAAAACGGCGCCAACGCCGTACAGATGGCGACCAACGCCAACGGTGTGCCGCTCGATGCGCCGCAGTTCCTGCCAATTTTCGAAGTGATCGCCAAATCCGGCAAGCCGATCCTGCTGCATCCGTCGCGCACCCGCGAAATGCCGGATTATCCGACCGAGAAAGTGTCCAAATACGAAATCTGCAGCGTGCTCGGCTGGCCGTACGAAACCGGCGTGACGCTGGCGCGGCTGGTGTTTTCTAAAATCATGGACACATATCCGGATCTGAAAGTCATCGCCCACCATCTCGGCGGCGTCATTCCGTATCTCGAGGGCCGCGTCGCGCACTCGTTCGACCAGATGGGCGCGCGCACCTCGGATGAGGATTACGAGAGTTTGCGCAAATCGCTGAAGAAGCGGCCGTTCGATTATTTCAAGGATTTTTATGGCGACACCGCCGTGGAGGGCGCGCGCGCCGCGACAGTGTGCGGGCTCGAGTTCTTCGGCGCCGACCACGTGCTGTTCGCCTCCGATTGCCCATTCGATAAGGAGAAGGGGCCGGGCTATATCCGCGAGACCATCAAGGTGCTCGAACTCGATCGAGATGCCGAACAGCGAACGCGAGAAGATTTGCTGGCGCAACGCCGAGAAACTGTTCGGGCTGGTAAGTTGACCGCTGCGACCGCCTTCGAGCGGTTCCACAGCCCTTGAACCTTCCGCAGATCGCGACGGACTAAGCATGTGACTGAGGCGGTTTGCCTGCAAACCGCATTGGAGAAAATGCCATGTTCGATTATAGTGCCATGTCCGACCGCAGTGCCATGTCCGACCACTATGAACACAAACAGATCGGTACCCTGATGGTAGCGGTGCTGTGCCTCGGAGCTGTTGTGGCGGGAACCGCGGCGTTCATGAATCCAAGCGCTGGGCGGTGGCTGGGGTTGGCGATCGCGTTCGGCTGCGTTGCCCTTGCCTGGCTGTTCTCGTCGCTCACTGTCATCGTCGACGGCAACGAACTGCAATGGTATTTCGGCCCCGGCGCGTGGTGGCCCGTGCCGACATCGCCAACGTCAGCATCGTGCGCAACAGCGTTTTGAATGGGTTCGGCATCAGGATGCGGCCGGGCTTCCGGCTATATAACGTTTCAGGGCTTGATGCTGTCGAATTGCACCTGAAAAACGGCGAGGTCCGCCGCATCGGCACCGACGACGCATCGGGCCTTGCCGCCGCGCTGCGGGGCGAGTGAGCCGCGCTGCCGAAGCCGTCCGCCATCTTCGCTGGATGAGGCCGCCCACCGCGGCCGGCATACTCATAGGTGCAATGCAGATTGGGATAGCCCGCTTACTTCCTATTCATCCGATTGCCGTTTAAGTGCATGGCACCCAAGCAAGACTTATGATTGTGCCGTCCGCTGCCGGGGCTGCCTGCGGCGGACAGAGAGGATGCCGCTTTCCCGTGACTGAAGCCGTGATCGGTCAAAGGACCGGCGCCAAGTCGTTTCCGATTTTGGGCGCCATCACCTTTTGCCATTTGATCAACGATCTTTCGACCTCGCTGCTGCTGGCCGTCTACCCGCTGCTCAAAAGCGGGTTCGATCTGAGCTTCGGCCAGATCGGCGTGCTCACGCTGGTATTTCAGGGCACCGCATCGCTGCTGCAGCCGGCCGTCGGGTTGTTCACGGATCGTCGGCCGCAGCCCTACGCGCTGCCGTTTGGTATGGCAGCCATCGCGCTTGGCCTCGCGGTGCTGGCCTTCGCGCCGAACTACGCGGCCTTGCTCGTAGGCTGCGTGTTTCTCGGCATCGGCTCGTCGATCTTTCATCCGGAATCCTCGCGCCTGGCGCGGCTTGCTTCCGGCGGCGCGCATGGCTTCGCGCAATCGCTGTTCCAGGTCGGCGGCAATGTCGGCAACTCGCTGGCGCCGCTCGGGGCGGCTTTGCTCGTGCTGCCCTACGGCCAACGCAGCATGGCCTGGTTCGCGCTGCTGGCGATAGCCGGAATAGCCATCTTGGCGCGCGTGGGGCACACCTTCGGCCGTTCGTCGTTGGCGCGGCCGCACGCGCGAGCATCATCGGTCGCGCATCCGGCTGCTTTGTCGCCGGGAGCGGTGCGGCGCGCCATGACGGTGCTGGTCGCGCTGATCTTCTCGAAATATTTCTATCTCTCGAGCATCACCAGCTACTACATCTTTTACCTGATCCACCATTTCGGGCTAACGGCGGAGAATGCACAGCTTTGCCTGTTTGCTTTCCTGGCGTCGGCTGCGGCGGGCACCTTTATCGGCGGCCCCGTCGGTGATCGGGTCGGCCGCAAGCTGGTGATCTGGTGCTCGATCCTGGGCGTGGTACCGTTCACGCTGGCGCTGCCTTACGTTGGGCTTGCCGCCACCGTTGCGCTCAGCATCGTCATCGGGCTCATCATCTCCTCGGCGTTCTCGGCGATCGTCGTTTATGCCCAGGAACTCATTCCCGGCCGCGTCGGCATGGTGTCGGGGCTGTTCTTCGGGCTTGGCTTCGGGATGGCCGGGCTCGGCGCGGCGGCGCTCGGCGAACTGATCGATCTGACCAGCATCGATTTCGTCTATCGGGTCTGCTCGTTTCTGCCGCTGATCGGCGTGCTGACGGCGTTCCTGCCCGACGTCGAGGCACGCCTGAGGCCCGTGCGCGTCCGGTGATCCTCGGAGCCGATCCGTCGATACCGCGAAGATCTGATTCGGGCTTGCTGGTATGAAGAGCGCGGAAAAATCCGCTCATAGCGCCGCGCTCGGCCAAATCAAAAAGGGGGGAATCAATTTGTCTCATCGGCTTCGCATCGCAATCGCTTCGATCGCAGTCACTGCCGGTCTGGTGGCCGCCGCGCCGCTTCTGGCGGAAGACTATCCGACCCGGCCAGTCACCATTATCGTCGCGTCAACGCCTGGCGGCGGCACGGACATTGTTTCGCGGATCGTCGGCGAGCAGCTCTCCAAACAGCTTGGCCAGCCTTTCGTTGTGCAGAATTTGCCCGGCGCGGGCTCGCTGACCGGCACCGAGGTCGCCGCCAAGGCGGCGCCGGACGGATACACGCTGCAGACCGGACTCAATGCCAGCATGGCGGTGAATCCGAGCCTGTTTGCTCACATGCCCTATGACCCGATCGCCGATTTCACGCCGATCGGCATGATGGCGGAATTCCCATTCGCCATCGTGGTGAGCAAGAATTTTCCGGCGCACTCGATCAAAGAACTTATCGCTCTCGCCAAGGCAAAGCCCGGCGCGATCGATTACGCCTCGGCCGGCATCGGCACGGGACAACAATTGTCGATGGAGCTGTTCAAGCTGATGACGGGGACCAACTTCACCCACGTGGCTTATCGCGGTGCCGCGCCCGCCTATACGGATGTCATATCCGGCCAGGTGCCGGTCTTCTTCGATAATCTCGCGAGCGCCTTGGGACAGATCAAAGGCGGCTCCGTGCGCGCGCTCGCCACGACCGGCAAGTCGCGCTCGCCGCTGCTGCCGGACGTGCCGACGGTCGAGGAGGCGGGGGTGCCGGGCTACACCTACTACACGTGGTTCGGCCTGTGGGCGCCGAAAAAGACGCCGCAAGCCATCGTCGACAAGCTTCATGCCGAACTGGAAAAGGCGCTTGCGGCGCCCGCGGTGCGCATGCGTATTGCCGCCGCCGCCGGCGAAACCATGGCCATGCCGTTGGCCGATATCGATCCGTTCCTCAAGTCCGAAATCGCCAAATGGGCGAAGGTGGTCAAGCAGGCGGGAATTGCGCCGCAATAAAGGGCGCAGTTCCTGACGCTCTATTCGTCCACGATATGGGCGCGCAAAACGCCGATACTGGTGATCTCGACCTCAAGCGTGTCGCCCGGCTTCATCCATAGCGGCGGCTTGCGGCCGTGGCCGACGCCTTCGGGCGTGCCGGTGGCGATCACGTCGCCGGGCGACAGCGCGGTGAAGTCGGAGCAGAACGACACGATCTGCGGGATCGAATAGATCAGCTTGTCGGTGCCGGAGTGCTGCACCTGCTGACCGTTGAGCCGCGTGGTGAGCGTGAGCTTGCTCGGATCGGGAATTTCGTCGGTGGTGACAAGCCACGGTCCGAGCGGCCCTGTGCCGGGCCAGTTCTTGCCCGAGGTAACCGAGAATTTCTGATAGTCGCGCACCGAACCGTCGACGAAGATCGTGTAGCCGGCGATATGATCGAGCGCGCGCTCGATCGGGATGTGGCGGCCGGCCTTGCCGATGATCAGGGCGAGTTCGCCTTCGTAGTCGAAATTGTCCGAGAGTTGCGGCCGGATCATTTCGCCGCCGTGGCCGACGAGCGTATCGATAAAGCGGATGAACATGCTTGGCTGCTTCGGCAGCTCACGCGACACTTCCGCGGCATGCGCGCGATAATTGACGCCGGCACAGAGGATCTTGTTCGGCTGCGGTATGACCGGGCGGAACGCGATATCGGCAAGTTTGCGGTCGGGCGCGGCATCCCGCGCGGCCTGGCGCAGCGCCTCGACGCCGCCTGCAGCGAGCGCGGCCGCGAGGCTCGGTTGCCCGGTGCGCTCGTTGAGGGTGATGACGCCGTCGCCGCTAACGGCCCCGAACAGATCCTTGCCGCCCGCCGCAAAACTCAAAAGTTTCATATGAGCGCTCCCGGTGTCTTGTCGGGGCCAGCTAAGCACGATCGCACCGGGCAGACACGCCGCAATTGCTCGAAGTTTTCATCAATTGCAGCGAACGCCGCATCCGCCCGTTCGCGGTACTGCTGCCGCAGACTGGCATCGGCGAGGCGTGCAAGCTCGCGGACGTCATCTGCAACGCGGTGCGCGACTGCCAGATTGCGCACGAGCAATCGGGGGCAGCGCCGCACGTAACCATTAGCGTCGGCGTGGCAAGCATCGGCAAATATCCGGACGCGGCAGCGGCGTTCTCGCGCGAAGGCGCTGCGGACGCCTTTTCGGCCGTCGCGACCATCCTGGTCGAGACGGCGGACCTGGCGCTGTACCGGGCCAAGATGGCGGGACGAAACCGGGTGGCCGTCGCGTCGGCGAACGACGCGGCGGCACCTGGCGAACTCGCGGCGGCGACCTTGCCGCTCAGAATTTGATCATGTTGGCGGTGGTCAGAGTGACCATGTTGGAGACGAGCGGTGCGTGCGCGAAGTTATAAACCACATACTGCTCGATGTACTGGTTTTCGGCCGAGGATCCGTCGATCGGATCGATCACCTTAAAGCCGAGGAAAGCGGCCTCGCTCGCGGTGTAGAGCACGGCCCCATTAGCGTTCACGCCGGTGACGATGACGGTCTTGATACCCTTGTTGTTGAGGATTTTCTGCAGATCCGTGTCCTGGAACTTGTTGGCGTGGGAGTTCACGACCGGCTCGCCCGGCTTCGGCGCCACATCGGCCCAAATATCTTTTGCCGTCATGGTGCCAGCCGTACTGAATACGACCGTGGCGTGACTGTCGCGCGCTTCGTCTAAAAGCTTCTTCACGGTGGGGAGCGAGGCGACGCAGCGAGGCTTGCTCTTCTCGTTGCAAATCTGATGGGTGAAATCGAGCACCAAGAGCGCTGTCGTCTTCGGGTCGACCGTGACGGGCTTCAACTGCGGCGGCGGGGTCGGTGCATCGATCTTGGACCAGTCGCTGACGACAGTGTCGGCAGCGTGCGCAGCAGACAGCGAGGCTCCACCGCTCAGTAATGCGGCTGCCAGGGCTCCGCCGATGAAAAGCCTGAACTTCATAGTTCTCCTCCGTTTTTTGTGTTGGGATGGGCTACTTTAGAATTTCATCATCTTGACCGTGGTGAGCGTGATCTTGCTGGAGATGACAGGCGCGTTGGCCATATTCCAGACTGCGGACTGCTCGGCGTAGGGGCTGTCGGACGAAATGCCGTCGACGGGCACGATGACGCTGAAACCTCGCTGTGCCGCGCCGCTTGCGGTGCCAAACGTCGCTCCGTTCGCCGCGCTGCCCACGACGATGACGTTTTTGATCCCCTTGCTGCTGAGAATCTTGGCAAGGTCGGTGCCTATGAATTTATCGAGATAGGATACAACGAACGGCTCGCCCGCCGTTGGTGCGACCTGGGCCCAAACATCCTTGGCGCTGTTTTTGCCGTACGCCGAATAGACTACCAACATCTGTTTGGCCCGCGCTTCGTCAAGCAGCTTCTTGACGATCGGAAGTGTTGCCATGCAACGCTTGCCGTGCTCGGGATTGCAGTTCGAATGCAGAAAATCGAGCATCAGGAGCGCGGTGTCCTTGGTATCTACCGTGACCGGCTTAAGCCCCGGCGGTGCCGGAGAGTCGGTCTTCGCCCAATCATCGATGACGTTGGCCGCATAAGCCGGAACCGCGGCAAATACCGCCGCCGCAACCAGTGCGGTCATTGCGATTAGTCCTGCACGTTGCATGGGTCTCTCCTTCCTCCCGTTTCAGCCCGCCCCTTTGTGTTTCGGCAAAAAGGCCGGGGCGATGGCGATAAGCTAGCCGCTGTTATTCCAAAGCCTTCATCCGCAGGCAACTGGCATCATGCCGCTATCGGTGCGAGCCAGTCGACCGCATGGACGAACTGTTTCGCACGGGCCAATATCCGCCGCAACAAGGTTCGGCGAAATCGACGGCGGCAGGCAGGAGGAGGCAGCGATGGATATCAAGGTAGGGCGCGAGGCAATCGCCGAAGCGAGCAAGAAGCTCAGCAATTGGGGCCGTTGGGGCAAGGAAGACCAGATCGGCACGCTCAATCACGTGCGGCCGGAAGACATCGTCAAGGCCGCAAGCCTGATCCGCACCGGCAAGGTGTTTGCGCTCGGCATTCCGCTTGACGCCAGCGGTCCGCAGAACGGGCTGTTCGGCGGGCGCTTCAATCCGATCCACCAGATGCTCGCGACCGGCACCGACGCCATTGCCGGCCGGCAGGACTGGAACAAGATCCGCTATGCCGACGACACGCTGATCTGCTGCGTCCAGGGCGCCACGCACTGGGATGCGCTCGGCCACGTGTTCTACGAGGACAAGGCCTATAACGGCTACGACGCCAAGCTGATCGACGCCAAGGGCCTCAATGTGCTCGGCATCGAGCACTCCAAGAACAAGATGGTGGGCCGCGGCGTGCTGCTCGACATCGCGCGCTTTCGCGGCGTGAAGTGGATGGCCGACGGCGAGAGCATTTCCAACGACGAGCTCGACAAGTGCGCCAAGCAGCAGAATGTGTCGATCGGCCGCGGCGACTTCGTCATCATCCGCACCGGGCAGATGGAGCGCTGTTTGCAGGATAAGAAATGGGGCGGCTACGCCGGCGGCGACGCGCCGGGCGTCAAGTTCGAGAACTGCTACTGGTGCCAGGACAGGGAAATCGCCGCGATCTGCACCGATACCTGGGGCGTCGAAGTCCGGCCGAACGAAACCAACGACGCCAACCAGCCGTGGCATTGGGTGGTGATCCCCGCCATGGGCCTGTGCATGGGCGAGATTTTCTATCTCAAGGAGCTGTCCGAAGACTGTGACCAGGACGGTGTCTACGAATTCTTCTTCTGCGGGCCGCCGCTGATCATCACCGGCGGCACCGGCTCGCCGCTCAATCCGCAGGCGATCAAGTGACCGCGTGACGCTGTGTGAACTGTCATGCCCGCGAAGGCGGGCATCCAGTAAACGCGGCGGTTGGAATAACGTGTGAACTCGGCGAATACTGGATCGTCCGCCTCCGCGGACGATGACAGAAAAAATGGGAGGAACCCATGCCCCGCTACCTCAAGCGCGGAATGGACGCGAGCGCGATCAAGGCGGCCGACGCCAAGGTGCGCGAGACGGTCGAGCAGATCCTGGCCGATATCGACGCGCGCAAGGACGTGGCGGTGCGCGAACTGTCGCAGAAATTCGACAATTGGTCGCCGGCCTCGTTCAAGCTCACCGCCGCCGAGATAGAGAGCGCGATCGGGAAGGTGCGTAAGCGCGACCTCGACGACCTCAAGTTCGCGCAGGCGCAGGTGCGCAATTTCGCGCAAAAGCAAAAAGACACGATGCACGATCTCGAAGTCGAGACACTGCCGGGTGTCGTGCTCGGTCATCGGCACATCCCGGTCAACTCGATCGGCTGTTACGTGCCGGGCGGCCGCTATCCGATGGTGGCGTCGGCGCATATGTCGATCGTCACCGCGCGCGTCGCCGGGGTGAAGAAGATCATCGCCTGCGCGCCGCCCTACAAGGGCGGACCGCATCCGGCGATCGTGGCGGCGATGCATTTCGGCGGTGCCGACGAGATTTTCGTCCTTGGCGGCGTGCAGGCGGTCGCCGCCATGGCGCTCGGTACCGAGACGATCACGCCGGTCGACATGGTGGTCGGACCCGGCAATGCCTACGTGGCCGAGGCCAAGCGGCAGTTGTTCGGCCGTGTCGGCATCGATCTCCTTGCCGGCCCGACCGAGACGCTGATCATCGCCGACGAGACGGTCGACGGCGAGATCTGCGCGACCGATCTCCTTGGCCAGGCCGAGCACGGCCCGACCTCGCCCGCGGTGCTGATCACCAATTCGGAAAAGCTCGCGCGCGACACCATGGCGGAGGTCGAGCGACTTCTGAAAATTCTGCCCAGCGCCGACCTCGCCGGCAAAGCCTGGGCCGATTACGGCGAAGTCATCGTCTGCGACTCCTACGACGAGATGGTGCGCGAAGCCGACCGCGTCGCCTCCGAGCATGTGCAGGTGATGACGCGCGATCCCGATTATTTCCTCAACAATATGAAAAACTACGGCTCGCTGTTCCTCGGCCCGCGTACCAACGTGGCCTATGGCGACAAGGTGATCGGCACCAACCACACGCTGCCGACCAAAAAGGCGGCGCGCTATACCGGCGGTCTGTGGGTCGGCAAGTTCCTGAAAACCTGCACATATCAGAAGGTGCTGACCGACGAAGCCAGCGCCAAGATCGGCGAGGTCTGTTCGCGGCTGTGCGTGCTGGAAGGCTTCCTGGCGCATGCCGAGCAGGCCAATGTGCGCGTGCGCCGCTACGGCGGTCGCAACGTGCCCTACGCCCAGGCGGCGGAGTAGGGGGGTCATTCCGGATTGCCGCGAAGCGGCAAGTCCGGAATCCATATCCACGAGCACAGCGGTTATGGATTCCGGGTTCGCCGCTCCGCGGCGCCCCGGGATGACGCAAGGGAGACGCCGATGAATCTCACCACGACTCCCTCCTTCCGGCTCGACGGCCGGTGCGCGCTGGTGACCGGCGGCGGGCGCGGTATCGGGCTTGCGGCGGCCTCGGCGCTGGCGGAGGCGGGCGCACAGGTGACGCTGGCGGCGCGGACCAAGAGCGAGATCGAAGACGCCGCGGCGGCGATCCGCGCGCGGGGGCAGAAGGCAGAGGCACTACAGCTCGACGTTACCGACGTGGAGGCGGTGCGGCGCGCGATCGCGGCGGTAGAGCCGTTTCAAATCCTCGTCAACAATGCCGGTATGAACCGGCCGGCCTTGCTGGCGGATGTGACGGTTGTGGATTTCGACGCCATCATGAATCTCAATGTGCGCGCGGCGTTCTTCGTGGCGCAGGCGGTGTCGCTCAAGCTGATCGAAGCAAAGCTCCCCGGATCGATCATCAATGTGTCGTCGCAGATGGGACACGTCGGCGCCGCGCGACGCACCGTCTATTGCGCCTCCAAGCACGCCATGGAGGGTTTCACCAAGGCGATGGCGATCGAGCTTGCGCCGCATGCCATTCGCGTCAACAGTCTCGGCCCGACGTTTCTGGAGACACCGATGACGAAACCGTTCTTCGAGAACAAGGTATTCCGCGACGAGGTCCTGTCGAAGATCAAGCTCGGCCGGCTCGGCCAGCTCGACGAACTGACCGGCGCCATCGTGTTTCTCGCCTCCGACGCGTCATCGTTGATGACCGGCTCGGCGCTTGTGCTCGACGGCGGCTGGACCGCGGAGTGATGGCGATGTCGGATGCGGACGATGCCGAACTGCGCCGCAAGATCGTCGGCACGTGGAAGCTCGTCAGCGTTGCTTACGAGGACCAGGCCACCGGCCAACGCACATCGCTCTACGGCGAACATCCCAGGGGCATTCAGATCGCGACGCCGGAAGGCCGCTGGCTGGCTTTGATGACTGCTGAAGGCCGCGGCGTGCCGAACAGCGACGCTGAGCGCGCCACCGCGCTCAAAACCATGATCGCCTACACCGGCCGGTATCGCGTCGAGAACGGCAACGTCATCACCAAGGTCGAGGCGGCGTGGAACGAGGCGTGGGTCGGCACCGAGCAGGTGCGCGCCGTGCGCTTCGACGGCGATAGGCTCTATCTGCAAAGCCCGCCGATGCCGCATCCCAATGTCGGCGGCAGCGCGGTGCGGGTGATCGTCGCATGGGCGCGAGAATCGCACTGAACCTTCGCGTCCCGCCACGTTGACCGCGCCGCCACACGCGGTACCATCGCGCCGCAATCGGGGCGTCTGCTAAATCAAAAACGCCGGGGCGGAGCATGTCGAGGGAGCGCGAGCACGTCCCGGATTGGGAGCATCTGTTGTTCGCGGCGTTATTGCTGGCTTTTATCGTCTGGTACCTTTGGACTGCAGCCGTATCGTCTTTCACGTTCAGTAATCTCATTCTCATTGGGCCGGTTGGCGCGGTCGCGGCGGCGCTTCTGCTCTACATCGGATCGGTTGAGATTTTCGGACGGACCGCCGCGGCGAGCGCCGCATCTGCGGCAACCGATTCAGCCGCGGCTGCCGCCCATGGCCGCTTCCGCTCGGGATCGCTCGCCACGATCGGGGCCCTCATGGGTCTGTTCGGCGCCTTCGTGGTCGCCATACCGTATATCGGCTTTGACGTCGCCACCTTCCTTTTCGTCGGCGTCACGCTGTGGCTCCTCGGCGAGCGCCACATTGCCGTGCTGCTGTCGCTTGCGCTCGGCATCGCGGTGGCGCTCAGCCTCGCAGCGCTGACGTTGCTGACCTTTCCGATGCCGATGGCGGTTGCTCGTGCCGTATGGAGCAGTCTGTGATCGACTGGCAGGCGCTGCAGTCGTCGCTGCATCTTTTGGGAAGCTCGTACAGCGCCTGGCTGCTGACTATTCCAGGCATCGCGCTGGGCATGCTGGGCGGGGCAATTCCCGGCGTCTCTTCGGCGCTCATCCTGGCGATCGTGTTGCCGGCAACGCTGTGGATGGGCTTGCTGTCGTCGCTGATCTTCATGACCGCGATTTACACCGGCGCGGCATTCGGCGTCGCCATCCCGGCGATCCTGATGGGCGTTCCCGGCTCGCCGGCCGCAGTGGCGACGTCGTTCGATGGCTACCCGATGACGCAGCGTGGCGAACACAATCTGGCGCTCGGCCTCGCGCTGGCATCGTCGACGCTGGGCCATATGGGTGCGTACCTGATTCTGTTCTTCGGCATCGGCATCATTTCGCACGCGGTGCTCAAGCTCGGCCCGCTCGAGATGCTGCTGCTGATGCTGTGGGGCCTGACGCTTATCGCCGCGCTGCGCGGGCGTTACGTATCGCGCAGCTTGGTGTCAGGCCTGATCGGCATCCTGATCGCCACGATCGGGCTCAGTCCGCGCGACGTCATCCGCGGCACCTTCAATTTGCCTGAGCTGCTCGATGGCGTGCCGGTTGTGCCGGCGATGATCGGGCTGTTTGCCGCCAGCGAATTGTTCAACCTCGCCGGTACCAGTTACCTGGTGTCGCGATCCGATTTGCGCACCGTCCGTATCGGCGAAATTGCCCGCGGCATGGTCGATGCACTGCGCCATCCGATCGTGATTTTGCGCGGCCTCATCATCGGCGCGACCATCGGTGGCCTGCCCGGCGTGGGCGCTGCGGTCTGCAACCTCGTCTCCTACGCGGAAACGCGGCGTGGCGACAAACATCCGGAGAGCTTCGGCAAGGGCAACCCGAAAGGCGTGATCGCCGCCGAATCCGGCAATGCCAGTTCGGAGGCCGGCTCGATGGCGACGCTGCTGGCGCTCGGCATACCCGGCGGCGCCTCCTCGGCGGTCATGCTCGCGGCGCTGTCGCTCCACGACGTGACCAGCGGACCGCAATTCCTCGATACGTCCAAGGACGTCGTTTATGCGATCATCCTCAACAATTTCGTCCAGGGCGCGATCATGCTGGCGCTGGGGCTTGGCCTGATCGGGCTGATGGCCAACATCATCCGCATTCCGGTCCGCATTCTCATTCCGGTCATTCTGGCGCTGGCGACGTTCGGATCGTACGGACTTTCCGGCAATATGGCCGGGCCGCTGACGATGGTCGTTTTTGGCCTGCTCGGCTGGCTGCTGCAGCGGCACGAGTATTCGGTGCCGGCGTGCGTGGTCGGACTGATTCTGGGCGGCAAGGTCGAGGCGAACCTGCTGCAGACCTATCAGATCAGCGGCGGCTGGCAGTTCAGCTACTTTGCCGGACGTCCTATCGCTATGGTGCTGCTGCTGCTGCTGTTGTTCTCGCTGTTCAGCCGGCCGATCATGCAATGGTGGCGCCGCCGGCGGGCCGCTTCCGCTGCGGCTCAGCAAGAAAATCAAGCAAAACCCGCGTAAGGAAGCTCCCATGTCCATGACGATCGCAAAGCCAAACAACATGACTGAGCGCGAAGACGGAAGGCTCATGTCGCGGCGGCCGTTCCTGCGGATGCTGGCCGGAGCAGGTGTGATGGCGGGATTGCCGGCGCGGAGGGCGGCTGCGGCGTCGTGGCCCGATCAGCCCATCACCATCGTCGTGTCTACCAATGCGGGGGGCGGCTTCGACACCATGGCGCGCAGCCTCGCGCCCGCGCTCAGCAAGGAGCTTGGCGTCCCGGTCAATGTGCTCGACAAACCTGGCGGCGCCATGCTGCTCGGCACCAGATATTTTCTCAGCCAGTCGCACGACGGCAGTACGCTCCTGGTATCGGGGCCGTCGCCCTATTGGTATTTCGACATCAATAAATTTCATGCCGGCTACGATCTCAAGGACTTCACCGTCCTGAACGTGCAGTGGACCGACAAGACCGGGGTCTTCGTACCGAAAGGGGGACGCTTCCAGTCGTTTCGCGCGATCCTCAACGGGATCAAGGCGCAGCCGGGCACGGTCAGCTGCGGCGTCGTTCGTGATTCCGGCGAATTCTTCAATTCGGGAATTCTGCTCAAGAGTCTCAAGCTGCCGCTCACGGCCATCCGCCTGGTGACCTACGAGGCGAGCGCGCCGCTGCGCACCGCGCTTGCCGGCAATCAGCTCGATTTCGGCATGGTGTCGGCCGAGGCAAGCTTGAGCATGCTGAGCCTGATCAAGCCTGTCGCGGTGTTCAGCGACGCTCCGATGGAAGTTCTGCACAACGCTCCGACCGTCAATGACGTGCTCAAGCCCGACGGGATCACCGTCGAGTTTGTGCCAAGCTCAATGCGGGCGCTGGTCACCTATGCGGATTTGAAGCAAAAATATCCGGACCGCTACGCGAAGCTGCACGACACCTACAAGAAAATCCTGCACGACCCCGAATACATCGCCAAGGCGAAGAAGCAGGCCATCGAGACCGACTGGCTCGGCGAGCAGCAATCGCTCGAGAAGATCAAGGCGGCCTATGCGATCTTCGACAAGTATAAGGCGCTGCTCAGCGCGCAATAAGCCGCGCGGATGACGGCACGACTCAAGTCGGGCGGACTTCAAGCCACGGGTAGTCCTTGGCGTGGCGTTCCTCGAAACGCCTGACGGCGTCGCCGTATTCCTGGGTATGCGCGATTTCGTCAAGGCCACGCAAAAGCCGCTTCTTGCTCAACGGCGCGATATTGAAGCGATGAATGGCTCCGTCCGGGCCGGTGACGGTCTGATTGGCCAGATCGACGGTCATCTGCGCGCCGCGTTGGGCGAGGAGCTGCCGCAAGAGCAGATCCACCGTCGCGGGCGGCAGGCGGACCGGCAAAACGCCGTTCTTGAGCGAGTTGTTGTAGAAAATGTCGCCGAAATTCGGCGCGATCACCGAGCGGATGCCGAAGCCCATCAGGCCGAACACCGCGGTTTCGCGCGACGAGCCGACGCCGAAATTGCGTCCCGCCACTGCAATCACGGCGTGGCGATAAGGCTCCTGATTGAGAACGTAATCAGGCTTCTCGGAGCCGTCGGCGTTGAACCGTCGATCGTGCAGCAAAATCTCCCAAAAGCGCGGGCCGCGCGGCACCTTGTTGAATCGCGTCGGGCAGAGCTGGTTGGTGTCGAGATTTGTCTCATCGAACGGCACGGCTATTCCCGACCAGATCGTAAACGCCTCCATGACGATTAACTCCTCCCGCCGAGTTCGCGTACGTCGACGAGATGGCCGCGCAACGCGGCCGCGGCCGCCATCGCCGGGCTCATCAGGTGCGTGCGTCCGCCCGGACCCTGCCGGCCTTGAAAATTTCTGTTCGATGTCGATCCACAGCGCTCGCCAGGCTTGAGCTGATCGCCGTTGAGCGCCGTGCACAGCGAGCAGCCGGCGTTACGCCACTCGAAGCCAGCCGCCGTTAGGACGCGATCAAGACCCTCGGCTTCGGCCTGGCGCTTGACGCTCTCGGAGCCTGGAACGACCCAGGCCGGAACAACAGCGCGCCCGAGCTTGGCGACGGCGGCTGCGGCGCGGATGTCGTCGATGCGGCTGTTGGTGCATGAGCCGATAAATATCCTGTCCACGGCGATGTCGGTCAGCGGCATACCGGGCTTGAGCCCCATATAGGACAGGGCCTTGCTGTACTCTATGCGCCGCTCGGCATCCGGCTCCTTGTCCGGGTCGGGAACGCGCTCGGTGATCGGCAGCGCCTGCTCGGGGTTGGTCCCCCAGGTGACCATGGGAACGACGCGCGCCGCGTCGATGTCGACCTCTTTGCCGAATTTTGCGCCGGGGTCCGACGGCAGCGTCCGCCAGAACTTCAATGCGTCATCCCAGGCTTGGCCCTTGGGGGCAAACGGCCGGCCGGCGAGAAACTGATAGGTAGTGTTGTCCGGCGCGATCATGCCGGCCCGCCCGCCGGCCTCGATCGACATGTTGCAGATGGTCATCCGCTCGTTCATCGACATGGCGGCGATGGCGGAGCCGGCATATTCGATCGCGTAACCGATCGCGCCGCCGATGCCGATCTTGGCGATCACAGCAAGGATGATGTCCTTGGCGGTGACGCCGAAGCCGGGCGAACCGTCGATCCTGATGCGCAGCGTATTCGGGCGGCGTTGCCAGATGGTCTGCGTCGCCACCACATGGGTGGTTTCCGATGCGCCGATGCCGAACGAGAGATTGCCGAACGCGCCGTGCGTCGAGGTGTGCGAATCGGCGCCGACGAGCACGATGCCGGGCTGGCTGAGACCGAGCTCCGGTCCGGCGACGTGGAGAATACCCTGGCGCGCATCGCCCCAGCCGAACCGGGAGATTTTGTATTCGTCGGTGTTGCGGATCAAAAGTTCGACCATGTTGCGGATTTCGGTATCCGGAATGCTGGCGACGCCTTTTGATCGAGCCTGCGGATCGGTCGGGATGTAATGGTCGGAAAACGCAAAAACCTTGTCCGGATGCGCGACGGCGAGACCGCGCTCGTGCAAGGTATCGAACGTGTGCCGCGAACCTTCGTGAATCAGGCAGCGATCGACGTAGAGAAGGGTCTCGTCCTCCTCCTGCGCAACGATGTGACTATCCCAGACCTTGTCGAACAGCGTCTTCATCCCGTTTTCCAATTTTATTTGATCTCGATGGAGCGAACCGAGCTAGTCGAGGCAAAATCCTTTCCCGCGGATGAAGCGGCCGAAATCCGTGCGCGTCGGCTCGGCGTATTGCCGGGCCTTGTCTTCCGACCATCCGTAGAGCTGTGCGGTGCCCCAACGCTCGACATTACGTTGGCGCCGATAGGGCCGCAATGCCGCCCGGCGCTGGTCATAGGCGCCGATTTCACCGGCCAGATCGCGTTCGCCGTAAGTGTTTTCGATCACCGTCGTTTGCAGCGACAGGCGCGGCGTAATCTCGCCGGGCTGCGCCGGCCAGCCGACGCAAAGCCCGGCGATCGGAAAGACGCGATCCGGCAACCGCAGCAGATCGCTCACGACCTGCGGATGGTCGCGTATCGCGCTGATCGGACAGAATCCGAGACCGACGGCGGTGGCAGCGGACATAAATGCCGACATCACGATGGCACCATCCACCGCCGCATTGAAGAACTGATCGAGGTGATCGTTCGGGAACGGCTTACCGTGCATTTGCGACATCAGTGGCAGTCGCTGTCCGTTGCCGACGAACACCAAAAACACCGGCGCGTCTTCGATCCACGGCATGTCAGGAATGGTCGCAACGATACCCTTGCGGATGGCGGCATCGCTGACGACAACGATATCGCATTGCTGCAGATCGCTCTTAGACGGCGCCGAAAGCGCGCAGGCGCACAGCAGCCGCAGCAGGTCGGCGTCGACGGCGCGCGGAGCATAGCGCCGGTGCGAACGGTGGCTGGCAATCTTTGCGAGCTCGTCCAGGCTAGGCAGTGATGGATCAATCGTCAATTCCTCGCCGAAGCGCTCCATCAATGCCGTCTTGATGGCACTCGCGGCACCGCTTTCCGACATGACGCCTCCCTCACGCCTTTTCATTCCATATAGCGCATTGTGAGCTTGGCCTGCGGCCGGTGTAAACGGGATCGCCCGCGATTGCGCGCGGCGGTCGCCTGTGATTCAATCGCACCAAAGCCGCGAACGCGGCGGCCGGAGGCGACGCCATGGCCATCACGGTTTGCCCGGTAACGGAGAATTTTGCCGCCGAAGTCGGCGATATCGACCTGTCGCGGCCGATCGAGCCGGCCGATCTCGCGGCCGTCAAAGAGGCGTTCACTAAATATGCGGTGCTGGTGTTTCCCAATCAGCGCCTGTCGGACGATCAGCATCTCGATTTTGCGCGGCATTTCGGACCGCTGGAGACGACGATCGCGCTGTTTCGCAAGGATGCGAAGCTGCGCGTGCGTAAGGAATTCGCCGACGTGTCGAACCTCGATCCCGAGAACGAGACATGGGGCAAGGATTCGCGCCAGCGCATGTTCCAGCTCGGCAACCGGCTGTGGCACACCGACAGTTCGTTCAAGCGGCTGCCGGCGCGGGCGTCGCTGCTCTATGCGCGCTCGACGATCCCGCCGGTCGGCGGCCACACCGAATTTGCCGACGAGCGGGCGGCCTATGACGCGCTGCCCGAGGCGATGAAGCGCCGGCTCGAGACGCTCGTGGCGGAGCACTCGATCTTTAATTCGCGGGCGCGGCTCGGATTCACCAATTTCAGCGACGAGGAGCGCCAGGGCCTGCCGCCAGTGCCGCAGGTTCTGGTGCGCGTGATTCCGAAGTCCGGGCGCAAGTCGCTCTATCTCGCCTCCCATGCCGGCCGCATTTTCGGCATGTCGGAAACGGAGGGTCGCGCCCTGATCGACGAACTGGTCGCGCACGCCACGCAGCGGCAGTTCATCTATACGCACCGCTGGCGCGTGCACGATCTCGTCATCTGGGACAACCGCTGCACCATGCACCGCGGTACAGATTTCGACGATCTGCGCTGGAAGCGCGACATGCAGCGCGCCACCGTCTGCGACGTCGCCAACACCTGCGAGCAGGCCGGCATCACCATCGCGGCGGCGTAGGCGCCGTGATCGCGCCTACGGGCCGGGCGTAAAGGTGCAGCTCGCTCCGCCGCCGGTATTCTGTTTGATCTCGTTCGGATCGATGGTGCAGCTGAGCTGCGCGACCGATTCGTAGATCTTTCCCGCCGCGCCGTCCCCGGGGACGCCCGCTTCGATCAGCGTCGCGTAGATCTCGCTGGCCTTGCGTCCGGTGAGTTCGAGCGTGCTCTTGCCGAATGTCAGCTTGCAGGAGAACGTATTGATCGAGACGTCGCCGGCAAGGCACGTGACGCTGTCGGCTTTGACCGAGATCTTCTGGCCGGCCGGGTATGCCGGGTCGTGACCGTCGAACAAGGCCGCGATGACCGCCTTGTCCCTGTGCGACAGCGCCAGCGCGTGCGGCGCGACAACTCCCGCAAGCGCCATTGCACTGTGGCCCATCGCAGTTGCCGCCCAGACCGGTCGGCTCACCAGCAGCAGAACAAGCGAAAGCAAGATGGCGCGAGTGAAGGTAGCGACAATCATGGCAATCTCCTTCAATTCGTTCCGACAATTCGGCGTGAAGAGGATCGCATAAGCATGCACAGATCGCGTGACGCGCAGCGAGACAATAAGGTGCCTAGGGTTGCAGTGTCAACCGATGCATCTTCATGCCGAGATCGGATAGACTGCCTTCTCGCCCGACAGCACGCGCGCGACATCGCTGGCACATTTGGTCTGTAATTCCTCCAGCGCCTCGACCGAGTAGAACGCGGTGTGCGGCGTGAGGATCACATTGTCGCGGCCGAGCAGCGGAGAATCTTTGGCCGGCGGTTCGGTGGTCACCACGTCGAGCGCGGCGCCGCCGAGATGTCCGGAATCGAGCGCGGCGACGAGTGCCTGCTCGTCAACCAGCGGGCCGCGCGCAGTGTTGATGAGGTAGGCGCCCTTCTTCATCTTGGCGAAGGTTTTGGCATTCATCAGCCCGCGCGTCGCCGGCTGCAGCGGCGCGTGCACCGAGATGAAGTCGGAGCGTGCCAGCAGATCGTCAAAGCCCACGGGTTCGACGCCGAGCGCGGCCGCCGCATTCACATCCACGTAAGGATCGTAGGTCAGGACTTTCAATCCGAAGGCTTTGGCCTTGGGCGCGAGCGCGCGTGGGATGTTGCCGAAGCCTATGAGGCCGAGCGTCTGGCCTTCGAGCCGGCGCAGCGGCACGATCGGCGGCACTTCCCAGCGGCCGGATTGCACCAGCTTGTTGGCGAACGGCACCTTGCGGGCGAGCGCCAGCAAAAGCGCCATGGCGTGGTCCGAGACTTCGCGCAGGCAATAGTCCGGCACGTAATTGACGGCGATGCGGCACTCTTTTGCTGCGGGCAGGTCGATGTTGTCGACGCCAAGCCCGAAGCGGCCGATCGCCTTGCAGTTCTTCAGCTGCCGTAAGAGTTCGCCCGAAAGCTTGGCATAGGTGACGAGGATCGCATCGGCGTCGCGCGCGACGGCGAGAATGTCGTCAGCCGCGGGGCTCGCTGCCATGCGGTATTCCGGGTTGAGCCGCGCCAATGCTTGCTGCGCCGGGTCGAGCGACGGGAATGGGCTGTCAGTGATCGCGATAATGGGACGGGGCATTTAAGGAACTCCGACTTTCATTTCGTCATGCCCTGACCCGGGCATCCATGGGGCGTTGCGGCATCATGGATTGCCGGGTCAAGCCCGGCAATGACGATCAAAGAGCAAACACCTGCGGATTGACGCAGTTCGGCAGCTTGTGGCCGCCGAGGAAGGCGAGAATGTTGTCGACCACGATATTCGCCATCGCCTCGCGCACCTCGGGCGTGGCGCTGCCGATATGCGGCGTCAGCACCACGTTGGCCATTTTGGTGAGCGCCTTGTCGATCTTCGGCTCGTGTTCGAACACGTCGAGGCCGGCGCCCGCGATCTGCTTGTTTTGCAGCGCGCGAACCAGCGCGGCTTCGTCGACGATCGGTCCGCGCGCGGTATTGATAAGGACCGCGGTCTTTTTCATCAGGCCGAGTTCGCGCGCGGAAATCTGATGCCGCGTCTCGTCATTGAGCGGCGAATGAAGTGAGACGAAATCGGAATCGTGCAGCAATTGCTCGAACGGTGCATAAACAAGTCCGGCTTCGCGCTCTTCTTTTGCCGGCTTCCGCCGCGGCGTCCAGTACAATACGTGCATGCCGAAGCCATGGGCGCGGCGCGCCACCGCCTTGCCGATCAGTCCGCCGCCGCCGACGAGCCCGAGCGTTTTGCCCCAGACGTAGGACCCCATCAGATAGGCCGACTGGCTGCCGGGGAAGACAGCTGCGCGTGCCAGCCGGTCGCCCTCGATCATGCGCCGCGCCACCGCCAGCATCAGTCCGAAGGTCAGGTCGGCGGTGGCCTCGGTGGTGATCGGGGCAGTGACGGTGACCGGGATGCGCCGCGCCGTCGCCGCAGCGACGTCGATGTTGGACGGCGTGATCGATTGCGCGGCAATCAGGCGCAGGTCCGGATTCGCCGCGATCACCGCACGGTCGATCTTGTCGTGCAGCAGGCAGAACAGAATATCGGCCTTGCGCAGCTGCGCGATCAGCGTTCGCTTCGAAATGATCCGGCGTGAGTCGGCGTTGATCGTGACGCGCGCCACCGCGCGCAGCCGTTTGAGCGCCTGCTCGGACACCGGCTGGGTGACGAAGATGCGCGGACGCGCAGCCTTTGTCGCGCGGGGTTGCTGCGGCATCAGGCCACCCATCGCACGACGCCGGCGACACCGTCGACCGCGACCTGCGCGCCGTCGGGAATGCGCAGCGTGGCGTCATTGACGCCGAGCACCATCGGAATACCGCGCTCGCGGGCGAGCGACGCAAGGTGCGACGTCGAGCCGCCAAGTTCGGCGACGACGCCGGCGACGCGTGGCAGAATGTGCGACAGCGCCGGCCCGGCGACGCGCGTAACCAGAACGTCGCCCGGCGCAACGCGAGACAGTTCGCATTCGCAGTTGACCACTACGGCGCGGCCCGAGCCCCAGCCGATACCGGCCGGATGGCCGTTCAGCCCCGGATGCTTGAGCCAGATTTCGTCCGGCACGTGCGGTTCCTGCACGCGCAACGGCCGCGCCTGCAGAAGCCTGAAGCCGCCGTCGTCGAGCGCCCATTCGATCTCGACCGCATGGCCGAGAAGCTCTTCCGCCTTGCGCATCAGCCGCCCGAGTGTCGTTGCTTGTCCGGCCTCCAGGCACGGCGCACGTTGCAGTTCCTCGGGCACCGCTTGCGCCGCAGTGCCGGCGCCGTGCACGCAGGCTTCGCGATGGTGTTTGCGGCCGGCTTCGTTCGTGCGGACGAAACCCTGGCGGGACAGCACGATGCGGTCGGGCACCACTTCGCCCTGCGCGATGGTGGAGCCGAGTCCCCAGGTCGCCGACAGCACCATGGTGCCGTCGGCGGTCTCGCTCAAGCCGCCGCCGGAGGCGCGCGCGGCAACGAGCGGCTGCACCAGCACCGCCATCGCGGTGTCGGCCGGATGGAGATCGTGCTGAGCCATCGAACGGCGCGCATTCGTGGTCCAGAGCGCCGCCCAGCAGGCGCGCAGCGCGGTAAGGAATTCGGCGTCCTCTCGCACGCCGAGGAAGCTTTCAAACTGTCCGGCGAAACTTGAATCGGCGCGGTCCTCGATCAGGGCCGAGGAGCGCACTGCCGCAGGCTTTGGTTGCTCCCACCAGGCGCTGAGAATGGCGGCAAGCAGGTCAGGCGCGAGATCGCTCTGGTAAAGCGCGAGCCTGATCTCGACGGAGAGTTTGCGCTGCGTGTTCTGGTCGGCCTCCGCATAGGCATGCACCGCGTCGGCAATGCCGAGATGCTGGATCTGCCGGCGATAGGCGTCCGCGCTGATGCAGAAGCCGCCGGGCGTCGGCAGGCCGGCCTGATGCAGCCGCGCCAAATTCGCCGCCTTCGGGCCGGTGCGCTCGAAGTCGACAGCCGTCGGGGAGGCGAGGGGGAGGATGAACGGACTCATACCGACGCTCTATGCTTTAGCCCGTCATGGCCGGACCCGTTCCGGCCATCCACGTCTTTAACGCCGCAGTAAGTCGTGGATCACCGGGTCTCCGCCCGGTGATGACGTCGAGAAAAGCTCGACGTCACTTCACATGATCGCCGTATCCGGGCAGCGGATCGACCACGGTGATCTGCTTGACCGGGAAATTGGAGACGATCTCGATATCCTTCTTGTGCACGATCAGCATTTCCTCGATGCGCACGCCGTAGCGGTATTTCTTGCCGTGCTGCGTTTCGAGCGCGAACGTCATGCCTTCCTGAATCTCGATCGGATGATCGAGCGACCAGATTCGTGAAATCACCGGCGGATCGTATTGCGCCAGGCCGAGGCCGTGGCCCCACAGATTCGCCGCAGCCTGGTCTTCGTCTTCGTAACCCCAGGTCTTCATCGCCGACGGCCATTTCATGGCGATGTCGCGCGTGGTGGCACCGACCTTCACGGCGCCGATCGAGTCGTAGAGCCACTTCAGCGCGGTGGCGTAGGTATCTTTCTGCTCCTTGGTCGGCTCCTTGCCGACGCAGTAGGTACGGTAATAGCAGGATTTGTAGCCGTTCCAGGTCAGCGCCGCCAAATCCATGAACACGATGTCGCCGGGCTGGATGATGCGGTCGGAGAAATTGCGCCAGTTCGGCCAGGTGTTGGGGCCGGAGGAAACGATGACGTCCTCGACGTCTTCCATGCCGGGGATGTTGTAGAGGTATTGCATCAGGTGCGCGGTGACCTGGTTCTCGGTGATGCCGGGGCGCAGGAATTTCATGCACTCCCAGTGCGTGGCGTCGCCGATGGCGCCGACGATGCGGAAGCATTCCTGCTCGTCCGGGCTCTTGACGGCGCGCGCGTCCATCATCGGCGACATGCCGTCGGCCCATTCGATCTTCTCTTCCTTGAAGATGTTGAGCATGTTGATGTCGATGAAGTCGCAGCCGAGCTTTTCGCCGGCGACGCCGTTGTCCTTCATCGCCTGCTTCACCGCCTTGGTGAATTTCTTCACCTGCTGGGTGGCGGCGGGGCCGGCCGCGCCTTTGATCCAGGCGAACGAGTGGCGCACATTCTCCTTCGGGATCCAGGGCGAATGCCGCTCGATCTGCATGCCGATGTCGCCCTGCTCGAACAGCACGGGGCGGCCGTCGCCGCACAGCATAGCGTACCTCAATCCGGGCTTGAGCCTGTTCCAGCCGGGGGTGAGCGTGCCGGTGATGTAGCGGACGTTCTCGTCGTACATGCACAGCAGCGCGCCGAGCTTGTGCTTCTTCATCATCGCCCGGGCGCGTTCGATGCGGTACTCGCGCAGCCGGTCCCAGTTGACGCGCTGCTGCCAGTCGAGACCGGCAATGCCGAAATTTGCTGTGCCCATGGACGCCTCCCACTCCCCATCTTATGACCTGCCCAACTAGGCCAAAACGATGCCGCGGTGCAAGATGGCATCGCAACGTCGGAACCGAATTTCCGCTGTGTTTTGAAGTCGCAGGGCTAGACTTTAGAACCGGTGCAAGTGAACCGAGGGGAGAAGGATGAACAAAATCACGCGCCGAAATCTCGCGCGCGGCGGGGCGCTCGGCATCGTGGGCGCGGCTGCGGCCCCCATGATTTCCGCACCAATCGCGCCCGCCATTGCGCAGACCGGCAAGCTCCATTGGCGCATGGTCACGTCGTGGCCGAAGCGGCTGCCCGGCCCCGGGATGTCGGCGGAGCGCGTCGCTCAGCGCATCGGCGCCCTGTCTGGCGGGCGGCTTGCCATCACGGTCTATGCCGCGGGCGAAATTGTCCCGGCATTTGAGGTGCTTGATGCCGTTGGCTCCGGTGTCGCCGAAATGGGCCACACCGCCTCGTTCTATTGGCAGGGCAAGGAGCCGGGCGCGTCGTTCTTCACCACCGTACCGTTCGGACTGACGCCGAACGAACACGTCGCCTGGATCGATGCCGGCGGTGGCCAGGCGCTGTGGGACGAGCTTTATGCGCCGTTCGGCGTCAAGCCGTTCATGGGCGGCAATACCGGGGTGTGCATGGGGGGCTGGTTTCGCCGCGACCTCAAGAGCCGCAACGATGTGCACGGCCTGAAAATCCGCTCGTTGGGTCTGGGCGGTGAAGTGTATCGCCGGCTCGGGGCCATTCCGCAGACCACGGCGCCCGGCGAAATTCTGGTCGCGCTGCAATCCGGCGTGCTCGATGCCGCCGAATTTGTCGGCCCGGGCTCCGACATCGCGCTCGGCCTGTATCGGTTTGCGCCGTTCTATTACGGTCCGGGCTTCAACAAGCCGAACGGCACCGGCGAGTGCATTGTCTCGCGCAAGGCGTGGACGGGCCTCGATCCAGAGCTGCAGGCTATTGTCACGCATGCCTGCGCGACGGAGGCTGCGTTCGCGCTGGCCGAGATGGAGCGGCTCAACATCGAGGCGCTCGCAGCGCTGACCACGCGCGACAAGGTGCAGCTGCGCACCTTTCCAGCCGACCTGATCGCCGCGGCGCGCAAGGAGGCGGACGGCGTGCTTGGCGATCTCGCCGGCAAGAGCCCAGGCGCCCGGAAAGTGCGCGATGCCTATGTGGAATTCCGCGACAAGATCGCGCCGTGGTCGCGCATCTCGTTGCAGGCCGTGCTGGAAGCGCGGGGAGGGTGAGGGCGGAGATTCAACGTCTCGCACCAATGCCTCGGCCGGCCTGAATTCCGGGCTCTGTCGCACCCCTGCAACACTTTGTCTCTCGCGGCGTGCTAGGAACCTTGCCCAGGGGGCGGCGGCTCTGGATGGGCCGAGCGGAATGTATTTCAGACCGGCATCGCACGTTAGTGCAGCACTGCTCGCAACTGTGTCGCTGATCGCGGCGGGCCGCGTGGCACAAGCGCAAGCGTTCAATCAGTTTATCGGCTTTGGCGACAGCACCATCGATACCGGCTGGTACTTCACCCACACCTACAACACCAATCCGATCAACGAGGCTGAGTACAAGGCTGCCCAAGCCGCCGGCGGCGGCGTTGCCACCACGATCGGCGGGCCGATGAACTCGCAGGTGCTGGCCTCCTCGTTTGGCCTCACCGCCATTCCGGTCGGCGAGCCGGGCGGCACCAACTATGCGGCGGGCGGCGCAGTGAACGTCGACTATGCCGGCTACCAGACCTTGGCGCCGACCACCGTCAGCCAGATTCAAAGCTACCTCGCCGCGAGCGGCGGCGCGGCCAATCCGAATGCGCTTTATCTGATCAGTTCAGGCGGCAACGACATAAACCGCGGCATCTGCCAAAACGGCGTCTGCCCGGCCAATGCGACGCAACTTGCCGCTGCTTCGGCCGGTGCCCTGACGGCGGCCGTTGCGCAGCTGTACGCTTCCGGGGCGCGCTATCTTGTCGTTGCAATCAATTACGGAACGGCTCCTGGCGGCGGAAAAACTGCTGCTGAGACGCAGACGGCCCGTGCCTATACGCAGGCATTGTATGGCGGTCTCGCCGCCGGCGGCGTCAATTTCGTCCCTGCATCCGGCAAAGTCATCGCCGACGCCATCGGCTTTAATCAGGCCCTGTTCGGCATCACCAACGTCACGCCAGGCTCTCTGATCACCCATCAGGGCGGCGCTTGCGTGAACCCCAATCCCGGCAACGGCACTGGCGGCACCATTGCCAGCGCCTGGGCAGCCTACTGCACGACGCTTGTCGCCCCGAACGCGCAACACACTTATTTGTACGCTGACGATGAACACTACAGCGCCGCCGGGCAGTTGATCGAGGGCGACTACGCCTACAGTCTGATCGTGCGCCCCAGGAGATCTCTTATCTGGCAGAGGCGCCGGTGAAAACGCGGGCCGCCGTGGTCGATTCAATTTTCGAGCAGGTCGCGATCTCAGGACGAAATCGCGGTGTCGGCACCTTCAATGCGTGGATCACGGGCGATCTGTCATCGCTGAGCATGCGCTCGAACGACGTCGGCTTTGTCAACGATCCGGGCACGCCTGGGATGGTGACGGCCGGCGCCGACTATTCGTGGGCGCCGAACTGGCTTATCGGCGGTGCCGTGTCGGTCGGGACGACGACGCAGAGTTTCAGCCTCGGCGGCAATTTCCAGCAGAACGAATACGCGCTGAGCGGCTATGTGGCCTATGTCGGCCGGCCGCTGTGGTTCGACATGGTCGCAAGCTTAGGCGGGCTGCACGACAACGTCGACCGCATTGTGCCGATCGGCATCACCGCCATCGCCAATACCGGCAGCACCAGCGGTACCAATACGTCATTCGCCGCCGAAATCGGCTACGACTTCCACGCCGGATGGCCAGGCGGCTACAGCCCGCTCGTGGCGAAAGCGCCGCCGGCGGCGGGGCTCGATTTCACCTACGGTCCGGTGGCGGGCATCATTCTGCAGCGCGTCGGCGTGAACGGCTATGCCGAATCCGACATGTTTGCCGCCGATCCGGACGGCGGCTTCACCGCGCTGACCTATGGCAGCCAGGTTCGCAACTCCGCGGTGACCGAACTCGGCCTGCAGGCCGGTGTCGATGTCGGCCGGTGGCATCCCTACGGCAAGCTCGTGTGGGATCACGAATTGAACCCGGACAATCGCGTGGTGACGGCGACCGAACCGGAGATCGCATTCGCGCCGGCTTATTCCACGCCGGCCGTCAGCTTCGGCCGCGATTGGGCGACCGCGCTGGTCGGAACCACCGTGAAGCTCGGCCGCGGCGTGACCGGTTATGCGAGCTTGAGCAGCGAATTGGGCCAGGGCGACGTGACCTATTACGGCGGTCAGGTTGGACTCAACGTCGCATTCGGCGGATCACCCGCGCCGATCTTGGCCAAGAACTAGCCAAGGCCGGAGCGCGCGGCCGCCATTACCCCATGCGCCGCAGCCGCAATTCAACATTGCGCAGCAGATGCTCTATCTGCTCGACATAATTGAGGAAGCAGTTGATCGCATCGGCGATGCCGTTCAACCTTTCCTCGAGACGGCTCTCGCTTCGAGTATGCCGGATGCACTCCTGAACCTTCGCCCGCGACGACATGGCCCGATATCCATGAAAAAGAGATGGGTTCATTGAAGCCGAGAATTATTTACATCTCGTACCGCCGGCACGCGTATTTGATAGGTGGTTGCCCAGATACAGGCAAAAACCGATTGCAAATTCTTGAACTTCATTTGCCTGCAACTCCGATATCCGGACGTATCCGTGCTAAAGTGGCGCTCGAATCGCGCCCGAGCCGAACATAACAACCGACGGTCAATTCGCGCCTCTTCCGCTGGTTAGGAGCAGGAGTTCGGACGCCGGCGACCGAAATTAATCCTTGGTGAAATGCGCCTGAGCCATCGCACAGCAATCGTCGTGGCGGCGATTCTCAAAATTGCACCGGCTTTGGTCGCGCTGCCGTCCGCTGCCTCGGCCGCCGCGATGCCAGCCGCCCGCGCGCAATCGGCCAAGGAGACGAGGCCGGCTGTGTCCGCCGCCGCGATGGCCGCGTATCGCAAAGCGCTGGCGGAATACGACACCATCCACGGCGCCTATGTGGCCGCCGCTTCGGCCTATTGGTCCTCGATCGCCGTGAAGCGGAAAGAGCGGTTCGCCAAGCGCGCACGCCACGAGTCGCTCACTGCCGACGATTACGTGCTGACGCAGCCGCCGGTCTATACCGGACCGCCAAAGCCGGTCGATCCCTCGGCGCCAAAGGCCGAAACCCGCGCTTCACCGCCCGTGCCCGTGGTCAAGGATTTTCTCAACGCCGCGATGCGGGAATACAAATTTACGCCGCGGCGACCGCATAACGAGCTTGAATTCAAGCGCGCTTACGCCGAAGCGGCCGCTGCGGCCGGCTTGACCAGGGATCAGGCGGTGCGGGTCTATTCCTTCGAGGCCACCGGCAACGGCACCTACGACGTGCAGGCGGGGCTCGAGTACAAGAAGCCCGGTGCCCGCGCGATCACCACGGCGCTCGGCTACAATCAACTGCTCGCCACCAACAGCGTCGAACTGATGGCGGAGTTGGGCGCTAAATTCGTCGCCATGCTGGAGGCAAAGGTCCCTGCGCTTCCTGAAAAGGAGCGAGCGGCACTGGAAAGAACGATCGCGGTATTGCGCAAGATGATCGCGTTCGCCCGAATTGTGCCCGACGACTGGGGCCGGCACGAAATGCTGGCGAAGACGCGAAAGGGCCTCGCCATTCATGCGATGAATCTCGATCTCGACGTCGGCCCGCTGTTGCAGACCGAGAAGCTCCTCGATTCCGTCGTCTACGCCCACAGGAAAGGCTATGACGGGACGCTAAGCGCGGCCGAGCTTGAAATGATGAATCTCACCGGCGATGGCAACGGTTTCGATATGGTGGTGATGCCGCCGGATTGGCGCAATCAGGTGCCCACCGCGAATTTTTTTCAGCGCGGCGGCTACGATGACAATCCGGTCGCGCGGCGGAACAACGTGGTGGCTACGCTTGTCGGCGCAACGGACGCCGTGATGGACAAGGAGTCCGGGAAGCAGGGCGCCAAGGATCTTGCGGCCCTGTTTCCAAATTAGAGCCTCGTCATTGCGAGCGAAGCGAAGCAATCCAGGGGCGGTGCCCGGCAACTGGATTGCTTCGTCGCTTCGCTCCCATGGTTAATCGACGTATCGGGACATGGTGGGACATAGCGGGAAGAAACGTCGGAATATCAGCCCTTTAATTATCGTTTACTACGTCGTGGTTTCGGGCTTGCACGGGACAGGTTAAGCCACCAATTCTGTGTAACTATCTGTGTAACCCGGAGCGCTGCCATGCTCAGGCCCGAGCGAGTATCGGCCGCGATCAAGAGCGCCGTCAATCAAAAGCTCAGCGATGGTCACGGCCTCTACTTGGTCGTCAAGAACGGTCGCGGCTTTTGGGTCTACCAGTTCTGGACCGTCGGGCCGACCAAAGGTAATCCGACGCCTCACGGCCACACGCGAAGCAAGTGCTTGGGCACCGCCGCCGACCTGACGCCGGCGGCGGCGCGGCGCGAGCGTGAAGCTTTCGCCGTTGCCTTGCGCGAAGGGCCTGAGGATGTGACGGCGACGCGCAGAGGCAAGGGCGAGCTTTTCAGCGCTGCCGCGACCGCATACCTCGAAAACCATGCCGACGAATGGAATGCCCGCCATCGGGCGGGCCTCAAGGCGCTGGTGCGCAAGTATGTCCCGGCGGACTTCGGCGCACGGCCGGTGACCGAAATCAAGCCCGAGCATGTCGCCGAGGTGCTGCGGCCGATCTGGAACGGACCCGGCAACAATCGTGGCTCACGCCTGCGCCGGCTCATTGAAGGCATCTTGAGTGCGAAGCAGGTCGAGCCGAACCCAGCGGTTTGGCCTCGGTTGAAGGAACTTCTTTCCAAAAAGCGAGCCGAAGTGATCCAGCGGGCCTCCATGCCGGCCGCCGACATTCCCGCGTTCGTGGCAAAACACGCCCCAGCCGATGGTGACATTGAACAGCGCGCATTGCGGTTCGTCATATTGAGCGGCGTCCGGCGCAAGGAAGCGCTTGAGGCCAAGTGGAACGAGTTTGATTTGACGAATCGCGTTTGGACCATTCCGCCGAGCCGGATGAAAATGCAGCGGGCGCACGCGGTCCCGTTGACGGACGCGATGATTGCTTGCCTTGGCCAGCGTGGCGCGGACGACGCCTACATGTTTCCATCCAAGCGCACCGGTGGCCTCATGGGCCATGAGTTGCTCAAGATGAAGGATCACGGCTATACGCTTCACGGCTTTAGAAGCTCGCTGGCGACTTGGGCCGAAGATCAAGACGACGGCCGGATGTATCCGGTGCCTGTCATCAAAGCGGCATTGGCGCACGGCAAAGAAAACGCCGTCACAGCGGCCTACCTGCGCTCCGATCAATTCAAAGCGCGCATCAAGCTTATGGAGCATTGGTCGCGATTCGTGACCGGCGCGGCCCGTGATTAACCTTTGCTCAAGCGTCGGCAAGAATATCGAGCGTCAGATGTTTCACTCGGCATTCACACGGCAAGGCAGAAGCGCAGCTGACTCTTAATCAGCGGGTCCAAGGTTCGAGTCCTTGTGCGCCCACCAGCAATCCCTTGATAATCCAGGAGAATCAAGACCACTTTGGGAAGCCACGGCGTCGCAGTTGAAAATTGGGAAGCTCTTGGGAAACGTCGCTGTTTGCCACCCACCACTTCGATTGAACGCGACGTGACGACCATCCCAGCGACAATCGATATGAGGCCATCAGGGCAGACAGATGGATCGACGTGGGCGCCGTCAGGGCGGGCAAGCGACGCGTTCAAAGGCTGCACCGAGGGGCACCCGCGGGGCGACGCAGAGCTGCAGGAACGGACCGAAGAAACGAGCGGTCTCGAACGCGGCGCACGCGCGGGTATTCGAAAGGACAGAAGAATGACTTCCGCGACGCGGAAGCGATCGCCGAGGCGGTGCTGCGTCCCACCATGAAGTTTGTGGCCATCAAAACGATCGAACAACTTGATCTTCAGGGGCTGCATCGCGTGCGTGAACGCCTGGTTTGCCAGCGCACAAGCGTGATCAACCAGATCCGCGCCTTCCTGCTCGAGCGCGGTATTGCCGTGCGCCAGGGATTTCGGGCGCTGCGCACCGAGATGCCCATTGTCCTCGCCATGACGGACAAGCTGTCGCCCCGCATGATCCACATGATCAAGGACCTCTGTACGGACTTGCGCGCTCGCATCCGCAACAGCGCATCGCCTGCACGGTGCTGGGCTGCGACCCCGTACCGCCGGGCTGTGGCTCAACTTATGGCAGGACCCTGGGCGGAACGCCGACCGGATATGACGTCATCGTCTGCCCGCCCGGCATAGAACCGTTTAGATAACCGCGCTTCCCACAAGCTTGCGTCGAGTTGAGCGAGGCAATGGCGGCCTTGGCGCATGGGGTAGCGGCTGCTGCATCTTTTGCACGCCCTCGCCTGTCGCCAGTCTTCTGCATGTCGTGATGAATCACGTTTTGCGCGAATGCCGGCGATGGCGAGATGGTGCACCTGCTTCTCCTGATTGCGATGGCAATCGAATAGCGCGCTGCGCGAGCGAGACAGTTGATCAGGTCAAATCAAACCCAATCCGAACCGGGACGCCGGTCCGACTCAATGGCCTTACTGAACCTCTTCGCGCGCCCAGCCGGCGTTCTGCGCCGCAGCAAGCGGATCGTCATCGCGCCAACGGCTGGCGATGAATCGCTGGCCAGTGACGCCATCGGCCTGCGGCGACACCAGCCAAAGCAACGGCGGCACCATGATCACGGGGTTGAGGAGCGAGGCGCGGGCCCCTGCTGGAAAGGCATCGGGGATCATGCCGGTCAAGGCCGCGCCGCCAGGCAGGATTGCATTGACGGTAATCCCCGTGGCGCGCAGATCCGCCGACCAGATGGCGGTCTCCAATTCGAGCGCTGCCTTCGACGGCCCGTAGGGAGAGAAGCCGGCACGGCGCATAGTCGCGCGGTTCATGGTTATGTTGACGATGCGACCCCAACCCGCCGCGACGAGATGCGGCGTCGCCGCCCGCGCCATAAGGAAGGGTCCGTTGACGTTGGTGTCGATCACCAGTCGCCAAGTCGAAGGCGCGACCTCCCAGAACCGCGTCGGCTCGGTCATGAAATGCTCGCTGACATATTTCATGCCGCGGCCGGCATTGTTGACGAGAATATCGAGCCGCCCGAAGCGTTCGAGTGCCGTCGCGACCACGCGCTGCGCATCGCCTTCCTGAGTTACATCCGCGACCATCGGTGCGATGAGGTCTGCGCCGAGGGCCGTCCTGCCTTCCGCCGCGGTAGCTTCGACCTCGGCCCGTTCGCGCGCCACTGTCGCGACGACGCGTGCGCCGGCCCGCGCCAAGCCAAGCGCCATCGCGCGGCCTAGCCCTCGCCCTGCACCAGTCACGATCGCGACCCTGTTGGCCAGAGATGGATCGGTCATGTCACGCTCCCGTTGCCGATGCAGTGCCTCTTGCCCCTATGGTACTTCTGAGCCTCGGAATCGAAATGGCCTCCGAGGCTGAAATCACGGAGAAGTCCCCTTCGAGCGCTTTGTCGAGTGTTTCGACGAAAGAGCAGACCGACGCTGATGAAACGTTTCCACCGACCGCCCTGAGAGTCCTTGATCCAGGTCAAGGCGGGCGATCGGCGCCACTGTCATCAGGACGTATTCGGCAGTTTGCCGACGGAGGGTCTACGGAGAGCAATCCGTGACAAAGAATACAACTGACTCGCCTGTTTGGTTCGTCACCGGCTGCTCGACCGGCTTCGGCCGGGAATTTGTCCGCGCGGCACTGGCGCATGGGTTTCGCGTCGTGGCAACGGCGCGCGATCCGAGGAAGCTCGACGATCTTATCGCCGGGCATGAGAACCACGCGAAGGCTATCGCTTTGGATGTGACGAATGCAGATCAGATCAAACGTGCCGTCAGCGAGGCCGAACGTTCATTCGGACGCATCGACGTGCTCGTCAATAATGCCGGCTACGGCTACCTGGCTGCGGTAGAGGAGGGAGAGGAGAAAGACATCCGTGCCATCTTCGAGACCAATTTCTTTGGCGCGGTCGCCATGATTCAGGCGGTGTTGCCGGGAATGCGGGCGCGCAGACACGGCTATATTGTCAACCTCGCATCAGTCGGCGGCGTCGTCGGGCATGCGGGCTCCGGCTATTATGCCGCCACGAAATTTGCAATCGAAGGCTTATCAGAATCTCTGGCGCAGGAAGTCGAGCCGCTGGGGATCCGCGTCCTGATCGTCGAGCCGGGCCCGTTCCGCACCAATTTCGGGCGGTCGGTGAAGCTATCGCCAAACGTCATTGCCGACTATGCGGACTCGGCCGGCAAGCACCGCCGAGAAACCATAGAGCAGAGCGGCAAGCAAGCGGGCAATCCGGCGCGCGCGGCAGAGGCGGTGATCAAGGCGCTACAGTCGTCTGAGCCGCCGCGTCATCTGGTGCTCGGCCGAGTGGGGTTCGACAACGTCGAGAACCAGTGGCGATCTTTGCTGCACGAGGCGAATGTTTGGAAAACGACCAGCTTCGACGCCGACTATCCGGCGTGACATCCGCGAGATCCTCTCTCGCCGGAGATGAAAAGGCAGGTGTTTTGGCAATCGTTACTCATTGATACCGGCTGGCCAGCAACTTCGGCACGGCCGCTCACGGCCCTAGCAGCTGGATCCATGCGAAGGAGGAAGAAATGGCGAACACGACAGAGCAAACGCTGGCGCGCAGCGATCTGTTTCAGCCGGTGCGCCTTGGGCCCTACCAACTCGCAAACCGCATCGTCATGGCGCCGCTGACGCGCAGCCGCGCCGACGACAACGGCGTCCCGAGCCCGTTGATGGCCGAATACTATGCGCAGCGCGCCTCCGCCGGGCTGATCATCGCCGAGGGGACCAACATTTCCGCGCAGGGCAGAGGCTATGCCTTCACGCCGGGCATCTACAATGACGCGCAGGTCGAGGGATGGCGGCGGATAACCGAAGTCGTCCATGCCCGAGGTGGCCGAATCTTCCCGCAATTGTGGCATGTCGGGCGAGTATCACACCCATCGCTGCAGCCTGGCGGTGCGCTTCCGGTGGCGCCTTCGGCTATCTGCCCGCAGGCCACATCCTATACTTCCGCCGGCTTCACACCCTGCGTGACGCCCCGCGCGCTCGCGATTGCCGAAATCGGCCAGATCATCGAGGAGTACCGTCGCGCGGCGCGAAATGCGCTTGGCGCCGGCTTCGATGGCGTCGAAATTCACGCCGCCAACGGCTATCTGATCGAGCAGTTTTTGCGCGACAGTACCAACAAGCGAACGGACGCCTATGGCGGATCACGTGAAAATCGAGCCCGCTTCCTGCTCGAAGCGGTGGAGGCCGTGGCAGGGGCTTGCGGTGGCGAGCGCGTCGGTATCCGCCTGTCGCCGCTCAGCCCGGTCAATGGGGCCGACTTGGACAGTGATCCTGCCGAAACCTACGCCTCTGTTGTGGAGCGCCTGAACTCGTTCGATCTGGCATACATCCATATGATCGAGGGGGTCACTCAAGGAGCACGTGAAGTGCCAGGCGGCTTCGACCTCCAAATCCTGCGCCGGCTGTTTAAAGGCCTCTATATGGCGAATAACGGCTATGACCTCCCATTGGCGCTTGAAGCCCGTCGCCGCAATCTGGCGGACCTTATTTCCTTCGGCCGGCTCTTCATTGCCAATCCCGACTTAGTGGATCGCTTACGAATCGATGCGCGCCTGAACGTTCCCGATCGTGCGACCTTCTTCGGGGGCGGTACGTTGGGATACACCGACTATCCGGCCTTGAGCACGGCGGCAAAACGGAGGCGCTTGCGGGGGTAGCTCATGCAGGAATCCCGGGGCATTCAGGCGGCGCGCGGCGCGAAGGAAATTAGCTATAAAGCAGTTCGTGTAGACATCTCCCCTACGAAATTGCCCAGCCACACAATGCTATACTTGCGCAAAAGCTCCTTATGCTCGAACTTTTGACGCGGACCGCACGGCAAACCGTGCCTGAAACTCGGCTGGCGCTAAGGCTATAGCTGATGAGGAACCTTGAAGGGAAAATCGCGCTCATCACCGGCGGCAGCCGCGGCATCGGACGAAGCGTCGCGCATGCGTTTGCGCGCGCAGGAGCAAGACTGTTTCTGGTCGGGCACATTGACGGGGACGCGCTCGCTGAAACCTCCCATTTCGCGCGTGAACTGGGCGCCGAGGTTGAGGGTGGCTTGTTCGATGTCGGCTGCTACGACGATGTCCGTCGCATCGCCGACCGCATTGCAGAACATTTCGGTACGATTGATATCGTGGTCAACAATGCCGGCACAATCAACCCGACGCCGCTCCTTGAAATTACCCCCGAGCAGTGGGAGCGCGTATTGCGCACGCACCTCTATGGTACTTTCTACTGTACGGTGGAAATGGCAAAGCGCTTCCTTGCACCGAAACGTTCCGGCAAGGTTATCAATCTCACCGCGCCGTCGGGGATCCGATCCTCAAGTGGTGTGGCCGACTATGCTGCGGCCAAAGGCGGCATCATCGCATTCACCAAAAACGCCGCCAAAGAACTGGCGCCCTTTAATATACAAGTTAACGCGGTGCTGCCGGTGGCGCATAGCCGCATGACGGAAGCGCTTGATCAATATGACCGAAACCGGTTCGGGCCGGAAGCCAAACCGCGCTTTCAAGGCCATCCTCCGCCCGACGTGCTGGCGGCGACCTTTCTGTTTTTCGCCAGCGCCGATTCCGATTATGTCACCGGGCAGGTGCTGGCCGCCGACGGCGGGGCGACCGCTTAACGCCGACATTCGTGCTTAGCCGGAATGAGGAAGGGCTATTGCCTACGTGGACCCGCCGCAGCTAGGGATAATCATCCCGTGCCGGCGTTCACGCCAGGTAGTCGGCGGTCAAGCTAGTCGCTTTCCATGCCTCGGCTTCTTGCAGCAACGCGTGCCGCAGTGCAACGCTTCAACGATAATTGTGCGAAAGGCACTGACGATTTCGGGCGAAAGCTGCAAGCGACAGCGGCGATCGCGAGGCTGCCCTATTACGCGCTCTATGTCGGCGGGCCGAATACCAGCGGCGGCCTTTACGCGAACGCCGACCGCCAAGTGCTCGACTGGGACGGCAAACCAATTCCCCGCTTGTTCGCTGCCAGCGAAATCGCGTCGCTGTTCAAATATGTCGGCAGCGCGCACTTGAGCGAATGCATCGTGTGCGGCCGCACCGCCGGAAAGAATGCAGCCGCACGCCGCACTGAAGGCGTGGCGATAAGGCCGGCTCAGTTGGCTCCCTTTCCATTTCTGAAAACTGGCACCACAGCGCGATGGTGGGGCAAAACCCGACTTACCGCGGGACAGCGATTTCGGGGGCTCAAGCACGATTTCGAGGGCGCGGCACCGGATGGATGGATATGCAGAGCGTCATAGGAAAAAAGGCGCCATCGCGGGCTGGTTGGAACGAGGAGTTAGTCCGCTAATCTGCTTCCGTAATCGCCCTTAGGGGCATTATCGTAATTTTCACGGTATTTGGTAGCCGCTAGCTTTCCCCCAACAAAAGGGGGAGGGTTGTCATGCAATACGTTCAGACTGCATCAGGCGCGCCGCTAAAGCGGTCATCCTCCTCCAAGGTCACATCGGATGAAACGCTGATTGCTCTCATCGCCAACGGCGATAAGGATGCAGTGCGGGTTTTGTTCGCGCGGCACAACCTTCGCGTATTCCGTTTCCTACTGCGCATCGTCGGTGACGAGGCAACGGCTGAGGATCTGGTGAACGAGGTTTTCCTCGAGGTTTGGTGCAACGCCAGCCGCTTCGAGGCACGCTCGCAGGCATCGACATGGATTCTGGCAATCGCCCGCTACAAGGCGCTGGCTTCGCTGCGGCGGCGTTCGTATGATGAGCTCGATAACGAGACATGTGCGAGGATTGAAGATCCGGCCGACGATCCCGAGGTCACGGTGCAGAAGATCGAGCGCAGCGCCCTCTTGCAAGAATGCCTCAAGCAGCTGTCGGTCGCGCATCGGGAAGTGGTCGATCTAATCTACTATCACGAGCAGTCGATCCATCAAGTTTCGCAAATCGTCAGCGCGCCCGAAAGCACTGTAAAAACGCGCATGTTCTATGCCCGCAAGCGCATTGCCGAGCTGATGGCCGAGTGGGGTGCAGAGCGCGGCTGTCTGTGATCCCGAGGCGCCGGTGATATACCAACTTCGTCGACTTCCCGTGAGGTCGGCTTCGCAGCGGCGGTTGGGGCTAACCGGGCAGCGCTAGGCGGGTCGAAAATGATGTTCTTCCTAACCCACAAGGGACATCGGCGGCCGGTGGTCGGGTGTAAAGTTATTCCTCGGGCAACCCGACCCGGTGCAGGCCGTCGAGCATATGTTCGAGGGCCGCATCCGACGGGCCGGCGGGCACATGAGGCGAGCTTGGTGCCTGCCGTTCACGAGGGTGCAGGAAGCCCCGTAGCCAGCGCCGGCCGCGCGGGCGCACGATTTTCCCAAACTTGTAGGAGCTTAATCAATGCCATGGACAGCGAATGACGCTGAAAGGCACACTCACAAGGCGACAACATGGGAGCTGAAGGAGCTCTGGGCAAAAGTCGCCAATGAAGCCTTGGAACGAATCGGCGATGAAGGGCGTACTATTAGAGAAGCGAACGCCGTAGTCGCACGGGCAAGCGGACGCCAGATAAGCCTCTCGGCTGCGCCCGGCAGGCTGAAGCGGAAGATAAGCATGAATCTCGCTTATAGGCCGATGCTCGCGACGCTTGTCGACGAGCCCTTCGACGATAAAAGCTGAGTGTTTGAAACTAATGGGACGGCTTCCGTCTCGTAACTACCGGAGTGGCCGACTATCGGATGTGGTTCTCTGGATCACGTTCATCTTTATGGGCGCCGCTGCTATTGGGATGATTGCGACCTACCTCAACGTGCGAATCAGTTGGATTCACGGTAAATCGCTGGCCGATTGACTAAGCATTATGCTGGCAGGCTAATGAAGGCAAAGCCCACCCGAATGCTGTGCGGCCATAACGGGCGCCCATGATGGCAAAGTCGCAACCAGTAGGATCGACCGCAGTCACGACAATGCCATTCGCCGCGAGGGGACGAAAGACATCGAGGCGCGCGGCGCAGCCTCTTGATTTGGATCAAGAGCCGCTTCAAGGCGCGGAGTAACTTGGCACGCGCTCTCGCATGCCCGTCTTCGACGCGGTGCTCGATTGTGGCCTGCAAAAATGGCGTTCAACACAGGTGGAAGTATGAAAATTGCGGCATTTTCGCTGCCCAAAGGCTGGCAGGAGTGGATCACGCTCGCCATCGGCCTTTGGCTCTTTGCCTCGCCTTTTACCCTGGAGGTAGACGATCCTGGGGCAGCGGAGAATTTTCTACTTGTCGGCGGCCTAGTCATCATATTCGAATTGATCACCTTCTACACGCTTCGAGTCTGGGAGGAATGGATCAACATCGTTCTTGGGGCGTGGTTGCTCGTCTGGTCGTTCGCCATGTCGGGGTTCGCGGCCGTTGCTAATGCCATGACTTGTGGCGGGCTGCTGTTGGCAGTGTCGCTGTACGAGATGTGGGAAGATCGACAGAAGCGAGCGTCAGGCTAACCGTTCGGACTTCGGCCATGAGCGGCGGCTTTAATATCAGGGCGAAGATCGTATCCAGGCAGAGATCTGAGGATCATTGACAGAAGCACGGCGCTCAACCCCAGTGACCATGCGTCATAACGGATCATAGTTTTGATGGTCATCCCACGCACCCTGCAAGAACTCCGCACTAAAATCGCGACGCAAGGAAACCTGGCGGCAATTATTGCTTATGCTGGCGGGAAAGAGGAAATTTGGTCGTTCACGGAGCTGGCTGGCGTTTCCACGAGGGTCGCCAATGGCCTTGCGCAGCGTGGCATTGGTCGGGGCAGCGGCGTTGCGATCATCGCCCCTAACGGTCCACGGTGGATCGGCGCGTTTTGGGCCATTGTCGCAGCCGGTGCCACCGCTGTTCCACTTGATCTTCAGACAAACGATGACGAGTTGGCGAGAATGATCGAGATCGCGGGTTGCCGCTTGGCTTTCACCACTTCAGCAGCCAGGCAACGTCTCGCCACCCTTGCGCCGTCCTGCCGACCGATCATTCTTGATGCCGACAACAACGACTCCACGGTTGAAACGTGGGCAAACCTGCTCGTCCAACCGAGCGTCGAATTTCCAGTTGTTACCGCGGCGGACGAAGCTGTGATCGTTTTCACATCGGGAACGACCGGCACTCCCAAAGCGGTGCCGCTGACTCACACGAATTTGCTTACCAACGTAAACGCAATAGCCGCTGCACGCTTGGTCGGGCGTGGCGATCGCGCGCTGCTGCCTTTGCCGCTTTATCACGCGTATCCGCTGACGATTGGCATGCTGACGCCGCTTGCTCTTGGTTGCGGTATCGTATTGCCCGCCGGGATCAGCGGTCCGGAGATCGTTTCGGCGATGCGTCAGGGGCACGTTACCGCTCTGGTCGGCGTGCCGCGGCTCTATACCGCGCTTCTTGACAATGTGCGGCGTGGCATCGCAGCCCAACCGTTCCCGATGTCTGCTCTGATATCTACTTTCCTTGCCGTCGCAGGCTGGGCAAAGCGCCAGGGCGTTGATTGGCCCGGAAGGATACTTCTTGGATCGATACGCCGGAAACTCGCGCCCGAACTTCGTTTGCTCGTAAGTGGTGGTGCGCCAGTCAGCGCAGAAGTCGAGGAAGCGCTTGGCGCTATAGGCTGGGAGATGCTCACGGGCTACGGGCTTGTCGAGACATCGTCAATGCTCACTTACAATCTTCCAGGGGCAACCCTTCTGGGGTCTGCCGGTCGGGCCATTCCCGGCATGAAGGCACGGATCGCCAATCACAGCGAAGATGGCATTGGTGAGATCGAGGTGCGCGGTCCATCGGTTTTTTCAGGTTACCGCGGCGATCCAGTGAAGACGCGGGAAGCTTTTACCGAAGACGGCTGGTTCCGGACCGGCGATCTGGGTTCAATCGACAGCAAAGGCTTTCTCCACATCGAAGCGCGTAAAAGCGACACGATCGTGCTGGCGGACGGTAAGAAGCTTTTTCCCGAGGAATTCGAAGCGATTTACGCCGCCGCGCCTCTCGTTCGTGAAATTGCTCTGCTTGGCCAAAACGGTGCGCTTGTCGGCTTGGTCGTACCCGACTTTTCGGCTGCGCGTGATTTTGGGACTTTGCGCCTTGGCGATGCCATTCGTGAAGGGCTCACTGCCAAAGCGCACAGCTTGCCAAGCTATGCGAGACTGACTGGCTTTGCCATCGCGCGCGATGCCCTGCCACGCACGCAACTCGGCAAGATCCGCCGTCATCTACTGCCGTCGCTTTATGCCGCCGTGCAACGGCACGAAACGTCGCCCGCTACGGCGGCTCTTTCCGACGAAGATCGTGCCTTGCTCGACCGGCCGCAAGTCGCGGCCGTATGGGGGTCGCTTCAGCGGCGCTTTCCCGACCGGAGTCTACAACTCGATTGGAGTCCGCAGATCGATCTCGGGATCGATTCCCTCGGTTGGGTTGAGTTGACGCTGGCGCTCGAACGCGAGCTAGGCGTTGTCTTGAAGGAAAGCGATATTGCTCGCATCGTCACTTTGCGCGATCTTCTACGTGAAATTGCCGAAGCGCCGAAAACGGAAGCAGGCGCTGCGCCCGCGGATGCCGAAGCGCCTTGGCTGGCGCCCCAGGGTCCCATCCTCTCCCTTCTGCGCAGGTTTGGCGAACTCCTGCTTCGGTTGGTGATGCGCGGAGTCTTCGATTTGCGGGTCGAAGGCCTTGAACTCGTTCCTTTGAAGGGGCCCATGCTCATCTGCCCGAACCATGTAAGCTACTTAGATCCTTTCGCCTTGGGTGCCGCACTTCCGGAAGGGATCGTCAGGCATACCTGCTGGGGTGGATGGACGGGGGTAGCCTTTACGAGCAGGTTGCGCCGGCTCTTCAGTCGCGCGGCGCGCATCATCCCGATTGATCCTGACCGCGCAGTGGCCTCAGCCCTAGCAATGGCCGGCCTTACTCTCGATCGCGACTGGAACCTCGTCTGGTTCCCGGAAGGCGCCCGGAGCCCCGACGGAACCCTTCAGCGTTTCTTACCCGGTGTCGGTGCCCTGGTAGAGAAGCATGTGGTTCCAATCGTTCCCGTTTACATCGACGGCAGCTTTTCCGCTTGGCCGCTCGCGCGGAAATTCCCACGACGTCATCGTATCACCGTACGGTTCGGACAGCCGATCAAACCGGGGCCATCAAACATTACTACGGTTGGGCGGATCCGCGACGAGGAGATCGCCGCGGCGATAAGGGCCGGTGTTGCAGCTCTGGCAAATTTAGCTGTGCCCCAACCAAGCCATCGAGATTAACGTTGGTGCTGTCCGGACGAGTGGCACGTCGGACGAAATAGTTTCAGTGATCATCTAGCGCTTCTAATGGAGCGCGAGGTCGCTATGTTTCGAAGCTGGGCATCTACCATCCTCATGTGGTCTTTCCAGGGATTGCGCGGCGCGACACCCACCAATCCTAAGATCACTCCGGGTTGTTCCTCAGCTTCACCGCACGATCAATGCCGGTACTGTGCAGCGCGTCAGTACTTCATAGGCCCGGCTTCCGAGTAGGATTCGCGGAAGCCCCCGCCGGCCGTGCGACGCAAGCACGATAAGGTCGCAGTCCTTGTCTCGTGCAGTGGCGATAATACCGTCGGCCGGATATTGATCCTTCACGTGAACCCCCTCAGCCGATACGCCAAAATCCGAGGCACATTTCAGCGCATTATCGAGTATGCGCTTTGCCCTCTCTGCAGCGATCGCCTCAAACTGACATACGGGATCGGGTCGGTGTTCACGCGCGTGTTGGGCCATCTCGAGGGCCGACCATGGCTCCGTCTGCTCAGGCAAACTGTCAGTAATGCCTTCGGCGTCGCGGCCGATAAACGGCCCCAGCATGCGGCCCTGGAGGCGGCACGTACTGAGTGTTTCGATCACAGAAGCCGCCCATGCCGCTGAGCGTGGCCATGCACTGCTCAAAAGTCGTGAAGCCGCAATTCGTACCACCGCCGCCTATGTCACCGCCACCATAGTAAGCGCACCACGGATAATTCTGAGCGCTTGCGCCGCCGCCAAGTGCAGCGGTGCCGAGGACGACGCCAAGCATCAAAAGCAATGACCGCATGCATCCCTCCTGAATCGCAGTACTCTGTGCCGAAAAACACCCAAAGACGCGCAGTTCCTTCGTTCGGATGTAGCAAATCGACGAGGATATTGCTTACCCGCGGACGGAAAAATCCTCGCTACCCAATCTGATCCCCGCGGAGTTCGCCGCGATCGGAAAGAAGCGCTTTGACGAGCTTGTCGCAATGCAGACGGAGCGATTAGAAAAGCTACAAGAAGCGAACCGGAACTGGTTCGACCGGATGCAAGCGGAGGTAGAGCTTGCGTCCGAATTTGCCGCCAAGCTCACGATGGCTCACTCAATCCCCGAGGCCGCGACCGCCTATCAGGAATGGACCAGTCGGCACATGGAAATGGCAACCGAAGCGCATCTTCGCCGATGGTCAGAAATTAGCGGAGACCGGGGCATGTTTGTTCTTCAACGGCTGGTGGTCCAATGGACGCGACGGAGGCAGCACGTAAACCGCGTAACGTGGCCGACAAGTCATTAAGTGGTGACCCGCCTTCTTGCCGAGGAGTAGGAAAAGCTAGCGAAGATGCCGAAGCCTGAGAAAAGGCAAGGTTAGAAGTTTTTAAATTGCTCCGGATTTCGGCTCTTCATTGCGGGCCAATTTGTGAGTGCGTGTCATGATTACTTTTCAGCGTTGTCAGGGAGCAGTACGGCTGGGCCATCCAGGTGGGCGAGCGCATTAAGACGCTCTTTTGGTCCCGGGACTTGGCAATCCGCGAGGCAAACTGTTTGGCCAACGCTATTCGCCGTCATGGCGAGTGCGCCGAAGTAATTGTCGAAGGCGCCGATCCATATGAGGTGTTCAAGAGGATCGAGGGATCGAGTTCGGCTCTCCTGGACGCGTGACATGAGCAAGCCCATCAGCTATTTCATCGACCGCGCCAAGGAATGAATCAGGATGGCGCGCAACGCACAATCGGAACTTCTTCGTCTCGCAAACGAATGGCTGGCGCTTGGCGATGAGGCAAATAGCTTCATTGTTCAGGACGACTTGGAACAGCCGCACATGGTTTCGAGCAACGACCGCTTCGCTGCGGCTTCACTTCAGGCCGCCGCGGCATTGGCGCATGTGCGGCGCGCAGCGTCTTCTACGTGAATCAAGCTCGGCCCTACATCAGGCGTGCACGGCGAAGTGCTTCTCGCATTTGATGTGGATCAACGCGACCAACCTCGCACGATGATCGAATGATAATGTGCGCGGGGAGCCTTTTATCCGCGCAGAATGTTTGCCTTGCGTTCCGGGCCGATCGGGGTAGGGTGCCATGATCACTTTTAAAGTTGCCAAAGAGCTACACGGCTGGGCCATTCGAATGGGCGAGGGTACGACGACGCCCTTCTGGTCAAGGGATTTGGCGGTCCGTGAGGCCAACTGCCTGGCCGACGCCATCCGACGCCATGGGGAGTGCGCAAAAGTGATTATCGAAGGCGCCGATCCGAGCGATCCGCCCAAGATGATCAAGGGTTTGAGTTCGTCTCGGCTGGAAGTCTTGTTACGGGGATGCTGGGCGGCAGGTCCGCAACGATTTCACGCCCGTTGAAGGCATCTTAAGGCGATGCCTGCCGAGACAAATACTTCGGCGAGCCGGCTGAGCTCTTCCCACAAAGGTGCACTGATCCTGCCGTTGCGCCGCCTCTTGGGCGATACAGGTCCCCGTCCGCCGTGGGACGATAGCGCGCCCATCCGGGCGGAGTTGTTCAGCGTCGAACGTCTGGAAGAACACGCGCGCAGCCTCGCCGCCGCGCAGGAGGTGGCGGACGGCGAACGGAAGGGCGCCCCGCTCGCGAATCGGCTTGCCGAAAACGAGGTCGTGTTGCTCGCGGCCTATCGCGATATCGCCAAGGCCGTCGATGCGGGCGCGTCCATCACCCCCGCGGCCGAGTGGCTGGTCGACAATTTCCATGTGGTCGAGAAGCAGATCCGCGAAATCCGGATCGATCTGCCCGTTTCCTACTATCGGCAGCTCCCGAAACTCGCCAGCGGACCGTTCGTGGGATACCCGCGCGTGTTCGGCGTGGCCTGGGCGTTCGTGGCCCATACGGACAGCCTCTTCGACCCTGAGATCCTGCGCCGCTACCTGCAGGCTTATCAAGCGGTCCAGCCGCTGACCATCGGCGAGCTCTGGGCGGTCGCTATCACGTTGCGGATCGTGCTGGTCGAGAACCTCAGGCGCATCGCCAAGAGGATCTTGGATAGCGCCGCCGGCCGACGCGCTGCAGATGCTCTGGCCGACGGATTGCTGGGCGCGGGAGGCCACGCGCCCGAACCACCCGATGCTGTGCTGCCTCAGCACGCTGAGACGACATACCCCGATGCGTTCTTGGTACATCTGGTCTATCGCCTGCGCGATCAGGATCCCAGTATCGCGCCGGCGTTGGAGTGGCTCGACGAACAACTGGCACGTCAGGGGACGACCGCCGACGCGGTCGTCCACGACGAGCACCAGCGACAAGTCGCCGCTACTGTGACAGTGCGCAACATCATCACCAGCATGCGCCTCATCTCAGATGTCGATTGGACTGAGCTGTTCGAACGCGTCAGCCTAGTCGACGAGGTGTTCAAGGTGGGAGACCGATTTGGGGAAATGGATTTTCCGACGCGCAATCTTTACCGCACCGCGGTCGAACAGCTCGCCCGCGGCTCCGGCTTCACCGAGCTGGAGGTGGCCGACGCGGCGGTTGTGGCGGCGCGGCGCGCGTACCGGGCGGACGCTAAAGCGAGTGACGCGCGCCTGGCGGATCCAGGCTATTACTTGATCGCAGGCGGCCGGCCTGGTTTCGAAACAGAGATTGGATTCAAGCCGTCGGCGCGAACATGGCCCGGGCGCTTCTATCGTGCGCTTGGAATCGGCGGCTATGTCAGTGCTGGCGCGATCGTCGCCGCCGGTCTGCTGGCCGCCCCGCTGTCTGTCGTCGCATTAAGCGGTGTGGAATTGAGATGGCTGCTGGTCCTTGCGATCCTGGGGCTAGTCCCGGCAATCGACGCAGCCGTCGCATTCGTCAACTACTTCGTAACCTGGGGGTTTCGCGCCACCCTGCTACCGGCACTTGAACTGCGCGGCGGAATTCCCGAGCATCTGCGCACGCTGGTCGCCGTCCCGACCCTCCTGACCTCGCCCGAGGCCATCGATGAGCAGATCGGACAACTCGAAATCCACTATCTGGCGAGCTCCCATGGCGACCTTCACTTTGCGCTACTGTCCGACTGGACGGATGCAGCGAGCGAGCAAACAGACGGCGACGACGAGCTGCTGGCCGCCGCCAAGGAAGGCATCGCCAACCTGAACCAGCGCTATGGACCGGCGCCGGGCGGCGACCGTTTCCTGCTTCTGCACCGCCGACGTGTCTGGACCGCGGGTGAGGGCCGGTGGATAGGATGGGAACGTAAGCGCGGAAAGCTAACAGAACTCAATAAGCTCCTGCGCGGCGCCCAGGACACTACGTTCCTGGCGCCGCCTGTCCTGCCCGCCAGCATTCGCTATGTGATCACCTTGGACGCGGACACGCGGCTTCCGCGCGAGACGGTCCGGCGACTGATTGGCAAGATGGCCCATCCTCTCAACCAGCCGCGCTTGGACACCGCTCTTGGTCGAGTCGTCGAAGGTTACGGCATCCTGCAGCCACGGGTCACGCCGGCCCTGCCGGTGGGACGCGAAGGCTCGCTGTTCCTGCGCGTGTTTTCCAGCGCGACCGGCATTGACCCCTATGCGGCCGCGGTCTCGGACGTGTACCAGGACCTGTTCGGCGAGGGCACCTACACCGGCAAGGGCATCTACGACGTCGACGCCTTCGAAGCAGCGATGGCAGGTCGAGTGCCCGAGTCAGCTCTCCTCAGCCATGACCTCTTCGAGGGGATCTTCGCCCGCGCCGGCCTGACCTCGGACGTGGAGGTCGTTGAGGATTTTCCGGCCCGCTATGACGTCGCCGCCCTTCGCCACCACCGCTGGGCGCGAGGCGACTGGCAGCTTCTGCCTTGGTTCTTCGGACGGGGCCCTCAAAGGGCTGATCGTCGGCCGCGAGGGGGCGTTCCCGCGATTGGCCGCTGGAAGATGCTCGACAACCTTCGGCGGTCGCTGTCTCCGCCGTCAGTCGCCGTGGCTCTGATCGCAGGATGGGCCATGCCGCTTCAAGACGCGGCCGTCTGGACTGGTTTCATCCTATGGACGATCGTTCTGCCGCCTTTTATTCCCGTGATGGTGGATCTCGCGCCGCGCCGTCCGGGTGTGACACTCCACAGCCATTTGCGCGCCCTAGGCGCGGAGCTGCGGCTTGCGCTCATCCAATCCGGCCTGATGATCGTTTTTCTGGCGCATCAGGCCTGGCTGATGGGTGACGCCATCATTCGCACTCTAGTCCGGCTCACGATAACGCGCCGTCGCCTTCTCGAATGGATGCCGGCGGCGCACGCGGCGTTCGGCCGTCGTCTGAGCGTTTGGCGCTTCTACCGAAGCATGGCTGGGGCTGTCGTGATCGGCGCGACTGCGATTGCCGTGGCGAGCATATGGGGGCACGGGACCTGGCCCCTGGCAGCGGCGTTCGCAGGCGCCTGGTTCGTCTCGCCGGTCGTCGCGCTTAGGGCAAGCCTGTCTCCCCGCGTCACGGGCCGGCGCCCACTAGCTGAGGCCGACGTGCATCGTTTGCGCCTGGTCGCCCGGAGGACGTGGCGCTTTTTCGAGACCTTCGTCACGGCGGACGACAACGGTTTGCCACCCGACAATTTCCAGGAAACGCCCGAGCCGGTGACGGCCCATCGCACGTCGCCGACCAACATCGGCCTCTACCTGTTGTCAGTCGCATGCGCGCGGGATTTCGGCTGGACCGGGACGCTCAAGGCCGTGGAGCGGCTGGAGGCGACGCTGGCGACCATGGCTCGCATGGCCAAGCACCGCGGCCATTTCTACAATTGGTACGACACGCGCGACTTACGTCCGCTCGATCCACAATACGTATCCTCGGTCGACAGCGGGAACCTGGCCGGACACCTCATCGCGCTGGCCAACGCATGCCATGAGTGGCACGAAGTGCCGCTGACGGAACAACAGCGTTTCCAGGGTGTCGCCGACGCCGTCGACCTGTTGCGTGACGAAGCGCTTCGGCTGCGGGACCTGCGCCAGCCACAGGCCGTTTCGTGGCGGCGGTTCGACGATGAGATCGAGCGGCTCGCGGCAGGCTTAATTCAGGACGCCGCCGCGAACTCCGGCGTCGAGCAGCGGATTGCGGGGCTTTCAGAGCAGGCCGGGATCCTGGCTGACACGGTCCGTGAGATCGTTCTTGAAGAATATGACCAGGACGGAGCGGACCTGCAGTTCTGGGCGGACGCGATCCGCGCCTGCATCGAAAGCCATCAGCGCGATCTGGGCCAGCCGCTGACCGACCTCTTGGCGATGCGGCTACTCGCGCTAGAGGAGACCGCACGGTCGATGGCTTTGACGATGGAATTCGGCTTTCTGCTCGACCCCGACCGCCTGTTGCTGTCGATCGGCTATCAGGCGTCTGAGGGCGCGCTGGATTCCAATTGCTATGACCTTCTCGCGTCGGAGGCGAGACTGGCGAGCTTCATGGCCATCGCCAAGCGGGATGCGCCCGCGCGGCACTGGTTCCGGCTAGGTCGCGCAGTGACTCCGGTGGCGAACGGCGCGGCGCTGATCTCGTGGTCGGGCTCGATGTTCGAGTACCTAATGCCGTCCATCGTCATGAGGCCGCCGGCCGGCAGCCTGATCGAGCAGACCAATCGGTTCGTCGTCAGACGCCAGATCGAATACGCGGCGGCGCTGCGATTGCCCTGGGGCGTATCGGAGTCGGCGTACAATGCGCGTGACCTGGACTTCACCTATCAATATTCTAACTTCGGTGTGCCGGGGCTGGGGCTCAAGCGCGGGCTAGCCGATAACGCCGTCGTCGCGCCGTACGCCAGCGCCTTGGCGAGCATGATTGACCCGCAGGCCGCCGCGCAGAACTTCGAGCGCCTCCAGGCCATCGGCGGGCGCGGCCACTACGGCTTCTACGAGGCGCTGGACTTCACGCGGGCCCGGGTCCCGGACGGCGAGCGCGTCGCCATCGTGCGCGCGTTCATGGCACACCACCAAGGGATGACGATCACCGCCATCGCCAATGCCTTGCTGGATGGCGTGATACGCAGCCGCTTCCACGCTGAGCCGATGGTCCAGGCGACGGAACTCCTTCTGCAGGAGCGCGTGCCTCGCGAAGTCGTGACGGCCCCACCGTCCATCTCGGAGACGATGTCGGCGGTCAGAATCCACGAGGTCGAAGAACCCGGCTCTCGGCGAACGGCCAGTCCGTGGAGCGCCACGCCGGCCACCCAGCTGCTCTCGAACGGCCGCTATACCGTGATGCTTACGGCCGCCGGATCCGGTTACAGCATCTGGCGCGACCTGGCGGTGACCCGCTGGCGAGAGGATGCCACCTGCGACGATTGGGGTTCCTTTGTCTTCCTGAGGGACGCCGCCAGCGGCGAGGTGTGGTCGGCGGCGTACCAGCCGGCCGTGATTGAGCCCGTGGCGTACGAGGTCAAATTCAATGAGGATCGCGCCGAGTTCTCGCGCCGCGATGGGCTGCTTGTGACCAGCCTCCAGGTGCTCGTCTCCGCGGAGGACGACGCGGAGGTCCGCCGGGTCACCGTCTCAAACCTCGGCGATCGCCCGCGCGAAGTCGAGGTGACCTCGTACGCCGAGCTGGTCCTGGCGCCCCAGGCCTCGGACGTGGCGCATCCGGCGTTCTCGAAACTGTTCATCGAGACCGAGCACCTCGCCAGCCTGGGCGCAATCGTCGCGACGCGGCGGCAGCGAGCACCGACGGAACCACAGATTTGGGCCGCCTACCTGGCGGTTGTCGATGGCGAGGCCGTTGGCAAGCGCGAGTTCGAGACCGATCGGATGCGGTTCCTCGGCCGCGGCGGCAGCGCGCGCATTGCGAGCGCGGTGATGAGTGGCCGTCCGCTGTCGGGCGCTACCGGAGCGGTGCTTGACGCCATCTTCGCACTGCGTCGGCGTGTCCGCATTGCTCCAGGAGCGACGGCCCGCGTCGATTTCTGGACTATGGTCGCCTCGTCGCGCGCGGAGGTCCTGGATCTAATCGATAAGCACCATGACGTCAGCGCGTTCGAACGCGCGGCCGCGCTCGCTTGGACCCAGGCCCAGGTGCAGTTGCACCACCTCGGCATCGACCGGAGCAAGGCGGGTCAATACCAGCGCCTAGCCGGACACATCGTCTACGCCGCGCCGACGCTGCGTCCGTCGTCGGAGACCATTAAAGACGGCAGTGGCGGGCAGTCAGGTCTGTGGCCCCTGGGGATATCCGGCGATCTGCCGATCATTCTGGTGCGCATCTCCGGCGTCGACCAGCTGGACGTCGCTGGCGAAGCGCTCCAGGCGGTGGAATACTGGCGGATGAAACGGCTGGCGGTGGACCTGGTCATCCTCAACGAGCGCAACTCATCCTATATGCAGGAACTTCAGATCGCGCTCGAGACCATGGTGAGGGCTAGCCAGTCGCGCCCTCAAATTGGCGACGAGCGGCCGCCCGGGCACACTTTCATACTGCGAGCCGACCTGATCTCACCTGAAGCGCGGGCCCTCCTCGAGTCCGTCGCCCGCGTCGTCCTGTTAGGGGCGCGCGGACGGCTCGCCGATCAGTTTGAGCGCGCGCCCGAGGCTAGGCCCTCGCCTCGGCCCGTGGCAGTGCGAGCAGCGCCCGCTTCCGAGCTTCAGGTGTCGCGTCCGGCACCGGGCGTAGAGTACTTCAACGGCTTGGGGGGCTTCGTCGCGGAGGGCCGAGAATATGTGACCATCCTCGGGCCTGGCCAATCGACCCCTGCCCCGTGGATCAACGTGGTGGCCAATCCCGGCTTCGGCTTCCAGGTATCCGCTGAGGGCGGCGGCTACGCATGGTCGGTGGATAGCCGCGAGCGTCAGTTGACTCCATGGTCCAACGACCCTGTTACCGACCGGCCTGGCCAAGCCTTCTATCTCAGGGACGAAGAGACCGCAGATCTTTGGAGCCCCACGGCGCTTCCAATCCGCGATGAAGCGGCAACCTATGTGGCGCGGCATGGATGGGGCTACAGCCGTTTCGAACACGCTTCATACGGGATCGCCGCCGAGCTGCTCGAGTATGTGCCGCTTGCCGATCCTCTCAAAATCTCGCGGCTGAAACTGCGCAACCTTTTAGGCCGCGCCAGACGCCTGTCGGTGACCGCATACGTCGAATGGGTTCTCGGCGCCACGCGGGCGGCGGGTGCGCTGACCGTGACCACGCGCATCGACGTCCGTAGTGGGGCGATGCTCGCGAAGAACCCGTGGAATCCGGCGCTCGGCGATCGAGTCGCCTTCGCCGACCTCGCGGGACGCCAAACGAGCTGGACTGGCGACCGCCGAGAGTTCATTGGCCGCAACGGGGCGCTGGCCTGGCCGGCAGCTTTGGTCAACGGGAACTCGCTCTCGGGACGGGTGGGATCGGGACTCGATCCCTGCGCCGCTCTCCAGACCACGATCGAGATCGCGCCGAACGGCGTCGTAGAGATTGTCTTCTTTCTCGGTGATGCTCCGGATGAAACCGAGGCGCAATCGCTGATTGCCCGCTACCGCGAGACCGATCTGGACGCTGTGTTATCGGATGTCCGGCGCTTCTGGGATGAGACTGTCGGCACGGTTCAGGTGAAGACCCCCGACCGGTCGATGGACATCATGCTCAATGGCTGGCTGACCTATCAGACGCTCGCCTGCCGCGTCTGGGCTCGCTCGGGATTCTACCAGGCCAGCGGCGCCTACGGCTTCCGGGACCAGCTGCAGGACTGCATGGCCCTGGCGACGGTTCGGCCATCGATTACGCGAGACCACCTTCTGAAAGCCGCTGGCCGCCAGTTCGTAGAGGGTGACGTCCAGCACTGGTGGCTGCCGCACTCCGGCCAGGGGGTTCGCACGCGCATATCGGACGACCGCGTCTGGCTCGCCTTTGCGGCCGCGCACTATGTCAACGTCACCGGCGATGCTGCCGTGCTTGAGGAGGTCGCGCCTTTCCTAGGCGGCCCGGCGCTCGAGCCAAGCGAGAGAGAAAGCTTCTTCCTGCCGACCATCTCGGACGAGACCGCCAGCCTTTACGAGCATTGCGCCCGCGCTCTGGACGCCAGCCTGGCGGTCGGCGGCCACGGTCTGCCGCTGATCGGCGGCGGCGATTGGAACGACGGCATGAACCGTGTCGGCGAAGGCGGCAAGGGCGAGAGCGTCTGGCTTGGCTGGATGTTACACGCCGCGCTCGACGCCTTCGCAAATTTGGCCGATGCGCGCAGCGACCGAACGCGGGCGGCGAAATGGCGGGCGCATATGCGGGCGCTGGCGACTGCCTTCGAAAGCCAAGCCTGGGACGGCGATTGGTATCGGCGCGGCTGGTTTGACGATGGCACTCCGCTCGGCTCTGCGACGAACGAAGAGTGCCGTATCGACTCCATCGCACAATCCTGGGCCGTGATCTCCGGCGTGGCGCGGCCCGATCGCGCGGCCCAGGCCATGGCCGCCGTCGACAGCGAGTTGATCCTGCCCCACGATGGGTTGGCTTTGCTGTTCACGCCGCCGTTCGATCGTTCTGTGCTCGACCCCGGCTACATCAAGGGCTACCCGCCTGGAGTGCGCGAGAATGGCGCGCAGTACACTCACGCCGCTCTGTGGTCGGTAATGGCCTTCGCCAGCCTCGGCGAGGGCGACAAGGCGGCCGCGTTGTTCTGGATGCTCAACCCGATCAACCACGCCCGCACACGCACCGACATTCACCGCTACAAGGTCGAGCCCTATGTGGTTGCGGCCGATGTCTATGCCGCTTCTGGCCACGTCGGGCGCGGCGGCTGGACTTGGTACACTGGCTCGGCAGGATGGATGCAGCGCGCCGGCGTGGAGAGCATTCTTGGGCTTCGCATCGAGGGCGACAAGCTGCGCCTCGATCCCTGCATTCCCGCGTCCTGGCCCGGATTTGAGATCACGCTCCGACACGGCGCATCACGCTACGCGATCGTCGTCGAGAACCCGCAGAGCGTGCAGCGCGGTGTGGCCGCCGCCGAGTTCGATGGCGCGACGGTCACCGCAAGGCCGTTGTCGATCCCGCTCGAAGACGACGGTGCCGCCCATCGCCTTCAGGTTCGCCTCGGCTAATCCGCGCCAATCAGGCACCTTCGAACCGTGTGGGCGGCTTCTGTTCCGTAGCGTAGGGCTGGCGCTCCGTTGTCGAGGTCGGTCAAACCTGTTTCGATCGTAGTAGTCCGCCGTGTAGCGCGACAATCAAAATCGTGATTGTCGCGACAATCAGAGCCGCCCCGCACATCGGGGCGCTCAAGCACTGAGCGCATCACGGGTTCGATTGTTCGCCCGGCGTTTCTGGCTGTAAATCCTGGCCCTTCGGGCCACCGCCGTTGGCGGCTTCGGGATTGACAGCCAGAGACGCCGGACGGCTTGTTCAACCATGAGATGTGTCGCTGATTGTCGCTGACCATGCCCTCCTGATTGTCGCGCGACACCGCCGCACGGCGGACCGATCCGGCTTTAAGCCGTAACCTGCAGCCACCGCCTTTAGGCGGTGGAGGTGTTCACCTGAATCCGGATCGGGCCGATGATGGCGCCGGCGCTGCTGCGGGGTGTCGCGTTCCTCCTCTTTATCCATTGCGGCGACCTACGGGGTCGTCGTGCGCAGCACCCCGATCGCGACTGCGCGCTGATGGACTACTGGCCCGGTTAACCACTCTTGTTGTGTTTACGCGCGCGCGAGCGCGCGGGGGTCGACGCAGCCAACTTTCAAAGCATAGCGGACATGGCCGGACCTGCTGCTAAGCGCGACCTGGTCGCGAATGACCAAGACCCAGAACCGACCTGGAGTTGGTGTCGGGATGATCACCCGGCCATCAGCCGAGCGACGACTTTCTGCAGGGCTACGAGGCGAGCTTACCGAATGCCTGCCAGGGGAGTGTCTTTGATCTGAATCAAAAACGCTGCTCCGGGGGGTCTGACCATCGCTCCTCACGGTTTGTTGCTCACAGCGAGTGCGGAAACGAGTGGCCTCACGAGATTGACGAGCTCTTCTGTGCAGAATCCGAACGCGCGTTTCCGTCAGTCCCTCGCTGGTGATCCCATAGAAGATCGGCAAAGCCAGGAAGATCATCAGTGCAAGCTTCGGCGCATATGCCCAGCCGATCACTCCCGCGGCCGCGTAGAGCGCCACTCCGAGCACCGCACGATGCCTCTCTTTTGGGAAAAAGGTCGGATCGACATGATTCTCCAGGAGGTACGAGTGGATGCTGAGGACATGGAATAGGAGGAGCCACGCCAGGCACATGACGCCGCCGATGGCGGCATAGAACGCAACTGCGACCGTGGCGTCGAATGGGTTGGCGTGCTGGAGCGCCGTGGATAACACCGCTGTGGGAAAAGGAATCAGCGCCGAGGCCAACAAACAAAATAGATTAGCGAGATGCAGGCTCCGGTCACAGTAGCGGACGCGGGCGAATACTGCGCGATGATTCAGCCAAATGATGCCAATGTAGAAGAATGACGCCAGGAAGGCGACATAGTTGGGCCACTGTGCCAACAGCTTTTCCAGGAGGTGGCCCGGCTCATACTCCGGGCGCACGATCTCGGCGACCAACAGCGTGATCGTGATCGCAAAAACGCCGTCGCTGAATGACTCCAGTCGATCGGTGTCGGCGAGCCGCACATGCTGCCAGGGCGGAGCGTCCTGCGTGTTGGAGCGGCGATTATTCCGCGTTTCAGAGAGGGCCATTACATCAGCTCCTGCCTCTAATGGGTGTCAATAACGAGCGTGAATTTCTTGCGGTTGCACTGACCGCCATCAATTTTGTGGCATTTTCCGCCTGTGGCACCCGTGCGGCTGCTTACGGATTTAGGGATCAAGCTGCGTTGCGAACCTTCGTGATGGTACATAGCGCGGCAACCCATTCTATTTGCTTCCAGCAGGGCGGCTGTGAGCAGTCACGCCGTGGAAACGGGTCTGTTGCGAGCCATCCACAGATCGGCTGCCGCGAGGACGGCGACGATCAGACCGATGAACAGATGGGCGTACCTCGCTTGAGGCACCTCGGCGAAGTCGAGCAGCCACGGCGCCAGGACAGCCCATATGCCCAGCACCATATTCGCCCATTCCTCCCACTCAGTGAGATTGGCGAGGGCGTCCACTGCGACGAAGGCAACTGCCGCGCCCACCACCCACGCATTCCAGGCGGCAGCCGTTTGGCCGGTAAAGCCCAGCACCCACGGCGCAAATGCCAAGCACGCGCCGAGCACGAAATTCACGAGGTCGATCGTTGTCTTTTCCGTTCTCCTTTTCGTAGTGCGGTTGAACATGGTACGCTCCTATTTTTCTTCAGTTATGTCAGAGACACTTCCCTCGATGGAGAAGCTGTCGTGACTGCACGGATCAGAGGCGATGCCGGTCAAGCCACGAAGATGATCCGATACTGACGGACGTTTCGAGTTTCTTGTTTTTCTCGGTGCCATCGATCCAGCGCCGCAGCAGCCGCTGGCGCAGTTCGATGAGGTCGAGCTTTTGCGCCGCGATCTCGCGTAACGCGATCACCGCCGGTCGATCGCCGTCGGCCGCGACCACTGGCTCATCGCCACGCAGAAGCTGGCGCGCCCGCGCGGCGGCGAGCACTACGAGCTCGAAGCGGTTCGCTACGATGCGTTCGCAATCCGTCGTCATGATCCTTGCCATGCCCGCCTCCCTATGCGGCGCGCCGCACCTCGTCGGGCGCGCGCGGTACGATGACCGGGGCACGCTGCTCTGGCTCTTGCAAAGCGAGCAGCGCGCACTTCACCTCGTCGAGACGCGAAGGTTCCCTGCCCTCCGGCATCGCTTCGTTGCTTGCGACTTGCAGCAGGTATTCGTCCCAAGCCCAGCGGGTGAGAATTTCGCGTTTGCAGTCAACGGGCAGGATGGGATCGTCGACCACATCGTTCGGTGAACGAAACACGGCTGCGGGATTGACCAGCGCACGTTCGAGGTCGGGGATCTCGAATACCTCGCAACGGCCGTACTGCGCCTGCAGCCAGCCGAATGACAGATAGCTCGCAAGGATATCCTTAAACGCCTGGCTCTGTTGCGGGTCGTCTTTCCAGGCGTCATGTGACGACTGCAAAACCCCGCCGCTGCAGCGCTCTTCCACAACATAGGCCAGACCTTGTCGCTGCGCATAAGCAACCGCAGCCTCGCGGGTCGGGAAACTCAGCTCGACCTGGGTGAGCGTGTCGTCGCCAGCGGTCCACCCCATCAGCGGCTCGATGAAAGGCGCCGTGCGACGATCAAAGCGTAGCACCCACTTCTCCGTCCGCGCCTTGCCCGAAGTCATGGCGGAGCGCGCCGGACGGTAGATGCGAGCGACCGTATCCGAGGGGAAAAGCGAATTGCCGAAAATCGGCCGGTTGTTCCTGTCGGCAGCCTCATGACCGCCATTTAGACCGCGGTCATCAATCGGACTGCAGTTTGTGAACTCCTCTCTCCGAACATGCTGCATCGCTGATACCTCCCGCAACCGGCGAAAGAGGGCGCCGGGGCGCCCCGTTCGGGGCCGCCCCGACGCGGCTACCGTACCTTCAGTTCTTGCCGTTGATGGCGATGCGTTTCACTTGCCGCTGCGCCTGCGCCGATTTCGGCATGGTCACCGTGAGGATGCCGTTGCGGAACGCGGCATGCACGTTGTCCTCCTCGATGTCCTCCACCGGAATGCGGCGCTCGAAGCGGCCGTAATACCGCTCGCTGAACCGCCGATCCTTGTCTTCCGTCTCGGCCTTCTTCTCGCCTTTGATGGCGAGAACACCGTTCTTCAGCTCGACCTCGATGTCTTTTTCTTCAAGGCCCGGCAGCTCGGCCGTGACCTTGATCTCGTCGTCGGTCTCGCTCACCTCGATGTTCGGCCACGCAAGCATGCGACCGAATCCGCGGCCGAAGTCGGACGGTGCAACGTCGAATCCGCGGAAGGCATCGTCGAATAGCCGATTCATTTCGCGGTGCAAAGTCAGGATCGGACTGGCCTCTTCGCCGCGCCGAACCGTAACTTCGCGGCTGCGGTTCCAGGGTATCACTTCTCGAACATTCATAGTCACACCTCCTTTGCTGAATCCCGCCGCGCGGTGGCGCCGCGCGTGGGAAACCTACAGCCCAGCGGTTCGAAGACCGCTCAGGCCGCCTTTTTGTGCTCAAGTTGCTGGTTGCCGGCGGCGGCCGTGATTGCGATCCGACGAGGCTTCATGGCCTCAGGCAGCTCGCGAACCAGGTGGATCTGCAAAAGACCGTTCTCGAACGAAGCGCCTGTCACCTCGACATAATCGGCGAGGTTAAATTGACGCCGGAACTGCCGTGCAGAAATCCCCTGGTACAGGTATTGGTGGTCAGCCTTTTCTGCCTTGCGGCCCTCCACTGTGAGCATGTTCTGCTCTGCAGTGACGGTGATTTCTTCGGGCATGAAGCCGGCAAGCGCCAGCGAGATGCGGTATTCGTCCTCACCGATGCGTTCGATGTTGTAGGGCGGATAATTGCTCTCGCCCGCCACTCCAAGCGAATCATCGATGAGATCGAATAAGCGATCAAACCCGACGGTCGACCGCCAAAGAGGAGTCAGGTTGAAGTTTCTCATAGCCACATCCTCCATCGAGCAACATGGATACGAGGGGCGCCCAAAGAGCCGGCGCCCCTGGGTTTTTGCCGATCCTCCGCAGCGCGATCGGCGATCATCGATTTAGGTTTGCTGTTCTCTCCGTCAAGAGTACGCCGTGGCCCGAGACTCAAAACCAATTGCTACAGTCGGGTGAACCGTCCTCTGGGTTCCCGTTATGGTGCCGATCGCGACGCCGCGGCGGCGAACCGTCGATCTGGCGGAGGCCCTGATCGCGGGCGTTTTCGTCGAGCGCTTGCAGGGCGTCAATCACGTCATCGAACCGGACAGCATAATCCGATCCGGGCATTTGCCGCAGAGCGGGCATGGATTCGACGGCACAGGCGTCGGACGCCCATGAGGACAGCACTGCCCGCTTTTCGGCGATGGTAAGCGTAGGATCTCGCACCACGTCGCTGGGGTGTCGGAAAAAGCGGGTTGGCTGGAGGAGCCGTCCGAGCTCCGGTTCGAACGCCTCGACGGCGGAGGACGGAGTGATCTTCTTGATCTCGTCTGACATTGTTGGCCCCGAGTTTCTTTTGTCTCCTTTCCGAAGAGTTAGATGCGCGGCAGCATGATTTAGTTCGGCGCCGGTCGCGTGCAAGACCTGCTCCGAGCGTGGAGGAGGCGGACGAATTATTTCGCCTTGCAGGTCTCTACAATCAGGTATGATCGCAGGCTGCCGGGTGTGTCAGCGTCAAACTCAGGCAAGCGAGAAATTTTTTAAAAAGGGTTCTTGAGCTCCGTTTCTTCCCTTCCTATTTTGGTTTGGCCTTGGCCCGGAATTGTCCCGCCGGGCCCTCATACAATTCGGTCTTGCCCGGCTCTGCACCGTGCTCTCTCTCCGACATTTCCGGCTGGCGCGATGGTGTCCTTTATCCCTTCGCGAGGGTCGCCGAAGACGTCGCCGAACACTCGGGCGCGGCGCATCTCGACCGGCTCGGGCCGCCTGAGTGGTGCAGCGGCTGCTGGCCGCCGCTGGTGATGTCGCTGCCGGCGCCGATTCCGTTTTGGTGATATTCGATCGGTTCGCGGCCGACGCCGGAGCTCGGCGATCGGCGCGATCGCGGCGGCGCCGGCGGGCTACCGGGTCATCATAAAGGTGCGGCCCTCGAAAGCTCGGCGCCATAGCTCTGCACCGTGCTCTCTCTCCGACATTTCCGGCTGGCGCGATGGTGTCCTTTATCCCTTCGCGAGGGTCGCCGAAGACGTCGCCGAACACTCGGGCGCGGCGCATCTCGACCGGCTCGGGCCGCCTGAGTGGTGCAGCGGCTGCTGGCCGCCGCTGGTGATGTCGCTGCCGGCGCCGATTCCGTTTTGGTGATATTCGATCGGTTCGCGGCCGACGCCGGAGCTCGGCGATCGGCGCGATCGCGGCGGCGCCGGCGGGCTACCGGTCATCATAAAGGTGCGGCCCTCGAAAGCTCGGCGCCATAGGGGCTCGAGCGATCGGCGCGATCGCGGCGGCGCCGGCGGGCTACCGGGTCATCATCAAGCTGCGGCCTCGAAAGCTCGGCGCCATAGGGCTGCCTAGTTTACCCAAATCGTTGGCCTCACGCGCGCGCGAGGGCTGTGGCGATTCGCCGGCGGCGGATTTCTTTTTCGCGATTATCAGATCGCGACGGGTCGGACCCACTGCGTGACGAGGTAGGGGGTCGACGCTGACGCCACCCCGGTTCGATCGACAGCGGAGCAGAGCCTCCCTGGTTTACCCAAATCGTTGGCCTCACGCGCGCGCGAGGGCTGTGGCGATTCGCCGGCGGCGGATTTCTTTTTCGCGATTATCAGATCGCGACGGGTCGGACCCACTGCGTGACGAGGTAGGGGGTCGACGCTGACGCCACCCCGGTTCGATCGACAGCGGAGCAGAGCCCCTGGTTTACCCAAATCGTTGGCCTCACGCGCGCGCGAGGGCTGTGGCGATTCGCCGGCGGCGGATTTCTTTTTCGCGAGCTCACCCCGGTGGACTGGGTGTTACTCCTCCTTGGCCTCACGCTGGTCGGCTTGCTAACGTTGCTGGTCTGATCGCTCAGCCCGCTTGACCAAATTTGGCCCCTACCAAAGCGCCCAAAATGCGATTAGGCTTTGCCCTTCCTCGCTGGAGCGCCGGTATGTCCAAATCACCAGACCCGACCGACAAACAAGTTGGCACCCGCGTTCGCATGCGCCGTCTCATGTTAGGCCTGAGCCAGACAAAGCTTGCCGACGCGCTCGGCATCACGTTTCAACAGGTGCAAAAATACGAAAAAGGGGTCAATCGCATCAGCGCCAGCAAGCTTCAGCAGATATCGGATTTCCTTGAGATACCAGTTCCATTCTTTTTCGAAAACCTCTCCGGACCGTCAAGCAAACCTGCCAAGACCGGTAGCGCCGTCCTTCCGGGTGATGTCTTTCAATTTATGGCCACGGCCTGTCTCTGGCTCGATCCTTCACGCGAATCAGCAGCCCACAGCTTCGGCGCTGCATTATTAGCCTCGTCGAAGACCTGACGCGGAAGCTGGCCGGATAACCATCAGTCTTTCATAAAGCAAAAGACCCCCGAAGCGTTGAGTCGATCTTGAATAAGGTCGGCTCGCAGTAGCGCCCGTGAGCGCCACCGGCGGGCGCAGTTCGACTTTTCAACACCGTCCCGGCGACGACCCAGCGCGCGCGCTAGACTTCTGGTATATGCGATTGCGCGCATCGCGCCGCATGTTACACCGCGCATGGCGTCCGCTCCGCTCATAATCAACGGGCGTGTGATGCTTACGTCGCGCGAAGCGGCACACCTCTCTGGTTGGTCGCAGAACTACCTCGGCATCCTCTGCCGAAAGGGGATCATAGCCGGCGTCCGCACGAGAACGCTTTGACGGCACTCGTGACACACGACCCTCAGGAGGAGACATGCCGCTAGACGAGGCACTAATCGGCAGGCCGAATTTGGTGATCACCGGCATTGATTTGGATCAATACCGCGCCAGGTCGCATAGTAGAAACTTGAATTGGCTGAGGGGCTGCCAATAAGGAGTTCTGAGATGTGTGACTATAGCCTGCATGACGTGAAATCGCGGCCAGCGAAAGTAGCCGACAAGCTCATCACGTGCGACTTCGGTATGGGCACGCGGGGTTTTGCGGCCGTGGAAGATTCAAGCGTAGCGGTCTGCCTTCGACCAGGAACGGAGCTGTCTTTTGCCGGCGCCGTTACCTACTTCCCGACCGGTCTGATTCCGTGGCGCCGAAGAGCGATAAAGCACAGTACTGCGATCTTTCGGCAAATCAACAAAGATAAGGCCCCTGCGCATCACGACGCCCTTGAATTTCCGGATGGCCAAATCGTGCTTTTGACCCTCCTGAAGGAGGGGCAGCAAGCTACTGTTCTTCAATTGCCGGCCGAATCAAAAACTGCCGTTGACGCTCACGCTCAACAGCGGGCAGCCTCCGTCGGCTAACTGGCGGTATACAAATCCATGTAGTGGCTTGGAATTGGCCACTGCGACAACTTTTGCGGCAACCGTCGCCGGTGGGCGTCGGTATGTCAGCGATCAGGGAATAACCGTCGGACTTCGGCCATGGGGCGGCAGCCTTACTACCAGAGCGAAGATCATATCCAGGCAGAGATCCACAGGATCATCGAACGAAGTAACGCACTTATGCGTCCTGCCGATCTTGCGAAGCAAGAGAGCAAGCCCCGGCCTTCAATCGGCGAGTTGCTGAAACAATTGAGGCGGGCCCTGATGAAGGGCTAGTGGCATTTGCGCCAGACGAAGCATAGGTCATCTCAGTTGGCAGCTTCTTCCATTTCCGAAACTGGCACTGAACTGAACCGCCCCGGGTTTGCCGGAGGCTCCAACTCTTGAGAGGATGGAGCCATACTGCTATCGATCGTCCCGACGATCACAATCGGCGCGATAGACCGATAGCGTAGCCTTTTTGATGACCAGACGATCCCCCGGCTTAGGGTCCGATCGTCCGCTCAACTTCGTCAAGCGCTCGCTCACAAGCCGCCTTGTTGCCGGCTTGGCGCGCTTGCGCCATGGCTTGCCCGACAATTTTTGCCTTCTCTGGCGATAATACGCCAAGTGCAACCAGAGCGGATGCAAGCGCGCGCGGGGTTGGCTGGCGATGGCGAAGCGCCGCGGCACTCTCGGGCGCTGACGGCGCAGCCGCAGCGGCCGCCGCGAGCTTGGCGTTGAGGCGGGCCTGCATGCGCGCAATTTCGGGCAAACAAGGCCCGGCAGAAGAGGCTAGTGTCGATGCGGCAAGCACTCCTGCGCTAAGCCAAAGTACTCGGCTGACGGGTATCTGCCGTTGCTGCGCGATTAGGCTGATCGACCGAACGACCGACGCAGCGCTGTCAAAGAGCGCTCTGCACCTTCGTTTTTGGATTCCGATGCGCATTAAATTTAAGTACCGCATTCCAATAGGAGTACGTTTGACGCAGATCAATAGCTCCCAAGAAGGGCAGTGCCTCCGGCATCTCTTGAGCCTGCGCGGACCGTTCCTCTTCGGCAGATCGGGGAGCCGAAGCTATCGCTCACTGGAGGGGTTACAGGCGCCGTCGCTTTATTCAGCCGCGACCAGGAACCCGCGCAAGGCAAGCATGCGTTTTGCTGCAAATGCTCACGGCAGGCACTTCGCCGACGTGGCCGATAACTGGCGCGACTTCTGCTTTCGGCCAAAGAACGAACCCGCTTCGCGGGAGGGAGGCTGGGGGCCGGTCTAGTCTGGAGCCAAGGCCGACAGGGGATTTGATGAGAGCGTCGTGAGTTCGACGATCGGAGTGTTGCAACCTTACAAAGGAGCACTCCGATGCACGACCAACCCATCAGCCCGTTGCGCCAGCGCATGCTCGACGCCATGGCGGTGCGCAATTTCAGCGACAAGACGCGCCACGACTACATCCGCCAGGTCAAAAGCTTTGCGTCATTTCTTGGCCGCTCGCCCGATACGGCAAGCGCTGACGATCTGCGCCGTTTTCAACTGCATCAGCGGCAGAACGGGGTGCAGCCGTCGAGTATGAACAGTGCGGTGTCGGCACTGCGTTTTTTCTTCAGCACGACCCTCGACCGCCCCGACATGGAGCGGCACCTCACCTTCGTCCGCGAGCCGCGCAAGATCCCGGTGATCCTGAGCCCGCAGGAGATCGGCCAGCTCTTAGAGGCAGCACCCGGGCCGAAGTACAAGGCAGCGATGAGCGCCGCCTACAGCGCAGGGCTGCGGGTCTCCGAGGTGGTGGCGCTGAAGGTCGCGGACGTCGATTCCAAGCGCATGCTGCTGCGCATCGAGCAGGGCAAGGGCCGCAAGGATCGCCTGGCCATGCTGTCCCCACGGTTATTGGACTTGCTGCGCGACTGGTATTGCATCGTTCGGCCCGCGGTGTGGCTGTTTCCCGGCCGCGATCCGATGCTGCCGATGACGACGCGACAACTCACCCGCGCCGTCCATATCGCCGCCAGGCTTGCGGAGATCAACAAGCGGGTCACACCGCACACGCTGCGGCACAGCTTCGCCACCCATCTGCTGGAGCAAAATATCGATATTCGCCTGATCCAGGTTTTGCTCGGACATGTGAAGTTGGAGACGACCGCGCTTTACACTCAGGTCGCAACCAACGTGATCCGCGCGGTGACCAGCCCGCTCGATCAGCTCACACCGCTGATCCCAAAGCCCAATAAGCCGCCGGTATAACGCCACCACGCGCGTGCCTCGTCCGGCTTTGGAGGTCGCGGATATCTTCCGCGCGCATGGCCCTGCATGGCGTCAAGCCAATGCCGGTCATGTCAGCCTCGACCAACTCAAGGTGATGAGCGCGATCGAGCGCTGCCGCACGGCGGCGCTCGGCGGCCATGTCGAACGCTGTGAGGACTGCCGCCACACCAGCATTGCCTACAACAGCTGTCGCAATCGGCATTGCCCGAAGTGTCAGGGTGCGGCGGCCAAGCAATGGCTGGCCGAGCGGCAGGCCGACCTGCTGCCTGTCTCGTATTACCATGTGGTGTTCACCGTGCCGGCGGCGATCGCCGAGATCGCCTATCAAAACAAGGCGGTAGTCTACGATCTGTTGTTCAAGGCGAGTGCCGAGACCATGCTGACGATTGCAGGTGACCCCGAGCATCTGGGCGCTCGCATCGGCATCACATCCGTGTTGCACACCTGGGGCTCGGCACTCGTCCACCATCCACATGTGCACATGATCGTGCCAGCTGGCGGTCTCTCACACGATGGTCGACGCTGGGTCGCCTGCCGGCCCAAGTTCTTTCTGCCATGGCGGGTGCTATCCAAACTGTTTTGCCGGCTGATGTTGCAAAAACTTCTCGCCGCGCATGCCGCCGGTCAATTACAGTTCTTCGGTAGCCGTCGCCGCCTCGGTGAGGCCGCGGCCTTCGCCGCCTTTCTGGCGCCGCTGCGCAAGATCAAATGGTATGTCTATGGCAAGCGCCCGTTCGGCGGACCTGCGGCGGTGCTGACCTATCTGTCTCGCTATACTCACCGGGTCGCCATCGCCAACAGCCGGCTGATCGCGGCCGACAATGGCAGCGTCACCTTCAAGTACAAGGATTACCGTGCCGACGGTGCCGCCCGATACAAGGTGATGAGGCTCACCGCAGAGGAGTTCATCCGCCGATTTCTCCTCCACGTCCTCCCCGCCGGCTTCCATCGTATCCGTCATTACGGCTTATTCGCAAAAAGCTCGCGCACCGAGAATATCGAGCGGGCGCGGTCGCTGCTCAATGTGGCTGCACAAAATCAGACCAGCGACACCCATGCCAAAGACGACGACACGACGCATACCTGTCCCCACTGCGGCGGCCGCATGATCGTCATTGAGACCTTCGAACGCGGCCAGACGCCTCGCCATCAGCCGTGCGGCCCAATGGTCGCCGTCAGGATCGATACCTCATGAGAACAATCGCGCTCTTACAAGCACCCCGCGCCGCGCCGGCTTGTCGTCGATCTCAGATCGGCCGCGACAGCGCTCGTCACCATGCGCAAAATAACCAGCAAACCGAGCCGTAACCGCAATGCCCGTCCACAACTGCAATTATCATTGCAAGCCGGCACGCGCTAAAAACCACCTCATCGGCTCCGTTAAAGCTGAGCACGGCCACCATCGCGCGAGTCCCGTGTCAGCCAAATACCCATAGCCAGCGCACCATCTCCGTGCACTCCCGACCGCGGGTTCGTTCCTTGACGGCTTTCGGACGCCGGCCAGGCGCACGCGTCCAGCTCTCCCACGGCCGGCATCCGAAACCCTGTACACTAAGCCGATGTCTGTTCAGCCAAACTATCAGTGATGCCTTCGGTGTCGTGGTCGATAAACGGGCCCAGGATGCGTTCCCCTAGGCGGCACGTACTGAGTATTTCGATCACAGAAGCCGCCCATGCCGCTGAGCGTGGCCATGCACTGCTCAAAGGTCGTGAAGCCGCAATTTGTACCGCCGCCGCCTATGTCACCACCACCATAGTAAGCGCACCACGGATAATTCTGGGCGCTTGCGCTGCAGCCAAGTGCAGCCGTGCCGATGATGACGCCAAGCATCAGAAGCAATCGCATGCATCCCTCCCAAATCGCTGTGCTCTGTGCAAAACAACACCCAAAGACCTAAAGATATTCCGTTAACACAGATCAAGTCCGCTGCATCATCGCGGCACCAATCCTCGACAATTTCGAGATCCTGGCGCGGTGACGGCCGTCCTTCTCGATACCTGGTTAGCGGCGGATTGCCGGCAAATACAATCCTGCAGTATCTCCCGTCGTCTGCAGCATCAGCTGCGCTCCTTGGCCGCGTTTCGTCCCGCGATACGGCCGAACGCCAAAAGCTCCGCGATGTTACCCCCACCTGCTGGATAACGCTGCCCATAAATGGAGCCCAACTCACCGCATTTATAAAGCCGCGGGATCGGCTTGCCGAAGACGTCAAGAACCCTGCCGTTGGCGTCGAATTTCGGGCCGCCCTGGGTGTTCGGACCGACTGGCCATATTTCAGTCGCATAGAACGGTGGTTTCTCAATGAGTGCGAGCGCCGCAGCCTTGCGGCCGAACTCGGGATCGCTGCCCTGCTTGGCATATTGATTGAACGTCGCGACCGAGCTTGCCAAAACCGCCGGATCCATCTTGACGTTACTCGAATACTCCACGACGTCGTTCGGGCCTTGCCGCTTGCGGATCGCCTGCACGAGCCCGTCGATCGTATCGGCTTTCATGACCCAGCCCTTTTCGATCTCCTTACTCTGATCATCGCTCCAGAAATAATTGTACTTAGCAGGAGCGGCAAACGTCAGGCCGCCAGCCTGCCCTCGGCTGACTGAGAGCGGCGCCCTCATCGTTCGGACCAATTCATCGAACACGACATAGGACGGAATGCGCGGATACACTCCCTTTAATGCATCGAAGAAGATGAAATAGGTGTAGGATGAATGCCCGTTGTAGCTCTCGTCGAAGAAGCGCCTGCCGTACTGGTCGACGATCATGTAGCTTGACCTGCCAAGAGGTCCCGAGGAAGTCGCGAAATTGAACGCGACCGGAAAATTCTTGTAAGCCATGCCATAATGCTGTGACGACCAGTTCATGTGCCAAAGGTCGGCACCGACAGCCATGGCCATAAGTAGGCCATCCCCCGTGTTGCTTTCCGGTCCGTAGAAGTAGCGCGGATTGCCATAGAATGAGTTCAGCTTCATCTGGTCGTTATACTCGTAGCCGCCTGACGCCAGAATCGTGGCGCGACGGCCTCTGACATAGCGCTCCTTGCCGTCGCGGATTGCGACGACGCCGAGTATGTCTCCGTTGCTTGCCTGAACGAGCTTCTTGCCGGGAGTGGAATATTCCACCCGTATCTTTTTGCGGGCGCGGACGTTTTTGTCCAAGATTTCAAATATCTTGGCGCCGGGACCCGATTTTAAAATCCAGAGGCTGATACCGTCAGCCCCGGGCAGATCGGGAAATTCCGCCCCTCCAAATCTGAGGATATCCGAGGACTCGCCGACGCTATCCGCCAGCTTCTTGAGGTAATCCCTGTTGGTCGAGGTCTGCTCGGCCCAAATGCGACACATGGCGTCGTCGACCGTATCGCCAATGCAGGCTTTGACATATTGAAAGGCCTTGTCGACGTCAGTGGGGCCGATGAAGATTCCGCCAGCGACGTTCGTGTTGCAGAAATGCCGATCGGCCGGATTCTTTTCAAGCACCACCACGTTGGCGCCGGCATCCGCGGCCTCGATCGCCGTTACGGCTCCCGCGCCGCCGTAGCCGACGATAACTACATCGGCTGCTTCGTCCCATTTGCTTGGCGGTGCAGCCACTGCTTCCGAGACATTCAGTCCCGCCATGGACAAAGCGCCCGCACCTACGGCTGCGGCTTTCATGAATTCACGTCGATTAGAATTCGCCGTATCAGGAGTTTTCTTGGACATGTCTGACGCTCCTTGTGTAGCGCCCCCTATTTTCATTGAATCGAATACTCGCCCATCCCCGCACGGCGTCGTGAGTTGCGTTGAGCGATTCTACCGAATCCCGCTACCGATATCGCCGCGCCGCCGGCTCCAGCAGCCTTCATGAAGGCGCGGCGATTGCCGGTCGCGTTTTTCGGATGGGTTATCCGACATTGCAGGCTGCCTTTCCGATGGGTGAAATCGCAGCGCACGCCGATCAACCGGCAGGAAGCTTGGGCTGATCAGCATTAAAAAATATAGGCTGCCTTTGGCGGCGAGGCCTTGATCCAGATCAATGCAGGTTTTGATCTGTGCGATTGAAGCGACTGCCGGAGTGCAGAGGACGCTGTTCACAGTGTCTGTGCGACTTCTGCTTATCCCCAAATTCCTGACATATCGCTGCGTAGCACTAAGTGACGTTCCGGGGCCACTGGGCGACATTCGTTACGGCGGGCCCAGCGTCCCCTCAGGAACGGGCGAGACAAGGACCGACGGAGCGGGATGGATTTCCACGCGTGCCGTCCCGGCATCGCGCGACAGCTTGATTTGGATCAACCACACGAGCACCCCGCATTTGGCATATTGATCGGATGGTTTCCTTCACCGATCGAGCATGGCGGGCTGCTGTGGCGGGTTTTGTCGCCATCATTAGCCTGTATTCGTTGACTGCGGCAGCCCAGCCTGCTCCAGGGCAAAGTTCTCCGGCGCAACCTGTACCGGCGCCCGTCGCGTCGCCGCTCACTGCAGAGCAGCTCGAACGGCTGGTCGCACCGATTGCGCTCTATCCCGATCCGCTGGTCGCACAGATCCTGATGGCCGCGACCTATCCGCTCGAGGTTGTCGAGGCGGACCGCTGGCTGCAAGCTCGCGCCAATGCGGCGCTCAAGGGAGATGCATTAACGGCGGCATTGCAGCGGTAGTCGTGGGACCCGAGCATCAAATCGCTCGTTCCGTTTCCTCAGGTCTTGAAAATGATGGACGGCAATCTCGATTGGACCGAGCAGCTCGGCGACGCTTTTCTCGCGCAACAGAGCGACGTCATGGACGTGATTCAGCGCCTACGTCGGCGTGCGCAGGTCTCGGGCGCGCTCGCCTCAACACCGCAGCAGACAGTCTCTACTGTCGAACAGGAGATCATCATCGAACCGGCCGCCCCCGAGATTGTCTATGTCCCGGTCTATGATCCGTGGTGCATTTACGGTGCGTGGCCCTATCCGGATTACCCGCCGTTTTATTTCGGGGACTGGTCCGGATATTGTGTGCCGGCGAACTACCTTATTGCCTTTGGCGTCGGCATCTACCCGTTTGGTTATTGGGCCTGGGGTCAATTCGAGTGGCGTCGTCACATCATTCGGATCGACCACGATCGATATTTGCGATTTCACACCGGCCATGAGCCGCGCGGGGGAATCTTGCAGCACGATCCCAGCCATCGCCATGGCGTGCCTTATCGCGATCCAGCGACGGCGGCGCGGTTTCTGGGCCCGGCCGGGACAGCGCGCGGTTACCGCGGATATGCTCCCGGGCCGGCCGTTGTCCCGTCCGTTAGGCCGTCACTGCCTTCGAGCCGGCGGGGGCTGGTGTCGCCTTCGTCGACCAGTCCCCTGCCGCCCGCTTTCCGGTCCTATGGCCCCGGTTCGCAAGTGCGCGGCGAATCGGAGCGTGGACATTCTAGCCGCATGACTCCGCCCGCCGCGCCTGCACCAAGCTTTCATGCCCCCCCGATGCCCAGCTTTCACGGTGGCGGTGGGGGCTTTCACGGTGGCAGTGGGGGTGGAGGTTTCCACGGCGGTGGTGGGGGTGGAGGTTTCCACGGCGGCGGTGGGGCTGGAGGCTTTCATGGCGGCGGTGGGGGTGGAGGCTTTCACGGCGGCGGTGGGCGCCGATGAGCTTAGATACAGCGATGCTAAGGCATGCAGCAAAGCCGCTCGTGATCGCGCTGCGGTTCAGTGCTGGAGCGATGGGCCTTATAACGATCGCCGCAGTACCGGCGATGGCTGCCACGACGCAGAAAACCTTCGCTACTCCCGCCGCGGCGGTTGACGCACTGATCAGCGCAAACCGCGGCAATCACATTGGCAAACTTCTCGCAATCCTCGGGCCGGAGGGCGCAAAGCTGATCCATTCCGGCGATCCCGTCGCCGATCGACGCGGCAGGAGGCTATTCATTGCCGCCTATGGCGAAGCACATAAACTTGAGCGCGACAGCGACAGAAAAGCAATTCTGGTCGTCGGCGTAGACGAGTGGCCCCTTCCAATCCCGCTCGTCCGCAAGCACGCCCGCTGGCGCTTCGACACCAACGCCGGCGCCGATGAGATTCTTAATCGGCGCATCGGCCGCAATGAGCGCAGTGTCATCGCGGTGAGCCGCGTCTACGTCACGGCCCAGCGCGAATATGCCGCCAGAAATTTGGGCCCCGGCGGCGCTTCGGAATATGCGCAACACTACATGAGCACGATTAGACAACGTGATGGGCTCTATTGGCCCGTCAAACCAGGCGAACAGGAAAGCCCGCTGGGCCCGCTCATCGCCCAAGCCCGGGCGGCCGGTTACCGGCCCGGCACCCCGCATGTGAAGCCGCGGCCCTATGACGGCTACTATTTCCGGATTCTGACCCAGCAGGGGCCGAATGCGCCCGGCGGCGCCAGGAATTACGTCTTCAACGATCGTATGACGGGCGGCTTCGCGATGATTGCCTATCCGGCCACCTATGGCGATTCCGGCATCATGACCTTCATCGTCAACCAGGACGGCATTGTCTATCAGAAAAATCTCGGCCGTGACACGGCAAGCATCGCACGTCAGATCATACCGTACGATCCGGACGGCAGCTGGCAAGCGAGCGAGCCGTGACAGTGGTCGAGAAAATTGTGACGTATTATGTTGAATACATTGCAGGAGGAAATGCATTGAGACCAGAAACGGCCCATTCGCATTGATGCAAAAAGTAAAAGCATCGGCTGAATATTAGAGCGGATTCCGGTCATTTAGAACCATAGCCTGCGTGGGAGAAGTAGTTTGTGCATTCTCTGGCGCTGAAAGCGGCAATCAGTTTCCCGATTCTGCGGCAGAGGCCGGGAATGGTTCGCTCAGCAGCCTTGCGCAGAAGCGGCTTTCAATTTGCTGAAGGCCAGTTCGATTGGATTGAGATCGGGCGAGTATTTCGGGAGATAGAGTAGCCGCGCACACGCAGTTTTGATGACCTTCTCGACGGCAACACCTTTGTGGGCAGGAAGGTTGTCGATGATGACGATATCGCCGCGCTTGAGTGTTGGTCAGAGGCCTTTGCTCTGGTCATCGGCCCATCGATCACGAAAGGCGCAACCATTTTGTCATGGCGCAGGCCCGCCACAAAGGTGATGGTTTTCCAATGCCCTGCGGCACGCGGCCGATCAATCGCTCACCGCGCGGGCAGCGACCTCGAAGTCGCACCATGGCGGTGTTGGTTGAGGTCTCGTCGATAAACACCGGTCGGGCTGGATCAAACATACCCTGTTCTCGCATCCGGCGCCGCCGAGCGCGGGCCACATCGGCGCGTTCTTGCTCCGCTGCCCGCAGACTTTTTTTTGACGCTGATTGTGTGCCGCTGAAAGAAGCGCCACACTGCGCTGCGGCTGCCGGCGATCCGTCGCTTGCGCATCGCCACTACGACTTCATCCAGCGTCAAATCCGAATGTTTGGAAATCAGTGCCAACAGCCAGTCCGCATGCGCTTCCAGCGGCGATATGCTGCCGCCGCTCGGCTTGGCAGCGACGCTTCCGGTCGCCTGCCGACGCTGCATCCATTTGATTGCCGAACTCGGGCTCACGTCGAACCAATCGGCCGCCGCGCGACGCGACGCGCCGGATTCAACTGCGCCCACAACGCGCTCACGTAACTCCAAGGAGCATGGCTGCGGCATCGATCCGCCCTCCAAATCCGAATCAATGCCGCAAGTTTCAACCATCAAAGCCCGCCAGGGAACCCCAATTTAACCCAGCCGAAATCCGCTCTAAAAGACCGCCGTGAGGTTCACGGCGGTCTGTGTCGAGTGCCGATGACGATTTTTCGTCAGCCCGTGATTTAGAAGCCGTGATAGGCCATGCAGCGGTAGTACCGGTAGGTGCCATATCCCCACCGTGAAGCGCACACGTTAGACCAGTAATCGTAGTCGCTGTAGCTCCCAATCCACCACGTAGACGCGTACCACCATCCGAGGTGGTAATAACGAAACCTCCCGTGCCGGAACCGATAGCGGTGGAAGTGACTGCCAACAAAGGCGCGTCTGCCAACAAAGGCGCGTCTGCCGACGAAGGCGCGTCTGCCGGCGAAAGCGGGTCTGCCGACCAAAGCGGGTCTGCCGACGAAAGCGGGCCTACCGCCAAGGTGCGGTGCGGCAAAATGCGCGCCGCCGCCAAAGTGAGCGCCGCCGCCGAAATGGGCTCCACCGCCGCCAAAATGGCCTCCGCCCCCGAAATGGCCTCCGCCGCCGAAATGGGCTCCGCCGCCGCCGAAATGGCCTCCACCGCCGCCAAAATGCGCTCCACCGCCACCACCATGACCGCCGCGTTGCGCCATTGCGCCAGTTACCATTGTCGCCGTCCCGAACACGATCGCTGCAGCAATGGCGATCATCATTCTACGCATCAGAGTATTCCTTTTCGTTCGCTCACCTGTCGGCCATTTTGAGCCAAGACCGGCAGCCACTGCTATCCACGCATTGGTCCCTCGCATTGATGTAAATCAAATCATCGCCGCACAACTGTGCTGTGATGCTCATCAAGGGACGTGGGGGCGTGCCGGGGTGGGCATGATGCTCCAAAATCTTGATAATCAAATTCGCGACTGCCTAGAGCACGCCGCCGACTGCGCGGAGCGCGCAGAGAAAGCGACTAACGCGCGCGAGCGTGAGGATTGGCATGCGCTCGAAGAGCGATATTTGAGTTTTGTCCGCGGGATCGAATTTTCACGGCGGAACAATTCTCGGACGAAGCTGGTACAAGCTCAAGAAGCTCAATGCCGTTAAATCGCCTTTCTCGGTTTCACTCACTACTGCGGGTGGACACGGGGCGGCCGGTTTATTGTGAAGCTCAAGACGCAGAGCAAGCGCCTGACGCGAAAGCTGAAGGCGTTGCGCCAGGAGGCATGGCGGCTGATGCGCGGCGCGCCCTTCGCGCGCGCGTAAAAGGCGACCTGGGGCGGTTCACTTGGCGGTATGTGCTGAATCGTTACGTCACTACGGCCTATCCTTAATCCGCCGAAGGTTGACCCACATCAATGCCGGCCTTGGGGCTGCTTGGTCTGCTAATCGTGCGTTTTCAATGGCGAGAAAATGCAGGAGTTTGCGATGGCACATCCCCTGGTTTCTAGCGACCGTGTGGAGGCTGCAGCGGTCTACGGTCGCGACGGCCAAAAGATTGGCACGATAGAACGGCTGATGCTTGAAAAGAAGACCGGCACAGTCGCCTACGCAGTGGTGAAGTGCGGTCGGTTTCTGAAGGCTGATACACACTACTGTCCGCTACCGTGGACCTCACTGAAATACAATGTGGCGCATAAAGCTTATGTGACGGACCTAACCTTGGAAGAAATTCAGAGCATTGGGTCGGAACTCGACGGCGAAGCGTTCGACTGGGGCGACCGCTCACCGGTCTATCGGTACCCGCATTATTGGACAGTGTAGGCTAAACCACTACTCAGGCGGGGAGAAGGGCTTTTGAGTGGAAAAAGGCGCAGCTTCTTTGGTTGGGGGTACGAAGATGACGTCGTTTCGGCAGAAGAACTCAGTTGGTTTGAGCGCGCTTGGTCACAGCTCTTCCACGTCGATAGCTTCGATCCGACATCCATGCCACGCGAGTCGGAAATCAAATTGCGTGCGCCTCGGGTGTCGCCGCCTGCCACATTAAAGTTTTTCTGTACCGACGAAAAATACGACCGCTTGTGCCATTCTTACGGCCGTTCAGTCCACGACCTTGCGCGGATGATTTACCAGCACGACTTCACCAACCCGCCCGATGCGGTCGCCTATCCGCGCGATGAGGCAGACATTCGCGCGCTGCTGGACTGGTGCGGAGCGAACGATATCGCGGCGATTCCTTTCGGCGGTGGTTCCAGCGTCGTAGGCGGCGTGAATCCTCCCGCCGACGAGCGCTATCGCGGTACGGTGACCATCGACCTCAAGCACTTCGATCGCGTGCTTGAGGTCGATATGGCCTCTCAGGCAGCCCGGGTCGAAGGCGGTGTCCTCGGTCCCGACCTCGAGCGCCAGCTTAAACCCACCGGCTTGACGATGCGATTCTTCCTTCAAGCCTGGGAGTTTTCAATCCTTGGGCGAGCCGGTTGGGGATTCCATGTAATTCGCGAACCCTAAGCCCCGCAGCTTGCCGCGGGTGGCTGACTCGGTGCGCCGTCTCTCGAATCCCTCCCAATTGGCGATCCGCAAGCCGAGGCTCATGTTCGCCTCGTAGGTGCCGCTGTCATAGGTCGAGCCGACTGCGTTGGTGTAGGGCATCTGCTCCAGCCGGATCAGATTTTTTCTCCGTAGTTCAATGCGGTCGAAGCCAAATTCGCTCGCTTTTGGAGCCGGGATGGGTTCGCACACCACCGCCTATTATAGCTCGCGCTACGGCGCCGGCAGCCAGCGTCTGATGGCGGCGAATGTCCTTGTTTGTCGTCATCGGTTGGCGGCGCGACGCTCACAGCGCGACATCACCGCCCCCGCAGATTCTCGCGACGCGGCGCTGGCTCCGCAGTACGGTTTGGCGCGCGCCGTTCGCGCAGTGTGCAGGAGGCAATCCGGTCCGAGGTCGGATATTGGGCTGGCTACCGGCGACGAAACGCGCTGGTTGCCCGCCTGATCGAGCATTCCGGAGTGCGGCTATCCCCCTGTTTTCCCCCTGTTTTTGATTTCGGAGAAAATATCCTAAATCCTTACTCCGTCATGGCAATTCACCACTTTTTGGCAAATATCCTCCCTGTTTTTGCTGGGAAACCTTCCTGTTTTGAAAAGGGGTCGCCACCGAACCCATTCCGCGCGCTCGCGATCGGGCTGTCGCGCACGACGATCCCGTAGCTCCAGCGCCAGCGCCATCATCGGCCCGAGCCGAAATGCGTAAAAAGAAATCGCCGGCGTCGGCCGGCAGCCGGCGCGAGGGTCTGACTGCCTTGTTAGTGCTCCGGAAGTTGGCAGCGTTTGTCGTCGACCCCATACCTCGCAGCGATAGCTCTTCATCCAATCTTCGAGCTGCTTGAGATGTTTGGGATTCTTCAGATCGGCGAGCGGGACTTGATGTGTGGAAACCCCTATGGCGCCGAGCGTTCGAGGCCGCAGCTTGATGATGACCCGGTGTCAATGCTGGGTGCTGCAGATTTGCCGATCCGTTGTCGATGACCCCGTAGCTCGCGCAGCGGCGGCGGCCGCCGACATCAGCAAGCGGTCGGCAGCCGGCGCGCCGCCCAGCAGGGTCGACCGGTTCGGCCTGGCGGCGGCGCCTCGCGCGCGTAGAATCCGAGAGCGAGTGGCCAACCAGTGTTCAGATAGCACCTAAAAAACACTCTCGCGCTATTCGGCTGCAAGCTGTAGCTTTTGGTGGGGAGCATTCTCAGCGTTGCGGAGGCGTGCCTCATTACGCGCGATGTAGTCGCGTGTGATCGGGACCACCCCTTGACGCTTTGTCATTTGAATTTCAAACACCATCATGCCTTCCTGCCTGAAGGCCATTTCCGACGACGCGAGATAAAACTCCCACATTCTACAGAAGCGCTCGTTGTAAAGATGTTCTGCTTCGCCACGTCGTGCCAGAAACCGTTCATGCCATGCCTTGAGCGTATCGGCATAATGGACACGCAGGATCTCGATGTCGGTCACAAGCAGGCCAGCGCGTTCGATGGCGGGTAGCACCTCCGACAGTGCCGGAATATAACCGCCCGGAAAAATGTATTTTGCAAGCCATGGGTTGGTGATCCCAGGGCCATCTGACCGGCCGATCGAGTGCAAAACAAATACGCCATCATCGTCGAGGATTGTGGCGCACCGGCGAAAATACTCTTCGTAATAACCAACTCCGACATGTTCGAACATTCCGACCGAGACGATGCGATCGTAAGTCCGGTCGATATCGCGGTAATCGACGAGATGATACCGGACTCGCTCCTCAAGTCTGGTTTCATCGGCCCGAGTGCGCGAAAATGCCAGTTGTTCTTTGGACAACGTCACGCCGTCAACATCCGCTCCGCAGACTTCGGCGAAGTAGCGCGCAAGGCCTCCCCAACCGGAACCGACATCGAGCACGCTCTGCCCTGGCTCGATCAGCAGCTTCGCGGCGAGGTGTCGTTTCTTCGCCAGCTGGGCATCATCGAGCGACTGATGCTCACTTTCGAAATAGGCGCAGCTATATTGCCGATCGGCGTCGAGGAACATGGAGTATAGCTGTCCATCGAGATCGTAGTGGTGAGCGACATTTCTTTGCGCGCGATTGCGAGAATTGAATTGCTCAAGCCGGCGGCAAAGGTAGCGCAAGAACCATTGTGGCTTTGCCAGGCCAACACTCAAGCGCGGCGATATCGTCATCATTGACAACCTTCCAGCCCACAAAGGTGTTGCCGTTGAGAAAGCCATTAAAACTGCGCGTGCGCGGCTACTCTATCTGCCGAAATACTCGCCCGATCTCAATCCAATCGAGCAGGCCTTCAGCAAATTGAAAGCGCTTCTGCGCAAGGCTGCTGAGCGAACCATTCCCGGCCTCCGCCGCAGAATCGGGAAACTGATTGCTGCTTTCAGCGCCAGAGAATGCACAAACTACTTCTCCCACGCAGGCTATGGTTCAAAATGACCGGAATCCGCTCTAGCTTTCGCGCCGCTATATCCTTGGCCTTCATACTCCGCTTCGTCCGAAAGTGCCGCGGATAGGGATTTGTGCGCTTGCCAAAGGAAGACGCGCTTGTGGCCCTGATCGTATAGCGCTCTCGCATATTCAGCGAGGCCGTATCCGCGATTGCCGAGCGCCATGCCGAAGCGCGGCTTTATCGCCAGAGCCCGGTTCCAGTATTCCTGTGATTCGACAAAGCGGCCCACTGCGTTGATCTGGTTCGCGAGGTTCGTGAATATCTGGCATTGACGCAGATCGGGCAGCTCGCGGAATCCGTCGTGTTGCACGGCGCCGCGAAGTTGCAGGAGTTGCTGTTGCTGCTCCGGCTGTTCCCATGCCCAAACCGCGGCACGGTCGCCTTGCCGGGCTTTCTGCGTGTTCGCCCATGCGTTTCCGCGGAAGTATTTCAGCAGTGCGGCGTCAGGCGGCGACAGCGAACCTTTCTCAAGTTCATCGGCCCATTCGAGCGCGCGGGCGGTTCCTTCTTCACGTGCCAGATCGCCGGACAGGTCTATGAGCAAACCGATTTGTTCGAACGCCTTTTCCGTCGGTAACTCCGCCGGACCCTGCGACGCCATGAGCCGAAAGAACATCTTCTCTATTTTTTCGTCCGGCATCGAACCCTACTCACCGCATCAAACCTAAATTGATGGTTGGCGTCCGCGCCATCCCAAACCGATTCTGACAGAGATTATAGCGAATCCGGTTTTCGCCGCACTCGGCCCTTGGCCTGCCCCTGCGGAGGCAGGGGGTGACGATCCGTTGCTCGACACCCTCTTTCGGAGATTACGACAATAAGTTGCGCATGTCGGGGCACACTGTCCGCCTTCGCTCGGAAGATGGCCGCTGGCGTGATAAGGTGGTGCAGACTCGCCGTTTGCCAACCAAGGAGGCCGATGCCTGCTTTATCCGAAATCCTCGCGCATCTCGCTGGCGGTCTGCGCGACAACGGGGCGCAGTTCGCGCCGCGCGTCCTCGACATCATGTCGGCAGCGACGACCTTTCTCCTTGTGACAAACAACACACCCGACAGCGACATCGGGGCGGCCTCTTATCTCGCGGCGCAGCTCAGATCGGATGACGCAAAGAAGGCCGCCGCAGCCCTTGGCATTTCGCCGGATTTGATTCCCGCACTTTCGCCGACACCGGCCTGCGTGGATCACCAACTCGGCCAGGTTCTGGGAAGAGGCACGCCGCAGCAGGCTCTCGTGGCGGCGACGGTCCTGTTCTCCTGGCACGCCATTGCGGCAAGGGCGGGAGACGCCGGTCGCGCGGCGGCGCTGAAACAAACAGCCAGCACGGCGACTTTGCAGGGCAGTCAGAATCCCACGCTCGCTGGGACCCTTTGTACAGAGATGACAAAGGTGCAGCTCCGCGCGAGCCCGACGCCGGTTTCCAGTGACTACCTGTTTTCCATCTCTATCGATCTAGTCGGCTCGACCGACGCCAAGACACGCATCATGAAGCTCGCGCAGGGCGATGCGCAAAAAATTGACAAGCTCAATGCGCTGATCTATCGCGAATTCTGCCGGATCGAGAGGAAGTTCTATGAGGCTGCGACCAGCCATTACGGGGCCGGCACACCAATCGATCCGGCCAGATTTTTCACTGTCAAAGGCATTGGCGATGAAATCTGGATTTTATGCGATGCGCCCGCCGCGGATGTCCCTCAGATAGGATATCGCCTCATCGATGCGGCCATCGCGGTCGCGTGCCAATCCGTGCGGTTTCTTGCGACAGAAAACGACGACGAGCCCGGATTCGACCCGAACTTCGACTACGGGCACATCGAGCCCATCCGGTCGCCAATCAAGATGTTCATCGATCTTATTGGCCATGCTTCAAACCTTGGCCGCTTGCGCGACGAAGCGCTCGTCAATGCAATTCCTGATCTGCTGAAAGCCTATCATAAGCGTGAACCGACGCCGTTAGAGATCGTTTCGGTCGCGCGCCGGATGAGCCTCTCTGGCTTCGAGCCCGTCGGTTGGTGGAATTTTCACGAATATCGAACCGATTACATCGGTCACGAGATCGACCGATTCTTCCGCACCACTAAATCGGCCATTCCGGGCACTGTCACCATCGGCGCTTCGATGGCGCGTGCTATGGACCTCAGCTTTAAACCGGTGATGCAGGCTATCCATACCGTATTCACGAGCGGCGGCGCCCCTCTTTCGGGCGGCGTGCCGGGGGATCCCGTTCACACGCGCATACGAACTTTGAAGCCGGAAGAGCTGAAGGGCATCGGATACGCCTATGACACTTACACGCTGTTTGCTCCTCGCTCGCTGAAGGCTCTTTACGTGCAGATGGATGCTGATAAGAGTAACGACAGTCCCCCTCTGCCATATCACGATACGTCGGTTCTCATTCCGCGTGACGCAGTTGACGAACTCGTTCAGCAAATCATTGATCGCCAAAGATAGATGCACCGACACCTGTACGGATCAGGACCATGCAGAAAATCCTCATCCCGCCTTATTCCCCGAAACTCAAAAACCCTCCGTACCCGGAGGATGTGACAGAGGAACTGCGCGAGCGCATGCGCAAAGGACCCGTCACGCTGGGCAGGGGCGAGTTGAAGCCCATCATCGCCATGCTGGAAATCCTGTCCGACCGCTGCGGCGGCGCCTATCAGGCCGTGGGCGCGCTGGACGACTACGCCGACATCTCCGAGGACCCGGCGGTCGTGAAGGCGATGGACCTGCTGGCCTTTCCGTTGCGGCGCGGGAGCTTCAGCCCGTTTAGTCCCAAGAAAATAATGGAGAAGAACCTCGCGGAATCGCAGCGCCGCCAGCCCGAGGGAAAACGCCGGGCGGTCTCCGGTGCCGTCAAACGCTCCGCATCCCGGCCCAAGAAGAAAACATGAAAAAACCACTTGGCCCCGAAGACGTGGTTGAAGCCCTGCGCGAGCGCATCAAGAAGGAAGACCTCACGCTCACGGCATCCGAAGCCGGGCGAATCATCTGGATGTTAGAGCGGCTGACGCAGCGGTGCGCCGAAGCCTATCAGGTGGTCGGCTCGCTCGCCGGCTTGGCGCAGGTGACGGACGATCCGGCGGTGCAAAAGGCGCTCGATCTGTTCAGCGTCCCCATGCGGCCCGGCGATGTTTTGCCGTTCATCACGCAGAAGGGCCGGCTGCGCGTAATCCCCAAGCGCCGGACCAAAGCAAAATCGCCAGCGAAGACCGCGGGCAAGAAAGTCGGGAGCAAAAGCCGGTCTTAGGGCGCATCCGGCCCATGGCTCTCCTACCAAAACGCGCTCAATTGCGGCGCGCGACCTAATCATTTCTCGTGCAGTCGCTTTAGCGCATCTGACAAACCGTCCGCGCCAGTTATCCGGCTGATCTCCTTCTCATATGCATCCGAAAGAAGCGTCGTCACGCCGGCTTTCTTTGCGTTCATCAGGTAACTGATTCCATCGCTACCGTCTTTCAACTCGCGGGCACTGCTGATCGCAAGCTCGGCCAGCTTTGTGGCGCTGAGGTTATCAATATTTGCGCCGATGCTCGTATACAGAACCGTATCCACACCCTGAAACTGTCGTAGCGTTTTGATGACGACCCAATTCGGCGTCGCTTCTCTGGACGGATCGTAAAGAAGCGCCTCGCCTACCTTGTGAAGCTCACGTCGATACAACCGATTTGTTGCCTCGGAAACCGTCAAATTGACGACTAGAACCTGTGCTGCGACCTCTGTTCCGTTATCGTACGGAACAAGTGTAGGTGCGCCGTTGCGTGAGTCGCTGCTGCGCGCGAATTCCACTTTGAATGGCGTCCGGCAGTCGATCCGTTTCACGATCGCAGGCTCAAGTTCCGCTCCGGCGTCGCCAATCAGAGAACCATACGCCAGTATTCCGACAGCGTTTATCGCAAGTTCTTCCAGCATCTTCAGCTCTGCCGAAAACTCTGCGTTGACTTTCTGCTCCGCCATCGTTTTTGCAATACCGAGGAGCGCATCGCGGTCTGGCGACGCTTGGATAAGACCAAGTCCATAAAGACTCACGTCCGGCTCGGTGCTGCGCAAAATCAATTCCACCTCACTTCGAGGCAGCGGTATTTGGGCGTTCGCAAGGTTTTCAATCGCGGTACAGCGTTCATGCGTGGGGGTGTTGGCACCACGCGCCGTCACGATCCACTCCAGCGATCCTGACACAGCGGGAGCGCCTGACGCCGCGCAGTCGGTAAGTGACTTTACATCTTGCGATTGAAGAAATCGTGGGAAAGTAGAAATTAGGAACTGGCCGCTGCTCTGTCTGATGACGGTGGCGCCCTCCGGCAATGCTCCCTCCGCAAAGCTACCACTCTTTGAAATCACAAAAGTGGGCTTGGCGCGGGCGCAAGCGGCGCAGACATCCCGAATATGAGGGTCGCGAAGGGACGATCCGACAAAGATCACGACATCGGCATCCGCAGCGCGGCTCCGGAACTCAGTGCCGAGTTCGGGAAACGGCGGTAGCGTAACCTGTTTTTCGCGTGAAGGCAGCACCAGCGCGCTGTGAAGCGGAAGGTCTGTTGCCTTTTTCGAGACAATCTCCAGCGGGCCATACAACGGCATCGGATGACGAAGCTTGAAGACCTGATGCTCGACCCCGTGATACCAGTCCGTCGATCCGTGTAATTTCAGAAGCCGCGTGCCCGTTGCCGAACCGAATCCTTTCCATCCCGCTGTTTCTTTTCCGGCGAACGGCTCAAACCCATCCTCAATCACTTTCTTCAGTCGAGACGCCGTTATTTCGATCGCGCGATCATAATTCGTAGATGCGATTGTGAGTTCGACGCTCTCGATCATTCTGAGGGTCGGCGTCCACATACTTACGGCGGATGCCACCTTGATCTGCTCACAACTGTGCTGAACGAACCATTCCGCTTCTTCACGCAGGGTCCTAAAAGGAATGATCTGGGATTCGTCTATGGGGACGCCCAATTCACGCTGCGCAGCAAACCCGCTCTCCGCTTTATCTATTACGTCAATTGCATGCTCCATATCGTTTCCGGCATCGACGATCAGGCGCTCGACCCGTTCAACGATTGACGGCTCCAGTTCGATATCATGCAGATGAGCGATAAATTGTTCCGCCATCGTCCGCATCGCCGGCACGCCCAGCTCTGCGGAAGTTCCAGCGCCTGTGAAGAGTAGAACCTTCATCCTACAAAACTCCGCAGATATTGCCGGCGCACCAGCCCCAGCCTCTGCTGAGAGGGATTTAGCCGCCGAAGCAACCCTGCAACCTGATTCAAGGCTTCTGACTGCTCTGGCGCATGCTTCATAAAGGAGACCCAAAGGCCTAGGTGGCCTTCATTTCGCTGGCAAATCTCCGATACGATCTTTTTACCGGCAGCGCTCTCCACGTTTATCCAGATTTCCTCTCTCACGGCGACGAATGGCGCAGAGTCCTTTCCGAGGCGCACGAGTTTAACAACTGGCTTACTGAGATAGATATCTGCCACGCTTTGCTGACTGACGACCGATTCCGCAATCGATTGCACTTCGATAATTTCTGGCAATTCTTTTCGGAATGTGTTTAGCAGCAGCCATGTGGTGTAATTGGAGACAAACTGCGCCGAATCCATGTAATGATCTTGACGTTGCAGGCCCTGCACAACGAGGACGCCCTGCGCGCGCATAACCCGAATGGCTTGAGTGATTACCGTATTCCGTTGATCGATCTGGTCAGGAGCCAGATAAATTCGAGGCGCTTTTGCTGCTATCAAATCCGCTACGGACATCTCGTATTCCGATTCGCGTGATAGCACCCTGAAGGCTTTACGACCTTTGAATTCTGTATCCCAGACAGCACATGCTTTTGCATACGGTGCGCTTCGGGGAACAGCCAGCCATAGGCAAACCGCCTTCCTCAGGCTCCAGTCGCCCTTTTGGTTCAAAAGCTCGCCGATGCACTTCACGGCCTCTTCCAGAACTGCGGGATGCACAGACCGCAGGAAGGGCGTTACTTCCGCATTCAGCTTATCCCCTACGAATCCCTCGCGATTGAGCTTGGGTCTGAAATGCTTCGGATCAACATGGATCGCGCCCTCGAATCCCCACAACTGGTCCACTTCGAGCCGCTCAACGAAAACGCCGCGGTACAGCACGTCAACCCGTCCCTTGCCGTCATAGTGATCCCATACGTCGAGGTTTTCCGGCGGGCCGAGGTTGGACTCTTCAATCCATTCTGGATTTGTGACTCCCTCGATTTTCCTGACGCTGCGCGTCAATCCGCCCTGGCTGATCTCAGTGTTGTCAGGAACGATGCGTGCCCGCAGCCCTTTGACATTTCGCATCCAATGACTGAAGCGCTTTTGCAACTGCTCGAATAGCGCGGGCGATTTTGCGAACAATATAATGCTAGTTCCGATTTCTGTTCTCGTGACCTGAAGGTCTTGCGCCTGCGTTTGGCCATCAAGCATGGTGGATGTGAACTTAAGGGCGAACGCCTCGTGCCCGGTTTTGTGGGTGTGCACCTCGTACTGATCGCTCACCAGAAAGTAGCTGAGGGCGCCAATCCCGAACTCACCGACAGCGCGATACCGTTTCTCACCGGCGCTCGCTATCTGCGAGGCGGTTGACCCTACCTTGGTGAATAAGCGGCCCACGTCATCGCGGTTCATCCCGTCGCCGTTGTCGGCGATGGTTATTGTCTGATTCGTTCGATCAAAAATGACATCGATCTGCGGTTCTAGCGCAGGTTCCGTTTCTTGCCGTCGTCCAATGGCGTCGATGGCATTGAGAACAGCTTCACGCAGCGCTGCATCCGCTGATGAATAGAAATTTTCACCCGTGAACAGGCGCAGCACGGGCGCAATTTCGACTGTTAGTCGGGGTGGCCAATCTGATCCGGACATTAGCCTGCCCTCTCCGGAAACAATCCGGGCATCCAGCGCGAGGCGAGCACTGCGGGGAATGCGAGGCGCAATGGCGCGCGCGTGCTTTCTGACGTGACCACGCCTCGATCGATGAGGGCGGAGACGACGCGGCGCGCCTGACGCTCGCCCGTGCCGACGATGGCAGCGGCGTCGCCACGCGGCAGTTCGCCGCGATAGAGCAGCGCTTCGAGAATGTTGTTGGCCTTGGGTGGCAGTTTGTTAAGGCGCACTTCTTCATCCGCCCATGTGAGAATGCGCGTGCGGAGTTGGTCAGGCTGCATCAGCCCTTCCATGAATTTCACCTGATCGAGGCAGACGGTCAGGAAGAAACTGGTGAACTCCGCGAGATTCTCTTCGCTGAGATTGCCGCGCCCGTCGAGATCATTGCGGCGCGGCAGGTCGCAGGCGGCAAGGTGCCCCTTGTATTCGTTGACGTTGCGTGCGAGCCCGCGCGCTATCGACCACACGGCGCCAGTATCGAGCGCATCGAGCAGCGTGGCATGCGAGACGAGGCGCGCCACGCGGCCGTTGCCGTCAAGGAACGGGTGAATCCACGCAAGGCGATGATGCGCCGCCGCTGTGGCGATGATGGTCTCGGTCTTGCCGAGCTTTGAATAGATTTCCTCGTAGCGCTTCAAGAAACGCGGTACGGCGGGAGCGCTCACGGGGATATGCCTCCCAACGGCGACGTCGCGGTGGCGCAGCTCTCCGGGTACGACTTCGATCTTTTCCTTAGTCTCGGGGTATTCAACCCACAGCAAGTCGGGCGGCAGTTGCTCGCAAAAGCGCCGGTGGATTCCGGCGATGGAGTCGGCGGTTGTGGCGGGGCTCTTGAGCCCGCCCGTATCGATCCAGTGCTGGACGGCGATATGGGCCTTCGCCTCAAGCTGGAGATCGCGCTTCTTGGCGTCCTTGCTGTAATCGCCTTTGAGCGCGCGCTCGATGTCGATCGGATGGGTGTCGTGGCCTTCGATCAGGTTGCTGTAGTAGCAGTTCATCGACCTGACCAGATCGGCCAGCGAACTGAGCAGACTGTCAGGCAGAGAGCGGCGAAAGCCGGCGCTCTTGGCCGCCAGTTCGACCGCCATGTCGGTCAGCTCCGGGCGATGCTTGGAGTCACCCCCTATGAGCATGGGCTCCATGGCGGAGACGTTTTCGCCCCGATCCTTGGCCGCTTTAATGTCCGCTTCAATATCCTGTTTCTTTGTCGCCATAACACATTATATATCAATGAATTGATGCATTACAACCTGCATATAAGGCCGCTTAAAAGTCCGGTTTCAAGTCCGGTTTAGATGAGGCTTTGTGCGGCCAAGGTCAAGGGGTTAGCCTCGCCCAATCCCGGCGTAGGTCAAAACCAGGTGACGTAAGGAGTTCTGTGTCAGGCGAGGAAGGGGGTACTCCAACTGTGGCTGCCAAGCACACAACGGAGCACCCCCCATGTCACAGCGAGCTGCGACGATCACGAGTCTACCGATGGCGTTTGAGGTCGTGAAGGCAATGGTGGCGGACGGCCTGGAATGGGGCGAGAGTTATCGGCCGCTGGGTCGGCAAGCGCTGGCGCAGATCATCGAAGATCAGATGGCCGCGGCGGTCGATCGCCATCTCGACCAGATCGAGGCGGACGACGCTGCCGATCGCCGCAATGGCTACTACCGGCGGCACCTTCTGACCGAACTCGGCGACATCGAACTCGCCGTTCCCCGAACCCGCCGCTACAGCCCGACCGAGGTTGTTCGCGCCTATGCGCGGCGCACGAGCGAGATCGATCGGGTCATCCTCGCCGGCTTTGTGCTCGGCTTGTCGACCCGCAAGGTAGGCGAGACGCTGCTGCCTTTGCTCGGGCGCGCGGTGAGCCCCGCAACGGTGAGCCAGGTCGCCAAGACGCTCGATGCCGCGGTGGCTGCCTTCCATCGCCGGCCGCTGGCGGACCGCTACAAGGCGCTGATGCTCGACGGCGTCGTGCTCGCCCGCAAGACCGGCGCCGGCGCTCTGCGCCGGCCGGTGCTGGTGGCTTTGGGGCTGCGCCACGACGGCAAGAAGGAGATCATCGATTTCCGCCTGGCGGCAAGCGAAAGCGCCGCCGAATGGGAGAAGTTTCTTGCCGATCTTTACCGCCGCGGGCTCACCGGCGAAGGCCTCGACATGATCTGCGTCGATGGCGGCACCGGCCTGCTCGCAGCCCTGCCCAACGTATTGCCCAACATTGCTGTCCAGCGCTGCTGGGCGCACAAGATCAGGAACGTTCTCAACAAGGCCCGCAAAGCCGATCAGCCCAGGATCAAACGGGCCCTGCACAAAATCATCCATGCCGCCAACGCTCCCGCAGCCCGTTCGGCCGCGCGGCGCTTTGCCAAGCAATTCCAACAGCAATATCCGGCGGCGGTCTCCTGCTTGCGCAATGACCTCGACGAATTGCTCACCTGCTTCCGCTACAAAACCGAAGCCGAGCGACGCGCCGTGCGCACCACCAACGCCATCGAGCGTCGCTTTCGCGAAGTCAGACGGAGGACACGGCCAATGGGAACCTTCCAGGACAAAACAAGCATGGACCGCATCCTGTTCGCCGTCTTTACCCACGAAAATTTGTCACAGGGCGTCAGCGCCCCCTTCCTGCTGACACAGAACAGTTGACGTTACCTCAAAACCATCCGTTATTGACAGACGATTTCCATTAGTAAATAATAGCACTTGTATGGGGCGGGAAGTGTCAAGGCTGATCTGTGATCATTTTAATCTCCTTGTTTGACGGGCAAGGACCAGATCCTCGTTCCGATCTGCCCTTGGCGGTCACGAGCACTGCGGCAGGCTGTCCGCCGCCGGCTGTTAGGAATGGAACGATGACAATTCCGAGGGGAGCTCGCCTTTAGGCGCAAGTTCGCGCCGCAAACTTGTATTCGGTCGATCTCTGTCGATCGGACCATGATGCAGTCATGCGCATCGACGGCGAAGCTCCGAGGCGACGGGCCCATTCTAAACCGCGGCTCAAAGACCATAGTGCAGTATCGGGTTGCCACCACCTCGGATCGTCATTTGCAGCTCAGCACCGACGGCCGGCCTGCAAAACTCGGTTGTATTGGGTGAGCGCTATCAGGCAGCTGGTCGAAGCCGCAGACTGGCCGGTGCCTCACCGGTGGTTACCAGTCGCCACAGCGCAATAAGGAGTTTACGGGCTAAGCCAACGACCATGGTCTTACGGATTCCGCCGCGAGCATCTGCCGTTCGTCGCCGATACCACTCGGACAGCGCGCTATCCCTTTGATGTAAGAGATGCCCCCATGCGAGTTCGATCATCCCGCGGCGGACGCGAGCGTTGCCTGCTTTTGCGAGTCCTTGTTCGCGCCGTCTCTTGCCACTTTCGTCCGGCGCTCCGGTCAGACCAGCATATCGTGCCAGCGCTCTGCGATCGCGCACTTTGCGCGAGAACACCTCCTGCACGAGCATGTCAGCGGTCTCCACGCCAACTCCAACCACACGCGCTAACAGGTGGACCATCGCATTGCGTTTTTCTCCTGGTACGCTCGCCAGCCGTTCCCGGCGTGCCACCTCGATTTCCTTAATCTGCCTCTTCACGAAGTGCAGAAGAGCCATATCGCGTTGCAGTTCAGCCAATGTATTCGGGGGCACGGCGCTACCCTCGGGCGTGCGCAAGGTCATCAGTTGTTCCGATGCTTGGGCCAACGTCGGCCGGAAGCCACGAATCCCGAGACGGGCGAGATTGGCTCTTATCCAATTCACGACGCGTGTGCGCTCATTGACCAGGCTTTGGCGCTCGCGACTTGGGCGCCTCGCGTCCTCGTCTTCGATCGTGGGGATGGCCGCCATCGTGCAATGGTTCGGCTCAGCGCGCAACCAGCCGAGAAAGGCGCGCTTGAGGAGGTCGGTGTCGAGACGATCTGTCTTCGCGCGCCGGTGCTCGCGTGAGACCGGAATACTCGAAGGGTGAATCACATAAGCCTCAATTTCGTGCATACGTAGCCAGCGCGCCAGCCAAAAACCATCCCGCCCCGCCTCATAAGCGACCGCGATCCGTTTGATCGTGCGTCCAGCATTCGAAGCTTCCACACGCCAACGATGTAGAAGTCGCAGTAATTCTTGCTGATCTGGCGCGAGTTTCTTGAGCGGCTGGCGTTCGACGCCCGGCACAATGCCGGCGACAAGCCAACTTGACTGGCCCATCTCGATCACTGCGATCAACGTTGCATCTTGTTCGAGAGATTTAAGAGATCTGTTCAATTCGTTTGGCGGTGCCATAGAGTGCTCCATCTGTTGTCTGCCGTTTGCAGCGACGATGATGCCATTGCCTCGCCGCGCGCCCCATAGAATCTAAATCGACTGCTATGGCCGATATGGCACCTCTTACGCCACCTCAGATCCGCGCCGCCCGCGCACTCCTCGACTGGTCGCAAGACCAACTCGCCGAGAAGGCTGCCGTGAGCCTAAGCACAGTCCGGGATTACGAGAAGGAGAGACGCGGCGGCGAGATTGAAGGTCTTAAGGCGATCCGCCGTGCCTTGGAGAACGATGGCGTCGTCTTCATTTCCGGCGACAACCACCTCGGTCCCGGTGTCCGTCTCGCCACAGGGCGACCGACTGTGCTGCGGCGACCCGTGAAGCTGGGCCGGTGGGGCGAACTGATGATCCCCATCGAATGGCGAGGTAACGAGTACGCCGTGCTCATCCCGCGCGAGATACTCGATGACTTCGGACGCTTCCGCGGTACGCCCGAGGACGCCGAATACCTACGCGTCTTTGATGAGCATCGTGCCGCCATTCTCGACGCCGCAGCCACTGCACTCGGTACTTCAGGCCGCGTCAGCGCTGACCGGCGCGTGTCGCTGACACATGACGATTTCCCGGAATTCCGATAGCGCCCGAGACAAACAATGCAGAAAAAGGAGTTTCAAGAGATTGGTCATACGGGCGGCAAGGTCAACTTCAATGTCGTCACCGATGCTGAAGGGCGCCGCCAGTATCAGGTTGGCTGGACGCATCAGAGCCCGCGTCCCGCGGCTCTCTTCGCCGTCTGGGCGCTGCCGCAAGGTGTAGCTGTTGCCGGCATCAATATGGGGGGCATCGGCACGCCATGGAATCCTCCGCCCGTGCCGGGTTGTTTTCCTGTCTTTATCAGTTCCGACAGCGAAGGAAAGTTCGGCCACCAATGCTATGCCTGTCGTGGATATTGGCGCAGCGCCGGTTCGCCTGTGATGTGTCCTTATTGCGCCAGCACCGGCGACCGTCATCTCTTCCTCACCGAAGCCCAGGAGCGCTTCGTCGCCCAATATTGCGAGCGTCTACGTCAGGCGCTCGCCGACGAAAAGGATGGCGAACATCTGATCGATATGGACCCGGTCGCAGACGCTGTTGGGAAAGATGCTGAGAAGCCGCCATTCTATTATGCGGAAGAAAGCCAGCAAAAAAGCTTTACGTGCCCCGCCTGCGGTGCTTTCAACGATATCATCGGCAAGTTCTGCTACTGCTCAGCCTGCGGCATGCGTAACGATCTCCACGAGCTTGAGAACGATACTCTCCCGAAGCTGCGCGCACGGGCCAATGCCGGAGGCGGGTATGAGTCTTGCGTTGCCGATGCCGTCGGGGCTTTCGACACTTTCGTCGCTCAGTATGCCAAGGAACTCGTCCGCCGCGTTCCTCTGCGTTCCGCGCGTAAGAGCCGACTACAGCGGATGCGTTTCCATGATCTGGAGACAACGGCTGCGGAGTTGAAGGCCGGTTTCGACATCGACATTCTCGACGGCCTAAAGCCGGATGATGTTGCGTTCGCCACGCTCATGTTCCACCGCCGCCATGTCTACGAACACAACGGCGGCGTGGTGGACGAAAAATACCTCAAAGACAGCCGTGACACGACGGTAAGGCTGCGACAGGAAATCCATGAATCTCAGGCTTCGGCTCACCGGATCGTCGGTGTCGTTGCGAAGATGGCGGAGAATCTCAACAACGGATTCCACGACATCTTTCCGCCCGAGGCGGAACTCGTCCGCCGCTATTCTGAGCGGATGAAGGGCCAGAGAGCGCGGATGGCTCCTCCGCAGGGCGTCGGCAATACCGGAGCGGGACAATGAGGCCGGAGCATTACAGCCGTGACATCGCTCAACGGTGCGGCAGTCTCGTACGCCACGCTCTCCCCTTGATTCAAAAGGGCTTGCCCGACGACGGTGAATTCGGTGGCCCACTGGACACCACGTTCCTGTTGGCCATGGCGACGCCGATGGTCGTTATTCCGATTGAGCGAATTTACACGCCTTCTGAATATGAAGGCCAAGTTGGGGATGACAGGAGCCTTGATCCCGACCTATCGAAAGAGGTGATTGGCGCTTTCGGTGCAGGTCGCAAATTCGGAGACGCTCCGTTCTGCGTTCCGGGTTGGAGCTACGTCCCAATATATCGCCCTGTGTTCAATGTTTCGGATGGATGCCCCGCCGATTTGCTGAAGGCGTTGGGCACGGACGAGGCTTTTGTCCGCGCCAAAGATGCGCGGGCCAGTGTCATCCTTCGCGTGCTGCGCAACGCGCTCGCGCATGGCGGAATTGCGTACCTCGACAAGGATGGCATGGCCACGGACAAGCCGGCAGCGATGTATGCCTTTATGTCGAGTGAAAAGGACGAGCACAGGCGAGTTATTGGGCTGAATGTGCTCCGTATCAGCCAGTGTGCCTTCTGCTCTTTCTTGACCGCGTGGACTGATTGGCTCACACGCTCCTCGATTTCGACGTAGCCATGCCCAATAGCGAACCAAAAACAATTCTAGATCGCCTGATTGCGGAAGCGCCGAAAATTGCGCCTTCAATTTCAAACTTCGCTGAGAGCAAGTCTTATGGGAAGGTCACGGATGAGGCGTTGGATACGCAGAACTTCATGCGCTGGGAGGCGGAGGCCTCTGCAATCCTTCTAGAAATGGCGCAATACTATGGCGGCGCTTGTCGGGAGTTGTATACCGAGTATCGCAAAATCAGAGAGCAGAGCACGAATTATCATAGTCGCTCCATTCTTGCGCATAAGGTTCTCGAACTTCTCCAGAGCGCGCAGCAGATTTATATCTCGTCGGCCGCTGGTGCCAAACCAGCCGACGCTGCCTCATCCTCTCACAAGGTCCTTTCTCCCGTTAAACGCCGAGCTCTTATACTGACGGCCCTCGGTCTAGAAACGACCGCGGTGCTTTCGCACCTCGCGGAAGTAAAAGAGGCGGCGCCTGTCAAAGGCACGATTTTTTATGAAGGCATTTTCAAAGATGGAGCTGCTGAGTGGGAGGTAAGGGTTGCAGAAGCGGGCGCCGGCAACGCGCCGAGCGCCGTCACCGCCGAGCGAGCGATCACTGGCTTCGAGCCCTCCCTGGCACTGTTTGTTGGCATCGCCGGCGGAATTAAAGATGTCGATATTGGTGACGTCGTCGTCGCCACCTGCGTCCATGGTTACGAACGCGGAAGAGCCACAGCCGAGCGGTTCATCGCGAGAGCGGATGTTGGTCGATCTTCCTACCCTCTGGATCAGCGAGCGCGGGCCGTAATACAGGCCGCTAAATGGACCGCCCGCATTAAGGGCGAGCAAGCGACAACCCCGCGCGGATTCGTTGGTCCGATCGCCGCGGGCGAGAAAGTTGTCGCTTCCGACAAAGCCGAAATAGCCCGCTTCATTCGTGAACACTACAGCGATGCGCTCGCTGTTGAAATGGAAGGCCGCGGTTTTCTCGAAGCTTTGCAATTGAACCCGAATGTAGAGGGCATCGTTGTACGCGGCATTTCCGATCTTCTCAGCGGCAAGAAAGAGGCGGATGCATCCGGATCGCAACCCAGAGCGGCTGAAAATGCGGCTGCCTTGGCTTTTGAGATGCTCGCAACCCATGTCTGGCCCGGAGACGCTCGGGCTCACGCCGAAACCAAAGCTTCCTCGCAGCCGGCGAGCCCCGGTGAATTTGAGAGAAATGAAGACGTTGAACGTCTTCTCAGACGCGTGGTGCCGGGCGAAATGAAAACCAGTGATGAGGTTGCGTTAGAGCTGCTAAAGGTCACTGACGCCAGTGGGCGCAATGAGTTGTTCGATGCCCTTTTAAAGTATCAAAATTGCTCGGTTGAGGACCTGTTTTGGAAGGCGCTTCCCCTAATCGAAGGCTGCGTGCGCTTGGCTCCGTGGATTATCGGCCGTTCGCAGCTTTTTGAGATGGCGAGCCACAGCAATTTTTCTGTACGATCTACCGCGGCTTCGATTTGCATGGACCTTGCGCAGTACGCTCCAGATCGAGTGCCGGTTGATGTGCTGCAAAGATTATCGGTCTATGATGAAGATTGGTATGTTCAAGCGCCGGCTAATGCTGCATTGAAGGCCATTGCAAGTTCAATTCCCAGCGTATTGCGTATTTACTTCATGCGACTCCACACGGCCGATCCGCAAGAGCGGGAACATGCAGCGACAAACCTTCATGAGGTAGCGAGCCTTGAGCCCGAGCTTCTGGACAAGGAGGAATTGGAGGCGGCCAAGTCCCATCTTAAATCCATCGGAGATAGTAAGGCGGTTGCTCTCATAGAAGAGGCCATCGAAAAGGTCTCTAAGTCTCCTGTGCGAAGCGTCTACAAGTACGGACTCTAAGTCGCCGCTGCGGATATTCAGAGGCCCTAGCCGAGGCGCGGGCTCAAAAAGTGCCGACCGGTCGCAGGATGAAAGGGCGATGGTTGTGTTCCGATCCCCTTGCGAGACCGAGCATTAAAAATTGTTGACCAACTCTTCGAGATGTTGGATCCAAGCCGACACGTCACGAGCTTCACCGGGCAGCATTTTGTAGTTGTGACCAGCTTCGTTACGGACATCATAGTCCGAATGCAGTTTGTCTAGAATTTTGTTTTTGGCATGAAATATCATGTTGAGCCGCTGCCTGACCGATAGGGCCTTTATATTCTGCTTCATATATTGCCACGCAACGCCGTGTCGGCCTTTTGCCCGCGCCTCGATCTCGATTTGCGCTTCGGCTTCCCGGCGCACCAAATGCTCGAATTGAGCCCATCCTAAGTGTCTGTCCGAGAACAAGTTGAATCCAATGAATCATTTGTGATTCAAGAGTGGTGGCCTGATTCGAGGATGGTCACCGATGTGGACGGCGAAAAACCGCAGGCGTTACGACCGTAGCGCGCTACGATATCCGAGCGATCTGACCGACGACGAATGGGCGCATGTCGAGCCGTTTATTCCACCGGCCAAGCGTGGTGGTAACAAGCGGCACGTCGACGTGCGCGAAGTGATGAACGGGATCATGTATGTGTTGAGCACGGGGTGCCAGTGGCGGGCGATCCCGAAAGATCTGCCGCCACGCAGCACTCTTTTCGACTATCTTGATTTGTGGAGCTACGACGGCACGCTCGATCGGATCCATCACGCCCTATATGTGGAGTGCCGCGAGCAAGGCGAACGAGAGGCCAGTCCCACCGCCGCCATCATCGATAGCCAAAGCGTGAAGAGCGCTGAAAAAGGGGGGCCTGCATCGATCCGCCTGGCTATGATGCGGGCAAAAAGATCAAGGGCAAGAAGCGCCATATTCTCGTAGATACGCTGGGTTTGTTGCTCCACGCGATCGTTCATCCCGCCAATATCCAGGATCGCGACGGTGGCGTCCTGCTCCTTGCAACCCTTTTCGGGATGTATCCGTTCTTGAAAAAGTTGTTTGCCGACGGTGGCTATCAGGGGCCGGAATTCCAAAAGGCCTTGGCGAAAATTCTGCCTCACCTCGAAACTGAAATCGTCAAGCGCTCTGATCACGCCAAAGGTTTTGTCATTCTCCCACGCCGTTGGGTCGTCGAACGTACCATTGCGTGGCTCAACCGTTGCCGACGGCTCGCGAAGGACTGGGAGAACCTCAATCGCAAGGCGCTGTCGTTCTTGCGCCTCGCATCAATCCGCCTCATGCTGCGAAAACTTTGTAATCCGGCCTGATGTTCCCGGACAGACTCTAAGAGGTAGAACGCGACATCGAGAGCCTCTTGGAATCGCCTAAGTTGATTGGCGTTACTACCCTTCTTGAGAATCTCAGCGTTCAGAAGCTCCGAGATTTTGTCGTATGCCTGTTGCGTTTCGGTCAGCTTGCTCATGGCTGACCCATGATTAACTGGAAAGAGTCCTCATTAAATTCGTTCGCCTTTCTGCGGTCCTGAGTATCGATGACAACCCAATTCGGCGCTCCGTTTCGTCCCTGATCGGTAAGGAACCTAAATCCGGATTTCGTAATGATGTCGATGCGGCCGTTTGCACCGATGATCCACAATCCCCTAGGAACAAAACTGGCGACGGGATCTTCACCGCGAAGCACGTCCAGCACCGGAAGTTCCCGGTCCGGGACTGCATATCGCTCCATCAACTCTTCCGCCATGGTCACGGTTCGTTTGCGCTCGGAGCGCAAGCCGTGCTTCGCGGCCCAGTCTGCGATCCGTCCGTACAGGACGTCGATGCGCTTTACCCAATCTTCGACCCGCTCTACGACTTGCGCGCGTCTGAATACTTTGTCGCCTTCGTTGCCGTAATCCCATACATCAAGTGCAGCCAGTTCGATATGATTGGCGACGACGACCGGATCACGCCAGAAAATCTGCAAGTGAAGGCGTTCGGCGTTTAGATACCAGACCTCGAACTGCGTAGCTTGATTGGGCTGAGCCTCACGCACGGCCTTGAAGATAGCCTCGATTTCTCGCTGCCGAGGTGCCCGGTCTTGTACTTTGAATTCGACGATCGTCGTCACGTTGCCATTATCGCGGAGAGCGAAGTCCACCTGTGTATTTGGCAATTCATGCGTCACGATGTGGGCATCGGACACCTTGATACTTTCGATGATGCGCCGCTCATCGAGCTCTGTTTCGTCGCCGACGCGGCGCTTAGGCCGTTGAGCGTCCTCCGGTCCGAATTTGACCGGCATCGGCAATGACTGCTGCGTGCCGAAGACGACGAAGCGGTTTCCAATGTTGACCAGCACCTGCCGATACGGAGGCTCTGTATATGGGTTTCCAGCCATGCAGCCCGCCTAGTTTATTACGTAAAAAACATGGAGTTTTCGATCAGCGGTAAGCCTGGCACGTAGATCTCACTTGGGCAAACGCTTTCCCGAGGCGATGCTGTTTCAATCCGTCGATCCGAACGCCCCCGGCAGAAGCGTTGGAAGTTTACAGCGAGGACGAAACCGATATTGATTGATCCACAGCAAAGCAAACGGCGCGTTCGCCCCCGCGAACGCGCCGTTTTTATTTATCGGGCAGGGATACGAACGGGCCGTCCTTGCGACGGCCCGTTCCCGTACATAGCTTCGAGGCGGTCTGTCCGGACGGGATTTCGGACAGGATGAGCACCAGATCTTGATGGTGAATCCGTCCATCGAAGCACCGGGGTTCACGACCGCCGGCCGGTCATCGACCAGCCCGAGTTGGTAACCCTTGACGATCCAGCGGCTGAATTCGGACTTCGGCCCGAGATCGGCAAGGCGCTGTGCGTCCACGCTGTTGAGCGCCAGGCCGCAGAGCGACAGACCGGAATCTCCGTCGTCTTCATCATCGGCATAGGAAGGTGAATCGTAGCGGTCCTCGTGCAGGATTGCCCAAACCGCCAGATGTCCGCCCACGTCCTTGATGCGCTTGCGCACCGCGTCGGCCAGCGCAGGTGTGACTTCAGGATCGCCCGCGCGCTGCGGCGGGCCGATATGCAGGATGTTGCGCTCGTCGTAGACGGGCATGAGCGCCTCTCCGCTGGGGCGGAAAAGCATAGCCTCTCCGGGGCGTCCGCGCTCCTACCGAAACTCGTAGGGGCGCTTACCTCCAAAAACAGCAGCTATTTCCGTTGTTTGGACGAGCGGGGGATGGCTATAAACCAGTGCCCAGTTTGACCTCGGTTGGTCCACCATAATGGCGCAATAACTTCAAAGACTTAATGAAGATCGTGCCGGGGCAACCTTATTGAGCCGTGTGAGTTTTGCCTTTATTCACACGGAGCTCACACGGCAACATAAGGTGCGCCTCCTTGCCGGTGAATTCGCTCGCGGTTAGCGAGCACCAGACTGCGAATTTGCGGTCAGGAGATTGAATCTCTTCGGGCGCGCCAGAAACCCAACAAATATCGGAACAATTACACTTCCCGAAGCGGTGAGCCCTCCCGCTGTCCAAAGGAGGAGCAGAGGCTGTCGCGCGGCAATGTTCTGCCCAGCGGGAGGGCTCAACCCGAAAGTAGCAGAGTATTTAGTCCGTTTCCGCTTTTGCTCGAAGCATTTTGATTTTTGTCAATGCAGCTTGACTGCATCTTGGCCGATAAAATTTGCAAACCGAGGGAGAAAAGCCATGCGCGCGAGCAATCCTATTCACGCGGTCATGACCAGGTTCGCAAGAACGATCGCGGCGCTGCGCCGGCAGTCCGAATTCGCTTGTGGAGATTGAGAACGATGGGCTCGATGCGGTCTCGCTCCGAATTAACACTGCATCGTTAGGGCGGAGCAGATGGCCCGCGGCGATTGGAAATCAAGGCGGCGTGCGAGAACGTTAAGGCGAGCCATGATCTGGCCGGCGCTGCCAATCGAGTGAATGCCGATCGCCCCTTGCCTATTCCGACGAAGTCGGCGCTGATTGCGAGCGACACGGTGACGGGCGCGGGGTTGGTCAATTCCGAGCTGCCTCGCAATGAACCGCCAAGTGGGCCAAGAGCTGAAGTAACGCCAATCTCGCCGGCTAGGATTTGCGGGATCGGCACCGATCCAACCGCGAAACTTCCGGGCTTGAGCGCTATGGTTTCCAGTCCTTCGCCTCTGTGACGACGGCAGCGTGGTCGAAGTCGTTGCAGGCCGCGAGAAACTTTGTCGTGTATGCGGCAGTGGCGGGTTCGGTACCTTTCAGGGTGCCCAGGGTCTTAAAAGCCGTGCGCGTGTTCTCCCAATTTGCGGGTATGAATTCGCCGAGAGGCGAATTCTCGGCCTGGCCCTGAAGCGCCATGTCGAGAAAGCGGTCCATGATGTGCACACCGTTCTTCAGCGCGGTGGCATCATCCGTGCTCCCGGATTTTATGTTCGGAAACTCGTCCCATAGGATGCGGATGGCGGCGGCCCTGTTGGTCATCGTAAAGACCAAGCCTTTAGTCATGGCGCGGCAGTAGCCTGCGACTTCCTTGGCGTGCGCATTGGCGAAGGCCGCCGATGTCGCCAGCGTCGTGCCGACCATCTTGTCTTGCAGCGGAATGTGGACGATGCGCAGCGTCAGGCCGGTGTTCTCGGCCGCCGCAAGCATCGCATCCCACATCACCAGCGCGTCGATCTTGCCGCTGCGCAACGCCGCGACCGCTGAAGGTCCGGCGCCGGTCGCAATCGCTGTGTATTGGTCAGGCGTGATGCCGACCTCCGTCAGGTTCTGCTTCAACGCCAATCCTCCGCCGGCTCCAAACGAGGGCGCGCCGATGGTTTTGCCTTTCAGATCCGCAAGTCCGTGGATCGGCGAGTTGGGTAGCACGACCAGAAAGGTGCCGGGATTGCGTTTGAGATTGAAGAAGGAGACCAGATCGCCGCCCTGCTCATCCACCGACAAGATCGCGTCGCCTGCGGTGGTGCCGACCTGGGCGTTGCCGGACTGTAGCAGCTGCGCGGAGACCATGCCGGTCTGGGTGTTCTGTATCTGCATGTCGAGCCCTTCCGCCGCAAAGTAGCCGAGGTGCTTGGGCACTGCATAAAGGAATACCTCCTCGCCGACGCCCATGATCGGATGCATCTGCACCAAGGTCATTTTCTTGAGCGTTTGCGCGTTGCCGGCGGTGATGCCGATGCACGCGGCCGCGAGCGCCAGTGCAAGTGCGGCACGACTGAAACAGGTCAGCATGGTCTCGTCTCCGATCAAGTTGAATGCATGGTCACCGCCGTGCCGATGCGTTCAGCCGTTGCGCCCAGAAGCAATAGCGGCGCTCCACGAGGCTCACGGCGTAATTCATCAGAAAGCCAATGACGGCCAGCAATAGGATGACCGCAAAGAGCGGTGCGAGCTCCATCTGCTGATCGTATTGCATCAGCAGCATGCCAAGACCGGCGCTGGCGCCGACGAATTCACCGACCACCGCCCCGAGGATCGCCAGCACCGAGCCTACGCTAAGTCCGGCAAACAGAAACGGCAAGCAACTCGGGAAAATGACCTTCGAAAGCAGGTGCCATTCGCTGGCGTTGCAGGAGCGTGCAAGCTCGATCCGCTCGGGCTCCACCGATTGGTAGCCCGCCATTGTGTTCACCAACACCGGGAAGAAGGTGATCACGGCGGTGATGAACACCTTGCCTTCGAGGCCGAAGCCGAACCACACCACCATCAACGGCGCCAGAGCGACCTTGGGCAACGATTGAAAGCCGACGATGTAGGGGTACCAGCTCCTGCCGAGGATCGGCCAATGGGAAATGACAAACCCCAGCAGCGCACCCAGAATTGAGCCGATCGCAAGCCCAAGCAGCGCTTCCCAGACGGTGATGCCGGTATGGTACCAGTAGCCCCCTGTATCCCACGGTGCGCGACTTAGCCCGTGGACCAGGGCGCGCAAAACCTGCTCGGGCGCCGGCACGACATACGCCGGTGCGCCGAGTACGTCGGTGGCGAACCACCAGCAGCTCACGAGCGCAACGAAGATCGCCGGCGAAATCGTGAACTGCGGATAGCGCCGGAAGACGCTCGGCGACGCTTGGCGCGACGGTTCGCCGGCGTCCCTGGCCAGTTGCCTGTCCATGGCTTGCATCGTCATCAAAACATTCCTCCCTGCGCATCCAGCAAGGAGTGCAGATGTGCGGCATAACGGCCGAAGCGCTCGGTGTTGATGATCGAAAGATCGCGCGGACGCGGCAGGTCGATAGAGATGACATCGGCGATGCTGCCCGGTCGGGTGGTCATCGCAATGACGCGGTCGGACAGAAAGATCGCTTCCGCAATCGAGTGGGTGATGAAGAACACCGTCTTGCGACTCTGGCTCCAGATCCGCACCAATTCCAAGTTCATCTGCTCGCGCGTCATGGCGTCAAGGGCGCCGAACGGCTCGTCCATCAGCAAGAGGCGGGGATCCTGCACCAGCGCCCGCACAATCGCGACACGCTGCTGCATGCCGCCGGAAAGCTCGAACGGATAACGCCGCGCGAAGTCGCGAAGCCCGACCAGTTCCAGGAGGTCGAGCGCGCTCTGCTGGTAGCGCGATCGCGGCAGCTTGCGGAATTCGATCGGCAGCAGCACGTTTTCAAGCACCGTCCGCCATGGCAGCAGCACCGGGGACTGGAATACGACAGCCGCTTCGGGACTAGGACCGCGCAGCGGCTTGCCGTTCACTTGCACCGACCCCTCCGAATAGGGCAGCAGGCCGGCCAGCACCTTGAGCAGCGTCGACTTCCCGCATCCGCTCTGGCCGACGACCGAAACGAACTCGCCGTCGTAAATCTCGAAGTCGAGATTCTTGAGCGCGGTGACCTGGTGCGCGTCCGGGGTGTCATAGGTCTTCGAAAGACCACGCGCCAGGATCAGCGGCTGGGCGCTGTCGACGCTGGTCCGAGGAGACGCGGCGGCTGCGCGGAGATGCTTCATGGGGGGCATAGCGGACGCACCAACGGGCCATTTCTACTGCAAGCATAATGCAAGGCACATGCCAGCGATACTGCCGCACCGCGTGCCGAGTTGCCTCTCCTCTACTTGCCGTATCTTGCTTGCCGAAGCCCATTTTGGCTGATGACGGCCGTGCCTTGACCCCTGTCGCAATTGCGCATCACAGTGACAAAGTGGGAAACCACCAATGCTCGATGCGACGCATGACGATAACAACCAATGCGGTTGTTCGGGTCCACCAGCATGGTGGGCCGGAGTGTCTGAGGCTGGACGAGCTGCCGCTGCAGGCGCTTAAGCCCGATCAATTACTGATCGAGGTTGAAGCCGCCGGCGTCAATTTCTTCGACACGCAGCTGCGCAGCGGTCTGTACAAGCAGACGCTGCCGTTGGCGCTGGGAAACGAAGGCGCTGGCATCATCCGCGAGTGCGGCGCCGATGTGTGCGGCTTTAAGGTCGGCGATCGCGTGGCATGGGTGCAGTCCACCGGCTCCTACGCGCGATGGAAGATCATCGCGGCGGCGCAAGTGTTCGCTCTTCCCGATAACGTGAGCTGCGAAACCGCGGCGGCCACGCTGTTCCAAGGCATGACTGCGCATTACCTCGCGTGCTCCACATTTCCGCTCGAACGCGGCGCAAGCTGTGTAATCCATTCGGCTGCAGGCGGTGTCGGTCTGCTGTTGACGCAGATCGCCAAGCTTCGCGGTGCCGCGGTGATCGCCGCCGTCTCGACGCCTGGGAAGGCTGCGGTCGCGGCGGCGAACGGCGCCGACCATGTGGTTGTTTATTGCAACGGCGACCTCGTCGACGTTGCGAAGCGCGCGACGGGCGGCCGCGGGGTCGACGTAGTCTACGACGCGGTCGGCAAGGACACCTTCGAGCAAAGCTTGGCTTGTCTGCGGCCGCGGGGGTTGCTCGCGCTTTATGGCGAAGCGAGCGGGCTGGTGCCGCCGCTCGACGTCCGGCAACTGCTGACGGCTGGCTCCGTCTATCTTACGCGCACCGGGCTGAACGCCTACGCGGCCACGGAGGAGGAGCGGCGGCAACGCGGCGATGGTGTCCTGCGATGGCTCGCGGAGGGCGCACTCAAGCCGCGTATCGACAGCACGTTCGCTCTGGAGGACGCGGCCCAGGCGCATCGCACCATCGAAAGCCGCGACACGATCGGCAAGATCCTTCTGCGGCCGCGTCAGCGCGCCGACCGCCAAACTACGCCAGTACGGGCGGCACCAGCCTGAACGAGGCGATTTGCGGCGCAGTCTTGAAGTACACGGATTGCAGCTCGGCGGAGTCCTTGAACTTGGCCTGCGTCAACCGCCGGTGGATCAGGTTTGTGGTCACTGAAGGCTGATCGAACGGATAGGGGTCGAGTGCGATGGTCGTGGCGTCCAGCGGCGTAAGCGTCATGCTCACCCCGGCCGCGCCGGAATAGGCGACCGGCACCGGCTCGAGACGATCGGGCTTGAGCACTTCAGTGCTGCAGATGTAGAGCGACAACATATCCCAGACCTGCAGCAAATTGTAGTTGATCGCGAGTTCCTTAGGATCAAGCCTTTCCGCCGCTGTCTTCTGCTTGGCCTCGCTGCGCGCGATGAACGCCGTGATCTCCGGCGCCGGCGTGCCGCGCCGGATTGCGGGCGGGTAGGTCATGACGCCGTAACGTCCCTGCCACAGGCCGGTCCGGTGCTTAGAGATCATCAGTCCCGCATAGGCGTCAATGTTGCTCAGCCAGTCGCCCGCCCATTCGAAGGCTTCGAGTTGCGCGCGGTCGTTGGGCACCTCCCGGTAGTTCGGCGTCTTGCCGGTCTCGGGGTTGAGCTGTGGTCCGGTTTCGTAGCGAATCCAGCCGCGGTCGTGAAACATGGCAGCGCGCACGAGCGAAGCGTAGGGCTGCGGCCTCTCAAACTTTTCATTGCCCCAATGTGCGGCGAACAACCCCGATAGCTGGGCGTGATCGTTTTGGGTGATCATGACAATCGAGCCGTCGGATTCGTAGCGGACGATCATGGCTTACTCTCAATCGAGGCTGTGTGGGGCTGCGGGCCGCATTCACCAATGTGCGCACAATTCTGCGCGATCAGAGGCCCAAGGGCGAGCATTATTTTTGCGTCGGCTCTGACGGTCGGCGAGCACACACAGTTGATAACGTGCAGCAATGCAGCGACAAGTAAACTATCCGCGCTGCTGACCCCTGACGGAAAGGAGCTCTTGCCGGTCAACTTACGGCTCCGTCCCCTCAACCTCGGTATCGTCACGTTGAAAAATCGGCCGATTAGTCCCGTAACGATACTTGGTCGAATGTGCACGCAGGTGGACCGCTCGCGGAGATGAATCGGGATAGGGGGGAGTCTCACGACTCCTCCCCTCCCACACCACCGGACATACGGGTCCGTATCCGGCGGTTCGATGGATTAGGCAGGTCGTGGTGGCGCGACAGAAGATAGGCCGAGCGAACTTAAGAAGGCTGTCGGCAAGGCGATGGTGAGCGCGGGGCTGTTGGCGAGCCGCCAAGGGCCATGTGGGCTGCCGGCGGTTTGCGCCGCCAGGTCCCGGCCGACGCCGCGGCGTCGCAGCTCGGCAAATCGCTTGGGTCCGCGCTTCCACTGCTTCCAGGCGATGGCGCGCAACCGCCGCCTGGTCCATTCGTCAAGCGCGCGCATCACCGATGGAGTTTGGCAGAACCCAAAGTAGCCGCGCCATCCGATGAGATAGCGCGACAGCTCCTTGACGATCTGCCCGAGCTTTGTCCGCGCGTGCGCCGCGTTAGCTCCCGAACCTTCGCTTTGAAGCGAGCAATGGCCTGCGGCGCGATGCGCCGTCGCGGCTCTTTCCCGCCCGTGAAGCTGAAGCCCAGGAACTTACGGACGCTCGGTTTGGCCACCGCACTCTTGGCTTTGTTGACCTTGAGCTTGAAGTGTTTGGCGAGGAACCGTTCGATGCCGGCCATCACCCGCTCGCCAGCGCGCTGACTGCGCACATAGATGTTGCAGTCATCGGCGTAGCGCACGAAGCGATGGCCGCGCTTTTCCAGTTCCTTATCCAAAACGTCCAGCATCAGGTTCGACAACAGCGGCGAGAGCGGCCCGCCCTGCGGCGTGCCTTCCTCCGTCGGGCTGACCAAGCCTCCTTCCAGTACACCCGCAGTGAGGAAGCCGCGGATGAGCTTCAGGATGCACTTGTCGGCAACCCGCTTGGCAATAAGCCCCATCAGGATGTCGTGGTTGATGTGGTGGACGGTGGCCGCTCCCCCCGGCAGCGAGCTCCGATAGGGTAATCGTTGTCAGCGAATCACATCAGGGAGCTGTCGACATGCAAATCGCCACGATCGGTTTGGATATCGCCAAGAACGTATTTCAAGTTCACGGGATCGATGCGGCTGAAAGGGTCGTTGTTAGGAAGCAGCTACGGCGGCGCCAGGTTCTGGAATTCTTCAAAGCGCTCGCGCCGTGTCTGGTCGGCATGGAAGCGTGCGCCACCGCCCATTATTGGGCGCGTGAACTCATGAAGCTTGGTCACCTGGTACGACTGATGCCGGCGAAGGACGTGAAGGCCTACGTCAAGCGCAACAAGAACGATGCCGCCGACGCTGAGGCGATCTGCGAGGCCGTGCGGCGGCCGACCATGCGTTTCGTACAAATTAAATCTCCCGAGCAGCAGGGCCGGCTGATGCTGCACCGAGCACGCGATCTTTTGATGCGGCAGCGAACCCAGGTCATCAACGCGTTGCGGGCGCATTTGGCCGAGTTCGGCATCGTGGCTCCGCAAGGGCGCCAAGGGGTTAAGGAGCTGTTGCTGATCATTGCGAGCGAGGGGGATGAGCGGTTGCCAGTCGATGCTCATGCGAGCCTTGTGGTTCTGGCGGCGGAGTTCACGGCGATGCAGACAATGATTGGATCGATCGAGAAACGGATCATGGCGCAACATCGCTCGAACGAGGCGAGCCGGCGGCTGGAGACGATCCCCGGAATCGGTGTTGCCGGGGCGACCGCGATCGTCGCGACCGTCCCGGATCCGACGGTTTTTCGATCAGGTCGTGACTTTGCGGCCTGGATTGGACTCGTGCCGCGCGAGGACTCGACCGGCGGCAAGCAGCGGCTCGGCCCGATCTCGAAACGGGGAGATCGCTATTTGCGCCGCATTCTGGTGGTCGGAGCCGTCGCGGTGTTGCGGTACGCGCGCCAGAACCCTGAGAAGTATCCCTGGCTAACGCGGCTTCTCGTTCGCAAACCGTTCAAGGTGGCGGCCGTGGCGCTTGCCAACAAGACGGCCCGCATCGCTTGGGCGTTGCTGGCCAAGGGTGGCACTTATCGCGCACCTGCGCTTGTGGCAGCGGCCCAAAGGGGTCTGTCGATGGCAAGATGAGTTGTGTTTGTGCGTTCACGAACTGCAGGGGTGATGACGGCATTGATGCGAACGGTCGAGACCGTCGATTGGGAGAACCCGTGACGGGTCACGCGATACTTGAGCGCGCGTGGTTGTTTGGGATCCAATCAGCGGATTACATCACGGCCAGCGGCCATAGTGGTCGCATCGTCACAGAGGCAAGCCTCCGGGCGAAAACAGATCCTATGAAGGTGATGCGGCAGCTAGGCTGCTGACCGTCCCAAACTGGAGGATCTTTTGATGTCGCTGATCGTCGCCGCTCCGATACCTGCCGCTGTGGATTATGAGAGGACGCTCGTGCTCGCGATTGAAGTGAGCAACAAAAGTTGGGTGCTTGCAGCGCAAGTGCCTGGGCTGCCGCACACTAAAGCGAAGCGTACGATCAACCAGGAAACCGAAGCATTGCTGGCGGCCATTGACGGATATCGCGCCCGCGCCGCCACCACAGGCCGCAGCATCGCGCGCGTGATCGCTGTTTACGAGGCTGGATGGTCGGGCTTCTGGCTGGCGCGCTGGCTTATGAGGCATGGAGTAGAAGTACACGTTATCCAACCTTCCAGCGTGCCGGTTGATCGTCGGATGCGCCGCGCGAAGTCTGACGGTATTGATTCCGAGTTGTTGCTTCGGACACTTCTCGCCTGGCTGCGAGGCGAGCCGCGCGTGTGCTCGATGGTGCCGGTTCCCGACGAGGTCGATGAGGATGCCCGACGTGGTATTCGCGAACGAACCGAACTCATCTCCGAGCGCATCGGTCTGATCAACCGGATCGGAGCTGTCCTGGCAACGCTCGGCGTGAGCGATTACAACCCATTGCTCCGCAACAGATGGCGTCGTCTGGTCGAATTGCAGACTGGTCTCGGCGAGCCGCTACCCGCAAACGCACATGCCAAGATCAAGCGTTTGCTTACTCGGTTGGAATTGGTGCTCACGCAGATCGCTGAGCTGTGTCGCGCGACAATCAGGAGGGCATGGTCAGCGACAATCAGCGACACATCTCATGGTTGAACAAGCCGTCCGGCGTCTCTGGCTGTCAATCCCGAAGCCGCCAACGGCGGTGGCCCGAAGGGCCAGGATTTACAGCCAGAGACGCCGGACGAACAATCGAACCCGTGATGCGCTCAGTGCTTGAGCGCCCCGATGTGCGGGGCGGCTCTGATTGTCGCGACAATCACGATTTTGATTGTCGCGCTACAGAGCTGGAGCGTGAGCGTGATGCAGTGGTGGAAACAGAAGCGTCCGACAAAGCTAGTAAGATGATCCAGCAGCTTACCGGCCTGCGTGGCATCGGCGTTCAGAGCGCGACCGTGCTGGTGCGCGAAGCGTTCGTACGTCGCTTCGCCAATGGCAAGGCACTCGGATCATACGCCGGTCTGGCTTCCTCGCCATACAGCAGCGGCGGGATCGACCGTGAGCAGGGTATTGGAAAGGCCGGCAACCGGCGGGTCAGAACAGTGATGGTCGAGCTTGTGTGGTTATGGACACGCTACCAGCCCGCTGCTGCTCAGGTTTGTTGGTTCCGCGAACGGGTTGGATCAACGGGGCGGCGTGTTCGCAAAATCATGGTGGTGGCCCTGGCCCGAAAACTGCTGATCGCGTTGTGGAGGTTCGTCGTCGACGGTGTGTTGCCTGAAGGCGCAGTCTTCAAACCTGCTGCCTGATTGGCCCGGCACTGCGAAAGCACAGCAGTCCAGCGATCCGAGGGAACGTCGCCGTTATTCGGCATGGCGCTACCGGCGCCGTTTACACAGAGTGGTGCCGTTCTCTTGGAGCTCTCCCGTCCCGAATGCAGGACAGTGGTTGGGATCAATTCCCGCCGGATGTGAGGTTTTGCAGGGAAGCCTGCAGAAATGAGAGCTCCGCCTTGGATCACAGTTTGCCAACATCAGTGCTTGACGGAGACACCATCATGTGAGGCCGAATACATGACCGCACCCGAACGCGTCGCTCAACTGTCAGATTCCTCTTGCACCGCGGCCACCAATGGTATGGACCCCGCCCACCCGCTAGGTCGAATGTCGGACGTGGACTGCAGCGAGGGAGGATCATCATGCAGGTCGTTCGAATTGGCTTGGACTTGGCGAAATACGTGTTTGAGGTTCATGGCGTTGACGCTCATGGGAATGTTGTCATTCGCAAGACCTTGCGTCGCGGATCGGTCGCGACGTTTTTTGCCAATCTGCCGCCTTGCTTGGTCGGGATGGAAGCGTCGAACGGTGCGCACTACTGGGCGCGCGTGCTTACGGAGCTTGGTCACAAGGTCCGGCTGATGAGCCCTCAGTTTGTGGCGCCGTACGTGAAATCGAACAAGAACGATCGGAACGATGCGGAGGCCATCTGCGAGGCCGTCGGCCGACCCACGATGCGCTTTGTTCCGCCGAAATCGCCCGAACAGTTGGCCGTCCAAGCTCTCCATCGGATTCGCCAGCGCCTAGTGCGGAGCCGGACCAGGCTGGTGAACCAGATACGTGGCATCCTCACCGAGCATGGCATCGTCATCGCTCGGGACATTTGGAGATTTCGACCGGGTCTTGCCGAGATCACGGGAAACTCCGCGGATGACCTCAACAAGCTGGTTCGGGTGTTGGTTATGGAGGCGCAGGCCGAATTGACCGAGATTGATCGGCGGATCGCATCCTGTGATCGGCGGATTCGAGAGTTATATCGCACCAGCGAGCTATGCCAAAGACTAGGGGAAATTGAAGGCGTCGGACCGGTGACCGCTACCGCCCTTGTTGCCGCCGTCGGGGATCGGAGCTGCTTCAAGAACGGCCGTCAGTTCGCGGCATGGCTGGGACTGGTGCCGAAGCAGCGGTCAACTGGCGGGCGAAGCCGACTGTTCGGCATCAGCAAACGCGGCGATCGCTATTTGCGCACGTTGATGATCCACGGCGCACGCGCTGCCCTTGGGAAAGCAGAGGGCAAACAGGATCCTCGAAGCCGCTGGCTTGCGAGCCTTCGGCAGCGCCGGCATCCGAACGTCGCGGCCGTGGCGCTCGCCAACAAGAATGCTCGCATCGCTTGGGCCATGCTCGCTGGCAATGTCTCTTACGAACCCGCGCGATCCGCCCAGGCGGCTTGATGCGAGGCCGTCGATGAAGGACGTGAGGAAGTCTCGCCTGGCAATTGCAACCACATGATAGGAGATGGTGAAACGGTCACTCCGTTGCTTCCCGAACCTGGTGTATGGACCGGCATGGCATCTGCCAATGTCTGGGCATCGTTGAGGTGGAAGCACGCGAAAATCCATCGGGGCTAGCGGCAGCGAATTCTCGGGCCGCATCAAGAAGCCGGATATACGTCAGCAGTTGTGACTGCGGCACCAGATCCAATCAGCGTGTTGCAATCGGGCGGGGTCCATATACGTCCATACATGACCCGGTCGAAGAACTTCTCCAGGTCGATGTCCACGACGACGGCGTGCCCGGATGCAATGTACGTTTGCGCCCGTTCCACCGCCTGATGCGCCGAGCGCCCCGGCCGAAAGCCGAAGCTGGTCTCGGAGAACGTCTCGTCCCATTCCGCCTGCAGCACCTGCATCACCGCCTGCTGGATAAAGCGGTCGAGCACCGTGGCGATACGGCGGGCATAATGCACCTCATAGAGTTTGCATTGGGGATGGTAGACGAAGATGGGCTGAGTTGACGGTCCATTCTCGAAGGCGCCGATCCAACTCGTTGTTGATCGTGATCGCATAGGGCGCATTCCGCTTGCGCTGAACCGCCGGAACGATACCGCGTTCGATCCAGTAATGGACGACCCAAAGGCTGACGCCATATCTTTCTCGAACCTGGCGAACGTTCAGCGTCCCCTTGGGAGGTGGCGGAGCTGGAATGCGATATTTGTACCTCAGCCATTTGATCGTGCCCAATGTAATCGGCTTACCGGTTGTCGTGCTTTTCTGACCTTCGGTGCGCAGCGCGGCGACGATGTCATCGTCACGATGATCGGCCGCTAATTCTCTGATCCGGTTCACGAATGCCATGGAATAGCGGATCGCCTCCGCCCTGTTCTGCGGGAGTTGGAGGCGCAGTGTTTCAGTTTCGCCGCCTTGCCACCGAATGTGCAGCCTGAGGGTCTTCGCCTCTGGTCCCTTCACTACGGTGATGTCGCGCACCAATAGGCGCAGGATGCGCTTGCGATCTCGGGGGGTCGTGGTCGTGGCCGCCCACAGGCGAGGGAAGTCCTTCGCCAACCGGAGAATCTGCTGCTTCTGTTCGGCGGTGACCGCCCGCATGGTCTTGCGTTCGAAGGCGGCCAATTCGGCTTCGAGATCGTGCAAGCGTTGCATGGCGTCGTTCCAACGCGCTTCGAGTGTCGCTGCGATCAGTCGGTTGCAGGGATCGACCGCCTCGTAACGCCGTTCGGCGAGTTCGGCGTCATAGCGCGCGCGCTCGATCCGCATCCGCCATTGGGCGCCGATGCCGCGATCCCGTTCTTCCAGATTGGTCAGCGCCGCGAGCGCGAGTTCGATCGTCACCGGCGTGATGGCGCTGACCAACCGTTCGCTGATGGCCTGATCGAGGGATGTCGAAGGCGCCGTCAAACAAGCACGGGACGCCAAGGCCTCCCGATGTTTCCAAACACATTGATAGAGCGGGTAGATGCCTCCGTTCCCGGTGTAGCGAATCCCGAGACGGCGTCCGCAAACCCCGCAGAGGAGCAAGCCCTGCAAGAGGCAGAGGCCCTCTCGGGCGGGACCGGAAAGCCCTTCGGCGTTCGTCCAATTCGTGCTCAGACGCTGCCGGTTGGCGATGAACTGATCCGCGGAGATATAGCCTTCGTGGTGATCGGGGATCACAACACGCCAAGCATCCTGCGGCATCAAACGCGATCGTGTCCGGATCTCGCCGGACGATCCCACCTCTTTGGACGATTGGTGTCGTCCGAACACATAGGCGCCGGCGTAGGACGGATTGGCAAGGATGCCGAGGACCCGCGAATGGGTCAGTCTGCCCCACAGAAGTTTGCCGTCCCACGCGCCGCCATACGCGCGACGCGGGAAGCGTAGATCGAGTTCATTGTAGCGTCGCACGACGCCGAAAGCTGTGTTCTCTCGCGCAAACAGGTCAAAGACCGTGCGGACTGCGCCCTGGACCTCCCGATCCGGATCGATCGCGATCTTGTCGCCCTCAAAGACAAATCCGACCGGCAGGGGAAAACGCAATTCGCCCTTGGAGGCCTTGTTGAGTTTGCCTCCATGGAGGCGGGCGCGGATAATATGCAATTCCGCTTGGGCGAACGTACCCTTCATCCCCAATACAAGCCCATCGTTGAACTCGGCCGGATTGTAGCAACCGTCCTCGTCGATCACGAGCGTGCTGGTGATGGCGCAGAGCTCCAGGAGGCGATGCCAGTCCTGGTTCGATCGCGCTAGCCGCGACGCTTCCAAGGAAAAGATTGCGCCAACCCGTCCCATAGCCACTTCGCCGACCAAGGCCTTGAAGTCTTCCCGATTGGTCGTCGCGCTCCCGGATTGGCCGAGATCCCGGTCGAGGATGCGGATCTGCTCCGGCTTCCAGCCGAGTGACTCGGCCTTGGTCTTCAGATTGTATTGGCGCTCCGTGCTTTCCTGGTTGAAGCGAACCTGTCCCATCGTCGACTGGCGGATGTAAATGCAGGCCTGCCGCGCCAGGTGTTGATCGGCAATCTTCGAACTCATCGTCATCGGCCCCCTCCGGATTGAACGGCGGGGCGCCGGCGGCAAGATAGGACGCAACCATGTCCGCGAGGATGGCGCCCGCCTTGGCAAAGTCGAAATCGACAAGCGCCGGGTCCATGGCGATTTATCCAAGCTCCTCGCGTCGTCGCAAGAGTTCCGTGTTGATCGCGCAAATCTCGTCGAGCGCAGCGCGCAGGGCGCGGAAATTGCCGATCAAATGGGCGACCTGCTCGTGGATGTCGTTTGGCACATAATCTCTGCGCTGCCGGCCACCCGTCCCGGGCTGACTGACGGACAGATATCGCTTGGGTCCATGTCCGGGTCCGTCGACGCAGTGGCAGTTCGGCCGACCGCAGCGCTTGTATGTTTCGACCAATGTGCCGCGCAGCACGTGTTCGATCGGCGGCAAGTCGCGCACAATGCGGCGGCGACGTTTGCGAAGCATGCGGGAGGAAAGATCCTGGATTTTCATCGGACCGAATCACTCGTCTGTCCGAATGAATCAAAATCAAATTCATCGGTCAACCTCGGAATGGCCCTTGGCGAGAGAAGCGATGAGTTCGGCGAGCGCGACCAAGCCAAAGGCATCGACAAGCGAGGGAGCGCCGCCCCCGGAGCCCTGCCCATCTGGGAACGCCCAGTCGGTCCATTCACGGGGCATCGCGAATGAGCCGAGGTCGGCGTGGCGCAGGCTCAACGTCTCGACCCCCGAGACATGGCGAACCTTCAAGACGACGAACCGCTGCCCACGCAACGGATGAAACGGGTGGACGACTTCAGCCGATCCCAAAGGTCGATTGGATAAGAGTGCAGTTCGCTGGGGGTGTGGGAATGCCGAGCGGCCGCAAGCCGCCCGATGCCTTCGGTATCTCCACACGCCGCACCGGCTGCGGTTTGTAGGTGCCCGCAAGCAACTGGGCCTCGAGCGTGGGCCAGTGCTCACTCAGGTGGGCCGGCAGTTCGTCGACGCTCATGCCGTCAATCCCCGCCGCGCCCTTGTTGCGCTTCACTTGCGCCAACGCCTTCTTCAGGTTCTCACGCTCGACCACGGCTTCCATCGACGGTCCCGCGACCGCCGGGCGTTCGAGACAGGCTTTCGCCGCGCGCACTTCGGACTCTTGGGTGGCGGCGCTTGGGGCTTCACCCTTCGCCCCGGTGCCCAAGTTCAGCTCAAACTGATTCTTCTGCCGCATGGCTCGCGCGAGATCGCCGCTCTACTGGCCTCTTCCATCGTTTGGACCTTCGGCGGCACGCCACCGCCTACTATGCCCTCTGCTGACTTCTGCGTTGCGGTCAGATCGTCTTGCGACAACCTCAGTCTCGAAACCGAGACGCAGCGCAGACCTCCCGAGGTAAGACCGACCGCCTTCGCCACACGCCCGCCGGATTTACCACCCCGGCCCTTGATGACCATGGACTTCGCGATCAACTGCTCGCTCGTCCGGCCGGGTAGGCCTCGTTATCCGGTTCTTGTCCATCGGGTCGCGGCTTTGCTTCACGCTTCCTTCAGACGCGCCTCGCAGCAACGCCCTTGCGCTTCGCTAATCCTTCGCCGTCATCAGGCTGGATAGAGGACTCCCACCTCCAAGCTGCCGTTCATGCTCGGCACACAGTAAGTATCCCCCCCGGCAGAGCCGGGGGCTTATATGAGGCCCCCCGAGTTAAGAGTTTTTTTCACGGCGATTTCTCATTGAACAACTAGCTTTCCAGGGCGTCACGCGGCGTTTGTGTGCATTCATGGCATGATAGTATGTTTGCTTGGCCGCGCCGAGCGGTCAACCCTCGAAGCTCGCAGAGTCGCGCCGCAGGCGCGAGGGGTTGACGGCGAAAGTGCGTGCCGAGCAATAATCGTCGTGCGATGGATGCCTCGCCGGTGCTCTACCCCCGCCAAACAGAGACAAGAACGAGCGCTCGTGACTTCTCTGTTGTCGTCAGCATCTATTTTTCAATCCGGGCAGTTCTCCGATCGTTAAGAGTTGCATTATTGCATTTGATGCGATCCAAGGCGGAGCCCCCAAGTGAAGCTATGCGACGCTCGCCGCATCAACTTATATCCGGTCGGAATCGAGCCCAAACCAAGGTCCCTCATGCAACATTGCGAGGGCAGAAGGGGCTCCAAGGAGGATGGGACCCATCTTTAGGACGGCGTCTTGCAGCCACGCCCCCGGGCGGTCACGCATCCACCTTGGATTGGTATGTTCCTCTCGTCAGTCTTCAAGACTCCCTGCTCTAATCAGACCTTCAGAACGGTGGCCGTCGGCACCACGCCGGTTTCCAGGTAGCGCCACAGAGCAATCAAAAGCTTGCGTGCCACGGCAACGATGGCGATGCGCCGGATGCGACCTTTGGCGGTCCCAACACGCTCGCGGAACCAGATACTCAAAGGACTGTTGGGTTGGTGACGCAGCCACAACCAAGCCAACTCGATCATGATGGTGCGGGCCTTGGGATTGCCAGCCTTGCTGATACCCTGATCGCGGCTCATGGCGCCGCTCTGGAAATGGCTCGGCGTCAACCCGACATAGCTCCCAAGCTGTTGGCGATTGTTGAACCGCCGGTAGAAGACTTCGCCCACCAGTGTCGTGCTAATCTCCAGTCCGATGCTCTTGAGCTTGATAAGATCCTGGATCTTCTTCGCATTGGCGTGCGTCGACGATTTTCCAGCCGACACGATGGCAGCGCGCTCTGCCTCAATCGTCTTGATCATGTTCAGCACGAGCTCAAGGCGCTGCAACTCGCGCACGATCTCTGCCTTGAAGCGTGCGGGTAATTCGCACCCGTCAGCGGCGCGTATTTGCTCCAGCCGCGCCAGTCGGTTTGGCCGAAGAGGCTCGTAGTCATAGATGCCATGGATCGCGCACAGACCCTTGATGCGGTTGACGTGCTGGACGCGTGCGTTGATCAAGCGGTCACGCTCGCGATGCAGCCGACGGTCATCTTTTTCGGCAATGCTTGGCACACGCACAACGCTCCATACCTTCGGCTCGCCGCGTAGATACGCCATCAGTGAGCGCAGCAATCGCCCCAAATCGATATTATCCGTCTTCACTCGTCGCGCGCGCCGATCCACCTGCACGCTCGCCGGATCGATGACCAAGTTGCGCACGCCATTGGCTTCGAGCACACGATGCAACCAGAACCCGTCATAGCCGGCCTCGTAGCACGAGACGACCTCCACCGGTCGTTTTAACGCCTGGATAAGCCGCGTCCGAGCGCGCGCGGTCAGTTCCAAAAGCCCCTTCCAATCACAAGCTTGCAACGTGTGGCGGCTGATCTTGTCGGACAACGGCGTGTTCACTGCAACGATCCAACTTTTTTTGCTCAATTCAATTGCCAAGAGGCAGCGTACCGTCTCATCATGGGATGCGGCGGGTGGCAGGTTGTTCACTGTCCGGGCTTCCATCAGTATCTCCTATGTGGCTGGTGGACGGTGCAGAAACCGACACGATAGCCTCTCCACCCGTCGCGCCTACATAGGATCTTTAGGTCTGTGAGCCGCTCAAAGCGGCTTTGGGGTCGCGGCACGCTGACGCGGCCCCGGTTGCTGTTGGCCACCTAAAGGTGGCCTTTAGCGCCACAAATTCATCTGCTCCAGGCGCCTGTCCTCCTCTTCCTGCTTTCTGATGTACTCCCGGATCACCTCGGTGTCGCGCCCTACTGTGGAAACGAAATATCCTCTCGCCCAGAAGTGCTGACCTACGAAGAAAGTCCCCCTCAACGCATTTGTTTAGCCGGGCGCTATCGCACAACACCGCCTAGCTCGCGCCGCGCCGCCAGCGCATCGTTAGCCGCGCCCCTCGCAACGCGCGGGGTGCGATCAAAAAGGTTAACTCCGAGCAGATGCCGTTTGAAAATGTACCGGTTGACTGACGGCGCGGCCATCGCTAGACACATGCTACCACGGCGTCGGGCAGGTCCAATCCCTGTGCCCGGTGGATCGTGTGCTCAGCCCGGCGACGCATCGCCCATTTCGTTGGAACCCGGAGTCCTGAGCAGCCGGCCGAGACCACGCGGTGTCGCAACAGTGGGCCTCTCTTCTATTGAGGGGCTAACTATGTCTGCCGCTCTTGAACCGCTCGCTCTATCGCCGCGCGAAGCCGCCGCGTTTCTTTCCATCAGCAAGCGTAGTCTGTCGCGATTGATCCGCGCTGGCAAGATTGAAGCCCGCAAGGCTGGCCCGCGCACACTCGTCGATGTTGCCTCACTGAAAGCCTACTACGAGGCGCTGCCGAAAAAACCCGACCATCTGCCGATCGTCTTTGGTCGCCGAGCTCATGTGGTGCTGCGGCCGCAAAGCCAGATCCGTCATTGATGATTTAAAGGGAGGGCTTAGCAATGACCACCGAAAATCCCTTCGACGGGCGAGCGCATGGCGATCACGTGTTCCGCACACGCCCCGAACGAAACTTCTTTATCGGAAGATTGTCCCCGTCGCAGCAGAAGAAATGGCTGCGGGACCATCCGGAGCGCTGGCAAACTCGTGAGGATGCTTTACGCGATCTGCAGGCTCTTGCGGGGACTGACGTCGAAGCTGAACCTGCTGAGCCGTGTTCGACGACGTCGGCAAATGAGGTGCGGCCTCCCGTGTCGGCCGAAACCCGAATATCACCAAAATGGAATCGGCGCTGCCGGCGACATCACCATCGCCGGTCAGCAGCCGCTGCACCAACCAGGCGGCCCGCGCCGGTCGAGATGCGCCGCGCCCGAGGCTTCGGCGACGTCTTCGGTGACCCCTCGCGAAGGGATAAAGAACACCATCGCGCTAGCCGGAAATGTCGGAGAGAGAAGACGACGCAGAGTGAGGCACGGCAGCTTGTTTGGCGCGGTTTGTGTTGCGACTGCCCGGCAATTGATCGGTGCGAGGCGAGCTTGGGCTTTACCGGCGGCAAGCTGGCAAGCGGAGTGAGTAGCGGGGTAGTTGTTGGTGGGCGGTGACGCGGTCATGAGGTGTCGATCCTGATCGTTGCCGGCGCCAGTGTGGGGTGGTGCGGCTATCCCGATGGCAATGACTTCGACTGGCTCCGCCTCTGCACCGGCGCCGGCGAGCTACCGGGTCATCGCCAAGGTGCGGCATCGAAAGATCAGCGCCCCCCGTTAACCGTATTCGCGTTAAATCCTCGCGCGCGCGAGGCGGCGCCGGCAGACCAACCCGCTCGCGCCGGCGGTGCCGCGCTGCGGCCGCCCGACCGCCGGCGCTCGGGCGGTTGGCGCGAACGGCCGCGGCGGCGGAGCTACGGGGTCGCTGGTCGATCGCCGGCTGTTGCGCACAGCCGCAGGGGCCCCTCAGCCACTTGTCCTCGCGGTTCGCACTGACAGGGCCGGAGGCACGAGGTGGCGCAGCCCGGAACGCGCCGATCCGCCGCCAGCGATTTACTTCCGAAGAGGCCCCGTGATAGCGTTCGCGGCAGGCCGGCTGACGTCGGCGCCAAGACCGGCTCACAACGACTTGGGACTTGGCACTCCTCGCGAGGCGACGGCGCAGAAGACCACCCACCTCTAACGAGGCACACGTGATGACAAGGCGCATTCTTTTCAGCATCACCGTCATGGCGCTCGTCTCTGGCGCCGTCATCGGCACAAGCGACACCCTCGCGCTGGCGCAGACCAAAGTCGTGCTGCGCACCGATTTCAAATTCAACGGCTATGATGCACCCTACGTGCTGGCGATCGCGAACGGCTATTACAGGCAAGCGGGGCTCGATGTCTCGGTCGAACCGGGCCAAGGCTCGGCTACAACCGTGGAGACCGTGGCGTCCGGTGTCGATACTTTCGGCCTTGCCGATTCGGGAACCGCGGTGCTCGGCATCTCGACGCAAAACGTGCCGGTTAAGATTCTCGGCGTCTTCAGCCAGACCAACACGATGGGCCTCATCTACAGCCCGCAGACGAAATACGACGGCAAACTGACCTCGCTGAAGGGCAAAACGGTGATTTCAAGCGCCGGCACGGCCGACGCCAAACTGCTCGAGCCGACGCTCGCCACTGCCGGCATGAAGTTTTCCGATGTCAAGCTGCAACTTGTCAACATCGCCGCGCGCGTGCCCCTGTTTTTGCAGACACCGGGCGCGTTCCTCACCGGCTTCGAAGCTGGCGACCTCTTGCGCACGCGCATGAATATGCCGGGCGCCAAATATAGCCCCTATGCGGCGTATGGCATCGTCGCTTATGGCACCGGCTTGATCGTCTCCAACAAGACGCTCGCCAACTCGCCTGACATGGTGAAGAAGTTCGTCGCCGCTTCTGAAAAAGGCTGGGAAGCGGCCGCCAAGGACCCGGAGGCCGCCATCGACGCGAGCATGAAGCTCTATCCGGATTTGAGCAAGGATTTTCTGCTCAAAGGTCTGCAGGTCACGCTCGATGACGAATTGCACACCCCGAATACGGAGGGCCATCCCATTGGCTGGACCTCGGATGCGGATTGGAGAAAGATGCTCGCCATGTTTCAAAAATACGCCGGCATCAGGCCGAAGGTGCCTTCGGCTTATTACACCAACGAGTTCATTTCCAAGTAAGTCGCACCGGGCGGTTTAACCGGTGAGTGAACGGGCAAGGGTGCGATGACCGACGCGTTACGGATCGGCCGGCAGCCGCTTGAGAAATCCATTCCTCGCCCGGCCAAGGTGCACCGGGCGGCCGCACCGACCGCGATCGCGGTACGCGGCGTATCCAAGCGATTCACTTCGCGTAAAGGCGAAATTCACGCCGTCGACAACGTTAGTCTCGCCATAGGTTCCGGCGAATTCGTCTCCATTCTCGGTCCGAGCGGCTGCGGCAAGAGCACGTTACTTAACATGATCGCAGGCCTGCTGCCGATCACGGCCGGAAGTATTGAAGTGCTCGGCAAGCCGGTGGCCGGTCCGGTCCACGAGCTCGGCATAGTGTTTCAGCAGCATCTGTTGCTGGGGTGGCGGACCATTCTCGAAAACGTGCTGCTCCAGATCGAAGTGCGACGGCTCAACAGGGCGTCGTATACCGAGCGAGCGCATGGGCTGCTTCACCGCATCGGTCTTGGCGAGTTCGCCGACCGTTTTCCCGACGAATTGTCCGGCGGCATGAACCAGCGCGCATCGATTGCGCGTGCGCTCATCCACGACCCAGAACTTCTTCTCATGGACGAACCGTTCGGTGCGCTCGACGCCATCACTCGCGACCAGATGGGCCTCGACTTTCATGAATTGTCCCGCGAGGAAAGCAAGACGGTCCTGTTCATCACCCACTCGATCAGCGAAGCCGTGTTTCTGTCGAACAGGGTCGTCGTGATGTCGCCGCGACCGGGCCGGATCGAGGAAGTCATTCCGATTGAACTCGGCAACGCGCGTCATTTTGAGGTGCGCGAGGAGCCAGAATTCGTACGCTATACGCGCCACATTCGCCGGCTGTTCGAGAAAATGGGCGTGCTCACGGGGCATCGGCGGTGATGACCGGCTCGCGCCCTTTGCATCTCCGCATCATCGACCTGCTCGACCGGTTCGCCGTGCCGCTGGCACTCTTCGGCATGCTCGTGCTGTGGGAAATCGGTGTCGACCTGGCTCGGATTCCGAGCTACGTGCTGCCGGCGCCGTTTGCCATCTGGGACTCCATCGTCAAGCATTGGCAATCGCTGCTGATGCATTCCTGGATTACCCTGCTTGAGACGTTGGCGGGTTTCGGACTGAGCCTCGCGATCGGCATCCCATCGGCGTTTCTCATCGTTTATTCGCGCATTTTCGACCGCGTGCTTTATCCGATCCTGATCGCCTCGCAAGCGGTGCCCAAAGTCGCGCTGGCCCCAATTCTTCTGGTTGCGCTCGGCTACAGCATTCTGCCAAAAGTCATCGTAGCCTTCCTAATCGCGTTCTTTCCGGTGGTGGTGAACACCGTCACCGGGCTCGCTTCGGTCGACCGCGAGACGCTCAATCTGATGCACTCGATGGGTGCTTCCAAGCTCGACGTGTTCGTGAAGGTGCGCTTTCCGCATGCAGTGCCGAGCATGATTGCAGGATTCAAGGTGGCAATAGCGCTTGCGGTGGTCGGCGCCGTAGTGGGCGAATTTGTCGGCAGCCGCTCCGGGCTAGGCTATTACATGCTGCTGGCGACTGGAAATTTCGACACACCGCTGGTGTTCGCCTGCGTCGTCTTCCTCACACTGATGGGCATCCTGCTGTTCTACACGGTCGGTCTGCTCGAAATCGCATTCGCACGCTTCAATCGCACCGCGCGGATCGCGCAGGGCGTCGAGCCTGCCGGCGCATTCGGGATGTAGCGCCGCTTGCGCTCCCGCTTTTGCCCACGCCGCGACTTTTCATTCGGCGGCGACCGAGGCACGGCCCCGAGATTACAGCCGCCTCTTGCAGGTACAATGGCGGCGGCAGAGCAATTCTATTCCGCGACACGCAACGGCATGAATTTGCTATTTTATAGGAATGCCAACATTACCGCGCCGAACGCAATACGCTGGCGGCGCAGATTGACATCGCCGATGATTTGAATTTCGCTGACGCGGTTCTTCAGCCTCCCAGGAGCAAACGTTGTCGGAATCCGAAACAATTCATCTCGCGGCCGATATCTCCTTCCTGCATACCGATTATCTTTGGCGCATGCCCGGCTCCTGGATCGGCTACCCGTATTACGGCACCTCGGAATTCTACGAGGATATCGCCCGTATCGCCAACCGCGGCGTCATGGATATGCTGTTCTTCGGCGACACCGGCGGCACGTCGGAAGATTACGGCGGCAACCATGAGGCGGTGGTGCGCTACGGCGCCAAATGGCCGCGCCACGATATGACGCCGATGATCCCGTTGATGGCGAAGGCGGCTTCGGGGATCGGATTCGCGCTGACCTTGTCGACCACCTATCACCACCCGTTTCATTGTGCGCGGCTTTTCAACGCGCTTGATCATGTCACCCGCGGCCGCATCGCTTGGAACGCGGTGACTTCGGCCTACAAGAACGAGGCCGCCAATTACGGGTTCGACGAGATGATGGACCATGACGAGCGCTATGTGCGCGCGCACGAGTTTCTGCATGTCGCGTTCAAGCTGTGGGATTCGATCGAGCCGGACGCTTTGATTCTCGATCGCGAGCGCGGCATCTATGCGGATCCGAAGAAGGTGCATCGCATCGATCACCACGGCCGTTACTTCAACGTCCGCGGCCCGCTGCCGGCGCTGCCGTCGCCGCAGCGCCGTCCGGTGGTGATCCAGGCGGGCCTGTCCGGGCCGGGCATGCAGCTCGCGGCGACCTATGCGGAACTGCAGTTCAGCACTCGCCGAACGCCCGCCAGCATGAAACAGCACCGGCAGGCGCTCGATGCTGCACTGGCCGCGGTGGGGCGCAAGCCGCGCGACATCGGCATTCTCTGGTCGATCCGCATCCAGGTAGCTGAGTCAGATGCCGATGCCGAGGAAAAGGAGCGGCGCTATCTCGAGGCCATTCCGCCGGAGGCCGGACTTGTGGAAATGTCGGCCCAATACGGAGTCGATTTTGCGACCGCCAGGCCTGGCATGCGGCTCGTAGATTTTGCCGACCAGGTGCGAGCGCAAAAGGGCAATCTTGGCAGCTTTGAAGAACTGTTGAAGACCGCGGATCCTAATCAGTCTCTCAAAGAGTTCGCCCGGCGTTTTCTGGTCGATCGCATATTGGTCGCCGCCGGCACGCCAAAAAAGATCGCGGACACGTTGGAGAAGCTGCATTTTGAGACCGGGGCCAATGGCGGCTTCATATTGGGCCGCGGTTATTCGGCAATGGACAACATTCGAGAGTTTGTTGAATATGTCGTTCCCGAACTCCAGCGGCGGGGGCTTGCGAAGAAAAAATATGCGGGCTCGACGCTCCGTGAAAATCTCAATGCTTGAACCGCGCAAAACCGGGCGGTCGCTGAATTTCTGGCGGCCCCGTTCGGGTTCACTTTGAACCGCAACTGTCAATGCGAGGCCGTCTGATGATCTCTCCTCCACTTCAAACCCTGAAGATTTCGCGACGCCGCCTGATCGGACAGGGCGCGCTTATCGGCGGTGTGCTCGCCTTCTCCCAAGGCACCCGCGGTTTGGGCGGCGGGGCCGCTCAAGCAAGTCAGCTTGACGCTCGATTGGATCTATCAGGGGCCAAACGTCGGCTTCATGCTCGCCAAGGACAAGGGATTTTATCGAGGCCGGCCTTGATGTATCGCTCACTGCGGGAAAGGGTTCGGTCAGCACTGCCCAGTTGGTCGCCAGCAAGGCGACGCAGTTTGGCTTCAGCGACGGTTATGTGATCGGCAGCGGCGTGGCCAAGGGGATGGGTCTGCGCAGCATCGGCAGCATTTTTCGCCGCAACCCGGCCGCGGTTGTCGTCCTTGCCGATTCCGGCATTACGACACCCAAGGACCTCGAAGGTAAAAGCATCGCGATCACTGCGGGCAGCGCGCAATTCCAGCAGTGGCCGGCGTTCGTCAAGGGCGCCGGTCTTGATGCGGCGAAGATCCAGGTTGTGAATCTGGATCCGAGCGGCGTCGGCGCGGCCTTGATCAGCGGGCGGGTCCCGGCAATCGCTGGGTTTGCTCAGGGCTACGTCCCATCGGTCGAGATCAGAGGGAAAAAACACACGCGGATTTTCTGGTACGCCGATTATGGGGTTAGGGTCGTCAGCAATTCCATCATCGTCCACAACGATCTGATCGGCAGCGATCCGGAGGTGGTCAAAGCGTTTGCCACCCCGACAATCAAAGGCTTTCTGTACGGTCGAAAAAACCCGGATGAGGCCGTCGCCACAGTTAGCAAGTATCTGCCGACGGTCGATCCGGCCATCACCCGGCGCGAAATGAAACTCTCCTGGAAGACCTAGGTAACGCCGAACACCAGGGGCAAGCCGCTAGGCTGGGCCTCCGCGGCGGACTGGGCCGATACCGTCAGCGTGCTCAGGCAATACGGCGGGGTTTCCACGCCGCTTGATCCAAGTTCGCTTTACACCAATAAATACGTTCCAATGGGCGCTGAGTTCGTCCCGCCGCAGGAGTCCTAAGGAGCTACGACGGCGCTGTGTTTGGATGACCCCCGCGCGTGAAAGGAGGCCACACAATGAGAAAAGATTCGAGAGCGACATTTCTGCTGAAAGATCTCTCGCGTCGGCATGTCCTACAGCTCGGATCGGGAATCGGCGCTCTCGCAGCTTCGGTGGCCGCACGAGCGCAAACATCCTATCCGTCGCGTCCCGTGCATGTGCTCCTCGGCTTTGCAGCAGGCGGGTCATCCGACGTCATCGGTCGTCTCACGTGTCAATGGCTGGCCGAAAGGTTCGGCCAGCCGTTTATATTCGACAACCGGCCCGGGGCAGGCAGCAATATTGCCACCGAGATCGTCGCTCGCGAGGCGCCAACCGGCTATTCGCTCTTGTGGTGTACCTCCGCCAACGCCATCAACGCGACGCTTTATCAGAACCTTAATTTCAATTTCGTCAGCGATTTTGCGCCCGTCGACGGCACCTTTCGCGTGCCAAACGTGCTGGAGGTGCATCCGTCCGTTCCGGTCAACACCGTTCCGGAATTCATTGCCTATGCCAAAGCCCATCCGGGGAAGCTCAACTTCGCCTCTGGCGGCATCGGCGCCACCCAGCATATGGCCGCCGAACTGTTCAAGTTCATGACCGGCATCGACATGCGTCATGTGCCTTATAAAGGTTCAGCGCCGGCGCTGATCGATCTTCTCAGCGGTCAGGTGCAGGTCATGTTCGACTTGTTGCCGGCATCGATCGGCTACATCCGCGCCGGCAAATTGCGCGCGCTGGCGGTCACCACTGCGACTCGTTCCGACGCGTTACCGGAGCTGCCGACGATCGGCGAATTTGTGCCGGGCTATGAAGCAAGTACTTGGAACGGGGTCGTCGCTCCTAAAAATACGCCAGCGGAAGCCATTAACCAACTCAATAGCACGATCAACGGTGGTCTCGCCGACGCGACGATTAAGGCGCGGCTCGCCGATCTCGGCGCGACGCCGCTGCCCATGTCGCCCGCCGAATTCGGCAAGTTTGTCGGCGAAGAAACCAAAAAGTGGGCCAAGGTCATCAAATTTGCAGGGATCCACGCCGGCTGAGCGCCATCTCGCGACGGGCTGCTCGAAAGCAAGCAGGGCGCTGAATAGCAATGTCGAGCCGCTCGTATTTGCCCGACCCGTTGGCGACACGCTGCGGTGGGTCCAACGGCTGTGCGGGCGCGCTCACTCGCGCCAAAGCGGCGCCTCACAATCACCGCCCCGTTCGGCGCGTAGACATCCTGATCGTAGGCATCGTCGAGCGCCTTCTGGTCCATGTCGCGCGTCAGATAAGCGACCCACGCCGGTCACTGATTGATGCAGTTTCCGGACCGGAGTGCCGAACGCGTCTACGAATGTCTTCATCCATGGCGGCAACTGGATTCGCAACTACGCGATGCAGCCCGAGCTACTGGTTCGGAGCGGCGCTCATGCGGTGATCATCGATTTCATCAATGTCGAGCCAGCAAGCGGTGATCTCATTCCGATGTACGGGCAGGTGCGCCGCGTAGTGGCCTGGCGCTGGCGCACGCCGATAGCTTGGGCGGAACCGCGACGCTTCTGTTGACGCTATCGGGGTAATAGGCGACGCCGCGCGGAAAGCTGGAATTGATCGACGGTGGGCAGCGTTTCGGAGTGCGGGCCGTGAGCGAGTTGGGCACGTGGTTCGTCTGGTTCACGAATCTTGTTCGCGGGAATAAGCGCTGCAGTCTAGTCAGCTGTTCCACAAATCCTTAAACTGCGTCGCCACCAGCCGATCACAGGGCACCGGTCCGTTGATGAGCCCGATGCCGACGGCGAACTTGTTGAGGCCGTCCACGGCCGCTTGTGTAATGTGCGCCTAATAGAATGGCGTATCGCGCCTGATTAATTCGACGATCAGCGGCGCCTCGTCCTTCGGAAATATGCGTTCGCCGATGCCGGCGGCCAGCGAGGGATCGGCGATCAGCGCCTTTTGGGTTTTGACGATGGCGCGGACCGCGCGGGCGGCGACCTCCGGGTGTTCGGCGATGAACCGTTTACTCACGGTCAGCGCGGCGAAATTGTAGAAACGCGCCCCGGGCGGCCCGTCGCCGCGGCGCAGATCGAGATGCAGCTTGGCGACGCCGAGCTTCTCGCCCAGCGCAACCCGCATGCCATTGCCCCAGTAACCGTCGGCAATACCTTGCTGGATAGCCACGATGCCAACGTGGCCTTGCGCCCACTCGGTCATCGCCACGGCGTCCACGATCCGGACGTTGTCGCGTTCGAAGTCGATGCCTGCGTCGGTCAGCATGTATTTGAGGCTCAGGATCGGCCAAGGCGGTGATGCCGAGAGGCGCAAGCCCTTCAGCGCATTGATGTCGCCGCGCTTGACGTTAAGGTCCGCGCGAACGGCCAGAAACCAGTATGAGTATTGCGACAACGCGCACAACAGCTTGGCGCCTTTCCAGGCCGGGAACGCGCGAGTCGCCGCATAGGCGGGGCCGCCAAAGAAATGCAGCGTCGTCAGGCCTTGCTCATAACCATCGTGCACGAAAAGGATGGCGAGGGGCACGCCGTGCTCACCGTCGCGACAGACCACGGCGACTACATTCTTGACAACCTCACCGACAAAATTCGCCTCTGGTCGCAAACGCCGTACGCATACTACAAGCGTCAATCGCAAGTTGACCCCAACGTGTGGGTATGGGTTGACGCCGGCCGCGCTGACCTCCCGACATCCTCTATTCGCTCACGCTGGCGCTTCCAACGTGCTCGAAGACAAAAGAGCCCCGAAGGGCTCAGTCGATTTTGAACAGCGTCGGCTCGCTGTAGCGTCCATCCGGGCTCGCCACGGTTCACGTTGCGTGATCGCATATAACCGTTTAGGCGGGGCTCAAAGCTTTTCGGAACCCTCTGCCTTCGTCGTCCACATCACGGCCGCAATCGCCCCCTTGCATCGCGGCAACATGATTGCGGTCAACCCGCCGATCAACGGTAAGTAAATAGCGTAGGCAGTCCAGAGCGGAAGTTGGAAATTCAGCTCGCAAAGGAGGATAATCGGTACCGTCATATGACCGACGAGAAGAATTGTAAGCCAAGGAGCGGCGTCATCGGTACGAAAATGGCCATACGGCTCGCTGCATGCGCCGCAGCGTTCGACCATTTTGAGGTAGCGGTGCAGCAACCGGCCCTGGCCACATCGCGGACAACGCCCGAGCGCACCCCTTACGAGAGCTGTCGCCGTTGATGGGTACATTGGATCAGCGGATGTCATCACAATGGCGCCTTCTACCTGACCATTAAATGCGACTGGCAAGGGCTTCGCGCAAGGCCGCAACGACGTCACCCCAATCCGGGCAGGGAAGCGTCGACGAGGGTGACATCACCTCGGCCGACCCCGCGATCGCTCGAAACATGCCAGGCGGTATGTATGAGATCACTCAGGAGTTGCCGAAGCGCGACGGCGAGTATGAGTATCGTATCAAGAGCATCAACGAACCGCACGAACGCATCATGCGCGAAATTGAACTGCTTATTATAAGTCGCAGCGATTGCCACAATCACCGGGGCCGCGCGACAGCTTACACTTGTCTACCAAACCTTCGTCAACGGTGCGCCTAGTCGGTGTCGCTCGGCATCGCGAGCACACTGTCCGCCGCTGCGGCCTCGCGTTGGATCAACTGGTTCTCCATCTTTTCCGCTTCATCCTCTAAACCCATCCAGCGAAGTTTGCGGACCAGTTTAACGAGTTCGCTCGATGCTCGTTGTTCAGCTAAGCTCTCGGGCGGCCTCTGTTGGTCGTCGCGCTTTTCCATTGACGTTCTCCCGGCTTTTTTGATTGGCCATGATCGCGGCTACTTTTGATGCACTGCGTTTTAACTCTCGGCTGACCTCCATTCTATTGGACACGAAATTCCTTGACCTCAGCATCGAAGACAAGCTGCTCGCCCGTAATAAGGGCGATGTGCAGGAGAGTTCGATTGCGTTCGCGTCTTTCTCGCGGAATGCCCTCCACGATGGGGTTGCTTTTCAGCAGCGTGGCCCACACGGTCGAAAAATCGTTTCCCTTGCGTACCAATTCGGTGCACATGCGCGCGAGATCGGTGGCTCGCTCCTTCGACATGTCTGGCCTCTTGCTCGGCAGGCTGGACGCGACGATATCCAGTTGCGGCGCTCACTCGTTGATCTAAATCAATGCGCTCATCGCCAGTCGCGAGATGATTATCAGGCGTGCTCGACGTCTCCAGCCGCTAACCTCTCAATATCGACTTATATTTACCATTTTGTGAGCCCAAGTGCTTGCCATGCCTAGCGATGCCACCGCCAAATTGACAGTCGAAGTCGCGCAACGCGGGGCTAAATATGTTTGGGAGCTGTACAGCGACGGCCATTATCGGCCGATAAAATTTTCCGTGCCCATCTTCCCGTCACAAGCCGAAGCCCGAGCTGCCGGCGACGAGGTGCGAGCGCGCTATCTGGCACGCCTGGCGCGATCGGCCGCGAGAAAGCCCAGAATCAAGCGAACTTCAGAAATCAAAGCCGTTAGATAGTGTTTGCCACGTCGATATTCCCAGTCGACGCGTCGATATAATTGTACTGTCAAGTGGTGGTTATGGTGTTACCTTGAATGGTGCCATGCCAAGAGGTGCAAGCCAAACATTCGGTCCATAACGACCGAGGTGACCTGGGACGAGAATGACTACGGCAACGTGCTCTGCGTCGTCCTCTCTCTCCGACATTTTCGGCTGGCGCAATGGTGTTCTTTATCCCTTCGCGAGGGGGCGCCGAAGGTTCGGGCGCGGCGCATCTCGACCGGCGCGGGCCGCCTGGTTGGTGCAGCGGCTGCTGACCGCCGCTGGTGATGTCGCCGGCGGCGCCGATTCCGTTTTGGTGTTATTCGGTTCGCGGCCGACGTCGGCGCTCGGGCGATCGCGGCGGCGCCGCTGAGCTACCGGGTCGTCGCCGAGCGGCGGCATCGAAAGCGCGGCGCCATAGGGGCTTCTCTCTGCACCATGCTCTCTCTCCGACATTTCCGGCTGGCGCGATGGTGCTCTTTATCCCTTCGCGAGGGGTCGCCGAAGACGTCGCCGAAGCCTCGGGCGCGGCGCATCTCGACCGGCGCGGGCCGCCTGGGTGGTGCAGCGGCTGCTGGCCGCCGCTGGTGATGTCGCCGCCGGCGCCGATTCCATTTTGGTGATATTCGGTTCGCCGCCGAAGCTGGAGCTCGGGCGATCGCGGCGGCGCCGGCGAGCTACCGGGTCATCGCCAAGCTGCGGCATCGAAAGATCAGCGCCATAGGGAGCACTCGGGAATGCTCGATCAGGCGGGCAACCAGCGCGTTTCGTCGCCGGTAGCCAGCCCAACATCCGACCTCGGACCGGATTGCCTCCTGCACATTGCGCGAACGGCGCGCCAAACCGTACTGCGGAGCCAGCGCCGCGTCGCGAGAATCTGCGGGGGCGGTGATGTCGCGCTGTGAGCGTCGCGCCGCCAACCGATGACGACAAACAAGGACATTCGCCGCCATCAGACGCTGGCTGCCGGCGCCGTAGCGCGAGCTATAATAGGCGGTCGTGTGCGAACCCATCCCGGCTCCAACAATTGTGTTGATGGTCTTTGTGATGCCGTGTTCTTCTGCCTGTTTTCTCCCTGTTTTTGTGATCCGTTCATATTGAGCTAAGTCCTTCATCGCTAACCGCTATTCGCGCGTGGCTGCCGCGCTTTCCTTCCGTGTTCTTTGGCAAAATCTTCGACGGTTTGCGGAAATGCGGGCTGACGCTGCATCCGGACAAGACGAAAGTCGTCTATTGCAAGGACGATGACCGACGCGGAAACTTCCCGGACCACAAGTTCGACTTTCTCGGCTACGAGTTCGGCCGCGGCTGTCGCGCAGAAGGAATGGGTTCGGCGTCTCGTTCAGTCCGGCAGTCAGCGGTAAAGCGCACAGGGCAATCCGGCAGACCGTCCGACACTGGATACTTCACGAACGCAGCGACAAGACGCTCGACGATCTGGCGCGGATGTTCAACAACCATATCCGGGGTTGGATCAACTACTACGGCCGTTTCTATAAGTCGGCTCTTTATCCCGCCCTGCGGCACATCGACCGCATTCTGGCACGATGGGCGCATCGGAAGTTCAAGTCCCTCAGACGCCACAAGCGACGGACACATCACTGGCTGCTGCACGTCGTGCGGCGTCAGCCTGATCTGTTTGCTCACTGGAGACTTCTGTATGGACGTGGCCGAACAATGGGAGCCGGATGAGGCGCGAGCCTCACGTCCGGTTCTGCGAGCGCGCGGTGGTGAAACTCCGCCGCGCAACTCACCTCGTGATGTTGTGCAAGAAGGGCAGAGCTGAAGAGACCTTGCAGCGACTGAACGAGGTTATGGGCAAGCTGAAGCTCACGGTCAACGATGAGAAGACACGAATCTGCAAGGTGCCAGAAGAAGGGTTCGACTTCCTGGGCTACACGTTTGAGCGGATGTATTCAGCGAGAGGTGGGGTAACGACCTATCGCTTGCCGGCGACGGGAGCCAAGCAGTACGACGAATGATTTCGTCCGACCAGGGGCGACCTGCAATCCAAAATGCTTTAGCGAGCCGTCCCACACCGTGCTGCCGCGCTTAGCTGCCCGCACGGCATTTTCAGTGAGTATCGAGCGCATCATGGCACCGATTTGGTAGTGGCAGTAGGGGTGCTGCCGTGTACCGTGTACAGGTGTCAAGGGCTATCGAAGAGCTGGAAAAATCAATTCGTATAGTGCGTTACGGTCGCAGTGGTGAACTGTGAACAAACACAGGGGTCCAAGCGGCTCGGGTGAATTTCCCGGGGCCTAGTCCCCAAGCTGCTCCTGGACATGCATGAAACCATCGGTCTTCACGCTGCGTGACAGCGAAATTGCCAGCGCCGTCATGAATTCGCATTTGGCGAGGCCGCGCACCGACGTTTGATGCCCGGTATGGTGTTGCAGTCCCGTGCGCCCGAACATCGTGTTGGCCAAAGTGACGTTGCCGTGGAGGAATACGCGCTCCCAGGGAATCAGAACGTCATCGAAGATGGCCACCGCGTCGGGCTCTTCAAAACGGGAGCCAAGCGGATGATCCCATTCCGACTGGTCGCCAAGGTCGAAAGGCTCGCGGCAGATGAAACGCAAGCCCGGCGTATCGGTGGGGATGGCGAAGGCAAGCGCGTATTTTTCCTCGCCGGGACGTACCGAAAAAGGCAGAGGATAAACCAGAAGCTCGTCGGCAGTGGGGCCGTGCGTCGCCAGCATTTTGGCGCCACGAACGATGAGGCCGTCGCCGGTCTCTTTCACAATTCCCAAATAGGCATATTCGTCCGCCTGCTGTGAAGCGGATTTGCTGCGATCAACCGGAGGATTGACTAGGGTGTGCGTAAGAAACAGATCGTTGTCGGAGCAATACCGATAGTAGCGCTGCACGTTGTCGGCAGCTCTGCCACCGCATTCAGCGAAAAACTCCGGTGCGTCAGCCCAAGAAGCGACCACCGTATTGAGGAAATCCGGAGAACGGCCCATCAAGCCGAACGTGGCGTCGGCCCAGACCCGCATGGCCTGGCGGCGCCGCACCAGATCGTCGCGCGATCTCGGAATGATGAACGAGAGGCCCGCTTCAGTGCCGTCCTCGGCGCGGTAGGTCATCCGGGGACGGAGTTCGCCGTCGATCTGAAGGTCGTAGAGCATCGCCATCGCCGACACCGGGCGGCGAAACACCGGATCGTCCGCCACGTCGCCGACCTTTCGCCCGGCGACCCAAACATTTTTTGGATGTGATTTGAGGCCCGAGATGTAACTGACACCGCCGCGAACGCCCATTGCAGCACCTCTCACCGGCGCATTTAGGCGCCGGCCCTCAACAACCGAATTTGTTTGAATTTATCAAGCGGCCGATCAGTCCGACGCGCCCGCGCTGCCCGCGTCCTTGCTGTTTGGACGACGCCCAGCGTGTCCAGCACCCTATCTCCGAATCCGGCGGTATCCGCCATGGCATCGGGCATGACCAACACTACGGGTCTGAGCCGTTTCGTTCTTTGGCCGGACGAAATTGCTATCGTGCGAGAATACAATTCTCGCTCAGCGATGTTGTGGAGTCCGGTCACGACTCGGACGGACCCTTGAGCCCGCGGTGCTGACCAGGCACACTATGGCATCGCCTTAGTCACTAAGCACCTGCCGTCTGCTTCGCTCGCAAATTTTGCCAGTGCTTTTGAAGATGCACGTCAGCCCGTGTTCTGGGCGCGTGCCTGCTCGATCAGATTCAACAATTTGGGAGGCGACATCGGTAGGGATCGCGGCCGAATGCCGATCGCCCCCCCGATCGCATTGGCGATGGCCGCCATGGTCGGCACCACCGGGACCTCGCCGACCCCGCGCAGGCCATAGGGATGCCGCGGGTTCGGCACCTCGACGATCTCGGTGTCGATCATTGGCACGTCGGATGCGACCGGCATGCGATAATCCAGGAAGCTCGGATTTTGCATACGGCCATCGTCACCGTAATAGTATTCCTCGTTGAGAGCCCAGCCGATGCCCTGCACGGCGCCGCCCTGATACTGGCCTTCGACCTGCAGCCGGTGAATCGCCTTACCGGCGTCCTCGACCACGGTGTAGCGTTTGACGTCGACTCGGCCGGTCTCCTTGTCGACTTCGACATCGACGATGTGCAGGCCGAAGCCGGGCCCGGCACCGGTCACGTTCATTTCGGAATGGCCCGAAATGGCGCCGTGGGTCGGCGTCGTTTTCGCCGCGATCTGCGCGATCGAAAGCGGTTCGAAATCGCCGACATTCGAACTGGCCGGACGGCAATAGCCGTCTTCGAATGTCACGGCGTCCTCGGGCACTCCCCAGATGCCCGCAGCGCGCCGGCACAATTCGCCGATCGCCTTGCGGGCGGAATCGACGATGATCATGCCGCTGGCGAAGGTGCTGCGACTGCCGGCGGTCACGCGATTGAAGCCGAGCGCATGGGTGTCGGCCAGCACGGCGCGGACCTTGTCCACCGGAATGCCGAGTTCTTCTGCCGCCATCATGCTGATCGAGATGCGCGAGCCCGCGACATCTGAGGTGCCGAGAATGATCGCCACCGACCCGTCGGTCGCGACATTCAATGTGCCGGTGGTCTCGCCACCACGGTTAAACCAGAAGCCAGCGGCGACGCCGCGCGACTGGCCAGGCGGCACTGGTGAATTGTAGTGCTCGCACTTCTTGGCCGCATCGAGCGTCTCGACGAAGCCGATCGGCCCGAATGTTTCGCCGTAGATCGTCTTGTAGCCTTCGGTGGCGGCGTTTTTCAGCCGCAAATCGATGGGATCCATGCCGATCTCGCGGGCGAGTTCGTCGATCACACCTTCGACGCCGAACACGATCTGCGGCACGCAGGGCGCGCGGAACGAATTCACTTTCGGCCGGTTCGACACCACTTCGTACGACACCGTCTTGATGTTCTTCAGATCGTAGCGCGTGAACATCGCCTGCGGCGCATTGGAGAAGGCCGAACCGGTAAAGGCGCCAGTCTGGAAGATCAGCTCAGCCTCGGCGGCGGTGAACTTGCCGTCCTTGGTCACGCCCATCTTGATCCGCGACTTCGTGCCGGAAACTGGGCCGGTGGCGCGAAACACTTCGTTGCGCGACAGCGTGATCTTTACCGGCCGCTTCGCCTTGCGCGCGAGCAGGATCGCCACCGGCTCGCCGTAGAAACCGGTCTTGCCGCCGAAACCGCCGCCCATTTCCGACTGTGTGACCCGAATCTTGGCCTGGTCGATCTTGAGGATTTCCTTCAGCCGATCGCGATAGACCCACGGCGCCTGAGTGCAGCACCACAGTTCGATCTGGCCATCTTCGGTGCAGGTGGCGACGCAGCTTTGCGGCTCGATATAGCCCTGGTGCATCGGCTTGGTGTCGTATTCGTGCTCGACGATGACGTCGGCCTCGGCAAAGCCTTTTTCGACATCGCCCATGGATAGATCGAGCCGCTCGATCACGTTGGATGGTTTGTCAGCGCCCTTGACGCCCTTGGTACGGACGTGCGGGTGCAGAATTGGTGCGTCGGGCTTCATGGCTTCGACGGGATCAATCACATGCGGCAGCACTTCGTAATCGACCTTGATGAGTTTGAGCGCCTGACGGGCAATCGACTCACTGGTCGCAGCGACGGCGGCGACGGAATGGCCGTCATAGAGCGCCTTTTCCCGCGCCATGGCATTGCGAGTCATGTCGCCGGCGCCCGTGCCTGCCGGGATTTCCGGAAAATCGTCGCGGGTCACCACTGCCTTGACGCCGGGAAGGCGTTCGGCCGCGGAGGTGTCGATCGAGCGGATAATCGCGTGCGGGTGCGGGCTGCGCAAAATCTTGCCGACCAGCATGCCGGGAAGGAACATGTCGGCGCCGAATTTGGCGCGGCCCGTGACCTTGTCGATGCCGTCATGCTTGACCGGCGAGGTGCCGACGATCTTGTACTTCCGATCGCGCGAGAAGCCGCTCTTTTCCAGTATCGTCGTGTTCAAGACGCCTCTCCTCTCATTTCCTTGGCGGCAGCCTGTACGGAGCGGATGATCTTGTCGTAGCCGGTGCATCGGCACAGGTTGCCTGCAAGCCAGTAGCGGATTTCAGATTCGCTGGGATCGGGATTGCGTTCGAGCAGCGCCTTGGCGGCGATCAAGATGCCCGGCGTACAGATGCCGCATTGCAGTCCGTTGAGCTCGAGAAAATTGCGCTGTAGCGGATGCAGCTTCTCACCCTTCGCCATGCCCTCGATGGTCTCGATCTTGGCCCCTTCGGTCTCGACGGCGAGAACCAGGCATGAGCACAGCATGATGCCGTTGAGCATCACGGTGCAGGCGCCGCAATCACCAGTGCCGCAGCCTTCCTTGGTGCCGCTGAGCATTAGCTCATCGCGCAGAATATCGAGCAACGTCTGCTGGGCCTCGCACAGAAACTCGTATTCGTCGCCGTTGACGGTCGTGGTGACGTGATACTTCTTGCTCATCAGTTTTTTCTCGCCCGTTCGAGCGCCTGCTGAGCCGTACGCTTTGCCAACACGCCCGCCACTTTGATGCGGTATCCCCTTGTACCGCGCTTGTCGTCGATCGGCCGGCAAGCCGCGCTGGCGGCCTTGGCAAGCCGATCGAGTGCGGCGTCATCGAGCCGGGTGCCGATCAGCGCATCGGCAGCCTCCTTCACCAATAGAACCGTCGGCGCTACCGCACCGAGCGCGACTCGCGCCGCCGTGCAGGTGCCTCCTTCGTCCAGGGTCAGATTGACGGCGACGCCGACCACTGCGATGTCCATCTCGGTGCGCGGCGTGAACCTCTGATAGGCATCGCTCGAATGCGGCGGCCGCGGCGGGAAAAAGAACGATGTGATGATCTCGCCCTTGGCGAGCGAGGTCTTGCCCGGTCCGACTGGAATGGTTTCGACCGGCACTTCGCGCATGCCGCGCGGCCCAACGATGCGAGCGATGGCGTCGGCAGCGATCAGGGCCGGCACGCTGTCCGCGGCCGGTGAGGCGTTGCACAGATTGCCGCCAATGCTGGCGCGGCCTTTGATCTGGATCGATCCGATCAGCTTGACGCCGTCGACCACACCCGGCCAAGCTTTGCAGAAGACGGCGTTATTGACGATCTCCATGCCGGGAACCGCCGCACCAATGCGAAAGCCGGCGTTCTCGGCCGAAAATTGCCGCGTCTCCGCGATCTTCTTGATGTCGACGAGGAGCTTCGGCTCGATAAGGTCGGTCTCCATCTGCACGATCACGTCGGTGCCGCCCGCCAGGATCCGGGCCATGCCCGTGGCGCCGGCCAGCAGATCAACGGCGCTTTGCAGCGTTTCCGGCGCCTCGTACTTCACACCCTCCATCGCACTCCCCAACCTATTGTTCTGGGCTGAGACGCGATCAAATCCGATTTGGCCGGCCAAAACAATAGACCATAGACGGCAGTGGCCAAGCACGCATGCTCAGCGAACGGATTCTGCTCACCCACCAGAGTTAGGGTGGGCACGCTGTCTGGCCGGCGGCGCAACACAATAGTTACATCGCACGCTTCGAGATAAAGTCTTTCAACAGAAGACGTCGTGTAGTCGCATCAGATGCGAGCGGTTGCTTCCGCCTATAAACAATGCATCGACCGTACAGATCGCACATAGTAGAGGAGGAATTCGTGAAAAAGATCCGTTTACGTGCCCTTGTTGCTCCGACCCAGTCGGCCAAACAAGTCGGCGGGGGGGGCACGGCGGGATAAGATGCGCTTGCAGGATGGAATGCACCTCGTTCTTGATTCGGGTCCGATACCGAACGACTTGGTTGCGGCGAGCCACCAGTCGGCGCCGGAGCTCGGTGTCCGCATCGGGCAGCCAGACCTCCGATAGGAAGCCCGCTGCCCGCAGCGACGCCAGCACGCTGCGTTGTGCGTATTTCGCAAAAACTGGACAGCAAATTCGCTAATTACCGGACATTGATTTCACTAAATCGCGGACTGATTGATCGCCCTGTCTCAGGCCGTTGCCGCGATGCGGGCATGAGCGTACCGGCTTTCCCGGCAGGGCAAGCCGAGATTGCCGCGCAGCGTGTCCGCGTCATAGCGCGTTCGATAAAGGCCGCGCCGCTGCAATTCGGGGATTACCAACTCAATGAAATCTTCGAGCCCGCTTGGGAAGATCGGCGCCATGAAATTGAAGCCGTCGGCAGCGCCGGTCGTGACCCATTCCTCCATAATGTCGGCGACCTGTATCGGCGTGCCATAGGTCTGGAAATGTCCGCGGCCGCCGGCAATACGCTGGTACAATTGCCGGATCGTGAGATTCTCCCGCCGGGCCAGCCTGAACAGCATTTCCGTGCGGCTGACGTTGAGATTGGTCAGCGGAATCTCGGGTAACGGTCCGTCGATCGGATAGCCCGCTAGCTCGAAGCCGATGTAGTGCGACAAATGCCGCACGCCAACCGACGGGTGGATCAGGCTCTGCAAGAATTCAAACTTATCGCGAGCTTCCTGTTCGGTGCGGCCGATCGTGACCTGAAAGCCCGGCATGATCAGCACGTGATCCGGATTCCGCCCATGCCGAGCGACCCGCGCCTTCACATCGGCGTAGAAGTCGCGGGCGATGTCGATGGTCGTGGCGGCGGCGAAAATCACATCCGCAGTCTCCGCGGCAAGATTCCTGCCGTCCTCGGAGGCGCCGGCTTGCACCAGCACCGGCTGGCCCTGCGGCGAGCGTGACACATTGAGCGGGCCGCGAACCTGAAAGTATTCGCCTTTATGGCCGAGGACGTGCAACTTCTCCGGATCAAAGAAAATGCCGGATTGCCTGTCGAGTACGAAGGCATCATCGTCCCAGCTGTCCCACAGACCGTGCACAATTTCCGCAAATTCGCGGGCGCGGACATAACGCTCGTCACGGCTGCTTTGTGGTTCGGCACCGAAATTTCGCCATTCCAACGGGTTAGCCGAGGTGATCAGGTTCCACCCGGCGCGCCCGCGGCTGACGAGGTCCAGCGAGGCGAACTTGCGGGCGAGACTGAAGGGTTGCTCGAAGCTCGTCGAAGAGGTGCAGATGAGGCCGATGTGGCGGGTGATGGTCGCCAGCGAGGCCATGACGGTGAAAGGCTCGATCCAAGCCACATACGCGGTATGGCGGAGGTTCTCCATGTCATCGCTGGGAACGCCGGAAGTATCGGCGAGGAACAGCATGTCGAATAGACCGCGCTCGGCCAAATGCGCAAGCTCTATGAAACGGGAAAAATTCCATCCCGCGTCGATCTGGGCAGCCGGATGCCGCCAGGCCGCCACGTGATGACCGGCCGGCCGCAAGAACATACCTAGCTTCATACGCCTCGCGCCGCCTTCGCCCATTGCATTGCCCTGCACTCCCTCCAACACAGGTCAACGATCATCGATCCAAACTTAGTATCTATAAATACCTTTTTCTGGCGACGGCAGCAAGGACGAAAATCTTTTGTGACGAAAATCTCTTGCAACGCCGCTGTTGCCGGCGCGTTCGCCGCGCCAGACTTGGGGCGAGACCGGACGATATTGCTTCCGCCAAGAGCACACGAATATAAGTCAGATTTTGCGCCACCGAGCCAGTATCCTCTCAGAATGAAATTGGATCACAAGAACCCGCGTGATTTACTCGAACTTGGCCACCGCCCTGGCCACCTGATCTGGCGAGCGCAGCAACGCGCCTGGCGGGTCTTCCGCGAGGCAGCCGGCGCGAGCGATATTACGCCGGTCCAGGCCAGCGTTCTTCTCGTGATCGCTGACCGCCCGGGCATTGATCAAAGGCGGCTTGCCGACACCATCTCGCTCGACAAGGCGACCACGGGCAATGTCGTGGCCAGACTGCTGAAACGCGGCTTGATCATGCGAATGACACCGCCCTCCGACCGGCGCGTCAGGGCGCTCTACGTCACCCCAAGCGGCAAGCGGCTGAACGTCAAGCTCGGAATTGTGACGCGTCGCGCCCGCGCGTGCCTAGTCGAATGCCTTACCGAGGATGAGGTGCGGGAACTGGTGCGCCTGCTGCGCAAAGTTTCAGGACTTTCCGACGATAATTCCGTCTGATCCGCTGAATCACCCGCGTCCGCAGGACCGATTTCGTCGCCTGATGCGCCAGTTGCGCCTTGTTTGTGGGCTCGGCCGCGCCCGCCGATTAAGGCCGGCCACGCCTCACCGGACCAAAATGGTATCTATACAGATGATCATTGACTTGCGTAAGCGGCCTGAATAAAGCTTTGCAGTCGGCTGTGAGCGCGCTTGGTGTGCCTCGGATCCTGGTTCGACCATTTCGCGTTGCTGCTAGCGCAAAAAGGAAATTGACCATGGGGAACAACGCCAATCACATGAAGCTTGGGCTTTTCGTCAGGCCGGTCGGCCACCACGTCGCGTCGTGGCGCCATCCCGGTTCGCACGCCGATGCCGGCGTCAACTTCCAGCGCTTTGTCGAAATGGCGCAGACGGCCGAGCGCGGCCGATTCGATATGCTATTTTCCGCCGATACCCAGAGCGCATGGACCACCCATCCGGACGGCCTGCACCGCATGCATTACGTCGCCTGGATCGAGCCTTTCACTTTGATGGCGGCGCTTTCGGGTTTTACCCGCAACATTGGGCTGGTCTGTACCGCGAGCACCACTTACGAAGAACCCTTTGCGCTGGCGCGCCGGTTCGCGTCGCTTGATCTCGTCAGCGCGGGCCGCGCCGGCTGGAACCTGATTACTTCCGGCAATGAGACCGAGGCGCAGAATTTCGGCCGCGTCTCCCATCCGCCCAAGGCCGAACGCTATCGCCGCGGCCGCGAGTTCGCGGAAGTCGTCAACGGACTTTGGCAGAGCTGGGACGACGACGCCTTCGTTCGCGACCGCGATTCCGGCGTGTTTTTCGATCGTGAAAAAATGCACGTACTCGATCACCACGGCAAATATTTCGACGTGAGGGGGCCGTTGAACGTGCCGCGTTCGCCGCAAGGCCAGCCGGTGCTGGTCCAGGCCGGGGCCTCCGACGACGGCATCGAGCTTGCGGCGGAAACCGCCGAGGTGGTGTTCGCGGCGCAAAACCGGATTGAAGGGGGCAAGGCCTTCTACGCCGAGCTCAAAGGCCGCATGGCGAAATACGGCCGCAATCCCGATCATCTCAAGATCCTGCCGGGCTTGGCGGTCACCGTGGGGCGGAGCGCCGATGAGGCCAAAGAGAAATATCAACGGATGCAGGACCTGATCCATCCGGACGTCGGTCTTGGCCTTCTGTCGCGGCGCATCAGCTTCGATCTCAGCGGCTATCCGCTCGATGGTCCGTTGCCGGAACTGCCCAGGAACGATGTCGCTTCCAGCCGTTCGGACGTGATGGCCGAAATGGCGAAACGCGAAAATCTCACCATTCGCCAGCTCTATCAGCGATTCGCCGGGGCGCGCGGGCATCTGGAGTTGGTCGGAACGCCGGTCGAGATCGTCGACACGATGCAGCAATGGGTGGAAGAGCGCGCTGCCGACGGGTTCAACGCGATCGTGCCCTACTTCCCAGGCGGCTTGAATGACTTCGTCGAACTGGTCATCCCGGAATTGCAGCGTCGGAACCTGTTCCGCACCGAATACGAGAGCAGCACTCTGAGAGGCAACCTTGGCCTGCCGAGGCCCCAGGGCAGCTTCTCACGCGTGACGCATAAGCTGGCAGCCGCCTCCTGACGGGTAATCTTGGACTCTGTTCCAGCGGGGTCCCGCAAACGCCGACAGGTGGGGAACGCGGATGAGTGTGCAAATACACGCAGCCTGACTGGCTATTGCAAGCGTAAATGTCGCCTTACGGAGGGGAGGATGCAAGGCTCGCAGGACCAGAAAAAGCGCAAAATGAGGCTTGGCGCCTTCATCACTGCGCACGGGCATCATGTCGCTGCTTGGCGCCACCCCGAGGTCGCTGAGGCCGCCGACGTCAATTTTCCGCACATGGTTGAAGTCGCTCGAATAGCAGAGCGGGGGCTGTTCGACATGCTGTTTTCAGCGGATGTCGTCGGCGCCGCTCAGGACGCTCCCGAGGATCTTTGTATGTCTTCCTTCGTCACGCGGTTCGATCCCATCACGCTGTTCGCGGCTCTCGCTACGACGACCACCCATATCGGCTTGGTGTGTACGTCGACTACCACTTATGATGAGCCTTATCACGTCGCGCGTCGGTTTGCGGCTCTCGACATCATCAGCGGGGGACGATCCGGATGGAATCTCGTCACTTCCATGCAGCCGTTCGAAGCCCAGAATTTTGGCCATGACTCGCATATGGCTCTCGGCGACCGCTACAAGAGAGCCGAAGAATTCGCAGACGTCGTTTGCGGGCTCTGGGACTCTTGGGAGGATGATGCATTCATCCGCGACAAGGCATCCGGACGCTTTTTCGATCCGGATAAACTGCATGTTCTGGATCACAAGGGGGAGTTTTTCCGTGTACGCGGTCCGCTGAACGTCGCGAGGTCGCCGCAGGGCCACCCGGTCATGGTGCAGGCAGGCTCGTCGGAAGACGGGAGGGCGCTGGCAGCGCGAACGGCCGAAGTCATCTTCACGGCGCACCAGACCATCGTGGACGCGAAGGCATTCTATTCGAATGTCAAAAACCGTTTGGCGCACTTTGGCCGCAAGCCCGAGCATGTGCTCATCATGCCCGGGATCTACCCGATGGTCGGCCGCACCGAGCAGAAGGCCCGCGACAAGTATGACCAACTTCAGTCCCTCATTCATCCGAGAGTCGGAGTAAAATTTCTATCACAATTTCTCAACTACGATATTACGCAATATCCTGTAGACGAACCGTTGCCCGAACATCTAGAGCATCAGCTCGTCGGCAGCCGTCCGGCGCTTCTGGTCAAGATGGCGCGGCGAGACAACCTGACGATTCGCCAGCTCTACATGCAAATGGCGGGGGCACGCGGCCACCGTCAGATTTTCGGCACGCCGACGCAGATCGCGGATGCGCTCGAAGAGTGGTTCACCGCAGGCGCAGCCGACGGCTTCAACGTCATGCCGCCAGTGCTGCCGGGATCGCTCGAAGATTTCGTCGATCTCGTCATCCCTGAGCTGCAAAGGCGTGGCCTTTTTCGCCGCCATTACGAAGGCCGAACGCTCCGCGAAAATCTCGGCTTGCCGTATCCGAACAACCAGTTTGCGGCGCCGCAAGCTGCGCCGCAATACATTCACAGCGCCTAGGCAGGTGTGGTCAATCCGCGACTGGCAGATCGCTCGAAAGCGACGCAGCCGCAGGTGAAGTCCACAAGCTGGGCGTGAGACCGTAAGGACACCAACCAAGGAGGACGCTCCCATGATCAAAGGCATTTCTCGTCGCCGCTTCGTTGCGGCAGCGCCCGCCGTCGCAGCCGCTGCTTTTGCGTCCTGGCCGGCCTGGGCCACAGCCTATCCAGAGCGCACCATCACGCTGGTGGCCCCGTTCGCACCCGGCGGCATCGTTGATATCGTCGGGCGTATTCTTGCACCATCTTTGTCTGCAACTCTGGGGCAATCTATCATCGTCGTGAATAAAGCCGGTGCCGCAGGCATCATTGGCGACGAGTTTGTCGCTCGCTCCAAACCAGATGGTTACACGCTGCTCGTCACCGGAAATGCCGCCATCATTATGGGCGCGGCAATCTACGAAAACCTTCCATACAACGTTGCAAATGATTTTGCGCCTGTCGGCAAAGTTGTCACAAGCCAGAATATGATCGTCGTTCGAGGGAATTCACCGATCAAGACCATTCATGACTTCCTGGGATTCTGCAAAGCGAACCCAGACAAGTCTACTTACGCTTCTGTCGCGCCTGTCGACTGGCTTATCGGTTCACTCTTTGCTCAAAAAACGGGATTAAACTTCACGCGTGTTCCCTATAAATCTACGGGGGACGCAGATCTTGCCGTTGTCTCTGGCCAGGTCCTGTTTGCTCTGCCCCCCGCAGCTGTCGTCCTGCACGGGGGCGAATCCCTAGGCGTAAGAGCGCTGGCAACTGTCGGGCCAAATCGCGATCATGCTTTCCCGGACGTGCCGACGCTTCAGGAAGCGGGCATCTCCGGCATCTCAACAACCAGCTGGATTGGCTTGATGGCACCCGCGAAGACGCCCGAAGCGGTGATCGCCAAGCTCAACAGCAGCGTCAATCAGGTCCTTGTCCAGCCGAAGACGAAGGAGCTTTTTTCCAGAGTAGATCTCACGCCAGCGGGCGATACAGCCAAAGACTTCAGGCAGGAAGTCGTCCACAGCCTTGATTTTTGGAAGAAGGTTGCAAAGCAGGCAGGAATTTCTATAAAGCTATAGAAATCTGGCCCGTCGCGACTTGGCTGGCCTTCGCGGCAAGGCGTTGGGAATCGGGAATTCTTATTCGTTGGCGCCTATAGCTTTGGCGCGCGGCTGCGGATGTGGCGCGACCACGAAGTACGCTGGCTAGCGACAGCGTCCAGGCAAACCGCGATTGGCGCACCCGGCGCAACGGCTGCGGACATGACGGTGCGCTTGGACAACGCCAACGCGTTGCCCCACATGCTTTGCTCCAGCCCACTACCGCGGGCGCCGTTTAGAGTCCCCGATAGGGGTTGTGTCACGAGCATTGTCGGTCCACACGGCGATGCGCAACTGTACGATAGATGAAGGAGGGCCCTTCGGGTTCGGCAATCAGGTGCCGATCTCAAGCCACCGCAAGCTGCTGTGGTCAAAAGCCATGGTGGTGAACGTTGCGGAAACGCCGGGACGAGATTCCGGCAGGCACGGTCGAGAGAGGCGAGCGCAAGCGAACCGCTGTGTGAAGTGTCGAAAGGGATTTGGTGATGTCAAAACCGGGGGCTCCCCTATCCTCCGGGATCAGCTTGGGGGATGCCTGAGACTGCCCGAGCGACATCCGGCATATAGGCGGCGCGAAGCTCGACCAGGCTTCGTACGGAACGTGAGAACCTGGCCGGCGATGTTAAGGGAAAAGACACAAGCGGCCACAACCGCGAGGTCGAAAGTACCGATGCGTTGGAGAGGGGCGGACTGCCTCGTAAGAGCGACGAAGCGGGGTAATGCCCGTGGAGCAAAGGGGGCAGGTCATCGCCATTGGGTCGGGTCAACCAGCAATGGGAGGAGTCCGATTGCCAATGGAAGGCGGCAGCCTTCATGCGATGGCACGAGCCGTATGAATCGAGAGGTTCACGTACGGAATTCTGTGAGCGGCTCGGGGTGAAATACCCCGGGCCGACTCGGCATCAGGAAACCCCACGCCTTTAGGCGGCATGGGATGAGTCACGGCGGAGCGGTGAGGCACCTGTCTTTCTTTCGACGAGAGCATAGTCAGTGTGCCGCGGCGACATCTGCTCCGCGGTCGATCGAGCCGGGATGGCTTCAACGTCGACCCCCTACCTCACCACGCTGTGGGTCCGACCCGTCGCGATCTGATAATCGCGAAAAGAAATCCGCCGCCGGCGAATCGCCACAGCCCTCGCGCGCGCGTGAGGCCAACGATTTGAGTAAACCAGGTGTCCATCAGCGCGCCGTCGCGATCGGGGTGCTGCGCACGACGACCCGGTAGCTCGCCGGCGCCGCCGCGATCGCTCCGAGCGCCCGAGCTCCAGTGTCGGCCGCGAACCGAATATCACCAAAAAGGAATCCGGCGCCGCCGGCGACATCACCATCGGCGGCCAGCCGCCGCTGCACCACCCAGGCGGCCCGCGCCGGTCGAGATGCGCCGCGCCCGAGTCTTCGGCGCCCCCCCCGCCAAGGGATAAAGAACACCATCGCGCCAGCCGGAAATGTCGGAGAGAGAGATTACGGTGCAGAGGAACCGTCCTCTGCACTTTTCTGCTTATTGTTCAGTGCTGCCGGTCCCGCGCCACCGATCTCATCGGGAATGCGCTGTGCGTCTTCCGCCGCCTCGGCGCTCTGGGCAAATAGCGGTGCATGTGTTCGGCCCGCTGCAAAATCTCCTGTCTGGCAGTGCTAGGCGCGGGCGAGTGCGAGTGCGCCACGTGTTTGCTCCTAAGACGAAAAGCGCGCACCCCGTCATACTGGCTTATCGCCAAGGATGGTGATGCGGCGCATCAGGCGGCGCTCGTCTGGGGAGAAGTCGGTGCGCGCGTGCAGCGTGCAGCGATTGTCCCACATCAGGATGTCGCCGACACGCCAGACGTGTTCGTAAATGAACTGTTGCTGCTCCTGGTGATCAAACAACAGGTTCAGCAGCGCGTTACTCTCGTCTTCCGGCAGGCCTTCGACCGCAATGGTCATCAGCCGATTGACGAACAGCGACTTGCGTCCGGTCGCCGGATGCGTACGAACCACGGGGTGCGAGTATTGTGGAACACCCTCGCCGAGGCGTGTACCTCGGCTGGTCGAGGCGTTGTTGTAGTCGTAGGCGTTGATCGCTTTGCGGCCGTCGATCCGGCGCGTGATGTCCACGGGAAGCGTCTCATACGCAGTGTAAGCGTTGGTGAATAACGTATTGCCGCCCGCGCTCGGCACCTCCATGGCGTAGAGCATCGAGGCTGCGGCCGGCCTCTCGATGTAGCACTGGTCGATGTGGAACTGCATTTCGCCGTCCGGAAGCGCGCCGATCGGCTTGCCGTCCTTGCGGATGTTAGAGATCAGCATGATCGCGGGGTGCTCGCCGGTATTGTGCACATTGACGGTTCTGCCCAGCAAACCGAAGCCTTCGGCGAAGCGCACCTGGTCCTCTTCGGCCAAATTCTGGTCGCGCAACAGCAAGATAAGCCCCTCGTTCCATGCCTCCTGAAATTGCGCGATCCGGGCTGATGGGAGCGGTTCACTCAGATCGACGTCCAAGATCTCCAGACCGAGTGCGGCCGATAATGGCTTGGTCTTGAGCGGGGATATCGGCGACTTGCTACTGCACGCGGCAATGGGCGTTTCCATCTCTGTAACTCCGATGTCCTGAACTTTTTCTCCAACTGAACGGCCAACTCTAAACGGCCAACTTGCGCGAATATTCGCATTTTTCTCGTTCTGCGCAAGGCGAGCACGCGCAATGGTGCAATGCCATCTGGTTCATTCGGAAGCTTGGGGAAGTCGCTCCGCTCGAAATCGCCACCCCGATCGTTGTGTGCGCGTTATCAGCACACACGCCTAGCAGACCGACTACGCCGCGCAGGTGACTGCGGCCGATGGCGGCACGTCCGGCCGAGCGCTTTGAATTGACTCCATCGCTTTCAGACATTCATCAGCCGAACATACCGACTTTCCTTGGCTTCCGCATCAGCGATCGATTGCTGCGGCGCGCTCCTCTGCGACAAGTACAGCTTCCGGCAACTCCATGACGCGGACTGCAGCTGCTCGCCGACCTGGTTTACTCTAATCGTTGGCCTCACGCGCGCGCGAGGGCTGTGGCGATTTGCCGGCGGCGGATTTCTTTTTCGCGATTATCAGATCGCGACGGGTCGGACCCACTGCGTGACGAGGTAGGGGGTCGACGTCGAAGCCACCCCGGTTCGATCGACAGCGGAGTAGCCCTGGTTTACTCTAATCGTTGGCCTCACGCGCGCGCGAGGGCTGTGGCGATTCGCCGGCGGCGGATTTCTTTTTCGCGATTATCAGATCGCGACGGGTCGGACCCACTGCGTGACGAGGTAGGGGGTCGACGTCGAAGCCACCCCGGTTCGATCGACAGCGGAGTAGAGCCCTGGTGGCCTCGCTCGCTTGGGACTGGCGGCGTGAGCGATCAGCCGGGGTGCTTCGACCTGCAGACAGCGCCACCGGCTCGGCCGGCCATTTACGGCGCACTGTGGGTCAGGCTGCGGCCGACGTCGATGGTGTGCTGGGGATGATGGCTGCTGATGACGGCGCTGCGGAGCGCTGTCGCGCTCCGGTGATGGCGGCGAATGTCGTGCTGGTCGCAGTGTCGTATCGAGATCTTGGTGTCGGCGAACGTCGTGCTGGTCGCAGTATCGTATGGCGGCGAATGTCGTGCCGGTCGCAGTGTCGTATCGAGATTCTTGGTGGCGCTCACGCCCCCGAGCCGCTCGGCGCCACGATGGCACTGAAGGATCAGTGGAAAAGTGCCCTGGTTTACTCTAATCGTTGGCCTCACGCGCGCGCGCACTAAGGGAAACAAGGCGATTGTCAGCCAATCGGCCTTCCTGAAGATCTAGCAACGAAAAGTCCAAATCCGAAGAACGGCTACGCGTCGGCAATCGGATTGTGCAAGGACTCGAGAATGATGCAGTCGAGAAAACCATCGAACTGTGACTTTTGCCGGTCTTTGAGCATGTAGTTGATCCAGCCCGCGTTTGCACCAGCGCGGACAAGAATTCGACCGAAACCCAGCTCGATGTTGGACCAGCAGCGGCGGATCAGCTTTTCGAGGCCGATAGCATTCAAGTGCGCAGGCAATTCAATAGCAGCATGAATGTGCCATCGACCGGACGGGCCACGCTCTCCTGAGCGTAGCGAACTGTAGCAGACTTCGCCTTTTTCAAGGACTGGCAGAACACGAAGGCGTTTGCCGTGCCGGCGAAACGCAGCCCCGAAAACCGCTCGGTTGAGCAGCTTCATGAAGTGGCGGAAAGCCTGTCGACAAGGATAATCGTCGATCCTGATCCAAGTGCCTCTATCGGACTGACGCGCTTGCTTCAGGGTCAGCGTAACATCGCAAAACGATCCCCAGGTTGATATATCGAAAAGATATGCTTTGGCGGATTTGAGGGGATCGGATCTGATTTCCATCGCAGGGTATTCACGGTGTCTTACACTAATCGGTCGCGCTCTGAGTGCAGGCGTGTTTCCATTGGGATATGAGGCATTAATGATATCGTCAAGGTGCTGGGAAGAACCCTCCTGATACCTCAATTAGCGGTCGATTGCCGATGTAAGGGCGGCCTGCAATAGGTCACGTCCCGAGTGGTGGTATAGCTCGGCGGTAGCGAAGTCGCTCGCGAAGCGCGCCCCCATGGCGCCGTAGCGAGCGAGCGGCATCGCGGTCGGCCATCGATGATTCGCCGGTAAGGTCGGGTTGCGACACACAACCTGATTCGGAGAACCACCGATGACCGACGAGATCATGAACCTTCGCACGCTTCTGGAAAAGAGCTCAGACGCCGATTTGTTGCGCGAGATGATCGGCTTCACGGCGCAGCGCCTGATGGAGTTGGAGGTCGAGGGCAAGACCGGCGCCTCTTATGGGGAAAAGAGCGCTGAGCGGCTTGTCCAGCGCAACGGCTACCGCGACCGGCTGTGGGAGACGCGGGCTGGGACGGTAGAGCTGCACATCCCCAAACTGCGGAAAGGCAGCTACTTCCCGGCTTTCCTGGAGCCGCGCCGGCTTGCCGAAAAGGCTCTCGCTGCCGTGGTGCAGGAAGCCTACGTGCACGGAGTTGTCGACCCGCTCGGTCGATGATCTGGTCAAAGCCATGGGGATGACCGGCATCTCCAAGAGCCAGGTCAGCCGGCTGTGCGAGGAGATCGACGACAAGGTGAAAGCCTTCTTGAACCGGCCAATCGAAGGCGATTGGCCGTATCTGTGGATCGACGCCACCTATGTGAAGCTGCGCGAGAGCGGGGCGCATCGTGTCGGTCGCCGTCATTGTGGCGGTCGGCGTCAACAGCGACGCACGCCGCGAAGTGCTGGGCATGTTGATCGGACCTTCAGAGGCGGAGACGTTCTGGACCGAGTTCTTACGCCAGTTCGCCCGGCGTGGCCTTCGCGGCGTCAAGCTGGTGATCTCCGACCACTCCCCAGGACACGATCCTGCAATATCCGACGGTGCCATGATCAGTCGTCCAGGAATGCGCTTCGCTTGTGCTTCCAAATGCTCACAAACGCACGTCAAATCCGATGGGTCTCGTGGTCGAAAGGCGCACGACTGTGAAAACCTGGAAGCGCGCGTCTGATGATCGTCTTTCAGCAGTTCGAGGACCTGCCGGCGGAACTGCAGGCCAATGGCTCTCGCGAACAGCACACCGTATTCCTTGATAATGCTACGGAGCTGGTTCTCGATATCGCGAGCGGGAACGAGTTCGGCATTTGCGGAGTTATGCGACCGGACGGATGCCCTTCCTCTGGTCGCCCCAACTCCACGTCACCTGCGAAAGCTTCGGCGCACCCGCCGGCCGGGCGATGCATGGTAGCCGCGCAGGGCCACTTCCATCGAATCATGAAACGGGGCCCGCCCGGACTGTTTCGGCATCATGGTGCGCCGAACGCGATCCAACCAAGCTTGAGTATATGTCTAGCAGGAACTCCATTGTGGCTACTACGCTGGTATCATTTTTGACGGAATCGATTTCGTGCCCGGCGTGACATGGACGGCGCGCCGTTGCGGTGTCGAAGGAGAGCGTGAACCTGTTCGTGTGAGCAATGAATTTGCTTTTTGCCTCATCCTGGCTGTCGCGGTGCACACCGCTCGCTCGACAGCATCCTGCGGCTGGCAATGGCCGGGGCGACCCTCGGGTGCTGAGCGAAGAGTCGCATCGTTCGTCGGGTTCAAGACGGCCGATGCCCAGGATGGCCGTTCCAGCAGGGACTCAGGAGCGGGATAGGAGGACAGCCGGACCGGAGGGTCCGGCCGTACTGTTCGTCAGCCTTGATCGAAACTGCCGAGGAGGCGCCGGGTCAGCTAAAACGCTGCAGGGTCTCAAAGTTGGTCGATTGATGCGAGGCCGCATCGTTGGCCAAATCCGAACCACCGGCATTACTTGCTTTTTTCTCTTCTATCCATTCCTGCAATGTGTTGAGTTCATAAAACAGCCTGCGGCCAATCTTCGTGCTCGCAGGGCCTTTGTGTTCTTTACGCCAGCGTTGCAGCTGCCGCTGGCTGTAGCCCAGGATTGCAGCAACGCGACGCTCACTGATGAGTCGCCGCTCGCCGATAATGATCTCGTCGCCAGCAGCGGTCGTCGCTTCAGCATTGGCAGTCGTCAGTGGCGTGGCGTTCGTGGCGGGCTTGTCGGACTGCGGCTTGTCCTCACCCGGGGCTGGCAACGGACCGTCGGTCTCGCCAATAGTCCGAGCTTCATTGCCTGACGTTGTCGAGCGCGCCTCGGGTGGTTCGGCTTCAACACCAATCCCGGAAAGAGCCTGCAGATTGTGTAAAGCATCCTCACGAGTTTGCCAGCGCTCCGGATAGTCCCGCAGCCATTTCTTCTGCTGCGACGGGGACAATCTTCCGATGAAGAAGTTTCGTTCGGCGCGCGTGCGGAACACGAGACCGCCATGCTCTCGCCCGTCGAAGGGATTTTCGGTGGTCATTGTCAAGCCCTCCCTTTAAATCATCAATGACGAACTTGGCTTCGGGGCCGTAGCACCACATGCGCGCGGCGACCAAAGACGATCGGCAGATGGTCGGTCTTTTTCGGCAGCGTCTCGTAGTAAGCTTTCAGTGAGGCAACATCGACGAGTGTGCGCGGGCCAGCCTTGCGGGCTCCAATCTTGCCAGCGCTGATCAATCGCGACAGACTGCGTTTGCTGATGGAAAGAAACGCGGCGGCTTCGCGTGGTGATAGAGCGAGTGGTTCAAGAGCGGCAGACATAGTTAGCCCCTCAATAGAAGAGAGGCCCACTGTTGCGACACCGCGTGGTCTCGCGCCGGCTGCTCAGGACTCCGGGTTCCAACGAAATGGGCGATGCGTCGCCGGGCTGAGCACACGATCCACCGGGCCAGGGATTGGACCTGCCCGACGCCGTGGTGGCATGTGTCTAGCGATGGCCGCGCCGTCAGTCAACCGGTACATTTTCAAACGGCATCTGCTCCGAATTAACCTTTTTGGTCGCACCTACGCGCGTGCGAGGGGCGCGGCTAACGATGCGCTGGCGGCGCGGCGCGAGTTAAGCGCTGGTGTGCGACAGCACCCCGGTTCAACAAATGCGATGAGGAGGCCCGCGTTAGGCTCTTTGCTCATGCATACGCGTGCGCGAGGGGCGCGGCGCTGATGATGGTGCGAGCTACGGGGCGGTGTGCGACAGCACCCGAAGACGTCGCCGAAGACTCGGGCGCGGCGTATCTCGACCGGCAGACTGACCCGCACCCGCCGCCTGGTTGGTGCAGCGGCTGCTGTCGCGCTCAGGGGCCGCTGGTTGCGCAAGGCGCGTTGGACCTTCTGAATGCCGGGAATGCCGGAAATTCCGGAGAGCGAATCTGCGGCGCAGACAAATGCTTCAACGACAAACCACTCCCACACCAGCCAGGGCGGCGTGATCTCGTCCGCCGCGACGGCGTCGGTATCCCAGTCGTCGCAGACGCAGGCGCCGAGCGCCATCGCCGTGAGGAAACGCGGATGGCCCATGCGCACGGTCACGGCCGGCAGTAACCGGTCGGCGAGCCGCGCGGGCGGCGATAGACGCCGCGCGTGGGCTGTTCGAGCCATTGCGCGCCGACATAATGATTGAGGAGCTGGCGGGAGTACCCTCCCCGCCTCAGCCATGCCGCATCGACGAGTACCCCTTCGGGCAGCTCCCGTTCAAGTCGGTTTAGCGGTCTCTGCTTATGTCCAGCCATATTAAACCAAACGCCAGTTTAAAAACTGGCCGTAATGTCAATTCAAGCTAGACAAATGCAACAATGTTCAAACCGTTGCCGGACGATGATAATTGCACCTGCAAAGGCAGATTCGCAGCAGGCTGGTATGGGAATCGGTGGCGAGCGTCACCGAAAAGGCCGAGACCCGGGCATCCCGCTCTTCCGGGATCTGAGAGGGGCTCGGGAAGCGAAGCGAGTAGAGCCGTGCGGCGAAGCCGCCGCGCCCAAGGCGTTCCGTTACTCCTGATCAACAAATTTCGCGGTAGCTTTAATTGCTGGTAGAAGGTGATCGTCGGCATACAGACAACCTGTACTCTCAACAATGCGCTGGCGCTCCTTGCCGCTTTCGGCCGGCGAATGCCCGTCGCCGCGCATGAGGCGCGCAAGCATTGGAGCATATCCAGGCTGCCAAGCTTGAGCGGAGGGAAAGATTGCCCGGAGGGAGGCTAAGATTGCCATTCCTGAATAGTCGAGGTCACCCCAGAAAAAAACAGGAACACTGACGTCTGAGAAAAGCTTTTGTTCAAACGCGGCGACAGACATCGTCTCACTCGATCGCGAATAGTATACGCTGCATCCTTCGGTTCTGCGCAGCCGCGCCGCCGCGCCGCGAAAGCCACTGGAAAAAATCAGGGCCGTATCGCGTAGATCATCACGCTTCTTGAGACGTTCGAAGGCGACATAGTTTTCCACGAAGAGAAGGGCGTCGGGGCGCCCCGTGATATGAACGTTGAGAACGACAGGCTGCTCGGGGAACGGGCACTCCTCGCGGCCAAGTAAGGCCGCGACGGCATCCGCCCGGCCGTCGAGAACCTTCGAGAGTCCCCAGAACATTCGTGACGCCACCTCCCGCAAAAGCAGCGGCTGGTCCGCCAGATCGCGAATGCTGATGAACCGTGCGAAGACATCATCGATGGAACGGCCGCTAATCTCCACGGGCGCGGCAGATAGTTTGGCGATCGCATGTTCCGTTACCGGCAAATTTGCCTGCGCAAGAAGCGCGCGCCATCGCATGGCGTAGGATGTGGTGTTTCGCGGCCGGTGCAAGCGCTCGCGGATCAAATTCTCTACCGCATCGGACCACCGAAAATCGAGGTAAGGTTCGCGCTCTTCGCGGGCGCCGTGTCTGCGGTGTTTCCGGTAATCGAGCGTCGCCCATCCCGCAGCCACAACGCCGTCGATTGATGCCCAAGCCACAGCGCGGGCGGAGAGGCTGTCCGCGTGATGGACTTCTGGTGCAAGGGTTGGATCAAGATTGATCCGAATCGAATGCGTGCGTTCGGACGAAGGTTGGATGTCGAGCCGGTCAATGACACGCTCGCAAATGCGCCTGATGAGCGGCTCCCTAAGCGCCGTTTCCGGGTCGATGACCGCAATTTGCACGATCGTCATGACCCTCCTGACTGCGCGGTCCGGATGGAATCGGTTGGGAGAACGCGTACGGACGATACACCCTTTTCGAATGCGGCAGCGGCCGTGGTCGAAACGGCGGCCCGGTGTGCTTCATAAAGCGTACGCACGCGGGCTTTATCGAGGTTGATCACGTTAACATCGGAACAGTCCCCGTTGGGCGTGTGATAACGCGAGAAATTTATGCGCGTATCGAACTCGTCCAGCACGGCGGCCATGGAGCGCGTCGGCGCAGCACAAACGATTTGCAGGCCCAGGTCTTTCAGGAAGCCAATCACGCGGCGAGTGCGAGCCTCATCCATGGTCGAGAAAACCTCATCCATGAAGATGGAGCGAAAATGTGCCTTCTTTTGCTGTGAGAAAATCTTGAATGCCGAAGCCAGCACGGCCACGCGGATCACATAGACGGGCGTCTCGGTCTCGCCGCCCGAGCCGGTCCCCCAACGCGATAGCTCAACCTTGTCCTCGCCACGTCGACGCTCGAAATCGTAAGCACGATAGTTGCGGTAATCGGCGATTCTGCGAAGTTCGGTGAGAGCCTGCTCCGTATCTCTTTCGTCGAGCAGCAAGTCGCGAATTCTGAGCAGCGTCTCCCGCTCCGTGAGCGAAAACTCCGTGGCGTTGAATAGATCAAGGTCAGCCCGGCGCACTTCCGCTAGGCTCCGAATTTTGCGAAACAGATCGATGTAGTCGCCGTATTCCGGTTTTAGCGAACTGATGAGCCAATAGCTATCGCCGCCGAAGTTGATCCGGCTCAAGTTGCTATTGAGCGCCAAGATGGTGTCGTCGCGGCCTTCGACATCGCTTAGCACCGTCGAACAGAAATCGGTCGTGAAGGATGAAGTGAAGCTGCGTTCGGCGAGATCGCAGTCCCTTCGCCGCTCGGGCAGGCCGGTGTCTCTTTGCGTGCGCATCTGCTCCTGAATTTGCCGCCATGTATCCTCCATCCAGAAGATAGCTGTCTCGGCGGGCCAACTTGGCTGGTAGGCGAAGGGCTGGATTTGCAATTGCTGGAAATCGTGCGCGTGGCGCTTGTAGCCTTCCAACTTGAAAATGACTTCGTTGGTCTTGTTCGTGGCGAGCGTGGCGTTGTCGCGGCTCCGGTCGTTGTACGTATCGACGGACCACGGTTTCGCGAGTTCTTTCTCGAAGCGCGCCGCCCACTCCTCACGGTCGATGAACGCCCGCGCGATCAGCCCGCGATGCTGTTTCGTCGCGGTTGCAGCCTTCGGTTCAAGTTCCGCGAGTTGCGCTTGGTAGCCCGTGATCTCGATGTTGAGGGCGTCGACGATGCCACCGACACGCCCCCTGCTGCTGATGTGCTCCTCGATTGCTCCGCGCAATTTCTTGAGGTCGGCTTCAATCTTCTTGGCTTCCGCGATCAAGCTCGCGACGCTCGAAAGATCAAGGCCTGCCAATTCATCCGCTGCGAGGCGCCGGATTGCCGCTGCCTCGTCGAAGAGACGCGGGTCGTCGGCGGTAAGCGTTATTGCGGGCGGTCCTGCAAGCGCAACGGCCTTAGACAGTAGGCTCTTGCGGGCTTGAAGCGCCTCGATCTCCTTCTTGATTTCCTCCCCCCGGCGGAGGAGCGCTTCGCGCTGCTTGCGGCGGATTTCCGCTCCGAAAACCAGGTCTTCTTCGGCGAACCGCCGTTGCTGATAACGGTAGCCCTGCGTTGACCATCCATCCTGCATGACCCCGCTACGGGTACTCTTCAGCGTGACCGTGTCGTCAACCCTGAGGGTTCGGCCGTAACGTGCCTTCAGATAGCCCTCTGCCTCCGGGTCATTTTTCACCGCGATCACATGAATGATCGATGTGTCGTCCACGCGGGGCCGGTCTTCAATGGCCAAAGAGAGCTGGGGTACCGAGATGTTGCCGCGATAGCCGGGATTGTCGCGGCGGAACGCTTTTGCCAGTGCCACAACCTGCGTTTCGTAGGTCCGGTCATAAAGGATCGTGAAGCGATCGAGGCCCAAAAATCCTTCGATGGCCGATTGCCACTCGGGTTGTGTGACCTCGACGACATCGCAGAGCACACGCGGCTTGCATTGCGGCAGTTGTGCCCGCAACAGGGGCAGGAAGTGTTCGACGGGTTCTGGATACTCGACTTGTCCGACCTTCAGCTTTTCGACGCGGCGGAGGATGGTTCGCGCCTCATCGGCCTTTGCATCATAGGTTGCATCCGCGACGCGGAAGGATCGGTTAAAAGCACTGCGCAACCCCGTTTCGCCATTTACCTCCCGCTGCCAGTCATCCGTCAGGACGGTTTGTATCGCGATGCAACTCTGGCGCATCGTTTCAAGGGGTTGGTCGCCAAGCCGGTCGCGCACGGCCTCGATGGCCGCTTTGAGCGCGGGGAGAGAGATGGCCGAAAGCCGGTCGCGCAACGTTTGGAGGATCACCCGGCAGTCGGCGAGGTCGGGCACCGCAGCGGCGACGCTCTCCATGTAAGAGAGGTCATGGCTAGCGGTCATGAATGCCGCTTGGGCGCTTTCGATCCGCGCCCGGACGGCTCCCATCTCGTTGTCTTGTTCGCTTATCAACGCTTCAAGTTTGGTCTTGGTGGCATACACGTCGTCTTTGGCGATTCGTCCCTGTAAATCGCCGTGTTTTCCCTCGAGCTTTTCTGCTTCCTTTTTCTTATCCGCGATCGTGCGCTCCGTGTCGGCCAGCAGTCGCGCCTGTTCGTCACGCTCAGCGATTTTCGCGGTGGTCTGATCACGGCTATCATTGGCGCGGCGAACCTCGATCAGCGCCCGCGCCATGCGTTCCTGCATGAAGGCTGCATAGGCGTCGCGCAGGTCATGCTCGGCAGCTCCAAGCTGCGCGATATTTTCCTCCATGCGTGCTGCTTCGGACTTAAGGCGATTGACTTCGCGAATCGTCTCCATCAGGCGCTGAATAAGGGCGTCATTATCGACGGCGTCGAGTATTTCTTCGCGAATAAGGCCATCAATGTCATCGGGTTGCCGGTAGGCGATGGCACTCACGAATGCCTTGATGGCGGCGTCGGCTTCCTCGCGGGAAACAGGCGTCGTATCGCCTTTGAGAAACGCGTAAAGCATCGCGAGGTATTCGCCGCCGGTCCTGAAATCACGTACGGCGGAAGAGCCGTATTTCGTACGAAGGGCGACGATGAGGTCCTGGCCGGGCAGCACCGTCTCGTTCAGGGCGAGCAAGTCGCTATGACCAACGACGTGACCGCGCACCAAGATGCGAACCAGCTCGCCGCTTAAAGTCGCGGCCTTTTCGGCATCGCGGTCCAGAGTCGCCTCGCCGCCGAGTATTGCCGTAAACGGGGTGCCATAGGACCCATCGCCTTCGTCCTGGACCCAGGCGACGCACACATAACCGTGCGCGCCGTTGGTACGCAGGAAGCGCCCCATGCCGTTGCTGCCGGCGATATAGGAGGCAATCGTGCGCTTGCTTTTCCGGGCGGACGGGGCGTTCTGTGACTGAGCCGTATTGAATTTCGACTTGCGGCTGTCCCCACCCGCCATCACGGCAACAATCGCGTCGATCAGTGATGTCTTTCCCGAACCCGTCTCCCCGGCAAGCAGCGTGTGCACTCCGAACGCGTAATCCGCGTTTGGCAGCCCGCCCCAGTGCAATGTTGTTGCTTGAGCAATACGCATACGTTCCTGGCTATCCGGTCACTGGCGGCCGATCGGACCGCGCTCTGGCCTCTCAAGGGGAATGATCTGAGCCGAACGGGCGTTACTGGCGACTTCGGTATCTGAGTCGGTGGAGCGAAGCCCGGGCGTATCCGTGTCTTCCCCTGCTGCCTGAATGCTGGACGAGGATTCAAGCGCAGCCTGCGCCGCGCGAACATTCTGTTCCAAAACCAGGGTAAGAATCTCGGGCCGGATGACGATGACCGCATCCTCATCGCCCAGTGCGTCGATCCGGATATCGATTGCGCCATGTTTCTTGAGCTTCATGAAAAGCGCCTTTTGGTCGGTCTTGGTCTGCGGAAGGCCAATTCCGAAAGTGCTGTTCATGAAGAGCGCAAGCTCAGTCAGCTTGATGCTAATGCGACCCGACACATCGACCTTCTTTTCGAGAAGCTGTTCGTCGTAGAGCATACGAAGCGCGAGCAGCGATGCGGCCAAGGACTGCACAACCGACTGCTTGATCTCGCGGCGCATCTCAAGGTCTTCGTCGGGCTCGATCAATCCAATGTCATGGTGATGCGACGGAATCACGCGGAAGTGCGGCGGCCGGAGTGTGTTCCGCACGATAACGGGAAAGGCAAAAGTGAGATATTCGGAAAGTTCGTCCTCGCAACGGGATGCAATGTCATAAAGACGCGTGGAATCTCCGCCGTCGGAGCGGGCCAGCAAGCCCTTGCTTAAGAGCACGCTGCAAATGGCCCGAAAATCGTCCTGGCGGATACCCTTGGTCTTCAATCGGGCGTCGATGTCTTGCATCCTAAGTCCTCTGGCTAAAGCGATAATCGTTGGCTTCAAAAACGCCGTTGCCGCGCCGTTCATTCTGGCGCGTCACATCAAGACGCGCTGATTCACTGTCGGCGCGAACGGATTCTACGGCGCAGAGCGCGACAAGAAGGGCACGCGCATCATTCACGGGCATATCAAGAAGGTCGACGGTGCCCTGCTTTTTGATCAAGTCTTCGAGGTGTTTAACGACATCTTTTGAAGACACTGCGAAAGCCTCTTCGAGTGCGCTTCCGATGAAAGCCTGTAAACGCTCGTCGCGCGTCGGCACCGCGGAATGGACTTCGACCGGCGTTTCGCGGCGCGCGGTCCTTTCGGCGAGCAACACCTTGTTTGGATCAATAAGATCGATCCTGATCGGCAGGACCCTGCGCAGTATCTCGCGCGTGAGCGTGAGCCGGCCGTCCTCGGACAGGCTCCGGAATAAGGCGGCGATGTCGAGAAATGGATTTCGACCGGCTGACTGTAGCCGGATGATGCGCATGATGAGGCCGGTGAACCGGCTCGTAAATTGGCCGACGGCCTGCGTTAGCTCTTCGTGTTTGGTGCGGCGCGTGGAGCGTACGATGTCGCGGATACGTTCAACAATGAAAAGGTGCGGCGCGGCTCCGTGGGCGTCCTCTTCGATGCCGGGATTGTCGAGCGCAATTTTCTTGTCGATGCTTTGAAGATCATCGGGGTGCATCGTCTCAATCTCATGCGTAAGCCGGACAATTTCCGTCGCATGATTGTGAATGTTGTCACTGGTTAGATAGCGCTCCCCGCGCCGCTGAAAATCATCCACGCCCTGAAAATAGTCCTCAATCGCGTCCTTGGAGCCGTTGTAGCTTCGCATGAGAAGCTGGCGTTGGTGCTCGTGAAAGAGGTCCGCGACCTGGCACACATCCTCGAAAATCGATGTTGAATATTCGAAGGCGTCAACCAGGTATTCGTGATTCTTGTCGCGAAGGAAGGATTCCAGCGCGGTACGGCACGCTCGAATGCTGCGCTGTCGGCCACTCGACGTTCGCCGACGCGTCTCGGCCAACATCTTTGCGATGCGCTTTCCTTCGGTGGTGAAGCGCCAGAGGACGGTGAGGTGCGTGGCGTCGGAATAGGATTCAATAATGCCATAGTGGGTCAACCGGCTGATCAATTTGCGCGCATAGTCGCGCTCATCCACGGACTCATCGAGGTCTTTATCCTCGTCCGGCAAGTTTGGATCGCGCGCCTGCGGCGCTTGAACGATAAGGTCCCGGTTCCGCGCCACCGCCGTGGCCGCGATGTCGGTCAGACGCTCGCGGTTCAAGACAAGGTCATAGTCGGCGCTCGCGCCAAGAATCCGGTCGTACAATTCGACAGTCACTTCGAACGCAATGCCGCGGTGCCGTCCGGTGAAAGGCCGGAAGATGTCTTGCTTGACACGGGAAAAGAAGCGGTCTGTTGCCATGGCACGCCAGAGCAGACGAAGACGACTATTATGCCACGTTTAGAACGTTTCGGGAACGATTGTTTTGCCAAGCGGGCGGGAATGTCAGCATTCGCTGACATTCCAGCAGTTTCGAAAGCGTAAGGCATTGAAATTCATAGAAAATACCCAACAACCCCGCTGGGATAAGGGCCATGCCTGGGGCGCCCGATGGGCATTTACTGCGCCATTTCCTCAATCAGCCGAACCGCCAAGCGAAGAAGCCGCGCGTCGGTTATCTTCGAAACCGCGCGCATGAGCCTGCGGGCTTCGGGATCGCCGTCCGAGCCGATGGCCTCTGCTTCGTGAGCGAAGAAGGCGATCGGCCTGCCCAGCACCCGCGCAATATGGGACCAAGCGGCTTGCAGGAACGCGGTTGGCTGCCTTCTCATATTTTTGCACTTGCTGAAAGCTGACACCGATGCGATCGCCGAACGCGGTTTGCGATAGCCCTCGCCTGATCCGATAGAGGCGGTATTCCGGCCGATCAGCTGGTCGAGCGGATCAGCGGGATTCTTCATGGGAGTGACCAACGGTTGAAGAAGGGGCAGGAAATTTCTGATGCTCGCTGCTCCACATCCGCTCGGCGAAGGCGCGCTCGTCGGGGCCGATTACGTCACCATAGATCGCGGTCGTTCGCAGTGATGCGTGCCCGAGCCAGCGCTGCACCAAATGCGGCGGCATGTTCGTTTGAAACGCATTGACGCCGAACCCGTGGCGCAGCCCCTTGGGCATCGCGGGGGTACCGGAGATCCCGGCTGCTGCCATGACCCTCTTCACGCGTCGCCAGGCCGTCGTGCGGCTGAAGCGCCAAATCCGCTCATTCGCCAATTGAGGATCACGTTGCGCGTCCCGTATCTTGAACTCGCGGTCTTCCAGCACGTCAGAGGGCAAGGGCACCTGACGGACGATACTCACGACTCCGCTCTCAATGTCGATCGCTGCCGGCGTAAGCGCGAGCACTTCGGAGATGCGCGCGCCGCTCCAGGCGAGCACTTGGCAAAACAGGCGCTCGGGCGTTGGAAGCTGTTGCGCTGACTCAAGAAATCGCCGCGCTCGAAAACGTTGAGGTACTTACGGCTACCGGATCGACCGAAGAGGGTCAGGCCATCGTGGAACTGCTCGTGCATGCGGACCTCGGCTGAAACAGAATGGCCGATTCTGTTTCAAAGTTGGATTTTCGCCGAATGGCAGAGGGTGCCGCCTCGCACGAAAATTGCTGAAAGCTGGCGTGCTCAATTCGAACTCCTGAAGAGCCGGCCTTCCGTACGGCGGTCTTCTTTGATCGGATGAGGCGCGGCAGAGTGCGCTTGCTGACGGCGAGATAGGCGGCGGCTTCGCCTAGTGACAGCCACAATGGTCCCTGTTTCGGAGATGGCAATCCTCACGACTGAGGTTGTCCACTGTCCGGCTCATAGCGTGACGACGGCCAGTGATCGCGATGCTCACATGGTCCGCACGAACGCTAGAGGGGGGAGCGCGGTGCGGGGCGGCCGGTCGACGAAACAACGTACCCGTTGGCACCTCCGCGCTTGCCGGCGGCGTCCCGGTAGAAGTGGCCGGCAAGTGCGTCAATGCGCTAAGATCGGGTCATGCCGAGCCACGGCGGGAAGCCTAAATAGTGGAAAGATCTGTGTAACCTGCTGTGGAACTTATCGAAAAATGCTGTCAATTCAAGGAGTCGGGGCGCTTCGTCGCTTCGCAATGACCCGGGCACGAGCATTTGCAGCGGCTGCCTACTTCTTGAACTTCACGATTTTCTGCCGCTGCTCGCCCAGGCCATCGATGCCGAGCGTCACCACGTCGCCGGCCTTGAGGAATTTCGGCTCGGGCTTCATGCCGAGCCCGACGCCGGGCGGCGTTCCGGTAATGATGACGTCGCCCGGCTCCATGACGAAATACTGCGAGCACGCCCACACGATGTGGCGGCAGTCGAAGATCATGGTCGAGGTGTTGCCGCGCTGGCGCTTTTCGCCATTGACGTCGAGCCACATGTCGAGGTTTTGCGGGTTCTTGACCTCGTCCTTGGTGACGAGCCACGGGCCCAGCGGGCCGAAGGTCTCGCAGCCCTTGCCCTTGGTCCACTGTCCAGCGCGCTCGATCTGAAACACGCGCTCGGACACGTCGTTGGCGAGGCAGTAACCGGCGACCACGTCGAGCGCCTTGTCCTTGGTGAGGTAGCGCGCACGGCTGCCGATGACGATGCCGAGTTCGATTTCCCAATCGAGCTTGGTGGAGTTCTTCGGAATCATGGTGTCGTCGTTCGGCCCGCAGATGCAGCTCGGCGCCTTGTTGAAGATGATCGGCTCCTTGGGGATCGCCATGCCGGCTTCGGCGGCGTGATCGGAGTAGTTGAGACCGATGGCGATGAAATTGCCGACCTTGCCGACGCACGGGCCGATGCGCGGCTTGCCCTTCACCAGCGGCAGCTTGTCGGGATTGAGCTTGCGCAGCTTGGCGAGACCCTTGGGCGACAAGGTGTCACCCGAGATGTCGGGCACGATTTTGGAGAGATCGCGGATACGCCCCTGCGTGTCGAGCATGCCGGGCTTTTCGCGGCCGGGGGCGCCGTAACGGACGAGTTTCATGGAAGGCTCCTTGGGTCGGTAATCTGAGGTGATTGTTGTTCAGAATGCGCCGGGGAAGCGTCCCCCGTCGATCAGCAAATTCTGTCCAGTGATGTAGCCGGCCTGCGCCGAGCACAGGAACGCGCAGGCCGCGCCGAATTCGTCGGGCGTGCCGAGGCGGCGCGCCGGGACCGATTCGACATTCTGCTTCAGCGCCTCGTCGTAGCTGGTGCCGCGCTTTTGCGCCGTCGAAACGACGTTGGAGCGGAAGCGGTCGGTATCGAAAATGCCCGGCAGCATGAAGTTGATGGTGACGTTCGAGGCCGCCACCGAGCGCGCCACGCCGGCGAGGAACGCGGTCAGGCCGGCGCGCGCGCCCGACGACAGGTCGAGGCCGAACAGCGGCATCTTCACCGAACCCGAGGTGATGTTGACGATGCGGCCGAATTTCCGAGCTACCATCGGGTCGATCGCCTTCTGAATGAGTTCCACGGCGACGATCATGTTGCCGACGACGCCGTCGATCATCTTTTGCCGGTCGAGGTCGCGGAAATCGCGAAACGGCGGTCCGGCATTGTTGTTGACCAGGATGTCCGGCTCCGGGCAGGCGGCGAACAGCGCCTTCTGTCCGTCCGGCGAGGCGACATCGGCGGCGACCGCGGTGATCTTGGCGCCGGTTTCCTTGCGCAATTCATCCGCCGTGGCCGCCAGCCGGTCCTTGTCGAGGCCGTTGATGACGACCTCGCAGCCGGCCTCGGCCAGTTGCTTGGCGCACGCCCGGCCAAGGCCGCGGCTCGAGGCGCAGACGATGGCCTTGCGGCCGGCGATTCCGAGGTCCATCCCAGAGTCTCCATGCTGCCACGCGACAGCGGGGCGCGGCGTCTGTAAGTGTTCTCGTCACTGCAAAGTGCCGAGTTAACCTGCCAAGTCAACTTGCCGAGTCAACGCCCCAATCCGGCCTATTTCCCGCACGATGCCGCTGATCCCCGACGTCTCGCTGCTGCAACTCGCCCTCATTATCGCCCTGGCGGCCGTTTCCGGCATCGCCGGTGGAGTGGCGGGCTACGGCACGGGTGCGATCATGCCGCTGGTGCTGGTGCCGCTCGTTGGCGCCAAGCCGGTGGTGCCGATCATCGCCATTTCGGCCATGTTCACCAATTCGGCGCGCATCGTCGCATTCCGCGAGCGGCTCGACCCGCGGCGCGCCATGATCGCGCTCCTGTGTGCGCTGCCGACCTGTGTGCTCGGCGCCTGGCTCTACACGCTGCTATCGGGCCGCGGCGCTGCCTTGGTGATCGGTGCGACTTTGATCGCCACTGTGCCGCTGCGCCGCCTTCTGCGCCGCCGCGGCCGCCAACTCGGCGAAAAGGGCTACGCGGCCGGCGCACTGGTGTGGGGCCTCGTTGTCGGCGGCACGACCGGGTCGGGCGTCATCCTGCTGTCGCTGCTGATGGCGACCGGCCTCGAAGGGGCCGCGGTGATCGCGACCAACTCGCTGGTCTCGGTCGCTATTGGCGTGGTCAAGCTTTCGGTGTTCGGCTATGCGGGCGTGATCACGCCGGTGGTGCTGGTCATCGGTTTTCTGATCGGCGGGATCGGTTTTTGCTCCACTTTCATCGCGCGGCTGATCGTTGAGCGGATGCCGGTGCACGTGCACACCGCCATCCTGGACATTGTCGTCATCGCTGGAGCCGGCATCATGATTTTCGACGCGGTGCGATAGCGGCCTGGCAAGGCCGCGGTGACGAACGGTCAAAAATGCGGGCAATGGCCGCGGTCGTCCTCACCGTCTCTTCGCGCGCTTTTTGTCGTCTTCCTCGTCGTCCTCCTCGTCCTCGTCGTCTTCTTCGTTCTCCTTGTCCTCGGTTTCCTCGTCCTCTTCCTCCGTCTCATCGGTATCGTCGATGTCGATGCTCTCGACGACCGTCAGCGCAACCGCGGGAATGGTTTGCCGGAACATTTGGCCGTCGTCGCCGACCCACAGGCAATCGATGTCCTCCTCTTCGATCGCCACAACCGTCATGGAATGACCGCCAGACTTGAGCATGACCACGTCGCCGGGCTCGAATGCCATCGCCGTCTCCTCTGTTCGGGAATTGGGACGACCCAGCCTAGGCAGACCTTGTGACGATTATTCGTCGTCCGATCATTGAGTCGCAGATTTGTGAATGTCGCCCGCGACGTTCAGGCGAACGGCGCGAGCCTTAAGGCCATTTCACCACCGGCGGCATCGACGACAGGATCGATGCGACATTGCCGCCGGTCCGCAGGCCGAAAATCGTGCCGCGGTCGTAGAGCAGATTGAACTCGACATAGCGGCCGCGGCGAATGAGCTGCTCGTCGCGCTCGCCTTCGGTCCAAGGCAGGGTGAGATTGCGCCGTACCAGCTCCGGATAGATGCGAAGGAACGTGCGGCCGACATCCTGGGTGAAGGCGAAATCGGCTTCGAAGTCCCCCGTATCCAGCCAGTCGTAGAAAATGCCGCCAATGCCGCGCATCTCGCCCCGGTGCTTTAAGAAGAAATATTCGTCGCACCACGCCTTGAATTTCGCGTAGGGCGCGACGGCGGCGTGCGCATCGCATGCGGCCTTCATGGCGGCGTGAAAGGCGATCGAGTCGGGATCATGCTGCGTGCGCCGGCGATCGAGCACCGGCGTGAGGTCGGCGCCGCCACCGAACCACGCCTTGGAGGTGACGACGTAGCGCGTGTTCATGTGCACGGCCGGGACATGCGGATTGTGCATGTGCGCGATCAGCGAGATGCCCGAGGCGAAAAAGCGCGGATCGTCGGCGGCGCCGGGAATTTCCTTGCGGAATTCGGGCGCGAATTCGCCGAACACGGTGGAGACGTGGACGCCGACCTTTTCGAACACGCGGCCGGTCATCATCGCCATGACGCCGCCGCCACCCGGCCCGCCGCTGTGGTCGGTTCGGTTCCACGGCGTGCGCTTGAATCGTCCCGGCGCGCGATTAGCGAGCGGCGCGCCGGCCGGAAGCGCGTCCTCGACCCGCTCGAACGCTGCGGTAATCTGGTCACGCAGCGATTCGAACCACGCGCGTGCGATGTCTTTGCGCTGATCTATTTGGGCGCTGTTCATAATCTCAAATCTCTTCCGGGATCGGCTGTCAGCGCCTTGAGATAAGTCAACGTTCCAGCGTTCTAGCCACTCTGAAGGCCAGATTGAAGTTGCCGCGATTGTGGACGCAATCTCGATCGCGGCAAGCCGTAACGATCGCGGATCTGGTGCTGACCCTCTGTCGATCAGCCGCCGGGCAACGTTGCGTTCATCGCCCGGGGGCGGCCGTACCGGGATCGGTCGGCCCTGGCATTCCTCCCGTCTGCCGTAGCGCCTCGCCGGCCGCCATGGCCGCCGCCATCGCCACATTGAGCGAGCGCAGACCTGGGCGCATCGGAATGCGCAGCCGCGCATCGGCGCAGTCGTGGACCTGCTGCGGCACGCCTGCTGATTCGCGGCCGAACAGCAGCACGTCGTCTGGCCGGTAGGCGTAATCGAGGTAGGACTGTGTCGCGGCGGTTGTGAACAGCAGGAGGCGGTGATTCTCCGCCCGCCCCCACGCCGCGAAAGCCTGCCACGAACCATGCCGTACCAGCGCGACGGTATCGAGATAGTCCATTCCGGCGCGGCGAAATGCACGATCGGAGATCGGGAACCCGGCCGGGGCGATGATATGTGCCTCAATTCCCAGGCAGGCACACAGCCGCAGGATGGTACCGGTATTCTGCGGAATGTCGGGCTGGTACAGAGCGATGCGCATTATGGGTGTTTCGCGCCGTTCGTCACAGCTGTCAGGGGCGCGGCGAGGCCAGACTTGCACTGAGGCGGCAAGGGTGCCAATAGAACCAAGCCGGAATGCGTCGCGCTCGGCCTCCCCCAGGCCGGTGCGACCGGACCATTCGCCACCGGTCTTCTGTCTGCCCTTCCGGTACGCGTGGGAGGGCGGGGAAGGTGGCGGCCCGCAGCGCGGATGGTTGAGCGGCAAGACGTAAAGAGGGTCGGCAGGGTGACTTCAATCTCAACGGCGGATCGAGCGCGCCGCCACTTCCGTTCCCTTCTTTGCATGATCGGCCAGGTCTTTTAAGGTTCGACAATGAGCGGACATAACACCTATCAGCCGCAAGGCGCCTTCATGAAATGGATGGAGCGGCGGCTGCCTATCGCCAGCCTCATCTATTCGTCCTTCATCGCCTACCCGACGCCGCGCAATCTCAACTATTGGTGGACGTTCGGCGGCATTCTCACTTTCATGCTGACCGTGCAGATCGTGACCGGCATCGTGCTGGCGATGCACTACACGCCCAACGTCAATCTGGCCTTCGATTCGGTCGAAGGCATTATGCGCGACGTCAATTACGGCTGGCTGCTGCGCTACCTCCACGCCAACGGCGCCTCGTTCTTCTTCGTCGCCGTCTATATCCATATGGCGCGCGGCATGTACTACGGCTCCTACAAGGAGCCGCGCGAGGTGTTGTGGATTCTCGGCGTCATCCTGTTCCTGCTCATGGTCGCGACCGGGTTCATGGGCTACGTGCTGCCTTGGGGCCAGATGAGCTTCTGGGCGGCGACCGTGATCACCAACCTGTTCTCGGCAATTCCTGTGGCCGGTCACGGCATCGTCACCTGGCTGTGGGGCGGCTTCGCGGTAGGAAATCCGACGCTCAATCGCTTCTATTCGCTGCACTACCTGTTGCCGTTCGTCATCGCCGGCGTGGTCGCGCTACACGTCTGGGCGCTGCACATGGTCGGGCAGAACAATCCGACCGGCGTCGAGCCAAAGGACGACAAGGACACTGTGGCGTTCACGCCCTACGCGACCGTCAAGGACGCCTTTTTCGTCGGCGTGTTCTGCATCGTGTTCGCCTATTTCATCTTCTACATCCCGAACTATCTCGGCCACTCCGACAACTACATTCCGGCGAATCCGAGCCAGACGCCGACGCATATCGTGCCGGAATGGTACTATCTGCCGTTCTACGCGATCCTGCGCGCGATCCCGAGCAAGCTTCTTGGCGTCACCGCGCTCGCCGGATCCATCATTATTCTGGCCTTCATGCCGTGGCTCGACACGTCGCGGGTCCGTTCGGCGAACTACCGGCCGCTCTTCCGACAATTCCTGTTTATCTTCTTCGCCGCGGTGGTTGGGCTCGGTTATCTCGGCTCGCAGGAGCCGGTCGGCGGTTATGTGATCGCGGCGCGGCTGCTCACCGCCTATTACTTCGCGTTCTTCTTCATCATCCTGCCGCTTCTTGGATTGTTCGAAAAAACCAAGCCGCTGCCGAACTCGATTTCGGAATCGGTGCTGGGCAAGAGCGCCCCGGCTGGCAGTGGAGGTCGGGCATGAGCGGGCACAGCGGCATCGTAGCAGCAGTCGCGTTCGCGGCGGCGCTGTCAGCCACCGCAGCGCCGGCTTTGGCCCAGGAAGCCGCCGCGCCGCCGCGGCAGTCTTGGTCGTTCTCCGGGCCGTTCGGCCAGTACGATCCGGAACAGCTGCAGCGCGGCTTCAAGATCTATCGTGAGGTCTGTTCGACCTGTCACAGCCTCAAGCTGTTGTCGTTCCGCAATCTCGCCGATCCGGGCGGCCCGGGCTTCACCGAGGCCCAGGCGGCGGCCATTGCGGCGACTTTCCAGGTCACCGACGGTCCGAATGACCAGGGTCAGATGTTCCAGCGGCCCGGCAAGATTTCCGATTATTTCCCGCCGCCATTCGCCAACCCGCAGGCGGCCGCCGCCGCGCTTGGCGGCAAGGTGCCGCCCGACATGTCGGACCTCGCCAAGGCGCGCAGCCACGAGTGGGGCTTCCCGCAATTCGTGTTCGACGCGTTTACCACCTATCAGGAGGATGGTCCGGACTACATCCACGCCATCATCAACGGCTACACCACGCCGCCGCCGGGCGTCGTACTGCCGCCGGGCGGGCAGTACAACAAATACTTCCCGGGCGGCGCCATCGGCATGCCGCAGCCGCTCAAGGACGGCCAGGTCAAATATACCGACGGCACGCCCGAGACGCTCGACCAATACGGCAAGGACGTCGCCGCGTTCCTGATGTGGGCGGCGGAGCCGAAGCTCGACGAGCGCCACCGCCTCGGCTTCCAGGTGATGATCTTCCTGATCGTTTTCACCGGGCTGCTCTACTTTACCAAGAAGAAAGTGTGGCACGACGTCCACCACGAGACCGCCGCTTCGTCATAGCGGGGTGGTCCGCGAGCGAACAAGATCGAGTTCGCTCGCCGGCAGCGCCGGCTCCTGCGCTGAGTCGATTTGTCTCTGCAATCCATCAGGCCGTTGCGCCCGCCGCTGTGGTCCGCCACAGTGCGGGCGTCACGATGCGCGCATTTGCCGAGGGGATGAGGCTTAAGCGATGACGACCGCCGCGATCGAGAATGACCTGAAGGCCGCGATCCGCTCGATCCCGGATTACCCCAAGCCGGGGATCATGTTCCGCGACATCACCACGCTTCTGGGCAATGCGCGCGCCTTCCGCCGCGCCGTGGACGAACTGGTGCAGCCGTGGGCCGGCGGCAAGATCGACAAGGTCGCCGGCATCGAGGCGCGCGGCTTCATTCTCGGCGGCGCGGTGGCGCATCAGGTGTCGGCTGGCTTTGTGCCCATCCGCAAGAAGGGCAAGCTGCCGTTCAAGCGCGTGACCATCGGCTACTCGCTCGAATACGGCATCGACGAGATGGAGATGCACGAAGACGCGATCGAAAAGGGCGAGCGCGTCATCCTGGTCGACGATCTGATCGCCACCGGCGGTACCGCCGAGGCCGCCGTCAAGCTGTTGCAGCAGATCGGCGCCGATGTGCTGGCCGCCTGCTTCATCATCGATTTGCCGGATCTCGGCGGCGCGAAGAAAATCGAAAAACTCGGCGTGCCGGTGCGCACGCTGATCGCCTTCGAGGGGCATTAGCCGCTCCGAGAGGCGATCGAGTCAGAAACCATCTTGGGAGGATGAACCGTGCCGGCTGCAATGCAAGGTGAACTGCAAGGGACCGTCTATCGCTTCAAGTTCGGCGAATTCGAAGTCGCCACCATTCTCGACAGCAAGGCGATCCGCGAAGGCCTGCATCCGAGTTACGGTCCGGAACATTCCGCCGACGAGGCGCGCGCGCTGTGCGTCGCCAACGGCATCGATTCGAACCGCTATGTGCATCCATTCACGCCGACTCTGGTCAACACCGGCAAACAGGTCGTGCTGTTCGACACCGGCAACGGCTTTCTGCGCCGCGATTTCGAACAGCTGCGCACCCGCGGCGTTGACGGCAACCTGCGCGAACGGCTTGGCGCGGCCGGCTATAAACCGGGCGATATCGACATCGTGGTGACCACCCACGGCCATCCCGATCATATCGGCGGCCTGTCGGATAGTGGCAAGCCGGTCTATCCGAATGCCAAGTACGTGTTCGGCGCGGTCGAGTTCGATTTCTGGAAACGCGGCGAGAACGTGCGCGAGGCGCGCAAGTTCAATCGCGAGCTGTTCGTCAAACTCGCAGTGCCATTCGGCGAACAGGCGACTTTTATCAAGCCCGGCGATGAGGTCGCGTCCGGCATCCACGCCGTCGACGCCATGGGACATTCGCCGGGCATGCTGGCATTCCACGTCGAAAGCGCTGGCAAGCGTCTGTTGATCTGGGCTGATACCTGCAATCACTACGTCATGGGCGTGCAGCGCCCGGACTGGACGCTCGATGTCGACGATGACAAGGCGAAGGCTGCGGCCACGCGCAAGCGCATCCTCGACATGGCGGCGACTGACAGGCTCATCGTCGCCGGCTATCACATGCCGTTCCCGGCGCTGGGCATGATCAAGAAAGGGGCGGGCGGCTATCGCTGGGTGCCGTTGAGTTATCAGCTCAATCTGTGATTTCCAGTCGGAGCAGCGTCATGGCCGACCACGTTGAAGGTCCGTTGTATTACGAGCGCATGGGCCGCACCGGGCCGGTCATGGCGTTCGTGCATCCCAATCCGATGGACCAGTCGTGCTGGATCTTTCAGATGGCGCACCTGTCGACATGGTTCAGATGCATCGCCATCGATATTCCCGGCTACGGCCGCTCGCCGAAGGCGACGCCAGGCTTGACCATGTCCGACATGGCGCAGGCCTGCTGGGAGGCGATCGACGATGCGATGCCGGGCGAACCCGCCATCCTGGTCGGCTGCTCGGTGGGTTCCGCCATTACGCCCTACATGTATCATCTGCGGCCACAAAAGACGGCCGCGCTGGTGCTCTCAGGCACCGGCTACAGTCCCAACAAGGAGCACGCGCCCAAGCGCATCGCCGGCTATACGGCGGGCGGCATCGATTATCGCTGGGATTTTACCTTCGAGGATCTCAGCCCAGCGTTCCGGCCGTCGCCGCTCGCGCATTACTTCGCGCAGATTTTCACCGAGCGTAATGCGCAGGCCGACCTGCAGTCGATCATCTATCAGTTCCAGGCCGCGGCGGTCCCCGACCCCGAGGATCATCATTCGCGCATCGCCTGTCCGACGCTGATCCTGACCGGCAGCGAAGATGCCGCCCACCCGCGCGCGGCCGCGCTCAAAGCCCGCATTCCCGGCTGCGAAATGAAAATCCTTCACGGCGCCGGGCATGCGTGCCAGATCGAGCAGCCGTGGCTGTTCGATCGCCACATGATCGAGTTTCTGAAGAAGCATAGGCTGTTTCCCTCGGAGCGCTGATCGCGCTACTCTGCCTGTCGCCGGGTCCGTCTTGCTTGCACCGAGGGCCAGACCGTGACCATTCCGCGCCGTCAATTTCTTGGCTTTGCCGCCGGCACCGCCGCTCTGTTGGGCGCGACGGGAGCGCGCGGAGACACTTATCCGTCCCGTCCGGTCCGCATCATCGTCGCCACCACGGCAGGCGGTTCGACCGACATCGTCGCGCGGCTGATCGCGCAGTGGCTCGCGGCAAAGCTCGGCCAAACGTTCGTGGTCGAGAACCGCTCCGGCGGCAACAACAACGTCGGCAGCGAATTCGCCGCGCATGCGCCGGCCGACGGCTACACCTTGTTGATGGCCAACTCGGTCAACTCGATCAACACGGTGCTGTACAAGAACCTCAACTACAATTTCGTCACGGATTTTGCGCCGGTCATCCTCGCCATGCGCTCGTCGCTATTCATGCTGGTGCATCCTGCCGTGCCGGCCAAGACCGTGCCGGAATTCATCGCCTATGCGAAGGCCAACCCCGGCAAGCTCGCCATGGGTTCGGGCGGCAGCGGCTCGACCGGGCACCTCGCCGGCGAACTGTTCATGATGCGCACCGGAGTGCGCATGATCCATGTACCGTATCGCGGCGAGTTGGCTGCGATCAGCGACATGCTGGGCGGCCAGCCGCAGGTGCTGTTCTCGACCACTGGGTCGGCGATGTCGTTCGTCAAAGCCGGCACATTGCGCGCGCTGGCGGTCACGTCATCGGCGCCTCTCGACGGCCTGCCGGACATTCCGCCGCTGGCGCAATTCGTGCCCGGCTATGACGTCAACAGTTGGAGCGGGCTGTGCGCGCCGAAGCAGACGCCGGCTGCCATCGTCACGTTACTCAACACACAGATCAATGCCGCGCTTGCCGATCCAACGATCCGGCAACGCATCGCCGACATGGGCGGCGTTGCGCCCGGCGGCTCGCCGGCCGCGTTTGCCTCTTACATCGCCGATGAGATCGACCGATGGCAGAAGGTCGTGGCGTTCGCGCATATTCAGATGAATTAAGAGCTTGTTTCCCAGATGCGGTGCAGCGCGCAGCGGTGCACCGCTGATCCGGGATCGTTCCACGCTCCGAGTGTGTAATGTCCCGGTTCTGCAGTGCACCACTCCGCTTCGCTTCGTGCTGCCCTGCGCCCGGGAAACGTGGGGTAAGCCATTCGCTACTCCACCGACCCATTCTCGCGAAACATCTTGATCTCGCTCTCCGAGAATCCGAATTCCTTGAGCACTTCGTCGGTATGCTCGGCGAATTCCGGCGTGCGGACCGTAAGTGTGCTCGGTGTGCGGCTCAGCGTGAACGGCTGGCGCGGCAGCTTCATTTCTTTGCCGTCGGTCGTGGTCACGGTTTGGGTGAGCCGCATGTGCTTGGCCTGCGGGTCGTTATAGGCCTGCTCGATCGTGTAGATCGGCCCGCCCGGCACCTCCGCGGCGTCGAGCTTCGCCAATAGCGTGGCGCTGTCCATCTCGGCGATGATGCCGGCAATCGCGCTGTTGACTTCCTTGCGGTGCTTGCGCCGCACTTCGCGCGTTGCAAAATCGGGATCGTTGATCCATTCCTCGCGGCCCAGCGCCTTGCACAGCCGCGGCCACATCGCGGGGATCGGCGCCACGTTCACGTAGCCGTCCTTGGTCTTGTAGGCATTGGTCGGCACGCCGCTCGGGTGTTCGTTGCCGACCTGTTGCGGCACGACGCCGTCGACCAGATAGCGCGCCGCCTGCAGGTCGAGCATGAAGGTCTGCGCCTCGAGCAGCGAGGTCTGCACCCACTGGCCCTCGCCGGATTTGTGGCGTTCGAGCAGCGCCGTGAGGACGCCGTTCGCCGCGAACAGCCCGGTCGTGATGTCGGCGATCGGAATGCCGACGCGCATCGGCCCGCGTCCCGGCTCGCCGGTCACCGACATCAGGCCGCTCATGCCTTGCAGCACTTGATCGACGCCCGGGCGGTCCTTGTAGGGGCCGTCCTGGCCGAAGGCCGAAATGCTGACGAGGATGATGCGGGGGTTCTTGGCCTTCAACGTTTCATAGTCGAAGCCGAGCCGCGCTTTCACGTCCGGGCGGAAATTCTCGACCAGGACGTCGGCGCGCTCGGCCAAGCGGTAAAGGATGCTGCGGCCCTCGTCGCTGCGCAGGTTGAGCGCGATGCCGCGCTTGTTGCGGTGCTTGTTCTGAAAATCGGAATCGTGGCGCGCCGAAAAATCTTCAGGATTACCGGGGCGTTCGATGCGGATCACATCGGCGCCCCAGTCGGCGAGCTGGCGCACGCAGACCGGGCCGGCGCGCGCGTGCGTCAGATCGAGAACGACAAGGCCTTCGAGGGCGCGGGAGGCGGGCTGGTACATGAGCGGCTCGACAGTCTTTATCGATGTTGATCGGCTTATTGCGTGATGATCTTTTTGGCGCGCGGGATGAGGCTCTTCGGCGTCGCCAGGATTCTTGCCACGATTCTCTGCAGCTGCAGCCCGTGGACCGGAGCGATCGTCACTCGCGCGGCGGTCGCGGCGGCCAGGAACGCGGGGTCCTTGAGCGTGGCGTCGAATGCATCGCGCAGCGCCCGGACGCGATCCGACGGTACGTTGGGGGGCGCCGCCAGCGGCTTGCCCAGCGAGTCGCCGGACGTCACCAGTTCGATCACCTTGCGGTCGTCATCGTTCTTCGCCAGGTCTTCGACAGACGGCACGTTCAGATCCGGCGCCTTCGGCTCGGTCTGCACCAGGATCTCGATTTTCTTGTCCTTGATCCAGTCCGGGTTGAGCGACTTCCAACTGTCCCATGAATTCGACACCGCGTCGACCTCGCCGCGCTCCATCGCCACGATCATGGTGCTGTTGCCTTGGTAGCCGGCGACGATCTTGAGCTTGGTGCCAATCAGCTCATTGAGCATGCGCGGAAAGATGTAGGTGGCGGCGCCCGGATTGGACGCGGCGACCAGCAGCCGCTTCTGCCGCGCCTCCTGGATGGTGTGCACGTTCGCGGTGTGCCACACATCGAGCGTCTGTGGACTGGTGCCGATCGTGCCCAGCCAGGAGAACTTGTTGCCGTCGAACTGCGCGCCTTCGATGCCGACAGCCTGCGCGGCGATCATCGTATCGGGCACCATGCCGATCGCGGTGCCGTCCTGCGCGGCAAGCGAATAAAGATAGTTGGTCATCTTCATGCCGCCGGCGCCGACGATGTTCTGCGGCACCAGCGTGGGATGGCCGGGAATCTGCGCCTTCAAGAAGCGCGACAGCAGCCGCGCCTCGAAATCGTAGCCGCCGCCGACATTGACGCCGATGTAAACGTTGATGGTCTTGCCGCGGTAGAAATCCGCGACCTCGTCGGCGTGCGCGCTTGACGACCCGCGGACCACGATCAGCGCCAGGATGCCCAGCAACGGTCCGCACAGCCACCCCGCGGCGATCGTTTTCGTCAGCGCGGGATGCGCATGCCGCATGTCTCGTCTTGCTTTGTCTTGCCCGGCCACCTTTGTCCCTATACGGCAATTACAAGCCCAGTTGTAGTGCGAACGCGTCAGGGGAGGGCGGTATGGACTTCGAATTGCCGGAGGAGATCCGGCTGTTGCGCGAGACCGTGCGCAAGTTCGTCGATCGCGAGCTGATTCCGATCGAGATGCACTCCATGGACGGTCCCGATCTGAAGCCCGACGTCAAGGCGGCGCTCGAGGAAAAGGCGCGGGCCCTCGGGCTGTGGCACCTCGATACGCCGGCCGAATTCGGCGGGCAGGGGTTGTCGCTGTTGGCCCTCGCCGTCGTCTGGGAGGAAGTGCACCGCTCGATCGCGCAGCCCAATCGCGGCGACGGCGTGTTCGGCCCCTCGCCGCGGCCGATCCTCTTACGCCTGCCGGAGAAGATGAAGGAGCGCTACCTCTATCCGATCCTGCGCGGCGAAAAGTCGGCGGCCTTCGCGCAGACCGAACCGGAAGCCGGCAGCGATCCCGGGCGCATGAAGACGCGCGCCATCCGCAACGGCGATCACTACGTCATCAACGGCTACAAGCGCTTCATCTCGCACGCCAAAGGCGCCGATTTTCTGCAGCTCGTCGCCGCGACCGATCCTGAAAAGGGCTCGCGCGGCGGACTGTCGGTGTTCATTGTCGACGCGGATTCGCCCGGCCTGTCGATCGTGCGCGAAACCCGCCACATGATGGGCGACGTGACCTACGAGATCGCGCTCGACGATGTGAAAGTTCCGGCCGACCATCTGGTGGGAGAAGAAGGGCAGGGCATGCGCGAAGCGCAGTCCTGGATTTCACGCAACCGCGTCCATCAGGCGACCCACGGGCTCGGCGTCACCCAGCGCTGTCTGGAGCTGATCGGCAAATACGCCCAGCAGAGAGTGACTTTCGGCGAGCCGCTTGCGAAACGACAGGCGGTCCAGTTCGCGGTGGCGGATCTCTATACGAAATACCAGACCGGGCAGCTGCTGGTGCATCGCACGGCCTGGAAGGTCGACAAGGGCATTGCCAGCCGCCACGACGCCTATATGGCGAAGATATTCTGCACCGAGCTCGGCTTCGAAGCGGCCGACCGTTGCATGCAGTTTCACGGCGCCATGGGGCTGTCGACGGAAATGCCGATCGAAGCGATGTGGCGGCGCTCGCGCAGCTATCTGATCACCGGCGGTCCGGCCGAGATCATGCGGGCGACGCTCGCCCGCGAAGTCTTCAAGCTTTATCAGTGAAGGAAGCCATGAACATCGATATCAAAGGCAAACGCGCGCTGATCACCGGCGCGTCGAAGGGCATCGGTTTGGTCGTCGCCAATACGCTGGCGGCCGAAGGCTGCAACCTGCATCTCGCGGCGCGCGATGAATCAGCGCTCCGACAGACGGCGGCGCGTCTGAACAAAGACCACGGCGTCGACGTGACGGTGCATCGCCGCGATCTATCGCTCGCCTCCGAAGTCGAAGCCCTCGGCGAGGCCTGCACGGATACCGACATTCTGGTCAACAATGCCGGCGATATACCGCCCGGCACGCTGGCCGAGATCGACAGCAAGACCTGGCGGGAAGCCTGGTCCGTCAAGGTGTTCGGCTATATCGATCTCACCCGCATCATTTATCCGCACATGTGCAAGCGCGGCAGCGGCGTGATCGTCAATATCGTCGGCACCGCGGCGCGCAATCCGAACCACCGCTATATCGCGGGCTGCAGCGCCAACATCGCGCTCAACATGTTCACCCAATGCCTGGGCGGCGAAAGCATGCGCCATGGCGTGCGCGTCATCGCTATCAATCCCGGGCCGACGGTGCCCGGCCGCCATCTGCCGCACGTCATGGCGCGCGCCAAGCGGCTGCTCGGCGATGAGAACCGCTGGCCGGAACTGCACCAGAAATTTCCCGCCAAACGCGCCGGCAAGGCCGAGGAGGTCGCGGACCTCGTGGTGTTTCTCGCCTCCGACCGTGCCGGGTTTATCAGCGGTTCGGCGGTCGATATCGACGGCGGACTTGCGGTGTTCCAGGGCGACGCCTGACGCGCGCAATTGTCATTGCGAGCGCTTCGTCGCGTCGCTCCTTGCAATGACGATTGCCGGGCGAACCTGTTGGATGTTTGCCCTAGCGCCGCGGCGTCTGGCGCGGCAGCGGCGGCGGACCGAGCGAGACGCCGCCCAGCGCCGATGTCAGCCGGCCCATGGTCAGCCGCAGTTCGAGATCGCGAAACGCGTTGAAGATCGTCGCCACCCAGTCGTGGATCTCGGTCGGTCCTGAGGCCGGCTTGACCAGGTAGGTGCCGAACGAAAAGCTCGGCCGGTCGACGACGCCGCGAACGATCGGCGACAGCCGCGGAATGCTGATGGTCCGCAATTCGGGGCGCGACGGCGCGAAGTCGTCTCTGTCGAAGGAAACGGAGACCGATTCGTTGTGCACCGGAATGAAGGCAACGTCGGCAAGCCGGCGCCGCAACTCGCCGTACGCCCGCACGGTCGCGGGCGCGCGGTCGGAAACAAACAACACGGCCGTCTCGACTCCCCGCCGGCGCGCTTCCGCGGCGAAGCCGATCTCTCCCAGCACCGAAAAGAATTGCTCGAACGCGCCGTATCCGAGGTCGATGACGGTGCTCACAGGCCTCTCGGCGATGAGCTGGTCGAACAGCTCCATCTGGCCGCGCGTGTTGGCGATATCGACGCTAAACACCCAGCGCGGAAAATAGCCCGCGAAGGTCGGCTCGCGCGGATTGAGGTCGAAGCCGAGCAGTTGCCTTTTCTCGGAATGAAAGAATTCGATCAGCAGCCTTGCCAGCAGCGTCTTGCCGACCCGCGGATGCGGCGAGGCGATGATATAGAGCGGCGTCTGTGACAATTCACTTGGCCTGGAGTTTCAGGCGCGCCGCCCGGCAACCCGCGCTGTGCTCGCTAGCGGACCACCTGCACGCGCGGATTGGCCGGCGTCGCGGCGATGATATCGTTGAGCTTGATGCGGTCGTACTCGGCCCAGACATTGCCGAGCCAGTGGCGGACGTAGCCGCGCAGCACGAACGAGTAATTGGCCGAATCGCCCTTCGGCCCTTTGTTGGCGACGAAGGTCAGGAACGGCACCGACGCCACTTCGACCTGCTCGTAGGCCATCTCGTTGAGCTTGGGGATCGTGATCTCGACCGCGTCCTTGAGTTTCTTGAAATAGTTGGCGTGGGTCGCCTGATCCCATTCGAAGAACGTGGTATTGTTGAAATAGTTCTTGACCAGGTAATACTTGGCGTCGGCGGTGAACTGGGAGGTGTCCTCGATCTCGTTGAGCGAGGCGATCGAGGAGCCGAGGATGTGGAAGACCAGGAAGGTGAATTGGCCCTTCTTCACGGCGTCCAGAAAGCCGATGTCGCGCAGCGCGCGCAGCGTCGGCGACAACAGCCCGGCGCGCACGTCGATGACCGTCACGGCCGCGTCGGACAACGTGTCGAAGATCCGCATCTGATCGGGGACCGAGGTCACGTCGACCACATCGGTGATATCGGGATGAAAGCGCTTGAGCGTGCCCTTGGGCGCTTCGGAGTCGAAGGCGCGGGTTGGGACCTGGTGGGCGGTAAAATAATCCAACAGCGTGCGTGACACGGTCGTTTTGCCGACACCGCCTTTGTCCGCACCGACCACGATTACCGTTGGCTTCGCCATGGCTCTCCCTCGCTGACGCGCCGCTGTGTCATTGGGAGCCCCAAACCCCGGGCTTTCAACGCCGCCAAACCGAATGCGTCGCGTCCCCTGCATCTTTTTGAGTTGTACACATCCGCCACGCCGTTTGGAAGTGTGACGCGGCCGTTCGCAAACATTCTCGGCGCGTGCGTACCAGTCCAGGCGCGAATTGTGACGCGATTGCGGCTAGGTGCCGTGCGGTCCCCAAGGACCCGGCGTTTGACTCGGCCTGACGGGGCTTTCCTCGCCGGGCGTAGCGGGGGTGTTTGCCGGCTCGGCCTGCCCCCACGGTCCGGCTGGCGGTGGCTGATCGGGCCCGTCGCCGTTAACCATATCCGATTGATTTGATTCAGAAGATTCAGGATCGGGCAGCGCGATCGGACCGGGATCGTGGCCGCCCGCGTACTTGACCAGCGCGGCGACGCGATTGTCCACCGTCGGATGCGTATCGAACAGTTCGCCGAAGCCTTCGCGCGGGTTGTCGACGCACAGCTCCATGATGGCCGAGGTTGCGCCGGGCAGTTCGCCGCGGCCCTCGATCTTGCGCAGCGCCGAGATCATCGCGTCCGGATTTTTCGTCAGCTCCACCGATCCGGCGTCCGCCAGGTATTCGCGCTCACGCGACAAAGCGAGCCGAATGAGGAACGACAGCACATAGGCCACGACCAGAAGCGCGACCGCGATCAGGATGGCAATGCCGGCGCCGCCACCGCCACCTTCGCGGCGCGAACGGCCGAAACCAAAGCCGTTGTAGAACCACAGCCGCGCCACCAGTTCGGCGACGAAGGCGATAGCGCCGGCGATGATGACGGCGATGATCATCATGCGCACGTCGCCGTTGCGGATATGGGTGAGTTCGTGGCCGAGAACCGATTCAAGCTCGGCGTCATCGAGCACAGCGAGCAGCCCGCTCGTCACTGTGATGGAATACTGCTTCTCGTTCATGCCGGAAGCGAAGGCATTGAGCGCATCGCTATCCATGACCTTGAGCTTCGGCATCGTAATGCCGCGCGAGATGCAGAGGTTTTCCAGAAGATTGTAGAGCCGCGGCTGTTCGGCGCGCGTCACTTCGCGGCCGCCGGTCAGCGCGTCGATCATGCTCTGGTGGAAATAATAGGCGATGGCGATCCAGGCCAAGGTGCCGAGTGTCGCTATCGGGAGGGCGTGGATCAGATCGTTCCAGGCGAGCTGCATCAGCGTGTTGAGGTCGGCATTGACCGACAGCGCCTCGGCGACCAGCGCACCTGCATAGACCATCACATAGACCAGCACGAACAGGCCGGCGAGCAGCGCGATCGAGCGGCGCCGGTTCGACTGGATATGCGTGTAAAGACCGTAGGCGGCCATGGCAGTCGCTACCGCGTCATTCCGGAGCGCGGCTGAAAGCCGCGAATCCGGAATCCATAATCACGAACGTCGTGGGGTTTAACAGATGGAGCCATGTCTGCTGCGACTGTGATTATGGATTCCGGGTTCGCCGCTGCGCGGCGCTCCGGAATGACCAGTCAGAATTTCACCTGCGGCGCCTGAAGTTCGGCTTGGCGGTCGGCGCCGAGGTCGAAGAACTCCTTCGGCGCAAAACCGAACGAGGCGGCGAACAAAGCCGCGGGGAAGCGCTGGATGCCGGCGTTGTATTCCTGCACGGCGTTGTTGAAGAAGCGTCGCGACGCGGCGATCTTGTTTTCAAGATCGGTCAGCTCGTTCTGTAATTGCTGGAATTCGGTATTGGCCTTCAGATCAGGATAGGCTTCCGACAGCGCGAACAGCTGCCGCAGCGCACCCGACAGCATGTTCTCGGCCGCGGCCTGCTGTGCCGGACCCTGCGCCGCGACCGCCGCGTTGCGCGCCTTGACCACCTCATCGAGCGTGCCGCGCTCGTGCGCCGCGTAGCCCTTCACCGTCTCGACCAGATTGGGCACGAGGTCATGCCGCTGGCGCAACTGCACGTCGATATCGGCGAACGCCTGATTGACGCGCTGCCGCATGGTGACAAGGCCGTTGTAGACGCCGATTGCCCACAGCACGAGGCCGACGATCACGACGAGGATGACGATTGCCGAGACGCTCATAGGCGCGCTCCTTTGGGGGGTGCGGGGTGGCTCGAACCATAGGGTCGAAATATGACGGCGGCGAGCGGGCTGACGCTGTTTTCCCGTGCGGAAATGGGACAGTAGCGCCCCCCACATAGGGATACCGATGGCCGGCGTTAAGGTTAGCAGCCGATCAACATCGCGCTCGCCCACCCCGTCGTTTAGAAATTTGGCAAACGACAACAGGTGGCGCCATGCCGAATATCGATCTCGGCGACCGGCCGTCCGGCGGCTTGGACGGCGACGAAGACTTGAGCGAAATCCGCGCCTTCGAAGCCGCGTTGCGCGGCGACACGTCGGCGGCGCAGCAGACCGGACGGCCAAGCCAGGCCGACCAGCTGGCGCGCGATCTCGCCGATATCGAGCGCGCCGCCGAAGCGCTCCGCCGCGCCCAGCCAGCGTTGGAGACGTGGAACGATCCGCGCGGCGACGACCGCCCGGGGGCGGCGATGCGCAAGCCGCGGCCTGTGTGGCTCTTGATCGGGCTGTTGTGGCTTTCGACCGCCCTGGTCACGGCCGGCGCCGTCGCCGCCATCGCGAGGCTCGTCGGCTAGCGCTCAATAGGCGTTGCTGTAGGCCGTCGGCGACAGCGCCGTGCGGACGATTATTTTCAGGTCGAGCCACAGCGACCAGTTGTCGATGTAGAACAGATCGTATTCGACGCGCTTGCGCATCTTCTCGTCGGTGTCGGTGACGCCGCGAAAGCCGTTGATCTGTGCCCAGCCGGTGATGCCTGGCTTGACGTTGTGCCGGCGCGCATAGAGCGAAATGCGCTGCTCGTATTCGCGGTCGTGCGACAGCGCGTGCGGGCGCGGGCCGACCAGCGACATGTCGCCGGTTAGCACGTTGAACAGCTGCGGAATCTCATCGATGTTCCAGCGCCGCAGCCAGGCCCCGATGCGCGTCAGCCGCGGATCGTCGCGCACCGCCTGCGGCACCACCGCGCCGTCGTCGAGCGTGCGCATGGTGCGGAACTTGATGATCCGGAACGGCTGCTGATTGAAGCCGAAACGGCGCTGGACGAAGAAGACCGGCCCCGGGCTGTCGAGGCTGATCAATATTGCGACGGCGATCAACAGCGGCGTCAGCGCCAGCAGCGCGATGGCCGCGAATACCAGATCGAACAGCCGCTTCTGCATCACCTCGAACGTGGTCAGCGGCCGGCGGGTGAGTTGCAGGCTCGCCAGCGGGCCGAGCTTCGACAGTTCGGCATCCTCGAATTTGTGCAGGATCTGCTCGGGACCGAGATGGATTTCGACCGGCAGCGTCAGGAACGCGTCGGCGCAGCGCTCGATCGTCGCGGTCGCCGACCACGGCAGCAGCAGATAGATCGCATCCGGCTCGACGCTGCGGACGCCGGCAATCGCCTCGGCAAGGTCCTGGTCGAGCGCAGCGCGGCGTTCGGCATTGCTGGCGGTGGCGGCGACCGGCGTGATGAAGCGGCAGCCGACGATGTTGATGCCGAGCGTCCAGGGTTCGTAATAATTGATGAAGGCGCCGACATGGGCGCCGGTGCCGATCAGAAAGATGCGCTGCGCCGAAATCAGGCCGGCCGCGCGCGCGTGCGCGGTGATGCGCACGACTACAAAGCGCTCGATGATCAGCACGGCAAGCGTCGTGGCATAAAACAGCACGATCCAGCCGCGCGAATACTGGGCGCTGAGCTGGGTCAGGAAGCCGACCAGCAACAGGCCGATCAGCGTCACGTTCCACAATTGGATGGTGCGCCGGGCATGCGGCTTGACGGCGAAGAAATTCGGCAGCCGGTATTCGCCGCGGAACACGTTGGAAATGGCGAAAATGCTGGCCGCGAGCACTCCGACCTGAACGAACAAGAACACGTCGCCGGTATCGCGATAGGCCGCGAGCGAATAGGTGACGCCGGTGGCGCAGGACATCGATACGATGAGCGCCACGTCGAGTAGGAAGATCGAGATCGAGAATGTGCCGCGTAAGAGCAGCGCCCACAGCCGCAGAAAGCGGCCGCTCCGAGGTCGCGACGCCAGCGTGTAGCTCGAAAGCGTGTTCATCAGCCGCCTGACAGAAACTCGCTCGATCGCGGACGGGCACTCAGCCGCTGCCCCGAATCGGGACACCGGCCGTCGTCACGGTCTGAAATCGCGAAAAGCGTGCCAGCGGGGTTCGGGCGAGAGGGCCGCTGGCGCATGGCGCGCGGCAGGCGGCGTGTTAAGATTAACCGGCGGGGAGCTGGAGCATGATCCGGAAAAGTGGATGCCGGTTTTCCGACAACATCATGCTCCAACCATGAGTCTCGCGCGGGGAGGAACGATGCAGGGCAAGATTGCGCTTGAGGAACACTTTGCGATTCCGGAAACGGCCGCGGATTCGATGGGCTATTTTCCGGAAGCCGTGCGGGCCGAGGTCGCGGAGCGCAACGCCGACATTCACGGCCGGCGGTTGTCGCTGATGGATCAGCACGGCATCGAGATGATGCTGTTGTCGCTCAACGCGCCGGCCGTGCAGGCGATCCCCGACAAGGCAAAGGCCGCCGACATCGCGCGCAAGGCCAACGACTTTCTCGCCGCCGAGGTGCAGAAGCGCCCGGGCCGGTTTCAGGGGCTGGCGGCGCTCGCCATGCAGGACCCGGACGGCGCGGCGCGAGAACTGGAACGCTGCGTCAAGGAGCTTGGCTTTCGCGGCGCGCTGGTGAACGGCTTCTCGCAAGGCTCCGAAGCCGACTCCGTTCTTTATTACGACCTGCCGCAATACCGGCCGTTCTGGGCCACGGCGGAGCGGCTCGACGTGCCGTTCTATTTGCATCCGCGCAATCCGCTGCCGCGCGACGCGCGCATCTATGACGGCCATCCATGGCTGCTCGGACCGATCTGGGCGTTCGGCCAGGAGACTGCGGTGCATGCGCTGCGCCTGATGGCATCGGGACTGTTCGACGCCCATCCGCGGCTGCAGATCATCCTCGGCCATATGGGCGAGAACCTGCCTTACGGCATGTGGCGGGTCGACAACTCCAACGCCTGGATCCCGAACCGCAACAAATGGCCGGCGAAAAAGCCGCTGGGCGAGTATTTCTCGGCCAACTTTTATCTCACCACGTCGGGCAATTTCCGCACCCAGGCGCTGATGAACGCGATGCTCGAAATAGGTGCGGACCGCATCATGTTCTCCACCGACTGGCCGTTCGAGAACATCGATCACGCCGCCAACTGGTTCGATACCTGCGCCATCAGCGAGAACGACCGCCTCAAGATCGGCCGCACCAACGCGCGGCGGCTGTTCAAGCTGGGCAACGATTGAGTGCGCGGGAGCGTGGCCAAGTCGTCAGAGCCTCGATAGCAAAGCGACCAGCTCGCTCTGCCGGTGCGTGCCGGTCTTGGCCTGGATCGTCCGCATCTGGTTGCGCACCGTGACAAGAGCGACGCCTCGCCACCGAGCGATCGCCGCCACAGAATGTCCCTGCGCCGCGAGCGCCGCCACTTCGGCTTCGGCGCGCGTCAACCCGAAAGTGTCGCAGAGCAGAGTGCCATCGGGAGTGGGCTTGGTCTCGATCGCCGAGAACGTGAGCAAGGCACGCGCGCCGAGAAACGGGCTGCGCGCCGCGCCGTGCACCGGCAGAATGCGGATCGCCAACGGCGGCTTCGCCGTCCGCTGTACCCCAATGGGTTTGACCGACAGCGCCGCGCTGTCGGGTGTCGTGCACAACTGCGCGGCCAGCTCGCGCATTGCCAAATCGCCGCGCGGGTCGCGCACCGCGAGGCGGCCACCGCGAATGTAGACGTCGTCATCAAAGATCTGCCCCATGGCGTCGTTCATCTCAATCACGACGCCAAACCGATCGAGCGCAAGAGCGGGTTGCGCGACGAGCTGCAGCACATTGCTTGCGGAAGCTAGCGCCGCATAACCGACCGCCTTCGACAGCGTTGCGGCCTCGCTCAGCCGGGACGTGAGAAGGGCGAGAGAGCGCCTGTCATATTGCTCGAATGGCCCCTGCCTCGGCGCGCGTATGATGATCATGGCCCACAGGGCGGACCCAGCCATGAATCCTATTCCGGCAAACCATTTGAAGTGGAAGGGCAGCAGGACTTCGTTGTAAAAAGCGTGCCGCTTCATTTCCTCCGGGGTGACCAGATCCTGTTCGGTAATGACCGGCCGGCCGGCCATGAACAACGGGAAGCCGCGCTCGGCGAGCGTATCGCGTCTGTGCCAGCCTGCCGAAAAATAATTGCTGTAGGCCTCGTGTGCACTCTCCGTCCGCGGCGCATCGGGAGTGCGCGCGTCGCTCTGCAGCAGCACCACGCCGGCTGCGCCGGCGGCGCCGCCGATCTGCGCCATGATTCCCGGCCACCGCGCCGGATCGAGGACGGCATCGCCGATGTCCCTGCACGCGGCGAGCAAGCGATCGGCGTTCACTGCGGTATTTCGCATGCTGCGGCCAGCGCCCTACAGCTTCGCCAACAGGGCGACCAGTTCGCTCTGCCGATGCGTGCCGGTCTTGGCCAGGATCGTCCGCATCTGGTTGCGTACCGTGACACGTGCGATGCCGCGCTCGTCGGCGATGACAGCAAGTGACTTGCCTTGAACCACCATTGCGGCGACCTCCGCTTCGGCGCGGGTCAAACCGAAAACGTCCGAGATGAGGGAAGTGTCGGGAGCGTTCCTCGACTCGATCGGCGAAAAAGTGAGCAAGGCACGGGCGCCGCCGAAGGGAATGCGCGCCGCTCCGGGGATCGGCAGCACACGAATGACGACCGGCTCCTTATCCTTGCGACGGACGACAATTGGCACGGTGGTGACCGGTTCGGTATCAGGTGCCGTGCGCAACCGATCGAACAGCCGCTGCAGCGCGGCGCCGGCGCGCGCATCGAGTGCGCACAGCCGCCCGCATCGGTCGATATAAAAGTCGCTGTCAAAGAGACGCTCCGAACCGCTGTTGGTTTCCACCACGTCGCCGAGGTGGTCGACCGCGACCGCCGGCTGCCCGACACGGTCCAACGCCTGTGTTGCGCTGGAAAGCGCAACGCGGCCGACCGCCGTCGACAGGGTGGCAACTTCGGTTAGGCGATCAGAGAGCGTAGCGAGCAGCCGGGCTTCCGCGGGCGAGAAGGGTTCGTCTTTGGTGCCGCGCTGGATCGACAGCCCCCACAGCGCGGCGCCGGCGAAAAATCCCACCGCTGCGAACCAGTGGAAGCCGTGCGGGAAAATGCCCTCGTTGTACATGGGCAGCGAGCGCATCTCATCCAGTTTAAAAATGTCCTGATCGATAACGACGCGGCTGCCGCCAAGCAGGCGCGGGACGCAGCGCGCAGGTCGCGCAAGTGCCAGCCGTTGGCGAAATAGGTGCGCACAAGCGCTTCGACAGACTTGGTCCGTGGCACGTCCGGGGTGCGAATGTCGCTCTGCAGCAGCAATGCGCCGCTGCCGCCGGCCGCCTCGCTTATCTGCTCGATAATTCGAGGCCAGACACCCGGATCGAGCACGGCGTCGCCCAGCTCGCGCGCTGCGGATGCCAGCCTGCGGGGGTCAACAGTTCGCATCGCCGCTACCTTAAGCGACGGAGCTACCGCTCCCGGAACGAGCCGCCCCCAGGCGCTCCATGATCCAAATGGATCATGCGCGAGAACAGCGAAAAAGGCAATCTCGCCGGGCCAGATCGGCGCGCTGCGCGCCCGGCTGGCGGGCGGCGGCTCAAACCGTTTGAGCGGTCCGCGGCGCCTCGGCGGTCGAGTTTCCGCAACCCGCTCAAGTGATTGCAAGTCCGAGGGCGCCGTGGGCGCAAAGCCCCGGGCGTGTCGGCGCTGTCCGTGGCAAGTTGGAGTCCGGGCCGGAGCCGCCGAACCTCACGCCCGGAAGACCTCTACATCGGTAAGGACACGAAGTCTGCGTTATTCCGGCATTCCGGCCTTGCGCAGTCCGTTCCATAGCCGCTCCGCTTGTTCTCTTTTTTGATACGGCAGGAAGCTTTGCAGATGTGAGACCGTGACTGTTGGCTCGAGACTAAATAGGCTCACCAGCGCTTCGGTCGCCTTCTGGGCCTCCCCGAGTTGAGCGTAAGCGGCAGCCAGGAACCTGAACGTCGGACCCCATCCCGCGAAATGGCTGCGCGCATCTTCGCCGAATGTTACGGCGTCTTCAAAGCGGCCTGCCAGTACAGAAGCGGCAGCGGCGCCAGTAAGTGTCTGTCCGAGAACAAGTTGAATCCAATGAATCATTTGTGATTCAAGAGTGGTGGCCTGATTCGAGGATGGTCACCGATGTGGACGGCGAAAAACCGCAGGCGTTACGACCGTAGCGCGCTACGATATCCGAGCGATCTGACCGACGACGAATGGGCGCATGTCGAGCCGTTTATTCCACCGGCCAAGCGTGGTGGTAACAAGCGGCACGTCGACGTGCGCGAAGTGATGAACGGGATCATGTATGTGTTGAGCACGGGGTGCCAGTGGCGGGCGATCCCGAAAGATCTGCCGCCACGCAGCACTCTTTTCGACTATCTTGATTTGTGGAGCTACGACGGCACGCTCGATCGGATCCATCACGCCCTATATGTGGAGTGCCGCGAGCAAGGCGAACGAGAGGCCAGTCCCACCGCCGCCATCATCGATAGCCAAAGCGTGAAGAGCGCTGAAAAAGGGGGGCCTGCATCGATCCGCCTGGCTATGATGCGGGCAAAAAGATCAAGGGCAAGAAGCGCCATATTCTCGTAGATACGCTGGGTTTGTTGCTCCACGCGATCGTTCATCCCGCCAATATCCAGGATCGCGACGGTGGCGTCCTGCTCCTTGCAACCCTTTTCGGGATGTATCCCTTCTTGAAAAAGTTGTTTGCCGACGGTGGCTATCAGGGGCCGGAATTCCAAAAGGCCTTGGCGAAAATTCTGCCTCACCTCGAAACTGAAATCGTCAAGCGCTCTGATCACGCCAAAGGTTTTGTCATTCTCCCACGCCGTTGGGTCGTCGAACGTACCATTGCGTGGCTCAACCGTTGCCGACGGCTCGCGAAGGACTGGGAGAACCTCAATCGCAAGGCGCTGTCGTTCTTGCGCCTCGCATCAATCCGCCTCATGCTGCGAAAACTTTGTAATCCGGCCTGATGTTCCCGGACAGACTCTAAGTGTCTGTCCGAGAACAAGTTGAATCCAATGAATCATTTGTGATTTAAGAGTGGTGGCCTGATTCGAGGATGGTCACCGATGTGGACGGCGAAAAACCGCAGGCGTTACGACCGTAGCGTGCTACGATATCCGAGCGATCTGACCGACGACGAATGGGCGCATGTCGAGCCGTTTATTCCACCGGCCAAGCGTGGTGGTAACAAGCGGCACGTCGACGTGCGCGAAGTGATGAACGGGATCATGTATGTGTTGAGCACGGGGTGCCAGTGGCGGGCGATCCCGAAAGATCTGCCGCCACGCAGCACTCTTTTCGACTATCTTGATTTGTGGAGCTACGACGGCACGCTCGATCGGATCCATCACGCCCTATATGTGGAGTGCCGCGAGCAAGGCGAACGAGAGGCCAGTCCCACCGCCGCCATCATCGATAGCCAAAGCGTGAAGAGCGCTGAAAAAGGGGGGCCTGCATCGATCCGCCTGGCTATGATGCGGGCAAAAAGATCAAGGGCAAGAAGCGCCATATTCTCGTAGATACGCTGGGTTTGTTGCTCCACGCGATCGTTCATCCCGCCAATATCCAGGATCGCGACGGTGGCGTCCTGCTCCTTGCAACCCTTTTCGGGATGTATCCGTTCTTGAAAAAGTTGTTTGCCGACGGTGGCTATCAGGGGCCGGAATTCCAAAAGGCCTTGGCGAAAATTCTGCCTCACCTCGAAACTGAAATCGTCAAGCGCTCTGATCACGCCAAAGGTTTTGTCATTCTCCCACGCCGTTGGGTCGTCGAACGTACCATTGCGTGGCTCAACCGTTGCCGACGGCTCGCGAAGGACTGGGAGAACCTCAATCGCAAGGCGCTGTCGTTCTTGCGCCTCGCATCAATCCGCCTCATGCTGCGAAAACTTTGTAATCCGGCCTGATGTTCCCGGACAGACTCTTAGATTAATGCGTCCGCGCGATGCAGAAATCGACGGTCCCGGTCAGCGCGGCCTTCATCGGCGAGTCGGGAAATAACGCCAGCGCGTCGCGTGCAATGGCGCCGTAATGCTGGGCGCGCCCGAGCGTGTCTTCGAGCGCGCGGTGCTTGGTCATAAGCCCGATGGCATGTTCGAGGTCGGCGTCGGTCGCCTCGCCGCGTTCCAGCGCGCGCCGCCAGAAATCGCGCTCGGCATCGCCGCCGCGGCGGAAGGCGAGCACGACCGGCAGCGTGATCTTGCCCTCGCGAAAATCGTCGCCGACATTTTTGCCGAGCTTCTGCGCGGCGCCGCCATAGTCGAGCGCGTCGTCGACGAGCTGGAATGCAACGCCGAGATTCATGCCGAACGAACGGCACGCGGCCTGCTCGGCCTTGTTGCGGCCGGCGAGCGTCGGGCCGACTTCGCAGGCGGCCGCGAACAGCTCGGCGGTCTTGGCACGAATCACGGCTAGGTACTCGTCCTCGCTCGTCGCCGTGTTCTTGGCGGCGGCAAGCTGCATGACTTCGCCCTCGGCAATGACGGCGGCCGCCGACGAGAGAATTTCCAGCGCTTTGAGGCTGCCGACTTCGACCATCATCTTGAATGCCTGGCCGAGCAGGAAATCGCCGACCAGGACGCTCGCCTCATTGCCCCACAGCATGCGCGCCGCGAGCCGGCCGCGCCGCATCTCGCTTTCGTCGACGACGTCGTCGTGCAAGAGCGTCGCGGTGTGCATGAACTCCACCGCGGCGGCGAGCTTGACATGGCCGTCGCCCGCATAGCCGACAAGCTGCGCCAAGGCGAGGGTGAGCATCGGCCGCAGCCGCTTGCCGCCGGAATCGATCAGGTGCTTGGCGACTTCAGGGATCATGGCCACTTCGGAGCCGGTGCGCGCCAGGATTGTGGCGTTGACGCGTCCCATGTCGCCGGACACGAGATCGACCAGGGCATCGATCGACGGCTCGCGGGGGCTTTCAAACGGCAGGATAACGGCCACGCGTGGACTCCCTATGCTGCTTGGCAAAATAAGAACCTTCCCCCGGCGCGGCAAGTGAGGTCGCAGCCGCCTGAGCTTAGGTATCCGAATGACGTTACGAGACTGATGTGCGGTTGCGGACACTTGGCCAAACTCAGCCAAGATAATAGCGCAGCACGATTGCACGCATCGTCACGGCGAGGGTAATGATCGGAAAGAGAACGATCAGTATCAACAGCGCAGTCTGCAAACGGGGCGCGCGGATTCGGGGTAGCGAAGGCAGCAGCGCCGCGCCGACAAGTGCGGGTGCCAGAAAATAGCGACCCTCCACTCCTTCCACACTAGGGTGGCCCGGGACTGTCCAAGTCACATACTCGACAAGGAACACTCCGACTGCAGCGAATGCTATTCCGGCCGCCACTATAAGATAACTGCCGGCCGTCATCGGCTTGCCCTTTGCGCCGAGCATCACCGCTGCGGCTGCGACAACCAGCATCACCGTGGCGCCGCGGTAATAAGAAAGCGGCAGCGACGTATCCAGCCAACCCAACACTCCGATGAATTCGGTGAAATAGCCTCTCCACATGGTCATCGTTACGGCGATTGCCTCAATGGCCGACAGAGGATGATGCCACATCAATCGAATCTGCGTTGTCGGATCCGCGCCCACACTTGCGCCGAAATTGGTCAAGCTGGTGACTGCCGCTATGCGCGCCCAGGCTAATGTGCATGCCACAACGGTTAGAGACGTCAGCAGCCGGCGCCAAAGCTGCACACGTAGCAGGCCAAGCGGCAAAATCGCGAGTGCAATGAACGGGGGGCGCGCCATGGCAACCAGAGAGAGCGGTATCGCTAAGCCGGTCAGGAGTTTGCCGCCGCCTGAATCGGACTGGCGGATGCCCCACGCCAGCAACGCTCCCGCAAGCGCGCTACAGGCAATAAGCAACGCGTCCTGAGACGCCGACGCCATGAGCGACAGCGGCATCGGCAGTGTCAATATTGTAAATATCCAGGGAGCTGCGCCGTTCGCGATTGCGATCGCGAGTGCGCCTATCGCGACAGCAACCAATCCTGTCAAGAGCCGCGACAGGTAAAGCGTTTGCACCACCGATAGGCCGAATTCGCGACCCGCCACGATACCGGCCGCCGATGGTAGATAGAAAAATGGCGGATAATTCGAGTTTGCGAAGCTCGCCAAAGTGCGGTTGCCGGACCAATGAAAATCAGGCGCCCAGTCCGCCAGCTTGGCCTTCAATTCCGGATGAAATTGCAGCCTGTTGAACGGAGCAGCGGCTGCGGGCAAAGCCGGGTCGATAGCGCCGCCGCCCGTTAGGTTTGTTCTTCCATCCGGCAGGGGTTGGGCAAATCGGGTACCGATAAAACCGCCGTCCGCGATCTGCTCGGCGCGCATGAAATGTGTGACTTCGTCGGCAACCTGGAACGGAGGAGTATTGAGGCCCAGTAACGCTGTGGCGAAGAGTCCATAGATGATAAAGGCACACGCCATCCAGCGCGCCGAAAGCTGCGTGCGATCGGGGAAATCTTCTCCCGCGTGTGATCGATCGGACGTTTCGAATCGGCCGGCGCTGGCATGGTCCATTCTATGCTGCTCACTCCGGGGTAGTAGTCTTAGCGGAGAACTTCCCCCTGGAGCGGAAGGCAAGTACTCTAACGGGTGGATTCGCGCGCCTTTTGGATCGAGTCGCCGTGGACGTTGCCGTTCTCATTCCATGCTACAATGAGGAGTGCGCTGTCGCCAAGGTCGTGGCCGATTTCAAGGCTGCGCTGCCCGAAGCCGTCGTCTACGTCTACGACAACAATTCAAGCGACAACACCGTCGCCGCCGCCAAGGCCTCCGGCGCCGTGGTGCGCCGGGAAGGCCATCAGGGCAAGGGTTATGTGGTGCGGCGGATGTTCAACGACATCGAAGCCGACATCTACGTCCTGGTCGACGGCGATGCCACCTATGACGCGCCGAGCGCGCCGCCGATGATCGCCAAGCTTTTGGACGACCGGCTCGACATGGTGGTGGCGACGCGCGTCGATCATGAGGTCAGCGCCTACCGGCCCGGTCATCGCGCCGGCAATCTCTTGCTCACCGGCTTTGTCGCCCACATCTTCGGCCGCGCCTTCACCGATATTCTTTCCGGCTACCGGGTGTTTTCCCGTCGTTTCGTGAAATCGTTTCCGATCCTGTCCGGAGGTTTCGAAATCGAGACCGAATTGACCGTGCACGCGCTCGAACTTGAACTGCCGGTCGGCGAGGTGGCGACGCCGTATTATTCGCGGGCGAGCGGATCGGCATCGAAGCTTTCGACCTGGCACGACGGATTTCGCATCCTGTGGACGGTCTTGAAGCTCTATCGCGCCGAACGGCCGTTGTCGCTGTTCGGCGCGTTCGGCATCGCGCTCGCCATAATGTCGATCGGCCTCGCGATTCCGATTTTCGTCACATACATGGAGCATGGGCTGGTGCCGCGGCTGCCCACCGCCGTGCTGTCCACCGGGCTGATGCTGCTGGCGTTTCTGTCGATTGCCTGCGGCCTCATCCTCGACACCGTCACGCGCGGCCGCCGCGAGGCGAAGCTGATCGCTTATCTGGCGCTGCGTGCGCCGGGCGAAGACCGGCGGCGAAACTGATTATCTTTACGAGCGCTTGGCTCCGGCGGCCTGTTTGATTCTGGCCATCAGTCCACTGTCGAGGCGTCTGCCTGAAACGTCGACCGCGGCCAGCAAATGCGGCAAGCGGGTCGTTCCAAAAACGGCGCAGCTGACGTGATGATTGGCCAACACCCAGGCCAGCGCGATTGCGCCCGCGGTCCAGCCGGGCTGTTCATTGAGAAACTGGAAATGCCGGCTGCTAGCGATATTGGCGCGGTGATTTTTCCAGGCGCGCGCCTCATACCAAAGATCGCGCAGACCGAAATTGCCGCGAAGCGACCGGCCATAGAGGCCGCCGGCGAGCGCCATCCCGGCCAAGATTCCCAGATCCCGCGCCGCCAGCTTTTCGATGATCGCGGCGCGCTCCGGCCGCAGAATGTTGTAATCGATCATCACCGTTTCGAACGCTGGCAGCGTCATGACATGTTCGACCACGGGCATGTCGAAGCTGTTGACACCGAGATGGCGGATTTTGCCCTCCGCTTTCATGCGCAACAGGGTGTCGAGCAGAGCGTCGGTCAGGTGCTCGATTTGCGGGCCGTGGAGTTGGAGCAGCGGGATCGCATCGAGCTGCAGGCGCCGCAGGCTTCGCTCGACGCTTAATCGCACCGAGGCCGGCGACCAATCCTTGTATAGTCTGCCCAGTTTTCCGAGCCGGGTTCCGGCCTTGGTGGCGACGATGAGGTCGTTCCTGTTTTTCAATCCGGCCAGCGCGCGGCCGAGTCGCGGCTCGGCGTTGCCGCCGCTGTAGCTTGACCCGGTATCGAAGAAGGTCACGCCATTATCGGCCGCGGCATGGACGAGGCCAATGGCGTCTGCTTCGTTGAAGATCCTTTTGCCCCAGAAGCTCGCGCAGCCAAGCCCGATTTCCGAAATGCGCAAACCGGTGCGCCCGAGACGGCGATAAAGCATCGGGATGAGAAGCCTGAAATGCGGCGCGACGGCGGACTATCGCCGAGCGTCGCCATCACATGCAAGGCCGGTGGCAAGCCCGGTCGCAAGCCCGCCGGAATTGGGCGAACGGGAATTGTGCTATAGGTTCCAGGCATGGGCGGCAGGTCGGGTCTCTGGCACTACCAAAAGATGACAGCCGCGACGGAGCGGAAACCTTGCGCGAACTGATGCGGACGAATGATGCCGTCATGATTTCGGCGATCGAGGCGCTGCTTGACGGCGCGGGCATCGAGCATCTGATCGTGGACCAGAATATGAGCGTCCTTGAGGGCTCCATTGGCATTTTTCCACGGCGGATACTGGTCGGCGACGACCAATTGGAAGCCGCGCGACGCCTCCTCGCCGATGCCGGCTTCGGCAAGGAGCTTCGAAAGGACGGCGGCTGAGCGAGAGCTAGTTCGGCTGGACCGGTGGCGAGGCGCAGAACGGGAACGTTCCAAGCCGCCGATAATAGTGCGGTAATCCCGACTCGCACAGCACTTCGGGGCCGCCTGTCTTGAAAATATGCTTCACCGGCTCGGCTTGGCTGACCACGATCGTCGCCACAATGAGCGTGACCCCGAGCGAATAAGTCCAGCGGTGCCCCTGCAGATCGGTGAGCCGCGCGATCAACAGCGCAGCCGCAATGATCGCCAGCGGATCGGTAAACAGGAAATAGGCTTGTTGTAGATGCCGGCCCATGCCGAGCAGGTCGACGCCCCAATCAGTCAGCATCAGTGCGCCGACCTTGATGACAAGAGGCCAATCGCGCCTCCTGATCGCGATCACGGTTGCGGCGATGACGAACCATTCGAGAAAAATGGTCGGGCGGGAGGACGATTGCAGGATAAACGTGCGCCGTGCGATCACGCCGCCAATCGCCTGCAGCAGAAACTGGACGCGGGCGGCGCTAACGAGCGAGCCGCCGGTTGATAGTCGCGGATCGCCGGCTGCGGCCCACGCATACATCGTCTCCAGCGGATGCAGCACGACAACCGCATTATCGGGCGCAAAGCGGATGTCGAGCGCCAGGAGCCCGATCATGCAGCCGGCGACGACGGCGGCCATCGTGGCAATCGCCTCCGCTGCCGGGACGCGCCATACGATCCAGTACGCGATCATGCCCAAGGCGAGCCAGACGGCGAGGATGCTCCAATATGTCTTGGCGCCGACGCCGAGTGGCAAGAGCGGCGCGCTGCCATTGGCGCCAGTCAGTCCCAGAATGACGATGTCTTTGGCCAAATAAACAGCCAGCAGCGCGATCAGCGCGGCCGCGGCGAGCGCCGGCCACGCCCGTTGCGGTGCCTGCCAGAAGCCGTGCTGCGCCGCGGACGGTGGCGCGGCCTCGGGGCCGAACGGCAGCAACAGCACGGGGAGGGCGCAGATCATGAAAAACACCTGCACCTTGCTCTGCATGCCGAGCGCGATCAACGCGCTGGCCAAGCCGATGACTGCCGGCCGCCACGCCCACTGGCCGCGTTTTGCCACGAGCAGCAGCATCAGCAGGGCGATCGTGAACAAGCCGGCGGCCAAAAGCTCCGTGCGCATGGTGCGCATTTGCATCGCCATGCCGCCGGAGAAAGCAAACAGAAAGCCACCCAGTCCGGCGATGCGCGAGTCGCGAACCAGTGCGCGCAGCAAAAAGGTAAAAGCGCTAACAAGCCCCATCGCCAGCAGCAGCGACAGCACGCGCCCGGCCTGCGTGAGCGGCATCCAGACCGCGCTGAACGCCGGAAAGTTGCTTACGGGCGGCACGCCGGACAGCGCGTCGACGCGGATGAGTCCGATGCCATGCAGCGCACGCAGCCAATAGCTCATCAGCAGAATCGGCAGGTAGCCCGGATGATCGAACAGCTCTTGCGGCAGATGGGCGTTGAGCAGCAGCGCGTTATAGACGATGACAAAATCCATATCGGCGACGCGCCAGTACGGGTACCAGAAACCGGCGATCAAAAACGAGATGATCATGCCGCCGAAGATGACGATAAACTGCCCCGCCAGATTAAACTTTATCAGCCGGTCGAATGGCTGCGTCGTGTCGGGCAAACTGATCGCCTGGATGAGGCGCGATACGCCGGCCATGGATTGCGGAGATTCCTCGCGAACTGAACTGCGAATGCAGATAGAATTGAACCTTATCGAATGAACACACGCGCAGGCAATCAACCGATCGCGATCGAGACGAGCGAAGATGCCGCGCTCGGCGGCCGGCTCGTGCTGCGGCAGCCGCTGCGCGGCCATCGCTTCGGTCACGATGCCATTCTGCTGGCGGCCGCCACCTCCGCATCCGCCGGTGATCATGCCGTCGAGCTTGGCGCGGGCGTCGGTGCTGCGGGCCTTGCACTGGCGCAGCGCATCGCGGGCCTCGCTGTCACGCTTGTCGACATCGATCCGGCGCTGACGGAGCTTGCGCGCCGCAATGCCGAGCGCAACGGGCTCGCGGAGCGCGTGCGGGCGGCGTGTCTCGATGTCGCGGCTCCCGATGCGGCATTTGCGGCGGCCGGTCTCGCGGCGCAGGCGAGCGATTGCGTGCTGATGAACCCGCCTTTTAATCCTGCGGATAATCCTTCGCCTGAGCCTGCCCGGCGCCGGGCGCGCATCGCGCCGGACGATGCCCTGCGGCAATGGCTCAGGACCGCCGCGCGGCTCCTTCACCCGGGGGGAACGCTCACACTGATCTGGCGCGCTGATGGCCTCGCCGAACTGCTCGCCGCGTTGGTGTCCGATTTTGGTGCGGTGTCGCTGTTGCCGGTTTACGGCAAGCCTGGGGCGCCCGCGATCCGCGTTCTTGCGCGGGCCATCAAGGGCAGCCGGGGACCGCTGACGCTCCGTCCCGGGCTGCTGCTCACAGACGCCCAAGGCAGGCCGACCGATGCGGCCGAGGCGGTGCTGCGCCGTGGCGCCGTGCTGCCGCTGGGGTGACCCAACCGCTCACTTGAGCCCGCGCTGGACCCATCCTATGTCAATGCCATGACCGAGCCCGGGACTGGCGCGCGCCTTCGTGATCTCAGCCTCCGGGCTCTTTCCCCTGTGCGCTGGCTCGTGCCTCGCCGTTTCCGCTCCGACCGGCCGCGCGTACCGGTGGTGCGGCTCACCGGCGTCATCGGTTTCTCGACGCCGTTGCGGCCGGGCCTGACGCTTGCCGGGATCGCCCGCGCGCTCGACCGCGCATTCGCGATGCGCAATTCACCGGCGGTTGCCCTTTCGATCAACTCACCGGGTGGATCGCCGGTGCAGTCGCATCTGATCTTCCGCCGCATTCGCGAATTGGCGGCCGAGAACAACCGGCGCGTCATTGCCTTCGTCGAAGACGCGGCGGCATCCGGCGGCTACATGATCGCCTGCGCGGCGGACGAGATCATCGCCGACCCGCACTCCATTGTCGGCTCGATTGGCGTGGTGGGCGGTTCGTTCGGCTTCGACAAAGCCATCGCCAAGATCGGAATCGAACGGCGGCTCTATACGTCGGGCGAACACAAGGCGACGCTCGATCCATTCCTGCCGGAAAATCCCGACGACGTAGCGCGGTTGAAGAAGCTGCAGCGGGAAATTCACGACAGCTTCATTGCGCTGGTGAAATCGCGGCGCGGGACCAAACTCAATGGTCCGGAAAACGACCTGTTCTCCGGCGAATACTGGGCCGGCGAGCGGGCGCTGGAACTCGGTCTCGCCGATGGGATCGGCGACCTGCGCACGGTTTTGCGCGAACGATTTGGCGACAAAGTCGTTACTCCGCTGATCAGCGCCGAGCGCGGCTGGCTGGGCCGGCGCGTGCCTGGTGTCGGCGGGCTTGGACGCGGCGATGTGCTTCACGCCGGATTGGCCGCTGGACTTGCCGAGGATTTGATTTCGGCGTTGGAAGCGCGTGCGCTATGGGCCCGTTACGGACTGTAAGGGAGATCGGCGATGCCTCCGGTAATCGCAGTAACGCTGGGACTGATGGGGGTGGCGGCGCTGGCGCGCTGGTGCGTCAAGGAAATGCATCGCGTCAACGCCGAGCTCGATGGCATTCGCGCCACGTCGGCCGCTGAACCGATCGACCGAAACGGGCTGCCGACTTTGCGGCGCGATCCGCGGACCGGCGAATACCGGCCCGGCTGAGCCTTGTCATTCCGAGTTCGCGCTCCGTGCGCTCCGGAATGACGTGATCATTCCATCTTGATGCCGTTCGCCTTTATGACGCGGCCCCACTTGTCGTATTGGGCCTTCATGAAGGTGCCGAGCGCTTGCGGCGTGCCGCCGACCGGCGTCGCCCCGGTCTTGACCAGTTTTTCGTGCACCGCAGGGTCGGCGAGCGCGGCATCGACCGCCTTGTTGAGCTTGGCGATGACGGCGGGCGGCGTCTTCGCCGGCGCCAGCAGCGCATACCAGTTCGACGCGTCGGTGTTGGGATAGCCCTGTTCGGCAAGCGTCGGCACGTTGGGCAGAACGGCGTCGCGTTTGTCGCCGGCAATGCCGATCGGCACCAGATTGCCGGCCTGGATTTGCGAGATCACGACCGGGATATCGAGCGCGACCACCTGCACCTGTCCGCCGAGCAGGTCGGTCAGGGCCGGCGCGGCGCCACGGTAGGGCACGTGGAGGAATTTGACCCCGGCTGCGGCTGCGAGCAGCAATTGCGCGAGATGCGGCGGCGAGCCAACGCCGGTCGACGCGAACGTGACCGCGCCTGGCTTTTTCTTGGCCAGTGCCACCAGCTCCTTGACGTTTTTGACACCCAGCTTCGGTGACACCACGAGCACTTCGTGGACGGTCGTGACCAGCGCCACAGGCGTGAAATCGCGGAAGGTGTCGAACGGCATTTTCTTCATCATGTGCGGCGACACAGTCACCGCGCCTGATGTGGTGAGAAACAGCGAATACCCGTCCGGGTCCGATTTAGCGACGTCGCCACCGCCGAGCGTGCCGTTGGCGCCGGGCTTGTTATCGATATAGACGCGCTGCCCCAAAATGCTGGTCATCTTGTTGGCTACCAGCCGGCCGACGAAATCCGTCGGCCCGCCCGGCGGAAACGCCACGACGATGCGGACCGGCCGGGTCGGAAACTCCTGCGCGCCCGCGAGTTGCGGCATGAGCGCAAGCAACAGCGCGGCCATGCCGCTTAGGATCACGCGAATCTTGTGCACAGTTTCCTCCCCGTATCAGTGCCGGCCTTTAGGCTTCAGGCGACGAGAGCAAGATATCCGTCATTGGCGAATAGTCATCAAGTGGCAATGGCCGGGCCGTGCCGCGCGAGGTCACTTGACCTGCGCCGGACCTTCCACCAACAACGTCCCCATGGCCGAAGATCTGCCGCCGTATATGCGCCCGCAGCGCTCCTTCCAGGGGCTGATCCTGGCATTACAGCGCTATTGGGCGGATTGGGGCTGCGTCATTTTGCAGCCCTACGACATGGAGGTCGGCGCCGGCACCTTTCATCCGGCGACGACGCTGCGCGCGCTGGGTCCAAAGCCGTGGAAAGCCGCCTACGTGCAGCCGTCGCGCCGGCCCAAGGATGGCCGCTACGGCGAAAATCCCAACCGGCTGCAGCACTACTACCAGCTGCAGGTGATCCTCAAACCGTCGCCGGACGATTTGCAGGATCTTTATCTGAAATCGCTTTATGCCATCGGCATCGATCCCAAGCTGCACGATATCCGCTTCGTCGAGGACGACTGGGAGAGCCCGACGCTCGGCGCCTGGGGGCTTGGCTGGGAGTGCTGGTGCGACGGCATGGAGGTGTCGCAGTTCACCTATTTTCAGCAGGTCGCGGGTTTCGAATGCGCGCCGGTGGCGGGCGAACTGACCTATGGCCTCGAACGGCTGGCGATGTACGTGCAGGGCGTCGAGAACGTTTATGAACTTAATTTCAACGGCCGCGACGGCGCCCAGAAGGTCACCTACGGCGATATCTTTCTACAGGCCGAGCAGGAATATTCGCGGCATAATTTCGAATACGCCGACACCGACATGCTGTTCGAACAATTCCGCATGGCGGAAGCCGCCTGCAAGAAATACCTGGACGCCGGCTGGCAGGCTCCTTCTTACCCTCCAGCGCCTGCGGGCGAGGGCGGGGAGGGGGGCAGCAATCGCGGCCGTCATCTGATGGCGCTGCCGGCCTACGATCAGTGCATCAAGGCGAGCCACGTGTTCAATCTGCTCGACGCACGCGGCGTGATTTCCGTCACCGAACGGCAAAGCTATATCTTACGGGTGCGCGAACTCGCCAAGGCCTGCGGCGAGGCGTGGCTGGCAACAGAGGGTGGAGGGAAAAGCAAATGAGTGAACCACAAATCGGGGGCCGGCGGCCGTTGCCCATCAACGTCGTCGCCGGCGAGAGCTACTGGTGGTGCGCCTGCGGACGCTCGAAGTCGCAGCCATTCTGCGACGGCTCGCACAAGGGTACCGAATTCCGGCCGCAGGAGTGGAAGGCCACGGCGAATGAGGAGGTCTGGTTCTGCGCCTGCAAGCGGTCGCAGCATCAGCCGCTCTGCGACGGCAGCCATAAAACCCTCCCCTGAAGGGGGAGGGTGAGCCGCCGGAGGCGGCGGGTGGGGTGGTCGATGGCTGGTGCCAAATACCGATCGGTCCATATATTGCCGATTTCGGCTGCATGGCGGCGAGACTGTTGATTGAAGTCGATGGCTCGCAGCATGGAGAAGATCGACATAAGGCATATGACGATGTTCGTACGCGCTGGTTGGAGAAGGAGGGCTATCGCGTGCTGCGTTTCTGGAACAACGATATCGCCCGGAACATAGATGCAGTAATGGAAGCAGTTTATGCAGCGGTTTATGGATCGTCCTCTGCAGAGCCGGTACCGCTGAAGCATCGGCGGCGAAGGCGTCGCGGGATCCCGCACCTCCCCACGCCGGCGCGCGACGCGCGCCGACCCTCCCCCTCCAGGGGAGGGTGAAAAAGCTCTCACCCATGCTGTTCTGGATCATCATCGCGGTGGTCGTGGCGATAGCGCTTTATGCCATCGCCATCTTCAACAAGCTGGTGCGGCTCCGCCAAATGGCGAATGAGGCGTGGAGCGGCATCGACGTCCAGCTTAAGCGCCGCTCCGATCTGATCCCAAATCTGGTGGAGACGGTCAAAGGCTACGCCACGCATGAGCGCACGGTGCTCGAAGAGGTGACGGCTTTGCGCGGCGCCGCCCGCGCCGTGCCGGAGGGTGATGTTGCGGGCCGCGCCAAGGCCGAAAACGCCTTGTCGGCGGGCCTCGGCAGGTTATTCGCACTCGCGGAAGCCTATCCCGACCTCAAGGCGAGCGGCAATTTCCTCGAATTGCAGCAACAGCTCAGTGCGCTCGAGGACGACCTGCAGATGGCACGCCGCTATTACAACGGCGCGGTGCGCAATCTCAACGTCGAGGTGCAGTCATTTCCGAGCAGCCTGATCGCCGGAGCGTGTGGATTTGCGATGCGCGACTTCTTCGAACTGGCAGACGCCGGTGAGCGCAATGCGCCGCAGGTCCAGTTTAACCCCGCGCCGACATGAAGAAGGCATGGCGCATCCTCGCATTGATCGCCGCGCTTGGCTGCGCCGGCAAGGCGTCCGCTGCCGAAGTCATCCATTCATTTGCTTCCGACGTGCAAGTCGCCCAGGACGGCGAACTCACCGTCACCGAGACCGCGCGGGTGCGCGCCGAAGGCAGCGCGATGCGCCACGGCATCTATCGCGATTTTCCGCTCACCTTCCGCGACGCCGCCGGGCGCGTTCGCGAAGTGACCTTCAGCGTCATTTCGGTGTGGCGTGACGGCCATCATGAGCCCTATCATACCGAGCGCCAGCACGGCTTCATCCGCATCTATGCGGGCGACAAGGACGTGGTGCTCCGGCCCGGCGAATACACTTACGTATTCGAGTATCGTACCGGGCGTCAGGTGCGCTGGTTCGACAACAAGCCCGAGCTGAACTGGAATGTGACCGGCAATTTCTGGCGTTTCCCGATCGAGTCGGCGACTTATCACTTGCGGCTTGTTGGCGGCGCAGCGCCGCTGCGCTGGACGGCATTTACCGGACGCGTCGGCGCCCGCGGCACCGATTGGCGCGGCGCCGTCGGTGGTGACGGCACGCTCACGGTCTCGACCACGCGGCGACTTTCGCCCGGCGAAGGCCTGACCGTCGTGGCGGCCCTGCCGGAAACGGCGGTCGATCCGCCGAGTGCGGATACACTGTTGTGGTACGAGTTTTTCGACAATCGCCAATGGATCATCGGCGGCATCGGCTTCCTCGCCGTCCTCATCTACTATTTTGCCGCCTGGGAAGCGTTCGGCCGCGACCCCAGCGGCGGCACCATCATTCCGCTATTCCATCCGCCGGAGGGCGTCTCGCCGGCGCTCGCCAACTACATCCATAAATGGGGCCTGACGCGCGAGAAGTGGCGTGCGTTCACGGCGGCGGCATTGTCGCTTGCCGTGCGCGGCCTCATCCGTCTCGACCGTTCGGGTGGCGGTCTGACGCTCAAGACCACCGGAAACAATCCGGCCGGCGCCGCGCCGCTGTCGCCCGAGGAACGCGCCATCGTCACCAAGCTCGCGGTGACGGGCGGTACGATCGTCATCGACCGTGCGCACGCGACGACCGTCGCCGATCTCGCCAGCAAATTTACCAGCGCCGTCGTCACGCTGAACCGCAACCGCTTCTTCCGCCGCAATCTCGGTTATGTGATCTTCGGCGCGGCGATGACGGTGGCGGTGATCGCCGCCATTGTGGCCTTCGGCGGTCTGCAGGACACCGACGTCTCTATTCTGGTCGGGTTCGGTTTCGGCGGTTTTCTCGTCGGTATGTTCATCCTGCCGATGCTGCGGGCCTTGTTCGGCGAAGGTCCCAAACTGGCGATGATGTCTCGGCTGGCCTTCCTTGTTGTGTTCGGGGCGATCTGGGTTTCTATCACCTTCAATCTTGTTCATGCGGTGCTGTCGGGAAGTCTCAGCGACAGCTTGCCAAGGCTGGAATCGTTTGTGGAGAGCTACCCGTTTCCGTTCGTCCTGATCACGGCGTTTGCGGCGCTCAACGGTATTTTCCTCTACCTGATGAAGGCGCCTACCGTGCTCGGCCGCAAGGTGATGGATCAGCTCGACGGCTTGCGGCTCTATCTCGAGACGGCGGAGTCCGACCGGCTCAACAGCGCCGCGCCCGAGATCACCACCGACCGGTTCGAGGCGCTGTTGCCCTACGCGGTGGCGCTCGATGTCGAAAAACCGTGGGCGCATGCGTTCGAGGCGGCGCTGCGGCGCGCGCATCCGGAAGATGCCGATCCGATGCGTCGCTATCAGCCGGGCTGGTACGGTGGCGGCGGCAGCTGGTCGAGCGGCAGCTTTGACAGCGCGATGGTCTCGACGGTCGGCAGCGTCAGTGGCGCCTTCGCGGCGGCGGTACCAGTCTCTTCCGGTTCATCGGGCTTCTCCGGAGGCGGCGGCGGTTCTGGCGGCGGTGGGGGAGGCGGCGGCGGGGGCGGCTGGTAGCACGCCGCTGTATTTCTCAGACGATCTCGACGGCCCTTTCGCCCGTGTTCAGCGCCTGGATGATCTCGTCCAGATGTGGATCGATGAAGCTCCATAGCGCATCGTTGCTGATGTTGCCGACACGAAGCCAGACGACCTGCGGCCCGTTCGGCTCGCGGGCGGCCAATGCGGCAAAGTCCTGGTCCTTGCTGATGAGCGTGGCGCCGATGCGGCTCGCGTGCTTCCAGATGGCGTCGTCGCTGGCTATTCCCATGCCGATCCGATTCACATGCTCGGAAGGATAGCCGCGCGCTGCCAGTCGCCGCGCTAGTCCAGGCGGAAGCTGAGCGTCGATGAGGAAACGGATCGTCACGCGGTGCGCACGACCCGATGTTCGGTGGCGCGTGCCGCGTAGAGGAGGGCGGCGGCGATATCATCGGCGGTCAGATAGTCAAAATCGGCCAGCAACTGCTGCTGGCTGGCACCATTCGCCAGCGCTTCAACGATGTCGGCGACGCGCATGCGGGTGCCCTTGATGCAAGGTCGTCCGCCGCAGATCGCCGGGTCGGAACCGATGCGATTGAGAAGATGCTCCGCATTCATTGTCGCCGCCTGTCACTTTGACGTACTCAAGCACGTCATTCATGCAAAGACACCAAAGCACCTTCGCGAACATCTACTGCAGGTATATATGGCGGGCAAGGCCGCCATGACACGGCTGTTTTTATCGACTAGATACGTGTCCCGCAGGACCGCCCGGTAATCGTCGGCCGTCGTGCTTGCTCCCCTGGCAGTGAAATCATGCCCGACCTTCTGTTTGAACTTTTCTCCGAGGAAATCCCGGCGCGGATGCAGGCGCGGGCGGCGGAGGATTTGCGCAAGCTGGTCACCGACCGGCTGGTCGCGGCCGGGCTGGTCTATGACGGCGCCAAGGCGTTCGTGACGCCGCGGCGGCTGGCGCTGTCGGTTCATGGCGTGCCGGCGCGGCAGCCCGATGTGCGCGAAGAAAGAAAGGGCCCGCGCGTCGGCGCGCCTGAGAACGCCATCGCTGGCTTCCTCAAGGCTGCCGGGCTCAAGTCGATCAACGAAGCGAAAGTACAACCTGACAAGAAGGGCGACTTCTACGTCGCGGTGATCGAGAAGCCCGGCCGTCCGGCGCTCGATGTCATCGGGGAAATCCTGCCCGACGTGGTCGAGCATTTCCCGTGGCCGAAATCGATGCGCTGGGGCGCGCAGTCGAAGGAGCCGGGCGCGCTCACGTGGGTGCGGCCGCTGCACTCCATCGTTGCCACCTTCGGGCCGGAGACCGAGGACCCGGACATCGTGCCGTTTCGGGTCGACGGCATCGTCGCCGGCAACCAGACGCGCGGCCACCGCTTCCTGGCGCCCGAGCCGTTCACGGTGCGGCGGCTCGCCGACTACATGGACAAGCTCACCAAGGCCAAGGTCGTGCTCGATGCCGAGCGGCGGCGCGACATCATCCTGACCGAGGCCAAGCAGCTTGCCTTCGCACAGGGGCTCGAACTGGTCGAGGACGAGGGCCTGCTAGCCGAGGTTGCGGGCCTGGTCGAATGGCCGGTGGTGCTGATGGGGTCGTTCGACGAGAAATTCCTCCACATCCCCGAGGAAGTCATCCGCGCGACCATCCGCAACAACCAGAAATGCTTCGTGCTGCGCGACGCCGCGCACGCAAAACTCGCCGACAAGTTCCTGCTGGTCTCCAACATGGAGGCCGCCGACGGCGGCAAGGGGATCACCGCCGGCAACGAGCGCGTCATCCGCGCGCGGCTGTCGGATGCCAAGTTTTTCTACGACACCGATTTAAAGACCAAGCTTGAAGACCGGCTGCCAAAGTTCAAGGACATCATCTTCCACGAGAAGCTCGGGACGCAGGCGCAGCGCATTGAAAGAATTGAACGATTGGCCGCCGAGTTGGCGCCGCTGGTCGGCGCCGACGTGGAAAAAGCCAAGCGCGCCGCGCGGCTGTGCAAGGCCGATCTGCTCACCGAAATGGTCGGTGAATTCCCCGAACTGCAAGGCACGATGGGCAAATACTACGCCGAGGCCCAGGGCGAAGACGAAGCCGTCGCGCACGCCTGCGAGGATCACTACAAGCCGAAGGGACCGGACGATCTAGTGCCGAGCGATCCGGTTTCGGTCGCTGTCGCGCTGGCCGATAAGATAGATACGCTGGTCGGGTTTTGGGCTGTCAATGAGACACCGACTGGCAGTAAGGACCCTTATGCGTTGCGAAGGGCTGCGCTAGGGGTCACTCGCATTGTCTTGGCTAATAATCTTCGATTGCGCCTTCTACCTTTGCTTGAACGTCTTTTTAGAGAGCTAACAAGCGTTTTGGTTATAAGTGCTGACCGTTTTGTGCCCGGTCAGGGCCCAAAAACTGTCGCCCCCATCGAATCTCTCCTTTTCTTCTTCGCAGATCGCCTGAAGGTGCAGCTCCGTGAGCAAGGCGCGCGCCATGATCTGGTTGATGCGGTGTTCGCACTTGGAGACCAGGACGACCTTCTGTTGATTGTCCGCCGCGTTGAAGCTCTGGGAAAATTCCTCGACACCGAGGACGGCAAGAATCTGCTCGCCGGTTATAAGCGCGCGGCGAATATCATCCGTATTGAAGAAAAGAAGGACAATCGCGACTATACTGACGCGCCCAAGGCTGAACTTTATAGACAGGATGAAGAGAAAGCGTTGGCTCGGGCGATTGGTGCTGCAAAATCGGAGGCTGCTCGCGCCGCAACGGCCGAAGACTTTGAAGCCGCCATGCGTGCCATGGCGACGCTGCGGCCCTATGTCGATACCTTCTTCGACAAGGTAACGGTCAACGTCGAGGACAAGCCGCTGCGCGAAAACCGCCTCAAGCTCCTTAACGAAATCCGCGCCGCCACCCGCACCGTCGCCGATTTCTCCAAGATCGAGCGGTGATAAAATACCTCTCCCCGCCGCGCGGGGAGAGGTCGAGCGAACGAAGTGAGCGACTTACAAGGGGGCCGCTCCGCAATTCTGAGCGCCCAGGGAGTAGCTGTGGCGTTACAGACAGCCGCGCGATCCTCAGCCCAGCGGCGACGCCCCCTCACCCCAACCCTCTCCCCGCAAGCGGGGCGAGGGAGGCGCGGGCTGCCATGCGTGAGCAAAAGCGCAACGCACTGGAATCGGCGGCTGTTGTCGCATAGAAACCGAACGGCGGGTTGTGCGTTATGGGTAGGTCCCCCGCCGCGATTGTCACGCCCCTTCCAGCACGCATCCTATTCAAACCTAAGGAAAATCCGATGGTCGTCACCGCTACGCAGATCACGCCGCTCGTTGCCATCGTGGCCGGAATCCTGATTCTCATCATCCCGCGGCTGCTCAACTACATCGTCGCGCTGTATCTGATTTTCACAGGCCTCGTTGAGCTCAACCAAACTCATCATTGGGTGCATTTCGGCATGGACATGCACGGTGCGCACGTCCTCTCGGTCGCCCAAATGCTGTCGTGGTTGCACGCTTAACGTTTGAATTCATTGTCTCAGGGTCGGGCTGCAAGAGCTAAATCACCTATGGCTAAATCGCGCTCCAAGAACTCGCGTCAGCCGGTGAAGAAATCACCGGTGAAAAAATCCGCACGCCAGCGCCAAACCGCGCGCCGCGGCGCCGGGCCGCGTCGGGCCAAAACCACCGCGCGAAAGCCGGCGGCGACTGCTCCCAAGGGCCAGTGGGTCTACGCCTTCGGCGGCGGCAAGGCCGAGGGCCGTGCCTCGATGCGCAATCTCCTTGGCGGCAAGGGCGTGGGGCTCGCCGAAATGGCGCATCTCGGCCTGCCGGTACCGCCCGGCTTCACCATCACCACCGAGGTCTGCACCTATTTCTACGCCCACGACAAAACCTATCCCAAGGATCTGAAGCCGCAGGTCGAGGCGGCGCTCGCCGCCGTCGGCCGCATCACCGGCAAGAAATTCGGCGACGCGCAAAATCCGCTGCTGGTCTCGGTGCGCTCCGGCGCGCGCGCCTCGATGCCGGGCATGATGGACACGGTGCTCAATCTCGGCCTCAACGACGTGACGGTTGAGGCGGTGGCGGAAAAATCCGGCGACCGCCGCTTCGCCCAGGACAGCTACCGCCGCTTCATCACCATGTATTCCAACGTGGTGCTGGGCATCGAGCATCATCATTTCGAGGAAATCCTCGACGACCTTAAAGATCGCCACGGCTATTCGCTCGATACCGATCTCAATGCGGATGACTGGGCCCAGATCATCGTGCGCTACAAGGAGCGCGTCGAAGAGGAAACCGGCAAGCCGTTCCCGCAGAATCCGCACGACCAGTTGTGGGGCGCGATCGGCGCCGTGTTCGGCTCGTGGATGAACCAGCGCGCCATCACCTATCGACGACTGCACAACATTCCTGAAAGCTGGGGCACCGCGGTCAACGTGCAGGCCATGGTGTTCGGCAACATGGGCGAGACGTCGGCCACGGGAGTCGCCTTCACGCGCAATCCTTCGACCGGCGAGAAAAAACTCTATGGCGAGTTTCTGATCAACGCCCAGGGCGAGGACGTGGTCGCCGGCATTCGCACCCCGCAGGAGATCACCGAGGAGGCGCGCCGCGAATCCGGTTCCGACAAGCCGTCGATGGAAGAGGCGATGCCGGAGGCATTTGCCGAACTCAAACGTATCCACGCCGCGCTGGAGAAGCACTACCGCGACATGCAGGACCTCGAATTCACGGTCGAGCAGGGCAAACTGTGGATGCTGCAGACGCGCAACGGCAAGCGCACCGCCAAGGCGGCGCTCCGCATCGCGGTCGAACTCGCCAACGAAAAGCTCATCAGCAAACAGGAAGCGGTGACGCGCATCGAGCCGGGCTCGCTCGATCAGCTGCTGCACCCGACCATCGATCCGGCGGCCGAGCGCAAGATCATCGCCACCGGCCTGCCGGCGTCGCCCGGCGCCGCCTGCGGCGAGATCGTGTTTTCGCCCGACGAAGCGGAGCTGCTCAAAAGCCAGGGACACAAAGTCATTCTGGTCCGGGTCGAAACCTCGCCTGAGGACATTCACGGCATGCACGCCGCCGAAGGCATTCTGACGACGCGCGGCGGCATGACCTCGCACGCCGCCGTGGTGGCGCGCGGCATGGGCAAGCCGTGCGTCTCCGGCGCCGGAAGCTTGCGCGTCGATTACCGCGCGCAGACCATGAGCGCTGGTGGCGTGACGTTGAAGAAAGGCGAGATGCTCACCATCGACGGCTCGACCGGCCAGGTGCTGGCCGGCAAGGTGCCGATGATGCAGCCGGCGCTCGCCGGCGAGTTCGCCACGCTGATGCAATGGGCCGATGCAGTGCGCAAATTGAAGGTGCGCGCCAACGCCGACACGCCGGCCGACGCGCGCGCCGCGGTCAAATTCGGCGCCGAGGGCATCGGGCTGTGTCGCACCGAGCACATGTTCTTCGATGAGGACCGCATCCGCGCGGTGCGCGAGATGATTCTCGCCGGCGACGAGGCGGCCCGCCGCGCAGCGCTTGCCAAATTGCTGCCGATGCAGCGCAAGGATTTTGCTGAGCTGTTCGAGATCATGGGCGGGCTGCCGGTCACCATCCGCCTGCTCGACCCGCCACTGCACGAGTTCCTGCCGCACTCGGAGGAGGAGATCGCGGCGGTGGCGCAGGCCATGGGAGAAGATCCGAAGAAACTCGCCGACCGCGCCCGCGAGCTGCAAGAATTCAATCCGATGCTCGGCTTCCGCGGCTGCCGGCTTGCCATCGCCTATCCGGAAATCGCCGAGATGCAGGCGCGCGCCATCTTCGAGGCCGCCGTCGAGGTTGCGCAAAAGACCGGCAAGGCCGTGGTGCCGGAAATCATGGTGCCGCTGATCGCCACCAAGGCGGAGCTCGATCTGGTGAAAGAGCGCATCGACGCGGTCGCCAAGATGGTCGCCGACGAAACGAAGAAGCCGGTCAAATATCAGGTCGGCACTATGATCGAGCTGCCGCGCGCGGCGCTCAAGGCCGGCGAGATCGCCGAAACGGCGGAATTCTTCTCGTTCGGCACCAACGATCTGACGCAGACCGCGTTCGGCATCAGCCGTGACGATGCGGCGAGCTTTCTCGGCGTCTACACGGCGAAAGGCATTCTGCCGGGCGACCCGTTCGTGTCGATCGACCGCGACGGCGTCGGCGAACTCATCCGCATCGCGGTGGAGCGCGGCCGCAAGGTGCGCAAGAATCTCAAGCTCGGCATCTGCGGCGAGCACGGCGGCGATCCCGCCTCGGTGGCGTTCTGCCACGAGGTCGGGCTCGACTATGTGTCGTGCTCGCCGTTTCGCGTGCCGATCGCCCGGCTCGCCGCCGCGCAGGCCGCGCTCGGCAAGGACGCGGGTGGCGAGGGTTAGCGATCTCCGCTCAATTCTGACCCTGCATTTCCCGGGCGCAGTGCAGCACGTAGCGCAGCGCAGTGGTGCACTGCTGACCCGGGACCGTTAGAAACTCCGAGCCTGCGAAGGTCCCGGATTAGCGGTGCACCGCATCCGGGAAACTGCCCCATTAACGCGTTCGCAAGGTTAATTCGGCAAAAACCATAGCTGTCGCATTTGCGCCACGGTGACTTAACCGCGGCGCTGTAGCGTTGGCGTTGCGTTTGGGGTGAGGACAATGGCGTCGCGTACTCTGGCGCTGGGGAGCCGCTACGGCTCTACGCGCTTCTGGCTGAGCGCGTTCTGTATCGCCTTGATGCCGAGTTCGATCGGACATCAGGACATCGCGGCGCTGCTGTCGCACCGCGCCCCGCCGCATTCCCACAGGCATTTGCTGGCGTCGCCGTTCGGCACCATCGAGCCCGCGACTTTCAGCTGTGGCATACGCCCGATCGGCACCGCGATCCCGCGGCCGCCGGCGATCGAGCTGATCGATTTCGACCCGCGTACGGGCGGCGCCCAGGTCTGGTCACTCGGCCAACCGGTGCGTCTGCGGCACCGTTCTGCGCAATTCGACTACCCGGAGGTCAATCGCGCGCGCAAGGGCGACCGCCTGCCGATCGCGCATCCTGCGCTTGCTCCGGCAAAGCCGGTGAGCTTGCCGCAACTGCAGCCGATCTCGGCGCCGCCCGCGGCGGAGCCGATACGGCCGCCGGTGACGCCTGCGGCCTCGCCGGCGCCGCTGCCTCCGGTCGCGCCGCATGCGCAAGCCCCCTCGGTGACGCCGGCCGTTGAGCATACGGCCGCTGAAATTCCCGCCGATGTGCCCACCTCAGCGCACGTCGACGGGTCGCCTGTGCTCGGCACAGCGTCGCTGGCCTACGATGACGCGGAGCAGGACCGCAGCGCGCAAATCTATTTCGGCCCGGGCATGACGGATGCGCCGAGCGGGCTCGAAGCCTGGGCGCCTGGCGCCGAGCCGGTGCTGGCCACGCCGTCATTCAACAGCGGCGTGAGCCTCGATCCGCTGGAGCAGTCCGACGAAGGCGACACTCCCGAATCCGCCGCCGACGCTGCGCCGAATCCGCAAAGCCCGGCGCTCCGCCTCGGGCTCGCCGGCAAGGCGCGCGACAAAGCCGAAAAGTGTCTCGCCGAGGCAGTCTATTTCGAAGCGCGCGGCGAACCGCTGCGCGGCCAACAGGCGGTCGCTCAGGTGGTGATGAACCGCGTGTTCTCCGGCTACTATCCGAGTAAAGTGTGCGGCGTGGTGTTTCAGAACGCCAGCCATTACCTCGCCTGTCAGTTCACCTTCGCCTGCGAGCACAAGGATCTTTCCCGCATCGACGAGCCCGACATGTGGGTGCAGGCCAAGCGCATCGCCAAGGACGAGCTCGACGGCAAAATCTGGCTCACCGATATCGGCCACGCCACGCACTATCACGCCACCTGGGTGCACCCGAGCTGGGTGCACGAGATGACCAGGCTCTACAAACTCGGCGTGCATACGTTCTACCGGCCGCGCGCCTGGGGCAAAGGCGAATACGAGCCGGTCTGGGGCACGCCGGCGAACACCTCGAAGGCCGACCCGAAAGCTGATCCGACGTCGTAGCTGTCATTCCGGGGCGCCGCGAAGCGGCGAGCCCGGAATCCATAACCACAGCCCGTGAAAGTTCTGCGCCAATTGTGATTATGGATTCCGGATAGCCGCTGCGCGGCTTCCGGGATGACGTGCGTCACATCTCGATATCCAGCCCGATGTCGAGATTCTGCACCGAGTGCGTCAGCGATCCTGATGACAGATAATCGACGCCGGTTTCAGCGATCGCGGCGGCCGACGCGAGCGTGATGCCGCCCGAGGCTTCGATCACGAGGCGGCCGGCCACCATTTCGACGGCGCGGCGCATCGTCGGCGGATCGAAATTATCGATCAGCACCACGTCGGCGAGCCCGGTGGCGAGCACTTCTTCAAGCTGCGACAACGAATCGACTTCGATTTCGATCTTGACCAGATGGCCCGCGGAGGCTCGGGCGCGCTTGAGCACCGCGGCGATGCCGCCCGCGACCGCGATGTGATTGTCCTTGATCAGCATCGCGTCATCGAGACCGAAGCGGTGATTAAAACCGCCGCCGCAGCGAATGGCGTATTTTTCCAGCGCCCGCAGACCGGGCGTGGTCTTGCGCGTGCAGATGACGCGCGCCTTGGTGTGGGCGATGCGCTTGACGAATTCCGCCGTCGCGGTCGCGATGCCGGACAGGTGACCGATGAAATTGAGCGCGGTGCGCTCGGCGCTCAGAATGGCGCGCGCATCGCCCTCAATCGTCATTAGCTTGGCCCCGGCGGCGATCGTCTCGCCGTCACGCGAACTCGCCGCGATCTTGATATCCGGCGACAGCCGCCGGAACGACGCTTCGACCAGCGGCAGACCGGACACCACTCCGGGCTTGCGTGCCACGACCAGGGCGCGGCCGCGCGTGTCCTGCGGCACCGTCGCTGTCGAGGTGATGTCGCCAGCGCGGCCCAAATCCTCTTCCAGCGCGCGCGTCACCGCCGCTTCGAGTTCGAGCGGCGAAAGAAAGGCGTCGGACCGCATGAGCGACGGATCGAATAGCGGCATGGCGTATTTCCACGTAGGAGCGGGTTGGCGCGGCCTCGCGATTTGCCGGCGGTCGTGCAAAGCCGCGCGATTTCGATAGCATTGCGCAAACCCATGCGCCAGCGGGCGGGCCAGCCATGCGACGGACAGCCGGGGTAGCGCTCATTTTCGTTTGGGTGACCGGCGCGCGGCCGTTATGCTACGCCACTTTTGCAAAGAGACGTTGCTGCCGGGCGACAAATGACCACCATCGATGATCGAACTCGATTCCGCTCGCCAGGGCGCCGTGATCGGCGCGGCGGCCACCACTTGGCGCACTCCGGTGCTGATTGTCGGCTTCGGTTGCATGATCGGCATGATGTCGTTCGGCCCGCGCTCGACGCTCGGCTTTTTTCTGACGCCCTTGTCGAACGCCAACCACTGGGGCCGCGACGTTTTCGCGTTTGCGATCGCGCTGCAGAATCTGTTGTGGGGAATCGGCCAGCCGCTTGCCGGGCTTATCGGTGACCGCTTCGGCACGGTTCGGGTGCTGTGCGCCGGCGCGCTGATGTACGCCGCCGGTCTGGCGCTCATGGCGCACGCCACGACTGCGCCGATGCTCGACGTCTCGGCCGGCGCGCTGCTCGGTTTTGGTCTTGCGGGTTGTTCCTTCACGCTGGTGTTGGCGGCCTTTGGCAAGCTCCTGCCGGCGGAGTGGCGCTCATTTGCATTCGGCATTGGAACGGCGGCGGGCTCGTTTGGACAATTCCTGTATTCGCCGGTCGCCGTGCTTTTGATGGATACGTTCGGCTGGCAAAACGCGCTCACCATCTTCTCCGTCAGCATGCTTGCCATTCTTCCGCTGTCGCTGGCGTTGACCACCCCGAAGGCCGGTGCCCTCAAAGAGGCTGCGCCGCAATCGTTCCGGCATGCAGTCAGCGAGGCCTTCTCACACCGCTCCTATGTGCTGCTGGTGCTCGGCTATTTCACTTGCGGCTTCCAGCTCGCTTTCATCACCGTGCATCTGCCGTCCTATCTGGTCGACCGCGGCCTCACCGTCGAAGTCGGCGGCTGGACACTGGCGACGATCGGACTGTTCAATATCGTCGGCTGTCTTATGTGCGGCTGGCTCGGCAACCGCATGCCGAAGCGCTATTTGCTTTCGTTCATCTATTCGACCCGCGCGATTGCCATCCTTGCCTTCATTTCGTTCCCGACGACGCCCTTCACCTGCATTGCGTTCGGCGCCATCATGGGCCTGATGTGGCTGTCGACGGTGCCGGCGACCAACGGCATCATCGCCGTCATGTTTGGGACGCGCTGGCTGGCCACGCTCGCCGGCTTCGCTTTTCTCAGCCATCAGATCGGCGGGTTCCTCGGCGTCTGGCTTGGCGGCCTCGTGTTCGACCGCTACGGTTCGTATGCTCCGGTGTGGTGGCTCGCCATCTTGTTCGGAGTGCTGTCGGCGCTGATCAACATGCCGATCGTGGAGGAGCCGGTGCCGCGGGTTGCCGCCGTCCCGGCGTAAAGCGGGAGCGGACGTGGCGACATTCAAGGCTATCGTCATCGACAAGGCCGACAGCGGCCAGACGGTGCGGCTCACCGATTTCGACGACAAGGATCTGATGGACGGCGACGTCACCGTCGCGGTCGAATGGTCGACGGTGAACTACAAGGACGGGCTTGCTGTCACCGGCAAGGCGCCGGTGGTGCGCCGCTTCCCGATGATCGCCGGCGTCGATTTCGCCGGCACCGTCGAATCCTCCAGTCATCCGGCCTGGAAAGTCGGCGACAAGGTGATCCTCAACGGCTGGGGACTCGGCGAGACGCATCTTGGCGCCTACGCGGCGAAGGCGCGCGTCAAAGGCGATTGGCTGGTGCGGCTGCCGGCTAGCATGAGCGCGCGCGATGCCATGGCGATCGGCACGGCCGGCTACACCGCCATGCTGTCAGTGATGGCGCTGGAGCGCGCGGGCGTTACGCCCGCGCGCGGTCCGGTGATCGTGACTGGCGCCGCTGGCGGTGTCGGTTCGGTGGCGGTGGCGCTGCTCGCCAAGCTTGGCTACTCGGTCACGGCCTCGACCGGCCGGCCCGCCGAAGCGGATTATCTCAAAGAGCTCGGCGCGACCGAAATCATCGAGCGCAAGGAACTTGCCGGTCCACCGCGGCCGCTTGGCCGCGAGCGCTGGGCCGGCGGTATCGATGCGGTCGGCTCGACCACACTCGCCAATGTGCTTTCCATGACACGGTACGGCGGAACCGTTACCGCCTGTGGGTTGGCGGGTGGAATGGACTTGCCCACCACAGTGGCGCCGTTCATTTTGCGCGGGGTGTCGCTGGTCGGGATTGATTCGGTGATGTGCCCGCTGCCATTGCGGCAACAGGCGTGGCAACGGCTCGAAACCGACCTTGATCGGGCCAAAATCGCGGCGATGACCAGCGAAATCGGGCTCGACGGCGTGATCGAGGCGGGCCGGCGGATCGTCGAGGGTCAGGTGCGCGGCCGGATCGTGGTGAAAATTCGGTAACCAGTCCATAATTCGGCTACGAAATCGAGCCATGATGCAGGGCGCTATGGTAAGGGGACGGTTAAGAAATTTCGTTAAGAATGAGCTCGCGTCCGTAAGGGGGTTGCAGATGCTGCTCCGCGTAGTTGTTGCGTGTGTATGTGCCCTTGGTGTGAGTTCGGCATTCGCCGAGGATTTGTCGCCCGAACAGGCGCGCGCCTTCATTGCCGGCAAGCTGTTTGCCTATGACTGCTTCGACGGCACTAGCGGGCTCGGCCGCATCTTCCGCGACGGTTCGGTCGTCGGCACGGTCCGGCCCCCCGGCAGCCCCACGGTGAAGTTTGCGACGCTGCCGCCAGGCACCATCCAGGTCACCGCCACCTCGGTGTGTGCGCACCTCTCAGGTCTGCCGATCCAGCCTTGCTTCCGGGTGCAGCGGCTTGATTACCACAGCTTCCGCGGCTCGATTTCCGGGTTGGGTTTTGCCTATTGCGATTTTCATCAGCGCAACGGGCGTGCCGCGCTGACCCGGCGCGAGCCGGCCCGTGCCCAGGCTAAGGTCCGCCCGCCCGCAACGGCGCTCGCGGTCATGCAGCCGACGCCGTAACGTCCTAAAAGCGGCAACCGATTTAACTGATCACTCCAAGTCGAGCCGGAACGTCGTGCCCGCCTCGGCGGTCGCACCGCGTCCGATAGCCTCGATCGCTGCGGTCATGCGGCCGTTGCGGTCGAGCAGCCGGTCGGCGAGCGTCACGATGCGGATGTTTGGCGTCGCCGTCGGCGAGGCGCGGCGCAGTGCCTGCGCAATGCTTGCTTCATCGCGGTGCGGGTTGAGCGCACAGACGCTGGCATAGGCGCTCGCGGTCGAGCGGCTGATGCCGGCGAAGCAGTGCACCACGAGCGGCGCGCGGCGATCCCAGCCGCGCACGAATGCCAGCAGCTCGGCGACGTGCGCCTCGCCGGGCAGCACATAGCCGTCAAGCGGCAAACAGATGTCGTGCAGCCGCAGCCAGAGATGATTTTCGGGAGCGATGCCGTGCGGCCGTGCGACGCGTTCGTCGCCAAGCAGCGACACCACGTGGCGCGCGCCGGTCTCCTCGACCGTGTCGTGCAAAAGCGCCAGAGAGCAAACGTGAATCATCGAATCAAACAATATAGCATCGCGTCCCGTCATATAGGCATCGCGCGTGTCGCCGGTAAGACACTCACGCGCTTGGCGCCGGTCGCGCCGGCACGCGCGGGTAGAGCAGGCGCTGGTACAGCCAGCCGATGCCGAGCAGGACAACGCCGAGGCCGATGACCGACAGCGCGCGGAAGATGCCGCTGATGCTGGCCGTGTCGACGATGAACACCTTGGCGATGGTCAGCGCGATCACGCCGAGCGCCAGCAGCCGCGCCGGCTGCGAGCGCAGGAAAAATCCGATCGCCAGAACGGCGATGCCGAATATCAGCCAGACCGTCGAGTACATGTATTGCTCGGCGTCGCTGGTGGGTCCCGCTAGAATCGGACCGTGAAACAGCCGCCGCACTTCGAGCGTCAGGTAGAACAGCGCAAGCGTCATGGCGGTGATCGCGGCGGCGACGCGATAGGGCAGCGGCCGCGTCGTCCGCGCGATCAGCGCCAGCGTAATCGCGAGCACGGCCGGGACGCCGTAGCTGAGCAGGATCAAATTGATAAAGGCCGGACCGACCGGCGTGCGGAGCAGATCGGGGTCGGTCACGTATGCCAAGTCGGTCACGATGGCGATCAGCGTCAGCGCGGCGACGATGCAGGCGCCGACATTGTGGATGATGCTGCCGGTGCGGCGGCGCACGTGTTCCAGGCCGATCGTCATCGCAAGGCCGGCATCAACATAGAGCGCGATTTCAGTCAGCCCGGCCGATTCTTGGTAGATGTCGCCGCCGCTGACGTAATGACGGATTTCGAGCACGACGAGCAGCACGGTGAAAAGAATGGCGGCTGCGTCGACCGTGCGCGCCGCCAGATCATCGCGACGGCGCCGCAACATGGAGCCCGCGAGCCAAAACGCCGCGGCCGGAACGCCGTAGCCATAAAGCAGCCAGTTGAAGATCGGCGCCGTGCCCAAGGTGTCGCCAACGATGCGCGGCTCCCAGCCGACGCGCGCCGTCACCAGCGCGGCCATGATGGCGGCCAGCGAACGCAGCCATGGCAGCGGCCGCTTTTCCGCGATCCAGGCGGCGCCAGGCGCCATGAGTGCAAGCGCAATCGTGAGCCAGCCCTTCTCCAGCGCGAAGGCCAACGCCAGCGCCAATGCGGCGAGTGCGCCGGTGGCATAGAGTGCGCTCGCCGCGGCGATGCCCGGCCGCCGGTCGCGCTGCAGCAGCGTCTCGGTGGTGAGCGCGAAGATCGCGGCGAGTAAGAGCGCCAAGCCTGCGAACGGCAGCGATCGATCGAGATTGGCGATGCGATAGTACAACGCAATTAGCATGGCGAGCGGCGCGAACACGCCGGTTGCGCTCCACAGCATCGGCACCAGCGCGCGGCTCGATCGGCCTTGCGCGAGAAATCCGCAAATGCCGAACAGCGCCGCCCACACTGCGGCAAGCGTCAGGTGCGAGCCGTAATCGTAGCGTTGCGGCTCGGCGATGGCAGGCGCGGCGGGTCCCGCGGGCCATTTCAGGAAATTGAGATTCTCCTGCACCGCCCAATGCGCCATCACCGCCATGGCGAGGATTGCGGCCACCGGTACGGCGCCGCTCGCCGCTTCCGCGCGCCAGGCGACCGCAACGGTCGCAACCGTAAGTACCACGAAGACGGTGAGCGCCGCCGCATCGTGCCGGCTCGCGAGCACAAGGAAGGCTGCCGCGAGCAAATAAACCGACAGCGCGAACACCGACACGCGATCGACTTCGCCCGGTTTGGCGTCCGGGCCGAACAGAAAGCCGCACACCAGAAAGATCGCGGCCAGCGTGAAGCCGGCGAGCGTACTGAAGGCGTGGGCGCCGACCGCCACGACCGCGCCTGGCGCCATGCCCGGCAACGTCCAGGCGGCGCTCAGCACGACTGCGGCCAGCGCCAGCCAGCGCCACAGGCGTATGCGCGCTAGCAGGCTGCTGAAAAAGTCGCCATTGAGGCGATTTGAACTTTTGTTGGGTGCCGGATTGGAAGGCGATTTCGCGGTTGATGGGGCCGATCGCAACGGTTCGCCAGTCGCTGGCGCGGGCGGTCGCCGTAAGGCGGCTCATGTCGCCCCCAGCAGCTTGGGTATTCGCACCAGATCGTAGGCGACGATGGCGAACAAGAAGACGGCCCGCACTTTGTCGAGGCCGCGAACCTTGACCTGAGCGACGCCGCCCGTGGTCTTGATCCAGCCGAATATTTCTTCGATGCGTTTGCGGCAACGCTGACTGATGGCATAGCCGGGATGGCGTAGCGTGCGTTGATCGATGGCGGTCTTGCGCCGCTTTCCGGTCTTGGTCCGATGGCCGTCGATGGCGACGTGAGGCGTGACTTTGCGCTCACGCAAGGCCTGCGCGAAGCTCTCGACATCGAAGCCCTTGTCGCCGCCGACAGTGATCCGCCGTTTGCCAGACCGGTGGCCGTCGATCAGGTCGAGGGCGGTGGCGCGTTCCGCGGTGCCGGTCGCCTGCGTGACATCGCCGGTGACGGCGAGCCCGTTGCGGTTCTCCATCAGAACGTGGCCCATGTAGCACAGTCGGCTCTCCTGTCCGTCGCCCTTGCGATAGAGCTTGGCGTCGGGATCGGTGGTGCTGCTATGGGTCTCGTTTGAGCGCTTCTCCTTGTGGAAGTTGCGTTCGGCGTTGCGCCCGCCCTCGGGTGGCGAGCCCGAACCGTCCTTGGGGCGGAAGCTCTTCATCGATGCCCAAGCATCCAGCAGCGTTCCGTCCACCGAGAAGTGATCGCTTGACAGCAGCTGCATCACCTTCGGCAGCGCCAACAGGCTTGCCAGAAAATCGCGCGCCACGTCCGCCTCAAGCAGCCGGTCGCGGTTCTTCGTGAACACCGTCGGGTCCCAGACCGCATCGTCCATCGAAAGTCCGACGAACCAGCGGAACAAAAGATTATAATCGATTTGCTCCATCAATTGGCGTTCCGAGCGTACCGTGAAGAACGCCTGCAACAGCGTCGCCCGTAGCAGATACTCGGGTGGGATCGACGGCCGTCCGATCTGCGAGTAAAGCGCGTCGAACCGCTTCGACAGCCCCGCAAGCGCCTCGTTCACCAGCGCCAGGATCGCCCGCAGCGGATGATCCTTGGCGATCCGATCCTCCAACCGCAGATACGAAAAAAGCCCTTCCGATCTTCGTTCCTCGCCACGCATGGCAAATCGCCTCCGTCGCTTCAAAACGACGGAATCACGATCGGAGAGGGTCCGCCATTGCGGCCTGAGCGCCACGTTCCGAATTCCATCGCAACTATCCGACGGAGATTGATCGTCGCTCTCGTCGCAACGCTGTCACGATGTCCTTGCTGCGTCGGGCAAATCTCAGCACAAGGTAGACGTCAAAAGTTGTGACGCAGTAAGACTAGTGCGAACGAGGCCGCCGTGACCACGGCGACATAGATGTAGAGCGCCCAATAATCCGGTTGCGCGGTGCTCACCAGCAGCGGCGCGAGATATGCGCCGATGACGCCGAGACCGGCCAGCGCCGGGCCGTGCAGCAGCGCCGCCGCGAGCGTCAGCAGCGCCACGACGCCCATCAGAACGAATGCGGCGCCCGGCGGCAAGAAATTGTAGAGCCCGTATGCCGCGTAGACTGTGGCGTAAGCCACGGTGGTGCCGGCGGCGGTGAGAATGCCTGGAATATGCGCCGTAGGCAGGCCCGGCAGCCCGGACAGGTTCTCCTTGCGGCGCGTCCACTCGCCGGCGGCGACCAGCACCAGCGCCAGCAGCGCGCCGAGCATGATGCGCACGCCGGGGCCGATCAGGCCTTCCTGGATGCTGTAGCGCACCAGAAAGATGCCGCCGAGCGCGAGCGCCACGCCGCCGACCCAGACCACCCACCGCGTACCGAAGCGTTCCTCGAAACCAATCTCCGGCGGCCGCGCTAACGGCGCCACTGGCGGCGTGGTCGGAACCGAGCCGAGCGGCGTTGCCGACTCCGGCATGGGGGCGGAGCCGCGGGCGCCGCCGGCGCGGTCGCTGGTGGCGGGGGCGGCGGGGACGGCACAGGCGTGGCCGCCGGTTGAGGCGCTGCCGCCGGTTGCGGTGTCGCGGCCGCGGCGCCGGAGGCGGCCGCAGCGCGCTCCAACGCGATGACTCTTTGCTCGAGACGGCGGACGACCCCGCCGAGCGATGATGCTTGAACCAAAGCGATAATGGCGATGACCGGAAACGCCAGCGCGATCAGAACGAGGATCACAAGCCCGTCAAACATTGCCGCCCCGTTTAGCAATGCAATCGAATAATGCGCGCGATATTAGCGGAATTCAGGCTACCCGGCGAATGGCCGCGAATTATAGTGTCTATTCTCCTGCAAGTTTTCTGAAACGCTCCAGAAAACGCGCTTGGGCGATCTCGGCGGGCCACGGTTTCAGATAATCGCGCTCCATCGATGGCGCGATGCGTGGCGGGCGGCCGAAAAAGCGCTTCGCTTCCGTGACTGAAAAGCCGGCAAGCCGCGTCGCCTCCAAAAAAGCGGCTTGGTGGTCGGCGGCTTTGATCAACTGCACGAGGTCGGGCGAGGATTGCACCGGCAGCCCAAAGCGGCGATGGATCGCCGCCAGCAGCCGCCGCTCGACCGCCTTGTAGCTGTCGCCGATCACCGCCTTGAACGGTGAGATCATGTCGCCGATCACGTATTCGGGCGCGTCGTGCAGCAGCACTGCGAGCCTGCCGGCGCGGCCGAGCCGCGGCGACTTTTCGCGCGCCAGCACTTCGACCAGACAGCAATGCTGCGCTACCGAAAAAATGTGCGCGCCGGCGGTTTGCCCGTTCCAGCGGGCGACGCGCGCGAGGCCATGCGCAATGTCCTCGATCTCGATGTCGAGCGCGGACGGGTCGAGCAGGTCGAGCCGCCGTCCCGACAGCATGCGCTGCCAAGCGCGATCGAGCGGCGGTTTGGTTGCAGCAGGCGGCACGTTCGCTATTCGCGTAGTTGTCTCAGTTGCGGTATTACGCGATTCCACGCTGCCGGGACACACTCGCCGGATCCCAGAGGATTTTTCCCATGTTGCTTCGCCGCCGTTTTCTGCGCCTCGCCGCAGCCGCGCTTGCCATGCCGGCCGTGCCGCGAGCGGCCTGGGCGCTCGATTATCCGGTCCGACCGGTGCGCATTCTGGTCGGCTACAGCGCCGGCGGCGTCAGCGATATCCTGGCGCGCCTTCTGGCACAGAAGCTGTCGGACCGGCTTGGCCAGCCGTTCGTGGTCGAGGATCGTCCCGGCGCCGCCAGCAACGTCGCCGCCGATGCGGTGGTGCACGCGCCGCCCGACGGCTACACGCTGTTTCTTGCCGGCATCTCCAACGCCATCAACGCCGCGATCTACAAGGATCTTGATTTCAGCTTTGCCCGCGACGTGACGCCGGTCGGGCTTATCAGCCGCAGTCCGCTGGTGATGGAGGTGAGCGCGTCGTTCCTGGCCAAGACTGTCCCTGAATTCATCGCTTACGCCAAGGCGCATCCCGGCACGCTCGCCATGGCGTCGGCCGGAACCGGCGGCGCGACCCATGTGGCCGGCGAATTGTTTCAGATGATGGCCGGCATCAAGATGCTGCATGTGCCGTATCGCGGCTCGCCGCCGGCAATCGCCGACGTGCTGGCCGGGCGCGAGCAGGTCATGTTCGATAACGTCGCCGCCTCGATCGGATTTATCCGCGCCGGCAAGATGCGCGCGCTGGCGGTCAGTTCGCACACCGATGCGCTGCCCGGCGTGCCGCTGATCGGCGACTTTTTGCCGGGCTACGATGCGTATGTGTGGAACGGCATCGTGGCGCCCAAAAACACGCCCGCCGAAATCGTCGCCAAGCTGAACACAGCGATCAACGCTATCGTCGCTGATCAAGCCTACAAGACCGCGCTCGATCACATGGGCAATACCGCGGCGTCGGACACGCCGGAGGAATTCGGCAAGCTGATCGCCGCCGATACGGCAAAGTGGGCGAAGGTCGTACAGTTCGCCGGCATCAAGGCGGAGTGATTTTCCCGTCCTGTCAAGGCGGGGCATCGAGTGGCAGCGATGACAGACAATTAAACAGAGACCTGCGCGATTACTGGATCATCCGCTTTCGCTTTCGCGAATGATGACAACGTTGCATCACCGTTCGTGCTTCTGCACCGCCGCGTGCCGGAAGCACGTCTCCAGGTGATCGTTGACCATGCCGGTCGCCTGCATGAAGGCGTAGACGATGGTCGGGCCGCAGAATTTGAAGCCGCGCTGCGCCAGTTCTTTGGACATGGCGCGTGAGATCGCGGTTTCGGCGGGGACCTGCCGCGTGGATTTGTAGTGATTAACCTTCGGCTTGCCGTCGAGAAAGTCCCATAACAATTTGGAGAAGCCCGGGCCCTTTTCCATGATGTCGAGCCAGGCTCGCGCTGAGAGGACAGTGCCCTCGATCTTGCCGCGGTTGCGAACGATGCCGGCGTCGGCCATCAGCCGCTCGATCTTGGCCGGCCGGTAGCGCGCGATTTTCTCGGGCACGAAGCCGTCGAATGCCCGGCGGAAGTTCTCGCGCTTGCGCAGGATGGTGATCCAAGACAGTCCGGCTTGAAAGCCGTCGAGCACGAGCTTTTCGTAGAGCGCGCGGTCGTCGTATTCGGGCACGCCCCATTCCTGGTCATGATAGGCGATGTAGAGCGCATCGTCCTTCGGCCAGGGGCAGCGGATCGGCGTGTTTGCTGAAGCGGTGACGGTCATTCGGCGGCCTTGCTGTCGCCGGGAAACAAAAAACGCGCCCAGTCCGGCTTGACCAGGCGCACCGGCGTTGCACCCGCGGTCAGCGCGTCGCCGCGGGCGAGCGCATCGGCGACGCGATCGAGCCGTAACAGCGCGATCGCCCGGCCGGCGGCGGCCGATCCAATGTGGCCAAGCTGGCGCTCGCCGGCGACGATGGCCGCGCCGGGTTGCGGCGGCGCGCCGTCGAAGCGCAGCGGCACGGCGCGGCTGCGCGCGGTGCCGCGATGCTCCATGCGCGAGACGACTTCCTGGCCGACGTAGCAGCCTTTGGCGAAATCGACGCCGGCGAGCTGGTCCATGTCGGCCTCATGCGGGAAGGCGTCGCCGTAGGCGAAATCGATGCCGCCGCTTGGGATGCCGAGCGCGATGCGGTGCGCCTCGTAGTCGCCGGCAGCGACGAGCGTCGCGCCGAACTCGGCCGCCGCGCTCGTGACGAGATGCGGCGGCAGCATGACGCGCAGGCCGAGCGCCGGCAGGCGCGGATCGGCGAAGCACAGGCCGATGGCATCCTTTGCGGCTTGAGCTCGCGCCCCAGGGGAGGGGAGTAACGGGCCGTCCCAAACCGCCATCACGCCCAAGATTTCAGACAGATCCTCGACGATCACCTTGGCGCGCAGCTTATAGAGATTGAGCTTTTCGATGAGGGTAGCGATGCGCGCCCGTGGCACATCGAGAAAAAACCCGCCGCCGTCTTTGGCCGGCGCCTCGGCCGCCATAAAGTCGGTGATGATCTTGCCCTGCGGGGTCAGCAGCGCGCAGTAGCGCGCCTCGTCGGCCTTCAGGTTGAGGACGTCGGCCGTGACGAGCCCGTGCAGAAAGGTCCGCGCGTCATCGCCCACGACCTTGACGACGCCGCGATCGGGAAGAACTGCAGCCTTCATGGCATCGATACTTTCCAGGGTGCGCCGCGAATCTCGCCGACCGATCCCGCTACCGCACCCCGGAAACCTAGGGCACGCCCGAATGGCTCTCAAGGGCGCCGCGGTGCTCGCCGCGCGTGGGGCCCTTGAGCCGGACCGCCGTGGCCTGGCGGTTGCGGCGGTCCGCACAACGCCCTGCAATCATATTGCCATTTAAAGTTGTAGGATTTTGGCTCTTGATAATGCAGCCAATATGATTTGTTCGTATCCTATGGAATGCGTCGCCTTTCGCAGTGTTGATGAGGGCGAAATAGCTGCTGCGCCCGGTGCCGCCGGAGTGCGGACGAGGTTCGCATCCCAGTAGTTGAATATCGTGCAGGTAACTCGCAACAGGCGCTCCAAAGGAACGAGCCCATGAGCGACGATCTGCTGTCACTGCGCCTAGTCGCGGTGTCGCGTTCGGCGGAGGACCACGCGCTGTTCCGGCAGGCGGCGGCATCAGCGACGACGCCGATCGACATTATCACGGCGGATGGCGCCGCGGCCGCGCACGACAAGCTTGCGGGCGCCGACCTGCTCTATCTCGACAGTGGCCTCCCAACCGATGAAACCAAGGCGACGGTCGCAGCCGCGCGCGCGGCGCGCAACCCGCCATTCACCGTGCAGCTGATCGGGCGAGGGCGCGGCGCGGAACCGTTTGAGACCGATGCCGTCGCCGATAAGCCGCGGCGTCTCGAAGAGGCGAGGGCGCTCATCAATCGCTCGATGCGCGTGCGGCTGCCGAGCTGGGTCCTGGTGGTCGACGATTCACCGACCATGCGCAGCATCGTGCGCAAGATTCTTGCCGGTGTACGTTTCCCGCTGGAAGTCTGCGAAGCGGGCGAAGGCTTTGCCGCGCTCAAGATGGTGCGAGACCACGCCATCGACCTGGTCTTCATGGATTACAACATGCCGGGCTTTTCCGGTCTGGAAACGATCGCTGAGTTCAGGCGCGAGAAGCGGCGCGTGCACGTCGTGCTGATGACATCGCTTGACGACCCGTCGCTTGAAGTGCGCGCGAGCGAGGTGGGCGCCGACTTTCTGAAAAAGCCGTTCTATCCAGCTGATATCGAGGCAGCGCTGTGCCGGTTCTATGGCTTGCGCGCGCTTAATCCCAGGCGCGTGTGAGGGCGATTTCGAGAGCCGCATGTCGGCTTTCGGAAAAGATCACGCGCCACTAGAAAGGCGATCCAACCAAAAGGACCGCCGGCCTATTGCCGCGACAGCTCCACGGAAAATTCGCCGTTACGGATACGGGCGCTGAGTTTCTCGGCGTAACGCGCCGCAGGCTCTTCGCCATAGGTCGAGATCAGCTCGGCCAGCGCCAGAAACAGCGCGGTTTGTGCTAGGCAATCGCCCTCGATGCCGTCGTGCTGGGCTTCCGTCCAGGCATCCTGAAGGTACCCCAGAGCCAAGCGTTTTTGTTCGTGCTCGGCCACTGGCTCCCGAGCCGGCCAGAAGTTTGTCGCCATCCTCATCGCAGTCATTTGTTTGCCGCAACCCGGCGGCGTCCCTACCCGATGTCAGGTTTAGCACGGGAATACCGGCGCCCAGTCCGAACTTTTAGGCAGGGTTAATGTCCCCGCAGAGGGCCGGCCAAGTCGTCAATTGGCATAGCGGGCGGTCACGTCGCGGGCGATCTGGGCGCCTTCTTCCAGATAGCGCCGAATAATGATCCGCGCGGCCGGGGTGCAGGTCCGGTAGCTTTGCCGAAAACCCAGGTAACCGCGATTGAAGCTCTGCACCATCTGATCGTGCCGCTTGCCGGTCGGCGCTTCAGCATCGATCAGCGACTGCGCTTCGTCGCGCCATTTCTGGCCTTCTTGGTATCCACAGATGCTGCGCAGAAAATGCAGCGCACCGAGGATTTCGGACAGCCGCTGCAGGTCGGGATCATAGGGGGTGGTAACCTCGGCCGCCGGCGGCGTGTCCGTCTGTGGGGGGACTTTCGGTGCTCGCGGCGGGGCCGGTGGCCGCGGCCGAGGCTGCTGCTGTTCCTGGCCGAAGCCGAACGGCGACGATTGAAAAAACTGGGCGGCGGCTGGCGCCGCACCTAGCCCGAGCGCTAGCCCAACGGCGATCGGGATGCACAACAGGGTACGAAGCATGTTCAAGACGTCGGCTCGCGTTGCTCAGCCGGAGGACGCGATTCGCTCAGCGGCGGCGGAGACGATCTGCGCCAGCCCCTCGGTGGTCGTCAACCCGGCAAGCTCGGCGGGCATGAGCCAGTGCGCTTCCCCCAGTTCCTCGTTGAGCACCACCTCGCCCGAGATCCAGCGCGCCGCGAACGGTAAAATGACGAAGTGCCGCTCGATCGCGCCGTTGGCGTCGCGTGCGATGGCCTGACGATAACCGGCGAGAGCGACTGGCCTGACCTCGAGCGCCGTCTCCTCGCGGACCTCGCGGACCACAGCTTCCTCGAGCGTCTCGCCCAGTTCGACGCCGCCGCCGGGCAGCGTGTAGATGCCGTGCGCGGGCGGCCGCGCCCGGCGTACGATCAAGACGCGACCGTCGCGGAATATGGCCGCGCTGACCGCCAAATACGGCCGGGTCGGGTAAACCCGCGAGGACTCGTCGCTTATCGGAGGAGGCTGCTGCTGCATTGGCGTCAAAAACACAGTAACACAGGCGGCATGCGCGGCACCTTGCGGCGAAGCCCGGCCTGCTTATTTCGAGCGTCTTAGACCATGTGCGGACGTTATGTCATTATTTCGTCGCCGGCGGCGATCCGGGCGTTGTTCGGCTACCCAGAGCAGCCGAATTTTCCGCCGCGCTACAACGTGGCGCCGACGCAGCCCATCCCGATCGTGCGCCTGCATGAGGGCAAACGCCAGTTCGTGCTGATGCGCTGGGGGCTCATTCCGTCCTGGGTCAAGGATCCCAAGGGCTTTTCGCTCCTGATCAACGCGCGCGCCGAATCCGTCATCGACAAGCCGGCGTTTCGCAACGCCATGCGGCGGCGCCGCTGCCTGATCCCGGCCGACGGCTTCTATGAATGGAAGGACCTTGGCGGGCGCAAGCAGCCCTATTTCATCCGCCTGCAAAAATCCGGCGGACCGTTCGCCTTCGCCGGGCTGTGGGAAACCTGGACCGGGCCCAATGGCGAGGAGCTCGACACCGCCGCGATCGTCACTACGAACGCCAATCGCACGCTCGCGGCGATCCACTCCCGCATGCCGGTGATCCTGCCGCCGGACGCCTTCGATCTGTGGCTCAACTCCGCACACGTCGATGCGACGACCGCCGAGGCGCTCCTGGTGCCGGCGCGCGACGATCTACTCGAAGCTTACGAGATTTCCTCCGCGGTGAACCGCGTGGCCAATGATTCAGAAGCGCTGATCGCGCCGCTCGCCGCGAACGATGCCGCAACAAGTGCTGCCGCAGCGCCGGCGGCCGACGCGCCAAAACCGAAGCGGTCAAAAAAAGACAGCGATCAGCCGTCATTGTTTTAGCCGCCCGCGTCGTTGGACCTGCGGTGGCCGTTTGCCTGGGGATTTGCTTCGGCCGCGGCCGAAGCATCGGCGCTGGCAATCGCCGGCCCTTCCGCGCATATAAAGCATCATGTCGACCGCACCGCAGATTGCAGAAGTTGCCGCGCTGGTGGGCGATCCGGCGCGCGCCAATATTCTGTGCGCGCTCCTTGGCGGGCGCGCGCTCACCGCGACCGAACTTGCATTTGCCGCCGGCGTGTCGCCGCAGACCACCAGCGGTCATCTCGGCAAGCTTGCTACGGCGCGGCTGATCCTGCCGATGAAGCAGGGCCGCCACCGCTATTACAGGCTGGCCGGGCCGCATGTCGGACAGATGCTCGAAAGCATCATGAACGTGGCCCTGGAAGGGCCGCCACGCTTTCAGCCCAAGTCGAAATTCGACGATCAGCTGCGTCACGCCCGCACCTGCTACGATCACATCGCCGGCGTGCTCGGCGTCGGCCTCGCCGACAGCATGACGGGCCGCGGCCTGCTCGTTCTCGGCGATGAGGCCGGCGAGGTGACCGCGGCCGGCGCGGAATTCCTGTCGACGCTGGGTGTCGATCTTGCGGCGGCGCACGAGCGCCGGCGGATGTTCTGCCGTCCGTGTCTCGACTGGACCGAACGGCGTCCGCATATCGGCGGCGCCGTCGGCGCGGCGCTCGCGAACCGCTGCTTCGAGCTGAAATGGATCGAGCGGCGGCGCGACAGCCGGGCGCTGATGATCACGCCCGCCGGCCGCCGCGGCTTGCTGGAAACCTTCGCGCTGACAATCTAGCGGCGGCGCCCGACCTTAAACTCGCCAAAACGGCCGGTCGGCCCATTCGTGCGCGTTCGCGCGGTCGATGCCGAGATCGTTCGGCGCGCGATGATCGCTGGCGAAGTATTTGAGCAATTCCTGGCGGTCCCGCTGCCGCTTCCGCCAAATTCGGACGGTCTCGGCAAGACTTCTGAAAAAAGCACGCCAGGACGGCGAGCGGCTCCCGGCAAGTGCGGCGACGGATTGACCGTCGAGATAGCGCCACATGTGTTACACTCCAAAATGATGTCCAGGGCATTCCTTCCCCGAATATCCTTTTGGCGCGACCCGTTTTCCGACATCGGTCGATTGGCGCCGAAGCAAATCTTCAATCGAGAAATCGATTCGACGCAGCGCGATAGATACGCGATAGACTGGGACAAAATGATGACTGAAACTTTGCAGCATCGGATTCAATTTGGGGAGAGATAAATTTGTGCAGATGGATCAATCGTTGCGCAAACCGGACGCTCGGATTTGCAAGGCTGGTAAGCGCTGCGCGAGCGCATGTCTGGTAAGCAGATAACGGGAGGCAAGCCATGAAATTCGGCATCGGCCAGCCGGTGCGGCGATTTGAGGACCTGCGGCTCATCACCGGTGGCGGCCATTACACTGACGATGTTGTGCTGCCGCGGATGGCGCGCGCCTACGTGCTGCGTTCGCCGGTGGCGCATGCATTGATCAAGCGGCTCGATACGCAGGCGGCGAAGGGCATGCCCGGCGTGCTGCTGGTGGCAACCGGCGACGATTTGCGCGCCGATGGGCTCGGTGACGTGCCTTGCGTCGTTCCGCTGACCAATCGCGACGGCACGCCGCGTCACGATACGCCGCGGCCGGCGCTGGCGGTCGGCAAGGTGCGGCATGTCGGCCAGCCGGTCGCGCTGGTCGTCGCCGAAACATTGCTGGCGGCGCGCGATGCCGCCGAGGCAATCGAGGTTGAATACGACGACCTGCCGGCGGTCGCCGAGGCGAACGATGCGATCAAGCCCGGTGCGTCGCTTTTGTTCGATCATATTCCAGACAATGTCGTGTTCGACTGGGACAACGACATGGGCAATGCCAAGGCAACCGACGAGGCGTTCGCCAAGGCGGCGCGCGTCGTCTCACTCGAACTCGTCAACAACCGCGTGGTCGTCAATTCGATGGAGCCGCGCAACGCCATCGGCGATTACGATCAGACAAGCGGCCGCTCGACGCTCTACACGGCGACGCAGGGCCCGCATTTCGTCCGCGATCCGCTCGCCGACATCGTGCTCAAGCAGCCGAGGGAAAAACTTCGCCTGATCACACCGAATGTCGGTGGCGGCTTCGGCATGAAGGCTTTCGTCTATCCGGAGCACGCGCTGGTGGTTTGGGCCGCGCGCAAGATCGGCCGGCCGGTGAAGTGGCAGGAGGACCGCTCCGAAGGATTCGTCTCGGACAATCAGGGCCGCGATCATACGACCCGCGCCGAGCTGGCGCTCGACGCGGACGGCCGCTTCCTCGGCCTGCGCGTTTCCATCCTCGCCAATTCCGGCGCCTATCTGTCGCCGTTCGGCTGCTTCGTGCCGACGCGCTCGACCGATCTGGTTTCCGGGCTTTATGTGTTCGGCGCGATCCACGTCAACGTCAAAGGTGTCTGCACCAACACCGTTCCGGTCTGCGCCTACCGCGGCGCGGGACGGCCGGAGGCCGCTTATCTGCTGGAGCGATTGGTCGATGCGGCGGCGCGCGAACTCGGCATGAGTCCCGATGCGATCCGCCGCGCCAATTTCGTGCCGCCGTCGGCGATGCCCTACACGTCGGCGACGAAGCTCGTATTCGATTCCGGCGAGTTCGAAAAAGTCATGGACCTGTGCATGGGGGCGGCCGAGTGGTCGTCGTTCGCCAAGCGGCAGGCGCAGAGCAGGTGGAACGGCAAGCTGCGCGGCATCGGCATGGCGACCTACACGGAGCGCTGCGGCGGCGGCTTTCCGGAGACCGCGTCCATCGAGTTCAAGGACGATCGCATCGAACTCGTCATGGGCAACCAGGAATACGGCAGCGGACTGGTGACGTCATACAAGCAGGTCGTCTCCGACCAGCTCGGCGTCGACGCCGACCGTATCGATGTCATCATGGGCGACACCGACCGCACGCCGGCGGGCCTGACCGGCGGCTCGCGCGCGCTCGCGGTCGGGGGCACCGCGCTTTACGAGGCGTCGCGCACCATCGTCGGCAAGGGCAAGGAACTCGCCGCGCACCTGCTTGAGGTGTCGCCGCAGGACATCGTGTTCGCTGACGGGGCGTTCGGCGTGCCCGGCACCGATTTGCGCGTCGACATCTTCGCGGTGGCGAAGGCGGCGCGCGATCCGGCCAGAGTTCCGGCCGGCATGGAGCCCGGACTCGACACCAGGCATACCCGCGTGCCGCCGGCGCAGACCTTTCCCAACGGCTGCCACATCGTCGAAGTCGAGATCGACCGCGACACCGGCAGCGTCGAGATCGTGCGCTACACGGTGGTCGACGATTTCGGCCGCACCATCAACCCGCTGCTGCTCGAAGGCCAGGTTCATGGCGGCATCGGGCAGGGCATCGGCCAGGCGTTGCTCGAACACGCCGTGTACGACCAAGACAGCGGGCAGCTGCTGTCCGGCTCGTTCATGGACTACGCCATGCCGCGCGCCGACGATCTGCCGTCATTTGCATTCTCGACCCACAACGTGCCGTCGACGTCGAACCCGCTCGGCGTCAAAGGCGCCGGCGAAGCCGGCGCCGTCGGCGCGCCGCCCGCCGTGATCAACGCCATCGTCGACGCGCTCCATCGCCACAACGGCGTGCGCCACATCGACATGCCGGCAACGCCGCGCAAGGTGTGGGAAGCGATGCACGGCGTGCATTGACTTGCCGTCGCGTGAATTTCAGAACAGTGCGATGTCATCATCATCCAGGCTGCCGATCCTGATCGCCGGCGGCGGGCCGGTCGGCGTCATTACGGCGCTGGCGCTCGCCCGGCAGGGACTGGCGGTGCGCGTGTTCGAAGCCGACAGCAAGGTCAACGAATCGCCGCGCGCCGCAACCACCCACGCCGCCACGCTGGAGATGCTGGAAGAGCTCGGCCTCGTCGACGACGTCATCCGCCGTGGGCTGGTCGAACCGCTGTTCCGCAATTGGGACCGGCAGACCGGCAAGCTCGTCGCCGAGTTCGACTTCGGCGTTCTGAAAGATGATACGCGCTATCCGTTCGCCGTACAGTGCGAACAGCACAAGCTCGCCAAGCTCGCGATCGAACGACTCGCCGCGTGTCCGCATGCGAGGGTCGAATTCTCGGCGCGCGTGGTCGCGCTGGCGCAAGCGAGCGACGGCGTCGCCGTCACGGTCGAAACGGAAGATGGCAGCCGCACGGTCAAGGGCTCCTATCTGATCGGCGCCGATGGCGGCCGCTCGACGGTGCGCAAGGCGCTCGGCATCGAATTCGAGGGCTACACCCATCCCGAGCGCTTTCTCATTCTCACCACGCCGTTCGACATCGACACGCGCTTTCCCGGCTGCACGCGTAATTATCTGTCCGATCCGCAGGACTGGTGCGCGCTGTTCAAGGTATCGGGCGACGACGGCAAAGGACTGTGGCGGGTGCTGTCATCGACCCAACTCGAGCAGACCGAAGCCGAGTTGTTTGCCGATGAGGCGGTCGAGCGCCGTCTGCAGAAATTCATTCCCAAGGACGGTCGCTACGAGGTCGTGCACCGCAATCTCTATAAAGTGCACCAGCGCGTGGCCGCATCGTTCCGCCAGGGCCGCGTGTTTCTCGCCGGCGATGCGGCGCACGTCAACAATCCGCTCGGCGGCCTTGGGCTTAATTTCGGCATCCACGACGCCGTCGAACTGAGCGGGCTGCTGGGCCGCGTCATCCGCGGCGAGGCGCCGGACGATGCGCTCGATCTCTACGACGGGCATCGCCGGCCGCTGAACGTCGAATTCGTGCAGCAGCAGACCATCGCCAACAAGAAGCGCATGGAGGAGAAAGACCCGGCGGCTCGCGCGCGAAATTTCGAACAGCTCCCGGCCACGGCGGCCGATCCCGTCGCGCATCGCGCCTATCTGCTGCGCGCCTCGCTGCTCGACAGCGTCAGAAAACGGACCGTCGACAAAGTCTGATCCCCGCGGCGCTTGCGCAGTGGCGCTGGCTGCGGCCTCTAGCAGCCTTCGGGCACGCGCATGGCAGCGGATTTTTTTCCGGCCGGTGACGGACGCCAATTGTGACGGGCGAATTTACGATGCGTCCAAGGTTAATATTAGATTTATTGTCGCCGCTTCCCGGGACTGATACAAACCACGCCAATACGCTCCGTCTTCGCCCGACGGACGGAGGCGCCACTCAAATTCGACAAAAAAACCGACGGAGCCGTTCGGCTCGACCGATCGCTGGACGCTGCCATCAGCACAGGTGAGGTATGACGAGTTCCAACAGTGACACGCCGGAGAGCGTCGTCTTCATCGACTCCAACGTTCCCGATCTCCAGGATCTCCTCGGCGGCCTCGCACCCGGCGTCGAGGCCTTTGTCATTGATCCGTCGAGCGATGGTCTTGCGCAGATGGCCGCCATCCTCGCCGCGAACGACCTCAGCAATCTCTCGTCGATCTCCATCGTCGGCCATGGCGCCGCCGGGGAAATCCAGGTCGGATCGACCACGCTCGATGCCGGCGACCTGTCGAGCGAGAGCGCCGCGCTGGCGCAGATCGGCGCGGCACTTGCGCCCGGCGGCGACCTTCAGCTCTACGCCTGTGATGTGGCGAGCGGTACGGCCGGCCAGCAATTCATCGCTGACCTGTCGCAATATGTTGGCGGCGCCGCCATCGCGGCGTCTTCAAATCTCGTGGGGGATGCCGCCGAGGGCGGCAGTTGGGCGCTCAATGTCGATGTCGGCGCAGCCGATGTCGCTAGCCCCTTTACCGCGGCGGCGACCGCGGCCTATTCGGGTGTGCTCGGCATCGCGTCAAATCTGGTCTGGTACGCCACCTTCTTCAGCGGCGGGGACGTGGACACTGGGGTCTACACGATCGATGTGAGCGGCGGCGCGGCGGCCACCAACTCCACCGATGTCGAAAGCACCCCGTCGTATGGTTTCGTAGACGTCGACGGTCTCGCCATCGACCCGTCCGCCGGACATTATTTCGTCGCCAACTTTTTCCCGAGCGGCAACTCCGACGTAAATCAGATCATCGAGGGCAATACCAACGGCAGCGGGACACCGTCGGTCATCGACACTTCCGGGAACAGCGGCGGGGACGCCATCGTCGGCCTGGCCTTCGACCCGCAGAACGGCCTGCTCTATTTCGCGGCGACCGATGCCAACATCCCGGGCACCAATACCGATACCGGCATCTATACGATCAACGCGCTCGGCACCGGCGTCCAGACAGCCCACAAGCTGGTCGATCTCAGCAGCGGCGCCAACGCCCCGAACGACATTGCTATCGACACTACGAACAATCTCCTATTTTACACCGACGGCGTGCCCGGTCTGAGCAACGTCGAGGAAGTCGGAGTGGCCAATTTGGCCACCGGGCTCCCCATCAACGGCGATCTCGTCAGTTATTCCGCCAGCGTGGAGCCCTATGGGATCGCCGTCAATCCCGCGACCGATACGCTCTACTGGACGACCATAGACGACTCTGACAACTCCGGCGATGCGATCTACAGCGCGACGTACTCGACCGGACCCTCGGTCACGCTGTCCGATAACGAGACGCTCGCTACCACCTCCACGGGACAGATGCCGATCGGCATCGGCCTCGATGTTCCGGCAGGCGGATATTACGTCGATACCGCGAACGGGTCGACCACCGAGAACGAGTTCGAACGAAGTCTTGTGGGGCAGCAGCCTCACCAGCCCGGAGGCGCTCACCACCGTCTATTCGATTCCGGAGGCGAACGGGGACGAGTTCGTGCCCACGGAAGCCATCGTCGTGGAGGTCCAGCCGGTAATCTCCGCGAGCGGCACGGTCACCGCTATTAGCGGCGGCAGCGCGGTGACGGCGGACCCCGGCGCGACCGCTTCGGATGCGGACGGGTACGATCTCGCCAGCGCAACCATCTCCGGCGCGCTGACCGACGACACGCTGAGCTTCAACGGGGGAAATCCCTATACTTTCAGCGACGGCGACGAAATCAGCAGCAGTTTCAGCTCCGGCACGCTGACGCTGACCGGCATCGCGACCGCGGCGGACTACAAGACCGCGCTGGACAGCGTGACCTTTTCCACCACCAGCACGAGCGCAACGCCCCGTACGCTCGACTGGACCGTCAGCGATGGCGTCGTCAGCAGCGCCACCGCCACCAGCACCGTCGACGTCGATGTTCCACCCGTCATCGGCGGCACCGGCAATAACGTGAAGTTCTATCAGAGCCAGGGCAGCACAGGTACCACGCTCGACGGCAGCGGCATCACCGTAACCGACGGCAACGGCGCCAATATCACCAGCGCGTCGGTGACGATCAGCAGTGCGCTTGCCGACGATGAACTCGTCATCCCATCCGCCGATCTGACCGGCAACACGATCACCGGCACGAGCATCACGGTTTCCGGCAACGACAGCGCGACATTGACGCTGAGCGGCTCCGATACGGCCGCGCATTATCAGCAGGCGCTGCGCGATGTCACCTACGACTTCAGCGGCGGCGGCGATCCGACCGACGGCGGCACCGACAAGACGCGCACCATCGCCTGGTCGGTGACCGACGCCGATACCCTCACCAGCGCGGCCGGCAGTACCACGACGCTCGATGTTTACGCGTTGCCGATCGTCTCGGTCGGCAGCGCGTTGACGCCGACTTATACGGGGACGAGCGCCGTGACGGCGGACTCGACGCTGTCGGTGACCGATTACAACGGCACCACGCTTGCCGGCGCGACGGTGACGGTCACCAACGCCAGTGACCAGTACGTGACCGGCGATAGCCTCAATTTCACGCCGACTGGCGACGGCATTACCATTCAGTCGAACACCGGCGGCGTGTTGATCCTGACCGGCGCGGCGAGCGTCACCGACTACGATGACGCGCTGGACTCGATCACTTTCTCCAGCACCAGCACCACCAGCGGCACGCGCACCTTGACCTGGGAGGTGAACGACGAGGCCGGCGGCAACACCAACGACAGCACGCCCGTTACCACCAATATCGACGTGGACTTCAAGTCCAGCCCAACTCTGACGACGAGTCCCACACCTACGACCGTTGCCCTTCCGAACGCCGCCCCGGTCACGTTCACCGACACTGCGACGCTTGTTGGAGGGTCTAGCCCTACGGGATCGATCGTCTTCACGCTGGTCGGGCCGAACAGCACCACCCTGTACACCGACGTAGTGACGGTCAGCGGCGACGACAGTTACTCCACCGCGAGCGGCACCAACCCCGGCGGCTACACCTTGCCCGGCAGCGGAACCGTCGCCGGCACCTACCAGTGGGACGCCAGTTACAATGGCGACACCAACAACAACGCTTTCAACGACACTAATAACGTCAACGAGCAGGTGACTGTCAGCCCGGCCACCCCGGGTATCAGCACTTCTCAGCAGCAGACTTTCGCGACCGCCGGCGCTTCGATCGCCGACCAGGCGACCGTTTCGGGAGCGTTCGACCCGACGGGAACAGTCACCTTCAACCTGTATAATAATTCGGCTGGCACCGGCACCCCGCTGTTTACCGACGCAAATGTAGCGCTGAGCAACGGCGTCGCTACCAGCGCCGATTACGCAACATCGGCCACCGGCACCGACTACTGGGTCGCCACCTACAATGGCGACTCCAACAACACCTCCGTCAGTTCCGGTGACGCTGCCGAGCCGGTCACAGTCACCCCGGCCACCCCAACTCTGGCCACTACTCAACAGCCTGCTTCCACTACCGTCGGCGACGCGGTCGCCGACCAGGCGACCATTTCGGGAGGGTTCGACCCGACGGGAACGGTCACCTTCAACCTGTATAATAATTCGGCTGGCACCGGCACCCCGCTGTTCACCGACGCAAATGTAGCGCTGAGCAACGGCGTCGCCACCAGCGCCGGTTACGCAACATCGGCCACCGGCACCGACTATTGGGTCGCCACTTACAGCGGCGACTCCAACAACATCTCCGTCACTTCAGGGACCGCCCTTGAGCCGGTCTCGGTCACCCCGGCCACCCCAAGTATCAGTACGTCTCAGCAGCCTGCTGCCGCCACCGTCGATACCTCGATCAGCGACACCGCCACCGTCTCGGGCGGGTTTAACCCGACCGGAACCGTCACCTTCAACCTGTATGACGATCCGAACGGCACCGGCACCGCGCTGTTCACCGACGCAAATGTAGCGCTGAGCAACGGCGTCGCCACCAGCGCCGGCTACACAACGTTAGCCACCGGCACCGACTACTGGGTCGTCACTTACAGCGGCGACTCCAACAACAGCTCCGTCACTTCAGGGACCGCCCTTGAGCCGGTCTCGGTCACCCCGGCCAGCCCAAGCATCAGCACGTCTCAGCAGCAAGTTACCGCCACCGTCGATACCTCGATCAGCGACACCGCGACCGTCTCGGGCGGGTTTAACCCGACTGGAACCGTCACCTTCAACCTGTATGACGATCCGAACGGCACCGGCACCGCGCTGTTCACCGACACGGAAACACTTGCAGGTGGCACCGCCACCAGCGCCGGCTACACCACGCAGGCCACCGGCACCGACTACTGGGTGGCCACTTACAGCGGCGACTCCAACAACAGCTCCGTCACTTCAGGGACCGCCCTTGAGCCGGTCTCGGTCACCCCGGCCAGCCCAAGTATCAGTACGTCTCAGCAGCAAGTTACCGCCACCGTCGATACCTCGATCAGCGACACCGCCACCGTCTCGGGCGGGTTTAACCCGACCGGAACCGTCACCTTCAACCTGTATGACGATCCGAACGGCACCGGCACCGCGCTGTTCACCGACACGGAAACACTTGCAAGCGGCACCGCCACCAGCGCCGGCTACACCACGCAGGCCCCCGGCACCGACTACTGGGTCGCCACTTACAACGGCGATTCCAACAACACCTCCGTCAGTTCCGGTGACGCCGCCGAGCCGGTCATGGTCACCGCGGCAACCCCATCTATTACGACGACTGCCAGTGCAGACGTTACCCTTTCTTCGAACGCCACCGGCCCGCTCAGCGACAGTGCGACCCTTGCTGGAGGGTTCGACCCCACGGGAACGATCACATTCACGCTGGTCGGACCGGATGGTTTCTCATACACCCAGACTGACACGGTCAGCGGCAACGGCGCCTACACGGCCAGCACCACGCTGCCCAGCAGCGGCACGGTAGCCGGCATCTATCAGTGGGACACGAGTTACAGCGGCGATGGCAACAACAGCGCGGCATCTGATCAAGGTGGGCCCGCTGAGCAAACAACGGTTTCTCCCGCCAGCTCAATTGTTACGACGACTCCCAGTCCCAACGTTACCCTTTCGGCCGCCCCCGTCACGCTCACCGACACTGCGACCCTTGCTGGAGCGTTCGACCCTACCGGAACGATCACATTCACGCTGATCGCCCCCGGTGACGTTACTCCTGTCAACACCGAGACAGTCACGGTGAATGGCGACGGGACCTACCAAACCCCCACCGGCTACACGTTGCCCGGCAGCGGAACGGTGATCGGCACATATTCCTGGGCTGCGACCTACAGCGGCGATGGAAACAACATCGGCGCAACTGAGTACGGTGAGCAAACGACGGTTTCTCCCGCCAGCTCAATTGTTACGACGACTCCCAGTCCGAACGTTACCCTTTCGGCCGCCCCCGTCACGCTCACCGACACGGCGATCCTTTCTGGAGCGTTCGGTCCCACCGGAACGATCACATTCACGCTGATCGCCTCGGGTGGCGTGACCCCTGTCGACACCGAGACAGTCACTGTGAATGGCGACGGGACCTACCAAACCCCCACCGGCTACACGTTGCCCGGCAGCGGAACGGTGATCGGCACATATTCCTGGGCTGCGACCTACAGCGGCGATGCGAACAACATCGGCGCAACTGAGTTCGGTGAGCAAACGACGGTTTCTCCCGCCAGCTCAATTGTTACGACGACTCCCAGTCCGAACGTTACCCTTTCGGCCGCCCCCGTCACGCTCACCGACACGGCGACCCTTTCTGGAGCGTTCGATCCCACCGGAACGATCACATTCACGCTGATCGCCCCGGGTGGCGTGACTCCTGTCGACACCGAGACAGTCACGGTGAATGGCGACGGGACCTACCAAACCCCCACCGGCTACACGTTGCCCGGCAGCGGAACGGTGATCGGCACATATTCCTGGGCTGCGACCTACAGCGGCGATGGAAACAACATCGGCGCAACTGAGTTCGGTGAGCAAACGGCGGTTTCGGCCGCCAAACCAACTTTGACGACTGTTGCCAGTCCTACCACCGTTACCGATCCGGCCAGCGGCGTCACGCTCACCGACACTGCGACCCTTGCGGGAGGGTACGACCCCACGGGAACGATCACGTTCAAGCTGACCGGTCCCGGCAACACCACTGTCGACACCGAGACGGACACGGTGAATGGCAACAAGACCTACACCACCCCCATCGGCTACAAGTTGCCCAGCAGCGGGACGGTGAGCGGCACATACACCTGGGTTGCGACCTACAGCGGCGAGACCAATAACAGCACCGCGACTGACAACGGGACCGATGAGCAGACAGCGGTTTCTTCGCCGCCGACAATCGCCGGCACGGTGGCCAACCAACAGACCACCGCTGAAGCGCCGGTGCAGCCGTTCTCCCGTGTGACCATCGGCGATCCCAACGCCAATGCCACCGATACGCTGACCATTACGCTGGCGACGACGGGCGCCAAGCTCGGCACGCTGTCGGCTACTGGCCTCACCGGCTCGGGCGCGACCTACCAGCTTGCCGGCACCGCAGCGGCGATCACATCCGAACTCGAGGCGCTGAGCTACGCGCCGGTTAATGGCGTGCCGGCCACTTCGGTCACCACCACCTTCACGTTGAGCGATCAGAGCAACGCCTTCGCGACGCCGACAACGAACAATACCACCAGCGTCATCGATACCGATCTGGTCAACCCGCCGCCGCCGTCGGTCAATTTTCCGCATGTGGCCAACAGCAACGTCGACGAGTGGATTCTCGTTGACGGTGAGTGGGCCGCTAGCGCGCAGCCTGGCTCGATTCCGTCAGGCTATCAGGTCGCCGGTACTGGCGATTTCACCGGCAATGGCACCAGCGACATCCTGTGGCAGAACCCCAACACGGGCGATACCCAGGAATGGCTGATCAACAACGGCGGCTATGCCGGCACCGTCGACTTCGGCTCGCATCCGGGTAGTGGCTGGAGCATTGCCGGCGTCGGCGACTTCTTCGGCAACGGCATCGACGACGTGCTGTGGACCAGCCTCAACAGCAACGGCACGGTCGCAACCGACATCTGGAAACTCAGCTCCAGCGGCCAGTGGTCCGCGAGCGTCAGCCCCGGGTCGCATCCGGCCGGTTATAATGTGGTCGCTGTCGGCGATTTCGCCGGCAACGGCACCAGCGATATCCTGTGGCAGAACCCGACTACCGGCGATGTCGACGAATGGCAGATCGCCGACGGCCAATGGGCCAACAGCGTCGATCTCGGCTCGCATCCGAGAACGGGCTGGAGCATTGCCGGGGTCGGCGATTTCTTCGGCAACGGCCGCGACGACATTCTCTGGACCAATCCCAACAGCGGCCCGGGTGGCGATACCGAGGTCGACATCTGGCAACTGGGCACCAACGGCCAATGGACCGCCAGCGTGTCGCCCGGTCTCGGCCTCCATCCACCCGGTTATCAGGTCGCAGCGATAGGCAATTTCACCGGCAACGGCGTCGACGGCGTGCTGTGGTACGACCCGAGCAACGGCAATGTCGACGAATGGGTGCTCGATACCAACGGTCAGTGGTCACCAGCATCAATCTCGGCACCCATCCGGGCAACTTCCAGATCGCCGGAACCGGCAGCTTCGTCAACGGCAACAGCACCAGCGATATCCTCTGGCACGCGACCTCCTGACGGACCACAGCGAACGGTAAAGCTCCGCTACAGCACCTTGCCCGGGTTGAGTATCCCTTTCGGGTCGAGCAGGTGCTTGATGCCCCGCATCAGCTCGATCGCGACCGGATCCTTCACCGATGGCAGCAGATCGCGTTTGAGCAGCCCGATGCCGTGCTCGGCCGAAATCGAGCCGCCGTGTCTTTTCACCACTGCGAACACGACTTCGTTGACCTCGCCCCAGCGTTTGAGGAACTCCTCCTTGTCGGCGCCGATCGGCTGCGAGACGTTGTAGTGGATATTGCCGTCGCCGAGATGGCCGAACGGCAGCGGCCGCGCATCGGGAATGAGCGCGGCGACGGCCGCGTTGGCTTCCCGGATGAAGGCCGGAACGGCGGCGACCGGGACTGAGATATCCTCCTTGATCGATCCGCCGGCGTGCCGCTGCACTTCGCTGAACAGTTCGCGCAAGCGCCAGAACGCCTTGCCCTGTTCGAGGCTGTCGGCGATGGCGGCATCCTGCACCAGCCCGCGTTCCAGGCCCTGCGCCAGAATATCCTCCATGCTGTCGCGCAGCCCGTCGCGCTGCTGCGACGACAGCTCGATCAGCGCGTACCAGGGATGCGGCGCGGCCAGCGGGTCGCGCACGCCGGCGCCGTATTGCAGCACCAGCTCGATGCCGGGCCGCGTCATGATCTCGAAACTCGTCACGCCGCCGGACGTGCGCTCGGTGGCGATGCCCAGAAGCTCCAGCGCCGCCTCCGGCGATGCGATCCCGGCAAACGCCGTCTCCACCGAGCGCGGCCGCGGCACCAGCCGCAGTACCGCCGCGGTAATGATGCCGAGCGTGCCCTCGGCGCCGATGAACAGGTTTTTCAGATCGTAGCCGGTGTTGTCCTTTTTCAGCTTGTTGAGATTGTTGAGCACGCGGCCGTCGGCCAGCACCACCTCGATGCCGAGCACATGCGAGCGGGCGATGCCATGGGCGATCGCCGCCGTGCCGCCGGCGTTGGTGGAAAGATTGCCGCCGATGGTGCAGCTGCCTTCCGAGGGCAGCAGTTGCGGATAGAGCCGGTCGGCGGCGGCGGCGGCCTCGCGGGCCCGCTGCAGGGTGACGCCGGCCTCGCAGGTCAACGTGTTCGACGTCGGGTCGACCTCGCGGATGCGGTCAAGCCGGTTGAGCGACAGCACGATTTCGTCGTGCAGCGGAATCTGCCCGCCGACCAGCCCGGTGTTGCCGCCCTGCGGTACGATCGGCGTTGCGGTGTCGTTGGCGAGTTTGACAATCTTCGATACCTCCTCGACCGACGCCGGCCGCAACACCACCGGCGTGTGCCCCTGATAGAGGCCGCGCAGTTCGACCAGATACGGCGCCTGCGCCTGCGCATCCGTGATGGCATATTTGTCGCCGACGATCGCGGCGAAGCGGGCGAGCAGGGCGGGATCGAGTTTTTTAGTCTGCGGTCTGTCGAGCATGAGAGCACATCCGTCAGGCATCCGGTCGCTGGACCGATGCCGGTTAATCTACATTATCAAGCGCGCCATCACGAGCGCGGCGCGGCGGCGCGCGCGAGCCGGTCGTTGATCGCTTCGCCAAGGCCTGTGTGCGGCACCGGCATCGCCGCGATGCAGGGCGCGCCAGCGGCATCGAGCGCGCGCAGGTGGGCAAACAGATTGGCGGCCGCCTCGATCAGATCGCCGCGCGGCGACAGATTGAGTACGCGCGCGGCGTGCTCCGCGCCCGGCACGAACTTCGCGCCGAACGCGAGCAAGGCTTCGCCGGCTTCGACGCTCGTGGCGTCGAGGCGAAGCGGCGTGCGCGGCGCGTAATGCGACGCGAGCATCCCGGGTGCGAGCGGGGCTTCGTCCGCGGACGCCGCTTCGACAGCTGGCCGTGCCAGCGGCCGTCCCAGCGTCCGCTCGATAGCCTCGCTCGGCACGCCGCCGGGCCGCAGCAGCATGGGCTCGCCGAGGCAGGCGACGATGGTGGATTCGACGCCTACCGGCGTGGCGCCGCCATCGACGATGAGATCGACGCGGCCGCGCAGATCGGCAAGCACATGGGCGGCCGTCGTCGGCGAGACGTGACCGGAGCGGTTGGCCGACGGCGCGACCACCGGCTTGTCGAATGCGCCCAGAATCTTTTGCGCTACCGCGTGGTGCGGCACCCGCACCGCGATGCTGTCGAGCCCAGCAGTGGCCAGTTCCGCCACCGGGCAACCGGCCGCCTTCGGCAGCACCAGTGTCAGCGGCCCCGGCCAGAATTCTGCGGCAAGCCGCTCGGCGTCGGAATCCAAGCGCGCCAGCGCCCGTGCGGCCGCCGTGTCGGCGACATGGGCAATGAGCGGATTGAAGGCCGGGCGCCCCTTGGACGCATAGAGCCGCGCCACGGCCTGCCCGTTGGTGGCATCCGCGCCGAGCCCGTAGACCGTCTCGGTCGGGAATGCGACGAGGCCGCCTGCCACAAGGCAGCGCGCCGCCTCGTCGACGGCGGCGTCGCCGGCGCCGGCGGTCAGGAGGCGGGTCGCGAGCAGGGCTGTCATTGCGGCACCATGGTGCCTAGATAGCACGTGCGGAGCGGTGAAATCCGGCGCGCTTGCGGGTCCGCGAGGCCGTATGTATAAGCGCGCGGCGCGACCCGTTACAGCGATGTCGGAGTGTGGCTCAGCCTGGTAGAGCACCTCGTTCGGGACGAGGGGGTCGCAGGTTCAAATCCTGCCACTCCGACCAATTTCTCCGAGCATGAATCAATCGTGGGCCTGATATGGGGAACGAAACCCCAAGGCGGACAGTATTTCATGCCGTGCCTTCGAGCGTTCCTCGACGACGATGCGTTCCAGTAGAGGCGACTTGGCCCGTGCGCGGAGCGGCATCCCTCGGTGAGCACTGATCGCGGTGCTCATCCGCTCTTGAGCAAACCTGCCGTTCTCAGCGCCCTGGTGATAACCGCACCGATGTCGAGGTGCGGCTGCTTTGAATGGGGCCAGAAGTTCGGCTCCAGCACTTCCCCGGCGAGCGGCTCAGCTGAAGCTGTTGCGCGTTCCCTCTCATCGGGCATATGCAGCGCGGCTGTCGGGACTGGCCTCCGCGAGTGTTCGGCAGACCGGCCCGCCGACGCTAGGCCGAAGAATCTGGCGATGTGATATGAAGATGATATCCCGACTTCGAGAAGAAAGGGTCCGGCAGCTCCGCACTGATTGTCTGCAGCGCCTGTGGCCAGCGGCGTTCCATGCGCCATGCGGGGAATGGTGTACGAACTCGATCATCTCGTCCCCTGCACCATTGACCCAGACCTGACAAGGGTAGCCATCAACCTTCGCCTCGAAGGACGGCTCGCCTGGCAGCCCGTGCACGTCGGTCCATTGCTTGATGATTTCAGCTGAGTTGGATGGAATGACGGTCCCGTCGGCACCGCCATGCCACACCGAGACACGTGGCCATGGGCCTTTATGCCGGGACGCGTCCCGCACCAAGTCACCCCAAACGCTGGCTGCGCGCGGCGGACATTGGTGCATCGTCTCGAAAGCCTGCTGCACGTTGGTAGCTGCGCCATAGGGGAGGCCCGCGATGATCGCGCCGCCCGCGAATACATCGGGATATGTGGCCAGCATGACGGAAGTCATCGCGCCTCCGGCCGAGAGGCCGGTAGCGAACACCCGGGCGGGATCGATGCCATGGTTTGACACCATCGTCATCACCATTTGCCGGATGGACGCTGCCTCTCCATGGCCACGTTCTATGTCCCCGCTCTGAAACCAGTTGAAGCAGCCGTTGGGATTGTTCAATCGCTGTTGCTCCGGCAACAGCAAGGCGAAACCAAATCGCTCGGCCAACGTCGACCATCCCGCGCCAAGATCATAGCCCGCCGCGCTCTGCGTACAGCCGTGCAGCACGACGACGAGCGGGCACCCGTCCGGAAGACCCGGCGGGACGTAACTGAACATCCTCAGCGTGCCCGGATTGCTTCCAAATTGTAGGGTTTCGGTCAGATGATCGGACTGCACAGGTGTACCAAGCGGCACCCCCGTGATCGGCCCGACTTTCATGAACATCTTCCACTGATCGGGCCGGGATAGCAGACTGCGCCACTGTTTTCGCATGTTGATCACCTGTTCACGGTTCAATGGTTCCATGGGCACTCGCGCCCTCAGCGAAATAAGCAGGAAATGTTGCAGCGCAACATTGCCGCTGGCGGTGGTGCCATGGATATTTTTCGGTGGCGAGGCCGCAACCTATTGCAATGCAATAGGCCTCCTGCCACATGCGAACGGCGCGGATGGGGGCACCCGCGAGGAGATCGAAATGGCGGAATCAAAGCCGACCACAAGGCAAAGCGAAAAAACAGTCACTGAACTCTCCGGAGCCACCCGGGAATTTGCCGAGCAAGGCGCTGATTTTGCTCGGGATGTTGCTGGCAAGGCCCGGGCAACAGCCAAAGAAACAACCCAAGCTGCTGAAGAAGCTTATTCGACATTCACCGGATACGCAGTCGACTTCCATCGTCAATGGATCGAGATGGTGCAAGAGAACACCAACGCCACGCTCGCTTTCGTGCAACGATTACTTAGTGTGAAATCGCCGTCCGATTTCGTCGACCTTTCGGCGGAACATGCTCGCAATCGTTTTGAGACATTCGCCGAACAGGCCCGTCAGCTCACCGGGATGACGCAGAAAATGACCGTCGATTTGGCCGCGCCAATACGCGCGGGCATGAAGAACGCTCTCAATAAAGCGGCTTAATCAAAAGTCGCTTCGCCCGTCAGATCAAAGATTCCGTTCAAGGAGTAGCTCAGCTCCGACTGGGAATGGTATGAGGATGTCCGCCGCCGAAGGCACCTGGGCGCCCGAACGCTGGCGAAGCGAGAAGATCATGACAGCGACCGCTCCATCCCATCAGGAACGTGAGTTCAGGGAAGCGCTTGGCGCAGCAGTAGTGCAGGTTTGGGCTGAGCTTCCAGAGCCCGTTCAGGAGAAACTGTTCGAGCACGCGGTTATCGCGGGCCATCGCTCCGAGCGCGACGAAAGTCTGCGCCAGGAGCTTGCCCGCTTCCTGCACGAGCGCCATGCGCGGACGACCAACCCGCAACAGCGATGATGGCGCGGATGATCCTTCGCGGATCGTCGATTGCTCAGCACCGATAGTTGTCGAAGATTAGCGAACCTTGGCTATGCCGACGAACCCAGCTCTTGCTTTGAGGTCGCCAGGCGCAGGGCTCGCAACCGATGCATATTATTGATTAACGACGCGCGCCGCTCGGCCTCCCGGCTCAATGCGTCCTGACCGTCCGTCCCGGAACCGCGCTCGTCACGGAATAAGGCTTCTGCAGCTTCGCGTTTTTTCTCGTCCGACATGCTCTTCACGCCAACCGTAAGCTGGCTGCCAGTTTCTGAGCGGGATGCGATGCAACGCTTCGAACGTTCCCTCACCTGGACCACTTTCGAACCGTCCCATCAATAATGCAGCGCAGAGCGGAAACGAGGTTCAAAGCGGGCCGAAAATTTTCGCCCATTTGAGGGTTCTCTTCCTCTACAGGCCAGCTCCGCACCGTCATGATCGAGCCCGAGGCTACCTCAAGTACTCAGTTGGACTTCCCGTGTTCCGCGTCTTTTATACAAATACTCAATCGCCCTTTGGCACGGCGGGAAGTATCTGCTGCTGCCACCCGACTACACAGGCGATGTACCCGAAGGCTACTTTGTCGCTCGCTGGCCAGGAAAATAACTGGGTGCAGACAATACCTGGCAAGGGCTGGGACACCCTCCTGCGCCTCTACGGTCCGCTTGAGCGGTGGTTCAACAAGTCTTGGCGGCCGGGAGAGTTTGAGCCGGTGTAACCAGCCTGCCTACAGCGATCTCCGCAACTGCGGTGAATTAAGTTTTCCACGCGCCCTTGCACTTTCATTTCGGCATCACAGTTATGTTATTGCAGGCAGATGCTTGCCTGAGAGCTGCTCGTGAAACGGCGATCTGCCGAAGTTGCCGTTCCCCCGCTGGCAGCACCGATGCCATCGGCTGGCACAATCCTAATCTGACGGTTGATGGCGGCTTGCGTTTCGGATTCCGGCCGCAGGCAGAAGTAATTCTCAACTATTAGATACCGCTTGGAGTGTAGGTCATGGACACATTTTTTATAACGCTAGCCGTTGCGGCTTTTTCTGGCGCTTTAGTTTGGCTTTTCCTTTTTGAACCGCGTAGGAAGGTTCACGATCTATGAAAAGATGCTCCACTCAGCATCTACAAGTGAGAAGTCCAAGTGAATGCCATGCACAACGATGCCATCGGCACATTGACGGTCCAAGTCGCGCAGCACGGAGATAAATACGCTTGGTCGCTTTACAGCGACGGCCATTATCAGCCGATAAAATTTTCCGTGCCTATCTTTCTGTCACAAGACGCTGCACAAGCTGCCGGTCACGACGTACGGGCGCGTTATCTGGCGCGGCTGGCGCGTTCGGCTGCGAGGCAACCGAGAATCAAGCGAACTTTATAAATTAAGGCCGTTTAGATGGTGCCTCATTGATCTGGATCAATGCGCCCCGTTGGCTAAAGTCGCACAATTTTTTGATGTGGCAACCGATAACTACCGCGCCGTTCGACGGCGACATTGAGCTCGCCGTCATGGAGAAAGATGAACCGCACGCAGTGGTCTTCGCATGCCGCCGGGTTCCAGGCGGCTGGATCAATGCTACAACGAGAAAATGGATTGACGTGCAGCCGACACACTGGCGCGAATGGACTGAAAAGCCCTAAGCCAGCTTCGCCTCCCCTCGCTTCCCGCACTACCACCGCCGACCCCATCGGCCTCGAAAGCCCGAGCCGCCTACCAGTCGAAGGATGAGCAGGAGAATGATCGCGCCGATAAGCGCGTTCACGATCAGGGCGACGATGCCGACGCCGAGGTGAATGCCGATACGCGGCAGTAGCCAATCGCCGATGAAGGCGCCGATCAGGCCGACGACCAGGTCGCCAATCAGGCCAAACCCGCCACCGCGCATCACCCTGCCCGCCAAATACCCGGCGACGATACCGACTACGATGATGACCAGCAGGCTTTGATTCGACAGGAACATCGTTATTCCTCCCAAAGCGGTGATCCCGCTCCAATGCCTCACAGCATATGTGCTACCGAAGAATTTGGATGAGCTATGAGGGCTTGATGCCGGTCCCGCCGCATCTCTGGCATCTCACGATTTTGTCGCCCTTCTTCAGAGTGCCTTTTCCCTCACAATTCTTACACGGCTTCTTCTTCTCTCCGATGCTCTTCGGCATTCAGTCCTCCAAATTCGGCCGCACCAGTATACGGCGAAGCGCCGCCACAACCAACCCAGCCGAATGACTCAATACCTTCTCCAAGCCCGCGCCCGCTCACAAAAGCCGTGAGCCACCTCCAAAATCTGCGACCTTCCCAACGAAAGGTCCGCGCCAAGGGAATTTCCGTCGCCTCACCTTGCCGAACCCTGTCGCAAAATTAATTCGCGTGCAGAACCGCCGCCTCCGCCATTGTCAGCCTGAATTCGCAGCGATATCGTACACTGTCAACAGTGGAGATCGGGAATGGCGCGCGGCACCGTGAAATGGTTCAACTCGCAAAAGGGCTACGGCTTTATTGCGCCGCAGGGCGGCGGAAAGGATGTGTTTGTCCATATCTCGGCTGTCGAGAGAGCGGGCCTCACCGGTCTCAACGAGGGCCAGGTTGTCGAATACGAGGAAGTCGCCAACAAGGGCAAGACGTCGGCAGAAAACCTCAAGGTTTCGCGCTGATTGTTCTGATCTCCTTGCCACATTCGTAGCGGCTTCCGGCGTTTGCGCCGTAATATCGGAGCGCCTGCCCTTTGGCGTCGTAGCCTTTGGCGCGACCCATCGACCAGGTGCGGCACGCACACTGCTTTCCGCCGTCCAGCGCGCCGGACCAGGGGGCGGAGCTGGGCGGCGTTTCCCCGGCAGAGGTGGCCGGTTTTCATGGCAACACATTAGACTGGCGTCGGGTCGCGCCTCAGTTCGAATTTTGGACTTCGGCTGCCTTCAAAATGTCTTCCGGCGTCTCGCGGACAGAAATGAGATCAGACGTCCCCACGAAGGCTATTACCGTGCCTCGGTGATGGGCTTCATTTCGAACGAGCGTGATAGCATTGGCGATATTTACGTAGATGATCTGTCCACGTTCGTCACTGCACTTGATCCAGGTCCCCATTGTAGCTCCCACACGTTAAGGGGCCCCTTTTCTTCTAGGGACCGCGTTTGTCGATGCCGCTGCGGTGCGTGCCAATTATAACAACTATATCGGCCACGTCCCACACGCGATCCGTCACGCAGCGGCCAGAGCGGGCCTCGGAGCGCAAGCTGTCGGAGCGGTTAAAATTGCTCAGACTGCCCCCTTCGACTGATGCAGCCTGCAAGCGAGGGGCTCTCATGAACGAAGAGCCATCATGGAACAGGCCGTCCGAAACAAGACCGCTGAGCGCTACCGTCACCTTCTTGAGAGTGTGCGTGAGGGTGGTAGCGTGCCTGAGAAAACGTGGCATCACACAATTTTTCGGCTGCTGGCCGAAGAGCAACGAAAGCAGAAAGATCAGGCGATCAAGTTTATCGGCTTGGTAGGGAAACTTATTCGTTCACCGCCGTATTAGAGGGACGGGTTCTCCCAGTCCCTCGAGGTGCTGAGCCTGGGCCGGAGCAAGCCCCTTTTTGAGGGTGCTGAAGGCGGACGATTGACCGCCCTGCGATGCAGGAACCTGACCGCTGCGGCGCTGGTTATCGCTCTGTCAGGCGCCACCGAAACCGCCGACGATTTCCGCCACCACCCGGGACTTCCTCAAGGCCACGCCCATGGGGACGAGTTATTTCGAGTTCTTTAAACGCACGCTCATTGTCGTGGCGGTTATCGCAACGCCTATTCTGATCTGGTACCTGTTCGACGTGGTTCTCATGGCGATGGGAGCCATCATTCTCGCCATGTTGTTGTGGCTCGGCGCTCGGCCGCTGACGCGCTGGGCTGGGTTTCCCCAATCCGTGGCGCTCGCCGTTTCCGGCCTGCTCATACTCGCCGTGATCGCCGGCGCCGTCTATCTGTTCGGCACGCGAGTCTTGGCCGAGTTCCACGACGTCATGTAGCGCATGGGTTCCGCCGAAACCGCCATACAGCAACGGCTGCAATCGGATTCGTTCGGCCGCTATCTGCTGGCGCACGTCTCCGGCAAACTCTCGCTGACCCAGGCTCTCCCGGGATTTCTGAAAATCAGCACCAGCTTCGTCGAAGGTATCATCATCATGCTGGTCAGCGGCGCTTACCTGGCGGCGCAGCCCGGCCTCTATCGCAGCGGCCTGGTTCGGCTGTTTCCGCGCCGCCACCATGCGCGCGCCGCGCACATCCTCGACGGCATCGCGGAGGCGTTGCGCCTCTGGCTGATCGGACAGCTCTGCCAGATGGCTCTGATCGGAGCGCTGTCGACGCTGGCGGTCTGGCTGATCGGTGTGCCGTCGCCGCTGGCGCTTGGTCTCGTTGCCGGCATTGGTGAATTCATTCCCTATCTGGGGCCGATCTTGGCCGCGATCCCGGCCGTTCTTGTGGCCATCACAAAAAGCCCCGACGCGGCCCTTTGGACGTTGTTTGCGTATCTTATAATCCATCAGATCGAGGGGCAGCTGGCCGAGCCCCTCATCCAGCGTCACATGGTGGACATTCCGCCCGCCGTGATGCTGCTGGGCATGATCACGGTCACCTATTTGTTCGGCGCGATCGCGGTTATCTTCGCTGCGCCCATTGCGGTTGTCGCCTTCGCCGCCGTCAATCTGATCTATGTGCGCGACACGCTTGGCGAGAGGACCTCATTGACCCGCAAACTGGGATGAAATGAGCGCAGGTCGCGGACGAGTCCGCGGCCTGCGTTTGATAGCCGTCTTTGCCGCTTGTCAGAACTTGTAGCTCAGCCCGGCGCGGGCAACGTCGACGTTCGTCCTGCTCCAGGAGAATCTTGACGGGAAGGCCGGGAACGCCGCCGGCGTGACCGTCGCGCCCGCGCTGCTGTTGAGGTGATAGAACAAATACTCGGCGCGCAGCGACCAGTTATGCGTCATCGCCCATTCGAGCCCGCCGCCGACCACGAAGCCGTCGGACGTGTTGCTGAACGAGGTACTTGCCAGATAACCGGCCGTTGGAGCAGACGCCGTGCCGCTGTAATGCACGTCGCCCCAGGCAACACCGCCGGTGGCGTAGGCGAGCACGTTCGGCGTCACCAGGTAACCCAGGCGGCCGCGGAACGAGGCGAGCCAATCGACGGTGGAGTTCATCGTCGTTGCCGCACCGCCGCCAAACGGCGCGCCCGTGCCGAACACGGTCCAGGCCTGGCTGTTGGAGCCGGGGTCGTGCGTCCAGGTCCAATCGCCCTCGACGCCGAACACCCAGGTCGGCGCAAACTGATAGTCGTATCCGGCGTGGACTCCGGCAAGGAAGCCCGAACCGTTGAGGCTGCCGCCGGTGGGGTTGACGCCGAACGCCGCCGCCGACGGCAGGCCGGTCCAGCTGCCATTGGTGTGCGACCAAGAGCCGCCAATGTCGGCGCCGATATAGAAGCCGGTCCAGCTCGCCGGCGGCACCATCATGGGTGGCGCTTTGTACATTGGCGCGGCGACTGGCGCCAAATCGGCGGCGAAAGCCGGTGCGGCAGCCAGCATGGCTGCGGCGGCAATTCCGAACAGAGCGATCTTTTGCATTTTGTTCCCCTGACACGTGAAGTGGTAGATGCCGCTCCAACGCACAGCGCAGCGTTTTGGCTGTGTCTTTGGCGACACACCGCGCCGAATTCGATCGCGGAACTTTCCTTCGCGAGTTCCAGGCCCAAGGGCGCCGGACAGAGGCCCAACACGCGTCGATTGTGTCCACCGGCTGCGATCGTGCGGCAATCGACCCCGGTTGCGACGCCGCCAAGTCTAAGCAATCATGCGTTCCATGATCGGCCGATATGCCCGCCGGCGCGTCGGGGCCCGCGCATGACCGGTTACATCCAGGGCCGCAACGTCAGCCTGACCTTCCGGCCGCCAAGTCGCGCGCCGGTGCGCGCGCTGGGCAATTTCGACATCGATGTCCAGGAAGGCGAGTTTCTTTCCATCGTCGGGCCGTCCGGCTGCGGCAAGAGCACCTTCCTCAATATCCTGCTCGGCCTGACCAGGCCGGATTCGGGCGATATACTGATGCACGGCAAGCGCATCACCGGCCCGGGCAGCGATCGCGCCATGGTGTTTCAGGAATTCGGGCTGCTGCCGTGGCGCACCGTGGCCCACAACATCGAGCTCGGCCTCGAACTCAAGCGGGTGCCGGCCGACAAGCGCCGGGCTGTTTCCGAGCGCCTGGTCAAGCTGGTCGGCCTCTCCGGCTTCGAGCGGCACTATCCGCACGAATTGTCCGGCGGCATGAAGCAGCGCGTCGGGCTGGCGCGGGCGCTGGCGACCGATCCGGACGTGCTGTTGATGGACGAGCCGTTCGCGGCGCTCGACGCGCAGACCCGCGATCTGATGCAGGTCGAACTGCTGCGCATCTGGCGCGAGGCGAAAAAGACCGTACTGTTCGTCACCCATCAGATCGACGAGGCGATCTATTTGTCCGACCGCGTCATGGTGATGAGCAAGCGCCCGGGCCGGGCGAAGAAGATCTTCGCCATCGAGCTGCCGCGGCCGCGCGAATACGAGATGCGGGTGACGCCGGAATTCAACGATCTGAAACTTGAAATCTGGAATACGCTGAAAGACGAGATCGTGGTATAGACGATGGCCGACGTTTCGACCAATCTGGCGACCGGTACGGCAATCATCGCGCTGCCATTCCTGGTGCGCTACCGCAAACCGCTGCTCGGCGCACTGGCGGTGGTGCTGTTCTTCGCGGCCTGGCAGGCGATCTTTCTGGTCGTGCCGTTCAATCCGCTGTTCATCTCGAAGCCGAGCCTGATCGGCGCGGGCTTTCTCGATCTGGTCGAAAGCGGCGATCTCGCCCACGACCTCGCCGTCTCTTCGGTGCCGTTCTTCGTCGGCCTCGGCGCTGCCGTTATCATCGGCGTGCCGCTCGGCATCGTCATGGGCTGGCGCATGCGCGTCGGCTGGGCGCTCGACCCGCTGATGACCATCTTCTACGCGAGCCCGCTGGTCGCGTTGGCGCCGCTGCTCGTCATCTTCTTTGGCGTCGGCATAGCCGGAAAGGCGATTATCGTCTTCAGCCTTTCGGTATTTCCTTTCATTTTCAACGCCTGTGCCGGCGTGCGCGCGGTCGATCGCCTGCTGATCAACGTGGTGCGTTCGCTCGGCGGCGGCGAATGGGATCTCTATCGCAAGGTGATCTTTCCGAGCGTGCTGCCCTACATCGTGGCCGCGGCCCGCATCGCAGTCGGCCGCGCTCTGATCGGCGTGCTGGTCGGCGAGTTCTTCGCTGCCTCGGAGGGCATCGGCTTCGCCATCTCGCAGTTCGGTGATCTGTTCGCGATCGACAAGATGTTTGCCTGCATTCTCACCGTGATGGTGATCGCGGTGGTGCTGACCGAGGGCATTCGCTGGGCGGAGCGCGCCGCGTTCCCGTGGCGGGTAGGGCATTAGCATCATGGCCGAGACCCAAATCCTTGAAGCTGCGGTCGCCGGGCGCGAAAGCGCCGATGCCGCGCCGGGCCGCAGCGTGTGGCGGCGGCTCGAGCCGACGGTGTACGGCACCGGCAGCATCGTGCTGCTGCTCCTGGTCTGGCAGTTCACGCCTTACGTCTTTCCGATGAAGGCGGGCACCAAACTGTTCTTCGCCGTGCCCAGCCAAGTGGCCGGCACGCTGTGGAACATGATCGTCACCGGCTCGCTGTGGGCGCCGCTAGGCGTCAGCGCCACGGCGTTCGCGCTCGGCCTCGCGCTTGCGATCGTGGTCGGCCTGCCGGTGGGCGTCCTGCTCGGCCGTTCGAACACGCTCAACGCCATGTTCGATCCGTTCGTCACCGCATTCAACGCGACGCCCAGGCTGGTGTTTCTGCCGCTGTTGATGCTCTGGTTCGGCATCGGCTTGTGGTCGAAGGTCGCCGTGGTGTTTCTCGGCGCCCTGTTCCCGCTCCTCATCAATACCTATGAGGGCGTGCGCAATGCCGACAAGCTTCTCGTCAACGTCGTGCGCTCGTTCGGCGCCGGCGAATGGGACATTGCGCGGCTCGTCGTGGTGCCGAATGCGCTGCCGTTCATTATCGTCGGCCTGCGGCTCGCCATCGGCCGCGCGGTACTCGGCGTCGTCGTGTCGGAATTTTTCGGTTCGCAGGACGGCCTCGGCGTCATCATGGTGCGCGCCGCGAGCGGTTTTAGGGTCGATGTGGTGTTCGCCGGCCTCATCGTCTTCGCCGGCCTGTCGCTCGTCATGACCGGACTGGTCAAGCTGCTCGAAGAGCGCTTGAGCCGCTGGCGGCCGGGCCACATCAACGCCGATTGACGAGCCTGCAGATTAGCGAGACACGTTTCTTCGGCGAGCGAGGCCGAACGGCCGGTGCGAGCGTATCCGGCGTTGAGGTCGTTGCGTATGACGGAAGCTCGGATTCTCATAGGAATGCCCGCCTTCCGCGGCGCAGATGTCATCGGGGAGGCGCTGGAATCGATCGCCAAACAAGATCATCCCGACTTTCGCGTTCTAATCTCGGTTGATGGCGACGATACGGACACCGCGGCGGCGTGCCAGCCCTTTCTCGCCGATCCGCGTTTCTCGCTCGTTGTGCAGGCTCGTCGGCTCGGATGGGCGGGTAACATCAACTGGCTGATGTCACAACCGGATTATGATTTCTTCTGCTTTTGGCAGCACGACGACTATACGACCAGCGATTACATTTCCGAGTTGTTCGCCAAGTCGACGATCGAGCCGGACGGCGTTTGCTATTTCAGCGCCATCAAATGGTTTGGCATTTCCGATCACTGGACGAAACCTCCCTCGGTCACGGGCCCTGCCATCGATCGCAGTCTTTCCATTTTTGAAACACTGAACGGCGTCCCGTTCCGCGGATTGATCCGCAAGACGGCGATCGATCGTATTGGTCCTATTCGCCGCACGGATTTCGACAGCGCGTTCGAGGAATTCGTGTGGGTCGGAAAATTGGCGCGCGAGGGCAATCTTCACTACGTCGACAAGCCGGTTTACTTTAAGCGGGCGTATGCCGATTCAACTCATGCCAAGTATCACAGAAAAGACCGGCTTTGGAGACGCGCCGTATGGCTCGAATTCGGCCTTGGCATGCTCGAGACGATTTGGCCGGTCGTGCCCGAGAGCGAGCGGTTGACCGCGCTCGCGACTGTTCTCGATCGGCTTTGCGTCCCCAAGGAGGGAAGGTTTCTGTTCTATGATGGGCCGTCAGTGCCGTTTGCCGCTGACTTTATCGGAAGGGCCATGCGGCAGTTTTCATTTCCTCAAATCGAGATGAGCTGCCGGGAGCCAGAGAATGCAGGTCTTGCGGGCGGAATGGCAGGAGAACCGCTCGACGCAGCCATCTTGCGGATAGTGCAGGGACAGGCTCAAAACGCGTCGCGCCAAACATCAACACTTGGATTTGGCTTCGGCGAACCAGGTATTGACCTCCTTGTGACGGGATGGTCGTCGGCGGAAAATTGGGGAAATTTGGAGCGACGGGCCGTTGGCCACTCTGCGGTTGCCCATTTCTAATCATCGTGGCCTATGGACGGCGAACATTACCTTCACAACCTTCGGAAAGGCGGGAACGGAGGTAACCGTAAACGTCGCCGACGATTTGGGGTCGCCGTCCGCGACATGGTCCGTTCCTGCCAGCCACACCATTCGCAAGGAGCTACTCTTGGAGAGTCAAGGCACCGACGCGGTCTTGCAATTCTCCTTTGGCGATGTGCTATCGCCTTTCCAGCTCGGTATCAGCGCGGATCGCCGACGGTTGGGCATCGGTCTGATTTCTTTAGACCTTCACAGAATATCTTGATTGCCGAGCGCTGGTTGCACCATGGCAGTAGCTGTTCTGGGTGGCGGGTTGCAGGGATGCTGCACGGCACTGGCGTTGGCCGAACAAGGCGCAAATGTCGTGCTGTTCGAGCAAGCCAATTCCTTGTTAAGCCGAACCGCGGTCGCAAACGAGGGCAAGATTCACCTGGGCTATATGTATGCGGCCGATCCAACACTCCGAACCGCCCGAACGATGGTCGAAGGCGCACTGGCCTTCGCCCCGTTTTTCGAGCGCCACCTCGGGATTCCAATCGGTGAGATCAAAACGTCGGCGCGAACGAACTATGTCGTGCACAGGAACAGTCAACGCGATCCCGATACGGTAGGCGCGTATCTCAAGGAGGTGCATCGGCTGGTTTCAGAAGCTGCAAACGGACGCGAGCGGGCATATTTCGGCTCGGATCTCGGCGTGCCCTTGAGAGGCTGGTCCGCGGGTGATCGCAGTGCTGCCTTCGATCCCGAGGTCGCGCTTGAAGTCTTCGAGACTCCGGAAGTCGCAATCAATCCGGAGGATCTGGCACGCGAGCTCCAAAATTGCGTTGCCAATCATCCGCGAATTGAGCTGCGCCTCGGGCATCGCGTGCTCGGCGCAGATCGTCAGAAGGCCATGCTTTGTGTCTCAGCCGAGAGCCGGGACGGCCGGGTCGGCGATGAATTCCGGCATGTGGTCAATGCACTGTGGGATGGTCGCTTGGCTGTCGACGAAACGATGGGTTTGAAGCCGCATAGGCCCTGGCTGCATCGCCTCAAATACGGAGTGAGCCTCACCCTGCCGCCAGACGTCGAACTGCCTCCGAGCATCACCGTAGTATCAGGCCCGTTCGGCGAGGTTGTGACCTTCCCTGATAGACAGCTGTACCTGACGTGGTATCCGGAATGTCTTCAGGGCATTTCAGCCAAAATCAATCCTCCGGATTGGCCGACTTACCCGCCGGAGCCGAAGCGCTCCATCATTCTGACACGAACGATTGCGGCGATTTCGGATTTTGTGCCAAGTCTCAGATCGCTCAATGACGTTGCCCTAAACGATGTCCGCGTAAAGGGCGGCGTCATCGTAGCCTGGGGCGACACGGATATTTACGACCCAAAAAGCGAGCTTCACCGGCGCTGCGATATCGGTATCGCCTCCGACCGAGGCTACCACTCAATCGATCCCGGGAAGCTCACCATGATTCCCTATTTCGCAGAGCAATGTGTCCGCCGCATTCTCCAGTCTTGACGATCTGCCGGCGTCGTCATGTCGGAATCGGCGACGGCACCAAGAGCATCCTCTGGCATTCGAATTCATGATGCCGGATGTCGTCGCAGACGACGTTGATTATTTTTGATTCGCTCAAATTTCTCTGATCACGCGCCGGACTGAAGAACGCGCGGAGCGAAAAGCGGTGCTGAATCAAACAGAAGCGCGCGCCAATGATTCGGCTTGACTCTGCGCTCGTGCAAACTAAAAGGCCGGCCTCTCGCTCTCCGTGAAGGACGTCAGCCGGTGACGATGGCTGGCGGGAGCGGGTGCGGTGCCCGCGGGCGGAGGGTTCGTCCCCTTCGCACTCGGGCGGCTCGGACATCAGTCTGCCGGCACTATGACCGGCATGCGAGGTGCTCGCTGTAACCGGGGCGAACGCCGGCGGGAGACCCCCGCCACCAAAGGCGCTCGCTCCGCGAAACATGGTCCGGGAACGCACCTTGGGATGCGCGAGTCCCAAGGGCAGAGCCGCAGTGGAACGCCGACAGGCGAGCGCGCCCTGGCCAGGGTGCGCGCTTCGCCGCAAGGTGAAGCAGGGAGACCCGCGTCTGTCGGCGTTCGGCTTCCTTTTTTCTCTGTTTGTTTTGTTTCCGGGCTACCGTGCGCCGCGTCCGATCGTGATGGCTTCGGGCTTTCCACCGCCGGAGACATCTGACGAAGATCGAGAAGGTGGCGTCGTTCTTGGGAATGGCGTGCCTCATAACTCGGGTGCGAAAAAATTCGCATCGCGAGAACGGGAGCGCTTGCGTGATCGCGAGCCAACGGACCCGCGCGAAGTCGCGCGGTCCGATGACAGGCTCCGCGAAGCAATCCACGGGCGGCTTGCGATGGCGGGGGGCCCGGTGGATTGCCTCGGCCCTTCGGGCCTCGCAATGACGATACACGTCGCTCAAACGAAACCGGCGAGATTGGAACCCGATGTCAGTTCGCCTTCGCCGGTGCCGCGAGCTTCGTCGGCACGTAGTTCATCTCCTTGAGCGTGTCATCGAGCAGCTTGCGGGCGATGAACTGCTCGGGATCGGGCAGCGGTTTGCTGGCCGGCCATTGCCGTGCGGCGATCATGGTCTGACGGCGCGAACTCGAGGATTGCGCGGAACAGGGCGGGCGGCACCTCGGCGCCGTAGGAATCGTGCAGCTGATCCCAGATCAGGCCCGCCTCCTTATCGTTCTTGATGCTGGCGATATGGTGCTCGAGCACCTTGATCGAGCCTTCCTTGTTGGTGCGGAAATACATCACCGCCTTGGCGATGGCACGAATGATCTTTTTCACCGTCTCGGGATGCTGCTGGACGAAGCTTTGCATGCAAAAGATGGTGCCGCCGGCGCGCGGAATATAGTCGCCGGTGCGCAGCAGCACTTTCAACCCGGCCTGCTGTGCGACAACGGCGTGCGGGATGGAAAGCCCGGCGCCCTGGATGTCGTCATTGCTCAGCGCCGCGATACGCTCGGGTTCGCCTTGGAACGAGATGACCTTGTAATCCTTGCCGGCGTCCATGTGAAAGAATCGATGCAACACGGCCTGGACTTCGTCGTAGTCGGCGCCGCCGGGGCGGCCGAGGCCGATCGTCTTGCCTTTGAGGTCCTCGGGCTTGTTGATGTCCTGGCGCGTCGTCAGTGTCCACTGCGACTTCAGCGATTCACCGACGATGTACATGATCTTGGCGCCGCTCAACGCCGCCTGCGCGCCGCCCGACGGGATCGGCGCGCAGTCGAGATTGCCGGAGAGCACGGCGGTCACCTGGGCGGGGGCCTGCAATTCGATCAGGCTGGCATCGAGCCCCTCTTGCTTGAAGAAGCCTTCGTCGAGCGCGACGTAGGTCGGCACGTGAAAGCCGTCGCCGCCGACGATCTTGCCGATCGTGACCTTGGTCTGCGCGTCAGCGCCGGCGGTCAGCAAAAGGGCGAACGCGATCGTTGCTGCGGCGGCTATGAAGGGAAGCCGGAGCATGCGCATGGTACTCTCCTGTCTCTTGGCGAAAGGCGCGGAAGCGACGCGGACGAACGCGCCGCGTTGGGTGGGACCGGTCGAATGCCAAAACCTTAACACAGCCCGTATCCGGTTCCATTGCGGCCCGCGGACGCAATGTCGCGTCATGCCGGCGCCGCCGGTTCGGCGTCTTCTGCCGTCTCTTGGCCATCTCTTGGGCATCTGCCCACGGCATGTTAAGCCTCAGTGTTGCAACGGCTATAAGCGTATTGGGGGGAGAAACGATGCCGCTCGCACAGCCGCACGAAGTTAAAATCCGCGTCCATGACGGCGTGGAGATCGCGGTGGCGCTCTACATGCCGGAAGGCGAGGGGCGGTTTCCGGTGCTGCTGGCACCTTCGCCGTACCGCTATGACAACAACGCGCTGCCGGCGACGCCGCAGTTTCTCTGGCGCGAAACCGGGCCGATCGATTTCTACCAGCGCCACGGCTACGTCTACGCCCACATGGACGTGCGCGGCTGCGGCAAATCGGGCGGCGAATTCCGCCTGCTCGATCGCAACGAGCAGCAGGATCTCTTCGACGTCATCGAATGGCTCGGCCGCCAGCCATGGTCGAACGGCAAGGTCGGCGGCATCGGCCAATCGTATTTCTGCATGTCGCAATGGTGGATGGCGATCCAGAAGCCGCCGTCGCTCGCCTGCATCGCCGCCTTCGACGGGCTCAACGATCCGTACCGCGCCTCGGTCTATCAGGGCGGAATCCTCGGCGACTTCTTCGGCAGCTATTGGTGGAATCAGAATCGCATCATCAATCGCAATCCGGCCAATGGCGAGCATCCGCGCGAGCAGACCTGCGACCTCAATCTGCTCTTGGGGCAGCACCCGACTTACGACGATTTCTGGCGTGAACGCTGCGCCGCCGAGCGGCTGCACGAGATCGAGGTGCCGCTCTATTCGGTCGGCGTGTGGGGCAAGGTCGATCTGCACACCCGGGGCAACATCGACGGCTACCGCAGCGCCCGGGGTCCGAAGAAGCTGAAGATGGTCGGCCCCATCAATGCCTTCGTCGCCAACCGCGAATTCAACAGCGTCGAGCTGCACGAAAAGCTGCTGCTGCCGTTCTACGAGCACTATCTGAAAGGCAAGGATAGCGACTATGCGTCGCGGCCGGCCGTCGAGTATTTCGTTCGCGGCGCCGATGCGATGCGCACCGCCGACACCTGGCCGCCCGCGGGCGTCCGCTACGTGTCGTGGAATTTGAGCGAACAGAAATCCGGCAGCGTCACCTCGCTCAACGACGGCATGCTGACGCGCGAGCCGGCGACCGGCGAGGAGAAAACCACCTACCGCTATCCCGATCCGGGCTGGATGCTCGGCGTCATCGGCTTCGGGCCGAACAACCAGCCCGATCCGGCGCGCCGCGTGCTGACTTTCACCACCGCGGCGCTTGAGCGCGACCTGGAAATCGCCGGACCCATCAAGCTCACGCTGCACGCCGCCTCGACGCGCAACGACATGGATTTTTTCGTCAAAATCTCCGAGCAGATGCCGCAGCCGGCCGAGGATCGTGCCAAGGGCCTCAATCCGGCGTCATTCTGGATCACCAAGGGCTGGCTGCGCGCCTCACACCGCGCGCTCGATCCGCAAAAATCGACCGAGATGGAGCCCTATCACACGCACGTCAGTCCGGAGCCGATCAAGCCGGGAAAAGTCTACCGCTTCGATATTTCGGTCGAGCCGATGGCGCATCGCTTCAAGGCCGGCAGCCGGGTCCGGCTGGAAATCGTCAACGGCGATTCGGCGGTGACCGACGTGCTGTGGACGCACTATTACACGCCCGACAAGATCGGCGCCGACACGATCTATCATTCGGCGCAATATCCGTCGGTGCTGACTCTGCCGGTGATGGAGGGTGCGTGACGGCGGCGCGTGCATCCGAGATGCGCTACGTCGCTTGGTTCTTATTCCCTACCAGCGTGCGGGCGGTGATGCTCAATGCCAACACTGCGAGGGTGATGATGAGGGCGCCGACCCACGCCAGCTCCTGCCACTCTTTGTAAGGGCTGAGCGCGAATTGGAAGATCACGATCGGCAGACTGGAGATCGGCTGATTAAGGTCAAGACTCCAGAACTGATTGTTCAGCGAGGTGAAGAGAAGCGGTGCGGTTTCGCCGCTGATGCGCGCGACCGCCAGGAGCACCCCGGTCACCATTCCGGCGCGTGCGGCGCGATAGCAGATGCGCGTGATCGTCATCGATCGCGGCAGGCCGATCGAGGTGGCAGCCTCACGCAGCGAGTTCGGTACCAGAGTGAGCATGTCCTCGGTCGTGCGCACCACCACCGGTATGACGAGCATGGCCAGCGCGACGCTGCCGGCAACACCGGAAAAATGGCCCATCGGCGCGACCATGATTTGGTACACGAACAACCCGATGACGATCGACGGTGCGCTCAGAAGAATATCATTGATGAAGCGGACGACGCTGGAGAGGCGGTCGTAGCGGCCGTACTCGGCCAAGTAGGTTCCGGCGAGGACGCCGATTGGTGTCCCGATGGCGACGGCGAGAGCCGTGAGGATGAGACTGCCGACGATGGGGTTAAGCAGGCCGCCGCTCGATCCGGGAGGCGGCGTCATCTCGGTGAAGGTCGACAACGACAAGCCGGAAAAGCCGTGCCACAGCAGCGAGCCCAGGATTAGCACCAGCCAGCCGAGCCCAAGTGCAGTGGCAGCCAATGCGAGCCCGGTGGCGGCGGTATTGCGGTGTCGGCGAATGGCGTAGCGGCTGGCCATGCTCTTGTCCAATCTGACTTATCCAATCCGGCGCTCGATGCGCATCAGCATGTAACGCGCGATAGCGAGCACGATGAAGGTGATGACGAACAGAATCAATCCGAGCTCGATCAGCGAAGAGGTGTACAGTCGGCCCACCGCTTCCGTGAATTCGTTGGCAATCGTGGCCGAGATGGTCGTTCCGGGCGCCAAAATGGAAGTCGGAATGCGATGCGCGTTGCCGATGACAAAGGTGACCGCCATGGTCTCGCCCAACGCGCGGCCCAGCGCCAACATCACGCCGCCGATGACGCCGACCCGCGTATGCGGCAGGATGACGTAGCGAAACACCTCCCAGGTGGTGCAGCCGACGCCGTAGGCCGCCTCCTTGAGCACCGGTGGAACTGCCTCAAATACGTCCCGCGAGATCGACGATATAAACGGCAACACCATAATCGCCAGGACCAGCCCGGAGGTCAGCAATCCGATTCCGAACGGGGGGCCCTCGAACAGCGGCGCGATGATCGGCACATTCCCTAAAGTATCGATCAGGAACGGTTGCAGCGTCTGCTGCAGGACTGGAGCAAAAATGAACAGTCCCCAGATGCCGTAAATAATGCTCGGTATTCCGGCGAGCAGTTCGACCGCGATGCCGATCGGACGGCGCAGCCACATCGGGCATAGCTCGGTGAGAAAGAACGCGATCATCAGCCCGACCGGGATTGCGATCACCATGGCGATCAGCGAGGTGACAATTGTGCCGTAGATCGCAGGCAAACCGCCGAACTGGTCGGCCACGGCATCCCACTGCCCGGAAACCAGGAAATTCAGCCCGAACTTGTTGATCGCCGGCAATGAACCGATGATCAGCGACACAATGACGCCGGTCAGCAGCAGCAGCACTGCCACGGCCGCGGCGCGAGTGAGGTGGCGAAAGATGATGTCGCCGAGGCGCAGGCGGTCCATCACCTTTTCACGCGCTGCCCGCCCGGTTGAGAACGCCGAAGCCGGTTGTTGCAATACAACGTCAACCACGGAACGCCTCCGCGCAGGCTCCATGAAAACACTCCCACGAATGACTGCTGGAGCGCCCAGTCAAACGAGGAACCGGTTGCGGCGCAAGGCCACCCGCGCAGCTTCGGCAGGATGGGTATCTGGCAACCGACAAGCTTCCGGCGTCGCTGGGCGCGATCGCAGGATTGAGTCTTGTCTGCCGGCCAATAGACCACCCCGCCAGGGACATAAATTCGCTGCGCTGAACCGCCGCCGCGCCTCGCAACGTCACGTAGGCCAACGTTCTAGGGGCGCTAGATGACAGTTAGATGACAGTTCAAGCCATTGAAATGAAGGGAAAAACAGCGAATGCGGCTCCGTGGCTGGATGGCGTATTTGGCAGTTTTCGGCTCGCGACGGAGTGACGCACGGGAAACGTCCGGTTCCGAAAACTGGATCATTCGGTCAAGATTTCTTGCTGGCCGATGCCACTGGAATCGCTGAGCAAATTTTGAGGCCCAGGCGTATGTGCAGTGCAGCACAGAGCAGCCACGGCGCTGTCATCAAACTGAAATAATATGAGCCCAACTAGTGCCAGCGTGTCTCGGGCGACGATCCGAGAGAGACCACAGATTTACCCTCGATAATCAGGAGGACTGCATGCGATCGCAGCTAGTTGCAGCCGTTGTTGCTGCAACTGTTTCATTCACGATGAGCGCCCATGCCGAGACCATCACAGGCGCGGGCAGCACATGGGTTTACCCGCTGGTCGCCAAGTGGGCCGCGGCATATCAAAAGGAAACCGGCATTCAGGTAAACTATGCGTCGATCGGTTCCGGCGGCGGCATCAAGCAGATCGAGGGCGGAGTGGTTGCGTTCGGCGCCAGCGACATGCCGCTCACGCCGGACGATCTCTCCAAACACAATCTGATCCAGTTCCCGACGGCCATTGCCGGCGAGGACCTGGTCTACAATCTGCCTGGCATCAAGCCAGGAGAGATCGTTCTGTCCGGCCCAGTCGTCGCGCAAATCTACATGGGTGAAATCAAAAAGTGGAATGATCCTAATATTACCAAACTCAATCCCGGCTTGAAATTGCCCGACACGGCCATCACCGTCGTGCATCGTTCTGATGGATCCGGCACGACTTTCACGTTCGCGGATTACCTGTCCAAGGTCAGCCCCGAATGGAAGACCAAGCTCGGCGCCAACGTGACGATAGCTTGGCCGGCCGGCGTCGGCGGCAAGGGCAACGAAGGTGTCGCCGCCTACGTGGAGCGGATTCAAGGCGCGATCGGCTATGTGGAATACGCTTACATTCTGGAAAACAAGCTCGCCTATGCGCGCATGATCAACAGCACTGGTAAGACAGTGAGTCCCAGTCTGAAGGGATTCCAGGCCGCCGCCGCGAATGTGGACTTCACCAAGGCGAAGGACTTCTACGTCATCCTGACCAATCAGCCCGGCGACGATACGTGGCCAATCTCCGGCTGCACCTGGCAGATTCTGCGCAAGGATGCACCCAAGGCCATGAACGAGAGCGTGACCAAGTTCTTCGATTGGGGCTTCGAAAAGGGTCAGAAGATGGCGACCGATATCGCCTTCGGCCCGCTGCCGCCGAGCACGGTGGCTGCGATCAAGGCCTATTGGAAGGCCAATCTCGGCATCGAGCTTTCGTCCGCGAAGTGACTCGACAGGAAGGGGGCGGCCGAACCAACGGATTTAGCGTGGAAGCACGCCGCGGGTGACGACCTAGCTCTCTTGAGAATACGGCGGAGGCCGGGTGAAAGCCCGGCCTCTTTCGTTGTGGGGGGGCGCGTCCCGCCCTGCTGCCTGTTTCGGCCGAATGTCGGTGCTGACTGATAATTGAAGAGTGGAACGAACTATGCACGTGCCGCCCGCGCTGCCGATGTCGCGCGAAATGAACGGGCGCAAGCACCCCCGGCAAATAGCACGATCGTCACACGAATATTTGGATGACACCCCGCGCTGCGATCACGACCGCCCTGTTCGGAAGGACTGGATGCGCGGCTGGTGGTTGGGTAGTCGTCCTAATTGCAGCAGGGCTTTGCGGTCGCCGAAACAGAGCAGCAAGCAGATTGTTGCGCTTGTAGTTGTTCGAGCCAGCGATCGCGCGGCTTATAGCTTGCGGGTCGTTGCGTCAGGTCGACCCTGACAATGTCACCGTCAATCTCGAAACCGGAAGCGCGATAAAGCTGCATGGCGCACTTGCCATCGCTGACTTCAAAAGTCATTTTAGCTCGAGAGTCAAATGGCACGACTTCCGCGACCTTGCCGATGATCGCGAGGAACTTTGCCACCGGCAATAGACCGCGATCATCTTCGGGGGGCACGTCCCAAAGCTGAATGAATGTCTCGTGCCAGGTTTCGTAATTGGCGCCACAGTCGAGCGCTTGAAACGTGCCGCTCTTCACCTCGGTGACGTGATATCCGATTGAAACGTCCCGCCCTTCATAGCGAAAGGCGAGCCTTTTCCCGCGGTGTTGCGAAAGGCGTTCGAGGAGATCCGCGGCGGAGATTTCGCCCCCCTGAAGAGGGCTGGAGTTGAGAAGGGCCTGGCTTTGACCGAGCATCGGGGTTATCCTTCAATAGTTCTATGTTTCAAGGATGATTGAAAAATGGACCAAAGTCAAGCCCTGTTGGGTTTCGGCGCCCTGTCGCAGGAAAATCGCCTGGAAATCGTTCGGCTTCTGGTCTGCGCTGGTCCAGTTGGTCTCCCCGCCGGCGAGATTGCAGACAGGATTGGTGTCTCTCCATCGAACCTTTCATTCCATTTGAAGGAACTGGAACGTGCCGGACTCCTCTCTTCACGCCGGGAAGCGCGCTCGATCATTTACACCGCGAGCTATGAAGTCCTTCGCGGATTAGTGGATTTCCTGATGAAGGATTGTTGCGCTGGGCACCCGAAAATCTGCGGACGCGCTAAAGCGAGCGGTGCGGCCAGACGGCTTGCGCCGGCATGACGGAATAGCGTATGGCGGAATGTGTTCAAATCTGACGATCTTGATCGTTTTAGGAAAACTTGGCGCTCGACGACAGGACCACGATGCGACGAATTGTTGGAACACACATCCATCCGTCTAGCCGCGCGACCTGTTGGCTGCGGGGCGCCGCCGCATTGTCGCGCCGGCTTCGTACCAACCACGAGTGCCGTTGACGATCTTTACAACGGAAAGCATGACGGGCACCTCAATCAAAACGCCGACGACCGTGGCCAGTGCCGCCCCCGAGTTGAAGCCAAACAGGCTGATTGCAGCAGCGACTGCGAGCTCGAAGAAGTTGCTGGCGCCGATGAGGGCTGACGGGGCCGCAACGCAATGGGCCTCGCCGGCGGCGCGATTGAGCAGATAGGCGAGACCGGAATTAAAGTAGACCTGGATAAGGATCGGCACAGCCAGCATCGCGATGATGAGGGGTTGCGCCAGTATTTGCTGCCCTTGGAAACCGAACAGAAGCACCAGTGTTGCAAGCAGTGCCAGCAGGGAAACCGGTTGCAGCGTGGACAAGAACCGCGAAAGTGCGGCACTCCCTCCGCCGGAGATCACGGTTCGTCGGATGGCCTGCGCTAGAATGACCGGTACCACAATGTAAAGACCGACCGAGAGCAGCAACGTTTCCCACGGCACTGTAATCGCCGATATGCCCAGCAGAAGCCCCACGATTGGAGCGAAGGCGAACACCATGATGACGTCATTGAGTGCTACTTGGCTCAAGGTGAAATGCGGTTCTCCATCCGAGAGATTGCTCCAGACGAATACCATCGCCGTGCACGGCGCCGCCGCGAGCAGGATGAGGCCGGCGATGTAGCTGCTTATCTGATCTGCCGGAAGATACGGCTTGAACAACCATCCGATAAAAATCCAGCCCAGCAGTGCCATGGAGAAAGGTTTCACCGCCCAGTTGACAAAAAGTGTCACGCCAATACCGCGCCAATGCTCCTTGACCCGCGACAAAGCGGCAAAATCGATCTTAACGAGCATCGGAATGATCATCAGCCAGATGAGGATCGCGACCGGCAGGTTCACCTTTGCGATCTCAAGTGAGCCGATGGCATGGAAGATCGCAGAAAAGAAGTGCCCGAGCGCGATACCCACGATGATGCAAAGTGCGACCCAAATGGTGAGATAACGCTCGAAAGTGGACATGTCCTGGGCTCAAGGTTGGAGGAGGATCCGAAAACTATCTCATTCCGCTGCAGTTGCAGGTTTCTGTGTAACTTCTTTGACCTTGCCGATCGCATCGAGCTGTTTCTGCAACGTCAATTGATCCAACGAATTGAGTGGCAGGCTGACGAAAATATTTATCCGGTTTGTGAGCATGCGCAGGGCATCAGCAAAGGCAAAGCGCACTTCCGCTTCGGTCCCTGTAGCCGCTGCCGGATCGGGCACGCCCCAATGCGCGGTCATCGGTTGGCCGGGCCAAATTGGACAAGCTTCTTGCGCAGCATTGTCGCAGACAGTGAAAACGAAATTGAGCTTCGGCGCGTCCGGACCTGAAAATTCTTTCCAGCTCTTGGAGCGCAATCCGGTTACGTCAAAATGCAACCTTCTTAGCAAATCGAACGTGTATGGGTGGACTTGGCCTTTCGGCTGGCTTCCCGCCGAAAACGCGCGAAACTTGCCCATTCCTGCGCGATTGAGAATCACCTCGGCCATGATCGAGCGCGCCGAGTTTCCGGTGCAGAGAAACAAAACGTTGTACGGGTCTCTAGAAGCTTCGTTGCGCACGTCAAATCCTCCTCTGATCTTTTTCGGCCGGGGCGCAGCCGCTCGATGTGCGGCGAATTGCAGATTGCAGATCGCAAAGCTCGGGGTGGCCGTCGCAACAAGCGGTCACCAGAAACGCAATCAGCGATCGAATCCCCTCTACATTGGCGCGATAAATGATCGAACGGCCGTCGCGTATGCCGCGTACAAGCCCGGATCGGGCAAGAATGCTCAGGTGAGAGGATAGCGTGTTGTGTGGGCAGCCGATCACGTCGGCGAGCGAGCCCGCCGGTAGGCCTTCAGGCTCAGCACGCATGAGAAGGCGAAAAATCTCAAGTCGAGTCGGCTGACCGAGCGCCGCAAGCGCGGCGAGAGCATGCGGCGCTGTCAATCTGTCCCCGCTTTGCTCGGGTCCGATATGACTGACAACGGCTACTGGAGACTTCGTCATAAAGGGCAATTTTCCTAGCGAGTGACATGCGGCAGAGATCAATATATTATCTATATGTCGAGAAATCTCGACATATAGATATCTAGCTGGATAAGCGTACTTTGACAAGCGACGTTCGCCGAGAAGCGCGAGGTTGCTCACATGGACCGCCTCGCGGGGCCCTCGCCGAACCGGCAAGCAAGGAGGAACCCCGTGAAACAATGCGACGTTATGGTCAACCTCGCCCGCCGGAGATTTCTGAGCGGGGCAGGCATGGCAGCGGCTGGCGCGGCCGCGGCCACTATCTCGACCCGCGAGGCTAAGGCGGCGCCGCCCGCCGCGCGGATCGATTATCCCTCGAATCGCCTCGCCAATGTCTCCGACCTGAAAGTCAACGAGCCTTTCAGCGTCAGTTATCCTGACGACGCCGCGCCCGGCGTCCTCATCAAGCTCGGCACCCGCGTTCCTGCCGGTTCGGGCCCCGACGGGGACATTGTCGGCTTCTCCGTAATCTGTCCGCATAAGGGGTTTCCGCTCGGCTACAACAAGATCGATCGGACGCTGAACTGCCCGGGCCATTACTCGCGCTTTGACTGCGAAGCAGGCGGGCTCGAGGTCTGGGGACACGCCACACAAAACCTCCCGCAATACGCGCTGCGCGTCGACGACAAGGGTGACATCTACGCGGAAGGCGTCGATGAGCTTTTGTACGGCCGACTGTCCAACGTTCTCTGAGGGAGGCAACAATGGCTTACAAGCGTCATATCGACCGGCTGCCCATCGTCCCGAAGGATGCGAAGCAGTTCAACGTCGTCTGCCACTACTGCATCGTCGGCTGCGGCTATCACGCCTACACTTGGCCGATCAACAAGCAAGGCGGCACAGCGCCGGATCAAAACGAGTTCGGCGTCGATCTTTCCAAGCAGCAGCCGGCCGAGACTGCAGCGTGGTATGCCCCATCGATGTACAACATCGTCAAGCAAAACGGCGAGGACGTCCACCTTGTCATCAAGCCGGACGACAAGTGCGTGGTAAATTCGGGGCTCGCTTCGGTGCGCGGCGCCCGCATTGCCGAAATGAGCTATTCCCGCCAGCGCAACACCGAGCTGCAGCGGCTCACCAGTCCGATGGTGTGGCGCTACGGTCAGATGCAGCCGACCAGCTGGGACGACGCTCTCGATCTGGTCGCGCGGGTGACCGTCGGCGTAATCAGCCAGATGGGCGAGGACGGCCTGATTGTCTCCTGCTACGACCATGGCGGCGCCGGCGGCGGCTACGAGAACACCTGGGGCACCGGCAAGCTCTATTTCGGTGCCATGAAGATCAAGAACATCCGCATCCACAATCGCCCCGCCTACAATTCCGAAGTGCACGCCACCCGCGATATGGGCGTAGGCGAACTCAACAATTGCTACGAGGACGCCGAACTCGCCGATACCATCGTTGCCGTCGGCACCAACGCGCTCGAAACCCAGACCAATTACTTCCTCAATCACTGGATTCCGAATCTGCGTGGGACCTCACTCAACAAGAAGAAAGCCGAGTTCGGCTCGGAGCCGGTCGAGCGGAGCCGCATCGTCATCGTCGACCCGCGCCACACGGTCACGGTGAATGCCTGCGAGGTCGAAGCCGGCAAGGACCGCGTGATGCATCTTGCAATCAACTCGGGCACCGATCTCGCGCTATTCAATGCTTGGCTTACCTACATTGCCGACAAGGGCTGGACCGACAAGGCCTTCATCGCCGCCTCGACAAAGGACTTCGACAAGGCGGTCACGGCCAACAAGACCAGCCTTGCGGACGCGGCGCGGATCACCGGGCTAAGCGTCGATCAAATTCGGCAATCTGCCGAATGGATCGCGCAGCCAAAGGCGGGCGGCGCTCGCCGCCGCACGATGTTCTCATATGAAAAGGGCCTCATCTGGGGCAACGACAACTACCGCACCAATGCCGCGCTGGTGAACGTGGCGCTCGCCACCGGCAATATCGGCCGGCCGGGCGGCGGCTGCGTGCGCATGGGTGGCCATCAGGAAGGCTATGTGCGGCCGGATTATCCGGGCCCGCGGCCGGCATTCTACATCGATACCATGCTGATCGGCGGCAAGGGTGGCATCCATCACATCTGGGGCTGCGATCACTACAAAACGACGCTCAATGCCTTCAAGTTCAAGCAAGCCTACAAAAAGCGTACTGACATGGTGAAGGACGCCATGCTCACGGTCCCTTACGGCGATCGTGATGCGATGGTGAAAGCGATCATGGCTGCAATCAACAAAGGCGGCTTGTTCGCGGTCGACGTTGACATCGTGCCAACCAAGATCGGCCAAGCTTGTCATGTCTGGCTGCCCGCGGCGACCTCCGGTGAAGCCAATCTCACCTCGATGAACGGCGAACGCCGCATGCGGCTGACCGAGCGCTACATGGACCCGCCTGGACAGGCCATGCCCGACAGCATGATCGCGGCGCGCATCGCCAACAATATGGAACGCGTGCTGCGCGAACAAGGCAAGGCGAAGTACGCAGACCAATTCAAGGGCTTCGACTGGAAGACCGAGGAAGATGCCTTCATGGACGGCTATCACGGCAATGCGGCGGGCGGGCAGTTCGTCAACTATGAGCGGCTGCGCGTGATGGGCACGAACGGCTTCCAGGAACCGGCCACCGGCTTTGCGGACGGCAAGATTGTTGGCACCAAGCGCCTTTATAGCGACGGCAAGTTCGGCACTAAGGACGGCAAGGCCACCTTTATGGAGACCAAGTGGCGTGGCCTGGAGGCGCCCGGCAAACAGGCCGAGAAGGACAAGTGGCCGTTCCTGATCAACAATGGCCGAACCAACATTACCTGGCAAAGTTCATACCTTGACCAGGACAACGAGTTTGTCACGGATCGCTTCCCTTATCCGTTCCTCCAGATGAATCCAGCGGACATGAGCGAACTCAAGCTCAAGACCGGCGATCTGGTCGAGGTCTATAACGAAAACGGCTCGACTCAGGCGATCGTCTACCCAACGGCGACTGCGAAGCCGAAGCAAACCTTCATGCTGTTCGCCAACCCCGACGGTGTGCAGGGCAACGTGGTATCGCCGGGTGTCAACGAACTGATCATCCCGAACTACAAGCAGACCTGGGCCGCGATCCGCAAGCTATCGGACGCTCCCGACGCCGTGCGTCATCTGAGCTTCAAGTCATTCGACTACGCGGTCGGATAGCGTCAAGAGTGATCCGCTCGCATAACCGAGCACGCGTGCGGCCGGCGCAAGCCGGCCTTTTCTTTGCGTGCCCCGGCGCGATCACCTAACTGCCCGGTTGCCGACCTGTTATGCCGGAGCATGAGCAGCGAATGGACTTGGTCAAGAATTCGTATCATTCTTGTCCGAAACGGCGCCGGCCCAAAAGGGCCGACGTGACAATCGCGCCGCTTAAAGGTCCGGAACTCCCAACGCGGAGCGCTTTCGGACCGGGATGGGGAGAAACGCAATGTCTGCAAGCGATAAGCGCACGTCTGCGCGACCGATCAACTGGGCAGTAACGGCGACTGTGTTTTTTGCCGGCAGCGTCCTGCTGTGGGCGGATCGCACCAATTTCAGCGTCGCCGCCGCTGCCTGGGCTAAGGAATTTGCCTGGAAGCCTGCCACGATCGGCGTGATGCTGAGCGCGTTTTCGCTCGGCTATCTGATCTTGCAGCCGGTCGGCGGCTGGATCGCCGACAAGGCGGGCGCCCGTCGTACGCTTGCCGGGTCGATGGCCGGCTGGTCGGTGTGGGTCCTGCTGACGCCGGTTGCGCCAGCCGTATTGTGGCTCACCGCCACGTTCCGCGTCCTGCTCGGAGCGTTCGAGGGACCGTATATTCCCGCCAGCGTCGCAGCGGTGGCGCGCGCCATTCCCGACATCCGGAAACGCGGCCGGTTTTCCGCTTTCGTGCAGTCCGGCGCCCAACTTGGTCCGGCCGCCGGCGTGTTCTTCGCCGGCATCATCCTGAGCACGACCGGCTCGGCGGCTTGGATTTTCGTGATCTTCGGACTGTTGGGTCTGGTCGCAGCGGCCGCGTGGTGGAGCTATGCGCGCAACTTCGAGGACCCGCTGCCGGAAGGCGCGCACGCACAAACCGCCGAAGCCAAACATCGCGCCGCGCAGGCGCCGGTGCCGAATCGGCTCTTGCTGACGACGCCCGCGCTCTGGCCGTTCTACGTTGGCTATTTCGCGCTGCCCTATTGCCAGTACTTGTTCCTCACCTGGCTGCCGCAATATCTATCCCACTACCGGCACATCCCGCTGATTCAGGCGAGCGCGCTTTCAGCGCTGCCGTTCCTGGTTGCCTTCGTCGCAGTCAACTTTGCCGGCTGGGCGATGGACTGGATGGCTTCGGCCGGCTGGACCAAAGGCGGCTTCCACCGCAAATCCTTCGTCGGCCTCGGCGCGATCATCTACGCCGCGACGACGCTGATCGCCGCGACGACCGAATCCAACACGCTTGCGGTGACGATGATCATTATCGCCAATGCGGGCCTGTCGTTCTATGTGATCCCGTTCTGGACGACATGCACGGACATCGCGCCCAACCAGACAGGAACGCTCAGCGGGCTGATGAATTTCTTCGGCATTCTCGGCGCGACATTGTCGCCGTATCTGACCGGTGTGATCGCACAGTCGACCGGGGCGTTCGTGGCCCCGCTCGTGCTCGCCGTGTGCATCATGCTGGTCGCGGCGTCCACAATGATCCTGTTCTTCCCCTACAAGCCTTTGAGCGAACTTGTCGGCGAGACGCCGCAGGAGACCAAGCTCGCCGCGTGAAGCGCAAAATGGCTGGGCTCTCTGCAAGAGCGCCCCGGCCGCTCGGTTCGTCAGAGCGGGCGGCTTGGCGCCGCCCGCTCCGGCTTTCTGAATTGACCTCGTCGCGCGATCGCATAACCTGCGCGCGCCCGCCGTCTGCGCCGATCCGCGCCATTTCCGGAGGATAATGAGAATGAAGCTCGGCTTTTTCATCATGCCCGTGCATCCGCTGACGCGGAACTATGCCGAGACGCTGCGCGAGGACCGCGAAGCCTTCGTGCTCGCCGACAAGCTCGGCTACAGCGAGGGCTATTGCGGCGAGCACCTCACCGACCTGGCCGAGAATATTCCGTCGAGCCTGACCTTCATCGGCTCGCTGGCCGGCTATACGTCGCAGATCAGACTGGGCACCGCCGTTGCCAATTTGCCGTTCAACCATCCGCTGCTGCTCGCGACGCAGGCGGCGCTCGTGGACAATCTCTTGGAAGGCCGCCTGATGTTCGGCATCGGCGCCGGTGTGCTGCGCACCGACATGGAAGCGACGGAATTGCTCGATGCCGATCGCAACGCCATGTTCGCCGAATCGATCGATCACATTCTGGCGCTGTGGACCGGGGAGGCGCCGTACAATCTGACTGGCAAATTCTGGAATATCTCGACGGCGAAAACACGCTGGCCGGAAATCGGGCTCGGCGGCATCGTCAAGCCGTACCAGAAGCCGCACCCGCCGATCCTCGGCACCGCGACCGATCCTTATTCCAAGGGTCTGGTCGCGCTCGGTCGCCGCGGCTGGTGGCCGATCTCCTCGCATTTCCTGCATTCCAACTGGCTGCTCAGCCAATGGAACCAGTACGCCAAGGGCTGCGCCGAAGGCGGCCACCGCGCCGACCGCGCCAATTGGCGCGTCGCGCGTTCGATCTTTGTCGCCGACGACGACAAGACGGCGCGGGCCTACGGCGGCGACGATGCCCGGAGCCCGTATCGCTTCTACATGAATCAGCTCACGGCGAAGCTGAAAAAGGGCAACAAGCTCGGCGGCTTCAAGGAAAGCGACGACATGCCCGACGCCGATCTGACGCTGGACTACATTTTCGACAATGTCGTTATTCGCGGCAGCGTCAATCGTGTCGTCGACTCGCTGCTGGCGCTGCACGAAAAGATCGGCGATTTCGGCACGCTGCTGTATTGCGGCAAGGACTGGACCGATCCGGCGCTGTCGCGGCGCTCGATGGAACTCATGGCCGAAAAGGTCATGCCGGCGCTCAACGCGGCGATCGGCAAGCGCGTCGCCGCGGAATAGCGGCTGCGTCCGCGCCTCCCCATATTCTAGTGGTCCGATTCTAACATTCGCATCCGGGTTCGGCGGGTTCGCATGCGAATGTTACAATCAAAGGACCACTAGCAACTATAAGTGCTAGTGGAGCTTTTGGATTTGACATTCGCTATCCGAGTTCGCGGCTGGGTAGTGGCGAATGTCAAATCCGCTCCACTAGGCGTGCTGTTGTGGAGGCCGCATGTCCAAGCCGCTGTTTGTTTCGATCCCGCATCATCTCGGCAAGGATGAGGCGACACACCGGCTCAAATCCGGTCTCGCCAACGCGCGCACCCATTTCGGTCATTTGTTTGCCGTTCAGGAGGAAACCTGGAGCGGCAATAATCTGGCGTTCCGCATAAGCGCGCTGGGGCAGGTGGTTGGCGGCACGATCGACGTCCTCGACGACCGTGTCGATCTGCAAGTCACGCTGCCGTGGCTGCTGGCAAAGCTCGCCGAAAAAATTCAACCGCTCATTCGCCGCGAAGGCACATTGATGCTGGAGAAGAAGTAGGCGGTGTAGCCTGGGTGAGCGAAGCGACACCCAAGGGCTTCTACAACTTCTCCGCCAGAAAGCGCATCAGCCGCGGCGCCAGGAACCCCGAATAGCTTCCTGGCTCGTCGATCGGGTCGTTCATCCAGTAATGCGGCGCGCCCTGCACGATGCACGGGCGCACGAAGAAGCCGGCCTGCTTGAGCGCCAGCATAAGCGCTTCGGTGTGCGCCTTGCGATCGACCAGATCGTCTTCGGTGCCGGTCGCGAGCAGCACGGCGATCTTATTGTTGGACACGGTGGCGTAGCTGATCGGCGTGGCGTCGAAATAAAGCTGCCGGCTTTCCATCAACGGCACGCCCATGAATTTCTCGATATTGTTGTCGGCGCCGCCCTGCAGCTGATAGGTCGTCCACATCGCCGGTATGTCATAGACGCCGTAGACACCGATCAGCACCTTGACGCCGGCATCGACGGACGCGAACGGGTCCTGCGGGTAGCCTTTGGCGAATGTGCCGGTCGACCAGCTCAGCGCGGCGAGCGACGCCAGATGGCCGCCCGCGGAAGCGCCCAAGAGCCCGATGCGCGCCGGATCGATGCCGAACTCGCCCGCCTTGCCGCGCACGAATTGTACACCGGCCAGCACGTCCTGGACGGCCTGCGGGAAGGTCTTGCCCTTGGTTGCGAGGCGGTAGCTGATCGAGAACATCGCGATGCCGCGCGCCGCCAGATACGGCCCCCAATACTGAAACGCGGTGCGTGCACCCTGCACCCAGCCGCCGCCGTGAACGGCGACCAGCGCCGGAGCACCGGTCTTGCCCTTCGGCAGATAAAGGTCGCCGGCAAGCTCGACGCCATCGTGATTGGCGTAGGCGACATTGAGTTCGGTTGTGACGCTGTCTTGCGCGGTCGATTGGGCCATTGATCCACCCCTTGGCTATCGTGCGCCGCATCATGCACGCTGCGACAATGCGGCGCTCATGCTTATGGCGCAAAGCCCCCTTGCCGCCAACAGTGGGCCCGCGCTGGCAAAACATACTTCCCGTGCTAGAAGAACGGGTCGGGCTGCGAATGCGCCCAGTTTGTATGGAGCAGGAGGGAGGATGTCGCTGACGGTTGAAAGCGCGGCGCCCACACTCGTCGTCAACGGAACGCGGATTGACGTGATTGAGCGCGGCGCAGGACGTCCTCTGCTTTTTCTGCATGCTGAAAACGGCATCGAGCCGGCGCGGGAAGCGATCGACGAACTGGCCAAGGCGGCGCGGGTGATCGCACCGACGCATCCAGGCTACGGCCGATCGGAACTGCCCAAGGGTATGCGCAGCGTCGATGATCTGTCCTACTTCTACCTCGATCTGCTCGATCAGCTCGATCTGCGCGACGTGACGGTTGTGGGCGTCTCGCTTGGCGGCTGGATCGCCGCCGAGATTGCGGTCAAGTCGACGGCGCGGCTGTCGCGGCTGGTGATGGCCAACGCGGTCGGCGTCAAGATCGCCGACCGCGAAACGCGTGACATCGTCGACATCTTCGCGCTCACCGAGAAGGAATTTCTCGACATCGCCTATTGCGACGCGGCGCGCGGTACGCGCGACTACAAGGCGCTGCCCGACGCCGAAGTGCTGGCGGCGGCGCGCGCGCGCGAGGCCACCGCGCGCTTTGCCTGGAACCCGTATTTCCATAATCCGCGGCTCAAGAGCCGGCTGCATCGCATCCGTATTCCGACGCTGTTCCTGTGGGGCGCGCACGACCGCATGCTCAGCGAAGCGTACGGTCGCGCCTACAGCGCGCTGATCCCCGGTGCGCGCTTCGAATTGCTCGAGAGGGCGGGACATTTCCCAGATCACGAGCAGCCTAAAGCCTTCGCTGAAAAAGTGCTGGCGTTTGCGAACGCCCGTTAAAATCACGACACGAAAGAAAACCCATGCGAGTCTATCAGTTCACCGAGCAGCCCTATTATCCGGCCTGGAACGACCATTCAGGCTCGCTGCGCGTCAATCTGCTCAATCAGAAATGCGACCCGCACATCGCCGCCGATCTGTTCCATCGCTACTATGACGAGTGGCAGCTCGCCGACGAGCTCGGCCTCGACATCATGCTCAACGAGCATCATCAGACCGCGACCTGCATGTCGTCGACGGTGGTGGTCGGCCTGTCGGTGCTCTCCCGCATCACCAGGAATGCACGGCTTCTCGTGCTGGGCTATCCGATCGGGCACCGGCCCGACCCGCTGCGCTGCGCCGAGGAACTGTCCACCATCGACGTGATCTCGCGCGGCCGCCTCGACATGGGCTTCATCAAGGGCGTGCCTTACGAGTTTCCCGCCTCCAACCAGAACCCGGTCGGCGTCATGGACCGGTTTTGGGAAGCACTCGATTTCATCATCAAGGCAATGACCACGCACGATCATTTGTTCAACTGGGAGGGCGAGTATTTCAATTACCGCCAGGTCAACGTCTGGCCACGGGTGTGGCAGCAGCCGCATCCGCCGATCTGGACGACGACCGGCTCGACCACGCAGGCGCGGCTTCTTGGCGAGCGCGGCTACGTCATGGCGACGCTCGGCTCCGGCTACAACACGCGCCCGCTCTACGATGCCTACCGCCGCGGCTACATGGCGAAACGCGGCAAGGCGCCCGGACCCGATCGCTTCGCCTATCTGGGCCTGGTCGCGGTAGCGCATGACAAGGATGAGGCGCGCAAGCGCGGCGAGCTGGTCGCCGGCTATCTGCGCTCAAGCGGCATCGTGCATCTGCCATTCCGCAATCCACCCGGCTTCCTGTCGGCTGAGGACAACGCGCGGCTGTTGCGCGGCCAGACACCGCCGCGCAGCTACACCAAGGATCGCCGCGTCATCACCATGGCGACAGCGAGCGCCGAGGACCTTATCGCGGCCGGCATTCTGTTCTGCGGCACGCCGGATGAGGTCTACGCGCAGATCGTCGACTTCTGCGAATATTGCGGCGGCATGGGCAACCTGCTGATGATGGGCCACGCCGGTTTCCTGACCCACGAGCAGACCGCCGACAATCTCACGCTGTTCGCGCGCGAGGTCTATCCGCGGCTCAAGGCCTGGAAACAGCCCGACGCCGAACAGATCGGCGCGGAAGCCATGGCGGGAGCCGAAAAAGCGGCGGCGGCCGTCACGGCGCGGGCGGGTGATCTCGTCGACGCCGGAATCGCGGCGCAATAAAACCCGAGCTGCCTGCCGATCTGTCATGTTCCGCGAGAGCGGAATATCCAGTAGCTCCTCTGTTTTTTCCGAATTGATGCACTGCTGTGATCGATTAGACTGGCGGTGAATACTGGATCGTTCGCTGTCGCGGACGATGACCATAATGGCTATGCATTCCAGGGCCACCGCGAAGCGGCGTCCCGGAATGACGGGAGCGCGCCCATGCGAGTCTATCATTTCAGCGAACAGGCCTATTACCCGGCGTGGAACGAACATTCCGGTACGCTGCGCGTCACCTTTCCCAATCGCAAATGCGACCCGCACATCGCCGCCGATCTGTTCCATCGCTATTACGACGAGTGGCAGCTCGCCGACGAACTCGGCCTCGACGTCATGCTCAACGAGCATCATCAGACCGCGACCTGCATGTCGTCGTCGGTGGCGATCGGGCTCGCGGTGCTGGCGCGCATCACCAAGCGGGCGCGGCTTCTGGTGCTCGGCTATCCGATCGGCCACCGGCCTGACCCGCTGCGCGCCGCCGAGGAACTCTCGACCATCGACGTGATCTCGCGCGGGCGCCTCGACATGGGTTTCATCAAGGGCATCCCGTACGAGATCGCCGCCTCGAACCGCAATCCGACCGAACTGATGGAGCGCTTTTGGGAGGCGCACGACTTTATCATCAAGGCGATGACGACGCATGACGAGGCGTTCAACTGGGACGGCGAATATTTCCAGTACCGCCACGTCAATGTCTGGCCGCGGGTGTGGCAGGAGCCGCATCCGCCGGTGTGGTCGACCACCGGCTCATCGACGCAGGCGCGCGTGCTTGGCGAACGCGGCTACGTCATGGCGACGCTCGGCACCGGCTACGGCACGCGCAAGCTCTACGACGCCTATCGCAAGGGCCATATGGCGAAGTTCGGCAAGGCGCCGGCCGCCGACCGCTTCGCCTATCTGGGTCTCGTCGCGGTCTCCCGCGACAAGGACGAGGCGCGCCGTCGCGGCGATCTGATCGCCGGCTACCTGCGCACCAGCCCGATCGTCGCGCTGCCGTTCCGCAATCCGCCCGGCTACATTCCGCCCGAGGACAATGCGCGAATGATGCGCGGCGAGACGCCGCCGCGCACCTACACCAAGGACGGCCGCATCATCTCCATGCAACACGCCGGCGTCGACGAGTTGATCGATTCAGGCGTGCTGTTCTGCGGCACACCGGATCAAGTCTACGATCAGATCGTAGACTTCTGCGGCCATTGCGGCGGCATGGGCAATCTTCTGATGATGGGGCAGGGCGGCGAACTCTCGCATGCACAGACCGCGGACAACCTCACGCTGTTCGCCCGCGAGGTCTATCCGCGGCTCAAGGCATTCAAGCAGCCGGATGCCGAGGAAGCAGCGCGGGCGGCGGCGTAAGCGGCGCGGCCGGGAGCAGTTACGCGTCTGCCGCTTCATTTTTGAGCGAGGCTGGCGAATTGGACCACCTTGGCCCATTTGTCAGTTTCGTTGGCGATCAATTTGGCGAAATCAGCGGGGGTCCCGGAAAGCACCTGACTGCCGAGCTTGGTCAGCCTCGCTTGAATTTTGGGACCGGCAAGGATTGCGTCGATCTCATTGTTGATCTTGACGATGACCTCGTTGGGAGTACCCCTTGGAGCGCCAATTCCCAGCCAGCCGCTCACCGCGTATCCCGGAAGATACTCGCTTATGGTCGGGATGTCGGGCAATGCATTTACACGCTTGGCGGTAGTCACCGCGAGCGCGCGCAGACGACCCGACTGGATTTGCGGAAGTGCTGCGATCAGAGCATCGAATGTCACCTGCACGTCTCCCGACAATAAACCCGCCTGAGCTTGTACCGCTCCCCGATAAGGCACATGCATCATGTCAATGTTGGCCATCATCTTGAACAATTCGCCGGCCAGATGCGTGAGATTGCCGGTGCCAAGCGAACCCATGTTTATCTTACCGGAATGGGCTTTGGCGTAGCTGATGAACTCAGGGATCGTTCGGAATGGCGCCGAAGAGTTCGCCAACATGACGAAAGGAACATCGATAAGACTCGCAACGGGAGCGATATCGCGAACGACATTGAACTTGGCTTTTCCGTTCAAGGTCACATTGACACAATGGAGTGCGGCAACGCCAAGCAGCGTATATCCATCAGGCTCGGCGCGCGCGACGGCCTCCAGCGCGACATTGCCGCCTCCGCCCGGGCGATTTTCGATCACCACGGGCGTCCCAAGGCGCTGCGATAGAGATTGACCGATCAGACTGGCGACGATGTCAGGAGCGCTGCCGGCGGGCAGGTGCATGACCAGGACGATTGGCCGCGTTGGATAAGTTTGAGTCCGGGCAAAACGCAGACGGGCGGGCAGCGCGGCCGCGCCGGCCGCTAGACCAAAGAAAGCGCGACGGGCAAGCATCATGGGCGTAAACTCCAGAATTGTCGGCTTGTCTCGAACAGCCGAAACTTGGGCAATCTCCAGCGCGATGCTGGACCGTAACCAGCGAGGACGGTTAAGGTCCATCGTTCACAAGCTTAAGTGTTCTTAATTCGTTGCAATTTCGGTTGGATGCCATGCCTCCGAACAACGTTCGCTTGGGCCGCTTTCATCTGGATCTGAACGGGCGTCAATTGGCGCGGGATGGCGTGCCAATTCCGCTCGGCAGTCGGGCGCTCGACATTCTCGGCGTGCTTGCCGCGGCGCACGGCGAGGTGGTCAGCAAAGACGAGCTAATGAGCAAGGTCTGGCCTGGATTGGTCGTCGACGAGAATACCATCCGGGTCCATGTCTCCGCCCTCAGAAAGGTGCTCGGCGAGGGAGAGAGGGGCGATCCGCACGTCATGACCGTCCCTGGCCGCGGTTATCGCCTCATCGGCGTTAATGCGCTGCGCTCGGCTGCCGACGGCGGCCACGACAGTCCGTCGCGCGTGGAACCGTCGGAGAAGCCCTTCATCGCTGTGCTGCCGTTCCAGAATATGAGTGGCGATCCGGAACAGGAGTATTTTGTCGACGGTATGGTGGACGAAATCATCACCGGCCTGTCACGCATCAAATGGCTGTCGGTCATCTCCCGCAATTCAACCTTTATCTACAAAAACAGACCCGTCGCCATAAAAGAGGTCGTGGACAAATTGGGGGTCCGTTATGTGCTCGAGGGCGGGGTGCGGAAATCGGGCAATCGGGTTCGGATCACCGCGCAGCTTATCGATGGGAAGACCGATACTCATCTCTGGGCCGAGCAGTACGAGCGAGTATTGGAAGACGTGTTTGCCCTCCAGGACGAGATCACCATGTGCGTGATCGGGGCCATCGAGCCCAGCCTCTGGAGAGCCGAGATCGATCGCATCAAGCGCCAGAGGCCCACAAACCTCAACGCCTACGACCTTCTCCTGCGATCGGTGCCCTACGTCTTAGGCCATGTACCGAAGGAGTCCGAGCCGGCGATCCGGCTCCTTCAGGAAGCGTTGAAGCTGCAACCCGACTACGCCGCTGCTCATGCCTTTCTAGGCCGGTGCTTCCATCATCGCTATGCTCGGGCAGGACTGCGTGAGGAAGATCGCATCGCGGCAATCCGGCATTCGCGGGCGGCGGTTGTCCATGGCAGCGACGATGCGACGGCGCTCGCAACGGCCGCTCATATCATCGCGCTGACCGAGCATGACACTGCGACCGCGCTGAAGCTGTTTGATCGTGCGCTGGAACTGAGCAACTCCAATGTCTTCGCGCTCAGCTTCAGCGCCGTCACGCTCAGTTGGATGGGCAGGACCGAACTTGCCGTTGAAAGGGCTGAGCGAGCCCTTCGGCTAAGTCCGTTCGATTTTTATAATTTTCGCGTGCACCATGCCCTGGCACTCGTGCACTTCTTCAATCGGCGGTACGCTGACGCGCTGTGGATGCTGCGCAGCGCGCGGTCCGCGCCAATCCGAGGTTCAGCACCGCTCACGCAGTATTGGGGGCGGCACTGCTGGGTGGCGGTCACGCGGCGGAGGCGAAGGCCGCCGCACGAGCCGTGTTGGAGCACGAACCTGCCTTTACCATTCGTGGTGTTCGGCAGGTCGCGGGCCAGCTTGAGCCGGCGGTATTCGGGCCTTTGGCCCAAGCGTGGCGCGAAATTGGCCTGCCAGAGTAGCGACCGGCAACGTAAAAGGCGTTCCCGGTCGATGATGATTGTCGATGATGATTGATGTTCAAAATTTGGAACAAATCTTGATTTTGGGACGACGGCCCCTGTATGGTCCAGCGCTGCCCCAGACCCCCTTTCCCCAGATCGAGCGGCGTGGTCCCTATGGATGAAAAGCCTGACTTGGAGCCGTCCGCGGCCTCCGTCCCCGCAGCGCCGATCGGATAAATGAACTCATGGCAACACGCATCACCATCAGAAAACCCGACGATTGGCACCTGCATGTGCGCGACGGCGAAATGCTCAAAGCCGCGCTGCCCTATACGGCGAAGCATTTCGGCCGCGCCATCCTGATGCCGAACCTGATTCCGCCGGTGCGCACCATGGCGGACTGCATCGCCTATCGCGAGCGGGTGATGGCGGCGGTGCCGGCCGGCTCCAAGTTCAAGCCGCTGATGACGTGTTACCTGACCGACGACACCGATCCCGACGACGTCGAGCGCGGCTTTCGCGCCAGCGTGTTCACCGGCGTCAAGCTCTACCCGGCGAATGCCACTACAAATTCGGCGGCGGGCGTCACCGACTATAATAAAGTCATGCGCGTGCTGGAGCGCATGGAAAAAATCGACATGCCGTTCCTGATGCATGGCGAGGTGACCGATCCCGACGTCGACGTGTTCGACCGCGAGAAGGTGTTCATCGATCGTTATTTGTCGCAGTGGATCAAGCGCTTCCCGAAACTGCGCTTCATTCTCGAGCATCTGTCATCGGCCGACGGCGCCGCGTTCGTCAAAAGCGCGGCACCGCAGGTCGGCGGTACCATCACGCCGTATCACATGGTGCAGACCCGCAACGATACGCTCGGTCACGGGCTCAATCCGTACATGTACGTGATGCCGGTGATCAAAACCGCCAAGGACCGCACCGCTTTGCGCAAGGCGGCAACGTCGGGCGACGCCTGCTATTTCCTCGGCACCGACTCGGCGCCGCATCCCTATTCGCGCAAGGTCGCGATCCACGGCGTGCCCGGCATGTTCAACGCCCCGGTGGCGATCGAGACCTACACCAAGGTGTTCGAGGAGGAGGGTGCGCTCGACAAGCTCGAAGCGTTTGCCTCACTCAACGGACCGAAGCATTATCGGATGCCGCCGAACGAAGAGACCATCACGCTGGAGAAGACGCCGTGGACCGCGCCGCAGGAGGTTAAGGTCGCCGGTCCCGACGAGCGCGCGCTGGTCTATCGCGGCGGCGAGACGATCGAATGGAAGGTGGTAGCGTAGTCTTATATTGTCATGCCCCGCGAAGGCGGGGCGTCCAGTAATCGCGGGGCGCCCCGGCATTCGCTGAAATCGCAGTTGCAGGGGCTACTGGATCGCCCGGTCGAGCCGGGCGATGACGAGATCAAGGATCGAACACATGGCGGCCTTCCCCGACAAAGCGGTGATGGCGGAGCTTACGGCGAAGATGCTGCTCGAAGTGGACGCGGTCCGTTTCATGAGCGACAAGCCGTTCATCTACACGTCGGGCTGGGCGAGCCCGGTCTACACCGATTGCCGCCGGCTGATTTCGTTTCCACGGGTGCGCCGCACGCTGATCGATTTCGGCGTCGCGACGGTCGAACGCGAAGCCGGCTTCGAACAATTCGATGCGGTGGCCGGCGGCGAGACGGCCGGCATTCCGTTCGCCGCCTGGATGGCGGACCGCATGATGCTGCCGATGCAATATGTGCGCAAGAAGTCGAAGGGCTTCGGGCGCAACGCTCAGATCGAGGGTCATCTCGATGAGGGCGATCGTGTGCTCCTGGTCGAAGACATGACCACCGACGGGCGCAGCAAGGTGAATTTCTGCCGCGCGCTGCGCGGCGCCGGCGCGGTCGTCGAGCACGTCTTCGTGTTCTTCTTCTACGACATCTTTCCTGAGGGTAAGAAGATCCTCGGCGATCTCGGCGTTACGCTGCACTCGCTCGCCACCTGGTGGGATGTGCTTGACGTGGCGAAGAAGAGCGGCAGGTTCGACAAGGGCAAGCTCAAGGAAGTGGAAAAGTTCATGAAGGATCCCGCCGGCTGGTCGAAGGCGCATGGAGGCGCCGCCGTGGCGGCGGAGTAGTGAGTGTCATGCCCGCGCAGGCGGGGCATCCAGTAATCTCAAACGCTGTACAAAAATCGGTTGCGGTTGCGATTACTGGATGATGACAGCAATGGTCGATTGGTCTGTCTAAGAAGGTCAGTAAGAAATGCCAAATCAAGTTGCGGATGTAATCGTGGTCGGCGCCGGCAATGCGGCGTTCTGCGCGGCGCTGGCGGCGCAGGAGCAGGGCGCCAAGGTGCTGATGCTCGAGGCAGCGCCGGAAGATGAGTTCGGCGGCAACAGCCGTTTCACCGCCGGTTCGATCCGCGTCGTCTATAACGGCGTCGACGACATCAAGACGCTGGTGCCCGATCTCACGCAGGCCGAAATCGACACCACCGATTTCGGCACCTACACGGCGGACCAGTTCTTCGACGACATGGCGCGGATTACGCAAAATCACGCGGATCCCGATCTGGTCGAGCTGCTCGTCACGCGCAGCTTCGATTCCCTGAACTGGCTGCGTCAGAAGGGCGTGCGGCTTATTCCGATCTATGGCCGGCAGGCATTCAAGATCGAAGGCAAATTCAAGTTCTGGGGCGGCCTGACGGTCGAATCCGTCGGCGGCGGTCCGGGCCTCGTGCAAATGGAAACCGAAGCGGCCAAGAAACGCGGCATCGAAATCCGCTATGGGACGCGTGGCGTCAAACTGATTGGCGACGGCAATCGGGTCGAAGGCGTCCGCGTCAAACACGACGGCAAATACGAAGATCTGCATGCTGGTTCCGTCGTGCTCGCTTGTGGCGGCTTCGAAGCCAATTCGGAAATGCGCACGCGCTATTTCGGCCCGGGCTGGGACATGGCGAAGGTGCGCGGTTCCCGCTACAACACCGGCGACGGCATCCGCATGGCCCTCGACATCGGCGCCAGCCCATGCGGCAACTGGTCGGGCGGCCATGCCGTGCAATGGGAGATGAATGCGCCGGAGTTCGGCGATCTCGCGGTCGGCGATCAGTTCCAGAAGCATTCCTACCCGTTCTCGATCATGATCAACGCGACCGGCAAGCGCTTCGTCGATGAGGGCGCCGACTTCCGCAACTACACCTATGCAAAATACGGCCGGGTGGTGCTGGAGCAGCCGGGCCAGTTCGCCTGGCAGATCTTCGACCAGAAAGTGAAGCATCTGCAGCGCGACGAATACAAAATCCGCCAGATCACCAAGGTGAGCGCGAACACCATCGAAGAATTCGCGCAGAAGCTCGAAGGCGTGAACGCCGCTGAGTTTCTCAAGACTGTGAAGGAATGGAACGCTGCGGTGAGGAAAGAAGTGCCGTTCAATCCGAACATCAAGGATGGCCGTGGCACCACCGGTCTCGCCATCAACAAGAGCAACTGGGCGAACACCATCGATACGCCGCCGTTCGAAGGCTATGCGGTGACCTGCGGTTTGACTTTCACCTTCGGCGGCCTGCGCATCAACACTGATTGCGAAGTGCTCAACACCGACTATCAGACGATCCGCGGCCTCTATGCGGCGGGCGAACTGGTCGGCGGCCTGTTCTATTTCAATTATCCGGGCGGTTCCGGGCTGATGTCGGGTACGGTGTTCGGCAAGATCGCCGGCACCTCGGCAGGGCGCGCGGGAAAGAACTGACGATGGACGCCAAGGTCAAGCGCCCGCTCAACGCGCTGTCCGCGACTGAGATTGCGGATAGGATTGCGGCTGGCGAAACGACCTCGGAAGCTGTGGTGCGCGACTGCATTGCGCGAATTGAAGCGCGCGACGGTGTCGTGAAAGCTTGGGTGAATTTCAACCCGGAGCTGGCGCTCGCGCAGGCGCATGCGCTGGATCGCGGGCAGCGGCGCGGTCCGCTGCACGGCGTGCCGATCGGCATCAAAGACATCATCGACACGTTCGACATGCCGACCGAAATGGGCTCGCCGATCTATCGCGGCCATCGGCCGCCGGCCGACGCCTCTTGCGTCGCGCTGTTGCGGCGCGCTGGCGCCGTGATCCTCGGCAAAACAGTCACGTGCGAATTCGCCGGCATGGCGCCGGGCGTGACCACCAATCCGCACAACGCCGCGCACACGCCAGGCGGCTCGTCGAGCGGATCGGCCGCGGCAGTTGCCGACCACATGGTGCCGGCGGCGCTCGGTACTCAGACCGGCGGCTCGGTGTTGCGGCCAAGTTCGTATTGCGGAATTTTCGGCTTCAAGCCGACCTACAATACCTTCAACAAAATGGGCGTTTGGCCGGCGGCCGACAGCATCGACACAATCGGTCTCCACGCGCGCTCAATCGACGACATTGAACTGTTGACCGCCGTCCTTCGAATGCAGGTTCCGCAGCCGTCGCGCAAGCTAAACAGCGCGCCGCGGATTGGATTGTGTCGAACGGAGATTTGGGACTCCGCGCAGCCGGAGACGATGGCGGCGGTCGAGGGTGCTGCCGCGGCACTCGGCAACGCCGGCGCAAGTGTGAGCGAGATGACATTGCCCGCGGCGTTCACGGGCATGCACGGTGTCGCGCGCAGCACGATCAATTTCGTCGAGCGCGCCGCCTGCATGGCCTTTCTCTGGGATAACCGCCGCGATGTTCTCTCGCCGCAAATGCGGCGCTATGTCGAGGGCGGCCAAAAGACCTCCCGCGAAGAATATGTTGCGGCATTTCGGCGGCTCGACGAATGCCGCGCACTCTTGTCGTCGATCTTCGACACAGTGGATGCGCTGTTGGTGCCGTGCGTGCCGGGCGAAGCACCGAAGGGTCTGGAATTCACCGGCGACGCCAACATGCAGGCGATCTGGACGGCGCTGCACACGCCGGCGATGACGCTGCCGACCCATCGCGGGCCCAACGATTTGCCGGTCGGTATCCAGATTGTCGGGCAACGCTACGAGGACGATCGCTTATTGGCCTGCGCGCGATGGATTTGGAATAAAATCGGCACGCCGGAGATGGTGGGATATCATCCGTGACAGCCTCACCGTCGTGCCCATACGGCTTCTCAGTCCGCCCACTCTCAGCATGGATTGCCGGGCCAAGCCGGCAATGACAGGTAATGGAATTCGACAACTCGTTTGACGTGCCGCTTACGCCCGAGCAGGCGTGGTCGGTGCTGATGGATATCCCCCGCATCGCGCCCTGCATGCCGGGAGCGGAACTGACCGAAGTGGTCGATCCTCAGCATTATAAGGGCAAGATTTCGGTGCGTCTTGGCCCAGTGTCGTTGGCGTTTGCGGGACGCGTCGAAATCGACTCGATCGACGAGGCGGGCCGCAGCGCGCGCGTCAAGGCGCAGGGCAGCGACGGCAAGGGCCGTGGCGCCGCCAACGCGACGGCGACATTTCACATCGAGCCCAGCGCCGAAGGCTCGCGGGTGATGATCCATACCGATCTGATGCTGTCGGGTGCCGTCGCACAATACGGCCGCGGCGTCGGCATGATTCAGGCGACGGCGGGGCAGATTATCGGCCAGTTTGCCGGCAATCTGCGCACGCAGCTCGCGCAACAGCCGCCTCCGCCGAAGGTGTCCACGCCCGCCGCGCAAATGACGGAAGCCCCGGCGCCAGCAGCAGCCGCACCGGGGCCGGTCGCCTCAAGCGCTGCCGCGCTGGCAGCACCTCCGCCCCGGCCCGCCAAGCCAATCTCCGGCTTTTCGCTGATGGCGCGGGTGATCTGGCAGCAGATACTGTCTCTCTTTCGCGGACGGCGGCCTTGAGCGAACTGATCGGCGCGCGGGTCACCCGCATCGAAGATCAAAAACTGCTGTGCGGCGGCGGGCGCTACATTGACGATATCGTCTCGCCCGGTGCGCTCTCTGCCGCCTTCGTGCGCAGTCCGCATCCGCACGCGCTCATTCGCAGTGTCGATGCCGAAGCGGCACGCGCCGTGCCGGGCGTCACCGCGGTATTCACGCTCGACGATCTGACGCCGGTGCTCGCCCAGCGCCGCATGATGCGGGTGTCGAATTCGGGCACGCGGCTCGACCAGAGCTGGGCGTATGCGCTTGCGGATGGTGAAGTGTCATTCGTCGGCGAGCCGGTGGCGATCGTCGTTGCCGCCGACCGTTATATCGCCGAGGACGCTGCGGCGCTTGTCGCCGTCGATTACGACGTGCTGCCGGCTGCGACCGATTGCCGGACGGCGTATGCCGAGCGCGCGACGCCGGTGCGCCGCGAACTTAACTCCAACAAGATCATCGCCTACAAGGTGGCGTTTGGCGACATCGACGCCGCCTTCGCCAACGCGGCGCACGTCCTGCACGAGGATCTGTGGCAGCACCGCGGCGCCGGCCATTCGATCGAAGGCCGCGGCATTTTGGCCGAAGTCCTGGATCGCGAGACCCAGGTATGGGCGTCGACCCAGAAGGCGCACGATCTGCGCTACGCCTTCGCCGAATATATCCGTCTCGATGAAAACCGGTTGCGCGTGGCGACGCCCGATGTCGGCGGTGGATTTGGTCCGAAGCTGTGTGTTTATCCCGAGGACGTCGCCGTGGTCGCCGCGGCGACGCTGCTGCACCGCTCGATCAAATGGATCGAAGACCGCCGCGAGCATTTTACCAACGCGGTTCATGAGCGCGATCAGTATTGGTCGATCGAGATCGCGGCCGATGCCGATGGCCGGGTGCGCGGCGTGCGCGGCCGCCTTGTCCACGACGTCGGCGCCTATGCGCTGCAGGACGTGAACCTGCCGTACAATTCCGCGAGCACGCTTACCGGGCCCTACATGGTCGCGGCCCTGGCCATGGATGTGGTCGTGACCCACACCAACAAGACGCCGGTTTCATCGGTTCGCGGCGCCGGCTATCCGCAGGCCGCTTTCGCCATGGAGCGGCTGCTGGACGCACTGGCGCACAAGCTCAAGATCGAGCGCTCCGAACTGCGCCGCCGCAATCTCATCCCGGCGGAGAAGATGCCGTATCTCAAGCCGCTCAAGACGCGGGCCGGCGAACAGGTGCAATACGACAGCGGCGATTACCCCGCCTGTCAGGCCGAGATTCTCGAAGCCATGAGCTGGGACGATTTCCCGCGCCGCCAAGCTGAGGCGCGTGCCCAAGGACGCTATCTGGGTGTCGGCCTCGCACACGGCGTCAAAGGTACCGGTCGCGGGCCGTTTGAATTCGGCGGCGTGCGGGTATCGCCCACGGGCAAGATCACCGTTTCAACCGGCGCCGCGGCGATGGGCCAGGGGGTCGCCACGGCGCTCGCGCAAATCTGCGCCGAGAGCTTCGGTGTCCGCGCGCAGGACGTCACCGTCGTCGCCGGCGATACCGCGGCCGCGCCGCTCGGTCTCGGCGGTTTCTCCAGCCGTCAGACCGTCACTGCCGGATCGTCCGTGCATGTCGCGGCGCAGGCGGTCGCCGCCAAGGCGCGCAAGCTCGCAAGCCACGTGCTCGAGGCGGCCGAAGACGACCTCGAAATCGCCGACGGCGTGATCCGCGTCGTCGGCGCTCCGCAATTGTCGGTGAAGCTCGGCGAACTGGCGCGCATCCTCAAGGGCGCGCCCGGCTACGGCTTTCCGCCGGGCCTCGATCCCGGTCTCGAGGCGAGTGCGACATTCCGCGTGGATGCGCTGGCCTATTCCAACGCCTGCCACGCCGCCGAAGTCGAGGTCGACATCGAAACCGGCGCCGTCGCCATTCGGCGCTACGCCGCGATTCAGGATGCCGGTCGGCGCGTCAACCCGATGCTGGTCGAGGGCCAGATTCACGGCGGCATCGCGCACGGCATCGGCAACGCCATGTTCGAATGGATGGGCTACGACGCATCCGGTCAGCCTGTCACCACCACCTTTGCGGATTATCTGCTGCCGACCGCGACCGAAATGCCGAAATTCGAGACGCTATATAAGGAGTCGCCGTCGCCGCGTAATCCGCTCGGCGTCAAAGGCGTGGGCGAGCTTGGCGTCATCCCTGCCGCCGCGGCACTGATCTCGGCGATCGAAGATGCGCTGTCACCGTTCAACGTGCACATCGCGCAGACGCCGATCATGCCGCACGAACTGCTTGAGCTGATAACGCGCGGCCGCAATGCGCAGGCGAAATAAAATAGATTGGGGCTCACACACCGCGGCACGGAAAAGGCGCCGCGGGGTCAAGATGGGGGTGATGATATGAGAAATCTTCGGACTGCCGCGCGCGTCCTGTTGTTCGCTGCTTGTGCCTGTGCGGCCGCAGCTCCGGCGTGGGCGCAGAACTATCCGAACCGGCCCATTCATTTCATTCTGCCGTATGCGCCGGGTGGCATCGTCGATTTCACCGGACGCGTGTTGGCGAAGCAGCTCACGATCGCCATGGGGCAGGCCGTCGTTGCCGAAAACAAGCCGGGCGCGGGCGGTATCGTCGGCACCGATTACGTCGCGCATGCGGCGCCGGATGGTTATAGCATTGTGCTGATGGATCCCGGCTTCGTCGCCAATCCGATCCTGCAAAAGACGATGCCCTACGATATTTTCAAGGATATGGTGGCGGTTTCCATCGTCAGTTCTTCGCCCGAAGTTTTGGTCGTGTCGCCAAGCCTCGGCGTCAAAACCTACGCGGAGCTTGTTGCCTACGGCAAGGCCAATCCGGGAAAGCTGAATTACGGGTCGGCGGGTGTCGGTACCGCGCCGCATCTCGCCGCCGAGATGTGGAAGGCGCGAACCGGCATCCAGGCCACGCACGTCCCATACAAGGGTATTGGCCCTTCTTACATCGATCTGATGAGCGGAAAGATCCAGATGGAATTCTCCAGCATCGCCGGCGCGCTGCCGTTCACCTCCAAAGGCAGCGTCATCCCCTTGGCAACCACCGGAGAGACGCGGCCGGCGGTCTATCCGAATGTGCCGACCATGATCGAGGCCGGCCTGCCTGGGTTTGACGTCGATCTCTGGCTCGGGGTTTTTGCCGCGGCCAAGACGCCGCCGGATGTGTTGGCCAAGCTCAATGGCGGCATTGCCAAGGCGCTGCAGGCCGACGAACTCAAGACCGCATTCGCCAAGTTCGGACTGACGCCGCGCGGCACCAGCCTCGCCGAAGGCGCGGCCTTCACCAAGGCTGAATACGACAAATGGAAGAAGGTGATCACCGACGCGCACATCACGCTCGATTGATTTGGGTGCGCATTCTGTGCCTCGTGGTGCTGGCGTTCGCGGTCGGCGCCTCGCGCGCCGCGGCGGAGAGTTTTCCGTCGCGGCCGATCCATCTGATCCTGCCTTATGCTCCGGGCGGCATCATCGAATTTGTCGGCCGTACGCTCGCGCAAAAGCTTGGCCAAGTGCTCCGCGAACCCGTCGTTGTCGAGGATCGTGCGGGTGCCGGCGGTATTGTGGGCGTCGACTACACCGCTCATGCGGCGCCGGATGGCTACACCATCGTGCTGGTCGATCCCGCCATCGTCACCAACCCGTCGCTGCATAAATCCTTACCGTATGATATCTTCAAGGATCTCGTCCCGATTTCGATCGTTGCCACCGCGCCGGAAGTGCTCGTCGTTGCGCCGCAACTCGGGATCAAGACCCAGGCGACGTTAGTCGCCTACGGCAAGGCCAACCCCGGCAAGCTCGACTACGCCTCCGCCGGCGTCGGCAGTACGCCGCACCTCGCGGCCGAGCTGTGGAAAGCGCGCACCGGCATCGAGGCCACTCATGTTCCCTACAGCGGCATCGGTCCAGCCTTCATCGACCTCATGGGCGGCAAGGTGCAAATGTCGTTTTCCAGTCTGCCTGCCGCGATGCCGTTCATCGCCAAGGGCAGCCTTGTTGCGCTCGCCACAACTGGTATCAAGCGCTCGCCGCTCTATCCCGACCTGCCGACCATTTCGGAATTGCTGCCGGGATACGAGGTCGACCTCTGGCTCGGCGTATACGGGTCGTCGCGGATGCCGCCCGATGTTCTCGCCACGCTCAACGGCGGCATCACCAAGGCGTTGCAAGATACCGAGCTGAAGGCAGCCTTCGCCAAATTCGGCATTGCTCCGCGCGGCGCTACGGTGCAGGAAGGTATCGCGTTCTCCAAGGCAGAATATGAGAAATGGCGCAAAGTCATCCTCGACGCCCATATCACGCTTGACTAGTGGAGCGACGAAAGAATGACGACTCCCTGGCCCACCGAATTGCGGCTGCGCAAGGATCGCAGGGTGCTGGCCGTGACGTTCGAGGACGGCGAAAGCTTCGAGCTTACCGCCGAGTATCTGCGCGTGCGCAGTCCGAGCGCCGAAGTACAGGGACATTCGCCGAGCGAGCGCCGCACCGTCGCCGGCAAGGAGAATGCGCAGATCATCGAACTGCACGCGGTCGGCAATTATGCGGTGCGACTAGTGTTCGACGACCTGCATTCGACCGGGATTTTCAGCTGGGACTATCTCTATGAGCTTGGCCAGAACCGCGAACGCTATTGGCGGGATTATCTGGCGGAACTCGAGGACAAGCAACTTTCGCGCGCGTCGGGGCGGTGATCAATCTGTCGGCCTGGACGCTGTCATCAAGTTTTTGAGCGCTTTGCTCGGAATTTGCACCGAATTGTCTCTACAGTTTTGCCGCAGCCATTAATGATTCGTTCCGGCCCGCTACGTATGTATACCAAGACGCGTACGGCATGCGCAGTCGGCGACTTACTGTTTGCACGGGGCGAGTCCATGGAAAGGAACAGTATTATGCGTACTTTGATCTTGAAGTTTCTCCGCAATGAGCAGGGTGCTACCGCGATCGAATACGGCTTGATTGCTGCGGGGATCGCGGTTGCGATCATCGCGACCGTTCAGGGCCTCGGCACCAACCTCAGTAATACCTTCTCGACAGTTTCGAGCGCGCTGCAATAACCGGTCCGCCCTCAGGCATCGCTTCGTCAACCTTCGGTCAACCTCGATCCGGCATGATCGAGGCAGTGTCGGGGTGGGGCGGACGATGGGGCGCCTTCCGGCATGAGAATGGCCTCGATCCCTCTTCCCTCGGGATCGAGGCCATTCGCTTTTTCGCTCAGCAGTCTGGACGGAAGCCGCCGGATCAACGCTCAGACCGCGGCAGTGGCACGCACCCTTTCCGCTGTTTTTTGGCGCATGGTTTATCAAACCTTCCCACGCTGAAATCCAGGCCACCGGGCGATTGTTTCGGATTTCGGCGCCGCGTCCCGGCGCGCATGTTGCACGCGGCGTCGTGGATTTGCGACAATGCGTTGCGAACGCATGCGGCGCGGGACGACACCGCGGCGCGGGGAGGGCACGACATGAAAGCTTATGAACTGCCGAAGAGCGGCGCCGGGATCGACGCGCTGACGCGAGTCGAGCGGCCCGATCCCGGAAAGCCCGGCCATCGCCAGGTGCTGGTCAGAGTGGGCGCCTGCTCGCTCAATTTCCGTGATCTCGGCATCGTGCGCGGCAGCTACCGCATGCCGGTGCGCGAGAAGGTCATTCCGCTGTCGGACGGCGCCGGCGATGTCGTCGACGTCGGCCCCGGCGTCACCCGGGTGAAAGCGGGCGACCGCGTCGCCGGCAATTTCTTCCAGCGCTGGCCCGGCGGCGAGGCGTCGCCCGATACGCATGCCAGCGCGCTCGGCGGCGGCATTGACGGGATGCTCGCCGAATATGCGATGCTGGAAGAGGACGGCGTGGTGAAGATCCCGTCACACCTGACGCTTGAGGAAGGCGCTACGCTGCCGTGCGCCGGTGTCACCGTCTGGCACGCCATGATCGAGCACGCCAAACTCAAAGCCGGCGACACCGTGCTGCTGCAGGGCACCGGCGGTGTTTCGATCTTCGGCCTGCAATTCGCGCGCGCGCTCGGCATCGCCGCGATCATCACCTCGTCGAGCGACGAGAAACTCGCGCGCGCGAAAAAGCTCGGCGCTGTGCACGGCATCAACTACAAGACCACGCCGGACTGGGATAAGGCGGCGACGGAATTCACCGGCGGACGCGGCGTCGATCACGTGGTCGAAGTCGGCGGCGCGTCGACGCTGACGCGCTCGTTCCACGCCATCCGCGTCGGCGGCAAGATCACACTGATCGGCGGTCTCTCCGGCGGCGCTACCGAGCTCAATCCCGGCCTGATCTTCGCGCGCCGTGCCAACGTGCAGGGCATCTCGGTCGGCTCGACGCAGATGTTCGTGGCCATGAACCGCGCCATCGAAGTCTGCGCGATCAAACCGGTGATCGACAAGGTGTTCGAGTTCGCCGACGCGCAGGCCGCCTACCACCACATGGCCTCGGGCGCGCATTTCGGCAAAATCGTCATTCGGATCGCGTGAGATTATCGCGGACGTGCATGACGGGCGACGTTTCGAAGCTGTCGGCGGAGGGCGGCATTCGACTTTCGGCTATCGCGCATAAGCGTGGGCGCGGATATAGGCCCAAAGCTGCTCGATCTGCTCTGACGTCAGCGCGCCCTGCCATGCCGGCATGACCTTCTTGCCATGCAGCACCGAATTGACGAAGCGCGGATGCTCGTCAGCCTTGAGCCGGCGCAGGTCGAACGCGATGCCGCTGTTGTTTTGCAGGTCGTCGCCATGGCAGGTCGCGCAATATTTGTCGTAGACGCGGGCGCCCTTGTCGGCTGCGGTGTCTTCGGCGAAGGCACGCGAGGTCGCGATTATGAAAAAGGTTAGCGCGACGATGATAACGCCAACCGCTGTGCGCTGAGACATGAAGAGGCCGCCCGCAGCGGACGGCCTCCCAAGGCGATGGCATTCGATCATTGATCGAACAGCTTGAAGGTCCACAGCGAGCCGCCCGGCGGCACGTGCTTGAGGTTCGGGTCGGGCGTCTTGAGCGCATAGACGCCGCCAATGCCGCTGGTGACGGTGACGTATTGCTTGCCGTCGCGTTCCCAGGTCACCGGCTGGCCGATGATTCCCGACGGCGTCTGGAATTTCCACAGAATCTTGCCGGTATCGCTGTCAACGGCGATGAACTCGCCGGTCAGTTCGCCGGTGAAGACGAGCCCGCCCGCCGTCACCAGAGTCCCTGACCAGTTCGGGCTCTTGAAGGGGATCGCCCATTTCGACGTACCGGTCAGGGGGTTGATGGCGCGCAGATGGCCGCGCATCCCATCGGCGTTGTAGATCGGCGTGATCTTGACCGCGCGCGCCGGATCGCCCGGCTTGAGACCCTTGATCTCGTCGGTCGGATCGGGCTCGTAGGTCATGCCGTAGTCGGTGGTGTTGACGTAGGCGGTCTGCGTTCGCGGATCGAACGACGATGGGTACCAGTTGGTGCCGCCGGTAATGTGCGGCCAGGTCTTGACCGGTTGGTTGGCCGATATGGCTATCTTGGTGGTCTGCGTCCATTGCGGCCGGCCGGTTTCCTTGTCGATGCCGGTGGCCCAGGTGACTCTTTACGTAAGGATTGGCGGCAACCAGCTGGCCGCTCTTGCGGTCGATGACGTAATAGAAACCGTTACGCCCGGCCTGCAGCAGCACCTTGGTCGGTTTGCCGTCGACCGTCAGCGTCGCCAGGATGATCGACGTGATGTTGTCGTGGTCGAATGGATCGTTCGGTGAGGTCTGATAGTACCACACCACCTCGCCGGTCTTCGGCCGCAACGCCAGAATGGTGTTGGTGTACAGGTCGTCGCCCTTGCGCAGTAGGGCGTTCCATGGCGCGGGATTGCCGATGCCCCAGTAGACGAGATCGAGATCGGGATCGAACGACCCCGTGGTCCACGAACTGCCGCCGCCGGCGTGGGCGGCGTGGTCCGGCCAGCTGTCGGCGCCGGGCTCGCCGGGCCGCGGCACCGTGTAATGCCGCCACAGCCGCTTGCCGGTGTCAGGATCATAGGCCTCGACATAGCCGCGACTGTCGAATTCGGCTCCCGCCATTCCGGTGATCAGCACGCCATCGGCGATTAACGGCGCGCCGGTCATGGCAATGCCGTCCTTGGCATCGCCCGATTTGATGTTCCAGATCACCTTGCCGGTCTTCATATCGAGCGCCATCACGTGGGCGTCGAGCGTGGTACGGAACAGTTTGCCCTGGTATATGGCCGCGCCGCGATTGACGATGCCGCAGCAGACCACGCGTGTGGTGTCGGCCGGATATTCGATCGGGGTGTTCCAGATTTCCTTTCCGGTCAGCGCGTCGACCGCGACGGTCTTGTTCTGGCTTGTGACGTAGATCACCCCGTCATAGACCAGCGGCTGCGATTCCTCGCCGGTGTCGTTGTTCATGCTGTACGACCACGCCGGGACGAGGCGTTTGACGTTGTCGCGATTGATCTGGGTGAGCGGCGAAAAGCGCTGCTGGCTGTAGCTCATCCCATAGGTGAGCACGTCCTGCGGCGACTTCTCCGCATTAAGGAGCTGGTCGGCGGTTTGGGCAAAAGAGGCGACAGGAAACGCTGCAACGAGCAGCGCAGCACAGAAGATGGACTTCATGCATTCCTCCCCGGATGACGACGACGCCCCGCGTTCGTACTGCAAAGCAGCGCGCGGGCTTGGTGAGTGCCGTTCGTACGATTTGAAGCAACATGGATGATAACGCCATCGCGCCTGGCTTGGGAAGCGCAGATGAGGAATGTGAGCTCGCCCATCGCGGAATGCCGCGAAATGGCGAGCACATGCGGCTCGCTCGGCGGGATGCTTGCCTTGGACCGTCCGGCTACAGTTGGCCGCAGCACTCTTGCCTTCTAAAGGGTCGCGCGTATGCCGCCATAGGCGGCGAACGGCATTCCGGGCACGAATGTGCGCGGGTCAGTTAAGTTCAGATAAGGGAACGAGGTGACGTCGAAAAATGTGCCGTTGACGTTATAGTGGCGATCGAACAGGTTTTTGATCATCCCGAACAGCTCCATGTGGTTGGAGACTTTGTAGGAGGAGTGCAGGTTCACAACCCAGTAGGCAGGCACTTTGGGATTTTGGTTGGATTCGTCGCCGACGAGGTATTGACTGCCGATAACGTTGAGATCCGCGCCGAATTTCCACGGATCGGTGATCTGATACTCGGCCCCGGCCTTGAACCGGTAATCCGGAATACCGGTAAGGTGGTTGCCCGGCACCACGAAGATGTTGCCGTTGGCATCGGCGAACGGATTGAACGGCGACGACAAAGTCAGTGCGTTGCGGAACGTGGCATCGACGGAGGTGAAATTGGCGTAGACGTTCCAGCGGTCCCGTTTGTATGAGGCATTGGCCTCGATTCCCTGCCGCAGCGTATTGCCGGCATTCTGAAACGATTCGTGTCCGGGGATGGGACTCGCCACGTCGATAATGTCGTTGGTGTTGAGCGCGCGATAGGCGCCCAGTGTCCAGTTGAGCTGCCCACGGGCGATATCGAAATGGCCGCGCAAGCCGGCCTCGCCCGTATAGGTGACGACCTGTGCCAAGTCGGGATCGCCGACCAATGCATTGTCGATCAGGCAAGGCCGCAGCGGATCGGAACAGGCAAGCTCCAGCGGCGTCGGCGTGCGATTGGCCATGGCATAATCGCCGTAGAGCGTGAGATTTGGCGTCAGTTTATAGGTCGCGCCCGCCATCGGATTGAAGTGACTGTAGTCATGGCTGCCATTGAGCAGCGGATCGTTGCCAAGCTCGTCCGTCAGCGTTACCTGGGCGACGTTGAAGCGGCCGCCCGCGGTGACTGCCAGGCGTTTGGTGACGTCGAACGTGTCAGTGGTGTAAACGCCGGTGTAGAGCGTCTGCGCGCCGAGCCCGACCGGAGCCACGTCACCCGACGGCTGGTCGATGAACAGGCCGGAGCCGATCACGAACGGAAACGTATTGGCATTGACCGTTCCAAGCTCGCTTGTAGTCGAGAATTGCACGAGGCCGCGGTCGACGCTCAAACCGAATACGAAATTGTTGCCGTGACCGAGCAGGTTGGCCGAGGACGCCACCTGCGCAGAGCCGCCGAAGCTGTTGGTGTTGGTCCAGGTGCGGTCGATCTCACCGAGGATCGACGGCGCCGCAAGCGCGCCGGTCGCCGGCACGGTCTGGCCACCCGTCGTGATCAGATTCGACAGGCTGCCGTCGAGATTGGGAAAGCAGAGCACGGTCGGATCGGGACACCCGGCGTTTTGCGCGTCGGTGCCGTTGCCGTCGACGTGAGCCTGCCGGAAATTTCGATAGTACGCGACCGCCTGATAGGTCAGCGTGTCGCTCGGCTTCCAGCTTGCACTCGCCGTGATGAACGTGAGCTGATTGTGCGTGGTTTGCGGAACGGTATAGACGCTCGACCAGTCCTGGTTCAGCAGCTCGATCGGCGTCGCCGCGGCCGCGCCAAAATGATTGTCGGCCTCGGTCAGCGTCAGATGAAATTCAGTGTCGTCGCCGCGCAGACCGGCGTCGGCATAGAGCCGGCGCAACTGCGAGGGTGAATCCGTCCGCCAGCCGGCATCGTCGATGGCGTCGGCGGCGATGTAGCCGGAAACATTGCCATTTTGCCCGCCCGCCTGGATTGACGTGCCGATGCGTCCATAGGAACCGCCGGAAGTTTCGTCCTCGACGCCCTGATAGGTGAAGCCGTTTTTCATTTCGAACGACAGTGCACCGCCAATGGCGTTGAGCCCGTAGACCGGATTGCTGGGCACCAGGGTCATCCGGCTGATCGCGTTTTCCGGGATGAAGTCCCAATTGACGATGTCACCGAACACTTCGTTGATGCGCACGCCGTTCTGATAAACAGCGAGGCCCTGGGGCGTGCCTACGACCGGTGAGGCAATAAAGCCGCGGTAATTGAGGTCGCGCTGGAACGCGCTGCCGGTCTGATCGCTGAGCGAAACGCCCGGAACGCCGCGCGCCAGCGCCTCCAGCAGGCTCGGCGCCGTCGCCGTGTCAAAGTCAGGGCTCGAAAGCGTCTGCACATTGGCCGGTACCTTGTCGCGGTCCACCGCGCCGGGTTCGGCTGCGGGCAGGGTGGCGGTCGGCGCGGGAGGGGCAGGGGACACAGGTCTTCGCTGTGCCGACGCCGCCGCTCGCGCGGCCGAATGAGTGCGGGGAGCGGTTCGCCGCGGCGGTGGCAGCGGAGCGGTGCCGATGACATTGATCTGCGGAAGCGAGACCGCGTTGTTCTGGGAACTGGCGCTGCTTTGGGCGAAAGCGGCGCAAGGCGCGACCAGCGCAGCCGCCGTCATCGCGCGCAACGCGAACGGAATGGTCGTACGCAGCACCGACACGCCCGGACCCCGGTCACCACGCCCAACTGACCCTATCCAAGCACGGCGGTAATCGACCGGGCAATGGTGAAGCGCCGTACTGACCTCGGCTTTATCCGAGTTGACGCGGTGACGAGCGCCACAAAGGACGCTATTATTCGCCGGTTCGCTAATTCCGTGCGCGAATTCAGAGATGACCTGATGAGAAGAGTTTTCGCGGTCGCTGTTCTGAGTCTTGTGTTCGGTTCGGGAATTGCCTGGGCGACAGACTGTACCCCGCACTGCGATTATGTTCACGACTACGGACCTTATGATTTCTCATACGTCCGGCCGGGGCTTTTCGGTTACCCAGTGTGCGATTGGCGCGGCAATTGCGCGCCGCGCCTCGTCTATCGATACGCAGGGCGCGGCCGGTCAGGGGTGATAATCACCATCAGACCGACAAATCCGAATAGGTAAGTTTCGCCAGCAGATAAGTACTGAAAAGCGCGTACGCGGCCTTTGCGCGCCCGATGTCGCGTCTTAACGCGTCGCTAGCGCCCCGACCTTTGACAGTCCAATCTCAGGTCGGGGCTTTCGTGTGGCGGCTGTCAGCTGTTACCAGCGCCGCCAATAACGGCCGCCGCGCCAACCCCAATAGGGTCCAGGTCCATAATAGCCGCCGTAGTAAGGCGGCGGGTAGTAGCCGGGCGGAGGAGGATAGTAGCCGGGCGGCGGGCCGGCGTACCCGGGAGGCGGTGGGCCGGGCGGTCCGGCGTAGCCAGGAGGCGGTCCCCGGCGCATTGGGCCGGGCCCGCCCGGCGCGATGCTGGTCTCGATGATGTAGCCGTCCTGATCCTGAAACGTGACCTGGCACCAGCCGCTCTTGCATCCGTTCACTGCGACGGATGAACCGGCCGGGATCAGCGTGACGATGGTGTAGGTCGTTCCGGGCCCGTTGCGCAGGTTGACGTTAGTGTGCGTGACCGCATGCTTCGCGTTTTCCGGTGCACCGGATGCTTGTGGCGCGCCCGCCGGCGGCGGTGAGGGCGGAGGCGGTGTAGCCGCAGGCGGCGGAGGTGCAGCCTGGCTCGGCGGCGGTGGTGGATTCGCAGGTGTTGCAGCCGGCGCCGCCTGGGCCGGCGCGGGCGGCGGCGGCGCAGCCTGGTTCGGCGGCGGTGGTGGCGCCTGGGCGGCCGCGCCGTGAAGCGCGATCATGACCAAGCCGCCCGCCACGAGCATCGACAGCGCGCTGAAATGTCTGAACTTCATCGCTAAGCCACTCCCTCACCGCACCCCTGAAGACGCCCACCTGCGGCAGATGGTAGCGGGTTTTGACAGGGCAAAAAAGCCGTGTCCAGCGGCATCAGGCGGGCCGCCGCTCGCAGCGACAGCGGAGAGCTTACACCGGCTTCGGCTTCTCCGTCCGCATCTCGACCGGACCGCCCGCCTTCTTCCAGTCGCCGAAGCCGCCCTTGACGTGCGCGACCGGGTCGAGCCCCATGCGGTGGGCGGTCTGCGCCGCCAGCGCCGAGCGCCATCCGCCGGCGCAGAAGAACACGAAGCGCTTGTCCTCGCCGAACACCGGCTTGAAATAGGGGCTGTCCGGATCGATCCAGAATTCCAGCATGCCGCGCGGGCAGTGCACGGCGCCCGGCATGCGGCCCTCGCGTTCAAGTTCGCGGATGTCGCGCAGGTCGATAAACACCACGTCGTCGCAGCCGTGCAGCGCGCGCGCATCGTCGATCGATAGTGTCTCGATCTCGTGCTCGGCGGCGTCCACCAGCGCGCGAAATCCGGTTGTGATCTTTTGCGGCATCGGAGAATTCCTTCGCAGGCGGGAGGCACTGTGTCACGGATTGATCCAGCCGTCGATAACGTGGCAAGTGGAACGTACAACGTGTCGTAAAGCACAGCCCGCATCAGAGGGCCGGAGGAAAACATGGAAGAACTCGGCTATCCAGACCTGCACGCCCACATCGCCGCGCTGGAGCGCAAGGGTCTTTTGATCCGGGTGCAACGCCCGATCAACAAGGATACCGAGATGCATCCGCTGGTGCGCTGGCAATTCCGCGGCGGCATTCCGGAAAGCGAGCGCAAGGCGTTTCTGTTCGAGAACGTTACCGACGGCACCGGCCGCCGCTACGACATTCCGGTGGCGGTCGGCATTCTCGCCGCCAACCGCGAAATCTACGGCGTCGGCATCGGCTGCGACGTGGCCAAGATCAAGGAGCAGTGGGATCGCGCCGAGCAGCATCCGCTGCCGCCGGTGTTCCTCGACAAGCCTGCCTGCCAGGAGATCGTCGTGCAGGGCGACGAACTGAACGAGCCCGGCAAGGGCGTCGATGCGCTGCCGATCCCGATCTCGACGCCCGGCTTTGACAATGCGCCCTACGCCTCCTGCTCGATGTTCATCACCAAGGACCCGGACACTGGGCTGCAGAACATCGGCAACTACCGGGCCATGGTGAAGTCCCGCACCCGCATGGGCATGAATCCGGAGATCGAGCTCAACCAGGGCATCCACGAGCACTTTCTCAAATACAAGGCGCGCGGCGAAAAGATGCCTGTGGCGCTGATGCTCGGCGCGCCGCCGGCGATCACCTTCGCGTCGGTGCACAAGCTGCCCAAACACCTCGACGAGCTTTCCGTCGCCGGCGGGCTCGTCGGTGCGCCGATCCGCGTCTGCAAGGGCAAGACCGTCGACCTGATCGTGCCGGCGGAGGCCGAGATCGTGGTCGAAGGTTATATCGATACCGAGTGGCTCGAGCCGGAAGGCAGCTTCGGCGAATCCCACGGCTACATGAATCTCAAGGAATACAACGCTTATTTCGACGTCACCGCCATCACGCGCCGCAAGAATGCGGTGCTGGTGTCGATCATCAGCCAGGTGACGCCGAGCGAATCGTCGCTGATCAAGCGCGTCGCCTACGAGCCGGCGTTCCTGCATCACCTGCGCCATCACCTCAACATCAGCGGCGTGACGCGCGTGTTCATGCACGAGCCGCTGACCAATTTGCGCAAACTCATTGTCATTCAGCTGAAGGCCGATACGCTCGATGCCGAAATCTGGCGCGCGCTCTACGGCGCCTCGTCATATTCGTCGTCGGTCGGCAAGATGACGATCGCCGTCAACGAAGACATCGATCCGGAAAATCTCGACATGGTCATGTGGGCGATGGCCTACCGGATGCGGCCGCACCAGGACATGCGCATTCTCGATCACAAGGACATGGGGCACGGCCCGCGCGCCGGCGCCGACGACAATCACTACGAAGCCAACGATTCGGCGATGCTGATCAACGCCATGTTGAAGCGGCCGTATCCGCCGATTTCGCTGCCGGCGCGGCAATACATGGAGAAGGCGAAGGACATTTGGCAGGAACTTGGCCTGCCGCCGCTCAAGCCGGAAATGCCGTGGTTCGGCTATTCGCTCGGCCAGTGGCCGGAGGAATTCCAGGTCGAGGCCGACCGCGCCGCGCGCAGCGAATATTGGACGACCGGCGAAGTCATCAAGCAGCGGCGGCGCAACGACAAGCGGCTCAACGATCCGTACTTGTCGCTTTGAACCGGCGCTGCGGATAGTGGTTTCCGTGCGTCTCAAAGTCAACTCTTATAATAATGGGACCTGCCGATCCTTGAGGTGAACATGGCAAGTCCACCGCTCTACATCCTTGTCAGGCTATGGATCCGCAAGGGTCTCGAGACCGAGTTCGAGGCCTACGAGCGCAAAGTATCGCGCATCATGGCCCGCTATGGCGGCGTTCTTGAATGTGCCATCAGGACGTCAAAGGCGTCGAACGAAGAGTCAAATGAGCCTTTTGAGGTCCACGTGCTCAAGTTTCCGAATCGGGACCTCTACGAGACGTACCGGGATGATGCGGAGCGTCGGTCTTTGAGTGGCGAACGCGACGGCATAATCACAAACACCGAAATTCTCGTTGGAAAGCCAGCGCCGACTTACAGCTCGTGAGTTCGAACCTGGAGAACGTCTCATCGTTCGGACCGCACCCGGGCCGCCACTATGCGACGGTTTCCGCATTCTTGAACTTCACCGGGATCGTCAGATAGCGCACGCCGTTGGCGTGAGCGGGCGGAAACTTGCCGGCGCGGATGTTGACCTGGATCGACGGCAACAGCAGCCGCGGTGCCGCAAGCGCGGCGTCGCGAGCAGTGCGCAGCGCGACGAACGTTTCCTCGCTTATACCGTCCTTGACGTGCACATTGCGCTCGCGCTCTTCGCGCACGGTGGTCTCCCACGCATAGCGATCCCGCCCCGGCGCCTTGTAGTCGTGGCACATGAACAGTCTCGTCTGCGGCGGCAGCGCCAGCACTTTCCTGATCGAGCGGTAAAGCTGCTGGGCGTCGCCGCCGGGAAAATCCGCGCGCGCAGTGCCGTAATCCGGCATGAACAGCGTGTCGCCGACGAAAGCTGCGTCTTCGATCTTGTAGGTGATGTCAGCCGGCGTATGGCCGGGCGTGTACATCACCTCGGCTTCGAGTTCGCCGATGTTAAAGCGCTTGCCGTCGGCGAACAAATGATCGAAATCGCTGCCGTCGGTCTTGAGGTCCGCGGCGTCGAATACCGGGCGGAAGATACGCTGCACGTCCTTGATGTGATCGCCGATGCCGATCTTGGCGCCGGTCTTGTTCTTGATGTAGGGCGAGCCGGACAAATGGTCGGCGTGGGCGTGGGTCTCCAGCGTCCAGATGATCGTGTAGCCCTCCTTGTCGGCGGCGCGCAGCAGCGCTTGGACCGAGCGGGTATCGACCACGCCGGAATTTGGATCGTAGTCGAGCACCGGATCGATCACCGCGGCCTGTTTGGTGACGGGATCGGCGACCAGATAGCTCACCGTATTGGTGGGCTCATCGAAGAACGCGCGAATGATGGGTTGGCGGTGCATGGCGTAAGCCCTCCTGCCTTCGGTCTTGACTATATATAAGTATATGCTAAATAAGCAATGCCTAAACAAAAGGAGTGCAACCCCTGGAATTGCAGGAATTCAAGCCGGACGCGTTGGAGGCGCAGACGGCGGAGGTCGCCGGCATTTTGCGAGTGCTCGCCAACGAGCGGCGGCTGATGATTATCTGCAAGCTCGTGGAGTGCGGCGAGGCCACAGTCAACGCGCTCTCCGAGGCGGTAGGTCTATCGCAATCGGCGCTGTCGCAGCATCTAGCGAAGATGCGGGCGGAGGGCCTCGTCGCCTACCGGCGCGAGAGCCAGACGCTTTGGTACCGGATTGCCGACGACAGGATCGAACAATTGGTTGCCACGCTGCAGCGGCTGTTCTGCGCAGCCGGCAAGCGCCGCTGACGATGCGGCCGGCGGAGGTTTGACGAATGCAGTACTGAGCGGCATCTGCGGCATGGCGCGCGTGCTCGTGTACATGCTGCGGAATCGTGCAACATAACGGGCGACGGCGGCTCACGCCTGACGCTTGAAGCTTCGAGGCAGGTTCCACCATGGCGTTGTCGCTCCTCCAGGCCGTGCTCGCGCTCGTTTCCGGCTCGCTGGTCGGATTTTCGCTGGGGCTGGTCGGTGGCGGCGGTTCGATTCTGGCCGTGCCATTGCTGGTCTATGTCGTTGGCGTTTCTGATCCGCACATGGCAATCGGCACCAGCGCGGTTGCGGTCGCCGCCAACGCCGCCGGTAATCTCCTGAGCCATCACCGCGCCCGCAACGTGGTGTGGCGCTGCGCGCTGATCTTCGCGGCCGCAGGCATTGCCGGCGCATTCGCGGGCTCGACGCTTGGCAAGATGGTGAACGGTCAGAAGCTGCTTGCGGCATTCGCCGTGCTGATGATGCTCGTCGCCGCGCTGATGGTGCGCAAGCGTGAGAGCGCCGGAACCAAGATTGAGCACGTCAGCCGCGACATGACGCTGCGGCTCGTTGCCATTGGGTTAGGAGCCGGGGCCCTGTCGGGATTCTTCGGCATCGGCGGCGGGTTTTTGATCGTGCCGGGGCTGATGCTCGCGACCGGCATGCCGATCCTCAACGCGGTCGGCTCATCACTCGTGGCGGTGACCGCGTTCGGCGCCACGACAGCAGCAAACTATGCGGTTTCCGGATCGGTGGATTGGGTGATCGCGGCATTGTTCATCTGTGGAGGCATCGGTGGCGGCTATGCCGGCAGCCGCGCCGCGCACGCGCTCGCGAGCCGCAAGGGCTATCTGAACGTGGTGTTTTCCGTGCTCATCTTCGCAGTCGCGGCCTACATGCTGGTGCGCAGCCTGCAACTCGTCTGATTGCCGGTCACCGGATCCTGAAACGCCGGAAGATGAGCACCTTCAGCTGATCCAGGATGATCAGATAGATCGCGACCGCACATAGTAGCTCTGCGAGCAGCGTCAGGCTCACCGGCGTCATCAGCACGCCTTTTGTCGCCATGAGCGTCACGACGACGAGATCGGCGATCGAGCTGGCGACCAGCCATGGACTGGGCCGGGAACGCCAAAAATGTCCACGCTCGCGGATCAGATAGACGTTCCCTTGTCCAGTCGCGACCAGCATGACGAAAACCAGCGTCTGCAGCTGAGGCAGCGGCAGTCCAAGAAGGTCGCGCCCGGCAAAGAACACGCTGAAGGACAGCAACAGCACGAGCGCTGCAAGCGCGCCGCCCGTGGCCATAAGCGTCTTGACGTCCCAGTGGTCCGGGGTCCGCGAATAGGATACGCGATCCGTGGCGATCGACATTGTCACGAAATCATTGGTGAACAGGAGCAGCACAATCAACAGCGGGGTGATGACGAAGGTTCGGGTCAGCATCACGCCGACACTCAGGAAAACCGCGATCTCCAACGTCTTCATGATCTTGTTGATCGTATAGGTGAGCATGCGCTGATAGATGCAGCGGCTGATTTTGACCGCCGAGAGCGCATCCACCAGGCCGGGCGAGGTGAGCACCACGCCGGCGGCGGCGCGGGCGACGTCGGTCGCACTGGCGACCGCGATGCCCATATCGGCCTGCTTGAGCGCCGGCGCATCGTTGACGCCGTCTCCGGTCATGCCGACGATATGGCCGGCAGTCTGCAGAAGCCGGATAAGCTTGATCTTATGCTCCGGGAAAACGCGGGCGTAGATGTCATGATCGAGCGCCTGGCTGGGCTCGAGATGGTCGAGGACGTCGGCTGCCGCGGCGCGATTGCCGATGCCGACGCGTTCGGCCACGGCGCACGCCGTTGCCAGATTATCTCCGGTGACCATGATGACGCTCACGCCGAGCTCCTTAAGGCCCGCAACGAGCGTCGCTGAATCCGGTCGCGGCGGATCCTCAAGCGCCACCAGGCCGGCAAGCTGCAGCGAATTCGGATCGCTGCCGGCGGCGACAGCGAGCACGCGATCGCCGCCGCCGGCGAGCCGCGCGCTCGTCGCCGCGATCTCCGTCGGGTTCGCGCTCAGAGCGACGACTGCGCGCGGCGCGCCCTTTACGACGCAGAGCGGACCGGTCGCGCTTTGGTATTGGCCAAGCGAATAGCGCTGCGCCGGATCGAACGGGACGAACTTCACGCGCGACGGCAGATCGGTACGCAAATTGTGTGCTCCCGCCGCTGCGAGAATGGCGAGATCGATAGGGTCTTGGGTCGCTGAATTGCTGGCCAGCGCGGCAAAGCGCAGCACTTCATCTTCCGATCGCGAGCCAAAGGGCAAGGTGGCCGCGACTGCAAGATGGTTCTCCGTGATCGTGCCGGTCTTGTCGGTGCAAAGCACGTCCATGCCGGCGGCTTCTTCAATCGCGGTGAGGCGAGTGACCAGAACGCCGTGATGCGCCAACTCGGTCGATCCAAGCGCGGTGGCCAGGGTGAAGGTCGCCGGCAGCGCGACCGGAACCGATGCAACCAGCAGAATCAACGCAAAGGGAATTACGTCGGCGAACGGCAGGCCGGTCGCTGCCGCATAAAGCAGCAGCGCGCACACCAGCACCGAGTCGATAACGATCAGGGCCTTGACGATGGCGAAGATGGTGGTCTGCAGGTGACTCGTCGATTTCGCGGTGCGCACGAGTTCTGCTGTCTTGCCGAAATAGGTGCGTCGACCGGTAGCGACGACCTCTCCGGTTGCCTCGCCGCGCCGGACGACGGCGGCCGCATAGGCAAGCGCTCCAGGGCCGGCTTCGACGGGAACGGATTCGCCGGTCAATGTCGACTGATCGAGGAGGACATCGCCATTCGCAATGCGAATGTCGGCGGGCGAAAGATCGCCCATTCTAATGTGCACGCAATCGCCCGGAACCAGGCTTGTCGCGGCCACGGCCTGCCAGCGGCCGTCGCGCAGCACACGCGCCCGGGTCGTCAGCCGGCTGCGCAGCAATTCCAGCGCCTTGTTGGCCCTGCCTTCTTCAAGAAAGCTGACTGCGGCATTGAAGACGAGCAGCGCGCCGACGATTGCTGCCTCGCCGGTTCTGCCGAGCAGAATCTGGATTGCGATCGTGGCTTCAAGCATCCAGGGAATTGGACCCCAGAACTTGCGCAACAGGGCGATGGCCGGATGCGGGTGCCGTTCCGGAATTTCGTTGGCGCCATATTCGGCGAGGCGGCGCTCGGCCTCGGCGATCGTCAAGCCGGTAGGTGGCCCGGCCGTCAGTGGCTGTGTCGCCGTGGGCGCAAGGGGTCGATCCATATTGCCGGCTGCGCTCGCTCCGTCGCCACCCTGGGATTTTGAACTAAATCACGGACCTCTTCAATTTCTTGCCCGAATGCAATCCAAATCGCTGCTCATGAGTAGCGATCGCCTAAGGCCGGACGTAGCTCCAGCCTTGCTCTTCCAGCTGCATGATGCGAACGACGCCTGACGGCACGATGCCGGCCTGCGGTATGATCGTTATCTTGTGACCCTCGCGCTTCTCCATGCCTTGCAGTGTGTTGTTACAAGCGGAGAAGACGATCTTCGACGGGAAGGTTGCTTCGCTGCTGGCGATGTGGGCGATGCGATCCTTCAGCGGCGAGGTGTCGGCGCGCAGCATGTTGAGACCGGGTCCGTACGCCACAATCTCGACGGCCACGTCCTCGTTCTTGTCGCGATAATACTGCACGACGTTCTGCGCATTGTTCAGTGCGAGGTTCATCACCGCGGGATCGTTCTGGTCGACCTGGATGACAATGTGATGCGGCTTGGCGCCTTGCGCCTGCGCGGCGCCGATGCTCAACAAGCCGAGTGCAAAGGCTGCGATGACGGAGCGTGTTGTGGCGATCATGATTGTCTCATCGGGTTGGTCATGGATGATGTTTTATGGACGAACGAGCGTATAGCCTTTTTCAGTCAGGGTGAGGATTTGCGCAACGCCGACGTCGACCCGTTTGGCCTTGGGGTTGAGCGCGACGGGATGGCCGGTCTCTCGCTCAATTGTGTCCACCGTGTTCATGCAGACATCGAACTGCACGCCCTGGGAAATCAGGCTGTCGACGTAGACGCGGTTCGGGCTGTCGGCGCGCAGCAGCGCTATGCCGGGACCGAACGCGACGACCTCGATGGCAATCTTGTCCGGGCCGTAGAACTTGAGCAGGTTGTTGGCGATGCTGATGACGAGGCCCTGTTTCTTGAGGTCGGCGTCGGAAAGCTGCAGCACGATATGATGTTCGGCAAAGGGCTTGTCGGTGGATGCACTGTCCGTCGCCGGGGTGGCCTGCTGAGCGGCAAGCGGCGAAAAGGCCGCGAGCACGGCAAGCACGGCACCGCCTGCGGCAGCCTCGCACCAAGCGCGCCTGCAGCTGGGCATCACCGGCTCAACCTCCCGCGGCATATCCTGGATTATTGGCCACGCCCTTGAGCATGACGCGATTGGCGTGCGCCAGGGTCACGACCTTTTTGGCCCGCAGGTAATCCGCCACGACGTCGGCGACCGGCTTGCCGGTCTGAGGATTGACGGAGGCCCAGCCGGCGACGCGGTAGCTTTTGCCGGCTTCCACAAGCGTGCCCTCGTTGAGCGTCATGTCCGAAATCCGGTGGCCTATTCGTTCAGCCGGCGTGCAAGCGTAATTCATGCCGCCAATGCGCACCATGTCGCCGCCCTGCTGATAATACGGATCAGGGTTGAACAGATTGTCGGCGATATCTTCGAGTATATCCTTGATCTGACCGCCCGTCATATCCGTCACGTAGGTCTGCGGATAGGTGATCGCGGTTTCGGTCAACAGGTCTTCCATGATGATCGGCGATCCGGCCAGCACCGTCGCGCCGAAGCGGAAGCCAGGCGACAGCGCAATCTGGGCACCAGTCGTCTCGCGCAACGCGTCACAAATGACTTGATCCATCGGGCCGGTGAAATTGCCGCGCCGATAGAGCAGGGTGTCGGCGGTCGCGAGTTTTTCGCCGAACTTGTCGGCGTAGGGTGAGCTCAGCCTGTCGATCGCGGCCTGGATGGTGCGATCCGGCGGCAACAGATCCGCAAAGATCGGCATCAGCCGGTAGCGCACGTCCTTGAGGCGCCCCTTGTCGAGATCGAGGTCGAGGACCCCGAGAAACTTGCCGTTCGATCCGGCATTGGTCACCAGCGTCTTGCCCGAGGCGTTCGTGATCACGCTCGGCTGCGGCACTGCGTCGTGGGTGTGGCCGCCGAGGATAACATCGATGCCGGTCACGCGGCTCGCCAGCTTGAGATCGACGTCCATGCCGTTATGCGACAAGAGCAGCACGGCATCGACCTTGTCGCGCTGGCGCAGCCCGTCGACCACCTTCTGCAGTTCAGTATCGCGGATGCCGAACGTCCAATCCGGGGTGAAGCGCTTGGGGTGTGCGATCGGCACATAGGGCATTGCCTGGCCGACAATGCCGATCCGGTAGTCGCCGATCTGCCTGATTGTTGCCGGCTTGAACACGCGGCCGGACGCGGCATCGAAGGCCGGCGCGTTATTGAATGCCGCCTCATCGGTGAGAAAGACGTTCTGGGCCAAAAACTCGCCTTTGAAGGCTTGCAGATGCTGCCGCAGGATTTTTTCGCCGTAGGTGAACTCCCAGTGCCCGGTCATGGCTTCGATGCCGAGCAGGTTTGCCATCTCCACCATGGCGGCGCCATCGGTCGCGTTGGCAAGTCCGCTGCCCTGCCACAGATCGCCGCCGTCGAGCAGCAGCGAATGGCCGTTGCCGGCCTCGGCGCGCAGCCGATCAATCAGCGTTTTCAGATGCGCGAAACCGCCCATGCGGCCGAAGCGGTGCGCGGCGTTCTGATAATCGAGAAACGTAAAGGCGTAGGCGGCGCGCTCGCCGGCCTTGATGCCGAAATGCTCGAGAAACGCGCGGCCCACCAGGTGCGGGGGTTGCCCGGCCATGGCGCCGACGCCGATATTGACGCTGGGCTCGCGGAAAAAGACCGGCAGAAGCTGCGCGTGCGTATCGGTCATATGCAGCACGCGTGCATTGCCGAAGCGGCCGATATCGTAGAGCGCGTCGGTCTCGGCAGCCTTGCCGGTACGGGGCAACATCGCGGAAAGCGTGCCCGCAGCAAAACTCTTGATTACATCGCGGCGGCGCATGGCGCTCGTCCCGGCTGATAAGCGGTCAGCGGATGACCGCCTTGGTCCAAGCCGCCGCCTGTTCTTTGGCTTGCGCAATCGACGCCTTGGCGAGTGCTTCGGCCTGCGCGGCAAGCTTCACGGCCGCGTCGTAGTTGCCGGCCGCGGCGGCAGCCTGTGCGTCCTTGAGTGCCTCCGCGGTCGTGGTCCATTGGTTTTTGAGTGTGGCGGCCGTCTTGTTGGCGGCTTCGGCCTTGGCCAAGGCTGTTTTGTAATCGTCGGCGGAGGCGGCGAGAGCGGCGGTCGTGGACACTGCGAGCAGAGCGACAGCGACCAGCCGGATCACAGCAAAGTTGCGCATGTGATTGCTCCTTGCGTTCAAGGCCGCGCCCCGGGTCCGGAGATCGGCAACCCGTTGCTCATATAAGAGAGGAAGTATTCCACGTCGCGGTACAGCTCGTCCTCGGGCTTGAGCGGCACCGCGCGCACCTGGCTGTTGCATGACGTCAGGCGCCGGCTGGTCGTGCCCATGCCGCCCCATTCCGAGCGGTAGATCGGCAGCGCCGCGACCAAGCCGAGCGCTGGAGCCAGCACCTCGGTGCGGATATGGTCGCCGGCGCTTTGCACGTGGCAGCTCGCGCAGGAGAAGTTGAGCTGTCCGCGGCGGGTATAGAAATATTCTTCGCCTTTTTGATAGGCGGCAAGGGCACGTGGATCGTCCGGGATTTTGATGTCGAACGGCTTGCCGCGCGACGTGTAGGCCATGTAGGCGGTAAGCGCGGCCATGTCGTCTTTGCTGTAGTCGAGCGGCGGCTGGCCGTTCTGCTGCCGGCACTGGTTGAGCGCCACGTCGAGGGTGACGACCTCGCCGGATTTGGTGTCGAAATAGGGATAGTTCTGCCGGACGCCGATGCCCTTGTTGGCAAAGCAATCGGCGTAGGTTTTGCCGTTCGGAAACGGCGTCTCGAACATTTGTTTGCCCTTGTCGAGCGCGAATTGATAGGGCGGGAAGGCGTCGATCTCGATCCATTGCTTGCGCAGGCCGGCGTCCATCGAATAGGGGCCGTTGACGAAATCGTTGAGTGGCACCTTCGGGAAGCGCTTGGTGAAATAGGCGCGGAACGCCTTGAAATCCTTCGGTGGATCAACCCGGTTTGCAGCTAAAGCCGGCGCCGCCAGCGCTACCGCGATAAGCATCGCGCCGCCGATCCAAGCTGTGTTGTGCTTTGAGGTCATGACGCCGCCTTACAGAATCTTGCCGACAAGCGAATCGCTCTGACCCTTGTTATCGACCCAGCTGATGGTCAGATCATCGCCCTTCTTGCCGCCCTTGAAGCTGAACTTGACGTAAGGGTCCTTCGCCACGGCCGGTCCCCAGAAGGCGCGAAACACCGTCTTGCCGGCGTGCTCGAACTCGATCACTTCGATGTAGTGCGGCGGGATGAGGTTGCCTTTGGAGTCTTTGACGAAGCCGGAATCCATCGGGTGCTGAACCAGCGCCTGCACTTCGGTGGTGTCGCCGCTTGCGACAGCGCGAACGCGAATTGTCGATGCCATTTCGGATGACCTTTTGCCTGTTCGCCGGATCAGCCGCCGCAGCCGCCGACCGTTACCTTGACTTCTTTAGTGGCGCTGTAGACCTTGCCGCCAGCTTCGACCAAAGCGATCACGTTGCTGGTCTTCGCCATCTTCAGCCGGTTGGCGACCATCGCCGCGGTGCCCGCCGGGATCGTGTAATTGGCCGCCAGCGGAAACGGATTTGCCGAAACGACGATTGAAATCGACGTCACGTCCGGCAGCGTGGTGCTCACCGAGATCGGTACGACGGCGCCGTTCTCGGCGATCTCCGGTGCGTCGAGGCTGACTTTGTCGGAAACTTCCGGAGTCTTGCCGCCGTAGAGCGTCTTGATGGCGGCCGCTTCGGATTTCTGCGAAAACGCGTCCTTCGGCCATTTTGCGGCGTCGGCCGCGGCGCGCGCGCGGCCGAACGGCGTGGCGACAAGCCCAAGTCCGGCAAGCCCAAGTGTTGCGACCCCACCGGCGATCGCACCTTTCACGACGGTGCGGCGCGTCTGGCCGCGGTGCGCGATGGTATTGCCGCTCATTGTTTTCGTATCCATTGCGAGGATGCGCTCCTATCGAGTGTAGAGGAAGTCGATCACGTCGTTGATTTCCTGATCGGTGAGAATGAGATTGCGCCCGAACGGCGGCATCACCGTCTGCGGATTGCGATTGGTCTCATCGTAGATGATGGCGGCGAGTTGCTTGCGGTCGGGAAAGCGGGCCTTCATGTCCGACAGGGACGGGCCGACATTGCCGGGCGCGTCGCCGCCCTTGATATCGTGGCAGGTCAGACAATTGCCCTTGCTGCGGTCGAAGGCGAGCTTCTCGCCCGCCGCAACGGACGACTGGGCGAGCGCCGGACTGCCGGCGAAGCTCATGCCGCCAAGCGCGACAAGGCACACCGCCAGAGAGACCGTTCGTCGTTTCCGCATGATTCCTCCCGCGCCACCCGTCTATTGTCCCTGCACTCGGTCGAGCGGCCCCGTGGTCCGAGGTGTAAGATCTTTGCCCTCGGCCGTCGAAATGATTTTCACCGATTTAGGGTCGACGCAATCCTTCATGCACGCCGTCGCTGTGGTATCGGGACGCGGGTCCTTCCAGGTGAAATTATCCCTGTTGGGCATCTTGACCTTGGGCAGGCTGTTGCGATCGGCGACGAAATTGCCGGGGACGATGTTGTTGAAATTGAGAATGTAGGCGGTCAGCGCGTAAACGTCATCCGCCGACAGCGAATGCGGGGCGATAAACGGCATGGCGCGGTTAATGTAGTCCCAGAGCGTCGGCGCGTAGGGCCAGTAGCTGCCGACTGACGGTTCGGGCCGGTCCGCGGTTAAGGTGCCTTCACCGCCCATCAGCTTCGGATAGCGGCCTTCGCCCTCGCCGAACGTGCCGTGGCAGGCCGCGCATTGCTGGGCAAAAACGTCGGCGCCGTGGCTCACCGTGCCTTGGCCCGACGGCAGGCCGGCGCCATCGGTGCCGCGCACGTCGATGTTCCAGCCCGTGATCTCCGCCGGCGTCGCCTCCTTGCCGTAGCCGAATTGGCCCGGTCCTCCGGCATGGGCCGGTACGCTCAAGACAGAGAATGCGCCGGTGAGCGCAGCGACCGCAGGCAGCAGCCTTCTAGCCGAGCTGGACATCGAACACGCTCCCGTCCGGCTTGATCTGCCAGGTCTGGATCGAATTGTTGTGATAGATCGAATTAAGCCCGCGCACCTTGCGCAGCTGCGTGATGGTTGGCTGCACATAGCCGGTTTGATCGACGGCGCGGGACTGCACCAGCGCCGGACTGCCGTTCCAGCGCCATGGCATGGTGAAACGCGTCAGCGCTTTCGACAGGATCGGTTCGTGCAGTTGCGCCGCGGTCCAGTTGACGCCGCCATCGGCCGAGACGTCGACGCTCTTGATCTTGCCGCGGCCGCTCCAGGCCAGCCCGCGGATTTCGTACAGTCCCGGCGCGCTCAGCGGCTTCTCGGGGCAGGGGAATGTGACCACCGACTTGGCTTCGTTGACCCAGGTGAAGCCGCGCGCCTTTCCGTCCGCCATCAGATCGGTGTATTTCGACGTCTCCTCGCGTGCAAAAGTCGGCTGATCGCCGATTTTCAGCCGGCGCAGATATTTGATGTTGACGCTGCCCTCCCAGCCGGGAACGATCAGCCGTAGCGGATAGCCCTGTTCGGGCCGCAAGGCCTCGCCGTTTTGACCGTAGGCCACAAGGCAATCGTCGAGACATTTGTCGAGCGGCAGGCTGCGGTCCATATGAGCCGCGTCGGCGCCTTCCGCCAGGATCCACTTCGCTTCTTTCTTGAGCCCGACTTCATCGAGCAGGGTCGAGAGTTTGACTCCGGTCCATTGCGCACAGCCGATCATGCCGTGGGTGAACTGCAGCGAGTTGAGCTGTGCGCCGCGCCATTCCATGCCGCCGTTGGCCGGACACTCGATGAAATAAATCCGCGAAACGGACGGAAAGCGTACGATGTCGTCCATCGTCAGAATGAGCGGGCGTTCGACGAGGCCGTGGATCAGGAGGCGGTGCTGGTGCGGATCGATGTCGGCGCGGCCGCCGTGATAGCGCTCAAAGAACAATCCATTCGGCGTAATGATTCCCTGCAGATTTTGCAGCGGCGTGAAACTGACCGAGGACTGGGGCGTCGCCGTGAGCCACGGAACATCGCGGCGGATGACATCGCGCTCGAATTTCGAAGGCACTCCATAGGGCCGGTCGTCAACACCGGGCCCGAGGCTTTTCGACCAGTTCGGGTCGCCGGGCGGAGAACTCTCGGCCGCGGCCGCAGCCGTTCCGCCCAGCAGCAAACCGCTCGCCGCAACAGCGCCGGCACGCAAAATTGCGCGGCGTTCGGGCGCCTTCAGATCGCTCCCCGGCTCACCGTCCCTCCGTCGATCGGACCGCTGCCGCCAAAGCGGGCTCATCTGCGTCCTCCCTTGCGCCGCGTTCCATCGATCGCTGCGACGGGCTTGTGCTGTCGTTATGTTGCGGCCACGTTGTCTTGCGGACCCATGACCTTGACCCCGGACCTAGCAATGGCTCTTACTTTAGTCAATACTAAACAATGGCGCAGATGCTATAGACTCTGATTCGCAGGGAAGCGACCGCCAGCCGCCATGGAATCCTCACATACCACGCAAGGTGCCGCCCGCTCGGCCCGCGCCGCAGCGGCAGTGAAGAAGCCGAATGCCGGTTTCGATATGCAGTTGCTCGCCCGGCAGGCTGCGGAAGCGGCCCGCATGCTCAAACTCATCGGCAACGAGCGACGTCTGCTCATTCTCTGTTTTCTCGCCGCCAACGGCGAGATGCGCGCGGGTGATTTGACGGGCGTGGCGGGACTGAGCCAGTCGGCACTGTCGCAGCACTTGGCGAAGATGCGCGCGGATGGACTGGTTGCGTTCCGAAGAGAATCGCAGACGCTGCATTACCGGATTGCCGATCCGCGCGCCGCGCTGATTCTGAACGCGCTCAAGGACATCTACTGCGGCGATCTCCCACAAACGGCGAAACGGCGGCGGTGACGCGCGGTCCTTGGCGGCGTCCTATGCGAGTCGGCATTTCTTCAAGAAATCGACGGTGAGCTGTGCGCAATCTTGCGGCTTTTCGATCTGCAGAAGATGTCCGGTATCGGCGACGAAGCTGTAATCGTAGCCGCCCTCGGCACCGAGCGCCTGATTGGCCGGGCCGGTTGTGGACCCTTTCATGTTCGGATCGCAGCCGATCAATTTGACCGGCCCCCCGAATGCTGAGGCTGCGGGCCACAGATTCAAGGAGATGGCCTGAGCATAGATCGTCGCTTCGTTTTCAGGATCGCAGACGAGTTCGTAGCCGTCGCCGTCCGGGCTTCGGCGCAACACCGAGCGTGCCATCAATTCGTGCGCGCCAGGTACCCAGCGTGCTGTCGCGCGCGACTGCCGGTACTCCTCGGCTAATTCCTCCACGGTATTAAAGCGCCGGCGCCGTGCCCTGGCCCAGGCGGTCAACCGCTTTTCAAATGCCGCCATGATTTCGAAGGTCGGATGTCCAGGCGGCGGAACGTTGGGCGGATCGAACAGCACGAGCGCATCCCAGCGCCAGGCGACCTCGATGGCGTGCTTCATCGCAGTGCGCCCCGACATCGAATGAAAAATTCCGGCCGTCGGTTTTTTGCCGAGCCGCGTGTTCACTTCTTGCACGACAAGTTCGAGATCGCGCACCAGCTGTTCATAGGTGTGATGCGACGGCACCACCGGGACGTTCTGACCGTGGTTGCGAAAGTCGAACACCAACAGGTCGAACTGCGGCAACAGATGCTGCCAGTAAGGCAAATAGGCATCGGCGGCAAAACCGTTGCCGTGCGACAGCAAGAGGCGGACGCCGTCGGCGCGGCCGTGGCGGCGCACGCGGATTTTGGCGCCGTCGTCGAGTGCTACGTCGAAGGTCATGAGCGGCGAGGGAAGTTCAAATTGCATGGTTGTTCTGGCAGGTGTTTACGAACGAGGCTATGGGGCACCGCTTATGGCGACGACCGCCGGCCCGGTCAACCTTTGCGCCGCCCCTCAGATACGCCATGGTTGCATCTGGGGGTTGGGCGCCGAGCGACCTTAAGATGATCCGGACTGCGCTGTTGGCATGGCTCTGGCTTGCGGCCGTCCTGTCCGGGGCGGGCGCGTTCGGCGCACCGGCTCGGCTGTTCGTCGACGAGCGGATCACGCCGGTGGGCGAGTACACTTCGGAGATCGAGGGGCCTGCCGTCGACGCCGCCGGCAATCTGTATGTCGCCAATCTGCGCCGCGCCGGCACCATCGGCGTGCTCGCGCCTGGCGCGCCGGCATCGCGATTGTTCGCCGTGCTGCCTGACGGCAGCATCGGCAGCGGCATCCGGTTTGATCGCAATCAGCGGATGTATGTGGCCGACTACCGGCGGCACAATATCTTCGTGTTTGATCCCGGCGCCGACACGCCTAGGCTCTATTTTCACTCATCCGAGTTTTCGCAGCCGAACGATCTGGCGATGGCGCGCGACGGCACGGTGTTCGCGAGCGATCCGGACTTTGCCCGCCACACCGGACGGGTCTGGCGCATCGATCGGCCGGCAAACGGTGGCGCTGCCGGTGCACCCATGCGCAGCACGCGGCCGATGGGCGAGACGAATGGCATCGATTTAAGTCCTGACGACACGACGCTCTATGTGAGCGAAACCGACACACGTGAAGTGTGGGCTTATCGGATCGACGGCAACGCGCTCACACGCCCGCGTCTTGTTGTCCGATTTTCAACCGCTAAGCTCGATGGACTACGCACCGACCGCGCGGGGCGTCTGTTTGTCGCCCGCCCGGGCAACGGCACCATCGCGCTTGTTTCTCATGATGGAAAAGTGCTGCGTGAGATTGCGCTGCAGGGAAAATATCCGACCAATCTGACGTTCGGCGGCGCCGACGGCCGTATCGTGTTCGTGACCCAGGTCGACGGCGGCTTCATCGAAGCGTTCAGAACCGATGTGCCCGGGCGCGAGCCGTGCTTCGGTGCGGGATGTTGAGCAATTTCCGCGGGAGGAAATTGGTTCGGCTATCGCGCTGGCCATAGGCGTGACACGGCGCGCTGTGTGCCGCAGAATGTTGCTCGATAACATCAATGGAGACACATTCGATGTCGTCCGCTCAATCGCTGCCGTTACCGGCGTTCAACGTGGTCGAAGCGACCATCGGCGACATCCATGCCGCCTACAAGGCAGGCATGCTGACAGTTCGGCAGCTCGTGCGGATGTATCTAGATCGCATCGCGGCCTATGACCAGCAAGGTCCGGCCATCAACGCCGTTATTTCGCTCAACCCGGCGGCGCTTGACGAGTCCGATCGGCTTGACGCCGCCTTTCGCACAACCGGATTTGTCGGTCCGCTGCACGGCATTCCCGTGCTGATGAAGGATCAGGCCGACTTGGCCGGACTGCCGACCACGCTTGGCTCGGCTTTGTTCGCGGACTACCGGCCTGAGCGCGACTGCTTTGTCGCCGCCAAGCTCAAGAAGGCGGGCGTGATCTTTCTCGGCAAGACGACCCTGGGTGAACTCGGCGGCGGTGACACGCATGGTTCGCTGTTCGGCTCGACGCGCAACGTCTACGATCTGGAGCGCACCGCCGGCGGCTCTTCGGGCGGCTCCGGCGCCGCGGTGTCGGCCAATTTTTGCGCAGTCGCGGTCGGGCAGGAAGGATTTGCGTCGATCCGCCGGCCGGCGATCTGGAACGGCGTCGCCGGCATGCGCCCGACCATGGGGCTGGTCAGCCGTACCGGTGTCTATGGTGGCTGGCCGACCATCAACGGCTCTCTTGGCCCGATGGCGCGCTCAGTCACTGATCTCGCCAAGCTTCTGGACTGTATGGTCGGTTATGACGCCGCCGATCCGGTGACGAGTCATGGCGTCGGTCAAACGGCGGAGAATTTTTCGGCTGGACTTGATCGTTCCGCGCTCAAGGGCGCCCGCCTCGGCATCCTGCGCGAGCCGATGGGTTTCACGTCGGAGCCCGACAGCGAGGATTTCAAAAAGGTCGGCGAAGTGTTCGATCGCGCCGTCGGCGAATTGCGCGCGGCAGGCGCCGACATCGTCGACCCCGTCGTTATTCCCGATCTCAATGCGCTGCTTGCCGCCCGCACCCGCAGCATTGAAGACGACGATGCGGCGTACGAGCTGTATTTCAAGGGCGGCAAGGCGCCGTTTGCGACGCGCGCGGAGGCGATGGCGTCGCCGTTATTCGCCAACGTCGCCAACAGCGTCCGCCGCCGCTGGTTTGCCAACAGTTCCGATGAGATGCTGCTCGATTATCTGCGGGCGCGCGAAACCCTGATGATCAATATGCTCAAGGTCATGGCCGATCATCGTCTCGACGCCATCGTTCACAAGGCGGTCGAGCACCAGCCGACCTTGATCAAGGATGGCGTCAATCCGCCGTTCGTGGATCAGAAAGGCGCCCCGCACATCAATACGTTTTTGATCTTCGTACCGTCGGTCGTCGTCCCGGCAGGCTTTACGCGCGACAATCTGCCGGCCGGCATCACTTTTATCGGACGCCCCTACGCGGATGCCATGATGATCAAGCTTGCCTATGCCTATGAGCAGGCAACCGGCCACCGGCAGCCGCCGGCGTGCGTGCCATAGCGTAGCGATGAGGAACGGCCTATGCGGACAAATGCCCGCGCTTGACCGCGGTTAACCGCCTCTTAAGCATGTCGGTATTAGATAGGATCGAGTATATTCGGGCGATTTTCCAAGACATTTCAGTATGGCGCGGCGCAAAGAAGGTGCCCATGGTGGCGGGCACGGCTGGTTTGTTACGTTCGCCGACCTCATGGGTCTGTTGGTCAGCTTCTTTGTGATGCTGGTCGCTTTCTCCAACCAGGATTCGAAGCAGATGCGAGCCGTGGCCGGCTCGATGCGCGAGGCCTTCGGCGTCCAGGATAAACTGCACTATTCCGGCCTCACCGAAATGGGCGGATTGCCCACTCGGGATAAGCTTAAATATTCGGCGCACGTTCCGCCGGAGGACTCGTCGAACAAGCCGGCGCCGGACGAGCAAGGCTTTGATGTTCCGGCCGAACGGGCCTTCAAATTAGCCGAGGCTTCGCTGCGCCAGGCGCTGGGAGCTCTGCCGGAGCTGACGGAGGCATCGCGGCATGTCAGCATTGAGGAGAGCAGCGAAGGCCTCAACATTGAACTCATCGATCAGGACGGTGAGTCGATGTTCCAAGAAAGCTCCAAAGAGCCCAATGAGCGCATGCGCCGTATCCTTGAAAAAATTGCCGACCCGCTCAGAGCGGCGCCGTTTCGGATTTCCATCACGGGCCATACCGCGAAGACGGCACGAGAGTCGGCCGTCGGCTCGGGGAATTGGCAACTCTCGATAGACCGCGCCAATGCGGTGCGGCAAATTCTTGAGGAGTCAGGTTACCCCTCGTCCAACATTTATCGGGTCGCCGGCAAGGCCGACACCGATCCTTTGCTGCGGGACGAGCCGTCGCTGGCGCCGAACCGTCGCGTGACCATCACTTTGGTGTACGAGCCGCCGCCCCTGCCGCCCGATCTCGCGCCCTGATCTTTGTTTGTTTTCTGGCCTCAAGGTCTGGCTTGGCCAGCTGAAGCAAGCGGCCGCGCCCGCGTTCGCCCAAGATGGGTTTTGCCGCGACAGCCTTCGTGCGCTTCGCTTGACGGCGAACATGTATCCGCCAGCCAGCCGATCCCTGTAACAGAAACGCTCGGCGATATTGAACGCTGTTTCTATGATGTGTTCCGAGAATTTGGACCTGTTGTGGGTCTAAATTCGCTTCGTAACGAATGTCTTCAGCGCGGCATGAATGGCAATAGCTTCTATCAATACATTACATATTCACCGATTATTTGCCGATTGGTACGCGAGGCATACGCGCTCGTCGGAGCTGAGGTCGCCCCCGGTCTTATTGAGAGTTTAGGCCAAGACACACTTAGGGCACCCGTGCTTAGTCTCTCCGGCGACGCTCTCATCGAAGCGACATCGCCTATTCCAATTGAGTCAACCTCGACCAGCTCAGACCAATTAACTCCCCGAGTTACCTCCCTCCGATGATCTGATAGGAGTTGGCAAGGATTGGCAGCCTATTTCAACGGCGCCTGCAAACGAAGAATTGGAAGTGCGCCTGGAGGACGCGCTTGGGCGCTATGTTGTCTTGTTCCCCTGCAAATTGGTCGCCGGACGAGGTTGGATCAACAGCTGGCTTGAAAAGCCATTAGCAGGTCAGCCGGTCGATTGGCGCCTTTGGGACGAGGCATCTATCCACTTTTGAGCTTCGTTCGGTCGCGCCTGACCTAAGGCCGGGTTGCACCGCTAGCAGACGTTTAAAGTGTAGGGTAAGTTCAGGATCGACCGCAAGGCGGCCATGGTGCACCACTGTAGACTATGCGGCGCGCGGGATAGTGCGATCGATCACGGCGGAGACTCCAATGCCGGAGGTGCGTGACTTAAACCAAATAGCCTCCGGGGTTGCCGGGGCGGTTCATGGTTTATTCGAACGTTCCTTTGATTGGACGACACTCTTTCTTTGCTGTTATGTCGGGTCGGCGCCCGTCGAACGCCGACCCGATCTTAGGCTATTCCCGCCCGAGGGCGTTAAGCCGCCTTGGGAAGGATCACGGTGTCGATCACGTGAATGACGCCGTTCGAAGCAACGATGTCAGGAGAGGTGACCGTGGCGTCGTTGATCATGACGTTGGCGCCGTTAACCTTCACGTGGATCATCTTGCCGTTGACCGTCTTGGCTTCCTTGAGCTTGACGACATCGGCGGCCATCACCTTGCCAGAAACGACGTGGTAAGTGAGAATTGCGGTGAGCTGATCCTTGTTCTCTGGCTTCAACAGATTATCAATCGTGCCCGCCGGCAGTTTGGCGAACGCGGCATCGGTAGGGGCAAAGACGGTGAACGGCCCGGCGCCCTTCACGGTGTCGACAAGACCTGCGGCACCGAGAGCTGCTGCCAGAGTCTTGAACTGACCCGCGGCAACCGCGGTGTCGACGATGTTCTTCTGCGCATTTGTAGTCATTTCGTTTCTCCATCCGCCATTTTTGGAGGGCCTTGGCGATCAACCCTTGTGAAGTTGCTAATGTCGGATCGCCTTGGTGTTTTGCCTGATCAGCTTGACTGACCAGCCATGACGCGTTGCAGGCGATCCGGGATTTCGTTTTGCGGCGGCGCTAGTTCGCCGGCGGCATCAGGACGGTGTCGATGACGTGAATGACGCCGTTTGAGGCCTCGATGTCAGGGGTCGTAACCGTCGCATTGTTAATCATGACCTTGCCGCCATCGACCTTCACGGTCACCATCGCGCCTTCGACGGTCTTTGCTTCGGTCAGCTTCACCACGTCCGCGGCCATCATCTTGCCTGGCACCACGTGGTAAGTGAGGATCGCCGTCAGCTTCGCCTTGTTCTCAGGCTTCAGAAGGGTATCGACGGTACCCGCCGGCAACTTGGCGAAGGCGGCATCGGTCGGCGCGAAGACCGTGAACGGGCCAGGGCCCTTCAGCGTATCGACGAGACCGGCGGCGGTGAGCGCTGCAGCCAGTGTCTTAAACTGCCCAGCCGCGACTGCCGTATCGACGATATCCTTTTCGGCGGCATATGCGCTTGCGCTACCGGCGGCCAGACCGATCACGGTTGCCGCAACAGCAGCGAATTTCCCGAGTCCGAACATCATCTCATTTCTCCTTGCGTTGGTTGGCGGCCTCACTTGGCCATTCCGCTCGCGACCTCTTGGCGCCGCGTCGTTAGGTTCATATAAGGAAAACTAAATTGATTGTTATGAAATTATCGTGATAAGAATCATTATTTTCATGTTACGATAATTGCGCTACAGACTTTTGATCGTCAGGAAAGAAAGGGAGAGCGATGCTCTCGGAAACCTTGGCTGCGGGTCTTGAGAGCTACGAGATCGGCCCGAAAATCAGGGCGCTTCGCCTGAAGAAGAACCTCGGACTCGTGCAGCTCGGGGAGCACACCGGTATGTCATCAGGCATGCTGTCGAAGATCGAGCGGGGGCAGCTCTTCCCTACGCTTCCGACGCTGCTCAAGATCGCCATGGTCTTCGGCGTCGGCCTTGAGCATTTCTTTGTCGATTCGAAAGACCGGCCGACGCTGGCCGTTGTCAGAAAGAAGGACCGCTTGCGCCTGCCGGATCGTCCGGACGCAGAGAATCCCTCCTATTTCTTCGAGAGCCTCGACTTCCCTGTCAGCGACCGGATGATGGAGGCCTATTATACGGAGTTCGAACCGCACTCGGGAGCGACGGAGCCCCACAAACATTCAGGCGCAGAGATTATCTACGTGATCAGTGGTCAGCTTGCCGTGAACGTCGACGGTGAGGACACGCTACTCGCCGAAGGTGATTCCATGTATTTCGATTCTGGATTCCCGCACAGCTATCGGCGCCAAGGAAGGGGCACCTGCTCTGCAATAGTTGTGGTCACGGGATAGGCGGTCTGCCCTTAAGTGAGGAGGCGTCTGATTGGAGAAATATTCACTCACCGCACTCGCTGGCTTTGTCGCTGTCTGTTTTCTCGCGGCGATGACCGGCGCATTATTCCGGCCGGGCGAATGGTATCAGCGCTTGAAGAAGCCGTCGTGGCGACCGCCGAACCGCCTGTTCGCGCCGGTATGGACGGTTCTCTACGTGATGATCGCCGTTTCCGGCTGGCTTGTTTGGCGGCAGACCGGATTCGCTGGCGCCGCGTGGCCGCTCGCCGTCTATGCCCTTCAGCTCGTTCTAAACGCCGTGTGGACGCCACTGTTCTTCGGCCTGCACCGTCCCGATCTCGGCTTTCTCGATATCGTTCTGGTTTGGTTCTCGATCGTCGCGACCATCATCCTCTTCTTCCCGATTCACGTCGGGGCCGCGTTACTGCTCGTGCCCTATCTTGCGTGGGTCACATTCGCCACGGCGCTCAATTTCGCGGTCTGGCGTCTCAATCCCTCAATGGGCAGCGTCATGCGGCCCGATAAGAGTAACGAAGCGAAAGTGTGACGCAGATCATGGATGCGGGTACCCACGATATTGGAGCGGAAATTCACGCCCCAGCCCCAGTGCGGCGACTATGCGACGGCGTCCGGCGCAGCCGGCCGACCCTGTGACGCCAGCCCGAGCACCGCAGTCACCAGACGAGGAGCGCAGCGGCCGCCAGCTTTGCCAGATGCATAATTGAGGACCATCTATTAAAGGCAAAGTGGCGGCGCGGGGTCGGGCGGCTGCGCCCGACAAAGCGGGGGCGACTAGCCAGCAATTGCAAGGAATTTTCGTCAGAGGTGTTCGGTAAAAGGTACAAATCCGGTGTACCCCTGTTGTACCTCGTGCGCCGCTATTGGCTGTCGATCCCGACTGGATCGCCATTATGAGTGCATTTGAGCGCTGTTCTTCTTTTGAAAAATGGATTTTGCTGCTGGATATTATTAATATGAGTATTCTTAGATGCGTATTCTTCTATAGAGAGAGCGGTGGAATTTGCCGCTCTTGAACGGCGATGATTGCCGCTCTTGAACGGCAAAATTTGCCGGTCAGGAACGGCGACCTTGGTGGGACTTGATGGTGAGGTGGAGGCGGTAGAGGTTGGTCTTGCCGAGCCCCCGTTGTTTGATCTCCAGTAGCTCCACTTTCTCAAGCTCCTTGAGGTAGGTGCGGACGCTGCGCTCCGCGGCGCCCATGTCCTTGGCGAGGGTGAGCTGGCCGGGGAAACACGCGTCGTTGTCCCAGGCGTATTTGAGCAGCATCGCGTAAGCGAGCTTGGCGCCTACCGAGATTTGCTCGTTAGTGAGAATAAAATTCAGCACCTGGGTGAAGCCGTGGCGCGTGGCGAGGTCGGCGCCGACGATCTCGATGTTGCGGTCTTTGAGAATGTCGCCGATGTGCCGGCTTCCTGCGTACTCCATGTAGCGTCATTATATGTGACGCGCAGATCGATATCGGCTGCTTATCCCCTATTTGCCGCGCAGTTAGCATGGTGCGCGAGATCGAATTGATTTTGTAAAGATGTCGCGACTGGTCGCGGCGGGGCGCGATCTGTCGTAGCGTCCGCTTTTGGTACGCGCCGCCGTTGCGCCCGTTAGCGGAGAACATTTGTCGGGAGTGAATGACCCGACGTGGGTACAGCACCAGTTGGAACTATTATCTATTGGAAAAATAAGGCCCGAGATCGTTCAAAGCCATCAGTGCACGACGCACGAGGTCGGCTTGGCTGCGGCTCCCAGTCCGCTCGAAAGCCGTCTTGAGATGAAACTTCACCGTATTCATCGAAATTTCCTCGCTATCCGCATAGTCTTTCAGTTCGGTGCCTTGAAGAAGGGCAGCGACGATATTGGCGGCCCCGAGCGGCACATGCAGCAGATGCGCGATACGCTGAACTATGGAGGCGATTCGGCGGCTCGGGTCGTGAACGGCAAATAAGACGCCGCGCCACACACTTAGCGCCGTGTTTTCGTCTGAAGGCAGCGGCGACACCAGCACGACATAAGGCGGACGGCCGGACGGGCGCTGTATTCGAACAATGCCGCCAGCGCCGCCGCGCGCAACGTCTGCCTCCAGCGCCGTCAGATGCTTCGCTGCCGTTCGGTCGCTAGCGATCAGTCGTCCAGCACGATTCAGACTGATCCCATCTCGCGCGCCCGTAATGACGCGGGCGGCTTCATTGACTAACAGTGTGGGACCGGCTCTGGAAATGCCGATCATGCCGGTCTGATTACGATTGACGATCGCTTCGAGCGTCTGCCCTCGCAATTCGCTCTGCAAGAACAGTCGTCTGATCTCGAGCGCCCGTCTCAAGTGCGGAATAAGCCGGCCGAGCCGAACAATTTCATCATCTCCGAACGGCTCGCGGTTCGCGCCATGATGAATTCCAACCATCGCGAATTTGCCGCCGGTCGACAACAGCGATCCGCCAAGGGTACCATCAACCCCGTGAGGGAGGAGGAATTCGTGGAGAAAGATGTTCTTGCGGAGGAAATTCCGCGGTGAACATATGATCCGTTGTCGTGACAGTTCCGGTCGCTAACGCGCCGAAAGCAACCGGTGCCGGGTCAAGCTGCGCATAGGGTCCGTAGTCCGCAACGAATGCATGATCGACGTTTCGCGCCCCAACCATAAACTTCGCGTCGGGCGCTGCCTGATCCATTTCTCCCAGAGCCGCACCGGCACAGTCGAAATACTGGGCGATCAATTCGATCGTTTGGTTTAACTCTTCGGAGTGGCACGCGCCGCGATAGATGCTATCTATAATTCTTAGTTCCAGGTCGGCATTTCCAGGACTCATTTTGACCCGCTAGTCGGCGAGAAGGCTGCGGATTGCACATTCGGGCGTCAAGACGTCCTAGCGGCCGAGTAGGACCGTCGAGCACGAAAGACATAAATGCAGCCGCGGGACAAGGGGGAGGACAAGTAATAAGAACGTTCGCGTATTGGCTTGTAAACGCCTACCGCTCCCGGTGGCCTGATATTGAACCACGAAGAGTTCGCTGACACTACCCGATTGGGTAGGGACGCCCTCCACCCGGGCCGCTACACGCGAACAGTCGGCCACGTTCTGGTCGTTCAACCTTTGCCAATACAGGAGCATGATATGCCCATGAGAGGCGAACTTGCCGTCCCCGCGATGCGGCCGGATGCCGGAGCGACAGCTGAGCACGAGGTTTGGGCGATCATCGCCTTTTGTCTGATCGGCTTAGCGATGTCGTTCTATTTCTCCGTGATTTCAACGCCCCTCGATCAAATACCGGTACTGGTTATGCAATCAAACTTATTCTGATGTGATGCGCGGCTTCGAGCCGACGCCCACATGTGAATGCGGGCTTAGCTTCAGGCCAGCGTGGTCTTTTTTAAGACGTTACGAGTCCGAAATGTCTTTTCGAGATTGGTTGAAAGCTCCCCTTGCGCTGCCAAGATGCGCCGGCCAGCAGAACAACCGACCGAACGCGAGCGATCTGCGAGGCCATTAGCGCTCGTTCCATTTTGATCTGCAAAAGAGAAACGAATGAAAGCCGTGCGCCGATGGTTGGTCTATCGCCGTCTCGTTAACGAGCTTTACGACCTGCCTGTCGGATCGCTTACCGAGTTGGGCGTGTGGCGGGTCGCCATCTATAATTTTGCGTGGCAGTGTGCGCTTCTCGAAGTCGAACGAAACTCCCATGGCGGCTGAGCGAGGCTAGCCACACATTGGGACTATCAGAAGCATCCACATAGACCGCGACCTTCCGTTAATAGGACTTTGGCGGGTGGAATTGTGACCGATTTATTAGGTTACGCCGCTTCAATCGCAGTGCTGGCGACGTTCCTCATGCCGACCATGCTGCCGTTGCGGCTCGTTGCGATATTAAGCAATATCCTCTTTCTGCTTTACGGATATTTTGCACATATTCCTCCGGTTCTATTTCTGCACGTCACGTTGCTGCCGATCAACGTGGTGCGGCTTGCGGCCTTGTGGAAACTCGCTCAGCCCCAACAGAGTAGCGCCGCTCGGCGGTTTGCCTCGACGATCGGCAGCCGGTGGAGGGTTCATCTAAAGTAACGATATTGTCGGCATGGGCGAGCGAGGCAAGCCGCACTGCATCTCTGTTCATGGCTCATCTCGGAAGGGGTATCCTGTCCACGATAATATCGGGTTTGGAGAACAGCGGACCTACGTTAGCGGGTCTCTCAGCGTCTCTTGTGACCGCCCAAGAAGCGGCGTGAGCGTTTTCTGCAATCCAGCAATGAGATGATTTGTCTCCCGGGCGCGTTCGGTCAGGTCTTTGATCTGGTCGTTCTTGACCGCCACTTCCGTTCGGAGAAATTGAATTTCTCCATCTTTCTCCCCCAGCCGTTTTTCGAGCTGTTCGACAAGCTCTGTCGCGACAGGTCGGGGCTTGTCGCTCCCCCCTGTCGTGGCACGTTGTCACTATCTTCCTTGGGTGCGACAGGTGTCGCGACAGGTCGGGGCTTGTCGTTGCTTGTCGCACCTCTTCGATATAGGCAATGTGCTTATCAACAAACTCCGGCGAGATCAGGTATTTTTCGCCGAACTGGGTTTCGATCAGACGGCATTCGAGGTGGCCTTTGGCGCAGTAGCGCTGAACGCTGCGTGGCGTACGGGGCAATCCGGCGCGGCCGTAACGCTCCAGCGCCTCGTCTATGGTCAGGGTGAAATCGCTGTCGGGCCTTGTCGCGACAGGTCGCGACATGTCGTCAGTCATAAGCGCAATGATAACTCGGCTTCGTTCCACGCCTCGCCGGTTATCCCCAAAAACGAAAGGCGTATATGGATTCGCGCTTATACGGGCCGGCTCGCGACTAAAGAGCGGCGCCACGTTCAACACGTCCTGCCGCCGGATGGCCTGATCATTGGCGAGCTTTTGGATGATGCCGACGCGCGGCAATCCATCTATATCGACGCCGGAGCGGGCCGCAGCGAACGTAGAAGGTTGGATCCTCGGGGATTCGTAATTTGGGCCAAAGAAAATGGAGCTCTTCGTTCCGACCTGTTTCATGGGCGAAACATGGGCGCGATCAGAACGCGCTTCAGCTAAGTCGTTGATGATACTGGTGGGCGCTGTAGGGGCAACTAGCCGCCAATCCATAAATGCCAATTATGCCTGATATACCTTGCTGTTTATGGGGTAATGTGCCATTACGCTGTGCCATCAAACTGTACCATCAGAAGGCTCGGCATGGCCGACACAAGATATCTAAGTGTCTGTCCGAGAACAAGTTGAATCCAATGAATCATTTGTGATTCAAGAGTGGTGGCCTGATTCGAGGATGGTCACCGATGTGGACGGCGAAAAACCGCAGGCGTTACGACCGTAGCGCGCTACGATATCCGAGCGATCTGACCGACGACGAATGGGCGCATGTCGAGCCGTTTATTCCACCGGCCAAGCGTGGTGGTAACAAGCGGCACGTCGACGTGCGCGAAGTGATGAACGGGATCATGTATGTGTTGAGCACGGGGTGCCAGTGGCGGGCGATCCCGAAAGATCTGCCGCCACGCAGCACTCTTTTCGACTATCTTGATTTGTGGAGCTACGACGGCACGCTCGATCGGATCCATCACGCCCTATATGTGGAGTGCCGCGAGCAAGGCGAACGAGAGGCCAGTCCCACCGCCGCCATCATCGATAGCCAAAGCGTGAAGAGCGCTGAAAAAGGGGGGCCTGCATCGATCCGCCTGGCTATGATGCGGGCAAAAAGATCAAGGGCAAGAAGCGCCATATTCTCGTAGATACGCTGGGTTTGTTGCTCCACGCGATCGTTCATCCCGCCAATATCCAGGATCGCGACGGTGGCGTCCTGCTCCTTGCAACCCTTTTCGGGATGTATCCGTTCTTGAAAAAGTTGTTTGCCGACGGTGGCTATCAGGGGCCGGAATTCCAAAAGGCCTTGGCGAAAATTCTGCCTCACCTCGAAACTGAAATCGTCAAGCGCTCTGATCACGCCAAAGGTTTTGTCATTCTCCCACGCCGTTGGGTCGTCGAACGTACCATTGCGTGGCTCAACCGTTGCCGACGGCTCGCGAAGGACTGGGAGAACCTCAATCGCAAGGCGCTGTCGTTCTTGCGCCTCGCATCAATCCGCCTCATGCTGCGAAAACTTTGTAATCCGGCCTGATGTTCCCGGACAGACTCTAAGGCGGCGGCATCAGGGCTGGTATTTCGTCGCGGCCGTGCCACGGGCGTTGCGTGGCAAATTCGTGAGCGAAGGGCGCAATGGAACTGCTGGTCGGCCACTCAGCAAGATCGTGGTGAGCCTCAAAACGCAGTCGCTTGGCGAAGCTCAGGATCGGCGCTGGCCGCTTGTGAAGCAATGGCGCGAAACTTTCCAACGGGCACAGACCGGCGAGCCATTATCGCTTGCCGAAATCGACGCGCAGGCACGGGAGATTTTCACGTCAACGCTGGAACGGATGGAGGTGGACGCCAAGAGGTCCCCCCTCAACGAAGAGCGCGAAAGCCTTAACGAAGGCCTGTACAGCTTCCTTGAAGATATGGGACTTGTTTCACCAGACCCAGGTGAATCAGTCGCACTAATCGACGACCTGATAAGCTTTGACGCCATCGCCCACGAATTGAAGGCCGTCGAGCGACGGACTGGCGTTCAGCTAGAGCCCGGCAGCAAGATTCATCGGCTCATGGGCCAAGCGGCGGTGCGGGCGCTCATCGAAGCGGTTAACGGTCGCTTGCGGGCACTGGAAGGCAAGCCATCGGAACCGCCGGCAACCTTCCTCGGAGCACATGGCATTGACGCCCGAACGCTGCGGCCGGCCCCTTCACGGAAGGGAAGGCGCATTCACCCGCAAATATTTTCTCGTGAGTAAACTCAAAGGGCCGCTGCGTCGAACGGGTTACCCATCGTTCCGGCGCCGATCACGCCGATTGTTCGTACTGGCATGCACGTTCACTCCTCTGGGTGGACCGGAAAGCCGCTCTGGAATTCCATCGGCGATAAATTGGCGATGACGGACCTTGATTTGCAGTAATTTCTGCCCGATCGTTGTTTTCGAGTGTGGAATGGGCAAGCGGTCGCATGTGAAGTCATCTCACTCGAGCGCGACAGGCAGGCGCGCGGCTGCGGTAGGCTTATCCGGCATCGCCTCGGTCGCAAGCGTCGCAGGAACGATCTGCGCGCGCAAGGCAGCGATATCCTTCTCCTCAAGTGTCTCTTGCTGCAGCAGCAATTGTGCGGTCCTCTCGTGCGCCGCCCGATGCGCGTTGAGAATCTCGATCGCCCGGTCGAATGCATGTCCGACGAGATCGCGGACCGCATGGTCCATGAGCCGCTCCGTCTCGTCGCTGAATTCCCGCGCATGCCAGCCCTGCGGCACTGGCGTGCCAAGCATGGGTGGGCGTTCGCGTTCGTAGGCGACGTGGCCGAGTTCTTTATCCATGCCATAGCGCAGCACCATGCTGCGCGCGGTATCGGTGGCCTTCACGAGATCGTCCGCAGCGCCGGTCGAAAGATGATGGAAAAAGATGTATTCGGCGGCGCGGCCGCCGAGCAGCATCGCCATGCGGTTTTCCAGCTCTTCCTCCGTCATCAGGAAGCGGTCTTCGGTCGGTCGCTGGATAGTGTAGCCGAGGGAGCCTATCCCGCGCGGGATGATTGAAATCTTGTGAACTGGGTCCTGTCCGGGCAGCGCCATCGCCACGATGGCGTGGCCTAATTCGTGATAAGCGACGATGCGGCGCTCCTTCGGAATGAGCAGCCGGTTCCTCTTCTCCAGGCCGGCAACGATCCGTTCCACCGCATTGGTGAAATCGGTCAGATGCACGCTGTCGGCGTGGCGCCGCGTCGCCAGCAGCGCCGCCTCGTTGACAAGATTGGCGAGGTCGGCGCCGGTAAAGCCGGGCGTCAATTCGGCGACCTGCTCGGGATCGACATCGGTCGCCAACACCGCTTTTTTCAGGTGGACGTTCAATATCGCGATGCGGTCCTTCTTGTCGGGGCGGTCGACTAGAATCTGACGGTCAAAGCGGCCGGCCCGCAGCAGAGCTGGGTCCAGTATCTCGGGCCGGTTGGTGGCGGCCAGTAGGATGACTCCGACTGTCGGATCGAAACCGTCCATTTCTACGAGGAGCTGATTGAGCGTTTGTTCCTTTTCGGAATTGCCGCCATATGCAAAGGCGCCGCGGGCGCCGCCCAGCGCATCGAGCTCGTCGATGAAGATGATCGCCGGCGCCTCCTTGCGCGCCTGCTCGAACAGGTCGCGCACCCGCGCGGCGCCGACGCCGACAAACATCTCGACGAACTCCGAGCCGGAAATCGAAAAGAACTTGACGCCTGCCTCGCCGGCGACCGCGCGGGCCAACAGCGTCTTGCCGGTGCCCGGCGGGCCGATCAGAAGCACGCCCTTGGGAACGTGCGCTCCGAGCCTGCTATAGCCTTTCGGGTCCTCCAAGAAGTCGACAACCTCCTTCAGCTCCTCCTTCGCCTCGTCCACGCCGGCGACGTCGGCGAAGGTCACTTTGGTGTCCGTCTCGACGTAGATTTTGGCGCGGCTCTTGCCGATCGCCATGAGGCCGCCGGCGCCCTGGCCGAAGCGCCGGATGACGAACATCCAGAGCCCGAAGAAGATCACAGCCGGCAATACCCAAGAAAGAAGATCGGTCAGCCAAGTTGTTGGAATTTCGCCCGAATAGGTGACGTGGTGCTTATCGAGCACGGTCGCGAGGTCAGGAGTGACCCGGGTCGTGACAAACTGCTTCAGCCCATCCTTCTCCGGCTCTTTGAGCGTCCCTTGGATCGTGTTCTGCTCGATCCAGACCTTATCGATCTTGTCCTCATTGAGCAGGCTTTGAAACTGGCTATAGGGAATCGTCGTGTACTGCTTGCTCTCCTGGTAGAAGCTCTGTACCAGCATGAATCCCAGGACAGCGGCCACCACGTACCAGATATTAAGCTGGGTCTTGCGATCTTTTGGATTGCGAAAACGGTCAGAAAGCTCATCGAACTTCCTTCGAAATGCAGACTTCTCTGGCTCGCTCATCGAAATCTCCGCCACGGGTCTGGATAAGTGTTACAGAACAACCATTTTCTAAGGCTTGATGTGTGCCAAACCCCAAGCCACGTACCGCGCCGCACAGACTGCACCAGGGCGTCAATCGTCGGTCGGCTTAACGTCTTGTCCGGCAAATGTTGGATCGACCGGCGCAATGCCGGCTTTGCGTCCGATCGTTACTGAATTGATGCGTTGCGGCAACCGTCGCGGAGGGCCAGCTGCAGCTATCATTGCCAGGGGCTGATTGCTTGATTTCGCTCAAGAATAACCGGTGTCGCACACGACATTCTGCCACGTCGAGAGCGTTACAACACGGGAAGTCTTCGCCATGGTAGCCAATCTGAAGGAGTGGGAGCGGCACCTGACGTTGGAGGACGGACGGACCATTTATGTACGTCCTATCCGGCCAGACGACGAAAGACTCTATGGTCCGTTCTTTGCAGCGGAGACGGCAGAGGATTTGCGGCGGCGCTTCTTCGGTTCCGTGAAAGACTTCAGCCATAAATTCATCGCCCGATTCACTCACATCGATTACGCGAAAGCCATGGCCTTCATCGCACTCGATGAGTTAACGGGCGAAATGTTGGGCGTGGCGCGCCTGCATGATAATTCTGACAACAAATCCGGCGAATACGCCATCCTCGTTCGCTCTGATCTCAAGAGCCACGGCTTGGGATGGGATCTCATGCAGATGATCATCACTTATGGCAGGTCGAAGGGCTTCCGATGGATCGAGGGACAAGTCCTGCACGAAAATTTACCAATGTTGGACATGTGCAGGGAACTGGGATTTGAGATCAGTACCGATCCTGATGAGCCGTATATCTGCGATGTAAAGCTTTCGCTTTAGCGGAGTGGATCTGGCGGTACGAACGGTTCGGGCGCTAAGGTAACGTCAACTGTTCTGTGTCAGCAGGAAGGGGGCGCTGACGCCCTGTGACAAATTTTCGTGGGTAAAGACGGCGAACAGGATGCGGTCCATGCTTGTTTTGTCCTGGAAGGTTCCCATTGGCCGTGTCCTCCGTCTGACTTCGCGAAAGCGACGCTCGATGGCGTTGGTGGTGCGCACGGCGCGTCGCTCGGCTTCGGTTTTGTAGCGGAAGCAGGTGAGCAATTCGTCGAGGTCATTGCGCAAGCAGGAGACCGCCGCCGGATATTGCTGTTGGAATCGCTTGGCAAAGCGCCGCGCGGCCGAACGGGCTGCGGGAGCGTTGGCGGCATGGATGATTTTGTGCAGGGCCCGTTTGATCCTGGGCTGATCGGCTTTGCGGGCCTTGTTGAGAACGTTCCTGATCTTGTGCGCCCAGCAGCGCTGGACAGCAATGTTGGGCAATACGTTGGGCAGGGCTGCGAGCAGGCCGGTGCCGCCATCGACGCAGATCATGTCGAGGCCTTCGCCGGTGAGCCCGCGGCGGTAAAGATCGGCAAGAAACTTCTCCCATTCGGCGGCGCTTTCGCTTGCCGCCAGGCGGAAATCGATGATCTCCTTCTTGCCGTCGTGGCGCAGCCCCAAAGCCACCAGCACCGGCCGGCGCAGAGCGCCGGCGCCGGTCTTGCGGGCGAGCACGACGCCGTCGAGCATCAGCGCCTTGTAGCGGTCCGCCAGCGGCCGGCGATGGAAGGCAGCCACCGCGGCATCGAGCGTCTTGGCGACCTGGCTCACCGTTGCGGGGCTCACCGCGCGCCCGAGCAAAGGCAGCAGCGTCTCGCCTACCTTGCGGGTCGACAAGCCGAGCACAAAGCCGGCGAGGATGACCCGATCGATCTCGCTCGTGCGCCGCGCATAGGCGCGAACAACCTCGGTCGGGCTGTAGCGGCGGGTTCGGGGAACGGCGAGTTCGATGTCGCCGAGTTCGGTCAGAAGGTGCCGCCGGTAGTAGCCATTGCGGCGATCGGCAGCGTCGTCCGCCTCGATCTGGTCGAGATGGCGATCGACCGCCGCGGCCATCTGATCTTCGATGATCTGCGCCAGCGCTTGCCGACCCAGCGGCCGATAACTCTCGCCCCATTCCAGGCCGTCCGCCACCATTGCCTTCACGACCTCAAACGCCATCGGTAGACTCGTGATCGTCGCAGCTCGCTGTGACATGGGGGGTGCTCCGTTGTGTGCTTGGCAGCCACAGTTGGAGTACCCCCTTCCTCGCCTGACACAGAACTCCTTACGTCACCGGCGCTAATGGCCAATGGCGCAGGTTCTTCGGTTGGTGTTATGCTGGGCATAAGCCACGTGTTTCAAAATATGGGGTCTCGGCCATCGCTGAACAGGGGGGACTACCGGTCTCTGAGTAGATTCCGAGTTTACCTCTCTCGACTTCCCGCTCACTAAAATCAGAGTTGCGCCGATCAGCGCTTCGGAGTTGCCTCAATCAGCGATGCCGCGAGTCGGTGAGCCTTGAAATCGACGAAGAGCCGTATCGGCTGTTCCCGCAGAGGAGTGCGCCATGTGCGATTATAGTCTGCATCTCGTCGCCTCCCGGCCTGCAAAGGTCGGAGACAAGCTCGTGGCGAGGGATTTTACGAACTCGATCACCCGCGGCTTCGCCGCCGTCGGGGAACCCGACGTCGCCATCTGTCTGCTTCCCGGCACCGAACTCGCTTTCGAGAGGGAGGTCCAATATCACCGCGCTTTCAGGCTGTTCGGGAAGGCGCGCATGGAGCAGAAGGTTGCCCAGTTCCGGCAGCTCAATATGGACAATCCGCACGTCCATCACGACGCGCTCGAATTCCCAGGCGGCCAGATGGTGTTGGTCACGCGGCTTGTCGCCGGTCAGACCGCCACCGTGCTGCAAATGCCGGCATCCGCGCAGGATAATGAGCGGGTGAAGGAGCACGCGCGCTCGCACACGCGATTGCGCCAACCAATCGCACGCTGAGGTTCCGAGAAGCATGTTTAGGCACCGCGCGTCGGGTGAATAACGCAGCTCGAAAACGGTGCGGCGCGGATCGTTTATCAACAGCTAGCTTTGCAGATGCCTTCAATGGCGAGCGGATGGAGTTAGGACTATGAGCTAGACGGAACGTCGCGCCGACAAGGCGGAGAAATCAGCGCCATCAAATCTAATTCCGCCGGAATTAGCCGCGATGGGAAAAAAGCGTCTCGACGAGCTTGTCGCAAAGCAGACGGAGCAATTGGAAAAGCTCCAAGAAGTGAACCGGAACTGGATCGACCGGATACAATCGCAGGCAAAACTAGGGTCCGAATTGGTCGCGAAGCTTACAGCGGCCCGCACAATCCCCGAGGTCGCAACGGCCTATCAGGAATGGGCTAGCCGGCAGATGGAGGTGGCAGCCGAGGACGCCAAGCGCATATTCGCTGACGGTCAGAAATTAGCGGAGACGGGCGCGCGTTTGTTGTCCAGCGGTTGGCGGCCCAATGGCCACGAGGGGGGCAACACCTAACCCCGAGTAGTGTGTCAAGAAAGCATCCCCGCGCAAGCAGGGGCGATCCGAGGGTATCTTGATGATCAAATGTCCGACCGCGGACCGCGACATTCCAACCGGCATCGAAACGGTTCGAGCCAGTTTCACCAGCGCGCCGGCATTCTTCTAGCGCGCCTATTGTCCGATTTGTCGAACCAACCACGGATGGTTCGCAAAGCAGGCATGGCTTCGCGAGACAAGACCGGCAGCAAAAAGATTCTGGTCGGCTAGAGGAACTGACCCGCTGTAGGCAGGTGCACAATGCGGGCTTTAGAGACTGCGATGGACAGGTTCGTCAACCGAGAAAATATCAAGCGATATCGCAAACTTGTCAGCGCATCGACGGACGCTGCCGAACGATTACGGATTATGAAATTGCTGGCCGAAGAAGAGGCCAAGTTCAAGGCGGACCTGGGCCGCAGAGACGACGCTCTCGAAGGACAATCGACCATCAATGCGGCAACCGTGAATCGGTTCGAGTAACGAAACGAACGGCACGCTGATTATTGCCGACGGTTATCAGCGGCTCTGCGCGATTTACAAATTCGATGAAGATGCCATGATCTCCTGCAGAATTGTCTGCGCAGAGGGATTAATTATGACGCAAACCCTATCGACACCAGAGCAGCGCATGCTTCATGCCTCTGCGCCGCCGGACTTTTTGGAATTTGCTCACGAATGGCGACGACTGTTCTCAGAAGCGTGGGGCACATTCCTGCTCGTCGTCGTTGCCGCGGGCGCCGGGGTTGTAGGAGCGCTGAGCGGCGGGGTGATAACCTTGAGTATGAAGGTCGTGGCACCAGGCATGATGGTCATGACCATCATCTACTTTATGGGGGCTGTCGGTGGGGCGCATCTAAATCCCGCGGTCACATTGGCATTTGCAGTCCGTCGTAATTTTCCGTGGAACCGAGTGCCGGGGTATATCGTTGCGCAGTTCGTCGGCGGCATCGCCGCGGCGTGCTTCCTATGGGCGATGTTCGGCACCGTTGGACTGCTTGGCGCGACCACACCGGGCCTGGGGATCAGCGATCTCAAGGCGCTCATCATGGAAGTGCTGTTAACGGCCGGCCTGGTCAGCACCATTCTCGGCACCGCCTCCGGCGCGCGAAACATTGGTTCCAACGGCGCACTCGCAGTCGGCGGTTATATTGCCCTCGCCGGGCTTTGGGCCGCCCCGATCAGCGGCGCCTCGATGAATCCTGTCCGGTCATTCGCCCCCGATCTAGTCCGCGGCGATATGAGCACAACCTGGATCTACATCGCAGGCCCGTTCATCGGCGCCATGATCGCCGTAGGGTTTGAATGGATACTCAAAGGCAAGCCAACCGCCGCCGGTGCATCCGCGGCGCAGGGCAGTCCCTGAAGGATATAAATGGCAGCTTCAACTCTAGCAGTAAGTCCATTCGGGTAGAGCTTGATGGCCGGAACATGATCGCGCCGCTTTTCGCCATCCCGCAAGTGTGGTGGGGCGAATGACACTTAGGAACACTGGACTGGGAATTAGGACAACACTCCTCAGCCGGCCCGTCGTGGGTCTCCTGCTCTTGCGATGCCGTTTGCATCCAAGTCCGCGCAAGCTCAAGCAGACCCCTCCTTGTCCCTATCGGATTTTGTTGTTTGGCCACGCGGTAGTGGCGGCGGGAAAGGAACTGAAATCCAACGTGCTCTCGCATGATTCCGATTCGGTTCTTAGTAATATCCAATCGTTCATGACCTGCAAGCCGGCCAAAAGCCGTGAACCAGCGCTTGATCGAGGTCAAAGCGGACTTGCGAGCGATACCGCAAGAATGATCTGCGAACGAGCCGACAGTGTCGCCGGCGTTTTGTTCATTAATTTGCAAGGGGTGTGCTATGGAGCCGATCGAGCAGCAAGATAAGGAAACGTCTGACGCCTTGACCATCTCGGCCGAGAGGGCGTTCTTCATCATCGTTAAGGCGCGGGAGTTCGACGAGAAGGTCGCCCCTTCCGACCCCGGGTCGGGATCGAACCCTTCCGATGACAGGGAGGTGGATGTCCTCGAGGCCGGCGAGGACGCCACGCTGCAGGAACTCGCGGCGGCGCTGACCGGGCTCAACGAAGACGAGCAGCTGGATCTGGTAGGGCTCATGTGGCTCGGGCGCGGAGACTTTGACACGTTTGCCGAAGCGCGCCAGCAGGCGGCAGACATGACGGACAAGCACATCCCGCGCTATCTGATCGGCACGCCGCAACTTGGCGACTATCTCGAGGAGGGTTTGGCGACTCTCGGAATCTCCCTTGAATCGTTCGAGATCGGTCGCCTCTAATTGCGCCTCGATTGCTTTCATGAGACTTTGGCGGCGATGGAAGGGCTAGCTTTCCGGCCGCTGTCCGGCGAAGGCGGAATCCAAATCTTCTTTCTTTATGCGTGCCGCAGGGTTGCCACACTGAGACACAGAGGTAATACAGGATTACTTGCCGGGCAGCCGTGACTGGAGGTCCACGTTGAACACGCGCTCGTCGGCACTGTTCCCGGCGGCGGCAAGCGCCAGGCGGACCAACGCCGGAAGAGACTTCGCGCCGGTTTTCTTCATGATCGAGGCGCGATGGTTCTCGACAGTGCGTTGGCTGATGCCGAGATCCGCGGCGATGTTCTTATTGGGATGGCCGGCGAGGACCAATTCCATGATCTGGTGCTCTCGGTGAGTGAGGCCCGCGATGTGGTTCGTCGCAGCCTCCCGCCAGGCGGTTAGCTTGTTCGAATCCCGCCCCTGTTCGAGAGCTCGCTCGACGGTGGCAACCAGTTCGGCGGGGCCGATCGGCTTCTCGATGAAGTCCGAAGCGCCAGCCTTCATGGCTTGAACCGCCATCGGCACGTCGGCACTCCCGGTGATCATGATCGCCGGCAGCCGATGGCCCGCATCATGGAACCGCTGCAGCAATTGGAGACCGGTCATTCCGGGTAGGTAGGCGTCGATCAAGAGGCATGCTCCGCGGCCCGGACGGTAGGCTTCGAGGAATGCCTCGCACGTTGGATAATCTTCAACGCTCTGGCCATTTTCTTCGAGTACCGCGCGAATCGCACCGCGTACATGGTTGTCATCGTCGATGACGAAAATGAGCGGCGGTTCTGGAGTGCCGGCTGCTTGCCCAGGGTGCTGAGCGTGAGGATGCGCCGCAGGTTGCGCTACTGGGAGGAGGCGTTGGACGACTTGTGCCAGAATCTTCAACTTCACTGGCTTGTTGAGCTGCACACAGTCATGGCGAGCGATATCGCGCAGGGCGTCGGTCGAAATATCACCAGTCAGAATGATGACCGGAATTTGGCGATGAAGCTTTTCCCGTAGCTTCGCGATGACCTGCAGCCCGTCCATACCGTTTGGCAGATTGTAATCTGCAAGGATAAGGTCAGGTCGGACTGTTCCGCGCGCGATCAGTTTCAGTGCTGCGGCCCCGTCAGGCGCTGCCATCGCGCGATGGCCTTCATCCTTGAGGGTGAACGTGAGGAACTCGCGCACATCGGGATCGTCCTCGACGACCAGGATCGTGCCAGTACGTCGAACGCCTTCAACTACCTCGTCATCTTTGCCCAGCCGATGGTGCTCAAGTTGCGGTGCCGTTCCGCTCGGTGCGAGCATGACCTCGATGGCGAAGACTGAGCCCTTGCCCGGCTGTGAGCGGACCCTTACCCGATGACCAAGCAAATTCCCCAGGCGTTGCACGATGGAGAGACCAAGGCCGAGCCCACGGCTGCGTTCACGCGCGGCGTTGTCGACCTGATGATATTCCTCGAAGATCGTTTGCAGTTCATTGTGCGGGATGCCAATTCCGGTGTCCCAGATTTCGATGCTCAACATGCCTTTGCGGCGGCGACAACCGAGCAGCACCTTGCCGCGCTTGGTGTATTTCACGGCGTTGGCAAGCAGGTTGCGGATCATCTGCTCGAGCAGACGCGGGTCGCTATGTATCGAAAGGCCGCACGAGACCACGTGCAAGGCAAGCCGTTTTGCTTGCGCGTGATAGGCGAACTCATCTCTCAATCGGTCAAGCAAACCCTTGATTGGGAAATTGACCATTTCGGCGTGGACAGTGCCGGCCTCGATCTGGTTTATGTCAAGAATTCCATTCAGCATGCCCGACATAGCAGCCGCCGCCTCGTCGAGCCGTGCGACCAGCTTCAAGGCTTCGTCGTTCTTGTTCTCCTTGATCTTCTTGGCCAGGATGCCTTGCACCAGCTTGAGCGTTTGCAGCGGCTGCCGCAGGTCATGGCTCGCGGCAGCGAGAAACCGCGATTTAGCGGCATTGGCCAGCTCAGCTTGTCGCTCCGCCGTTTCCAGTGCCTCCGCTATGTGCTTGCGCTCGGTTATTTCGACAAAGGTGATGACTACGCCGTCCACGCCCTTGTCTTGGGTGCGGTACGGCAACACGCGACGGATGTACCAGGCATCACTCTGAGCTTTGATTTCTCGCTCGATCGGCGCGAGAGTTTGCAGCACCGTTCGGGCATCCGCCAGAAGAGCATTATCGGCCGCCAGCGAGCTAAGGTCTGCAAGCGGCCGCCCGACGTCGCCGGGAATGACATGGAAGAGCGCTTTGGTTGCCGGCGTGAAGAAGCGGATATTCAGTTCGGTATCGAGGAAGACCGTCGCAACATCGGTGCTGTACAGGATATTTTGCAGATCGTTGGCGGTCGTACGCTGCCGCTCCAGGGTTTCCTGAAGCTGGCCGTTGAGGGCGGTAAGTTCCTCGTTGAGCGACTGCAATTCCTCCTTCGATGTCAGTAGCTCCTCGTTCGTCGTTTGGTACTCCTCGTTGTTGGACAACGCTTCTTCGTTGGCCACCTTCTGCTCTTCGTTCGAAATCTCAAGGTTGCGGATCGCACCTTCGAGCTCGGTTCTGGTGGCTTCGAGTTCCCGCTCAAGCTCGGCGACCCGCGGGACGTCTCCCGGAGCGGTCGGGCGACGTCGTCTTCGCTCCTGCTCGTCGATGAAGCAGACCAACAGCAGCTCCTCGCCTTCGCTTAGGACCGACTGTACAGCGATGCTGAAAGAGCCTGGATTGCCGCCGTGGTTCGTCCTCCCGCCGGGGACGACAATTCTTACATTCTCTTGGCTGGCCAACTGGATTGCCGATCTTAGCTTGGTACGCATCTCCTGATGCACCATGGCGAGCAAATCGTGGGTGGGGTGTCCCGACGTCACGCGCAGATAGCGGCTTGTCGGTCCCAAGGAATAGAGGCACTCGTGCTTGCGGTTGATTAGGACCGCCGCCGGCGCGTAGGTCGCCAGTACCAGCCGTCGGCAAAGGTCGGCGAGAGCGGCTTGGCGCGAGGGCAATGAGCCTTGTGCCGGGCGCGCGGGGACCCGCACGCCATCACCGTCGCTCAGCGAAAAGCCAAGTTGGCCCGGTCGGCTGCGACCGATGTGCCGATAGAGCCGCTCCTGCTTGGAGATCATCTCGAAGCGATCGGTAGCGTTGCCCGCCGTCTCCGAGGTGCCAAGAAGGAGAAGGCCGCCCTCGCGCAGCGCGAAATGGAAAAGCGAGATGATTTTTGCCTGTGCCTCGGCGCGCAAATAGATCAGAAGATTGCGGCACGAAACCAAGTCGAGACGTGAGAACGGAGGATCGGTCAGCACATCCTGTACCGTGAAGACCACCGCGGCGCGCAGTTCGGGCGTTACTCTGTAATTGTGACCTTCCTTCGAAAAGAAGCGGGCGAGCCGCGCCACCGACACGTCTGCCTCGATCGTTTCCGGGTAGAGACCTTCGCGGGCGTGCGCTACAGCATCAGGATCGGCGTCGGAGGCAAACACCTGCAGTTTGACGTTGCGCTTGGCCGCAGTGCGCTGTTCGTGGAAGAGCATGGCAAGGGAATAGGCCTCCTCGCCCGTGCTGCACCCGGCAATCCAGATGCGCAGCGGGTCATCGGACGTGTGGCGGCGGACCAGGTCGGGAACGATCTTCTCCGCCAAAAAATCGAAAACCTTCGGATCGCGGAAGAAGCTGGTGACATTGATGAGCAAGTCCTTGGCAAGAAGGCGTAGCTCGCTTGTGTCGCTGCGCAGCAGTTCGAGATACCGATCCAGGTCATCGGTCTTGATCTCCGCCATCGCCATGCGCCGCTCGATCCGGCGCCGCAGCGTGCCCGGCTTGTAAAGCCTGAAATCATGAGCGGTCTTCGTGCGCAGAAGATCGACGATCTCGGCCAATCGGTCCTCCGGCATATCCCGCGGGCGTAAATTGCTCTGATTGCGAGAAAGCGCCATTCGCCGGCCGTATTTGACGAGCGCTTCGGGAATCTTGGCCACCGGAAGCACAAGGTCCACGGCCCCCGTCATGATCGCGTTCCGCGGCATGCCATCGTAGCCGGCCTCGTCCGGGTCCTGCGCGATGACGAGCCCGTTTTTTTCCTTCACGACTTTCAGACCAAGGCTGCCGTCGGTCCCTGTTCCTGAGAGGAGCACGCAAATGGCGCGCTTGCCGTACTCTTCCGCCAACGAATGGAGTAAAAAATCGAAAGGCAGTCGCGTACCATGACGCGCCTGAGGCTGGGAAAGATGCAGGGCGCCGTTGCCGACAGACAGATAGGTTCCTGGCGGAATGACATAGAGGTGGTCACGTTCGATCGGCATTCCTTCCGTCGCTTGCCGCACTGTCATCGACGTGTGGCCGGCCAGCAGGTCCACCATCATGCTTTCATGGGTCGGATCGAGATGCTGGACGAGGATGAAGGCGATGCCGCTGCCCGCCGGCAGCGCGTCCATGAGCTTCCGGCAGGCATCAAGGCCACCCGCCGAAGCGCCTATTCCGACAACCGAGAATTCAGGGCTACGCGCCGCCAGCGAGCGCCGGCTCGATCGCGGCCGCACCATCTTGGCCTTAAGTGAATGGGCCGCTTGTCTCCCGATCGGACGCTTAGGCATGACGTACCTACTAACACATGGACGGGGGGAGCGAGGTTGAATCTTGCCCTTACTGAATTTAACTTCACGGTACTGCTTGACGCATCCCCGGCCAAATTAGCGGTGGATAGGCCCTCGGGCCCTGACAAAAATCAGCATGCCGGATTCCAAAACTTCATATCTTAGACGCGGGCTGATAACCGAGTGTCGACTATGTTCGGTAGTGAAACACTTATCGAGACGATGCTGCTTCCTGAATGGGTGTCGAAACTGACACGCTGCTCCACCGCTCTGCGGCAAAAGCCGGTCGGAAGTAGCCTTTGCCGCCCGGCGCCGATCACTGCGAGGAGCCTACTCGAGCCGGCAGCGTCCGCGAGCAATAAAGTCTACGCAACCGTCCGGCGGCGCGTTGGCTGACCCCCGATGCGCCGCTCCAGCAACCCAAGCCATGCCGGCATCCGCATCCGCGCGACCCGCAGCTGGCCGCGCGAACACGGCGAGGAAGCCCCGTATCTTGCACTCACGGCCTCCGACAAGGCCGAGCTCGGGCGGGTGGCGCAGATTATCGACTTCCGGACCGTCGCTTCCAAAACATTTTCACAAGGCGATGCCGCTGCTTTCACCTATCTCCTAATCGACGGAGTGGTTCGGATTTATCACACGATGCGTAATGGCGAACGTCAGATCCTGGCATTTCATTGGCCTGGTGACCTGTTTGGGCTCGCGGATCATGGAAAGTACGTCAATTCAGCGGAGACCATCGCGTCGTCCAGGGTCTACCAGTTCCCGGTTAGAAAGCTTGAGCGCTTCCTTCTGAAGAATCCGAACATTCAGGATGCATTCCTCGTCAAGGCGGTATACGACCTGCGCAACATGCAACGCCAACTCATTGTGATGGGGCGGCTTAACATTCAGCGACGCGTTGCCGTCTTCCTGGTCGATTGTTCGGCCCACGAGCATTACTTCGATCGGAGCAAACAAATTCTGACCCTTCCGATGAGCCGGTACGATATTGCGGACTATCTCGGTACATCGGCGGAAACGGTGACCCGCGCGCTGGCCCGTCTTGAAGGCGAGGGCATGCTTCACCGGGTTGCGCCGCGCAACCTCAAACTCAAACTCGACCGATTGAAGATGTTAATCGACTTCGATTGACCCGCCCTGGTCTGCGCCGAGTTCATAATCTTCGATAACGCGCGGCTCACCAATGCACGCGCTCTCCGTTGCGAAAGTTCGTGAGAGATGCCCCTACGCCGGCTTCCGACTTGAGCGCCGCCGGCTGAAGCCGAGCACATTTCGCACCCTGAAGGGTACGGCGGCCTCTTCCTCGCTCATCGCCTCTTCGATCTTTGGCGGCGTCAAATACCAGGGCACGGCGATAACCACAACGCGCGGGCCGCCATAGGCGAGCACCGCGGCGCGAAGCCGCCGGGCATGCTGGGCGCTCAGGAGGTAGTCCCACCAGTGTTGCTTGACGAGCTCGGGGATCAGCACCGCAATGGTCCGATCGGGATTCTTATCCTCGATCTCTTTGATCAGTTTCAAGAACGGCGCGTGAATGCGCCGGTAGGGAGCGCTCAGGAAAGCCAACTGCGGCGGGTTCGGATAGTGCGCCGCGCGTGCAGGCTCTTCGACGTCCTTGGCCCATTGCTCGCGAAGCTTTTGCTCCTCCCCTTTGATGTCTGGTCCTTCAAGCGCCGCCAGGCGAACCGCCGTCACATCAGTTGATAGCTCCATGGCGAGGCCGAGCACCTTGTCGGCCATTCGATTCCATTCTTGTACTGTGACCAGAACAATCGGCGGCTTGCTCTGATGGAATTTGAGCGGCTCCTCATCCCGCAGTTGATCGTTGATGTCGTCGTAATACCGCTTGATCGCCTTGTGCAGCAGGATCACGCAAGGAATGGCGACGATCGTGATCCAGCCGCCCTGCGCGAACTTGGCCACCACGATCACAACGAGCGCCGTCGCCGTTGTCGAGGCGCCAATGGCATTGATGATGAGATTGATCCAGACCCGCCGTCGTTCCGCCGCGTGGTGCTTGTCAAGCAGCTCGCGCCGCCAATGCACCACCATGCCCGTTTGCGACATGGTGAATGTCAAGAACGCGCCGATGGCGAACAGCGGAATCAAGCGGTCGGTGATGCCGTCAAATACGGTCAACAGCAGTCCGGCGGTAAGAGCGAGATAGACAATGCCGACCGAAGACACCAGTCGACGTCCGAAGGTCGCGAACGGCCGCGGCAAGAAATCATCCTGTGCCACGACATGGCACAGACGCGGCAAACCGACGAAGCTCGTGCTCGCGGACAGGCAAAGGACGCAAAGCGCGCTCGCAATCGCCACGTAATAGAAGATACCGCGTCCCGCCACCGCGCCGACGAGCTGCGATAGCACGCTTTGGTAACCAGCCTGAGTCTGGTCCATGGCCATGATGCCGTAGGACATCGCGAGGTAGGCGATGCCGCCGAGCAGGATGCCCAAAGTTACGACAATCGCGGCGAGCGTCCGGCGGGCGTTGGTCACGCACGGCTCGCGAAATGCGTCGACACCGTTGCTGATCGCCTCGACGCCGGTCATCGCCGTGCAGCCGCTGGCGAACGCCCGCAGCAATAGCCATAGGCCAACCGCCTCGACGGCTCTTGGCGGGGCCGGCGGTCGCACGACCGGTTGCGGATGTCCGCCGCTCGCCATGGCGGCATAAGCGCCAAGGGCGAGAACGATTATGAAGCACGAAATGAAAAGATAAGTAGGCAGTGCGAACAGCCGGCCGGCGTCCATCGTCCCCCGCAGGTTGACGAACGTGAGTAGGATGAGGATGCCAAGGCAAAGCGGCAGCGTGTACTCGTGCAGCGCCGGCACCGCCGAAACCAGAGCCGCCACTCCCGCTGAAATGCCGACCGCGACGTTGAGGACATAGTCCACCATGATGCCCGCGGATGCCAAGAGGCTCGCGTTCACGCCAAGGTTTTCCTTGGCGACCGTATAGGCGCCGCCGCTTATCGGATAGGCCTTGATGGTCTGCCAGTAGGAGACGAATAGGATCGCGAGCAATGCGAGGATGACCAGCATGATCGGGCCGAGGTCGGCGAGCCCGGCTGCGCCCGCCGCGACCAAGATGGTGAGAGCGGCTTCCGGTCCGTATGCCGAAGAGCTCAGGCCATCGAGCCCGAGTGCCGGCACCCCTTCGGCGACGCCTATCTCGCGCGAGCGACCTTCCCGATTGGCGAGCGGCCGCCCCCTTAGGAAGCGAGCCAGGACCCCCAGCGGCGACGCCGAGCCGTCGCCCCGATCAGCTGTGTCTTTCGACTCCTTGGCTCCGGTCATCTCTTGCTATTCCCCGATCGCGCGGTTGGCGGGTGGCGCCGAACGATAGTTCCCGTTTACAACCGCAACTGTGTCCCGCAATGTACCGGCGATTTTGCGGCCGAAGGGGCTATCGCCGCGACGGCAGCGCGCGCTTTCTCCAACGGAACGCTCACGTCGAGTCCGGTGTCGGATCCAGCGAGAGAAAATCACGCCTATTCGAGTTCGGGATGCTGTCTAGTTTCGCATTGATACATGCTTGTTGCGATCCGCATGCACGTCGATCAAGATCATCAAAAATGGCCAAAACAATCAAGAATCATCGCTGCGCTCGAACATCACGGGAGCGGCAAACTCTTTGAGCCGAAACACACGAAATGCCCGCTCACCGTTGAAATCGAGAACGCGAAGATCATCGGATTCGTGCAAATCCTGCATGGCAACCTGAAAATGCCCGCCATATCTCTCCTGCGCCATCGCGAGGGGCACCTCGTAGGCGATGAACTTCTCGATGCCCTTTGCCCGAAGTTTCTCGATGAGCGCCGGATCAGTAAACGAGGCATGCGACGTTACGATCACCAGCGGACCGCTTCCGGTAATCAGCACAGCAACTTTCATGGCATATCTCCTGTGATGTGTGAGGCGCGCTGACGTCTGCTCGGCTCACGGCGTTCGATCCCCGAGGAGATCATCATCCTATGTGCGTGTCATAATGATGTTTTCGGCTTTTGGGCTTCCTGCTTCAAAATCGCTGATATTGCCGAGCGTAATATCCGCGATTTGCGTAAGCGCCTCGCGCGTCAGAAAAGCTTGGTGGCCGGTAACGACCACGTTTGGCAAAGTTGTAAGACGTTCGAACACATCGTCTTGAATGATGGTTGACGATAGATCCGAGAAAAGCAACGGACCTTCCTCTTCATAGACATCCATGCCGAAGTAGCTCAAGCGGTCCTTCTTTTTCAAGGCCTCGATGACGGCGCTCGCGTCGACTATTGCGCCTCGCGCCGTATTGATGAGCATTGTTCCGGGCTTCATCAGCTTGATCGTTTGTTCGTTGATTAAATGCTTAGTTTCAGGTGTGAGAGGGCAATGAATGGAAACAATGTCAGATTGCCCGAGGATTGTTGGCAGGTCGGTGTATCGGAGACCGAGTTGAATGCAGGCTGGATTGTGATAGACGTCATATCCCAACAACTCGCAGCCAAATCCCTTCATGATGTGCGCCAGCGCAGTACCGATTTTGCCGGTGCCAATGATGCCAACTGTCTTACCTGACATATTGAACCCGACCAGATTGTTGAGATCGAAATTGTCCTCGCGCACCCGGTTATAAGCTTGGTGGATATGACGGTTCAGTGTCAGCATCAGCGCCACGGCGTACTCGGCGATGGCGGCCGGCGCGTAAGCCGGAACACGCATAAGCGTTATCTTGAGCTTTTCGGCCGCGGGAAGATCGACATTGTTGTACCCTGCCGAACGCAAAGCAACCAATCGCGTGCCACCCGCCACAAGTGCACTCAGTGTCCGGGCATCCAACTTGTCATTTACGAAAGCGCAAACGGCAGGGAAGCCATGCGCCATCGGGGCAGTCTCCTGGTGTAACGCCTCATTGTGAAAAAACAATTCTTGGCTAAACTTCTTGTTCGCCCGCAAAAAGAATGGGCGCTCAAAATGTTGCGTACTGAATAGGGCGACTTTCATTGATGGCGTCCCGCGTTTTCAAAATGTCCAATCTTGGATATTTGATTCGAATCGTTGATGGGTCGGACCGACTCTGGCCGTGAGAGAGCGTCAACCGATGCCAAGAACTTCTTTTGCCATTTTGGATGAATTGTTGCGTTGACCACGCTCGATTGCGACCGAATTGCTGCGCCACAGGGAACGAGCTTGCGGCGTTGATGTGTTGTCCCCATGTCCGATTTAGATCGGCCAAGCATCACTCAACCGCTGGCATGGCGTACAAGTGTGATTCCCGAATGGCTCCGATCATGGGACGACGGTCAACGGCAAAGGCGAAAGACTCACGAGTTTTTGCGAGACGCTACCGAGCAATACTCCCGCGACCCGCCCGGCACCCCGTTTGCCGACGACGATGGCGTCCGCCTTCTTTTCGTGCGCAATATCGATGATCGTCTGCGCGACTTCACCGGTCCGCGATTCGAGCACAATCGTGCTGACGCCAGCTTCCCGGGCGCGATCTCTTGCCGTCGTCAGTGTCGCAGCCGACTGAGATGCCAGCAGCTCTTTCAGCAAGACGTTCTGGTCATTAGTGAAAGCCAGAAACACCTTGTCCGGGAGCCCGTAGCCACCCATGACATTGACGATCAAGAGCTCGGCACCATCGGCCTTCGCCTGGCGGGCCGCATAATCGACCGCGCGATCTGCGCCCTCAGATCCATCCGTCGCTACCAGGATACGGTTCATGGTCCACCTTCCATCTGTTCTCTCATAGCGGCACTCAGTTCTCCTGTTGCAGATCGCTCACCGAAGCCGAGGGGCGAGATGTGCGGCTTGGTGCGCGCTCAGGGCGAGTAAGCGCCAGAGTGTGCTGGGCGATCATCAGTTCCTCGTTGGTGGGAATGACCCAGACCGAGACGCCGCTGTTCGGCGCGGAAATACGGGGCCCGTTGGACTCGTTCGCTTTCTCGTCCAGCTTGACGCCGAGCCACGAAAGCTTGGCGCACAGCGCCGCGCGGACCGGGGCGGAGTGCTCGCCGATGCCGGCGGTGAACACAAAAGCATCCAGCCCGCCGAGCACGGCCGCGTAGGCGCCGGCATATTTGGTCATCGCGTATACGAAATACTCCACCGCCGCGACCGCGCGCGGATCCGTGCTCTCCTGCAACACCCGCATGTCATCGCTGATGCCGGATAGGCCGAGCAGGCCCGCGCGCTCGTACAACATTTTCTCCAACGACGCGTCGTCAAACAGCTTTCGGCGTAGCAGATAAAACAACGCGTCCGGCGGCACGTCGCCCGGGCGCGTCGCCATAGGCAGACCTGACACGGCGCCAAGACCCATCGTGGTTTCGATGCTGCGCCCGTCCAGCATGGCGCACATGCTGGTGCCGCCGCCGAGATGCGCGGCGATGACGCGCCGTGCCTGCGGTGCGAATTTCGGCACCTGCCGGCTGATGTAGTCGTAGGAAATGCCGTGGTAGCCCCAGTGTCGCACTCCGGCATCGCGCACATCCTTTGGCAGCGCATAGATCTGCGCCACCTCCGGCATGGTCCGATGGAACGAACTGTCGAAACAAGCCACCTGGGGCAGGCCGGGGAACGCCTCGGCCAGCGCGCGAGCTCCCAGCAAGTTGTAGGGCTGGTGCGACGGTTCCATGACCACAAGCGAGTCGAGATAGTCCAGCACGTCGCCGTCGATCCGCACCGGCGCCTCGAAGCGGACGCCGCCGAGCACGATACGGTGGCCGGCGGCTATAATCTTCCTGTCGCCCAGGTTGGCTTCCAGCCAGGTGATGACGAAGTGCAGCGCTGTTTTGTGATCGATCGCGCGGCCGTTGCCCCATTCATGCGCGCCTAATTGCTTGCCGTCTGCGTTCTTGACGACAAAATGGGGATCAGATTCCATGCTCTCGATCTGGCCACGGCAGAGCAGTGGCAGCGATCGGGACGCGTCCACCGCATAGGCGGCGAACTTCAGGCTCGTGGAGCCCGCATTGACCACGACGATGGCCTCGCTGATGCTGGCCGCACTCATGGCCGATCACTCCGCGATTTCAGGCGACAGGATGGCGGGATCGCGTGTCAGCGCATCGGCGTACAGCACTGCGGCGGCAGCCGAGAAGCGGCGCGCCGCGGCAGTGTCGGCACGGCTGGTCAGGATCACCGGCACCCGCGCACCGACGACGAGGCCGGCGATCTGCGCATCGGCCATGAAAGCGAGATTCTTGTAGACCATGTTGCCGGCCTCGATGTTGGGCACGATCAGTACATCGGCCAGGCCCGCGATCGGCGATGAAATATGCTTGATCCGCGCGGCTTCGGCGTCCACTGCGGCATCGAGATCGAGCGGTCCGTCGACGATGCCGCCGACGATCTGCCCGCGATCGGCCATCTTCGCCAGAATCGCGCCGTCGAGCGTGGCCGGCATTTTGGTCTGCACCATCTCGACCGCGGCTAGCACGGCTACTTTCGGCAGGTTGATACCGAGTGCGCGCGCGAAGCCGATTGCGTTCTGACAAATGTCGCGCTTCTGATCGGTGTCGGGTGCGATGTTCAAGGCGACGTCGCTAATGATGAAGCGACGCGCATAGGTCGGCACCGACACCATCACGCAGTGGCTGATCAACCGTCCGGTGCGCAGTTTTGCTTCCTTCTGCATGATCGCGTGCAAAAGCACGTCGGTGTGCAGGCTGCCCTTCATCAGCGCCGCAACCTCGCCGCTACCGGCGGCGGTAGCGGCCTTCAGCGCCGAGTCCTCGGCGCCGTCGGTGGTCACGATCCGGCACTTGGCGATGTCCAGGTGCGCCTGATCCGCGATCTGCCGGATCTCGGCCTCGGGACCGAACAGCACGGGCAGGATCAGCCCCGCCGCGTCGGCCTCCACCGCGCCAGCCAAGGCATCGGCGCTGCATGGGTGCACCACGCCGGTCAGCATTGGCTTGAGATCTTTACAGCGTTCGACGAGCCCTTCGAGCCGATGTTCAGCCACTTGGTGTTGTTGCCGCGTCGTCGGCGCCAGAACTTCCAGCATCGCGGTGGCGAAAGTCTGACCCGCGGGGTCGGTGCACTGGCCGTCCAGCACGATGATCCCCTGATCCGATCGCTTCTCCCGCACGACCAGGCGGGCCGTCATCGCGGCGCCGATCGGCAGGGCAGCCTTGATCTGCACCGAGGTGGTGCGGATCGAGGTTCCGGGTCCCGGGAGGGCCGAACCAACGAGCGCGGTCAGGATAGCCGTAACGATGCCGGCTGCCCCCTGGCTCGCGCCGGGGCCCGCAAGCATATCCACTTCGCCGAAGGCGGCAGCCCAGGCTCGCACGTCGCCGGCCTGCAACGTGCGTTGGACCGATGCGGCGTCGCCGACAGCGATCTCTTTGAATGTTTTGTTCACGATGGTCTGCATGGCTGCACATACGCCTAACAGGTCAGGCGCCTAACAAAGGCGCCGTGAAGGAGCGGCTCCCGCTCAGTGCGACACCGCGGAACGCCGTGCGGCAGTCCCAGGGACGGTGGCTCGGTCAGAAGTCACAAGAGCCGCCGCCTTCGCAATCGGCGCCGCCAGCACCTGCGACAGCTTCGCCAAACGCTCGCGCTCCGCGGGCAGCGGAGGATCACCCGCGCCCACAATCGCCTGCACCTGCTTCAGCAGCTCCTTCCGCGCATCCGCACCCGGTACCAGGGATGCAAGCGCTTCTACGGCGCGCTCCCGCTCGAACTGCAGCAGGAAGGCTTGGTCTCGCACCAGCGCCTTGAACTCGGCGAGCGATAGATGCATCAGCTTCTGGCGCGCGGCGTTTAACGCGAGCGCGGAGCGCTGGTCGATCATCCGCTGTGCCGCGATGACGTAAAGCACAGCTCGGGTCAGCGCTTCGTCGAAGCCGCCGGTCCGTAGCTTCGCCGCGTAGGCGTCCGACTGGGCCTGTCGTGCGGCCAGCTTCTCGGGCGAAGTGCCGGGCAACGACCGTATTTTGGTTTCCTTGTCGAGGCCAAGACACGCTTGCACGATCGGCGAGCCATAAAAGCCGAAGAACATCTGCTCGGCCAACTGGTCACGCGCGACGCGATAGGCGTCCAGGGCGGTCGTGATCTGCTCCGAGACCTGGGCCTGTAGAGCGAGAAACGGGTTGTCGGCTGCCGCCGGCCTGCGGTTCGCTGCCGCGACGGCAGCCAGTTGTTGCACGCCCTTCATCCATGGATTGCGATCAGCGAAGATCGTGTAGCTGAGCCTGAGCGGGTCCAGCGCTTTAGCCAGATCCGCCGCCGCCTGGTTGGCGAGAGCGCGCATAAAGGGCTGCATGAAGGTGCGATAAATCGAGAGGTTCAGTTCCGACAGCCGGGCGACAGCGGCGAAGGCGCGATCGTCCTCGGGGCTGTTGCGTCCGAGCGCGCGGATGTCGTCGAGCGAGCGGGCCTCGAAGCGGGCGATCCAATCGCCGGTGACGAAGCCGGCCGGGTGCACGTCCGCCGGCCGTGGCGAAATGATCATCTCATAGAGGCCAGGCGACAGGCAGTCGATGACGTCCATCAGCTGCACGAACTCCTCGTCTTCCTTCGCACCCACCTTGGCGGAGACGAAGAGAGCAAGATGCCCGATCTTGTGGTTCAGGGAGTACACGATCGTGCGGCCGGTGGCGCGGATGTCTTCGACGTCCCGGTACAGATCGAGAATCCAGCCGAGTGTCTGCGGCGGTGGGCTGATGTTGTCTTCCGTGGAGGTGAATACAATAATCGGCGAGGTGATGTTGCGGACATCGAAAGTCGTGCCGTCATGCGACTGCAATTCATTGCGGGTCAGCTTGTCACCGATGAAGAGGTTGTCCACCAGGAACTGCAGCTCATCGCCGTTCAGTTGGATGAAATCGCCCCACCATTTTTCAAATTTCAGGAAGCGCTCCGCTCCGGTATCGATGTCGGTATAGACCCCATACTGCTTGCCCCACAGCCAATTCGCCGGATTCAGCACGTCGAAGTTCAGGATCAGCCCGGTGCCGTCGAACTTCCCGTTGCCGAGATCACTGGTCAATGCGGTGAGCCAGCTGCCGCCAAGGAGGCCGCCGGAATAGCGCATCGGGTTCTTGCCGTGCACGCCTTGCCAGTACGACATCGGGGAACCTGCGACCAGGCAGGGCCCGAACAGGTCGGGCCGCAGCATGGCCACCATCAGCGTCTGATAGCCCGCCTGGCAGTTGCCAATGGCAAACGGACGCGGCGCGTCAGGGTGACGCTCAACCACGCGCTCGAAGAATTTCACCTGCCCCTCGACGACGTCGAGGAACTGCTGGCCCGGCGCAGGCTCCGCGCTGAAGCCTATGAAATAAACCGGATGGCCTGCGTTCAGGGCATCGCCGATCTCGCTCTCCGACTTGAAGCCGCCGATCCCCGGCCCCTGGCCGGCCCGGGGGTCCACTACCACGACCGGACGCTTGCGCGGATCGGTCGTGCTTCCTGCAGGCGGAACGATGCGCGAGAGATGATAGTTGATCGGCCGCGGCAGCGACCGACCGCTCATTAGCACTTCATGATCGAAGCGCAGCACGGTCGCCATCGGTCGCGATGTGATCTGAATCTCTTCGTTGCCACGCTGACGCAGCAGATCGAGGAAGAGAACGCTGCGCTGGAACGCATCTACCATGTACTCCGGCCAGCTCGTCATCGAATTGCCGTAAGCTACCGCGGGTGGCTTCGAAAGAACGGGCCACTCGACGCGAAGCGGGTTCGTTGGCGATGGCGGCTTGGATGTTAACTCTTGTCTCATCTTCTTCATCTTCATTTGCACCTTAGAGTACGTGGCAAAGATATGCCCACGGTAGGCTCGGAAAGTACCTATTGCCTAGCAACCGCGCCGACCGCACGATCACTGGCTAAAGCGATTGTCCCTCCAGCTCCTTGACCTAACTCAAGACAGGATGGGATCGTTCGATCACCCCATGCGATCAGTGCGATGGAAGCGATGCTTACCCACCTACGCGGCGATGATGACCTTCAGGGCGTGCGTATCCGCGGCGCGGGCGAACGTGTCGTAGGCTTCGACGATCTGATCCAGATTGAACCGATGCGTGATCAATCGGGTCGGATCGATCTTCTTCGACAGCACCGTCTTTAGGAGCATGGGCGTCGTGACTGTATCCACGAGCCTGGTTGTGATGGCAATGTTGCGATCCCATAGCCGCTCCAGATGCAAGTCGGCCTTGACCCCGTGTACGCCGATATTGGCGATAATGCCCCCAGGCGCCACGATATCCTCGCAGGTGATGAAGCTCGCCGGCACGCCGACCGCTTCGATGGCGGTATCGACGCCGCGACCGTCGGTCATCTTTATGATCCTCTCGACCGCTTTGCCGTCCTCATTGTTAATGGTAGTCGTGGCGCCGAAGCGGGAAGACAATTGCAGGCGGTTATCATCCATGTCGACCATGATAATTTCGGCCGGCGAATAGAACTGCGCGGTGAGCAAGGCCGCGAGCCCGATAGGGCCGGCACCGATAATGGCGACGGTCGAACCGGGCTGAACCTTGCCGTTGAGCACGCCGCATTCAAAACCCGTGGGGAGGATGTCGCTCAGCATGACGAGCGCGTCTTCATCCGCGCCTGTGGGAATGTGATAGAGACTGGTATCGCCGAAGGGAATGCGGACAAATTCTGCCTGGGTGCCGTCAATCTTGTTGCCGAGAATCCAGCCCCCGTTGACGCAATGCGAATACATGCCGCGCCGGCAATAGTCACATTTTCCGCAGGACGAGATGCACGACACGATCACACGATCGCCGGCTTGGAACGCGGTGACCGCCGCGCCGACCTTGTCTACCACGCCGATGCCTTCGTGGCCGAGAATGCGGCCGGGCGCGCATGTCGGAACGTCGCCTTTCAGAATGTGCAGGTCGGTGCCGCAGATCGTCGTCTTGACGATCTTGACGATGACATCCGTCGGAGCGGCGATCTCCGGCCTCGGGCGATCTTCGAGCGCTTTCTTACCCGGACCGTTATAAACGAGTGCCTTCATGCTGGCCTCCTTGATTTCAGAATTTTCTTTTCGGCAGCCTCATTCACGGTCGCGTACTCAAACGCGAATTGCCGGTATTAGTTCATCGCCTCCAGTGCGAGCGCGATCCCTTGGCCGCCGCCGATGCACAGCGTGACCACACCGCGCTTGATGCCGTCGCGCTTCATCGAATGAAGCAGGCGCGTGGTCAGCACGGCGCCCGTCGCACCGATCGGATGGCCGTGCGCGATGGCGCCGCCTTCGACGTTCACGATGTCTTCGGCCAAACCGAGTTCCCGCGTCACCGCGATAGCGATCGCGGCGAAGGCTTCGTTGATCTCGATGCGCTGAATGTCGGCGATCTTCCAGCCGGCGCGGGCGAGCGCCTGGCGCACGGCGGGAATGGGCCCAAGCCCGAACATTCCCGGCTCGACCGCGCCGATGCCGTAGGATACAAGCCGCGCCATCGGCTTGAGGCCGTGCTTCTCGGCCCACCTGCGTTCCGCGACGATCATCGCCGAAGCGCCACTGTTCAGACCGGGGGAATTGCCGGCGGTAATCGTCCCGTCCTTGCGGAAAGCCGGACGAAGCTTGGCGAGGCTCTCCATCGTGGTGTCCGGCCTATTGTGTTCGTCCTTGTCGAAGACCTTCACCAGGCCGGCACGATCACGACCGGCTCCGGACGAACACGGTCGGTCGCAGGCGCGTATTGGATGATTTCCGCAAGACGCGTGCGCAGGACGACCTTGCCTGGCGTCGCCGCCACTGTTTCTCCGACCTTAAATGCCTCCGTGCCGCGCGGCGGTACGCCGCTTCGCGCTCGCGTCAAGTCGGCGATCAAGTTCGCGTAACCGCGCACCAGGTTGGCGCCCGACTCGGCGCGTGTGCGCGCAAGGACCTCAGGATTGGTCGCAATGAAATTCGACGGAGCGACGGTGTCGAGGAGCTGCCGCGCCGTGAAATTTGCCATGTCGTCATGGCCCTGGCTGACGCCGCGCACATGCGTCGTCGCCGCTTCCCACCAGCGCTCGATCGAGAGAAAGTTGTGAGCATAAATGTTGAACGGAAAGGCCTGCCAGTCAGGGGCGCGGAAGCGATCGTCGTGCGGCAATGCACGCTCGGATGGATCGCCTGGCGAGCCGGACGCGGATTGCGCGGCGAAGGCTAAATTGTCCACGGCTCCGGCGATCGCTTGCTGTGCCAGATCGGCCTGCTTGCCGGGCGAGAATGCAAGATGTCCCCACCAGTCGAAAAAAGCCGCTCCCAGCGCGGCCGGCGATAGGCCCAATGTAGCTTGGGAGATGGCCGCATGGGCCGCGCGGTCGATAACCTCGAATGCAGTGTCGGAAGACGATTCCTGGACTACAGTCCCTTCGGCTGCGGTTTTGTTCGCTCGCGGCACCACAGTGTCGCGCATGTGAACGAGAGCGACAGGTGGCATGATCACCTCCACTGCACGCGTTCGGCCGGCTACGTGCTGAGGCCCCCACCGCCTTTGAACAGCGAACTGTTGGGCAGCAGGTGGGTGGCCGCCTCCATGACCTTCTGGGTATCGGCGAGAAGATGCTTGCCGTCTTCCGCCATCATTTCAAACCGCCGGCTGGCCCACTCCTGGTAAGCCGCCATCGCGTCCGGGATGGAACGCGCTTCCGTCAATTTGGATGCAAGCTCGGACGCAAGATTTGCTTCCGCTTGGGCGCGGTCGAACCATTGACGGTTCATTACCTGGAGCTTTTGGACAAGCTCCGTCTGAGCGTTGACGAACTCCTCAACGCGCTTTTTTCCCATCTCGGCAAACTCGGTTGGTGATTTCTAAACCTTCCGTCATGCTCTTATCACCCAGTGCGCCGTTCTTTCATTCCTTACGTAGCGGCCATACGGCCTTTCCGTGCCAGGTTTCCGGCTCGGACTGAAAGAGGTTTAACATGATCAAGACAGACATTCTTTCCGGCAACGTATTGAGGATCGCGGCACCGGATAAATTGAAGGCTGACGACTTTCGCCAAATTGCGCCGCAAGTCGATTCTCTTATCAGTCGGCACGGCAAAATCAGGCTACTGATTGATGCGTCCGGGTTCAACGGATGGGAGAATATCGAGGCCTTTGAAAATCATGCTGGATTCGTAAAAAGCCACCAACATAAAGTCGATCGCATCGCAGTCATTGTCGCACACGACTGGCAGCATTGGCTGGTGGGCGCGGTCAGAGTGTTCTTGCATCCGGAGGTGAGAGCTTACGACAAAGGCCACGAAAGCGAAGCGTTGCAATGGATCGTTCGATAAACGCCGAGGCGCGTGCATTGAAGGTGATGACCTAATTTCGAACTGCATCTCGTGTTACAATTCCACGCAACAGTCGTCCCAAAAGATCGGCTCCGGTTATTATGCGTTTTTGGTCGCCCCAGACCAAAATTAGATCGTTGTCGATGACATCATCTTCAGGATGTTCGGCCTTTACCTTCATCCGTCCGATCACGCTGCCCAAGGGCGTGCGCATATCAGTCACGATGATCGGGCGATGCCAATAGATTTCCGGGTCAACCGTTGCGCTGAAAAACAGATCGCGCAGAAAATGGTGGGCGTCCAATACGAATAATGGTCGCCCCGAGGTGTCGGTAATGATGACCCTTTTCTTTCCGGAGGCATTCAAGCGCCGCAAGAACGGGTCGTCTGGCGAGCGTTCGAATTTCGGCAGCACAGGCCGTGCGTTGTCGATGGGAAGGGTGATGATGCTGCGTGGGTCGACGGACTCCCCCTCATCCACCACAAGGATGTCGTCGAGGTCGAGAAAGTTCAGTGCGCCGATAGCCTCCAACTCTCCCACGTTCGTGCCCTCAGCTCCCGCGTGCCTTGTAATAAGCGCGCGAAAGTCTCGCTCTCGCAGAAAGGTGATTCCTTCCGGTCCGAGCCACCAATTGAGAATAATCGCTGTGGGCTTGGCTATCGGAAAAAGTCCCACCCGGTACACATTCAGTAACGACGCGAGCCGCGCCGCCAGCCGCAGTGCTGGAAAGTCGCTGCAATGCATCGTCGGACGAAAGGCAAGCGACTTCACCCAAGGCCTTTCCGCTCGCGGCCGATCCTTCGGGTGCCTTGGCCGCCTGTCGCCCCCCACGAGCAAGGATGGGCGTTATTGCTATCGGCTTATTCACGAAGCCATCGCATCGGTGTCACCCTTTGCCCGAGAGGATCTAGCCCGTCTAATTCATGAGGGTGATTTGATGAGGCTGGCGAGCGTGGCGTAATTGGTTGAAGCAGCGTAGGATTCGGTTGTCGAAGCCAATCCGGCGCTCACTCACCGCAACGCCTCGCCCGCCATGACCGACGATACGACTCTGCCCTTCGCATTTCCAGCCGTTTGCAAGAAGAAGATCAGCGCTGCGTTTGATGGCGGCCGCATCAGTTCCGACGGCGGCGTCATGCTTCTGGCTCAGGCGGAACGCAATCTGATGATCGCCGACAAGCTGGCGGCGGCGATCGCGGATCGGCGCGATCCGACACGAACCATCCACACGCTTTCGGACATTTTGCGGGCGCGCATTCTCGCCATTGCGTGTGGCTATGAGGACGCCAACGATCTCGATTATTTGCGTGCTGACCCGGCTTTCAAGGTTGCGTGCGGACGATTGCCGGACAGCGGAGCAGACCTGTGCTCGCAGCCGACCGTATCGCGCTGGGAGAATGCACCGACGCTGTGTGAGATTATTCGGCTGAGCCAAGTCATGGTCGATCTGTATTGCGCCAGCTATACGGCGCCGCCGGCTGCGGTTACGCTGGACATCGACGATACGCTCGACGTGGTGCACGGGCATCAGCAGCTTTCGCTGTTCAACGCTCATTATGATGAGCGCTGCTTCCTGCCGATCCACATCTATGACACCGCCACCAGCCGGCCGGTCGCGGTCATTTTGCGACCCGGCAAGACGCCATCGGGCAAGGAAGTCGCCGCGCATCTGCGGCGCCTTTTGCGGCGTATCCGCCGGCACTGGCCGAACACGCGGATCACCATCCGTGGCGACAGTCATTACGGCCGGCCGGAAGTCATGGATTTCTGCGAGAAAAACACCATCGACTTCGTTTTCGGCCTGGCCGGTAATACTGTACTCGACCGTGCCGTCGACATCGCCGCCGATGACATCCGCACCCGTCGCGCGCTCACCGCGGCGCCGATCCTGCGCGGCTATGCCGAAACGCAGTATCAAGCCAAGTCCTGGACCGCGGCGCGGCGCGTCTGTGCCCGCATCGAGGCCACCACGCTCGGCCTCGACATCCGCTTCGTCGTTACCAGCCTCGTTGCCGGCTCGGCCGAGCACATCTACGACATCCTCTACTGTGCCAGGGGCCAGGCCGAGAACCTGATCAAGATGCACAAGCGTCAACTCGCCTCTGACCGAACCAGCTGCCGCTCGCCGCTCGCCAATCAGATGCGACTGATCCTGCATACTGCCGCCTATTGGCTGATGTTGACCGTGCGCAACGCAATCCCCAAGACGCACGCGCTGGCAACCGCCGAGTTTGCCACCATCCGCCAGCGCCTTCTCAAGCTCGGTGCTCGCGTCATCGGCTCTTAAGGCTCACCATCAACTGAAGGACTCGTGTCAATGGTGCTGTCGGTTCGACATGTACGACAGCTTCGGTCATCATTTCGCCTACCGGCCGCCGCATCAACTCCTCGTAATGGGGCACCAATCTGACCGGTGGTGAAGGCAAAGGCCCGAAGGAAATCGAATTTTGTGACGATCCCTAATATTTTGCCTTCCTCCACTACCGGGAAAGAATTGAAATCGTGTTGTTCGAATAACTTCTCCAGCTCACGCATAGTTGTTTGGCGAGTCACCGTCGTTACAGCACGCGTCATATATCGATCCGCTGTGCCTTCGAGAAAACGATACATGATTAGGACTGCCGCCGGCCGCGGAAGTAACCCTCGCTTGTGGTGTTCTGCATGATATTGGCGATGTCGCCTTCTTCGGCGGAGTTGGGATGATGCTCATGCTTCACCACCTTGTCGTCTTTCGACACTTCTCGATACCTCTTCGGACCGTGCTTGCTGCGGCTAGTTGGTGGTACGGGCGGCAATTGGCTGGACATAATTTCAAAATCCTGACGTTGCATGAAATTAATCTTGCCGGGCGAGATCGTCGAGTTGCCGTCGAGCGGAGGCAAACGCCTCTTTGACTGCTACCTCAACATGTTCGTGTCGGCTCTCGTCAGACGGCGCGTGATTGACTATAACATTCTCGTGCGGCGGAACCGTAAGCGAAATGTGGATGCGGAATCCGCTGCCGTGACGGTGTTTGTGACTGGGTGCAATTACAGCGACGTGGCATCCAATGATGTGGCGATTGTGCTTCTCTAGCCGCTCCACCTCACGTTCGATCGCAACACGCACAGGCTCCGACGGATCGAATCCTTCAAAAGTCACTTGTGGTGCATGGCGATCCTTCGGTTGGCCACCCGGTACATGTAAACGTGGGCGAGGGCATGTGCAGCAGCAGTTCTGGCCATCTCGTCGAGCGAAGCAATTGAGCGCGGTTCATTGTAATACTGCAGGACGAATTACCGGCTCACACTGTAATAATTACACCAATAAATCCAAATTCTTTTGATCCAAGTCAATCATGTCTGATATCGGACGGAGTTAATCTCAATTTTATCGCCGCTAATGTTCGGTTGGGCCGACGGAAGGAGACAATGCCATGTCCTTGGGACTGATTCTTGTAATCATCCTCGTTATTTTCCTGCTCGGCGGCTTCAGTGGCCGTTTTGGTGGCTACGGCTATGGCTATGGTCACGGCGGCATCGGGGTCATCGGCATCATCCTGATCGTCCTCGTCGTCCTGGTTCTCATGGGTCGGCTTTGATCTGACAGCGGAATGTCGGATGGTCGGCCTTAGGCAGCTCCCGGAGAGCCATTTCGTCAACCGCATCGGATGGTTGAGAGCAGCGGTGCTCGGGGCCAACGATGGCATTCTCTCGACCGCGAGCTTGATCGTCGGGGTCGCCGCGGCCACAGCGACGCAGAATGAAGTCTTGATCGCTGGTGTAGCGGGACTGGTGGCTGGTGCCATGTCGATGGCCGCTGGCGAATATGTGTCCGTCAGCTCGCAATCCGATTCCGAACAAGCGGATCTCAAGGGCGAGCGCACGGAGTTGACCGAGAATCCTGAATTCGAGCTCGATGAACTTGCCGAAATCTACGTCAAGCGTGGTGTCGATCGGGACCTTGCGCGGCAAGTTGCCCGACAGCTGATGACGAAGGATGCATTGTGCGCTCATGCGCACGATGAGCTGGGAATTTCGGAAATCACTACGGCTCGCCCGGTGCAAGCCGCACTGACATCGGCTGTCTCGTTTTCTGTAGGTGCGGCGATGCCCTGCTCATGGTCGTTGTGTCGCCCACGGGCACGCTTGTCCTCATCGTGTCCGCTGCGTCACTGGGCTTTCTCGCATTTCTCGGCTCGATTGGTGCAAATGTTGGAGGTGCAAACGTTCTGCGCGGCACCTTCCGCGTGATATTCTGGGGCGGCTGGCGATGGCTCTCACCTCCGGTATCGGCAAATTGTTGGGCACGGTTGTCCGATGAGACCCTTTGGGGCTCATTGCCGGTCACCACAGACGGCGCGCGGAAATAGTATACCAAGGCCGGACCAGAGGCCCGCAAGGGTTTGCGTCTCGTTGCGTTAAGAGTGGCCGACACGGGACGCCACGCGCTGGTCCCGATTACGGCTTCGCGGGGGTAGAACTAGACCATGGCCCCGGCACACCGGCCGGCGCGTGTTTTTCTTGTCCCAACGTCGCCGTCAATGCCGTTATCCCGGCCACGCTACCGAGCTGCATCGTCTCGATTGCCGTGCTCGGCACGATAACGATCGTGGCGTTGTCTCTCTTCAATCCTTCGTAGAGCATGTTCATCGCTCGCAAGTGAAATGCGCTCGGATTGCTGGCATAAGTGTTCGCGGCCTCCACGAATTTCTCGGCGATCTGCCGCTCTGAGTCGCCCAGGATGACGCGGGCCTGACGCTCGCGCTCGGCCTGCGCCTGCATCGACATCGCGTCCTCCAAGGCCGAAGGGATCAGCACATCCTTGACCTCGACCGAAATGACATTGATACCCCAGGGTTCGGTCCGCACGTCGATGATCTTCTGCAACTCGTTGCTGATCTTTTCCCGACCTTCCAGCATGTCGGAAAGCATGGTCTTGCCGATGACATCGCGAAGCGCGGTCTGCGAGGCCCAGTTGATGGCGCTGACGTAGTCGGCAACGTCGAGCGCGGCCTTCTTTGGGTCGATGACCTTCCAGAACAGCACGGCGTCGACATCCACCGGCACCGTGTCCTTGGTGAGGGTCTTTTCCGCCTTAAACGCGCTCGTGATCACGCGGGTGTCGATCCAATAGGCTACGGTCTCGATGATCGGGATGATGAAAAACAAACCTGGGCCTTCGAGGGCGCGGAAGCGGCCGAGCCGCAGCACTATGGCCCGGTCCCACTGATCCGCAACTTTGACGGAGTAGGAGACAATGAAGGCGACGACCGCGGAACAGACGGCGATCGACACGCTTTCACCGTAGTCGGAAAGCGCAAACGTTGAATAGGCGACGGCTAAGCCGACGCCGAGAATGACGACGAAGATCAAACCGGGCAAAGAGCTGGGTCTCCTCATCTCAATTCCCCTCTTTCAAGTTGGTATTGGTTCCAAGACACCGCGACCTCCGGCGCATCCGGATCGGCGCGTGTGAAACGCTCGGCTACAGGGAGGAATCTTTCGAATCGATGTTCCCCCATCACCGGTCTTGCACACATCAGAATGAACCTTCTCGGACTATGCAGCAACGTGGAGCCAGATTGGCGGAGAACTTGGGCCTTGGTGAAGGAGTCCTCATTTACGACATGGTCAAAGCAATTCCGTCGGATCGAACCAATGAGCGTCCCTCAATATCCATTTTGAACCAAATTAGTAACCGCGACGCGACCCGCCAATCCCAGATTTTCCTCGCACGAAGCTGGCGCATCAAAAAGTATTCCGACCTGGATTCGCGTCGTGAGGAGAATCATCGCCTCTCCTGAGGCTGGTGGGGCTGCTTTTGACGGCTGCTCCCTGCCGTCGGTCATAGCCTCCCGCTATGACTGATCGCTCAACTGGATATCGTCATAGTGATTGCCAAACGTTTTCCCATAGGCCTGATCGACCGTTGTGGATGCGTCGTATGCGGGGCTGTCCTTGACCCTCTGACGATCAACATTGAGGTTGACCAGGTTATTCGTCCAATCGATCTCTCGAACCGACCGTGGCACGTGCCCGATCTCGCCGTCGCTGGCGTGAATATGATATCCGGCTACCGCTTCAATGCTGCGCAGATGCGGATCGTCGTTGTTTTGCTGAGCGGCGGCAATATCCTCCTCAAGCAGCTTGAAATCCGGGACAGGCGACACTGGCATGGCGCCACCCCCGTAGCCGTAGCCGCCCATAAAACGGCCGGCGCCCCAATACGGGTGCCAGCCATAGTAATCGTAAATGTTGGTTTCTATCTGCCGCGACGCGGGTCGCTCAGTGTCGATAGCCGGGCTGTCCTTGACCTGCTGCATGGTCAATCCAACCGCGAATTTGCGTCCGTTGGGATCGAGCTGCCCCAAGACGGAGGGAGGCAGAAGGACTTTCCGGCCTAAGAGCCAATTGCCGGTATCGACGACCAACCAACGAACCAACCAACTGACGTCGTCAAATAGAAAGTCGCTCACAGTGCCAAGCTGACCATCATTTGCAGCAATAGCGTAGCCTTTGATCGCCGACGCGTTTCGCAACATTGCGTACTCCTCTGGCTCTCACGTTGGCCCTTGAAAATGGGATCAAGCCGATAATTCAGCCTTTGCCCTTGTCCGAGAGGTGCGTCTTCCAGTAAGTATCCACCTTCTGTCTCTGCTGGTCGAAGGTGCCGGGCGTTGCGAGTTGGTCCTTGTGAACCCGCGGGGCTGCGTCCAAGACGCTCTTGGTGGTGTCGAGCACCAGGAGCTTCACGTTCGGGCTTATCTTGAAGTCCTCCCAAGGGACCGGAACGTAGGTTTCATCAATCCCGAAAATCCCGCCCCGGGCGATCACCAGATAGGCGATTTTGCCAGCCTGCGGACTCATCACGAGGTCTTCGACACTGCCGAGAGCCTCGTTCTGCGGACTGCGCACCTCGGTGCCGACCAACTCGTCGGACCGGAGCGAATTATTTGCGCCAGTTACCGGCTGCGCGGCGTCGATCTGCTGCTGCCGCCAGCCCTGCTCGACCGCCATCGGCACTTTCCCGCTGTGCATTTCAGCCACGTAAATTTTATAGATATCGCGCGTAGCGGCGAGCACGTCCTCACACGGCTGTTGTCGGCCTTGTTGGGCCAGAATGTTGGCGGCGGCAACAAGGGTCCGAAGCTCGTAGCCAGGCCGCGCGTTCTGGTAACCAATTCCGACGTGCCCGTCTGTCATCGGAGGGCCAATGAAGCCATACCCCTCCATTGGATAGCCGTAACCATAGCCAGATCCGCCCAGCCAATAGCCGTCTTTTTCCATCTGATTGTCGAAGGTGCGCAGATCGTTAAGGCACTTCTCTGCTGGCTTAACTGCGACGACCTTCTTCTCAGCAGCGGAGGAAGATTGGTTCACCGCGCCGGTCGCAGCAGGCTGGGCCGCGAGCAGGGTGGCAGCAAAACCGAGATAGAAAAATGCTGCCGCGGAGCCGGCTAATGTTGAGCGTTTCATGTGACCTGATCTCCCTGTTACCGTTTTGACCCTGCGTTAGTCTGATTTGTCGCGGCATGGCTAATGAGCTTGATAAGAGTTGTCGCTGCATGTCGGTAGGCTCGGAAACTACTCAGAATCTGTCCGCGCAGAACCAGTTTGGCCGTTGAACGGGCTTAGTTTGGAGGCGCACCACCACTTCTATTTGCGGAAGGGTGGCCTCCAACTCGGTGCTCTGCGCTGTGCTGCGCCGGGGCGGCTTGGCCCCTCAAGATGCGGCCGCGGCGCCAAGCGCGCGTCGAATGGCCCGAACGAGGTCGAACTCATCAAATGGCTTCTGAATCGCCACTGCGCCCGGCTTACGCGCCTGGATCGTCAAAATATCACCGCTGATGAAAACGTGCGGAACGAACCCCGTGCGCAGTATTTCCTCCACGGCAGAGACGCCACTTCCATCGTCCAATCGCGCATCGACGATCATCAGGTCTGGCCTGCATTGAAGAGCGGCGGCCACCGCACCAGCCTCGGTCGCCTCGATCGCGCAAACGTCATGGCCCATCGCTGCGAACATGTCGGCCAATAGCATCGCGATCATAGCGTCATCCTCTACTATGAGGATGCGGAGTGGTTTCATCGGGCTTCCCCCGCTATGATCGCCAGGCTTGGCAAAGTCACCGATCGCGCTCACGCTGAAGCAAGATCGCGGGCTCAAGCGTCCACTGCACGGGCGCCACGATGGAGATGGTGAGAATCCTGATCACCGCCTTCGTTGCGTCACTCCACCTTATATGTCGCCCGATTATTTCAAAATGAGCCCTGCTGCACCATTCAGTCACCCGCATGGGCGAGATGACCTGCCGACCCCACCGTTTTCTCGCCAGTATGCACATCAAGGCGTAAGGGCTTAGCCGCGGCGAGGATCGTCTTGGCGCGAGCAATTTCCGCTGCTGCGCCGTGCGCCATCACCAAAAAGCTGTCGGCTTTCACGGCGGTCTCGTATTGGATCACGCTGTCCTTCGGTACGCCAATGCCGTAGAGTGCTGCACCGAGCGCACTCAACCCACCGACCACGATCGCATTCTCGATGCCGTAGATCACCATGGAGGCCAGATATCCAAGCACGACGACATGCCCAAGAACGGGAATGGTCAGGAACAGCCCGCCAAAGAACATGCCCCAGAGGCCTCCCCAGAACGCACCTCGCGTGCCCCAAAACTTAATCCGATCTCCCGAATTGTAGAATCCGACGACTTTTTCGTCGGTTTGATATCCCTTACCAACAACGCTGAGATTTTTCATCTGGAAGCCGGCCGCGGTAAGCTTTTTCACGGCTGTTTCAGCTGCATTATGATCTGCGAAAACCGCAATGACTGTGCCTGCTTTTTCCATTTGATCCTCCTTGAGAACGAGCTTGGCAATGGTCGTTTGGCGCGCTTCGGCTTACCTGTGACGCCAAGGAAGCGCGTTGACGAGCAAGTCCCACAATATTCGTCAGTGATGCGGCAACGGTAGGCTCGGAAACTACTCAGCCCTGTCCCTGTACGTTCATGCGTCGGACCGTCTGCATGAAGTGATCGGCGCCGATCACACCGATATGATTTTAATGTGGCCATGCAGAGACCAAGGACCGCCGCAAGGCCTCCATCCACAAAACAAGATCATTGCCGTCGACTTCGATCAAACGTCCATACGACGCGCAGTTTCCAAAAAGACCGGCGGCGCCGGGTGAACCGGTGCCGGGTGCGCGTCTCGGCATCTCGCGCACGCCAGCGATCCGGTCAAGTCGCTCACGCATTCCAATAGCGGGTATGGTCCATCGCTGAGCAGGAAAGTGGACCAGCGGTCTCTGAGTAGATTCCGAGGCTACCGACCTCGACTTCCAGCTCGCTAAGGTACCAACTTGCGCGATCAGCGCTTCGAAGTGGCCGCAATCAGCAATGTCCCGGATCACCAGTTTTCTGGTCCGAACAGGATACATCGCAGCCGATTTGGAGTGGAACGATGAACGAGAATCCGACTGTGCATCCCCGTTCCCGGCATTTGCTGCGACCCATGATTGCTGCCGCGGTCTTACTTATCGTTGTTCTGATAGGAATTGCCAACTATTTAGAGGACTGGCTGTGGATGCGGCAGCTCGACTACATCGGCATTTTCTGGACGCTTCTGTCAGTTCAGTGGATAATGTTCTGCTCGACCTTCGTCTTCGCCTTTCTGTACCTGTGGATCAACCTCCGCCAGGCTGCCGAAAATAGTGGCGTCGTTCGCCAAGACAATAAGCCCTGGGGGCCAGCGTTTTCATCCGGGGCCAATGCGGACGCGCAGCGAAGTATTGAGTTGTCTCCCCGGTTATTGAAAGCGGCCGTCGTAGTGATCAGCGTCGGCGTCGCTTCGTTCTTTGCGGTCGGTTTCTACTCCGAATGGGATACTTATCTCCGTTTTCGTTACGGCGGATCTTTTGGTGTTTCCGATCCGCTTTTCGGGGTCGATGTCGGGTTTTATCTCTTTCATCTGCCCTTCTATGTCATGTTGCAAAGCAGCCTGACGTTGCTGACGATCTTGACGCTTGGGATCGTCCTTTCGATCTACGTGTTCTTGGGAGTACAGCGGGCAGTCGGAGCCGGAAGGATCGCGATCGGCGGTAACGCCACATCTCATCTTACTGTGCTTCTCTTTATACTGATCGCCAATTTTGGATGGGGCTTTTACCTCGATCACTACGAACTCGTCTATTCAACTCTGGGCATCGTCTATGGCGCCGGCTATGCGGCGGATCATGTAACGCGGGTCGCGCTGTGGATCATGGTTGGCGCTTCGGCCCTGGGGTGTGTATTGCTCGTGCTCAATTTCTTCCGTCTGCGCCTCAAGATGTTAGCTATCGGATCCGGAGTATACGTGACCCCGTGGATCATCGGGGTACCGTTGGCTCCGTTCGTATTTCAGAAATTCGTTGTGCAGCCGAGCGAGCTGGTGCTCGAGACGCCCTACCTGAAAAATTACATCAACTTTACACGGAGGGCCTTCCAGCTGGATAAGATCCAGGAAACATCCTATCCCGCCCTAGCAGATCTGACTCCCGAGGTGATCGCGAGGAGCCAGGACACGATCCAGAATATTCGCCTATGGGACTCGCGGCCGCTGCTGCAGACCTATCAACAGACCCAGGCGATACGCCTCTACTATCAGTTCTATAACGTGGATACCGACCGTTATCATTTGGCGGACGGTTATCATCAAGTCATGCTTTCCGCCCGCGAGCTCTCACCGGAACTCCCTGAGGAGGCGCAGACCTGGGTCAACCAATATTTGCAGTTCACGCATGGCTACGGCGTGGTCATGAACTTCGTCTCGAAGAAGGTCGGGGGAGGATTTCCGCAATACGTTCTTGAGAACGTCCCAGCCGAATCCGCCTTCGGCGTGACGATGACCCAGCCCGCCATCTACTACGGACAATCGATGCCGGGATATCGGATCGTCGACACCGGCATCAAAGAGTTTGATTACCCCAAGGGCAATGACAACGTCTACACCAGCTACAGTGGAAAAGGCGGCATACCGTTGGACAGCTTTTGGAGGAAACTCTTGTTCGCCTGGACCAAAGCTGACGTCAACATTCTATTGACCAGCTATCTCAAGCCCGAGAGCCGAATTCAGATCCATAGAGACGTTCGCGAACGCGTTGCACAAATCGCTATAGCGCGACAAACTGGATGAGAACGGCGCGTCAATCTGGATGAGACGAGGCGGCCGAGCGGAGTGATAATTGACGCTGGCGGCCGTCTTGGCAAGCGCTTTGATTGACGCGGCGCGTCAATCAGTCTTCAGCCTTTTCTGTTTTCTTGATTGTCGCGTGGGTTGCGGGCCGGCCACGACCACGCTTTTGATCGAGGGCTTCGCGGCGTCGATAGCTCTCGACATTCATCTCCAAGATCGTGGCGTGATGGACGAGTTGATCGATGGCCGCGAGCGTCATGGCCTGGTCCGGGAAGATCTTGCCCCATTCGCCGAATGGCTGGTTGGCCGTGATCAATATGGATCGCCGCTCGTAACGCGCGGCGATCAACTCGAACAGCACGCTGGTTTCGGCTTGATCCTTGGTGACGTAGGCGATGTCATCGAGGATGATCAGATCGTAGCAGTCGAGCTTGGCGATCGTGCTTTCCAGAGCCAACTCGCGACGAGCGACCTGTAGCCGTTGCACCAGATCGGTAGTGCGGGCGAACATCACGCGCCATCCATTCTCGACCAGGGCGAGCCCGAGTGCTGCCGACAGATGACTCTTGCCGCCGCCCGGCGGGCCGAACAGCAGAATGTTGGCACCTTTCGCCAACCAAGCGTCGCCCGCCGCCAGCGCCATCACCTGAGCTTTCGAGACCATTGGCACGGCCTCGAAGTCGAACGTGGCAAGCGTCTTGCCGACAGGCAGACGCGCCTCGACGAGATGCCGCTCGATGCGACGGCGGCCCCGGTCGGCCATCTCGTGCTCGGCAAGTGCAGCCAAGAAGCGAGCAGCCGGCCAGCCTTCCTTGTCGGATTGTTCGGCCAGCTTGGCCCATATCAGCTTGACGCCCGGTAAGCGCAATTCGCTCAGCAACAGCTCGACGCGGGCGGCATCAACGGTATTTGTCGTCGTCATGCCACGGCCTCCAGGTTGGAGGTGGATTTGACGGCATAGACCGCCGCGAGCTCGTCGTAGGTGCTGAGCGGCACGAACTCCACCGTGATCGCCGGCATGGATGCTGGACCTGGACCGAACCGCTCGCGCAGGATCGCCAGATCCGGCAACCGGCCCGCATCGAGTTCCGCGTCGATCAGTCCTGCCAGCTCCGTCTCGCAGCCGCGATCGTGGGCGAGCGCCAGCAATTCGACTGTCAACTTGCACGCGCGCTTGTCGCCCACGCTCTGGTGCAATGCCGCGAAGGCTCGTGCATAGGCCGGGCGCGGGAACAGCTGATCGCGGTAGACGAGATGGTTGAGCGCCATCGGCTTCTTGCGCAGCGCGTGGATCACGTGCCGATAATCGACAACGTGGCCGCCCTTGCTCTCTGATACCGGCCGGCCACGCCGAAGCGTCATCATCGATGTCGTGCCGAGGAAGCACTCGAGCCGGTCATCGTAAAGATGCACGCGCAGGCGATGGCCGATCAGCCGCGATGGCGCTGTGTAGAATACGCGGCGAAGCGTGAAGCCGCCGCTCGATGTGACGATGACGATCTTCTCCTCGTAATCGGCCGTCCGCCGCTTGGGTAGCGGAGCGAGCGCCGGACGCTCCAGTTCGATCCGCTTGCGATTGTTGGCGTTGCGTCGGCCAACGATCTCATCGACGAAGCGGCGGTAGCCATCCAGGTCGTCGAAGTCACGGCTGCCACGCAGCAACAGTGCGTCCTCCAGCGCTTTCTTGAGATGGCCATGCGAGCTCTCAATGGAGCCATTCTCGTGTGCGACACCCAGGTTGTTCCGGGTCGGTATCATGCCGTAATGGCGCATCAGCCCCTGATAGCGCAGCGTCAGATCCTCTTGAGCATCGCGGTCCAAGTTGCAGAATGCCGCCGACAGGCTATCGCTGCGATGCTCGCGCGGCGCACCGCCGAGCGCCCATAGCGCATTCTGCAGACCCTCGGCCAGCGCCACAAAGCTCTCACCGCCGAGTACGACGTGGGCATGCTCAAAGCCCGAGAATGCCAGCCGAAAGTGGTAGAGCCGATGCCCCAGCACGACGCCCGCAACCGTGACGCCGAGCGCGCTCGTGTCGGTGAAGTCTGACAAACCAAAACGGCCAGGCTCGTGCTCCTGGCGGAAGATCACATCCTGCTCGGGTCCAACCAACGCTCGCCACGTCCGCATGCGCCGCTCCAGCGTGCGCCGAATGCCGGGGCCGATCTCGGGATGACGCCGCCGAATTTCTTCGAGCACGGCAATGGCCCGGATGCCCGGCGCCGACTTCAGGATCGGCACAATCTCGCCGTCCCAGACCTCGGCCAATGGGTCCGGCCGCCGTCGGCCACGTGGCGTTTTCTTCTGCGAGGGCAGCCGCGGATCATCCCCGATCCGGTAGCCGGTCGCCCTGCTGAAGCCGGACTTGGCGGCAGCAATCGCGGTTTCTTGGGTATGTCGGCAACTCATGAACATCCTCATCTGGTGGTCGGTGATGTGAAGGCCGGGCAATATCTGATCCCTCAATTCTGAGACGAATCAGATACTTGACCCGGTCGCTCACGACCGCCAGACCGCACTTGCCCCAGAGGGAAAAGTGCGCCGCCGGGATTGGCCGTCCTTCGCTCGGGCTACGCCCTCGCTTCGTCCGTCCAACCCCGGCGCAGTCTCATCCTGATTGACGCTGCAGTCTCACCTACCTAGAAACTGGCTCTTTCATGCCGCGGCCCTGATTTCGACCTGATAGCCGAGGTTTCGAATACGGTTCGCGAGCCGTGCCGCAGCCTTGGCCGGGTCGCGGCGGGCGAAGTATTCGGAGCCGAGATCGCGGTAGCAAGTGCCGTCGCGCAGCATGTGGTAGACGGTCGTGAGGATCGATGCGGCAACCGCGATGGCCGCCTTCTTGGCTCCGCGGCGCGCTTTGAGGCGCAGGAACTGAGCCTGAAAATAGCTATTTTTCTTGCGCACCGCGCCCCAAGCGGATTGCACCAGCACAGGCTTGAGCCACGGCGCGCCCTTTTTGATGCGGGTCGAACGGCGCTTGCCGGCACTCTCGTCGAGGCGCGGCGTAAGCCCTGTCCATGAGAGAAGATGGCCCGCAGTCGGGAACAGGCTCATGTCGGTGCCAATCTCGGCGATCACGGTCTCAATGGCGGTGGTGCCAAGCCCCGGTACGTCGTTAAGTCGTTCGGCGATGTCGCGAAAGGGCGACAATGCGGCCGCAATGCGGGCGTCGAAGGCCGCAACGCTGTCCTCCAAATGCTCGATCGTTTGCAGATGCTGCGTGAGCAAGAACCGATGATGTTCCCGCACACGGCCAGTGAGAGCCTCGGCCAGTTCAGCCCGCGTGCAACCCAGCCGCTCGCTTCCAAGCGCGGCAAGCTTTTCCGCATCTGCTTCGCCCGCGATAAGGGCCTTCAAGATGCGCCGCCCGCTCGTGCCCATGATGTCCGTGATCACCGAACATAGTTTGATGTTTGCCTCCTCCAGAACCGCCTGGATGCGCTGCACGTGCTGTACAATCTCTCGTGTCACCTGCTTTCTTGTCCGCGTCAGATCGCGCAACTCCTGGATCGCCGGTGGCGGCACGAAGCTGGCCCGGATCAGGCCATGCGCCAACAAATCGGCGAGCCAAGTCGCGTCGTTCACGTCACTCTTACGGCCAGGTACGTTCTTCACATGTGCCGCATTCGCCAGGATCAGCGCGAAACGCTCTTCCAGAACGTACCAGATCGGCTTCCAGTACACGCCCGTCGCTTCCATCGCCACATGCGTGCATCCGGCGCGCTCCAGCCAGTCAGCAAGCTCCAACAATCCCCGCGTCGTTGTTGGGAAACGCCGGACGTCTCGCTCTACCTTCCTCTTGCTGATAAGCCGCAGGCAGGCCACCACCTCCGCCTTGTGCACGTCCAGACCCGCGCACCGTTTATGTAACGTCTTCATCGCCATCTCCATTAATGTGCGGTCGGCGGTGAAGCCCTTGCTTTTTGAATTCTACCTAACGTGTTCCAGGATGAGCTCCCAACTCGGGAAAGCGCCACCCGTCGACGACAAGAACGGGTGCTCGAAGGACCTCCGGTCAAACTTGATTACGGGCTCGCTCGCACCACAATGAGACCGACCTCCGTGCCGACCGCGTCCCAACCTTACTCCGTTTCATTCATTCGGGTGCGCCCCGCGCATGGCAACTTGATTGTCGCGCGGTAGACGTGATCCGGTCGAACAGTCGAACCGGTACAGCAACTGACCTGCTGAAAGACTCTCCACCATCTTTCGGCCTTTTGCATCGTCCCGAATAGCGGTACTCTAAGATAAACGCATGTATGCAAGGCCGAAGAACCGTTAGGACGCGGTGGGAGAATCGATGAGCCGATCTTCCGGCGAATCAGGAAAGGCTGACATATTTGTCAGCTACTCGAAGCACGACCCCGCACCGACCGAGCAGCTTGCACGCGAGCTTGAGATGCGCGGGTACTCGGTCTGGTGGGATACTAGACTATTGGCGGGAGACGAGTTTGACGAGGTGATTCGCAAGAAAATTCGCGAGGCAAAGGCGGTCATCGTAATCTGGACGTCGCATTCAGTGCTTTCAAGATACGTTAAGGCCGAGGCGCAGCTGGCAGATCAGGACAATAAGCTTTTGCCGCTGCGGAACTCCGCAATCTCTCCGAATGATATTCCGTTGCCATATAACGCGCTTCACACTGAACAGGTCGGTCATATCGATCGTGTTTTGGAGGTATTGAACACTCGAGGCATAAGGCCTCGCAAAAGGCACAAAGGTGGACACCCAGCCGCTCCCGACACAGTTGCGGAACCCAAGCTCGCCGAGTTGATTTGGACACCTCAGTTGCGCGAACAATATGATACCTGGGACGACGTCCAATATGGCGAGCCGGTCATGGTCGTCAGGCGGCCCAAAGTCACTCAATCCGAGAATGGTGAAGTGACCGTCGTGCGCAAGGGTTTGGTACGACGGGTAAAAGTGAAGACAAAAACGGCAAGCGGCGCCGCAGGCTGACGCTACACGTCGCCGGCATTTGGTGAGTTCTCGACGCCGGCCACACGAACAAGCCGACGCAAGCTGTTCATCAGGTTATCGAGTACGCGGTCGGCCCAACCCTGCGCGTCCTGGGCTTTCTCGACGTTGTTGCGCACCGCTTCTGGCAGGGCCGCAAAAAAGCTGTCTGCGGAAGCTCGCGCCTGCAAGCAAAGAGCCTCCGCCCGATCGTGCGGGCCGGTCCTCGATTGCGGCCGTCCGATTTCGCCCAACCATTTGGAGGCGTCGCGCCAAAGCCGCGTAAACAAGTCCATCTCGATCTCAACATCCCCTCCCAGCGGACGCAGCACGTCAGTCAGGCTCATTTCGCCGGTCGCGCCGCAGGCATCGAGCGCGATCTGGACCACGCCGCCGATCTGCACGTAGCGATTCAATAACCGCATGGTTTCTTCGCGCGCCGTCTTCGAGACTTCGTCGCTGACCCGCAACAATGTGACGCGATTGTCGGCAAGCCAGCGTCCGATGCATTTTTCCAATTCCGGGCGGATGGCCTCGACATTCGGGTCGTGCAGCAGGTCGCGTAGCGCATCGGCGAATCGGCTGCGATAGGTTTCGAACTGCGCCTTGAGTTGATTTTGATATTCCTCCAGCCGACGCTTGGGCCCACTGAATATCCGCGTCAAATCAGAGAAGAATTTGCCCAAGATCTCGAAGAAGTGCCGCAGGCCGGCGCCGGCATCTTTGCGGACGGGAGCGTGGCTCTCCGCCTTTGACATCCCATCGAGGAAGATTCCCTCAACGCTGCGCTGCAGGCTCGCATCGGACACGCATAAGCGCGCAACCTTGGCGGCAAGATCGGAGACGAGCCGGCCGTGGATTTCCTTCAGTCCTTCGGCCAAGCCGACGCGCGCAATCGTCAGCTCCCCGATGAGCTGTGCGCTGTAGCTGCCGATGCTGTAAGCCCGCGCCAGCCCGCGTGCGATGGTCAATTCCGGCATGGCATCGTACAGACACGATCCGCGTCCGGCAAAGACACTCCGGTCGCCGACGTCGCTTTGGAACCATTTCCAGTTGCTGCTGCCGCCGGTCAGAATTGCGGTCGAGCCTGAGCCGACGCGAAGCTTGCTCAGGCCCTCGTCAATCAACACCGCGCCCCAGGCCCGTAAATCCACCGGCCGGCGCGCCTTCAGCGCCTCGACAAACACCCGTTCCTCGGGCTGGATCTCATCCTGCGCCTTTTCGATCCACTCGCCCGCCCGGTCGGAAGGCGTGTAGGCACGCATGCGGTCGAAGAAATCGCCGATGCGTGGAACTTTGAATCGACCAAGATTGATCGGCCCCTCCTCGCCGTTGATGTCGACCTGATGTACATAAGTCCAAGGCTCGTTCGACGCCGCGGTCGAGAGAAAGCGCGAAAAGTTTTCCTTGATTTCGCGGCATTCCAGCTCTTGGACGATGGCGCGGTCCAACGGCGAGTTATTGAGTTGGCGCACATCTTCCGCACGGCCGTTTTGAACGGCCATTTCGGTGTACCATTGATAAAATAGGTCATCGAACAGCCGGCCGCCAAACAAGGTTGAGCCCCAGCTATTCGATTGCTCGAACTCGAATTCGCCGGCGCGCAATATCGACATATCGAAGGTTCCGGCGCCCCAGTCGAAAACGACGATATCGCGATTAAAATCTTCGGCGTTGAGCCGGACGCCGAGAAAATGGAAAGCTGCTCCCACCGGTTCGGGGACCGCGAATGCCGGCGGAAATTTTGCCTGGCGCAAGAGCTCCAGCAGCGTGTCCGCGCCGGCCTTGTTCCAGGATACCGGGAAGCCGACGGCGACGACGGAGTCCCCTGAGTGACGGTCAAGCTCGTGCGCCAGCCCGTCGAGCCTGCGGATCTGCAGCATGAACTGTCGCGCCGCTTCTCGGTCTTCCGAGCGTTGATGGATGTGCGGCTTGAAATTGGCAAACAGCCGCAGCCCTTGGCGCTCTTCCGGATCAGCGCCCTGGTATCGCTGCCGCGCCTTCTCGCCGATCCACACACGCGCGCCGTCGACCTCGCACAATACGTATGTGGAGATGCGGCTATTCTGTCCGTCGATCGGCAACTCGGAAACCGGAGGATTTGTCGAACCGGTTTGCGCCACTGACATGGCGGTTTTCGACGTGCCAAAATCGAAACCGAACGCAAAATTGGGGGGCGCCATTGGTTCTGCTCAAGGCTCCCGCGAGCGGCTGACAAGACCACGCTGGACGACCGTTGTAGCACCGGACGACGAGGTGACAGTCCGCGACGGTACTTTGACCTTTACCCGATCACCTACCTCGACGATACCGAATGTATCGTAGAGTTTTTCGTGCTCGGCTGTCCAAATAAAGTCGCCGGGCGCGGAGTTGGATGCCCTTGGCGGGTGCCCGCCAACCGGGAGTCCGAGTTCCTGCTCGACCAGTTGCAGGATATCTTCGCCGCGTTCGCTTCTGCTGCGATGCTCAACGATGATGCCCTTGATAATGGCGACCGTGCGAAAGTCGGTCTTCTGCGAAACCAAGCTTCCGGACAGCACACTCCAAAAGTTGGATTCTGCAATGAGTTCGTGCTCCAGCGCCTCAATCGCGCCTGTCGGCCCGGGGGATGCACGCCTCGGCACAGTCAGAAAGCGCGCAACCAGGATCAGCAAGACGGCGCAGACTGCGCCAAATCCGGTCCACACCGGCTTTGGGCCGCTGATCATGCGGCCGCTCGCGGCGATCACTCCCGTAGCGATGACAGCGCCGACTGCGCTGAGGACAACACCACCTGTGCCCAGATCGGCACCCTTACGCCGCGAGCCAAGTGAGATAGTCCTCGAGCGGCCGGCGAACCGGTCAAGCATCGGCAGCGTAGTAAAGCACACCAAGAACGCGCCGAACACGGCACCGAGGGTTCCGGCAATGATCCAGCTGAAGGCCGACTGCAAAAAGTGGTTTGGCTGCGGCGTCGCTCCGCCTGACGCGGATGGCGGCGGCGGGCTCGGCTGAACCGGCTGGGCGCCGCTGGAGGCCGAGGCGTCCGGCGGCGTTGCCGTGAGCGCAGGGGGCTTGACTTCGGGTGTCGGAGTGGCGGCTTCGCCCGTTGCAGGACCCCCGTCACTGCTCGTCCCATTTCCGCGAGGATGCGTGATGTCGCGCGCTGGCGGCCGAGCCGGTCCGGCGAGCGGTTGGTGTATTTGCATGGTAACAAGTATCAATGCAGCCGCGGCGCCGAGGCCGGCGCCGACCACCGCGCGAAGCATTGCGCGTCCGCCATCCCCGCGGTCGGCAGCCGCCGGGGCGGCGGACGCTAGCGATCGGAACTCGATCTGCACGCTGCTTAATCGCTCGACAGTACTTTGCTCCGAGCCGGGGCTTAGCGCTCTTATCACCGGAACGGACGCTGTATTGACGAACTCAGCGGCAAAATCTCGGCGAAGCGACGCTATTTTCTCGTTGATCCACTCGGCACTAAGCTTACGGCGATTGAAGGGCTCGCGCAACGAAGCGGCAAAATCCTCGATATATTTTTGCCGAAGGCTATTCAATGCCTTCGAGAATGCAGCAACGGCTTGACCTAGGCTCGTTGAAATCATCGAACCGAAACTCGTCCCGAGATTTGTCGTCAGACTATATAGCCGAGATTTGCCAGTCAAATTCTCAACAAATAACGGAGTGCCCTAGGCGGACAGGCTGCTCTAGTAGCAACTACCCAAATCTTCTTTTGCCTCCGATCGATCAGTCGCAGGTGAACTCGTAGGCCCAGTACACTTTGAGCACATCGGAAGCTCCTCGGGGGTTGTGACGGAAGGGGATCGGGAGCCCCCGAGGCCTGCAATTTGATGCTCTCGATCCCCGTTGGTGAAACATACACCAAGGCTGGTGCACGGTCACGCCGCATAATCATCGAATGTCGGTCCGTGATTGACATTTTTATTGGCCCCGGAGACAACGTCTTCTGGCGCTGCGTGGATGCAACGCCAAACAAGATCGAGGTCGCTGGCGCCAAGGCACTTTGTGAAACCGATGCCGAACCATTGGGTATCGACATCATTCATTTCGTCATCAGTCCGCTTGAGCGTTTCCTGGTCACGCTGCCTCGGCACGTCGATTGGTAGATAGTGTGAGTAGTCGGTCGATTGGACGACGGGTGTATGTAGGACGATAAACTTTTCGAGAAGTGCTACGGCGCGATCACACTGTTGGCGAGTCGCGCCGTAGGAAATCGCAATGAGCACGATTTTCGCCCACGGAAAGAAACGGCGAAGAAACGGCAAGAGGGCCTGGATGCCGTGCTCATGGGCGAACAGGTCCGAATCATCGAACAAGTCGTTCTCTCGTAGTAACGCGGCAGTCGCCTCTCGGTCATTTGGCGCCAGCCCGAACACTGTGGCAATTTCACGCTGTATGGTCGCCATAGGTTGTCGGCGACGAAAGTGGTCTGGAGAAATGGTAGTAATTCTGTCATATTGGTCACCTGCCGCCGCCTGTAAGCCCAGGGCGATCAGAAGCCGATAGGCGATTTGTCTGGTTCCAGATGTTGATTTGTCGCAGGTCCGGTATGGCAAGAAGGCTAAAGCGTTGCCTACAAACCGAGAGCCATATCCGAAGCGACTGATCTAACGCTTACGTTGACATCTGACCGAAATTGCGGGTGGGGCAAAACTCGGCTTGCCGCAAAGGGCGAGCGGTGAACTGAGCTCTGGCTTCATGGAGTTGTATCTTGCCCGCGGTGCAACCGGGGCTGCGACAGATACGTTTGTCTTGCTGGGATCGTTCCTCTACCAAGGTTCGACGTAGATTCGCCCAAGGCTCGCAGACATAGCCGGATCGGGAACCCGGGGCTATTCCGTGCTGAACGGCTATCTCGCCACGGCAGCTAGTGGCACCGAACATCAGTTCGGGTAGATGCGGCAGGCCCATCGCGCTACCCGTGTCACTCTCAAGATTGACTTAATGCATTTATTTTGGCACTTTTTTTCGCGAAAGAGCACTGCCGCATGAAGCAACCTAATGGACAATTCAGTTGGCGCTACCAACTCCGAGAATCAGGTCGACGAAGAAATCGTCGCCACGGTGTCCGACGAAGCACTGGAGACCGCAGCCAACACGGAGAAAGGCCAGTATTTTACCTTTAACTTTGGCAACCCCATTTGCTCCTGACTTTGCTGTCGGCGGGCGGTCGGTGGCAAGCCGAGCGGTCGCACTCTCGCTAAACCGTCACTCAGGCAAACTCAAAGAGGGACAGTACACAATGGATGATCTGACAGGCGACATCGATCAAGCGGCGGACGAGGCTATCCTCGACCGAGAGATCTCCGACGCAGCGCTGGAGGTTGCGGCGGGTGGGGATCTGGCCGCTCAAAGATCCATGATTAATTCGTTGCTGTGCGACCCACTGCACTGCTGAGCGCCTTTGCGGCCTCGGCGACGCAACAGGGACGGCCGCTTTCTGCCCTCGTAACTGAAGGACCATGACGATGAACACTAACGAAATCGATCACAATCAGACCGATGACGAAGCACTTTTCGACGATGTCTCCGACGAGGTGTTGGAAGCCGCTTCGGGTATCGAGCGCGGTGAGAAGGCTCCCGTCTGTATCACGACGATAATCTGGGGCATTTGCAACTGCTGAATGCCGCCAAGGTCATGTGAGCAAGGGGCCGCCGGTCGCGGCCCCTTTGTATTTTCTAATATTAGGTGCGATGCAGCGGAAAGATGCGGTATCGCAGCGTCGTCGCCGTATTATCCTCAAAGTTTGCGGACGAAAGTCTGCATCCATTCCCGGTCAAGCTTCCAGCCGAGGCTCAGCGCCAGCCGCATCGCAGCCGCATTATTCGAGCGGACGCTAGCTTTTATGCGGCGGTAGCCGAGGTCGGAGAGAAGCTGCATGACAGCACTCAGCATCGTGGCGCCGAGGTTGGTCCCCCAATGCGAGCGCGCGACGGCAAGATCCTCGACCGCAACGATACCGTGGGATGCAAACCATTCGGCAAGCCCCGCCAAGCGTCCATCGTTCCACGCAAGCAGATATTCGTGCGCGAGTAAGCCAGGTGAGGGATTCCATAGGCCATCTACATTGATCGGTGGCTCCATGCGCGACGGACCGTACGCGCTGTTGTGAAGGTCGACGATAGCGCGGTCAATGTCGCGGTCGCCGCCGCAATATCGCTGCAGATGCGCCGGGCTCGGGTCCACCACGGCCATCGGCGTGTTGTCCCACTGCATTAAAATCTGAGTCGAATGGCGAACGAAGCCGGCTGCCTCCAAAAGCGGCGCTGCAGCCGACGCCAATGCCATTGCCGGACTGGTCACGTGCCACGTATGCGGGCGCTCTTGATCGGCATAGGCAAACGCTGCAAGAATGGGATCGAGCCATTCGGCGGCAATGTCCGCAGGTTGCGTTTGGATGGTGATGATCCGTCGCCGTGGTGCGTTCCCGTCTCCCGAGCAGGTCGCAAACACCGTCGCGATGACGGCATTGCAGCGGCGCACCACATATCCAGTTCGCTCGGGCGTCTCTTGCCGTTCGAACAACTGTGGCAAACGGGTTGGGTCGTCGAGCCAGTCCCAATCGGGATGTAGTGACCGCCACAATGCCGCGATCTCGCGGGTGTCGCTAGGTGCGAATGCAGAAACGAACGCCATGTGGTCTTAGCTCCTCGACGGTCATTGGACGCAAATGCGGTGACAGCCAGGCGAGGAATCGGGTTCCAGAGTGCAACCGCATTCCTCTATGTGCCCGGCCTCCAGTTCCCATTGTTAGCCCACTATCTGGCTGAGAAGGAATTCTCAAGTTCACATTGCCGACGAAGCCGGCTAGACCACGTGCATGGATAGGTTTTTCGAGCAGCTGATAGTTCGCGCCGCGACGATTGACGAACTCCTGTCCAGCGAATTCGAACAGCTGCCTGGGCAGAAAGCCGATGCTGACATTGCGGCCCGGCGGCTTGCCGCCTGGTGCGTTGCCGCCGCCAGCGGTGACTGGTCGCTATTCGCCCGTCGGCTTGCCCGTGACGGATTAACGCTCGAAAGCGTGCTGACGCGCTTGGCCACGGCCCGCCGGGCCGCGGGCGCTCCTGTGCCGGCCTGGATCGACGACGCGATATGGATCGAGGCGGCATTGCGAAAGCCGGGCAAAGACCCAGCCGCTCACGAGAAGCCCGACCGGTTGGAGCGGCGCGCATTCGATTCTCTCTTTGCCGCATTGATCGAGCAAGCCGAGGCACGGCTTTGGTCTGGCGTCGAGGAGCGGGTGTTCACCCATTTGAACGAGAATGCGCGCGCCACTTTGCGCCATGCACTGCTGACGGCAGTGTCGAGCTTGTGCGCCCCGGCGCTGTACGAGCGCTTCACGAAAGCCCGCAAGGAAGCCGCGGCGCTTCGGGCGACCAACGAGCCGAATACAAACGCCACCTCACTTTACGATTGCTTCATCGCCGGTATGAGGACAGGCGGCGTGCGCCAACTGTTCGAAGACAAACCGGTATTGCTGCGGCTGCTCGCGGTGACCACTCGGCATTGGATCGACACCACGCGCGAATTGTTGCTGCGGCTCGATGCCGATCTCGGCGCCATCCGGCGAGACATCTTGCATACTAGCGCACTCAGTCCGATTTCGGCAATCGAAGGCGGCCTGTCGGATCCGCACAACGGCGGACACTCGGTGCAGATCATCCGCTTCAATGACAACACGCGCGTCGTCTATAAGCCGAAAGATTTGCGGCTTGATGCAGCCTGGCACGCGCTGGTGTCGCGGCTGAATTCGGCCGGCGCACCTTTCGAGCTCAGGGCTGCGCGCACGCTCGCCCGCGAGGATTACGGCTGGACCGAATTCATTGGCCACTCCGGCTGCGACCGCACGGATGGCGTGCGGCGATTTTTTCGCCGCGGTGGCGCCTGGCTGGCGTTGTTCCATTTGTTTGCAGGCAGCGACATGCACCAGGAAAACATGATCGCTGCCGCCGACCATCCCGTGCCGATTGATCTCGAAATGATCCTGCAAGCCACGACCGAGGAAAACAGGTCGCATGAGGCCGAATCAGAAGCGTTCGAAGCCGCTATGGAAACGATCGCCAACTCGGTGATGATGGTCGGCTTGCTGCCGGCATACGGAAAGTCGCCGGAAAACAAGATTTTTGCCGTCGGTGGTGTGACGTCGGGCTGGACGGGCGCCGCGAATTTGACCTGGAATGACATCAATTCCGACAAGATGCGGCCGGCCAGAGCAAAGCAGGCGGGCGGCAGCCTGCCGAACCTGCCGCATATCGGCGGCCAGTACGCGAAATTCGGCGATCACATCGACGACTTCATCGTTGGCTTCAAGGACTATTCGAGCTTCCTGATACGGCTGAACCGCGATGCTCCGCAGGGCGATCTGTTCGCGAACTTCGTTGGGCTGGCGGTACGGAAAGTCATTCGCCCCACGCGCTTCTATTACATGCTGCTGCAGCGACTGAAGAATCATCGAACCATGGACGACGGTATCGTCTGGTCGGCACAGGCGGACTTTCTCGCCCGACTGGCCGATTGGGAGAAGAATACCGATCTCTTGTGGCCGCTCCAGCGCTCCGAGCGTCATGCCCTTTTGCAGTTGAACGTCCCGCATTTCGTCTCGCCAAGCGACAGCTACGAGATTGCCGATGCCGCCGGAGCCTCGGTTCGCACCGGCGCAATGCCGGGTGTGGGGCGCGCCCGCACGCGACTGAAGAGCTTTGATGACCGGGATCTTGCCTGGCAGATCGCAGTGATTCGCCAGAACACCGCTACAGTGACGCGGGCCGGCGGATCGATGGCGGCGGTCGAGGCGCGTAAGCTCACGCACAGTTCTGCGGCTGCAGCGCCGCCGCGTGAAATCTTCGTCGCCGAGGCGGGCAACATCGCCGCCGAACTCGCCCGCTACGCCGTTCGCCGCGGACCTGGCGCGGCATGGATCGGTCTCGATTGGCTGGGAGATTCCGAGGTGGCGCAATTGGTCACCCTGGGCCCCGATCTCTACAACGGGACCTCGGGGATCGCGATCTTCCTTGCCGCTTATGCGTCTGCCGCCGGAGACACCGTTTCGCGCGACCTGGCTCTCGCCGCGGTCGCCCACCTGCGCAAAAACCTAAAGAGCCGCAATGCCGCGCGCATCGCTCGCTCGCTGGGCATCGGCGGAGGCTGCGGCGTGGGATCGATCGTTTACGCATTGGCGCTGATGGCGCACTTTCTTCACGACCGAGACCTGCTGGCCGACGCGCACGCTGCCGCCGCACTGTTTACTGACGATTTGATCGATGCGGACACGCTCCTAGACGTTCTTGGCGGCAGCGCCGGCGCCATTCTTGCGCTGCTGCGCCTCCATCGAGATAGTCAATCGGCCGACGTCCTCATGCGAGCCATCAAATGTGGCGAGCATCTGTTGGCGCAACCGCGCGTCGGACCCGATGGGCGCCGCAGCTGGGTCCCGCAGGGCATCGGCGACAAGCCTCTCAACGGCATGTCGCACGGCGCTGCAGGGTTCGCCTACGCGCTCGCTTGTCTTGCGGCGGCGACGGGGCGCGAGGATTTCGCCGAAGCGGCCGCGGAATGCGTTGCGCTGGAAGATTCACGTTTCGACTCAAAGCATAGCAATTGGCCGGATTTGCGCGGCGTTGAGCCTGCCTTTCCGTGCCAATGGTGTCACGGCGCTCCCGGCATCGGGCTTGCGCGCATCGGCATGGTCAAGCGAGGCTCCTGGAACGGCGCCCCACGCCAGCTCGCTGAAAAGCTTTTGTCGACGGATGTTCGCAAGGCGGTTGTCGGCGTCGAGGGCGGTTGGCCCAATCATGTCGACACGATGTGCTGCGGTACCCTCGGGAGCATCGAATTCCTTTGCGAGGCCGCCCGCCCGCTCGGGCGCGACGATCTCCGCGACCTCGCCGGGCGGCGCATGTTTGCTGTCGTGGAATCCGCGGCTGCCAGTGGCGACTACCGCTTCAACGTCGGCGCGCGCCAGTTCAATCTCGGGCTGTTCCGCGGCCTTGCAGGCGTCGGCTACACATGCCTGCGTCAAGCCAACCCTTCGTTCCCAAATGTTTTGATTTGGGACTAATGCAATACTACGTGGCGCAAAGCGAAACATGGCCGTGTTGCCCACCTCGATCATACATACGCGCGCGAGGGGTGGGGCGCTAATGATGGCGCTGGCGGGCGCGCCGCGAGCTACGAGCGGCGGCAACAACAGCGATCGACCTGCTCGACCGGCTGGCGCCGGCGGTGTGGCGCTGCGACGGCGGCCGCCGGGCGGCATCTCCAGTTTAGTGGAATTGTTGTTCGCAGAGGTGGTCGACCTGATGGCGCCGGCGGTGTGGCCTGCGACGGCGGCCGCCTTCGTTTTAGTGGAAAGCGTTGGTGCGATTCGAGGCGACGATGGCGATCGGGCGGTGACCGACGCTGCTGATGGCGGCATCGCCCCGGTCGCCGCGGCGGCGGGCGAGATCGGCGAGCTACCGGGACGATCGATCAAGGCCGGCCAAATTCTGCAACAACCATGGTGACACCGTTCACCTTAATCATTGCCCTCACGCGCGCACGCGCGCGAGGCGAGCGGCGGCAACAACAGCGAAGAACAAGGCGATTGCTAACAAATCGCCTCTTGCTCAAACTCTGCCTACAAAGAGCTTTGCTCCCAAAAGGGCGTCTACGCGCCGACAATTGGATTGTGCAAAGACCCTACAATGACACAGTCGAAAAAGCCGTCAAACACGGATTTCTGACGGTCTTTCAACATGTAATCGATCCAACCCGCATTCGCACGATCGCGGACAAGAATTCGGCCGCACGCCCATTCGACCTTCGCCCAACAGGCGCGAATTAGCCTTTCAAGCGTAATGGCATCGAAGTGTGAGGGCAATTCAAGCGCACAGTGGATATGCCATCGCCCGGATGGGCCACGCTCCCACGAACGTAATGCGCGGGCGCGGACTTCGCCTTTTTCCAGTACGGGCAGGACCCGAAGACGTTTGCCGTAACGACGAAATGCAGCTCCATATGCCGCTCTGTTGAGACGGCGCATGAAGTGCCTAAAAGCCTCTCTGCACGAATAGTCGTCGATCTTTACCCACGCGTCGTTATCGGACTGGCGAGCTTGCTTCAAGGTGAGGGTGATGTCGCAAAATGGACCCCAGCCGCTCGTGTCGAGTAAGTTTGATCGCGCGGAGTCAATAGTATCACATCGAACCGTCATCGGTTGGCTATTCGCATGTTTTGCGGAGGCGACTTCAGACTAAGCGTCCGGCGTGAAAAAGCCGCGGCGGACGCAGATAACGCAGCGACCGAATTCGTCAAGGGCGAGGGGAATATGCCGGCATGCGCAGCGAGATGTCTCAAATGGTCGCCGAACGTCCAAATCCCGGCGCCGTAGGGCACTATAATCGGTGCGGTGTCATCCGCCGTCCGAGGGGTCGAGGTTTTGTTCCGATCGCTGCTCACCGTATCACTCCGATCGACGGCGCTGCTGGGCCCTAGAAATGGCCGCACGGAGTGAGCCCACGCGCTCTCGACGTCCGCTTGTTGGCGCCGCTGTTTTTGCTGTTGCTTTCTCACCCTTGTCACCCTCAGTGCGCTTGAGAGCCTTCTTGAGCGGAGTAGAGTCATTCTGCTTGTTGCGAGCAATTTCGCCCGTCGTCGGCCACCAGACCATCAGGAGCGTTTTGTGCCCGAAGGTGCCACGCATGGGCGCGCTGCTGCGCGAGCCTGGCTTTCGCCTGGAGTCGCTGAGCCTCCCCTGAAGCGCCCTCATCAGCTCGGCATTGAGCTTCAACCAAGTCCGTGGCCGCTCGCCGCTCAAACAGGCGGGCTGTTTCGAGGCAAACGGCGCGTGTGTAGGGGTGGGTGCGAAAGCTCTCAATCATACGATGCCTGTGGATCGGCTGCTGCCCGAATAGTGCGGTGCCTTCGAGTTCACGGCTAGAGCCGATCGGCGCTAGTGCCCCTTACCGTTGTTAGCCGGCCTTCATCTGGCGGGCGCTCGGGCGAACCGTGGACTTTGCCGCGGGCGGCCGTCTTGGCCTTGCCGGCGATCGGAAGCAGCATTTCGGCCTGTCCGTCGATACGCTTTCGGCCTTTCGGTGGACGAGCAGACGCCGCTTGTGCCTGCGCGATGCTGCGACGGAGTGCGTCCATGAGGTTGACCACGTTATGGGTCCGCGGCGTGGCTTGCTCGCGTGATACGGCCAAGCCTGCCTGCTTCTTTTTGAGCATCTCGACCACAGCTTCCTCGTAGCGATCGACGAACTGCGACGGATCAAAGTCTGCTGCCTTGCTTTGGAGGATGTGCTCGGCAAGTTTGAGCATTTCCGGTTCCACCTCCACCTCGGGGATGTCCTCGAAATACTCCTTCGCATTCTTGACCTCGTACGGGTAGCGAAGGGTGGTGCCTACGAGTCCTCTGTCCCAGGGCTCCAGCATGATGACGCGTTCGCGCTTGGAGAGCACGACACGACCGAGGGCGACGATGCCCTTGCCGCGCATGGCTTCGCGGATGACTGCAAAGGCGTCCTGTCCCGCCTGGTCATTCGGGGCGATGTAGTACGGGGCATCCAGGTATCGATCATCGATCTGCTCGCGCGGAACGAATGAATCGATCTCGATGCTGTGGTTGCTCTCGATGGCAATGGCATCGAGTTCGTCATCATCGACGGGGATGTAGGCATTCTTCGCGTATTCGTAGCCGCGACCCTTGTCGGGGCCTTCGACCAGCTCGCGCGTAACCTCATCGACCAGCTGCTGGCGCAGCCGGTTGCCGGTTTTCTTGTTGATCTGTCGGAATGACACCCGTTCGGTTGCTGATGTCCCGGTGTAGAGGGCGATAGGGCAGGAGACCAGCGAAAGCTTGAGGTAGCCTTTCCAGTACGGCCGGGCGAGGGCCATGGGTATCTCCTTTGGTTGCGGGTGCCAATTCGGCACCAGCCGCGTTTACGGACCACCTCGCGGGAGAAGCGCAGGTTGGTGCGGGCCAATCCGTCGATGCCCGGCTCTGAACGCTGAGAGAAATGTGGGAAGCCGTTTTCGGCGCGCGAGTCGCATTAGTTGGGATGGTTAACCAAGGCCAAGTGCTCGTCCTTATTCTCCCTGTACCAGATAACTGCCTTGGTGCCGCCCGCCCCCGCGACCAACTCCGCGATCCGCCCCGCGAGGGCGAAGCGCGCTAACGGACTATAAGGACCGCTTATCTTCCGAATTCCGATACGCAGGAAGCATCACGCAGTATTGCGCGATTTTACCCGCATTAGTGAACCAGACCTTGTCTTTATTTTCGTGTTCAACGCAATGCTTGAGCGCCTGCCGCAGCGGACGCAAGCGAAACGGCTGACCGCAGATGAAAGGATGCAGTGCCACCGACATGACAAGCGGCTGCTGCCGGCTTTGCTCGATCAGCTCATCGAACTGGTCGACGACCATGTCAGCGAATTCCCGCCCGGTATGGTCGCGATTGACGGTTGTGCCGATGTCGTTCAGCTCCATCGGATAGGGCACGCTCAGGAGCGGTCCCGATCGGGTCCGCATCCATATCGGCTGATCGTCGACCGGCCAGCCCAGACTGTGCGTGTAGCCGGCCTCGACGAGAAGGTCGGGTGTCACTCGGTTTTCGGCCGCCGCCGGGCCCATCCAGCCCAAAGGCCTGGTGCCGAAGTGCCGCCAGATCGTCTCGGTCGTTTCTGCGATCAGCCGGGCTTCATCATGCTCCCATAGGCCGGCAATAGTCTCCGCATTGGTTCGGCCGTGGGCGCAAATGTCGTCGCCGCGCTGTTTCATGCGTTCGATCACCTCTGGATAATTCTCGCAGACAAGACTGTTGAGAAGGATCGTCGCCGGCAATTTCAGATCGTCGAGCATCTGGAACACGCGCCAGATGCCGACGCGAAGGCCGTAATCCCGCCAGGCGAAATTGCGCTGGGTCTGAGGCGTGTTCGGCCGTTGAAACGGATCAGCGCCACGCCCCGTCATGAAGGCGAAATGCTCGACATTCAATCCGATATAGAACGCAAGCCGCTTGCCTTCGGGCCAATCGTAGTCCGGCCGGGTCTCGATGGCAGAATAGCCGTAGCGGCCATGGCTGGGGAGCTGCAACATCGGAATCTCCTACGATTGCGCGGCGGCAGCGGTTCGCTCGACCGGCAAGGTTGCAAGATAATCGAGCGTCTCGGCCAGAGACACGACATCGGCGTACTTCTGATCGAGGTCGAACAGGTTTGCTTCCAGCACAGCTGTGGTGCGATCGGCGACGCAGTCGCGGATCACCATACAGCGGATGTCGCGCATGAAGGCGTCGGTCACTGTCGCGCGCACGCAGCCGCTGACGCTGGTGCCGCAGCAGAGCAGCGTGTCGATGCGTTGCGCACCCAGAAAGACCTCGAGGTCGGTGCGGAAAAATGCGCTCGGCCGCCATTTGCGGATCAGCCGGTCGCCCACCTGTGGCGCAAGCTCGGGAATGATTTGCGCGCCGCGGCTGCCTTCGATCTGGATGCGGCCCTCGGCATGGAATTTCTGCTTGAAGCGCCATAGGCCTACCGATGAGCCGTCTGCCGCAACCAAGCCCTGCGTATAGATAACAGGAACGCCGCGCTCGCGGGCTTCCGCGCACAGCCGCTTGATTGGCTCGTAGGTCTGACCGATGGATGGCCATAGCGTGGTCGGCGCGTCGGGGTCGCAGAAGTCACGCTGCATGTCGATGATGAGCACCGCGGGCCGCTCACCGGGCGGAATGCGCAAACCCATTCCTTGCTCGCGATAGAGGGTGTGGGTTTTTTGATCGGGACCCTGATCTTTTGCCAGCATCTGTCATCTCTCCGCAGTTGGTTCTCGTATTCGATCGATTCAGTCAGGCGTTGCCCGTCGCTGCGTCAACGGTGATTTCGTCGCGCAGGAGGTTTTCCAATTCTCGCCGGTGATCGTTGAACGATGGTGACGTCGGATCTCGCGGCCGAGGAAGTTTTATTTCCACATCGGCCTTCAATCGGCCGGGGAGCGCCGTCATGGCGATGACGCGGTCCGCCAGCAGCACGGCTTCCTCGACGCTGTGCGTGACGAAGAAGATCGTCTTGCGGGTTTCCATCCACACCCGCGCGACCTCCTGCTGCAGGCGGGCGCGGGTCTGCGCATCGAGGGCAGCAAAAGGTTCGTCCATCAGAAGGATTTTCGGGTCGTTGACTAGCACGCGCGCGATCGCCGCCCGCTGCCGCATCCCGCCCGATAGTTCGTGCGGGTACCTGTTTTCGGCGCCCGCGAGGTTCACCAGGGCGAGCGTGTGATCGGTGATCTCGCGAACGAGCGAAGCCTGGATGCCGCGCTCGCGCGGGCCGTATTCCACGTTTTGCCGAAGCGTCAACCAGGGAAACAGCGCGTATTCCTGGAACACGACGCCGCGGTCGGCTCCTGGACGCTCGATCGGTTCGCCTTCGAGCAGAACCTCGCCGCCGCTCGGCTGCTCGAAGCCGGCCAATATGTTAAGCAGCGTTGTCTTGCCGCAGCCGCTCGGTCCGATGACCGTGACGAAGGCGCCATGCTCGATCTCCAGCGATATGTTGTCGAGCGCGTGCACGAGCCGGCCTTCGCGGGCATCGCGAAAACTCTTGTAGACATTGCGGAAGGCGATGAACGGAACCTGGTCGGTCATTGGCCCGTGCTCCCCGCCTGCCAGCGTAGGATGTGCCGCGCCAGCAACGAGATCAGGCGATCCGAGATGAGGCCAAGGCCGCCGACGCTGGCGATCGCGGCGAGGATGAGGTCCAGCCGGCTGAACTGGTATGCCGACCACAACGCATACCCCAGGCCGCCCTGCACCGCCAGCATCTCGGCGACGATGACAAGGACCCAGGCGAGGCCCAGTCCGACGCGCAGACCTGTAAAGATCGACGGGAGCGCGGCGGGCAGCACCACGCGCAGCAGCAATTTCCGCGGCGGCGTGCCGAGCATGCGCGCGGCGCGAATGAGGATACGCGGCGTCTGCCGTGCGCCCGCCGCGACATTGACGACGATGGGAAAAAACGACCCGAACGCGATCAGGAAGATCGCCGCCAATTCATGAATGCCGAAAAGGAAGACGGCGAACGGCACCCAGGCGGTCATCGGCACCGCGCGCAGGAAGTTGATCGTTCCGTCGAAAAGATCCTCGACAACGGCATACCAGCCGATCAGCACTCCGAGCGAAACCCCGGCGGCGGCGGCAATCGCGAAGCCGGCCGTGACGCGTTCGAGGCTCATCAGGAGGTAAAGGCCCCACGTGCCCGAATACCAAGCGAGCGCCTGGCGCGGACCGAAAATCCACTCCCACCAGGCAGCGGCGACGGCGAGCGGTGAGGGCAGCGACGCGCTCGACACCCACTGCGCGGCGGTGACAGTTTCCCAGGCAATGAGGATGACGGCCGGCAGCGCGACGCGACGCGCGAGGCGCCAGATCTTCCTTCGCGCGGCGTCTGCTGTTGTGTCAAACTGCCGGGCTTTTGGCCCGGCCCGAACGAGTCCCGCGGGTTGCGACAACGAAGCCGGATGCATGTCCGTCAGCGACGGACCAATTTCTGCGCCGCCAGCGGTGTGCCGGTGAGCTCAGCCTGCGTTTTGCCCGTCGCCTGCATCAGCGGTCCAAAATCAATGACGGACGCCACTTTGTCCGAAACATCCGACTTCGTATAGCCGAATCGGGGTCCTAGTTTCGCCGCCGCGGTGATCGCGTTTACGTCGATCGTTTCGCTGAAGTAGAGATTGCGGAAGGCTTCCTGCGCGACCTCCGGCTTGATGCCCGCCAATTGCGTCGCGACCTTCACGAAGGCTGCTTCGTTCTGCATTTCATGGACGCTGTCGAGATACGCCTTCATGAAATTGAGAGCCAACGCCTGGTCGCTCAGGAAAGTGGTGTTGGCCAAAATCCCCCCGTTGGCGGGGCCCAGAGAACAAGCGCCGATATCCAGCTTGGGCGGATAATAGCCGATCCCTTCCACCACCACTTGGTCAGTCATGGGCGCGAACAGCACGAACCCGTCAACATCGCCCTTACGCAACGCCGCGAGCGCCGTTGCGCCGACCGAAACATTGACCATCTTGATCTTGTCCAGATCGGCGCCGCCCTCCTGCGCCGCGACCAGAAACAGCACGCGCGCATACGTTCCCGGCACCACGCCGATGGTCCTTCCCTCCAGCGCCTTCCACGTGTCGGCCGTCACGCCCTTGCGCAAGACGAGATTCTGGCCGCCGAATTGCTGGCCGGAAATGAAGCGGAGATCGGTTACCCCCTGGTCTTCGATGATCGCCGGATTGTTGATGCCGGTCGTGGCGAGCGCGGTCTGGTTGTTCTGAGCCGCTCGCTGCTGGTCGGCGTAGGTGAAGAGCACCGACATCTGGACGCCGAAACCATAGCGCGCGGCATGGTTCGAAACGTTCCAGATCGGGGCGGAGACCACCCCGCGCGAAGCCGCGATCTGCACGACCGGATCACCCGCCGCCCGCGCCAATTTCACCATTGCGCCGGCACACGCCGTTCCGAGCGCCGCTTTGAGGAAGCTCGCACGGCTCCACAGAACGGAAGAACGGTCACTCGTCATACGTTGCTCCGACACGATGCTCCCCACTGCTCACAAGTTGCTCTGTGATCCGGCCAAGTAATTCGCGCACGCTAGACCGACCAATCCATGTTCGCAACCGCGGTGCAGTTGCGGGCGAACGCCGCCTCGTAGGAGCTTTGGCCTCGGGAAGCTACGCATCGGCGCTGTCGTGATCGACCTCGTAGGGGCCCCGGCCGCGATCCAGATGACAGCGGACACACTCTGGCGCCTGCTCTCTCCGACATTTCCGGCTGCCGAGACCGAGCGGCGAGTGCCCCGCTGGTAGTGGCCATATCGCTTTAGCAAAATCGCCTACGGTCGAACAACTCGACGCTGGTCCTTCGACTTCGGCGCACCTGCCGTGTCGCAGCGCATGGGCGCCGCCGCGATCGACGGTGGCAGGGGTTCTTTCGTAACGGCTTTGGCGGTGCAGGCAGGCTGGCCTAGAAGCCTATGCGGTCGATCCACTTGCGGAGCATTGGGACCGGGAAGCCCTCGCCATAGCCAGCGGCGACGGTCTTTTCCTCATGGCCGAGAAGAGCCCAACGGATATCTTCGGGGCAACCTGCGGCGCGGAGCCGGTCTTGCGCCCGGTGCCGTAACGAGTGGATTACCTTGCGCGAGTCAGTGATCCCGATGTCATCCAAAAACTTGTTGAGCCGTTTCGACGCCATGTCTGGGGGGTCCAAATGCTTGCTCGCAAACAGCGGTCCCTTGATTACCTTTGGCAGATACGGCAACACGCAAGCTGGGAGCGGTATGCGGCGCAATGATTGCTCGGTCTTCTTGCCGATGACGATATAGCGGACGCCACGCTCTTTAACCTCGGCGTCGATTGCGAATGCTTCGGATAGCCTCATGCCCGTGGTCGCCAGCAAGCGAAACAGCAATTGATCGGACTCGCTGAGCTTGTCGAGATTGCGCTTGACCACCTTCATATCGACGTCGTCAAGCGGAAGTCGTCTCAGCTTGTCATTGCGCTCGGGGACGACGGAGGAAAATGGGTTGAATTTCAGCCGACCCTCTTTGATCGCGAGATTGCAGGCGGCCGTCAGCCATCCGACTTTTTTCTGTATCGTCGCGCTCTTAGAGTCTGTCCGGGAACATCAGGCCGGATTACAAAGTTTTCGCAGCATGAGGCGGATTGATGCGAGGCGCAAGAACGACAGCGCCTTGCGATTGAGGTTCTCCCAGTCCTTCGCGAGCCGTCGGCAACGGTTGAGCCACGCAATGGTACGTTCGACGACCCAACGGCGTGGGAGAATGACAAAACCTTTGGCGTGATCAGAGCGCTTGACGATTTCAGTTTCGAGGTGAGGCAGAATTTTCGCCAAGGCCTTTTGGAATTCCGGCCCCTGATAGCCACCGTCGGCAAACAACTTTTTCAAGAACGGATACATCCCGAAAAGGGTTGCAAGGAGCAGGACGCCACCGTCGCGATCCTGGATATTGGCGGGATGAACGATCGCGTGGAGCAACAAACCCAGCGTATCTACGAGAATATGGCGCTTCTTGCCCTTGATCTTTTTGCCCGCATCATAGCCAGGCGGATCGATGCAGGCCCCCCTTTTTCAGCGCTCTTCACGCTTTGGCTATCGATGATGGCGGCGGTGGGACTGGCCTCTCGTTCGCCTTGCTCGCGGCACTCCACATATAGGGCGTGATGGATCCGATCGAGCGTGCCGTCGTAGCTCCACAAATCAAGATAGTCGAAAAGAGTGCTGCGTGGCGGCAGATCTTTCGGGATCGCCCGCCACTGGCACCCCGTGCTCAACACATACATGATCCCGTTCATCACTTCGCGCACGTCGACGTGCCGCTTGTTACCACCACGCTTGGCCGGTGGAATAAACGGCTCGACATGCGCCCATTCGTCGTCGGTCAGATCGCTCGGATATCGTAGCGCGCTACGGTCGTAACGCCTGCGGTTTTTCGCCGTCCACATCGGTGACCATCCTCGAATCAGGCCACCACTCTTAAATCACAAATGATTCATTGGATTCAACTTGTTCTCGGACAGACACTTAAGCCCCTTGGACTCGAAATGTGCGACCAGCTTGCGGCCGTCATCGCGGTCCGCGTGCTTCAACGGTTTGCTATTGGTCAATGTCTTATAGAGCGCCCAAACGTTCCGCGCTTCCCGCTCAAAATAGCCAGTGATATTGGCGTGTTTCAGATACGTCTCGAGAATAGCATCGTCGCCGCCCTTCGCGGCCACGGCGGGACGATCCATTTTTGACACATCGAACACCGGGCCGAGGCGACGTAATTCGTCGATCGGCCGCACGGGATCGCCGAAGGTAATGACAGCGCCCATGGGCAGGTTGACGAGCCGCTGTGCCGGTCCGTTCGGTTCCGTCCGTAGGAGGCCGTGGGTGGTGGCGTCGAAATAGATCAACTCGCGTTCGGTGGCTATGACTCGCTCGCCGTTCGGCCCGGTATATTCGCCGGGCCCCAGCTTGTACGGCGTCATTTCCAAACGGGGCCGTGCGGCCAATAGAGCGGCCTTGTGGTCGCCTACCAACGGCGCGGCTAGTTTCTCTGCCTCCAGCTTGTCGGACGTGCCCAGGCTCTTTTCAATGCGCTTGCCGCTAGGCGAGCGAAGTTTGATGTACCAGTTAACAGAGCCCGGCCGCTGGAATATGTAGCTACCGTGCCGCGCCCTTGCTCTCGCATTGGACATGGGAGACTCCGATGGATGCTCCCTCTAATATACATGGCGACAGGCACCGGCGGCAACAATTGGCGACAGTCACTGGCGACATAGTAAGTGCCGGTAAAATAATAAATTTTAGCGCCTTTTGACCTCTACACTTTCCGTCCTCCCGGGCCCACCATGTTGTTCGTGGCGTTTAGGTTTCGACTCGTTCCTGCCCGGCTCGTCATGGACGCGCCACGGGTTGCGGACGGTTGTTCCACCTGCGTGGGATCATTTCGACTGCACGGACGGATTGGGGCTGGAGCCGGGCGGTGGCATCACCGGCATCGTGCCTTTGTTCGGCGTCGGCGCCGTCATGCCCGGATCGACGTTCGGTGGACAGAGAACACCATTGCTCCGGCTCAGCTTGCCGCTGAGACTCTGGTCGGCGGAATCGCTCTTGCCTTGCACGCAGTTTTGTGGCGGGGAGTTCGCGGTCTGGCACAGCGCCGGCGCGGCACCAGCAAATAAGACGACCAAAGCGCCGCACGCCAGTGCTGCGAAAGTTGTTCCGGCCATGGACCTCTAACCCTGCAAGACAACACCAACAACCAACCATCAAGCTGATGCAGGAGTTCCTGATTTCCGCGCGGAAAAGCCGACGCCGATTCGCCCCGGCCGGCGCAGGTGTTCCAGCGGGAACCGCGAGGACGTTTCAAAAATGCGGAACAATCAGTTTTGATGCGTGAAGGCGAAACCTAAACTTCTTCCCGGCCCTGGCGTTCTCCTCTGGGTAATACAGAAGGAGACATGCAAATGAAAGTGGTGAAAACGTGCGCGTTGGCGACCGGCTTGGCGCTTGGAGCATCCAGTTTCGCGCTCGCACAGGGATGCACCCAGCTCGTGACGCGGCGGCAAGCGGCGGCAGCGGCACGCATCAAAGCGCGCAGAAGACCGGTAGTGCGGCAAACAACCAAAAGGTGTTGCACAATCAGAACGGCTACTGGGGTATGCGTCGCCAGTAGGTGAATATCGGACGGGAAAAAAATGTCCAGCTCGGGGCCACCGAGCCGGACTTTTCGCCGTGTCTGTTCAAAGTTCTTCAGCGCGCGTCGACGCGGTTTGCCATCGGCTCGGTCGCTTTCACTGTGCCCGACTTCATCTGCGACGTGTGGGGCAATTGCAGGACCGTGGCACGCTGACCCGAACGTAGCTGCGTCAGCAGCACGACCCGGCCGTCGGGAAACTCGATCGCGTCGTGATGAGCGTTGGGCTTACCGATGTTGATCTGGCGGAACCGCCCAAGCGTATGAGGGATCCGCCATTTATCTTTCTTGAAGAAGAGCGCTTGAAGTGGAGCGTAATGCAGCTCGACCGCGCGTTCAAAAACAAGCTCGGTGCCTGGCAACAGGCAAACAGCAGCCTCAGGCTCTCCCACGGCGGAAAAGCCTCGCGTGAGCGTATTGCGAAAACTCGACGTTGTCAGCTTGTCTCCGATTTTGGCCGGGCGCGAGGACACGCCGTGAAGACTATAATCGCACATTTGGTAGAGTCCTTTCTGAGACGTCATAAACGCGCAACGCCGCTCAAGCGCGCACGTTGTCATGCTGGGTTTCCCATATCGGCGCACCTCACCTTACGAGCGGTGCTGACGCCGCCCTCTTGTTCGGGTGGATTTCCTTGCGGCGGTTAAAACGCCCTGCAGCTCCTTCGTACGCACAACCTTGCGTCCCTTCGGGCCCGCTCGACTGTTTGCCGCAGCGGTCTCGCTCCGCTCGCGAGTATGCCCTCACGATGATTCGCAAACGTTCTTGAACCGCAATTGTTCGAGAGACGGCTGGAAATTTGAGCGATCCGCGCGCCGTTTCCCCGTAGCAGGCGCGCCGCCAAAGGGGGTGCTCGGCTGTGGAACGGCCGAGTTTGTGTGGCGTTGCTGTCTAGGCGTTGCCGAGACGGCGGCTGCAGCGAAAATCGTGAAAGAGGAGTGGATGATGGCAGGATTTTGCTGCATCGCATTCCTCGGCGCCACGAGCTCACTCCGGCAGGCCCCTAGGCTCTGGGGCCTGCCCGTGATGTCGGCGTCGCCTCAGGCGGCCTTCCGATTGACCTGCGCTTCAGCCATCGCGGTCAATTTCTTGTCCGTCGCCTTTTCCTCGTCGAGCGTCTGCTGCAACAGTGTCGCGCAGTCCTGCCGGCCGAGCTGCTTGGCCCAGGCGACCAGCGTACCATAGCGGGTCATCTCGTAGTGCTCGACCGCCTGTGCGGCGGCGATCAGCGCTGCATCGAGCACCTTCGTGTCGCCGACCTCGCCGGCGACGTCGTTTGCTTCCTCGATGATGCCGTCGATCGCCGGACAATCGACGCCTTGGGCCTTCTGGTGGAGCATTTCGAACACCCTGTCCAGACGTTGGACGTGATTTTCGGTTTCGTTCAGATGAGTTTTGAATCCTTGCTTAAGCTGAGGGTCGTTGGATTTCTCGACCATCTCGGGCAGGGCTTTCACGATTTGCTTTTCCGCATAGTAGATGTCGCGCAGCGTGTGCAGGAACAGGTCATCCATGTTCTTGATGTCTTTAGTGAACAGTCCCATTGCAGAAGATCCTTTGTTCGTTCTGGGTTGGCAGCGCAGCCGGCGAAATGGCCCGCTCCGAGAGCTAACGTAGGTTATCGGCGGGGGTTCCTGCGCAGCGCCGTCAAACAGTGAAATGCCGCGCGCCAAGCGTAGCGCTGTAGAAAGTCAGGGTCGCAACCGAGTTCCAAGAGGATTGCTCCGCGCTTTGCGGTGCGTCTTCAGGCCTTGTAGACTCGGCCCTTCCAGCTCACCCGGCCACGCACGCGCCGGCGTATGCTGTCGAGCGCGATGAGCGCGCCTGCCGTATAGCCGAGCGGGAACAAGAAACCGTAAAAGACGGGAATGCGAAAATAGCGAGTAGCCGCGACATGCAGGCCGAATGCCGCAGCAGAGCCAAGCAATGCAACGGTCAACGCGGCTAATGCATCCGGCGCCCCGCGCGCCCACGAAATCACACCGAGCGTCGGAATCGCCACTGCGCTCCAGGCGAGGATGATGCCGACGATCGCTACTATCAACGTGGCCTGGCGGCCGCCAAGCGTATCGACAAGGTTTTTCGCCAGTCCCTCCCAGAGCATTTGCCAGCCGGTATACATGCGTGTGGAAATAAGATCCTCGCCACCCAACATGAGAACCGTATGCCCGGCTTGCTTGACGCGACGGGCGAGTTCCAAATCCTCGCAAATGGCGCCCGACACGGCAGCGTGACCGCCCACTGTCTCGTAAGCCTCGCGGCGTATCAGCAGGAACATGCCGGTCGCCGCTGCGTCATGGCCGCCGGGCGCCTGAGCGTCGCGAAGATCTTGGATAAACGAAAGAGCGATGAGGCCGCACGGTAACACGATGCGTTCTGCAACGTTCTGCAATACCTGTCGCGGAGCAAGAGAGAGGAGGGTGGGGCGGCGTTCGAGCGCCGCAGTCATTGCGCTCGTAAGGAGGTCCTTTTCGGCCCAGACGTCGGCATCGACGAAGCATAGCCATTCACTGTCGGCGCGGGTGGCGCAGGCTCCGATCCAACAGGCGTGTGACTTGCCGGTCCAGCGCGCCGGTAATGGCGGACTGCACAAAAGCGAGACGCGGCTGTCGTGCGCGGCAATCGACCCCACGATCGCGGCAGTATCGTCGGTCGAATGGTCGTCGATTACGATAATGTCGTACCGATCCTTCGGATAAGGCTGTGTGCAAAGGGACTGGAGGCAGCGCGCAATGTTCGTTGCCTCGTTGCGCGCCGGCACGATGAGCGTGACGCGCGGAGGCGCCTGCTCCTTGGTCCATACGACTGGCGTCAGACGCGGCAACACGCCGCGCTGATTGATCGCGCGCAGGATCAGCCAAATAACGATGGCGAGCCATGCCAAGGACAAAAGAAGAATCACGCCAGATCAATTCGCGCCGTAACGGCATGGTTCCCTCTGGGAGGGTTCCTGTGGCCGGTACAAGGCTCAGCCGGCAGTATGGGGCAATGAGAAAGGGAGCGAAAGGTCGAGGACGCCAAGGCTACCGCCTGCCTTGCCGCGGAACCTTGCGCGGTCTACCGTTTTGACTGCGCAAGGAGGCAGCGATGGATAAAGCGGATCCTGGCGATCGCCTTTCCTCGACCGCCCGCCCCAGAAAAAGCGCAGTGCTTTCAGACCTCGCCAAGGCGGAGGCGGCCTGCCAACGTTGTCCGCTCTACAAAGACGCCACCCAGGTCGTGCCGGGCGAGGGGCCGACTGGCGCCGATTTCATGCTCGTGGGCGAGCAGCCCGGCGACAAGGAAGACCTGGCCGGCCAGCCTTTCGTCGGCCCGGCGGGCAGAATACTGGACGCGGCCCTCAAGGATTCCGGAATCGATCGGAAGGCTGTTTTTGTCACCAACGCCGTCAAGCATTTCAAGCATGAGATGCGGGGCAAAAGACGTCTGCACAAACGGCCGAATAGTTACGAGATCGATCGCTGCCGGATTTGGCTTGACCAGGAGCGGGAAGCGGTCAGGCCATCGGTCATTATCGCTCTCGGCGTCACCGCGGCGCGTGCGTTGACAGGCAAGACCGTGACAATCTCCAAAGTCCGAAAGGCGCCGATTGCGCTTGCGGACGGAACAACTCTCGCTGTCACTATTCATCCTTCCGCGCTGTTGCGAATAGCGGATGAGGACGAGAAGCGATCAGCTTACACCAGCTTTGTCGCCGACCTTAAAAGAGCCAGGGCGATCCTGGATGGTCGTCGCGCCGCTTAGTTCAATCGCTTGCCTTCGATCGCCTCCGTGCCGAGCTCGTACCGCCTCCCGGACCGGTCGAAGCCGTTCGCGCCGGGTACGGCGTATTTGCGGCCACCCCGCTCTACGGCCTCGTCACCTTACTGAGATCGACCGGAACTTTGCTGCCGAGATCGGCAATCGAGTCGTAGAGCAACTCGAGCGCATAATGCGGATTATGCGCGAAAGCACCGGGGTCCTTGGTGACGAACTGATAATTGTAAGCGGCTTTGAGCAGGCGCGGCGTCCAGGATTTGTAGCGATTGGGAAATTTTGTTTCGTCCTTATCCGCAACGCCGTTGCCGTTAGTGTCCACGAAGAAATACGGATAGTCCTCGAGGCTGTAGACGATCGGCTTGCCGGCCACCGTCTTGGCATAGGCCGTGATGGCGGCAAACAACCGCGCGCGCTGATGGTCCACTTCCTGGCCTAGTCCCTCATTCGGATCGGCCATGCCGTCATAATCGGCGGTGCTGATGCGGATACGGGGCAGCGTCGCCATGTCCGTCACCTGTCCATGGCAGCCCTTGCAGGCGGTGAACTTCACGTCAACGGTATGCAGCTCATGACAGGTCGTGCAGCGCGTATAGGGCTGCACATGCTGCAACTGGCCCGCATAGGTCTTGCCGGGATATTCGTATCCGACCTTGGCCTTTGTTCCCATCAGCATGGCCCCGGCGGCGGCGTAGTGCACGTTGATAAATTCGAGCTTGGGATTGACCCCATCGTCACCCATGCCGGTGACTGCCTTGTTGACGCTGTTGGTCGAACTCGACGCCCTGATGACAGGTCATGCAGATCGTTTCAGCGCCGAGGCCGCCGACCTGAAGCCCTGACGGAAATTTCACCGACCCTAGTCCTACCGTCTTGTCGTTGTGACAGGCGACGCAGGTGATGACGGTACCGATTGGCGCCGGATGGTCGACCACGCCCGGGGTCGTTCCGTCGGCGCCGAGGAAGTCGCGAAAGCCCGGAGTCGAATGACATTTCGCGCACTCGACCGGAATCGCGCCGTCCTTGTTCCAATGGTTGAACGGTTCGGCGGTGCGGCGGGCGTGGGGCGAACTGGCCCATTCCGCGTAAAACGGCACTTCGGTAAACTGTAACGCGCCCGGCGTCGGCGCAGCCGCAGGCGCGGGCGGTGCGGGCGTCTGCGCGTGCAGTAAGTCGCCGCCTGGCGGCGCGATCACAAGACTACCGGAGAGAGCAGCGACGACGAGTAGCGCAAGGCGATATCGGTTCTTCATGGCATCCTCTGTCGTTTTTGCGCAAACGTCGAGCCGGCTGCCTTGTCGCGTCGCTCACCGTTTGCTCAAGTTTTCTCCCAGCTTCATTTCAGCGATTGAAGCGGCCAATTCCTGAGCCGCGCAGGAAGCTCGCGCTCGGCAGCACCGGCGCATGCACGAGATTGAAATGGCAATCGATGCAGGTCACCCGACCCTGCGCGAGCAAGGCATGCGCCGCGCGGCCGGCCTCGCTTGCCGGATGGATAGCGACAGGATCGTGACATTTGCGGCAGGTCACTCCGTTTTCGCGCCGCATCTGTTCGCGCACGGTGTCGGCGAGCTCGGGCAGGCGAGCTGCCCAGACTGATGGGTCGCTGACGTTGCTTGTGTACTCCGCGATGGCGTCGTGTATGCCCGCCGAGACATGCGTGTATGTCTCGACGAACCAGTTTGTTGCGGGAACATGACAGTCGGCGCAATTCGCCCGAACACCCTCGGCATTCATGCGGTGCGCGGACTGCAGATAATGGGGATCGGCGCCCAATCCCGTCATCGAATGGCAGGATGTACAGAAGGATTCAGTCGAAGTGTACTGATTGACGAAGGTGCTTGCGATAATACCGCCGGCGCCAATCACTGCGCCGAGCACGAGCACCGCCAATACCGCCGGCCATCTTTTCATCCTGGCCCCCAGACCAGTAAGCGGCAGACCGACTGAATTGTTAGGCCGTCGAATTGATCGGTGTCAATGCGGAGCATCGCTACCGCAACAAGCACTTTGGTGGTATTCGGGTAAGCGCACGGTTGCCGCGGAGCGTCAAGCATCAAACACCGTCAAACGCGTAAGATGAACATCAAGCGGCGACCTGCACCAGCCAGCGTTGCGAATTATCTGACGATTTCCGTTTCATGCATGTGACACGGGTTGCGCTCGATTCTGCAACAACTGGCGGACCTCGGCCACCACGCATGATGCCAATTCGTCTGCGGCGGCCGCTGCCGCTGCGGTGATTGCTGCGCCGGCGTCGAAACGGCTGCCCTCGACCGCGTAGACGATAATGTGTTGTGGCGCCCAGTGCAGAATGCGCGCGAGATCGATGACCTCGGCAAGGCTTAATGCGTGCGACGATGTGACTGACGGACCGCGCGGCAACGCATCGGTCGCCAGATCGAGCCGGTGAATGCGCCCGGGCGCTCCGATGGGGCCGGCGGCATCGACGCAGATGAGGGTGTCGTAACCGCTCCAATCCTCGATGAGCGAGAGCATATCGCCGCCGCGAATCAGAACGGCGACATCGGCAGGCACTCGGCCACGGAGCTTTTGCGCGACGATCGGACCGATAGCGTCATCGCCCCGATCGGCATTGCCCAGACAAGCCACAAGAACTTTGCGTCGAGCAGCGGCTCGGTCCTCCCCACTCATGTTCGATGGACCGTCAATTTGAGGAAATGAGCGGCGCACGAGATGCACGGATCGTAATTCCGGATGCTTTGCTCGCAGCGGTCGCGGATGAACTCATCGGGCTGATCCAAAACCGAGGTTGCGACGGCGGCGATGTCGGCCTCTATGCTCGACTGATTTTGCGACGTTGGCGGCACGATCCGGGCTGTGCGGATCGTACCCTCGCCGTCGAACTCGTAGCAGTGCCAGCAAATTCCACGCGGCGCTTCAGTACAGCCGTACCCGGCCGCAGCGGTCGGCGCGAGCGGAACAGATGCGCGGTCCGGAGGCTCATAGCCGCTTATCAGCCGCAGCGCCTCCTCGCAGGCGTAAACGATCTCAACTGATCGAACGATAATGCTTTGGAACGGATTGCTGCAGATAGGACCGAGTCCGCAATCGCGAGCAAGAGATTGAACGGACTCCGGCAAGCGGTCGAAATTGAGTGCGTAGCGCGCCAGCGGCCCGACCAGATAAGCGCCGCGACGTTTCAGCGATGACTGCAATGCCGTTGAATGCGCGACATGCCGCTCCTCGAACTCACTATCATAGTCCGCAATGTCGATATCGATATCGCGATTGGAGACAAGCCTGCCTTCGTTGAACGGATATTCGTCCGGATGCCGCAGCGCCACAAATTCGTAGTCGCGCTCGCACTCCGGGAACGGAAATGCCGCTACCCAATGGGCGAGGCTGACGCCCAGGTCGCGCGCCCGCTTCAGATTCTCGGCGAGCGGTGCAAGTTCGGCCCGCGTCGGCAGACGGTGAAAGCCGCCCGGCTTCACATTGACAGGATGGATTTCTCGACCGCCGAGCACCCGTATCAGCTCATTGCCGGCCTTTTTCAGGGTCAGGCCGTTGCGAACGGCGTCCGCATGGCTGCGCGCCATCGCAATCCCGTCGGGAAAGCCAAGGAAGCCCGGCGCATGCAACATCACCACGTGCAAGGCATGACTCTCGATCCATTCGCCGCAATAGATCAGTCGACGCAAGGCCCGCAGCTGCCCATCGACCCTGACGCCGAAGGCGTTTTCGATCGCGTGGACGGCGCTCATCTGGTAGGCGATCGGGCAAATGCCGCAGATACGCGCGACGAGATCCGGCGTTTCCGCGTAGCCGCGGCCGCGCAACAGCGCCTCGAAGAAACGTGGCGGCTCAAAGATCCTCAGCTTCGCCGAAGTGACGCGGCCGTCGCTGACTTGCAGGTCGAGCGCGCCCTCGCCCTCGACGCGGGCGAGATAATCGACCCGGATCGTTTTAGTCGCCATGCGCTTCGCTTTCCTTGAGGAACGGTTCGGCGGCGGCGTTGAAGGTGCGAAAGGCGCGCCGGATATCGCGTGGCGCAGCGCCGAGCGCCTGCCATTCGCGCGCCAGCGCCGCCGTATTCGGCGTTTCCATCGGGCCATAGCAGCCGTAACAGCCGCGTCGGTAGGTGGGGCAGATCGCCCCGCAGCCGGCATGGGTCACCGGCCCGAGACAGGGCGTACCCTGCACCATCACGCAGACAGTGCCGCGCTGCTTGCATTCGACACAAACGCTGTGCGTCGGTACGGCCGGCTTGCGCCCGGCCAAAAAAGCCGAAATCACCTCGATCAGCTGCATTTTATTGATCGGGCAGCCGTGCAGCTCGAAGTCGACCGGGACGTGGGCTGAGATCGGCGTCGAGGTCGCCAGCGTACTGATATATTGCGGCGACGCATAGACCGCGGCGATGTAGTCCTTCACGTCGGCGAAATTGCGCAGCGCCTGAATGCCGCCGGCCGTGGCACAGGCGCCGATCGTGACCAGATGCTTTGACTGCCTGCGCACCTGGTGAATCCGTTCGGCGTCGTGCGCAGTGGTGATCGAGCCCTCAACAAGTGAAAGATCGTAGGGGCCGTCCTCTACGGCGCTCGATGCTTCGGGAAAATTGGCGATCTGGATGGCGCCGGCGAGCGTCAGCAGCTCATCCTCGCAATCCAGCAAGGACAGCTGGCAGCCATCGCAGGAGGCGAATTTCCACACCGCAAGGCGCGGGCGCCTGCGCTCCACCATGTTCAGATCTCCCGCATCGCGAAGATGCTGGCAATGCGGTCGTAGCGCACCACCGGTCCGTCCTTGCAGATGAAGGCAGAACCGAACTGGCAGTGCCCGCACAAGCCGATCGCGCATTTCATGTTGCGCTCCATCGACAGATAGATCCGATCGGGCGGAACGCCGGCGTGGCGCAAAGCGCTTGCCGTGAAGCGCATCATCACTTCCGGCCCGCAGACCAGCGCGAATGTCTCGTCTGGATCGAAGACAAAGCGCGGAACGAGCGCCGGCACCACGCCGACATTGCCCCGCCAATCGGCATCGGCGTGGTCGACGGTGACTTCGATCTCGACGTCAAGGCGCCGCCGCCATTCTTCCAGTTCGTGGCGATAAAGCATGTCGGTCGGATTGCGGCTGCCGAAAAGAATGACCACGCGGCCGTATTGCCCGCGCTTGGCCAGAATCTCGTAGATCGCCGGGCGCAGCGGCGCGATGCCGAGGCCGCCGGCGACCAGGATGACATCGGACCCTACGGCCGCAGCCACCGGCCAGCTCGTGCCGAACGGGCCGCGCAGGCCTACTGTCGCGCCCGGTTCGAGTTTTGCGATCGCGCCACTGACGGCGCCGACATCGCGCGCGGTGTGGACGAAAACAGTGTCACGCGTCCGGTCGCCGCTCATGCTGATCGCCACTTCGCCGACGCCGAACACGTAAAGCATGTTGAACTGACCCGGCTGGTAGGCCGGCCGCTGCCCGGCCAGCGGCCTGAGCTCCAGCGTCACCGTATCGGACAGTTCACGGCGCACGGCCTCGATCCGATAGACCTGCGGTACGAACGGATCGGCAGGCTGGACTGCGGTCACTTCAGTGCCTCCCATACACGTCGAGAATTTGCAGCCGTGTGTCATGCAGCCGTTTCACGAAGATCGGCAGAAACCGCTTCATCATTTCGTAACCGAGATGGTGATCCGCTTCGCATTTGCGGCGCAGACAGGCCGCATCGATGCCGATTGCCCGCGTGAGATCCATGGCGCGCGCGTCAAACATCCACACGTAAGGCGGGACCAGCCAGGAGGCACCGACGATGTCGCCTTCCCGAAGCGTGGCGAAGACGACCGGCGGACGCCCCGGCGCGGCGATTTCGAGCGCGACTTTTCCGTGGCGGATCAGAAAGAACTCGTTGGCGGGGTCTGCTTCGTGGAACAGATACTGCTGGGCCTGGAACATGTGGTTGCGCGCACAGCCGGCCACGAGCTCGCTGTATTCAGGCGCGAGTCCGGCAAAAAAGGGTTGCTCGCTTACAATCTGGTCAAGTCCCGCCATGCTGCGCCCCCTTGGCCGGCTGTGGATTGGCTCTGATCGCCGCTGCCTCCTCGGTGATATCGATCCCCACCGGACACCAAGTGATGCAGCGGCCGCATCCGACGCAGCCCGAAGTGCCGAACTGATCGATCCATGTCGCAAGCTTGTGCGTCATCCACTGCCGATAGCGCGAGCTGGCGGTCTTCCGCACACTGCCGCCGTGAATGTAGGAAAAATCCATTGTGAAGCAGGAATCCCACTTGCGGACCCGCTCGGCGGAGGAGCCCGCGAGATCGCTGTGGTCCGCCACCGTGGTGCAGAAGCAGGTCGGACACACCATGGTGCAGTTGCCGCAAGTGAGACAGCGCTCGGCGACATTATCCCATCGCGGGTGATTCAGATTGCCAAGGAGAAGCTCCTTGATGCCATCAGTCTCCAGCGCGCGGCCCATCTGGCTTGCGGTGCGTTCGACAACCGCTTCGGCGGCCAGAACATCCGCCTCCGCGGCCGGGCGATGAGGGACGTGGCCGAGCGTTTTAGCGCCGGCTTCGCTGCCCACCTCGAGCAGAAATTCGTGCCTGTTCTCGTCGATCAGTTCGGTCAGCGCCAGATCGAAGCCCGCCTCGGCTTTTGGTCCGGTCTGCATCGACACGCAGAAGCAGGTGCCCCCGGCCTGTCCGCAATTGACGGCGACGATGAAGGCGTCCCGCCGCCGCATTTCGTAGGCCGTATCCGGGTAAGGCCCGTTGCGGAAGACCCGGTCTTGGATGGCAATTGCATTGATTTCGCAACTGCGTACGCCGATGAAGGCAAATTTGGCTGGCTGTATTTGCTCGTTGGCAATGGTGACGCCGTCGTGACCGTTATGCGCCGTCCACAGCCGCTCGACGGGCGGATGCAGATACTGCTTCCACGAGTGCGGGCCAACGACAAAACCGAACAGCGCATTGTCGGCGCGACGCTGCAAGCTATAGCGGCCGGCTTCCTGCCGATCGGTCCAGCCCTCCGGGAGATCGCGCAGACCTGCGATCTCGTCGTAAACGATGGCGCCGTCGCGAACTTTCGGCCCGAGAACTTGATAGCCCTGCTCGGCGAGGCGATCGATGAGCGCCTGCAAACCGTCGCGGGTGATCATCGCCTTCGTTGCCTGACGCTGACCGCGCTTCCTATCTCCAGTTTCGTCTGAGGGCACCGTCATGTCTGGACCGTGATTCTCCGCGCAGTTGGGAAACTTGCTTCAGCCTCGGCGTTTCCTTTTGGTGCTCGTGCCTCTTGCCGGCGGCCTCGTCATGCGAAGGCGGATTGCCGCGCAGCCGTCAATTGAGCACGAAGCCAATCCTGCCAGCCGGCGGTGCCTTCGCCGGTCCGGGAAGAGATCTGCAAAATCGCCGTTTCGGGGTTGACTTGCCGCACATTGGCGATGGCCTCAGCCAGGGAAAAGTCGAGATGCGGCAGCAAGTCTATCTTGTTGAGAATGACCAGCGACGCGGCACGGAACATGTGCGGATATTTGAGCGGTTTGTCTTCGCCGTCGGTAACTGAAAAGATCACCACTTTCGCTCGTTCGCCGAGATCGAACAGCGCCGGGCATACAAGGTTGCCGACATTCTCAATGAGCAGAACCGAACCGGCCGGAGGCTTCAGCGTGGACAGGGCGCGCGTCACCATTTCGGCATCGAGATGGCAACCGGTGCCGGTATTGATCTGCACGACCGCTGCGCCGGCCTTGCGCACGCGCTCGCCGTCATTGGCGGTCGCCTGATCGCCCTCGATCACATAGAGCGGCGCCACACCCGCAAGATCGCGCACGGTGCGTTCGAGCAGCGTCGTCTTGCCGGCACCGGGCGAGCTGACCAAATTGAGCGCCAGGATCTCCCGCCCGGCAAACCAGGCCCGGTTCTTTGCCGCCGACGCGTCATTTTTCGCGAGAATCCGGCTCTCCACATCGAGAACATTGACCCCGGAAGCCACCTCCACATGCTGGCTGACGTGCCGATGCGGTCCGTGGTGATGGTGAACGTGGTCGTGCGGCTCGCCGTGCGCGTGGCTGTGAGAGTGTGAATGATGCGGCTCGCCGTCGTGCTCATGCACGGTGGCGATCGTTGTGGTCTTGCCGGTTTGCAGATCGAGCATTGTCGTCCCGTCGCCTTGGCATCCGCAATTCGCGCACATCAGAGGGCCTCTTCGAGCTCGATCGATTTGACGTTCAGTTCTTCACCCTTAAGCCTTCTGTAGCGGAAGGAGCCGCACGGGCAGGGCGTCAGCAACGATGGAGTGGGGAATTCGGTGCCGCAGGTCTCGCAGCGAGCAATCGCCGCGATCTCGCGAATGTCCAGATTCGCGTCCTCGACTGCGGTGCCTTTGGCGACTTCCGGAAACCACAATGCGATGGAGTTGGTCATGACACCGGACAGTTGGCCAATCTCGACGGTGACGCGATGCACTTTCCGACCCCTTGCGGTATTTGCGGCGATCTCGACGATGCTGCAGGTAATCGAAAGCTCGTGCATGGCGGCCTTTCAGCAGATCCGTGGCAGCTGCTCGCCGACCAGCATGTCGACGATCCTGTTGCCGCCGAACACCGTGCGCATGGTGACCCGCCCGGGCTCGCCGCTCGTGACGCGGCCGATGATGCTCGCCGCAGCGCCCAGCGGGTGTGCCTGCATCGCGGCAAGCGCGGCGCGCGACTGTTGAGCCGGCACGATGGCAATGATCTTGCCTTCGTTGGCGAGATACAGCGGATCAAGCCCGAGAATCTCGCAAAATCCGCGAACTTCGTCGCGAATGGGCGTGCGGACCTCATCGATCTCGATCGATAGCTGCGCGGCTTCGGCGATCTCATTGAGCACCGTCGCGGCGCCGCCGCGGGTCGGATCGCGGATGAAGCGAGTGTCCGGAGCGGCCGCCAGCAAAGTCGCGATCAGTTCATGGAGCGGTGCGCAATCGCTGACGATCGGCGATTCCAAGGCAAGATCGCCGCGCGCGCCGAGAATAGCTGCGCCATGGTCGCCAAGAAGGCCGTTAACGAGAACGACGTCATTTGGCTGCACGCAACGGGCCGAAAGTTGAAGGTTGGCGCGGATCGCACCTATTCCGGTCGTGGTGATAAAAATCTTGTCACAAGCGCCCTTGTTCACGACCTTGGTGTCGCCGGTCACGATGGTCACGCCGGCCTCGCACGCGGTTTCCGCCATCGAGCGAGCCAGCCGACGCAAAAGATCGACTGGGACCCCCTCTTCGATGATGACGGCGCAGGACAGGTAAAGCGGCACGGCGCCGCCGACCGCCAGATCGTTGACGGTGCCGCAGATGGCGAGCCTGCCGATGTCGCCACCGGGGAAAATCAGCGGATCGACGACGAACGAATCCGTGGTGAACGCAAGACGATCGCCGCGCTGCGCCAGGGCGGCCAGATCGAGCCGCGCCTGGTCGTCCAGCGGCGCCAGCAGCGGATTGTCGAAGGCCTCGACGAATACATCGTCGACGAGATCCTTCATGGCCTTGCCGCCGCCGCCATGGGCGAGCGTCACGGTCGGAACATGCACTCGGCCGCGCGGTCGCTTGCTGATGAATGGAACAACGTTCATGCCGCGCCCGCCTCGGCCGGCGATTGGTCCAGACTGCGTTTCACCCCGCCATACTGATAATACGCGGCGCAGGCGCCTTCCGATGACACCATCAGCGCGCCAAGCGGAGTCTCGGGCGTGCACGCCGTGCCGAACACCTTGCATTGCCACGGTTTGATCACGCCTTTGAGCACCTCACCGCACTGACAGGATTTCGGATCGGCAATCCTCACGTTCGGCACTGAAAATTTTCGCTCGGCGTCGAACCGGGCGTATGCAGCACGCATTCTCACGCCCGAATGGTCGATCGAGCCGAGACCGCGCCATTCAAAGAATTCCCGCAATTCATAGACCTGGGCGACGGCGCGCAACGCCGGCGCGTTGCCGGCATCGGATACGATGCGTGCATATTGGTTCTCGATCTCGCAGCGGCGCTCCTTGATCTGCCTGAGCACCATCCAGATCGACTGCAGCACGTCGAGCGGTTCGAAGCCGGCGACCACCATTGGCTTTTTGTAGAACCGGGCAATGAACTCGTACGGCGCTGTGCCGATCACCATGGAAACGTGCCCCGGGCCGAGAAAGCCGTCGAGCTTGAGATCCGGACTGTCGAGGATCGCCTTGATGGTGGGAACGATGGTGATGTGATTGCAGAAGACGGAAAAATTCTTGATCTCGTCGCGTTCGGCCTGCAGCACAGTCAAGGCAGTCGACGGCATCGTCGTTTCGAAGCCGATGCCGAAGAAGACGACCTCGCGCTGCGGGTTTTTTCGCGCCAGAGCCAGCGCATCCATCGGCGAATAGACCATGCGCACATCGGCGCCGTCGGCCTTGGCCTGCATCAGGCTCTTGCGCGAGCCCGGCACCCGCATGGCGTCGCCGAACGTCGTAAAGATCACCTCCGGCCGCTCGGCGATGGCGACGCAGTCGTCAACCCGTCCCATCGGCAGCACGCAGACCGGACAGCCCGGACCATGCACGAGTTCGATCGATTTCGGCAGCATGCCCTCGATGCCGTAGCGGAAAATCGAGTGGGTATGTCCGCCGCAAACCTCCATGATCTGGATCGGCCGCCCATCGGGGTGCGCGATCTCGGCCGCAAGCCGCTCGATCTCTCTGGTCAGGATCTCGGCCTTGGAGCGATCGCGATATTCGTCGACATATTTCATGCCGCGGCCCCCTTGGCCGTTGCCGAGCCGCGGTCGTCGGCGAGGATCGTGTGCACCAGATCCCAAAGGATATGGTAGGCGGCGACGTGGCATTCCTGGGTGCGGTGGATCGACGTCGTCGGTACGACCAGACAATAGTCGCACACGCCGCCCGACTTCATTCTACCGCCGTCGCCGCCGGCGAGTCCGATGGTGACCAGTCCCATATCCTTGGCCTTGGCGAAGGCTGCGATCAGGTTCGACGAATTGCCGCTGGTGGAAATCCCGATCAGGGCATCGCCGGCCTTGGCCTGGGCGATCAGCTGGCGAACGAAGATGTGCTCGAAACCGACATCGTTGCCGACCGCGGAGATCATCGCCAGATCGGCGACCAGATTGACGGCCGCAAGCGCCGGTCGTCCGGCGGTGATGGGATGGACGAATTCGACCGCAACATGGGAGGCGTCACAGCTCGAGCCGCCGTTGCCCATGGCGAACATGCGGCCGCCGCGGCGATAGACAGCGGCGAGCGCCTTGGCGGCGGCGACGAGAATGTCGGCTTCGGCGGCGAAAAACCGCGCATTGGTCTCGCGTGAGTCCCGCGCCTTTTCCTCGACCGAATGCACCAGCACCGAATCGAGCGCAGCCGGATCGTGTTGCTTGCCGTGAAGGAACGGATAGAGCGCTTCCAGTTCGCCGCTCATGGCCGGTGTTCCTCTTCGGCTGGCGCAACTTCGTCAGCGGCGCGTATATTTTCCAGTTCCGCCTGAGCTTCGCCGAGTTCCTGGAGAATCCTAAGCGTCTCGGCTGCCTCCTCGGCATCGATGCGGCTCATCGCAAAACCGACGTGGACCAGGACCCAGTCGCCGACGCACGACTCGGCGGAATGCTCGTCGTCAACGATGCAGCTGATATTGATAGGCCGCCGCACCCCGCAGATATCGACGGTCGCGAGCATGTTTTCGGCGTCATCTATTCTGACGATGCAGCCTGGAATGCCGAGACACATGACTACGTCCCTTTCATTGCGGTTCGTGTAGACCGTCGAGCAGACGTGCTGCCCCGATCGCCGCTTGGCCGAGCGCCAGTCCGCCGTCATTGGCCGGCACCGCCGCGTGACTCAGAACGGTATATCCCGCGTCGCGCAATTGCGCGGTCGCGCTCTCGAACAGCATGCGATTTTGGAAGCACCCGCCGGAAAGCACAACGGTCCCGAACGGCGCATTCTCGCGACCGCGCGGTGCCAATCGTTCGACAACGCGCACGAGCGATTGCGCCAGCCCCTCGTGGAAACGGAGCGCGATGCGTGAAGCCAGGGTGCCGCCGGCGAGGTCGTCAAGCAGTTCGCGCCACATCGGTGTCGGATCGAGCTCGAGCAAGCCGCCCGGCGGTCCGGCAATAGCGAACTGGTAGGCGCCGTCGCCATGCCTGCCAGCCGATTGCGCCTGGGCAAGCGCTTCCAGCCGCATCGCCGCTTCGCCTTCATAGGCCTGCCGGTCGCGGCAAATATCGAGCGCGGCGGCGACGGCATCGAACAGCCGTCCGCAGGACGACGCCAAGGGAGAATTGATTTTTTTCTCCATCATCACGTCGAGCTGGGCGAGCGGCTTGCGGCAAAGTTCGGTGTAAAAATCCAATTGCGAAGCTTTCGATTTGACTGCATCCCAGCCGATCGCCTGGATGAGGTGCGCATAGAGATTGCGCCAGGGCTGGCGTATGGCCTGAGCGCCACCCGGCATGGCGACCGGGCGCATGCGCGCCATCCGTCGATAGCCGCGATAGTCGGCCAGCAGGAACTCCCCGCCCCAGATCGTCCCGTCATCGCCGAAGCCGATGCCGTCAAGGACGATGCCGAGGACCGCCGGACCGTCGAGCGGATATCCGTTCTCGGCGAGACAGGCGGCGATGTGGGCGTGATGATGTTGGACTTCGAGAACGGGCAGCGCGTGTGTGGAAGCCTCGCTGCGCGCGAGTTTCGACGACAAATAGTCAGGGTGCCGGTCGATCACCAACGCGGCCGGCTGATGCGCATACATGCCGCGATAAAGCGCGATCGCTCCGCGATATTCATCGAAAGTCGCTGCGTCTTCGAGATCGCCCTGATGCTGCGACAGAACGGCCTGACCGTCTTTGACCAAACAGAACGTCGCCTTGAGTTCTCCGCCCATGGCGAGAATGTCCGGGGCGGACTTGAAACCAGGCGGTAATTCGATCGGGCTCGGCGCAAAGCCGCGGGCGCGGCGCAGCACGCGCGCGCGTCCGTCCATGACCCGGACCACGGAATCATCGACCCGGTTTGCGATCCTGCGATCGTGAACCAGCGCGCAGTCGGCGATGCCGGCGAGCTGCTCGCTCGCTTCGGCATCGTCGATGATGGGCGGTTCGCGACTGAGGTTGCCGCTCGTCATCACCACGGGACCGGCGATATCCTGCAGCAGCAACATGTGCAGCGGGGTCGCTGGCAGCATGAAGCCGAGCGTGCCGAGACCGGGTGCGACCGCGGGCGGCAGCCGGTTGCGTCCATCGGCATCGAGCAGCACGATGGGCGCTTCCATGGCGGTGAGTTGGCGTTCTTCCTCGGCACTGACCGCACAGTAACGACCAACGATATCAAGGTCGCGCGCCATCAGTGCGAACGGCTTGGCTTCGCGCCGTTTCAGCCGGCGCAGGCGGCCGACCGCCTCGCCGTTGTTTGCGTCACAGGCCAGATGGTAGCCGCCCAGCCCCTTCACGGCGACGATCGCGCCGCTGCGAATAAGCTCAGACGCTTGCGCGACCGCATCCGCTGCGGCCCTGTCCTGGGTTATCGCAGTCCGATACGCGACCAGCACCGCGCTCGGGCCGCAATCGGGACAAGCGATTGCTTCGGCGTGAAATCGCCGGTCTGACGGGTTGTCGTACTCCGACTTGCAGGCGGAGCAGAGCGCAAAAGATGCCATCGTCGTTGTGGCGCGGTCATAGGGGATCGCGGTGACGATGCTCAGTCGCGGGCCGCAATGCGTGCAGCTCGTGAAAGGGTAGCGATAATGGCGATCTGTCCGGTCGCGCAATTCGGCCGCGCAGGCCGCGCAGACCGCGGCGTCGGGGGCAACCTGTGTGCGCGCCTCGCCGCCGGCACTTTCCCCAATGCGGAAATCTCGCGGCAGGACGCCGCAATAATCCCGCGTCTCGATGGCCTCGACCTGTGCCAGCGGCGGCAGCTCGCGCTTGAGCCCGCCGAGAAAGGCGGCCACCACTGATCGCTCGCCGCCGATCCGCAGCAATACCCCCTCGGGATCGTTGAGAACTTCACCGGCTAGGCCGTGCTTTCGCGCCATGCGGTAGATGGCCGGTCGAAATCCGACACCCTGCACGCGTCCCCGCACCCGGATTTCGAGCGCTGTCACGGATGTCGCAGGGAGCGTAGTCATGGCGTCCGCCATCAGCTTCTCACCAGATGACCGCAGCTGTTGTCGCTTCTTTCTCTAGCAGAAGCCGACACTTTCATCCACCGCCGTTGCAGCTTTGCGCGCTGCTCTTAGATAAAGCTGTGCGAGCGGCAGTGAAAATTTCAGGCGCGCGCGCTGCGACCGAATGTCGTCCAAAATTTCAGAAAGAATTTGATCTAGATCAAAGCGGGCGGCAGCTAGACTTGGCGCTGTCATTAACGCGTGGTTATGGATGTGTTATGTTGCGTTTTGACGCTTGCATGCTAACCTCCGAATGCTAAGTCGTAAGCGTTTGGCTACGGCACTACTTTAGCTCCAGCACGGGAGGATGCGATGACCGGTTTTAGCCTCAGGCACGAACTGGAGCAGCACGGTGTTTCTCGGCGTGATTTTCTGGGGTTTTGCGCATCCATGGCGGCAATCCTCGGCTTGCCGGAAAGCGCCACCGAGACCATCGCGGCGACCGTGGAAAATGAGGCCCGGCCGATTTTGGTCTGGCTCGAATTTCAGGATTGCGCCGGCAATACCGAGTCGTTCCTGCGCGCCGCACATCCTACGGTCGCCGATCTCATTCTCGATTCGATTTCATTGAATTATCATGAGACGTTGATGGCGGCGGCCGGCAGCCAGGCCGAAAGCGTGCTCGCGCAGACCATCAGCGCCAACAAGGGCAAGTATATCGCGCTGGTCGAAGGCTCGATTCCGTCGGGCGCGGACGGCGCCTATTGCACGATCGGTGGACGTTCCGCGCTCGATATCGCCCGCGAGGTTTGCGGCAGCGCTGCTGCGACCGTCGCGGTCGGCACCTGCGCCTCCTACGGCGGCATTCCGGCGGCGCGCCCGAACCCGACCGGAGCGCTTTCGGTCGCCGACGCCGTGCCGGGCGTACAAAACCTCATCAACATGTCGGCCTGTCCGGCCAATGCCGAAAACCTCACGGCACTCATTGTTTATTACATGACGATGAAGGAATGGCCGCCGCTCGATCGCTATCGGCGGCCGCTGTTCGCCTACGGCAAGACGATCCACGACAATTGCGAGCGGCGCGCACATTACGACAACGGCAATTACGTCGAGCAGTGGGGCGACGAAGGCCATCGCCTCGGCTATTGCCTGTACAAGGTCGGATGCAAGGGGCCGGTTACGTCGCAGAATTGCCCGATCATCAAATGGAACGACGGCACCAACTGGCCGGTCGGTTGCGGACATCCTTGCGTCGGCTGCGCCGAACCGAATTTCTGGGATACGATGACGCCATTCTACAAGCACCTGCCGGAGATGACTGGCGTCGATATCAGGTCGTCGGTGGATGAATTCGCGTTCCTTCTCGGCGGCGCGGTCGCAGCCGGCTTTGCGGCGCACGGAGTTGCACAAGTCGTCAGGAACAAGCGGGCGCAGGCTGAAAAGACCGACGCTAAGGAGGACAAGAAGTGACCCGCATCGTCGTCGACCCGGTCACCAGAATCGAGGGCCATCTTCGCGTCGAAGCCGAAGTGGACGGCGGCGCGGTCAAGGAGGCATGGTCGTCCTCGACGATGTTCCGAGGTATCGAACTAATTCTGCGTGGCCGCGATCCGCGCGATGCCTGGGTGTTCGCACAGCGCATTTGCGGCGTCTGCACGACCGTGCATGCGATTGCCTCGATCCGCGCCGTCGAAAAGGCCATTGGCGCGGTGCCCCCGCCCAACGCACGGATTTTGCGCAACCTCATCATGTCAGCGCAAAACGTGCACGACCACGTCATTCACTTCTATCATCTGCACGCGCTCGATTGGGTGGACGTCGTTAGCGCACTCAGCGCCGATCCCGCCAAGACTGCGACGCTGGCGCAATCGATCTCGGACTGGCCGCTGTCGAGCGCAAAATACTTCGCCGGGGTGCGCGACCGTCTCAAGGCATTCATCGACCGGGGCCAGCTCGGCATTTTCGCCAACGCTTATTGGGGCCACCCGGCCTATAAGCTGCCGCCGGAAGCCAACCTGATGGCGGTGGCGCACTATCTCGAAGCGCTGGAATGGCAGCGCCGCTTCATCAAGATCCACGCCATCCTCGGCGGCAAGAATCCGCATCTGCAGAGCTTTCTGGTCGGCGGCATGGCGACCCCGGTCGATCCCGATTCGCAATCCGCGCTCAACATGCACACCATCGCATCGCTGCGAAATCTGATTGCCGAGGGCAAGGATTTCGTCAGCCGCGTGTACATCCCGGACGTGCTGGCGATTGCGTCGTTCTACAAGGACTGGGCCTCGATCGGCGCCGGCATCGGCAATTATATGGCTTATGGCGACTATCCGGAGGACGACAGCGCCAATCCATCGCTGTTCATTCCAAGTGGCATCATCCACGCCCGGGATTTGTCCAAGCTCGCTGCCGTCGAGGAGCCGAAGATCACCGAGCAGGTCGCTCATTCCTGGTACGACTACGCCGAAGGCGACAGCGCCGCGCTCAATCCGTTCAAGGGCGAAACCAGCCCGCACTATACGGGGCCGAAGCCGCCCTATCAGTTCCTCGAGGTCAATCAGAAATACAGCTGGCTGAAATCGCCCCGCTATGACGGCGCGGCCATGGAAGTCGGTCCGCTGGCGCGCATGCTGGTGGCCTACAAGACCGGCCGGCCGGCTCGGGTCAAGGAACTGGTCGACAAAGTGCTGTCCAGTCTCGGCGTCGGTCCCGAGGCGCTGTTCTCGACACTTGGCCGGGTGGCGGCGCGCGCGGTCGAGGCGCAGGTCCTGATCGAGGCGATGGATCGCTGGGTCGACGAGCTGGCTGCCAACATGGCGCGGCGCGACTACCGCATTCATGACAACGCCAAGTGGGAGGCCGACAGCTGGCCGAGCGATTGCATGGGTTACGGCTTCCATGAGGCGCCGCGTGGGTCGCTCGGGCATTGGGTTCATATCAACAACGGCACCATCGTGAACTACCAGTGCGTGGTGCCGAGCACGTGGAATGCCGGTCCGCGTGACGCCAAGGGTCAGCCCGGGCCCTACGAAGCGGCGCTGGCGGGTACGCCCGTCGCCAAGCCCGATCAGCCGCTCGAGATCCTGCGAACCGTGCACTCGTTCGATCCGTGCATGGCCTGCGGCGTCCACGTCGTCGACGCGCAAAAACGCGAACTGGCTCAAGTGATGGTGCGGTCGTGACCGACGTATTGCGATCACGCGACAACGACCGCCAGCGCGTCTACATGCGTACGCTGCCCGTGCGCGTCTGCCACTGGATAATCTTCCTGTGCTTCCTGATTCTGGTCGCAACCGGCCTTTATATCGCCCATCCGTATTTGCTGGCGCCGAAAACCGGCGACCCGTTCATCATGGGCTCTGTCCGGTTCACGCACTTCTATACGGCGATCGTATTTGACATCGCCTTTGGCGCGGAGCTGTTCCTGATCCTGGTCGGCGGCCGCTACGAAAGGTGGGACCAGTATATCCCGCTGTCCAGGAAGCGCTGGCGCAGCGTCATCGAGTCATCAAAATATTACCTGTTCCTGCGCCGTATGCCGCCGATGACGATCGCCCATGACGGCCTCGACGGCATCGTTTTCCTCATCGGTTTCCTCATCGAGACCGTGATCATCCTGACCGGCTTCGCGATGTGGGCGGACATTACCTCGTACAATTCGCCGCTCACCCTTCTCAGCTTCTTGATCCCGCTGTTCGGCGGCTTTCAGATGGCGCGTTATATCCATCACATCACGATGTGGGTGATGATCTTCTATGTCGTGCTGCATGTAATCCGTGTCGTTACCATGGCGACGATCAAGCGCGACGGAACGTTCGATTCGATCGTGTCGGGTTACCGATACGTTTCGCCGCGCGAAGTGGCGGCATTCGAAGATGCGGTGTCATTGGATGACGGACGCAGCTGAGCTGTTGATCCTCGGCCTCGGCAACGTTCTGTTCGGCGATGACGGGCTCGGCGTGATTGCCGTTGCGTTGCTGAAGGAGCGATATGAGATGCCCGATGGCGTTTGCGTTGCGGACGGCGGAACGCTCGGTCTGTCGCTGCTGCCATTGCTGCAACAATCGCGGCGGGCGCTTCTCGTCGATGCGATACGCTGTCCGGGTGCGGCGCCCGGAAGCCTCGTCCGCCTGGACGGCGCTGACGTCGGCCCGGCGGTGCGCGAGCGGCTGTCGCCGCATCAGGTCGGCGTCGCCGATCTGCTCGATGCGGCGCGGCTTCTCGGCGGCAATCCGGCCGAAGTGACGCTGATCGGCCTCGTCCCCGACATGATGGAATGGTCGGTCGGCCGTTCGAAAGCGGTCAGCGACAGCATGGAATTGCTCATTGAAGCCATCGCGCACGAGGTGGAAAGCCTTGGCTATCCAATGCTTGATCGGCCGCAAGCTGGCGCTGGGCCTCGCCCTGATCGCACTCTCGTTCGTCATTTCGGGGTGTAATCGCGGACCGCCGACGCCGCCCGCCGGTGTGCTGGCGTCACGCCAGGCTCAGCAGGAGGGCGGGGCGCTCTATGCGGCCAATTGCGCGATCTGTCATGGCGACAATGGCGATGGCCGCGGCTTGCGCCAGGCGGCGCAGGACCCGCCGCCGGCGAATTTGACGCTTCCACCATGGTCGGACGAGGCGACAGCAGGCAGGACATTTCTCGCCATCCACAATGGCGTGCCTGGTACCGCTATGCCATCGTGGCCGATATTGAATGACGGGCAAATCTGGCAGCTGGTTGCCTACATCATTACGCTCAAGGCAAATTGAGATACGTTCCCGCAGCGGCGCCTGCTCCTTGCTGACCGCCCGGTTCGTTTGAATGACCGCCTTCACGCAACGTCAGCATCTGAACTTCAGCGCAGCGCAACTGTTCGACCTCGTCGCCGATGTCGAGCGCTATCCGGAATTCATGCCTTGGGTGAAGTCCTCGCATGTTCGCCATCGCAGGGATAACGCCATTTTCGTCGACATGGTCATCGCCGCCGGGCCGTTGCGCAAACACTTCTCGACTGTCGGACTGCTGCACCGGCCGCAGCGAATCGATATCACCAGCGCCGATCCGATTTTCGACCGGTTCGAACAGCATTGGCTATTTGAGCCGGCTGGCGAGCACGGCACCGACGTCGATTATCGCGTCGATGTCGCGCTCAGATCGCGTCTATTGCAGACGCTTTTGGGCGCGTCATTCGCCGACCAGGCGGCAAGAACGATGACGGCGTTCACGCGCCGGGCCCGGCAGCTCTACGACGGCCGACGTTGACTGCCGCCGTGCAGGCGTCCGACGCTTTCACAAGACCGTAAGATTGCGACACCGTCACGCGTGATGAGGCGTGGCGCGGGGATTGTGGATACAGACCGGCGACATGGCGCAATGCGCGCAGCGTCCGGACGGCATCGTGGCCGGATCGGCTTCAGGGTTGAGCCGCGGCTCGGCGCCGAGCCAATACAGAAAATTCGCCATGATGCAGTAGCCCGTTGCCGCAAACCACACCATGGCACCACCGACGAACAGGGTGAACAATGAGAACCACGGGCTCACCGCCAGAATCAGGATCGACGCAACCGAGATGTTGAACCCGACCACGATATAGATCCGGCGCTCGAGGTACCAACGATCGACTTGCAGGAAGTACAGATTCCACTTTGTTGCAGCCTTGGACCCCAGCATTGGCTTGAAACCGAGCAGCCGCAGCACATTGCCCACTGGGCAGAAGCCGGTCAGCGCGACGTTGATGGAGACAAGTCCCGTCGCAGTAACGCCAAGGATGAAACGGGGATCGACCAGCAAAGCGAGTACCGTGCTCGACACCAGGACGACGCCGGCGATCAGCCAAACCGTCCGTTCGATGTACCAATGCTGCGTCGGGACGATGTAAGAACCGTAGCTGCCAACACGTATTGTCATGAAAGCTGCCTCTATGTTCTGCGGAGATTCTAATGCGGAAGGCGCCGATACGCAACGACGGAATGTCTACAGAGCACCAGGTCCGGGCGTCATAGGACCAGGCCAAGAGAGAGCAGCAGGCTGAAGAGCGATTGAACGAGCAGGGTTCGGACGAGAATGACATTAAATCCGCGGCCCCGCGGCTCATGCGCGAAACGATAGATCAACCATCCTGCCAAAGGTAATGCGAGCAGTGCAGGCCACGCATGGCCGCGGGGCAACATTCGCGCAATCGGAGCAAGCAGTGCGAATGGAGCGAGCATCAAGCCGGCATATACCCAGCTCGTTGCTACCGGCCCGGCCAGGATGGCCAAGGTCCGGCGCCCGACACGGGCGTCCTCGACGGCGTCACGATGATTGTTGACCAGAAGCACTGCTCCGGTGAGCAGGCCCAGCGCAAGTCCGGCATCAATCGCTGCTGGCGAGAGTTTACCGGTGCAGACCCAGTAGGTTCCGCAGACGGCGGCCAAACCGAAGAACGCCACAACCCAAAGCTCGCCAAGCGGCGTATAGGCGATCGGTAATGGTCCTCCGGTATAGGCCCAACCGGACAGGATAGACGCCAGTCCCAACAGGAAAATCGGCCATCCGCCGATCCAGATCAAATAGAGGCCTATCAAAGCCGCGCCGGCATAACATGCGCAGGCCGCTCGATTGACTGCTTTCCCATCCAGCAGACCGGACGCGGTCACCCGCGGCGGGCCAACTCGATCGGGGCCATCGCCGCCGCGCTCGGAATCGGCGGCGTCATTGTGCATATTGGTGCCGGTCTGGATGAGCATGCCGCCGACAAGCGCCGCGAGCACCACGGGCCAACGGAGGTGGCCTTCCATCGTCCAGGCAAGCGCCGCTCCGACGACAACGGGTGTCGTTGAGAGACTTAGCGTCCGCGGTCGTGCCGCCATGATCCAGGCTGAGATTTTTTTCATAATGACTCACGTCTCACCTGCGGAGGGCTCCGCGGCCGCGCTCACCTCGCCACGGCAGTAAAGTCATGATGGCGGTTTGAGCCCGCGTGGCAAGCGGTGGGTATCGGAGAATCCCGCAGGTGTCGGCCGACGGAGTGGCCCGTTCGAGGCGGGAACGGGACATCAGCTGTCGAGCGTTGGATGGCCCAGCCTGATCGTGCTTCGCCCGGTGGCAAGCAGAAACAGCGACACGACGATTTCTGCGGCATAACCAAGGCCACCCAATGCAAGTGCCGCCGCTACTGCCAGCAATCCCGCAGTTCCGCCCTCGACCAGCGATCCCGTAATAACCCCGACAAGACCGCATAAAGCGGCGAGGCCGTACAGAACCCGAGCGACGCCAATAGGCGAAAATCGGTCACCGCCATGTCGCGGCATCGCCAAACCGATCAGTCCCAGGCATCCCGAAGCCGCAAATGTCAGTGGCACGAGAACCGGCGGGCCGCCGCTCCACACGCCCGGATCAGTGATGAGCTGCGCGAGGCTCGTGGCATGCAGCGACAGGTGAATCGCAGTGCCGATCACGCCAACGGCGATCGCAAGCACGCATGCGACGCCGAACAGGATCGCCGTCGCCGCAATATCGCAGGCCAGCAGCAAAAAGCCGGCGACGACGGCAAACGTCGCTTCAGCGCGCGGCACGATCGCGACCGGATCGTGCTCAAGTGCGATCAGCGGATGATATAGATAGACCTCGAGGTAGAGCGGTCCGAACAGCATGACCGTGACGAGGATGAGGAAGCGGGCCAACATCAGTTCGCCGCCGCCGCTTTTTCGAGACTGCGGATTTCGCCCGAGGTCGGCGAGAATGGCGGCGTCGGATCGGTCTTTATTCCGTTGAGGACGTTGTAACGGGATTCGTCGTCATACAGTACAAATTTGCCGTTGATCGTCGCATGGCACGAGTCACAATTGCCGCCCATGTTGGTAAACGCGGCGGAGTGCAGATGCAGCGAATGAATGTTGCCGGCAAACTCATTGCGGTGGCAGATCAGACAATCCTCGACGCGCATCGGAATACCGTAGCTGGTGGCGAAAATGCCATGCAGCTGCGGCGCGGGGCGGGGCACCGTCAGCCGGCTGACGTCGGCGGCAAGGTGATCGGCGTGACACGCATCGCAGCCGCGGTCCTGCGCATGTGCCGTGTTCCAGTTGAACGCGGTGTCGGCGAAGCCAAGCGCGGCGGCGCGCGACGCGTTGACATGGCTCCATGCGAAGAAGGCGCCGAGAAAGCCGGCAGCTACGACGACGATTGCGCCCAACACGAGAAGTGCGTTGCGCATCATGGCTCGATCCTTTTCATGCGGACGTCCGACACAATTCCGACGAGCACGGCGACAAGCAGCAATGCGGCAGCCACCAGGCTTGCGGCGCTGACCATGACCAGGGAAGGCATCAGTGAAAAGACGATGCCGGCCAGGATAAGCACGTAGGCGGCAGCGGCCGCCACGCCGGTGGCGCCGCCGGGAAAGCCTTCACGCTCGCCGCCGAGCGCAGCAAGAAAGCCGAGGAACGACGCCATGGCGATGGACACCGGCCAGTTTGGCGAAACCGGACCGCCCCATACGGCGGGCGAAAGCGCGCGGCTCAAATGGTCCAAGTCGACGCCGGCCGCCATCATGTGCAGCCCGGAACCGATCATGCCGACGGCGGCGCCAACCGCCATGGCAATGACGGCCACAATGGCGCTGACGAGACATGGCCAGATCTGGAGCGCGATCAAGGCGAGGAGCGAAATCGGGACCCACACCACCGGCACCAGCAAGGCCCATCCGTCGTGATGCCCGATCGCTTCGCGATGCCCCAGGTCGACCTCAAGCAGAATGATCACAAAGAACAGCAACGCCAACGTGAGCAACGCGCGCCTGACGCCGCGGAGTTCTGCCAGCAACGCCCCCATGGTCAGCGCACCTCGACGGCGGTGACGCCGGGAATATCCTGTTTGCGGCCGTTGGCGCTTGTTGCTCTGACTCGCAATACGTAGAAGCCGGGCTCGGGCGGCCGCCAAGTCACTTCCCAGGTGATCCAAATGTCAGGATCCGGTTGCTGCGGCAGCGGCATCGACTGATAGGTCTTGCCGTTATCCGTACTCAACTCAACCTTGCCGACCGGCTCCGGGCCGCTGAACGCATAGCCGGTCAGGGTGATCCCCGTCATCGAACCGATGACCTCCGGCGGAGGCGGCGACAGAAAACCCGCCATGGGCGGCGAATCGTGCGCAGGAGCGTCGGCAGCGACAAGCGTAATCCGGTTGACCCATTTCGGCTGATGATTGCCGCCGGCTCCAGGGATAAAGAGCCGCGTATACGGACTGCCATGCTGCAGCGGCACCGGCGCATCGCCGAATTTCGCCACCAGCATGGTCTGCGGCCGCTGCAATTCGGACAACGGCAGCAGGAACGGTGGATGACCATCGGCGCACTCGATGCGCGCGGCCTTCGCCTCGGGCTTGATGCCGGCCTTGTCAAGCAGCGCCGACAGCGGCGCGCCCTCGAAGGGTGTCGTGAAAATCAGCGGTCCTCCGGCGGTATTGACGAAGCACTCCAGGGTCAGCAGCTTCTTGACCGGCGGGACTTTGGCGAGATCGTCGAGACTGTAGCGTGCGGAGCTGTTGACCAGCCCGTCGATATCGATCGTCGACGGCAGCTTGGCTGGATTGCGCATTTGCGAATAAACGAAGAATTGTCCGTTGGGCGTGACCAACGGCCCGCCGGCGGTGGCCCGGACCGAAAGCGACCCCGCATCGGCGAACGCGTCGGTCGTTCGCGACGGCATCGAGCCGAGAATCGCGATTGAACTGGAAACGATGAAGGTCCGACGATTCATTGCCAAATCCCGAGCCTCCCGGATACTGCGAGTCACAAATCAAGTTTGAAATCGATTTTTCAAATCCGGAAGCGAAATATTTTGGGCGCAATTTGATCCAGATCAAACCGCCGAAGATTTTGTCGCCTCTCCAGTGGCTTGCGTGAGCTTCCGGCGGCCTGAATCAGGTCGCGACAGAACAGCGCCCTGGCAGTCGATGTCGCTTTCACGGCAAATTCGGCCTGCGCTCAACGTCTGAACCGCGCGATCCGACGTTCGGAAACACGTAGCCCACCGGTCGGCGACCGGTGGGCTGCCATTTCACGCGCTTAGCCCCGAGCGACCAAGCCCACATTGTGCGGTTTCCCCTGCAATAAATTCCGCCTACTCCGGCAGGCCGACGACCGGGTTGTTCAAGTGCGTCCACTCATTCATCGAAGCCGCGTAGAGTTTAGCGCGCCTATCGCCGAGGATCTCGTAGGAGACAAACCAAGCCCCCGAGGCGAGATGTCCGGTGTTGCAATAGTCGATCGTCGGCCCGGTGGCCTTGATATTCTGCTGCGCGAAGATTGCACGATAATCTTTGGCGCTCATGAACATATACGCGGGCCCGTCTGGCTTGGTGATCACCTCGGTGGGGAAAGAGTGAGCGCCCGCAAGATGTCCCGCTGCGGTCACGACCGGACTTTTCGCAATCCCGAAAAACTGAGCCATCGGACGGGCGTCGACAAACTGCGCGTCATGGCGCCTCAGGCTCGCCTTGACGTCATCGGTGGTCGCCAGCATGTCCTTGCGTTCGGCAGTTGCGGCCCAGTTGCCGGGCTTGGGAGCGATAGGATCGGTGCTGACCGGATATCCGGCGCCGATCCAGGCGTTGGTGCCGCCATTGAGGACGGCGATGTTGTCGTCGCCGAAATACTTCAACTGGAAGAACAACCGCGTCGCCATATCGAGTGAATCGACGCTGTTGCCGACCGGAACGATGACGATCGTCGCTCCCTTGTCGACGCCGGAATCATCCATCGTTTTCTGGAAGAACTCCTTGGTCGGCATCATGGCGCCAAGCTTGATGCCGGCGACTTCGCGGGTCTCCCTGATTTTCGCAAAATCCACCGACAGCGCGCCCGGAATATGACCGCCGGTCTCCACCAGCGTTTTCTTGCCCGTGGCGGTATTGACCGCAAAAGTCGGTTGCTCTGTCAGACGTTTCATGTCGTCGCGGATATCGATCACCGTGACTTGATCGAGATGATCGTGCAGCCACTGCGCGCTGACGAGCGGGCCGGGCAACGCCGTGGCCGTTTCGGCCTGCGCGACGCTCGAAAATGCCCCGAATGCCAGCGCAGACGCCGTGATGGTGGTTGCGATTGTGTATTGTATGGATGGCATTGGCAGGTTCCTCCAGTTGCCTGGCGCCATTGCTCGTTCAAGAGCGCATCTTTCGCATTGATTCAGATCAAGGACGCGGCCACGCCGATCCGGCATTTTGGCTGAACTCATCCGGCGATCTGCGTCGGAAACTTTCGCGTGGGATTTGGGCCGATGAAAATACGCCCGCTTTGGCCGCCGTTACTGTCCGGGATCGCGCTCGGTGCGGTGCTGCTGATGACCTTTCTGCTCACCGGTCATGGTCTCGGCGCGAGCGGCTTTTTCACTCGTCTGACCGCCTGGCTTGGCGGTGAGACAGCTCACCAGGCGACTGCGGGAAATACCTATCTTGGTCCGTTCCTCGCTGCGGCGCATCCGCTGGCGAATTGGATCAGTTGGGAGATCGTCGGCGTGATGCTGGGCGGCTTGCTTGCGGCGCTCACCAATGGGCGATTCCGCGTGCGGCTTGATGGCGCACCGAAGCTCGGCGGGGGAGCCCGTATCGCATTGGCCGTTGGCGGTGGTGCATTGACCGGCTTCGGCGCGCGGCTCGCGCGCGGCTGTACCAGCGGGATCGGACTTTCTGGCGGTGCGCCGCTCGCCGTGGCGGCATTTCTGTTTCTGATCGGCTTCTTCGTCAGTGGCGTCGTGCTCGGCTGGTCGCTCAGGAGGGCATGGGTATGAGTCTTCCGCTCTACGACGAGGGCGTTGCCTCCGGCCTGCTCAGCGGTGTGCTGTTCGGCTACGTGCTGGAGAGCGCCGGCTTCGGCAGCCCGCAGAAGCTGACGGCGCAATTTCGCTTCACCGACTGGTCGGTATTCAAGGTGATGTTCACCGCGATCATCGTCGCGGCAATCGGGCTTGCCGTGGCTACGGCAGCCGGGGTGCTGCCGGCGAAGAGCATCTTCATTCCGACCACGTTTTTCTGGGCGACCCTCTCCGGCGGCGCGCTGGTCGGCGCCGGCATGGCGGTCGGTGGCTATTGCCCAGGCACATCCGCGGTCGGCCTTGCGACCGGACGGCTCGACGGCTTGTTCTTCATGGTCGGAATGGTGCTCGGCACGGGCTTGTTTGCCGCCGTGTTCGATCCCCTCAAAGGATTTTATCTGGCTGGGCAGGGCCCGCAAGCGCAGACCTTGAGCCAATTGTTTGGAATTCCGACCTGGGCCGTGCTCGGTATCCTGGTCGTGGTCGCGGTGCTGGGCTTTATCATCGGCACGCGGTTCGAGCGGGCGCATGGCGGCCCGTTGACCGCCGGGCAACTGACCGGCGAAACCGCCGAGAAGATTGGTGAAATTGAAATTGTCAGCGTGCAAGTGCGCTGATGTCATCAGGAGAGAAAAATGCAATCAAACATAAAATCCGCGCTGCTCGCCGGTAGCCTGTCGGCGCTCGCGGCGGCGATCGCACCGACGGTTCCCGCTCCCACGCCGACGCCGGCCGCGGCCGTTGCCGGCCAAGCGACATTCCAGGTGGCTCAGGGCACGAATCCTTGCGGGCCAAGCAATCCTTGCGGCCCCAGTAACCCCTGCGGACCGAGCAATCCCTGCGGCCCGAGCAATCCACCCCCAAAGTCGTCGAGCGGGGGCAGCAAGCAATAACGCAACGGGTTTCTTCCTTCGTTGATGTTCTCGATAGAGCTAGCGCAAGAATCTGGCGCAATTCATGCTGAAGGAGCCGACGACAACCGATGCTGCCCTGGTCGCCCGGCTTTCGGCGTTAGACCCCGACCGCTTGCGCGCGATGTACGCTGCGGCGGCAGAAGCGACCGGAAGTCTTGCGGCCTTGGCGAAGGCCGGCTTCAACCCGGTGACGGCGGTCCTTGACGGCGCTTGCGCTGTCGAGGAGTGGCAGCATTTTCCTCCCGGAGACGCGCGCGATCCCGGAACAAACAGTCAATTTTACTACCACGCGCACGCCGCCGGCGAACGGATCGAGGGCGAGCACGGTCACTTTCATACCTTCGTCAGGGCCAAGCGGATCTTTCCGGATCTGCAATCACAGCAGACGATCGGCGGGTGTGACACGGCGACAGACGAAGATGCGGTCACGCATCTCGTCGGCATATCGACCGAGGCATCCGGCCGGTTGATCCGGCTGTTCACCACCAATCGCTGGGTCACCGGTGAGGCGTGGTACGAGGCCGCTTCCGTCATCCGCATGCTTGACCATTTCGATATGACCGAGCGGCGGCCGAGCCACGAACTCAATCGCTGGGTCACGGCTGTTGTCGCCATGTTCCGGCCGCAGATCGAAGACCTGTTGCAGGCTCGCGATCTCCGCCTGCTGCGGCTGGCGGGGGAAAAGCCGGGCCGAGACGTGTTGGAAGATCGTATGTTGCATATCACATCGCAGGTCCAGGTGGACTTCCTCGCGCAAATCAGCGCAATCGAGACCGTTCTCGACGAGACAGCAGTAAGCTGATTTATAAGAAATCCTGTTTGAACCGCGGTGCTTCGTCTCTCGCGGCGGCTGTGTTCAGGTCCCTGAGCTCCGCATGAACCGTGATTCGGATACTGAAAGCGGATTCCCATCTGGAGCAAAATATTTTTGCTGCAGTTTGATCCAGATCAAACCCTTGAAAACGTTATCGCCGTCAATTGTGTGCGCCACTGTCCTTGGCGAGCGATTCAAAAGGAAGGCCTATGAGAAAGTCTAAATTGATTCTCTCCAGCTTCGCCATTGGCACTCTCGCGATGGCAGGGGCTTCTGTCTCGCCGCCGCTTCGGCAAGCTTGCGCCCAGCAGTCACAGATGAGCTACGGCGATGACATTGCGCCGATCTTGAAGGGATGGTGCGTTTCATGCCACCAGCGCGGCGGGCAGGGCTATAACGCCAGCGGGCTCGATCTGACGAGTTATGAGGGGTTGATGAAGGGCACGAAATTCGGGCCGATGGTGCTTCCGGGCCAGCCCGACAGCAGCAATCTGGTTGTGTTGATCGAGGGAAAGGCAAAAGTGCAAATGCCTTACGGCCACAAGCCGCTGCCGTCGTGTCTGCAGCAAAATATCTGGACCTGGGTCTTTCAGGGCGCCAAGAACAATTGAGGTTTCAGTATCGCTTGCGCGACGCGATCGGCCTTGGTTCTCATGAGGTCACGTCACCTGCGTGACGTTCCGCAGGCGTGCGGGCGTGGCCTTCTTCTGCCTCGGTTACGCGGCGGCGCCTGCAATCGGCATCGCTCTCTAAGAGAGCCCGAGATACGCCCGCAGGCCCAAGGCGACCGCAAAGGCGAGGACGGCGGCGCTCATGCCGATGAACAAGACTTCGGCGCCGGATCGCAGCCAACTCGCCGGTGACCAAACGCTTTTGATTGCTCCGACGGCGAAGAAAGTCGCGCCCGTGGCCGCTACGCATAACGGCAAGCCGCCGGGCAGCAGATAAGTGAGAAGAGGCACACACCCGCAAACCAGAAACGCGGCAAATGTGCTCAAGGCGGCCAGTATTGGCGACCTGAGAGTGTGCGACAGACCGTATTCCTCTGCCGCCATCGTTTCTGCCCAAAGCGTGGGATCGGCTGTGATGACTGCGACCGCGCGCTCGAGGTCGCCGCCAGCGAAACCTTTAGCTTCAAAGATCTGCCTGATTTCTTCGCGTTCCCCCTCGGGGACCAGCGCGATGTGCCGCCGCTCGATGCTCAGCACGCGCTCATAATCGTCCTGTTCGGCCCTAGTGCCGATGTAATTGCCCGCCGCCATGGCAAACCCATCAGCGAGAAGATTGGCGAAGCCGAGGAGTAAGAGCACGCTGGTCGATAGCTGGGCGCCGACCACGCCAGCCACGATCGCGAATGTCGTGATAGTGCCGTCGATGCCGCCATAGACCCAGTCGCGCACATAATTGGTGCGCGGCCCTCGCGCGAGGCGTTCGCGGATTCCCTGCTGGCTGTGGCTGTGTTCCAGAACGGGCGCCATAAGAGATTTCAACTGCAAAGAAAGCGGATTGGCCTTGATCCAGCGCAAAAAAACTCCTGGATCGCCTCCTGCCTTGACCCAAATCAATGTGGATGCCCGCCGGCGCTACTAACCAGAGCTCATGAAAAGGCGAAGACTTCGATTAATAGCCACCGTCGGTGCGGCGGTGGCGGCCCAAATTGGGGTTTCGTGGGCCGCCCCACAGCAGCTGAGTTGCGTGTTGGCCAGCAGCCAGACGGCAGCCCAGAACCAGCCCATCGTCGTCGTATTTGACGACGATGCCAAGACGCTACAGGCGCAATCAGGGACCCAGACTTACAGTTTCACCGATGTCTCAATCAGCAATGTGGCCATAAGCGGAAGTGCAGGCGCCGTCAGCCTCGGAATTGACCGCTCCTCTCTCGGTATGGTGTGGCAGCAGTACTCGGCTGAGAAGGCGACCATTGAGTACGGACAGTGTCAAAAAGGCGCGGTTCCGACCGCGGACCATTAGCAGTTGAAAGCGGCGATCGTTGACGCAAATCAATGTGTTGTCAGTTCCTGTCGGGCAGGTAGGAACAGGAATATCACGCTGGATGAGCAAATTTCCGGATGCGGCCTGCGGCCGCTTTCAACGCACGAGTGCAGGAAGCCACAATGAGCACCAGCTTCGATGCGTCGCAGTTGGAGACCCACGATAAGGTGCTGCAATTTCCGGGATCGGTTGCCGCCGGAAGGACGTTGAAGTCGGGCCGGCGAAAATACTGGATAGTCGGCGCTCTGACCGTGGTCGCGCTGCTCATCGGCATTGGTGTCGTGCTCTGGTTCCTCGGCACCAAAAGCAGCGTGCAGTACGTCACCGCGCAAGTCACCCGAGGCACGGTGGCGCGAACCGCAACAGCGACCGGAACAGTCAATCCCGTTCTGACCATCATCGTCGGCACCTACGTTTCCGGCGTGATCCAAAGCATCTATTGCGACTACAACACCCAGGTGAGGGCAGGCCAGGTTTGCGCCAAGATCGATCCGCGCCCCTATCAGGCGACACTCGACCAATATTCCGGGCAGCTCGCACGCGATCAGGCCATCCTCGATAAGGATCGCAAGGACCTCGCGCGTTATCAACAGCTCGCCCAGCAGAATTCGATTGCGCGTCAGCAGGCCGAGGATCAAGCCTTCGTCGTCAATCAGGATGAAGGGACACTGAAGCTCGATCAGGCCCTCGTGGAAAGCGCCACGCTCAATCTCGACTATACCAATATCGTCTCGCCGGTGGATGGCACGGTCGTATCGCGCAACGTGACCGGCGGGCAGACAGTCGCCGCGAGCTTCCAGACGCCAACGCTGTTCCTGATTGCTACCGACCTCAAGCAGATGGAAGTCGATACCAATACCAGTGAAGGCGATATCGGCGGCATCAAGATCGGCGACAAGGCAACGTTTACGGTCGACGCTTACCCGCAGCGCGTGTTCAACGGCGTGGTCACACAGGTTCGTCAATCGCCCAACACCGTGCAGAATGTCGTTACCTATGACGTCGTCGTTGGCGTTACCAACAGCGACCTGGCGCTGGTGCCGGGCATGACCGCCTCGACCGAGATCGTCATCGACCAACGCGACAACGTCCTGCGCGTGCCTGATCAGGCATTGCGCTACTCGCCGGGCGGCCTGGCGGCAACCGGCGGCGCCGGTGCGCAGACAGGCGGGCAGCAGCGCGTTTTTGTGCTGCGCGAGAACAAGCCAGTCGCGGTTCCCGTCACGATCGGTCTCGACGACGGAAATTTCACCGAGATCGTCAAAGGCGATCTGCAGCTGGGCGATCGGGTGATCACCGCCGAAAGGAGCGGCACAGTGGGCGGCCAGCCGTCAGCGGCGTCTGCTCCGCGCCTGTGAAGCTACACTCCGATGCAACAAGACGCACCCGCGCTGGCGCAGCCGGTCATTAAGGTCGAGGACCTGACGCGTACTTTCATCATCGGCGATGTCAAAGTCGAGGCGCTGCGCGGTGTAAGCCTGACGGTCCAACACGGCGAGTTTGTCGCCATCATGGGCTCGTCGGGGTCGGGCAAGTCGACGCTGATGAACATTCTCGGCTGCCTCGACCGGCCGACAAGCGGACATTATTTGCTTGAGGGTGTCGACGTCGCGGCGCTCCAAGAACCCGACCTTGCCGGCATCCGCAGCGAACGACTCGGCTTCGTGTTCCAGAGCTTCAATCTTTTGGCGCGCACAAGCGCGCTGGAGAACATCGGGCTGCCGCTCTACTATTCCAGCGCAGGGCCGACGCGCAGCGCGGTTCGGATCGAGCGGGCCCGCGCGGCGCTGCGTTTCATGGGCTTGGGCGAGCGCGAGCGCAACACGCCGGGTCAGTTGTCCGGCGGCCAGCAGCAGCGGGTCGCCATCGCGCGCGCCCTGATCAATTCGCCGAGTCTGCTGCTTGCCGATGAGCCGACCGGCAATCTTGATACCAAGACGTCACACGAGATCATGGAGACGCTGGTCTCGCTCAACCGCCAGCAGGGGCTGACAATCGTCCTTGTCACGCACGAATCTGACATTGCCGCGTACGCGAACCGCATCGTCACGATGCGCGACGGCCAGATCATTTCCGATCAGCGCGTGAGCAAGCCAACTCCGGTCAGTCCTGAGATCGAACGCGTCGCGTTTCCACAGCAGCAAGACGAGGAGCGCTCGGCGCTAACGACCGGCGGGCACCTGTCGTTTGGCCTCATGGTGCTTGCCACTGCGGCCCAGGCGATCGGGCGCAATAAGATGCGCTCGGCGCTTACCATGCTGGGCGTATTCATCGGCGTCGCCGCCCTCATCACCATGGTCGCCATCGGCCAGGGCGCCAACGAAGCGGTGCGTCAACAAATCCAAAGTCTCGGTACCAACATGGTCGTGATCGTTCCCGGTGCCGTCACGACGGGCGGCGTCCGCGCCGGTTTTGGCAGTGCCAGCACTTTGACGTTGGCGGATGCGCAAGCGATTCGCCGTGAAGATCCTGCGGTCGCACAGGTCGGCTATATGATTCGGCAGCAAGGCCAAGTGCAGTACAGCAGCCAGAATTGGACCACGAGCATCCAAGGCGTGAGCGAAAGCTACCCCTCGATCACCAACTGGCAAATCGCCGCGGGACGCAGCATCAGCGCGGAAGACGAAAACAAGGCGGGCCTGGTCGTCGTCATCGGCCAAACGGTCTATCGTCAGCTCTTCAGCCCCGGCGAGAATCCGATCGGCGCCTTCATCCAGGTCAAGAGTGTGCCATTGCAGGTGATCGGTATGTTCGTCGCCAAGGGTCAATCGGCTTTTGGCACGGATCAGGACGATCTGGTCATGATCCCGTTCACGACCGCGCAACAGAAGGTGCTTGGCGTGGCGGCACCGACCGAGCAACAGACGCCGCTGAATTGGCCGTATCTGCCGCCGCCCAATCCCTACAATTTGCAGCCGCGGCTGACCGGTTTCGTGAACTATATCTATGTGCAGGCAGCAGCCGAGTCGCTGGTGCAGACCGCGATCAATCAGGCGACCGCAACGCTCAGAGAACGCCACCGCATCAGACCGGGCGACACCGATGATTTCCAAATCCGCAACTTGAGCCAGTTCGTCGAGACTTCGGAGAGTTCTAGCCGGATCATGGCGCTGCTGCTTTCTGCCGTCGCTTCGATCTCCCTGATCGTCGGCGGCATCGGCATCATGAACATCCTGCTCGTATCAGTCACCGAGCGCACGCGGGAAATCGGGCTGCGGATGGCGATTGGTGCGCGCCGCCTGCATGTGCTGCTACAATTTCTTGCCGAGGCCATCTTTCTCAGTGTCAGCGGCGGTCTCGCTGGTATCGTGATGGGGATCGCGTGTTCGTTCGCTATATCGCTCATCGCAGGATGGCTTGCGCCGATTTCGGTGGTAGCGGTGGCAGGTGGATTTCTGTTTTCCGCCGCCGTTGGCGTTTTCTTCGGATATTATCCGGCCCGCAAGGCCGCCCGGCTCGATCCAATCGAGGCGCTCCGCTACGAGTGAAAATGATACCATGCGGGGCGGGGCCGCTGCATTGTAGTGGCCTCATTACAGTGAGCGCCCGGTCCGCGGCTTGACCTTTGTCAATGCCGCTCTTCTGACACCCGGCAAGACTGCCATCTTCCTACGGGGCGGCATGGACGCCGAAGCACGGTGATTTCGCATCGTCGGCACAATCGAAGGGAGAGTCAGATGACCATAAAGAGGCGTGATTTTCTGCTCAGCGGCGGCGGCATTGCCGCCGGTCTTGCCGCCAGCCAGTTGGCAGCGCCTGAAACCGCTTCGGCGCAAGCGCCCCACACGCCAACGGCGTGGCAGAGCGAGGCCGATGTCGTCGTCATCGGCTCGGGATCCGCAGGTCTTCCCGCCGCCATTGTCGCACGCGAAGCCGGCGCGTCGGTTATCCTGGTCGAAGCCGAGAAGGATATCGGCGGTCACGCCATCACCAGCGGCGGCAACGTGCCGCTCGGCGGCGGGACCAGCGTGCAAAAGAAATACGGCATCAACGACTCGCCGGATCTGCTGTTCCGCGATTTGACCGACTGGTCAGTGGTCGAAGGCAACGGCTTCCCTGACTACCGCTACAACGACCGCGAGATCATTCGCGCCTTTGCCGACAACAGCGCGCCGACCTTCGAGTGGCTGGTTGCACACGGCGTCGTCTTCGTCGACAAGGCGCCGGACGAGTTCGGTGGCACCTCGGTCGGCAATTCCGTGCCGCGCGAGATGCACAGCGCCGTCATGAACTGGCCGATGGTGCAGACCGGCAAGCCGGCCGACCCGATGATCCAAAAGATGCTCTCCTCGGGCAATGGGCTGATGCGCCCGCTGGAAGCCGCCGCCAGGAAAGCCGGCGTGCAAATCCTGCTCGAACACAAGATGACGGCGATCTATCGCGAGCAGCCTGGCTCGGGCCGGGTGATCGGCATTGCAGCCGACAACAACGGCCAAACTCTGAACATCCGCGCCCGCAAGGCCGTCATCATCGCTACCGGCGGATTCACCGGCAACGTCAATTTCCGGCGCATGTTCGATCCGCGGCTGACCGAGGAATATTGCGGCTTGGCCGGCATGCCATGGTCGAACCAAGACGCCAGCGGCGAACTCGCCGGTATGGCGATCGGCGCCTCGCTGTGGGGTTCTTACAATCAGACCGGCGAATTCGGCTCCAACCTGACCAAGCCCGGCACGGTCGGCAGCCAGTACGGCTACGTCAATCTGAAGTGGATGCCCGGCAGCCCAGTCTTCGACCGCGTGCGCGCCTCAGGCCTCTCGGTCGCCAATTGGCAGGACGTCATTCTGGTCAACATGATCGGCAAGCGCTTCTATGACGAGACCGGCCCCCAATTCACCGCGAACGACTACAACTCGATCAAGGACTACAAGCAAGGCAGCTATCTCAACGCCAAGAACCAGAAATACAACCCCAACAACTTCATCGATGCCGCGCTCGCCGGGATCGGGGACGGCCACAATGGCGGCGGCCCGATCTGGGCGATCTTCGATGCCGACGCCGTCACTCGGGAAAAGTGGGATCCGAAACCGCCGAACGTCGATATCCAAGCCGGCTTTTTCTTTTCCGCCGATACGCTCGGCGAGCTCGCCGGCAAAATCAAAATGCAATACCAGCGCGTTCCGATGCCGTCTGAAAATCTCGAACAGACCGTGGCGCGCTACAACTCCTTTGTCGACTCTGGCGTTGACGAGGATTTCGGCAAGCCGAAGCCGCTGCACAAGATCGCCAAGGCGCCGTTCTATGCCGCCTGGGCAACGCCGGTCGTACACGACACCCGCGCCGGCCTGCGCATCAACGCCAAGTGCCAAGTCATGGACATGAACGCCAACGTGATCCCCGGGCTGTATTGCGGCGGCGAATCCGCAGGCGGTTTCTCGCAGCACGGCCTCGCCCGCGCCGCATGCCAGGGTTATGTCGCCGGCAAGAATGCCGCCAGCGAGGCTGGCGCCGGTTGATCGGGCCGTTTCAGTTGCACTGTCATCCAGAGACGGCCGCGAACGGCTTTCTGGATGACGGCATATGCATTGACGGCGTTATGGCGTCTTCAAATCGAAGTTGTGACACTGCGCGCAGTAAAGTACCGAAGCCTGATGGACGTGGTGGCAGCTGGTACAGGCAATCTCGCCAAGATGCGACGCGTGGGGATTGGGCTGATCGTTTGCGGTTTTCGCAGCGACCTGGGCGTTGGTGCCATGACATTTGATGCACGCTGCCTGATCCGCCGGCTTTGATGGAGGACTTTCGGCGTGGCACGCGGCGCAATTGAGCCCGGCCGCCACATGCTTGTCGATGAGAAAACCATGACCGGCGCCCGGCGCTGCCGTTGCAGACGGCGCCTGGGCGGCCGCGTGTGTCAGCGTGGCGGCGGTGAGGCCGCCCAATACCGCAAGCGCAAGGAGCCTGGTTCGTTGCATCATCGTGCCTCCACTTTGCTGCTAGCCTGCCACACACCACCGTGCGGGTGAAGGGCCGCATAATCGCGCAATATTCTCACATAGTTGTCTCGGCCGAACGAGTCCGGGTTGGTGAAACGGTGCTGACTCAGCAATCCGCGAATCTTATCGAGCGACTCGATGTCGCGCGCCGACAACCAGGACATCGTCCCGGTCAAAATCTGAGCGCCTCGGGCGAGCTTTCCAGGCCTGTCGCGATTTGAACCTCATGCGCGCGCTTTCGCATCGATCCGTTCCTCGAACAGCGACGGCAGGGCTTGTTGGTCTCAGCTGTTCCGGTGACGCCGCCGTTTCCATCCAGCCGCGGTTTGGCTTGGACAACGGACGCGACGGCGTGGACATCATTCAGACTGTCGGCAATATAGCCACTGATCTGGCCGACCGGCGCTTCAGTTCCTTCGTCCGCCAACGGGCCGCTCAAATAGCCGTCCTGAAAGGCTGCGACGTCCATCACCGCCTTGTCGGTTTCGACCCTCGGTGTGGGCGGCTTATTCAAGCGACTTGCGAAAGCGCAGGATGCTCGTCGCAAGCAGCACCGCGGCGAGGGCGGCCATCGCTGTCAGCTCAGGCCAAAGCACGCTCAAACCGACGCCTTTAAGGAACGTGCCGCGAATGACCACCAGATAGTAGCGCAGCGGATTGATGTAGGTGAACCACTGCAGCACTTTTGGCATGCTCGCGATCGGAAAGCTGAAACCGGAAAGAATAAAGAACGGATTGAGTATGAAAAAATTCATCGAAAACGCCTGCTGCTGCGTAGAACACAGCGTCGAGATGAGAAGCCCGAGCGCCAGCGAACTGAGCAGAAACAGCGCACTACCGAGCAGCAGTACGAGCGGATTGCCGACGAACGGCACCTGGAACCACAGCATCGCGACTGCGACGATCAGCGCCACTTCGCCGAGACCGATGACGAAGAACGGCACGGTCTTGCCAAGGATGAACTCGGCCGGCCGGATAGGCGACACCATGATCTGCTCCAAAGTGCCGACTTCACGTTCGCGCACGATCGCGAAGGCCGTCAGATTGACGATGATGACCAGAGTGAGTGTGCCGATCAGGCCAGGGACAAAGAACCAGCGCCCGTTAAGGTCAGGATTGAACCACGGCCGTTGTTCGAGCGTCACCTGGACTTGCCTCATGCCCCGGACGCCGAGTGTGCGCTCGGCCAGATCCGAGGCATAATCCTGCGCGAACCCCTGCGCGATGGTGTTGACGTAACCGAGCGCAATCAGCGCCGTATTGGAGTTGGTGCCATCGACAATGACCTGCAGCGGCGCATCCTGCCCCTTGCGCAACAACTGGGCGAAACCGGCATGGACGACAAGCGCCACCGCGGCGCTGCTGCTGTCGATTGCCTTCGTGACCTGGGCTTGCGACCGCGCCAGGGCAACATCGAACCGTCCGCTGAAGGTAAAGCGCGAGACAAGCTCGCGGCTTTCCTGCGAGTGATCGAGATCGAGCACGATCGTCGAGACGTGATAGACCTCGAAAGTTGCCGCATAGCCGAACAGCAGCATCTGCGCGAGCGTCGGCACGATAAGCCGGAAGCGCGCCCATTTATCGCGCTTGAGCTCGATAAACTCCTTGACCACGATCGGAATGATGCGCGCGAACATGGTTCAATCCAGTTGGCTCAATCCAATCGTTTGCGGAAGGCTCGGGCGGCAAGCAGCATCACCGCTGCCGCATAAGCGACCAGAAAAATGATCGGCGTCGACAGCTCGGTGAGGCTCGACCCCTTCAGAAACAGGTCCTTGACGATGGAGACGTAGTAGCGCGAGTAAATCAGATAGGTGATGCCCTGGATCACCTTCGGCATTTGATCGATCGGAAAGATATAGCCGGAGAGCAAAGTGGTCGGCAGCATGGTGACCAAGAGTGCAATCTGGCTGGCGCCGACCTGGCTGCGGATCAGCACTGACATGAGATAGCCGATGCTGAGAACGACGATGAGAAACAACGACGTGGTCACGAACAGCGCGAACAGCGTGCCGCGGTAGGGGACGCCGAACCACAGTGCCGCAAGCGCCAGGCAGAAGGCGGCATCGAGCCAACCCAGCGCCAGATAGGGTATGAGCTTGCCCAGCATCAGTTCGATCGGCTTGACCGGAGTGGAAACAAGCAACTCCATGGTGCCGCGTTCCCATTCGCGCGATATGGTCAGCGAGGTGAGCTGCGCCCCCACGAGCGCCATGATCATGGCGACGAGACCCGGGATGATGAAATTCCGACTCTCCAAATCCTCGTTGAACCAGACGCGCGACTGCACCACCATCGGCTGGATTTGTTGCAGCGGCTTGCCTTGCCGACCCATCCAGGTCACCGCAACGTCGTTGGAATAGCCGGAGACGACCGCCGCCGCATAACCGAAGGCGATATTCGCGGTGTTGTCGTCGGTAGCGTCGAGGATCGCCTGGACCGGGGCGGTTCCCGTTTCGTTGAGCCGTTCGGAGAAATCCGGCGGTATGACGATCGCAAGACCGCATTGGCCGTCATCGATCGCCGCGGTGACTTCGGCGTAGGTTTTGGCATTATGGACGATGTTAAAGTATTGCGTCGCCTGGAAACGCTTGAGCAAATCCTGACTGAGCTGGCTGCCTTCACGGTCGAAGGTGCAGACCGGAAGATGCTTGAGATCGAGATTCACGCCATATCCGAACAGAAACATCTGCGTGAACGGCAGCAACAGCGCGATCATCAGGCTGCGCGGGTCGCGCCAGACCTGCAGGATCTCCTTGACTGCAATGGCCTTGAGCCGGCGGAGCCTCATGCCGCAATTCTCCGCTTGGCGGAATCGACGGTGATGAGTTGCACGAAAACATCCTCAAGCGAGGGATGGATGCGATCGATCCGCGTCAGGGGTAGTCCTCTTTCGTCCAGATAATGCGGCAAATCGCGCAAGCTCTGTTCGGCGTTGCCAACGAGCACGTGCAGTGCGCTGCCGAAGACCGAACAATCGAGCACGCCGGGCGCGTGCTCGATCGCGGCGAGGGTGGGGCCGAGCGAGTCGCATTCGAGCAGCAGAAGCTCGCCGCCGAGCGCAGTGCGCTTGAGTTTATCCGGACTGCCAATGGCGATCAGCCGCCCCTGATTGATGAGGGCGGCGCGGTGGCAATATTCCGCCTCGTCCATGTAGTGGGTCGATACCAGCACGCTGACGCCGTCGGCCGCCAGCGAGTGGATCAGATCCCAGAAGCGTCGCCGCGATGTCGGCTCGACGCCCGAAGTCGGTTCGTCGAGAAACAGGATCGGCGGCCGGTGCAGCACGGCGCAGCCGAGCGCCAGGCGTTGCTGCCAGCCGCCAGCGAGGGTCGAAACCAACGCCTTCTCGCGCCCGCCAAGGCCGGCCATGTCGATGGCGAAGCGCATCCGCTCGGGCAACTCATGGCGCGGCACGCGATAGATGCCGCCGAAGAATTTCAGATTCTCCTCGACGCTGAGATCGCGATAAAGCGAGAATTTCTGCGACATGTAGCCGATGTGCTCGCGCACCTGTTCCGGATATCGCGCCACGTCGATGCCGGCGACCAGGGCGCGACCCGCCGTCGGACGCAGCAACCCGCACAGAATGCGGATGATCGTCGACTTGCCGGCGCCGTTCGGGCCGAGAAAGCCCAAAACTTCGCCCTGGCCGACGCTGAAATTCACCCGATCAACCGCCACAAAGCTGCCGAAGCGCTTCAGGAGGTCCTCGGCGACGATCTGCGGATCGCTTCGCCGCTCACCGTTCATAGCGCCGCTCCGTTGTTTTCCAGGAGGGCCACGAACACGTCCTCGATGCTCGGCTCACCGACGGCGATATCGGTAAACGGAACATTGGCTCGTTGCAGGGTGTCGCGCAGCTCGGAAATGCGCCGCCCTGCATCATCGACGACGGCGTGAACGCCGTCGCCGACCAGGATGACATTGCTTATGCCGGCAAGGTCAGCGATGGCCAGCCGTACTTCCCTGCCGGAGGGCGAGGAAACCACAACCAGCGCGCCGGGCATGCGCTGCTTCAGAGCGGTGGGCGTGTCGCAATAGAGCACGCGACCGCTGTGCAGGAGCGCCAGGCGATTGCAGCGTTCCGCCTCGTCCAGATAAGCGGTGGTGATGAGGATCGTCACGCCGTCTTCGCGCAAGCCGTAGAGAATGCGCCAGAAGTCGCGGCGCGACACCGGATCGACGCCGGTAGTCGGCTCGTCGAGCAGCAGGATCTTCGGCGTATGCACGAGTGCGCAGGTCAGGCCAAGCTTCTGTTTCATGCCGCCGGAGAGCTGGCCGGCGAGGCGCGAGCGGAATTGACTCATTCCGGAGGCCGCCAGCAGGCGGCGCGCGCGCTCCTCGCGAACGTCCGCCGCGACTTCAAACAAGTCCGCGTAGAAGCGAATGTTTTCGTCGACGGTCAGATCCTCGTAGAGGCCAAACCGCTGCGGCATGTAGCTGATGTGCTGCTTGCCCTCTTCCGGATCGGCCACGATATCGACCCCGTCAACGAAAATGCTGCCGGCATCGGGCGGCAAAACGCCGGCGAGCATCCGAATGGTCGTGGTTTTGCCCGCCCCGTCGGGACCGACGAACCCGAATATTTCGCCCCGCTCCACCGTGAAGCTCAGGCCGTCGACCGCGGCGACGCCGGCGAAATGTTTGGTCAGCGCATCGGCTGCAACGATGGGAGTGGCCTGTGCATTCATGGCTTGCCCGCAGGAAGCGCTTTCAGCACCGCATCCGCGGGCATGCCTGGAACCAGCTCGTGCGTGCGATTGTCGATATCGATACGAATACGATAGACGAGCGTGACCCGCTCGGCGTGCGTTTCCACGCTCTTTGGCGTGAACTCCGCGTTGCCGGAGATGAAAGAGACGCGGCCTTTGTAGATTTTTCCCGGATAGGTATCTGTGGTGACGTCCGCCTCCTGGCCGTAGCGGACCCTTCCGATGTCGGTCTCGTTGATGTAGGCGCGCAGCCAGACGTGGTCGAGGTCGGCAAGCGTCACCACCGGCGTGCCGGGTACCACGATCTCGCCGAGTTCGGCTTGGCGCACCTGAATGACGCCGGAAAACGGCGCCGTCAAAACCGTATAGCCGAGTACGATCTGCGACATTTTCAGTGTCGCTTGCGCGCTTTCGATTGCGGCCCTGGCCAATTCGACTTGCCGCGCAGCGGCGTTCTTCAGCGCGATATCGCGCTCGTGGGCGGCCGTGGACTGCCGCAAGGCCGCGTAAGTGAGATCGCGCTGCTCGACCGTGCCCGAACCTTGTTTCAACAACAAAGCCGCGCGGTCATATTCCTGCTGGCGGAAGGTCAGGTCGGCGGCGTCGCTTGCCACCGTCTGGGTGGTGGCCGAAAGGTTTTGCTCGGCCGCCGCAAGCTGGTGCTGCTGCATGTTGAGCGCCGCCTCGTTGATCGCCACCTGCTGACGATAGTCGGCGTCGTCGAGCCGCGCGATCAGCGTGCCCTTATCGACCCACTGGCCTTCGTCGAAGGGCAGTTCGACGATGCGTGATTGCACAGTCTTGAAGCCGAGTACGCTTTGGTGCGCCTCGATATTGCCCGATACCAGGATCGTAGCGGCCACCCGCGGTCCGGCAAACCAATCGTAAAGCGTGCCGCGCTCGAAATAAGCCGCCAGCGCCGCACCGGCGACCACGATTGCGATCAGCCAGGCTCTTGGCCCGGCCCACTTGCGCGCGGTTACCTCGGCCTCTTCGGTTTTCGATCGCTGAGCCAACGGAGCGTGCATGCGCTCGCCTCCACAAACGTCGGGGATTGTTATGCCCGCAATGGCGGCCTGCGGCTTTGATCCAAATCATTTGATCCAAGTCAGAGGTTTCCATCGGCCGAGCTTCTGCGAGATGAGCGCTAAGCCTCCGAATCGGCCATAGGACGGCTTGACGTAGATCAAGGCCATGGAGCGGCGGATGCGTAAGGTTCCCGGGGAGGGGTGACATACGCCAACTTTTTAGGCGGAGCGGATGTGGTGAGTGACCTATCGCGCCGGTCGTTTCTTCGCGGCTCCGCAGTGACGACCGCTGGAGCGACAATGATCAATGCGGCCCAACCGATGACGGCACGAGCGCAAGACGGCGGAAACGACGCGCCATTGGCAGCGACGCACCCGGTTACCATCAGCCTGAATGTCAACGGCGCGGTACGGACGGCGCAGGTCCCAACGAGCATGACGCTCGCCGAGGTTTTGCGCGGGCCATTGGGTCTCACCGGCACCAAGATTGCGTGCAATCGGGGTGCCTGCTCGGCCTGCACCGTCTGGCTCGACGGTCTGCCCATTTGCGCCTGCATGATGCTCGCCATCGATGTCGGCGCGCGGAACGTTACGACGATCGAGGGCCTCGCGCAGGGCGAGACGCTGCATCCCGTGCAGCAGGCTTTCATCGATCACGATGCGCTGCAATGCGGGTATTGCACGCCGGGCATGGTCATGAGCTGCGCGGCGCTGCTGAAGCGCAACCCGGAGCCGAGCGCCGAAGATGTTCGTGCCGCCATCAGCGGACACTATTGCCGCTGCGGCACCTATCCGCACGTCATCGCCGCAACACTTGCCGCAGCCAAAGCGCACGGAGCATGAGCGTGGCAAAGCAAGAAACTCTGCACACGGCGACCTTTCCCTCTGGCATCGCCAGCGTAGGCCTGGGCACGGTAGAGCGTCAGATACCAGCCGACGAACCGCCGCCGCTGCCGCCGAACAGCGAACTCAGCATCATCGGCAAGTCGTTCCCACGGCCCAACGGCCGCGGCAAAGTCACCGGCGCCGTGCGCTTCACGGTCGACATGCAGCTGCCGGGCATGCTGCACGCACGCGTGTTGCGCTCGCCGTTGCCGCATGCCGTTGTGCGATCGATCGATGTCTCGGCGGTCGCCCATCATCCTGGCGTCTGCGCGGTTCTGACGATCGCCGATCCTGCCGATCCGACCAGCGCAAAATTGCACTATGTCGGCGCGCCCGTCGCGGCCGTTGCGGCCGTTTCACTGCCGGCCGCCGAAGCGGCGCTGCACCTTATTCGTGTCGATTATGAAGCACTGCCGTTCGTCGCCGACATGGACAAGGCGCGCGATCCTGCCGCTCCTTTGGTTCATGACGATACGACTGCGCCTGCGGGACATCCTTCGGGTTTCCCGGCTGCAGCGAACTTGCCGCTCAATGGCAATGTTCGCGGCCCTGCAATCGCCAAACGCGGCGACGTGACGAAGGGGTTTGCCGCGGCCGACGTTGTGGTCGAAGGCGAGTACTCGACCGACGTCCAGACCCATTGCTGCATCGAGCCGCACGCCATCGTGGCCGATTGGCGCGCTGATGGACTCACCGTTTACATGTCGACCCAGTTTACCGCGGGCGTTCGCGACGAGATTGCGGAATCATTCAGTTTGCCGCTCAACCGCGTCCGCGTCATCGTCGACGCCATGGGCGGCGGATTTGGCTCGAAATCGTCGCTCGGCAATTACGGCCGTTTTGCCATTGAGCTGTCTCGCCAGGCCAAAGCGCCGGTGCGCCTGTTCCTGGAGCGCGACGAGGAGCAAATGGACGCCGGCAATCGGCCCGGCACCTGGCACCGCTTGCGCATCGGCGCCAAGCGCGATGGATCGCTCACCGCCATCTCGCTGGTGAGCTACGGCACCGCGGGTGTCACGGTCGGAGCGGGTGTCGGTAACAATGCCGAGGCGTTGTATTCCTGCCCGAATTTCGCGGGTGCGCAGCACGATGTGTTCATCAATGCGGGGCCGGGCTGCGCGATGCGCGGACCCGGGAATACGCCCGGCGCGTTTGGCTTGGAACAGACAATTGATGAACTGGCGGAAAGTCTTGGCATCGATCCTCTCGCGTTGCGCGACCGGATCGACCCGAGCCCGGTCCGCCGCGAAGAACGCCGGATCGGCGCCGAGCGCATCGGCTGGTCGCGCCGGCGACCGCCCGGCGCGGATTCCGGCCCGCTAAAGCGCGGCCACGGCGTGGCGCAATCGCTGTGGGGCGCCAACGTGCAGACCAACGCCGCTTGCGAGGTGCGGGTCGCGCGCGACGGCTCCGTCGAAGTGCTCTCCAGCGTGCAGGATATCGGCACGGGAATTACCACCGTGTTGGCTCAAACCGTTGCCGAGGTACTCGGACTTCATCCCGACCAAATCACCGTCCGCATCGGCGATACGGAGTTTCCACCGGGCGGCCCGTCCTACGGCAGCCGCACGACGGCGTCGGTGACGCCGCCGGCGCGTACAGCTGCATGGCATGTTCAGCAACAGCTCTTCGCTGAAGTGGCGCTTTTGCTCAATACTTCCGCCGATGATTTGATGGCGCGCGACGGAAAGATTCTCGTTCGCAGCGATCCGTCGCGGTACGTGGCGTTCAAGGAGGCGGCCAGCCATCTGCGCACCGACCGCATCGCCGCGGTCGCTTCCCGCAGCGATGATTATGGCGGGTTTCGTCGGCGCATGGGGCAGGACGCCGCGCTGGCGCAGCGCGATCTCGGCGGTGTGCAATTCGCCGAAGTCGCGGTCGACACCGAGACCGGCATTATCCGCGTCGAGCGCGTGGTCGCCGTGCAGGATTGCGGCCGGCCGATGAATCCGCGGCAGATCGAAAGCCAAGTGCAGGGCGGCGTCCTGATGGGCGTCTCCTACGCGCTGTTTGAGGATCGCATCCTCGATCAGGCGACCGGGCGCATGGTCAATCCGGATTTGGAGCAATACAAGCTCGTCGGCGTGCGCGAGACGCCGCAGATCGACGTTGTGGTATTGGAAAATTACCAAGGTCAGAGCGCGACCGACGCCTATGGCATCGCCGAGCCGGCCAACATCGCCACCGCGCCGGCAATCGCCAATGCCGTCTACAATGCCGTCGGCGTCCGCTTGCGCAGCCTGCCGATGAATCCGGCCGCCGTGCTCACAGCGCTCGGCAAAGTCGCGCAAAGGAGTTGACGGCCATGCACCTGTTCGCCTTTGCCACGCCAAAAACGATCGCCGAGGCCGCCACGGCGGCGTCCGCGACCGTCGCCCATGCCATGACCTCGCCACCCGAACTGGCGGGCCAGAGCGATGTCTCCGTCGTCAAGGCCGGCGGCATCGATCTGCTTGATCTGGTGAAAGAGGGGCTGCTCGCGCCGTCCAAGGTGATTAACCTGCGCGAGGTGCCCGGGCTCGACACGATCGCCGAAGAGCAGGACGGCGGGCTGCGCATCGGGCCGATGGTCACATTGGCAGCGCTCGCCGCGCATTCGATCATACGTCAGCGCTACGGCGCACTTGCTGACGCGCTCGGCGCGTCGGCCAGTCCGCAGATCCGCAACGTTGCGACCCTCGGCGGCAACCTTTTGCAGCGGCCGCGCTGCTGGTATCTGCGTTCGCACGCATTTCGCTGCCTGCGCAAAGGCGGTGGTCATTGCTTTGCCGTCCATGGCGAAAACCAATACCACGCGATTTTCGGCAACGTGCCCTGCGCCATCGTCCATCCATCGACGGCAGCGACAGTGCTGGTCGCGCTCGGCGCCTCGATCGAGATCATCGGCGCGTCGGGCAGCGTGCGGCGTCTGTTGCTGGAAGACTTCTTCGTCCCCGTCGAGCAGGATATGCAGCGCGAGAACAAGCTTGAACCGCACGAAATCCTCGCTGCCATCCGCCTGCCGCGAACTCTCGCCGAGCGTGCGCATGGCGCACATCAAGCAGGGCGAAAAAGATTCCTTCGATTGGCCGTTGGCCGACGTGGCTGCCGTGCTTGATCTCGATGCGGGCGGTGTCTGCCAACGCGCCGCGATTGTTCTTGGCGCTGCCGCACCGGTGCCGCACCGGGCCAAGAAAGCCGAAGCTCTCCTGGTCGGCCGGCGGATCGACCGGAAAATCGTCGCGGAAGCCGCGCGCGCGGCGCTCGACGGCGCCACGCCGCTCAGCAAAAATGCCTACAAGCTGCCGCTGTTTGAAGCGCTGGTGCGCCGAACGATCATGCAGACGATAGGCTAGAGGAAATCACGGATATCGTTGTTCATCGCGCGGTGGTACGGGCACAGCAGGGCGCCCCGGCGCGAACCGCGCGGTTTACCGGCGCGCCACCCAATCATTGCCGAGCTTGACGTAGGATCGCTTCACGGCGGCCCAAGCAATGCGATGGGCGGCGGCTTATTCTTGCCGGTCTTCGACAAATGTCCTCGCATACGGCATGCCAATATATTCTCATGCCAGAATGTGCTTTTCGATCTCCCAGACCGGATGCTTGGTCAGGTCCTTGTTGACCTCGGCGATAATACGCTTCCTGACGTCGGCGTGAAACGCATGCCGCAACTCGGCAAGCGTGTGCGGCGGCGCCACCACGACGATCTTGCTGGTATTTTCGTCGCGCACCAGCTTCTCCAAGGCTGCCGCGACGCGGTCGGCGAAACGTTCCTTCTCGAGGGTATGCCAGTCGGTCGGCTCGACGCTGCTGTGGCGATGCGTTCCGGCACTTTCGACCCCGCGGCCCGGGCGGTCGGTGCCTTGCTCATGCGTGGGTGGATTGTCGTCGCTGAAGACCCGCTCGGTCTTCAGATTGGGAAATTTCTCGTCGCCGGCGTTGCGCAGGAAAAGTGCCCTCTGGCCGTCACCGACGAACACCAAGGCATCGTGAGGAATGGCGATTTTGTTCATGTCATGTCTCCAATACGCCGGACAGAATAGACAACTCGCAGCCGGGCGTCTTGATCCGCATCAAACGCCGTGCGCGCGAAATCGAGCGCACATCATGAGCGTCACGCATCGATCCAGCGGATTTCAGGTTCCTTGCGCGGAACAGGCGCAGGCCAGGATTTCGGATGACCGACGATGATGGGAGCGACGGGCTTATAGGCGGCCGGAAGCTTCAATGCCGCCTTGCCTTCCGCCGTGGAAAGAAAGCCTTGCGCGAAGCCGATCCAGCAGCTGCCGAGTCCTGCGGCGCGCGCCGCCAGCATCAGGTTTTCCGCGGCCAGCGCGCAATCTTCGACCGCCCAGGGGATTTCCGCTGCGCTGCAGATCACGATGAGGATGGGCGCGTGATAGAAGATATCGAAGCTTTCATCATTCAGGATCTGACTGAAATGATGCGAGAGGAGCCCGATCGGGGTGCTTTTGACCATATACGCCTTGGATTCGCGTGATAGTCGGGCGAGCAAAGCCTTGTCGCGAATGACGCAAAACGACCACGGCTGCGTATTCACCGCGCTTGGCGCCTGCACGGCCGCATCGATCAGCGCCCGCACTGTCTTCTCGTCGATCGGATCTGCTGTGAACTCCCGCGTCGCGCGGCGCGAGTAGATTGCTTCCTTTAAGTCCATTGTCCTGCTCCCGTGGCTGGGTGCTGAAGGAGGCGTGACGCGCAAGGCTGCGCAATGAAGCTCAAACGTAGTCGCCGGTCAGAAAAACGGATTGACGAAGATCAACGAGCCGCAAGGCCAAAAGCCGCAAGTCTTTCGCCTGCAATTACAAAGCCTTGGCCGGCCGTCATGCGTTGCAAACGTTGCAAAAGCAGGCTTTTCCGGATGCGGTTTGAGGCCTTGAGCATGCCTCGGCCATCCTCCGGGATATTACTTAGGGACAACATCTGAATTTTTTACCTTGAGAGGTGGAACTACCAATACCTCCGAAACGCCTCGGAGGGACGTCGCCATGCTTTCCCAGACCACGATCCGCCATAACGCCTTTCATCCCGCGCCGAAGTCCGCTCGTGCAGTTCCGCCAGTATCGGTCCGCGCCAAAACGGCCGATGCGCCGCTGACCCAGACGATTCACCTGATGGGCGCCGTCATGTCGCATTTGCGTAACAGCGAAATCTTCGGCGAGGGCGAGCCCGCCGACTTTCTCTATAAGGTGATGAGCGGTTGCGTTCGTACCTACAAGACCTTGAGCGACGGCCGTCGCCAGATCAGCGGCTTCTATCTGCCCGGGGAAGTTTTCGGCCTGAGCTTCGACGACGAGCACACCGTCTCGGCGGAAGCGATCGCCGAGAGCAAGGTGCTGGTCATCAAGCGCAGCGCAGTCGATAGCCTTGCCGGGCGCGATCCGGTAATTGCTCATGAGCTTTTCGCGTTGACTGGGCGCGAATTGCGGCGTGCGCAGGACCGCGTCATGCTGCTGATCAAGAGCGCCCAGGAACGCGTCGCGGGTTTTCTGCTGGAGATGGCGGAGCGCCTGTCTGCCGACGATGCCGTCGAACTGCCGATGTCGCGCCAGGATATCGGCGACTACCTTGGCCTGAGTATCGAGACCGTATCGCGGACGCTGACTGCTTTGGAATGCTCCGCTGCGATCGCGCTGCCGACCTCGCGGCACGTCGTGTTGCGCAACCGCGCTGCGCTCCACAGGATAGTGAGCTGAAAGCATTGCGGTACGGGAGGGTTTTACCATGATGATGCAGGTTCGTGACGTGATGACGCGGAACGTGATCTCCGTTCGCGCCGATCAGTCGGTGCTTGAAGCCGCGCAGCTGATGTTGCAGAACAGGGTCAGCGGTCTGCCGGTGATCGATGCTGTCGGCGCGCTGGTCGGTATCGTGACCGAAGGCGATTTTCTGCGCCGGGGTGAGATTGGGACGCAGCGGCAGCGGCCGAAATGGCTGGAGTTCCTGCTCGGGCCCGGCCGTCTCGCCGCCGAATACGTCCACACCGCTGGCCGCACGGTCGAGGAAGTGATGACGTCCGATCCGGCCACGGTCAGTGAGGACGACTCGCTGGAAACCGTGGTCGAGTTGATGGAACGCCGGCACGTCAAACGGCTCCTGGTCGTGCGCGATAACCGTATCGTCGGCATCGTCAGCCGCGCCAATCTCATGGACGCACTGATTGAGAATGCCCGCTATACCCATGGTCCGGCGGCTGACGACGGGGCAATTCGCGATCGGATTGTGGCCGCGTTCGCCGACAAGCATTGGGCGCCTAAAATCAACGTCGCGGTCCACAACGGCATTGCGGAATTATCCGGCATCATCACCGACGAGCGCGAGCGGAGAGCGCTCATCGTTGCGGCCGAGAATGTTGCCGGCGTGAAAGCGCTCCACGATCATCTTGTTTGGGTTGAGCCGATGTCTGGGATTGCCATTCCGTCGGCGGAAGATGAAGCCAGGGGCACGGATAACCGCCCCGTTCATTGAACCGCTCGGATTTGATGCAGATCAAAGCGGCCTCGGTCCAGGTGGGTAGTTTTTCTCTGCTGGTATTGCGACCGGGTTCCCCCCTCCCAGGGGACGCGGATGCCAGCACTCGGCCCCGGCCACTTTTGGCCGGGGCTTTTTTCAACGCGATGACGGCTCGTCGTGAAACGTCGCATCCTTGTAACCATGTGGAGCTACTCCCATGACTGTGCCGGCACGGGTTCCGCGGCCGATGGCGATGACGAATGACGCGATGGTACCTGCCGAAATCTCGGCTGTAGCGCCGAAAACAGCCGATCAGCCGCGGATGGCGGCCGGGGCTCTTAGTGCCGCGATCGAGCCGGGTGAGCGTGACTCCTACAGCGTCACTGCGTTGGCTGACGTCGCCGACCGCACGCTGCATGCTGCACTTGCACGCATGACCGGAGGATTGTCGCCGGCCTCGCTTGCTCAAGCTTATTGGGATTGGGCGACGCATCTCGCCGCCGCACCGGGCAAACGCATGCAGCTTGCCGATAAGGCAGTCCGCAAGGCGATGCGTTTCGCCAACTATGCGCTCCGCTGTGCGGCCGAAGGCCCGAGCGCGGAAGTGTGCATCGAGCCGCTGCCGCAGGATCACCGCTTTACCGATGAAAAGTGGCGCCACTGGCCCTTCAACTTCATCTATCAGAATTTTTTGCTGCAGCAGCAATGGTGGCACAATGCCACGACCGGCTTGCGCGGGGTGTCGAAACATCACGAAGACATGGTGGAATTCGCCGCGCGGCAGCTGCTTGACGTGACCGCGCCATCGAATTTCCTGCTGACCAATCCGGAAATCTTGTGGCGCACAATAGGCACCGGTGGATTCAATCTGGTGCGCGGCGCGCAGAATTTTTTTGCAGATTGCGAGCGCGCCTTGGGCGGCAAGAAGCCGGCCGGCACCGAGCAATTTCAGGTCGGCCGCGATGTCGCGATAACGCCCGGCAAGGTGGTCTATCGCAATCGCCTGATCGAGCTGATCCAATATGCTCCGGTGACCCAAGAGGTCAGGCCGGAACCGATCCTGATCGTGCCGGCGTGGATCATGAAATATTACATTCTCGATCTGTCGCCGCACAATTCGCTGGTCAAATATCTGACCGAGCAAGGCTTCACGGTCTTCATGATTTCCTGGAAAAACCCCGAGCCGGACGATCGCGATCTCGGTATCGACGATTACCGCCTGCTCGGCGTCATGAGCGCGCTTGATGCCATCGGCCGGATCGTGCCGGACAGAAAAGTCCACGCCGCGGGCTATTGCCTCGGCGGCACGCTGCTTTCGATCGCGGCCGCGGCCATGGCGCGCGACCACGACGACCGCCTTGCGACGCTCACGCTGCTTGCGGCGCAAACCGATTTCACCGAGGCCGGCGAACTGTTGCTGTTCACCGACGAAAGCCAGGTTGCGTTTCTGGAAGACATGATGTGGGAGCAGGGCTTCCTCGACAGCCGGCAAATGGCCGGCGCCTTCGAAATGCTGCGATCGAACGATCTCGTCTGGTCGCGCGTGCTGCACGATTATCTGCTCGGCGAGCGTGAGCCGATGACCGACCTGATGGCCTGGGACGCGGATGCGACTCGCATGCCTTATCGGATGCATTCGGAATATCTGCGAAGACTGTTTCTTGATAACGACCTGGCGGAAGGCCGCTGCGTGGCGGGCGGCATGCCTGTCGCGCTCAAGGACGTTCGCGTGGCGGTCTTCGCCGTGGGCACCGAGCGCGATCATGTCGCGCCCTGGCGATCGACCTACAAGATCAATCTGCAACTTGAGACCGAAGTGACCTATCTTCTCACCAGCGGCGGCCACAATGCCGGCATTGTGTCGGAGCCCGGCCATCGCGGACGCAGCTTCCGCGTCAGAACCACGAACGAGCATTATCTCGATCCCGAGCGATATTTGGCCGAGGCGCGGCGCAAGGATGGATCGTGGTGGCCGGAATGGATTGCGTGGCTCAACGAACGCTCAGGGTCGCCCAGCGGAACACCGCCGATGGGCGCGCCACAGGCGGGCTACCCGCCGCTTTCCGACGCACCGGGCGCCTACGTGCAAATGCAGTAAAGCGCCCTAATCGGTGTCGAATGGGCCGGCGAGTAGAGTACATGGCGGATCTGCGCTGCGCAGGGCAAGCTCCATTCGATTGGCCTCACTCTCCATCCCCATCCAGCGCAACTTCAGAATCCGCATGATGAGATCGTGCGACGTAGGTTCCTCGGCAGGAACGTCCGGGCGCACCTGAACGGTCGCTCTGATTTCCATTATTTCCATTGCGGCCTCCCTACAGGCATTTTTCTCTTCGGCATTGCCTCCCCAGCGATTCAAATTCAAGCACCCGGTGAGAGTCATAAACGCTGCCGCGTCCCAAGCGCGGACGCGCAGTATGACTTCCGGCGGGCAGAGGGCCCGATCTCTATGTGCTCGCGCCGGGCCGGTCGGACAACCAGCCCTTCGATAAAAGCCGCGCGCTCGTCTCCATGAACTTTTGCGTATCGGCAAGGAGATGCTTGCCGTCGTCGGCCATCATCTCGAACCGCCGACTCGTCCATTCCTGACAGGCCGACATCGCGTCAGGGATCGAGCGTGCTGCCGATAATTTGGAAGCAAATTCGGATGCCAAATTTGCCTCCGATTGTACGCGCTCGATCCACTGCCGGTTCGATTCCCGAAGCTTCTCCATCAGTTCAGTTTGCGCTTTGGTGAAGTCCTCGAAGCCTTTCCGCCCGGCGGCCGCGAACCCCACCGGCATCGAGCTCAGCGCGGAAGTCTCCGTCCGTTCGTTCTGGGATTCTTTTGGCATAACACCCACTCCTTGAAGCGATTCAGCATTGATGTGGATCAAATGTAGTCGACGCCATTCAGCATCGCCTTCACTAAGATCTTCGGCTGTCCGAAACTTCATCTTCAATTTATCGTGAAGCTATGCGCCGGATCAACGGCCGGCGCATGAACTTCTCGATTTGCGTTCGGCCGCTGCCGAACGAGAAGGACGCGCTAGTAGCATCGGTAGACTAAGCGCCAGTGAACCCGACCGTACCGGTAGTATCTCACGTGCACGTAACCACATGACGGTCCGTAATAGTAGGGTTCTGAATAGAAGCCATATCCCCACCCGGGATAGACACCAATCCCGCCGCCATAACGGAAGCCGCGGAAGCCTCCTCCACCACGAAAGCCTCCTCCACCATGAAAGCCTCCACCGCCATGAAAGCTCCCGCCGCCATGGCCACCGCCTCCATGGCCACCGCCTCCATGGCCCCCACGTTGTGCTGAGGCGCTGGTCGGCATCAGCGCGGTACCCACCAATAACGCGACGGCGGCGACGCCCGCCAATACAGTCTTAAGCGACATTGTAATTCTCCTTTGCAAAGCAATTGCATGGTCGCATTGGTTTCGTAGATCGCATTGCGCTAGATCAATTCCGAGTTGCACGCCGTCCTTCTGGGCCGCAACCATCGCGAACCGGAATAGCCCGCGCGTCCGCTATAGCGTGCTCCGCCGAGAGAGCCGTCGCGAAATTGTGGCTGCCCGTGACTAAGAATAAAAGGTAACGGCCGTTGCCGCGGTCTTAGGTCTTCGGGTAGCCGATCGTCTGTGCAAACTGGATGACCTGTCCGGGACCAAGCTGTAAGGTCTTGGCCAGCGCCGGCGGGACGCTCTCACGGAAGACCGTCGCAAGCCCCGCAGACGCGCAGTAAAGATAGACGTTCTGCCCGGTCACGCCGGCAGTGGCGCCGGCGGTCGCGTTCTTATCGTTTTCCGACTCGCCTGTGATCTTGGACATATCGACGGCATAAGCGAGATTGACCGGCGCAGTCGCAACGAAAGGCTGGCCCGTCGTCGTCCGACCTCTGAGATCGTCGGGCATGTGGAACAACAGCCGGTGGGTTTTGGCCTCATAGAGCCAGACGCCGTCGGCCCGGATGACGTAAATGTCCAGCAGATAGGCGTCGCGCCAGCGCGGCACAGTGCGGCCATCATCTTTCGGACGATTGACGCCCCAGGCGGCCCACAAGATGTTGGAGATATCCTGGTTCGACAGCGCCCGGTCCGCATAAGCGCGGATCGACTGACGATCCTGCAGCGCCTGCATCAGCGACTTTCCGCCTTCCATGGCGGGCGGTGGCAAAACAATTGGCTGAGGACTCTGCGCAAAGCTCTTCGTGGCGGTTACAGTCGCGGCAACAGTCGTAAGTATCCCAGCATTGACTTGCCGGCGATTGATTTGGCGGTGTGTGGCCATTTCGATGCTCCTTCTACCAGGACTATTGCGTTGAACGCCCCCCGAACCTGTATAATCGGAACGGGGGGCGGCGGCGTTGATGCAAATCAAGACGGCCACGCCTGTCATGAACCTCAAGGCCGAAGCGACGGCGACCGGCGATCAATTCGATTTAACCGGCCTGTCGTCGGCGGAGGCAACTCGCCGGCGTGCCGAATTTGGACCCAATGCAGTCGTCGAAGAGCATGTCTATCCGCTGGTCCGGGTGGCGCGGCATTTCTGGTCTCCCGTGCCCTGGATGCTGGAGGCGACGATCGTCCTGCAAATCGCCATCGGCCAGCGCCTCACGGGCGCGCTGATTGCCGCGCTCCTGATCCTGAACGTGGCGCTTGGCGTGTTTCAGGAAGGTCGTGCCAACGCGGCGCTAGCACTGCTGAAACAGCGGCTGGCGTTGCAATCACGCGTCAAGCGCGACGGCGTATGGGTCGACCTTCCGGCGGCGGATCTTGTCCCGGGCGACATCGTGCAGGTTTCGCTCGGCGATGTGGTGCCTGCCGACATCGTGCTGCTGAACGGCTCGCTGCTGGTCGATCAATCGATGTTGACCGGCGAGTCGATGCCGGTCGAGACGGAGAATGGCAAGATGACCTATGCGGGCGGTCTCGTGCGCCGCGGCGAGGCTAACGCCAGAGTGGTGGCGACAGGCACGCGAACCTATTTTGGCCGAACGGCCGAACTGGTCAGCACCGCCCATGTGGAGAGCGCCGAGCAGAAAGCCGTGCTGGCGGTGGTGCGCAATCTGACGGTCGTCAATTTCGCGGTGGTCGTTGGCATCGTCGCCTATGCGGTCGCGCGCGAGATCAGCCTGGAGCAAATCACCCTGCTTGTGTTGACTGCGATGTTGTCGGCCGTGCCGGCCTCCTTGCCAGCCACATTCACCTTGGCGGCGGCCCTGGGCGCCAGGACGCTGGCCGCCAAAGGCGTGTTGCTGACCAGACTGTCGGCGTTGCACGAGGCGGCTACCATCGACGTGCTGTGTTCGGACAAGACCGGAACGTTGACGTTAAACGAAATGTCGGTCCGTGTGATTCGTCCGCTCAAGCCTGGTTGCGATGAAGCCGACGTCCTCGAAATTGCTGCGCTCGCAAGCTCCGCCGACGGCCAGGATCTGATCGATACGGTCATCCGCAAGCTCTTCGCTGAACGCAACGGTAGCGGCCGCATGCCGCGACTGGCGACGAGCTTCAAACCATTCGATCCCACTGCAAAGATGGCCGAGGCAACCGCAGTCGATCAGGGTCGCGAGATAAGGATCATCAAAGGCGCGCCTGCGGCAGTCAGTGTCTTCGTGCCAATCAGTGTGGAAGCGGTCGAACAGTTGGAGGCGCTCGATCGCGCCGGATATCGAACGCTCGCCGTCGCAGCGGGTCCTGACGGCGCGCTCGAGCTGATCGGCCTTATCGCTTTTGGCGATCCGCCGCGGCCGGATTCGGCCCAACTGCTGACTGAGCTGCGCTCGCTGGGTGTCATTCCGGTCATGGTGACTGGCGATGCGCCGACGACGGCGGCGACCGTCGCGCACAGCATCGGCCTCGACGGCCCGGTCTGCCCCCCGGGCGGTATCCCCGAAAGCGCCAGCCCAGGCGATTTTGCCGTTTATGCCGGGGTGTTTCCCGAGCAGAAATTTGAGCTGGTCAAGGCATTCCAGCGCCAAGGTCACGCCGTCGGCATGTGCGGCGACGGCGCCAATGACGCACCGGCTCTGCGCCAGGCTCAAATGGGAATCGCGGTGTCGACCGCGACGGATGTGGCCAAGGCGGCGGCCGGCGTGGTGCTGACCGAACCGGGATTGTCCGGCATCGTTGCCTGCATCAACGAGGGCCGCTCCGCATTTCAACGCGTCTTGACCTTTACGCTGATGATCCTCGTCAACAAATGCGTCACGCTTCTCGTCCTCGGCTTTGGCCTGATCGTGACCGGTCACGCGGTTCTGACGCCGTTCCTGCAAGCGCTGGCGATGCTCACCAACGACTTCGTGACCATGGCGCGTGCGGCGGATCGCGCGCGCCCGTCGCCTTATCCGAATGCGTGGCGCGTACGCAATCTCATGCTCGCTGCGATCCCACTCGGCTCGTTCAGGCTGGTTTATTTGCTGGTAATCCTGAGCCTGTGTTGGTTCACGATCGACTTGAACCCGCAACAGATGCAGACGCTGACGTTTGTGATGCTGGGCTTTGCGGGGCAGGGCAATCTTTACGTGCTTCGTGAACGCGGCAGATTCTGGCGCTCGCGCCCAGCGCCAGTCATGGCGCTGGCTTCGCTCTGCGACGTCACGCTGATGGGCTGTTTCGCCGCCTTCGGCATCCTGATGACTCCGCTGCCGCTCTGGATCATCGGCATGCTCGTCGGCACGTCGGTAGTGTTCACGCTGGCGATGGATTCTATCAAGATCGCCGTCTTTGCACGACTGCGCATCGATTGACCAATTAGGCAAGCTACGCGCGACAGACGCGCGCTGAGCGTCGTTCAATTTGCGAACAGGATGGGCACCTTGCTGGCGGTGAGGAGAGTGCGGGTGACGCCGCCGAATATCCATTCGCTCAACCGGCTGCGTCCATAGGCCCCGGCGACGATCAGATCAGCCTTGTGCTCGTCGCCGAGTTTAAGCAAAACGTGAGCGTCAGCGTCACGCGCGGACGTTGCTACCTTTGCGCCGATTTTGACCCCGTGGCGCTGCAGGTAATTGGCGACGTCGTCGACCTGTTCGCGCACGGAGAGTTCGGTCTCTTGCGACCCGACTGCTGCGATGATGACGTCATCCGCTTGCTTTAAGAGCGGCAGTGCATCGGAGATCGCGCGGCGCGCCTCCCGTGTATCCTTCCAGGCGATCAGAACACGCGAGGCGTTCAGCCGGCTGATGCCGCTTGGCAGCACCAGCACCGGCCGGCCGCAGGCCAAGATGATGGCGCCCGGATCGAAGGTGTGGAAATTATCGTCGCGCAGCGGATCGCGGCCGATAATCACGAGGTCCGCCGCGCGTGCCTGCGCGGCAACGACTTCATTCGGGAAATGCGGCGAAGAGCGCCATTCGATGCTGCGCGGCGCCGAGCCGGCACAGCGCCGGAACATTTCGCCGAGCCGTTCAAGGTCCTCTGTAATTTTCGCCTGTAGATTTTGTTCGGTCGACGGATATTCCGTATCGGAATGGGCGAGGGATCCGGATTTGCGCAGCGGCCAGCCGGCGATGCCGATCAGCACCGCATCGAATCGCTTCGCCAGGTCCGCCGCAACGCCGATCCTCGTCTCCGATTGCTCGTCGAAATCGACGTAGACCATGATTGACTTAAATGCCACGGCTCACTCCATCGCTGCGAGGGCCACCGGCGCCGGCGTTCCGAGCAGCCAGTGTGCAATTCCCGGCCAAGTGTCCTCCAGCGTTCTTTTGCCAATGAACAATCCGACGTGACGGCATGGCACGATGGCCTTGCGCAGATCCTGTGCCGTGGTCCCAACGAGCCGTTCTACAGCAAGCAGTTGCTGCGGTGCCACTAGCTCATCGTCGCGGGCCGCGAGCAGGAATACCGGGATCGTGATCGACCCGAGATCGATGGTCTGGCCCAAAGCGACGAAGCGGCCGGCCGCGAGTTCGTTGCGCTTGTAAAGCCTGTCGACGCATTCGAGATAGAACCTCCCGGGAAGATCGACGGTGAATGCGTTCCAGGTTTCGAACGCCGCTTGCAGGCGGGCAAAGCCGGGCGAGCCGATCGTCTGATCGGTTTGCGAGAGCTGCCTGATATCTTCAGCATCGATCTGATCCGATCCCCAGAATTTCAGTGCGTTTCTGCCGGAAAGGACACCGCCGCCAAGCCGCACCAGCTCACGATAGATCGCCAACGGAGAGTTCTCGGCCAGCGCCGAGAGTGCCGACGGTGCGGCGGCGATATCGACCGGCGCGCCGGCCACGACCAGTTTGCGGACCTTGCCGGGGAATCGGGCGGCGTAGATCAGCGACATCCAGCCGCCTTGGCATAACCCAATGAGATCAACCGGAGCGCCAATCGCGTCGACGAGGACGTTAAGGTCGGCGAGGTAGTTGTCGATGCCAAGAAAGCGCATGTCGCTTGTTGCTGAGCGCCAGTCCGTCACCAGAAGATGTTGCAACCCGGCCTGCTGCAAGGTCGCGACCAGACTGTGACCGGTGGCGAGGTCCGTAACCGCCGCGCCATGCAAGGCGAACGGAGCGCACAGCAGCGTGGCAGGCTGTTCGCGCCGACCATTGGTGAAATCGCGCAGCCGAACCGCATTCAGCTCAAGGGCCACAGTGTTCGGCGTCGTCCACGGTGGTTCGCGCGCGAACCGGCCATCGGCTCCGCCGACGGCTAATTGCGCGAGACTGCTGGCGACCAGATTGGCCATATCGCCCGCAGCCGCGGCCGCGAAGGCCGGCCAAAGAAATGCCAGGCTGGGAGACCGGCGTGCCGCGGGATCGTACATGGAAAGAGCGCACGTTGTTTGCTTTGCCGAAGGTCCCGTCGATCTCCGCCGAAGCTGCAGGCAGGTCGGAGGGACCTCAAGCGCCTGATTCAAAATGAAATGTCACATCGATCACGCCAGTCTGCCTTGATCTAAATCAATCGCGTTACCGGTCTATCGGCCGCAGGAATGACTTGACGCAGATCAACGTGGGGCTGCGTGCCTGGCGCTTATATGCGTGCGGTACAACCCTCGTGGAGGAAGTGTCATGGCTGATACCCCCGGCAAAGTTCCCGTGAAAACCGATAAGCCTGCGGCCGTGCCGCAAGCATGGCGGCCGTTCGAGAGCCTCCGCCGCGAAGTCGATCGCCTGTTCGAGGATTTCGACGGTGGTTTCTGGCGCTCGCCGTTTCGCGTGCCGTCTTTCGAGGCGGCTCCGTTCCGGCGCGGCGAGACGACGTTCGCGGCAATGCCCGCGGTCGATGTCTCGGAGACCGACAAGGCCTATGAGATCACCGCCGAACTGCCCGGCATGGACGAGAAAAACGTCGAGGTGAAGCTCGCCAACGGCGTTCTCACCATCAAGGGCGAGAAGCAGGATGAAAAGGAAGAGAAGAAGAAAGACTATTACATGCGCGAGCGCAGCTTCGGCTCGTTCGAGCGCACCTTTGCGGTGCCGGACGGTGTCGACAGCGACAAGATCGAGGCAAGCTTCAAGAAGGGCCTGCTGTCAGTAACGCTGCCGAAGAGCGCCGAAGCGCAGAAGGCGGAAAAGAAGATCGCGGTCAAAGCCGCCTGATGCGACATCTTATTTTTGGCCTTTGCGCAGCCCGGGTCATATCAGCGATGTTGGGCTGCGCTGTTGCGTGACGGTTCCGCGGCGCTTCGGCCTCGATAGCGTACTGTGCGCTATGCGCCGGTGGCCTGCCGGACCGCCGCCGCGATCTTCTCTACGTCGGGAGTGACTTCGGCTTCGAGCGACGCGCCGTAGGGCACCGGAACATGCGCCCGCGTGACCCGGCGGATGGGTGCCTTAAGCAGATCGAAGCCGCGTTCGACGACCGTCGCCGATACTTCCGAAGCGAATCCGCAGCGCAGCGGGCATTCGTCGACCACGACGAGACAACCGGTCCGGCCGACGGATTGAAGAACGGTCTCCTCGTCGAACGGGGCAAGCGTGCGCAGGTCGACGACCTCGACATCGATTCCTTCCTTGGCCAGATTTTCGGCGGCGGCGAGGCTGTAGTGCACCATCAGCGAATTGGCGACCACGGTGACATCTTTGCCTCGGCGCTTGATATCGGCGCGGCCGAACGGGATCGGCTTCTTTTCGCTCGGCACCTCGGTTTCGATACCGAGCAGCTTGGCGTGGCTGGCGATCACCGTCGGGTTGTTGCTCATGAAGGCCGTGCGGACCAGGCCGTAAACGTCGGCGGCCGTTGATGGTGCGACGATTTCCAGCCCCGGCGCGTTGGCCATCATGCTTTGCGGGCTCTGGCTGTGCTGCGCGGCGCCGCCGCCGCGCACGCCGTGCAGCAGGTGAAACGTGACCGGCACGCTGATGCGGCCTCCCGACATGTAATGCGCGATAGGGCCCTCGTTGATCACCGGTGACCAGGCCAAAAAGCTGAAGCTTGCGGTGCCGAGATCGACGAACGGCCGCATCCCTGCCATTGCGGCGCCGACGCCGATCGCCGCCGCGCCGGCTTCCGAGGTCGGAGGGTCGTCGATGCGATCGCGGAAGTCCGTGCGCAGACGGTCCATCAAATGCCGCTGCGGACCGAGTCCAAGCACGTAGCTGCCGATCAAACTGACGCGGTTATCGGCGACCAAGCTGTCATAGAGCGCCTCTACCAGGGCCGCGGCATAGCTCTGCGTTGCCATTGATCGTCTCCTCACGCAAACACGTGATCGTATGCCGTGCTTGCAGCCGGCAACGGACTGTCGATTGCAAATTTCACCGCCGCCTTGATCCGCGCACGCGTCTGTTCGTCGAGTGACTGAATTCGTTTGATCGACGCCGCGTCGGTGGCCAGCGCGCGACCCAGCCGCAGCACCGGATCGTGGTTCTCCAGCCAATCGGCGTGTTCGCCCGAGGGCTTTCGCTCGCCGAGCGCCATCGCGATGTCCGTCTCGCCGGTGACCGGCTCGGGCCAAAGCGGATTGCTGCCCGGCCAGCGCCTGGTCACCGCCTCGATGAAGACCGGGCCGTTGCCGGAGCGGCAGCGCGCCGCCGCATCGCTGATCGCCGAATAAGCCGCGGCGGCGTCGGCGCCGTCGATGCGGACGGTCTGAATGTTCACCGAGCGCGCGATGCTGCATAGATCGCTGCTGGCGTGAACCAGGGTCGGATAGCCCTCACCCGGCGCCCACGAGCCGGTGCTGTTGTTCTCGCACAGGAACAAGACCGGCAGCTTCCACAGCGAGGCGATGTTGAGCGCCTCGAAGCTGACGCCTTCTTCGAGTGCCCCGTCGCCGAAGAACACCGCCGAGACCGCTCCATTCTTGCGCTTACGGCAGGCGTAGCCGGCGCCAGTCCCGATCGAAATGCAGCCGCCGACGATGCCGGATGTCGAAATGAAGCCGAGGTCGGGCTCGCTCAGATGGATCGTGCCGCCGCGCCCGCCGTTGAGGCCGGTGGCGCGTCCGAGTATTTCCGCCAGGGCTTTGCCGGGATCGGCGCCGCGGGCGATGACGTGGCCGTGGTTGCGGTGCGTGGTCGCGAGGTAATCGCGCTGGTCGAGCACCGACATCGCGGCGGCGCCGGTCGCTTCCTGGCCGATATACAAATGATAATGGCCGACGAACTGCTTTTCATACGAAAGCTTCAACACCGCTTCTTCAAAGCGCCGGATCAGGAGCATGCGTTCGAAGATCGCCCATGCAATGTCGGTCGGTAATGGTGCAGCCATTGGTGTCCTCGCTGCCGCTGGGTATCGTGGCTATCCGCGCATTGTAACGGAAACTGCTCGGCAAAATAGGCGGCGAGAATGCTTGCACAAACGTTGATTGTTGAATCAACGGGCGCTCTTTCGAAAATTGACCGCTCGTGCCGCGCCTCGTAAGTTTAGTTGAGTTCCGCATTGGGCAGGGACGTGCTGATCGTGTCGCAGCCAGAGAAATCGAATCGAAATGCCGGCGATGACGCCGACAAGGCAATGCACTCTGTCTCCCGGTTTGGTAATGTTCCGGAGCCGCTCGACGACCCCATCCTTGCGGAGATGTTCAAGCGGATTCGCGAGACCCGCGGACACGTTCTCAACATCCATCGCGTCGTCGGGCTGGCGCCCAAAATGCTGCGTGCGCAGGCGAGCTATGCGCGGGCGCTACGCGAAGAATCCTCGCTGCCGCGCGACCTCCAGGAACTGCTGATCCTGCGCATCGCGCAGGTCAATGACTCCGCCTACGAACAATCGGTGCATCGGCCGATCGCGATTGCCTGCGGCGCACCGGCAGCCAAGATCGATGCGCTGCCATCCTGGAAAACGTCCTCGATATACGAGCCGCGGGAGCGCGCCGCGCTCGCTTTCGTCGATCAGGCGGCGCGCAGCGGCGCGGTCGATGATGGCGCTTTCGAGACGCTTACCCAGACATTTTCGCCCCAGGAGATTGTCGAACTTGCGGCGCTGGTCGCCTGGTATGTGGGCAATTCGCGGTTCGTGCGTGCGCTGCAGATTGCGGTCGAAGCCGCGCCGGACTGATCGGGAGAAAAGCCGCCGCTAGTGCGGGCAGGGAGGAAGCTTCGCGATGCGTGTATTCGCCGCCGCCGTAGCCCTGGTGCTGAGCTTGGCGACCGCCGCCTTCGGCGACGCCTATCCGACGCGGCCGATCACCATCATCGTGCCCTTCGCGGCCGGCGGGCCCGCCGACACGCTGTCGCGCCTGCTGGGCGCACAGATGCAGCACAGCCTCGGTCAGCCGCTGATCGTCGAGAATGCTCCCGGCGCAGCAGGCTCAATTGGCGTTGCCCGCGTCGTCCGCGCAACACCCGACGGCTACACCATCGGTATCGGGCACCTCGGCACGCACGTGTTCAACGGCGCGCTGTACGATCTGCCGTATGATCTCGTTAAGGACCTCGAGCCGATCGCACTGCTGCCGTCGAACGTGTCGGTCCTGATCACTAAGAAGGACGTGCCCGCCACCAATTTGCGCGAGCTGATCGCCTGGCTCAAGGCACATCCCGATCAGGCGACGGCGGCAACCGCGGGCATCGGGACCGTCGCGCATATCGCCACCATCTATTTCGAGCGCATGACCGGCGTGCATATGACGATCGTGCCCTACCGGAGCGGTGCGGCGGCCGATACCGACGTCATCGCCGGGCACGTGACCTTCCTGTTCGATCAGGTCACTGGCGGCTCGGCGCAACTGTACCGCAGCGGCGCGGTGAAAGCCTTTGCCGTCGCGGCAAAATCGCGGCTGCCATCGCTGCCGGACATTCCGACAGCCGACGAGGCTGGTTTGCCGGGCCTCTATGTCTCGACATGGTACGGATTCTGGGCACCGAAGGGCACGCCGCCTGACATTATAAAGAAGCTGAATGCTGCGACCGTGACGGCTTTGAACGATCCGGCACTGAGGCAGAAACTGGCCGCCCAGGAAGCGCAATTTCCGCCGGCCGACCAAATGTCACCGGAAGCGCTGGGCGCTTTCCAAAAAGCGGAAATCGAAAAATGGTGGCCGATCATCAAGGCCGCCCACATAAAATTACAGTAAGGGAGAGAAGCAAAGGATGCGTAGGGTTTTTCCGCTCATCACCGCGGCAATCGTGCTGACGCTTTTTGGCGAATCTGGTCGGGCGCAAGACCAATATCCGGACCGTACCGTCAGGATCATCGTTCCGACGTCGCCGGGAGCCATTACCGACGTGCTCGCCCGTTCCATCGGGCAGGCTCTTTCAGACTCGTGGAAGCAGCCAGTGATCGTCGACAATCGTCCCGGAGCGGACGAGATGATCGGCGATGAAATCGTCGCCAAGTCAGCTCCCGATGGCTACACGCTCGGCGTCATCAGCAACGCCGGCATCACGGCCTCGCCGCAGCTGCACAAACAGGTGCGCTACGATCCGCAGAAAGACTTCACGCCCATTTTCATGCTCGGCCAGATCACGCCGGTCATGGTGGTGCCCGCCAAGTCGCCGGTACGGACGGTGCAGGACCTCATTGCGCTCGCCAAGGCGAAGCCGGGAGAGCTCAATTTTGGCTCATTTGGCAATGGCACTTATGCGCACGTCGCCATGGAGGATTTCAAGCAGCGCACCGGCATTCGCATGACCCATATCCCCTACCGCGGGGCCACGCCGGCCTACTTGGCGCTGATGCGCAACGAGGTCGCCGTCCTGATCGCCAATCTCGGCAGCGCGACAGCTCAGGCCGCGGCCGGAAATGTCAGGATCATCGCTGCGGCAGGCGCGCATCGCTCCAAGTTCCGGCCTGATCTGCCGACGATCGCGGAGTCCGGTGTGCCCGGCTTTTCCACCGGCGCGTGGTGGGGATTGTTTGGGTCGGCGCATCTCCCAGGGCCTGTTGTCGCCAAGATCAGAGCGGGCGTGTCGCACGCGTTGGACTCTCCGGCCCTGCAGAAAATCTACACCGTCAACACGATGGAGCGGGAGGACATGACGCCCGAGCAATTCGTCGCGTTCATTCGTGCGGACACGGCGAACTGGACGCGCCAGATCAAGGCTGCAGGCATCAAGCCGGAGTGAAGCGCGGCGAATGGCGCACCCGCGGCGGATCAGGAACTGGGAGGAAACACATGCGACTCATGGCGATTAGCCTTGCATGCGCGGCCGCGGCCGCCGCGCTGATGTGCCGTCCCGGCGCGAGCCATGCGGCCGATCCGGCGAGCATTGCGGTCGGCGATGTCGCGCCCATCGCGCCCGACTGGCCGAGCTTTGTCGCGGAGGACGAGGGCTTCTACCGCAAGGCCGGCGTGGCGCCCAAAGTGACTTATGTCGGCAACGTTGCGAATACCGTGCAGCAGCTTGTCGGCGGTTCCTTCGGAATTGCGGTTTCGACATTCGACACGGCGATTCGCGCCATGGCCAAGGGCTCGGATGCGGTGATGATCGGAGCGCTGGTGATGAAATATCCGTACTCGATCATGAGCGCGGCCGACATCAAGAACGCCGCCGATATGAAGGGAAAGACCGTCGTCCTGCCGTTCGCCAAGGATTTGCTCACGTTCGTGTGGAATCAGTGGGTGAAATCGCAGGGCGTTGAACCAAGCTCGATCGATCAAATCTACGACGGTGCCACCCCGAATCGATTTGCGGCGCTGTCCGCGCATCGCGCCCAGGCGGCGCTGCTCAGCCAACCGTTCGACTTTCGCGCCGCAGCGGACGGCTATCACAAGCTGCTCGATGTCGGGGCTTACGCGAAGCAGTACGGCTTTCTCGTCATCCTCTCCACGCCCGCGTGGCTGAAGACGCACGGCAACGAGGCGCGCGGCTACCTCGCGGCGCTCTCGCAAAGCGTCGATTGGCTCTATGACGAGAATAATAGGGACACGGCCATCAAAATTCTCGCCGCGCACAGCAAGCTGGCGCCGCAATACGCGACACAGACCTACGACTACTACATCAAGGACCTTAAACCCTTCAGCCGTCATCTAGCGATCGCGCCGGGCGTCGTGGACAGTACAGTCAACACCCTGGTCCACGTCGGCGATATCACGCCGTCGGAAATTCATCAGTCCAAAATCATTGACACGGCGTATCTGCCGAAATGACGGCGGTTGGCACGTAACCCTCGACGCGAACGCCCGGCTCTGGCGCTTCTGGCAGGATCGCTGCTTCGGCGCGCCGGAACGGTTTGCCGCACAGCCACCAGACCGCCGCCGCCAGGACGAGGCATGCGCCAAGCGGCTCTGGCACAAAGAACGCCCCTAACGCTGCCAGCGCACGAGGAGTCTTGATGTGGCGTAACGTGAGCTTGCGCACGACCGAACCGTTTGGCGGAGTGGGCAAGCTACGTTAACAAAGAATTAACCCTCCCGGAGGGCTGCCCCGCAGCATGGTTAACGCGCGAGGCGTGCGCGTCACCTATGATAAAGTCATCGGTCATGCCGCCTGGCACCGCATTCAGTGAGCTTGTCGCCCAGGCGGCCGCGCATCATGCCGCCGGCCGGCTGCAAGCAGCCGAACGGACCTATCGTGCGGCGCTCGCGCTCGCTCCAGGCCAGGCCGGCGTCATCAACAATCTCGGTGTCATCGCCGCGACCGATGGCCGCCGCGATGCCGCGATCGCGCTATTCGACGAAGCGATTGCGCGCGAGCCCGGCCATGTCGCGGCGCACTACAATCGCGGAGCGGCGCTTGTGGCGCTCGGCCGAACCTCTGAGGCGATCAAGAGTTTCACCCGGGTTTGCGCGCTGGACCCCGGCCATTATGACGCGCACCGCGCGCTCGGTTTTTTATGGCTTGAGGCCGGCGATCGCGGCCGCGCCCTTGATCACTTCGCCCGCACCTATGAACTAAGGCGCGGCGACGACCGGCTAGATGGTCAGGCCAAGTTTCTGACCTTCGCAACGCGCAGCAAGCTCCGCCACGATGCGAAGCAATTCCGCTATCTCGCCCAGCACCGCCGCGACCGTTCGCGCTTCGATACTTTGGCCCGCGCCTATGAATCCGTGGCGACGGATTTTCCGGACCAGCCAACCGAACTTTCGCCGCAGCAGCGAGAATCGCTTGGCGATGACTACAACACCGCTATCGCCGTTGCCGATGCGCCTGAATTGGTCGGCGGCGCGGTGGCAGCCCGCGCCGATGCCGAAGACCTCACGCGCCAATTCCGGACCGGACCAACCGGCGCGATTTCGTTCGACGACCTGTTGCGGCCTCGTGCGCTGGCGGCGCTGCGGCGGTATTTGCTCGAAAGCACCATCTGGCACGATTTCAGTCATATCGGCGGTTTCGTCGCGTCCTATCTCGAGGACGGGCTCGCTTGCCCGCTCGTGCTGCAGATTGCCGATGAGATTCGTCAGACCTTTCCCGGGCTGCTGGCGGAGCATCCGCTGTCGCAAGCCTGGGCCTTCAAGGGTCTCGAAAGCAGTTCCGCCGTCGAGGTCCATGCCGACGATGCGGCGATCACCCTGAATTTCTGGATTACTCCGACCTCCGCCAACCTTGCGCCTGACCGTGGCGGGCTCGTCGTCTGCCGCGAGGCGCCGCCACCCGACTGGGAAATAAAGGACTATGACACCGACCAGCTGCGAATTGTAGCATTTTTGGAACAAAACGGCGAGAATTCACTGAAAGTGCCGTATCGAGAAAACCGGGCCGTGCTGTTCGAATCACGCCTATTCCACTCGTCCGATCATCCGATTTTTGCGCCAAGCTATGAAAATCACAGGATAAATATGACATTTCTGTTCGGTCGCCATACGCCGTGAGGTGCCGATTTGGGCTCGCTTTCTGGGCACGATGGCTCGGCTTTTCCGCTATGCCAAAATTGACACAAAAGCCCCACCGCCTTACCTATGAAGTCCGTTCGCCACCCAACTTCGACCCAACCCGGTTTCCGGTAAAAACCCCGGCCCCATGTCGTCCGAGCCCAAAAGCAAATACACCAACTCGGCGTTGCGCGTCGGCGACAGGGATACCTATCCGCAACGGCTGGTCGGCGAGTTCATCGGCACCGTCGTTGCCAACGATGCGGTCAACGACGAATACCGCCACTTGGTGCTGGATGTGCACGAGCACGCGCTAAAAGCCTATGCGGGACAGATGTTTCATCTGCTGTGTCCGTCGCCCGACGGCGCCGAAGTCTGGATGCGCCGGCCGATGAGCGTCTATCGCGTCAACCGGCAAAAGGGTCAGGTCGAGTTTCTCTACAAGGTCGAGGGCCGCGGTACGCGCGGCATTGCCTCGCTTCGCCCCGGCGACGAATTCAATCTGGCGGGGCCGCTCGGCTGCGGCTTCAAGCTGCAGCCGGAGTGGAAGAACATCGTGGTGCTGGGCCGCGGCGTAGGCCTCGCCACGCTGGCGCCGCTGTCGCAGCTTGCGGCGGAGCACGGCGTCGGCGTCACCGCGATCTTGAGCGCGCGAAACGCCGGCGTGCTCATGTCGAAAGAGTTGTTCGACGAACTCGGCGCGCGCACCATCACGGTGCTCGATTCGGACAATTCCAGCGCCGTCGACAACGTCGAAAGGATCATCGAGGGCCTGATCGCCGAAGGCAAGGCGGACGCGTTTTTCACCTGCGGCTCCAATCGCCTGCTGAAACTGATGCAGCGGCTCGGCAAGAAGCACAACATCCCGGGCCAGGTTGCGATGGAGCAGATCATGGTGTGCGGGTTCGGCGCCTGCTACGTTTGCATGCGAACCTTTGAGGTCGACGGCAAGCGTGTGCTCAAGCGCGTCTGCCGTGATGGTCCTGTGTTCAACATGCAGGAGGCCGTGGCATGGTAGATCTTACGGTCAAGATCGGCGACGTCACGCTGCAAAATCCGGTGACGCCCGCCTCCGGGGCGTTCTCTTGGGAATATAACGACGTCATCGATCTTAATCGGCTCGGTGGGCTTGTGGCCAAGACCATCTGCCGCGAGCCGCGGCTCGGCAATCCGACGCCGCGCATGGCCGAGACCGAAGGCGGCATCATTCAGTCGATCGGTCTGCCCGGCAAAGGCATCGAATATTTCGTCGAGCACATCGTGCCCGAATACGCCAAGTTCAAGCCGCCGCTGATCGTCAGCGTGTCGTCGGAAAGCATCGAGGATTTTGCCGCGCTGGCGCAGGAGCTGAGCGTGCCTGATGTCGATGTGATTGAGGCGAATATTTCCTGCCCGACGCGCAATTCCACCGGCGGCAATTTCGCGATGCATGAGGGCTATACGCGAGACTGCATCAAGGCGATCCGCGCCAAGACCGATAAGCCGCTGTGGGTGAAGCTTTCGCCCAACGCCGGTGACATTGTTTCGGTCGCCAAAGCCGCCGAGGACGCCGGCGCCGATTGCCTGGTGATCGCCAACACGTTTCTGTCGCTGAAAATCCGCACCGACAATTTCCGCCCGGCGCTGGGCAACAAGTTCGGCGGCCTCGTGTCGCCGGCGCTCAAGCCGATCATCCTGCGGATGGTCTATCAGGTCGCCAAGGCCGTCAAAGTGCCGATCATCGGCATCGGCGGCGTCACCAAGGCCGAGGACGTGGTCGAATACATGCTCGCTGGCGCCAGCGCCGTTGGCGTCGGCTACGCGGCGTTCCGCAACCCCACGGCCCTAATCACGATCATCGAGGATCTCGCGGCGTGGTGCGACGACCGCGGCATCAAGAAGGTGACGGAGCTGATCGGGGCGGTGCGCGACCAGGATATGGAAACCGACACGCTCGCCGCCGCATCCATCGGCGTCTGAGTAGCGGCCGCGTTACCCCGTTGTCGACCCGTTTGCCCTAATGGGGCAGGCGGTCGCGCGGCAGCGTCATGCCCAAAGTATGGACGGCGATTGCCTGCCGATCGAGCGCGCCGCCCCGGCCGATCTTGCATGTTGACTCCGCCGGTCGCGCTTGCTGCAGTTTGCCTTTCGCTCGCAACAACGGAGAGGCGGCCATGGACTTGCGGATGACCGGAAAAAAGGCGCTTGTCACCGGCGCGAGCGAAGGCATCGGCAAGGCGATCACCTTGGCGTTCGCCAAGGAAGGCGTCGACGTCGCCATCTGTGCGCGGCGCAAGGAGCCGCTGGAAGCGACCGCCGTCGAGATCTCACGCGTCACCAACCGGCAGATCGTGCCCATCCCGGCCGATCTCACCAAGCCCGCGGACGCGGAGAATTTCGTCAAGAAGGCGCACGAGGCGCTGGGCCGGATCGATATTCTGGTCAACAACGCCGGCTCGTCGCCGGGCGGCGTGCTGGAGCATCTATCCGAAGAAGACTGGGCCCAGTCGCTGCAGCTGAAATTCATGGGTTACGTGCGCTGCATGAAGCACGTGCTGCCGATCATGCGGGCACAGAAGAAAGGCCGCGTGGTGAACCTGATCGGCAACGATGGCGTCAAGGTGTCCTACTGGGAGATCGCGCCCGGCGCCGCCAATGCCGCGGGTCAAAACCTGACGATGTCGCTCGCCAGCCAATACGGCAAGGACAATATCAGCTTCGTTGCCGTCAATCCCGGCCCGGTGCGCACCGAGCGCTGGACCGGCCTGGTCAATGCCATGGCGCGCGACATGAAGCTGAGCTTCGAGGAAGCCGATAAGCTCGCGCCGTCGAGCATCCCGCTCGGCCGCATCGCCGAGTGCGACGAGGTCGCCAATCTGGTCACCTATCTCGCTTCCGATCTCGCGTTTTTCGTCAACGGCACCATGATCGAGATCGATGGCGGCCAGGACAAGGTGCTGATGGACAAGCTGCGCGACCGTTAAATCCGCCGCAATTGTTGGGCTTTAGTCTCGGCTCGGTTGGATCAATTCGAGCCCCCGTGACGCGCCATTATGAATACACCGGCGCCGGCCATTTCGGTGATTGACGTCCGCGACGGCGGGCCGCTGCGCCACGCGCGTGAGAAGGCTGTTGAGGCGCGGGCGTTGCGCGATGCCTGCCTCGCGTTCTTTCCCCGCGTCATGCTGCCGGCGCTGCCGCTACTTGACCGGGCGGCGCGACGCTGGCTCACGCGCTCGCGCTCGCCCTATGTGGGCGAAGTCGGCGAGGTGGCCGACACGCTCGGCTTTCCCGGTGTGTGGCTGCTGAACGCCTCGTACCAGTGGGCGTGCACGGCGCTGGCGCGCGACGAGGGTGGGGCGCCCTGGCTGGCGCGGACGCTGGACTGGCCGTTTCAAGGTCTCGGCCGCCACGCCGAGGTGGCGCGGATGAGTGGAGACGGCGGCGAGTTTTTCAGCGTCACTTGGCCGGGCTATGTCGGCGCGCTCACCGCGATGGCGCCGTTCCGCTTTGCAGCGTCGATCAATCAGGCGCCGATGCACCGGCGCACGTCGCATCGCTATTTGCGGCTCTATGATTTTGCGCGCAACGGCGTTGCGACCTGGGCCTGTCACGATCGCATGCCGCCGGATCAGTTGTTGCGCCACGTCTTCGAAACTTGCAGCAGCTACCGCGAGGCGCGGCGCATGCTGGAAACCACGCCGGTCGCCCGCCCAGTCATCTTCACGCTGGTTGGCTGCGACGCCGGCGAGCGCTGCGTCATCGAACGCACCGAGACCGGCTACAGCACGCGCGAGGACAACACTTCGGCTGCCAACGATTGGTTGCCGGAGCGCCCCGCCTGGGAAGGGCGCATCGGCACGCGCCGGTTTATGATCAGCTCGTTCGCGGAGGCCGCGGGCTACAGCCGCGCCCGGCGCGAGTCGCTGTGCGACTGGCAAGGCTCGCTCGCCGCGTCCGGTTTCGACTGGGTGCGTCCGCCGGTGCTCAATCCCTACACGCGTCTCGCCGTCGCCATGTGTCCGGCGGCCGGAATTCTGCGCGCGGTCGGCTACGACATCACCGGCGCCGAGCTACCCGAGCCGGTGACGCAGCCGTGCGAGATCGACGTCGCGCAAGACGCGACGCTGCAGCCGGCTTGACGAAGCTGCCGCTGATCACACCACGGGCGAGCGCCCGCCGTCGACATTGATCGCCGTGCCGGTGATATAGCCGCCTTGCTCCGACACTAGGAAGCAAGCGAGGTTGGCGAATTCCTCGGCTTCGCCGACGCGGCCGATCGGGATCTCCTTGTCGTGCCGCTTGTAGTAATCATCGAGCGCCACGTTGGTCCGTTTCGCCCGCTGCACATGCTGGTCGGCGCGGATGATGCCGACCAGCATGGCGTTCACCAGCACGTTATGCGGTGCAAACTCGTGCGACAGCGCCTTGGTCATCGCCATGCCGGCGGCGCGCGACAGGGACGTCGGCATGCTGTTAGGCCGCGCCGCTTTGGCTCCGATGTTGAGCACGTTGATGATGCGGCCCCAGCGCCGCTCCTTCATCTGCGGCGCGACCAGCCGGATCAATCGCACCGCCGCGAATAGCTTCAGTTCGAGGTCGTCGTACAGGATCTGGTCGGTGAGCTTCTCGAACGGCATCGCCTGCGAGGTGCCGGCATTGTTGACGATGATGTCGACCTTATCGAATGCGTTCATGGCCTCGTCATAGGCGCGCTGGATGTCGGCGGCCTTGCTGACGTCGGCCTCAATCCCGATGACGTGAGACTGGGTCGACTTCCTGATAGCCGCGACCGCCTCCTCGATCGCGTCCCTGGTCCGGGCGACGATGGCAACATCCGCGCCCGACGCCGCGAACCGTTTCGCCACCGCAAAGCCGATGCCCTTGCTGCCGCCAGTGACGATGGCGGCACGCCCCGAAAGACTGATTTCCATTGCGTTCTCCCCCTAGGCTTCGAATTGGCTGCGGCGCCACTTGACCGCGGCGGCGAGCCCCTCGGCCTGCGCCTTGGCGCGGAATTTTTCGCCGATCTCGGTCTTTGCCGCGTAGAGCGGCGCCACCACGTCGATGCCGGCCTGCATGGCGTTGCGGAAGCCGGCGGCGTCGGCGCCGCGATTGATCGCAAGCTTGGTGGCGGCGAGCGCTTCGGGCGCGATCAGCGCCAGCCGCTTGGCATATGTGATGGTGGCGTCGGCGAGTTCGGCGGCGGGCACGATCCGGTTGATCATGCCGAGGTCGAGCGCGGTTTGGGCGTCGATCATGTCGCCGAAATAAAGAAGCTCGCGCGCCTTCTTGTAGCCGATCAGCCACGGCATCACGAAGCCCGGGCCGGCCTGGGCGTGACGCGTTTCCGGCTCGCCGAACTTCGTGTCGTCGGCCGCGATGGTGAGATCGCAGAACATCGCGATTTCGCAGCCGGCGCCGAGCGCATAGCCCTGCACCGAGGCGATCACCGGCTTCTTCATGTACCAGGGCATCAGCTCCATGGCGAGGCTTGCACCGAGCCGGTCGTGATATTTGAGCGCATCGTTGCGCGAGGTTTCGTCTGCCCCGCTCGATCCGCCAAGATCGTAGCCGACGCAGAAGGCGCGCCCGGCGCCGCGCAGCACCACGACGCTGGTTGCCGCGTCTTCGTCGGCGCGGCGCAGCGCCGCCGATAGCGCAGGCCGCATCTCGCGGCTCAGCGCATTGAGTTTCTGCGGACGATTGAGCGTCACCAGGCCGATCTTGTCCTGGCTTTCGTACAACACCAGTTCTTCAGTCATCTTAGGACGCCAGCCATTGCGTGAAGCGTTCTTCGAGCTTGGCGATGCGGTCGACCTCCCAGGTCTCGTCCTCCTTGACCGAGACGGCTTCGTTGTCGTGCCAGGTCGGCAGCTGCACGGCTATGTCTTTCGGGATCAGCGCATAGGCGCCGGGATTGGTCGGACCGTAATAAAGCCGCGTATTGAATTCGGCCTGCGGCTTTGGACCCGAGACAAACTGAATGAACTCCCAGGCAAGCTTGCGGTTCGGCGCGCCCTTGAGCACACACCAGGTGCTCGAACTGCGCACGGCGCCGTTCCACTCCACTTCGACCGGCACGCCCTGCTGCTTTAATTCGGTGCCGCGTGCATTCCAGATCGACATCATGTCGACTTCGCCATCACGGATGAGCTGTTGCGACTGGTTACCCTCGCGCCACCACACCTTGATATGCGGCTTGATCTGATCGAGTTTCTTGAACGCGCGATCGAAATCGAGCGGATAGAGCTTATCGATCGGCACGCCGTCGGCAATAAGCGCGAAGATGCAGGTGCGCGGCGAATCGCTCATGCATAGCGAGCGCGGCCCGGGAAATTTCTGCACGTCCCAGAAATCCTCCCACGATTTCGGGCCGCCATGCGGAAACTTGTCGGTGCGGTAGCACAGATTGGTGCCGAGGATGGCGAAGGCGACGCCAAAGCCGTCGGAGACGATGGCGTCGTCAGGCAGCGTGCCTTTCTTGAAGATCGTCCAGTCGATCGGCTCGACAAGCTTGGCGCGGGCGGCGCGCAGCACCAGCATGGAGTTGATCGAGGTCAGATCGAAGTCGTAGTTGCCGGACTCCACCTGCGCCTTGATGCGCGCATAAGACACCGGCGTCACGGCCGTGATCTGGATGCCCGTTGCCGCCGTGAACGGCGTGAAATATGCCGCGTCCTGCGCCGCCGTATAGCTGCCGCCCCACGTATTGACGTAGAGCGTGCGGGTCTGCGCAATCGTCCGCTCGGTGATCAGCAGGGGCCCGAGCGCCGCCGCGGCTCCGGCCGCGCGCAAAAACCTTCGCCGCCTGCGATCGAAACGCCACTTTGCCATGGTCGGCCTCCGTCACCTGGTGATCCGGACAAGTGGCGATCTTAGAGCATCACCCGGAAAACTCGCCACCGATTTTCCCGAAGAACGGTTGTGCGGAACCGCCGAAATATCACCGCCTTCGCCGTCGGATTCAGCCTTTCACAATTCCGCGGCGATGAAATGCGTCACCTTGGGAGTGCCGCCGAGGTGAAAGCGATGAACCGCGTCCTGGACGACGCGGTCCGCGTTGGTGACCCGTTCATGCTGGCGCAGGTGCTCCATCCAGGACTCGACCAGGAACGCTTCGACGACGCGGCCTTCCTCCGCTGCGTCCTCAAAGACACCCCACGCATAAGCTCCGTCGCGGCGCCGCTCATGTCCCAGTCGTGCCAACGCCGAGAGGAAAGGGACCCGGTTCTTGGGATTGATCCGGTATTCGACCGTGACCAAGACCGGTCCACGGTCCTCGTCGATCGCTTGTTTTGTGATCGGCGCCGGCCAGTGCATTGATGGTGTCAGATCCACTCCAGCGCCGGTCTGCAGCTTCCAGCGCCAGGTCAATGGAACGGCGATGACGGCGCCGGCGGCGGCGAGAAAATGCGCTGCCGGCAGGCCGAGCCAGACGGCGACCTCACCCCACGCGGCGCTCCCGAGCGTAAGGCAGCCGAAGAACACCGTGGTGTACAAGGCGAGGCCGCGGCCGCGTACCCAATCGGGCAGCGCCACCTGCGCCGATACGCTGAGCATCGCCAGCGCTGCAATCCAGCTCGCGCCCGCGACGGCGCTGGCGGCAAGCGCAAGAAAAGGCTCATGCGCGAAGCCATAAAGCACCATCGCCAGGGCTTGGCCGAGCGCGCCGAGTGCCATGAGCCGGTCTGGCCCAAGCTTCGATTTCAAGTAAGGCAAAAACAACGCGCCGCCCACGGCGCCGGCGCCGATGACACCGAGCAGAATGCCATAGAGACCCGGACCACCAGCGATCTGCTCGCGGGCCACCAGCGGCAGTAGCGCCCAATAGGCGCTGGCGAACAGAAAAAATCCGATCGCCCGAATCAAAGTCCGCCGCAGATGCAAATTGTGCCGGGCGTAACGCAGGCCGGTTATCATCGCGCCGCCGAAACGCTCGGCCGGCAGCAACGTCTTGGTCCTCCTGGCCTCGCGCCACCACAGCAGAGACCCAACGATCCCGAGATTGGAGATGGCGTTGATCCAGAACGGCAGGGTGATGCCGAACCAGGCGATGCTGGCGCCGCCGAGCGCGGGACCGAGCGCGCGAGAGATATTGACGCCGACGCTGTTGGCGGCAATCGCGGGCGACAAATCCTGCTTCGGCACGAGCTGCGGCACCACGGCTTGCCAGGCCGGAACTGTAAGCGCGCCGGCGGCGCCGATAAGAAAAGTAAACAACAATAGATTGCCCGGCGTCGCCGATCCCAGCGATACCATGACGGCGTAAACTGCGCAGACGGCGGTGGTCAACGACTCAACCACGATCAAGTAACGACGCTTGTCGAAGATATCGGCCAGCGCACCGGCCGGGATCGCGAACAGACAAATCGGCAACGTGCTGGCCGCCTGCACCAGCGCGACGATCAACGGATCGGGATTGAGGCTGGTCATGAGCCAGCCAGAGGCGGCGCTAAACATCCAGCCGCCGACGTTGGAGACCAACGTTGCGGTCCAGATCACGGAAAACGCCGCGTGGCGGAACGGCGCTACGAATGACATTGTTGCGCTTGCTGTCGAACCAGCTGGCGGCGATTTTGCCATCACGGGCCCCAGCGGTGGCCGCACAGTATTCGGGCGGACTTGGGCGTTTTCAGGCGGTAAGCATAATTAGTCGAGAGGTTCACCGCAAATCCACATCGATTCAAACTATGAAGTAACTCGCGATCATCCCGATAGCCGCGGCTCCCATACAGATAAACGTGATCCAGAGAAGCCCATTCGAAATTCGCCCCCCTCTGTACTCGCCCATTATCCCTGGGTCGTTCGCTATCCCGGCAATCACCAGAATGAGCGGTACCGCAACGACTCCATTGATCACCGCGCTCACGATCAATGCTCGGATTGGATCGATGCCGACAAAGTTGATCATAAGCCCGATCAACGTGGCGATGGTTATGACTCCATAAAACCCGTGCGCACGCCTGAGCTTCTGCGCGAGACTGGCATTCCAGTTGAGAGCCTCGGCGACGGCGTAGGAGGCGGAGCCTGAAAGAACGGGCACGGCCAACAGGCCGAGGCCGATCACGCCCGCGGAGAAAATAAGCTTGGCCACGTAACCTGCATCGGCGAACGTTTGGACGAGCGGTTCAAGTGCCTTTGCGGCGTCAGCGGGCGTCGTGACGTTGGTAATGCCGTTGCCGTGCAGCACGGTACCAGTCGTGACGATGATGCACCAACTGACAATATTGGACGACAGCATTCCGGCGAAATTGTCGATGCGCATGCGGCGTATGTCGCGCCAATTTATCTTTGGCCTGGACGGCCCTCGAACCAGCCCCCGTTCGCGCTCTTCTTCAACTTCTTGGTTTGCTTCCCAAAAGAACATGTAGGGGGATATCGTCGTGCCGATTACGCCGGTGATGATGAACAGGAAACTAAAGCTGAATTCGATGTGTGGAACGAAAGTCGCCCGCAAAATCGCTGACCACGGCTGGGAGACAATGAAGACAGTTGCAACATACGAGAGCAGGGAAAGTGTCAGCCATTTGAGGATCCGGGCATAAACCGCATAGCTCGTAAAAATCTCCAGGATCAGAATGAGTGCCGTGAAACCCAGCGTTACAAGCGCAAAATTTATCGGATACACAAGCTGCGCTGCCGCCGCCATCGCGCCGATATCCGCTCCAATATTGATCGTGTTGGCGACAAGGACGAGCAGGACGACAGTGACCGTTATCGGCATGCCGTAGTGTTGCTTGGCGACTGCGACGATGCCCTTTCCGGTTACAATGCCGATCCGCGCGCACGCCTCCTGGATCGCCGTCATCAACGGTAAAGTGAAAAGGATAACCCAAAGCTGACCGTAGCCGAACTGAGCACCGGTCTGCGAGTATGTTGCGATCCCGGATGGATCATCGTCCGCCGCGCCCGTTATGAGACCGGGCCCGAGAATGCGGATAAAGCGGCCGAACGGGTTTTTTCTAAAACCTGATTTTTCACTTGGCATGGATGCATCTGACACTTAACGGCATGACCGCGGTGGTTGCTTTTGGAACGGGCATCAGGCCCGTGCAAGCACATGCGCGTCTGTCGGCGCCCAGGCGAGCCGCAGCACGGCGCCGGGCCGCAGCAGGTCGGGCCTGGCGCCCACCACCCGCGCGCGCAGCGGCAGGTCGCGGGTTGTGCCGATCACCAGGATGGAATCTCCGTAATTGATGGTGTCTTCGATCGTCATTTCGAATTCGTTGGCGTCGACCGCGTCGACCATATGGGTCGGCTGCAGCCGTTCGGGACGGATCATGAGGTCGACGTCGCCGGTCAGCGTGTTCTTCGGCGGGATACGCACCCGGCCGATGCCGGCCAACTCGGCGACACCCGGCCGCGCCGAATCGATCGTGGCAGCAAAAAAATTGCTGTCGCCGACGAATTCCGCGACGAAGCGATTCGACGGCCGGTGATAGACGTCGAGCGGCGTGCCCACCTGCGCCAGCCGGCCGCTGCTGAACACCGCGATGCGGTCCGACATCGTCATGGCTTCGGTCTGATCATGCGTCACATAGATCATGGTGATGCCGAGTTCGCGATGGATGCGCTTGATCTCGACCTGCATCTGCTCGCGCAGGTTCTTGTCGAGCGCGCCGAGCGGTTCGTCGAGCAGCACCACATCGGGATCAAACACGAGCCCCCGCGCCAGCGCCACGCGCTGCTGCTGGCCGCCGGACAGTTCGCGCGGATAGCGCCGCGTGAAGGCGGAGAGGCCGACCAGCGCCAGCATTTTTTCGGCGCGCTGCTCGATCTCGTCCTTGGGAAAGTGCCGCATCCGCAGCGGAAAGGTGACATTCTCCTGCGCCGTCATGTGGGGAAACAGCGCGTAATTCTGAAACACCATGCCGATATTGCGCTGATAAGGCTTGCTCAGCGCCAGATCGCGGCCGTCAAGTTCGATCATACCGCCCGACGGGTTCTCGAAGCCGGCGATCATCAGCAACGTCGTAGTCTTGCCGGAGCCGCTCGGGCCGAGAAACGTCACGAACTCGCCGCGCGCGACATCGATCGAGACATCGTCGACGGCGTTGGTCTTGCCGTCATACGATTTCACGATGTTGCGCAGGCGCAGATAACCGCTCATGTCCCCGCGTTCGATCTCGTGACGATGAGCGCGTCGACGACGACGCAGCCGCGTTGGCCGGGAAGCACCTTGATCGGGTTGAGGTCGATCTCGGCGATGCGGTCGGCGTGATCGCCCGCGAATTCGGCGAGCGCGTAGAGGCAAGCGGCGAGGCTTTTGACATCGGCCGCCTCGCGCCCGCGCACGGCGCCGAGCAAAGCCGCCCCGCGCGTTTCGGCGATCATCGCCTCGGCGTCGCCGTCGCGCAGCGGCAGCATGCGCAAGGCGAAATCGCGGATTGCCTCGATGGCGATGCCGCCGGTGCCGAACGCGAGCGACAAGCCGAAATCCGGATCGCGCGACACGCCGGCGAAGACTTCGATACCGTCGGCGACGAATTCCTGCACCAGGAACGCGGCGTCGGCCGGACGGTTGTCGAGCCTGCCGATGCGGTCGCTCAGGCGCGCATAGGCGCGAAACAGCTCGTCCTCATTTTTGAGATTGACGGCGACGACGCCGAGCTCGGTCTTGTGAGCAAACTCGTCCGAAACCGCCTTGAGCACCACCGGGTAGCCGATCTCAAGCGCGGCCTGCACGGCTTCTCCTAGCGTCGTAACGCGAGTCTCGCGTGTGACCGTGATGCCGTAGGCAGCGAGCATCCGTTTGGCGTCGAACTCGTTGATCATGCGCCGTCCGGATTTGAATTCCTCGGCAATCTGCCCAGCCGGCTTCGCGCCGCGCGTCCGAGGCGGCTGCAGGCCCTTCGTCCAGCGGCCCATGCGGTCGAGCGCAGCGAGCCCCTGGCGCGTGCCGCCGATGACGACGAGGCCCTCCTGACGCATGGCATCGACCTGCCGGCGGTTCATCACGCCAGCGCGGGTGCTGAGCAGATAATAGGGCTTCTGCTTCGGGCTCTTGCACGCCGCCGTCGTCAGCATGCTCACGTTTTCCAAGACGCGACCCGGATGGCCGATGACCGGATCGTTCGACGTGTCGCTGCAATAGCAGATGGAGTTGATGCGGTCGCTGCCGTCCACCACCGCCATGGCGTGCGGCAAATTGACGGCGTAGTTGCCGTTGCCCCAGGCGTCGAACGGATTGCCGTCGCCGGTGATGCGGCCGATGACGCGCTCCGCCTCGGCGCGCTCGTCCTTTGACAGCGGCGGCAGATCGAGGCCGATCGCGGTGGCGTTATCGAGAATAAGCTCGGCAAGCCCGCCCGAGCCGGTGATGACCGAAATGCCGCGTCCCTTTGGCCAGCGCTCACCCTGGCACACGGCAAGTACCTCGGTCATTTCGTCGAGATCGCTGACCTCGATGGCGCGATGCGCGCGCAGCAGTTCGGAAAACACCCGTGACGAGCCGGCGAGCCCGCCGGTGTGGCTGGTGATGGCGCGCTGCGTGCGCTCGGTGCGTCCGACTTTGATGACCACGACCGGCTTGCCTGCATCGGCGGCGCGATCGAGCGCCGCCACATAGCGTTCCGGTTCGCGCACGGTTTCGGTGAAAGTCGCGATCACCTTGGTGTTTGGATCGTCGATCAGATACTCGATGTAATCGACGGTGCGGGTCACCGCCTCGTTGCCGGCCGATACGGAGAGACTGACGCCGAAGCGGCGCAGGTCGGACAGTAGCCCGATGCAGACCGAGCCACTCTGCGAGACGATGCCGACGTTGCCGACGATCGCCGCCGGATCCATGATGTTCTGCTTGTAGGTGGTCACTCGCGCCGGCGGGTTGAGAATGCCCATGCAGTTCGGGCCGCAGACCGGCATGCCGGCTTCGCGCGCCAGCCCCGCGATCTCGTCCTGCAGTCTGGCGCCGTCGTGGCCGAGTTCGGCAAAACCCGAGTCGTAGATCACGGCGGCACGCGCGCCGCGTCTGACCGCGAGCCGCATCTGCTCGGGGATCAGCGGATTGCGGATCGAGAACACCACGACATCCGGCGCTTCCGGCAGATCGGTCAGGCTCGGATAGCAGGCGGTGTTCAGCACCGTCGTGTATTTGGGATTCACCGGATAAATGGCGCCGGTGAAGCCGATGGCGCCCAGCGATTCCATCACCGCGCGGCCGGGGCCGCCGCGATCCGTGGCGCCGACGATCGCCACCGAGCGGGGGTTTACAAGCGGATCAAGTCGCATGCGCAGTCCTTTGCCGTGTGAAAATCCAGATCAGCACGCCGGCGAGCACGGCTCCCGTCAGCAGCGTCGAGACCACCGCGAGCACCGGATCGGATTCCAGCCGGATGCTCTCGAACATTTTCTTCGGCAGCGTCGAGGCGTCGCGCCCGGCGATGAAGATCGCCACCACCGCCTCGTTGAACGAGTGCAGGAAGGCGAACAGCGCGCCGATCAGGATGCCTGGGCGCAGCACCGGCAGCGTCACCCACCAGAACGTGCGCAGCGGACCGGCGCCGGCGCTGCTGGCGGCGCGCTCCAGATTGCGGTCGAAACCCTTCAGCGCCGCGGTGATCGCCAGAAACGCCACCGGGATCGACAGCGCGCTGTGGGCGATCATCATGCCGGGGCGGGTGCCGACCAGATGAATACGACTCAGGAAGCCGTAATAGCCCAGCGCACTGACCACGCCCGGCACGATCAGCGGCAGCATGACGATGAGGTTGAATGCGTTCTTGCCGAAGAAACGGTAGCGCACGTAGCCGAACGCGGCGGGCAGCGCCACCAGCATGGTCAGCACCATCGAGCCGAAGGCGATGATGAAGGAATTGGCCGTCGCCGCGAGCCACGCGTCGCTGTGGAAATAGCGCACGTAGTAGCCGAGCCAGTAACCCGGCGGCGGAAACTCGAACGAGATCGCGGTCGAGAATGACATCGGCACGATGATAACGATCGGCGCGATCAGAAAAATCGCGACGATCGTCGCCAGCACGAGAGGGATGTGCCGCGTCATGCGCCTAACCCCACAGCCGGTCGAGGCCGGCGAAGCGGTTGTAGAGCGCGAGCAGAAGGAGCGTGACCACGAGCAGCAGCGTGGCGATCGCCGACGCAAATCCCCACGCCAGCAGATCCTCGATCTGCTGGTTGATGAGCTGCGAGATCATCATGTCGCGCGGCGTGCCGAGCAGGATCGGCGTGATGTAGAAGCCGAGGCAGATGGTAAAGACCAGGATCGAGCCGTTGACGACGCCGGGCAGGCTCAGCGGCAGAAACACGTGGCGGAACGCGCGCAGCGGACCAGCGCCGAGACTTTCGGCGGCGCGCAGATAGGATGGATCGATCTTGCGCATCACGCCATAGAGCGCAAACACCATGTAGGGCAGCAGAATATGCGTCATGCCCAGAATGGTGGCGAACGAGGTGAACAAAAGCTGCGGCGGCTGGCCTAGGCCGATCGCCGTATAGAGCGCATGAACCGGACCGCGATGGCCGAGGATGATCAGCCACGCATAGGTGCGCACCACAAAACCGGTCCAGAAGCACAGGCCGACGGCGACCAGAAAGGCGACCGAGACCCAGTCGTTGCGCCGCGCCATCACGTAGGCCAGCGGGTAGCCGAGCCCAAGGCAGCTCACAGTGACGGTCAGCGACACCTTGAAGGTGTTGAGCATGACGTGGGCGTAAAGCGGTACGGTGAACAGCCGCCGGTAATTCTCAAGGGAAAGCCGCGGATCGGTGAAGCTCAACAGCAGCACATAGCCGATCGGAATGATGAACAGCACGAGCAGATAGAGAACCGCCGGCGCCACCAACAGACCGGCCGTAACGGCCGAGCCTGCGGGCGCGCGGGCCGCCCTTGGTTGCGGCGGCCGCGGGTTCAACTCGCCATCGGACGTGGCAGCAAGACTGGCGATAGAAGCCCCCGTCACCGCATGCGCCTCGTTTGCAGGTTGTCTCGCAAATTAGGTAGCATGGGCGGCGAGGCTGCGCCACGCGAACGCGTGCATGTCTCCTCCCCGCACGAGGTGATCCGATGACAGGGCAGGCAACGATATCACGGCGAGCGATACTCAAGGCCGGCGCTTGCGGACTCGTCGCCGCGCCGGCGGTGCTGCCATCGGCCGCGGCGCTGGCGAAGGATAGAACTCTCTACGTCAACTCCTATGGCGGCGTGTGGGAAACGTCGTGGCGCAAGGCATTTTTTGATCCGTTCACGGCGCAAAGCGGCATCACGATCAAGACCGTGCCGGGCGTGTCGTTCGCCAAGCTCAAGGCCGAAGTACAGACCGGCAATTATCAGTACGACCAGAGCAACCTCGGCGACAGCGAGTATGCCCAGGCCGTCCACGACAATCTGCTCGATCCGGTCGACAGGACCGCTGCCAAGGCCGCGTCCTTGCCGCCGAACCTCATTCGCGATTTCGGCATCGTCAGCTATTCTCTCGGCACCAACCTGGTCTACCGGACGGACAAGTTTCCGAACGGCGGGCCGCAGAACTGGGCGGATTTCTGGAACGTGAAAAAGTTTCCCGGTCCGCGCTGCCTGTACGACCGCTCGTTCACCTGCCTCGCCTTCGCGCTGCTGGCCGACGGCGTGCCGCGCGACAAGCTCTATCCGATGGATCTCGATCGGGCCTTCCGCAAGATGGACGAGATCAAGCCGCACATCAAAGTGTGGTGGCACGACGGTGCGCAGTCACAGCAGCTCATCCGCGACGCCGAGGTCGACATGATCGCCATGTGGAGCGCGCGAGCCGTCGATCTGATCAAGGATAATGTGCCGCTCGAACTGGTCTGGGACGGCGCCGAGCTCTATTGGGCCAATCTCGTCGTGCCCAAGGGCGATCCGAGCGCCAAGGCGGCGTGGCAGTTCGCCGGCTTCGTGGCGCAGGCCAAGCCGCAGGCCGATTTCGCGACGCTGCTGCCGTACGGACCGGCCAATCCGGGCGCCCGCGCGCTGATGCCCGCGGCGAAGCTGAAGCTGACTCCGGCCTGGCCTGCCAACGAGGCCGTCATGTTCCAGCACGACACGACGTGGCTCGCGCCGCGCCTTGCCGAGATTCGCGAGCGCTGGACGCAATGGATGACAGGGTGAGTAAAGCAAAATGAAGATTGTCGACCTCTCGCATACGATGAGTATCCACACGCCCGGCTGGGTCGGTTATGCCGGCAACAAGATGTACTACGCGCAAAATCTGCAGACCGTGGGCATCGTCGCGCAGCGCATCGAAACCTCGCTGCACGCCGGCACGCATTTCGACGGCGCCATGCACGCTACCGACGGGCGCACCGGCGACATGGCATCGCTGCCGCTCGACTATCTGATCAATCACGGCGTCGTTGTCGATCTTGCGTCGCAGGTCACCGACTGGACCGCGATCACGCCGCAGATGATCGAGAAGGCCGGCGCCGACATTCGGGAAGGCGACATTCTCATTCTGCACACCGGCTGGCACAAATATTACGAAGGCCAGAGCCAGCAGGATCTGGTGCGCTATTTCTGCTATCACCCGGGTCCGACGTTCGAAACACTCAAGTGGATGCTGGACAAGAAGATCAAATGGTTCGGCATGGACACCGGTTCCTGCGACCATCCGATGAACACCTCGATCCGCACCATGCGGCCGGACATCGCGCACGAGTTCGAGCAGGTCATGGGCAGGAAGCCGGCGGACTATTTCGGCACGTTCGAGTACGTGCATAAGCGTTCTGGGCGGAAAGTGCGCGCCGACGTGTTTCCATTCCACAATTACGCTTTCCAGGAAGGGCTGCTGCACGCGGAGAATCTCGGCGGCGATCTGGAAACGGTGCTCGGCAAGCGCTGCGTCATCGGCGCCTTTCCGTGGCGCTACGAGGGACTGGAATCCTGTCCATGCCGCATCCTGGCGATCTTCGATGCCGGCGATGCGCCGGTCGAAGCGCTCGGCGATGCGGCGCGCGCGATTGCAAGGCGTTGAGCGAGGAACTCACCCATGCCGAAAATCAAAATGAACGACGGCACGAACCTCTATTACGAAGAGGCCGGAACCGGCACGCCGGTCGTGTTCGTGCACGAATTTGCCGGCGATTACCGCACCTGGGAGTCGCAGGTGCGCTATTTCTCGCGGCTGCATCGCTGCGTCACCTATAGCCAGCGCGGCTATCCGCCGTCCGACGTGCCCACCGATCCGGACCGCTACGGTCAGGACATCGCGCGCGGCGACGTGATCGCGTTGATGGACGCGCTCGGCATTGCCAAGGCGCACGTCGTCGGCCACTCCATGGGCGCCTACACGGCCCTGCATGTCGGGATCCATCATCCGCAGCGTTGCATCTCAGTGACCGCGGCCGGTTGCGGCTGGGGTTCGCTGCCTGAGCCGGCGGCGCGCGAAGCCATGCGCCAGCTGGCGCTGGAAAACGCCAACATGTTTCGTGAGAAGAGCATGGCCGAGTCCGCCGCGGTTTATGGCGACGGCGCCATGCGGCATCCGCAGAAATTCAAGGACCCGCGCGGCTACGCCGAATTCATGCAGATGCTGTCAGAACATTCGCCGCAAGGCCACGCGCTCACCATGGAGCGGCTGCAAGCGCGGCGCCCGACCTTCTGGGACATGGAAGCGGATCTGAAGAAATTCTCGGTGCCGCTCCTCATCGTCGTCGGCGACGAGGACGAATCGTGCCTCGACGGCAGCGTGTTTCTCAAGCGCACCGCCCCGACCGCGGGCCTCTACGTCATCCCGCGCTCCGGCCACAACATTCCGACCGAGGAGCCCTCCGCCTTCAACGCAGCGCTCGCCGACCTGTTCGCCGCCGCCGAAGCGGGCCGTTGGCTGGCGCACCGGAAGCCGGGGTGATTAGGTCGCCCGGAAGAGCCCAAGACCGGTCCCGCTAGAGCAGGTCCGCTGTTTCCCAACGCCGGACGCTCCATCGCGTGGGACGCGTTCCTACGCTCAGCCCCGCGTAGCGGCCTCTACCGTCACTTTTCCTATCGCGGCTCCCGTTTTGTAAGCAATCAGGAAAACAGCACGGTAAATTGCGGGCCTTGGTTTCCATCGCCTCGATCAATCCGCAACTCACCGCCGATCCGGTCCACGAGCGACCGAATAATCCTCATTCCCAGTCCTTTGCGGGCGGCTGGATCGAATCCTTCCGGCAAACCCGAACCGTCATTGCAAACCGACAGCGCGTAGCCCTTTTCCCGCTTGACTTCCAAGCTGACCGTAATCCGGCCCGTGCCGTATTTGGCTGCGTTCGTGATCAGTTCGTTTGCGATGAAGCCGAGAGGAATAGCGGTGACGGCCGGCAACTCGATCTCAATGCCCTCGACGACGACGTTCCGCTCCGGGCGCTCCAAGGACAGCATCATGGAGAAATCGCGACAAAGATCCTCGAGGTACTGCTTGAGCGCAAAGGTTTGTGCGCCATCCAATGAGTGAAGACGGTGGTGGATGCGCCCGATCGTGGTAATGCGATCGGCCGCAGCGGACAATTGCGAAGCGACTTCAGGATTATCCGTTGCCCGGCCTTGCAGCGAAAGCAGGCTTACGATCATTTGCAGGCCGTTCAACAGTCTGTGATCGGATTCCTGGCTCAAAATCTCCTGTTGTCGGATCAACTCGTCCTTTTCACCGAGGAGAGCCTCTTCCCGGGCCAGAGCCTCTCGCAGCCCGATTTCCGTGCGCCTGCGTCTTATCAGCTCGCGTTCGTAGCTCACGGCCGTGCGGCGCTCGCGAATTTCATAACTGACATGCGGAGGCGAATCCGCGCTGTCCGGCCTATATTGGATCGCCATTTTGTCGTCCTTTCCCGTATCCAGGCTTCGTTGCCTGGACACCCGGACTCAAATAAATTTGCGGCCGAGATAGTCGATTCACATTGATACAAATCAATAATGTCCGCTACCGGACATTGATTTTGCCGTTGGCCGTGCCGCCAGTTCGTTCTATTTCCGTCATCAAAACCGACACAGACGGGCCGCCCCGGCGAAATCCGCAGTGGCGAATTTCGCATTTGCACGCGTTTCTTTTGTTTCTTTTTCTTTCGCCCTATCTCTCGGAGTAAGGGCGACGAAGGCCAGTGCTGCCCTTGGAAGTGTAAGGACAGACGCAGACGCATGCTCTATCGCAGCTTTTCTCTAATCAACGTGCTCTTCTTATCGGGTGAAGTCGAGTAAAATGTCCGCTACCGGACATTGAGCTTGCCGCGAGCGCCGAAAAGGCGCAGCCTGCCAACATGTCCGATACACCGTCAGCAATGGACAAATTCGTCAGCAGCGAGAATGTTAAGCGATATCGGAGACTTGCGAGCAAATCGATAGACCGCGTCGAGCGGGCGCGGATTTTGAACTTGCTGGCCGAAGAAGAAGCCAAGTTCAAGTTGGAGCTAAGCCGCAGCGACGGCGCTCGCGAAGCACGATCCTCCGTCAATGGGTCAACCGCGAAGCGGGTGGAGCATGGCGGAGAGGGGCAGCAAGGCGGTGGCTAGCCGCACGGCTGCGGCCCCGCGCGCCAACCGGTTGCTCGGTTTGCTGTTGCTTAAGGATTACAAGCGGCTTCGCCCGCATCTTCACCGTGTTGCGCTGCAATACCGGCAGTCGCTCTACCGCGCTCACAAGCCCATCGGCTTTGTCTATTTCATCGAGACCGGCGTCGGCTCCCTGGTGAACACCATGGCAAACGGCCAGGCCGCCGAGGTCGGAACGATCGGCAACGAGGGCGTGGTGGGCCTTCCCCTCCTGTTTGGCGACGACCGGGCGCCGACCAGCGTTTACGTGCAGGTTCCCGGCGCCGGTCTCCGAATGAAGGCAACGCTGTTCAAGAAGGAACTGGCGCGAAGCGCCTCGATGCGAACCGTGATGCTTCGCTATGCGCATGCCTTCTTCAACCAGGTCGCGCAGTCCGCGGCGTGCAATCACTTTCATTCGCTGGAGCAGCGATGCTGCCGCTGGCTGCTGATGACGCACGACCGCATGCAATCGGACGAGTTTCTGCTCACGCAGGAGTTCCTGGCTATGATGCTGGGGGTGCAGCGGACCGGGGTCACGGCTGCGGCGGGCGCCCTGCAACGGGCCGGCCTCATCCGCTACAAACACGGTAACGTCACGATCATCGATCGCCGCGGCCTGATCCGCCGTTCGTGCGAGTGCTACGGAGTTTCCAAGAAGGAGTTCGACCGCCTGCTCGGCAATCGAGCGTCACGAAAGGTCCGCTCCAATTGAAAACATTCCATGTTCGTCACCCCGAACAGCAAAGTGCGATAGAAAAAACTCCAGCGGTAACCCCGACTAGACGAGGGATTTGGACCTGGGCAGTTCTTGGGTCTTGTCTTGGGTCTTGGCGGTTCAAAGCCTGCCGAGCAACACCAAGATCAGCAGGATGACGATTATGAGGCCGAGACCGCCTCCACCGTAGTAGCCAGTGCCGTAGAACCGGCCACCCCCGAACCCGCTAAAGCCTCCGAGCAACACGATCACCAAAATGATGAGCAGGATGGTACCAAGCGACATGACCTTATCTCCGAAGTTGGGTTGCAGGCGTGTGTGGGTGAAGGCGAGTCGCCTCCGATTGAACCGTCCGCGCCTTCATTTGATCGATCTGCCTCACGATGAGGTGCAAGAAGAACATCCTCGCCACGAGGGCGGAATCTGCTGCTGAACACGGACCACGACCCTGCTCATCCGGCACGATCGTGGGGATTAATTCGTCAATGCCGAACCGGTGCGCCGGTCGGGACCTGTGCCCCCGACGCGACCCACTGGTCGTACGTTTCGTTGACCAACATTTCTATCATGCGGGCGAAATGCTCAGTGACATTGATGCAAATCAATAATGTCCGGAACCGGACATTTGCGATCGGCTTGGTCGGCCTGGCGTGGGCATAGCTAAAGACAATGCGGTCCTCGCCGTCGCAACGACCGCGAAAAGCGAGAACGTTTGAAAGCGCCCGGATTACGCAGAACTCCAAGCACGACAGCCAAATCCTCACGTTGCGTGGTTGCTTCGACCTTTGCCAGAAGCCGGGTAATAATTGTTGCCGGCGATAAAGCCGCGCCGGCAGCTTCGCGAAACCTCAGACGCCCCCGCTCAGATAACGGATAAAATCCGTCCGACGAGCACCGACGCAATCGCCCAGCCGGCGCCCGTGAAGAAACCCACGCAGAACCAGACGCCGATTTGGTAGAGGTTGATGGTGGAGGGCATGTTGGATTCTCCTGTGGTCACACGGATCAAACCATATAGATAAATGTCTGGTGTCCGACATAGTTGATCTGCATCAATGCAGCTTGGTGTCTTCCACCGCAATCATGACGATCGTGGGCAATTCGGCCAAAAAGTCCGGATCGGGCGGAGGAAGTTATGTCGACACTTAAATTTGGCGTTGCCGTCATTGCTCTTGTGACCGCGCTGTCGGCTGCGGCCTACGCGGCGCCGAAGGGTGGTGGTGGCGGTCACGGCGGTGGCGGTGGCCACGCTGCCGCCGGTGGCCATCCCGGTGGTGGCGGGCATGTTGGCGGTGGTGGCCGTCCCGGTGGCGGCGGCGCACGTGTCAGCGGCGCACGCGGCGGCGGCGGTGGCGGGCGTCGCATCGGTGCCGGACCGGCGATATCCCGCGGTGCCAGACCGGCGATATCCCGTACTGCCAGACCGGCGGTATCCCGTACAGCCCGACGACCGGCAATATCTCGTTCGACTGCGCGGCCCGGGAGGACAACGCGCATAGGGACTCCAAACCTCAAATCTATCGCCGTGCGCAGAACGTTGAACTCACGCGCGGTCGCCGGCGCATTGCGCAATGCGAGCGCCTTACGCAATTCGCGCAGCCGCGCCTACATCACCGCGAGCGCGGCGACGGCGGGATGGCATAACGGTCGCGACGGTGCAAATGGCTGGTGGCGACACGGTAACGGCGGCTACGGCTGGGTCGGCCCGCTGTACTGGCCGTTCGCCTACTACGACATGTACGACTACGCGATGTGGGGCTACGGCTACGACAACTCATTCTGGGACTACGGCTACGGCGACATTTACGCCGGCATATTCGCGCCCTATGGTTACGACGATCTCACTGGCTACCTGCCGCAATACGCCAGCGGCAACCCGAGCGGCTCTGAGGGAGCGGTGCCCGCTTCCGGCACGCCGGCCGCGCCGCCCAACCAACTGGCGCAAATGTGCGGGCAGGACAGCCGCGACATCGCTGGCCTGCCGATCGATCAAATACAGCAGGCCATCAAGCCGACCGCCGAACAAAGCGCTGCGCTCGACGATCTCGCCAACGCCTCGGTCAAAGCCGCTCAGGACCTCAAGGCTGCCTGTCCGACCGATATCGCACTCACCGCTCCGAGCAGGCTCGCGGCCATGCAACAACGCATCCAGGCGATGATCGCGGCCGTACAGACGGTGCAGCCACCGCTGGAGAAATTGTACGGCCTCCTGAGCGACGAACAGAAGGCGCGGCTGACCGCACTCGGCCGCGATCAGCGTCAGGCCGCGGCGAAGACCGCCGGTACGCTCGCCCAGGCCTGCGGTGCCGTACAACCCGGCGTGATGGGATGGCCTACCGCCGAGATCGACCAGACGGTGCGGCCGACAGATGTGCAGCGCGCGAGTCTGGTCGCGCTTCAGAACGCCACCACCCAGGCGGCGGATTTGCTCAAGGCCTCGTGCCTGACCACTGATCCGTTGACGCCGCCGGCGCGGCTCGCGGCGGTCGGCAAACGACTCTCCACCATGCTCCAAGCGGTCAAGATGGTGAGCTCGGCGCTCAACAGCTTCTATGGAACGCTGTCCGACGAGCAGAAGGCGAGGTTCGAAGCGATCGGTCCGCAGCGGACTACTCAGGCCGAGGCGCTGGAGGTTGCGCCCACAAACGTCCGCAGGCACCGGCGCGGCATTCCCAACGCCGAACAAATCATCCGGCGTTTGCTGTCACCATTGTAGACATGACTCCGTCCGCAGTAGGTACAAGTTTACTTTCTAGGTCAGTAGGCGCCGCCGACGCTAGTCCCCTGACCGGCCTGACAAGCGACGAAGCACGCCGGCGGCTGGAGAAGTTCGGCAAAAACGCGATGCCCGATACGGCGCTCGTGAGCGTCGGCATCTGTGGTCGTCTCGTCCCAGCTTCTGGGTTTCCGTCTCGTCCATCGCCGATCTCCTGATCGCCTCGACGTTGGCTATCGGTGGAATTGCAATGACGCCTTTGCCGGTTTGGATCGTCGCCTGTACGCTTGCCACTGCAGCTGGCTTTGCCGTGCTCTTGGATTGGTGAAGGTTCCGGCTTTCCACCGGCTTAGCATCACGTAGAACGCTACTCGCCGCCGAAAGGATGAAAATGAAAATCAAGTCAATGGACTTTCGCGTGTGGGAAGGAGACGGGGTCAATCTCAAAAAGTGGCCGACGAAGGTCGATCCTGTGTACAAGTCAAGAGAGCAGTACCATGAACTTCTAGGACAGCACGTCGCAACACTTAGTTTGCAACAGCAGCTTCTCTATGCGGCCAATCGCTACGCAGTCCTGCTGATCTTTCAGGCGATGGATGCGGCAGGAAAAGACGGCGCCATCAAGCACGTGATGTCCGGAGTCAACCCCCAAGGCTGCCAGGTGTTCAGCTTCAAGCATCCAAGCCCAACGGAATTGCAACACGACTTTCTGTGGCGCACCACTCGTGAGCTACCGGAACGCGGGCGGATCGGCATCTTCAACCGATCCTACTACGAGGAGGTGCTGATCGTGCGCGTACATCCGGAGATTCTGCGAAGCGAAGCGATCCCGAATACCCCGCATCACGACAAGAAGGTCTGGCGCAACAGGTATCGTTCGATCGTGGATTTTGAGAGACATCTACACGGCAACGGAACCCGTATCATCAAATTCTTCCTCCACCTCTCCAAGGAAGAACAGCGAAAGCGTTTCCTTCAACGCATCGATGAGCAGGAAAAGAATTGGAAATTGGGCCTTGGGGACATTGAGGAGAGGAAATTCTGGGAGCAGTACATGAAGGCCTATGAAGAATGCCTCAGTGCGACAAGCACCCGGGACGCGCCCTGGTATGTCGTTCCCGCCGACGACAAGGAGAATACTCGATTGATCGTATCCCAAATTGTCCTCGACACACTCGAAGGACTCAAAATGGCCTTTCCCGAAACGGGCGCAAATCGCCGTCGCGAATTGCTCTCGATCCGTAAGCAGCTGACGAAGTGAGAGCCGAATGCGCTGGCGCCAAAGGTCCTCATCAACGAGAGAGCGATTGACACCAACATCCTGCTAATGCTCGCGGTAGCTTTTGCGCGCTATTTTGCAAACGAAGCCTTGCCCCACCGCGCGCGAATCCCAGCCAGGAACTCTCGCGCATCCCGAGACAACTCGATGCCGAGCGCATTCACGCGATCTTCCTGCGCTAAAGGCACTAAATACGTCCTAAGCGGCGCAAGTCCCTGATCAGTCAGCGTTCCGGCATTGTAGGCAATCTGCACGCGTTCGATCCAGGCGCACAGTTCTTGCCTTCCATCGGAGCTAATGATTGCGGGGAAATTCTCTTCCTTGAGCCCCGAGTATGAAAGCGGAGCGCCGGGCAATATTTGATCTCTGATAATCCAGACCCTGCGCCCCTGTATGAAGCCGTAGCTCGGATCTGATGGAGGGTTCCATTGGGCTTCGTCCAGAACTGACCTGAGTTCAACGGGCATAAGCCAAAGACCGGAGCCATTTTGCGTCTGCGGAAGGCCTGGGTGGTCTGACAATTTTGCGGTTTGGCTACCTTCGCCCTGAAGCAGCCAGCCCTCCTGTAAGGAATCTATGGCGACCACTTCAGCAAGGAGTTCCCGCGCAGTATTTGCTTGGATAGCTTTCGTGCCATTGTAAAGGAACACGCCAGCCGTGATTGCACTGCCTAGTATGGCGCCGATCAGAAACGCGAGGACGACCCTCCACCCCGTCATTTGGTCCCACCGCGCCATTGAAATAAATTCCTTCCGAAAAATATCATAACCGAGAGATGCATACAATCATGAAGGTTATTGCAGCCTTTGACACATTGGTGAATCTCAATCCGACCTCGCCAAGAGCATTGCTACCTCTCCTCAATAGTTGGCGAGCGCCAAGCGGCAGCGCGCGACCGCCGGGTCCTGGCTAACCACAGTGCGGATGTAGGCGACGGCGCGCTCGGCTTCGTCATGGGTCAGGGTCAGCGGAATCCCGGCCCGCATGGCCAGTGCCCTGCACGCTGTGGGGACGGTTACGCGATCCTCGGCACGCGAGGGTGAAGCGAGCAGCAACAGAGCTATCACTGCTGCGAGTACGGCGGGCATCCCCAACGTATTTACCCAACATTCCCCAGATGACTTGATTGCCGAACTCCACGTTGGTGCCTCACGGCGGTGCCGTCAAGACACGCCGGCAGCTTGACGCTTTTGTCCGTGCAGCGGGCCGCCAAGCCAGGCGGCTAAGCAATGGTCGGGGTGAATTCCGCTACGGCGAGGTGAGAAAACGGGAATGTCCACCACAGCGAACCTAATCCGGCTTGATGCGGAACATCCACTTAGCCTCTGTCAGGAAATAAGTTAGTCAATTATCGTTTGGATTGATTACGGATTGGAGCGATAGTGTAGTTCCATTCTCCGTGGAAGGCATGGGGAAAGATATTGACGGCCGCGAGCTGATCGTCGGAAACGCGCAGGCCTTTGGGGTATCTATTTTCATCAAGCTCGGCGCGCACCTTCAGTCCCATCTCGGTCGTCGTGGCGGCGATGAGTTGAACGATTGCGCGATAGCTGCGCAAAGGTTTCCCGCGCCAATTGATCGTGATGAACGAAAAGAGCCGATGCTCGATTTTATTCCACTTGCTGGTGCCCGGCGGCAAATGGCAGATCGTGATCGGGAATTTGAGCTCGTTGGCCAATTTCTGCAATTCGATTTTCCACAACCGCACGCGATAGCCGTTGGAGCCGCCGCCATCAGCCGTCACCATAAGAGTCTGTCCGGGAACATCAGGCCGGATTACAAAGTTTTCGCAGCATGAGGCGGATTGATGCGAGGCGCAAGAACGACAGCGCCTTGCGATTGAGGTTCTCCCAGTCCTTTGCGAGCCGTCGGCAACGGTTGAGCCACGCAATGGTACGTTCGACGACCCAACGGCGTGGGAGAATGACAAAACCTTTGGCGTGATCAGAGCGCTTGACGATTTCAGTTTCGAGGTGAGGCAGAATTTTCGCCAAGGCCTTTTGGAATTCCGGCCCCTGATAGCCACCGTCGGCAAACAACTTTTTCAAGAACGGATACATCCCGAAAAGGGTTGCAAGGAGCAGGACGCCACCGTCGCGATCCTGGATATTGGCGGGATGAACGATCGCGTGGAGCAACAAACCCAGCGTATCTACGAGAATATGGCGCTTCTTGCCCTTGATCTTTTTGCCCGCATCATAGCCAGGCGGATCGATGCAGGCCCCCCTTTTTCAGCGCTCTTCACGCTTTGGCTATCGATGATGGCGGCGGTGGGACTGGCCTCTCGTTCGCCTTGCTCGCGGCACTCCACATATAGGGCGTGATGGATCCGATCGAGCGTGCCGTCGTAGCTCCACAAATCAAGATAGTCGAAAAGAGTGCTGCGTGGCGGCAGATCTTTCGGGATCGCCCGCCACTGGCACCCCGTGCTCAACACATACATGATCCCGTTCATCACTTCGCGCACGTCGACGTGCCGCTTGTTACCACCACGCTTGGCCGGTGGAATAAACGGCTCGACATGCGCCCATTCGTCGTCGGTCAGATCGCTCGGATATCGTAGCGCGCTACGGTCGTAACGCCTGCGGTTTTTCGCCGTCCACATCGGTGACCATCCTCGAATCAGGCCACCACTCTTAAATCACAAATGATTCATTGGATTCAACTTGTTCTCGGACAGACACTAAGACCTTTGGGGCTCGCATAACGTTTTTTCCCCATCGTGCGCCACCATCGGCGAATGGCGTTGACCGCAAAAGCGGCCGTGTCGTGATCTGTTCCCACGCTGACCCAACCGGTGTTGTTGCGAATATCGTAAACGCCGTAAGGCACCGCGCGTTTCAATTTGGGATCGATGAAGTCATGAATATTGACGTCTTCGGGGCTGTCCTGGGGCCGCCATTCGCGACCCGCATTCTTAAAATTGCCCACCAATTCCTTCTTTTTGGTGTCCACCGAAACAACCGGCTGGCCGTCCTTCAGGAAGGATGCGGCGCGCGCGTTGATGTACTGAAATTGTGCGTCTCTATCCATATGCTGGTTGCCTTCGCGGGTTTTGCGGTTCGCCTGCAAGCTATAGCCCGCCTGTTGCAGAAGCTCGCCCACCACGGTGTGGCTGACCTCATGTCCTTTGTTCACCAGCTCTTTGCTCAACTTACGCAGACTGCGCGAAGTCCATAACAAGGACTTCATCGGATCACCGCGCGTGGCGGGTTCAACTAGAGTTTTGAGATCCCTCAGAAGCGTGGGGTCGTGAACGATCTTAGGCTTACGGCCTCCGCCATGCTTGCGGATGCGCCCCAGATCGGTTTTGTGGCGGCGGCGAATATCATCCAGTCCGCGGTAAACCGTCCGTCGCGCAAGGCCGGTTACGCGAACCACACAACTGACTCCGCCACGCCCCAAAGCCTTCGCTTCCGCAGCCGCCCAGCGTCGCCGGCTCTGCTCATTCAGAACCGGCTCCATCTCTTTCCATCGCTTGCGAAGATGTTGAACTTGCGCGGCTGCAATCATGCCGCGATTCTATCTCAACCAATTCGCTCGTGGGAATCCCCACTCCAATATCTTCGTTCAGTGTGCTATTATTGACTCACTTGCTTCATTACAGCGCCTTAGCTGGCGTGAACCAAGCTTCGCAGATTGGGAGAAATATTAGCTGTAGTAAAATGCTGAAGAGGGATACTAAGGCCTAGCTTGCGTCGGCTCGGTTAGTTTGATCCGGCGCACGATAGGATAGCCACTGTCGCGGTCACCGACAGCACCTTGCCAATCTGCATCATCATATAGCCAAATGCGATTTCCGGTGAGGACTGGTCAAGAGGCCCAAGCTGAAGCAGATACCTACTCCCGACGCGAGAGCCATTACGCCCACCTCTGTTGTGCTGCAGCGGCTGCACGACGAGGCACCCCCGGATCACTTCACCCTGGGCTGGCTGATGGGCAGCCTGCACAGACGCTCCTTCGGCATCATCATGCTCCTGCTCGCCGTGGTCGCGATTGCACCTGGTGCATCAGTCGTGGCCGGCGTGCTGCTCATGATCCCCGCGTTCCAGATGATCGCGGGCCAGCGTGCCCCCGTGTTTCCACGCCGCATCGCCGCCCATCCGTTGCCGACGCGGCACCTTGCCGCCTTGGTGCAGCGGGCCGTGCCGGCGCTGAGATATCTCGAGAAGGTGATCCATCCGCGCTGGCCCACCCCGTTCGAGCCGACCAAGCGCCTCGTCGGCGCCGTCGTGGTGGTTCTGAGCGCCAGCTTGGTGTTCATTCCGATCCCCCTGAGCAACGTCATACCCGCCCTGGTGATCGCGCTGATCTCGCTGGCCTATCTCGAGGAGGATGGGCTCCTGCTCTTGATTGCCCTGCCGAACGCGGTCATCGTGGTGGCGATCGAGTTGATAGCAGTCTGGGAGACGGTCCTCGGCGCAAAATGGATCGTCAGCCTGTGGTAGCTCAGCGCTCTCAATGCGCTCTCCGAACAACGATGGACGGAATCTCGGGGACCCGAGCAGTGTAATCCGCCGCCGCCGGGACTGTAAAACCATGTGCCTGGAACGCAGCGTCAATTGCAGAAATAGCTGACGACGCCGTCGCCGCGATCGCTGATATGGTCGTGCGCGGCGACTAAAACCAATTAATTCCCACGAGCGGCAGCACGCGTTCAAGGATCGCCCCGATGCAAATCAGCACCACGAGCAGTTTGAGAAGATTCGCCAAACGATTGTCGTTGACGAACTTTTCGATAGCCCAGAAACAAATTGCACCGACGACGCAAATAATCAAAACCCCGATCAAGACTGAAAGCATAGGCTTCCCCCTGTGTTGGTACGGCCAAGAGCTTCAACACTTGCGACTGACGATCTCGCACCCGCGACAGGCGGTGGCCCGTCATTCTTTAGACCATGATCGGGTGGCCGCACCGCTATTTTCCCTTGAGGGTGTCTTTGAGGCCACCGATAGTGTTCTGCACTTTGCCCTCTATCCGGTCAGCCTTGCCCTCCGATTCCAGCTTAGCGTCACCGATAGCCTGGCCAACCGCCTGCTTGACTGCGCCTTTGATTTGTTTCGCCGATCCGATGACTCTGTCCTTGTCCATCATTTCTTCCTCCAATGTCTGGCAAAATGGGACGGTGAGCTATGGTGTTATCCGGTTCCCGCTTTTTGCGACATTGCATCGCACCGCAGCGGTCGTCGTTGATCTAGATCAACCGATATTCCCCCAGTTGCTTCCCATCGCTCTGCGGCTTCGTAACCAAGAAAATCGACGAGGTGGTTTTCCAGGTGCGGCCGAAGACGGCTCATCCGACATTCCGCCGGTCAGATCAAAGTCGGCCCATCAGAACCAGGACGACGAGGATGACCAGGATGATGCCGATGACACTGATGCCGCCGTGACCATAGCCGTATCCGTAGCCGCCGAAGCGTCCACTGAAGCCCCCGAGCAGAAAGATAACGAGGATGATGATAAGGATGATTCCCATGACTTTATCTCCTTTGGCAGGACCTCATATCGAGCTACGTGGCTGAAATCGATCACGCGCCGAGCGCTGGCATTGCATTCGAACCGGCATGTTCGCCGCGAGCATGCAAGCCCATTGCGATCAGAGCGGAGCCACCGAAGATCATGTTGATCCCGACGAGGAGGCCCATCGTCCAGGAAGAAGTGCCCGGAAGATTGAAAATAATGATACTCGCCAAGAAAATGTCGATGACGCCGCTTGCCAGCACCCAGGCCCAACGCCCGGAGAACTGACGTCGGTGTTCAACAGCGAACATGATGGACGCGCCGCCTTCGACCAGGAAGAACAAAACCAAGATCAGCCGCAGCGGGCCGACGTTGTCAAATGGCCATCCCATCAGACCGCCATACAGATCCCGCGATTTGTTCGCGATCAGGATCACGCCGACGAATATCGCCAGCAGAGCGGATACGAAAGACCACCAGAACCCCGGTGCCTGTCGCGCCCAGTAAGTTGTCGCCAACCCTATGGCTCCGCTGACGAGAAAGAGCCAGCCAAGAACAGCGGTCACGTTTGCACTGCCAATTGATGGAATCATGATTGCGAGCAGCCCCAACAAAATAAGGGCCGCTCCTTCGACAATGAAGAGCTTCCAGTGGCCATGTATTGATTTTGCGACCGGTCCGGGACCGCGACCATTGTCCGAATGTCGGTTGGTAGTCATTTTGGACCTTTATGGGTTAATTGCTTGCCGGGCGGGCGGGTCGCTCGCCAGGCCCGCTTGGCAGGATATCGAATCGTCGGGGATCAGTCAGCCGGTATCTGGAGGAGTTTGCGGCCGCTAGGCGGACGACCATTTGGAGCCGGATCGTCAAGCCCGGGACGCTATACTATGCCTGCCGAATCGGCGGGGCGACGACCTCGTCGGTGACTACCTTGAAGCCTGCGAGCGTGCACGGACCGAACGAGGTGACGATCGCGACATCGGTGGCGTCGCGCCCGCGCGCCATCAGGATGCGTCCGATGCGCGGCGTGTTGTGGCGCGCATCGAACGTGTACCAGCGGCCGCCCAGATAAACTTCGAACCAGGCGCTGAAGTCCATCGGCGTATCTTCGATCGGCACGCCGATATCGCCGAGATAGCCGGTGCAGTACCGCGCCGGGACGTTCATGCAGCGGCACAGCGTGATCGCGAGGTGAGCGAAGTCGCGGCACACGCCGCGCCGTTCGGCATGCGCATCCCAGGCCGTTTTGGTCGGGCTCGCGTGTTCGTAACCGAATTTGATGCGATCGTGCACGTAATCGCAGATCGACTGCACCAGCGTCCATCCCCTCGGGACTTTGCCGAACGTCGACCACGCGATCGCGGTGAAACGGTCGGTCTCACAGTAGCGGCTGCCGAGCAGATACACGAGAGTGTCGACGGGGAGTTTCTCCAAAGCATGCTGCTCCGCGTCCGGAGCCACGTCATCTGTTGCTCCGCTGTCCTGGATGAGAAAATCCGCCGACAGCGTGAGCCGGCCGGCAAGTGCGTGGATCACATGGCAAGTATTGCCGAAACCGTCCTCATAGAAGTTGGTGGGGATGGCGGGATCGGTCCGTATCCGGTCAGGCGTCAAGAGGTCGGCGATGCGCGACGGATGCACGCTCAGCATCAGGATCATCGGTGTCGGCTGCGGACACTCGTAGGAAATCTCGTAGCCGGCGCGTATCCTCATCGAATATCGCTTCGGTTTGCGGCCGCGCCGTCTTGCCCAGCGTCTTCTCCGGCCGCCGCTTTGACCTTCACGGCGATTTTCATGGCCAGGTGATCCGAGGCGTTTCCGAACCACGTGCCTTGCAGCGGGATCGCATCGCGCGGGTCGTGCGCGACCGCGACGCGGATGAGGTTGTGATTTCCCACGATGCCGCCCGATGGATCGAAGTCGACCCAACCGGGCCCCGGAACGTAGACCTGAACCCAGGCGTGGGTGTTGCCGCCGGTCAGATCGTCGCCATCATCATCATCATCATCAGGCAAATGCAGATATCCTGAAACAAATCGTGCGGCGATGCCGCGTGAGCGCAAGGCCGCGATCATCAGGATGGCCAAGTCGCGGCAACTGCCGCTTCCGAGATCGAGGGTGTGTGCCGGACTTTGGATACCCTTCTCATGCCGCGCGACGTGTCTGAAAGTGTTGCGGATGGTCCGGGTCATGTCGACGAGCAGATCGTGCGTGTCGGCGGAACCGTCATTGCGGAAAAAGGCTGCGGTCCAGCGATCCAGTTTGGCACGCGATGATGGCGGCCGGGCGTAGCGTTTGACCGCGGGCCAAAGTTCCGCCGGGTAGGCAAAGGGATAGGTGCGCGCAAAATCGTCGATATCGGCGGCGCGAAAGTCGCCCGGGGTATGGTTGATATTGTGGCTGCTGACGAAGCGAAGCTCGGCGGCCCGGTCGGCGAACTCCGCAATCGCCACGTGATTGCCTAATGCGTCCAGCGTCCAGGCCAGGTGCGCCGGCTTGGGGGTGATTTCGATCTCGGAATAGATTACCTTTTGGTCGTCGTCGTCGCGCGGACGCAACATCATCCGGTGCGCGCCGAAGGCGACCGGTTGATGATAGTGATACGTCGTAACGTGCCTGATGCTGAGAATCGGCATTGCCGTCCCACAGTAATCCATACGCCGATAATATGCATTTCTCGGGCCAGACGTTGCCCATTTTTCCGTCGATTGCGCAGGCCGATGAACGAAAAGTCTGAGAACCTGCTGGCAGCCGACGAGCCGGCGCCGGTCACGGTCGACAATCCTGATGGACAATCGCCGTTCCTGCTCGTCGCCGACCATGCCGGCAATGCGATCCCGCGGGCGCTCGGCACCCTCGGCGTCGCCGAAGCCGAACGCGTGCGGCACATCGCCTGGGATATCGGCATTGCCGGGGTCGGCCAGCTTTTGGCACACGCGCTCGACGCGCCGTTTATCCGGCAGAACTATTCGCGTCTCGTCATCGACTGCAACCGCCCGCCGGGCACGCCGACGTCGATTGCGGAGATCAGCGAACATACGCCGATCCCGGGCAATGTGGGCCTGAACGAAGCAAACAGAGAGGCGCGCGCCCGCGAGATCTTCTGGCCGTACCATGAACGCATCGAAGCCGAGCTGGATTGCCGGCGGCAGGCCGGTCGCCCGGCTGTGCTGATTTCGCTGCACAGCTTCACGCCGGTGTTCAAAGGCGTGGCGCGGCCATGGCATGCCGCCGTGCTCTACAATCGCGATCCGCGTTTGGCCGGTCGCCTCAAGGCGCTGCTCAACGCCGAGAGGGAATTCACCATCGGCGACAACGCTCCCTATGCGGTGACCGATGCAACGGACTACACCATTCCGGTGCATGCCGAGCGCCGCCGGCTGGATCACGTGCTGGTCGAGATCCGGCAGGATTTGATCGCTGAGGAAGACGGACAGCGCGCGTGGAGTGAACGGCTGGCGCGATTGTTGCCGCAGGCTTATCACGAATTGGCGCCGGTCTAAGCCCTCCGGCCGCTATTTCGCATCGTGAAAAATAATACCGAGCGTGTGACGGTGGCCGGAGCGCAGCCGGCTGACGCCATGGCGCAGGTTCACCCGATAGGTGCCTTTGCTGCCCTGCACCGGGCGATTGTGAACGGCGAAGATGACAGCATCGCCTTGCCGCAGCGGCACCACTTCGACCCGGCTCTGCATGCGCGGACGCTGTTCGGTCAGCGCAAATTCGCCGCCGGTAAAGTCCTGCCCTGGTTGGGAGAGCAGCACCGTTGCCTGCAAGGGAAATGCGAGTTCGCCGTAAAGATCCTGATGCAGACAATTGAAGTCGCCTTGCGTGTATTGCAGCAATAAGGGCGTCGGGCGGAGCTGACCGGCGGCATGACAGATTTTCAGATAGTCGGCGTGCTTCGGTGGGTAGCGCACGTCGAGCTTCATTCGCTCGTTCCAGGCATTGGCGATAGGCGCGACGTGCGGGTAAAGCGCCGTGCGCAGCGCGCCGATCAGTTCGGGCAGCGGATATTTGAAATACTTGTATTCGCCCTTGCCGAAGCCGTGCCGCGCCATGTGGATGTGGCTGCGGAAATTCTTGTCGTCCGCGTAAAGTGCGGCGAGCGCCTTGCATTCCGGCGCGCTTAGCAGCGCTGGAAGCACGGCGCAGCCGTGGGCGTTCATCTCCGCGGCGACCGTGTCCCAATCGTGTCCGTCGATGCGTCCTTGAATGGACTGCAAGCTGCGTCTCCGAAAGCGATTTCTGCGTTCGGACTTATATGATTGGGCCGATCCCAATCGGCCACCCGAATCCTGCGCGCCAGAACCGCTCAGCGCGGCGTGAAACCCCGCTTCGCCAGCCCGCGCAGCTGTTGCGGCGTGACGGGGAGCCGTGTCACGGCGCCCGGCATTTGCAGCGCGTCGTCGATCGCTGCGGCGATAACGGCGCCGACCGGATTGGCGCCGCCTTCGCCGGCACCTTTGAGCCCGAGTGCATTGAGCGGAGACGGGGCGTCCTCGCTGATCAGCGTCTCGACCGCTGGCACCTCGCGCGCCGTCGGCATCAGATAATCGGCAAACGTCACGGCGAGCGGTTCGCCGCGGCTGTCGTAGAGAAATTCCTCCAGCAGCGCGCCGCCGACCCCCTGCGCGACGCCGCCGGTGATCTGACCCTCGACCAGCATCGGATTGACCGCCTTGCCGATGTCGTAGGCGACCAGATAACGCTCGATCGCGATCGCGCCGGCCTCACGGTCGACGCGCACCACCGCGATATGGACTCCGTACGGATAGGCCATGTGGGTCTGCTCGACCCAGCCTTCGGCGGACAGTCCCGGCAAATCCTCCCCGAGCAGTTTCGACGCCGGCCCGCGGGCCTTGGCCACATCGCCGAGCGCCACCGAGGGGCCGTGGGCCGCGCCACTGCTCACCACACGACCGTCGGCCACGTCGAGCGTCTCGGGCGGGCTCTGCAACAGCGCGGCCGCGGTGGCGATCGCCTTGGCGCGCAGTTTGATTGCGGCGACGCGCGTGGCCTCTCCGGTCATCACCGTGACGCGCGAGGCGAACGCGCCCATGCCATAGGCGATGCGGTCGGTCTGGCCGTGCACGACGCGCACGCGGCGATAATCCACGCCGAGCGTGTCGGCGCAAATCTGCGCCAGCGCCGTCTCCATGCCCTGACCGACCGAGGCGGAGCCGGACACGATTTCGACCGCGCCTTTGTCATCGATCGAGATGCGCACGCCGTCGAACGGCCCGAGCCCGCTTTTCTCGACAAACATCGCCACACCGGCGCCGACCGCTTCGCCTTTGGCACGGCGGCGGGCCAGCTCCGCCTGCAAAGCCGGCCAGCCGGCCGCGGCCACCGCCTTGTCGAGCAGTCCCGCATAGTCGCCGAAGTCGTAGGTGAGTTCGGTGCCGAGCGTATCGAAATCGCGCGCGAACGGCATCTCGCTTGAAGCGATCAGATTGCGGCGGCGGATTTCGACGGGATCGATGGCAAGCTTCGCCGCGATCGCATCCATCAGCCGCTCGCGCACGAATGTGCTCTCGTAGCGGCCCGGCGCCCGGTAGGTGCCGCACGGCGTTTTGTTGGTGAGCCGGATGCGGCCGGTCATGCGATAGGCGCGCATGCGATAGGGGCCCGGCAGCATCGCGGCGGCAAGATCCGGCACGGTCGCCGCGTGCGTGCGCACATAGGCGCCCTGATCGTGAAAGAAGCTGCCGTCGATGGCGAGCAGCCGACCGTCGGCGTCGACCGCGGCGCGCACGGAAAAATGCTGTTGCCGTGAATGGTTCGCCGCCATCAGATGTTCGCGCCGGTCTTCGATCCATTTCACCGGACGATTGAGCCGCAGCGCCGCGAGACAGACGAGCACGTCCTCCGGGTAGAGTTCGCCGCGGATGCCGAAGCCGCCGCCGACGTGGCCTTCGTGCAGGTGCACGGAAGACGGCGCGCGCTTGAGCATGCGTGCGAGGCTATCCCTGTTCCAGTGCGGCACCTTGGCGGCGCCGTGCATTTCGAGAATGCCGCGCGAAAGGCGGGCGATCGCGCCGCGCGTCTCGAGCGGCACGCCGCTGTGGCGGCCGACGGAGAGATTGAGGTCGACGATGGCGTGCGCGGCGCCGAACGCCGCGTCGATATCGCCAAAGCCCTTGCGCAGCGTGGTGACTTCCGTCGGATGGCCGTCGTCGAACTTTCCCGGCTCGCGGGTGGCGTCGAGCAGCACCGGCAGATTGGCGACTTCGACGGTCACCAGGTCGGCGGCATCCTCGGCAAGATACGGGTCGATGGCGAACACCACGGCGACCGGTTCGCCGACGTAACGCACGCGGTCCGTAGCGAGGATCGGCTGGCGATACGGATCGAGACCTTCGACCTTGGTGAGACGAAAATCGATCGGCGGAATGTCGGCCACATCGGCCGATGTCCACACCGCAACGACGCCGGGCGCGGCGCGTGCCGCGTCCGTGCCGATCGCGACGATGCGGCCGTGCGCCTGCGCGGACCGCACCACCCGCATGTGCAGCTGATGCGCAAAGCCGACATCCGCGGCGAACCGGCCGCGCCCGGTGACGAGCGGCCCGTCCTCGATCCGTGGCACCGAACGTCCGATGAAATTCATCGCGCCAATACCTGCCAATCCGCCCCGATCTTATGGGCGAGGCGCGAGCGCGTCGAGGTGATGGGTTTCGTTGATTCGCACGATACCGATCTTGCCGCCGTCAATGTCGATTTCGTTGAGGCAGCACGGCTCTTGGGCAATTCGCCAGTAGGCCTGCGGCGGCAGATCGAGGCACTGCAGCAGCAGCGCGCGGTTCACGCTGTCATGGCCGACCAGCGCGACGGTGTCGCCGGGATGCCTGTCGAGCACAAGGCGCAGCACGTTGCCGGCGCGCGCGGCGAGATCCTGCAATGATTCGCCGCTCGGGAAGCGCACCAGCTGTGGCGTCGCAAACCAGGCGGCGAACAGTGCGGGGTCGTCCGCCTTCGCCGCATCGAAGGTTTTGAACTGCCAGGCGCCGTAATCGATATCGTTGAGATCGGCGCAAATCTCGGCCGGCGCGCCGGTCGCCTTTGCGATGGCAGCGCCGGTGGCCACGCAGCGCCCCATCGGGCTCGTGTAGATTTTGACCAGCTGCCACGCGGAGGCGATACGCGCCGCGACCGCGACGGCTTCGCTTCGTCCGCGCGCTGTCAATTCGAGCGGTTCGCGCCCGCGGAAGCGCGGCGGATGGATGCCTTCGACATGGCCGTGGCGGGTGAGCAGAATTTTGGTCATGGCTGGGCGGCTAAACCCGGCGCAGAGGTAGCGACCAGGCGAGTAACGTCGCAATGCCGGTGAAGGCCGCGATGGTGATGAAGGCCGAACGAAACGCGTCGGCGATCTCGCCTTGGATGATGGCTTGTCGGGCCGGCGCTAGGGTCGCGATCGCCGCCGGTCCTTCCTCCATGATCGTGCCGAACAGATGCGCGGTATCACGGTCGCTCGTCGCCAGAATCGCGAACAGCACGGCGGCTACCGTGGCGGTGCCGAAGGCGGCGCCGACCGAACGCGAGAATTGCACCATGGCGGCGCCGGTGCCGAGCCGCCGCGGTCCGGCCACTGACTGCACCGTGAGCTGAACCACGGCCATGACGGTGCCCATGCACAGCGAGATGCCGCCCCATGCCCACGGCAGCACCGAGGTCGGAAGCCGCGCCGTGAAGAATGCCAGGAACAACAGGCCGAGCGTCGCCATCGGCAGGCCGATCGACGGGAATATCGCGGTGCGGCCGGTGCGCGTCATGACCTGCCCGGTGATCAGAGAGCCGATGCCGATGCCGAATGTCAGCGGCAGCAGCAGGAGACCGGTCTCTGCCGGCGAAGCACCGCGCACCGCGCGCAGATAGATCGGTAAAAACGTGATCAGCGACACCAGCGCCGCACCGTGACAGGCCGCCAGGCCGTCGCTGCGCCAGATCGATGGCTCTTTGAACAGGCGAGGCGGGATCAGCGGCGACGTGCTGCGGGCCTCCTGCCACAACAGCGCGGCCAGCATGAAGATGCCGAATACGAATAGCCCGAGCGCCACTGGCACGGTGTCCGCCTGCATGCGCTGCAATTGTTCGAGGGCCAGGATGACGGGGCTCACAAACATGATGAACAGCACGAGCCCGGGAATGTCGAACGTGGTGCGGCGCCGGTCGGCGGGCCGCGACGCCAGCCGCAACACCAGGACGATCGCGGCAAGGCCGAGCGGCACATTCACCAGAAAGATTGATTGCCAGCCGAACGCCTGGGTCAGATAGCCGCCGGCAACCGGACCGAATGTGCTGGAACTGACCGACACGCCGGCGAGGTAGCCCTGATAGCGGCCGCGCTCGCGCGGCGGAATGGTCTCGCCGATCAGCGCTTGTGACAGCGTCATCAGGCCGCCGCCGCCGAAGCCTTGAATGACGCGGAACACCGTCAGCCATTCGATATTGGGCGAGATCGCGCACAGCACCGACCCGGCCATGAAGATCGACAGCGCCGCGATCATCATGCTGCGGCGGCCGAACGTGTCGCCAAGCCGTCCGTAGACCGGCGCCGCGATGGTGTTGGCGATCAGGTAGGATACCACCACCCAGGAGGCGCGTTGGATATCGCCGAGATTCGACGCGATGGTCGGCAGCGCGGTGGCAACGATGGTCTGGTCCGCCACCGCGAGAAACATCGGTAGCATGATCGACGGGAAGATGGTCAGAAACAGATGCCGCGGCGGCTTGACGAATTCCGGTTCCTCGGCGTCGAGGAGCGGCTGCGCGCCTGACGCACCGCCATCCGCGGGCCGAGTGTCGACGGCTTCATCGTTTGACTGATTCATAAACTGGTTCTTGCCAAACGATCCCGTGGAGGAGCCCGGATACTCTCATTTACGCGCTTTACACTTGCCCCGGTACCGTGTGTCTAGCACGCCCTAATACGCCGTTTGCGGAACTCTGCCTTGCAGCGCGACTGTGTGCATCAGGAAAAAATCCAATTGCGGCCGTGCACGGGTGCGGCATTAACGCCATTGCGACAAAACGCAGGCGCACGGCGACCGTTCCCGGCGCATCGGCAGGTCGCATTTCAACGGCGTCGTCATCGGTGTATATTACCGCCGTTGAGGGTGGGCGCCACCGCTCCCTCGCGGGGGTAGCGGCAAGCTTATGTCCGGCTTGGACAACGCAACAGGACAGCGGAGCCACCTCATGCCTCAAGACCATCCACGCGGCGAAAGCTCTCGCAACAACTCGCCACGCAGCGACAACAACCGCGCCGAACGTGCGCGCCACGACAAAGCGTCGACCGTGGAGAATGCGTTCGGCGATATCGGCGCGCGTCATGTCACGGCCGGCCTGCGGCTGCAGAAGGAGATGATCGGTCTGTTGTCCGACATAGGCCAGGATTGGTTTGCACGCGCGACCGCCGAAGCCGAATTGGCGTTGCGATTGCCAAACAAGCTGACGGCCGCCCGATCTGTTCCGGATGCGGTTGCCGCATACCAGGAATGGTTCGGCGAATGGATGACGAGATGCAGCGAAGACAGCCAACGCCTGTTTTCCGACAGCGAGAAGATCGTCGACACCGGAGCGCGCTGTATTACGGGAAAGCAGTCCGAGCCGGTTGGCTGACGCGCGTTACGTCATCGATCGCACCACACCTTCGCACCTGATCCGCGCGGCGATTGGCGTCGCTGCAGCAGATCATCCGCGCTGACGTGAAACAAATTCGCGTCAACGGGCGTCAGGTGTCCGGCAACTCGCCGGCCGCGTCCTGTGGCTGTGCGTGCCAGCGGATTGGCGCGCAATGGCCGCCCGCGATTCATCCGGCCGGCGGTTTCAGTATGCGGCGCCACCGTTTGCTACAGCGATTACTTCGCTACAGCGGTTACAGAGGCCGGGTTATCATCCGCCGTTTCGTGCCCGGGCGGTCGCGGCGATTTAGATTTTTGCATCAGCGGTCCTAAATTGGCGGCAATCTCTCAACCTCAGCCCGCCAGCGCGATTCCGGCGGCTGCCGCGTCTCATCAATATTTTTCAACGCAATGCTTTTACGCTTGCACCGGCCGCCATCGCTGGCGGCCGGCTTCTAGTGCTGCGCTTGCGCAAACGCGGTTTGGCTTCAGCCGAGGAAGCCGACGCGTTCCTGCTCGCGCGCCTCTTCGGCGGTCTTCGGTTGTGCCGGCAGCTGCAGCACGGTGGCTGCCTGCCCTTCACACAGCAGTGTCAGCAGCACGATGCGCCCATCCGGGAATTCAAGCGCGTCGTGATGGGCGGCCAACTTGTCTTTGTTGACCTGGCGGAAGATGGCCGTCTGGTAGTTGATCGTCTTGGTCTTCCAGCCCAGCAGGCCGGCTGGCAGGCACGCAACGTCGCCAGCGAAGGCCAGCTCCGTCCCGGGCATGATGCAGACAGCCATTCCGGGATCGTCTACGGCAGAGAACCCGCGTGTTCCCGTGCCGAAGTCGCGAGTGGTTAGCTTGTCGCCGACTTTCGCCGGCCTTGAGCGCACGCTTTGAAGGCTAAAGTCACACATTGGCGACTCCTTTCTTCCTGGGCACGTCTCCCAGGTCTTCCAGTGCACAGCCCCGCAACCCCTTGGGTAACAAGTTGAAGCAAGATTGGTGCCGTCACGGATGAACAAAAGGCATCTCGGCGCCGACACATACCGTGCGTGCGGTCTGTGCCGATTTCATGGCGGTGCAAAATCACGGCTTGGTGTTCTTTTGGCCGCCGGGAGCCGGCCGCCTGCCGCGGCGAAGCCGCCGCGGCGCCTTACAATGACACCTTTTTCGGCGCGGTGCCTGCGTTGCAGGCGGCCTGCAGCAGATTATTCGACGGCTATGCGGCTTATTTGACAGTTATCCCGCCGACCATCCCGTACCAGTCGTGGTCGGCGCAACGCAGATCATAGGTACCGGGCTTGGTCGGCGTGAAGAACAAGTCCTTCTTGTCGCCCGGCTGCATCAGCACCTCGGTGTGCTCGCGGTTGAGCACCTCGGGATTGTCGATTTTGGCGGTCGCAAAGAACACCGGCGCGGTGAATTCGTGGGTTTCTTTGCCGTGGTTCTCCAGGTGAAGCTGGTAATGCACGCCGCGCCGAAAGGTCAGGTGATCGGGCTGAAACGCGTAGTCGACCATCACGACGTCGACCTCGACGGGCTTCGTCGCCGCCGCCACGGGAGCGGCGACGAAGATGGCAACAATCGCCAAAATACGGCCTATTGCGTACGGCTGACGCACGGCTCCCGGCTCCTCCCTGCAACGGCCGCCCGGCCGCTTATTGCCTAAATTGCGCGGGCGTTCAATGCGCCGCCATTCCGCGGCCGCCGCCCGAGACGGGCCGGATCAGCAGCAGTACGACAGGGATGAGGACCACGGCAAAGATCGACCAGGTATGAAATATGTCGATATAGGCTAAAAGTGACGCTTGCCCGCTTACCAACTGACCGATGTAGCCGTAGGCGTGCGATTGCGCGGCGGTCGGCGCAGCCCCTGCGTGGATAAAATATTGCGCCAACTGCTTCATGGTCGTCTGAAACGCCGGCGACGACGGGATCAAATTGCTCGCCAGCCGCGATTGATGAAACTGGCTGCGCTGTATCAGCTGTGTATTCGCCAGCGAGACGCCGATGCTTCCGCCCAGATTGCGCGCGACATTGATCAGCGCGGAACCCTGGTTGGTCTTGTTTTGCGGCAGTCCGTCGTAGGCGATGGTGTTGATCGGGATGAACAGGAAGGGCAGGCCGATCATCTGATAGACCCGGATCGTCGCGAAAAAGCGGAAGCTGGCGTCGGGAACGAGTTTGGTCGAGTACCACATCGCCAGCGCAATGGCGCCAAGCCCGAGCGCGATCCAGTATTTGGGCTGCATCAGGCCGGTAACCTGGCCGGCAATGGGCATCATGAACAGCATCGCCACGCCGCCGGGCATGATCGCCAGGCCGGACAGTTCCGCGGTGTAAGGAAAGTTGGTCTGCAGCAGCTGCGGCATGATCTGCGTGGAGCCGAACAGAATGGCGCCGACGGTCAGCATGATCAGAAACGACATTCCGAATTGACGCCTGCCAAGCAGGCGGATGTCGACAATCGGGTCCTCTTCCGTAAGCTCCCACACCAGAAAGAAGATGAAGGCGGCGGCCGCAAGGATGGCGAAGGTGACGATGACTTTTGATGAAAACCAATCGTCTTCCTGGCCGCGGTCGAGCACCCACTCGAGAGCGCCGAAGCAGACGGCGATGAGCGCAAATCCGATCCAATCGATATGCAATCCGCCGGACAAAAGCTCGCGGCGTTCGCGTTCGATCACTTCAGGCTCGATCACGAACCAATGCACCAACGCCAGCGAGACGATGCCGATCGGGACGTTGATGAAAAAGATCCAATGCCAGGAATAATTGTCGGTAATCCAGCCGCCGATCGTGGGGCCCACCGTGGGTGCCACGATCACCGCGATGCCATAAAGCGCGAACGCTTGCGCGCGCTTCTGCGGCGGGAACGTATCTGCCAGGATAGCCTGTTCGCTGGTCGGCATGCCGCCGCCGCCGAGACCTTGCAGGATGCGGCAGACGATCAGCGCGCTGAGGTTCGGCGCCAGCCCGCATAGCAGCGAGCTTATGGTGAACAGCGCCACGCAGATCATATAGAAGCGCTTGCGCCCGACGACGCTGGACAGCCAGCCGCTTACCGGCAGCACGACGGCATTGGCGATCAGGTAGGTGGTGACGACCCACGTGCTTTCGTCGATGCTGGCACCGAGGCTGCCGGCAATGTAACGCAGCGACACATTGGCGATCGCCGTATCGAGCACGACCATGAAGGTGGCGATCGAGACGATAATGGCGACGAGCCAGGGATTGTGACTGCCGGCAGCCGACCGGCTTGGATTCCAGCCGCCAGAGCCGCTCTGCTCCGTCATTGCACTTTCACTGTCGGCACCACCGACATTCCCGGCCCGAGCAGCACGTCGGGCGGTTTGTTGAATACGATCTTGACCGGGACGCGTTGAACGATCTTGACGTAATTGCCTGTCGCGTTTTCCGGCGGCAGCAGACTGAAGGCGGTGCCGCTGCCGGCCTGGATGCTGGCGACATGGCCGTTGAATGTCCGGCCCGGGTAAGCGTCAACCGCGATGCTCACCGATGCTCCGGCCTTGACCGAAGGAAGCTCCGTTTCCTTGAAATTGGCGGTGACCCAGACGTCGCGCGGCACGAACATCATCAAGGCCTGACCGGGAGCGGCATAATTGCCCTTCGCGGCGGTCAGGTTTGTTACATATCCGTCGACCGGCGCCGTGAGCTCGGTGCGCGACAGATTGATCTGACCGACCTCCAGGCTGGCGCGCATCTGTTCGAGTTGGGCCTGTGCCTGCAGCTTTTGACTCTGCAGCACGGGAAGCTGCTTTGCCGTAGCGGCGGCGTTGGCTTGAGCCGCGTCAAAGCTCGCCTGCGCTTGCAGGAAATTGGAGCGATATTGCTGGGCCTGCTCGACCGTAACAGAGCCGCTCTTGGCCAGCCCGGAATAGCGCTGATCTTGCTGTCGCGCGAAAGCCAGCGCCGCTTGCGCCTGCGTAACTTGTTTGTCGGCTTGCTCGATACGCGCCTGTTGCGCGCCGATCTGCGCCGTGATGTTTGCGATGTTGGCCAGCGCCTGATCGACCTGCGCCTTGGCCTGGTCGACTTGCGCCCGATAGTCGCTCTTTTCGAGGACCACCAGCACGGTGCCGGCCTTGACGAGTTCGTTATCAGTTACCGGGACGTCGACGATCTGTGCGCTGATCTGCGAACTGATCGTGACGGTGCGGGCATCGATGAAGGCATCGTCCGTCGATATGTAGCCGCTCGCGTTTATCCACCAGACGACGACCCCGACGAACACGGCGATGCAAATCGCGGTGATCGCCAGCACCAGCCCGCGGCGTTCGCGCAAGCGCGTCAGCCAGGATGAGTCCCGCGGCGCCGCGCGCTGTGCGGGGTTTGCTTCGCCCGGCGGCGCCTCTTGCTGGCGTTCGGTGGTAACGCGCTGATCCATGACTCCTGACTTAACGTCCGGCGTGCAGCGACGTTTCCCAATAGCCGTCAAAATGCGGCGGGTGCAAGTAATTGATTTCGCGTTTATTTAGCGGTGCTCGGCCGGTCAGGACGGGCCGCCCGGGTGCAGCGCGGCGGATATTTTGCCGACGAATTCGCCAAGTTCTTCCGGGTCGAGATCGCTCACCGCCCAGAAATCCAGGCCCTGGGCCGACCAATGGCGCACATTATAGCCCTGTACCGTGCGTTCGCTGACAAAGGCATGATTGCGTCCGAGCCGCTGGGCGACGAATAGGTTAATTATGTGCTTGCGGCGGCGATAGACGACGGACGCCACCGGCTCGCCGTCGATGTAATCGAGCCGGCCGCCGAGCAGGGTAAAGCCTTCGGCGGTGAGGTCGATAACCGGCGGTGCGACGTCGACCTTGCCGTCAAACCAGGGTTTCACCGTGTGCTGGTCGCTCGTTTCCACGTCCATCAGATGGCCGGGCTGCAGCGAGCGGATATGGGCCGAGACAACCTCGTCGGCGATGGTCTTTTCCGGATCGTTGCGGAATACGGTCAGCACCAGGCTCGCCGCGAGCGCACCGGACAGCGCCGCGCCGGCAGCAAAGCCACCGAAAAAACTGCGGCGCGACGGCCGAACCAACGGTGTAACGGTCTCCGCTCGTGGCGGTGACGCCGGCAACGCCGCTTCGATGCGGCCGCGCAGGCTTGCTGGCGCTGACTCTTTCAGACCGGTCGAGGCGAACGCATCGCGCATCGCGCCGAACGCCTTGAGCTTCTCGGCGCAAGCCGGACAATCGGCCACATGCGCCTCGACGTCGCGGGCGTGGCCGGCGTCGAGCTCGCCGTCAAGCAGCGCGTGAAGCAGAATTTCACATTCGGCGCAATTCATGACGTCGCTCCTTCCGCGACGTTCCAGGCCGCGCGCAGCATGGAGCGCGCGCGGGCCAGACGCGACATCACGGTTCCGACCGGCACGCCGGCGACCTGGGCGATGTCCTGATACGACAGATCGTTGATCTCGCGCAGCACGAGAATTTCGCGGAACGGCTGCGGCAGCGCGGCGACCAGTTTGCGCATGGTCTCGCTGTCATGCTGGCGCAACAGCGCCGCCTCCGGTGAGGCCTGCGGCTCCTGCCACAGCGGAACGTCTTCCGCCTTGGTCTCGGGCGGATCGTCAGCCGGTGTGGCCTGCCGCCCGCGGCGGGCAAATTCCGCATTGCAGACATTGCGCAGGATAGTCAGCAGCCACGGTTTCATCGCCGGACCGCGGTAGCTGTCGAAATGGCGCAGCGCCCGCAGGTAGCATTCCTGCACGGCGTCCTCGGCGTCGGCCGCGTTGCGCATGAGGTAGCGCGCCAGCGTGAAGACGTCGTCAAGATGAGGCAGCGCGGCGTCGCGAAAACGCCGCGCTCTGTCATGCTCTGCATCGGCATAACCTGCCATCGTCTCGCGCCCGGTCGCCTCGCACTGCCGTACATCGCTTGCCACCCGCCCGCGGACGGGCGGGGACGGCGACGATGCCGGCAGGCGAGCCAGCATCAAGGTTTCGCAGCGCTGCCGGTTGCCGCTTCTACCACGACCGTGCCCACCATGTTGGGATGGAGATAGCAGAAGTACTGGTAAGTGCCCGGCGTGGTGAACGTGAACGAGAAGCTGTCGTCCGTGGTCAGCGGCTTCGACCGGGTGAAGGCATTGTTGGACGACGCGACGCCGTGCGGAATGTCGTCGTGGTTGGTCCAGGTCACGGTGGTGCCGACCTTCACCGTCAGCTTCCCCGGATTGAAGGTGAAGTTGTCGATCGTTATCGCGCCGGGCGCTGCCTTCTGCGCCCAGACCGGCAGGATCGTGACAGCCAGGAGCGGCGCGCAAGCCGCGCCGAGCGCGCCGGCAAGGAGTGCGCTGCGAACAGTGTTTGATATGGTCATTGCGGCGCCCGTTCAGCTCTGCAGCGGCGAATCGATGATCGCCAGCCGCTTGTTGTTTTGTTTGTAGGTGACCTCGGCAATGCCGAGCATGCTGCGCAGCTTGTCGGCGGGGACCTTCATCGGCCCCGGCGACTTCGCGGTGCCCGGAGCCGGCTGCGGGAATGCGGTAGAACGGGCGGTGTGGAAGGTAACGTTGCCCTCGACCTTCTGCATGATCTGATGGATGTGGCCGTTGAGCACGGTGACGGAGCCGAAACGCTTCAGATAAGACAGCGCCTGCGCGCCGTCGTTCGTGCCCCAGCCCCAAGTCGGATAAACCGTCCATAGCGGGATGTGGGCGAACACCACGATCGGGGTCGAGGCCGAGCGGCTTTTCAGGTCGGCGTCGAGCCATTCGAGCTGATCGGACCCGAGGTTGCCCATGCCGCCGGCTTTGAGATCGTGAACGTTGACGAGGCCGATGAAATGCACGCCGTTGGCGTCGAAGCTGTACCAGCCCGCACCCTTGGTGCCTTTCCCGTAGCGGTCCAGAAACAGTTTCTGGTCCGCATCGACGAAATCGTGTTCGCCCGGGACGTAATGCACGTCGAGCCTGGCTTCGGCGATCGCCTTGTCGGCGTCGTCGAACTGCGCGGCCATCGACAGATGGCTGATGTCACCGGTGTGAATCATGAAAGCAGGTTTTTTCGGCAGCGCTTTGACCCGGCCGATGCACTCCTGCAGCGTGGCCACGGCGTTCGGATACGGCGTCTTGAAGTCGAAGCCGATATGGCTGTCGCTGATCTGGACGAAGGTCAGTCCGCTGGCTTCCGCCGCCACGGCCTCGTCGATGAGGCCGAGCGAGCGCGGCACGCCGCCCGAAATCGACCACAGCACCCCGGTGCCGACCCACGTCATGCACTCAAGGACTTTTCGGCGGTTTACGCCGTCGTCGCGGTCCTGTTCGCTCATTGCTGTCTCCTGCAAAGTCATGTCGCGCAAAGCCATGTCGGCTTCGCGGACCTGATCGGCGGAGATGCGGCTTTATTCCCGGCGCCGGATTAATTTTGGTGGGCGGGGGGCCGAGTCGGCTGCTATACGGACAATTCGGCCCAAAAGCCCTGCCGGGCGCGTTAACAGCGCGAGAACAATGCTGCAGACCTCACATCTGCCTTCGGTCGAGACACGAAAGTCGTGGGCGGTGGCGTCCGTCGCGCTGCTTGTCATGGCGGTCGCGTTCGGGGCGCCATGGATCACGGTGGTGGGCCTCAAGGCCATTGCTGCCGAGGTCAACGGCGAACGCTCGATTCCGGCTTTGGCGGGCGCGCTGGTCTGGTTCGGTTCCGGCATCGGCGGCATCCTCATGGGCCGCATCGCCGAGCGGGTCGGCGTGCGCTGGACCGTCATCAGCGGCTCGATCATGATTGCCGCCGGTCTGGCGTTGTCGACGCTCGGTCCATCGCTGCCGCTCTATATCGGGCATGGCCTGTTCATCGGCCTGCTCGGGCTCGGCGGCATCAATGCGCCGTTCTACGTTTACGTCAGCCGTTGGTTCGACCGGCGGCGCGGCTCGGCGCTGGCGCTGATTTCCTCGGGCAGCTTTCTCGCCGGCGCGATCTGGCCGTCGATTTTCGAGCGCGTCATCAGCTATGCGGGATGGCGGTACGCCATGCTGGTCTATGCAGGCGTGGAACTCCTAATCATCGTGCCGGCCGCGCTCATCGTGTTCGAACGGCCGCCGGAGTCTTCGCTGCGCTTTGCGCCGGCAAGCACCGCGCGCAGCAGCGATCGCATACTCGGCTGGCCGCCCAATCTCGTGTTCGTGCTGCAGGCCTGCGCGATCTTCACCTGCTGCGTGCCGATGTCGATGCCGCAGGCGCATCTCGTGGCCTATTGCAGCGATCTCGGCATCGGCCCGGCGCAGGGCGCGGCGATGCTGTCGGTATTGCTCGCCACGGCGTTCGTCAGCCGTCAGGTGTGGGGTGCCATGTCCGACCGGCTTGGCGGTCTCTATACGATGCTGGCCGGGTCGGCGTGCCAGACCGTCGGCCTCGCCGCGTTCCTGCTGACGCAGAACGAACTCGGCCTGTTCACGGTGTCGGCGGCGTTCGGCTTCGGCTTCAGCGGCCTGGTGCCCGCCAATATCCTGGCGTCGCGCGAATTGTTCCCGGTCAGCGAAGCCTACTGGCGGATCCCGACGCTGCTGCTGTGCAGCGGCACCGGCATGGCGACGGGTGGCTGGATCGGCGGCGTGCTGTACGATTATTTCGGCTATTACGCCCCGGCCTTCGCCACCGGTGTTGCCGTCAGCATGGTCAATTTCATGATCATCAGCACGCTTGCGTTCCGAAGGAGCCAGACTCTCGTGCCCGCATAGCCGTGAGGGTGCCCGCGGCGCGTTTTTCGTGGCGCTTGGACGCGCCCGGACGAAGGGCGGCACTGCCGATTTGACGGCCTGCGGTGCGCTGAACAAAGGGTAGGGGCCGGCTTAGCACGCTTTAGCCTCGGCAACAGATATCGCCTGTTTGAGCCGGGACTTCTCTGATGGGCCAAAAGCCACGTTGGCGGCATCTCCGTTACCGCGCGGAGCCGAAGCCGCCTTTACCTCCCTGCCCCTGGCGCCTCGGGCTTTAGATAAACAATCAGGCAACAAATACACATTCCGAGCCCAATCAGCGGATATTTCAAGGCCACGACCGCAGCGCCCCCAAAAACAGATAAAGTTGCAATCGACCGGAAGCGCATGATCCTGCGCTCCTTCGCCGAGACTTCTTTGACAGGGGCCCGCTCAATAAGTTCCCAAATCAAGGCTATATAAGTTGCGTTCACGAGGAAGAAGACCGCGGCATAAAAGGCAACGGGCTGCGGCGCCAACTCGCTCACGGCCATCCAAGCAGTGGAAAGCGGAAGCAGCGACACGGAAAACAGGTGTGCGAAATTGAACCACATTAAGCGAGGGGTGGCCTCAGTGGCGTAGCGCATGAGATGATGGTGATTGACCCAAACGATGGCGATGAAAAGATAACTCACCGCATAACTAAGCCAGGTGGGCCAAAGCAACAGAAGCGCTTTAAAGGTGGGGAGTTCCGGCGGGCGTAGCTCCAATACTAGCACGGTTATAAGGACAGCGAATACGCCGTCGGAGAACATGCTGAGTCGTTCCGGGGTTCCTCTCGCGTGCGCCACGGCCGCCACCTCATTCCGTCCATCAATGGCCGATTATGACACCGCAAAAATTTTCGAGGTCAATGTCCTTTTGGGTCATTTTCGCCATTTTCCCTTGGACTTCAGCATGCCTGTTCTTCCCCCAATCACGACCGTTCGTCGCGCCTAGGGAAGCTGCGAAATCGCGTTGGCCGGACGTTAAGCGAGTTCGAACGCGCGCGCGGCAAGCGCAACGACACGCGGGATCGGCTTCTTGCCCTGCTCGCAGTAGGCAACCATGCGGCAGCTGATGCCGAGCGCCGCTGCCAGTGTCGAGCGTATAGGCTTTGCGTTCGTGCCACTGTTTGAAGTCAGTGTGGGAGCGTCGGGAGACCGACGAGAGACAGAGGGTGAGAGTCCCTTACGATCAAGGACTAGCGAACCGCATCGACCCCAAGTCATGCGTGGGTGGCCGTGAGGCCACACGCGAAGCGTTGACAGGGGCGCGTGTAGGCCAGCCATTGAGCGACGAAAAGCTTCTCCTTCCGAGTGCCGATGCCCTCCACACGGCAGAAGGCAACACGGATCGGCGCGACATCGCGAGCGCCGACCGGCTCGGCGTCGTCGTAGAACCTGGCATGCGCGTACGTATCTCGTGCGGGAACCGAGAGGTCTCCGGCCTGCCCCTCGCCAGCCGGGCGATGGGCCGCGCAGTGAAGGCCTGAGGCCGACGACTGCGATGAACGGATCGGAGAAGTCAGACTCGCCCATAGTACCGACGAAGTCGGCGAACAAAGCGGCGTGCGCCGCGGCGGAGCCGATGGAGGGAAGGGGTGGGACCGAGGGGAATGCGGAGTCGCAAAGCACGGTCCGGACGCAGAGCCGGGCAGCTGTGTCACAGGCGCGAGCCCGCATACGAGGAGCTGTCAACAGGAACAGAAAGGATAAGCTAACCGCACTTGCACATCACCTCTCAATTGATAGCCTGCGGGTCGCATTCTTCGGTTTAAAGAAGCGCGCGGCGGCTGGCGTCGACGAAGTGACTTGGGACCGATATGCGGACGATCTCGAAGGCAGCCTTCGCGATCTCCATCGACGGGTCCACGCAGGTGCGTATCGAGCGATGCCATCCCGACGGACCTATATTCCGAAGGCAGATGGCAAACAACGGCCGCTCGGCATTCCGATACGGCGGGCATAATGCACCTCATACAGTTTGCATTGGGGATGGTAGACGAAGATGGGCTGAGTTGACGGTCCATTCTCGAAGGCGCCGATCCAACTCGTTGTTGATCGTGATCGCATAGGGCGCATTCCGCTTGCGCTGAACCGCCGGAACGATACCGCGTTCGATCCAGTAATGGACGACCCAAAGGCTGACGCCATATCTTTCTCGAACCTGGCGAACGTTCAGCGTCCCCTTGGGAGGTGGCGGAGCTGGAATGCGATATTTGTACCTCAGCCATTTGATTGTGCCCAATGTAATCGGCTTACCGGTTGTCGTGCTTTTCTGACCTTCGGTGCGCAGCGCGGCGACGATGTCATCGTCACGATGATCGGCCGCTAATTCTCTGATCCGGTTCACGAATGCCATGGAATAGCGGATCGCCTCCGCCCTGTTCTGCGGGAGTTGGAGGCGCAGTGTTTCAGTTTCGCCGCCTTGCCACCGAATGTGCAGCCTGAGGGTCTTCGCCTCTGGTCCCTTCACTACGGTGATGTCGCGCACCAATAGGCGCAGGATGCGCTTGCGATCTCGGGGGGTCGTGGTCGTGGCCGCCCACAGGCGAGGGAAGTCCTTCGCCAACCGGAGAATCTGCTGCTTCTGTTCGGCGGTGACCGCCCGCATGGTCTTGCGTTCGAAGGCGGCCAATTCGGCTTCGAGATCGTGCAAGCGTTGCATGGCGTCGTTCCAACGCGCTTCGAGTGTCGCTGCGATCAGTCGGTTGCAGGGATCGACCGCCTCGTAACGCCGTTCGGCGAGTTCGGCGTCATAGCGCGCGCGCTCGATCCGCATCCGCCATTGGGCGCCGATGCCGCGATCCCGTTCTTCCAGATTGGTCAGCGCCGCGAGCGCGAGTTCGATCGTCACCGGCGTGATGGCGCTGACCAACCGTTCGCTGATGGCCTGATCGAGGGATGTCGAAGGCGCCGTCAAACAAGCACGGGACGCCAAGGCCTCCCGATGTTTCCAAACACATTGATAGAGCGGGTAGATGCCTCCGTTCCCGGTGTAGCGAATCCCGAGACGGCGTCCGCAAACCCCGCAGAGGAGCAAGCCCTGCAAGAGGCAGAGGCCCTCTCGGGCGGGACCGGAAAGCCCTTCGGCGTTCGTCCGATTCGTGCTCAGACGCTGCCGGTTGGCGATGAACTGATCCGCGGAGATATAGCCTTCGTGGTGATCGGGGATCACAACACGCCAAGCATCCTGCGGCATCAAACGCGATCGTGTCCGGATCTCGCCGGACGATCCCACCTCTTTGGACGATTGGTGTCGTCCGAACACATAGGCGCCGGCGTAGGACGGATTGGCAAGGATGCCGAGGACCCGCGAATGGGTCAGTCTGCCCCACAGAAGTTTGCCGTCCCACGCGCCGCCATACGCGCGACGCGGGAAGCGTAGATCGAGTTCATTGTAGCGTCGCACGACGCCGAAAGCTGTGTTCTCTCGCGCAAACAGGTCAAAGACCGTGCGGACTGCGCCCTGGACCTCCCGATCCGGATCGATCGCGATCTTGTCGCCCTCAAAGACAAATCCGACCGGCAGGGGAAAACGCAATTCGCCCTTGGAGGCCTTGTTGAGTTTGCCTCCATGGAGGCGGGCGCGGATAATATGCAATTCCGCTTGGGCGAACGTACCCTTCATCCCCAATACAAGCCCATCGTTGAACTCGGCCGGATTGTAGCAACCGTCCTCGTCGATCACGAGCGTGCTGGTGATGGCGCAGAGCTCCAGGAGGCGATGCCAGTCCTGGTTCGATCGCGCTAGCCGCGACGCTTCCAAGGAAAAGATTGCGCCAACCCGTCCCATAGCCACTTCGCCGACCAAGGCCTTGAAGTCTTCCCGATTGGTCGTCGCGCTCCCGGATTGGCCGAGATCCCGGTCGAGGATGCGGATCTGCTCCGGCTTCCAGCCGAGTGACTCGGCCTTGGTCTTCAGATTGTATTGGCGCTCCGTGCTTTCCTGGTTGAAGCGAACCTGTCCCATCGTCGACTGGCGGATGTAAATGCAGGCCTGCCGCGCCAGGTGTTGATCGGCAATCTTCGAACTCATCGTCATCGGCCCCCTCCGGATTGAACGGCGGGGCGCCGGCGGCAAGATAGGACGCAACCATGTCCGCGAGGATGGCGCCCGCCTTGGCAAAGTCGAAATCGACAAGCGCCGGGTCCATGGCGATTTATCCAAGCTCCTCGCGTCGTCGCAAGAGTTCCGTGTTGATCGCGCAAATCTCGTCGAGCGCAGCGCGCAGGGCGCGGAAATTGCCGATCAAATGGGCGACCTGCTCGTGGATGTCGTTTGGCACATAATCTCTGCGCTGCCGGCCACCCGTCCCGGGCTGACTGACGGACAGATATCGCTTGGGTCCATGTCCGGGTCCGTCGACGCAGTGGCAGTTCGGCCGACCGCAGCGCTTGTATGTTTCGACCAATGTGCCGCGCAGCACGTGTTCGATCGGCGGCAAGTCGCGCACAATGCGGCGGCGACGTTTGCGAAGCATGCGGGAGGAAAGATCCTGGATTTTCATCGGACCGAATCACTCGTCTGTCCGAATGAATCAAAATCAGATTCATCGGTCAACCTCGGAATGGCCCTTGGCGAGAGAAGCGATGAGTTCGGCGAGCGCGACCAAGCCAAAGGCATCGACAAGCGAGGGAGCGCCGCCCCCGGAGCCCTGCCCATCTGGGAACGCCCAGTCGGTCCATTCACGGGGCATCGCGAATGAGCCGAGGTCGGCGTGGCGCAGGCTCAACGTCTCGACCCCCGAGACATGGCGAACCTTCAAGACGACGAACCGCTGCCCACGCAACGGATGAAACGGGTGGACGACTTCAGCCGATCCCAAAGGTCGATTGGATAAGAGTGCAGTTCGCTGGGGGTGTGGCCGCAATCGAGGACAAGATCGTCCAGGCGGCGGTGGCCATGATCCTTACGCCGATTTATGAGGCGGAGTTCCTGGGCTTCAGCTACGGGTTCCGTCCGGGACGCGGTCAGCACGACGCGCTGGACGCTCTCGCATACGGGATCAAGGGACGCAACATCCGGTGGATTCTCGATGCCGATATCCACTCGTTCTTTGACACGATCAGCCACAAATGGCTGGTCCGTTTCATCGAACATCGCATCGGTGATCGAAGGATCGTCCGCCTGATACAGAAATGGCTGAAGGCGGGCGTGCTGGAGGAGGGCCGTCTGATCGAGACGGAGGAGGGGACGCCGCAGGGTGCGGTCATCTCGCCGCTGCTTGCGAACATCTATCTCCATTATGTCTACGATCTTTGGGCCCTTGCATGGCGCAAGCGCCATGCGACTGGCGACATGATCGTCGTCCGCTATGCCGACGACAGTGTGCCACGAACGCACTAACGCAAGGAGGTGCGGTGCTGTGCAAGAGATGGAGGTAGGTCCTCCGGAGCCGGCCGTCAGGGGCAGGCTCCAAACCACCGTAAGCTGCGACGGTCAAGAGCCGTGGTGGTGAGCGTTGCGGAAAAGGCGGGACCTCATCCCGTCAGGTGTGGCTCAGAGAGACGAGCGCGAGCAAACCGCTGATGACGTGTCGAAAGCGTATAGACGATGTCGAAACCGGGGAGATGTCGTTGCCCTGGGACGAGTCCGGGGGATGGCCTGATTGCTGCCCGGACGGCATCCGGCATGAAGGCGGCGTGACTCTGAGACTGGCTTTTGCACGGAACGTGGGAACCTGTCGCCCCGATGCCAAGGGAGACGCTCAAATGGGAGGCCCCCATGAGAGCAAGAGTACCGACGTGGGGCACAGGGACGGAGCAGCCCGTAATAGCGATGAAGGTCCTGTAATGGGACCGGAGCGAAGGGGCTGCGTTGTTCAGCTCATACACGAGGTCAACCAGCAATGGGAGGAACCTCGTGGATAGGGCAAAGCCGTTCGACATTCCGAAACGGGAAGTGTGGGAAGCGTACAAGAGAGTAAGAGCCAACCAAGGAACGGTAGGCGTCGACGAGCAATCGATTGAGGACTTTGAGGCTGATCAAACAAACAACCTCTACAAGCTCTGGAATCGGTTATCGTCAGGCAGTTATCATCCGCCGCCGGTACGTCGGGTCGACATTCCGAAAGGGGAGGGGGGCGGAACGCGGCCGTTGGGTATTCCGACTATCGCGGACCGCATCGCCCAGACGGTCGTCAAGCGGTACCTTGAGCCGTTGGTGGAGCCTTGTTTCCACCAGGACTCCTACGGCTATCGGCCCGGCAAGTCGGCGCTCGATGCGGTCGGCATGGCGCGGCAGCGATGCTGGCGTTACGCGTGGGTTTTGGATTTGGATATCCAGAGCTTCTTCGATCGCATCGATCCAAGTCTGTTGATGCGGGCAGTCCGCAAACACACGGACTGTCCGTGGGTGCTTCTCTACATCCAACGATGGTTGAAAGCGCCCGTACAGATGCCGGATGGGAGCCTCATCGCGCGGGAAAGAGGCGTGCCGCAGGGCGGGACCATCAGCCCGCTCCTGTCGAATCTCTTTCTGCACTATACGTTCGATATCTGGATGGCGCGGAACCATCCGACCATCCCGTTCGAGCGTTATGCTGATGATGCGATCTGCCATTGTCGCAGTGAGGAGCAGGCAAGGACATTGCAGGCATCGCTTGAGCAGCGGTTCGCGCAATGCGGACTGACGCTGCATCCGAACAAGACGAAAGTCGTCTATTGCAAGGACGATGACCGACGCGGAGAATACCTGGACCAGACGTTCGATTTCCTCGGCTATACGTTTCGGCCGCGGCTGTCGCGACGCTGGAACGGGTTCGGCGTCTCGTTCAGTCCGGCGGTCAGCGGTAAGGCGCTCAAGTCGATCCGGCAAACGGTCCGGCGCTGGACGCTCCACCAACGCAGTGACAAGACGCTCGACGATCTGGCGCGGATGTTCAACAATCACATCCGTGGCTGGATCAACTACTACGGTCGTTTCTACAAATCGGCTCTCTATCCCGCACTCCGGCACATTGACCGCATCCTGGCACGATGGGCGCATCGGAAGTTCAAGTCCTTGAGACGCCACAAGCGGCGGAGCCAGCACTGGTTAGAGTGCGTCGTGCATCGCCAGCCTGATCTGTTCGTCCACTGGCGGCTTCTCTATGGACGCGGCCGAACAATGGGAGCCGGATGATGCGTGAGCATCACGTCCGGTTCTGCGAGCGCGCGGTGGTGCAACTCCGCCGCGCGACTCACCCCATTGTCGGCTTCCAGCGCCGGACGGATGCGGAACGCTTCCTCAATGATCTAAAGGAGAGACTCGCCGAATTTGCACTGAGTCTGCACCCAGAGAAGACGCGCCTGATTGAGTTCGGCCGTTTCGTAGCGGAAGAGCGCATCCGACGCGGCGAGGGCAAGCCGGAAACGTTCGACTTCCTGGGGTTCACCCACATCTGTGGGCTCTCTCGGAATCGGAAGCGCTTCCAGCTCAAGCGCAAGACGAAGCGCAAGCGAAAGTGGGCAACAATCCGGAACATCGTGGAGGAGCTTCGTCGTATTCGACATTCACCGATCGACGAACAGGGGCGTTGGCTCGCAGCCGTGCTAAGAGGACACTATGCCTACTTCGCGGTTCCGACCAATATCACGGCGGTACGTACACTGCACCACCTCATTACGGTGCGCTGGTTCCGCAGCCTACGGCGACGGAGCCAGAAGCATCGCCTGACTTGGCTGCGCATGAACGTGCTTGTCGAGAAATACCTGCCGTTCCCGCGTGTCCTTCACCCATGGCCGGAGCAACGCTTCCTCGTCAAACACCCAAGGTAGGAGCCGTATGCGTGAATTGCGCGAGTACGGATCTGTGCGGGGGGCGCCCGGCAACGGGCGTCCCTACCGCGATCGCCTGACTGCTCCTGCGCCAGCCGCCAAAGCGTGTCGGCAGACATGTCGATCGCATCTGTCCAGACAATATCCGTGCCGTACTCTTCGACGCGCACGCGGCGGAACAACGCGGGCGACTGCCGGAAGGGCTCACAGAGCCGAAATGTTTTGATGATGCCCGACATGTCAACGCGGCTGCGCTCTTCCCTGTCCCAGGGAATGAGCAAGGTGAAAGGCCTTTTGACGGCGGACACGACGATGCGCGGTAAACTCTTCTTCGGCACGATTAACCCCGTTCGCTCAGCTCCGCCCATTTCCGGGCGGTCACCCGCCATTCCGCCTGGGCCGGGCGCGAGGCCTCAGCGCGCGAACCTGACCGTGTGAACCGGGCTGCCGCGCGCCGCCGGCCGCCGCACCGGGGCGCGTTTTGCGATCCGCGCCGCATGCTCTTTCGCTCGCGCGGTGCAGAAATCCGCGACCGCGGCGGCGACTGCGGCGCTTTCCAGCGCGACCCGTTCGGGTGAGGCCAGCGCCAGTTCCTCGCGCCGGTTGACGATCGAGCCCGCTTCCAACAGTACCGCGGGCATGCGCGTTGCCCGCAAAACCACGAGCTGATCGTAGCGATAGACGCCGGCCGCGTCGTCGACCAATTCGCGGCGGCGGTACCGCATCAGCGGCAAGATGTAGTGCGGCGTATAGCCCAGGCCGCGCGCCTGCAGCGCCTCGCCGAGCATGTGGCCGAACATCAGACTGCCGGCGCGGTTCGGGTTGTCATAGGAGACGAACAGCGCGTAGCCCGGATAGCTGTCATTATAATGATATTCCTGCCCCTCATAATCCCAGCTCTGCAGCAGATCGTCCGGTACGGAATCGTGGTGGACGGCAAGAAACAGATCGGCGTGCAGCTTGTTGGCGCGCACCGCGCGTTCAAGCAGGCCGAGCGGCGGCGCCGTGCCCGTAATCAAAAGCTCGGTCTTGTCGAAGCCCGCTTTGACCAGTGCTTGTTTGATGCTCTCGCCCAGCCGCAGGTTGAATGAATATTCGGTCGCGCCGCGCGCGCTGATCGCGCCGGGCACCGCAACCGTATGGCCGACATCGATGGCGACACGGAACGCTGCGGGCTGACAGGCCGCCTGCGGCTGATTTCCCGGCGGCGTGGTCGGTTCCTCGCTCCGTGCCGGCCGCGCCGCGATGACAAGCAGCGCCGCCAGCACCGGCAGAAACAGAAGGCGCAAGTGTCGCAAAGCTGCGGTCATGGTTTCACCTGATGCACACGGCAGACATGGCCCACATGGCAGACATGGCCCAAATGGCAACACATGGCCCAAATGGCAACACATGGCCCAACAGGCGGGCCGCTGGATACCGCGCAGATACTGACCTTATAAGTCCAATATCGGGCTTCTTTTTGCTTGTCACGTGCGCGCGGTCTTGTGCGCACGCCGTTCCTGTCGTACCAAACAGCCGCTGCCGCCGCCGCCAACGTCGCCTTGGCTGGGTGAAGCGCTTCAAAGGCTAAGCGTTGCAACGGACAAGCTTTTCCATGGGTAAATTTGTCGGTGTTTCGGTCGTTCTGTTCGTGCTGGCCGTGCTCTTCGTGGGCCTCACCCAAGGCTCGGAGATGGCGGCGATATTCGCCGCCTTCGGGGCGCTGCCGTGGCTGCAGAAAATCGCCTGGGCCGTGGTTGTCCTGGTGCCGCTCGTCATGCTGCCATTCGCGGTGTGGCTGTGGGATCGGCTGACGCGCCAGCAGCAGTCAAACACCGCCCTGCAGCAGCGCCTCGACGGCGTGCGCACCAGCGTCAAAGATGCCACCAAGGCCCAAGTCGACGCCGAAGCCGACGTGCAGCAGCTGACGCGCAGCGATCCTGAGGACGCCATCGCCGCACTGCAGCGGCGCGTCAGCGAGGCCGAGCGCTTCGCGCAAATTCAGCAGAGCCGCAACGCCATCGCCGATCTGGACAGCCGCGTCGCCGCCATTCGCACCCAGCAGCAGGCACTCAAGGACCGTCTCGCGCCGGTGCTCGATACGCGACGCTCGATCGAGCAGATTTTTACCGAGCTTGACGGCCGCCAGGGCGATATCGAGCGGTCGCTCGCGGAGATCGCCGGTGGCGAGGACGGCACGGCGCTTGAAATCCGGCTGAAAAACCTCACCGAGTTCGTGCGCCAGGGCAACGCGCGCTGCGACCAGATCGAGCAGGCGTCGAAGACTCTGGCGTCGCTGAGCGAAGCGGGCGCCGAGATGGGCACGCGGCTCGCGCCGTTCGCCGCGGCCGACGACGGTATCTTGAGTCGCGTGCGGCGGATCGGCGAAACCAACGACCGGCTTAACGCCCAGATCGGCTCGCTTGAACGGCTGCCCGAGGGTCTGCTCTCCGACCGCGTGCAGAAGCTCTCCACCGACAGCAAAAAACTCAGCGAGGGTGTCGCGCATCTGCACGACGAGTTCTGCAAGCTTGCCGACCTGCGCAAGGACGTGGTCGGATTTGTCGCCACCTTCGAACGTGCGCTCGGCGGCCTGTCGAATGCCAAGGACGCGCAGGGCGCGCCCGATATCGATGCCCGCATCGCCGACGTGACGCAGTTCATCGGACAGACACAGAACCGGTTCGATGACATCGAGGGCCGCGTGATCGCCTTCACCGACTTGAAGGAGCGGCTCGGCCATCTGCAGACGCGGCTCGTGCCGCTGGAATCCTCGGACAGCGGTGTGGTCAAGCTCGTGAACGACCTGCAGGATGTTCTTGCCGATTTGCGCAAGGACGTCGGCGGATTTGTCGCCGGCTTTGAACGGGCGGTCGGCGCGTTGTCGAATGTCAAGGAGTCACACGGCGCGCCGGACGTCGATGCCCGCATCGCCGACGTGACGCAGTTCATCGGCCAGACGCAGAGCCGGTTCGACGACATCGAACACCGTGCGAGCACCTTCACCGAGTTGAAGGCACGGCTTGGCGATCTGCAGACACGGCTCGTGCCGCTGGAATCCCCGGACAGCGGCGTCGTCAGGCTTATCGGCGATTTGCAGGACATTCGCGAAAAGCTCGTCGACAAGATTCGCCGCATCGAAGGCGGCGAGGAGGGCGACCTCGCCGCACGCGTGAAGATCTTCGCCGATACCAAGCGCGAGCTTGAAGAGCGCGTGTCGAGTCTCACCGATCAGTTCACCAAGCTGTCGACGATCCGCAAGGATATCGCCGGCCTGTTCGACAAGCTCTCAAGCGCGGTCAACGGCTCGGCGAATTGACCGCGCCCCGGCGCGCTCCTTCCCCATATGCCGTATCGATCGTGCGAACGGCTGCGGCTATTACGCCTTCGCACGGCAGCGTCGCTGCCGCGGATTTCCCTTGCCGGGGACCCGGCGCTAGGGCAGATTTTCGCTCCAACGACGGCGGCGCTGGCCGGCAAGATCGCCGCCTTGCATCCATGGGAGGTTTCATATGAAGCGCATGTTGTATTCGAGCGTTGCGGCGGTTGCCATTGCCGCATTTCTGGCCGCAACGCCGGCTCCGGTCAGCGCTCAGAGCGTTCCGATCAAAAAGAATGACATCGGCGGCGTGGTCAAAGGGCCGCATGGGCCGGAAGCCGGCGTCTGGGTGATCGCCGAAACGCACGATCTGCCGACGCGCTACGCCAAGATGGTCGTAACCGACGACCAGGGCCGCTACGTGATCCCCGATCTGCCGAAGGCCAATTATCAAGTGTGGGTGCGCGGCTATGGACTGATCAACTCGGCGAAGGTCGCGTCGGCGCCCGGCAAGCATCTCAATCTGACGGCCGTGGAAGCGCCGAACGACGCCGCCGCGGCGCAGTACTTTCCCTCGATTTACTGGTTCGCGATGCTGAAGATTCCGGCCGCGGACCAGTTCGGCGGCAAGAGCGACATTCCTGCCAAGCTCACCCAGGCGCAGTATCTCGCGGCGATCAAGAATCAGGCGTGCGTCGGCTGCCATCAGCTCGGGTCGATCGGCACGCGCACAATTCCGGCGGCGTTCGGCACCTTCAAATCGGGTGAGGAAGCCTGGGCGCGGCGAATCCAGTCCGGCCAAGCTTATCAAAACATGATCAACGCCATCGGCGGTCTCGGCGCGGTGCCGCTGAAATATTTCGGCGACTGGACCGACCGCATTGCCAAGGGCGAGCTGCCGACCAGCAAGCCGCCGCGGCCGACAGGCGTCGAGCGCGACCTCGTTGTCACCACCTGGGACTGGAGCACTGACAAGAAATATCTCCACGACCTGATCTCGACCGACAAGCGCAATCCCACCGTCAACGCCTATGGCGACCTTTACGGCTCGACCGAATATTCGAGCACCCGTCTGCCCGTGCTCAATCCGAAGACAGCGCAGGTAAGCTTCGTCACTCCGCCCGAGGGAGCGGACGTTCCGGAGGCGTTGGGTCCCGGACACGCCGCCCAGGCGAAGCCGATCGCGCCATCCGCCTATTGGGGCATGGAGCAGATCTGGGACAGCAAGGTGAATAATCACAACAGCATGTTCGACGGCAAGGGCAGGCTGTGGCTGACCGGCACCAATCATGCGCCCGGCACGCCGACCTATTGCCGGGCCGGCTCGGACAATCCGTACGCCAAGGTTGATCCGATCGCCGACAACGAGCGCCAGCTCGTGATGTTCGATCCGAAGACGCAGAAATGGACCTTCATCAACACCTGCTACGGCACGCACCACTTGCAATTCGGCTTCGACAAGGACAACACCTTGTGGACCAGCGGCGGCGGCGAGCGCGCCGGCTGGCTCGACACCAAGGTGTTCGATCAGACCGGCGACGTGCAGAAGGCGGAGGGCTGGGCGCCGTTCGTGCTCGACACCACCGGCACCGGCAAAATCACCGCCGCGTTCAACAAGCCCGGTCAGACGGACCCGAGCAAGGATACTCTGCTCGGCGGCTCCGGCACCTATGCGGTGATGCCAAGTCCGGTCGACGGCTCGATCTGGTACACGGTCAACGTGTTCGGCGGCGCCGGCGGCATCGTCCGCTTCGATCCTAAGACCAAGCTGTCGGAGTTCTACAAGATCGCCAAGCCGGGCTTCGGTCCGCGCGGCGGCGACATCGACTCCAAGGGCGTGGTCTGGGTATCGCTGGGCAGCGGCGACCTCGGCAGCTTCGACCGCACCAAGTGCAAAGGTCCGCTCAACGGCCCGAAGGCGACCGGCGACCAGTGCCCGGAAGGCTGGACGTTCCACAAATATCCGGGACCCGGCTTTGCCGGCATCGGCGATAACAGCGCCGAGGCGAGCTACTACACCTGGGTCGATCAGCATGACGCGGTCGGGCTTGGCAAGGACGTGCCGATTTCGACCGGCAACGAGAATGACGGCTTCGACGCTCTGGTGAACGGCAAGATGATCGTGCTGCGCATCCCGTACCCGATGGGCTTCTACGCCAAGGGGCTCGACGCGCGCATCGACGATCCGAAAGCCGGCTGGAAGCGTAGGGGCCTGTGGTCGGCGGAAGGCGATCGCACGCCGTGGCTCAAGGAAGGCGGCAAGGGCGACCGGCCGATCGTCGTCCACATCCAGGTGCGGCCCAATCCGCTGGCGGATTGATCTGACGGCTTTGCTCTGATGCTCAACCGCCCGGCGCGAAAACGCCGGGCGGTTTTCTCTTTGTTTGGTGGAGCGGGTGGAATCCCTGGTTGTGCCGGACTTCACGAACGACATGCCGCGCTGCGGCGAAAACAACGCCGAACCGACGGGCACACGTCACAGGGATGCCCTGGCGGTGTCCGCACCGACCTCGCGCGTTATGAACCATCCGTCGGCTTATCGACGCGACTTGCCGACCAGGCGGTGAGATGGATAAACGCCGGCGCTGGGCGGTGTTGCGGGAGCGACCCCGCTTCGGGCAGCTTCGGCTTTGACGAAGGTGATGAAAGCCTGCAATGCCGCCGTCACCTGTCGGCGGCTTGAGTGATACAGAAAAAAGCCGGACAGCTTCGGTGACCAGTCATCGAGCAGCGGAACCAGCCGGCCCGATTTGAGATCGGCGGCAATGTAGTCGTACAACAGGTACGCCAGCCCCAGGCCATCCCGCACCGCACGGATGGAAAGTTCGATGTCGTTGACGATCAAACGGCCTTGGACTGCGGCATGCAGCGCTCTGCCGTTCTTTTCGAAATCCCATCCGAACATCGCGCCGTTCGGCAGACGATTGCGGATACAGTCATGATGACGCAAGTCGTGAGGTGTCTTGGGCCGCGGATGATGCGCCAGGTAATCGGGTGAGGCGACGACCAAGAACCGAACTTCGCTCATGACCCGGATTGCAATCATGTCGCGGTCGATTTGTTCGCCCAAGCGAATACCCGCGTCGAACCCTTCGGCGATGATGTCCGCCGGCATCTTGATGACGGCGATATCCAGTTGGATGGAGGGATATTCCCGCAAGAAGCGCGCGAGCATCGGCTCGATGAGCAAGGTTGCGACCGGCGGCTGCACCGCAATCCGAAGCAGTCCCGACGGGCCCCCCCGGTAATCGGCAAGCTCGGAGACGGCCGCATCCAATTCGACAAGAGAAGGCCGCACTCGTGCCAGCAGACGTGCCCCTGCCTCGGTGAGCGAAACGCTGCGCGTCGTTCGATTGAGCAGCCTGACGCCGAGCCTTTCCTCCAGAGCGCGCAGATTTTGGCTCAGCGTGGAGCGGCCGATGCCGAGTTGTGTGGCGGCTTTGGCAAAGCTCTGGCGCTCCGCAACCGCCACGAAGGCGGACATTTCGGCAAATTGGGTTCCGCGCATTGTTCTATCCAGGCGAACAGCCCGTTCAGATAAGTACAGATTATCGTCACAGTCAGATCAAGCCAATAGTCTTCGATCCATGATTGAGCGAGGACCGCATGGCTGAGAATCGCAATAAGGTTATCGGGGCGTTGTGCGTGGTGCTCGCTGTTGCGGCGGCCTTTTTCAGTTGTCCGTCGCTAAAGGCGCCGGCCGCCCAAGAGGCTCCCGCATTTGCCGGTAACAAGGTGACCCATCTGATCACATTCGATTTGACCGGTGTGGCCAATCGCCAGGTCATCGCAAACATCTACGAGGTGCCGGCGGGCGCAATGGTTCCTCGCCATTGGCATCACGGCGACGAGTTTCATCTGGTGCTGTCCGGCGAATGGGCGGCCGAAGTCCAGGGCAGGCCGACCCGCGTCATGAAGCCTGGGGACTCGCAATACGTAGAGCGCGAGCGCTGGCATGGCGGCAAGGTCGTGAGCCAGACGCCGCTGAGATTGCTTGGCGTGATGATTGTTGAAAAGGACAAGCCGACGACAGAACTGGCAAAATGATTCATACTCGCGGCAGCCGCGCCTTCTGTCGAAGCACCTCTCCGACGTGCCGGCTGCCGCGGGCTAGTCAAAGAGTCTCCGCCGATGCTGCTTCGTAGCTCGGATGTCAGAAATTCATTCGATCGCCTCGGCCGCTATCCCAAAGTCATAGCTGCAGCACTGCTCTTGCGTTTTTCATCTCTGTTGGTTAACTCTTCCAGACAGGCGAACAAGATGTGCCGCTTTAAGGTGCTTCGCGGGGCGATAATTCCCTAAAGAAGTCACAGCGGGTGATGGGCTTTGCGGTCGCATTTCGACCGCACATGCGCCTGCGCCAATGCCCGTTGCGGGTCGGGCTCGGTCACTCCAGGCGAATGCTCATTTCGAACATGGCGGACGACTGACGTCTGCCGTGCGCTGTGGACTATGCGCCTGGAGGAGATTTCAGATGGCGAACGTCAATTGGCAGGGTGTCACAAATCCCACCCCCGTTATCGACAATGAGTGGAGCTACTCCGCCGCCTGGAGCGGCGGTTCCGTACCGACTTCGGGCGACACCATTACGGTTTTGGCGGGGAGCCCGACCCTCGTCTTGACTTCCGTTGCTCTTGGATCGGGCGGCCCGACGACTACGACAAACGTAACAATTGCCGGAGCGACCGTTCAAAACGGCGCGTCGTGGGCCATTCAGCAATATCCTTACACCGTCATAATTACCGACAACCTCGAAGTCGACAGCGGCATGTCGATCGCTTCCGACCCCTTCGATGACGATAGCACGACAGTCAATATCGGTGGAACGCTGACCGTCACCAACTCCGGTGGTGGACTTAGCGTCGGCGGCTATTTGCAAGGCGGTCGATCCGGCCAGCCTGGCATTGCGACCACGGTTCTGGTGACGGCGGCCGCCGTCGTCAACAGTTCGGGTGTCAACAACGGCTCGATCGTCGTTGACACCGACGTAGCGGATGGCAGCACGGCGACCCTCGACATCACGACTGCCGCCGCCTTCAGCGGCGTAGCGAACACTCTCGTCGGCAACGTCGCAATTGGAACCGATGGCACGCACGCCGGCGGCGGCGGCCTGCTTGAATTTGCCAGCGGCCAGATCACGACCATCCAGGGCCAGACCGCCAATTTTGGGCGCGCGAGCCTGTCCATCTACGGATCCCAATCCTTCCTCGCCGACAGCGTCCAGACCACGAGCAACAGCGCGCTGACCGGGCTCGCTGAAATTGACGGCGGCCTGACACTTCAAGCCGGCGCGGCGATCGCGACAAACGGCGCCGTGACCATTGGCAGCAACGGCTCCGTGTCGGTTGACGGCGGGTTCGAGGCAGTCGCCGGAAGCAGCTTCACCGTCGGCAGTGGAAGCGGAGCAACCCTGACGGTGAACGGCGGCACGCTGGGCATCGGCCGTTCGGCGATGACTGGGATCGGCACGGTAACCGTCGGAGCGATCTCGGCTATCAACGGCAGCACTATCTCCCTGGACGGTGCCAACGGCAGCAATGAGGGCACGTTGGTGGTCAATGGTGCCGCCGGTTTCGGCACGACCAACGTTCTCACCGGCAATGTCGAGATGCAGGATTCGAGCTTGTTGCAATTCGCGAGCGGGGAGATCACGACGATCGCCCAATTCGCAAGCCTGCAATTCTCCGGCGGTAGCGCGTATATCGCCGACAGCGATTCAACGTCCTCCAACAGCGCGTTGACCGGCCTTTCTGAAATTGACGGCTCCCTCAACTTGCAGGGAACTCAGACTGGCGGCGGCACCCACATCTCGACCACGTCATTGACCATCAGCAGCAGCGGCAACGCTTCGCTCGATGGCGGGTTTCTCGGCTACGCCGGCAGTCTGCTTTCCGTCGCGAATACACTGACGGTCAACGGCGGCCTTTCAATGGGTCGCCAGGCTATGTTCGGCGTCGGCGAGGTCAGCGCAGGCAACCTGCAAGGCACCGGCACGATCAACGTCAACGGCGCCGACGCCAACGACCAGGGCAGGCTCATTGTCAGCGGCGTGTCTGGCTTCAGCGGAACGATTGCCATCCAAAGCGACGGCCTGGTGGAAATCGGCGGAAGCGTGACCGGCGGCGGCGCGTTCGAGTTCGAGGCGAGCACTGGTACCGTGAAATTCGACTCGGCGACGAGTTCGGGCGACACGTTCGATAATTTCATCACCGGCGACACCATTGATCTCGCCGGACTTGCGTTCCAATCAACCTATCAGGCCCAGTTCACCGAATTCGAATAACGGCGGCACCGCCGGCACCCTCAACATCATCAATACGGCAAACAACGATAGCGTCGTCGCCAGCCTCAGCCTAGCGAGCGGCAACTACAATTTTGCCTTCGCGACCAACAATGACGGCGGCAGCGGGACAGCGATCACGCTGACGACCACGCCGCAGACCCCGCTGTCATCCTCGCCGCCTTCATTTCCTGACAATCCAGGCAACAACGACGAATGGATTCTGTCTAACGGCCAGTGGGAGGCGAGCGCCGGGCCGGGTTCGCATCCCTCAGGCTACAACGTGGCCGCCATCGGCGATTGGACCGGCAACGGCACTGACGGGATCCTGTGGTTCAATCCGACAAGCGGGATACCGACGAGTGGCAGCTGTCGAACACACAATGGGCCGGCAGTGTCGATCTCGGCAGCCATCCCGGTAATTACCAGATCGCCGGCACCGGCGATTTCTTCGGCAACGGTATCGATGACGTGCTGTGGACCAGCGCGTCCGGCGGCAATGTGCAGACCGATATGTGGCAGTTAAGCTCTAACGGGCAATGGGCGGCCAGTGTCAGTCCGGGCTCGCATCCGGCCGGCTATACCGTCGCCGGCATCGGCGATTGGACCGGTAACGGCACCGACGGCATCCTTTGGTACGATGCGACGACCGGCGACACCGACGAGTGGCAGCTATCGGGTGGCCAATGGTCGAACAGCGTCGACCTCGGCAGCCATCCGGGCGGCGGCTGGACCATTGCCGGCGTGGGCGACTTCTTCGGCAACGGCCGCGATGACGTGTTGTGGACCAATTCATCCGGCGGCAACGTACAGACCGACATCTGGCAATTGGGATCGAATGGCCAGTGGATCAACAGCGTCAGCCCAGGCTCACATCCGGCCGGCTATCAGGTGGCTGCCGTCGGCGATTTCACCGGCAATGGCACCAGCGACATCCTCTGGTACAATGCGACGACCGGAGACACTGGCGAGTGGCTGATCAACAATGGTCAGTGGGCCGGAAGCATCGATCTCGGCGCGCATCCGGGCAATTTTCAAATCGCCGGTGCCGGCAGTTTCACCGGCAGCGCCACCCAGGACATCCTCTGGCACTCGCCTTCCTGACGAGGAGCCGGCTGAACTGACGGCATGCGCCGACCTCGCCTGTAAGTCTGAAATGGCTCCGCTAGCGGACGTTCCGCCGCGGTCCTCTTCTTAAGCGGTGAGCCCCTTCGCGCCAGTCGGTGGCGGTGTGTCAGGTCGCCGTAGTTCGGACATTGCTTTTTTGATTCGCGCGAATTTTTCGCGTGGCGCCCTGCGTTTTGAGACGACAAAGCGAAAAGTGCGGTTGAATCAAATAGAAGCGCGGATCAAAGATTTGGCTTGACTATGCCAGATCGCAAATTAAAAGCGCCGGCCTCTCGCTCTGCGTGAAAGGACGTCAGCCGGTGACTCCGGCTGGCGGGAGCGAGGTCGGTGCCCGCGGGCAGAGGGTTCGTCCCCTCCGCACTCGGGCGGTTTTGGACATCAGTCTGCCGGCACTATGACCGGCATGCGAGGTGCTCGCTGTAACCGGAGCGAACGTCGGCGGGAGACCCCCGCCACATAAGGCGCTTGCTCCGCGAAACATGGTCCGAAGCCGCACCTTGGGATGCGCGAGTCCCAAGGGCAGAGCCGCAGTGGAACGCCGACAGGCGAGCGCGCCCTGCGCAGGGTGCGCGCTTCGCCGCAAGGTGAAGCAGGGAGACCGGCGTCTGTCGGCGTTCTGCTTCCTTTATATTTTTTCCGTTCTTTCGTTCGTTCGTGCACCGTGCCTGATCTTGAGCCGTTTGGACGATCCACGCCGAAAGGCTCTGACGAAGGTCGAAGCGCGGTGTCGTTTTTGGAATGGCGTGCCGCATAACTCGGGTGCGAACAAAAAAACGCATCGCGAGAACGCCGGAGTGTGCCCGCAGCACCACTGCTTAACGTCTCTCGCAAGAGGGGGAGGGACCCGGCTTGCGGGCTCCCAACCAAAAGGATCAAATCAGATGTTTGCTTGGAGGACACAGGCATGGTTCGCGAACCGCTGCTGACGACGGCTGTCATCACCGAGCTGCGTCCGACCCAGATCACGGTCGGTATGCGCGAGGTCATGGCCAAGCGCAAGCACTGGAAGGATCTCCGCGCCAGAAGCGGCGGCAAGTTTCTCGGCAAACACATGATCCCGGTGGTGCTCGGGCCCAAACGGCGGCACTACGTCACCGACCACCATCATCTGGCGCTCGCGCTCCACGACGAGAAGGTGCGCGATGTCGCCGTTACCGTCATCGCCAATCTGAGCAAGCTCGAACCGGACGCGTTCTGGATCGTCATGGACAATCGCAACTGGATGCATCCGTTCGACGCCGCAGGACAACGCCGCCACTACAAGGATCTGCCCAAATCGGTCACGGGCCTGGTCGACGATCCCTTCCGCTCGCTGGCCGGCGAATTGCGCCGCGCCGGCGGCTTCGCCAAGGACACGACGCCATACTCCGAATTCCTCTGGGCGGATTTCCTGCGCCGGCGGGTCAAGCGGAAGCTGCTCGAGAACGATTTTGACCGGGCGCTGGAGCAGGCGCTGCAACTGGCCGAGAGCGTGGACGCCGAATACCTGCCCGGCTGGTGCGGCCCTGCGCCCGAGGACTGACCCTTACCGTGCCACAGCCCTGCTGTGCTATGCTTCGCTGGGGACGATCAAATAGCCCAATTGGAGTGCCGACATGCACGCGGACAGCGGTCTTTGCCGCAGCCTTTCTCGACCCAATATTTCCCGCCGCGTGGTGCTCGGCGCCGCGGCCGCGGTGGCGGCGACGCCGGCGCTCGCCGAAGAGTGCCACATCGGTCCGCCGCCGCATCAGCAGGGTCCGAGCGTGTGGCTCAACATGGACCAGGTCGAGCTCGACGCCTCCTATGACCAGTCGGTCTACGCGCCGCTCGGCCGCCAAGTGATCGCGCGCTGCACCAGCAACAGCGAGCTGGTGCGCAAACGCCTCGGCCCGCCGCAGCGTGCCGCCTACGGGCCGACCGAGATCGAAAAACTCGACATCTTCCGCACCAAGCGGCCGAATGCGCCGATCTTCCTGTTTATCCACGGCGGCGCCTGGCTGCACGGCAGCGCCAAGGATTACGCCTATGCGGCGGAAACCTATGTGAATGCCGGCGCCCATTATGTCGTGCCCGATTTCATTTCGGTCGATAAGGCGAACGGCGACCTCGATGTGATGGCTGCACAGGTTCGCAGCGCCGTGGCCTGGACCTACAAGAATGCGGCGAGCTTCGGTGGCGATGCCTCCCGGCTTTATGTCGGCGGCCATTCTTCCGGCGGGCATCTGTCCGGCGTGGTGCTTGTCACCGATTGGCAAAAGGATTTCGGCCTGCCCAACGACATCATCAAGGGCGGCATGTGCATGAGCGGCATGTACGACATGAAGCCGGTGCGGCTTTCCAAGCGCGGTAATTACGTACATTTCACCGACGCCATGGAGGAGGCGATGAGCTCGCAGCGCCACATCGACCTCATTCACGCCCCGATCATTGTGACCTATGGCACCTACGAGACGCCGGATTTTCAACGCCAGAACCGCGACTTTGCGGCCGCCATCAAGGCGGCGGGCAAGCCGGTGGAGCTGATCGAGGCGGCGGATTATGGCCATTTCGACATGATGGAATCGGTCGGCAATCCGTATGGCCCGAACGGCCGCGCCGCGCTCGCCATGATGAAGCTCTCGGCGGCGTAGGTGACTGTTCGGCCATGAGCAGGTTGCGGACAGGAGCGGTCTTGCTGGCAGCGGCGCTGGCGCTTGCCGGATGCAGCAGTTTCGGCGGATCGAAGCGGGGGCCGGATATTGTCGTCAACCCCAACGTCTATCCGGCAAACTATCGCGGGCAGATCGTCACGCTGCTCACCCAGCAGCTCATAAACCCAATCGAATTCCGTACCGCGCTGATCTCTCAACCGTCAGTGAAGCCGGTCACCGACGGCACGGAACCGCATTATGTCGTTTGCCTGCGGTTTCCGAACCGCACCGAGCACCAGACCAAGGTGGTGATCTTTCTCGAAGGTGCGCCGACGCAATACGTCGACGCGACGCCGCAGCAGTGCGGTGACGCAACCTATGGGCCGTTCCCGGAGCTGGCGAAGATGTCGCCCGTCAAGTGATCCGGCAAGGCAGGGCAAGCACAAAGGATTATTGGACCGACAATGGATTGCGACGTTCTGATTGTGGGCGGCGGGCCGACCGGGCTCACGCTGGCCATCGACCTCGGCAAGCGCGGTGTGCGCACCATCCTGATCGAGCAGAAAGAGCGCCCGGCGTTCCTGCCGAAAATGGAGCGCGCCAACGCGCGCACCATGGAAATCTACCGGCGCATGGGGCTGTCGCAGCGGATCCGCGCCGCCGGCCTGCGGCCCGATTGCCCGATGGATGTCTACATCGTGCTGGCACTCAACATGCCGCCGCTATTGCGGCTCGGTTATCCGTCGGTGGCGGAGGCGCAGGCCGAAACGCGCGCCACCAACGACGGCACTCTGCCGCTTGAGCCGTATCAGCTCATCTCGCAATATACGCTTGAGCCGCTGCTGAAATCGGTGGCGGAAACGATTCCCGCGGTCAGCGTGCGCTTCGGCTGCGAATTTCTGTCGCTGCGGCAGGATAGCGGCGGCGTCACGGCAAGCGTGTGCCTGGCGGACGGCGGCACCCGCGAATTGCGCGCCGCATATCTCGTCGGCTGCGACGGTGGCACCAGCCCGGTGCGCAAGGAGCTTGGCATCAGGCTGTCCGGCGAGGGCAACACGCTGCAGCTGCGCCAGGCGCTCTATCGCTGCGACGAATTGTTCGATCTGCTGCCGATCGGCAACGGACCGAGCAAGGGCAGACACTTTCACGTCGCCGACGACAAGGCGACGCAGCTCATCATGCAGGATTCGACCAAACACTGGACGCTGCATTCGATCGTCGACAGCAACGAAGAGATGAATGCGGCGTTCGAGCGTACTGTGGGTGTTCCGGTCAAATACGAGATGCTGTCATGCGATCCGTGGCGGCAGAATCTTCTGCTTGCCGACCGCTACGGTGACGGGCGCGTGTTTCTCGCCGGCGATGCGGTGCATCTGGTGATTCCGACCGGCGGCCTCGGCATGAATTCCGGCATCGGCGACGCGATCGACCTGTCGTGGAAGCTTGCGGCAACGCTTGAGGGTTGGGGCGGGCCCAGTCTGCTCAAATCCTACGAGATCGAGCGCCGCCAGATCGGCGAGCGCAATATCGGCGCCTCGCGCTACGCCACGCTCGGGCGGCGCAAGTGGCGTTCGCTATGGCGGCCGAACATCCGCGACGACACGCCGGCCGGCGAGCAGACGCGTTACATTCTGCGCACCATGGCGGATATCGAGCAGCGCAAGAGCAACGAAATGATCGGCGCCGAGCTTGGCTATCGCTACGTCAACTCGCCGGTCATCAGCAACGTGCCGGGCGGCCCGGAGCATCTGTTCCGCGAATATCATCCGACCACATGGCCGGGCGCACGGCTGCCGCATGTCTGGCTCGGCGACGGCACGCCGATCCAGGATCGCATCCCCGACGGCTACACGATCCTGAAACTCGGCCGCGCGGCGGCCGATGTGAGCGGCCTCGAGGCGGCGATTCGCGCGCACGGTGCGCCCGTCGCGGTGCTCGACCTGCACGACCGCGTCGCGCGCGAAATCTACGGTTTCGATCTGATCCTGGTGCGGCTGGACCTGCATGTGGTCTGGCGCGGCAATGCGGCGCCCGATGACCCGGCCGAACTCGCCGCGATCGCGACCGGGCATTTTTCGCATGGGAGCTGAGATCAGCCGGGCAGAAACACGGTCCGCCCGGTGTGATCGCCGATCAGTTCGACCGGCGTGCCGTAGAGCGCTTCGAGATGCGGCCGGTCGAGGACCGTGCCGGTTGCACCTTCGGCGATACGCGCGCCTTGGCGCAGCAGATAGACGCGATCGGCGGTGCGCATCGCATGGTTCGGGTCGTGCGTGGTGAACAGCACGCCGTGCCCGGACGCTTTGAGTGCCAGGATTTCGCGCATGACGCGGCCCTGGTTGCCGAAATCGAGGCTCGCGGTCGGCTCGTCGAGCACGACGAATTGCGGTTCCTGCGCCAGCGCGCGGGCGAGCAGCACCAGCTGCCGCTCGCCGCCGGACAGCTCGGTGTAAGGCCGCTCGCGCAAGTGCGCGATACCGAAGCGGTCGAGCGCGCGCGCGGCGGCATCGCGGTCGGCGCCGCTCGGGCGGCTGAAAAGATTGCCGTGCGCGGTGCGGCCCATGAGGACCACGGTTTCGACCGTGAAGGCGAAGGTCGTGACGTGCGACTGGGGCACGTAGGCAACGAGGCGGGCGCGCTCGCTGTTCGAATAGGCCGAGAGCGGCCGGTCGTCGAGCCGCACTTCGCCGGCCTGCGGCGCCAACAGGCCGAGCAGCGTTTTCAAAAGCGTGGTCTTGCCGCCGCCGTTCGGGCCGAGCAGCGCCAGCACCTCGCCGGTCTCAAGAGAGACGTCGAGTCCACTCCCAACCACGTGGCCGCTGTAGCCGATGGTCAGCGCGTGACCGGAGAGAATCATGGATCAGGACCAGGTCTTCGACATGCCGGCCAGGAGCCAGATGAAGAACGGCGTGCCGACCAGCGCAGTGAGAATGCCGAGCGGAATCTCGGTCGCGGTCGCGGTGCGGGCCACAGTGTCGATCGCCAGCAGAAAGCCGCCGCCGAGCAAGGCGGCGGCCGGCAACAGCCGCGCGAAATCCGGCCCGACCAGCGTGCGCGCGATGTGCGGCACGACAAGCCCGACCCAGCCGATGATGCCGGCCGCGGCGACGCTTGCCGAGGTCACCAATGTGGCCGCCGTGATGATGGCGATACGGAGCGGACCGGTCGACACGCCGAGCGCGCGCGCTTCTTCGTCGGGCAGCGACAGGACGTTCATGCGCCAGCGCAGCGCGACCAGGACGAGGCTGCCCAATGCCACCGGTCCGACGAGCGGCACCAGATCGGATGCGGTGGTCGCCGCGAGGCTTCCCAAGAGCCAGAATGTCATGGCCGGAAGCTGGTTGTAGGGATCGGCGATGTATTTGACGAGACCGACGCCGGCGCCGAGCAGCGAGCCGATCACCACACCAGTCAGGACCAGCAGCAGGATCGGATCGCGCGCGCGAATTGCCGAGCCGATCAGATAGACGGCGGCGACCGCTATCAACCCGCCGGCAAACGCGCACGCCTCGATGGCAAATACGCCGAGCGCGAAATAGATGCCGAGCACGGCGCCGAGCGCGGCGCCCGACGATGCGCCGAGCAGATCGGGCGACACCAGCGGATTGCGAAACAAGCCCTGGAACGCCGCGCCCGCAATCGCCAGCGCCGCGCCGACGAGCACCGCTGCGAGCACCCGCGGCCCGCGAATCTGCAGCATGACGTCGATCGCGGCAGCCGACACGCCGGACGGATGGCCCGCGAGCTTCGCGGTGATGACACGGAACAGATCGCCGAGACCCGCCGGATAGCGTCCGACGGTGAACGCAAACAGCAACGCCGCGATGAGCACCGCGAGCGCGATCAGCATGCCCGGCGCGGAAGAGCGAGTCATTTCGCTAGACTATCAGCTTTGACCGGAGAGGACGCGGACAAGCTGCGCATCGGTCAAGTCGATGTGATAGAATTGCTTGTAGAATGCGCGCGTGAGCGGCCGCAGGTCTTCGGGGAATTGATCCGGGTAAAGCACCTTGGCGAGCCACCACAGGCCGATCAGCCGGTTCACCGACGGCGGAAAATCGACCCAGCCGAATGGCAGCCTGGGCGACAGGTAGACCCGGCCGGATTTCACCGCCTTGATCGGTGCCCACACGGCGTCGTTCCGCACTGCCGCCGCAAAGGCAGGTTCGATGGTGATGATCACATCGGGGTTCCACGCCAGCACCTGCTCGACCGACACCGTGGCCATGCCGCCCTTGCGCCCGGCGGCAACGTTTTTTGCGCCGAGAAATTCGATCGTCTCGACATTGATCGAGCCGCCGAGTCCGGTTTCGAGTTCCGCGCGGGCCGCGCGCGTAATAGACGCGCGGCCGCTGGCCCTGCGCGATCTTGTCGATCCGGCCCTTGATCGTGGCGATGGTGTCGTCGGTATATTTGGCAAACACTTCCGCCTGGCTTTGCCGGTGTGTCAACTCGCCCAGCTTGCGATAGGTCGCGGCGGCCGCGCTGAATTGGCCGTCGAGCAGCGCATAAGGAATGCCGGTCTGCTGCTGCACCCGGTTGGCGAGCGAAATGTAGGTGTCGTTGATGGTGCCGACATCGAGTATGAGATCGGGTTTCAGACTGAGGAGCACTTCGAGATTTGTGGTGTTGCCGCGGCCGGTGAGGCGGCCGACCTCGGGTTTGTCGCAGGCACCCGCGCCGAGAAAGCTGCACTCGGCGGGCGCCGGGCGCCGCGTCCATCCCAACAGCAGTTCGGGCGCGAATGTGTAGAGCAGGATCGATGCCGGCGGCCCGGCAGCGAACACGCGCTCGATTTTCTCCGGGATCGTGATGGTGCGGCCGCCATCGTCGGTCGCCGTTGCGGCTTGCGCAACGCGTGGCGCCAGCAGCGCCGCCGAAAAGCCTGCCAGGAGAGTGCGTCTGTCAATGCCCACGAGATTGCTGCCGATTGCTGCCGCGGATCGAGGTTCGTTTCGGCGGCTGGTCTGAATTCGTCCGTCTACCTTCGCGCAGTGCGGCCTCCAGACGCCGTAGCCGTGCTTTTGCGGCGCCGGCCGCCGCGGTCTCGATGGCGCGATAGTCGCGCACCAGACCGGCACCGAATTCCGTCAGCGCTGCGCCGCCGCCTTGCGAGCCGCCTGATTTGGCCCGTACCACGGCATGCCGAAACGAGTGATTCAAGTCGTCGATCAGCAGCCATGCGCGCCGGTACGACATGCCGAGGCTGCGTCCGGCCTGCGAAATCGAGCCGCCGCGGCCGATTTCTTCGAGCAGACGAATTTTGCCAGGGCCGATCGAGCGCTTCGAACCGAAGTCCACCCGCAGGGTCAGTCTGGTGTTGCTCACGGCGGCCTCTGTTTGATGCAAGGGAGGCGACACGATACAACAGCCGGCGGCGCCGCTAAAGCATATGTCGGTCCGTTACGCCGGATCGGCTTTAGTCGATGCCGACCATCACATCGCTCGCCTTGATCACTGCGTAGGCGGTCTGACCGGCCGCGAGTTTCAATTCTTCGGTGGCCTCGTTGGTGATCGAAGCGGTAACGATGGCGCCGCCGACGTCGATCTTGACGTGAGTCGTAGTGGCGCCCTTCTTCACCTCGGTGATCTTTCCTTTGAGCTTGTTGCGCGCGCTGAGCTTCATGGTTGTCACCTTTCTGTTTGTCCGGGCTCTGTTTGTCCGGGCTTTGTTTGTCCTGGTGCGAAGCCGTAGCCGGTCAGAATATTCTGTCCGGCGGGAGATAGGATGAACTCCGCGAATTGTGCCGCGGCGTTTGGCGCGCCAGTTATGACGGTCAAGCCATAGTCGGCGCCGACTGCGAGCGCGTCGGGCAGTTGGACGATCTGCTGGCTCGGATACCGCTTATGGGCTTCGGCGGCGGCGGTGCAGTAGGCGAGGAAGATGTCGGCGCGGCCTTCGGCGATATGCCAGCCATAAACCGGCAGGCCGGCCGGCGGTACGGCGCTGTCGGTCGTGCCGGTCAGCTTGAGCGCCTTCTTCTCCAATGTCGCGCGCGCGCCGGGCTTGATCGCGTCGGCCTTGCGGAAAACCTCGAAGGCATAGTCGCCGGACGGATCGGAATTCGGCGTCGAGCTGCCGAGTTTGATCGCGACATCGAGCATGCGATCGAGCAGGCTCGCACTGTCGACCGCAAGGCCCGGCTTGACCAGCGCGCACAGCTTGTTGCGCGCGAAACGCAGAACCGGGCCACTTTTGTTGGAACGATTGAGTGCTTGCGGATAGTCCATGTTGGCCGATGCAAACACGTCCGCCTTAGCGCCGCCGGCGATTTCTTTCTCGAGGACGCCGGAGGGGCCGAATTTGGGCACCACGCGCTGCCCGGTCTTGGCGGTGAAGGCCGCACCGATGTCTGTCAACGCCGCCCGCAAGCTGCCGGCAGCATAAAGACGCACATCGTCGGCATGCGCGGCGTTATTCATGGCAACGATCGCCAAGACGAGACAGCACTCGATGAGACGCACTTGATCTCTCTCGATGGCATTTGCGTACCTAACCCAACGGCCAAATCCGCACTGACGCGGGATCGATATCGAATCGACAGGAGCCAGCAGGACGATCCGTGGCGCCGTCGAGCGAGCGGATCAGCGCATTGCCGAAGCGGATGGACAATTGGCGTCCTATACCGACGGCGGTGACGGCTTCGATGTTGCCTTGGTATTGGCCTTGTTCGCTCAGCCGGACCAGCGCCGAAGGAACGCTCCAGCCAACGCGCAAACCGGCTTCCAGCGACGGACCTGACACTTTGAGCACGCTGCCGCCGTCGATCTTTATGACGTCGGACGCCGTAACGGTGCCTTGGGCCACGAATTCAGCGCCGAGCAGCCGCGCCGCGAGCGTATTGGCCGGGCGCGAGAACACCTGGTCGGTGGGCCCCGATTGCAGGACGCGGCCGCCTTCGAGCACCAACAGTTCGTCGGCAAGCAATGCGGCCTCGGTCGGATCGTGCGTCACCAGAATGGTCGTGGCGTCGACTTCGTTCTGCAGGGTGAACATCTCCTGACGCAGCGCCGACCGAAGCGGCGCATCGAGTGCCGAGAACGGCTCATCGAGCAGCAAGAGGCGCGCAGGGCGAACCAGGGCGCGTGCCAGGGCGACGCGCTGCTGCTGGCCGAGCGACAGCGCCTGCGGCCGCCGCTGTTCAAGTCCGCCAAGGCCGAGCCGGTCGACCCAGATTTTGGCCATCGCGGGATCGGCATTGAGCGGAAAGTTGAGCTGTTCGGCGACCGTCAGATGCGGAAACAGACCGTAGTTTTGCGGCACATAGGCAATGCCACGCACCGCAGGTTCAAGCGTGGAAATATCCTTGCCATCATACGTGATGCGTCCGCGATCGCAGGCCTCGATGCCGGCAATGATCTTGAGCGTCAGCGATTTACCCGATCCCGATGGACCAAGAATAGCAAGCCGCCGCCGGCGTGCCGACCATGTAACGTCGAGATGGAAGCTGCCGAGCTGCCGCTCGATCTGCACCGCGAGATCGGTCGAACCGGTTGTGATCGCGACGGGCCGCGGCGCAGTGTATGCGCCATTGAGCGGCACGCTCTCGACGGCGCGGACGCGACGCGGCGATGCGGCGACCAGGTCGCTCAACAGCATGATGACGAGCGCAAGTGCGAGCGCCGGCAGCAGTACCGGGAGCATCGCCGGTAATCCTTGCGAACCGAACGCCACGTAGGTGTAAACCGGCAGCGAATAGGGGTGATAGGCGACCATCACGGTGGCGCCGAATTCGCCGAAGGCGCGCAGCCAGGCCAGCAGCAATCCCGACACGATCGCAGGCCATGCGATCGGCACGCTGACGCGAGAGAACACATAGAGGGGACCGCGCCCAAGCGTTGCCGCGACGTCTTCCAGCACCGGATCGATCGCCGCGAAGGCGGAGCGCGCCGCGATGATCAGGAACGGCGCCGCCACGAACACCTCCGCGATCACGATGCCCGCGAATGAATCCGTCAGCGCACCGTCGGTCAGCCGGCCGATCGGCGCGCTGTAGCCGACCAGGAACAAGAGCAGGACGCCGCTGGCGAGCGGCGGCAACGCCAGCGGCAACTGCACGATGAAGCCCACCGTCGCCATCATCCGGCCGGGCAGCCGCGCCAGCAGATAGCCTAGCGGCACGCCGCCAAGCGCGATGAGCAGCGTCGCCGACGTCGCACTGGCGATCGAAACGACGCAGGCCCGCAACAGCGCCGACGGGTCGACCGAACTCCAGTCGGCCAGGCCCGCTTGCTGTGCGCCGGCGATCAGCGGGGCGATCAGATAGATTGCGAGCAGACCCGCGAGCCACGGCAGTGGCGCTGCAATCGGTCGCGTCAGCTTGCAGGGGATCACTTGGACTCGTTGATCAATTGGGCTCGTGGGTCACTTCGCCTTATCGACCATGGCTTTGATGCCTTGCGGTATGGCGGCTGCATCCCCCGAGGCGGCTATCTTTTGCAGCGTAAGGCCGTGCTGCTTTAGCAAATCCCGGCCGCCAGGCCCAAGCAGAAAGGCGACGAACTGGTCGGCCCCGTCCGCGTTGGGCGCGTCGCGAAGAATAGTGACGGTGTAAACCGCCTTCGGCGCGATCTGCGGCGGCAGGCTCAATGCCGGAATCTTGGCATCGGAGGTCTCGGTCGAATAGAAGAATCCGACGTCGATCTGGCCGGATTGCAACCGTCCCACCAGCGTTTCCTCCGGCAGGACCTGTGCCGGGTTGTCGGGTGCGCCGAGGACCTTCTGCGCCAGACCCGGGCTCTTATAGTACGTCTCCGCCTGCTTCATCAGCGCTACCGTGAGCGCACCCTTGGGGTCGAGCTTGGCGTCGGTACGGCCGATCTTGATCCCGGGTTCCAGCAGCACCTGGTACCAGGGCTTGGTCTTGAAATCGGCGGCGAATTTGCTCGATGCGTTATAGCCGATCACGAGCGGGGATTCGGCAAAACTGATGTACCACTTCACCCAGTCGCCGTTGGCCGCGCCCATCAGTCCGGTATTGACTTTGGGATTGGCGCTGATGAACACGTCGCCCTTGCGCAGCTTGCCCTTGAGCTGATTGGCGAGGCCGACCGAGCCGCCGGCGTAGCCCTGAAAATGGTCGCCCGTGGCCTTGTCAAAGGCCGGCCCGACGCCGTGTTCCATCAGATTCACGAGCGAGCCGGCATACAGCACGTTGACCGTGCCCGCGGCATTGGCCGATTGGATCGGGAGCAAAGCCAGACCAGTTGCGGCGAGCACAGCCCCGGGCAGTAGCAGTTCTTTGCGCACCAATCGTACCAAACCGTTTCCGGGAAACATCTTCCTCACTCCTATGCGGCCAGCCCCGCTGTATCGTATCGGATATTACGAAGGCAAGAAAGTGCGATATCTCGGCGCAGCCGGCGCACTATATTCGCCGGAATATAGTGTAGACGTGCGGTTTTTGCCGATTACCCGGCGGGCGGGCGCCAGCCTTGCTTGGCCAGTTGGATCTGCGAATAGATATGCTTGCGCAGCTCGCCGAACCGGGCCATCGACCGCGTTTCGAGCTGCGTGCGCTCGTCGGGCAGGTCGATGGTCACATCTTCCATAATGACCGTGGGCGCATGCGACATGACGAGAACGCGCTGGCCGAGATAGACCGATTCGTCGATATCATGGGTCACGAACAGCACCGTAACCCGCAGCCGATGCCACAACACGCGGATGAGGTCTTCAAGATCGGCGCGCGTCTGCGCATCGACCGCCGCGAACGGCTCGTCCATGAGCAGCACGTGCGGCTCATAGGCCACCGCGCGGGCGATGGCGACGCGCTGCTGCATGCCGCCGGAAAGCTGCCACGGATAGGCGCCATCGACCCCTTTGAGATCGACGGCCGCCAGCGCATCGCGCACCAGCTCCTCGCGGCGGCCCGTATCGAGCTTCTTGTGCTTGAGCGGCAGCGCCACGTTGTCGTGCACGGTCATCCACGGAAACAGGCTGCGCCCATATTCCTGAAACACGACCGCCATTGCGGGCGGCGGCCCGAGCACGGCCTGGCCTTCCAGGACGATCTCACCGGAGGTAGGTGCCAGCAGGCCCGCAATGCATTTCAACAGCGTCGTCTTGCCGGCGCCCGACGGCCCGACGATACAGACCAGCTCGCCCTGGCCGACGCTGAAGCCCACGTCGCGGATCGCTTCGACGGTGCGGCTCGTATCCGCATAGACTTTGTGCAGGTGCTTGACTTCAAGCATCGGAGAAGCAGCGCGGACCATATCAGCCTCTGGTGTAATCAGTTGGCGCGCTGCGACTGCCGCAGGCCGTGATACCAGCCCAATATCCAGGCCTCAAAGGCGCGAAAGATCAGCGACAAGACGATGCCGATGATGCCGAGCACGATGATGCCGCTCCACATTTCCGGAATAGCAAAACTGCGCTGATACTGCACCAGCGCGAAACCAATACCATCTTTGGCGGCATACATTTCGCTGACGACCATCAGGATGAGGCCGATGGATATCGATTGCCGCAGCCCGGTGAAAATCTGCGGGCTCGCTCCCGGCAGGATAAAATGCCAGAAGCGGGCAAACGGTCCGATACGATAACTGCGTACGACCTCGGCCAGCACCTCATCCAGCGCGCGGACGCCGGCGACGGTGTTGAGCAGCACCGGCCAGATGCAGCCGAAAACGATCACCAGTACCTTCATCTCGTTGCCGAGACCGGTGAAAAGAATCAGCACCGGCACCAGCACCGGCGGCGGAATGGCGCGTAAAAATTCCAGGACGGGTTCAAGCACGTTGCGCAGATTGCGCGAAGCGCCGACGGGGATTCCGATGGCGATGCCCAACAGTGCGGCGGCCAGATAGCCGATCGAGAAGCGAACGAGACTCGGCACCACGTTTTGCGTCGCTTGCGAGGAGAACCACAGCTTGCTGAACGTCTCGAGGATCGTGCGCAGCGGCGGAAAGTAAAAATTCTGACTGCCGGCGCTTGCGAACCACCACGTCGCGATCAGCGCCACGGGAAGCGCGAGCATCACCGCGATGCGGCGGATCAGCGACGGCACCGTCGTCCTCACGCGCGCGCCTCGGCGCTGTCGAGCCGTATCGACGGATGCCAGGACAGCACGTGCCGCTCCAAGGCGCGAGCGCCCAGATTGACGATCACGCCGATAATTCCGGCGACGATGACGTAGGCGTACATGGCCGCGACTGCGCCGCCAGACTCGGTATCCGCAATCTCCTTGCCGAGGCCTTGGGTGTCGATCGCGACTTCGCTGGTGATGGCGAGGATGAGGGCGACTGCGGCGGCGAGGCGGACCCCGGTCATCAGATAGGGCAGGGTGGTCGGCCAGATGACATAGCGGATTTGCGCCCAGGCGCCGAGGCCGTACGAGCGCGCGGTCTCGCGCGCCACGGGATCGACGTCCTGCACGCCGTACAGCACCTGGATCAGCACCTGCCAGAACGACGCATAGACCACCAGAATGAGTGTGGATTGGATTTGCGAACCGAACAGCAGCACAGCCAGCGGGATCAGCGCGACCGATGGAATTGGCCGCAGAAACTCGATGGTCGACTGGGTCAGCGTCCGCAACAGATGCGAGCTGCCGATGGCGATGCCGATCACCACGCCGGCGGCCAGCGAAATGGCGAACCCGATTGCCCAGGCTTCGAGCGTGTCGCTGAGCGCCGTCCAGAATTCGGCGGTCATCATCTCCTTGTACAGGGCCACCACGATGGCGCTGAACGGCGGCAGATAAAGCGGCGAGAGCAGCCCCGATCGCGGCACGATTTCAAGCAGCGCAGCAAAGCCGGCAAGGCCCGCGAAACCTTGCAGCCGAACGATCGTGCGGGCGCTGATCCTGGCCCGCACGTCGGTCGTTGGCGCGCTCATGCCGCCGCTTAAGGCAACAGGGCGGCGATGTCCGCCTTCTTGTTGATCAATCCGTCTGCCAGGGCGTCATCGGCCAGAGCCTGAATCGACGGGCGGTTGAACTCGGTCGGCCAGATCGGCAGTGTGATCTTGCCGGCGACCTCGGCCGAGATCCGCGTATAAGTCGGAATCATCTGGCGGACTTCGTCAGTGTGGGCGCCCGCATAGGCGAGCGACTCGGTGATCGCGGCCTTGAACCGTTTGACAATGTCGGGGTTCGCATTGGCGTATTGCACCGAGGCGAAATAGATCGCGATCATGACTTTCGGCGCAACAGCGACGAGCGGCCAATCCACCACCTTGTCGCCGCGCGACCGCGCGATGGTGACGAAGGGTTCCACCATCCAGCCCGCCTCGATGTGGTGATCGGCAAGCGCCGCCGGCATGTCGGGAAACGGCACTTCGATGAACTTCACGCTTTTCGGATCGCCGCCGGCGGCCTTCACGCCGGCACGGACCGAAACGTCGCCGATGTTGTTGAGGTTGTTCACCGCAACGGTCTTGCCGGCGAGATCCTTGGCGGTCTTGATTGGGCTGTCGCCCGGAACGAGGATCGCGGAAAAGTCGTGACCGGCAACGCCGGTCGAGGCGACGCCCGGCGCGATGCCGACGAATTTCAGCCCCTTGTTCTGCGCAATCAAGAGCGAGGGCACGTTGCTGAAGCCGAATTGCAGCTGGCCTGAGAGCACGCCCGGAATGATGGCGGCGCCGCCGCCCTGCGTTGACAGCGTGATATCGAGGTTCTGCTTGGCGAAGAAGCCTTTTGCCTTGCCCAAGTAGATCGGAGCACAATCGGCGATCGGGATCACTGCGATGGAAAGCTTGTCGGCCGCCAACGCGCGCGAAACCATCGGGGCGGCGAGCGTAACCGCGCCGGTTGCGGCAAGCGTGGCCAAGTGTGTTCTTCGGGTGATCGGCATCGGTCCTCCCCATCGGGATTTGTTGTGGGCGTCGGCCCAAATAGGTGGGGGACTGGAACAGAGTCAAGGTGCGATCGGGCGCAGTCCGGCCGGCGGGTATCTGAAGGCTCTTATCGCCAAAATGTCGCCGGAGCTTCGCCGGTGCCGCGCTCTTTGCGCCTGCGCGTTGCGCTGTGACCGATTGCTCGTTTATCGCCGCTCTTGTTGACAAGGTCGCGCGTGCGGGCAAGATTTTGAATCCGCGCGATAACACCACGTGCAATGCCCGCCGGTCACCTCCGGCGACGCAGAAAAAGCAACCGCACGCCGCTCAAGGGAGGCTCCCGATGGCCATTACGGCTCCGCAGGGCATCGTCCGCGACGCCGCTGCTGTTACCGCGGCGACGCGGGTACGGTGGACCTACATCGCACCGTCGCTCTTGGTCCTTTGGATCGTGTCGATGTTCGACAAGAGCAATATCGCGATCGTCATCGCCAACCCGCGCTTTCTCAGCGAGATGCAGCTTACCGGGCAGACCAAGCTGCTCGGCTGGCTGGTTGGCGGACTGTTCATCGCCTATGGGCTTGCCGCCCCCGTATGGGGTTGGACGGTGGCGCGCTTCGGAGCGCGGCTCACCGCGATTGCCGGCCTCCTCATCTGGGCGCTGACCTGCTTCTGGGCCGGGGCATCGCACAGCTACGGCAACCTCCTGGCTTCGCGCATCGCGCTCGGCGTCGGCGAAGCGATCTGCTATCCGATCACTCTGGCGCTGGTCGCCAACTGGTTTGCACTGCGTGAGCGCGGCAAGGCTACCGCCTATTGGTGGATCGGTACCATGATCGGGCCGATGCTGACGGGGCTCATCGTCACCGGCCTTATTGTTTATGTCGGATGGCGCGGGCAGTTCTACGCGATGGGCGTTCTCGCGCTCGTCCTGCCGCTGCCGATGATGTGGTTCCTGGTGCGCGACAAGCCGGAGCAGCATCCGGCGATCAATCCGGCCGAGGTCGATTTCGTCCGCGCCGGCGCCATTGAAAACAACGATGATGCGCCCGGCCGCGTGCTGAAGACCGTCGACAGCGTCTGGAGCAATCATCGCTTTTGGCTGATGACGATCGCGATTTCGGCCAATGCCGCCTTCTTCTGGGGCTGGTCCGGATGGCTGCCGACCTATCTGCGCAGCGCGCGGCATTTCACGTTCAGCACGTCGGGCTATCTCACGTTCGTCATTTATGGCTTTGCGGTGATCACGATCCTGATCCTCGGCTATGTATCGGATCGCGTGTTCCGCCGCGCGCCGTTCGCCGGGCTTGGCTGGGCCTTGGCGGCGGTTTTCCTGATCGCCGCGGCGCTGGCGCCAAACGCCGGCTGGAGCGTGGTGTTGATGATCTGCGCGCTGTGCGCGCAGCAGGTCGGCATCTCCGGCGCCGAGATGCTGATGCACAGTGTTGTCGGTACCGCCGACATGGCGAAGTCGCAGGGCGTGCGCGCCTTCGTTACGCAGATGTTCGGCGCGTTCTCGCCGATCATGATCGGCTATCTGCTGGCGTTCTCACATGGCGCCTTCATGGTGCCGTTCGCGGTCCTGGCCTTCGCCGTGGTCGTTGCAGCCGGCTGCATGATCGCACTCGCCAGGGAAGGTTTTTGACCGAAAGGAATTGTCATGGCGCTGCCGACCCTGCGCGTAGGCGACATCGAAGTTAAGGGATTGAGCGACGGGATTCTCAAGACCTCGCTCGACCTCGTGATCGGCATGGACCGGCCGCAGGCGGAGAGTCTGGTCGGCAAAACCGACAACGGCGCATTCTATATTCCGGTCAACAATTTTCTGATCCAGCGCGATGGCAAGATCATTCTGATCGACGCCGGCGCCGGCAACACCATGCAGCCGACGCTCGGCAAACTGCCGGACAATCTGCGCGCCGCCGGAATTGCGCCGAGCGCGGTCACCCACATCGTGATCACGCATTTGCATCCCGATCACGCCAACGGTCTCGTCGACGATGCCGGCAATGCGCATTATCCGAATGCGGAAATCGTCGTGCACGAGACCGAAGCCGAGTTCTGGCTGCGGCCCGACGTCGCCAACGACGAGGCGCGGGTGAAGGGCAACCGGGCGCGCACGCGCATCAATCTCAAGCCTTATCTCGATCGCATGCGCCGCGTGCGCGACGGCGAGGAATTTTCCGGTTTCACGCCGCTAGTGGCGCCGGGCCATACGCCCGGTCATACCTGCTGGGTGTTTGCTCCGGCCGGCGCGCCGGCCGCCTTCATGGCGCTCGGCGACGTGGTGCATCTATCGGCGATCCAGATTTCCCATCCGGACACGGCCCTGACCTACGATCTCGACAAGGATCTCGCGATCAGATCGCGCAAGCGCATTCTCGATATGGCGGCGAGCGAGCACTTTGCGATCGCGGGCGCCCACGTCAACGCGCCGGGCTTTGGCTACATCGTGCGCAAGGGCGCAAGTTTCGCCTTCGAACCCGCCGGCTGACGGCGAGCCGGCAGAATCGGCTATTCGCGCAGCCGGAGTATTCTCCGCAATCGCCGGCGTCTGCATATTTTTCCTCCGCGAACAGGTGCGGTTGGCAGAATATTCTGCTATTTGCTGCCGAAAATTCACTCCTATATAGAAAATCGTTCCCGTAGCGGTCTTGCCGCACGCAGGGCCTTTTCGCGGGCCCATCATTGCAAATGAGGCCACGATGACATCCCCGCTCGACCAAAAGATCAGAATTTCCGGGCCGGTCGTAGTGACGGCAAACCGGGTCGGCGACGGCGCGGTGGTGTATCGCAGCACTGACGCGCGCTGGAGCACCGATCTCGCCGACGCCGCGGTGACGAGCGACGCTGCGGTCGCCCGCGAACTGCTCAACAGCGCGGTGCACGACGACCTCAATGCGGTCGGCTCGTATATCGCTGCTGTGAAGCGAAACGACGCTGGCCGCGTCCAACCGGGCAATCTGCGCGAACTTATTCGCTGGCGCGGGCCGACCATCGCGTTGCCGGCCGGATCGTCCGTGCCCGGCCTCGTTCTGCAAAGCTAAGTGGCCTGCCGCCGATGTACCTTTACGATGCATTCGACCGCACGCTGGTCGCCGAGCGGGTCGCGGAGTTTCGCGATCAGGTCGCGCGCCGCCTGTCGGGCGAACTGACCGAGGAAGAGTTCAAGCCGTTGCGGCTGATGAACGGCGTCTATCTGCAGCTTCACGCCTACATGCTGCGGATTGCGATTCCCTACGGGACGTTGTCGTCGGAGCAACTGCGCATGCTGGCGCGCGTGGCGCGGCGTTACGATCGCGGCTACGGCCATTTCACCACGCGGCAGAACATTCAGTTCCACTGGATCAAGCTTGAGCAGTTGCCGGACGCCATGACGGAGCTCGCCGGTGTCGGCATGCACGGCATGCAGACCAGCGGCAACAACGTGCGCAACATCACCACCGACCAATGGGCCGGCGTTGCGCCGGACGAGATCGAAGACCCGCGCATCTGGGCCGAGCTCATCCGCCAGCACGTGACGCTGCATCCCGAGTTTTCCTTCATGCCGCGCAAGTTCAAGATCGCGGTGGGCGCCTCGGCCCATGATCGCGCGGCGCTGCGCATCCACGATCTGGCGCTGCAGCTGCATCGCAACGATGCCGGCGAAACTGGCTTCGAGGTCATGGTCGGCGGCGGACTTGGACGCACGCCGTTTCTCGCCAAAACCATCAAGCCGTTCCTGCCGGCGCGCGACGTGCTGAGCTACGTCGAAGCGGTGCTGCGCACCTACAACCAGTTCGGTCGGCGCGACAACATCTACAAGGCGCGGATCAAGATCCTGATCCATGAACTGGGCATCGAATCGTTCGCCAGGGAAGTCGAGGCGGAATGGCAGAGCATCAAGGCCGGCCCGCTGGCGCTCGATCCCGCCGCCGTCACGGAAATCGCCGGCCGGTTCGTTTTCCCGACCTATCAGCAGCTCGACGACAGCCCGCCGCAGCTCGCCGAGGCACGCCGTGCCGACAGCCGCTTCAATGCCTGGCTCGGCAATGCGGTCAGCAATCACAAGGCGCCCGGCTACGCGATCGTCACCTTGTCGCTCAAGCCGGAAGGCGGCACGCCGGGCGATTGCACGGCCGAGCAGATGGAGGCCATCGCCGACCTCGCCGATCGCTATTCGTTCGGCGAAATTCGCGTCGGCCACGAGCAGAATCTCGCGCTGCCGCACGTGGCGCAGCGCGATTTGCCGGCGGTGTGGCGCGCGCTCGATTCCATCGGCGTCGCCACGCCGAATATCGGGCTCGTGTCCGATATCATCTCCTGCCCGGGCCTCGATTATTGCAGCCTAGCCAACGCGCGCTCGATTCCGATCGCGCAGGAAATCGCAGCCCGCTTCCACAAGCTCGATCTGCAGCGCGATCTCGGGCGGCTGCACATCAACATTTCCGGCTGCATCAACGCCTGCGGCCACCACCATGTCGGGCATGTCGGCATTCTGGGCGTCGAGAAAAACGGCGAGGAGTTCTACCAGATCACGCTCGGCGGCAAGGCCGACGAAGATGCCAAGCTCGGCACGCTGATCGGGCCTGCGGTGCCATACGCGCAGGTGGCCGACGTGGTCGAGGATATCGCCGCGGCCTATCTGGAACTGCGCCAGCGGCCGGACGAGTTGTTCATCGACACGGTCAATCGGCTCGGCGTCGAACCCTTCAGGGAGCGTGTCTATGCGACTCGTTGAAAACGGCCGCATCGTCGAAGATCGCTATGTGCGGGTCGATGACGATGCGCCCATTCCTGACCGCGTGCCGGTCATCGTTTCGGCGAAGCGGTTTTTGGCCGATGCGGCCGCGCTGACGCGCCGCGACGGTTCCGTCGGCGTCTTGTGGCCCAATGACAGACGGGTGGCGGAGCTTGAGCCGTGGCTCGGCCATTTGGCGCTCGTCGCGCTCGTATTTCCCAAATTCAAGGACGGCCGCGCCTACAGCCAGGCGCGGTTACTGCGCGAGACCTGCGGTTACCGCGGCACGCTGCGCGCTACCGGCGACGTGCTGCGCGACCAGTTTCATTTCCTGGTGCGCGCCGGCTTCGATTCCTTCGAGGTGAAAAAGGACGCGGACGCCCGCGCTTTCGCCGAGGTCCTGGCGCGCTACAGCGTCTATTACCAGGATGGCGCCGACGGCCGCGCTCCGGCGCTGCGGCGGCGGCTGCAGACCCCCGTACCGAAGGCCCGCGAAACGGTGTAAGGTCGTCATTCCGGATTGGCGCGCAGCGCCAAGTCCGGAATCCATAGCCACAGGTCAGCGATTATGGATTCCGGGCTCCGCGCTTCGCGCGGCCCCGGAATGATAATTGCGAGGTATCCCATGACTCCCGTCGTTGCAGTGATCGCGCCCGGCATGATGGGCGCGGCGGTCGGAAAACGGCTCGTCGATAACGGGCTCAAAGTGCTCACGTCGCTCAACGGCCGCAGCCAGGAGACGGCGGACCGCGCCGCCGCAGCCGGCATGGTTGCGGCGAGTGACAAGGAGATCGCGGCCAGCGATTACATTCTTTCGATCCTGCCGCCCGGCGACGCGGTGTCGCTCGCCGAGCGCTTCGTTCCGGCGCTCAAGGCTTCCAATGCGAAGCCGATCTACGTCGACTGTAACGCCATCAATCCGGTCACAGTCGAGCGCGTTGCGGCCGCGATCGCGCCGACCGATTGTCCGTTCGTCGATGCCGGCATCATCGGTTCGCCGCCAAAGCCGCCCGCGGCGGGAGAGGCTAAAGTGACGGGAAGCCCACGCTTCTATGCCTCCGGTTCGGCGGCGCCGCGCTTTGCCACGCTGCGCGACTACGGCCTCGACATTCGCGTGCTCGATGGTGCGCTCAGCACGGCGTCGGCGCTGAAAATGTCCTATGCCGGCATCACCAAGGGCACGCAGGCAATCGGCGCCGCGATGATGCTTGCAGCTTCGCGCGCCGGCACGGCCGACGCCTTGTTCGCCGAGCTGAGTTCGAGCCAGAAGGAGATGCTCGCCTGGTTCAAGCGCGGGCTGGCGCTGATGCCGCCCAAGGCCTACCGCTGGATCGCCGAGATGCACGAGATCGCCGGCTTCGTCAGCGAGGACCCTGCCGCGCACGAACTCTACGAAGGCGCCGCGCATTTCTACGAGGGCATCGCCAAAGACTTTGAAAGCGGTACGAAGAAAGAGACGGCGGTGCTGGCAAAGTTTCTCGGCAAAAGCGCGTCCTGATGGCATTCCCGCTTTGCCCCTGATCGCGGCGCGAAAGCGGGCACCGGACAGGCGCGGAAGACAAAGTCCGGCCGCTGGGCGCCGGCATCGCGATCATGAAGGCGAGTGCCAAAGGATATCTTTGGTGCCATCGCCGTTGAAGTCGCCCACGCCCGCGATCTGGAAATTGCCTGGATGCGTGCCGAGATCGATGCTGCCGGCCCATTGGCCGTTTTTGATCAGCCACTCGTCGGTGTCGCCGGTCGAGGCGTCGTACCAGAGAATGTCGCTGGTGCCGGTGCCGGTGAAATCGCCGACACCCACCACCGAATAGCCGGCCGGATGGCTGCCCGGGCTGACGCTGTCGATCCACTGGCCGTTCGAGCCAAGTTCCCGGATGTCGGTCGCCACCGTGCCGTCGGCGTTGACGCCGGTCCACAAAACATCGTCGCGGCCGTTGTCGAAAAAGTCCCCGATTCCGGAAATCTGATAATTGCCGGGATGGCTGCCGAGATCGACGCTGGCCGACCATTGGCCGCCCGATAATTGCCACTCGTCGGTATCGCCGGTCGAGGCATCGTACCAGAGAATGCCGTCGGTACCGTTGCCGGTCCAATCGCCGGTGCCGGCGACGGTATAGCCGGCCGGATGCGTGCCCGGGCTCACGCTATCGGCCCATGCACCGTTGGAGCCCAGTTCCCAGATGTCGGTTTGTATGCTCCCGCCGGACGCGCCGGTCCACAGGACGTCGGAGATGCCGTCGCCGTTGAAATCGCCGATCCCGGAAATCTGATAGTTGCCGGGATGGCTGCCGAGATCGACGCTTGATGACCATTGCGTGTTCGCGAGCTGCCACTCGTCGGTGTCGCCCGTGGTTGGATTGAACCACAGAATGCCGTCGGTCCCGCCGCCGGTCCAATTCCCGATGCCGGCGACATTATAGCCGTACGGATGCGCGCCCGGGCCGGCGCTCGCCGCCCAATTGCCATTGGACAGAATCCACTCGTCGTTGTTGCCCGCGTTCTCCGGATAGTTCGCGGTCTCGATCGTCAGCGATGCGTCCGTGAATTGAATGAAACTGATGGCGTTGAGCGTATCCGACCCGCCGGACCACGAGACCGTCACGGCGCTCCCGGACAGGTCATAGATGACGCCGTTGGCGACGCTGAGAGACTGCCCGTTCGAGCCGTCGATTTGCGCGCTTTCGACACCCAGCGACGTAAACACCACGGTGTCATCGCCACCGCCGCCGTTGATGGTCATGGTTCCAGTAGACGCGGCGGTGATGTCGACGACGTCGTTGAGCGGTCCGCAGTTGACGGTCTGTGTTTCGCCGCTGGTGATGATCTCGTTGTCGTATTGCAGCGTGCCGTTGAGGATCTGGCCGCCGGCGGAGCCGTCGATCAGATAAAGGTGATCGGTCGTCAGCCGGAATATGGTGATGGTGGTTGGTATCGTCTCCGTATCGTAATTGACCGTATGAATGCCGAGGAAGGTTGGCCCGCCGTTGGTACTGTCATCGTTGTCGAACACCGTGATGCTGCCGTTCGGATTGACGGACAGGACGGTGGTCGTGTGCATGCCGCCGCCAATCCAGCCCATGCGCACGATGTCGCCCGGCTGGACCAAGGTCTGCCAATCAGAAACAGGATTGGGGTCTGACCCTCGATAAACCACACGCCAGAAGCCGGCGCTGTTGTTTTGCGTCGGATCGAGCGATTCCGATTCAGAATCGTCCAGCGGCGCGCCGGCCGCCGCGGAAAGATCGCTGGCGATGAAGCCGCAATCGTTGGGGTTGAGTGTACCGCCGTAGACGGCCTCGTAGCGTTTTGCCGAAGCAACGATGTCGGCCGGCGTCGGCTCGCCGTCGATGCCGCTGGGCGCGACCTGCAGGCCTGGCGCAACCACGTTGATTTCATACTGGATATACGTGTCGCTTCCGTCCGGCACGGTAATAAAAACGTACGGCGCGATCTCGTTACCAAGCTGCAGTGTGTAGTTGGCGACGTTCGCCGGGGTGACGACTTTCTGATTGAAGCTGCCCGTCGTCGATGCCCTGATGGCCGTTCCGCCGTTCAGCCACTCGCTGATACTCGGGTTGTTCGGATTCCAATAACTGAAATCCCACGCCGATAGTGCGCCGGCGCCGTAATAGGCCAGCGCAAATTGCGTATAACCGCCCCAGTTCGAGCCAAAGGCGTCAGTGAGGACTGTGGACAGACTGATCTGGGTCCCGGGTATGCCAACCTCGGGCGACAGCTGCTCGTACAGATACGTGCTCATCCGATCGCTCCTTCCTGGGTCGAGGCTGCGAGGCCGGGCGTAAAGCCGTTGAGCAGGTCCTGGAGATAGCGAAAGCTGGAATCGATGAAGCCGATGTTCGGTGTCACCTTGCCGTCGGGACTCGTCATGCCGCGGTGACGGCTAATTCAACATGAGGCGTGCGCGGAGTTCAACATTGAATTTGCGCGGCATCGTGTCCCGAAACTTGTCACAAACCACGCCCGCGCATGAAGCTGCACAATCGCCGCCTGCTCCCCCGCTTTGCGTAAAGATCGCTTCAATCGGCGCAATTTTCCAAAAGTTCAATTCGCGTATTCGTCTCTACTGGGAGGCATTTGGGATTTGGCCTCGGCGTCGATCCGTCCTCGTAATGTACCGGCGCAGCCTTGTGGCCGCTGCGCAAGTCGCAGCAGCCCGGCAGCCGGCGAACGTCGCTGCGCTCCTGCGCGCCAGCTACCCCGCGGAACAAGCTAAGTTCATCACGCCTTAGCGGTTGAGCCACCGCCGCGCAAAGCCGAGCAGGCCCTGCGGCAGGAAAATGATCATAACGATGAAAACGATGCCGAGCGGGATCAGGTAGGGGAATTGATCGCCGAACCACTGTGACAGCAATTGGCGCGCAAGCTGGAAGAAGCCGGCGCCGACGATCGGCCCGACCAGGGTGCCGACGCCGCCGATCAGGTTGTAGATCACGGCCTCGCCCGAGGTGAGAAAATAGACGAAATCGGGTGCGGCGAATTCCTTCTGCACGGCGTAGAGCACGCCGGCGAGGCCGGCAAACAACCCGGACAGCATCACCGAAACGATCTTGTAGCGCTCGACCGGATAGCCGATGGCGCGCGTGCGCGCTTCGTTTTCGCGAATCGATTGCAGCACCATGCCGAACGGCGATTGGGTGACCCGCCGCAAGATCAGATACGAGCCGGTGACCACCGCCAGCACGAACCAGTGCATCGTACGCGTGTTGAAGGACACGTTGACCAGGAAGGGGATGGTGAAATGCGGCTGGTCGAAGATCAGACCGTTCTCGCCGCCGGTCACGGCGGTCCAGGTGAAGATGATGACGTAGAAAATCTGGCTGAAGATCAGCGTGGTGATGGCGAAATAGATGTCGCGCAGCCGGGTGGAGAAGTAGGCGACGAACAACGCCGCGCCCGCGGCGCCGCCAAGGCCGAACACGATCGCGAGCCACAGATTGGCGGGCTTCACCAGCAGCAAGGCCGCCGCGGCGCCGTACATCCCAAGGCCGAAGAATGCCGAGTGGCCGAATGAGACCATGCCGGTGTACCCGATCAAAAGATCGGACGACATCGCCAGCAGCCCCCAGATCAGCACCTCGGTGAGAAAGCCGGCCCAGAATTCAGGCAAGACCAGCGGCGCCACGATCAGGGCGGCCATCACCGCGCAAAAGACCAGCCAGAAAGCCGCGGTATGGCTCAGCCGCCTCTTGGCGAGCGGCATGGTTTTGTCGAGCGACGCGCTGGTCATTTCGGCACCGCGAACAAGCCGGTCGGACGGAACAGCAGCGTCAGAATCAGAACGATGAACGACGCGATCACCGCCTGCGATGGATTGAGCCAGACCGCCGCATAGGCCTCAAGCAGGCTGATGAAGATGGCGGCGACCACCGAACCGCCAAGATTCCCCATGCCGCCGACCACGACGACGATGAAGGCCTCCAGCACCCATTGCAGGCCCATGCTGGAATCGACGCCGCCGAACGGCGCGAACAGCACGCCGCTCGCCGCCGCCATGGCGGCGCCGAGCGCGAACACGCCGGTGTAAACCCAAGGCACCGGAATGCCCATGGCTTGCGCCATGACGCGGTCCTGCGTGGTGGCGCGAATCCAGACGCCGAACTTGTTGAATTTGAGAAACAGGTAGAGCGCGCCGATGATCGCCCCGGATATCAGCGCGATGACGATGCGGTACCAGGGGTATTGCAGATAGAACAGGGTGAATTCGGCGCTGATCGGCTCGGACATCTTGCGCGCCACCGGACCGAACTGCCACAGCGCATAATTCTGCAACACCAAAGAAATACCGAAGGTGGCGAGGATCGTATTGAGCGGGTCGCGGCCGATCAGCGGCCGCAACGTCAGGATCTGCAGCGCGGCGCCGAAAATGCCGATGATCAGCGCGGCAAGCGCCAGCGCCAGCCAGAAATTCCCGGTCATGGCGAACGCGATCACACCCATATAGGCGCCGAGCATGAACAATTCGCCGTGCGCGAAGTTCACCACGTCCATGATGCCGAAGATCAGCGTCAGCCCGGATGCGACCAGCGCCAAAATCATGCCGGTGACGATGCCGTTCACCGTCTGGATGATCAGCAGGTCGATGGGGATGGAATGAAGAAACTCAACGATCGCGCCCAAAGCCTACACTCCGAGATACTGCTTGATGACGGCGTCGTGCACGTCGAGTTCGGATGCCGCGCAATGGTGGCGCACGTTGCCCTTTTCCATGATGTAGACGCGCTGACTCGCAGCGAGCGTCAGCGGCACATTCTGCTCGACCAGAAGGATCGAGATGCCCTCCCGGTGCAGCGCCTCGATGATATGTCCGATCTGCGAAACCATGCGCGGCATCAGCCCTTCGGTAGGCTCGTCGAGCAGGATGATCTTCGGCTCAAGCATCATCGCGCGGGCGATGGCGAGCATCTGCTGTTCGCCGCCGGACAGCGTGCCACCGGCCTGGGCGCGGCGCTCGGCCAGCACCGGGAAATAGGCAAATACTTTGTCGAGCAGCGTCTTGCGTGTGTCTTCGGTGACGCCCTTGCGGTCGAGCCCGGTGCGCAGGTTTTCCATGACGGTCAGCAGGCGGAAGATGCGCCGGTCTTCAGGCACGTAGCCGACGCCGAGTCGGGCGAGCTTGTGCGGCGGCAGACCGGTGATCGCGCGCCCGCTGAGGGTGACCGCGCCCTGGGTCGGCTGCACCAGGCCCATGATGGTTTTCAGCGTCGTCGACTTGCCGACGCCATTGCGGCCGAGCAATCCGACGACCTCGCCGGCGCCGACGGTGAGCGAGACCCCGTGCAAGACGTGGCTCTTGCCATAATAGGTGTGCACGTCCTCGACCCGCACGAGCGGCTCGGCGCTGGTGGCTTCCTCGCTCATGTCTTGAGATAGACCTCCAGCACCCGCGGATTGGCCTGAATTTCCTCCGGCGTTCCCTCTGCGAGAATTTGGCCGTAGTGCAGCACAGTGATGCGGTCGCACAACTCCATCACCACCTCCATGTCGTGTTCCACGATCAGGATGGTGAGATCTTTGGCTATGCGGCTGATCAGCTCCTTGGTCTCGTTGGTTTCCGCGGCGCTCATGCCGGCGGTGGGTTCGTCGAGGCAGAGCAGCTTTGGTTCGGTCGCGAGCGCGATGCCGATTTCAAGATTGCGCTGCTCGCCATGCGACAGGTTGGCGCCCAGTTCGTGGGCCTTGGCCAGCAAGCCGACCGCTTGCAGCGCGGCTTCGGCGCGTTGATTGATGTCGGCGAAAGCCTCGTGGTGCGCGATCATGTTCCAGGCGTGGCGGCGCGATTGCGCCGCGATGCGCACATTCTCCAGTGCCGTGGCGTTCGGCAGAATATTGGTGATCTGATAGGAGCGCGCGATGCCTCTTTGCGAGATCACGTTGGAGCGCAGGCCGGTGATCTCCTCGCCGTCGAAGATGATGCGACCGCCGGTTGGACGCAGCACGCCGGTGAGACAGTTGAAGAATGTGCTTTTGCCCGCGCCGTTCGGGCCGATCACGGCGCGAATCTCGTCGCGGCCGAGTTCGAAATTCACTTCGGAAAGCGCCGCCAGGCCGCCGAACTTGACGGACAGCAACTCGGTCTTGAGCAGCGGCGATGACGCCGCCCCCCGGCCGTCGGCGGGGGAGCGTGCGTCGATCGAAGCCTCAGTGCGCACTTACGCCGCGAAGGTGCAGGCCGGCGGAACGATGGTCGCGTCTTTCGGCACCGTCTGCAGGAGCTTGTAGTCCATGTTCACGATCTCGAACAGGAACTCGCGCAGGAATGCCTGATGATCGGCCTTGCGCAAGGTCTTGTCGCCTTGCGGGAAGTCGTAGCCTTCCTTCATTTCCATACCCTCGAGCGCGTCGATCAGCTTCGGCGTATCGGCGCGGCTGTCGAATTTCGATGCGATCATGCCCTGCTTCAAGGCATTGAGCGCCTCGTAGTTCGACTGCACGTAGCGATCGGGCAGCGGGCCTGACGGATCGACCTTGGCGAGCCGCGCCTTGGCGTCGTTGAAGAAGGCGTGGAGGTACGGCGTATCGAGCGGGCCTTGGAACACCGGGATGTAACGATTGATGCCGACGAAGCCGTTAATCTTGTTGCCGATGGCGGGCATGTTGGTGGATTCGCAAATGGCGCCATCGCCGGCAAATTTGTACTTCTTGGTCAGGCCGAGGTCGTAGGCCTGATTGGCGAAGGTCACGCCGTCCTTGGCAAACTCGATACCAAACAACCCGTCGAAATTACCGGAAATCTTCGACAGGAATGGCGTCATGTCGGCGGTGCCGAGCGGAATGCCGGTGGTGCCGACCACTTCGCCGCCGTTCTTTTTGATCTCGGCCGCATAGGCGTCGCGCGTCGACTGGCCCCAGGAATAATCCGCATAGACGATGTGCCACTTCTTGCCCATCTTGGTGAGCATCGGTCCGAACGCCACGGCTTGCGCTGGCGCGTAATCGTGGACGCGGAAGCTCACACGATTGCAAGCGGACGTGGTCAGCGTGGTATCAAGGCAGACGCTGATCATGTTGACGATCTTGGCGTGCTCCCAGACCGGCATGCAGGCAAGGCAGATGTTCGACAGGAAGCCGCCGACATGGGCGTCGATATTGTCCTCCTGAACCATCTTCTGGGTTTTCTGCCGCGCGACCGCGGGCGAGCTCTGGTCGTCGGCAATGTCCAACTCGACCGGGCGGCCGTTGATGCCGCCGTTCTTGTTGATGCGGTCGGCGGCCATCTGCAAGCCGACCAAAGCGGTCTTGCCGCCGGCGGCGCCTACGCCGGAGAGCGGCTGCTCCGAACCGATCTTATAAGGCTTGGCGGCGCCGAAGGCCGCGCGCCACGGCGCCGGCACCAGCATCATCGCCCCGATCGCGCCGCCGCCCCAGCCGACGATCCGGCGGCGCGTGGTCTTGCCGCGATACCAGATGTCCTCGGCCCATTTCTCTTCTCTCCACTTTTCAGTCATCGCGACTTCTCCCTCTGGATTCACTCAAATCAACAGCTCGCGCGTGCGCGACTTGGCGGCGCCGGCTCCGGCCTTTAAGGGCTCTTGGCGAGCTACGGATGCGTTAGCAAACGCGATCTTGATGGTAGTTTCAACCAGATTCGCATCGGTCGCGGCTGGGCGCGGCTGCGGGCCTGCGCGTAACATCGTCGCGGCGGCCGTATTTTTCCGTCGGCGATTGATGCTAAAATGGGCAGGTAGTTTTGGACTTTGATCGACAGGAGCGCGACATGGCGATGGCCGAACTGCAACGAGCGGCGCCGAAGGCGCAGGCGGCCGTGCCGGGCACCGGTGTCGCGGCACGGCACAAGATCAGGCGGGGCGCGCATTCCGGGCCCACGTCGGGTCTGGCGCCTGGCTTCGTGCAGGCCAATCTCGCGATCCTGCCGCACCGGCTGGCCGAGGATTTCCTGCGCTTCTGTCAGCTCAATCCGAAGCCGTGCCCGCTGATCGGCGTTTCCGCGGCGGGCGATTGGCGCGTGCCGGTGCTGGGCGAAGACCTCGATATCCGCACCGACCTGCCGCGTTACCGGGTCTGGCGCGACGGCGCCATCGTCGACGAGCCGGCCGATCTCAAGCGGTGGTGGCGCGACGATCTCGTCACCTTCGCGATCGGCTGCTCGTTTTCGTTCGAGCAGGCGCTGATCGAAGACGGCATCGAGCTGCGCCACTTTACCTGCAATTGCACCGTGCCGATGTACCGCACGTCGATTGAGACAGTCCCGGCGGGGCCGTTCCACGGGCCGCTGGTTGTTTCGATGCGGCCGATGAAGTCGGCCGACGCCATTCGCGCGGTGCAGATCACGACGCGGTTTCCGTCCGTGCACGGCGCGCCAGTGCATCTGGCCAGGCCGGAGGCAATCGGGATCAAGGACATCGCCAAGCCGGACTGGGGCGACGCAGTGCCGATCGGCGACGACGAAATTCCGGTATTCTGGGCCTGCGGGGTGACACCGCAATCGGTTATCATGGCGGTGAAGCCGGAGTTCTGCATTACCCACTATCCCGGCGCCATGCTGGTGACAGATCGGCGCAACAGCGAATTTGCCATTATGTGACGCGCAGCGTCATTCCGGGGTGCCACCAACGGGTGCGGCCCGAAGCGGCCGGCCCGATGACAAGCTCCGCGGCGAACCCGGAAGCCATATTCGGCGGGCTGCCAGAAAGTGCACGGCATTGCCTTTCTTGCAATGTTCGTGGATATGGATTCTGGACCTGCCGCATTCGCGGCAATCCGGAATGACGAGTCAATCCCACCGATGCTCATCGACTTCCAGCAACACTACACGCCGCCGGAATTGCTCAAGGGCGATACCAGCAAAGTCACCGTCGATCTCGATCGCGACGGCAATCCGCATTATCTGCTCAACCCGCTGCTGGCCGATCTTAAGGCGCATGTGCGCGTGATGGACGCCGCCGGCATCGACGCCGGAGTGCTGTCGTGCGGATCGGGTTTCGACCAGCCCGATCTCGCGATCTGCCGAACCATCAACGATCGCATGCGCGAGGCCGAAAAGGCACATCCCGGACGCTTCATCGGCTTGGCGCACGTGCCGGCGCTCAAGGGCGCCGAAGCCGCCGCCGAGCTCAAGCGCTGCGCCGTCGAGCTAGGCTTTCCCGGCGTGGTCATCGCCTCGGAGCTGCAGGATCAGGGCCTCGATGCCGAAGCGCTGCGCCCGTTCTGGAAGGCGTGCGCCGATCTGAACCTCTACGTCTTCATTCATCCGCTGCCGCGCGTCATCCGCTGGAACCGGATGGATGCGGACGATCTCGGCCGCATGCTCGGCTGGGAATTCTCGCTGATGACCGCGGCGGTGCGGCTCGTCAATTCCGGGCTGCTCGACGAATTGCCGACGCTACGCATCCAGTTCTCGCACTTTGCCGGCGGCATCGGCCGCTATCTTGGCCGCATCCGCGGCTTTCAGCAGCGCACAAAATGGGGCACGGCTGCGCTCGCGCGCCACGGCCGCCAGCCGCCGAAACCATTCGATCATTATCTTGATCACCGGCTGTTCTACGACATCGCCGGCTGGGCCGGTCCCGATCACGCCGGAGAGTGGGGCGCCGACTGGGTGAAATTCGGCTTGCAGGAGCTGGCGTTCTCGCAACTCGTCTTCGCCACCGACTATCCGCAGGCGGTGCGCGAGGCGAGCGAAGTCGCGGCCTATGTGGAAGCAATCCGCGCGCTCGGCGCTAACGGCCGTGCGCTCGCCGATGGCGTCAACGCCGAAAAACTTATTCCCGATCTCGGCCGGCGCTTGGCCGCGGGCCGCAAGGCATCCGCCGAGGTTCACGCATGAACGACATGCCGCAGACGGAGGATGCCAAAGCATTCGACCCGGCCGCGCATGGCTGGGAGGAAATCTCCAATCACACGGCGTTCGGCGATCTGGTCGGCCCGATCTGGCGCCGGGAAGAGAACGGCGGGCCGCTGTTCGCATTTACCGTTGGACCAAAGCATCTCAATCGCGCCGGCAATCTGCATGGCGGCATGCTGATGACGCTCGCCGACCAGTCCATGGCGATGGCCGCACGGGTCGCGACCGGCGGCAAGCGTCACGCCACGATCGAACTGAACACCCAATTCGTCGGCGGCGTGAAACTCGGAGAATTCGTGGTGTCGCATCCCGAAGTGGTGCGCGTCACGCGCTCTGTCGTGTTCATGCGGGCCAAGATGTTCGTCGGCAAGCGCGTGGTCGTGACGACGAACGGTATTTGGAAGATTTTGGATGAGGGGTGACTGTCATGCCCGCGAAGGCGGGCATCCAGTAATCGCAATCGTCAGCGTTTTCGCAATGACATCGAAAGCCGGCGTTTACTGGATCATCCGCCTTCGCGGATGATGACACATTAAGTTCGATACTTCGCCAGCGTGCCGCCCTTCATCACCGAGCCGGGCAGGGGATGGCCGACCACATCCTCGGCGAGCCGCGCGGCTTCGATCAATGCATCGAGATCGATGCCGGTCTCGATGCCCATTTCGTGACACATGAACACCAGATCCTCGGTGCAGACATTGCCGGCGGCGCCCTGGTGGCCGGCGAACGGACAGCCGCCGAGGCCTGCGACCGAGGCATCGAACCGCGTCACGCCCATTTCCAGCCCCGCATAGGCGTTGGCGATCGCCATGCCGCGCGTGTCGTGCAGGTGCAGCGCGATGTCGAGATCGGGCCAGCGTTCGCGCAGCGCGCCGACCACGCGCTTGATCGAGGCCGGCGTCGCCCACGCCATCGTATCGGCAAGCGTGACGTATTTGAGAGTGACGCCGTGCGCCTTGGCCACATCGAGAATCTGCCCGACGAGAGAAACCACGCGCTCGGCCGGAATGTCGCCCTCGAAATTGCAGCCGAACGCCGCCATGACGCTGCCGCGCTCGACCGCGACGCCGCTCGCCTTGTAGAGCGCGACGATGGCATGCTGTCCGGCGAGCTGCTGCTCCATGGTGCGGTTCTGGTTGCGCTTTAAGAATTTCTCCGACGTGCACAGCTGAATCGTGCCGGTCAGCGCGAGCCGGTTATTGTGCTTGAGCGCGCGCTCGAACCCCTTTTCGTTGAGCCACAGCGCGGTGTAGGCGACGCCGGACCGCGGCGTGATCCCGTCCACGACGTTGTCCGCGTCGGCCATGCCCGGCACCAGCTTCGGGTTGACGAACGATACGATCTGCATGTGATCGATGCCGGTCTGCGACAGCGCGTCGATCAGCGCGATCTTGCGCTCGGTCGCGATGGCGCCCTTCTCGAACTGAAAGCCCTCGCGCGGGCCTTCTTCGCTGATGTGGACCGATGCAGGCAGATCGCTCATGTGATTCTCTCTATCGCTATACGCATGCAATCATCGCTGCTTCGCCGAGCCCACAATACCGCGCGCGGTGAGCGCGCTGATTTCAGACTTGTCGAGTCCTAGCTCGGCCATGATCTCGGCGCTGTGCTCGCCAATGGCCGGTGGCTGGCGAATGAGACCGAGATCGTGCCCGTTCATCTCGATCGGCAAGCGCGGAATTTTCGCGTGCACGCCGCGGGAGAAATCGACGTCGAGCATGCGGCTGCCGGCGTTGAGCTGCGGATCGTCGAACAGGTCGCCGGGCTTGGCGACCGGCGCGAATGGAATATCGAGACGATCGAACAGTTCGGCAAGCTCTGCCCGCGTGTGCTGCGCCACGATGGCGGCGACGACCGGCAGCAGCGCCGGACGCTCGCGGACGCGATCCTCGTTGGTTTTGTAAGCCGGGTTCGCCAGCAGGTCCGCCCGCCCGAAATGCTCGCAGAAGCGCTGCCATTGCGCGTTGCTGGTGACACCGACGAAGATCTGCTCGTTGTCGGAAGTCATGAATGGATCGTAGATCGCCCAGGCGCCTTCGCGCGCCGGCATCGGCGGCGGCGCCCGTCCGGTGATCGCCTGGCCGGCCATGTGCTGTGCGACCAGAAACGCCGTCGATTCGAACAGCGCGGATTTGACCAGCTGGCCGCGCCCGGTGTGCTCGCGCTCGCGCAGAGCCGCCTGGATGGCAATGACCGCGAACGCGCCGCCCATGATGTCGACGACGGACGAGCCGGCGCGTAGCGGCTGGCCCGGCGGCCCGGTCATGTAGGCGAGCCCGGCCATGAATTGCACCACCTCGTCGAGCGCTGGGCGGTGCTCGTAGGGGCCGCTGAGAAAGCCTTTGAGCGCGCAGTAGATCAGGCGCGGATTGACCTTGGCGAAATCCGCATAACCGCAGCCGAGCCGGTCCATGGTGCCGGGCGCGTAGTTCTCGATCGCAACATCGGCGGTGGTGACGAGCCGATGCAGCAACGCGCGGCCTTCGTCCGTTTTGAGATCGACGGCGAGGCTGCGCTTGTTGCGGTTGAACGTGCCGAAGAAACCGGCGGCGAAGCCGGATAGCCGCCGCGTGGTATCGCCGCCGACCGGTTCGACCTTGATCACGTCGGCGCCGAGATCGGCGAGAATGAGCCCCGCGCTTGGCCCCATGATGGCATGGCAGAATTCGAGCACGCGAATGCCGGCGAGGGGGAGGATGTCGGTAGTTTCCGGTTTGCTTGTTTCCATGCCCGCCAATGTACGCCGTCATGCCCGCGCTTGTCGCGGGCATCCACGTCTTTAGGATGCCGCGAGATAGCACAGACGTGGATGGCCGGGACAAGCCCCGCCATGACGAACAGAAGGGACCCAAACCATGCAAAAATCATTCGTCCGCGGCGCCTATCAGGACACGCGCGCCTATTCGCCGGCCGTCATCACCGAGGGCGGCAACACGATCTGGGTCGCCGGCCATACCGGCGCCGTGGACGATGCCGGAAAATCGCTCGCCGGCGATTTCGACGCCCAGGTCCACCAGTGTTTCCGCAACATCGAGAAGACGCTGGCCCAAGCCGGCGCCAAGCTTTCCGACCTCGTCACCATGACGGTGTTCCTCATCGACGCACGCCACACCACGCGCATGACCGAACTGCGCCGCGAAATCTTCGGCAAGGATTTTCCGGCCAGCGCCGCCATCACCGTCGCCGGCTTCGCCCAGCCGCAAATGATGATCGAGATTCAATGCGTGGCGGTGGTTTGAGGCCCGCCGTCATCACGCCGCCGCCAGCACTTCGCGATCCCGCATGTTCGGTCCGCGTCCGATGAGCAAAGCGACGAATGCGGCGAACAGACACAGCAGTCCCGACAGCATGAAAGCTTGCAGATAGGTGCCGAACTCGATCCGAAACAGGCCGGCGAAAAATGCGGCAGATGCGCCGCCGATCTGGTGACAGGTGAAGACCCAGCCGTAAACGATGCCGCCGCGTTCGCGGCCGACAGCGTTGGTGACGAGCCGGATCGTCGGCGCCACGGTGGCAAACCAGTCCACCCCGTAGAACACGATGAACAGACTTAAGACGTAGAGATTGGCGAACGAGAACGGCAGGTAGAGCAGTGACAGCCCGCGCAGTCCGAAATAGGCGAACAGCAACAGCCGATTGTCGAACCTGTCGGCGAGCCAGCCCGATGCCAATGTGCCGAAGAAGTTGAAGATTCCGATGGTGGCGAGCAGCGTTGCGCCGGAGACCTCGGAATAGCCGTGGTCAATGCAGGCCGGGATCAGGTGGGTGCCGATCAATCCGTTGGTCGAGGCGCCGCACACGAAATAGGTCGTGGCCAGAAGCCATATGTCGCGGTTGCGCACCGCGTCGCGCAACGCCGCGAAGGCGAGCACCACCGGATTGCCCTGCGGCGCGGGCACCGGCTTGACCTCGCCGGTTTCGCCGTAAGGCAAGAGCCCGACATCCTGCGGCCGGTCGCGCAACAAGAACGCAACGAGCGGCACGACCGCGGCGGTGATCGCAGCGATCACGATGACGGTTGCGCGCCAGCCATAGGTTGACGTGATATTGGCCATCATCGGCAGAAACAGGAGCTGGCCGGTCGAGGACCCGCCCGACAGAATGCCGATGACGAAACCGCGGCGCTCGGTGAACCATCGCATCGCCACCGTCGCCGCCAGCACGCTGGCGAGAAAGCCGGTGCCGGCGCCGACCACAAAACCCCACATCAGGATGAGCTGCCACGGAAACCGCATCAGCGAAGTGGAAGCGACGCCGACGGCTACCAGAATAAGCGCGCACACCACGGAGCGACGGACTCCAAACCGCTCCATGACGGCGGCCGCGAACGGACCAATGCAGCCGTACAGGATGAGGTTGATCGACACCGAAAACGCGATGGTGGCGCGCGACCAGTGAAATTCCTGCTCGAGCGGCACCATCAGGATGCCCGGCGTCGAGCGCACGCCTGCCGCGGTCAGGAGTGCCACGCAGGTGACCCCGACAACGATCCATCCGTAATGAAACTTGCGCCCCGGCATGATCTCTGTTGTGCGGGAAGCCATAAGGCCGATCAAGGGCAGTTCGCTGAAAAGCTGCCAAGAAAGGTGCCGAGAAAGCTGCCATGAGCCTGCGGCGGGGCTGATTCTCATGTGCCTCTCTTGCAAATCTTGCAAAAACCGTTGCTCTGCGCCAAGGCTCGCATCGATCCGCAGCCGTGCGTGTTGAGTGCAACTAGGAACTGAAGGAATGCCAATGAAGATGAAACTGCTCGCGGCGCTTGCAGCCACCTGTTTGTGTTTGAGCGGCCCGGTGCGTGCCGATAAATTCCCCGATCATCCGCTGACCATGGTGGTGCCGTTTGCTGCGGGCGGCCCGACCGATGTGCTCGGCCGCATCGTTGCAGCGCGCATGAGCCAGGTGCTGGGCCAAAACGTCATCGTCGAGAATGTCGGCGGCGCCGGCGGCATGACCGGCTCGGCGCGTGTCGCCAACGCCAAGCCGGACGGCTACCAGTTTGTGCTGGGAACGGTCGGCACCCACGCGCAAGGGCAAACGCTTTACAAGCATCCGCTCTACAACGCGGCCACCGATTTCACTCCGGTCATTCTCATTGCCGAAGTTCCCTTGGTGCTGGAAACCCGCAAGGACCTGCCGGTCAAGAATTTCAAGGAATTCGTCGCCTATGCCAAGGCGAACCAGGCCAAGATGCAGTTCGGCTCTGCCGGCGCTGGTTCGGCCACGCACCTCGGTTGCGTGCTCATGGACTACACGATCGGCGTCAACATCACGCACGTTCCTTATCGCGGCACCGGTCCGGCGTTGCAGGATCTTGAAGCCGGCCGGATCGATTACATGTGCGATGTCATTACGACGGCGAAGCCGCCGATCGACGGTGGCGCGGTCAAGGGACTGGCGATCCTCGACAGCAAGCGGTCGCCGGCGCTGCCCAATCTGCCAACCGCGGCCGAACAGGGCACGCCCAATCTCGTCGCCTATACGTGGAACGCGATCTTTCTGCCGAAAAATACGCCGCAACCGATCGTCCAGGCGCTGCACGACGCGGTGCTCGCGGCGATGCATACACCGGCGGTGCGCGAACGGCTCACCGGCCTCGGCGCCGAGGTCGTTCCCGACAACGAAGCGACGCCGCAATATCTCGGCAATTTCGTCAAGAGCGAAATCGCGAAATGGGCGGCGCCGATCAAAGCCAGCGGCGTCAGCGTCCAGTAGCACCCGAGCGGGCGGCGCGGCGCCCCCTCCATTGCGCCGCCGCGACCGCCCCTCGCTTCGCTCGCCAGGCGGGGGACGGGCCAATCGCCGCCATCGGTGCACGCCGCCGGAGATGATGATCCGAGAGCGCGCGGCGGTAATTGCAGCCTTCTGTTCGTTGCAAACGGCGCATAGACATGCCATGCGCCAGCGAACATGCTTGAAGAAGTGAGCGGGGGAAAGAAGGAATGAAATTTTCGCGGAGAGATGTTCAACGGATGGCGCTCGGATTGGCGGCGCTGCCGTTGGCGGCGGCGCCGGCCTGGGCGGATGGTTATCCGACGCGTCCCATCCGGCTGATTGTCGGTTTCCCGGCCGGCAGCGGACCGGACATCGTTGCCCGCATCCTCGGCCAGGGCATGTCCGCAAGGCTCGGGCAGTCCGTCGTCGTCGAGGACCGGCCCGGCGCCGGCAGCAACCTTGCGACCAGCGATGTCGCGCACGCGCCGCCGGACGGCTATATGCTGATGCTGCTCACGACGGCCAATGTCATCAACGCCACGCTCTACAAAAACCTCAACTACGACCTGTTGCGCGATATCGCGCCGGTCGCCAGCATCGACAATGAGCCGTTCGTCTTCGAACTGACGCCGTCGTTCCCGGCTAAGACGCTGGCGGAATTCATCGCTTATGCCAAGGCCAACCCCGGCAAGGTCACCATGGCGTCCGCGGGCATCGGCAGTGCGCCGCATATCTTCGGCGAGATGTTTCAGAGAATGGCCGGTGTTCAGTTGGCCCATGTGCCGTATCGCGGCAATCCGATACCCGACGTCATCAGCGGCCACGTCGATTTCTTCATCGGCCCGATGCAGTCGGCGCTGGAATTCATCCGCACCGGCAAGCTGCGCGCACTCGGCATCACGACGGCGCAGAGGTCTGCTGGCCTGCCGGACGTGGCGCCGGTCGCCGATGTCGTCAAGGGCTATGAAGCCAGCGGCTGGCTCGGCATCGGCGCCCCCAAGGGCACGCCGGACGACGTCATTGCGCGCCTCAACAAGGCGATCAACGACACGCTGGCGGACCCCGCCGTCAAGGCGTATCTCGTTAGCCTCGGCGACATCGTCGCTCCGCGAACCAGCGCCGAGTTCGGCCTGCTCATGAAGAACGACGTCGAGAAATGGGCCAAGGTCATCAAGGACGCGAACATCAAGCTCGAGCAATAAGCTCCGTGGGCGGCTACCTGCGGGGTCAAATGGGGGTTTAAATGACGATGGGTTTTCAGCGTTTGTTTGTTCGTCTCAATAGCTCTCCTTGTGGCGACCATCTTTGCAGCACCGGTTGCTGGTAGCGCTCAGACTCCGCGCTCCTGGACGCAGGTCGGCCAGTTGATGTGCACAGTAGCCCCCAGCGTCGGCTTCATTTTCGTCGGCCATCAGCCGATGCGGTGTACGTTCACCCCGGCGGCCCCAGGCGCGGCGCCGCACTATTACGACGGCGCGATTAACACCGTCGGCCTCGATCTTGGCGTAAGCGCAGGCAGCATACTGGGCTGGGCCGTGTTTGCGCCGACTTCCGGCATCGCCCCTGGGGCGCTCGCCGGCGAATATGTTGGGGTTACTGGCGACATCAGCCTTGGCGTCGGCGCAGGGGCCAACGTCCTTGTCGGGGGCTCGGTGCGAACTTTCGCGCTTCAACCACTTTCCCTCCAGGGCTCGATCGCCGTCAACGTGGTCCTCGGAGTGTCGTCGCTCAAACTGCGGCCGGCTACCTGGAGATAACCGGGCAATCTCGCGCTGCTGACGGCGTCAAAGCGCGCCGACAATGCTGGCGCTCTTCACGGCCTGCCGTCAGCCAGCAGCACAGCCTTGCCCGCTACGCGTCGGCCGCGCAGCTCTTCGGCCACGGCCGCGATGTCGCGCCAGCTGCGCTCCACGCCGATCTGCGGTTTGAGCGATCCGTCGGCAATCAGCGATACCAGCAATGCCAGGTCCGGCGCGAAGCGCTCCTCTGCCTCCGAGTAAAAATAGCTGAAGCTCTGCAGGCGCGAATTCGGCGCTCCGCGGAAGTCGGCGAATGAGAGCGTCGTCGGTTCGCCGGATGAATTGCCGAACACCACGACGGTGCCCTTTGCTTCGACGAGCTTGATGGCCTGCGCCAGCGACGCGCCGCCGGCCGATTCCAGGATCAGGCCGAAGCGCCCTTGCGCCTTGTCGATGCCCTCGATCACTTCCATCGCGCCGAGTTGCTTCAGCCCGCTGCCGCGTTCCGCCCGCCCGACCACCGCCGTGACGCGCGCGCCGGATCGCGCCGCCAGCTGCACCGCGATGGTGCCGACGCCGCCGGCCGCGCCGGTAATCAGCACGCGCTTGCCAAGCAGCGGCGCACCGTGCCGCAGGGTGCGAAGCGCGGTGAGGCCGGCAACCGGCAAAGTCGCCGCCTGCGAGAAACTGACCGCGTCGGGCAAGGTGGCCATGCGATGGCTCGGCACGGCGGCGCGCTCGGCCCAGCCGAACTCGTCCATCAACGCGACGACCCGCGCGCCCGCGGCCGGGCCGCTGCCGTCCGCCGCCTGCTGGATGACAACGCCGCTGATATCCTGCCCCGGCACCCAGCCTTCCTCGTTGTTGACGAACGAGCGAAGCTCGCCGCGATTGAGCGAAAACGCACGCACCGCAACGAGCGCCTCATTGCGCGCCGGCCGCGGCTCGGGCAGGTCGCGCAGTTCGACCGGGGCTTTGCCTTTTGGCGTGTTGACAAGGGCGAGCATGGTTTTCTCCGGCCCCAGACCAGCACTCCCATAATAGGGAGCCTCAATCCGAGCGGCAAACGATCCTCATGCGGATGCTCCGGAGCCGCCGGGCTTCTCCGCGGCGTAACGCCTAGGGCGGATTAGATCAGCGACACCGTCCCGATTATAACCATCTGTGACATTTTCAGCGCGCTGATCGAGAACCGTTCATTCAGGCCAGCCATGTCGATAGAGGCGGCTTTGGCGGAGATGCGCGGCATGGGCGGTAAGCTTGATGCCGACCTCCTGCGTGAGTTTTCGTTTGTGTCCGGACCGCGCGTCGCGGCGTAGCGTTGTCCCGCCAGGCTGCATAATGGGTTTTCGCCGACGCTCAGCAGTTACACAAGTACACGCTGCCACAATTCGAAAATGTCCGCAGTTCCCGCAGCTTAAGCGAGAATCAAGCAAATCAAGGCAGCGTGCCACAATTGCCGCGTCCGCGAATCAAACAAACAGCAAAAAAGACTCTCGTCAGATCAGAGGGATGGCTTCGACCAGAGGAATTTCTGGAATCTTGTCACGCGGCGAACTAAAAGAACTCATCTCGCTCATCCGAGGGCGCTTTCCGGATGCGATCCGAAAGGTGGAGCGAGAGCGGTGCCCGGGCGCGGTCTCGCAAGTTGCGTTTGGGCGGTTCGGAAACTCGCCCGGCCGGCGAAAGTCGGTCTGCCAGGAGCTGGCTGCCCGGGGCGCGGATCGGCTGTCCGCGACCATGAAGCGCGGGACCGGACTGAGCCTTAGGCCGAGAGGTCTTTGGCGAGAGCCGCGGTAGAGCGCCGGAAGGCGAGCGCGTCCGCCAAAAGCGGCGCGCGCCGCGAACCCGCCCAGCGGCAACGCTGCGATTGCGCGGAGCGGTCTCTCAGTACGCGCCTTTCGGCGCTCCGCCTCCCTCTTTTAGGGAGGCCCGTTCGTGAACAGCTTGGGCATAACTCGGGTGCGAAGAACGCGCCGCGAGAAGGATGGGGCTCGTCATTGCGAGCGAAGTAATTCGAAGACGGCTGGCTCTTGCGTTTCCCGGGTGCTGCGCAGCATGGAGCGAAGCGGAATGATGCGCTGCAGACCCGGGATCGTCGCAAACGCGGAGCTTGTCACGATCCCTGATCAGCGGCGCACCACTGCGTGCTGCGCCGCATCCGGGAAACAAGTCTGTGTTAGCGCCTGTGTGCTTTCGCTTTCGCGAGAGCGAAGGGCCGGCGATGAGTCACCCGCTCTTCGCCCGCGCGCCGTGGATCGCCTTCCACAAGACCTGCGGCGTTGCCGGCATTTCGACGTGCTTGATGCCGAGTACGGAGAGCGCATCGACCAGCGCGTTGGCGACCGCCGGCATGGCGCCGACGCAGCCGGCTTCGCCGGCGCCTTTGACGCCGAGCGGATTGGTCTTGGTCGGCACCGGGTTCGAATCGACGTGATAGGAGGGAAGGTCGGTCGCCCGCGGCATGGCGTAGTCCATGAACGAGCCGGTCAGAATCTGGCCCTGCTCGTCGAACTTGATGTCTTCCATCAGAATCTGGCCGACGCCCATGGCGACGCCGCCGTCGACCTGGCCATGCAGCAGCAGCGGGTTGATCACCGTGCCGACGTCGTCGACCACGCTGTAGCGGAGAATTTCCACCACGCCGGTGTCCTCGTCGATTTCCAGTTCGCAGACGTGGCAGCCGTTCGGATAGCTCGCCGCCTTGCCCTGATAGATCGCCGTGGAAATGAGGCCGACTTCCATGCCTTCCGGCACGTTCTTCGGATCGATCGACGCTTTGGCGACCTCTTTGATGGTCATCGTCTGGTTGGTCTTCTGACTGGAGAAAATGCCCTCGGAAAAATTGACGTCTGCGGGATCGATCTTGAGCATCTTCGCCACGATCGCCTTGCCCTTGGTTTCGATCTTCTCCGCGGCAAGCGTGAAGGCCGAGCCGGAAAACGCCGCCGAACGCGAACCGCCGGTGCCTTCGGCGAAAAACACCTGATCGGTGTCGCCCTGGATGTAAGTGACTTCGTTCGGATCGAGGCCGAGCTTGTCGCAGACCACTTGCTTGAACGCGGTCTCGTGACCCTGGCCCTGATTGATGCTGCCGGAAAAGATCGACACTGTGCCGGTGCGGTCGAACCGGATTTCGGCGCCTTCAAGACCCGCGGCGGCGGAGCGCTCGATGGTGTTGGAAAACCCAAGGCCGCGCAGCTTGCCGTTCTTGCGCGAAGCGGCGCGGCGCGTTTCGAAGCCTTTCTTGTCGGCGGTGTCGAGCGCCATGTTCATGTTCTTTTCGAACTCGCCGCAGTCGTAGGTGAACGTAACGCTCGTCTTGTACGGCATGGCGCTCGATGGGATGGTGTTGCGGCGGCGCAGGTCCGCCGGGTCGATGCCGAGTTGATCGGCGGCAAGATCGACCATGCGCTCGATGATGTAGCCGGCTTCCGGCCGGCCGTTGCCGCGATATGGCCGCACCGGCTGGGTGTGGGTGAATACCGCGGTGACATCGACATGGGAGGCGGGTGTCTTGTAGACGCCGGCGAGCGTGCCGAGGTTGCCGGTGAAAGCCGGCATGCCCGTCTGCATATAGGCACCGATGGCGGCGATGATCTTGGCGCGGAAGCCGAGGAAATTGCCGTCGGCGTCGAGCGCCAGCTCGGCATCGGTGACGTTGTCGCGCGCCTGCGCGTCGCACAGGAACGATTCCGAGCGCGTCGCCACCCATTTCACCGGCCGGCCGGTCAGTTTGGCGCCAAGCAGCACCAGCGCGCATTCATTATAGACGGCGGACTTCATGCCGAAGCTGCCGCCGATGTCGCCGCACACGACGCGAATCTTGCTGTCGGGCACTTTCAGCACGTTGTTCGACAGTTCGGTCTGAAACACGTTCGTGCGCTGCAGCGTGGTGTAGATGGTGTAGCGACCCTCGATCGGCTCGTAGAGGCCGATGCAGCCGCGCGGCTCCATCGTTGCCGCCGTGACGCGGTTGACGACGAAATGATGTTTGACGACGTGGGCCGCCTTCGCGAAGGCCGCATCGGTCGCTTCCTTGCTGCCCTCGATCTGGATGAAGCCGATGTTGTTTGGGCAGTCGTCCCAGACGAGCGGGACGCCGGAGTTGACCGCGTCGCCCGTCGAGACGATCGCCGGCAGCGGTTCGTAATCGATTTCGATCAGCTCGGCGGCGTCGACGGCCTGGTAATACGTATCGGCGACGACGAAGGCGACGTAGTCGCCGATCATGCGGACGCGGTCCTCGACCAGGGCGGGATAGCGCGGCTTGTAGCCGGGGGCGCCGTCGCGCCGCTTGAGCCCGCCCGGCACCGGAAGATCGCCGAAGCCTGCCTTCTTGTAATCGGCGCCGGTCAGCACCGTGAGCACGCCGGGCGCGGCCTTCGCCTTCGATGTGTCGATCGAGCGGATGCGGGCATGCGCGTGCGGCGAACGCAGCACGTAGCCGAACGCCATGCCGGGAAACACCATGTCGGCGACATAACGCCCGCCGCCTTTGACAAGCCGCGGGTCCTCAAAGCGCGGAACCGGTTGACCGATGGCAAATTCACCCATTGCATCCTCGCATTCCGCCTCCACCCGCCGGTGAAGGCCTGCACCGTCGAAGGCCGTTTTTCATTAGGCTGCCCGGCGGATAGCCGGGCGTCGGTGAAGTCACCGGTCTTACATCGTGTCGGCAAGCCCTTCAATCGGGGGCGAGTCGGCAGTAGTGTGCGGCAACGGCATCGAACTGATGGACGCGCCGCCATGCCCGAGACATTCGAGTCCGCGTTGCAAGCCCGCGTCGACGAAATGGTCGACGCCTGCACCCGCTGCGGCAAATGCGTGGAGGCATGTCCCGTCACCGGACCGGCCGGCCTTGAAGCGGAGGCACGCGACAATCCGGCGGGCGTGATCACCGGCATTCTCGATATTCTCCGCCATGGCGAAGGCACGGAGGCGGCGCGTAACTGGGCCAGCGGCTGCGTGTTCAGCGGTGAATGCATCAAGGCCTGCGACTACGGCGTCAATCCGCGCTTCCTGGTCTATATGGCGAAAGTCGAAATGGCGCGCGCGGCGAACGATGTGGCGACACAACGCCGTGACGGCGTGCAGGGCTTCCGGCTGGTCGCGCGCGACGTAGGCCACCTGTCCAAGCTGCAGCTCGATGATGCGCTGCTGCAGCGATTGGGGCAGGGCGGCCAGCGGCCGGCTGCGGGCGAGCTACCCGATTTTGTGTTCTACACCGGCTGCAACGTGCTCAAGACTCCGCACATTGCGCTACTGGCGCTCGACATCATGGACGCAATTGGCGCGAGCTATGAGGTGATGGGCGGGCCGAGCCATTGCTGCGGCGTCGTGCAAATGCGCACCGGTGACGTCGCGACTTCGGGCCGCTTCGGCGAGAACACCATCAACAAGCTTGCGCACAGCAGGACCAAGCAGGTCGTATCTTGGTGTCCATCCTGTCAGGTGCAATTCGCTGACACCACGCTGCCGGTGCTGGAAAAGGTGCGCGGCGCGAAACCGTTCGATATGACGCCTTTCACCATCTATCTGCGCAAGCATCTTGACCGGCTGTGGCCGCACTTGCGCGAACCCGTGCCGATGCGCATCGCGCTGCACCGGCATCCCGGCATTCACGGCGTGGTCGAAGCCGCGGAAGATATCTTGAATGCCGTGCCGGGCATCGAAATCGTCGATCTGCAGCAGCCATCCGTCGGGCTGCAAAGCAACAATCTCAAGGCGCTGCCAGCCTATCGCCGCGAGCTGGACCTCGCCGAGCTCAACGCGGCCGAGGCGGCCGGTGTTGATGCGCTGGTTGCCGTCTATCATTCCGACCACCGCGCGCTCTGCGCGCACGAACGTGACTGGCCGTTCCAGATCATGAATATCTACGAAATCGTCGGCGCCAGCATGGGCGTGCATTATGACGACCATTTCAAGCGGCTGAAGATGATGCAGGACGCCGACGCGATCTTCGCCGATTGCCGGGACCTCGTGGAAAGGCACGGCCTCGATCCCGCCACGACGCGCGTTGCGATCAGGGCGATGCTCGCCGAGCAGCCGGCGCCGCTGCGCGGCGGCTGAGGCCCAATCCGTAGAATTTGTTTGTTCGTGGCATCGCATTCTTAACCGTGCTGCCGATGGCAACGCCTTGGCACGATCGGCTTGGCGGAGCGGGCGAATGCTTTATCGCAATCTTAGACCTTTCTGCGCGAAAAGAGCGCACAGGAATCAGGCATGTCCAACGAAGATCGCAGTTCTGTTTCCCGGTCCGGCTGTACGCCGCTGGGCCGCGTTATCGCGGTGAGCGGGTCACAGGCGACCGCGCAATTTTCGGGCGCAGGTGACGGCGAGTTAGGATTTTCGGTCGGTTCGCTGGTCGGCATCGAGAACGGAACCTCGCTGGTGATTGGGGCGCTATGCGACCTCGGCCTGCAAGGCGCAGGTAGCGAATCGGCCTTGTCGGCGATCGGGCGGATCGATCTGCTCGGAGAGATCGCCGGCGAAGGGCGTTTCCGCAGCGGCATCGCGGCTTATCCGAAGATCGGCAGCGCCGTTGTCGGCGTCGGCGCCGACGACCTGAAGATGATCTTCGATCTGGCGAGCCCGCGCACCGTCGAACTCGGCCGTCTGCAGCAGGACGCCTCGATTGCCGCAACTGTCAATGTCGACGAGACCGTGCGCAAGCATTTCGCCATTTTCGGTTCCACCGGCTCGGGCAAATCGAGCGCGCTTGCGCTTATGCTGCGCAAGATCATGCAGGCGCGCAGCGATCTGCGCATTCTGCTGATCGATGCCCACAACGAATATGCCGATTCATTCGACGGCCGCGCTCATGTGCTCGGCCCGGAGAACCTCAACCTGCCGTTTTGGCTGTTCAACTTCGAGGAGCTCGTGCAGATCGTGTTCGGTCCGCGAACCGGCGCCGAGCGCGAAGTCGGCCTGCTGGCGGAGCTGATTCCGCTGGCCAAGACTGAATTCGCCAACGCACGAAGCGCGCTCCGTCCAGGCTACAGGGCATCGCAGGCGGAGGGCGCCGCGCGTTTCACGGCGGATACACCCGCGCCCTATCGTCTCGAAGACGTGATCGCGATGGCCGAGAGCCGCATGGGCAAGCTCGAAAATCGCGACCTCGCGGTGGCGTACCAGCGGCTCGTCATGCGCATCAACGCCGTGCGCCGCAATCCACGTTACGCCTTCATCTTCGAAAGCGCAGCCGGCAGCGGCGACCCGATGGTCGAGATTTTGTGCGAGCTGCTGCGGCTTAAGGATAACGAACAACCGATGGCCGTTGTCCAGCTCGCCGGTTTCCCGGCCGAGACGACCGAAGTGATTGTCTCGGTGTTGTTCCGGCTGGCCTTTGAGTTCGGCGTCTGGAGCGACGGACTGAGCCCGGTGCTCATCGTCTGCGAGGAAGCGCAAAGCTACGCCAATGTGGATCGTGGCGTCGGCTTCCGCGTCGCCCGCGAGGGTCTGTCCCGCATCGCCGTCGAAGGGCGCAAGCACGGCGTTTTCCTAGGCTTGATCACGCAGCGGCCGCATCAGCTCGATCCAACCTTGATCTCGCAGTGTTCGACCGTGTTCGCGATGCGGCTCGGTCACGAGGAAGATCAGAAAATCATCCGCGCCGCGGTGTCGGATTCGGCGAACCGGCTGTTGGCCTTTTTGCCGTCGCTCGGCACCCGCGAAGCGCTGGTGATCGGCGCCGGCGTGCCGACGGTTACGCGGCTCCGCTTCGAGGCGCTGCCGGAAAACTGCATCCCGCGCAGTCAGGCGGAATGGAGCGGCGATCTCAACCGCGCCGACAAGATCGACGATCGGACCATCGCCGGCGTCGTCGCGCGCTGGCGCGGCACGGCGCCGAGCGCCAAGCCGGCCGCCGCGCCGCCGTTGGCTGATCTCAACGTGCACGCCACAGACCTCGTCGGCTGGTCGGTGCCAACCCACAGCTGACCGCGGCGAACGGCGGCGGTCAGTCGCGGATATCCTGCAGAAACCAGTCGGTCGGGATTTCGCGGCCGAGGCCGGCGCGCTTGGCGGCTTCGTAGACTTTGCCGGCGACGGCAAAGAATTGCGCGCCCTGCAGATTGCCGCGCTCCGAGTAGGTGATCTGGTCCGGATCGATGCGGCCCTTGGCCTTGCCGCTCGCCAGGTCGGCGAGCGTGACGCGCTTGTCCGGCAGGGCGTTGCCGTGACGGCGGCGGCCCCGACGCCCGTCGCCGAATTTCGGCTGCTCCGGCCGCGCCTCGAAGCCCACGACCTCGTCGTCAACGGCGAGGTCGGGCCGCCCGGTCGGAGCGGGTGTATCGCCGAAGCGTAGATAGACATCGACCCGCCTTAAGCTTTCCTCGTCCGGTTTGCCGCTGCCGCCGACATTGACGATGTGCGCGCCCTGCTCCAGATGCGCGCCTTCGATCACCGCCACGGCGGAATCGGTCAATCCGGCGACGATGTCGGCTCCCTTGTAAATGTCCTCGGGGCGGTCGCAGACCACGACTTCGATATTGTAGGTCTGCGCCATCTCGCGACCGAACTGTTCGCGGTGCTCGCGCGTCGGGCTGAAGACCTGCAGCTTCTTGATATTGCGGACCAGCGTAAATGCCCGCATGTGGGTGCGCGACATGCCGCCGGAGCCGAGCATGCCGACGACCTCGGCATCCGGCTTGGCCATATATTTGACGCCGATGCCGCCGTCGGCGCCGACGCGCATGTGCTGAAGGTGGCCGTCATTGATGAACGCCAGCGGTTCGCCGGTTTCGATCGACGTCAGCAGAATGAGCCCGCAATAGCGCCCGGGCCGCGTGCAGTATTTTTCCTGGGTGATCGTGCCCTCGTATTCGGTCTCGTAGATCACGTCGGACTTCATGCGGATGGCGAAATAGCCTGCCGTGGAGCCACCCTCCATCGTGCCCCATTGATAATTCTTGCGCGGGTCGGATGTTGGAATGCGGATGTCGATGCGCGGCCGGCACACCGCTTCGCGCGCCGCCAGCGCCAGATACGCTTCCTCAAGCGCCGCCATCGTGTCCTCCATGGTCAGGACCTTGGCGACCTCGGCGTTGTTGATGATGAGCGTCATGGGGTTGTGATGGTCGGCTGGCGCGCGGTCAGGGCAGTGTGACCATGCCGGCCCAGAACTGCCGCTGATTGCCGGTATCGACGTCGTATTTACGCACGAAGGCGAGCCTGCCGTCATCGCCAATGCGGAAAACACTCAGCGCAGCCGGAACCGAAACGATGCGGTACCCTCGAGCACCGGGACTGGCCCAACACTGGCCGCGACCAGCATGCGGCCGCTCGGATCGATCCCGAAAGTGCGCAATTCGATGCTGTGTCCGTCGGCATTCTGTATCAGCGTCGGTTCGCCGGTTTTCTCATCGACCGAAAATACCGCGATGTCGTTCTGTCCGCCGATTACAGCCGGCTTGCCGTCAAAACTCGAAAGGTCCGACGCGCGGTTTGTGACGTAAACGAATTTGCCGTTCGGGTGGATGTGAATGGCGCCGGCGGCTTGCCGCATCGCTGGCGTTCTCGACAGCGTATCCCTGACGAATAGCGGCTCGTGCTTGAGGCCGCTGTCCGCGTCGATCTCGTAAACGTAAAGCTTGTTCTGCCGCTCGATCGAGACAAATACCCAAGGCTTGCTCGGATGAAAGTCGAGGTGGCGCGGCCCGAATCCCGCTCCCGTGCCGGGCGCAATCGAGGCGAGGTTGCGCAGTACACCGTTGTCGAACGCGAATGTCTTGATCGCTCCTGGATCTTCCGGCTTGCCGGGTTGGGCGTCGTTGCCCCGCGCGACCAATGTCACTACGCGGTTTGACGGCATCGCCAGGACCTGATGCGCATAGATCCCGGCGTCGAGTTTTTCCGGCGGCGCGACCAGCGCGCCAATCGAGCCGTCCGCGTTGAGGCGATGCACGCCGACGTGACTCGGATTGTTGTAGGCCGTCAGCAGATATTCGCCGTGGCGATCGACGCTGAGGTGGATCGGCCGCGACGGCAATACCGCCGCCTCGCCATGCGGCTGCAGACTGCCGGTTGCCGGGTCGATCTTAAGCGCGCTGGCGAAATGCCTGTCACCCGCGACGCGCGGTCCGCCGTTGCTTGAGGCGACGTAGAGGTGACGTCGCGACGGATGCGGCCAAGCGTATTGGATATTGGCCGGCAACGTCGTCGTGCCGCGTCTTGCCAATCGGCCACTCTCGACGTCAACATCGAACACGCCAAGCTCCGGCCCGATGGCGGCGTAGTACACCGCTTTCGTCATCGCCAATCGCCATTCGTCGGATTGCACGCGGGTGAGGCCGCCTGCCGAGGGTCGGGACTCTGGCAGGAGCGGAGATAAAGTTCCACCGCGAATTCGGGCGACGCACGCAGACAGACCGGTCCAACTGAGGCCGGCCGGTGCGCTTCGCCAGAACAGTTGCTTCCGATTGTCGCTTGCGGTGATCCGCTATTCCGCGGCCACCGGATGGTCAGCACGCGTCAGGCGCTCGACCAGCGCCTCGATCCGGGCGATCGAGCGGAAATTCGCCGGCCGCATGTCGCTGTCGGAGATTTTAAGGTCAAACTCGGCTTCGACCGCCAGCATAAGATTAACGAGGTCAAGCGACGACAGTCCGTTCTCGCCGAGATCGTCGTCGCGGCCAATGAGCCGGTCGATCGACCGCTTGGCGAAGAGCGCCTGCACCAGAGCGTTAACGCGTTCGCTTACATCGAAAGTATCGCCATCAAGCACGCTGAAATCTCCCGGAAATCCGCAGTCCGCGGAGCCGATTTCTTTGATGACATTATCTCATTAACCGAAGGTGACTCCGACATCACGATTTTGCGCGTTGCGGGCATCCGAGCGGTAACCTTGATGGGAAAGAAGCGCGCTAATTGCTCGTAAATGACACGATGAATTCGCGTTTTTTGATGTACCTCTGATCGTACGGATCGCTGTCGAGGCCCGATTGCGAGGAATCCGATTCCATCGTGGAGCGTATCCAATGAATATTCGCACTGCGGCAATCACAGGCATTCCGAGGGAGCTCCGGATTCGCGACGCCGGCCGCAACGCCCAAGTTGCTGCAAGCGCCACGGATGTCACCGAGCCGGCGGATTTGGGCGCGCGCATCGACAAGGTGGTGGCGATCGCGGCGGCGCACGCGGCCGCGGTCGACCGCGAGTCGCGCTTTCCCAAAGAAGCGATCGCTGCTGCGCGCGCCGAGCGTCTGCTTGGTGTCGCGGTACCGCGTGAATTCGGCGGCGAAGGTTTGACCGTCGCGGATCTGACGGACATCTGTTACGCACTCGGTCGCGCCTGCGCTTCGACGGCGATGATTTACGCTATGCACCAGACCAAGGTCGCGTGCATCATTCGTCACGGCCGCGGCAGCCCCTGGCATCAGCTGCTGTTGCGACGGCTTTGCGCCGAGCAATTGTTGCTGGCGTCATCGACCACGGAAGGACAAGCTGGCGGCGATCTGCGCAACAGTGCGGCCGCGATCGCCGGCGACGCTCGGATCACGCTGGAACGCCAGGCGACCGTGATTTCCTATGGCGAAGCAGCCGACGGCATTGTCACCACGGCGCGCCGTTCGGCCGACGCCGCAAGTTCCGATCAGGTGCTGGTTGCCTTCCTGAAAGAAAATTACACGCTCGAACGCCTGAGCGGCTGGGACGCGTTCGGGATGCGCGGCACCTGCAGTGATGGCTTCAAGCTTGTGGCGTCAGGCTTGCGCGAACAGATCCTGCCGGTGAGCTACGAGACAATTCACTGCCACACCATGATGCCGGTTGCGCACCTGCTCTGGAGCAGCGCCTGGGCCGGCATCGCGGCCGCTGCCGTTGAACGCGCCCGCGCTTTCGTGCGCAAGGCGATGCATCGGTCCGGCGGCACGCTGCCGCCGGGCGCCGCGCATCTGACGCGCGCCGCCGCCAGCCTGAAAACGCTGCGCAGCCTGATTGCCGCCTCGACGCAGCGCTTTGACGCGCTGGCGTGCGATCCGGCGAAACTGGAGTCCATCGACTTCCAGACCGGCATGAACATGCTCAAGGTCAACGCGTCGGAACTCGCCGTCGCGACTGTCATGAGTGCGATGCAGACCTGCGGGCTCTCGGGCTACCGGAACGACAGCGAGTTCGGCATCGGGCGGCATCTGCGCGACATCCTGTCGTCGCCGATCATGATCAGCAACGACCGCATCCTGGCCAATGTCGCGGCGGCGTCCGTGCTCGGCGCTACGCCGGGGACGGTACGCGACTGATAAGAGCCGTCCGTTCAAAGATAAAGCCAGGGTGGCAAAGACGAATAGCAGGAGGCGTTAGGTCCAATGAACGTGGCTTTCAAACAAGCGGTGAAGCCCAATCACACCCTGGATTCCATCGCGGAAGCGCTGCTGCTGCCGTCCGGCATCGACGGCGTCTATGCGCGTACTGCGGTGTTCGAGCAGGTCGTCAACGGGCTCACCGACCTGATTTCGGAGTACCGTGAGCCGCGCACCGAAGTCTTGAGATTTCCGCCGGTCATGAGCCGTCGCCAGGTGGAGAAATCGGGCTATCTGAAGAGCTTTCCGCACTTTCTCGGTTGCGTCAGCTGTCTTGCCGGCGAGGAGGCGGAAATTCGCGACGCGGTCGATCGTCACGAAGCGGGGCAGGATTGGACCCCGGCGCTGTCTTCGGCCGATCTCGTGCTCAGTCCCGCGGCCTGCTATCCGGTCTATCCGCTGGCGGCGAGCCGCGGCCAATTGCCCGCCGAAGGTCTCCTGTTCGATGTCGCTTGCGACTGTTTTCGTCGCGAGCCCTCAAAGATGCTTGACCGGCTGCAATCGTTTCGGATGCGCGAGTATGTCTGCATCGGTAATCCCGACCAGATCGAAGCGTTTCGCCGCCGCTGGATGAAGCTCGCCGAGGGCTTCGCCAACCGGCTGGGCCTGAGCTGGCGCATCGACCATGCCAGCGATCCGTTTTTCGGCCGCGTCGGCAAGTTCATGGCATTGAGCCAGGTTGAACAGGACCTGAAATTCGAGCTGCTCATTCCCGTCCATTCCGCCGAAAAGCCGACGGCCTGCATGAGCTTCAATTATCACCGCGATCATTTCGGCGCGACGTGGAATATCCGCACTGCGTCCGGCGAGGTCGCCCATACCGGCTGCGTTGCCTTCGGTGTCGATCGCCTGGCGCTCGCCTTGTTTGCCACGCACGGCCTCGATCTGCCGCGATGGCCGGACACGGTGCGCAAATCGCTCGGGATCTAAGCGCTCGGCTTTAGACGCCGATCACCGCATATTCGGTGTAGGCAAGGTCGCCGAGGCGCGGCTTCTGCGGCCCTTTGAAATATCGCGGCATGCTGCCGCGGCGATAGAGGCCAATTAGTCCGGGTATCGGCGCGTTGGCGTCGACGATGACGAATGGCTTGCCGTGCCACAGCAGATGGCGTCCGAGTGGTCCGGCAAAGCGGACGAAATCGCCGACATCGCGGCAATAGATGAGCTGCGCGCAGGGCAGCAGCTTCTTCACCCGTCGCGGCCGGAAAACGAACGGATAGGCGCGCTCCGGCGTCACGCACCATAGGCTGATGCAGCCCAATTCGGCGTGTTGCACGAGAATGTCTTGTTCCAGCGGATCGAATGCGACGGCTGGACGCGTGCGAGCCTCAAGGATCGCGACGCCGTATTTGCCGAACAATTCGTTCAGCGCCGGAATCGCGACGAACACGCCGTCGGAGTAACGGGAGAAGCCCTGCGCCTCGATGATCGGCCAGGTATGCGGTGCGGCCGAAACGTTCAGGAAAGTCACGTCCTTGTGTGACAGCGCGCGCGACACCAGCAGCGCGGCGTAGGAACGATAGGCCGGTTCAACGTACCAGCTCGACAGATTGCAGCGCCGCGCCGACGTGTCGCCGGCCTGTACCTGCGCGCAGATCAAGAGAATCGTGCCGACCGGCTGGCCGTCGCTCTCCAGCAAGTAACCATATTGCGGCAGACCGTACGGAGGCTGACGCGAGCCCAGCTGCTGCATCGCGTGCCGCCAGAATTTAGCGTCGCGGCTTGGAAATCCGCGTGCGAGCAATGCCGCGATGCCTGGCACGTCGGTATCGGTAATCTGACGGCAGCGGATTGCCGGCACTGGCGCAACCATTCGCGTTGACCACGATCGTGTCGTGAACTTGATCGTAAGTGTTGCGCGAATATACCGGTGCGAAATGAACAAAGCGTAGGTTGGCAGCTATGTCGATAAAGTTAACCATAATGGAGCAGATGGCGCAGGTTGCGCGCGAACAGGGCCGGACGCTGGCGCCGCTGCGCGACGATCTGGCACTGCTCGACTCCGGCCTTGATTCGCTCAGCATCGCCGTGCTGGTGGCGCGACTCGAGGACCGGCTCGGCGCCGATCCATTCACGAGCGGCGAAGACGTTCATTTCCCGGTGACCGTCGGCGACTTCGTGAAGGCCTATGAAAATGGCGCGCGCTGACGCGCAACCGTTGCGCCAGTCCGTCGACCACGGACCTGCGGATCGCTTCTTCTTCGACCGCGCGGCGCAAGTGCGCATTGCCGACCTGGCGCACGGCACGAGTCTGGGCGGTGGACTTGCCGCGCTGGCTCGCCGCTCGGTTCTTATCGCCGCATCCAGCCAGCTCACCAGCGCCCTGAGTCTGATCGAACTCGACGGTGTAGCCCGTCGCATTACCATTTTGCCGCCTGATGTCGATCGCGCGTATCTTGCTGCACTGATTGCCGATGCCGAAATCGATGCCGTCGTGATTGATGATCCGGCGCTGCAGGCAGCTTACGATCTTCCGGTTTCCTTTGTCTGTTCGCCAAAGCTGGCGCCGCTCGGGCAGAGCGTGCCCGCCGGGATTCGCACGGAGTGGATTCTGCTCACCTCCGGAACAACCGGCGTGCCCAAGATGGTGGTGCACAGCCTTGGCGGACTCGCCGCGGCGATCGCGCCGCGCACCGTCAGCGATGCCACGGTCTGGGGCACGTTTTATGACATTCGCCGCTATGGCGGATTGCAGATATTTCTCCGCGCGGTGCTCGGGGGCGCGTCGCTCATTCTGTCGAGCGCCGGCGAACCGGTGGGCGATCACCTCGCGCGGCTGGCGCGCCATGGCGTGACCCATCTGTCGGGCACGCCGTCGCACTGGCGCCGCGCGCTGATGTCGCCGGACATCGGCAAAATCTCGCCGCGTTACGTGCGGCTGTCCGGCGAAATCGCCGATCAGGCGATCCTCGACAATCTGCGTACGGCGTTTCTGCAGGCGAGCATCGGGCATGCTTACGCCTCGACCGAGGCCGGCGTCGGCTTTGCCGTCAATGACGGCCTCGCCGGATTCCCGGCGGCCTATCTCGACGGCGTTCATGACGGCGTCGAGTTGAAGATTGTCGATGGCTCGCTGTGCCTGCGCTCGTCCGGTGCGGCGTCGGGCTATGTGGCCCGCGGCGGCGCACTGCGCGACGACGACGGTTTCGTGGATTCCGGCGACATGGTGGAGCGGCGCGGTGACCGATTTTATTTCGTCGGCCGCCGCGGCGGCATCATCAATATCGGCGGCCTGAAGGTTCACCCCGAGGAAGTCGAGGCCGTAATCAACCGGCATCCACAGGTGCGAATGTCATTGGTGCGGTCGAAGCGCAGCCCGCTGACCGGCGCCATCGCCATCGCCGACGTGGTGTTGAAGTCCGAATGCCGGCGGGCCGAAGACGAGGCAGGCGTCAAGGACGAGATCCTCACCCTGTGCCGCAACGCGCTGCCGCGCCACAAGGTCCCGGCCGCGATCAGCATCGTGCCGGTGCTTGCCGTCGCCGCGACCGGCAAACTGGCGCGGCGCGCCTGAGCGACGGAGGCAGCGATGACCGCAGCTTTGCACAACGTTCTGGTCACCGGAGCAAGCCGCGGCCTGGGTCTTGCTATTGCGTGCAAACTCAGCGCGGTCGGCTATCGGGTCATCGCCGTGGCGCGCGGCCGCAGCAAGCAGGTCACCGAGGCGATTGCCGAAGCTGAGCGCAGCAACCACGCGCCGCTGCATTTTGCGCCGTTCGACCTCGGCGAGATCGAGGCTATTCCCGATCTTGTCAGAAAGCTGCGCCGCGAATTCGGTCCGCTCTACGGCCTCGTCAACAATGCCGCAGTCGGCCACGACGGCGCGCTCGCCATGATGCACAACGCCAGGATCGAACAGCTGGTGCGGCTCAACACGCTGTCGCCGATCGTGCTCACCAAATACGTCGTGCGCTCGATGATGTCGGAAGGCGCCGGGCGAATCGTCAACGTCGCTTCGATCATTGGCTTTACCGGCTACAGCGGCCTTTCCGCCTATGCGGCCACCAAGGCGTCGATGATCGGCTTCACCCGTTCGTTGGCGCGCGAGGTCGGGCGGCTTGGCATTAACGTCAACGCCGTGGCCCCCGGCTTTCTCGATACCGACATGACACACGGTCTCGCCGGCGAGCAGCGCGAACGCGTCGTGCGCCGCAGCTCCCTGCGTCGCCTGGCCGACGTCGATGACGTCGCCAATGCGGTGGAGTTCCTCCTGGGCCAGGGCAGCCGCAGCATTTCAGGCACGGTCCTCACCGTCGACGCCGGCGCGACCGCTTAGGCTCGCCTCCGCCGGCCAGCCCTACGAATTTGTAATTTGGTATCGGCTGGCTCCCAGCCTTGGAACGCAATCCGGCCATAAAGCGCTATCACGTCACCTGCGGTGACGCCGCCCGCATGTTAGATTGTTCGTGATAGATTGCCGCTGTCTGCCGCCCCGTCCTTGCGGAACAAACCAACCGCGACGGACGGGGTTGCATATTGCGTGACATCGTCCTCGCCAAATTTGGAACCGACCGATGAAACCCTTGAGCATTGCCGTCGCCCTGTTCGGCCTTGTTGCGTTGATCCAGCCCATAAAGGACTTGAATGCGGCCGCGGCCGTTCTCGGCGTTGTGACGCTGATTGCCGCGCTGACCACCTACCGCTCGGTCGCGATATCGAGCTTTCTCAAAATCTTCGTCGGCATTTTCTCGGTCGAGACCATCGTCTTCGGCCTTGCCGTCGTTGCCGTCCGCGCCGGCCTGTGGCCGAAATATTTCGCCGAAGAGCTGCCGCCCGAATCGCTGCCGCTGACGGTCGCGATCTTCTCCATCCTGGTCTACGCGGTGTCGCGGCTGCGCACCGTCGAGCAGATCATGCGAATCGCCGACCGTTATTTCGAGGCCGGCGAACTGGCGCTTGCCCGCATCTGGCCATTTCGGGCCTACCAGTCGCTGGAGCGGCGCATCGCGACAGCGATGATCGTGTTCCTCGTTGTGATCAACCAGGCCGAGGTCGCCATCACTGTACGGCTGAATTTCTTCAATCGCGCCTGGTTCGACGCGATTCAGCAGCGCAATGAGACCGTGTTCTGGGAACAGCTTCTGCTGGTGTTCACGCCATACGCGTTCCTTTACGTCGGCATGACAGTCGTCGAGTTGTTCGTCCAGCAGATGCTGGTACTGCGCTGGCGCACATGGCTGACCGACCATTTCGTGTCGCGGTGGCTCAACACCCACAATCACTACCGCATCAGCCTCGTCGCCGGTCAGACCGACAACCCCGACCAGCGTATTTCCGAAGACATCTTCCGCTTCATCAACGGCGGCAACGACGGGTCCAACCAGACCTTCGGGCTGTACGATTTCTCCATTCTGCTGATCTCGACCATCACCACCCTGGTATCATTCTCCATCGTGCTGTGGACGCTGTCGGAGTCGTTCACGCTGCCCGGCACCAACATCGCGTTTCCCGGCTTTCTGTTCTGGGTTGCCCTGATCTACGCGGCCGCCGGTACGCTGGTCACGCATCTGATCGGGCGGCCGCTGATCAAGCTTTATTTCCAGCGCCAGCACATGGAAGCCGATTACCGCTTTTCGCTCGCCCGGCTGCGCGAATATTCCGAGCAGGTCGCGCTCATGGACGGCGAGGCTGCGGAAAAAAATCTTCTTGGCGGACGCTTCGCGGCGCTCGTCGCCAATTATCTGGACGTCATCTACCGGCGCATGCGGGTCTGGGCCTTCACCCAGTTCTTCGGGCAGATTTCGCCGATCATCCCGTTCGTCTTCACCGCGCCGTTCTATTTCGCTCGCAGGATCGAGCTTGGTACCATGACGCAGACCGCGGGCGCATTCGGTCAGGTCGCCGGCGCGCTGACTTTCTTCGTCAACTATTACACCTATTTGGCCGGCTTCAAATCGGTGGTCGACCGCTTGAACTCGTTCGACGTGGCGATCGACGAGGCGCAAGCGCTCGTCGGCACCGGGCCGGTGCGTATCGCGACCAGCGCGGGCGCCAACGCGATTGGGCTCGACAACGTCGATCTCGCGCTTCCGGATGGCCGCCATATCGTCGGTGCCCGCCACGTCGAGCTTAAGGGCGGCGAGAGCGTGGTGCTGACCGGCGCTTCCGGGGCCGGCAAATCGACGCTGTTCCGCGCCATTTCCGGTATCTGGCCTTACGGTACAGGCCGTATCAGTGAACCCGCGGACAATAAAGTGATGGTGCTGCCGCCTAAGCCTTACATCCCGATCGGCACGTTGCGCTCCGCCGTGACCTATCCGGCGGTTCCCGGCACCTATGGTGACGCCGCTATCCGTAGCGCGCTGATCGATGCCCATCTGGGCAGCCTCGCCGGCGAGCTTGACCGCGAGGAGGTGTGGTCGCAGCGGCTGTCGAGCGGTGAGCAGCAGCGGCTGGCGATCGCCCGCGCCGTGCTGCTGCGTCCTGCTTGGCTGTTGCTCGACGAATCCACCTCGGCGGTCGAGGAGAAACTCGAAGCCGAGCTTTACGCCATGCTGAAGCAGCGCCTGCCGGAGACGACGATCATCTCCATCGGGCACCGTTCGACGCTCGCCGCGCTGCATCGCCGTCATCTCGAAATGGCCCCGGACGGCGATCGCTTCACGCTGCGCGATGCGGCGCCGGCCGAAGCCGCGGAGTGACGTGGAGGCGCGTGTTTAAAGACGGATCGCACCCGCCGCGAGGCGGGCGTGGAGCGTGGCATCGAGCGGCACGAAGGCCTGCCGTGCCGGGTCATCGAAATAGATTGCGTCTTGCGTCGCGTTGGGATCGTAGCCCTCGCGCGCCAGTTCGCTCTTCTTGTGCTTGAAGGTTGTGGTGAGTTCGATGCGGTCCTTGATGCGGACAAACAGCGGCCGCGCGTAAGCCGGTAATCGGCGCACCAGATACGCGCGCAGCGCAACAAGGTCGACCGCGCTTTCGGCCACGATTGTTGCCATGCCGGCGGCGCCTTCGGTCGCCGGCACGGCGACCCCATAAACGGTCGCTTCGGTAACGCCGGGAAAGTCCGTAATCGCCTCGGCGACCTCCGCGGTCGCGACATTCTCGCCCTTCCAGCGGAACGTGTCGCCGATGCGATCGACGAAATAGAAGAAACCGCTAGCATCCTTGCGCATCAGATCGCCCGTGCGATACCAGGCATCGCCGCGCGAAAACACATCGCGGAGGATCTTGCGTTCCGATTCGGTTTTGCTGGTGTAGCCTTCGAATGACGCGCCATCGCCGACGCGGCCGATCGCTTCGCCCGGTTCATCGGTGGTGCAGCGGATACAGAAGCCGTCGGCGCTGCGCTCCGGCTGGCCGGTCGCATGATCGAAGCGCACCAGCGCCAGCGGAAACCGATGACCGAGGAACGACGGCACGCGGCCGATGGCGCCGACCTTACCCTCGACGTTATAGAGTGAGAAATTGCCTTCGGTCGCGGCGTAAAACTCCAGCACGCGCGGAATGGCGAATCGCTCCTGGAATTGCCGCCATACGTCGGCGCGCAGCCCGTTGCCGCAGGCGAGCCGCAGCCGGTGCGCGCGCTCTCGCGGCTGCCTCGGCGCGTGGACCAGATAGCGGCACAGCTCGCCGATGTACTGAAACAGCGTGCAATCGAAATCGGAGACGTCGTCCCAGAATTTCTGCGCGGAAAATTTGTCGCGAATGGCGACGGAGCCGCCATTCACCAGCACCGCGCCCGTCGCCACCACGCCGCCGATCGAGTGATACATCGGCAGGCAATTGTACATGCGATCGTCGGGACCGCTGTTCATCAGGCCCGCGAACCAGAAACTCCACTGTAGCAGCCTGTGATGGCTGACATTGGCGGCCTTCGGCAGCCCGGTGGTGCCTGATGTATAGATCAGCAGCGCGCGATCACCGATGCTCGTGCCGCGGCATTCGCCGGCGGAGAGTGCGTCGGTCTGATAGCGCGTGATCGCTTGATCGATTTGCAGGGACCCGTCGTCATCAGCTTCGCCGTGCATCCAGAGGATCGGCTGACTCGCGAGATGTGCACGCGCCGTATCGAACGCCTCGCCCAACTCCGCAGCAACGATGATCTGCCTTGGTTCGACAACATCGATGCAATGCGCGAGCGAAGCCCCACGCAGCTGGGTGTTCAGCAGCGCCACGACACCGCCTACTGCGGTGATGCCGAGCCAGATCGCCATGTAGTCGGGGCAGTTCGGCATCAGCAGCGCGACGGTGTCACCCTTGGTCACGCTCTGGTCGAGTGCCCAGCGGGCATACCGGTTGGCGCGCGCGGCGAGTTCCACGAAGCTCAAGGTTTCGCCCGCGGACACGAGGGCAGCGGCCGCACCGCGCGCTGCGGCGTGATCGGCGACGACGCCGAGCAGAAGACGCTGCGGGTTGCGAACAATCGGCGCGGTCGCTTCCAGCGCGCGCACCCAATCGCGCAGCGCGGCGCTCTTGCCGCCGTTTTCGCCGGTCTGCGGTTCCGCACGATCTGTTTCGATCAGGGCCATGCCGGATGATCGCCCAATACGATGAAATTTCCGCTTCGGAATAGATAAAATTTGAATCGTTTTTTCAATGATAGTCGCGACATCCGCGCGGAAATGGCACCGTTGGCGCGGATGGCAAACAATTAAGGTTATTGCTTCGAAACCGTAAGGCCTGAGTTGTTCGCTCGAGCCGCCACGGATAAGAAACCGAAACTCCTTACAATTGCGCCCATTGCCATGACGCGGCGGGGAAGCATGAGACGCGAGACGATCGCCATCCACGGCGGCTACGAGACCGATCCAACCACCAAGGCCGTAGCCGTCCCGATATACCAGACTGTCGCTTACGAGTTCGAGAGCGCGGATCACGGCGCTGCCTTGTTCAATCTCGAAGCGCCGGGCTACCGCTATAGCCGCATCAGCAATCCGACCACGGAAGTGCTGGAGCGCCGCGTTGCCGCGCTCGAAGGCGGCCTCGAAGCGTTATGCGTGGCCACCGGGCAGGCTGCGCTCAACTACGCGATCCTCAATCTCGCCGAGATGGGCAGCAATGTCGTGTCCGTGCCGCAACTTTACGGCACCACCTACACGCTGTTCGCACACGTCCTGCCGAGCCAGGGCATCTCGTTCCGCTTTGCCGATTCCGACAGCCCCGACGCGATCGAGAAGCTGATCGACGGCAAGACGCGCGCCATCTATTGCGAGAGCGTCGGCAACCCGGCCGGCAACATCTGCGACATCGAGGCGCTCGCCGCGATCGGCCAGCGTCACGGCATTCCGCTGGTCGTCGACAACACCGTGCCGACGCCGGTAATGCTGCGGCCGATCGAATACGGCGCCGACATCATCGTGCACTCGCTGACCAAATTCATGGGCGGCCACGGCACCACGCTCGGCGGCGCTATCGTCGATAGCGGCCGCTTTCCCTGGAAGGCGCATGCCGACCGCTTCCCGATGTTCAACACGCCGGACGCGTCCTATCACGGCATGGTCTATGCCGAGCATTTCGGCGACGCCGCCTATATCGCGCGCTGCCGCAGTGTCTATCAGCGCACCACCGGCGCGGTGATCTCGCCGCTGTCGTCGTTCCTGCTGCTGCAGGGCATCGAGTCGGTCGCGCTGCGGGTCGAGCGCCATGTCGAGAACGCGCGCCGTGTCGCCGAGTTTCTACGCGCCGATCCCCGCGTCGCCTGGGTCAATTACGCGGGCTTCGCCGACAATCCTTACAACGCGCTGGCGCAGAAATATTTCGGCGGCCGCGCCTGCTCGCTGATGACGTTCGGCATCGTGGGCGGGCTCGAAGCCGGCAAGCGGTTTTACGACGCCCTCAAGCTGTTCAAACGGCTGGTCAATCTCGGCGACTCGAAATCGCTTGCCTGCCATCCGGCCTCGACCACGCACCGGCAGATGTCGGCGCAGGAACAGGCCAAGGCCGGCGTGCTGCCCGAGACCATCCGGTTGTCGATCGGCATCGAGCACATCGACGACATCGTTGCCGATCTCGACCAGGCGCTGGCGGCTCCGCAGACGCAGCGCTCGCCGCTGCTTGCCGCCGAGTAGGCGTCTCGGGATGTACGGAGAATAGAGCCGATGCCGCTGTTGCTCGACACCGCACAGTCCGCCTCCGTGCACCCGGTTCGCGGTGCGAGCTGCGTCAATGTCGGCCTGGTCAACAACATGCCCGACTCGGCGCTCGAGGCGACCGAGCGGCAGTTCTCCGACCTCATTCGCGCCGGCAGCCGCGACACCGTCGTGCGCCTGCTGCTGTTCGCCATCCCCGAGCTGCCGCGCGGCGATGTCGCGCGCCACGACATTGCCGGCCGCTATCGCGACATCGCCGAATTGTGGGACACCCAGCTTGATGGCCTGATCGTCACCGGCAACGAGCCGAAATCGAAGAATCTTAAAGACGAGCCCTACTGGCCGGCACTGTCGCAGGTCATCGATTGGGCGCGCGCCAATACCTACTCGACCATCTGGTCGTGCCTGGCCGCGCACGCGGCGGTTCTTGCCTCCGATGGCATCGAACGCCGCCCGTTCGCCGAGAAACTTTCCGGCATGTTCGCGTGCACGGCGGGCGAGACGCATCCGATGATGCGCGGCGTGGCGTTGCCGATCAGCATTCCACATTCGCGCAACAACGATTTGCAGGAGCAGGATCTCAAGGCGGCGGGCTACCGCATCCTCACCCGTGCGCCGGTCGCCGGCGTCGATGCGTTCGCGCGCCAGGAGGGCAGCTTCCACCTCTTCTTCCAAGGGCACCCGGAATACGAGCCGGCGACGCTGTTGCGCGAATACCGCCGCGACATCGGCCGCTTTCTGCGCGGCGAGCGCGATGATTATCCGGTCGCCCCGCGGAATTATTTCGATACCGAGGCAGCAGCGTGGGCCGAGGCATTCCACGAGCGCGCGCTGGCCGAGCGGAACGGAGACCTGATCGGAAATTTCCCAATGCAAGCGCTCGAGGCCGGTCTCGCCGGCGGCTGGCGTTCCGCGGCGAGCGCGATCTACGCCAATTGGTTCGACTACCTCAAGGCGCGCAAGGCTGAGCAGCGCTCGCCGCTGTCGCTGATGCGGCGCTCCTGGCGCGACTGGCCGCTTGGCGCCTCGCGGCTTGCCGCCGATCCGGCGGCGACGGTGCGCTAACCAAATTCCGTTATTAGAGGCTCGATCCAGGCATCGCCGTCGCGCGGACGCCCGGGCCAAATTTACGTTTTGTTTGCGGGTGCGACGGCTAAATGACGCCGCAACACAGGGGGCATACCGTGTCACGCATCACCTTTGCGTCTCCTGCCGACGCCGAGCTGCTTGACGATCCGATTCCACCGCATTGGGTTATCGCCGGCACGCCGCAGGCGCGGTCGCGACGGCTCGCTTACAGCACCGATGGCACCTCCTCGACCATGGCATGGTCGTGCACCGCCGGCCGGTTCAACTGGCATTACTCGGTCGATGAGACCCTCCACATCATCTCCGGCGAAGTATTCGTGACCGACGAAAAGGGCGAGACGCACCGGCTCGGCGCCGGCGACATGGTGTTCTTCCCGGCCGGCACCAGCAGCGTGTGGAATGTGCCGAACTTCGTGCGCAAGATCGCGTTCTGCCGGCACAGCATGCCGCGTCCGGCCGGCTTGTTGCTGCGCGTCTGGAACAAGATCGCGCGCCGGCTGACCGGCTTTCCGTCCGGCGCCGCGACCGGCGCCGCGCCAATCGCCAAGACCGGCCTCGACACCGGCGCCAGAGCAGGCGGCATCGCCGCCCCATAGCAGGCACACCGCCGTTCCGTTATCGTTGCGCAGCCGCGCGCGCCCAACGGCGCGTGCGTTCGCTGCACGAAGGGACGGCCCATGCCCAAGACCGAAGGCGTTCTGCACTTCACCATTCCGGTGAAGAACCTCGACCGGGCAGAGAAATTCTACACCGACCTGCTTGGCTTCGAAAAAGTCGGCCGCACCGACCGCATCGTTTTCCTGCGGTCCGGCGGCGACTTTTTCAATCTGACCTATTCGGCGAACCCGATCACGCTCAATCCCGAAGGCGAGCATCAGATTCATTCGGCGTTCCGCGTGACGCCGCAGATCTACGAAGAGACCATCAAGGCGTTGCCGCAAAAGGGCGTCGAGATCTTCAAGGAAGAGAACCGCGAGTCCGGCGTCTTTGTCGGCCGCAGCGCCTATATCCGCGATCCCGACGGCAACGTTGTCGAATTCATCGATCTCAAACGCGCACCTGCGAGGACATAAGAAAATGGCCCATAATCCGATCCGCCGCGTCGTCACCGGCCATGACGGCAAGAATGTCGCCAAGGTCATCCGCGAAGGCGATGCGGCCAACACCAAGACGCCGCGCGAAGGCGTCGCCTCGACCTTGATGTGGTGCACCAACTCGATGCCGGCCGACATCGGCATCGGCGAGAATGCCGAGGACATGGGCGCACGCATTCTCGGCACCGCGCCGCCGGAAAACGGCACCCGCTTCATCGTGATGGAATTCGCTCCCGGCATCGAATCCGAGATGCATCGCACCGAAACCATCGACTATATCGCCGTGCTCGACGGAGAGATCGACATGGACATGGACAACTCCACGGTGAAGCTGCGTGCCGGCGACGTGATGGTGCAGCGCGGCACCAATCACGCGTGGGTCAATCGCAGCAAGGCGCCAGCTCGCCTCGCTATCGTGCTGCTCGATGCCAAGCCGCTCGGCATCGGCCACCCCCGCGTCCGCGGCCAGCAGGCGCGGTGAGGAATTTAAGGCTTTGCCACACCCGCTGACGCAGCAACCAGATCGCGCCACTTGTCCATGTCAGTGCCGATGCGCTTCGCCAGCGCGTCGGGCGAGGATGACTCGGCGACAAAGCTTTGCCGCAGCATCGCGTCGCGCATGTCGGCGCCTTCGAGGATCGATACGAGCGCGCCGTTGAGTTTTTCGATGATCGCGGGCGGCGTGCCGGGCGGCGCCGCCATGGCGAGCCACAGCGCGACATCGAAATCCGGAAAGCCCGAACTCGGCCAAAGTGGGCACCTCGGCCAGCGTGGCGAAGCGCTGCGCGCCGGTGGTGGCGAGCGCGCGCAGCTTGCCGGTGCGGATGAGGGGCACCGCGGGCGGCAGTGTCGAGAACTGCATGTCGACCCGGCCGGCGACAACGTCGAGCACCGCCTGCGCCGAGGAGCGGTACGGAATCTGGTTGAGCTTTATGCCGGCTTTTTGCTCGAACAGCTTGCCGGCCAGAAAGCCCAAGCTCATGGTGCCGAACGCGGCATTGCTGAGCGGCTGGCGTTTCGCCTTGGCGAGTGCGACGAGTTCGGCAATGCTCTTTGCCGGCAGACCCGGAAAGACCGCAAGCACGTAAGGCGAACTGCCGAGCAGCGAGATCGGCGCAAAATTTTTGACCGGATCGTACGACAGCGCCGGATTGTACAGCTTGGCGATGACGTTGGTGCTGGTCGAAATCTGCCCGACCGTGTAGCCGTCGGGCGTCGCGCGTGCGAGATCGGCGATAGCGAGCGTGCCGACCGCGGCCGGCTGATTAACGATGACGAACGGCTGGCCGTATTTTTCCAAAAGCTTTTGCGCAACCAGGCGGCAGACATCGTCGCCGGCGCTACCGGCGGCTGCGGGGACGATGAAGCGAACCGGCCGCGTGGGCCAATCTTTGTCGGCGGCGTGCGCGGCTTGCGCGCGCGCTTTGGCGCCGGCGAGGAGGAGAGGAAGCGAACCGACAATTGTCCGGCGGCTGAAAGTCATGTGTGCGTGCATCCCGGCTGCATAGCTCGCCGCTTAGTTCATGCGTATCGGCGTTCTAATGCAAGGCCGCGACGGTGTATGGTGCCGCGCTTAAGCGCCGCGGAAGTCCGAGGCATACGGGGGGAGGGTTCGCCGATGATCATTGATTTTCACACGCATGTTTTTCCGCCGGAGGATTTCGAGACGTTCACGGGCACCGGCTTTCACAAGAATGTCGGCGCCAGGAAGGGCCGGCCGCCGGCCACCATCGAGAACGTGCTGGAAGCGGCCAAGATCGGCGGCGTCGACATTTCGGTGATTTCCAATCCGATCCACAATCTGCGCGACATGGACCGTGCACAGCAGCTCGAACGCTGTCAGCGGCAGAACCGCTACAATGCCCAGCAGCAGAACAAATACCCGGGACAAATCTACGGCATGGCCTCGATCGTGCCGTATGGCGGCGATCCGTTTCTGCGCGAGTTCGAACGCGCGGTGAAACAGGATGGACTGAAGGGCGCCTGGATTCTCTCAAGCCTGCAGGGCAGCTATCCGGACGATGACGATGCGTTTCCGTTCTTTCAGCTGGCATCCGAGCTCGATGTGCCGGTAGTGATCCATCCGCCGTCGGTCGGCTTCGGCGAGGAGCGCATGCGCGATTACCGGCTGGCGTCCTCGGTCGGCCGGCCGATGGATGGCGCGCTCGCAGTCGCGCGCATGATCGTGCGCGGCGTGTTCGAGAAGCTGCCGAAGCTGAAAGTGGTCGCCACCCATCTTGGCGGCGGCATCTGCGAGATGATCGGCCGCATGGACTATGCCTACCGGCTGCAGGACGAGTGCTTCTTTCTCGGCACCTACGAGCCGATGCTGATCAAGCACCAGCCCAGTCATTATCTGAAAATGCTCTATCTCGAATCGACGTCGTACTGGGTGCCGGGCGCGCGCTGCGCGTTCGAATCGGTCGGCGCCGATCATTTCGTGTTCGGCACCGATTCGCCGCCGCTGTTCGTGCTCAAAAAAGAAGGCGTCGAACTGATCGAGAAAATGGGCCTGTCGGCGGAAGACAAGAACAAGGTCTATTACGGGAATGCGAAGAAGCTGCTGAAGCTGTAGTTTTCTCACCGCATAGCGAGGATGAGCATCATCCCGGCTTGATATTCGCGGCCGCTATGACCTCGCTCCATTTCTTGGTCTCGGCGTCGATGAACTTGCCAAAATCGGACGGCGAGAGGCGGTCGACCGTCAGGCCCAGCTTGGCGAGATGAGCCGCATGTTCCGGATCGGCCAGCGCGGAATCTACGGCGGCGCTGAGCTTGCCGATGACATCGGGCGGCGTCGCTTTCGCCGCGCCGAGACCGTACCAGGAGCTCGCGTCATATCCCGACAGAAACTCCGCCATGCTCGGAACATCGGGGATCGTCTTTTCCCGAACGGCTGTGGTGACAGCGAGCGCGTGGAGCTTTCGCGCCTTCACATAGTCGACGACCGACATATCGGAGACCGCAGCGTCGAGGCGTCCGCCGAGCAGTTCCTCAACAGCCTGGACCGAATTACGATACGGCACCTGCACGAAGTCAATTTTGGCCATGCTCTTGAAGAGTGAGACCGTCATATACGGCGGCGTCCCGGTTGCGGTGCAGCCAAAGTTGAGCCTGCCGGGATGGGCTTTCGCATAAGCAATAAGATCCGGGATGGTTTGGGCGCCGGAGGCGGGGTTGACCACGAACACGAAGGGCGCACGTGCGATCCCGGCAATGGGTGCGATGCCGCTCTGAACGTTGACCCCTTGATACAGGCTGGCGTTGATGGCGTTCGCGAGCGACACTTCCAACAGCGTGTAGCCGTCGGGTGTAGCCCTGGCGACATCCTCCAGCGCCAGGTTGCTCGCCGCGCCAAGATGGTTCTCGATGACGAACGGCTGATCAAGCCGCGCGGAAATCCACTGTCCGACGAGCCGCGCGATCAGGTCTGGCGTGCCGCCGGGGGCAAAGCCGACCATGAGGCGCACTGGACGTGTTGGATATTCATCTGCGAGCACGATCTTTGAAACAGCCGGAGTGACAGCCGCGCCTGCAAGTAACGCGACAACTTTTCTGCGCTCACACTTCATTCGATTATCCAAAATCCGAGTGCCCGGCATAGCGACTATCAATGCAGCTCACACTTCTAGGAATTATCTGCAATATTAAAGTTTGAGCATCGGCCGCTCAGAAACTACGCTCACCACCAAGGCGTGCGCCGCATCGCAACATGGGTCACGCTTGCGATGTGAAAAACTTGGTCGACTTTCGATCCTAAGGCGCTGTAATGAAGCAAGTGAGTCAATAATAGCACACTGAACGAAGATATTGGAGTGGGGATTCCCACGAGCGAATCGGTTGAGATAGAATCGCGGCATGATTGCAGCCGCGCAAGTTCAACATCTTCGCAAGCGATGGAAAGAGATGGAGCCGGTTCTGAATGAGCAGAGCCGGCGACGCTGGGCGGCTGCGGAAGCGAAGGCTTTGGGGCGTGGCGGAGTCAGTTGTGTGGTTCGCGTAACCGGCCTTGCGCGACGGACGGTTTACCGCGGACTGGATGATATTCGCCGCCGCCACAAAACCGATCTGGGGCGCATCCGCAAGCATGGCGGAGGCCGTAAGCCTAAGATCGTTCACGACCCCACGCTTCTGAGGGATCTCAAAACTCTAGTTGAACCCGCCACGCGCGGTGATCCGATGAAGTCCTTGTTATGGACTTCGCGCAGTCTGCGTAAGTTGAGCAAAGAGCTGGTGAACAAAGGACATGAGGTCAGCCACACCGTGGTGGGCGAGCTTCTGCAACAGGCGGGCTATAGCTTGCAGGCGAACCGCAAAACCCGCGAAGGCAACCAGCATATGGATAGAGACGCGCAATTTCAGTACATCAACGCGCGCGCCGCATCCTTCCTGAAGGACGGCCAGCCGGTTGTTTCGGTGGACACCAAAAAGAAGGAATTGGTGGGCAATTTTAAGAATGCGGGTCGCGAATGGCGGCCCCAGGACAGCCCCGAAGACGTCAATATTCATGACTTCATCGATCCCAAATTGAAACGCGCGGTGCCTTACGGCGTTTACGATATTCGCAACAACACCGGTTGGGTCAGCGTGGGAACAGATCACGACACGGCCGCTTTTGCGGTCAACGCCATTCGCCGATGGTGGCGCACGATGGGGAAAAAACGTTATGCGAGCCCCAAAGGTCTTATGGTGACGGCTGATGGCGGCGGCTCCAACGGCTATCGCGTGCGGTTGTGGAAAATCGAATTGCAGAAATTGGCCAACGAGCTCAAATTCCCGATCACGATCTGCCATTTGCCGCCGGGCACCAGCAAGTGGAATAAAATCGAGCATCGGCTCTTTTCGTTCATCACGATCAATTGGCGCGGGAAACCTTTGCGCAGCTATCGCGCAATCGTTCAACTCATCGCCGCCACGACGACCGAGATGGGACTGAAGGTGCGCGCCGAGCTTGATGAAAATAGATACCCCAAAGGCCTGCGCGTTTCCGACGATCAGCTCGCGGCCGTCAATATCTTTCCCCATGCCTTCCACGGAGAATGGAACTACACTATCGCTCCAATCCGTAATCAATCCAAACGATAATTGACTAACTTATTTCTTGACAGAGGCTAAAGCTCCACGGGACCATCCATCGTCACGTGCGCCGGCGCGAGCGCACCGGCGAGGCCGGAAAGCTGCGAGCGGTCGCAGAAGGCGGGTACGATTGTCCGCGGCCGAATGGCTTCGGCGAGCGCCACCACGTCGGACAGCCGCGGGTGCACGTTCCAGCGCAGGAATTGCGCCCGGCCGTTTTTGATCAAGCGATCGGCGGGCGTGTCGGGCGCGCGGTAACCGGTGAACACGATCGCGGGTTCCGCCGCGTGCGCCCAGTGCTCGAGCAATTGTTTGGTGGCGCCGGAGGTGCCATCGGCGGACGTCGCCAGCATGATGCCGCGCGGTTCTTCGATCGGCTTGGCGACGACGGCGATTGCCTTGATGTCGTCGCAGGCGTCGGCACGCAGTGAGGCCTCATCGGTGCTGACGAGATGCCGCAGCGCTTGCGCCATCGCGGCGTCGACAAAGATATCGATGCGGCCGTAACGCATAAACTGCAGCGCCAGTTCGGGCCCGCGGCCATTGGCCGGTGCCGGCAACAACAGCGGGCCGCGCTCCGCGACCGGCACGAGCGCCTCCCAGCAATCCCCCAGCGTCTTCTGGTAAGTGCCATAGGAGCAGTCGACCAGCGCGACCGCAGCCGGCTTCGCCGGCGGATCATACGCATAGAGGGTCGATTCAGTGGACCAGTCGCCGGTGTAGAGCAGGCCGCCGCCGATGGCGAGATGGAGCCAGATGCCGCCCGGCGCATGGCCGTTGCGACCGGTCAGAACGTCGATGCCCAGAACCTCGGCGCTGCCCCCAACCGGTAGCGGCCGCACGTCGAGGCCCTTGGGCAGATCGCGGGCGACGATGGCGCTGGCATAGACCGGAGGGTTGCCAAGCCTTTGCAGGAGCGGCAGCCCGCCGACATGGTCCTTGTGGCCGTGGCTCAACACCAGCGCATCGAGCGGTCCAAGGCCGCTGACATCGGGCAAAAGGCCCGGCGGCGGACCTTCGCCGAGGTCGAGCATGATGCGTTTGCCGTCCGTTTCGAGCACAAAGCAGGCAGGCCCCTTGGCGCCGACCCCGGAAATCAGCCGAAGCGTGCCGGTTTTTGCGCTCACAAGGGGCTCCTTTGGCTGGCGAGACGGCGTTCGGCGTCCCACATTGACAAGCGCGGGCCGCGTCCCTATTCAACCGCTTCCTCAGGAAAACCGCCATGAAAGTCCGTAACTCGCTGAAATCTTTGCGCGGCCGCCATCGCGACAACCGCCTCGTGCGGCGCAAGGGTCGCGTCTACGTTATCAATAAGACGCAGCGCCGCTTCAAAGCGCGTCAGGGCTAGGCGGAGGGCCGGTCTGATCCCGACCTCTCCCGCTTGCCGGGCGTGTTCATGCGCCCAATTACGCCGCATTGTTTACGTCTCTTTGAGCACTATTCGGGCTTGTTGCCACCCAACAGGCGAATAGACTCTGGAGCCATGAAACCCCAATTCCTCCGCCTCTCAGGCTTGGTCTCCGCCTTGGCCCTTGCCGTTGTTTTGGCCGTCCCGCTTGCCGCCTCGGCGCAGCAACGGGGCGGACAGGGCGGCCCCAGCTGGGCGCACCCGCCGGGAAAACTGCCGCCGGTTGCCCACGGCGATCCGATGAGCGACCTCGACACTCTGTTCGCGGCGCTGAAAATTGCGCCCGACGAGGACAGTGCCAAGGCGATCGAGCAGCGCATCTGGGCGGTGTGGATGATCTCCGGCAGCGACACCTGCAATCTCTTGATGGCGCGGGTGAAGGCGGCAACCGACGCCAAGGACTACGATCTCGCGCTCAAGCTTCTGGACGCCGTGGTTGAGATCAATCCGGGCTATGTCGAAGCCTGGAACCAGCGCGCCACGATCTATTACCTGAAAGACGATTACGCCCACGCCATCGCCGACATCGGTCAGGTGCTTAAGCGCGAACCGCGCCATTTCGGCGCGCTGTCCGGTCTCGGAGTCATCCTGCAGGAGATCGGCGACGACAAGGACGCGCTCAAGGCCTACCGCGACGCGCTCAAGATCGATCCTCACCTCGAAAACATTCCCGACGTGGTGAAGGAACTGACGGTCAAGGTTGAGGGACGGAATATCTGATCTTGCAATCGCTGCCATGCTCGGCGAGCTGGAGGCTTTTGATCCGTCCTTGCTTTTCAGATGAGCGGTGTCGGTGCGTGGCCGTTGCGATCGACGGCTTTCTCTGCCGAGTGGATGAAGCAATCATCCAGACTCGTATGACAGTCGCATGGTGGCTGCGCAGTGAGCCTGATGATTGCACTTATTATCCTTGCGCTCCTTTGCGCTGGCGCGATCGTGACGCCGCTCGGATCGCGCATGATCGAGCGCCGCTTTCCGCCGCGTGGATTCTTCATCGCGGCCGGCGGTCTGCGCCAGCACGTTCTCGAGCTTGGCCCGCACGCACCCGCCGGCGCGCCGCCGATCGTTCTGCTGCACGGCGCCGGCTGCAATCTTGAAGATCTGCGGGCGCTCGGCGAACGGCTCGCCGTCACGCGTCGTGTCATTCTGGCGGACCGGCCTGGACAGGGTTGGAGCGATGGCAGGGGCCGCGTCACGTGCTCGCCGGCCGCGCAGGCGGCGATTCTTCGCGACGTGCTGGACCGGCTCGGCATCGCGCGCGTCGTGATTGTCGGCCATTCCTGGGGCGGTCGCAGTGGCGTTCGCGCTCGATCATCCGGACCGCGTCGCCGGACTCGCTGTGCTGGCGCCGGCGACGCATCCGCATCTGCACCGGCTGACGTGGCTCTACGGCATACTGTCGTTGCCATTCGCCGGCTGGCTGTTTGCGCGCACATTCGCGCTGCCGCTGTCGGCTCTGGCGCTGCCGGCAGGTGTGCGCGGCGCCTTTGTGCCGCAGACGCCGCCGCCGGATTATCTCAAACGCAGCGCGGCGTGGCTGTTGCTGCGGCCGCGATTCTTTCTGGCAAATGCCCGCGACATCGCCGGTCTGCAGAAATTCCTGACCGCGCAAGTATCGCGCTACGAGAATTTGCACGTGCCGGCCGTCGTGATCAGCGGCGATCGCGATGCGATCGTCGCGCCGCGGCGGCACACAATGGCGTTCGCGGCCGCCCTGCCGCGAGCGAAGCTCGTGCTCTTTCCCGGCGTCGGCCATATGCCGCATCACGCCGAGCCGGACCGGGTCATTGGCGAGATTGAGGAGTTGATGGCGAATAGCGAATAGTGAGTAGCGAAGAGGGAGAAAAGATAGCCTTAAGATTTCTATTCGCTACTCGCCACTCACTATTCGCTGTTCGTGTTTCTCATTCATCTGCGCGCGGATCGCCGACGAACGCCACCCGCATCATGTTGGTGGCGCCGGGCGTGCCGAGCGGCACGCCGGCGACAATGATGACGCGCTGGCCGGCTTTGGCAAAACCTTCCTTGAAGGCGAGGCGGCAGGCGCGTTCCACCATGTCGTCCTGGTCGCGCGCGTCTTCGGCGATCACACAGTGGATGCCCCAGACGACCGACAATTTGCGGCCGGCGGCGACGATCGGTGAAATCGCGATAATCGGACATAGCGGCCGCTCGCGCGATACCCGCGAGCCGGTCGAGCCCGAAGAGGTCCAGCAGACGATGGCGGCGAGGTCGAGCGTCTCGGCGACTTGCCGCGCCGCGGCCGCGATGGCGTCGGCCCCGGTGTGCTCCGGCTCGGTGTGCAGCACGTGCAGCGTCGACAGGTAGTTCGAGTCTTTTTCCACTTGCTCGGCGATGCGGTTCATGGTCGCCACCGCCTCGACCGGATATTGCCCCGCTGCCGATTCCGCCGACAGCATCACCGCGTCGGCGCCGTCGAAGATCGCGGTGGCGACGTCGGAGACCTCGGCGCGTGTCGGCACCGGGCTCGCGATCATCGATTCCAGCATCTGGGTTGCGACCACGACTGGCTTGCCGGCTCGCCGGCAGGCGCGCGTCATGTCCTTCTGCACGCCGGGGACGCGCTCCAGCGGCATCTCGACGCCGAGATCGCCGCGCGCCACCATCAGGGCGTCCGCCAGATCGAGGATATCGTCGAGGCGTGCCACCGCTTGCGGCTTCTCGATCTTGGCCATCACCGCGGCGCGACCGCGCGTGATCTTCTTGGCCTCGGCGATGTCCTCGGGGCGCTGAATGAACGACAGCGCCACCCAATCAATACCGGCGTCGAGCGCCGCTTCCAGGTCGGCGATGTCCTTTGCCGCCAGTGCCGCCAACGGAATGACGGTGTCGGGCAGGCTGACGCCCTTGCGATTCGAAACTTTGCCGCCGACCTCAACGCGCGCCACGATGCGTTGCGGGCCGGTTTCCGTCGCCTGCAGGCGCAGCTTGCCGTCGTCGATCAGCAGCACGTCGCCGGGCTTGATCGCCGCGAAGATTTCCGCGTGCGGCAGATGTACGCGTGTCGAGTCGCCGGGCGTGGGATCGGTGTCGAACACGAACTCCTGGCCCTTGTCGAGGTTGGCTGCGTCATTCTTGAACGCACCGAGCCGCAGCTTCGGTCCCTGCAGATCGACCAGGATGCCGATCGGCCGATTATTCTCGGCTTCGACCGCGCGAATCGTTGCCACGAGCTCGCGCATGCGGTCGTGGCTGGTATGGCTCATGTTGATGCGAAATACGTCGGCGCCGGCGGCAAAAAGTTTCCCGATCACCGCCCGGTCGCCTGACGCCGGCCCAAGGGTCGCGACGATTTTGGTGCGCCGCTGTCGCCTCATCGGCCCTTGCTTCCGGGCGCGGGTCGCCGCGTCATCGGTGTGGTCGGCACCTCTGTGGCGCCGTCGCTGGACGGTGGGATGGCGCTGAGCGGGTTGCCGGCCGGCAGCGGCTTTGCGGCGGGCTGCTCGGATGTTTCGGTGAGCTGCACCGTCCAGGTCGATTGGTCGCCGGTATCGACCTCGAAGAAGCCGGTGCGGTCGTAGCCGCGCGCCAAGCAATTGGCGATGCCGCGGATGGTGAACTCCTTGTCGCGCGTGCACATGAAGGCGCGGCCCATCCACTCGCCGCCGCGATCGTAGTCGACCGCGTAGACGTAGTAATAGCGCGCGACGAGGTTGCCCTTGAGAACAGTTTCGCAAGTCCGTGCCGGCAAGTTCCACCAGCCTTCCGTGGTCCAGCCCTGCCCATCCTTGTAGCCGATGGCTACGCCGACGCGGCTCGATGTGTTGTTGCACAGCCGGAAATTTGCCTCCGCCGGGCGAACCGACGCGGTCAGTGCGAGCATCATAACAGCGCATAGCAACGGTGCGCTGACGGCCGTCCTGGTAATAATCCCCTGCCTCATCGCCGGTTCAGCTTCGACATCAGGGCGACGGGCTGTCAACAACGATGGCGCGAAAGTCGGTCACGTTGGTGAAAGTCGGGCCGGGCCGAAATAAGTCGCCGATGGCATTGAAAAACCCCGTAGAATCGTTGTCCGCGAGAAACGCGGCGGGATCGAGGCCGGCCTCCCGGGCGCGCAGGAGGGTAGTGGGTCCGACAAAGGCCCCGGCCGGATCGTCGGGCCGGCCGCGGCCGCCATCGGTGCCGTCGGTATCGGCGGCGAGCCCGAAGATGCCGGGAGCCCCGCCCAGGTGGATGGCAAGCGCCAGCGCATATTCCTGGTTGGGGCCGCCCTGGCCTTGCCCGCGCAACGTGACCGTGAGTTCGCCGCCGGACAGGATGGCGATGCGGCGGCCCTGCGCAGCGTAGTTGCGGGCAAGGGCAGCGTGCTCGGCGGCAACCTCTCGGGCCTCCCCCTGCAGGCGGTCGCCGAGCACCACGGCCGCATACCCGGCGGCCTCGGCGCGCGTCTTTGCCGCGGCGAGCGCATCGGCGGGTCGCGCGACGATCCGGTAGGTGGCGTTGGCGAAGACCCGATCGCCTGGTTTCGGTGATTCGTTTGCCGGATCGGCGAGAGCTCGCTGTGCTGCGTCCGGCAGGGCAAGGTGGTATTTCTGGGCGATAGCGCGGGCATCGGCCAGCGTGGTCGGATCAGGCACCGTCGGACCCGAGCCGATCACGGAGGGATCGTCGCCGGGGACGTCGGAAATCGACAGCGTCGCCAGCCGGGCAGGGTGGGCGCGCAGTGCCAGCCGGCCGCCTTTGATGCGCGAGAGGTGTTTGCGGACCGTGTTGATCTCGCCGATGTTGGCGCCACTGCGCAAAAGCGCTCGCGTCACCTCCTGTTTCTCGGCGAGCGAGAGCCCGCGAGCCGGCGCGATCCAGTTGGCCGATGCGCCGCCGGACAAGAGCACCACGACGAAATCGTCCGCGCCGGCGGCGTCGGCGAGCTTGAGCGCACGCTCGGTCCCGGCGAGCCCCGGTTCGTCCGGCACTGGATGTCCGGCTTCGACCACCTCGATCCGCCGCGTCGGCCGGCCATAGCCGTGCCGGGTAACGGCGATCCCAGCGAGTCGGTCTTCGACGATGCCACGTGCGGCCATTTGCGCCAGGTAGTGCCGTTCCGCCGCCTCAGTCATCGAGCCCGCGGCCTTGCCGGCGGCAAGAAGAATGAGCCGCCCGGCCGCGGGAAAGTCGGGCAAATTCGCCGGCAGGCACTGGCTCGGATGGGCGGCCGCGACCGCGGTTCGAAACAGCGATTCAAGCAGTTCGCGCGGCGGCATGGTCATAGCCGTTTCTGGATTGTGTCGCCGGGGTAACGCTTGCGACTATGGCAAGACAACGTCGAGACCTCTATCTTTGGCATGATTACCACGGCCGCCGGATTGTGGCGCGATGGCGCGCCCAGCGGGTTTCTTGACCGGTTCCCGGTTCGGCCGGTCGCGTTTTGGGAGAACATCATGGAACCCGACGATAAGACCCGCACCGAACTTGAAGCCGCCGTCTACCGCCGTCTGGTGCAGCACCTGCGCGAACGCTCCGACGTGCAGAACATCGAGCTGATGAATCTCGCCGGCTTCTGCCGCAACTGCCTGTCGAACTGGATGAAGGAAGCGGCCGACGCCAAGGGTCTGCCGATGTCCAAGGACGAAAGCCGCGAGATCGTCTACGGCATGCCGTTCGACGAGTGGCGCGCGAAATATCAGAAGGAAGCGTCGCCGCAGCAGAAGGCGGCGTTCGAAAAAGCAAGCCAAAAGCATTAGGCGCGCGGCGTTTCATTTGTCGCCCTGTGCGTTGCGTGGATGAACGCGCGCGCGGCTTGATTTCTCGACCCACAATTCCGAAACCTCACGACGGTTTTCGGCGCAGCGCGTTTCGCCGAACCGTTCCGGCGCCTGCCGGAATTTCGCGTGTTCATCGTGAGGAGTGCCCGATGGCCAATGCCGCCGTCCACGACGACCAGCCCGCCCATCGCTTCGCCAAGGAGCAGCTCAAGGCGTTCGTCGAAAGAGTCGAGCGACTCGAAGAAGAAAAGAAGGCGATCGCCGACGATATCCGCGACGTCTACGGCGAGGCCAAGGTGAACGGTTACGACATCAAGGCGCTGCGCACCGTGGTGCGGCTGCGCAAGCAGGACGTCAACGAGCGCAAGGAGCAGGAGGCAATCCTGGAGACCTACCTGCACGCGCTCGGCATGCTAATCGAGTGACGCGCAGATCTACCGCAACGCGGTGTGGGTGCGGCCTTGTGTCCGCGACTGCGCCTGCTGGTTATAGGTCACTGTCGAGATAACCCCGATCGCAGAGCCGCTGAAATGATCGGCGCTCAGGCCGGGATTAGGCTCGGAACCGAACGTGATCACCACCGATTGCCGCGGCTTTTGCACGAGTGCTGTCAGTGAGCGGTAGTTCTCCGCGCCGAGCATGAGCGCAGTCATAAAGTGCCGGATGTCGGGCGAGACCAGCACGGCATCGAGCCACGGATTGTCGAAGCGCGCGCCTTGCAGTTGATCCGTCCCGCCGTTCGGGCGCGCCGCGACGATCGTTGACGTCGGTTGATCGTCGGTTCGCTTCACCACGATGGTGGTGTCGGCCTGCGGCCGCGGCAATCGCGCCTGCGCCAGATGCATTGGCGCGGTCCACGCCGCGGCCGTGGCGGCCGGCGGTCCCGGCTCGGTGTGCCGCGCATAGGCGAGCGCGAGTTGCGGCGGTACGCGATCCGCGAAGGCGTTGGGCCACGGGGTAATCGCGCCGGTCGTGTCGGCGCTGGCGACCAGCATCACATGTTGGGCGTCGCTCTTTCCGGGGCTTGGTTCAGTGTCGGCATTGTCGGTGGTCGCGACGGCAGGCTGTGGCTCGGCAGGTGCGGCGGTCGTGGGCGTGTAGGAGGCGACTTGATAGACGGCGCCGCCGTTGGCCGGTACTTGGGCGGCTATTTGGCCCGGTGCCGGTGCCGCGGTAGCAACTGCCGCCTGCTGCCGCTTACGCGCGGCTTCGAGTTGCAGCGCGGCGAACAGCGAATTCATCGGCGCGACTGTTGCCGGCGCGGAGGCGAGGGCGAAATGCGCCGCGGGCGGCGCGGCAGGGGCGGGTGACGGTGCAGCGGCGGGCACTGCCTGCGCCACCATGTTCGCCGGCGCCGGAGCCGAAGTCTGGGCAACGGCCGGCGTTGACGGCGCGGGTTTGCCGCGGGTATCGGTCGCCAGCACGATGCTGTCATCGAGGCCTTCGTCGCGGGCTTCTTCGCTCCAGGTCGCGGTCGGGTTCTGACCGCGCTTACGCAGATCGGCCATCGCCAGCACGTAGCCGGCCAGCGGATGGCCGTCGGTCGGCAGGTAGACGGTGCGGCCGTCGGGGAAGACGTGCAGCAATTGGTTGCGAGTCATGCGCGGCCACATCCGCACCCCGCCGGTATCCATGTGCACGAACGGCGAGCCCGAGGTCGGATAGAATCCCACGCCGCCGCGCTGCATGCGCAGGCCGATCTCGCGGATCTCTTCGAGTGGCACACCTGGAATATAGAAGTCGATGGCGTGGCCGAGCATATGCTGAGAGAAGCGCGCTACGCCGCGACTTCTTCGCCGCAGCATGGCGTTGGTCTGGGGCGACCGGTAGCCGCAGACGATGTCGATTGGCGCTTTCGAGCCGGTTTCCCGCTGCACTTCCCAGAGCAAATCGATCAGCTGCGGGTCCATGTGGGTGGCTTGGCCGCGTCGCCAATCGCGCAAGAACCAGTTGAGCTTTTCCAGCGCCGCCTCGTCGTAGCGGCCGTCGCGCTTATAGGTAATGGTGATGCTCTCGTCGGTATGAACGTGATGCATCGAGATGGTGCGCGTGTCGCCGTCGGCGACGGCGGTCTGCAGCCCACGGCCGGCAAACAGAATGATGAAAAGAGCGAGGCTGCACGAATAGCCGGCCTGTGCAGCCGAGAATCGATACGTTTTCGCGCGCGCGGTACCGATGGGCACTGGCGATCTCGCGTCCCCGCGTTAAACGTCACAACCCGCCGCGTCGCGGCAGCGAGTAACGCTAACGCCTTGCTAATTAGGGAAGGGTAAACGAGCCGTTAATCGCCACCCCACCCCCGACGCCCATAGGCCTAGCGGGGCAGTGTGGCAAAATCTGGCCAAGATGGGTCAGCTGCCCACAAGGGGCCACCAAGCCGGCCCAGTTGGGCCGGCCCAGGCCGGAAATGCCGGACTTAGAGTTTGTCCGGGAACATCAGGCCGGATTACAAAGTTTTCGCAGCATGAGGCGGATTGATGCGAGGCGCAAGAACGACAGCGCCTTGCGATTGAGGTTCTCCCAGTCCTTTGCGAGCCGTCGGCAACGGTTGAGCCACGCAATGGTACGTTCGACGACCCAACGGCGTGGGAGAATGACAAAACCTTTGGCGTGATCAGAGCGCTTGACGATTTCAGTTTCGAGGTGAGGCAGAATTTTCGCCAAGGCCTTTTGGAATTCCGGCCCCTGATAGCCACCGTCGGCAAACAACTTTTTCAAGAAGGGATACATCCCGAAAAGGGTTGCAAGGAGCAGGACGCCACCGTCGCGATCCTGGATATTGGCGGGATGAACGATCGCGTGGAGCAACAAACCCAGCGTATCTACGAGAATATGGCGCTTCTTGCCCTTGATCTTTTTGCCCGCATCATAGCCAGGCGGATCGATGCAGGCCCCCCTTTTTCAGCGCTCTTCACGCTTTGGCTATCGATGATGGCGGCGGTGGGACTGGCCTCTCGTTCGCCTTGCTCGCGGCACTCCACATATAGGGCGTGATGGATCCGATCGAGCGTGCCGTCGTAGCTCCACAAATCAAGATAGTCGAAAAGAGTGCTGCGTGGCGGCAGATCTTTCGGGATCGCCCGCCACTGGCACCCCGTGCTCAACACATACATGATCCCGTTCATCACTTCGCGCACGTCGACGTGCCGCTTGTTACCACCACGCTTGGCCGGTGGAATAAACGGCTCGACATGCGCCCATTCGTCGTCGGTCAGATCGCTCGGATATCGTAGCGCGCTACGGTCGTAACGCCTGCGGTTTTTCGCCGTCCACATCGGTGACCATCCTCGAATCAGGCCACCACTCTTGAATCACAAATGATTCATTGGATTCAACTTGTTCTCGGACAGACACTTAGCGGTAACTCTGCCCGGAGTTGCCCCGTGCCTGATAGGCACCGCTGACCCTGCGACGGCGGACCGGCCGCGGCGGGGGCGCCGGCTGGCTGAAGCTGCCAAACAGTGCCTGGAAGAAGTTCGTCGGGCCGCCGTTGTAACCACCATAGGGGTTGCCGTAGGTCGGCGCGTGATCGGCGGCGCTCAAGATCTCGCGCTTCGCGGCCGAAACGGGATGCTCCACCGGGATGTCGGCAACCCGCATCTCGTTCGGATTGTGCATGATCGCCAACAGCTCGCGGTCGCGGCCGTAGATGTCGTCGCGGAACCGCAGCTTGCCTTCATCGTCGACGAACGCGGTCTGATAGGTCACGTGGATCGGGATGAACGTCGGGAAGTCGATGTTGATCTCGTTCGGCCCGTACATGTGCTCGATGCGCTCCTTGGTGTAGTGGTCGTTGGGCCGCACCAGCGACAACAGCACTTCGGCATATTTCGCCGGATCCTGCGTGCGCATGCAGCCGTGGCTGAAGGCGCGCCGAGCGTAAGCGAACATGTATTTGTCCGGCGTATCGTGCTGATACACCAGGAACTTGTTGGGGAAATTGAAACGCAGCCGGCCCTCGGCGTTCTTGTCGCCGGGTGGCTGATAAATGCCGATGACCTTGCCCGAACTGTCGCGCTGGACCACCAGGCCCATGCGCTGCATCACCGTCGGGTCCTGCGCCATCGCCGGCAGATATTCGTGATTGATGATCGACGGCGGCACGTGCCAGGTCGGATTGACGGTGATGAACTTCATGGAAGTGCTGATGAGCGGCGTCGGCATGTCGACCTTGCCGATGACGATCTTCGTCTTCCAGATCCGCTTGCCGCTGTTGTAAACGCTGGCGGTGAAGTCCGGCAGGTTGATCATCGCGTAGAACTTGCCGAGATCGTGCGGCATCCAGCGCCAGCGTTCCATATTGGCCAGGATGGTGTCGATGACATGGGTCGGCCGCGGGCCGTTCATTGCTTCAAGCGTCGGCGCCGTCAGCATGCCGGTCTGCTTGAGTTCGTGCTCCTTCTGGAACTGTTTCACCGCCTCGGCGAGCGCCTTGTCATAGGTATCGCCGTTGCCGGTGAGCCCAAGCTTTTCGCGCAGCGCCGGCACGCGCGGATCGTGCATGCCGATCTTGAGCATCGTACCGCCCGGGATCGGCGGCTTGAGGCCGTCTTGCTTGCCGCCGCGCAGTTCCGCAAGCTTGGCCTTGAGCGCCAGGTAGCCGGCGGCGTGCGGCTCGTATGAATCAAGCTCGGCCGCCACATCTTTCGCGCTCGCCATGGTGGCGAGCACAGCGGCGGGGTCCGGCGCCTTGGTGTCGTATTCGATATTGGCGTTGACGCGCGACCAGGCGATCCGTCCGATCGATGCATGGCGCGCATAGGTCACCACCGCGACCGAGAATTTCAGCTCGGCCTCGGCCAGCGCCTGCGGATCGGTCAGCGAATTGAAATCCGGGACCGCGTAATCGGCGGGGTCGAGCCCATCGGCGCCGACATGAGCCAGGTAATTGGCCGCGGCCTTTTCGCGCGCATTGGCATGGCCGTCGGTAAGCCAGATCGGCGCGAACGAGCGTCCCGAATAAAACGCCTCAATCGCGCCGCGCTGCACCTTGCCGCCGAGGATGTGATCGTATTTGCCGTTGGACAGGTCGCGCAATTGCGTGGCGATCTGATCGTCGATCGTCGGCGTAGGAGCGGGGGCCGCCGCGGTGGCGGCCGGAGTGGGCGCTGCTGCCGGGGCGGCAGCGGTTCCGGTGCCGGCCGGGGCCGGTGTTGTGCTGGCTGCGGCTGGTGCAGCGGCGGCAGCAGCCGGTGCAGGGGCTGTCGGAGGAGCTGATGGTGCAGGCGTGGTCTCTGCTGCGGCCGGCGTGGGCGATGCCGGCGGCGCGCTCTCGACCGGAGGTCCGACCGGCGCAGGCTTTGAGGAATCTGCGGTAGCCGGAGGCGCCGCGGGCTCAGGGGGCGTAGCCGATTGTGCGGCGGTTTCGGCCGGCTGAGCCGCCGGGGCCGGAGCGGGTGTAGCGGCGGCTGCGGGTGCAGGTGTTCCCCACGGTTCTGCGGACGGGGTCGACTTAGCCTTAGCGGGTTGGCTTGCTGCGGCCGGCGCAGCAGTCGCGGCCGGGGCAGTTTTGGCGGCATCCGGCGGGGTTACGGCCGGCGCGGCCCCCGGCGGCGTCGATTGCGCGAATGCACCGCCAGCGGACAGCAGCAGTGCGACAGCAGTCGAGGCGAGAAACCCATTGAGGCGGACGCCGGGCATTGCAAAATCTCCCCTAAGCCAGTGTGCTTCCCCCAGAGCCTGCGCAACAGACCGCAGACTGACCTTGGGGAATTCTCAGCCCCAAAAATGTCAATGCTGCGGACGGAAGCCGGGAATCACCTTACGCGAGCCATGACAGCCTGTCCCGTTCCGGAAGGCGAAAATAAGGGCAGATCAGGCGATTTTGCGCGGCTGTCGCTCCCCGGCAACGCCTTCGCTATCGTCCTCAGGAGGCTCGCTATTTAGCCCGAGCGCGTCGAGCTTGCGGTACAGCGTCGAGCGCCCGATGCGAAGCCTGCGCGCTACCTCCGACATCTGCCCCCGATAGTGGGTAATGGCATAGCGGATCAGCTCGGCCTCGATCTCGTCGAGCGGCCGCACTTCGCCTTCGGGGCCGAGCAGCGGCAGTGCGTCGGCCAGAAGGCCGTCGGCTGGAAAAGGCGGCGTTTGGTCGACAAGCGCCGGGACCCCGGCCTGGTAGGGCTCGAGGCCCAGAAGCGTATCGGTCTCCTCCGGCGTCGGCTGCGGGGTGGGCGCCTCGCTGCCGGAGCACACCGCGGCTGCCGCGATCTGGGGAAATTCGGCTATCCCCACACTGTCACCATCGGCCAGGACTACCGCGCGAAACAGCGCATTCTCCAGTTGGCGGATGTTGCCCGGCCACGCGAACGCAGCAAGGAGCTGCATGGCTTCGGGCGCAATAACGCGGATGCGTTTGCCCTCCTCGGCGGCGAAGCGCGCGAGGAAATGCCGGGCCAGCGCCGGAATATCCGCCGGCCGCTCGCGCAGCGGCGGCACCGTGATCGGAAATACGTGCAGGCGGTAGAACAGGTCCTCGCGGAAGCGACCGGCTTTGGCGTCGGCGATCAGGTCGCGGTTGGTGGCGGAGATGATGCGGACATCGACCTTGACGGCGCGCCGCGCGCCGACCGGTTCGACCTCGCCTTCCTGAATGGCGCGCAGCAGTTTGACCTGCGCGGCCGGCGGCAGTTCGCCGACTTCGTCGAGGAACAGCGTGCCACCCGAGGCCTCGACGAACTTTCCGGTGTGGCGCTCGGTGGCGCCGGTGAACGAACCCCTTTCGTGGCCGAACAGGATCAACTCGACGAGATTTTCCGGCATTGCGCCGCAATTGACCGCGACGAACGGCCGGCTGCGCCGCTCGCCGGTGCCGTGAATGGCGCGCGCGATCAATTCCTTGCCGACGCCGGACTCGCCGGAAATCAGCACTGGAATGCTGGAGGCCGCGGCCTTTTCGGCGATGCGAATGACGGCCGCCATATCGGCGCTGCGCGTAATAATGTCGGCAAAGCCGAGCGTGCCGGAGCGGCTGTGCTTGAGCCGGGCCAGCTCGCCTTCGAGCGCGCTGGTGTTGAGCGCGTTGCGCAGGCTGACCTGCAAGCGTTCGGCGCCGACCGGCTTGACCACGAAATCCACGGCGCCGGCGCGCATCGCCGAAACCACGTTGTCGATGCCGCCATGTGCGGTTTGTACGATCACCGGCAGCTTGATGCCGGCCTGGCGCAGCCCCGCCAGCACGCCGAGCCCGTCGAGATTCGGCATCACCAGATCCAGGATCATGCAATCGATCCCGCTGCCGTCAGGCATGGCGAGCATCTCCAGCGCGGCGTCGCCATTGTCGAGCGCAAGCGGTTCGTAGCCGAATTTCTGCAGCATGCCCTCAAGCAAGCGGCACTGCACCGGATCGTCGTCGACGATGAGCACGCGGCTGCTCATTGGCTCCACTTTCCCCTAACCCTGCTCTGTGCCGAATTGGGGCACTTTGCAGCCCAGAGCCTTAAGGGCGTATTAAGAGCGATGCGGCGCTGCACGGAGCGCCGCGTGATCGGGGGGAATAGCCCATGACCGCCAACATCGCGCGGCGGCGATTGATCCGCGCGCTCGGCGCCACCGCCATCCTGCCTTTTGCCGCGCGCACCCACGCGGCCGAGCCTTGGCCGTCACGACCGGTGACGGTGCTCTGCCCGTTTGCGGCGGGGACCAGCGCCGACACGCTGATGCGCATGATCAATGTGTCGCTCAGCAAAAAATTCGGCCAGAATTTCATCGTCGAGGACCGCCCCGGCGCGACCGGCAATATCGCGGCGGGTGCGGCCGCGCGCGCGACGCCCGACGGCTATACGCTGCTGATCGCCACCGTTGCGCCGATCGTCAACAACAAGTTTCTGTACAAGCATCTCGACTTCGATCCCGACCGCGCCTTCGCGCCGGTCGCGGCGCTGTCGTATTCGCCGCTGATCATCGTCGGCAGTCCGAAGCTGCCGGTGAAGAATCTGAAAGAACTGGTGGCCTACGCCAAGGCCAAGCGCGGCCCGCTCAATGCCGGCACCGTCGGCGTCGGTTCGCAGGCCCACATCACCATCCAGCTCCTCGACAAGCTCGCCGGCATTTCCATCGGCCACGTGTCGTATCGCATCAGCTCGCAGGCGCTGCCTGACCTCGCCTCGGGCGATCTGCAGCTTTCGGTGCAATATATTCCGACCTTCGTGCCGCAGGTGCAGTCGGGGATGATCCGCGGGCTTGCGGTGACGAGCCGCAAGCGCTTGCCCGAGCTGCCGGATGTGCCGACCGTGGAGGACTCGGGCTTTCCCGGGTTCGAGGCGAATGGCTGGTTCGCCTTGTTCGCGCCGACGGGCACGCCGCCCGGTATCATCGCCAAAATCAACGAAGGCGTGAACGAGTTTCTAAAAAGCGATGCCGGCCGGAAACAGCTTGCCAATATCTGGATGACGCCGATGGGCGGCACGCCGCAACAGCTCGCCGACTACATCAAGAGCGAGAACGCCAAATGGGGGCCGATCATCAAGCAAGCCGGCATCAGCTTGCAGTAGATCCAGGAAACGCCGGTGCTCGATAAAATATTCAAAAGATACGTCGCTCGCCGCCGTCGATCGCAACGGCAGAAAAACGTTCCGAACAAATCAGTCTGTCAAGGGTGAAACCGCTTCGCGGCGCTGCAAGCGCCCTTGACAGACTGATTTGTTCGGAACAAGCGCTGACCGTTGCGATCGACGGCTTCCGCTGACTGACTGCGATACGAGAGTCCAGCTTCCTCTTTGCGAGTGCCAACATGCCCGAACGCCTGCCCAAGAACGCCTGCGACACCCACCTGCACGTCTTCGGCGATCCCAAGATCTATCCCGCCGCCAATCCGAACGCGCTCTATGCGCCGCCGGGCGATTGCAATTTTGCCGCGGTGAAGGCGCTGCACGACGCCATGGGCGTCGATCGCGCGGTGTTCGTGCAGCCGACGATTTACGGCACCGATCACCGGGCGCTTCACGACATTCTGAAAAGCGCCCCGAAAGGATATTATCGCGGCGTCGCCATCGTCGACGACAGCGTCAGCGATGCCGAGCTTGCGCGGCTTGACAGCGTCGGCGTGCGCGGCGCGCGGTTCAACTTCGGCGGCCGCTTCAAGCTGGCGCCGAGCATGGCCGATTTCCGCCGCGGTCTTGCCCGCGTGCGCGAGCTGGGCTGGTTCGTCAAGGTGTTCGGCTTCGAGGATGATTTTCTTCCCGTCGCCGACGAGCTGAAAAAGATCGATTTCCCCGCGATCATCGATCACATGGGCGGCCCCGACTACCGGCGCGGCACCACCCAGCCTGCCGTGCGCCTGCTTCTCGATCTGCTCAAGAACGGCAACTGGTGGATCGGGCTGTCGAATGGCGACCTGCGCTCGCACGTCGGCTATCCGTGGGACGATGCGGTGGAGTTCGGCCGCCTGTTCTACGAAGCTGCGCCGGACCGCTGTCTGTGGGGCACCGACTGGCCGCACGTGCACCGCTTCATGCGGCCCGACAAGGACGGCCCGTCGGATTACGGCGTCGACCACGAAATGAAGCGCGTCGCGCTCTTGGAGCGCTACGCGCCCGACCGCGCCGCGCGCGATCGTGTGCTGGTTGACAACCCGGCGCGGTTTTTCGGGTTTAGCTAGGCTGACGGCACTTCCCATTTCCCGCGCGCCGCGGGATCGCTATGCTCCATGCCATTGTACGCCATTGTCATTGGAGGGGCCCATGATCGATCGTCGTCGCGCTTTTCGTCTCGCCTTCGCCGCGCTTCCCGCAATCGCTTTGCTGCGCTCCGCCGCGGCGCGCGCCGACCAGGCGTTTCGGCGTTATCTGCCGCTGTTTGTCGATCTCGACGGCTGGCAGGGCAAGAAGCCTGACGGCATGACCATGGAAATGCCGAACAACAGCATGACCGCGGCGACGCGTGAATACACGCGTGGTTCGTCGCAACTCCACGCGGCGGTCGTGACCGGCCCTGCGGCGGCGGGCGCGCTGGCGACGACCAAGTCCGGCATGAACATCGAAACCAGCGAAGGCCACATGCTGTCGACGACGATCAACGGCTTTGCGGTATCCAAGACTTACAACGTGCCGCAGAAGTCCGGCGCGATCATGGTGGCGCTCGGCCCGGCCGCGATGTTCAGCGTATCGTATAGCGCCCTGACCGAAGACGAAGCGCTGCCGCTCGCGCAGAAATTCGACTGGAAGGCGTTCCAGGCGGCGTCGGAGCAGAAATAGCGGAGGCGCCGTCGGGGCGTGACGCTCTGCCTCGTTTCCCGGATGCGGCGCAGCGTGAATCGTGGGCCGCTGATCCGGAATCGTACCACACTCCGAGCTTTTGACGGTCCCGGTTCTGCAGTGCATCACTTCGCTTTGCTACGTGCTGCACTGCGCCCGGGACACGGAGTGCCTTGAGCGCCTATCGCGCCCTTGCGAGGCCACTTTCGCCGCGCCACATCACCGGCAGCACGGAGGCCCGTCGAATTCATGCTGCAGCGTAAAGTTTCGAGGCGAAACGGGGCGGCGCGGACCGCCAAAAAGCAGACTCAAGCGAGCGCGTCGGCGCGCAAATCGCCGCTTGGGGCGCTGCCGGAATGGAATCTCGCCGACCTCTATGCCGGCCTCGACGATCCGGCGGTCAAGCGCGATCTCGATCGCGCCGATGCCGAAAGCGTGGCGTTCGAGGAAGCCTATAAGGGCAAGCTCGATGAATTCGCGCGCGGGCCTGGCGCCGGAGCGGTACTCGGCGAGGCGGTGCGGCGCTACGAGGCGCTTGACGATCTGATGGGGCGGCTCGGCTCCTATGCGGGGCTTGTCCACGCCGGCGATACGGTCGATCCGGCGCGCACCAAATTCTATGGCGACGTGCAGGAGCGCCTGACTGCGGCCTCCACGCACCTGCTGTTCTTCACGCTCGAACTCAACCGCGTCGACGACGCGCTGCTCGAAGCCGCGATGGCCGATCCGGCGCTTGGCCATTACCGGCCGTGGCTCGAGGACGTGCGGCGCTACAAGCCGTATCAGCTCGAGGACCGGGTCGAGCAATTGTTTCATGAGAAGTCGATGACGGGCTACTCGGCCTGGAACCGGCAGTTCGATTCCACCATCGCCAACCTGCGCTTCAAGGTCGGCGGCAAGATGCTGGCGATCGAGCCCACGCTCAGCCTCCTGCAGGATCGCTCCGGGGTGAAGCGCAAGGCTGCCGCGGAGGCGCTGGCGCACACTTTCAAACAAAACCTGCAGCAGTTCGCGCTGATCACCAACACGCTCGCCAAGGACAAGGAGATCTCCGACCGCTGGCGCGGCTTCGCCGATATCGCCGACGCGCGGCACCTCGACAACCGGGTCGAGCGCGAAGTGGTCGATGCGCTGGTCGCCGCCGTGCGCGCCGCCTATCCCCGGCTCTCGCACCGTTACTACGCGCTGAAGGCGAAATGGTTTGGCAAAAAAAAGCTGCCGCACTGGGATCGCAACGCGCCGCTGCCGCAGGTCGCCGCGCGCAACGTCAGCTGGATCGAGGCGCGGAACACGGTGCTGACCGCCTACGGCGCGTTCTCGCCGAAGATGGCGGCGATCGCCGAGCGGTTCTTTGATCGGCGCTGGATCGACGCGCCGGTGCGGCCCGGCAAGGCGCCGGGCGCGTTCGCGCATCCGACGGTGCCGTCGGCGCATCCCTATGTGCTGCTCAACTATCAGGGCAAGCCGCGCGACGTGATGACGCTGGCGCATGAGCTCGGCCACGGCGTGCATCAGGTGCTGGCGGCGCCGAATGGCGCCTTGATGGCGCCGACGCCGCTGACGCTCGCCGAGACCGCGAGCGTGTTCGGCGAGATGCTGACCTTCAGGAAGCTGTTGGCCGAAACGCCGGACAACAAACAGCGGAAGGCGATGCTCGCCGCCAAGGTCGAGGACATGATCAACACCGTGGTGCGGCAGATCGCGTTCTATACCTTCGAGCGCGCCGTCCATACCGAGCGCAAGAACGGCGAACTGACCGCGCAGAAGATCGGCGAACTATGGATGTCGGTGCAGGGCGAAAGCCTCGGCCCGGCGATCGAGCTGAAACCCGGCTATGAAACGTTCTGGACCTACATTCCGCATTTCATCCACTCGCCGTTCTACGTCTACGCCTACGCGTTCGGCGATTGCCTGGTGAACTCGCTCTACGCCGTCTACGAGCACGCCGCCGATGGCTTTGCCGAGCGCTACCTCAAAATGCTCGCGGCCGGCGGCACCAAGCACTATTCGGAACTGCTTAAGCCGTTCGGCCTCGATGCCCGCGATCCTGGGTTCTGGCAGGGCGGGCTGTCGGTGATCGAGCGGATGATTTCCGAGCTGGAAAGTCTGAATTAGCAATAGCTTAGGCGGCGTACAACAAATGTTGTACGAGCTGCCGCAAGCATGTTATACGGTCCGTATGATATGGAGATTGTTTATGAACGGGCGGCCAAGCATTCCCTCGGTCGAGGGTTACATCCTACAGATCAAAAAGATCGGCAATTCTACTGGCCTTATTCTGCCGAAGGAACTACTCGCACGTCTCAAACTCGCCGAGGGTGACAAGCTGCACGTGGTCGAGCAGACCGAGCGCGGCCTCAAGCTGACGCCTTACGATCCCAAGCATGTCAAGGCGATGGAAATTGCACGGCGATCGTTTCGCAAATATGCCGATACTTATCGGGCTTTGGCAAAATGAACGAGCCTGAATGGCTCGATATCGACATCGTTCTCGATTTTCACGCGGAACAGCTCGCCCTTTTCGGGGGGCCTGATGGCGTCCGCGATCTCGGGCTCCTCGAATCCGCACTAGCGCGCCCAATCAATAAATTCGCATACGGTGAAGCCGATTTTGCTGCTCTTGCCGCGGCATATGGGTTCGGAATTGCTAAGAACCATCCGTTTGTCGATGGCAACAAGAGAACCGCGCTTGCTTCGATGATCGTTTTCCTTGGTCTCAATCAACTCGAACTCGATGCGCCGCAAGAGGCGGCTACCGCGATCGTCCTTAGCCTCGCTGCTGGAGAAACCACGGAGGAGATATTAGCACGGTGGATTGCCGCACACATTCGAGCGCTTGATGCGCCTGGGATCGTCCCTTGAAGTGCCTATGTTTCCGAAGTCATAATTGATCATGCCCACTGATCGCGAAAAAAACCGCCTCTCAGCCCGCGCCGCGCGCTATGCGCGCGTCGGCGCCAATGTGGGCGGTGTAGCGGCACGTTATGCCGGACGGCGGCTGCTCGGCGGAGCACCGAACCGGGCGGGAGAGGCGGCGGCGCTCTCCGGCGCGCTCGGCCGGCTCAAAGGTCCACTGATGAAGGTCGCACAGTTGATGGCGACCATCCCGGACCTGCTGCCGCCCGAATATGCCACGGAGCTGCAGAAGCTGCAGAGCGAGGCGCCGCCCATGGGGTGGGCCTTCGTCAAGCGCCGCATGATGGCGGAGCTGGGTCCCGACTGGGAGAAAAAGTTCGCAAGCTTCGAGCATCAACCCGCAGCGGCCGCGTCGCTCGGCCAGGTGCACCGCGCCCGCTCGCTCGACGGGCAGGAGCTGGCCTGCAAGCTGCAGTACCCGGACATGCAGTCCGCGGTCGAAGCCGATCTGGTGCAGCTGCAGGTGCTGCTCGCCATCCGCCGCCGGTTCGATTCTGCGATCGACACGACCGAAGTCGGCAAGGAGATCGGCGAACGCGTGCGCGAAGAGCTCGACTATTATCGCGAGGCCAAGCATGTGGCGCTCTACCGGCAGATGCTCAATGGCGTCGAGACCGTGCGCGTGCCGCGGCCGTGGCCGGAGCTTTCGACTGGTCGGTTGTTGACGCTGGACTGGCTTGAAGGCACGCGCATGCTGACGCACAAGAACGATCCGCTCGAAGCGCGCAATGTGCTGGCGACCGCGATGTTCACGGCGTGGTGGTTTCCGTTCAGCCGCTTCGGCGTCATTCACGGCGATCCACATCTGGGCAATTACACGGTCTTTGCGCGCGGCCGGGAGGCGGGCGGCATCAATCTGCTCGACTACGGCTGCATCCGTATCTTCGCGCCGAAATTCGTCCAGGGCGTCGTCGATCTCTATCACGGCCTGCTGCACGGCAAGGACGATCTCATCGTGCATGCCTACGAGACCTGGGGATTCCGGCGGCTATCGCGTGATCTCATCGACACGCTGAATATCTGGGCGCGCTTTATCTATGGGCCGCTGCTTGACGATCGGGTTCGCACCATCGCCGATGGCGTCGCACCGGGCGAATACGGCCGCCGCGAAGCGTTTCGCGTCCACCAGGCGCTTAAGCGTAAGGGCCCGGTAACGGTGCCGCGCGAGTTCGTGTTCATGGATCGCGCTGCTGTTGGTCTCGGCGCCGTGTTTTTGCACCTGCGCGCGGAGCTGAACTTCTATCGCCTGTTCAACGAAGCGATCGAGCGCTTCTCCATCGACCATGTCGCCAAGCGCCAGGCCGACGCGTTGAAGGCGGCGGGGCTGTAATCATTCGACTTGCCGCGGACCGACAAGTCCGTGGTTTCCTTACTCGGTTTTAATATTGGCCGCGCGGATGACCTTGACCCATTTCTCGGTATCGTCGGCGATCAGTTTGCCGAATTGAGCCGCCGTCATCGACAGCGGCAGAACGCCCAAAGCGACGAGGTGCTTGCGCGTGTCCGACTCAGCCACGATGGCGTTGATCGTGGTGTTGAGTTTTTCGGTGATGGCGCCCGGTGTGGCTTTGGGAGCGCAGATGCCGAACCAGCCGCTGGCGTCATAGCCGGGGACCGTTTCTCCGATCGCCGGCACATCCGGCAAGACATCCGACCGTGCCGCGCTGCTCAGAGCAAGCGCGCGCAATTTGCCGTCTCTGACGTACTGGATCACCTGCGTTATCGTTGAAAACGCAACCTGCACCTGGCCGCTCAGTAGATCGGCGACGTAGCCCGTCCGATACGGCACGTGAACCAATTCGATGCCTGTCATCATCTTCAAGAGTTCGTACATCAGGTGCGGCGTGGTCCCGATGCCCGGCGACGCCATGTTGATCTTGCCCGGATTGGCCTTCGCGTAGGCGATGAATTCCGGGAAGGTTTTCGCCGGCAGCGCCGGATTGGCGACCAGAACAAACGGCGCGCTGCAAATCATGGCGACCGCCGCGGTATCGCGCACGAAATTGAAAGGCAGCTTTGGATAAAGGCTCGCGTTGACTGCATTGGCGTTGGCAGCGAGCAGCAGCGTGTAGCCGTCCGCCGGAGCGGACACGACATCCTGGGCCGCAAGGCTACTACCCGCGCCAGAGCGATCCTCAACGACGAATTGCTGGCCAAGCCGGTCCCACAGCCGTTGTCCGATGAGGCGAGCGATTACGTCGGGTCCGGTGCCGGCCGGAAAGCCGACGATGAGGCGCACCGGCCGCGCCGGATAATCGAGCGCCGCGGCGGCGCGAGGCAGACTGGCGATCGCGGCAGCACCTGCTGCCAGATGTAGAAACCTTCGGCGCTGAAATGTCATGACGATCCCCCCTGAAACGAACGCTTGATTCCTTTGGTGGCGCAGCCGCCGAGGTTCGGGCTTATGTCCGGGATCCAACGCTAGGGTATTTTGCCGACGAAGCGTAGGGGACGATACCGCCAACGGCGCTCTCGGATGTCAGCAGCAACTGCACTCCGCCCCTTCGACCCAGGTGAGCGCATTCTTCATGAATGCCGGCGGGAGGTCATCTTCGACCACTTCGGCAAGCGGCTTGAACACCTTGAAATGATGCCGCCCCAACGCCGTCCAGAACACCACGTGGGTCTCGATCGGCGGGCAGCCAGGGACGCCGCAGGCGACTTCCGAGACCATCACCGTGTCGTCATCGGCAAGCGCAAAGCGGGCCTGCGTCCAATCCCGGACGCGATCGAGCGCAGCGCCATCAGCGCCCCGCTTGAACGAACGCATCATCTCGAACGGGCTGGACATCGCTCGATATATCGGCTTTCAAGCCCCATATTCTAAGACCAAGAAGATCAATAAGGAGCGAATTCAGTGGCTGAGCAAGTACTGGCGGCGGTGCGCACCGGGCCGAGCAAGACCGAGATCCGCGAATATCCCATGCCGGACATCGCGACGGATGCGGCGCTGATGAAGATGGAGGTCGGCGGCATCTGCGGCACCGACGTCAAGCTCTACCAGCATCCGCCGACCAGCGACCCCGTCATTATGGGGCACGAGAATATCGGCATCATCGCCAAGGCCGGCCGCGAATTTACCAACCGCAAGGGATTCAAGGAAGGCGACCTCGTCTTCGTCGAGCACTATGTCATGTGCGGCAAGTGCGAGTGGTGTCACGCCGGTCAGTATCGGCATTGCGAGAATACCAACTGGCGCACCAACCCCGATGCCATCCGTTACGGCTACACGTCGGCGAAGAAGCCGCCGCACCTTTACGGCGGCTTTGCACAATATGTCTATCTGCCCTGGAATGCGGTGCTGCACCACGTGCCCAAGGGCGTGTCGGCCGAGCTTGCCGGCCTGGTGACGCCGATGGCGAATGGGGTGGAGTGGTCGCTGTTCGATGGCGGCGTCGGCTACGACTCCACCGTCCTGATCCAAGGACCCGGCCAGCAGGGCCTGTCGCAGACGGTGATCTGCAAGCAGGCCGGCGCCTCGCTGATCATCGTGACCGGCACGTCCAAGGACGGCGCGCGGCTCAAGGTCGCCAAGGAGCTTGGCGCCGACTACGTCATCGACGTGCAGAAGGAGGATCCGCTCCAGCGCATCATGGAGATCACCGGCGGCAAGGGTGTCGATGTCTCGCTCGACTGCACCGCCGGCGCCGGCACCATCCCGATCCTGCTCGGCATTGAGGCGCTCAAACGCAAGGGCGGCACCATCGTGGTGCAGGGCGAGCTCGCGCAATTTCCGAATTTCCCGCTGGAGAAATTCACGGTGAAATTCATCACCATGCACTCCGCGCGCGGCCATAGCTACAAGGCCTGCGAGCTGGCGCTGGCCCAGATCGCTTCCAAGCGCTTTCCGCTGGAGAAGATCACCACCCACCGGTTCGGGCTCAAGGATGTCGACCTCGCTATCAGGTCGGTCGGCAGCCTGCCGGGCGGCAAGCCGGATGTGATCCACGCCTCGCTGATGCCTTGGACGTGACCGGCGCCGCGCCGCTGATCGCACGCCGAAAGAGAACTGCATTCGGCCGCCGACATTGGCGGCCGATGTCGACATCGCGGCCCGCGCTTTCGACCTGGACCTGTCGCCGCACCCGCGATCAGTGACGGGAACTCCCCCTGTTCATGGCGGTTAGTCGTTGGACGCCGCCAAACGTCGGCCTGCCGGAGCATTCATGACTGAATGCTCTTTTGGCGTTTCCGAACAGGGTTGCGATGGACGAGAGTTTGTCCGAGGCACGTGCAGTCGTCCGCGCCGGCGGTTTTGCGCGCGGTTGCGCGCGCGCCGCGGCGGTGACGTGTCTCTCGCTCATGCTGGCCGGCTGTGCCGGCGGCGTATTGCAGCCGCGCGGGCCCATCGGCATTGCCGACTTCACTATCCTGCTCGATGCGGTCGGCATCATGTCGGTAATCGTGGTGCCTACGCTTGTGGCTCTCGTCGTGATCGGCTGGTGGTTTCGCGCCTCCAATACCCGGGCGCGCTATCGGCCGAACTTCGTCTATTCGGGCCGCCTCGAGATCATCGTCTGGGCGATTCCGGTCCTCATCATCATGTTTCTTGGCGGTCTGACCTGGATCGGTGCGCATGAGCTCGACCCCTACGTGCCGATCGCCTCAACCAGCAAAGATGCGCCGCTGAACGTGCAAGTGGTTTCGCTCGACTGGAAATGGCTGTTCATCTACCCGCAGCAGCGCATCGCCAGCGTCAACGAACTGGTCATTCCGGACCGCACGCCGGTTCATTTCTATCTCACTTCGGCAAGCGTGATGAACCAGTTCTTCGTGCCGCAGCTCGGCAGCATGATCGCCACGATGAACGGCATGCGAACACAACTTTACCTGCAGGCCGACCATCCTGGAAATTATTACGGCCTGTCGGCGCAGTATAGCGGCGACGGATTTTCCGGCATGCACTTCACTGTACGGGCCGTATCGCCGGGCGATTTCCAGCACTGGGCGGCCATCACGCAGCAGAGCGGCCCGGTTCTCGATCGCAACAGCTATTTCGATCTGTTGCGCGAAAGCTGCGACGTGCAGCCATTCACTTACCGGAGCGCCGATCCGACGTTGTTCGCGGCCGTCGTGAAACGCGACCTGCCTCCGGGGCCAGGCCCCAGCGCCGGTCGCGCCGGCCCGGGCGTAAGTTCAATTGGCTGCGGCTGACATGCTGGGAAAGCTTTCTTGGAACGCCATTCCGTTCGACCAGCCCATTCCTTTGGTCGCCGGCGGCGTCGTCTTTCTGGCGTTGGCCGCTGTGATCGTATGGGTCATCGTCCGCGGTCACCTGCCGTATCTGTGGCACGAGTGGATCACCAGCGTCGACCATAAGCGCATCGGCGTCATGTATACGCTTCTCGGACTGGTGATGCTGCTGCGCGGCTTTGTCGATGCCGTCATGATGCGCTCGCAGCAGGCAGTCGCTTTCGATGCGCCCGGTTATTTGCCGCCCGAACATTATGATCAGGTTTTTTCCGCCCACGGCACGATCATGATCTTCTTCGCGGCAATGCCCTTGATGATCGGATTGATGAATTTCGCGGTGCCGCTGCAGCTCGGCGTGCGCGATGTGGCGTTCCCGACCCTCAATTCGACGAGCTTCTGGCTCACCGCCACCGGAGCGCTGCTGGTCAACCTGTCGCTGGTCATCGGTGAGTTCTCGCGCGCCATGTGGCTGCCTTACCCGCCATTGTCGGAACTGCGCTACTCGCCGGGCGTCGGCGTCGATTACTACCTGTGGGCGCTGCAGATCTCCGGCGTCGGCACGCTGCTGACCGGGATCAATTTCGTCACCACAATTCTGAAAATACGTGCACCGGGCATGAGCTATCTGCGCATGCCGGTGTTCTGCTGGACCGCGCTCGCGGCCAATCTGCTGATCATAGCGGCCTTTCCCGTGCTCACCGCTACGCTTGGGATGCTGTTGCTCGACCGCTACCTCGGCTTCCATTTCTTCACCAATTCAGGCGGCGGCAACATGATGATGTTCGTCAATCTGATTTGGGCCTGGGGACACCCCGAAGTCTACATTTTGGTCCTGCCGGCGTTCGGGGTCTTTTCGGAGGTGTTCCCGACATTTTCCGGCAAGCCGCTGTTCGGCTATCGCTCGATGGTGGCGGCGACGATGGCTATTTGTCTCATCTCGTTCGTCGTCTGGCTGCATCATTTTTTCACGATGGGGGCGGGCGGCAACGTCAATGCCGTGTTCGGCATCGCCACCGCCATTATTGCGGTCCCTACCGGCGTGAAAATCTTCAATTGGATGTTCACGATGTACGGCGGCCGCGTCCGTTTCGCTACGCCGATGCTGTGGGCCCTCGGATTCACCGTGACCTTCGTCATCGGCGGCATGACCGGCGTGCTGTTGTCCGTCCCGCCGGCCGATTTTCTGGTGCACAACAGCCTGTTTCCGGTCGCCCATTTTCATAACGTCATTATTTCGGGTGTGCTGTTCGGCGCCTTCGCCGGCATCACCTACTGGTTTCCCAAGGCGTTCGGCTTTCGTCTGCACGAAGGTTGGGGCAAGGCCGCTTTTTGGTTTTCGTTCGCCGGTTTTTACATCACCTTCGTACCGCTCTACGTGCTCGGCCTGCTTGGCATGACGCGGCGCCTGCAGACTTACGATGTCGCGGCATGGCGGCCGTGGGTGCTCGCCGCTGGCGTCGGCATCCTGGTGTTATGCGTCGCGCTCGTTTGTCAGGTCATGCAGTTTGTCGTCAGCATCCGCCGGCGCGCCGAGCTTCGCGACCTGACCGGCGATCCGTGGAACGGCCGCTCGCTCGAATGGTCGACGGCCTCGCCGCCGCCGGCTTTCAACTACGCGGTGCTGCCCAACGTCCAGGGCGAGGAGCCGTACTGGCAGATCAAGCGCCGCGCCATCGAAACACAGCAACTCGCGACCGAGCCGGATTACAAGCCGATCGAGATGCCGCGCAACAGCCCGACCGGATTCATCACGGCCTTCTTCTGTACGGTGACTGGCTTCGCGTTGATCTGGCACATCTGGTGGATGGTGGGACTCGGGCTGTTCGGCGCCTATGTGGTCTTCGTCTGGTTCGCCTGGCGCGACCGCGAGGAGCATGTGATTCCGGCCGAGGAGGTGGCGCGCGCCGACCGTGCCCGCCGCCAGGTTCGCGCGCAGTGGCTCGCGCGGAATGCGCGCGAGGAATGGCTCGCCGCGCATGCGGAAGCGAGTGAGCCGGCATGAGCGCGACCGAAGTCTTGCCGACGGCGCATGCGCCCGAACTCGATCCCTACAAGCTGGGGCACCGCGACGGCGGCGGCCACGGCCATGCGACCGGCCATGGCGAAGGCGGCCCGGCATCGAAGCGCGTCATCGTCGGTTACGGCTTCTGGCTGTTTCTGCTCAGCGACATTGTGCTGTTCTCCTGCCTGTTCGCCGCTCATGCGGTGTTGCAGACCGCAACGGCCGGGGGGCCCACCGGACCACAATTGTTCGATCCGCGCAGTGTCGCGCTCGAAACCGCGTGCCTTCTGGCCTCGAGCTTCACCTGCGGGCTTTCGGCCGTCGCGGCCGGCGCGCGCAACCAGCTCTGGACCCAGGTCTTCCTGTTCATCACCGGCGTCCTCGGCCTTTCGTTCCTGTTGCTCGAAGCGCACGATTTCGCCGCCATGATTGCGCAAGGTGCCTCGCCCCAGCGCAGCGCGTTCTGGTCGTCGTTTTTCGCCGTGGTCGGCTGTCACGGCTGCCACGTTACCGTCGGTTTGCTGTGGCTCGGCACCATGATGGCCCAGGTTTTCTTCAAGGGCTTTCGCCCCGCCATCATGCGCCGGCTGGTCTGTTTCAATCTGTTTTGGCACATGCTCGACATTATCTGGGTCGCGCTGTTCACGATCGTCTATCTCATAGGAGAGGGCCGATGACCGACGAACATCATGTGGACGATGAAGGCAATCTGGATGATGTCGCGCCCGGCTTCATGGATGCGGCCGACCATTCCGTTCGCGAGGACGTTCAGGGCTATCTGTTCGGCTTTTTGCTGGCGAGCCTTCTCACGGTGGCATCGTTCTATGTGCTTCACACCAGACTGATCTGGCCGCCCGGCATTGTCGTCATGCTGGTTGTGCTTGCGGTCGCGCAGATCGGCGTGCACCTGGTATTCTTCCTGCACCTGACCACCGCGCCCGACAACACCAACAACGTACTGGCGCTGGCGTTCGGCATTTTGGTCGTCCTTCTCATTATTGGCGGCTCGATCTGGATCATGAATCATCTCAACGAGAGAATGATGCCGATGTCGGGAATGATGTAACTATTGTCGATACGGACTTGGATCGTTCCGGGCTACCGGAGCACTGGTGCGCCCGCGGGACTGCCGCACAGGAATTGCCGACATGGCCAGCATTTGGCTCCGTAAGTCGATTGCCGCTCTGGAACGGGAGGCAAGCGAGCCGGAGACGCAGTCGCTAACCACTCATGACGGCGTCCCGCTCAAGCGCAGCCTGTCGGCGCTGAGCCTGGTCGCGCTCGGCATTGGCGACGTCATCGGCGCCGGCATCTTCGTGCTCACCGGCCACGCCGCCGCGGCCTACGCCGGCCCGGCTATCACGCTGTCGTTCGTGCTGAGCGGCATTGCCTGCGCCTGCGCCGGCCTTTGCTACGCGGAAATGGCGTCGACGGTGCCGATTTCCGGCAGCGCCTATACCTATGCCTACGCGACCATGGGTGAGCTTATCGCCTGGATCATCGGCTGGGACCTCGTGCTCGAATATGCGCTCGGCGCCACCACGGTGGCGATCGGCTGGTCGGGCTATGTGGTGAGCTTCTTGAACGATTTCGGTATCGCCGTTCCGGCCGTCTTCTCCCACTCACCGCTGTCGTTCGACGCGGCGCACGGCGGCTGGCAGACGACCGGCGCGTTCATCAACGTGCCGGCGATGGCGGTCAGTGCTGCGCTCACCGTGCTGCTGGTTGTCGGCGTGCACGAATCCGCCCGCGTCAACAACGTCATCGTTGCGATCAAGCTTGCGATCATCGTGGCGTTCATCGCCGCGGCCGCACCGTTTGTCTCGACGGCGCACTGGGTAACAGCAAGCAATCCGCAAGGCCATTTCATTCCGCCCAATATCGGGCTCGGAGAGTACGGCTGGAGCGGCGTGGTGCGCGGCGCCGCGGTGGTGTTCTTTGCCTATATCGGGTTCGATGCGATTTCGACGACCGCGCAGGAGGCGAAGAATCCGAAACGCGACATGCCGATCGGCATTCTCGGCTCCCTGGCGATCTGCACCGTTTTGTATCTGATCGTCGCGTTCGTGCTCACCGGAATCGTCGCTTACGACAAGCTCAACGTTGCCGATCCGATTGCGGTCGGCATCAACGCCATCGGGCTCACCTGACTGGCGCCGGTGCTCAAGCTTGGCATCATCCTCGGTCTCACCTCGGTCATTCTCGTCGGCCTCCTGGGCCAGCCGCGCATCGTTTATTCAATGGCGCGCGACGGCTTATTTCCTCCCGCTGCCGGGAAAGTGCATCCGCGTTTCCGCACGCCCTATGTCACCACGATCGTCACCGGTTCTGTCGTCACGATCCTTTCCGGCCTGCTGCCGATCGGCTTGGTCGGCGAACTGGTCAGTATCGGCACGCTGTTCGCGTTCGCCATCGTGTGCGCGGGTGTCCTCATCATGCGCGTAACGCACCCGGATGTCGTGCGGCCATTCCGGACGCCCGCCGTTTATGCGGTCGCGCCGCTCGGCGCACTGTCGGCCGTATTCCTGATGCTCGGGCTGCCGCTCGACACGTGGCTGCGCTTTGGCGCATGGCTCGTCATCGGTCTTGCGGTCTACGCGCTCTACGGCATTCGCCACAGCAAAGTGCAAAGGCAAGAAAAGAATCCATCGCCTGCGTAGCGGCCGTGGCGAGCCCGATTGTACTTCGCTTCACGGCTTACGCGCGGCGTGGTAGCAGGGCGTAAATTCAGCTGTAGGATATCCATGGCCTCGATTTTCGTTGCGCGCGGGAGCGCCAGTGCGGTTCCGATCTGGTTCGTCACGGCGGAGACCTATCCCGACGTGCGCAAGACGCTCGGCGCTGAGGCGTGTTCATTTGCCGATGCGGCGGGCTTCGAGCCCAAGGCCGGGCGGCATCTCTTGTTGCCGGGGCCAAAGGGCCTCGGCGGCGTGCTGTTCGCGCTGGAAGGCGAGGGCGAGCCGGTTGACCGGTTTCTGCCGGGCCGGTTGACGCAGCATCTGCCCGACGGCGTCTACCGCTTCGCCAACGAACCGCACGATGCACGGCTGGCGGCGCTTGCCTTCGCGCTGGGCCTTTACAGCTTTGGCCGCTACCGCAAGGCCAAGGCGCGCGCGATCAGTCTGGACCTGCCGCAGCATGTCGATCGCGACGATCTCGATCGCCTTGTTGAGGGCGTGACGCTGGCGCGCGACCTCATCAACACGCCGGCCAACGACCTCGGCCCGGCCGAACTCGAAGACGCCGCGCGCAAGCTTGCGGCACGGCACAACGCGACGATCTCGAGCATCGTCGGCGACGATCTCTTGGCAAAAAATTTCCCGCTGATTCATGCGGTCGGCCGCGCGGCGGCGGGTGCGCCGCGGCTGATCGACATGACCTGGGGCGAGGCCGGCCATCCACGCGTCACGCTGGTCGGCAAGGGCGTCTGCTTCGATACCGGCGGCCTCGACATCAAGCCCGACTCCTCGATGCTCAACATGAAGAAGGACATGGGCGGCGCCGCGACGGCGCTGGCGCTTGCCCACATGATCATGGCGCGCGGGCTCAAAGTGCGGCTGCGCGTGCTGATCCCGGCAGTGGAGAATTCGATCGCGGGCTCAAGTTTCCGGCCGCGCGACATTTACACGTCGCGCAAGGGCATCACCGTCGAGATTGGCAATACCGACGCCGAGGGCCGGCTTATCCTCGCCGATGCCTTGGCGCTCGCCGATGAAGATCGGCCCGAACTGATCGCCGACTTCGCCACCCTGACCGGCGCCGCGCGCGTGGCGCTCGGTCCCGAGGTGCCGCCGTTTTTCACCGACGACGACGTGCTGGCGGATGCGCTGATGCAATGCTCGGCCGCCGAGAATGATCCGTTGTGGCGGCTGCCGCTGTGGCGGCCCTATGAGGCGATGCTGGAATCTAAAGTCGCCGATACCAACAATGTTGGCGGCGGGCAGGGCGGTGCCATCACCGCGGCTTTGTTCATGCGCAAGTTCGTGACGGTCAAGTCATGGCTGCATTTTGACGTGTTCGCCTGGACGCCGTCGGCCAAGCCGGGGCGGCCCGAAGGCGGCGAGTGCCAGGCGGCGCGCGCGCTCTGCGCGCTGCTCGCAGCCCGCTACGGCTGAGCGGCTTGCGCCATGCGCGTCTTCGATCCCCGCCTCACGCCGGCCCGGCCCGATCTCGCGGCGAAACATCTGCAAGGCGAGGTCGAGGCGGCACGCTTTGTCGAAGGCGTCAGCCGCGACGTGATCGAGCCGCAGGCGCCGCTGCGCAGCGCGCCGCGGCCGGATGCGCCGCTCTTGACCGAGGCGCTCCAGGGCGAGCGCGTCACGATCTACGACACCAACGGCGAAGGCTGGGCCTGGGGCCAACTCGACGCCGACCGTTACGTCGGCTGGCTGCCGGAAAGCGCGCTCGGTCCGCCCGGCGCACTGGCCACGCATAAGGTCGCGGCGTTGCGCACGCTGGTGTTTCCCGGTCCATCGATCAAGCTGCCGCCGCTCGCGGCGCTGCCGCTTGGCGCCAGGCTTGCCATTGCGCGCGTTGAGGATCGTCTCGCCGTCATGGCAGCGGGCGGTTATGTCCCTGCGGTCCATCTGCGACCGATTGGCGAATTTGAAACGGATTTCGTCGCCGTCGCCGAGCGCTTTGCCGGCGTGCCTTATCTATGGGGCGGCAAGACCGCGCTCGGCCTCGACTGTTCGGGCCTGGTCCAGGTGGCGCTTAACGCCTGCGGCATCGGCTGCCCGCGCGACAGCGACATGCAGGAGGCGGCCGTCGGCACGCCGCTCGCGTTCGCCGCTGATTATGCCAATCTCGATCGCGGCGATGTGCTGTTCTGGAAAGGCCACGTCGCCATCGTGCGCGGCCGCGACAGCCTCATTCACGCCAACGCCTTTCACATGGCGGTCACCATCGAGCCGATGACAGATGCTATCGCGCGGATTCGACAAGGTGGCAGCGAACTCACCGGTGCGCGGCGCGTCGGCCGTTGAAGCGTCCGGGCGGTCCTTGCGGTGGCGTGACCGCACGATGTGATCTACTCTCGCGCGTCGAACCGCATGTCGGCCGTTTTGGGAGCAGCCGCGATGAGCACCACCGATTCCGGGCCGGCCCCGCACGCAAGCGTTCCGCAGGTTGAGGCACGGGCGCACCACTTGAGTTTCTGGATCAGGGAACTGCCGTTCAGCATCGTCCTCATTCTGACGTTACTGGGCGTGGCCTATATCAGTTTTTCCAAGAAGCCGATCACCGGCTACTGGGAAATCCTGGCGCCGCTGATCGCGCTGATCTGCGTCGGCTATGGATGGCAGGGCGCGCCGGATACGCGGGCCCGGCTGTGGCTGATCGCCAAGCAGGTGCTGCACTGGCTCGCATTTTTGGTGGTCATGAACATCATGCTGCTGGAGAGCGTGCAGCGCTTGTTCACCGCGGGAACGACCGGGATCACCATCTTCACGCTGCTGGCGCTCGGCACGTTCACAGCGGGCGTCCAGGTGCTGTCGTGGCAGGTATGCCTGCTTGGCCTGATCATGGCGCTGGGCATTCCCGCCATCGCCTGGGTCGAGAACTCGGCATTTATCTTCGCACTGCTCGCCGCCGTGATCTTCGGGATCGGCGCGGTGCTGTGGTGGCACTTCCGCGGCTGGCGCAGCCATCCTGCGTAGGATTCAGGCGAGTCCGCGCCGGTGCGCCGAGTGCGGGTGCGAGTGATCGTGTGCGGCGTAGTGCTGGCGCAACAGGTCGCGGCCGTAATTGTTGCCGTTCGGTGTGCGCACGATGGTATGGATGTGATCGCGCGTCGGCTCGGCATTGTCGTAGATGATTCCCGGCAGATGATCGAACTCGATCAGGATGACCGGGCTGTAGACGCGATAGTAGAACGGCTTGTCGTCGTCGAAGCCGCCGATCCAGCCGAAGAATGTCTGCGACAGGTGCCGCATGACCTCGGCCATGCGGATCTCGGCGTGCCCGGGCCGGATGCGGCCCGCATAGACCCCGATCAGCTTTCGCATCAGTTCGCGCTGCGGCGCGGTCAGCGCGTCGTAGCAAATTCCGGCATGGGGCAAATCGAGATTGTCGACCTGCGCGGTGGTGATCACGTCGCGCGGCAGCTTTTCGCCGATGATCGCGGCGCTGCGCTGTTCGGCCGAGAGCGACGCCATCAGTGCGACGCCAAGCGCCTCCTCGTCGCGAAACACGGTCGTGCCGGCGTACTTGCCTGATCGCGCCGTCACCGGCTCAGAGCCGCGGAAGTCGGGCGTCATCGTCAGTTGATCGCCGAGGATGAAGCAGTTGATGATCAGGTGGTGGCCGTCGATCTGCCAGCCCCACGGTTCGGTCGACGATGGCTCGCCGAACATGCTGAACCAGTAGAACCATTCGCCGAATTCTTTGGCGTAGCCGGTGATTTCAGCCGCGTGTTCGTTGAGCTTCATCACGTCGCGCGCGCCGTCATGGCCGGCGGCGCTCAAGCTCGCGCGCAGGATGGCCGAAGCGGCTGCGCGCTGACGCTCGCTGAGATCGCGCAGCAGCAGACCATGGCGCTGGATAAACGGATGCATGTTATGCCACGCCCGCCACTCCAGGCCGTCGACGGCGAAGGAGCCTGATTTGCGCTGTTCGGGCGTCAGCAGCGCGCCGAATGCCAGCGCGGCGTCGATGATCGGTTGCACCGAAACGCCGGTCTTGAAGATCGGGAACAGGTCGGACGGCAGAGCGCTGCCGGGCGCGGCGATGCCCCTATAGTCTTCGGCGAGCGCCTTCTGGGCCCGCGCCATGGCGTTGCGCACCGCAGTGCGGCCGGGTTCGGGAAAATGTTCGGGATCAACGAACCGGGTCGCGTCTCCCAACGGAGGCCGTATTTTGCGGGCGGTGAGGCTGTCCATGACGTCCCATCCCGAGTGGCGCGAGCGCGGACTTAAACTTTGCTCAATGCTGCATGAGTTGCCGAATACTGGCAAGCGCTCACGCCGCTGCGCCGGAATGCCCCGGATGCCGTCCGGCGCGCTGCGGTAACACGAGCAGGCAGACGATGATAATCGCCGCGATCACCGCGGAGGCGATTGGACGGCTGAAGGCGAGCCCGCCGTCACTCCGCGGCTTGTCGAGAAAATCGCCAACCGTCGCGCCGAGCGGCCGTGTCAAGATGAAGGCGGCCCAAAACAGGAAGACGCGCGAGATTCTGGTCCAATAATATAAAGCGGCCAGCGCAGCGAGCCCGGCACAAAATATAAGGGTGCCTCCGTCATATCCCAAACCGGTGTCGTCCGCCATCCAATCTCCGAGCGCGGTCCCTAGGGTCTGCGAAAACGTGATCGTGACCCAATAGAAAATCTCCACTTTCGTGGTTGAAACCGTCTGAACATTTATCGAGCCGAGAGTGGCGTACCAGATCGCCAGTGAGCATAAGACGCATGCCAACAAAATCGACGAGCCTCCCACGTAGCCAATTCCCAATGAGCGATCGAAAAAATCGGCCATGGCCGTGCCGACTGTCGTGGAGGCTACGATGGCCAGCCAGTATATCCAGGAGTTGAATTTTTTTTGCAGGATTTGGACGATCACGGCCGCGACGAACACAACAAGAAATATGGCGGTGCCGATCAAATATCCGCCGTTGTCAGGACTTGCGTCCGCGTGCAGCCAGGACATCGTCACGGAGTCGCCGCCCGTTTCGCCGAGGGTTGTTGCCAGGATTTTGATGGTCCAGAAGATAATCGTGACTTCGGGAACTTTGGTGGCGGAATGCTCGATCGTATTCGTCATGTTTCCTCAGTGGCAGCCAAAAGGCACCTGCCGCACGTGCGATCGTAGCAGCGGGCAAACCAATAACATCGCACCCAGTGCGCCCCAGCCGTCAGTCGCTGCTTGTGTCTGGATGAGGGCTTTTCGATGAACCCGCACATTTTGCCGCATCGCGCGATCCGGTAATATATCCGGATCCGGAGGTTGAAAGTGCGGCGTCTTACGGCTCAGCTGGTGTTTGCCGCTGCCCTGTGCTCGGTGATGACGGTGCCGGCAATGGCTGGCCCACCCTATCTTTCAGACGATCCGGAACCCACGGATTACCAGCATTTCGAGATCTACGCCTTCAGCCAGGGCATGACCGCGCAAGGCGATACCAACGGGCAAAGCGGCATCGATTTTAATTATGGCGGGGCACCCAACCTGCAGCTGACCGCCACCGTCCCGATGGATTATGACGTCCCGTCCGGCGGTGCGATGGTTGGCGGTCTTGGCAACGTCGAACTGGCCGCCAAGTACCGCTTTCTGACCCAGCAAAACTTCGGGCTGGACGTAGCGGTTTTTCCCAGGGTGTTTTTGCCGAGCGCGTCGGCGAACGTCGGCGATCAGCACGCCTCGTTGCTGCTGCCGGTTTGGCTGGAGAAAGATTGGGGCAAATGGTCCGCGTTTGGCGGCGGCGGCTGTGAGCTCAACCGAGGCGGGGACTCGAAGAATTTCTGCCAGGCAGGCGTCGTCGTTGCCAATCAGGTCCAGACCGACCTGCAGCTTGGCGTCGAACTATTCCATCAGACGGCGGACACGATTGGCGGACAGGACACGACTTCGGTCGGTGCCGGAATGCGCTACGACCTCGACGATCATTTCCATCTACTCGGCTATCTGGGCCGCGGCATTCAGAATGTCGACGAGACCGATCGATTGAATTGGTACGCCTCGGTGCTGTTTACGTTCTGACGCCGCGATTCTGCGGTGCCAAAGCCATCAATCCCACTCGGTATCGCCGCTCACCGCAGGCTGCGCCGTTGCGAGCGCGGGCGCCGCGGCGTCGGGTCCATGATTCGCTAACCCGCGGCCCGGCGAAATTTCGCGGGCCTTGAAGATGGCGCCTGCGAGCAACGCGTAGCTGAGGAGGCCGTCGCCGATCAGAAACAGCACCACGAAGGTGTCGGAACTCGTCACGCTGCCAATGCCGTCCCACGCGCCGTGCAGGGCGGCGGCGCTGAGCCAGCCGATCGGTATGAGGATCGCGGCCATTCGCGGCTGCAGCACCGCAAGCCCGATGAAATAGCCGAACAGGCCGGCCCAGGCGGAATGTTCGGTCATCTCGGGCAGCCCGCGCGCCAACAGCAGCACCAAGCCGTTGAACGCCTCCGTGCCCGGGTATTTCGCCCCGCTCATGACATTGGGCACGTACTGGAATAGCGTTTCGTTGATGAAGAAGCCGGCTCCCGACGCCACGCCCATGACAATGCCGTCGAGCGGATCGCACAGCGCGACGCGCCGTCTGACGAATGCAAGCAGCACGCTCATTCTGCCTTTGGTGCGGCGGCTGAAAAAGCCCAGCGCGCCGCCGAGCAGGACCATCCCAAACAGCGGCAAGGACTTGAAGCTCTCCTCGCAGAGCCCGGTACCGAACAGATAGCCGGCGAGGCTGGCCGCCGCGTTGTTGGACTTTTCAAGCGCCGTGCCCGGGATCACCGAGTAGAAAAAATTGTACCAGTAATGCCATACCGGGGAGGACAGGAGCAGGAACGTGCACAGCGCTACCACAGCAAGCACCCAGCCGCGTTTGGGGTGGCCGCACATCTGATTGATGTAGTAGCAGACGATGAAGGCGATATAGATTCCCAGGATCGAGAATACCTGCCAGGCCGAGTTGATCTCGGCGGACGCCGGCTTGCCGTTGAACGTCAGCTTGGGCCACGGGAACGGCACCAGGAACAGCGCAATACCGGCGATCAGCGTCACGAAAATCGGCAGCAAATGCTCGCGCGACCAGGTTGAGCGGCCGCCTACCAGAGGAAACATCGTGCCCGGTGAAAGCTTCAATTGCGCCTGACCCGGCGCGACAGGTCGTTCGCCCGCCATTCGAAGTCCCCCTCGCAGTTCAACTGCTGGAACCAGCTAACCCTCAGGGCCACTGTGCGAAAGTTTTTTCGGTAATGCAACGATCCTGCTTGTCGCGGCTCTAGATTTTCCTTTTATGCGCGTTCCATTCGCGCTCTAGATTAGCGATCAGCGCCGGGCTGTAATGGCAATAAGCCTGGTCGCGCGCGTAAGCAGAGAAATAGCAGCGGAACAGATCGAGCGGTTCCTCGCCAATGCGGATGGCGCGGCGGTTCGAGGTGGCGCTGACCGCGCCCGAACTGGTCAGGCGTTCGACCACGCGATCGAGCGCCCGGTCCATGTCGGCGGGCGCTGCGATCTCATCGCAGATCAGGCGGCCTTCGGGGCTGTCGCATTCGAGCCGCCGCTCATACTGGATGGCCTGGCGGGTAACGCGATCGCCGGTAAAGCGCGGCATGCGCAGATTGGCGGCGCCGGGAATGATGCCCTCTTTGCGCGCCGGCAATGTCATGAATGCGTCGCTGGCCGCGAGCACGTAATCCATGGTCAGCAGGATCTGGCAATGCCCGCCGATGGCGAAGCCCTCGACCGCCGCGATCCACGGTTTCTCGATGCCGGTGCCGTGCAAGTCGTCCGGCAGTGCCTCGGGCCGCGCCACGCCGCGAAAGAATTTATGCACGAAGCCGAGGTCGCGCTTGAGGAACCAGACGAACGGAATTCTACCGCGATAAAGCTGTGTCAGGTTGATGCCGGCGCCGAACAGCCGACGCCCGGCATATTTGGGATGCTCGACCGTGCCGCCGCGCAGCACCGCAACGTCGCTTGACGGATCGAGAATGGCGAGATCGACGGCGATCTCCATGGCGTCGAGCGTCGAATCGTCTTCGGCGTTGAGAAAACGCGGGTTCTTGGCCGTCAGAACGATTGCTTTGCCGCGGCGTTCGACCTGCGCCGGACCGAGATCGATGCGGCCGTCGGTTGCAAGCTTTTTCAGATCCTCGGCGGCTTCGACGCGCGGCAGCAGCATGGCATGGCAGAGATGACGGCCGGCGGTTTCGCTGGCGAGCACGTGCGCCAGAAAAATGCCCTGGTCGATCTCGACGCCGTCCTTGTCGCGTTGCAGAAGTTCCGCCTCGGCGGCGACCTGCGCCGCTGTCGGCGTCAGTCCCGGAACCGCGACCGCCGCTGCGAAGACCAAATCTTCAAGGCGAATGAACCGCGAGCGATTGCGCGTCAGCTCATCGTAGAGCGGCTGCGCGTGGGCGGCGAGAAAACGCTCGCGCTGATCGCGGGCGGCGCCGAGGATGCAATGCGCCGCATCGTTTTCTTTGGTGCTGCGCTTGGGCTTGCGCGGGAAGCGCCCGAGCAGGTCGTCGCATTTTTTCCAGAAATGCGCGTAGCGGCTTCGGTCGTGGGCAAAATCGCTTGTATCGCGCGGCGCGGCGGCAGCCCACTCGGCGACCGTCTTCGCGTCGATGCCTGCCGGTTCCAGGCAGCGTGCTGCCGCCGCGGCATCCAGGGTCATCGCGCCGCTCCCTTTTCGAATTTTCTCAGCTTACTCAATTTTTCGGCCGCCGGTCGATGACGCGCTTGGCCTTGCCTTGCGAGCGTTCAATTGTTCCAGGCTCGAGAACATTCACCGTCGCGGTAATCCCCACATAGGCCTTGATCAGGTGCTGAGCCTTCTGCGCCAGCGCCGTGATGTCCTTGGCGCTGAGCTGGCCGGATAATTCCGGGCGCATCTCCACCAGAACGTCGATTTCGTCGAGGCTGTGCGGGCGACGCACTTCGAGCACGTAATGCGGCGCAAGCTGCGGCTCACGGCCCAGCACGGACTCGATCTGCGAGGGAAACACGTTGACCCCGCGGACGATCAGCATGTCGTCGGAGCGGCCCTTGACGCGTTCGATGCGGCGCATCGGGCGCGCGCCGGGCGGCAGCAGCCGCGTCAGATCGCGCGAGCGATAGCGGATCACCGGCATCGCTTCTTTGGTAAGCGAAGTCAGAACCAGCTCACCCGGCTCGCCGTCGGGCAGGGGCTTCCCGCTGTCTGGATCGATGATTTCCGGAAAGAAATGATCTTCCCAGATCGTCAGCCCGCCGCGACTGTCCGGGCACTCCTGCGCCACGCCCGGGCCGATCAACTCGGAAAGCCCGTAGTGATCGAGCGCCTGCAAGTCCATGCGGCGCTCGATTTCGGTGCGCATGCTGTCGGTCCATGGCTCGGCGCCGAACATGCCGATGCGCAGGCTGTTGTCGCTCGGCCTGAAGCCTTGCCGCTCGAACTCGTCGGCAATGGCGAGCATGTAGGACGGCGTCACCACGATGATGTCCGGCTTAAAATCGACGATGAGCTGCACCTGCCGCTCTGTGAAGCCGCCGCCGACCGGGATTACGGCAGCGCCGAGATATTCGGCGCCGTAATGAAATCCGAGGCCGCCGGTGAACAGGCCGTAGCCGTAGGCGACATGGACCTTGTCGGTGGAGCGGCCGCCGGCGGCGCGGATCGAGCGCGCCATGAGCTGCGACCAGGTATCGATGTCGCCACGCGTGTAGCCGACGACGGTCGATTTGCCCGTCGTGCCGCTCGACGCGTGCACGCGCACGATGTCCGCCATCGGCACCGCGAACATGCCGAACGGATAATTCTGCCGCAGGTCGTCTTTCGCCGTGAACGGGAATTTGACGAGATCGGACAGCTCTTTCAGGTCGCCGGGATGCGCGCCGGCGGCGTCGAATTTTTGCCGGTAGTGCGGGACGCGGTCATAGGCGCGCCGCAGCGTCTTCTGTAGCCTTTCGAGCTGCAGTGCCTGCAGCGTCTCACGGCTTGCGGTTTCGATCGGTTCGAGTTCGTCCCGGATGCTCATCTGATGCCTGCTTGGGCAACGAAGCGCCGATCATAGCGGCCGCGTTCGGCAAATTCGACAGCCCCGCCAATGGCACGGCGCGTAACATGCCGCGACAGCGCGCGGGACGCGACGGTATCCATGTTGGCGCGGGCCGCATTCCACACTACATTTTACGGCGATGGCCCGATCGAGCGGCCTTGAAGGAGTTGCATCATGAAAATCGCCGCGCGCCGCATTGGCGCTTGCGTGTCGCTGCTGCTCGGCTTGGCGCTCATGTCACCGGCGTCGGCGCAATCGGCGGCCAAGTCGCTCAAGGACCAGCTCGTCGGTCATTGGCAACTCGTTTCGGTGACCGTCAATGGCGGAACGCCGTACGGCGCAGCGCCGCAAGGTTCGATGTTTCTCGACGCTGCCGGCCATGTATCGGTCATTGTCATCAGCGACGGCGGGGCCAGAAATATTGCCTATTTCGGAACCTACACGATTGACGATGCCGACAAGACGATGAGCCTTCACGTCGACGGCAGCAGTGGAGGCGCCGGCAATGCCAGCGGCCGTACGTTCAAGCGGTCTGTCCAAGTGCAAGGCAATGAAATGGTCATTGCCAACCAGACGCCGGCCGGCGCGCCGGGCAAGCTCAAGGAGACCTGGAAGCAGGCGAACTAGCGGCAGGTTCTTTGCTGCTGCGCGACAAAAGAAGTCATTGCTGGTTCGGCGTGATTTGCCCGCCGCTGGCCGGGCTCGCTGGGGACGGTGCCGGCGCTGGTGCCGGTGCGGCGGCTGACTGACCGCCGGAGCCCTTGCATCCGCCCGACACGAAGCTGAGCAACGGATTGAATTCGGCCGCCGTCAGGTAGGCCGCGAAGGTGCCACCGGGAAATTGCTGGGTATTGCCGAGTTGCTGGGGGCCGGGCGGCGCGCCCGACGTTACCGCGACCAGCACATTCTTGCCGGCGGCTTCGGCGGCGCTCATGTTCACCACCCAGGCGCCGCCGCTCATGCCATGGGTCGCATCGGTAACCGGCCCCCACTGCACCGCTAGGTTCGGCAGCGACCACGATCCCATCGGGATCGCATCGGCGGAAAACAGCACGCCGCCGACGCGCTGGATGATGTCGCCGCCGAGAATATCGGCCGGATAGCCGATCCTCCAGGCAAACTTGTACTTGCCCTTCCAATCGAGCTGGTAGGGCATGACGCCGGTCGGGCTCTGGTGGTCGACCAGGATCAGCGCGAAGTCGTGCTGCATGGCGGCCGCAAATGCGGCCGTCTGTTGTTGCCCGGACATTGACGAGTAATTGGCCGGCAGCGTCCACAGCGGATTGGGCGCGGCGCATACGATCTTGAACGGCGTGCCTTGATTGTTCTGGTATTGCAGCCAGAACGTACCTTTGGTCGGATCGGGCCATGGCCCGGTGGGATTGGTTTCAAGGTCTTTGATGCAGTGGCCGGCGGTGAGCAGAACCTGCGGCGCGATGAACTGCGCAGTGCAGGCCGACAACAAGCCTGGCTGTTTCTGCGTTGGGGTCGGAATGAGCAGCATGCCGGCCCATTTGAATGGCGCCTGACTGGGATTGCCGCTGGTCGCTTCGGCGGCGTTGACCTGGGGGAGAATAAACTGCTGCTGGGCGTGGACACCGGCCGCACTGGCCGCAATGGCGATCAATGAAAGTGCAAGGCAAGCGACACGCATTTTTGCCCCCAATGAGTTCGCCTCGCGACTTAACATCAGCCGCGAACGACGGGCAAGCGCCGCGCGATTGTGGCAACGGGACGAGTTCACCCTGGCAGAGATGACCTCATCGCCGGAACAGCTAATGCGTCGCCGCCTTAAGCCCCAGCGTCTTGGCGAGCCCGACGAGCGTCACGCGCTGCTCCTTGATCGCGGCGGCGAACTCGGCCGGGCCGCGCAGCGACTCGATTTGACCGGTCGCGGCGAGTTTTTTGGCGATATCCGGATTGGCGGCGGCGACCTTGCGGAAATCGGCTGCGATGCGATTGCGCAGCGCTTCCGGCATGGCGGGCGGCCCGAACACGCCGCCGATGCTTTCAAACGTCAAATCCGGATAGCCGGCTTCGATCGCGGTCGGCACGTCGGGCTGGCTCGGGGCACGCTGCTTGCTGGTTACTACCAGGATCTTGAGACGCCCGGCATTGGCGAGCGGCTGCGGCACCGCAAGCGAGGTCGACAGTACCTGGACGCGGCCGGCCAACATATCGGGCGGCGCCTGCATGATGTCGCGGTACGGCACCTCGGCAACCTCCAGGCCTTGCTTCTTGAAAAAGCCGAACAGCAAAAAATCCGAGATACCGTTCGCTGCGGCGGCATTGAGCTTGCCCGGCTCTGACCGCGCCAGCGCTACCAGTTGAGTGACCGTGTCGATCTTCAGCGACGCGGGCACCGATACTGCAAGCACGACGACCGAGATGCTGACAATCGGATTCATATTGGGCGACGGATCGAACGGCAGCGTGTCGTGCATATAGGGTAGCGCGGTAAATGCGCCGGCCGGGCCGAACCACAGCACATGGTCGTCCTTGGCCTGGGCAAATGCGCTGAGCGAAACAAGCCCGTCGCCGCCTGGCCGATTGTCTACGATCACCGGCTTGCCCCACAGCTTGCCGAGTCCGTTCGCGAACAAGCGCGCCGCCGTATCGGTGGCGCTGCCGGCCCCATAGGGCAGGATGAAACGCACGGTGCGCGTCGGGTACGCCGACTGCGCTGCCGCGCTGCCGATGTGCGCCAAGCCCAACATGGCTATCGCGGCGAACGCTATGAGCCGTCGCATTGCAATCCTCCCTGCCTAGATCGGTTCTGCCGCTTAGAATAGCATTCCCCTACAAGAAAACATCTCTGGGCCGCTGGGCCCAAAAGCCGCGGAGCACACGGGGAGGCTGCAATGAAACGAAGCACGGATCGCATTTTGACCACGCATGCCGGAAGCCTGTCGCGGCCGGCCAACCTGATCGCGGTGAGCAAGTTGATCGCCATCGGCGAGGCCAAGGCGGATGACCCAGCCTATGCGCAGGTGCTGGCTGCTTCGGTTGCCGACGTGGTGAAGAAGCAGCGCGCGCTGGGCGTCGACATCCCCGACGACGGCGAATTCGGCAAGCCGGTCGCCGGTTCCTACGATTACGGAGCGTGGTGGAATTACGCGTTCGCGCGCATGTCCGGGTTTTCGCCGGCCGGCAGCGCCGCCGCCGCGGCGCATGAAACCCAGCACAAGAAGTCGACCGTCGCGGACGTCGCGCTCACGTCATTCGCCAACCGCCGCGACTGGCAGAAATTCGGCGAGTTCTATCTCGATCCGGAATCGAGTGGCAGCCTGATGGGCAGCGCAGCGCGACGTCCGGTCGGCCGGCCGGCCTGTACCGGGCCGATCAAATATACCGGCCACGCGGCGCTCCAAGCCGACATTGATAATCTGAAAAAGGCCCTGGCCGCGACCGGCGCGGAAGAAGGCTTCATGTGCTCGATCGGCCCGGGCACCTTCGCCCGCGGCGTCGACCTCTATTACAAGACCGAGGAGGAATTTCTGTTCGCCGCGGCGGATGCGATGCGCGACGAGTACAAGGCCATCGTCGATGCCGGCATCGTGCTGCAGATCGACGATCCGAGCCTGCCGGACAACTGGGACATGATCAATCCGGAACCGCCGCTCGGAGAGTTCAAGAAATTCGAGCATGTGCGCATGGAGGCGCTCAATCACGCGCTGCGCGGGCTGCCGGCGGACCGCATCCGCTTTCACATCTGCTGGGGCAGCTGGCATGGCCCGCACACCACCGACATTCCGCTCGCCAACATCGTCGACCTGGTGTTGAGCGTCAACGCCGGCGCCTATTCGGTCGAGGCCGGCAATGTACGGCACGAACACGAATGGCGCGTCTGGCAGGACGTCAGGCTGCCCGACGGCAAGATGCTTATTCCCGGCGTCGTCAGCCACGCCACCAATATCGTCGAGCACCCGCAGGTGGTCGCCGACCGCATCGTCCGTTACGCCAGGGTCGTCGGCCGCGAGAACGTCATTGCCGGCACGGATTGCGGCCTCGGCGGCCGCATCCATCCGCAGATCGCCTGGGCAAAGCTTGAGGCGTTGGCGGAAGGAGCGCGGCTCGCGAGCCGGGAACTGTGGGCCTAGTGGTCCGATTCTAACATTCGCATCCGGGTTCGGCAGGCTTTCATGCGAATGTTAGAATCTAAAGGACCACTAGCAAATATAAGTGCTAGTGGAGCTTTTGGATTTGACATTCGCTACCGGAGTTTGCGGCTGGGTGGGTAGCGAATGTCAAATCCGCTCCACTAGTCTGTCATGGATTGCTGGCTCCGGCCGTGAACACGTGCTCTGTTTGCTGTGGGCGACCCGAGATCAGATTTGATTATATTCCGCGATCGTGGCGCCGAGATCGGGGAAGCGCGCCATCAGATAGAGTGTGGCCAGCAAACCGGTCAGACAGAAGATAACGATCAATAGAACCTTACATTCCGAATCGGCCGATATCGCCGGCAGTCCTTCGGGCTCGTACGGCAATCGGACGCCAAATGTAAGGGATCGCGCCGCTGCAAGAACGAAGGGGAGAAGAAGGAATAGCGGATCGCGCATTGTGGGCCTCCCACCATGTGTTGCGACGAAGCCCAGTAAGCACTTTCGCTCAGGCGCACGCATCCTCCGTTCGGAGGATGACGATGTGGGAAGCCGTTGGAACTTTCGGGGGCCAGTGCAGCGCTAGCGCAATGCCGACGTTGTGCCCATGGCCTTGCGCGCCGCGTCGATGACCTTGCGCATCTCTGGCGTCGGATCGCCGAGCGTCACAAGCGCGAGATGCTGCGCGATCTCAGTATCGATCTTCAGCTCGGCGCAGTTCGAATTTTCGACGATGCCGGTCTGTGACAGACCGAGCGCGGCGGGAACGATTGCGGTGATCTTGACCACCTGCGCGCTGCCTTGGACGAGGATCGGCTTGACCGCTTTGATATGCCGCCCGCCGAGGAATTCGTTTTCGATCGAGGACTGCACGCCGCCGCCGTCGCCGACCATCACGATGCTGATAGGTAAGTCGGGACCGCCGACGTCGTGCCAGTTGGTGATCTCGCCCAGCAGAATGCGGCGCATGTCTTGATCGCCGACCCGATGCACCGGATTGTCCCGACTGATGGCAAAGGCCATGTGGACGGTCGAAATATCGAAAGTCTGCAACTGATCGAACGGCAGGTCGGGATTGGTCTTGCGCAAGTCGGCGATTTCGTTCTTCAGCGGTCCGGAGATCATGGCGAAGTCGGCGCGCCGCTCGAACAGAGCGAGCAGGCCTTGACTCGACTTGGTCGGCACGACCCGCAGCTTATGTCCGCTCGACGTTTCAATTGCGCGGGCAAAAGGCTCCAGCACCCGGTGCGTAAATGTCGTCGACCCCTGCAGGACGATAGGTCGCGCACGGTCGGTCGCGGCCTCATCGGCGAGCGCGATCGAACAAGGCAGCCAGAGCATCAATGCCGCTAGGGCGCGTATGCCGTTTGGGCGCATCGGCGCGTGGTCCAATTTCCACGAAGACGGGGCGCCTCGTAGCATGGACCGGTTATCGTTGGCTTAAAGTGCAGTATAGTTTGACGGCTGCCTCGCGGCGGGCTGCGGCAAATCGCAACCCCACCATTGCCGCCAAATGCAGCACAATCGACAACGAACAAGAGTAGCGTCGCGCCGTTCAGTCTGCGATGATGTGGGGCCGATCCCACAGGTTGCTGAGGTGGGCCAATTAAAATTTGCTAAGAGGGAGAACGCCTTATGAAGATGAAGCCGGCTGCACCGCGGGCGAGGGGCCGCGTCACGGTCGATCACGGGCGCCGCAAGCTGGTCAAGCTGATGGCCACCGGCAGCGCCGCCGCTATCACCTCGCCATGGACCTTCCAATCGTCGCGCGCCGCGCCCCGTCCCATCAAAATCGGCATGATCACGCCGGAGACCGGCCCGATCGCCGCGTTCGGCGAGCCGTCGAAATGGGTCGCCGATGAGGTCAGCAAGTTTCTCGGCGACGGCATCGTGGTCGCCGGTGAGAAGCATCCGATCCAAATCCTTAATCGGGACAGCCAATCCAATCCGAATCGCGCGTCAGAAGTGGCGGCGCAGCTGATCAACAACGACCGGGTCGACATCATGATCGCCTCGTCGACCGGCGACACCACCAATCCGGTGGCCGATCAGTGCGAGCTAAACGGCGTGCCGTGCATCACCTCGGACGACCCGTGGCAATCCTGGTTCTTCGGCCGCAAGGGCGATCCGAAGAAGGGCTTCCAGTGGACCTATCACTTTTTCTGGGGCTTCGATCAGGTCGCCAACATGTTCGCCGAGATGTGGCTGAGCATTCCGACCAACAAGAAGGTCGGCGTGATGCTGACCAACGATCCGGACGGCATCGCGGCCAGCGATCCGGTGCACGGATTGCCGGCGACCATCAAGAGCCACGGCTTTGACGTCAACTACCTCGGCCTCTATCCGCCGCTGTCGGACGACTTCACGGCGCAGATCAGCAAGCTGAAAGACATGAAAGCCGACGTCGCCTGCGGCATTTTCAACCCGCCGCAATTCGCGATTTTCTGGACGCAGTGCGCGCAGCAGGGCTTTCGGCCGAAGATCATGACGCCGCCGAAGGCGCTGTTGTTCCCCACCGCCGTCGAGGCGCTCGGCAATCGCGGCGCCGGCACGTCGACGGAAGTGTGGTGGTCGCACCATCACCCGTTCAAATCGAGCCTGACCGGCGAAACGGCACAGCAATATTGCGATGCCTACGAGAAGGCGAGCGGCAAGCAGTGGACGCAGCCACTCGGTTTCAAGCACGCCAATCTCGAAGTCGCGATCGATGCGCTCAAGCGCGCCAAGAAGCTCGACGCAGCCTCGATCCGCGATGCGATCGCGCAGACGGATTATCAGTCGATCGTCGGCCCCATCACCTGGAAGGGCGGTCCGACCAATCCGGTGCCCAATGTCTGCACGACGCCGATCGTCGGCGGCCAGTGGGAGAAGGGAAAGAAGTGGAAGTACGACTTGAATATCGTCTTCAATAAGACTGCACCGAATATCCCGCTCGACAGGCCGTTCTCGGCGATTCAATATTCCTGACGCTTCAGGCGATCACTAACAGGTTGCCGCTCCGCTCGTCCCTGTTCCGTGGACCGGGGACGGGCGGAACTGCCTGCCGATCGAAGTTGTTCATGACGGTCCTTCTGCAACTCACCGGAGTGTCAAAATCCTACGGCGCGCTCAAGGCCGTGGATACCGTCGACCTCGCCGTCGAGGCCGGCGAGGCGCTGGCCGTGATCGGTCCCAACGGTGCCGGCAAGACCACCTTGTTCAATCTGATCACCGGCGACGTGGCGCCGAGCGGCGGCCGCGTTCTGTTCGACGGGGCCGACGTGACGGCGATGGCGCCGCATGGCCGTTCGCGGCGGGGGATCGGGCGCTCGTATCAAATCCCGCATCCGTTCGCCAACATGAGCGTGTTCGAGAATCTTCTGGTCGGAGCCATCTTCGGTGGCGGGGCAACCGAGCGCGAGAGCTACCGGCGCTGCAGCGACGTGCTGCGAGCAACCGGACTTTATGACAAGGCAAACGTGCCGGCGCGCACACTGACGCTGCTGCAGCGCAAGCGGCTGGAGCTGGCGCGAGCGCTCGCGATCGAACCCAAGCTTCTGCTGCTCGACGAGATCGCCGGCGGCCTGACCGAATATGAATGCGGCGAGCTGGTGAAAACCATCAGCGAAATTCACGCGCGCGGCACGACGATCGTGTGGATCGAGCACATCGTGCATGCGCTGCTCTCGGTGGCGAGCCGGCTCATCGTGATGAATTTCGGCCAGATCCTCGCCCAGGGCGCGCCCCGCGAGGTGATGGCCGAGGCGCGCGTGCGCGAAGTCTATATGGGCATCCCGGTGTCATGACGCTGCTGCGGACGCAGAATCTGTCGGCGTTCTACGGCGACTTCCAGGCGCTGTTCGACATCGATGTGACCGTCGAAGAGCGCGAGACGGTGGCGATCATCGGCGCCAACGGCGCCGGCAAGACCACGTTCCTGCGCACCGTGGCGGGGGCGCTGCCGTCGGCGCCGGGGGCTGTGCTGTTCGACGGCCAGCCGATCGGCGGCAAGCCGCCGCACGACATCGTGCGGCTCGGCATCGCCATGGTGCCGGAGGGGCGGCGGCTGTTTCCCAGTCTGTCGGTGGAAGAAAACCTGTCGCTCGGTACCCATAGCGCGCGCTCGGGCCCGTGGACCCTCAAACGGGTCTATGAGCTGTTTCCGCGGCTTTACGAGCTGCGCCGGCTGCCGGCGCCGTCGCTGTCCGGCGGCCAGCAGCAGATGGCGGCGATCGGGCGGGCGCTGATGTCAAACCCACGATTGCTGCTGTGCGATGAGCTATCGCTGGGACTGGCGCCAATCGTCATCCGCGACATCTACCAGTGCCTCGACGCTATCACCGCGGAGGGAACCACGGTGGTACTGGTCGAGCAGGACATCAATCGGGCGCTTGACGCGTCGGCGCGGTTCTATTGCTTTCAGGAAGGCCGGCTCGCACTGACCGCGCCGACCAAGGACTTCGATCGTGCCGCGCTGACGGCGGCCTATTTCGGCATGTAGCGGGCCGCCGGCATGGAATGGGTCAACATCTTCATTCAAGGCGGCTTGCTCGGTGGTTTCTATGCGCTGTTCGCCATCGGCCTGTCGATGTCGTTCGGCATCATGCGGCTGGTCAACATCGCGCACGGCGATTTCATCGTGCTCGCCGCCTATGTCGGGCTGGTCGCGGTGCAGAGCACCGGCCTCAGCCCGTTTTTGAGCCTAGTGATCGTCGTGCCGGTGATGTTTGTGCTCGGCTACGCGCTGCAACGCGGGCTGTTGAACTTTACGCTCAGCGGCGGGCTGTTGCCGCCGCTGCTCGTGACCTTCGGAATTTCAGTCATCATTCAGAACGGCCTGTTGCAGGGTTTCGGCGCCTACGATCACCGGCTTCAGGAGGGCGCGATCGAAACCGCGAGCCTGCGGCTGCCGGGCGGCATCGATGTCGGCGTCTATCCGCTTGTGGTTTTCGCGGTGGCGGTTCTGGGCATCGGCGCCCTGCAGCTGTTGTTTTACCGCACGCGGCTCGGCCGCGCGTTTCGTGCCGTCTCGGATGACGCCGACACCGCCGAACTGATGGGCATCGACAATCGCAAACTTTATGCTTTGGCCTTCGGCATCGCGATGGTGTTCACGGCGATCGCCGGTGTGCTGTTCGGCATCCGTACCATCTTCGATCCGGCGGCTGGACCGATCAGGCTCATTCTCGCCTTCGAGGCGGTCATCATCGGCGGGCTTGGCAGCTTCTGGGGCACGCTGATCGGCGGCATGGTGCTCGGCGTCGCCCAGGCGGTCGGTGCCGCGCTCAACCCGAATTGGCAGATCCTCGCAGGCCACGTCGCCTTTCTGGTGCTTTTGATCGTGCGCCCGAGCGGGCTGTTTCCGCGGACGAGGGACTGACATGGCGGCTGCCGTGGAAACAATCCGTGTCGAGCGCGCCACGCGCGCAAGCCGTGTTTTCGCCGTTCTGGCTGCCGTGATCCTGGCAGCACTCGTCTCGCTGCCGTGGTGGGGCGATCCCGGCGACATGCGGTTGATCGCCGAGATGGCCTATTACCTTGCGCTGGCGCAGTTGTGGAATCTGCTCGCCGGCTATGCCGGCCTCGTGTCGGTGGGCCAGCAGGCCTATGTCGGCCTTGGCGGCTACATGCTGTTCTATTTGACCGGCGTCTGGAACGTGAATGTCTATCTGGCCGTGCTGCTCGCCGGACCGTTCGCCGGGTTGATGGCTATCCCGGTGTCTTTTGCAGTGTTTCGGTTGCGCGGCGCCTATTTCGCCATCGGCACCTGGGTGGTGTCCGAAGTGTTCGCCCTGCTGGCGAGCCTGATCACGGTGCTCGGCGCGGGCTCCGGCCTGTCGCTCACCGTGCCAATCCTGCAGGAAATTTCGCCCGATCGCGACATGCGCGACGCGTTGCTCTATCTGATGATGCTCGCCGTATCGCTGTTCGTGACAGCCATCGTTTACCTGCTGCTGCGCTCACGGCATGGGCTCGCGCTCACGGCCATCCGCAACTCCGAGCCGGCGTCGGCGAGCCTCGGCGTCAACACCTTCCGCACCAAATTCATCATCTATATCGCCACTGCCACCTGCACCGGGCTGATCGGCGCGCTGATCTTTCTGCAGAAGCTGCGCATTTCGCCGGAAGCCGGATTTTCCATCAACGACTGGACCGTGGTGGTGATCTTCATGGTGGTGATCGGCGGCATCGGCACCATCGAAGGACCGTTTATCGGCATGCTGATCTATATCATGCTGCGCGAGCTGCTGGCCGATTACGGCACGTATTATCTGATCTTGCTGGGGCTCATTGCCATCGTCATCATGCTCAAGGCGCCGTCGGGGCTTTGGGGCTGGGTCATCCAACGCTACAATTTGCAGCTTTTCCCGGTCGGCAGGCGGCTGGTGCCTACGCCGCCGGCGGATACCGCGAAGCGTTAGGAGGAAGCCGATGCCGGACGCAGCAGTCATGCCGAAGCGGCCAGCGCAACGCGCTACGCGGCAGGAGATTCTGGCGCGCCTGCCGGAGCTGTCCGCGCGCTTCGCCGAACGTGCGGCGGCGGCCGAGGGAGCACGGCGGATTTCGCCCGAGTCGGGACAAGACATGCTGGATGCCGGATTCGCCCGCATTCTCATCCCGGAGCGGGCCGGCGGATATGGGCTCGGCTTCGAGGAGTGGTATGACGTCACCCGCGAGCTGAGCAAGGCCGATGCCTCGCACGGCTGGTGCGCGGGCCTGATCATCCATCACGCCCATCTGATGGCGCAGTTTCCGGAGTTGGCGCAGAAGACATTGTGGACGAACGGTCTCGACGTGCCGGTCGCTGCGTCGTTCGCGCCGGCCGTCAAGGCGGTGCCGACCGACGGCGGCTATCGCATCTCGGGAACCGGATCGCCGTTCGCCAGCGGCGTCGATCATTGCACCTGGGTCATGCTCGGCGGCATGACCCACGACGGCGCCGAACCGGAATGGAAGTTCTTTCTGGTGCCGCCCGGCGATTACACCGTGCGCGACACCTGGTTCACCGCCGGCATGTGCGGGACGGGCAGTAAAACCATTGTGACCGATGACGTGTTCGTGCCGCATGGCCTGGTGCTGCGGCTCACCGAGCTGCGCGACGGCAACACCCCTGGCGGAGCCCTTTATCCCGGCGTCATCTTTCATACGCCGTTCTTCTACTACGCGCCGATTTCGTTCATCGCGCCGATGATCGGCGCGGCGCAGGGTGCTTACGAGCTGTTCCGCAACTGGACCAGAACGCGCAAGGCGCAGGACGGCTCCTCGGTCGCGGAAAAAACCGCCGTGCAGGTGCGCATGGCTCGTGCCGCAGCCGACGTCGACGCTGCAGAGCTTCTGGTCCGCCGCGCCGTGCGTGTCACCGACGCGCCGGCCGATTACTCGCCGCGACTGCTGGCGCGCTCGGTGCGCGATTTCACCCGCGCGTCCGAATTATGCGTGGAGGCGATCGACGCGCTGCTCGCGCTCAGCGGCACCGCGGGCTTTGCCACTGCGCACCCGATGCAGCGGGCGTGGCGCGACATTCATTTCATGGCGATGCATATCAGCCTGAACGTCGAAACCAATTTCGCCCATTACGGCCGCATGGAGCTCGGCCTCGGGCGGGATGCCAGCAGGCCGTATTTTTAAGCGTCATTCCTGGGCGCGGGCGAAGCCCGCGAGCCCGGGATCCCTATTCGCTGACCTGTGGCTATGGATTCCGGATAGCCTCGCTACGCTCGGCTTCCGGAATGACGGAAAACTCACCTCAACCCGGCTTGGACCACCAGCGGATAGACGCGATCCCTGAACCAGTGCTGGTCAGCGATATAGCGCGGCCAGTTCAGAAGCGTGCCGTCGAGTCCCATCCTCGACATGCGCACCAGCCCGTCCGTGATCTGCTCCGGCGTGCCGATCAGCGGATAGCCGCCCCAGCCGGCGATGAAATGCTTTTTCATCTCGGCCAGCACCGGCGCCGGCAGCGTCTTGGCGTTGGCGATCATGGTGTCGACGAGGTTGGTGACGGCCTCCCAGTCGCCTTTGTCATGGACGTAGTCCTCAAAGCAATCTTGCGCCTCCTTTTCGGTCTCGCCCTGGACCAGGTAGGCATAACTCCAGACCTGAATGTCGCGGCCGTATTCCTTGCGCGCGAGTTCGCGATAGGAATCGACCTTGGCTTTGCATTCGTCGAAATCGTGTGAGCCGAACACGACGTAGACCATGTCGCAGTATTTGGCGGCGAAATGCTGGCCACGCTCCGAGCCGCCGGCATTCATCACCGCCGGAAATGGCCGCTGGATCGGCTTCGGCTCGAGATAGCCCTTCTTGATGTTGTAGAAGCGGCCTTCGAAATCGAATGGCTCGTCGCGCGTCCACAACTCCTTCATGATGTGCAGCCACTCGGCGGCGCAGTCGTAGCGGTCGTCGTGCTCCATCAGCGGCGAGCCGAACATCTCGATCTCCGGCCGGTTCCAGCCGGTGACGATGTTGAGCGCGAAGCGACCGCCGGTGACGTGATCGATGGTGGCGGCCTGCTTGGCCGCCATCACCGGATGGATCGTCGGCACATGCGAGGTGGCGAAAATGCCGGAATAGTGCGTCGACGCGCCGATGGCGGCTGCCCAGGAAAAGCACTCGAAGCCCGGGCCATTGAAATTGGTAACGCCGCCGAAGCCCTGCCAGCGGCCGATCGGAACCAGCGCCTCGAACTCCATTTCTTCGGAGGTTCTGGCCAGCTCCAAGGTGTTCGGCCAGTTGATTTCGAGGACGCCGTCGATGGTCGAGATGGCGCAGCCGCGGTCAAGATTGGTGCCGAAGGTGCCAAGCTTGAGCTTGCGGTCGTTGAACACCGGGTTGGTCTTGCGCCGCGTTTCCTGGATCGCAGTCACCGCATCCATCGCTTCCTCCATTATCGTTGCCGAAAAGCTTAGGAGCGTGACGCTGCTGTGGCAATCGCCGCGGCGTCATGCATAAGATGCTGCCGGGAGGAGACCGCATGTCGATTTTCGCTGTCAATTATCTTTGCCGCGAGGTGCTGCGCGACCATGCCTTTCGCGCCGCCATGAAGGCCGGCCCGGCGAAGGCGCTGGCGCCGCTCGATCTCACCGAAGAGGAACGCCGTGCGCTGATCGCAGGCGACGTCGGCACGCTGTTCCGCATGGGCGCCAACAGCTTTCTCATGGCCTATCTGGCGCGGTTCGAAGTCTGCGGCCTCGATGTCGCGAGCTACAACGAGCGCATGCGCGCGGTAAAGGTCGATGAAATCGGCCAACCGGTGGCGTAGGCGAAGGAGATAGAAACATGGCGCAGATCGTCGCCGGATTCGGCGTGCCGCACACCCCGATCTTTCCGTTTTTCGTTAAGCGCGACGGACCCGATTGCGAGACCGCCAAGCTGTTTGCCGCGCAGAAGAACGAACTGGCGGCAGCGCGGCCCGATCTGATCCTGATGTTCGATACCGACCATCTCAACACGTTCTTTCTCAACGATCTGCCGATTTTTGCGGTCGGTATCGATAAGACCTTCAAGGCCCCCAACGACGAGCCGCGCGATGTGCCGAATTACGTCGTGCCGTCGCTTGCGAGGCTGGCAGCGCATGTACGCGCCGCCGCTGTCGCGGCCGGCTTCGATGTCGGCATGACGCAGAATTTTTCCGTCGATCACTCGGTGACGGTGCCGCTTCATTTCCTCACGCCCGAGATGCATGTGCCGATGATTCCGTTTTTCATCAGCGGCCATGTGCCGCCGCTGCCGTCGGCCGCGCGCTGCTACGCGCTCGGCCAGGCGGTCGCCCGTGCCATTGAGTCATGGCCCGAACCGAAGCGCGTCGTCATCATGGGCTCGGGCAGCTTCTCGCTCGAAGTCGGCGGCCCACGGATGGCGCCCGGCCGTTCCGACGGTGTGCCCGATCCGGACTGGGCGATGCGGATTATCAAGTTGCTTGAAGCTCAACAAACCGATCGCCTGATCGCCGAAGCCACCGAGCATCAGATGCTCAAGGCCGGCAATGTCGGCGGCGAGCTGTTGAACTGGATCGCCATGCTCGGCGCCATCGGCAACCGCAAGCCGACATACGTCGCACCGCAGATGCAGAACGGCCACGCCTACGGCGTGTGGCGGTGGAATTGACGGCTTATTAGCTGTCATTCCGGAGGCCGCGCGAAGCGCGGCATTCGGGGCTCGTGAGCGGAGCCTGTCATCGGGCTGCACGATCTCGCCCACGGCGCGGTACAAACGCGGCGGATACCCGGGACAAATTGTCGCGAAGCCGCTTGATTTAAATCAACAGTTGTCCGCATCCAGCGCGGTACACGACCGCCAGCCTGATCAAAGCTGCGGGAGAAGATGTCATGCGCAAGCTTTCTGTTCTGGCGGGCGCAGCCGCGCTCGTTCTGGTCGCCGCGAATTTTGGTGTGATCTCGAAAGCAAACGCTCAGCCGTATGGTGGATGGGGCATGATGGGTGGCTATGGACCCGGCTACGGCATGATGGGCGGCTATGGACCGGGTTACGGCATGATGGGCGGTTACGGCCCGGGCTACGGTCCGATGATGGGTGGTTACGGGCCCGGCTACGGTCCGATGATGGGTTATGGACCGTTGGCAGGGCGTGGCGATCTCAATCTTTCCGCTGACAACGTGAGAGATTATTTCGCGCGCTGGATTGCCGCACAGGGCAACTCGCACCTCAAGGTCGGGGATGTGAAAGAGCAGGGCAACGACACCATCGTCGCCGACATCGTCACCCATGACAATTCTCTGGTTCAGGAATTCGTCGTCAATCGACATACCGGCTTCTATCGCCCGGAGGAAACGAACGCGGCCAATCCCGGCAATCCAACGACGCCAAGCAAGCCGGTCAGCCCAGGCAACCCAGAGGGACAAAAATAGCGAGGCCGGCTGCATAGCGATCAAGCAGGAGATGTCATGATGTGGGGTTATGGACCAAATTGGGGCATGATGGGGCCGTGGGGCGGTTATGGTTATGGTTGGGGACCGATCGGTATGATTGTCTGGATTGTCATCCTCGCACTCGTCATTGCGGCGGTGGTCTGGTTCGCCCGCGCAATGACCCATTCAGGCTCCCAGGTCTCTGGCGTTGGGCGGCGCTCGCCGGGGCTCGACGTGCTCGAAGAGCGCTACGCGCGTGGCGAGATCAAACGCGAAGAATACCTTGAAAAGAAACGGGATATCACCGGCTGAGGGGCTTTGGCCCAATTACTGAACGCGATGTCAGGCAGACATCGAAGACGAAGATCGAGCCGTTCAATCGCACCGGATCGATTCCAGATAGTTGATCACGTATCGCTTTAGGCGCACCAATATTATAGAAGCTCGCAGGACATTCGGCGCCGCGGTCATCACCAAGGCGCTGAAGGTCTTGATAGGCCTTGAAAGTGAATCATCAGCAGTTTTGGACTGAGCCATGATCGAGCAACTCAGTGGCTTTCCTGACAATGTCGTGGCCTTCGTTTGCAGCGGTCGGGTGACCAGGGCGGATTATGACACCGTGCTGGTTCCTGCGGTCACCGCAGCGTTGCGCAAGCACGGCAAGGTGAGGCTCTACTATGAAACCGGTCCCGATTTTGCAGCGCTCGACCTCGGCGCCGCCTGGGAAGATTTTATGGTCGGCATGGAGACCATCGCACGCTGGGAACGGATCGCCGTCGTCACCGACGTCGAATGGATACGGCATGCCACCGGCTTTTTCGGCTTTCTGATGCCGGCCGCGACGAAAGTCTTCTCGCGATCCGAGGCCGCGCGAGCACGCGCATGGATAGCTGATGGATCGGAGGTGGCAGATGAAAGGTCGACATCGCTGCGAAGGGCTATCGGACCCTAGGCGTCGCACGCACCGACAATTCCGGAACATGGCATTTCCTCGGCCTGTTGCCGCTGTTCGATCCGCCGCGCGAGGATTGCAATGAAATGATCCACAAAACCCGCGCCATGGGCGTCGGCATCAAGATGGTCAGCGGCGACCATGAGGCCATCGCCAAGGAAATCGCCGGACAGCTCGATCTCGGCCAGAACATCGTCGTCGCCGACGCGGTGTTCGGCGACAAGGCGCCGGCCGATATATTGCCGGCGATCCTGTCAGCCGACGGGTTCGCCCGCGTCTTTCCCGAGCACAAGTTCGAGATCGTCAAGGCGCTGCAAGACGCCGGCCGCATCGTCGGCATGACTGGTGACGGGGTCAACGACGCCCCGGCTTTGAAGCAGGCCGACGTCGGCATCGCGGTGAGCGGCACCACTGACGCCGCGCGCGCCGCGGCGGCTCTGGTGCTCACCGCGCCGGGTCTTTCGGTCATTACCATGGCGATCGAGGAGGCGCGCCGCATCTTCGAGCGGATGACGGCCTACGCGATCTACCGTATCGCCGAGACCATGCGGCTCCTGCTGTTCATGACCGTCGCGATCCTGATGTTCAACTTCTATCCCCATGGTGGTGCTGCTGGCGCTGCTCAACGATATCCCGATCATGATGATCGCTTACGATAACGCTCCGGTGACGTTAGGCCCGGTTCGCTGGGACATGATGCGAGTGCTGAGCATCGCGTCCGCGCTGGGCATCTACGGCGTGTTCGAGAGCTTCGTTCTCTACTGGCTGCAGCTGTTCGGTAACTTGATCGTCGTCTATGGCGTCGCCATGGCGCCGATCGGGTGGTGGCTGGCGCTGTTCGTCTGGGCCGACACGCTGGTTTCATTTTTCGTCGCTAACATAGTGAAGATCGCGGCCTACCGGCTGATCGGTCATCTCGTTCCGTCGCATGTACGCCACCTGACGCGGGTCGAGGGCGACGTCGCGGCGTAAGAAACCGCCTGGAACGGTCGCGCGTTGTCTGGGAGCGCTGGCAGCCAGGACTGGCTGGCGCCACCGTCAACAAGCCAAACGAGGCCTGCATGTCCAACATGCCGCTATCCAGCTCCGATTTTTCATCGATCGACGCCTGGTGGCGGGCGGCGAATTATCTCTCGGTTGGGCAGATCTACCTGCTCGACAATGCACTGCTGCGCGAGCCGCTCGAATTGAAGCACATCAAGCCGCGACTGCTCGGCCATTGGGGTACGACGCCGGGCCTGAACTTTCTCTACGTGCATCTCAATCGCGTCATCAGATCGCGCGATCTCGACATGATCTTTGTGACAGGCCCGGGCCACGGAGGGCCGGGCGTCGTTGCCAATACCTGGCTCGAAGGCACCTACAGCGAGTTCTATCCGCATGTGCCGCGGGATGCCGCCGGCATGCAGCGCTTGTTCAAGCAGTTCAGCTTTCCCGGCGGCATTCCCAGCCACGCGGCGCCGGAGACGCCGGGCTCCATCCATGAAGGCGGCGAACTCGGCTACGCGCTGTCGCACGCTTACGGCGCCGCATTCGACAATCCCGATCTCATCGTCGCCTGTGTCATCGGCGACGGAGAGGCGGAAACCGGGCCGATGGCGACATCGTGGCACTCCAACAAATTCCTCGACCCCGCGACCGACGGCGCGGTGCTGCCGATTCTGCATCTCAACGGCTACAAGATCGCCAACCCGACGGTGTTGGCGCGGATTCCTTCGCAGGAACTTGAGAGCCTTTTCGTCGGCTACGGCTACAAGCCCCATGTGATCGAGGGTGACGATCCGCCGGCGATGCATCAGCTTGCCGCCAGCGCACTCGATCGCGTGTTCGATGAAATCGCCGAGATCCAGCTCGCCGCGCGGCAGGGCCGGATGAAAACGCGGCCTGCATGGCCGATGATCATCCTGAAGACCCCGAAGGGCTGGACGGGACCGAAGGAGGTCGACGGGCTCAAGACCGAAGGCTTTTGGCGCTCGCATCAGGTGCCGATTGCCGAGATGGCAACCAAGCCGGCGCATGTGAAGCTTCTGGAAAGCTGGATGAAAAGCTATCGGCCGGCCGAGCTGTTTGACGAGAATGGCGCTCCGCGATCCGAAATCGTCGCGCTGTCGCCGCGGGGCGATCGGCGCATGAGCGCCAATCCGCACGCCAATGGCGGCCTGCTGATGCACGCGCTCGAACTGCCCGACATCGCCGACTACGCGGTCACGATTGAATCGCCCGGACAGGAACGCGTCGGCGCGACCACGATCGCCGGCGCATTTCTCCGCGACGTTCTGAGGGAAAGCGAGCGGCGGCGCAATTTCCGGGTCTTCGGTCCCGATGAAACCGCGTCAAATCGGCTCTCGCATGTGTTCGAAGCGACCGATCGCGCCTGGGAAGCAGAGCTCTTGCCGTACGATGATCATCTGAAACCGGGCGGCAGGGTCATGGAAATCCTGTCCGAGCACACCTGCCAAGGCTGGCTCGAAGGCTACCTCTTGACCGGCCGGCATGGTTTTTTCTCATGCTATGAGGCCTTCATCCATATTGTCGACTCGATGTTCAATCAGCACGCCAAGTGGCTTGAAAGCTGCCACCGGATACCCTGGCGCCGCCCGATTGCCTCGCTCAACTATCTCTTGACCTCGCATGTGTGGCGACAGGACCACAACGGTTTTAGCCACCAGGATCCGGGTTTCATCGATTACGTGTGCAACAAGAAACCCGACGTGGTGCGCGTCTACCTGCCGCCGGACGCCAATTGTCTTCTGTTCGTTGTCGATCACTGTCTGCGCAGCTGGAACCGCATCAATGTCATTGTCGCTGGCAAGCAGCCGGAGCCGCAATGGCTTGATCTGGATCAGGCCATCAAGCACTGCACGGCAGGGATCGGCATCTGGGAATGGGCGAGTAACGACCGCGGTGGCGAGCCGGATGTCGTCATGGCCTGCGCCGGCGATGTGCCGACGCTGGAGACGCTGGCTGCCGTCGACCTGCTGCGGCACCATCTGCCCGATCTGAAGATCAGGGTCGTCAACGTTGTCGACCTGATGACGCTGCAGCCGCATGGATTCCATCCTCACGGCCTGACGGATCACGACTTCGACGCGATTTTCACGACCGACAAGCCGGTCATCTTTGCCCACCACGGCTATCCGGCGCTCATCCATCGGCTGACCTACCGCCGCACCAATCATGACAACATTCACGTGCGCGGTTATGAGGAGGAAGGCACGACGACGACGCCTTTCGACATGGTGGTGCGCAACCACCTCGATCGCTTCCACCTGGTCTCGGACGTTATCGACCGGTTGCCGCAGCTCGGCTATCTCGCGGCTTATGCCAAGCAGGCGATGCGCGACAAGTTGATCGAGCACAAGGCCTATATATGCCAGCACGGCGACGACATGCCCGAGGTCAAGGAATGGCGCTGGTCGCAGACCGCGCAGGGCGCTTGGGGGCCGGCTTGAGCGGCGCAGCATAGGTCCGGCAACGTATCCCGACGCCAGTAGGGCGATACATGCTCCAACAGAAAGAATGCATCGATGTCGAAGGCGCCAGCAGCCAAGTCTTCCGAATTTTCGCTCGCCAGCGTGCCGGCGTTCTGGCCGATGGCAATGGCCGCCTCTTTGGCGGAACAAGGCACGGCGCTCTACGCCCGCAACCTGAAATTCGTCGAGGAGGAAATCAAGATTCACGATGAGCTGCGGCCGCGGCTGGCGACACCAAATACGGTGCGGCTCGATCTGCGCACGATGCAGCTTCGCGAATACGGCAGGCCGGGCGGCATCCCGACGTTGGTCGATGCGCCGCATGCCGGCCACACCGCCATGATCGCCGATTATCACAAGGGCCAGAGCCTCATTGAGACGCTTCTCGCCAGCGGCGTCGCCCACGTTGCGCTGACCGATTGGAAGCCGGCGACCGACGACATGAAGGACCTGGAGATCGACAATTACCTCGCCGAGGTGATCGTTGCGATCGACGATCTCGGCGGACGCGTTAATCTCATTGGTCTGTGCCAAGGTGGCTGGGTCGCGGCGATGGCGGCATCGCGCTTTCCCGACAAGGTGAACTCGCTCGTCCTTGCCGGTTCGCCGATCGACACCGACGCAGGCAATGGACCGATCAAGCGCATGGCTCACGAAACCCCGATGTCATTTTATGAGGAGCTGGTGGCGCTTGGCGGCGGGCTGATGAAGGGGAAATTCATGCTGCAAGGCTGGAAGAACATGCACCCCGAGCAGCATTATTTTGACGAGCAAATCGATCTCTATGATCACATCGACGATCCAGGCTACCTCGCCAAGGAGGAAGCCTTTGCGAGCTGGTACGAGAATCCAATCGACCTGCCGGGCCGCTGGTACCTGCAAGTGATCAAGCAGCTGTTCAAGGAAAACCGCCTGGCGAAGGGTACATTCATCGGACTTGGGCGCACGCTAAACCTTCAGAACATCAGATGTCCCGTTTATCTTCTGGCCGGCCAATCCGACGACATCACCACCATGGAACAAGTCTTCAACGCGGAAGCATATCTTGGCACCTCGAAGGACAAGATCGTGAAGAAACTGGTTCCCGGCGGCCATATCGGCCTATTCATGGGTGCGCGCACCTTGACCGAAGCGTGGCCAACCGTCGCCGAGTGGATCGGTGCTCAATGAGGCCGGATGAGACGCGGCTTAGAACATCGGATAGGCCGGATTGAGCGGCAGGCCGAATTCCATGCGGCCGAAATTCTCCGCCGGGACGTCCCAGTTCATGACCACGTGCGAGGAAATGGCGTGCGCGTCGCGCCAGCAGCGCTGAATCGAATTGTCGTCCATCAACCCGCTTGAGCCGGAAATCTTCACCAGATCGTCCATCGCTTCGCGCAAAATACGCACTGCGTAAGAGAAATCGCGGCGCAGCAGCGTGCGCGTCTCAAGCGTCATGCCGGCATAATCAGCTTGTGCCAGCTTGAACGCGCGGCGCGCAAGAAGTTCCGCCGCGTCGATCTGCGCGGCGATCTCGGCGACGCGGATCTGCACCGGCACATGCTGGGCAATACTAAGTTGCGTGTAGGTCAGATAGCGCTGGCGTGTCCATGTGGTGAAATCGGCGTAGCCGCCGCGCGCCAGCCCCAGCACCGGCGCAAGCAGCGCGTAGCTGTGCACCGCGATGAACGGCGCGCGATAGATCGGGTTGGTGTTGACCTTCGAGCCCGGCGAGTTGCCGTCGCGCAGCGTCGAAAACGACACGCTGCGATGCTCCGGCACGAACACGTTGTCGAGCACCGCGGTATTTGAGCCGCTGCCTCGCAGCCCGGCGCAATACCAGTTATCGTCCTGCTCAAGCTCCGACACCGGCACCAGATAAAGCCGCATGTCGGGATGGTCCTCGCCATCGCGAAAGGCGAGGCCGCCGATCATGATCCAGTGCGAGTGACGCAGCCCCGAGCACCACGACCAGCGCCCGTTGAGCCGGTAGCCGCCCGGCGCGGCGGTCACCTTGCCGGTCGGCGCCGCCGAGGTGGCGATGCAGGCCGCCTTGTTGCGACTCCAGACGTCGTGCTGCGCCTCGTCGGGGAACAGCGCCAGCATGCAGGCGTGGTCGGCGAGATAATTGAGGCACCAGGCCGACGAGCCGCAGGTCGATTTGCCGAGCTCGACCGCGATGTCGAAGGCGACTTCGTGGTCGTGCTCGTAGCCGCCCCAGCGCTTCGGCTGCAGCGTATGAATGAGCCCGGCATCGATGAATTCGTCGACCGATTGCTGCGGAATGTTGCGCTCGCGCTCCGCCCGCACCGCGCGCTCGCGCAGCTTCGGCGCCAGCGCGCGGGCGCGCCCGACAAGCTCCTCGGCCGTGGGGATTGTTTCCGGCGCGGCCTCCGGCCGCAATTCGGCAACGCTCATGACGCTTCCTCCGCTTTTGCCGAAGATTGCGCCGCGCGTTCGCCAGGATCAAGGCGGCGGCCGGGAGTGCCTCAGCTTGAAGTTTAGACGGTCATTTCCAATGTAACGATGTTTCCAGCCCGCCCTTGTTCGGAAAACCGTGGCACCGAGCGTTTGAAGCCGACGCGCTCATACATCCGTCGCGCCACCAGATTGTCCTCATATACTCGGACTATCAGGGTGGTCGCTCCATGGGATCGGGCGATGTGGGCAGCCTCGTCAATCATCCGCCTTCCAACGCCCATTCGACGCAGGCTAGGGGCAACCGCAAAGCGGCCGATATGAAGCCGTTTTTCGTCGGGTAAGTGCCATAGGTTATAAGTTCCGCATGGGCGATCAACTTCATCGACAAGTACGTAGTATGTCCGGCCTGTATTGAAAAATTCTTTTGCGAGCCAATCCGCATCTACCGGAAACGGAGTTTCGTTACCTCCCCAATTCACGGCATCTTGGCGAGTAGTGAACCAGTTGGCGATTGCGCCGGCATCCAACCACGTTGCCTGACGTAATTGCAGCGAACGGTGCATTATTAGGAGCTCCGCTTCTTGTACGGCCCGAGCTTTGCCAGCACTGGCTCGGCTGCTTCAATCATAGAGACAATATCGGCGACGCTCCACACGTGACCCGTCACGCCAGCGGCCATCGCAGGGCTAATGCGCAGGCATTCTGGGTGCGGCAAAAGTTGTAGTGGATGTAATGCAGCGCGACCGATAGGGCGTGATTTTCGAGCTTTTTTGAAAAGGCGTTCGTCAGCCGCGCAAAGCGTCGACCCTGCATCCGCAGGGCAAGATTTTGCCGTTCTACAAAGCTAGTCGAAATGTGCTTCCGGTCAGGATTACCCTCGACGCACTGCTTCACCGCGCCGATACACTCTGCCGGGCTGTAACGCTTCTCGCCCTCAATCGGCGTGCCATAGATTTTGACCAGCATTCACTATCCGGCGGGCTTGGCGGGATGAAGAGAACCTCGATCCGAGCTAAGATGACGGCGCGCGACCACATTGATCGCGGGCTTTCAGGTTTGGCCATGAAAGGATCGATCCAATGGCGAACAAGCGATCGGAAAGCGTTTACCGGATTGTCGATGTTGTAGGCGTCAGCGAAAAATCGTGGGAGGATGCCGGGCGAAATGCCGTGGAAACGGCCGCCAGTTCACTGCGTGACCTGCGCGTCGCCGAGGTCACCAAGATGGACATGAGAGTGGAGAAAGGCAAAGTCACCGCATTTCGTACGCGCGTGGCGCTCTCGTTCAAATACGAGACTTGATCCGCGCCATTGCCCTGCGACCGATTCCTGCGGGATGATGCAGTCGCGCACCGCGCGCTCGCGCAACTTCCTGCCAGCGTGCGGGCGCGCCCGAGAAACTCGTCGGCCTTGGGGATTGCTTCCGGCGCGGCCGCCGGTTGCGATTCGGCAACGCTCATGACGCTTCCACCGTTTGGCAGAACATTGCGCTGCACGGTTGCCCGATCAAGGCGGCAGCCCAAATCTTGAATTGCCGAAATAGCTTGATTCGAGTAACACTTGCTGCGGCAGAATTCTGGCAAATACGTGCCTCCGCACGTCGCGGAGTTTCAGTTCCGGTACAACACCGGTTTCATCCTGAGATATTTGGGACGGCGATAGCAGACTGGCCCAACGCCAATGACCGCGGAAAATCAGCCCGCCGATGAAAGCGAGAGTGCCGGAGAAGAGCGTCACCGATGTGCAGAACGCCGTCACTGGACTTTTGAAAAGATCGGGGGTTCGATTGCTCTTGGATTCACAGCCATCGCAGCAATCGGTGCGATACTGAGCGCAATTGCCGGCTTTCGAGCATATGACGCGGCTAACAGAGCGGTCGAAGCCGCCATTACGGCCAACAAACTTGTTATTCGTCCTTACCTCAAAATAACGCTGAGACCCGAAACGTTCGATTTCATTATCCCTGGTGGTGGCTCTAGAGGTGTCGTATTCCGAGTTGAAAACACAGGTTGATTGCCTGGACTTGCTTACATGAAAAGCGCTGTCGATTGGCAAGGAGGCGGACACGTCCATCAGAACTGGCCATCCATCGAGCATGTAGCCGATGCTTTTATTTTTCCAGGGGATGATCCCGTCGATTACAATTCCGCTTGGCTCTCTATAACCCCCGGTCAGATTTTGGATTTGGCTAATGCTGCGCCGGGAGGGGGTAGCCACATGAACTTTTATGTAATGATTGACGTTCTCTACGGAGAAAACCGGGAATACGAGACGAAAGTTTGCAAGGTTTTTCAGGTCGTTGGCGATTTGACCAAAGAGCTTCGTTTGGGCGGTCTCGTCGTGCCATGCTCCGAAAAGAATTACGCAAAGTAAGAATACATGCCGCCGGATTATTTTTCCTTGACAATGTCTCTGAATAAGATACTATAGTCTCCACCTCGCTCACCATCCGTGAGGGGCCTTTCGGCCGAGGGTACTCCCCGAGAGGGAGCGAGGGGCGGTACCCGCGGGCGGAGCCATACACTCCGCACTCGGGCGGTCCGGGCATCGTCCCCGCCGGCATTATGACCGGCGAGCCAGGTGCTTGGCTTAAACGCGGTCCAAAGGCGAAGCTAACTCCTTCGCACTTCATCGCGTGAAGCGCGGCCTGGGCCGGGTCCAAGCATTCGGTCGCTAGCAGGCTGCTGAGAAACTATCTCGACTGCGAGGTCCGATCGTGATTCCGTCGTTTTGAAGCGACGGAGGCGATTTGCCATGCGTGGCGAGGAACGAAGATCGGAAGGGCTTTTTTCGTATCTGCGGTTGGAGGATCGGATCGCCAAGGATCATCCGCTGCGGGCGATCCTGGCGCTGGTGAACGAGGCGCTTGCGGGGCTGTCGAAGCGGTTCGACGCGCTTTACTCGCAGATCGGACGGCCGTCGATCCCACCCGAGTATCTGCTACGGGCGACGCTGTTGCAGGCGTTCTTCACGGTACGCTCGGAACGCCAATTGATGGAGCAAATCGATTATAATCTTTTGTTCCGCTGGTTCGTCGGACTTTCGATGGACGATGCGGTCTGGGACCCGACGGTGTTCACGAAGAACCGCGACCGGCTGCTTGAGGCGGACGTGGCGCGCGATTTTCTGGCAAGCCTGTTGGCGCTGCCGAAGGTGATGCAGCTGCTGTCAAGCGATCACTTCTCGGTGGACGGAACGCTGCTGGATGCTTGGGCATCGATGAAGAGCTTCCGCCCCAAGGACGGTTCGGGCTCGCCACCCGAGGGCGGGCGCAACGCCGAACGCAACTTCCACAAGGAGAAGCGCTCAAACGAGACCCATAGCAGCACCACCGATCCCGACGCCAAGCTCTATCGCAAGGGCGACGGACAGGAGAGCCGACTGTGCTACATGGGCCACGTTCTGATGGAGAACCGCAACGGGCTCGCCGTCACCGGCGATGTCACGCAGGCGACCGGCACCGCGGAACGCGCCACCGCCCTCGACCTGATCGACGGCCACCGGTCTGGCAAACGGCGGATCACTGTCGGCGGCGACAAGGGCTTCGATGTCGAGAGCTTCGCGCAGGCCTTGCGTGAGCGCAAAGTCACGCCTCACGTCGCCATCGACGGCCATCGGACCAAGACCGGAAAGCGGCGCAAGACCGCCATCGATCAACGCACGCTACGCCATCCCGGCTATGCCATCAGTCAGCGTTGCCGCAAACGCATCGAAGAAATATTCGGCTGGATCAAGACCACGGGCGGCGTCGCTCAGGTCAAGGTTCGCGGCCTCGACAAAGTGCGGGCCGTCTTCTTGTTCGCCATCGTCGCCTACGATCTGGTGCGAATACCCAAGCTGCTGGGGGCGACATGAGCCGCCTTACGGCGACCGCCCGCGCCAGCGACTGGCGAACCGTTGCGATCGGCCCCATCAACCGCGAAATCGCCTTCCAATCCGGCACCCAACAAAAGTTCAAATCGCCTCGATGGCGACTTTTTCAGCAGCCTGCTAGTCTTACTGAGTCAGTAGGTCGCATCTTTTTCCGATGAGACTCATGTATTTGGCAAGGTTCACTTTTCAGCATGTGGAGGGGCTGAGATGGATCTGCCAAAATCAGGTGAAGCTGCATCGCGGTTTTCGGGGTATATCGATGGTCTGACGAGCGCGATTGGACACGCGGACCGAGCCAAACCGCTTCGGGATTATTGCGTAGGGCTGATGATGCCTTGCGAGCGCAAGAGCGTCGAGCCGATGGCCGCGATTACGGCGCCTGAACGGACCGCGGCCCAACATCAGTCGCTGTTGCATTTTGTTGGTGAAGGCAACTGGTCCGACGAGAAGGTTTTGGCCAAGGTGCGCGAAATGGTGCTGCCGGAGATGGAACGCCACGGGCCGATCGAAGCCTGGATCATTGATGACACGGGCTTTCCCAAGAAGGGACGGCATTCGGTTGGGGTCGGGCGTCAATATTGCGGTGAGCTTGGCAAGCAAGACAATTGTCAGATCGCAGTAACGCTTTCGATTGCCAATCATCATGCGAGCTTGCCAGCAGCCTATCGCCTCTATCTGCCGAAGGAATGGGCGACGGACCGTCCACGTCGGCGCAAAGCGGGTGTACCCAAGGAAGTTACCTTCAAAACCAAGCCGGCAATCGCGCTCGATCAATTGCGATGGGCCTGCGCGGCTGCCCTACCGCGCGGTGTGGTGCTGATGGATGCCGGCTATGGCGCGGACACCGATTTGCGTGCCAACATCACAGCGCTCGGATTGAGCTATGTAGCCGGCATCATGCCACAAACATCGGTATGGGGGCCGGGCACTGGGCCGTGGCCACCAAAGAAATGGTCGGGCCACGGGCGACGTCCAAAGCTGTTGCGGCGTGACGGCAAGCACCGACCGATATCGGTCAAGAAGCTTGCGTTTGCCCTGCCGTCAGAGGCTTGGTGCAAGATCACGTGGCGGGAAGCCTCGGCAGAGCCGTTATCCTCACGCTTTGCCCGTGTGCGCGTTCGTGCCGCGCATCGAGATTATTGGCTGGCTGAAAGTCGACCAGACGAGTGGCTGCTGATCGAGTGGCCAGACGGCGAAGATGCGCCGACAAAATATTGGTTCTCAACGCTTCCGGCGAACATCGCGTTCGCTCAACTCGTCGATACCGCCAAACTGCGCTGGCGCATCGAACGCGATTACCAGGAACTCAAACAGGAGGTTGGCCTCGGCCACTTCGAAGGGCGCGGATGGCGCGGCTTCCATCATCACGCAACGCTATGCATCGCGGCCTATGGATTCCTGATCTCCGAGCGGGAGACGATTCCCCCCTCAGGAACTCGTTCCCCCCGGTTGTTCACGGAAATTACAATTCCCGAAACTTATCGGCCCAGAGGGTCCGCCATTGCGGCCTGAGCGCCACGTTCCGAATTCCATCGCAACTATCCGACGGAGATTGATCGTCGCTCTCGTCGCAACGCTGTCACGATGTCCTTGCTGCGTCGGGCAAATCTCAGCACAAGGTAGACGTCAAAAGTTGTGACGCAGTAAGACTAGACCAGAGCCGCGGTGGAGCGCCGTAAGGCGAGCGCGCCCGAAGCGGGTGGTTCGTGCAAGCGAATCATTCGTGGCGCGCGCCGCGCCCGGAGCACTTTCGGATGGCAACATCCGGGAGTGTGGCGCGGCTGGTTGGATACGCGCCTTTCGGCGCTCCGCCTCCCTCATTTTTTTGAGGAGGCAAAGAGAGTTCGTGCCGTGTTTCGTACTTTGGCGTTGCAAAGCTCGGATGCGGGGGCATCGCGAGAACGCGTCATTGCGAGCGGAACCGAAGCAATCCAAGGCCGCCGGCGATCGCCGCGAGGGCATTCTAGATCGCTTCGTCGCGGAGCCTGTCATCGGGCCTGCCACTTCGGGCCGGGCCCGTGGCTCCTCGCGATGACGGCCGCGGTAAATTCGCTGTAATATCCGGCGGTCATGGGAGGAGAGCATGCCGAAGGCCGCGTCGCGCGCGTTCGCATTAGCCGCTGCCGCTGTTTTGCTGCTCGCAGCCGCGGCCGCGAGCGTCCGCGCACAAACGGTGGAGCAATTCTACAAGGGCCGCCAGTTGACCATGCTGGTGTTTACCGGCGCCGGCTCGACCTACGACATTTATGCACGCGTTCTGGCCCGCCACATCGGTGACCACATTCCGGGTGAGCCGGTCGTCGTTGTGCAGAACATGCTCGGCGCCGGCGGGCTCAAGGTCGAGCAGTATCTCTACCGGATCGCGCCCAAGGATGGCACCGTGATTGGAACGATCGGCCGCGGTCTGCCGTTCGAGCCGATGCTCGGCGAGAACGAAGTCAATGTCGATCCGCTCAAATTCACCTGGCTCGGCAGCATGAACCGCGACGTCAGTCTGGCGATGTCGTGGCATACGTCGAAGATCAAGACGTTCGCCGACCTGCAACAGCATCAGCTTCTGGTTCCCGGCACCGGCGCCGGCGCCGATTCCGAGGTCATGCCGCTCGCCTTCAATCGCCTTGCCGGAACGAAATTCAAGATCATCGAAGGCTATCGCGATACGGCCATTGCGGCGCTTGCCATGGAGCGTGGCGAACTCGACGGCCTGGCCTACTGGTCGTGGAGCGCGATCATGGCGTCACATCCGGACTGGGTGCGCGACCACATGGTCAACCTATTGTTTCACACCGGCCTCAATCCGATCGCCGAGGCGCCGGCAGTGCCGAGTATCCGCAACCTTGTCACCGATCCGACCGACAAGGCGGCGCTGGCGTTTCTGTTGGCGCGCGAAATCATGGGGCGGCCATTCCTCGCCCCGCCGGACCTGCCGCCCGACCGCGCCGAAGCGCTGCGCTCCGCCTTTGCGGCGACGCTGCGCGATCCGGCGTTCCTGGCGGACGCCAAGCGGACACGGCTCGATGTTTCGCTGGTGACCGGAGCGGAAGTCGACACGCTGCTCAAGGACCGCGCCGGCGCACCCAAGGAGGTGATCGCAAGGGTCAAAGAAGCGCTCGGGCGGAAGTAGAGACGGATGGTGGCTCGCTCAGGTTCGATTGTTGGAAGTCCGCTCGTGCGCGAAAGTAGGGACCCAGGTCGGGTTCCCGGGGTTCGCGGAAATGAGCGGAGAAGTTATGTGTAAGATGCTGCCGCACGCAACGCGAGGTTAGGCGACATGCAGTTCGGTCTCTACGCGCCGATACCGATGGCAACCGTGGGCTCGCCCGAAGTGGCGCAGGCGGTCAGCGAGGCGCTGACGCCGTTGCCCGACGGCCGTCTCGACGCGCAATTCGATCTCGGCGTTGAGCTTCTGCTGGCGGCGGATCGCGCCGGCTTCGAACTCTGTCTGTTCGCCGAGCGGCATCTCGGCAACGACATTGGTGCCTGGGTGCTGGCGAGTGCGATCGGCTCGCGGCTCGAGCACATCCGCGCGCTGGTCGCCGTCCATCCCGGCCTGTGGGATCCGGTGATGGTCGCCAAGCTTGCGGTGTCGCTCGACCGCGTCTGCCGCGGCCGCATGGCGCTCAACGTCGTCAACGGCTGGTTCGACGAAGAATTCCGCATGTTCGGCGGCACTGTGCTGCAGGGCGAGGAGCGTTATCAGCGCACGATTGAATTCATCGACATTCTGCGCGGGCTGTGGACGCACCCGACTTTTTCTTATGCCGGCAGGCACTATCGCGTGGAGAACGGCCAACTCCTTCTTAAGCCGGCCTCAGCCGCGCCGCCGGAAATCTATTCGGTCAGCCGCAGCGATCGCGGTCGCGACTTCATTGCCGGTCATTGCGACTGGTGGTTCATCGATTTCCCGAAGACGGCGAACACGGTCGGTGAGGCGCTGCGCGGGCTCGAAGATGCCGTCGCCGACATGAAACGCCGCGCCGAACGCGCCGGCCGCAAGATACGCTTCGCGCTCAATCCATTCGTTGCGCTCGGCGCCGGCGAGCAGGATGCGCTCGACGCGACGATCAAGCGCATCTTCGCCTACGACCCGGATCCGGACACCCGCAAGATCGAGCAGCGCATGCTGCCCGCCACCAGGCTCGGCTGCATCGGCTCGCCGGACAGCGTACGGCGTCAGCTGCGGCGCTTCGAAGACCTCGGGATTGAGCTCGTGCTCTGCAAGATCATCCCGACGGCCGAAAACGTTCAGCGCCTCGGCGAGGAAATCATCGCGCCGCTCAAGGGAAGCGGCGCGGCCTTGCCTTTAGCCAGTTGAGATTGAGGAGATCGCACGTGCCTGGACGCCTTGCAGGAAAAGTGGCGCTGATCAGCGGCGCCGGGTGTGTCGGCCCAGGCTGGGGCAATGGCCGGGCGTCTGCGGTGCTGTTTGCACGCGAGGGCGCCAAGATCTTTGCCGTCGACAGGGACGCGGAGTCGATGACCGAGACGGTCGCGCGCGTCGGCAACGATGGCGAGATCGCGACGCATGTGTGCGACGTTACCGACGACGCGCAGGTGCAGGCGATGATCGAGGCGTGCCGGAGAAGCTTCGGCCGCATCGACATTCTGGTCAACAATGTCGGCGGCTCGGCGCCCGGCGGCGTTGCCGAAATGGCCGAGGAAACCTTCGACCGGCAGATCCAATACAATCTGAAAACCGTGTTTCTCACCTGCCGCCACGTCATTCCGGTCATGATCGAGCAGGGCGGCGGTGCCATCGTCAATACCGCGTCGACCTCTGGCATCAGCTATTCGGGTTCGCCGCAGATCGGCTACGCCTCGTCGAAAGCCGCGGTGATTCAGTTTTCCCGGGTGACCGCCGTGCAATACGCCAAGCACGGCATCCGCGTGAACACGGTCATCCCCGGTCAGATGCACACGCCGATGGTGGAGGTGCGTTTGGCCAAACAGCGCACCGGCGGCGACGTCGATGCTCTGCTCAAGTCGCGTATCGCCCGCATTCCGCTGGGCTTTGCCGGCGACGGCCGCGACACCGCCGCCGCGGTGCTGTTCCTCGCCTCCGACGAAGCGCGCTTTATCACCGGCACCGAAATCGTCGTCGACGGCGGCATGACGGCACGCAGCGATTAGCTTCTTCGTCCGCGGCAGCAGAGATGCTACTCCGCCGCTTCCTGGTGCTGATACAAAAACGGCACAATTCGCGTCGGCTCGCCGGCCTTCGCCACCAGCACATGGCTTTCGGGGACCCGTTTCCAGTTGCCGTGATTTTTGTCCAGCGGTTCGGACACCACAACGATGCCCTGCTCGGACTCCCGGTAATAAAGCGTATTGGCGCGATCGTTCACCGCGTGGCGGAACGCGTACAGATCCTTGCCATTGGCCAGCGCGGCAGTGAAGCGCATGCGATCCGGCCCGACCAGTTCGGTGAGCCGTGCCAGCGTCGTTTGCGTCGCTGCGACCGGATCGTCGATTCCGGCCCCCATGATGGCGAGGAAAATTGCCTCCGAATCGGTGGTGCCGACTCGCGCCGGATAAAGGTTATCGGGAATCAGCGCTTCGACTTGGCGGCGCAGCCTTGCCCAGTTGCCGATGAAGCCATTGTGCATGAACAGCCACTTGGAGCAGGCAAACGGATGGCAATTCGGCCGGGTGATCGGGGTGCCGGTGGCGGCACGCACATGGGCAAAGAACAGATGCGACTGCAGGTGCCGGCACAGATAGCGTAGATTCTCGTCAGACCAGGCCGGCCGGATTTCGCGGTACAGGCCCGGCTCAGGATGGGTGCCGTACCAGCCGAGCCCGAAACCGTCGCCATTGACGCTCGCGGTCGATTCAAGGGCCGCGATGCTCTGGGTCACCAGCGAATGCGCCGGCGAAGTCACATAATGCTCGAGGGCGGTTGTTTCCCCGCGATAGGCGATCCAGCGGCACATCTAATTGCCTTTGCCATTGCCTTTGGCGTCGGGCCACCAATCAGGCCAGCAAAGTGGCGTCTTTAAGCCATTCGGCCACCTTGTGGAGGGCAATCTCGGCACCTTCGTGTTCATATTTGGTAAAAATCCGCAATTGTGCATCGGCCGAGGTGCCTTCGGCGACGATAGTCCGGCAGCGCTCCAGTTCGTTCCAGCAGCCCAAAACATCGGCATCGGCGCAAACAAGGTCCACCAGCCGGTCGAGCATTTCGGCGACAGGCAATGCGCCGGTCCGCGTCACAAAACTGCCCTGAGCGCCGTAACGCTGCGCCCGCCATTTGTTTTCGACCGCGATCGAGCGGTCCACCACGTCGATGCCGGCATTGTGTTCCGGATGATTGAACAGGAAGCGGACCAGGGCGCGGTACAGCGCTGCAATGGCAATGGTATCGTCGATGCGCGTACAGCAATCCGCCGCGCGCAGTTCCAGGGTGGGGTATTTCTGCGAAATGCGGACCGTCCACCACAGATGGCTGGCGTCGGGCATCGCCCCGGACGTTACCATGGCATCGACATAGGCGTCGTAATCGGCATTGCTGCGGAACAATTCCGGCAGGCCGGTGCGGGGCAGTTCGTCGTAGGCGGCGAGCCGGTAGCCTTTGAGCCTGGTCACGCGTCCCTGCCAGAAAGGCGACGAAGTCGACAGCGCGATGAACAGCGGCACGTAAGGCAGCATTCGCGTCATCACGTCGACGCGGCGCATCGGATCGGGAAATTCGACATGCACGTGCATGCCGCACAGCATGTTGCGCTGCCCGATCATCTGCAGTAGGTCCATCACCTGCGAATAACGGCCCTTGGGGCTCTGCACCGCGTCACGCCAGGCCGCCAGCGGATGGGTGCCGCAGGCCAGAATGGCAAGACCATGTTCCGCTGCAGCCGCAGCCGCGCTCCTGCGCAAGCGCAGCAATTCGTGCCGCGCATGTTCGGCATTGCAATGCGGCTCGGTCGCGACTTCGATCTGCGCCTGCAGGAACTCGCGGCCGACATGGCCGGTCGTTGTCAGATTGGCGCTTTCGAACAGCGCATCGGGGGTTTCAGACGGTGTTTGCAGCGTCTTCGCGTTCGACAGGAAATATTCCTCCTCGACGCCGAACTGGAACAGTTCGTCGGGCGCGAAGATGGGTGCATCCTGCCCGGCTGGAACCAGAACTCCGGATATGCAGCCGACGCTCTTTCGGGTCGAATCTGAATTCCATGTGACGATGCGTGTGAGACAGCCGGGCCGGCTGTCCGCACCAACTCACCGGGGCGGCCGGGGTTCCGTGCGGTTCCGTGGAACAAACGCCGAAATATGCCGCCGTTTCGCGGAATGCATAGCTAGATCAGGCGGAATGTGCGGCGAATCATCCAATTCGACGCAGAACTGCGAAGCTCGCTTTTATTGGCTGTGGGATGCCGTGCCCTGGCACGTGACTTTGCCGCAAGACCTCACAGCGTCGATGATGGCTTGCAGCGTGTGTCGGCCCGGATAGCCGAGAATAGCGACGCCGGCGATGATGAAGCCGGGCGTGGCCGATATGCCGAGCGACTTGCCGAGAGCGAGATGAGCCTTGATCGTTTGCGCGACGTCGTCGCTGTCTGAAATGCTATCGATCGCGCGGCCGTCGAAGCCGGACTCGCGCGCCAGCTGGAAAGCGCGCAAGCCGGTGATCGTGCCGCGCTGCGCATAGACCTTGTGATGATAAGCGTAGAATTGCTGGGGCGTCGCAAGCTGCGCCAGCGCCAGTTCGACTTGGCTTGCCGCGACCGAAGCCGGGCCGAGGACCGGGTAGGGGACGAGGACAAGCCTCAGGTCCGGGTCAGTGTCGACCATGTCTTCGATGTCGACTGAAGCGATACGGCAAAACGGACAATTCAGATCGTAGAACTCGACCAGCGTCGTCTTGCCGTCCGGGTTGGCCGCGGTGACAACGCCCGGTATTTTCTCGATCGGTCCCGGCAGCTTGACCGTGTGGTTGGGCACAACCCCGCCGTCGTCGCCGATCAGTGGAAATTGCGAGACGTAGCGCATCGAGCGGTCGCGATCCTGTGCCGATGCCGGCGCGGCCATCAGTGCGGCGAGCGCACCAGCAAGCACGATAGCGAAACTGCGGCGATGAATCTTCATTGTGCCACGATGCCCGCGGGCGCGGTCTCCAGATTAAACGCGGCGGCAAACAGTGCACGCGTATAGTCGGTCTGTGGATGGCGGAACAGTACCGCAGCGTCGCCCAACTCCACCACTTTGCCGGCACGCATCACGATGAGCCGGCTCGCCAGCGCCGCGACCACGCGCAAGTCGTGCGAAATGAACATATAGGTAAGATTACGGCGCTTTTGCAGGTCGCGGAATAGGTCGACCATCTGCGACTGGATCAGCATGTCAAGCGCGCTGGTCGGCTCATCAAGCACCACGAATGACGGCTCCAGCACGATGGCGCGCGCCACGGCGATGCGCTGGCGCTGCCCGCCGGAAAATTCGTGCGGGAAGCGGTGGCAGGTATCTGGATCGAGTCCGACGTCGGCAAGCGCGCGCATGACCCGCTGGTTGCGCTCGCCCTCCGGCATCCGCGGAAAATGCACGCTGAGCCCTTCCTTGATGATCTCGGCGACCGACAGCCGCGGCGACAGCGACCCATAAGGGTCCTGAAACACGATCTGCATGTCGCGGCGGAACGGCCGCATCTGTTTGAAGCGCAGGCCTTGCAGCTTGTTGCCCATGAACACGATCGGCCCGTCGGAGGAGATGAGCCGCAACAGCGCCAGGCCGAGCGTGGTCTTGCCCGAGCCGGATTCGCCGACCACGCCGAGCGTCTCGCCCTTGCGCAGCGCGATGCTCACGCCGTCGACCGCCTTGATGTAGCTGACGGTCTTGCGCAGCACCCCGCGCCGGATCGGAAACCAGACCTTGAGATCGTTGGCTTCCAAGAGCAGCGGCGCGCCGGGCTGCGGCGGCGCCGGGTCCGGCTTCGGCTCGGCGGCGAGCAGCGCCTGGGTATAGGCATGTGCCGGCGCCTTGAAAACGCGCTCGACGTCACCCTGCTCGACGATGCGGCCCTGCTTCATCACGCAGACCTTGTTGGCGATCTTGCGCACGATGCCGAGATCGTGCGTGATGAACAGCAGCGACATGCCGAGCCGCTTCTGGATGTCGCTTAACAGCGCAAGGATCTGCGCCTGAATGGTGACGTCGAGCGCCGTTGTCGGCTCGTCGGCGATCAACAGATCAGGCTCGTTGGCCAGCGCCATGGCGATCACGACGCGCTGGCGCTGGCCGCCGGAAAGCTGATGCGGATAGCTCTTGAGCCGGCTTTGCGGGTCGGGAATTCCGGCCTGGCCGAGCACTTCAAGGGTCCGCGCGCGCGCCGCCGCCCCGGTGAGCCCGCGATGCAGCAGCAGAATTTCACCGATCTGCTTTTCGATCGTGTGCAGCGGATTGAGCGAGGACAGCGGCTCCTGAAAGATGATGGTGATGTCATCGCCGCGCACGCGTTGCATGTCGCGCTCGGCAAGCGGCAAGAGGTCGCCACCCTTGAACAGGATACTGCCCGAAGGATGCCGCGCCGCCGGATAGGGCAGAAGCTTGAGGATCGACAGCGCGGTCACCGACTTGCCCGAGCCCGAACTCGCCGACCAGCGCCATGGTCTCACCCTTGCCGATGTCGAACGATACGCGATCGACCGCAAGGGTCTCCCGGCCGCCGTGGCGGAAGGCGACCGAGAGGTCGCGAACGGAGAGGAGAGGATCGACGGTCATGCGAACGTCTTCCGCGGATCGAAGGCGTCGCGAATCGCTTCGCCGATGAAGATCAGGAGCGACAGCATGATGGCAACGGCGAAGAAGCCCGTCAGCCCGAGCCACGGCGCCTGGACATTGGCCTTGCCCTGCGACAGCAATTCGCCGAGCGAAGGCGAGCCGGGCGGCAGACCGAAGCCGAGAAAGTCGAGCGCGGTCAGCGTCATCACCACCGACGACATGATGAACGGCAGGAACGTCAGCGTTGCCACCATGGCATTCGGCAGCAGATGCCGGAACATGATGACCGCGTTGGACACGCCGAGCGCCCGCGCCGCCAGGATGTATTCGAAATTGCGGCCGCGCAGGAACTCGGCGCGAACCAGCCCGACGAGCCGCGTCCAGGAGAACAGCAAGAGGATGCCGAGCAGCACGAAGAAGCCGGGCACCAGCACCGAGGAGATGATGAGCAGCAGATAGAGTTCCGGTACCGAGGTCCAGATTTCGATAAAACGCTGGAACAACAGGTCGGTCCAGCCGCCGAAATAGCCCTGCACGGCGCCGGCGGCCACGCCGATGATCGACGATACGATGGTCAGGATCAGCCCGAACAGCACCGAGACGCGGAACCCATAGATCAGCCGCGCCAGTACGTCGCGGCCGACATCGTCGGTGCCAAGCCAGTCATATTGCAGCGTGCCGCATTTGCCGTAACCGTTCTTGGCAGCGAACTCGCAATCCTGTTTGGTGAGGAGCCAGGTCGGCTTGGACGGAAACGGCGACGGTGGTCGGCTGACGATGGTGCCGTAGGAAAATGGAATCGGCGGCCACACCGCGAAGGCGTGGTGCTCGGAAAGATACTGCTGCAGATGCGGGTCGAGATAATCGGCCGCGGTGCCGAACACGTCGCCGAAATCGGTGTCAGGGTAGGTAACGAACACCGGAAAATAACTCTTGCCGTCGACGTGAATGTAGATCGGTTTGTCGTTGGCGATAAATTCGGCAAACAGCGAGATCGTGAACAGGACAAGAAAAATCCACAACGACCAATAGCCGCGCCGGTTGGCTTTGAAATTGCGCCAGCGCCGGGCATTGATCGGCGCGAGCGCATAGTCCGCCGGCGGTGTGGAGGCGATGATCGGGCCGGTTGGCTCGATGTCCGGCGTCAGTCCGGGCGTCGCCTCGCGCGCCTCGACGGAGGGGGCGATGGTCGGCTCGCGCGACGTGCGCTCGTCCACCTCACACCTCCCGCGTCTCGAAATCGATGCGCGGATCGATCAGGGTGTAGGTCAGATCGGAAATCAGCGTCACCACAAGGCCTATGAGCGCGAATATGTAGATGTTGGCGAACACCACGGGATAGTCGCGATTGAGCACGCTTTCGAAACTCAGCAGTCCGAGGCCGTTCAACGAAAAGATCGTCTCGATCAGGAGCGAGCCGGCGAAGAACGCGCTGACGAAAGTGCTCGGAAAGCCGGCGATGACGAGCAGCATGGCGTTGCGGAAAATGTGACCGTAAAGCACCTGCCGCTGCGAGCAGCCCTTGGCGCGGGCGGTGAGCACGTATTGCTTGCGCAGTTCTTCAAGAAAGCAGTTCTTGGTGAGCAGCGTCATGGTGGCGAAGGCCGACAGCCCCATGGAAATGATCGGCAGCGTCAGGTGCCAGAAATAATCGAGGATCTTCTCCCACCAGGGAAATTGCGACCAGCCGTCCGATGTCAGTCCGCGCAGCGGAAAGATCTGCCAGAACGAGCCGCCGGCAAACAGAATGATGAGCAGGATCGCGAACAGAAAGCCGGGGATGGCGTAACCGACGATGATCACGCTCGACGTCCACATGTCGAATTGGGTGCCGTCTTTCACCGCCTTGCGGATGCCGAGCGGGATCGAAATCAGATAACTCAACAGCGTCATCCAGATGCCAAGCGAGATCGAGACCGGGAGTTTCTCGCCGATCAGGTCGATCACGCTCACATCGCGGAAATAGCTTTTGCCGAAATCGAAGCGCGCGTAGTTCCACAGCATGATGAAAAAGCGCTCGTAGGCCGGTTTGTCGAAGCCGAACTGCTTTTCCAGGCTCTTGATGAAAGCGGGATCGAGCCCTTGCGCGCCGCGATACTTTGAATTGATGGCGCTTTGCGCATTGCCCGGAAGGCCGACGCGCCCCGCGAAGTCGCCGCCGGAGGAGCCCGAAATGCGGGAGGCTGCTCCGGTTTCGAGGCCGGAAAGCTGGGCGATGACGCGTTCCACCGGTCCACCCGGCGCGAACTGGACAACCACGAACGAAACCAGCATGATGCCGAAAATGGTCGGTATCATGAACAGGAGGCGGCGGACGATGTAGGCGCTCATGCTTGCAGTCGATCTGTGCGTCCATTGTTCCCCGGCGCGCACCGGGCATTCACGTCTTACGCCATAGCGGCAACATAAAGACGCAACGGGCCGGAACAAGCCCGGCCATGATGTCCGCGCTAGCCCTTTTGCTCGAGTTTCGTGGCCTTGGCGGGGTCATACCACCAGGTATCGGGAATGCCGCGGAAATACCGCGGCTGCGCCGGCGGACGGCCGAACACGTCCCAATAGGCGATCCAGTGCGTCGCTTTGTACCACTGCGGGACCCAATAGCGGCCGGCGCGGATGACGCGATCGAGCGCGCGGCAGGCGGTCACCAGAGCCGGGCGGGTGGCGGCGGCGATGGCCGCCTCGATCAGCGCGTCCACTACCGGATCGGCGATGCCGGCGAGATTGTTCGATCCCTTCAGCGCTGCGGCCTGTGACGAAAAGAACGAACGCAGCGAGTCACCCGGCGTTGCTGAAAAACTGAGCCGCTCGGTCGTAATATCGAAGTCGAAATCGTCAAGACGGGCCCGGTATTGCACCGGGTCGACGAGACGGATGTTGCCGGCGATTCCCAAAATCGCGAGGTTCTTGATCAGCGCCAGGTGGTGCGGTTCGAATGTCGGCTCATCGAGCAGGAACTCGATGGTGATCCGTTCGCCGCTCGGCAGCACGCGTTTGCCGTCCTTGACGGCGCAGCCGGCGGCCGCAAGCAATTCGACGGCCTTGCGCAGGTTGGCGCGGTCATTGCCGGAGCCATCGGTGACGGGCGGAACGTAAGGTTCGCCGAACACCTCGTCGGCGACGCGGCCGCGGAATGGTTCGAGCAGCTTCAGTTCCGCCGCACTGGGCTTGCCTTTCGCCATCATCCCGGAGTTCTGAAAAACCGAGACGGTGCGCTCATAGCAGCCATACATGATGGTTTTGTTGGTCCACTCGAAGTCAAAAGCGTCGTTGAGTGCTTCGCGCAGCCGTTTGTCGGCGAATTTCTCCCGCCGCGTATTGATGAACCAGCCCTGCGCGCCCGACGGCGTGTCGTCCGGGATGGTGTCGGTCTTGACGCGGCCGTCGCGCACCGCGGGGAAATCGTAGCGCGTCTTCCAGGTTCGCGACGTGAATTCCTCGCGAAACAGATACGATTTGGCGGTAAAGCCTTCGAAACCGACGTCGCGGTCGCGATAATATTCGAAGCGCACGGTGTCGAAATTGTTCTGGCCGCGCGACACCGGCAGGTCGGCGCCCCACCAGTCGTTGACGCGGTCGTATTCGATATAGCGTCCCGCGTCGTAACGGCCGACTTTATAGGCGCCCGAGCCCAGCGGCGGATCGAGCGTCGACTCATCGAATTTTTTCGGCCCGTAATAGGCGCGGGAAAAAATCGGCAGCCCGGCGACGAACAGCGGCACGTCGCGCGCCCGCTTGGGTGCAAACGTCACGGTGACGCTGTGGTCGTTGTCCGCCTTGGCGCCAAGCATGTCGCGCAGCAACTGGGTGATGAGCGGATGACCTTGCGCCTTGAGGATCGTGAGCGAGTACTCGACGTCATGCGCAGTCAGGGGCGAACCGTCGTGGAATTTGGCTTCCGGCCGGATGAAAAACGTATAGGTCAGGCCATCAGCCGAGCGGCGCACCTTGGCGGCGGCCAGCCCGTACATGGCATCCGGTTCATCGCCGGACGGCGCCAGCAAGGTGGCGAAGGTAAGCTCCATGCCCTGGGCGGCGTCGCCCTTGAGAATGAAACTGTTCAGCGAGTTGAAGGTGAGAAAATTCTGATTGTAGAGCTGGTTCGGCCCGATCTGAGAAAACGCTCCGCCCTTGGGCGCGTCGGGATTGACGTAGCGGAAATGCTGGAAGTCCGGCGGGTTGGCGAGGTCGCCAAAGGCTGACAGCCCGTGCGACTCGATCGCATCGGCGGCGCTCGCGGACGACGCAGCACTATGCGCCGAGGCTACCGCGGCTGCGCCGGCGGCCGCCTTAAGAACGCGCCGGCGCGTGAACCTAAGCATTGCGTGATTGAGTTTGCATCGGTGTGGCGCCGCAAATCACGACTTGGTTCCCGTCTTTGCCGCCTTTGCGGCATCCCACCACCACACGGTGGGGAAGGCTTCCATGCCGTATTTCGGCATCGGATCGGGCCGGCCGAACCGGTCCCAACGTGCCGTGCGTACGTAGGGGTACGTCCATTGCGGCACGACGTAGTGATTCCATAACAGCACGCGGTCGAGCGCCTTGGTCGCGGCGACCAGATCGGCGCGGCTCTTGGCGAAGATCACCTGGTTAATGAGCGCATCGACAGCCGGGTTTTTGATGCCGATCAGATTGAACGAACCCGGCTCATCCGCCGCCTGTGAACCCCAATAGCCGCGCTGCTCGTTGCCCGGCGACAGCAATTCGGTCCAGGCTTGCGTGATGATGTCGAAATCGAACGAGCGCAGGCGGTTCTCGTACTGCGCATCGTCGATGGTGCGCACATTGACCGTCATGCCAAGGCGGGTCAGCGAGGGCTTGTAGAACAGGAAAACGCGCTCGAAGGCCGGGTCCTCGGTGAGAAATTCGACGGTGTAGGGTTCTCCGGTCTTGCTGTTGACGAGACGCTCATCGCGAATTTCGTAGCCGGCGTCGTGAAAAAGGCGCACGGCCTGGCGGAGATTGTCGCGCACGGCCTGCGGATTGCCGCCCGTCGGGTTCGTATAAGGCGTGGTGAATACTTCCGGCGGCACCTTGTCGCGCACCGTCTGGAGAATTTCCAGCTCGCGCCCGGTGGGCAGTCCGGTCGCCGCCAGCTCGGTACCCTGGAAATAACTGGTGGTACGCGTGTACTGACCGTAGAACAGTTGTTTGTTCATCTCGTCGAAGTCGAACGCGTAATTGAACGCCAGCCGCACCCGCGGATCTTTGAACTTATCGCGGCGGATGTTGAAGGCGAAAGCCTGCATGAGGCCGACGCTGTTTTCGGGAAACTTTTCGAGGATGACGCGCTTCTCGGTGACCGCCGGGAAATTGTAGGCCGTGGCCCAGTTCTTGGCGCTGGCCTCGATCTGCCAATCGACCGTATCGGCCTTGAACGCTTCGAGCGCGACGGTCGGGTCGCGAAAATATTCGAACCGCAACTCGTCAAAATTATCGCGGCCGATCCGAACATTGAGGTTGCGCGCCCAATAATCCTTGACGCGCTCGTAGATCACTTCGCGGCCGGGAGAAAAGCTTTTGATACGGTAGGGGCCGCTGCCGAGCGGCGGCTCGAGCGTCGTATCGCCGACATCGCGCTTCTTGCCCTTCGCGTCGGTGCCTTCCCACCACAGTTTCGGCAGGATCATCAGTTCGCCGACGATTTGCGGCAGTTCCCGGTTGCCCGGACTGTCGAAGCTGAAGGTCAGTTCGCGATTGCCGGTCTTTTCGACCTTGACGACGTGGCGGTAATAGGCGGCGAGCTGCGGGCTGTATTTCTTCCACGCATCGAACGAGAAGATGACGTCGTCAGCGGTGATCGGACTGCCGTCATGCCATTTCGCCTCGGCGCGCAGCCGATACGAAACCGAAGAGAAGTCGTCGGGGTAGCTGACCGCCTCGGCGATAAGTCCGTAACCGCTCACCACCTCGTCGAGCGAGCCGGTGAGCAGCGTGTCATAGACCAGCGTAATCCCCCGGGCGGCGACGCCTTTGACGCCGGCCACGATCATATTGAAGCTGTCGAAAGTGCCGATGGCGATCTGCCGCGCTGTGCCGGCCTTCGGGGCGTCGGCGTTGACGTAGTCGAATTGCTTGAACCCGGGCGGGTATTTGAGGTCGCCGTAGAGCGAGGCGCCGTGGCGCCAAGCTACCTTTGGTGTCTGGCTCGGTGCCGGCTGCTGGGCGGCGGCGCGCGCGATGAAGGCGGGCAGCGGCAAGCCGTGCGCGGCACACGCCAGCACGGTGGATTTCAACAACGAACGGCGATTCACCAGGCGCTCCACGGCGTTTATCGGCCGGACGCCGCTGCCGAAGCGGCGTCGTGACCGAGGCCGCTCATTATGTGGTTTTCGATTACGGCGCCAGCGTGCCGGCGCGTTGCGCGACGAAATGCGCTTCACAACCCCGTGCGGGGCAGATCAACCAGTGGGTCGAAAACCGCGAGTTTATTTCGCCGGAGCGGCCGGCGCGGGAGCGGCGGGCGCCGGGGCTGCCGGTGCGCCGCCTGCAGGTGCCGGAGGTTTCGCACCGGCCGGAGCGGCCGCCGGTGCGCCGGGCGCGGGCTTAGCCTCTGCGGTCTTCGGCAGCGGCAGCGGCTTATCCGAGTTCGAATTGAGGTAAGCGATCACATCGGCGCGCTGGTGCTCGTTGGAGATGCCAGCGAATGTCATGAGCGTCCCGGGGACGTCGGCGCGCGGATTGGTCAGCCAGGTGTTCAGCGCATCGAAAGTCCAGGTGCCGCCCTTGGCCTTGAGCCCTGCGGAATAGTTGAAACCCGCTTCAGACGCTACCGGCCGTCCGACCACGCCGTAGAGATCGGGGCCGATCTTTGCGCCCTGACCCTTGCCGAGGTTGTGGCACAGTTCGCATTCCTTCGCGGTCTGCTCGCCGTTCTTGACATTGGCGCTGGCGAGCAATGTCTCGATCGGTTGCGCCGCTGGCGCCGCCGGGCCACTCGGTTTCGGTGCGCCTTCCTGCTTGACTTCGATCACATAGCCCGGCTTGGCGGGCACCGGGCTCGCGAAAATCGCGCCCGAGGCGATGTGGACGGCAAGCAGCACCAGGCAGGTTCCGAGCAGGGCGCCGAGAACCTTGTTGAGTTCGAACGAATCCATTGCCGAGAGGCTCCGAGGAGGCGGGAAGAGTGCCGAACAGATAGCCGGTTTGCCGCGCGTCTTGCAACCCGTATAAGTATTTTCGGCTGGCGCAGCGAATGCCTGATGTCCTGATTCTGATCCCGGCCCGAATGGCCTCGACCCGGCTGCCCGGCAAGCCGCTTGCCGATATCGCCGGCGAACCGATGATCGTGCACGTCTGGCGGCGCGCCATTGAGGCCAATCTCGGGCCGGTATGGGTAGCGACCGATTCGCCCGAAATCGCCGCGGCGGTGGAAAAGTCCGGCGGACGGGCGGCAATGACGCGCGGCGACCATGCCTCGGGCACCGATCGTATCCACGAGGCACTGCGGCAGGCCGACCCGGCGCGTCAGGCCGACATCGTCGTCAACGTGCAGGGCGATGAGCCGACGCTCAACCCGGCCGATCTCGCGGCGGCGGCGGCGTTATTGTCCGACCGCTCGGTCGATATCGCCACCTTGGCCGCCGCGATTGTCGATGCGCACGAGCGCGATGATCCGAATGTGGTCAAGGTGGTCGGTACTCCGGTAGGTCCGGGCCGGCTGCGCGCGCTCTATTTCACGCGCGCCACCGCGCCGGCGGGTGACGGCCCGCTGTATCACCACATCGGCCTGTACGCCTTCCGGCGCGCCGCGCTGGAGCGGTTCGTGGCGCTGCCGCCCTCGCCACTGGAGCAGCGCGAACGCCTCGAGCAACTGCGTGCGCTGGAAGCCGGCATGCGCATCGATGTCGCGATCGTCGACAGCGTGCCGCTCGGCGTCGATACGCCGGCGGATTTGGAAACGGCACGCGCCGTGCTAACGAACCGAACATGAAGAAGTCTCGCAAAATTTCATTTCAGGGCGAGCCCGGCGCCAACTCCCACATCGCCTGCAACGCGGCCTATCCGGGCTACGAGCCGTTGCCGTGCCCGACCTTTGAGGATGCATTCGCCGCGGTGCGTACCGGCCGGGCGGCGCTGGCGATGATTCCGATCGACAATTCGGTCGCCGGACGCGTGGCGGATATTCACCACCTGATGCCGCGTTCAGGCCTGCATATCGTTGCCGAATGGTTCTTGCCGGTGCAGCATCAGCTCATGGCGCCGCGGGGTGCGAGTCTGCGAACGATCAGTACGGTCGAGAGCCACGTCCATGCGCTCGGCCAGTGCCGCAACATCATCCGCAAGCTCGGCATCAAGGCCGTGGTCGCCGCCGACACCGCCGGCGCGGCGCGCGAAGTGGCGGAAGCGGGCGACATCACCCGCGCGGCGCTGGCCACCGCGCTGGCGGCGAAAATCTACGGGCTGCGCATCCTGAAAAAGGATGTCGCCGACGCCAAGCACAACACCACGCGCTTTGTCGTGCTGTCGCGCAAGCCGAAATGGGCGAAACGCGGCAAGCCGGTGGTCACCACCTTTCTGTTCGAGGTGCGCAACATTCCGGCCGCGCTGTACAAGGCGCTCGGCGGCTTTGCCAGCAACAGCATCAACATGACCAAGCTCGAAAGCTACATGGTCAACGGCGTGTTTGCGGCGACGCAGTTCTATGCGGACGTCGAAGGCCATCCGCACGACCGTCCGCTGGCGCTGGCACTGGAAGAGTTGGAATTCTTCTCGCGCCCCAAGAGTATGAAGATTCTCGGTGTCTATCCGGCACACCCGTTCCGTGCGACGTTCAAATAGAATGCGAACCGGAAAGCGGCGCCGGTTCGAGAAGTTTCACCTGCAAACATAAGGATCCAGGCAATGGCCAAGGACGGCACGAAGGTCAAGCGGACGCTGCAGCTGCGATTCACGCTCCCGGCCGCCGATTTGGGGCAGCTTGCCGCCATGATCAAGGCAGCCGCGCCGTTCTATCAAATGTTCGGCAATGCCAACGTTCGGCTGTTGCAGAACGTCGACGATCCGGCCAAGTTCGTGCAGGAGATCGAATACGAGGCGCAGGAAGATTGGGAACTGAGCCGGCAGCGGATCGCTGGCGATGTGCGCATGCAAGCCTATTTGCAGGCGTGGCGCGCGATGCTGCCCGGGGCGCCCGAGATCGACGTCTATCAGGAAGTCTGACCCGAACGCTCAGTGCAGGGGGTTCGATATGCGGGGCTTGATCATACCGGTTGCGGCAGCCGCTTTGCTGGCTGCGGTCAGCGCTGCAACCGCCGACGATCTCAAGCAGGTGCCCTATCCGGAAGTGAAGGTACAGATTCCGGAGCTCTACAAACCCGATGCGGCGTTCGCCAAGCTGCAAAAATCGGTATCGGACGCGGTCGCCGGCAAGAATGCGCAAGCCCTGTTCGCGCTGGTCGGGCCGACATTCGTGTGGCTGCAACAGGACGAAATCGCCGATCAGTTCGATTTTGGCGGCGACGCGCTGCAAAACTTCAAGGTGCTGTTCGGGTTCCGCGAAGCCGGCAAACACGTCGACGGCGGGGTCAGCGACGGGCCCTATTGGGATGACCTGGCGAATTTCGCCGCCAACACGAAATTTCAGCGAGTGACCGACACGCTGGTGTGCGGGCCGATCACCGCGATTGTCTCGGAGGACGTGCTTGATCAGGCGCGTCAGAAGATCGGTGCCGACGATTTAACCGACTGGTATTTCACTCTCGGCGACACCGACGTCACAGCCAGCCCGGGTGGCGGAGCGACGGTTGGGCATGTCGGCCAGGTGGCGCTGCCGCTGCTCGACGAATATCCGCAGGCGCGCGAAGGCAGCTCGGAGGCGCCGACAGTGACGCATCTCAAGGTGCTGCTGCCGTCGGGCAAAAGCGGATGGATTGCGGCCTCCGCCGCGATGCTGCTCAACCCGGACAGGCTCTGCTACGCGATGACGGCGAGCGGCGATTGGAAGATCGCCGCATTCAATGAGTTCGGAATAGTGCGGCTCGCGGGTGCGCGCAATTGCGCTGGCGGCACGGCGGGGCGTCCAAGATCAGGACCAATGATCAGATCGTCTGATTATATTCGCCCACATCTTTATGCGTGCGCAGCACGGCGTCGATTGACTTGAACATGTCACGCATGCGCACTTCCGACACCGGGCTTTCGACGACGACGACGAGTTCCGGCTTGTTGGAGGAGGCGCGCACCAGTCCCCAGGTGCCGTCCTCCACCGTGACCCGTACGCCGTTGACGGTGACGAGTTCGCGGATCGGCTGCCCGGCGACCTTGCCGCCTTTGCTTTGCTCGGCTTCGAAATGTTTCACCACCTCGTCGACCACGGCGTATTTGGTCTCGTCCGGGCAATGCGGCGACATGGTCGGCGATGACCAGGTTTTCGGCAGCGCGTTTTTCAGTTCCGCCATGCTCTTCCCCGGATTGCGATCGAGCATGTCGCAGACCGCGGACGCAAAGATCAGCCCGTCGTCATAGCCGCGGCCGAGCGGCTTGTTGAAAAAGAAATGGCCGGATTTCTCGAAGCCGGCTACGGCGCCGATCTCGTTCACGCGGCGCTTCATGTAGGAGTGGCCGGTTTTCCAGTAATCGGTCTTGGCGCCGTTTTTGATCAGCACCGGGTCGGTCATGAACAGCCCGGTCGATTTCACGTCGGCGACGAATGTCGCGTTTTTCTGCTGCGCCGAGATATCGCGCGCCAGCATGACCCCGACCTTGTCGGCGAAAATCTCTTCGCCCTCGTTGTCGACCACGCCGCAGCGGTCGCCGTCGCCGTCGAAGCCGAGCGCGACGTCGGCCTTGTGCGCCAGCACGGCGTCGCGCATGGCGTGCAGCATCTTCATGTCTTCGGTGTTGGGATTATAGTGCGGAAAAGTGTGGTCGAGCTCGCAATCCAGCGGAATGACCTCGCAGCCGAGCTTTTCCAGCACCTGCGGAGCGAACGCGCCGGCCGTGCCGTTGCCGCAGGCGCAGACCACCTTGAGCCGGCGTTTGAGTTTCGGCCGGTTGGTCAGATCGGCGATGTATTTTTCGCGAAAGTTCTCGACGAAGGCGTAGGCGCCGCCCGGCTTCATCTTGAACTCGGCGTTGAGCACGATCTCCTTCAGCCGCGTCATCTCGTCGGGGCCGAACGTCAGCGGCCGGTTGGCGCCCATCTTGACGCCGGTCCAGCCGTTGTCGTTATGCGACGCGGTCACCATGGCGACGCACGGCACGTCGAGGGCAAATTGCGCGAAATACGCCATCGGCGTCACCGCAAGCCCGATATCGTGCACCTCGCAGCCGGCGGCGATGAGGCCGTTCACCAGCGCCATTTTTATCGACGCCGAGTAAGAGCGGAAATCGTGGCCGGTGACGAAACGCGGCTTGACGCCGAGCTCCTGGACCAAGGTGCCGAGCCCGAGCCCAAGGGCCTCGACGCCCATCAGGTTGATTTCGCTGCCAAACAGCCAGCGCGCGTCATATTCGCGAAAGCCGGTGGCTTTGACCATCGGCTCGGATTCGTAGGCGTAGGTGTTGGGTTTGAGAGAAGGCTTCGGTTTGGGAAACATTGGGGATGCAACTTGTAGCAGATGCGCACAGCAATAGCGTAAACGGCGAAAAACGGAAATGGTTGCCTGCGCGTCATTCCGGGACGCGGGCAAAGCCCGCGGGCCCGGAATCCATAATCACGGACAGTCGGGCTTTTTGAGAGCTGAGACTGAATCCGCATGGACGGTGGTTATGGATTCCGGGTTCGCCGCTTCGCTTCGCTCCCATGGTTAATCGACCTATCGGGACATGGTGGGACATAGCGGGATAAAACGTCGATAACTTAAGGATTTCCTTATCGTTCACGACGTTGCAGTGTCGGGCTTGCACGGGACATATTAAGCCACTAATTCTGTGTAACTCTCTGTGTAACCCGGAGCGCTATCATGCTCAAGCCCGAGCGAGTATCGGCCGCGATCAAGAGCGCCGTCAATCAAAAGCTCAGCGATGGTCACGGCCTCTACCTGGTCGTCAAGAACGGTCGGGGCTTTTGGGTCTATCAGTTCTGGAACGTCGGGCCAACCAAAGGCAATCCGACGCCTCACGGCCATACGCGGAGCAAGTGCTTGGGCACCGCCGCCGACCTGACGCCGGCGGCAGCGCGGCGCGAGCGTGAAGCATTCGCCGTTGCCTTGCGCGAAGGGCGCGAGGATGTGACGGCGGCTCGCAGAGGCAAGGGCGAGCTTTTCAGCGTTGCCGCGACCGCGTACCTCGAAAACCATGCCGACGAATGGAATACCCGCCATCGGGCAGGCCTCAAGGCGCTGGTGCGCAGGTATGTCCCGGCGGAATTCAGCGCACGGCCGGTGACCGAAATCAAGCCCGAGCACGTCGCCGATGTGCTGCGGCCGATCTGGAACGGACCCGGCAACAATCGCGGCTCACGCCTGCGCCGGCTCATTGAGGGCATCTTGAGTGCGAAGCAGGTCGAACCGAACCCGGCGGTTTGGCCTCGGTTGAAGGAACTTCTTTCCAAAAAGCGAGCCGAAGTGGTCCAGCGGGCCTCCATGCCGGCGGCCGACATTCCCGCGTTCGTGGCAAAACACGCCCCAGCCGATGGTGACATTGAACAGCGCGCATTGCGGTTCGTCATCTTGAGCGGTGTCCGGCGAAAGGAAGCGCTCGAGGCCAAGTGGAGCGAGTTTGATTTGACCAACCGCGTTTGGACCATTCCGGCGAGCCGGATGAAAATGCAACGGGCGCACGCGGTCCCGTTGACGGACGCGATGATTGCTTGCCTTGGCGAGCGCGGCGCGGACGACGCCTACGTGTTTCCGTCCAAGCGAACCGGCGGCGTCATGGGCCATGAGTTGCTCAAGATGAAGGATCACGGCTACACGCTTCACGGCTTTAGAAGCTCGCTAGCGACTTGGGCCGAATATCAAGACGACGGCCGGATGTATCCGGTGCCTGTCATCAAAGCGGCATTGGCGCACGGCAAAGAGAACGCCGTCACGGCGGCCTATCTGCGCTCCGATCAATTCAAAGCGCGCGTCAAGCTCATGGAGCACTGGTCGCGGTTCGTGACCGGCGCGGTCCGCGATTAACCTTTGCTCAAGCGTCGGCAAGAATATCGAGCGTCAGATGTTTCACTCGGCATTCGCACGGCAAGGCAGAAGGGCAGCTGACTCTTAATCAGCGGGTCCAAGGTTCGAGTCCTTGTGCGCCCACCACAATAACATAACAGTCTCAATAGCTTAACCAATGTCGCACTGCGACAGCTTTCCTTCGCCGTGTGAGTTTTGCCTTATTCACACGGAACTCACACGGCAAAACACAGAGGCCACCGCCTTGCCTCCCGTGATGTGATTTCTCTCGCGGTGCGCGATCAGCAAACTACGAATCTGGGGGGGCAGGAGTTCGAATCTCTTCGGGCGCGCCCGGCGATGACCTCGCCGCTGTAGGGCACGCCGAGCAATCCGTTGGGCGTCCCGGACAGCGGTCGCTCGCGTGGCGGCACGAACCAATGGACCGGCACATTCATGTGAAAGCCGCCTCGGTCTGCTCCGCGGCTGCTGGTCGCGAGCGCCAACCTTGCAATAGCAATAAGGTGCCGAATCAGGAGTCATTATGATGGCAGTGGCGGAATCGCATTTTCAATGCCCAGGTTGCGATACCTTATATGAGCTTGTGCGCGTTGATGCCGAAAACGACGTCATTGATCGGGAGCTTATGTGCCTTGTTTTGAAGACGTGCGGAGTGGTCATTTCTGGCCATTAGATCGCCAGATAGGACCCATTCATCGCGTTGTCGCTCAAGCCTGCAGCCGCGCGGTGACACCTTGGGGCCGCAGGTAGTCCACGATAGTCCGCAGGTCGTCCGCGCTTGTCTGTTTACTGCTTGATGCTACAGTCGATTGAATGCGATCAACTTCGTTGCATTTCAGCTTGGATGGACCTAAATTTGCAACCGCCATTAGCACAATGGGAGGGCGACAGAATGCCGACAGCTGCAGTCCAACTAACGATTGGCGATTACGCAAAATGGCGTTCTGGCTTCGACAAGGCCGCGCCGATCCGTGATAAAGCTGGTCTGAAGAACATTCAAGTCTATCGGAATGCTGACGTGCCAAGCTCTGTCTTGGTTTGGAGTGAAGTCCAAGACCTCAGCAAGGCGAAAGAAGCGATCAGCGGCCCAGAAATACAACAGGCCATGAAGGAAGCTGGCGTCGTGGGTCCACCAAAGGTCCATGTGATCCCGTAAATCGCCTCTTCTTCCGAACACGCGCCATCACGCCTGTTATCGTGCCAGCAGCCGAGCCGCGGACGTTGGGTGCCAAGCGTCACCACGAGGCGTGAGGATACCGCGGCCGTTCAGCTCAGTGTCGATAGCATGACCCAACGAGCCACCGGGTTCGCGTGGTTCCTCAAGGCGCACACTGCTCTCTGAACCCAAGCAGGCGCGGGCTTTACTCGGCATTTTTGAAATCCCCACCAGGGGTCATTGTGGCGGTTGCGACGCGGACGGGAGCCCATTGCGCAACTCGCGCGCTTGCGTCACCGCAGCGAGCGTCGCGTCACTGTTCGTCGCCAGCGTCACCAAGTAGTGCCCACTCTTGGTCTGGCGTTGGGCGTTCCCTGGCGTCAGCGCTCTGCCTGCTCCGGGGCCGTCGTTTCTTATTGGCCTTCTTGTCAGCTTTTGCGGCGAGTTCAGTCCACTGATCCCCCCGCGTGAGCCAGAGAGCCTTGCGTATCGGATCGGCAGTACCTGCCAAATCGGCAAGTCGCTGACAGGCTTCCGCCTTCAAACGCAACACTGCGGCTTCATTGTTCATTCGGGTCCGACGCTGATCCTGGCTGCTGGTCTACGCGGCGTTGGAATTGAAAGGTCGGGCGCCGATAGCATTCAATGCGCGATCTTTGATGGTCGTTGGGTCGCGCTCACCCAAGCCTGCAATGCCAACAATGGCTTTGGCGATGATTACGGTAATCGGGTCATCTCGATCTACGAGGCCGAGATCGAGCAATGCAGCCTCATAGGCCGCCGTCATCGCTTCAATTTCTGCTGGCCCGAAAGAGCCATCGGCGATCAGCCGATAGATTGCCACGGCCACCCTCCATGCAGTGCCTGCCGCGATAATGGAACTCTATACCTGGCCGTTAAATCCGGCCACTGCGATCTCTGCGGCAAGAAAGCCGCTCAATTGGCGGGCCGCTCCGCCAAAGGCGGCTGAGTTTCACCCCTCAAGAAAGTGGCCAAATGCGGCCAGCGGCTCAAGACGATCGCAGATGATCTTAGTAATTGCCAACATCGGCAAGGAGAGGATCATGCCGGGGACACCCCACATCCAGAACCAGAAGACGAGCGAGATGATGACGAGGACGGGATTGAGCGTGAACCGTCTGGCCAAAAGCATCGGCGTTACAGTCTCGCCTTCGATCAAATGAAATCCAAAATAAAGTCCCGCAGGAAGCAGCGCTTGCCAAAGCGCGTCGTGGGTCAACAGGCCAGCGAGAAGAAAGATCAACACGCCTACAGCAGGGCCGAGTATCGGCACATAGTTCAGCAGAAAGGCTACCGTGCCCCAGAGGATCGGGTCGCCGACCCCCGTGAGCCACATCGCCAATGCCGTAGCGATCCCTACTCCTGCGTTCATGAGCGTGATCGTGGCCAGATACGCGGAGACGTCGCTTTCTATTTGCTGCGAGATTTCCACGACTTGGCGCTTGCCGCCGAAACGCGGCAGTATCTCGACGAGGCGGTGCAGGAAGATATCGCCGGACACGAGAAGGAAAAAAAGAAATAACACCGTGGTGAAGAAGCCGCTGGCAAAGTTTCGGGTGCCGGTGAATACCTTCGTCACGAGAGTTGAGCCTAGCGCCGGGGCGGCCGCATTCGGAGATGGTCCCGTTGCTCCAAAATCTTCCACCTGCTGCAAAAACCCCTGCAGTGTATTGATGGGTGCTCGCATGAAACTCAGCCGCTCCTCAAGCCGGGGAATGCCCTCTGGAAGCTTGGCGGCCCAGGTGCGAGCGGGGCCGGAAATGGCTGTGCCCAAACCCACGATCGTTCCGAAAAGCACAAGGATCAGCAGCAGCGACGCGATTGTCCGCGGCACGTGCAAGCCCACTAATACGCGCAAGGAAGGCTGTAGGACTAGCTTGAGAACGATGGCAAAGACCAATGGCAACACAATATCGCTCGCGACATAGGCGGCCGCCAGCACCGCAAGGACGAATAGACCACCAAGGAATATAACTTTTGGATCTGAGGGCAGAGGCAAGTCCTCCGGCAGTTCTGCCGGCTGCACGACTTCCGTCTCCTGATCGGTAGGTGCCATGTTCTGCACTGCATCGATGTCTACGTGTTCACTATGCTCGAAAACTTCGAGAACGGGCTAGGGCCCAAGCGGCTGTGATGCCGACCGCGGATATGAACTCTCGTTTTCCGATGTCGAATGCCACTTGCCCCGTCCCCAATGCGACCATGCCCGCTGCAATATGGGGAAGGGTATCACGGCCCAATCCGAAGGTCTGTGACCGATTTCACAGTGGGCCTGACGGCGAAAAGGCTCGCTCCTTTTCCGCTTTGCGAAGTGACGTGATTGTGGCCCTTTGCGACCGTTTGCGATCCTCTCTGCACGGTTGTCAATGGAGGCAAAGGCGACATGGCCGAAACCGTCGCTGGGCTCCGACGTTTCGCGACGCATAACCTGTCACAGTGATGCCTTATCAACACTTACGGAGAAACCAAATGCACAAGTGGAAAGTCACGGAGACCGCTGCCATGACTTTCGGCAGGGGCAACTTCGGCTACGGCTTCAACATCGTCAATGAGGACGGTCGGCCCGTCGTCACCTTCATGTATGACGAGGACGATGATGCAACAGCCGCGGCGCGCCAAGTCAGTGCCGCGCTCTCGAAAGCGTGGCTAGTGCGGGGCCACAATCGGTTTTAGGTTCTGTGCCAGACCCTACCCATCAGGTGTCGAGGGACCGCTCGGTATCGGTTCGTGATAGAATTTTCCGACCAGGAGTGCGAGTGCGGACAGGGAGGATGACGCAAAATGGTTGACGGTGAAAACGATATCGATGAGTTGCTTCGGAAATTTGAGACTAACCTGACAGACTTTTTTGCCGGTGGACAATTGGACGCGCGTTACCTGTATGACGCGCGGATGCGTCTTTATGCGCATCCCGACTTTGGTTCGATATCCGAGAGATACAGAACTGTCGTCAGCAGAGCCTACGCCGCAGGGATGGCAGCCTGGCGTTTAGCCCACCCAAAATGAGATCGGGCAAGTTAGTGCGGCGGTCCTCGGTCGCTGGCTCGGCGTCACTGACAAGACGCTGCGCGAGCTAGCAGGGCTGACCCGCCGCGCGATGATCTTGAGCAGCAGTGCGGTGCGAGGCTCACGGCCGGGCGACAAGATCACGTCGAACGAATTCGATGGGGCTGATAGCCGAAGTCGAGCAGGCCATCGTCGGGCCCGCGGGCGACACTCGGCGACCTGCAGCGGTCGACGCCATGGGTGTGGCTCTGGTGCGAGCGGTGCCAGCATCATTGTCCGCTCGCCTGTGCCGTGGCCGTAATCCGCTGGGGCGCAAGTGCATCGAGCGACGTGCTGCGCCAGCGAGCGCGGTGCACGGCCTGCGGACGCAAGGGCGCTACGCTGTAGCAATCCGAGTTGGGCTGGCGAGCACGTCGGCTTTGAGCCGTTCCCGGTGTCATGACGGACGATCAGTTCAAGTTGTTGATCGGCGACCTGCGGGCCATCCTAATTGCCGTGGCGATCATCGCTGGGCTGACGGCGTTCTACGTGCTGACGCATTGAGACGCGCGCCCAACATCGCAGACACCCGAACCGGACGATTACATGCGGTCGTTTCCTTCCGAGCCAATGCGCGTGTGGCCGATCTCGACGCGCGTCAACAAGCCGGAGAACGATGATCCCTCGATCATCAAGGCAATCGAGTTAGCCGTCGCAGGCTGAACAGCGGGTATCCCATTTTGGTGGTAACATACACCTCCCGCGCTTGGGACCAATCAGTCGGCGAGTGTCCGCAGCGTCATGACCCGCGGAATAACCAGCGGCTGTGGCAGGCCGCGTGACCAGTCGGCGCGTTTCATTTGCGCAGCAAGTCGGGCAGCTTCGCGATGTTCGCTGCAATGCGCCGTGCCTCATCCTGTGTCAGCAGCTTGGCGGCGGTACGCCGGCCCGGCTCCTCCTCATAGTACGCATGGGCCAGCGCGAAGCCGGTCGCGTCCTTCACGATGCAGCACGCCGGCCGCTCCTCGACGGACCAGGGCGCGGGAAATCTGCGATCAGGCATCACACCGAAATGTAGTACGTGGCACGCCTGTCAAGTCAGCCAGGCAATGATTGACAACCGGTGCTGTTCGGCGACGATAGGGCGATGACCGATCAGCAGCCCGCAAACGACAGCGATCACGTCACTTGGTGTGACCAAGCCTTCCCGATCCTGCTGGGCATCGTGATCCTTGGCGGTGCGATCCGGGTGGCGCTTGCAGCCTTTTTCTGAGGCCGCTAACTGAGGTGGTGTACTCGTCTCTCGGCTTGATCTGGCTGGCCTGCTTGACCATTTCCTCGGCTAAAAGTTTTTGCAGCATTTCACGCTTGATAGGAGCGATTTCGATGAGCAATTGCTTGGTGTAGTGGGCGACGTTCTCGCGGGTGATGAATTTGTCCATTGGAAAGCCCCCTGGGGGGTTAGGGTGGCGATTTAGGTAGCGTGCGCCTATTCCACAACTAAGTCGAGGCAAATGTCCGGTACCGGACATAGCCAACGTGCGGGGCTTTGTTTTTTCGGGCAAGCGCGGGCGAAAAATTACGACAATCTCTTGCCAGAGATCAGACGGTCGCGATCATCGTCATCCAGGTTATACATAGCCTTGACGCGGTCGAGCGATACAAGGAACGGGCCGAAGACTGAAATACCGATATCGCCGCCGATTTCGGCGTTCCAATTCGGCTCACCGGCGCGCGCGTGGAAGCGAATGCGCGGCATGTACTCGGTGGCGCTCCGGCCCAGTGATTGGGCAAACTCGGTTTCAATAATGGAAAGAAGCTTTGCCATCGTGACTTTCGGCCGTTCGATCATCCTCTATAACTCCAAAGAAAACGGCGACTAGTCATTGGCCGCTACAACCAACAAGGTAGCAACCGCCGATGCCAAGCACGATCCAGTCCATACCCATTGCAACGGATGTGGCGATAGGCTGGCCGCGTTCGCGGCCCTACTGGCGAGTTCTTTGATAAGGGCAGTCGCCATGTGCCGCAACCCGATCTGAAAGCCGACATGCCGCGCAACCAAGTTGAAGCATTCCTTGCGACGTTGCCGGCGCGCTGTCCGCGCCGGATCGAGGATTACACGAAGGATTAAGCCACCCCCGGTCACCCTGCCATCATTTGCCCGGCGTAAGCAGGTGAGATCACCGCTCCTTGCGTGATCAGACGAGGCAAAACATTCATTTTGCAGAGGCTGGTGCAGAAGTGAGCAGCCCGGCCGCCTTAAGCGCTGCCTCAATGATTGGGCCGGGAGCAACATGCGTAGACATTCCAGGCGGCTCGCTCGTGAGCTTGGGGACCGGCAAACCGGCGGCCTCAAATGCAGCGACGATCACGTAGTTCGGGTCTTGAGAGCGCCGACGGGCATCCTGCTCAGGATCAAACGAAGTTTCCTCCGAATTGCTCTGGCCGCGAGCAGTTTCCCCGGCGGCAACAATGGCGCGGCCGTCGGCTCGAATAGGATACGGTTTTGACACAACCGCGGACGCGCGGGGCATTAGAGCCAAGCCATCGCCCAAACGCCAAAAGCCTGCGATGTGATGCGTCGACGAGATACCCGCATCAAGAAAGAATGCGCCGACTGCCCCACAACTATCCTCACCCATCATCGTTGCAAGCGGCACGCCGTGCCCCATGCCGCTGATGGAAAATGCCTCGATCCGCGCTTCGCCGTCTGCGTCATTCCAAACAAGGCGGGTGTGGCTCCCGATCAATTCCTCATAAGATGGAGCGGCCGACAGGCCCTGCACGTTGATCCACTGTCGAGCGATATGTCCGGCATTGGAAGGCTTGACGATCGGGTCGGCGGTGCCATGCCAGATCGTGATCTTCGGCCACGGCCCGCGATGTTTCGAGGCCGCCCGCACGCGATCGCCAAGCGCATGCGCGGAAGGCGATTTTTCGGTGAACATCGCGTCGAACGCTTGCTGGACGGACCGAGCGCATCCGTAGGGAAGTCCAGCAATGATTGCCCCTCCAGCAAAAAGCTCTGGGTACGTTGCCAGCATCACAGAAGCCATGGCGCCGCCGGCTGAGAGGCCGGTCACGAACACTCTGCTCCGGTCAATGTCGAATGTCGCAATGGCATGCTCAACGATCTGGCGGATCGAGAGCGCCTCGCCATGACCGCGCGCAGTGTCGCCTGGCAAAAACCATGAGAAGCAATTCTTCGGATTGTTGGTGGCCTGCTGTTCGGGATAGACGACAGCAAATCCCAAGCGATCGGCAAGCGTGGACCAGCCGGAACCGTAGTCGTATTCATCGGCACCTTGGCTACAGCCATGCAGCGCGACGACCAACGGTGCCATCGGCGGCAAGCGTTCCGGAACGTAGACCCACATACGAAGATCACCGGGATTTTCGCCGAAACCGTTCAGCTCTCGCAGCGGCGTCACCCGATGACTGGGAGCTTCCTGACCGGGAACCGCCTTGCGGGCCGTTTCCAGGAGACGCTCAAACTTACGGCGTAAGCCCTGGAGATAGGCAATTGCCTTCCCATAATCGCGCATCAGTCACCTACATCGCAATGCGGTTCATGTTGCACTGCAACATGGGGCCCCAAGGTTCGGCAGTCAAGACAAGGGCTGGTAAGGTTGCCGCCCGAACGCGCCTTTTGCCGAACTGGTCCGCTTATCGCCGCGCGGGTCGTCGACGAAATGCACGACGAGCACCAGCGCCGAACGCTGCGCGAATAGAGAGGCGAAGTGACGAACCTTCCCAAATGGTGGGTAAATCTCAAGCCCGCACTCCGACGGCGGCTAACGTGGGGCAGCGGGATTGCCGCTCACGCTGGTAAACGACGCCGTGGCTGGATTGACGAAAACCAGATACATCGCGCCCGACTGGAATGCGAGATTGCCGGCGACCGCCGTTGACGTGCCCGGCGTCCCGGCGCCGGGCGCAAACATACTTCCGGAACTGATTTGCAGATTGCCGATCGTGCCGGTGCCGGTCAGGGCCGCACCGCTCGCCACCGAGGTCAGGATCGATGAGGCGATCGAGCCGGTCACATCGAGCGTGCCGGCATTGACGTTGGTTGGACCGGTATAGGTGTTGTTGGCGGACAGTACCAGAGTGCCGGCGCCGTTCATGTTCAGCGTTCCGGGCGAAGCGCCGTCGGCGACCACCCCGGACAAGGTCTGCGTGGTACCGGCGGGCGGCGTGAAGTTCGGATCGCCAGAGATCGTGATGTTGTTGGCGAGCGAAAAATTGCCGCTGTTAAGGAATGACAGCGTGGTTCCCGCCGCCATCGCCAAGGTGCCGGTGCCGAGCGCGGAGTTGATGACCCGTTGCGCGATCTCGTCCACCGTCCGGCATTGGCTGCTTAGTCTTCGCTCTCGATGACGTTTACGCCCTCAGTCGCACCAGCAGGCGAGGCGAGCGGCGGACGTTGGATGCCACGCGCCGCCACGGGGCCTGAGGATAGTGCGCTCGTGCATTTCAGTGGCAATCGCGCGCATACTGGTGACGCCGTAGACCTAAGTGTCTGTCCGAGAACAAGTTGAATCCAATGAATCATTTGTGATTTAAGAGTGGTGGCCTGATTCGAGGATGGTCACCGATGTGGACGGCGAAAAACCGCAGGCGTTACGACCGTAGCGCGCTACGATATCCGAGCGATCTGACCGACGACGAATGGGCGCATGTCGAGCCGTTTATTCCACCGGCCAAGCGTGGTGGTAACAAGCGGCACGTCGACGTGCGCGAAGTGATGAACGGGATCATGTATGTGTTGAGCACGGGGTGCCAGTGGCGGGCGATCCCGAAAGATCTGCCGCCACGCAGCACTCTTTTCGACTATCTTGATTTGTGGAGCTACGACGGCACGCTCGATCGGATCCATCACGCCCTATATGTGGAGTGCCGCGAGCAAGGCGAACGAGAGGCCAGTCCCACCGCCGCCATCATCGATAGCCAAAGCGTGAAGAGCGCTGAAAAAGGGGGGCCTGCATCGATCCGCCTGGCTATGATGCGGGCAAAAAGATCAAGGGCAAGAAGCGCCATATTCTCGTAGATACGCTGGGTTTGTTGCTCCACGCGATCGTTCATCCCGCCAATATCCAGGATCGCGACGGTGGCGTCCTGCTCCTTGCAACCCTTTTCGGGATGTATCCGTTCTTGAAAAAGTTGTTTGCCGACGGTGGCTATCAGGGGCCGGAATTCCAAAAGGCCTTGGCGAAAATTCTGCCTCACCTCGAAACTGAAATCGTCAAGCGCTCTGATCACGCCAAAGGTTTTGTCATTCTCCCACGCCGTTGGGTCGTCGAACGTACCATTGCGTGGCTCAACCGTTGCCGACGGCTCGCGAAGGACTGGGAGAACCTCAATCGCAAGGCGCTGTCGTTCTTGCGCCTCGCATCAATCCGCCTCATGCTGCGAAAACTTTGTAATCCGGCCTGATGTTCCCGGACAAACTCTAACGGTTCTTGCGCCTGCGGTGTGCCACAGGTACGCTGGATCAGTGGGGGCAACTCATGCGCACCAAAGACAGGCCGAAGCCTCGGCAACGGCGCTCAACGCCGATTGATCAGCATGTAGCCGAGCGAATGCTCCAAGGACGGCGAGCAGCGCAGCTTACTCAGCAGAGTGTAGCGCACCAACTCGGCATCACATTTCAACAGATGCAAAAATACGAGAAGGGCACTAACCGGATCAGTGCCGGTCGGCTGCACCAACTCAGCATCGCCCTCGGCGTTCCAATCACCTATTTCTTTGAGGGACTGTCGGCCAACGGTCGGGCAGCACAGTTGGCACCCAGCAAAGGCAATCGCCGACAATCCTAGCCAAGCATATTTGAAATTTCAGGATTAGCCTATTTGAGCTGATGCGTCGAGTAGCCAAGGATGGTTGAGACCTGACCGGTATCGTGATCCACGCAAATGAAGGCGGGGCCTTCGATGCAATAGCGGCCCTTCCAGCCAATCGCGAAGGTAGTATCGTTTTCCTCAATATGGATTGGTTCGGGATCCCCATCACGGGCGAGTTGTGCGGCGAGCTGATCGGCAGGGTCCAGCAGCCAAGCATCGCCGGTCTCGGTTGAAAACAGGAAAAGTTGGCCGATAGTGACGACACGCCCGTCATGGCCGGCGGCGCGCCGCTGAATGTAGCGGACCTCGTCGGCGAGACGGAGGCTCTTGCCATCGACCCTGCGCTTGCCTGCTCCACGCTTCATCGTTGTTCGGTCCATACCGAATCTCATGGTGGTTGCCATGGACGTGTTCACCAAGCTGTTCGGCAATTTGCTTGCGTTTGTCTACCACTGCTTCGACCGTATTGTCATTCACGGTTATCTCAGCGCCCTGTCACGGCCTGAGCAGGTAGTTCACTTCGTCCGCAAAGTGGTTGGCGTTCCCGTGGTCAGCAAGGAACTCTTGAACCAGCGTACAGCCGACTATCAGAACTGGGTGGAAGCCTACGCCCGCAATCATCACACCCCGATCGAATGGGCCGAGAAGGGCGTCCGCAAGGAAGACTATGTCCTGCCTTGGCTGCGCCGAATGGCGAACAAGAACGCCTACGGCGTCTATTTCATCTTCAAGAGCATGGAGCAGGGGTCGACTTTCCGCATCAGCATGCCGAAATATCCCACCAAGGACCCGCACTACCGCATCCTCGCCCACCAGCGCAGCCGCTTCACCCACTACTATTTCTACATCCGCGATGAAACTCTTGGCCCCATGGTCATGCGTGTGGCCTCGTTCTTCCCCTTCCAAACGACTTACTACCTCAATGGCCACAGCTTCATCGAGCAGGAGCTCAACCGCGCAGGTCGGCTTCCGCAAGAACGACAATGCCTTCCTGGCCGTTGATGACGTGGCTGCACTGCAGGCCGCCGCTGACCGGTTGAGCCCAGACGTCATCCGAAAGCGGCTCGATTATTGGACCTTTGTGCTGGGGCCGAAGTTTTCCGCCAAGGAACGCGAGCGGCTCAACCTGTCGCGCTTCTACGCCATCGCCCAGATCGAGTACTGCCGCAACTTCATTTTCAAGCGAAGCTTTCCTATCCATAAACTGTTCGAGCGCAGCTGCGAACTCGGCCTGTGGCGGCTGACCGCAGACAAGATTGCCACGATCTTCGGCAGGCGCCTTAGCCGCAGGATGCGCAGCAAGCTCGCCACCGTCATCGATCAGATCGAGCATGGCCATCATGTCTTCCGCGCCTACTTCAAGAGCGCGGTGCTGCGGCAGTACGAAAAGTTCTCGACCTTCCTACGCAACGAACTGTGCTCCAACAACCTCAACGACTTCGGTCTGCGCAAAGGATTGGACCATCTGGATGCGGTCCGCCAGACGTTTCAAACCCATCACCAGCCGTTTCGCCGGCTACCAGGCGCAGTGGTTCAACGTCCACGTCGACTTCCCGTTGCTACAGCGCATCGCGCTGCCCATCACCATCGGCTTGGTCCGATATCCGGGAATCAAAATCCATGACGTGCGCGTCATCCGCCTGTTCGAGGTTCTTCTGCACGGCGGCACTCGTGTCGGCGGTTGGACCGCCAAGCAAATCCATCAGGCCGTCCTCACCACCTTCCATCTATCCGAGCGAGCTTACGGCTTGAACCAACTGCGCTACGATCTGCGCAAACTCAAGGGTCATGGACTGATCGAGCGTGACGGTTCCCGTTACGCTTACCGTCTCACCACGAAAGGTGTCCAAGTCGCCCTGCTATTTCTGTTCTTCCATAAACGGCTCTGCGGACCCATCGCGAATAGCCGCTTCCACCACCAACCGGACCTTAAACACCGTCCAAACAGCCAGCTTGAAGCCGCCTACCACCGCGCCGACAAAGCCATCCAAAACGTCGTCGATGTGCTCGCTGCCGCGTGACATCGCGGCTCCATTGTTGGACTGTTTCTTGTCAATGATCTTCGAGGTAAGAAGCTAACGAGGCTTCGCCTCAGACCGACGAGGTGTATGGCACAGGGTGAGGCAACCGCAATCGGATAGACGGTGGACTCCGGTCGAGCCGGCAGGGACGATGCCCTGGTCATGAGAGCGTGAAGCTCGATGGGTCGCAGGGACCCGTGGACGACCGGAGCCCGCAATGAGCGTAGCACGATCGGTGGCGGATGTAATGCGTGACCACGTGGTGCTGGAACTTGAAGCCATTGATCGGATGTACCTCAATGTCTACGTGCCCCATCTGCAGACGGCGCGGGCCGTAGTCGGATATCTTCACGTCCATCGCGGGCAGCGCTTTGCCTCCACGAGCGCGGTTGTGCCGATGAGCGAGGCATTCGTCCGCAACATCGAGCAGTTTGTCGCTGATGAACGGATTGACCTTGTTTCCTTTGCCAAACGCGAGCGCAAGGACGATGTCACGCAGAAGTACTTGCGGCGCTTCCGCCGGAGCGAGGGCTCAGGGTATTCCTTTGGTGAAACCCTTAGGGCCAATCGGCCGCGCGCGCCAAGGAAGGCAATTTAATCGCGAGTGATGGGAAGAACCCGTCATGATGGACCTAAACCGCGATGCCACGTAAACCAACAAAACCCGACGACCCGAAGCAACCGAAGCGGCCAATCGAAACTGCAGAGGAAGTTGGCGCAGACGACTTATACCACCTCCACACGGCTTGAATCGGGTTTTTGGAAGGTGGGTGGCGGGAGGCATGGCTAATGGTTTTCCTCCTTTCCGAGGTGTGATTTGCTGGCGCCATCTGATTCGGGGGAAACAGATGGTCAAATGCAGCAAAGCGGCGGTGCGGCGGCTGAAAACGGCGCTGCGGTGGAAGATACCGGCAGCGCAGCGCCAACGCATCCAGATGGTATTGTTGCGTGAGAGCGGTATGACGCAGCCCACGATCGCAGAGGCGATGGGCGTGTCGCTGAGCACAGTGAACCGCGCGCACATGGCCTATGACGACGGCGGCATCAAGGCCCTAAAGCCCAAGCCGAACGGCGGACGCAAACATGAGAACATGACGTTGGCCGAAGAAAAGGCCTTGCTGGCGCGTTTCGCCAACGCGGCCGGCGCTGGCGAGATACTGAACATCCATGATCTCAAGGCGGCCTACGAGAAGGCGATCCGCCATCCGACCAGCGACAGCACGGTTTACAACCTGCTGCACCGACACGGCTGGCGCAAGCTGATGCCGCGCCCGTTTCATCCCAAGCGCGACCTCGCGGCGCAGAATGCGTTTAAAAAAACAGCTTTCCTGATGCTGTGAGGAAAGCCAAGCGGGCCGCTGCCCGGCGCGGGCGGCGCTTGCGCATCATGTTCGCTGATGAGGCGCGCTTTGGGCGCATGAATCGCATTCGCCCGTGCTGGGCACCGATCGGCACGCGGCCCGAAGTGGCCGCCCAACTCATCCGCGAATACATCTACTTGTACGGTGCGGTCTCTCCCAAGGATGGTACTTGCGTCTATCTGATCATGCCGACTTCGAATACGGCATGCTTTCAGGTCTTCCTCGACGTGCTGGCGCGCAAGTTTGCTCGCCAGGATATTTTGCTGGTTCTCGATGGTGCGCCCAACGCTGCGGCGACCTTGTCGTTCCCGACAACATCACGCTCTTGTATCTCCCGCCTTATTCGCCGGAGCTCAATCCGAAGGAAAACCTGTGGGACGAAATCCGTGAAAAAATCTTCAAGAACTATGCGCTCAAATCTATGGACGCCGTCCGGACCAAGCTCAGGCAGGCCATCCTCTATATCGAGCGTAATGCAAAATTGGTTCGCTCCATCACCTCTTTCCCTTATATCCTGAATTCACTCTGATGCAGAAGTGGTATTAGAAGCCCTGGAACGCGCGTTTGAGAAGCTCATTCCCATACCGAAGCGCCTACCCTCCAAGAAATGATTGGCGTTCTACGTGTTGACGCATTAGGGCGCGCCCAACATCGCCGACGAAATGAAAACGTTCGCGCTGCATCACGCCGGTAGCGCGTCGTCAGCCTCTTCCTCAAAAGCCCAACTACGCAGCGGTCCACTCGCAAGTGTAATCTTCCTGCGGGAGGAAGAAGCGGGCCTAACCGGCACAAAATCCCACGCTTCCCGCGACCTCGCGAATAGCGCCGTCCCCGCTTCTCCGCCAGCGCAAACCAATTCGCTTTCATCGCAGTTGGCAGCAATGGCCAAACCCACGGTCTCAAGATGAGCACGGCGATAGCAAAAGAAAGCAAGCTCCGGTTTGATCGCCGGATCTATGGCGTCAAGCAGCCCCGGCAACGAACATTCGTTGGCACCGTACAGTTGTGCCAAAACATGATCGGAGACAGGGCATGGATCATCATCAAAAGCGCGGCAGACGGAAAGCATGGAACGTCTCCCCGTTGGTGGCTCACCGGCCAACGGTCGCAGGTATTGCTTAACCGTTCGTTAACCATCCTGCTCCGAGGTAACGGCAATATCCATGGAGCCGTTTCCGATGACGCCTCTGATATTCGAGTGCCCTCGGTCACCGCCCTTGGCGACTATCTCCGCCGCGCCGATCGTCCTCGCCAGTCGCCGAACGTCCCGGCCCTGTTCCTCTCGCCAGCTGGCACGAGGCTGCTCTATACGAACGTGCAGAACACGTTCCAGCGGCTTGTTCGTCATGCCGGCATCTGCCGCGTTCGGCAGCATGCCGGCCGAGGCTGCACGATCTTCGTCACGGCTTTGCAGTCAACACCATCCTCGACGCCTATCGCGACGGCGATGATCCAGGCGCGAGATTGGCGATCCTGTCGACTTATCTCGGCCACATCAACCCGGTTCACACATATTGGTATCTCTCGGCCGCGCCGGAGTTGCTAAAGCTGGCCGGCGATCGGTTGGAGCGTCATCTCGGAGGTGACGCATGGTCACAGACCTCCAACGCGAGGCGTGATATCCTTCCCTACATTGCGGAGGGCATGATCTCAGTGGGAGTCAAATGGCAATTGACATCGCAAGACGAGAATTTATCGCCGCACTTGGTGGCACGGCACTCGCGGGCGTGGCGCCGCCTTTTGCTCTCGCCGAGGCCGGTTATCCCGCCGGGGTCGTGAAGCGTATCGTGCCGTTCCCGGCGAAAATGCCTTTGCCGGCGGCTTTCATCTCTGGGATGAGCACGCAGGGCATGCGTGATCTGAGCGGCGAACCTGACGGACATGCGCCCGGCAGTCCAGGTATCGCACCGACTTGGACCAGCAGCGCCAAGGACATCGTGGGCTGCGCGCTTGGTCCGTCGCGCGTCTGGTTCACGCTCGGATTCGGCATTGTCAACGAAGTGTATTATCCGCGCCTCGATATTCCGCAGATCCGCGATCTTGGATTCATCGTGGCCGATGGCCTTGGCTTCTGGGTGGAAGTTAAACGGCTGGAAAATTACACCTTGCAGCTCATGGCGCCCGGCACTCCAGCCGTCGAAATCACGCATACTCACGAGCGCTTCACGCTGACCTTGCGAGTGACGCCTGACCCCGATCGCGACGTATTAGTGATTGAGGTCAACCTCACTGGTGATGCAGCGTTGACACCCTATGTGCTCATCGCTCCGCGGCTCGGTACCGAGGGCCGCGACAATACCGCGGAAATCCAGCGCTATGGAACGCGACGCGTGCTTGCGGCCGAGCAGGGCCCCTTCGGTCTCGCGCTTGCGGCCGTCGACGACGCTCAGAAGGACGCATTCGGCCCGGCCAGCGCAGGCTATGTCGGCGAAAGCGACGGTTGGCAGGATTTTCACCGCAACGGCGCGCTTACTCTGCAATACGCAAGCGCAGGCCCCGGCAATGTCGCCCTGATCGGCGCGTTGCCCCGCAAGGCGGTTTTGGGTCTCGGCTTCGGCAGCAGCATGCAGGCCGCCGCCACGCTTGCCGTATCGAGCCTTATGCAACCGTTCGACAACATACTCGAACGCCAGATCGAAGCCTGGCGGCGATGGCATTTGCGCTGCAAGGAGCGCGCCCTGCTGCAGCCCGACGAATCGAATGAACTGGCCACCCAGTTTGTCCTCTCGTCCATGGTCCTGCGCACGCACTGCGACAAGACCTATCCGGGAGCGATGACTGCCAGCCTCAGCGTGCCGTGGGGTAACAGCCGGGATGATCGTGGCGGCTATCACCTGGTCTGGCCGCGCGACCTGGTGCAATGCGCAACCGCATTACTTGCTTTCGGCGCCGAACAGGAAGTGCGCAGCACGCTCCGCTACCTGATTGCCACTCAGAAACAGGATGGAAGCTGGTACCAAAACCAGTGGCTCGGCGGCACGCCCTACTGGCAGGGCTTGCAATTGGACGAGGTCGCGTTCCCGGTGCTGCTGGCCGCCAGCATGGCCGAGCGCGAGGCGCTGAACGGCATCGCAGCAACTGACATGATCCACCGCGCATTGTGTTTTATTGCCGCTACTGGGCCGTCGAGCCCACAGGATCGGTGGGAAGAAAACGCCGGCATCAATACCTTCACGCTTTCGATCTGTATCGCTGCGTTAGTGGCCGGAGCGCCATTCCTGCCGCAGTTGGCGAAGGACTTTGCCTTGATGCTGGCGGATTTCTGGAATGCCAGTCTCGAATCTTGGACGGCAGTCCGGGGCACGCCGCTTGCCCGGCGGCTCGGGGTGGAAAGCTACTATATCCGCGTGGCACCGCCCAAAGTGCTGAGCGATTCAGAATCTTTGCAGAGTATCCTGAACCTCAAGAACCGAAGGCGGCATGCGGCGGTGCCGGCCGACGAAGAGATCGGCATCGATTTCCTTCAACTCGTACGTTTCGGATTGCGTAGCGCGAACGATCCGCAGATTCGCGACAGCATCACGGTGGTGGATGCACTACTCAAAGTGGACACGCCAAATGGCCCAGCCTGGCACCGCTACAATGGCGACGGTTATGGCGAGCACGATGACGGGCGGCCGTTCGACGGCACGGGCCGGGGGCGTGCTTGGCCCCTCCTCATCGGCGAACGCGGTCATTACGAATTGATCGCCGGAAACGATCCGGCGCCTTACCTCAACGCCATGGCGGCGATGACGGGGCCGGGCGGCATGATGCCGGAGCAAGTCTGGGACAGCGCCGCCTTACCGGAGCGACGGCTTTTCCCAGGACGGCCAACAGGTTCGGCCATGCCGCTGGCCTGGGCCCATGCGGAGTTTGTCAAGCTGATGATTTCGCGTCATCTCAAATATCCGTTCGACCGGCCAGCGGCGGTGTGGCGGCGCTACGGCGGTCGGCGTCCCGAGGCCAAGCGCGCGATTTGGTGCTTGCATGCGCCCATAGGCTGGATCGGACACGACATGGCGCTCATCATCGCCTTACCGCGCGGCGCACGGATCCATTGGGGTATGAACGGCTGGCAAAATGTTGCCGATGGTGAGACGCAGGACACTGGTCTCGGCCTGCACGGCTTCGAACTAGGCGCCGCCGCGTTGTCACACGCACACTGTATCAATTTTACGTTTCAATGGCGTGACACGCAGGATTGGGTGGGCAAAGACTTCCATGTCGCCATCGAAGGTGAGAATTAAGAGGAACCCCGCCGGCAAAGAGTTTCCATCAAGAGCTTGGTGTGAATACGCGCTGAGGTGTGACCCCTCTGATAGGAGATTAATCAATGGCCTAGCGTGCCGATCGGCGTCGAGACCAGGCGCCGATCTGCTTCAGTCCTTAATCTGTACCAAGTGCATAACTTGGTCGAACAATTCTTCAACGGGCTGCCGCCGGCGCTGTATTGGCAAGAGCGCGATCACTGGCGCGACTTCGGGCTCGCCGCGGCCCGCGTTAGCGCAATGGGCGGCCCGCGCTTTTGACCGGTTAGCTCAATCGATTCGAATCCGAAGCGACTTCTCTCACGGTGACCTCAGGTTGCGCTCAACTGGTCAGACGGTCGGAGCAACAGAGCGTCATGCTCACGACCCTGCTGGCCATCGTCGCCTGCATCGCCGCCGGATGCGCCTGATCGAGCGCATCGACGGTTACTCCAATTTCCCGACTAGTTGTCGATAAGGGATTGAGCAAGAGCGACCATTCTGGGCGGCCTTTATTTTCACCACCCGAGCTACTCCTATTACTCCCAGCGTCGTCGCGCTGACTATATGCTCTTGCGCACCCTTTCGGGATTGCCCCATTTCCAGCTCTGGATTTCCGGCATGTCCTGGCCGTGCTTGTCGATGTAGTGCTTGTGCTCGATGAGCTTGTCCTGCACCATCTGCTTCAGGTAGGCCCCCTTAGCGCCCAAATCCGGTAGCCGATCAACCACGTCTTGCACCAGGTGGAACCGGTCCAGATCGTTCTGCACCCTCATGTCAAAAGCTGTCGTGATCGTGCCCTCTTCCTTGTAGCCCCGGACGTGCAGATTGCGGTTGGTCCGACGGTAGGTCAGCCGGTGGACCAGCGAGGGGTATCCATGAAAGCCAAAGATAATGTGCTTGTCTTTCGTGAACAGCGAGTCGTAATCCGTTTCGCTCAGCCCATGCGGATGCTCGCTCTCCGACTGCAGCTTCATCAGATCGACAACGTTGATCACCCGGATTTTCAGATCCGGCAGATGTTTGCGAAGGATGGAAACAGCAGCCAAGATCTCCAACGTGGGCGTATCTCCGCAACAGGCCATGACCACGTCCGGCTCGCTGCCCTGATCGTTGCTGGCCCATTGCCAGATGCCAATTCCTTCCTCGCAATGCACAACGGCGGCGTCCATGGTTAGCCATTGCGGAAGGGCGTGTTTGCCGGCCACCACCACGTTGACGTAATGCCGGCTGCGCAGGCAGTGATCAAAGACCGACAGCAGGCAATTGGCATCGGGCGGTAGGTAAATGCGCACGATATCAGCCTTCTTGTTGACCACGTGGTCGAGGAAACCCGGATCCTGGTGCGTAAAGCCGTTGTGATCCTGCTGCCAGACGTGGGAGGCGAGCAGATAGTTCAGCGACGCGATCTTCCGGCGCCAGGGCAGTTCAAGCGTTACCTTCAACCACTTTGCGTGCTGACTGAACATCGAATCGACGATGCGAATGAAGGCCTCGTAGCTGTTGAACAACCCGTGCCGCCCGGTTAGTAGATATCCTTCCAGCCAACCCTCGCACTGGTGCTCGCTGAGCATTGAATCCAAGACGCGTCCGGCGGGCGCGAGGAATTCATCATTCTTAACTGTTTGGGCGTCCCACTGACGATTGGTAGCTTCAAAAACCGCGCCCAAAAGATTCGAGAGCGTCTCATCGGGACCGAAGATCCGGAAATTGCGCTGATCCTGGTTTAGCTTTTCCACGTCACGCAGGAACTTACCCAGCACTAGCGTATCTTGGCCGTCAACGGCACCCGGCGAAGGTACATTCACCGCGTGGACGTGAAAGTTCGGCATTCGCAGATCGCGCAGCAGCATGCCGCCGTTGGCGTGAGGGTTGGCGCCCATCCGCCGTTCGCCCTTAGGTGCCAGCTCGGCCAATTCCGGCATGAGTTGACCCTCCTCGTCGAACAGTTCTTCTGCCCTGTAGCTCTTCATCCAACTTTCGAGCTGCTTGACGTGATCGGGATGCTCAGCATCCACCAAGAGCGGCACCTGGTGCGCTCTGAAGGTGCCCTCAATTTGCAGTCCGTCGACGACTTTCGGTCCCGTCCAGCCCTTGGGTGACTTGAGGACGATCATTGGCCAGCGCCGCCGCGTGGTGTCGTTATTGATCCGTGCATTGCTTTGGATTTGCCGAATGTCCTCGATGACCTTTTCCAAAGTACCGGCCATGAGTTGATGCATTGCTTCCGGCTCATCACCCTCCACAAAGTAGGGCGTCCACCCGCAGCCTCGAATGAATTGCTCCAGTTCTTCATGCTCGATGCGGGCCAAAACGGTCGGGTTGCTGATCTTGTAGCCATTGAGATGCAGGATCGGCAGCACGGCTCCGTCGGCAATTGGATCGAGAAACTTGTTGGATTGCCATGCGGTCGCCAAGGGACCCGTTTCGGCCTCGCCGTCGCCAACGACGCAGGCGACGATCAGATCGGGATTGTCGAACGCGGCCCCGAACGCATGGCTGAGCGAGTATCCTAGCTCGCCACCTTCGTGAATCGATCCCGGGGTGGTCGGCGCAACATGGCTGGAAATCCCGCCGGGAAAAGAGAACTGCTTGAACAGCTTTTTCATCCCGGCTTCGTCCTGGCTGATGTCCGGATAAATCTCGCTGTAGGTGCCTTCGAGGTAAGTATTGCCCACCAGCGCAGGGCCGCCGTGGCCGGGACCGGCGATGTAGAATATATCCAAGTCATATTTCTTGATGACCCGGTTCAGGTGCACGTAAATGAAGTTCTGGCCCGGCGTCGTGCCCCAGTGTCCGACCACCAGAGGCTTCACGTGCGACAGTTTCAGCGGCTGCTTCAGCAGTGGATTGTCGTAGAGGTAAATCTGGCCGACCGACAGATAATTGGCGGCGCGCCAGTAGGCATCCATCTTGTCGAGCAGTTCCGGGGAAAGAGTTTTTGTGTTCATAGGCTTCCCGCGTTCTAGGCCTTGGTTGAAAAAAGAAGAATTGAACCTCTTAGCGATCATGCGTTCTTCGCCCGTGCTAATGACGCGGACCGTGACCCGGCTGATGGCCGCGGAAGTAAATCCTCATTCGCCGTCTTTGAGTTCGCTTCCAAGGAATCCCAGCTCATCGCAAATCCGGGCTCGGACCGTGGGTGCGTTCTCGCCGACGCCTTCTCCGAAGACGAGCATGTCCAATCCACCGAGCACAGCGGCGAAGGCGCCGAGCCAACTTTTCACCTGGCAGCAAAACAGCGCAACCGTTTCGGCCGCCCGCATGTCCTGCATCTCACGGTCAGGTAAGTCACCCATGTCGGAACCGGTTACGGAGAGCTGGCCTGGTTTAATGGTTGCGTCCTGCGTCATTCTGCAATCCGAGAGAGGCCAGCTTTGCGGAGGTCGACCTGTAATCCGTGTGAAGAATGCCTCGAATTCCCAAACCTTCCGCCATCTGCACGAACATTGGGGTGTTTTCGATATAGACGACCTTCAGCGCCGGCACCTGCGCGATGTCCAGCGCAAGCCGAAAGATGTCCGCGTCGGGCTTCAGGACGTGGACGAAACAGGAGGAAATGAAGAAATCCACAAACCCGTTCAGCTTGAACTTTTGAATCCGATACGCATTCAGTTCGCGCCCTTCGTTGCTGACCACGGCGATCTTCAACCCGTACCGGCCCTTGAGCTGAGCGACCAGCTCGATCATCTCGGGGCAAGGTTTCGATTGCGCAAACATGAAGCGCCGAAACTGAGCCCGGGTAAACGGTCGCTTTTTGTAGAAGACCGCTCGGCTTAAATATTCTTCTAGCATGAATTTTCCCTCCTGATAGGTGTTCCAGGTCAGTCGATGCCGGTCCTCCATCTCGGCTGCCTCCAGCTTGAAGTGTGTCGCCGCCCGTTTGCGGGCATGACGACCCCATCCGTCGGTGAGCAGGACGCCGCCGATATCCAGAAACACGCAGGTGATTTCCGTCGCTTTCTGCATCGTCTTCTCTCCCGTCGATCGGATCATCGCTGCCACAGGATTCGTGCGTCTTCGAGTGGGATCGCCACGCCGTCGCAGTACGGTATCACTCGCGCTGTATAGTCCGTCGCCGGGCGGGCCTTAGACACAGCCATGCTGTAAACGTAGCCGCCCGACGCGCCGGCCAGTTGGCGAACGAGCTTCATTTCCTGCCGTATGGGAGCACTACCCATGACGCCGTCGGCGTAGAGCTCCGCCCGCACCATCTTGGGATCGAGGTCATTTAGATAGACCTGAACCTCAAATACGCGCTGCTCACCACGGGTCTCAACTTTCACTTCGCCGAAGTGAAGCGTGGCCCACTTCTCTTTCAGAGTATGTTCCCAATTGACTATGTTCCTGCCCACTGCGCTTTTATCGGCAACGCGCTTCCGGTAGGCGGCTGCAGCCGGGAGGTAATGTTTCTCGGTGTATTCGCGCACCGTGCGGTTCGTGGAAAATCGCGGTGTCAGCCGGGCCATGCTCTCCCGCATCCGTGCCACCCAGGCAGTCGGGATGCCTTGCTCATTCCGTCGATAAAACTCTGGAATCACTTCCGCTTCCAGCACCGCGTAGAGTGCTTCGGCTTCGATCACGTCCCACGCAGGATCATCCCCATGGTTCTGACCGTCACCTAATGCCCAGCCCGCTTTGGGGGTGTACGCTTCCGCCCACCAGCCATCCAACTCAGAGAGATTGAGGCCACCATTGACGAGGACCTTCATACCGCTCGTTCCACAGGCCTCCCAAGGTCGCCGTGGCGTGTTGATCCAGACGTCTACCCCCTGCACTAGGTGCTCCGTTAACAGCATGTCGTAGTCGCTCAGAAAGACGATGTGGGGTCGGGTCTCTGGCTGGCGGATGAAATTTATCCATTCATGGATCAAGGCCAGCCCCGGCTGGTCATCCGGATGGGCCTTGCCAGCGATGATGAGTTGCACTGGGCGCTCAGGATTAGCCAAAAGACGCAACAAGCGCATCGGATTGTGCAGCAGCAGGTTCGGTCTCTTGTAGGTCGTGAAGCGGCGCGCAAAGCCCAGTGTCAACGCATTGGGGTCGAACAGATGTTTCGCCCCGTCCACCTCATCGGGCGACGCGCCGGAGGCGGCCAGTTGCTTGGACAATCGTTCGCGAGCGTATTCAACAAGTGCCGTGCGGGCGACAGTGCGAAATTGCCAAAGATTGGCGTCGGAGACGCGGCGAATGTCCTGCTCCATAGAATCCATCGTCCCCAGCCAGCGGTCCTTCCCACAAGCCGCCGTCCAAAGATCGTCGGCTGGGGCCGAGTCCCAAGTCGGCATGTGGACTCCGTTAGTCACATGTCCGACTGGGATTTCGTCCTGGGGCCAGTCTGGAAAGAGAGGCAGAAAGATCTGCTGGCTCACCTTCCCGTGCAAGCGACTCACGCCATTGACCGCCCCGCTCCCGCGGACCGCCAGATATGCCATGTTGAAACTCTCCGACGAATCATTGGGGTTATGGCGGCCCAAAGCCAGCAAATCGTGGAGTGTTATGCCGAGCCTCCGCTCCGCATAACCAGCGAGGTATTGCTCGATGAGGGCCGGTGCGAAATCGTCAAAGCCGACGGCCACTGCCGTGTGGGTGGTGAAGAGGTTCCCCGCTCGAGTGACGGCCAGCGCGACTTCGAAGGGCTGCGCGGTCGCTTGCATAAAACTCCGCGCGCGTTCCAGCACCGCGAAGGCCGCATGCCCTTCATTCAAATGACAGACTTCCGGATCGATGCCAAGCGCACCAAGCAGCCGCCATCCGCCGATCCCGAGGAGCAGTTCTTGCTTGAGGCGCAGCTCCGGCCCGCCGCCATAGAGCTCGCTGGTGATCCCTCGATGCGCGGGCAGGTTCGCCGCGTCATTGCTGTCCAGCAGGTAAAGCTTCACTCTGCCGACCTCGACCTGCCAGGCGCGCAGCCAGACCGAGTAACCAGGTAAGGCGATCTCCAACCGCAACCACTCGCCGTTCGCTTGGCGCAACGGCGTGATCGGCAACTGTCCGGGGTCGTTATACGGGAAGAGGGCTTGTTGCGCTCCGTCCTTATCGATCACCTGGCGAAAATAGCCTTGCTGGTAGAGCAACCCAACGCCGATGACCGGCACGCCCAGATCGCTAGCGGCCTTGAGCTGATCGCCGGCCACGTTGCCAAGCCCACCCGAGTAGATAGGCAAGGCTTCGCTCAACATGAATTCCATGCTGAAATACGCAACGCAGCTCAACGGCGATTGGGGGTGGGTTTTTTGAAACCACGCGGGCGCCTCCGCAGAATTCCGCCTGGCTTGCACCAGATCGTCAACGTTTTTGCGAAAAGTGGGATCGGTTAAAACACGCTGGAGTTTGTCCCGCGAGACCGTTTGGAGGACGACCCAAGGGTTATGCGTGAGCTCCCACAGCACAGGATCCAGCTGCCGCCACACTTGGTCGGTGGCATGATTCCACGATGAACGCATATCCAGGGCAAGCTCGGACAGGGAATTGAATCCCTCGACATCCGTGGATAAAGGACGCTCCTTCGGGTGACTGATTTGTGGTTGTTTGCTCATGGCGTCTACTTCAAATTTATCGTAGACGCAATTTCCAGCTGCTGCATGGGCGCCGCCAGCGCGGCGCCGACGATGGCCTGTGCTTCCGCCAGGATGCGGCGCAAATGATCCGCTCCACGAAAACTCTCAGCATATATCTTGTAGATGTCTTCAGTGCCGGACGGACGCGCGGCAAACCATCCACTCTCAGTGATCACCTTCAAACCACCGATGGGTGCGCCGTTGCCAGGAGCCTTGGTGAGGATGTTCTGGATTTTTTCGCCAGCCAGTTCCGCAGAGAGTATTTGCCGTGGCGAGAGCTGCGCCAGCTTTTGTTTTTGCTCCGGGGTCGCTGACGCCTCAACACGATCGTAAACAGGTTCGCCGAACTCGCGCGCGAGCTCACGGTAGATTTCGCCGGGGTCGCGGCCCATACGCGCAGTAATCTCCGCCGATAGCAAAGCCGGAACAATGCCGTCTTTATCTGTGGTCCAGGCGCTGCCATCCAGGCGGATAAAAGATGCCCCCGCACTCTCTTCCCCGCCGAAGCCAAGCGAGCCGTCGAGCAAGCCATCCACAAACCACTTGAAGCCGACCGGCACCTCGTAGAGCTTCCGGCCGAGCTTGGCCGTGACGCGATCGATCATCTGGCTGCTTACTACCGTCTTGCCAACCGCCGCATTTTTGCTCCACTTCGCTCGATGCTGGAAGAGATAGAGAATCCCGACAGACAGGTAATGGTTGGGCGGCAGCAACCCCGCGTCCCTGGTGACGATCCCATGCCGATCGTGGTCGGTGTCGCAAGCGAATGCGATGTCGAAGCGATCCTTGAGGTCGATCAAGCTCTGCATTGCATAGGACGATGACGGATCCATGCGAATCTGGCCGTCCCAATCGACCGTCATGAACCGGAAGGTCGGATCGACGACCTCGTTCACAACCGTGAGATTCAAACCATAGCGCTCGGCAATCGGGCCCCAATAGTGAACTCCGGCGCCACCAAGCGGATCCACGCCCATACTGATGTTCGCGCCGTGAATCGCATCCATATCGAGCACGCTGCCGAGATCGCTTACGTAAGCATTGAGAAAGTCATGCCGGTGCGTGGTAGTGGCACGCTGGGCCTGTTCGAAAGAAATTCTTTTCATGCCCTGGAGACCGCTTTCCAGAAACGCATTGGCCCTCGCTTCGATCCATCCCGTGACATCGCTATCCGCCGGCCCGCCGTTAGGCGGGTTGTACTTGAAGCCGCCGTTGTCTGGCGGATTGTGCGAAGGCGTGATGATAATGCCGTCCGCTAGCCCTGTGTCGCGGCCGCGATTGTAAGCGAGTATTGCGTGAGAAATCACAGGAGTAGGCGTGTATTCGTCCTTATCCGCGAGCAGGACTTCCACACCGTTGGCCGCCAGCACTTCGAGCGCGCTGGCACAAGCCGGCACAGACAGTGCGTGCGTGTCAATGCCAAGGAAGAGCGGGCCGCTTATGCCCTGTCGCTGGCGGTAATCGCAAATAGCTTGGCTGATCGCCAAAACATGCCATTCGTTGAAAGTGCATTCAAAGGCGGAGCCACGATGCCCCGAGGTGCCGAACGCAACCCGCTGTTCCTGCACCGAAGAATTAGGAACGCCGGTGTAATAGGCCGTAACAAGCCTCGGCACGTCGACCAGCATTGCCAATGTGGCCGGCTTGCCTGCCAGGGGACTTACTTTTACTGGCGCATCTTTTGCGTCACTCATCGTGGACCCCCATACGGCCGATGACCTGCGACGGACCGGCACCGCGCGTCGGCTCGACCCAAACGGAGCTCACGCGCATAGCTTTCCGGAACAAGCGATATAGCCTCGAGCAGCGTAAGTCTGCAGCCATGACCGCCGCCCTCTTGGCGGGCTTTGAACCGAAGGAGGACATGAGGGCATCCTTAAACATTTCAGCCTTCCCTATCGAGGATACGGGCAAGCGAAATTCTAATGGCCGCATCAGCGGCATTCATTGACATGCATCACTTCGATACCGCTGAGCAGATTGCGCGAGGCTGGCCCGCATCAAGCGGATCGAGCCCATGATGGGAACTGGCGTCTAAAGCTTGATCCGTCCACGCCGTTAAAATTGCACACGATGACGTAATTGCGGTCGGCTCTCGTGGGACATGATGATCCCGCTATCGTAGGGCTCTCGCAATCAAACGATTCGGAGCAGCTATGATGAAGCAATACGTTGGGCTGGACGTCTCGCAAAGGGAAACCGCTGTGTGTGTAGTCGGCGAGACGGGGCAAGTAATCTTTGAGGGAAAGGTTAAATCTGATCCGGGTGCTTTGACTAACCTGCTTCGCAAAAATGCGCCTGATGCTGAGCGCATCGGCTTTGAAACCGGGGCGATGGCGAGTTGGCTGTGGCATGAACTCCGCAGGGTTGATCTCCCCGTAGTCTGCATCGACGCTCGGCATGCGCACGCAGCTCTGTCGGTTCGCATGAACAAGAGTGATCAGAACGATGCGCTGGGTCTTGCCGAACTCGTGCGGGTCGGTTGGTACCGAGAAGTGAAGATCAAAAGCGAAGAAAGCCAGAAGATCCGCGCGATACTCGTTGCGCGATCCCGTCTCGTGACCATTCGCCGGGACATTGAGAACCAGGTTCGCAGTCTAATCAAGGAATATGGGTTGCTGTTCCCACGTGCCATCGGCCTTCAGTTCCGCAACCAGGTTAGCGAGCTTTTGGGCGATGACCATCAACTCCTCAGCGTGATATCGCCGCTCCTGACGATCCATGAGCATGTCTGTCAACAACAGAGTAAGTTCGATAATGAGGTCCGCCGGTTAGCAAAACTGGACGAGACGACGCGTCGCCTGATGACGGTCCCGGGGGTCGGCGTCGTGACGGCCCTAACGTTCCGCCACACGATCGATGACCCGTCGCGGTTCCGATCGGCCTCGACAGTGGGCGCCTATCTGGGCCTCACACCTCGGCGCAACCAATCTGGCGAAACTGATACCAATGGCAAGATATCTCGATGGGGCGACCGGCTTCTCCGAACTTACTTGTTCGAGGCCGCGACCGTTCTTCTTTATCGGACAAAGAAATGGTCGTCCCTCAAGGCCTGGGGCATGAAGCTCGCAAAACGCATCGGCATGAAGAAGGCGAAGGTCGCCATCGCCCGGAAAATCGCCGTTATTCTCCACTGCATCTGGGTCGACGGCACATCGTTCGACTGGGGTCAGCCGAAGGCGACCTAAACTTATTACGCTTACGCAAGTTCCTGGTCCGGTCCGCCGGGCTGGCGATGTCCCGCTGGGACGGTGGTCGTGGTGACCTCGGTCATTCGGCTGGTGGCGGCTCGTCCGCACGCCGCTGCACACGTTGAGGCGCCCGATCCGGACATCATCATGAGGCGCTCTGCGACCTCGGAAAGGACCTTGACCCCGGCGATGGCATCAACGCAATCGCGTTCAGATTTACCGTTTAGCTAACGACGCCCTGCCGGGCTGGCTTTCGATTTGCCAGCCGCGCTCGCTCCGTATCCGCAACCTCAACCCGCTCCGACGGGCCGAGCGCTACCGCGTCGCCGAATGGCTTAAGAGGAAGCTTGACATCAAGCCGCAATTAAAGGGCCGAATGACACTTCGGGTCTCTCTGGCGGAGAGGATGACTGCGTGTAGAGAGTTTCGTCCCGAGATCGCGGCTCAGCTGCCCGCCTTGCTATGCGAGCCCGGCCCTCCACGCTTCGTCGCGGGGCGCCGTAGCTTTGGTGTTACCTCTTTTGCCGTTTGGACGTGCCGTGTTGCGTCGAGCTCGACCTCCGCGCGGAGCCAATGCTCAAGGTCTTTTCCAGTCGGCCGACCCTCCAGCTCCCACATGGTATAGGCTCGCTTTGCGATCTCGGCGTGACGATCGGGTATCATCGCACACTATCCTCTTAATCCAGCCGCCTTTTCGAGCACGGGGTCGGCCGCCTCAGATATCTCGACTGGCTGTGGCGCTAGGTCGCGATAGAGGGCCAGATAGCGACGCGCTGATTCCGACCAAGCGAAATCCTGAGCCATCGCCTGTCGCTGCATCTTGCGCCAAGCCAAGGGCTGCCGATAGAGCGCGAGCGCCCGTTCGATGCAGTGAAGCAGATCGGCGGAATTCGCGGTCTCGAACGCGAACCCGGTTGCTGTACCCTGACGGACCGAGTGGTCGGTCGCGTCCACTACGGTGTCGCAAAGCCCGCCTGTGTTTCTCACGACGGGCAAGGTGCCGTAGCGCATCGCATAGAGCTGCGTGAGCCCGCACGGCTCGAAGCGGGCCGGATGAAGCAAGATGTCGCCGCCAGCCTGAAGCCGGTGCGCAAGCGGCTCCTCGTAGCCGATGCGGACCGCGATCCGACCCGGGTGGTGGCGCGCCGCTAGCTTAAAGCGCTCTTCGAGGCGGCGATCTCCATCCCCCAACAGCGCGCATTGGGCGCCATTCTCGATGATCCTGGGCAACGTCTCGGCAACCACATCCGCCATCTTCTGTTCCGTGATTCTACTCACAAGAACGACGAGCGCGGCCTTGGAATCCACCTCAAGACCGAGTTCTGCTTGCAGCGCTGTCTTGCACACCCGCTTGCCGGCGATGTTTTGTACATTGAAGTTGGCGGGGAGATGAGCGTCGGTTGCGGGATCCCAAATCCGGTAATCTACACCGTTGAGGATGCCGACGAGATCTTGCGCGCGACGTTGCAGCAGCCCTTCGAGTCCGCATCCATATTCGGCAGTGAGGATCTCCCGCGCATATGTGGGGCTCACGGTTGTCAGACGATCACTGTAGCTAATGGCAGCCTTGAGGAACGAGATATTGCCATAGAACTCGATCCCGTCCGGGATAAGGCTGTCACCAGTAAGGCCGAGCTGGGGATAGAGCGAAGCGGGAAACAGACCCTGAAAGGCGAGGTTGTGCATCGTGAACACTGTCGCAGGCCTTTGGCCGGAGGTTCCGGCTAAGATCGCCGGAAGTAGCCCGGCATGCCAATCGTTGGCATGGACAATGTCGGCCCGCCAATTTGCCAATATCAGGCCGAGCGAAAGTCGAGCAGCAACATGGTTGAACACTGCGAAGCGTAGCGCATTGTCGGGCCAGTCTTGCCCATTCTCGTCCTGGTACAGACCGCCGGAACGCCGAAACAGCGAAGGGCAGTCGACGAGCCAAATGGGGAGGGATGTGTCAGGCGTGCGCGCGGAGATCAGCCGCATCGGACCTGCACCCATGAAATCCGCGAGTTCGACCTCCACTGACTTGTTGGACGCGGATTCGATGGCTTTCGGATAGCCCGGAAGCAGGAGCTGCATCTCGACGCCGAGCGCACTCAGCGCCTTTGGCAGTGCTGCGCTTACATCCGCAAGGCCGCCAGTCTTGGCGAGAGGGTAGATTTCGGAGGATACGAACAGTACACGCAAGGATGATCTCCCCAGAGCGGTCCAAGCAAAGAACGTGCCGGGGTCGTACGGCGCGTCCTTTCTCCGTTACGAGCAGCCGGCTACTGCTCTTGCGAAACAATAATCCATCGGCCAGCTGTACGGAGCATTGATTCAGATCAAGGGCGCATGCGCCAGATTGCTTGTCTGCTTGTCTGAGCCTTGCGGCTAGCCACCGCCTCGCTGTTCCTCTCGGTCACGCTCGACCCGCTTCTCGGTTGCCGCCTGATCGTCCCTTCGGGAGCGTCGCCTCTGCGCCTCAGTTCCAATTTGATCTTGGCCACTTCGTCGGCCAGGAATTTCATAATCCTTGATCGCTCGGTAGGATCTATCGTTTCGCTGGCAAGTTTGCGATATCGCTCAATATTTTCTCGGGTGACGAACCTGTCCATTGCAGGCTCCAGGGCCATCGCAAGTTGCGCCTTTTTGGCGGTGGAGGCAAGCTCAATGTCCGGTGGCGGACATTTCACTCGGCTTCGTTCAGCAAGAAGAGCCAGGGTGATAATAACTGGCGCGCTAGGATAGAGGACGCTGCGATAGAGCATGCGTCAGGTCTGCTCTTTAGCTTGCTATCCAACATCGGTACAGGCGTCCGTCGCCCTCGCTCAGACACATTTCGGGGCGAAAGGAAAAAAGAATATGCGACCGACCGCGAAATTCGTCGCCGCGTGCGTCGTTTGGCGACTGTGCTGTGTCGGTTCGATGACGGAAATAAAAAGACTGGCGGCAAAGTAAAACGATGGTGCGTCGAGAATTAGAGCGGATTTCGGTCATCTAGCTAGAAGCATAGCCCGCCTGGGAGAAGTGATTTATGCATTCTCTGGCGCTAAAAGCGGCAATCATTTTTGCGGCAGAGGCCGGGAATGGTTCGCTCAGCGGCCTTGCGCAGAAGCGCTTTCAATTTGCTGAAGGTTGTGATCTGGCGAGTATTTCGGCAGATAAAGCAGCCGGGCACGCGCAGTCGTGATGGCCTTCTCCACAGCAACACCTTTGTGGGCCGGAAGGTTGTCGACGATGACGATATCGCCGCGCTTGAGTGTTGGCCTGAGGCCTTGTTCGAGATAGGCGAGAAAGGTGGCTCTGATCATCGGCCGATCGACCACGAAAGGCGCAAGCCTCTTGTCATGGCGCGGGCCGGCCACAAAAGTGATGGTTTTCCAATGCCCTGCGGCACCCGGCCATCAATCGCTCGCCGCGCGGGCAGCGGCCTCGAAGCCGCACCATGGCGGTGTTGGTTGAGGTCTCGTCGATGAACACCAGCCGGTCCCGGATCAAACATGCCCTGTTCTCGCACGCAGCGCCGCCGAGCGCGGGCCACATCGGCGCTCTCTTGCTTCGCCGCCCGCAGACTTTCCTTTGACGCTGATTCTGTGCCGCTGAAAGAAGCGCCACACTGCGCTGCGGCTACCGGCGATCCGTCGCTTGCGCATCGCAACGACGACTTCATCCAGCGTCAAATCCGCCTGCTCGCCAATTAGAGCCAACAGCCAGTCCGCGTATTCTTCCAGTGGCGAAATACTTCCCCTGGTTGGCTTGGCCGCGACACCTCCAGTTTCTTCCCAGCGTTGCAGCCATTTCACTGCAGAACTGGCACTGACATCAAAGCAATCAGCCGCTTCGCGTCGTGACGCTCCCGCCATCACCGCATCAAGCAGGCGCATCCGCAAGCCCAGAGAACAGGGCTTCGGCATCAATCTCCTCCCTCGAATCAATGCCTCAAGTCTCGCTTATCCGCCTAACATTGAGAATCCTGGATTCAACTCAGCCGAGACATGCTCTAGTTCGCGGTTGAGGAGGTTCCACCTTTTGGTGTAGGCCTGTCGATGCGTCTCGATTTCCCAGGCGGCATCTTCGAGCCTCGATCAGTTTGTGATGGTCACGCGACCACGAATATACCATCCTCCACTCAGCGATCTCGCCGAGAACGTGGCAAAGCGGGTAGTCCTGTTGACCGACGAATTCTGTATCAACGAGATCATGCTGCAAGCTCCAGCATATAGTGCAGCTGGTGCTCGAGCAGATGACGCGAGAGTTATGAAAACCGTGACGTCACCGAAGGCCGGGTAGCGATTCATCTGGTGGCTCATGCCCGAGGCCGGGGCCGGGGACATTCATGTGGGTACTCGCAGATTATTGAAGATGTTGTAGCTAGCCGCATATATCGTAAGTTCGTTGTGCAACGGCGGCGGCGAGCACAGCAGGAGGTCAGGACGCCTATGAGTGCTAGTCTCAGTGAAGCTGGATTCGGGCTGGATTTTCCTCCGGTTTGCACCGAGTGTGAAGATATCAAACGTGAGCTCATCTGCAGCATGATCGAGCAGATGGGTCGCGACCCGGCATTTGCCTCCAAGCAGGACTGGTTTTATGCGCTCGCCTATCTCATGCGCGGTCGCCTCAGTTCGGCGCGAATTCGTACTTGGCGGCGAAATTTTATGCATGATGCGAAATGGATTTATTACCTCTCACTCGAATTTCTTCCCGGGAGCCTACTTAAATCCTATCTCCTGTCGCAGGAACTCCTTGAACCCTGCCGGAAGGCACTTGCGGATTTCAATATCGACCTGGAGGAACTCTGGGAATTCGAAGTTGAACCTGCGCTCGGCAATGGCGGTCTCGGCAGGCTCGCGGCCTGCCTTCTCGAATCCATGGCAACCCAGCATTACGCCGGATTCGGCTACGGAATCCGTTACGAGTTCGGCATGTTTCGTCAAAAGATCGAAGATGGAAAGCAAGTCGAGCATCCAGAGAACTGGCTCAAGAACGCAAACCCCTGGGAATTCAGCCGACCGAATGTCAGCTATCTTGTTCATTTTAACGGGCACGTGACTCAAGTTAGCGGGTTGAATCGCGAGCTCATCTGCCATTGGTCAGATACCGACGACGTCGTGGCTCTGGCCTATGACATTCCCGTCATCGGCTTTGGAAGCGACACCGTGAGCTCGATCCGTCTGTGGTCGGCCAAGGCGACCACGGATTTCAACCTCGCTTATTTCAATCGTGGCAATTACATCGAAGCAGTTAAGGAGAAGAACGAATCGGAGAGCATTTCTAAGGTGCTCTACCCGCCCGACATGACCAGCATGGGACAGGAGCTGCGCTTGAAGCAGGAATACTTCCTCGTCAGTGCGTCATTGCAGGACATCCTGGCCCGCTTTCAAAGGAAATATTCCTCCTTGGAGGACTTCGCCGACAGGATCGCAATCCAGCTAAACGATACGCATCCTGCTCTGGCCATTCCCGAACTGATGCGTCTCCTCGTCGATGTCTATCGGCTCGACTGGGACAAAGCATGGAGCATGACCGTCCGCACTTTCGCATTTACTAATCATACGCTGTTGCCGGAAGCGCTGGAGAACTGGCCGGTCGAGCTCATCGCTGCGGTGCTCCCCCGCCATTTGCAGATCATTTACGAGGTCAACCATCGTTTCCTGCGCGATGTGATGCACCGCCATCCCGGCGACGTCGATCTGCTGCGGCGTATGTCGATGATCGACGAGTCGCCGCCGCCCTCGGTCCGGATGGCGCATTTGGCGATCGTCGGGAGCCACAGGGTCAACGGCGTCTCGCGGATGCATACGAGTTTGATGCGGGACATGATCTTTCAGGATTTCGACCGCTTCTTCCCGAACCGGATCGTCAATCTGACCAACGGGATCGTGCCGCGGCGCTGGCTGCTGGAGGCCAATCCGGCTCTGGCGCGGCTGATTTCGGCGCGAATCTCGGATCGATGGGTTTGCGATCTCGATCGCTTGCAGGAACTCGAGAGCTGCGTGGATGATGAGGCATTTCAAGCGGAATTCCGCGCGGTCAAGATTGCCAACAAGCATCGGTTGACGCAGCTTATTCTAGAGAGGCTCGACGTTTCGATTGACCCGCAATCGATGTTCGACATACACGTCAAACGGATCCACGAATACAAACGTCAGCTTCTAAATGTGCTCCATGCTGTGACGCGATACAACCGCATTCGCCAATTCATGGACGATGATATCCTGTCCCGAACACTGATTTTTTCCGGTAAGGCGGCGCCCGGCTACGAGATGGCGAAGCTTATCATCCACCTCATCAATCGTGTCGCGGATATCATCAACAACGACCCAAGCGTCGAAGGGCGCCTAAAGGTTGTTTTTATCCCGAATTACGATGTTCAGACTGCCGATGACATAATTCCCGCTGCGGACCTATCTCAGCAAATTTCCATGGCAGGCACGGAGGCGTCCGGCACCGGCAACATGAAGCTTGCGCTCAACGGCGCGCTGACGATCGCCACCCGCGACGGTGCCAACAATGAGATTGCGGACGCAGTGGGTAGCGAAAACATCTTTATGTTCGGTCATGTCTACGATGAGCTTCGCCACCTGCGCCAGCGTGGCTATGACCCGGCGGCCATCTATGAGACCAATGAAGAACTCAAGCGAGTGCTCGACATGATCCGCACCGGCTATTTTTCGCCGGAGCAGCCCGATCTGTTTGTGCCGATTTTCGACGCTTTAGTACGACATGGCGACCACTACATGCTGCTTGCCGATTACGACGCCTATGTGAAATGCCAAGATCGGATCGAAGCTACCTTTCGCGATCCGCGGCGATGGACGCGCATGGCGATTCTCAACGTGGCCCGCATGGGCCCCTTCTCGGTCGATCGGCTGGTGCGGGAATACGCTACCGCGGTCTGGGAGGCCGAGCCGGTGCCCCACGCGCAAGCACAGGAAGCCACAGCCTAGGCCTCCGGCTTGCGCCACTGTGCGCGCCCCTGTTCGTGGCAGAGTCTGGCAAGTCGCGCGATCGTTTCGACAAAGGTCGTTGCCTCGACATCGAGTGATAGCTTGCGGCGCCAGTTGGGGTACGTGTCAACCGTACCTGGCACATTGATCTGATCGACCTCGCCGATGAGATCGTCGAGCTGGGCAAGAAATAGCCGCGTCGACGACGCGGCGAGAAAGCGGTGGATCGCGTCGACGAGGTCCGACGGCGCGTGTTGTGTACCGTCAGCCAGTGCGGGCAGCGGGAAGCCGGCACTAGCAAGGGTCTCACTCAGGCGACGGCAATCGTCGAGGCGCTGCTGCCGCGTCTCTTCGACCTCGGTCGCCGAGGAGATGCCGACCCGCTGCCTCGCCGCGATATCGCGTCCTTCCCAGTATCCGGCCAGAGTGGGCAGATCATGCGTTGCCACGCTGGCGATGGACTGCGCGGGATAATCGCGGGGACTGCGGAACCGACCGTCGCTCAACCGTTCGAAATAGAGCACGGCACAGCTGAACATTGCGTGTGAGCGCATGTGGTCGCGAAAGCCATCAGGAAGGGTTCCCAGGTCCTCGCCCAGCACGAGACACGAGCCGCGCCGGCTTTCGAGCGCGAGAATGGCAAAGAGCTCCTCGCGGGGAAAGTTGAGGTAGCATCCGTGGCCTGTTTGTTCACCCAGCGGAACGACGAACTGGCGCTGCAAGCCGGCAACGTGATCGAAGCGCAGGCCGCCGGCGTTGCGCATGTTGGCGCGTACTGTTGCGACGAACGTGGAGTAGTCCCGCCGCAGTGCAAGCGGGTTGAACGGCACCACGCCCCACTCCTGGCCGTGCGGATGGAAATCATCAGGCGGCGCGCCGCAGCGCAGGCCGTTCGCGAACGCCTGCTGATACATCCAGGCATCGGCACCGTCCGGGCTCACGCCGAGGGCAAGATCGCGCATGATGCCGATATTCAGGCCAGCATGCCTTGCGTTGTCGGCGGCCCGCCCAAGTTGCCGGTCGGCAAGGAACTGCAAATACTGATGAAACGCTAGGCGCTCTGATCGCTCGCTGGCCAATCGATCGACTGCCGGACCATCCGGTGTGTGAAAAGCTGATGGCCAGCGCGACCAGGGGATGGCCTCTCCGATTGGACCAGAATTTAGCTCATCAAGCACGGAAAAGGCGGCGAAACGCTGGAGGGCGGGGCTGGCCTCGGCGGAAAAGCGTCGGAACGCCTGGACCTCACTGTCTCCCTCACCGCTGCCGTCAAGCCGAGCGCGGAACCCCTCGAACAGCGCTTCAAGCGCGCGCAGCTTTGTCGCCACGACATTGGGGTAGTCGACAAATTCGGTTTTGCGAAGCACGGAGAGCGTCACCTCCGACGGCTGCGCCGCGGGGCAATTTAGGAATCCCGGCACCGCCGAAACATCGATATAGATCGGGTTCAGAAAGATCCGGCTGGAGGGGGAATAGGGGCTGGCGTCGCTGGGACGGCGCGGCAACAGGGCATGGAACGGGTTAGTCGCCACAACCGAACCGCCCGCTTCCCCGGCGATCTGACACAAGCGGTTGAGATCGGCGAAGTCCCCCACTCCCCAATTGCTTTGCGAGCGTAGCGCGTAGAGATGGGTGGCCAGTCCCCAGGCGCGCCCATCCGGGCCTTCGAGCAGCTCCTGCGGTACGTGGCAGCGGTCCGGCGCCAGCACCAACGATGCCTCGACTTCGGACGGGCCACTCACCCGCACGCGATGATAGCCGATCGGCCCCGATCGCTGGAGTGACAGCCGCCGATGCTCGATGCGACGTCCGTCAATCTCTCGGGCACCGAGCATAACGAGGTTTTCGCGACGAAACGTGCCGTAATCGGTCCCACCGTCTTCAAAAGCGATCTCCCAGCTCCACTGCTGGTCGGAATCGTCGGCGGGCAGGAAGAGATCGAGGTCGAGCCCGGACGCATCCGCGGTTCGGACCATCCACGGCGCGAGCCATCGTCGCCACGGCTCCTCCTCTACGGCCACTACGGCAGCCGTGAGAGACGAGACCGAGGAGACGTCGAAGCCGAGCGCTGCCAGTACCCGAACCTTGGCATTGAGGTGTGTGTCGATGCGGCGGCCATATATATTAATATAGGAGGTTTCGATGCCGACCAGCACGGCTAGGCGGGCTAGCATCGTTTCCCATGTCATGACGCGCGCTCTGCTATCGCGGCACTGTCTTTTGCCAAAAGAATCAGACTGCGCGACGCCAACCTCCACGGCGCGCCGGCAGGCGCGACGCCATCCATTGACCCATCTTCTGAGGTGGTATCGAGTAAGCCGCGCCATGGGCCGCCATGCTCGGGCGGCAGCGTGAACACGACTTCATCCAGCGCACCGTTGACAAGCAGGGCATAGCGCTGTGGTCCCGTGGCTGCGTCAACTGCATCAAAGGTGCAGCCGAAGCTGCGCAGCTCCGTATTCCCCCAGTCGTCGGATCGCATCTCGCCGCCATCGGGCCGCATCCAGATGATGTCCCTGAGCCTAGGCAGCCGCGCTGGTGCGCCGCTCAAAAACACTTGGCGGCGAAGGGCGGGATGCGCGCGCCGCAGCGCGATGGCGCGCTGCACGAAGCACAGGAATGCCTCGTCATCGCGGCCGAGTGGCCGCCAGTCGATCCAGCTTGTCTCGTTGTCCTGGCAGTAGGCGTTGTTGTTGCCGCCCTGGCTGCGGCCGAATTCGTCGCCAGCGCTAATCATCGGCACCCCGAGCGACAGCAGCAAGGTGGCGATAAGATTGCGCTTTTGGCGCAAACGCAACGCCCGCACGGCGTGGTCCTCGATCAGGCCTTCTACGCCGCAATTCCAACTGAAGTTTTCGTTCGTGCCATCGGCATTGCCCTCGCCGTTGGCGAGATTGTGCTTGTGGTTGTAGCTGACCAGGTCGTGGAGCGTGAATCCGTCGTGAGACGTCACATAGTTGATACCGGCCAAGGGCCCGCGATCGCCCAGGACGTCGCTGGATCCGGCAAGTCGTGTTGCTAGATCCGCGGCCTGCCCGCGGTCGCCGCGCCAGAACCTGCGAACAGTGTCGCGAAAGCGATCATTCCATTCGACGAAAGGAGGCGGGAAGCGACCGAGTTGATGGCCGTCGGGGCCGGCGTCCCACGGCTCCACAATGAGCTTGCGGCCGGACAAGAGCGGATCTCGGGCGATGGCCGTGAGTACCGCTGCATCCGGCCGGAACGGACCGTTCTCACGAGCGAGCGTCACCGCCAGATCGAAGCGAAACCCATCGATGCCCATCGCCGCCCAGTATCTCAAGGCGTCGACCACGAGCGCGCGCACGCGCGGATGCTCGATATTGAGCGTATTGCCACAGCCGCTGTGATTGACGTAGCGGCGACGGTCATCGGGATCAAGGCGATAGTAAGAGGCATTGTCGATGCCGCGAAAGGATAGCGTCGGTCCCAGTTCATCTCCTTCGCCGCTATGATTGAACACGACGTCCAGGATCACCTCGATCCCGGCCTCATGCAGGAAGCGAATGAGCATACGCAATTCGGCGATCCCGTCAGCGTGCACGTAGCGCGGCTCGACCGCGAAGAATGCAACCGGGTTGTAGCCCCAGTAATTGCGCAGGCCGAACTGAGCGAGGTGCCGTTCATCGGCACTCGGATGAATCGGCATGATCTCGATCGCCGTAATTCCAAGCGCGCGCAGATGTGCGACAATGGGCGGTGCGGCTAGACCCACGAGAGTTCCGCGCACAGGCGCGGGAAGATCGGCGCTAAGTTTGGTCATACCGCGCACATGCAGCTCGTAGATCACCGTATCGCGCTGCGGCACGTTGGGCCGTGACCCGCTGTCAGTCGAATTGATCGTGCGGCTGTCAATCACCACGCACTTCGGCATGTCGGGCGCGTCATCTCGGTCGTCGAAGCTGAGATCGCCGGCCGGATCACCGACTCGATAGCCGAACTGGGATTCCTGCAGATCAAAGGCGCGGTCGAGAGCGTGCGCATAGGGATCAATCAGCAGCTTGTGCGGATTGAACCGGTGGCCCTGCTCCGGCGCATAGGGTCCGTAGACGCGATAGCCGTATCGCTGACCGGCGCGAAGGCCCCGCACGTGGCCATGCCACACCCCATCGGTGCGCGCGGCGAGCGGCAGGCGCGCCAGCTCGGACTCACCCCGAACGTCGAACAGGCATAGCTCCACCTTTTCCGCGTGCGCCGAAAACAAAGCGAAGTTGACGCCCTGCGCATGGCAGGAAGCACCGAGCGGATCGGCTTGGCCCGGTTCCACCACGAGGTCGCGCATGGCCAACCTAGTGTTGCGATGCGAATAGATAATTCCGGTCAAAGCTCCTGTTTTTTTAAGGTTTCGGGCCACTTTCGGTTGGATACATCTGATTGAGTCTCACTACCAGCAGACGTCCGCATGTTCCAACTCGAGGACAACTACCGCCTGTGACGGCAAGGTCAAATCGTTTCATTTAGCATAGCCATGCACCACCGGCACGGGTTCGGCTCGCAGGCACATCGTCCGGGGATTGCTGCACCGTCCAACGCGCCTGAAGGTATCTTATCTAATCAGGTCTGCAACAGGGCCGTTGATCCACGTCAAAATGGGACGCGTTATTCCCGCGTAATAAAAGCGATAGCTCGTGGTTGCCAACCCCTATTGCGAACCTCCATCGTTCGCCGTGTTTTGAATCAGAGCCAAGCTGAATTGAGAATCGTTGAAGGGTCACCCTTTCAGGAACGTGGTATTGGGTCAGAATGGCGACGTTCACTCACCAAAAATCGCCGAATTTTCGGATGACGCAGGGGATGGCCGGAGTGGACAAGATTCCTGCTTACCAGTACCCTGATGCAATCACTGACAGCCGTCGTCTTAAGTATTACCTGGATTGCTTCCCGGTTATGGAATCGGGCATCGCCACCGAGAACTTCGAGTCGCGCGGCGCGATTCAACCAAGGAACGAGGACAGGCGTCGGCGTGCTAGACAGTCGTTTCTTGCCGGCTATCGCGCCGCGATCGGCGGGTGTCCATTGTTTCTGCGCAACGAGGCTTTGTTCAACCAATTGATCGGGGTATTTGTGCTGGAAAGGGCGCTCTACGAGATTTGCCACGAGACCGCCAATCGCTCGGACTGGATCCATATTCCGCTCGCCGAGGTCGTGGGGATTATCGACCATGGCAAGTGAACAGAGGCAACTGGTGGACCCCGCGGCAGCGGCGGCGATTGTCGCGGGTAACCACGGCGATCCGTTCTCGGTACTGGGTATGCACGGGCCGGACACCGCCGGCGGCATGGTGGTCCGTGCTTTTCATCCGGAAGCTGATGCGGCCGCGGTCGTAGACGCACGGACCGGCGAAACTCGGCTGGAACTCAAGCGCGTCCATTCTAGTGGTCTTTTCGCGGGCCGCTTGGACGCCGAAGGCCCGTTTCCCTATCGGCTGCGCTTCGCGATCGGTGGGAACGATTACGAAGTCGAAGACCCGTATCGGTTTCCTCCGTTGCTCGGCGAGACCGACATCTATCTGCTGGCCGAAGGGACACATTGGTACGCATACAAGAAACTTGGGGCGCATCTCGCATCGATCGATGGCGTCAGCGGCGTCGGCTTTGCCGTCTGGGCCCCGAATGCTCACTGCGTTAGCGTCGTGGGTCTGTTCAATCAATGGGACGGGCGCCGCCATCCGATGCGCTGCCATCCATCCTGCGGCGTGTGGGAAATTTTTATTCCTGGCATAACGCCGGGTGAGCTCTACAAATACGAACTCAAGTCGCATGCTGGTGAGCTTTTAGCACTCAAAGCTGATCCCTTTGCTTTCTACGCCGAGCGGTCACCGGGAACAGCGTCGATCGTCTATGATCTTCGCAACGAACGTTTGCAAGACAGTGCGTGGCTGGAGCGTCGCTCTGCCGTCGCGGCGCGCGACGCACCGATTGCGATCTACGAAGTTCATCTCGGATCGTGGCGGCGGCGCCTCGCTGAGGGCGGGCGTTATCTCACTTACCGTGAGCTGGCCGAAGAGCTGATCCCCTATGTTCGTGATCTCGGCTTCACGCACATTGAGCTCATGCCAGTGAGCGAGTATCCGTTCGACGGCTCATGGGGCTATCAGCCGATCGGGCTGTTCGCGCCGACCAGCCGCTTCGGCTCGCCCGACGAATTCCGCGAGTTTATTGAGCGGTGCCATGACGAGGGCATCGGTGTCATCATCGACTGGGTCGCCGGCCATTTCCCCACTGATCCGCATGGGCTGGCAAACTTTGACGGCACGGCGCTCTATGAGCACGCCGATCCGCGCCAAGGCCGCCACCGAGATTGGGATACCTTGATTTTCAACTACGGCCGGCGCGAAGTGACGAATTATCTTCTGTGCAATGCCCTGTTCTGGCTCGATCAGTACCATGTTGATGGGCTGCGTGTTGATGCCGTCGCCTCCATGCTTTATCTCGACTACAGTCGAAAGGAGGGCGACTGGATTCCAAATCGCTTCGGCGGCCGCGAAAACCTCGAAGCGATTGATTTCCTGCGGCGCATGAACGAAGCCGTCTATGCGCGCGGCAACGGAGCCTTCACTGTGGCGGAGGAATCAACCGCCTGGCCGATAGTGTCGCGACCGACTTATGTCGGCGGTCTCGGCTTCGGCTACAAGTGGAACATGGGCTGGATGCACGACACTCTGCTCTACATGAGCAAGGACCCGGTGTATCGCAAGCACCATCACGGCAGCCTCACCTTCGGACTTCTTTATGCCTTCACTGAAAATTTCATTCTGCCCCTGTCCCACGACGAGGTCGCCCACGGCAAGGGCTCTCTGCTGGCCAAAATGCCGGGTGATCGCTGGCAGAAATTCGCCAATCTGCGCAGCTATCTGACTTTCATGTACACGATGCCCGGCAAGAAGCTCTTGTTTATGGGCGGCGAATTCGCTCAGGAGCGTGAATGGAACCACGACATTGGGCTCGACTGGCAGCTGCTTGACGATCCGATGCACGCAGGCATGCAGCGCCTCGTGCGCGATTTGAACCATTTATACCGCAGCATTCCGTCACTGCACGAGTTGGATTGCGAGACGGAAGGATTTCAGTGGATCGATTGCCACGACGCGGAGCAAAGCGTCATTTCGTATATCCGACGCGGCAAAAGCCGTAATCAGTTTGTGGTGATCGTTTGCAATTTCACGCCGGTGGTGCGGCGCAATTACCGCATCGGCGTACCTCGCGGCGGATATTATAGAGAGTGCGTAAACACCGATTCAGAGGTGTATGGCGGCAGCGGCGTAGGAAATCTCGGTGGCAGCGTTGCTGAAGCTGTGCCTTCTCATGACCAGCCATTCTCGCTAGCACTGACTTTGCCGCCGCTTGCAGCTTTGATTTTTACCCCGCAAGGATCTTGAATCTACGAGATCGGGGGATAATCGCGAGATGGCCGACAGTTCTTCAGTCAGCAAGAAGGAGACAACGATTCCGGCGATGCAACATTCGCTTAGGATGTTCAAAGGCACGACGGAATTCGGCACGCGCGTGTGGCCTGGCAGCCCGCAACCCCTTGGGGCCACCTGGGACGGGAAGGGAGTCAACGTCGCGATTTTCTCTGAGAACGCCGAGCGCGTTGAATTGTGCTTGTTCGATGAGAAGGGGGAGCGCGAGACGGCCCGCATCGCATTGCCGGAGTACACGAATCAGAAATGGCACGGTTATTTTCCCGATCTGCGACCGGGACACCTCTACGGCATTCGCGTTTACGGTCCTTACGATCCCAAAAGCGGCCATCGCTTCAACCACAATAAGCTCCTGCTGGATCCCTATGCCAAACGGCTGGTCGGCCGGTTTATATGGAACGACGCGCTCTACGGCTACTCGATTGGCCATGCGGACGCCGATCTATCGTTCGATGCCCGCGACAGTGCGCCGTTCATGCCGAAATGCGTAGTCACGGACACCGCACATACCTGGGGCGACGATCAGCCGCCGTGCCGTCCGTGGACCGAAATGATCGTCTACGAGGCGCACGTACGGGGGCTTACCAAGCTGCATCCGCAGGTGCCCGAGAATTTACGCGGCACCTTCGGCGCTCTCGCCACGCCTGCCGTTCTCGACTATTTGCGCGACCTCCGCATCACCGCGATCGAATTCCTGCCTGTCCAGGGTTTCATCGACGAGGCACCGGTCGCGGCGAGAGGTTTGGTCAACTATTGGGGCTACAACACCATCGCTTTCTTTGCGCCGGAGGCGCGTTATTCCAGCAACGGGGAGCTCGGCGAGTTCAAGACGATGGTCAAGGCTCTGCACGAGGCGGGCATCGAAGTCATTCTGGACGTCGTATACAACCACACCGCCGAAGGCAATGAGTTCGGCCCGACGTTATCATTCCGCGGCATCGACAACGCATCTTATTACCGTCTCGATGCGAACGATCGCCGCCATTACGTGGACTTCACGGGCTGCGGCAACTCATTCAACCTGCATCATCCGCGAGTTCTTCATCTCGCGATGGATTCGCTGCGCTATTGGGTTCAGGAAATGCATGTCGACGGCTTTCGTTTCGACCTCGCCACGACGATCACGCGCGAGCAGGACGGTCGTTTCGACCCGTTCTCCGGATTTCTCGACGCCATCGGGCAGGATCCGGCCCTCTCGCAGGTGAAACTCATCGCCGAACCGTGGGACGTAGGGCCCGATGGCTATCAGCTCGGAAACTTCCCACCCGACTGGGCGGAATGGAACGACCGCTATCGTGATGCCGTGCGGCGCTTCTGGAAGGGCGATGACGGCGTCATCGGAGAGCTTGCACTGCGTATCACCGGGTCAAGCGACATTTTTTACCATAAGGGGCGGCACACGTCGGCGAGCGTTAATTTCGCTACTGCCCACGACGGCTTCACGTTGCACGACCTCGTCAGCTACAACGACAAGCACAACGAGGAGAACCACGAGAACAATCGGGACGGGACCGATCAGAACCACAGCTGGAACTGTGGAGCTGAGGGGCCAACGGACAATCCGGCGATCCGCGAATTGCGTGCACGGCAAAGCCGCAACATTCTAGCGACCTTACTTCTGTCCCAGGGCACGCCCATGCTGCTCGCCGGCGATGAACTCGGTCGAATGCAGAGGGGCAACAACAATGCCTATTGTCAGGACAACGAGATCAACTGGATCCATTGGCAGGATCCAGGCGCGGAGACAGTAAAACTGCGCGATTTCGTCCGCCAGCTCGTCAAGTTACGGCGCGCGCACACCGTTTTCCGTCGAGGCCGCTTCTTTCATGGCTCGCCGATACCTGGAACGGAGATCAAGGACATCACCTGGCTGCGTCCAGACGGGACCGAAACGGAGCAGCAGGACTGGGAAAGCTCATCCGCTCATTTTCTCAGTTTTGTCCTCAGTGGCGAGGCCGGCCAGTATCACCTAACCGCAACCGGTGAGCCTGAAACCGACGACACGTTTCTTGTGATCATGAATGCACACCACGAGCCGATCAGTTATCGAATGCCGAGCTTTGATACTTCGGTGGCATGGGAATTGGCGTTCGATACATCGGTGGCGGATGGTCTCGACGGCAGCAGTCGGCAATTTAAGCCGGGCGATACTTATGCTGTAACGCCGCGCTCGTTCGTGCTTCTTGTCCGCCAAAATGCAGAGACCCCCAAGGGATGAAAACGCCTACACCTGAAATGCTGCAGGGGGCTCCCGATTTTCACGGTTCATCGGTCGATGATGGGTGAATCGGTCCAACATGACTGGCCAGGCTGGTCAGTGGCTTGCTTGATCGATCCTGATACCGAAAGGAAAATTGTTTGAGCGGCGGTGCCACCCTCGAGCGGCTGAGCGATCTTGCCGGCCTCATCACGTCCTATCGCGATGCCTGGGGCAACACGCGGCGGATGACGGAGGGTACTCAGCGCGCTCTGCTTGCCGCGATGGGTATCAATGCCGAAAACTCCGACGCCGTTGCAGCAGCCGTCCGTGATTTGGAGGATGCACCCTGGCGTCGCCCGCTCGAACTCGGTGCTAGTTGCTCCGCACGCGCGCGGCGCCCGCCTGCGTGTTCCGCTTACCCTTCCAGCGACAGCCGAAGGCCAAAGGATCGGATGGCGTTTCGAGAAGGAAATGGGTGAAGCGCGCGACGGCAATGTTCGCTTCGGTGAATTGCCGCTGCTTGAGGGTCGTAAGCTCGACGGCGAAGTCTTTGAGCGGCGCGCGCTCGAAATCTCGATGCCGACCGGCCCCGGCTATCACCGCTTGCGAGTTTTCGGATCCGGGATCGGAGGATTAGGCGGCGACAACGAAGGCATAAGCCTTCCTGTGATTGTCGTTCCTAACCGATGCTATGTCCTGCGTCGCAGACGCGACCAGGGACGGGCGTGGGGGATCGGAATCCAACTTTACGGCCTTCGCTCGGCACGCAATTGGGGCATCGGCGATTTCACCGACCTCACACGTTTTCTCGGTATTGCGGCCCGGCTGGGGGCGGATGCTGTCGGTCTCAATCCATTGCACGCACTGTTTCCCGGCAACCCCGAGCGGATCAGTCCCTATTCGCCGTCAGATCGTCGTTTCTTGAGCATGCTCTATATCGACGTCGAGGCGATTGCCGACTTCGCCGAATGCGAGCCCGCCAAGGACCTTCTAGGCGGTGCTGATTTGCGCCTACGCCTAGACGCGGTCCGGAAAACGGCGCTCGTCGATTATTCGGAAGTGGCGGCGCTAAAGCGGCACGCGCTTGAGCTTGTCTTCCGCTCGTTCCGTGAACGTCATCTCGGTGGCAAGTCCCCCGGTGCGATGAGCGAACGCGGCGCCGCGTTCCGCCGCTTTCAACTCACGGGCGGGGAAATGCTTGATCGGATTGGCATCTTTCAGGCGCTGTCCGATCAGTTCGGGCCGGATAATGCGTGGTGGGACTGGCCCGAGCTCTATCGTGACTGTGAATCCGCTGAAGTCGCAAAATTCGCTACCGATCATCGCGATCAGATCGAATTTTTTCAGTACCTGCAGTGGCAGGCCAACCAGCAACTCCGTACCGCCACGCAAGCGGCGCGCGATGCAGGCATGACAATCGGGCTCTACCATGATCTCGCGCTCGCCGCCGATAGTGCCGGGGCCGAATCGTGGATGAACCGCCGGCTCATCGCCAAGAATATCAGCCTCGGCGCGCCGCCTGACGAGTGGAACCATCGCGGGCAGAACTGGGGGCTCCCCGCGTACAATCCACTCGCCCTACGCGCGGCTGCTTATGCGCCGTTCGCGGCAACGGTGCGCGCCAATATGGACCACGGCGCCGCGCTGCGCGTCGACCATGTCATGGGACTTGAGCGGATGTACTGGATTCCACGCGGGGCAGATCCGCAGGATGGCGGCTATGTCCGCGCTCCGGCGGCGGATCTGATCGGAGTGCTCGCGCTCGAAAGTTGGCGCCAAAAATGCCTCGTCATCGGTGAGGACCTCGGCACCTTGCCCGAAGGCTTCCGGGAACGCATGCGCGTGGCCGGTATCTTGTCTTATCGGTTGCTCTATTTCGCCCAAGACGCGCATGGTGATTTCGTGGCACCGCAACGCTATCCGTCCTCGGCATTGGTCGCGATCGGCACGCATGACCTTGCCACCTTCCCCGGATTTTGGCGTGGACGCGATCTCCACATGCGCACGGAACTCGGCCTCTACCCCTCGCGCCAAACTGAAGCGCTAGCGCGCGAGCGGCGCGTGCGCGAGTGCCTCAGCCTGATCAAGGCCTTCAAACGGGAGGGATTGTTGCCGGTATCGTTCCCCGACGACGTTACAGGCTTCTCCTTCGATCTCGTTCAGGCAGCCTACCGATTCCTCGCCCGCAGTCCCGCGATGGTGCTTCTCCTCCATCTGGAGGATGCACTCGGCGAGGAGAACCAGATCAACATGCCCGGAACTGTCGCCGAGTATCCCAATTGGCGGCGCAAGATGCTGATCGACGTCGAAGAGCTTGAACGCGATCGGCGTATCATGGCGCTTGCCGCTGCCATTCGCGACGAGCGGCGCGCCGGCCGGCGGATTCGCCGCGGCCCGCAGGCAGACGGCGGCTGATGTCCGCTCCCCAGGTTCCTTGCGCAACTTACCGATTGCAATTCAGCCGCGACTTTACCTTTCGCGACGCCGCGCGGCTCGTGCCCTATCTGCACGCGCTCGGCGTCAGTCACGTCTATGCTTCGCCGTACCTCAAGGCACGGGCAGGAAGCAGCCACGGCTATGACATCACGGACTATAACGCGCTCAATCCGGAGGTCGGGAATGAGGCCGAGTTGGACGCAATGGTCGCCGCACTCGCACGCCGCGGCATGGGGCAGATCCTGGACATCGTGCCGAATCACATGGGCGTCGGAGGTGCCGACAACGCCTGGTGGCTCGACGTTCTGGAGTGGGGCCAAGCCTCGCCCTATGCCGACTTTTTCGACATCTGCTGGAACGCACCAAAGCCGAGTTTGCGCGGCAAGGTGCTGCTGCCCTTTCTCGGCGATCACTACGGCGGCATCCTCGAGGCGGGCGAACTCGTCCCCTGCTTCAACGAGCGCGAGGGCAGCCTCAGCGTCTGGTATAACGAGCACAACTTTCCCCTCGCACCGCACACCTATTCGGCGGTTCTTGCGGCAGCGGCGGGCGGCAGCAGCAAAACGCTCGACGATCTGACGGCTGCGTTCCGTAAGCTCAGGCCAGCGGCAGTGCCGCGACGAGCTCATGCGGCAATGCGAGCTCGCGCCGGAGCAGTCAAGCGCGAGCTTGCGCAACTTGCGGTTAGCGATCTCGACCTGCGTGCGGTAATTGACCAGGCCATCCAAAGTCTGCGCGGCGTAAAAGGCGATCCGGCGAGCTTCTTACCGCTGCACCGGCTGTTGGAACAACAGCATTATCGGCTCGCCTACTGGCGTGTCGCAGCCGACGAGATCAACTATCGACGCTTTTTCGACATCAACGAGCTTGCCGGCATTTGCATTGAGCAGGCGGAAGTGTTTGACGCCGCGCATCAGCTGGTGTTGCATCTCCTTTCTGAAGGCAAGATCGACGGGTTGAGGATAGATCACATCGATGGCTTGTTGGATCCACTGCAGTATTGCAAGCGTCTGCAAGCGCGAGCCGCCGACGAATCGGGCGGCAACGCAAGATCCTATATGGTGGTCGAAAAAATCCTGACCCAGGACGAGTTGCTGGGCCGCGACTGGTCGGTCTCTGGTACCACCGGCTATGACGCGCTCAATCTCATCAATGGGATTTTTGTCGACAGGCGTGCCGAGCACGCAATCGACCGCGTCTATCGACGCTTCATCGGCCGGGATCTCGATTTCGACACGGTTCTCTACCAGTGCAAGAAGCACGTCATCGATACCGCATTAGCGAGCGAGCTGGAGATGCTCGCCGTCGAGATCGACCGCATCTCGGAACGGAACTGGAATACACGGGATTTCACCTTGGCGGGCCTGAAGGCGGCGATTCGGGAGGTTGCCGCCTGTTTCCCCGTCTATCGTACCTACGTAGCCGATCGTGGACCGAGCTCGGAAGATCGACGCGATATTGACTGGGCCGTGGCTCTTGCGCGCAAGCGCAACAAGAGTCGGGAGGCAACAATTTTCGATTTCATCCACTGCGTGCTGACGACGGATATAGTGCGCAGGCGCCAGCGAACGTTCAATCGCCGGGCGGTCGTGGGCTTCGCCATGAAATTCCAGCAATTCACTGGTCCGATCGCCGCGAAGGCATTGGAGGATACCGCCTTCTATCGCTACACGCGGCTTCTATCACTTAACGAGGTCGGCGGCGATCCCGGCCGATTCGGCACGACGATCACGGCCTTCCATCACCTCAATGAGGAGCGCGCAAAGCTGTGGCCGCACACGATGGTGACGACGGCGACACATGACACCAAGCGCGGCGAGGACGTCCGTGCGCGGATCAACGTGCTCACGGAACTCCCCGCGGAATGGGGTCGGCGGCTGCGCCGGTGGAGCGCTCTTAATCGGCGAGCCAAGGCAGAAGTGGACGGTGCACCGGTGCCGTCTCCCGACGACGAATATCTCTTCTACCAAACGTTGGTTGGGGCATGGCCAATAGAGCTCTTGGGCCCGGATGAACCCGCAGCATTGCCACTCGAGCGGTTCCGCGAGCGTATCAACGCGTACATGATCAAGGCAGTGCGAGAGGCGAAGCAGAGTTCCAACTGGGCAACGCCCAATACGCAGTATGAAGCCGCACTATCCGGCTTCGTGCACAGGCTTCTCGATTGGGATCATTTTTGCACATTCCTGGCCGATCTTCAGGCATTCGCAACACGTATTGCATTGCCGGGGATGATCAACTCGCTGGCTCAAGCCGTGCTCAAGCTCACCGTCCCTGGCATCCCGGACATCTATCAGGGATGCGAATTCTGGGATCTCAACCTCGTCGATCCCGACAACCGGCGCCCGGTCGATTTCAAACGGCGTTCTGCAGCTCTCAATGTGATGCCAAAACTGCCCACAGCGACGACGCGGGCTGCAGTCGCCACGATGCTTGAGAACTGGCACGATGGGAATATAAAACTCTACGCCACCGCCCAGTTGCTTGCGGAGCGTCAGCGCCGCCCCGTGCTATTTAACGACGGCGTCTACACTCCATTGAACGTGACGGGCGAGCGGACCGACAACCTACTCGGCTTCACGCGCACCAAAGACGAGGCAGCACTCGCTGTCGCGGTTCCTCGGCTTGTTGTGAGCCTGGGCGCCGGGGAGGGGCGGATGCCGATTGGCGATGTCTGGACAGACAGCGCTGTCGTTTGCCCGCCGACGTTAGCCGGTCGACGTTGGACGAACGTCTTCACCGGCGAGGTGGCGGCACTGCATAGTGAAGGGCTAGATACCGTGTGGAAGGCACGCGACCTTTTTTTGGACTTGCCGATTGCCGCACTGATCGCCTCGGACCCGTGAGCCACTATCGCGTCACGACATCGGTCCACGTTTCAAATTTCCTCAGCATATTCCGCAACCGCGCGGTAAGCATCTTCGTTCTAGAATATTCGGCGCTTAGGGTCTGACGGAATCGAGGCCGTCAAATCGAAAGATCAAGCCGCTGCCACCTGACCCCGGACATCACTAAGATTTAGCGATAGCTCATCGATTGATTTAAGGATTTGAGATTGAACGAAGCCGCTACCGTGGCGTGACCCCAATCACCGCTATGGCTATTTGTACCTGCGATCTCGTAGTGGAGTTGCCGTCGCACACGAGCAACTGGCGCGCGGTTCGCCGTTGCTGGTGGCACTCTTTGAGCTATTCGCCTAGAGAAAATTGATATGGATCAAATTCATTCGTTGCAAAGTGTGGCTGATTTAGGCTGTTGGTAAGGGCGGACCAAACCGAGCGCCGCAAATGCTTGTCTTTCATGGACCGACGCTAGTAGCACGAGCACACAGCCTTCAACCTAGGCCGGGCAGTTGGCAAGCCGCCGCGCCTCGCCGCCAAGGCTGGTATTATGCCCCAAGCGCTGGAAGCGTTTTGACCGGACCGCGCCTATTTTGGCGCATGAGCAAAATCCGAACCGTCACGACGGTGCGCCACAAGCGCGATGGAATCTCCGCCGTGATCGGGATGTACGAAAAGAAATCGGCAAGAAATCGGCGCAAGCCCGATCGGACTTGGCGCACGTCACCTCCGCAATCCGAATATTCGAGGCATCGGGCATTCCCACCTTCGATCTCGGTAACGGAGTTGCCGCCACACACGATCAACTGGCGCTCGGTTCGCCGTTGCTGGTTGCACTCTCGACCCCGATGAACAACGCGACGTCTAATGGCCGACGTGCTATTGTGGTCAATGCGCCTCTCTCGTGAGCATCAACGTTGTCTAAGGAATATCCGATGATTCCGAAAGCCCCTCTGGTGGTGTGGTTCGAGAAATTGGGGTGGGGAGACGTATCGCTGGTCGGCGGGAAAAACGCCTCGCTCGGCGAGATGGTGCGCCATCTCGGAGAGCGGGGCGTGCGAGTACCACCAGGATTCGCCACTACCGCGCAATCCTATTGGCAGTTTGTCGACGCGAACGGGCTGAGAGAAACGATGGTCGATTCGCTCGCCGCACTCGAGGCTGGCCATGCGTCGCTTGCCGAGGTTGGGGCCACGATCCGCCACGAATTCCTGCGTGGGACATGGCCACAGGACATCGCCGAGGCTATTCGAAGCCGCGTACCAAGAACTTTGCCGACGCACAGGGAAGGCGGACGCCGACGTTGCCGTCCGTTCGAGCGCGACGGCCGAGGATCTCCCTGACGCAAGCTTCGCCGGACAGCAGGAGAGCTATCTCAATATTCGCGGCGAGAAGGCCCTCCTCGACGCCTGCCGGCGTTGCTACGCCTCGCTCTTCACCGACCGCGCCATCAGCTATCGGCAAGCCAAGAGATTCGATCATCTTAAGGTCGCGCTTTCGGTCGGCGTGCAAACGATGGTGCGCTCCGATCTCGGCGGAGCTGGGGTCATGTTCTCCATCGATACTGAGACCGGCTTCGATAAGGTCGTGCTCGTCAATGCGGCCTGGGGGCTCGGAGAAAACGTGGTGCAGGGCGCGGTCGATCCCGACGAATATCAGGTGTTCAAGCCGCTCCTGTCGCAGCCTTCGCTGGTGCCCATCATCGAGAAAAAGCTCGGCGAGAAGGCTAAAAAGATGGTCTATGCGCAGGACGGCGATCACCCGACACGTAACGTCCCGACCTCCAAGGCGGAACGCGCCACGTTCGTGCTGAGCGACCAGGACATCCTGGCGCTTGGCCGCTGGGCCTGCGTGATCGAGGACCATTACGGCTACCCGATGGACATGGAGTGGGCGAAGGATGGCGAGAGCGGCGAACTGTTCATCCTGCAGGCGCGACCCGAGACGGTGCAATCGCGCAAGGAGGCGAGCGCGTTCCGATCCTACCGGATCAAGTCGAAGGGTCGAAAACTCGCCGTCGGGTCTCAGCATTGGGGATGCCGTCGTATCCGGGCGTGCTTGCCTGATCGATAATCCGCGCGATATCGGCCGCTTCGTCGATGGCACGATTCTCGTGACCCAAACGACCGACCCCGACTGGGTCCCGATTATGAAGCGGGCTGCGGCGATCGTCACGGATCATGGCGGACGCACCTCGCATGCGGCCATCGTCAGCCGCGAGCTCGGCCTGCCCGCCATCGTCGGGACCGGCAATGCGACGCGCATTCTTCATGACGAACAGGAAGTCACTGTGTCCTGTGCCGAGGGCGATGAAGGTTTCATTTACGAGGGAACCGCCGACTTTGAAGTGGAAGAGCTCGATCTTGAGCACATTCCGGCGACCCGAACTAAGGTCATGCTCAACTTCGCGAACCCGGCAGCCGCCTTCCGCTGGTGGCGGATTCCCGCCGACGGTGTTGGCCTCGCGCGCATGGAATTTGTGGTCAGCAACCAAATCAAGGTGCATCCGATGGCCTTGGTCCGCTACGACACGCTCAAGGATGAGGATGCCAAGCGCGCGATCGCGGAACTGACCCAAGGCTACGAGGACAAGACCGAGTATTTCGTCGACCGCCTGGCCCGCGGCCTCGCCCGCATTGCAGCGGCCCACTACCCAAAGCCGGTCATCGTGCGCATGAGTGACTTCAAGACCAACGAGTACGCGAATCTCGTCGGCGGCGCCGCGTTCGAGCCCAAGGAGGAGAATCCAATGCTTGGGTTCCGCGGCGCCTCGCGCTACTACTCGCCACGCTACCGCGACGGCTTCGCGCTCGAGTGCCGCGCGATCCGTCGCCTACGCGAGGAGATGGGATTCAGGAACGTGATCGTCATGATCCCGTTCTGCCGCTCGACCAAGGAAGCAGACCGCGTGCTCGTGGTCATGGCCGAAAGCGGCCTGCGGCGCGGCGAGAATGGCCTCGAGGTCTACGTCATGTGCGAGATCCCGTCGAACGTCATCCTGGCGAAAGCGTTTGCGGAACGCTTCGACGGATTCTCGATCGGCAGCAATGACCTCACGCAGCTCACGCTCGGGGTCGATCGCGATTCGGAGGAATTGGCGGGGCTGTTCGACGAGCGGGATGAGGCCGTGAAGTGGATGATCGATAGTGTCATCCGGGAAGCCCACAAGTCCGGCACCAAGGTCGGGTTGTGCGGCCAGGCGCCGAGCGACCATCCCGAGTTCGCCGAGTTCCTGGTCGCATGCGGCATCGATTCCGTGTCCGTGAGCCCCGACAGCTTCATCGCGGTGAAGCGCAGGGTTGCCGCTGCTGAAGCCGCCATGAAGGGTACTGATGCGCCCAAGATTGCGCATCGCTCATGAGCAAGTTGCAGCATGACGAGACGATCCGGCCTAGTGCCTGTCGCGCGGGACCGCAACAGCGGGCTCGGCATCGCGACGTGAAAGGACCATTGTCATGCCGCTTGGCCCCTTACGTCCCGCACATTCACATTGCCTACTTCTCGCGATCTCGGCCGGCCCCCCGGCGAAAAGCCTGCGACAGCCTTCACGATGATCGCGAACGTGGGTCACTCCCGACCTGTCGTTGCCTTGAAGTTCGCGCTTAAACCTTGGGCCTCGCAGGTCCTGCCACGGTGGGCTAGGTCATGAACACGTCAACAGCGCCCTTCTCTCTACCCCGGAAGTTGGAACCGGACCTCGTTCGTGTCCGGGCATATTGGCAAGGCCTTAAACGCGGAGACGCCGACATGCCATTTTGGGATGACGTCAACCTATCCAGCTTGCCAGACCTTTCGGGCAGGCTGATGTTGATTGCAGTTTTCGACAAGCCCGTGCGTTTCCGGCTCGAAATGCTCGGCGAGGAACTCAAAGAGCAGCACGGCCGTGATGTCGTCGGCAAATTCTTGGATGAAATCGATGCCCGTCCTCCGTTGCAGTACCTGAACTCTCAATCGAGCGCCGCGGTCGAGAGCCGCGCTCCGACGTATTACCGACATGGTTCGGCCAAGCGCAGCAGCTCTACTAGCTCGGCGGATACCTATTCTCGGCTTCTTCTTCCAATGTGGGGAGACGGTCGCATCGGAATGCTTCTCGGAGGGGTCGCCTGGGGATAAATGCTTCTCCGGTGGAAGGAGGAGCGGCCGCCATCCCGGCCGTCATCTCGCTTGCTTCGACCGCAGCCGGCGAAAATACTCTGTCCCAAGCCGGATCGTGTTCAGGTTCGCATCTGCAAGGTGATCAGAGTGCGCTTCGAGCGCCCTTGGTTGAGGTGAGCAATAAATGGCGGACATCGTCACCGTCACCATCAACCCGTCGATTGATGTTTCGACCTCCATCGAGCAACTGGTTCCGATCCACAAGCTACGCTGTACCTCTGCGCGACGCGATCCGGGCGGGGGCGGTATCAATGTAGCTCGCGTCGTGAAGCGGTTCGGCGCCGACGTGACGGCGATGTATGCAATGGGCGGAACGCTTGGTCAGTTACTGCGGCATCTTCTCGACCAGGAGGGAATTCCGGGTCTTCCTGTTCCGATCTCGGAAGAGACACGGGAGGATTTTACGGTTTTTGAGGAAGTGTCCGGACGACAATATCGGTTCATTCTGCCGGGCCCCCGACTGAGCGAGAGAGAATGGCGCGCCTACCTCGATACGTTTGCGTCTCATGCGTCTCGCGAACAGGGAACGCGCTTCGTGGTTGCCAGTGGAAGCCTTCCGCCTGGCGTTCCGGGGGACTTCTACGGGCGAATAGCTCGGACGACAAAGCAAGCTGGCGCAAAGATGATTGTCGACACCTCAGGGCCGCCCTTGAAAGCGGCGTTGGAAGCAGGCGTATACATTGTGAAGCCGAGCCTGCGAGAGTTCAGAGAATTGATGGTAGCTCCGCTGGAAAGTGAACGCGATCAAGTCACAGCCTGTCGCAGCATCATAGGGAGCGGACGAGCCGAGATGGTTGCGCTAACGCTGGGCGATCAAGGGGCGCTTTTGGTGACCCGTGATCAAGTCTTGCGGGCACAAGCCGTCCCCATAAAGCCGGTTAGCGTTGTGGGCGCAGGGGACAGCTTCTTGGGTGCCATGATCTGCAGCATCGCTTCTGGTCATTCCATCGAAGACGCGTTTCGGTATGGAATAGCTGCTGGATCAGCAGCATTGCTTATGCCGGGAACGGAGCTGTGCCGGCGAGACGACGCCGAACGTTTAGCCGGCGAAGTCAAGGTCCAAGCGATCTGAGTTATGGCGATCTTGCACCATCGACGGCGTGCCCGTCACGGCGTTTTCGAAAGGTCTTCTCACCGGCGTTCCAACAGCGCCGCAGCCCCCAGCAAAGCAGGAAGCGGGCGCATGATGACGTAGGTGGGGATCGCGGCGGTGGGGATCGCGGCAAGATACGATCGGAACCGACCTTTGGCCTCGAATCGCGTCCGGAACCCGGACTCCGCGAAGGCGGTGCCCAACTTTGGGACAATGCCGCCCGCAATATAGACGCCGCCCCGCGCGCCGAGCGTCAGGGCCAGATTGCCGGCCACTGTCCCGAGCATCGCACAAAACATCTCCGTGGCGTCGCGCGCACGCGGGTCTTCGCCCCAGATCCGCGGATCGGCGATTTGCGGCGGTGTGAATGGGGCAGCCGGCACTGCGGCCAACTCGCAGAGGACATTGTAGAGATTGACGAGACCGGGGCCGGACAGAACCCGTTCTGCCGAGATATGATCGTAACGTTTGCGCATGAGCTCTAGCACCGCGCTCTCCTGGACGTCGGCCGGCGCCATTGTCACGTGCCCGCCCTCTCCCTCGATCGGCGTCCAACCGCCGGGCATGGGCACCAACGCGCTCACGCCGAGACCCGTACCGGGCCCGATGAGGCCGATAGGGGCAACAGCCACTGGAGAGCCAGGGCCGATCTGAAGGCGATCGCTGTTGGCCAGGTGGGGGATGGCGATGGCATTGGCGGCAAAGTCGTTGATCACTCGAAACCGCCTGAGCCCGAAGTGCTTGCGGACTGCCTCGATCGAGAATGTCCACGGATGGTTCGTGAGCGTGACCTGGTCACCCATTATCGGCGAGGCGACCGCCAACACCGCTTGTCCCGGCCTCGCGAATGGGGACTCCTCGGCCAAGTATGCAGTAATCGCCCCGGTTAGGGATGGGTAATCATTCAATGCATACACCCGGGCGGCTGTCGTGGTTCCGTCCGGCTGAACCAAGGCAAAGCGCGCATTCGTAGCGCCGACATCTCCGATGAGACCAAGCTCCGGTGCGCTCATCGAAGGACCTCGCGTGCTATCCGAGCTTCCGCCGCGATGGCTGGAAGGCGCATTATTTAAACCGTCCGAGGCTCGACCTCGAGGCACCCGCTTCACCGTAAACATTTTTATACAAAGATTTGCGTCTGCTGCTGTTGATCTGGGCCAAGCACACGAGCCACAGGAACCGACGCGGGCAAGCCCCAGGTTCAAGCGATTTTGTCCGCTACGTACAAAAAAGAAAATAGAATTCATTTATCCGCGGCGATTTAGGTTGAGCCCACCTTGAGGCTGGCGATTGCGGCGTGGCTCATCGAGCGGATCTTTTCCGTTGTCTGAACGCAAGCATCAGAGGGTTCACGGGTTGCCGGAGCGCCCTTTATCACTGGCAACTGTGATGAATGGCGGTTGATATTCTGCGCCTGGGCTTCCTTGATATCGGACTGTCACGCTGCGACGCCGAATTCGAAGCATCGAAGCCGTTTGGATGGCGTAATCGGCTGGTCGTTCAATTGCTCGCGAAATTGACGATGCACAAGGGAGCAGTGACAGGTCCCACATTCGATCCACTAACCCGGCGACCTACTTTTGCGTTTGAGCGGGGGCGGTCGCACTCGGCGTCGTCGTCACCGACATCGAGACGTTGCCATAACCGAAATAGACAAGGCCTCCGAACACGATGGCAAACAATATTGCACTCATTAGGGCGCTGAGGAAGCGGTTGCCGAAAGCGATCGAGGCGCCGACTAAATCAATGATGAACACTACGATGCTTGCAATGAGCACGGGCTCAAACCACGCGTATTGTGCGGGTAAAAACATAGCTCGTCTCCCCAGCATTTTCAGGATATTCAACGTTAGCAGAAGGGACGACGGCTGGCTATCCTCTCGATCAATGGAGTTGGTAACTTCACCAACGTCCGCGTCGGTTAATTAGCCTGAGAATGATCAGCAGGATGATAGCGCCGATCGTGGCGCTGATGATGGCGGTGATGATGCCGGAGCCGAGATGAATGCCGAGTTGGGGAAGTAGCCAATTTCCGATGAAGGCACCGATGATGCCGATGCACAAATCCGCGACCAAGCCGAAACCAGTGCCGCGCACGATTTGGCCCGCAAGCCATCCCGCAATGAGACCGACCACTAGAATGATCAGAAGGCTTTCACCGGACATCGATGGGGTTCTCCCCTATGTAAATAGAAGGCCGTCGTATCTGAGAGTATGTCCGAAAACATGACCAGGAATTCCCCAGATGCCTTCCGAAACTGGCGTGAATGGTAGGCTCATTCTGAACTGGCAGGAAGCCTCACCGATCGGCCAATGCCCTGCGGATGGGGGCGACGCACTTGCTGATGAAGCGTCTGCCGAGATCTGCATCAAGTGCCGAAACAACTACTCATGGCAGTCACGCAGTGACCGTGATCCTAATTTGTCGTCAAAATCATCGCGTTCCGTCTTGCTGCTGGAGGCAGTGCTCATCCGGCATAAAGCGAAAAGAACAAGGGCCGCTTGAAACGGCTCCTGAGCACTCGCAGCTATCCGTTCATGGACATGGATGACGGAGGCCATCGTAGCCAACATATGTGCCGCTCCCCGGATCGTAAGACCTGAACCGTTGCATGCAGTACGCCACCGCGTTTCCGGGCAGAGGGGAAACGTATCCGGGCGCGTAATATGGGCCAGGGCCATAATACGGGCCGGGGCCGTAATAGTAGGGAGCGGCTAACATTCCGCCGATGATCGCGCCGCCCAGCACTGCGGCACCAACGCCCCAGCCTCCTCCGCCCCAGCCTCCTCCGCCCCAGCCTCCTCCGCGCCACCCTCTGCCGCGCCATTGCACGGTCTCGATGTCGGATGGAGCTGCGTTTTTGGTAACGAGAGCCTTCGCAACTGGCATCGCTGATGCGACGTTTGCGATTGGCATGATGCTCATTGCAAGTAATACCGCAATCGCCGCGGTCGGTAGTCGATTCGTCATTGAATCTTCTCCCTTGCTTTGTGTCCCACCCGCACTTTCCCCATAGTCCACGAGGCAAGCTCGAGTGAAATGCAAATCCTTCTGATCACAATTACGAAATGGCCACGTTGATCTACATCAACAAGACTGGCCGATTTTGCGCCTGCACGTTGAATCAAAGAACCAAAAAGGGAGGAGCCACATTGATACAGATCAATTATGTCCGATACCGGACAATGCTAACCTAAAAAATATCGTCGTACCTAATGAACAGGGAGATAGAGGATAAGAATCGAATCAAAAATTCAACGAATGGCCCGGTTTGAGCTTGCGGTGTCCGAGGCGACGTCGCAGATGGCGTTGTGAACGCTTTTGTTGTGGTTTAGTTCCTGAATCAGGAACTTTCGAGGGCGCCATGCGTTCACCTAACAATCAGCTGAGGAAAAAATAAGTCATGAAAAAAGCTATGATGCTCGCCAGTGCAGCACTGGCTGTCGGATTTCTTCTCTCCGGCCCCGCACTTGCTGGATCGACTACGTCTGATAGGCTAATGGTGGTAGCCGAAGAGGGCGGCGTATCAATTCGCCTCGGAGGCGGAGACCACGACCGAGATGTCCGTCATTATCATCATCATCATCCTTCAATCGTGGTAGGCGGCCACCGTCACCATGATCACCACCCTGATCATGATCACGACCGCTAGATCTAAATAAAAACCCCCGGCGAAACCGGGGGTTCTTATCTCCGAAGAGGAGCATTACTTCTGCTGGCCGCCTTGTTGGCCGGGGTGAGCGGGTTTCTGCCCCGGCTGTTGTTGCTGCTGATCAGGCTTCTGCTGGCCCACCGCCTTGCTGTCCGCCCTGACCTGGCTTCTGGCCCGGTTGTTGGGTCCGCTGTCCGCCTTGATTTTGATTTGTCATAGGTATCTCTAATTGCAATGCAAATTATCTCACGATGGACAACTCCCCGCTAGGGTTCTTTGTTCCATCTAACGCATAATCACAGTTCGTTTGGGTCCGATGACCGGAAATCGGTAGAATGCCGGTTGATTTAGATCAACGACGATGCTGGTGGCGGCAGTACGGCCTTTCCGTGCCAGGTTTCCGGCTCGGACTGAAGGAGGTTTAACATGATCAAGACAGACATTATTTCCGGCAACGTATTGAGGATCACGGCACCGGATAAATTGAAGGCCGACGACTTTCGCCAAATTGCGCCGCAGGTCAATTCTATTATCAGTCGGTACGGGAAGATCAGGTTGCTGATTGATGCTTCCGGGTTGCGCAGGTCTCCTTCGGGGGATCGAGAAAGGCGATGTAGCCGAGCAAGGTGAGGTCGGCCTCGTCGGCAACCGAATACGCCGTCTGCGTGGGCGGCATCTCCTTAAAAGCGACCGCGACGACCCGAAATCCGTCTGCGTTGAGCTTCGCCGTCGTATCCATCGCTGAAGCGAAGTGGCTGGCATCAAGGGGTCCGGTCTCGCCGTCGATCACATAGTGCTTGCACGCCGCGAACACCTCTTCGACGGCGCCCTTGCAGATGAGGATATGAACCCCGTCATCGCGGCCGAGAACGACGGACATCCGCCGCCGCTCGAAGTCGAACGGCATCTCGTCGATCTTCTGGAACCGGGCTTGCACTTTGAGGCCGGCCGCGAGCTCGACATGCTGCAGGACGGCGACGTCGAGCAAGTTCTTAAGGCCAGACTGGTGGAAACTATTCAGATAGGCGTATTCGAGGACGCGCTCCGAGTCGTTACCTCTGATATCAAGGCAGCGCTTGAGGATAATGCGATCCTGCGTGAGCGTGCCGGTCTTGTCCGTGCACAACACGTTCATCGCCCCGAAGTTCTGGATTGAATTGAGGCGCTTGACGATGACCTTTCTGCGCGACATCGCCAGCGCGCCTTTTGCCAGATTGACCGTCACGATCATGGGCAGCATCTCTGGCGTGAGACCCCACCGCCACAGCCACCGCGAACAGCAGTGCCTCGAGCCAATTGCCTTTGGTCAGGCCGTTGATGACGAAGACCAGAGGGGCCATCACGACGATGAAACCCAGCATCAGCCAGGTAAACCGGATGATGCCTTTGTCGAAGCTCGTGAGCACCCGCTGCTTGGCAATTTCACTCGCCACCAGACCAAAGGCCGTGCGCGGGCCGGTGAGCACGACGACGCCGCAGCCGATGCCGCTAACGACGGCACTGCCCATGAAGCAGATGTTGGGGAGATCAAACGGAGTTTCCGCGGTGCCGACATGGGCGGCAGCGACCTTCTCGAGCGGCATCGCCTCGCCGGTGAGTGTCGATTGGTTGAGGAAGAGATCCTTCGCCGAGATCAGCCTGAGGTCAGCGGGGATCATGTCGCCCTCCGACAGCAGGACGATATCGCCGGGTACGAGCTGCTCGATCGGCACGTCGATGTGATCATGCGCCTCGGCACCTGTCTGCCGGCGCACGGTCGCGGTTATCGACACCATCCGCTGCAGCTTGTCGGCGGCATTGTTGGAACGATGCTCCTGAATGAAGCTCAGCGAGATGCTCAGAACGACCATGACGGCGATCACGATCGCGGCACGCTGGTCGCCCAGGAAGTAGGACGCGATCGCGAGCGAGAGCAAAAGTAGATTCAACGGGTTGATCGAGCGGCCGATAAGCTCGCCGAGAATTGTATGGCGCGCCTGGTGAGCGACTTGATTTAGTCCCGCTGAACGGAGCCGCTCCTCGACCTGGTCGGGTGTGAGGCCCGCCGCGGTGCTGGAAAGTCGCTGCAACGCTTCGTCGGGCGAAAGGCAAGCGATCTCGCCCAAGGCTTTTCCGCTCGCGGCCGATCCTTCGGGTGCCTTGGCCGCCTGGCGTCCCCCACGAGCAAGGATGGGCGTTATTGCTATCGGCTTATTCACAAAATCATTGCCTCCGTGCCACTCTTTGTCCGAGAGGATCTAGCGCGCGGAAAAGGTATGCCACCGCCGGACCAGAGGCCCGCAAAGGTTTGCGTCTCGTGACGCTAGGCGTGGCCGATACGGGACGCCACGCGCTAGCCCCGATTACGGCTTCGCGGGGGTAGAGCTAGACCATGGACCCGGCACACCGGGCGGCGTGCGTTTTTCTTGACCCAACGTCGCGGTCAACGCCGTTATCCCGGCCACGGTGCCGAGCTGCATCGTTTCGATTGCCGTGCTCGGCACGATAACGATCGTGGCGTTGTCTCTCTTCAATCCCTCGTAGAGCATGTTCATCGCCCGCAAATGGAATGCGGTCGGATTGCTGGCATAGGTGTTGGCGGCCTCGACGAATTTCTCCGCAATCTGCCGCTCTGAATCGCCCAGGATGACGCGGGCCTGACGCTCGCGCTCCGCCTGCGCCTGCATCGACATCGCGTCCTCCAGGGCCGAAGGGATCAGCACATCCTTAACCTCCACCGAAATGACATTAATGCCCCAGGGCTCGGTCCGCACATCGATGATCTTCTGCAGCTCGTTGCTAATCTTCTCCCGGCCTTCCAGCATGTCCGAAAGCATGGTCTTGCCGATGACATCGCGAAGCGCGGTCTGTGAGGCCCAATTGATGGCGCTGACGTAGTCGGCAACGTCGAGCGCAGCTTTTTTCGGGTCGATGACCTTCCAGAACAGCACGGCATCGACATCCACCGGCACCGTGTCCTTGGTGAGGGTCTTTTCCGCCTTGAACGCGCTCGTGATCACGCGGGTGTCGATCCAATAGGCGACGGTCTCGATGATCGGGATGATGAAAAACAAGCCTGGCCCTTCGAGGGCGCGGAAGCGGCCGAGCCGCAGCACGACGGCCCGATCCCACTGATCCGCAACCTTGACGGAGTAGGCGACAATGAAGGCAACGACCGCGGAACCGAGGGCGATCGACAGGCTTTCGCCGTAGTCGGAAAGCGCAAATGTTGAATAGGCGACGGCCAAGCCGACGCCGAGAATGACGACGAAGATCAATCCGGGCAGAGAGCTGGGTTTCCTCATCTCGATTCCCCTCTTTCAAGTCGGTATTGGTTCCAAGACATCGCGACCTCCGGCGCATCCGGATCGGCGGCACGCGTGTGAAACTCTCGGTCACATGCAGGAATCTTTTGAATCGATATTCCCCCTCATGACCGGTCTTGCGCACATCAGAATGCACCTTCTCGGACTATGCAGCAACGCGGAGCCAGATTGGCGGCGAACTTGGGCCTTGGTGGAGGAGTCCCCCTTCACGACTTGGTCAAGGCAATCCCGTCGGATCGAGCCAATGAGCGTCCCCTTATATCAATTTTGCACTGGTAACCGCGATGCGATCCGCCAATCCCAGATTTTCCTCGCACGAAGCTGCCGTGGCCTTTGCCAAGGCGGCTGGGTGTCAGCAATGATTGCCGCCCGGTTCCCCGATAAAGTGAACTCGCTCGTCCTTGCCGGTGCGCCCATTGACACGGATGCCGGCAATGGTCCGATCAAGCGTATGGCCCATGAATCCCAGATGTCATTCTACGAGGAGTTGGTGGGGCTCGGTGGTGGCCTGATGAAGGGTAAGTTTATGCTGCAGGGCTGGAAGAACATGCATCCCGAGCAGCACTACATTCAGGACCAAGTCGATCTTTACGAACACCTCGACGATCCGGCATCTCTCAAAAAGGAAGAGACATTTGAGGGCTGGTACGAAAACCCGATTGATTTGCCTGGGCGTTGGTACCTGCAGGTGATGAGCCAATTGTTCAAAGAAAATCGGCTTGCCAAAGGCGAGTTCGTGGGACTTGGCCGCCGCTTGGATCTGAAGAACATCACCTGCCCTGTCTACCTACTCGCCGTCGCATCCGACGACATCACGACGAGGGAGCAGGTTTTTGATGCCGAGAAATATCTCGGCACGCCAAAAGACAAAATCGAAAAGAAGTTGGTTCCAGGCGGCCACATCGGACTGTTCATGGGTGCGCGCACCTTGAAGGAGGCTTGGCCGACGATCGCGCAATGGATCAACGTTCGCACATGATGGTCTTTGCAGCTATAATGTGTAATCACTGTTTGTGGGCAGTTCACCGAATGCAACGCATCGCGAGCTGGCTTTGTTGGTTTAATTTGAAATTTTGCATGCACGGCAGCGGAGCTTAAGTGATGGAGAGCGCTTCGGTGGAAGGGACAAAAGTGGTGATCACCTGCGACGGTCTGCAGGCGCTCATCCATGATCTGGTCGACCAAGGCTATCAAGTCCTGGGCCCGACTGTCCGCGACGGCGCCATCGTCTACGATGCCGTTGCGCACCTGCACGATCTGCCGGCGGGTTGGACCGACCGGCAGGATGCCGGCCGCTATCATTTGGAGCGTCGAGAGGACGGTGCGCTGTTCGGCTTTGCTGTCGGCCCGCAATCGTGGAAGCAATTTCTGCATCCGCCGGTCGAGACGCTGTTGACGGCACGCAACGGCGATGACGGTGTCACGGTCACCAACGAGCGAACAAAGCCTCCCAGATTCGCATTCATCGGCGTGCGGGCCTGCGAGATCAACGCCATCCGCATCCAGGATCAGGTTTTTTGCAAAGGGCCGTATCCGGATGCGGCTTACGAGTTGCGGCGCCGCGATGCATTTATCGTTGCTGTCAATTGTGGTCAGGCCGGAGGCACTTGCTTCTGCGTTTCAATGCAGACTGGGCCAAAGGTCGACGCGGGCTTCGATCTGGCCTTGACCGAACTCGTCGACGAAAATCGACACGAGTTCCTGGTCGAAGTCGGCAGCGAAGGCGGCGCGGAAATCCTCGGACACGTGCCTCATCGCTCGGGTACGGCCGCACAGGTTGCTGCCGCCGAAGCGGTTGTCACACGCACGGCAAGCCAGATGGGACGGGCCTTAGAGACTGACGGCATCAAGGCTCTTCTCTTGGACAATTTGAACCACCCCCGGTGGGATGAGGTCGCCGAGCGCTGCCTGACCTGCGGCAATTGCACCATGGTGTGTCCGACCTGTTTCTGCACCACGGTGGAGGACCACAGCGATCTTACCGGCTCGTCCGCCACGCGCGTGCGCAAGTGGGATTCCTGCTTCACGATGGATTTCTCCCACATCCATGGCGGCAGCGTGCGCAAGGCCGCCCGCTCGCGCTACCGGCAATGGATGACGCACAAGCTTGCAACGTGGATCGATCAGTTCGGCACGTCGGGTTGTGTCGGATGCGGCCGCTGCATCACGTGGTGTCCAGTGGGTATCGATATCACCGAGGAGGCCGCGGCGATCAGGGCTAATCCGCAACGAACGAAGGGGAAGGTGCATGGCGGGACTTGAACGCATTCTGGGCGAGCATCCCTTTTTCGCCGGCTTCTCCCCCGAAAACAGTCAGCTCGTCGCCGGCTGTGCTCGCAACCATATGTTCCAGGCCGAGCAATATCTGTTCCACGAGGGCGAGCCGGCAAACGAGTTTTTCCTGATCCGTCACGGCAAGGTCGCGCTTGAGATCGCGGCCCCGGGGCGTACTCCTATCGTCTTTGCGACGCTCGGGCAGGGCGAGATTGTCGGCGCCTCCTGGTTCGTGCCGCCTTATCGGTGGATGTTCGACGCGCGCGCCATGGAGCTGACCCGGGCGCTCGGCATCGATGCGGCTTGTCTGCGCCAAAAATGCGAGGCGGACCATCACCTCGGCTATGAAATGATGAAGCGGTTTCTGCCGATCTTTGTGAAGCGGCTGCACGCGACCAGGCTGCAGATTCTCGACGTCTATGGCAGGCAATAGCATGGTTGCATCGTCGCCTATCGATCCGTTCGTGCCGCAGGTCTATCGGGTCGACGGCGTACGTCGTGAACTGTCCGATACCGTGACCCTAGAACTCAAGCCGATTTCCGGGCGGCGACCCTCTTTCGAGCCGGGACAGTTCAATATGCTTTATGTCCTTGGCATCGGCGAAGTGCCCATCAGTATGAGCGGCGATCGCACCGATGACGCCATCTTCGTTCATACCGTGCGTGACGTCGGCACCGTAAGCGGCGCGCTCGCAAACCTCGAAACGGGGGCGACAATAGGTGTTCGCGGGCCGTTCGGCACGAGCTGGCCGGTGAGTGCAGCGGAGGGAGCGGACGTCGTCATGGTTGCCGGCGGTCTCGGCATCGCACCGCTGCGCCCGGCGATCTACCACATCTTAGCCAATCGCAAGCGTTACGGCCGGGTGGCTGTACTTTTCGGCAGCCGTAATCCGACGGATATGCTTTATCGCCACGAACTGGAAGACTGGCGGCGGCGGCTCGATGTCGAGATCGAGGTCACTGTCGATCACGCCGCTTCCGATTGGCGTGGCAATGTGGGCGTCGTCCCAGCACTCATTCCGCGCTTTGTCTTCGATCCCGAGGAGACTGTCGCGCTGGTCTGCGGTCCGGAAGTGATGATGCGATTCACGGTGAGTGCACTGCACGAAGCCGGTGTTCCCGCTGACCACATCTATCTTTCGATGGAGCGCAATATGAAATGCGCCATCGGCCTGTGCGGCCACTGCCAGTTCGGACCCGCCTTCATCTGCAAGGACGGGCCGGTAATGCGATACGACCGGATTGCCAGCATCTTTGCCATGCGGGAGATCTGACATGGACGAGCACAAACGCCCGCGCCTCGCGGTGTGGAAATTCGCCTCCTGCGATGGCTGCCAGCTTTCCTTGCTGGACTGCGAAGATGAGCTACTGACACTGGCGGGCGTTATCCAGATTGCTAATTTTCCCGAAGCTTCGAGCGCGATCGAGGACGGCCCCTACGATCTTTCGCTTGTGGAGGGTTCGATCACGACGGCGCACGACGCCGAGCGCATTCGCAACGTGCGCAAGCAGTCGAAGCATCTGGTCACGATCGGCGCCTGTGCCACGGCCGGCGGTATCCAGGCGCTCCGCAATTTTGCCGACGTGAATGACTTCATCGCCACCGTCTACGCGTCGCCGCAATACATCAGCACGCTAGCAACATCGACGCCAATTTCGGCCCATGTCCCGGTGGATTTCGAGTTGCGCGGCTGTCCGATTAACAAGGTCCAATTGATCGAGGTGATTTCGGCCTTTCTTGCCGGCCGCAAGCCAGCCGTTGCCGCTCACAGCGTCTGCGTCGAGTGCAAGCAGCGCGGCACGGTCTGCGTGATGGTGCAAGGGACGCCGTGCCTAGGGCCGGTGACTCATGCCGGCTGCGGCGCGATCTGCCCCTCGTTTCGGCGCGGTTGCTATGGCTGCTACGGTCCGATGGAAACGCCGAACACTGCGGCGCTAGCGCGCGAGTGGCAGACGCTAGGCGCCACGTCGCAAGACATCCGGCGCGCGTTTCGCACCTTCAACGCCGCTGCTGAACCGTTCCTGAAGGAAAGTGAGGCCCATGGCGACTAAAACGATCCGGGTGGATTACCTCGCCCGGGTCGAGGGCGAGGGCGCGCTCGACCTCACGGTCAGCGACGGTCGGGTCACGTCGGCGCAGCTCAAGATCTTCGAGCCGCCGCGCTTTTTCGAAGCGTTTTTGCGCAGCCGCGGTTACGCCGAAACGCCGGACATTGCGTCGCGAATTTGCGGCATCTGCCCGATCGCCTATCAGATGAGCGCGGTGCATGCGATCGAGAACGCCTTCGGCGCCAAGGTCGATGGACAGCTCCGGGCGCTGCGGCGGCTGATTTATTGCGGCGAATGGATCGAAAGCCATGCTTTGCATGTGGTCATGTTGCACGCGCCGGATTTCCTCGGCTTCCCCGACGCGATTCAGATGGCGCGCGAGCATGGCGATGCCGTCCGCAACGGGCTAGCACTGAAGAAGACTGGCAACGAATTGATGCGCGTACTCGGAGGCCGCGAGATCCATCCCGTCAACGTCAAGGCGGGCGGCTTTCACCGGGTGCCGACGCGAGCCGAACTCGCTCCGGTCGCCGAGAACCTCAAGCGAGCCCACGATCTCGCGATCGGTCTGCTTCGCTGGGTCGCGACATTCTCCTTTCCGGACTACGAGCGTGACTACGAATTTGTCGCGCTGCGACACGCAGACGAATATCCGTTCAACGAAGGCCGCCTCGTCTCCAATCGCGATATCGATATCGACATCGCCGATTACGAGACCGAGTTCGAGGAACGCCATGTGGCGCACTCAACGGCATTGCAGGCTTCGGTGAAGCGGCGCGGCGCCTATCTGGTCGGGCCGCTCGCACGCTATGCACTCAATTTCGACCATCTGCCGGAGTCGGTTCGGGCCCTTGCGCGCGATGCCGGACTCGGTCCGGTCTGCAGGAACCCGTTCCAGAGCATCGTCGTGCGGGCGCTTGAGATCGTTTACGCCTGCGAGGAGGCATTGCGGCTGATTGGCGAGTATGAACGCCCGGATATCGCATCAGTGCCGGTCGAGCCGCTGGCGGGCACTGGCTATGGTTGCACCGAGGCGCCGCGCGGTATCTGCTGGCACCGTTACGATTTCGACGCTGAAGGTACAATCCGAGCAGCGCGTATCGTGCCGCCGACATCGCAGAACCAGTCGAGCATCGAAGCGGATCTTGCCGCTGTCGCCACGTTGATCCTGGACCAGCCAGACGACGTCATTCGGAACCGCTGCGAACAGAGCATTCGGAATTACGACCCGTGCATCTCGTGCTCTGCTCATTTCCTCAACTTGTCGGTACATCGAACATGAGCGAGTCATTCGATCAAAAAGATATGGCACGGAAAATTCTTGTGGTTGGTCTCGGCAATCCGGATCGTGGCGATGATGCGGTCGGCGTTATTGTTGCACAAGAACTAGCCGGCCGGCTGCCGGCCGATGTCGCGCTTCTCGTCCGAAGCAGCGACATGCTCTCGCTCATCGAAGATTGGGCCGGTTTCGACGCCCTAGTGTGCGTGGATGCCGCCGCCCCGATGGGGGTGCCCGGCCGCATTCACCGGATCGATCTGATGGCAGACGAGTTACCACCAAACGTATCATTCACCTCATGCCATGCGTTCAGTCTCATCGATGCGATCCGTCTAGCCCGCACGCTCCAATGCGCACCGCAAGACATTCTCGTCTACGCGGTCGAAGGCTGCTGTTTTGAGAGCGGCGCGCCAGTGACAGCTGCGGTGGCGGCCGCCGCGACTGAAGTCGCGTGTCACGTTATCGCCGAGGTTGGCCATCTTCGGCAGACCGGAATGGAGGCCGTGTCGCATGCATGAAACGGGAGTCGTCCGGAATTTGGTGCGCCGGCTGGAACAGGCTGCGCGGGATGCCGGTGCCGAGCGCGTCTCCGGCGCAGTCGTGTGGCTTGGTGCGCTGACTAGCTTATCGCCCGAGCATTTTCGCGAGCATTTCGACGAGGAGGCACGTGGCACGGTTGCAGAGGGCGCCGCGCTGGAGATCGAGACCTCGCAAGATGCCGGACACCCGCACGCGCAGGACGTGATGATGCGGAGCATCGATCTCGATGTTCCCGACGGCTCCGGTGACGTATCATGAATCGATACTCGCCTCTGATCCTGAGGCCTGAGAGGCGACGGCGGCTGCGGCTAGACATGACAGGCGCCGTGCAGGGCGTAGGATTTCGCCCGTTCGTGCATCGGCTGGCCGCGAGCGAGCAGCTCGGCGGTTTTGTCCGCAATACCGGCGCCGGCGTTTCGCTGGAAGTCGAAGGCTCGCCAGAGGCGTTGAAGCGTTTTCTGGCCCGGCTCGATGCGGAGATCAGGCCACCGGCCGCTATCCATGGGCGCCGCGCCAGTTGGGTTCCGGCCCAAGCGGAACATGACTTCGTGATTGCGCCCAGCACGGTGGCCGACCGGCGTTCGGCCGTTGTGCTGCCGGATCTCGCCACCTGCTCCGATTGCCTCAAGGAAATATTCGATCCGGACGATCGCCGCTACCGCTATCCGTTTACAACCTGTGTTCAGTGCGGCCCGCGTTACAGCATCGTCGAGGCCCTTCCCTATGACCGGGCCCGTACGGCCATGCGGGGTTTTTCGATGTGCGCCGCCTGTCAGGCGGAGTATGACGACCCCGGCTCCCGCCGCTTTCATGTCGAAGCTAATGCTTGTCCGGATTGCGGTCCGCAAATGTCGCTATGGGACTCGGCGGGGAACGCAGTGGCGACCCGCCATCAAGCCCTCGACTATGCGGTCGACGCGCTGTGCCACGGCCGGATGGTCGCCCTCAAAGGACTTGGCGGGTTCCAGCTTCTTGTCGACGCGCGGAACGACTCCGCGGTTCGCCGTCTGCGCAACCGCAAAAAGCGTCCGGCCAAGCCGTTCGCGCTGATGGTTCCGACGTTCGCCGATGCGGCGGCGATCGCGCACATATCCCCGGAAGAGAAGCAGCTTCTGTGCTCTGCCGCGGCGCCCATCGTTCTCTTGCGGGCGCGATCGGATTCGACTCTCATCGCGCCCAGTGTTGCGCCGTCGAACCCGTGGCTCGGCGTCATGCTGCCCTATACGCCGCTGCATCATCTCCTGATGGACGCGCTTGGCTTTCCGCTCGTGGCAACCAGCGGCAACCGCGGCGGCGAGCCGATTGTTGCCGATGAAGACGAGGCGATCGAACGGCTCAAGGATATCGCCGACGTATTCCTCGTACATGATCGCCCAATCTTGCGCCCAGTGGACAACTCGGTCGTCAGGCTGATGGCAGGACGCGAACTAATTCTCCGGTGCGCGCGAGGGCATGCACCACTGTCGCTCGCCAATTCATCCGTCACCGCGCCGGAATTGGCGGTTGGCGGGCAGCAGAAGAATGCTGTCGCCGTTGCCGTCGACGGGCAGATTATTCTTGGGGCCCATATCGGCGACCTTGACCAGGCCGAAACGCGGGCGGCCTTCGCGCGCGCGGTCGAGGGATTGACGACACTCTATGACGTCTGTCCAGGGATGGTCGCGTGCGATGAACATCCGGACTATTTCACCACGCGATTTGCGGAGGGTCACGCGCCAAAGGTCTGCCACGTGCCGCATCACCTTGCCCATGTGCTCGCTGGGATGATCGATAACGGTCTCGCCGGACCAGTGCTCGGCGTCGCCTGGGATGGGACCGGATATGGCGACGACGGCACGATCTGGGGCGGCGAGTTTCTGGTGGTTGACGAGTCACGCTATCGACGTGTCGCGCCATCTGTTGCCGTTTCGCCTGCCCGGTGGTGAGGCCGCCGTGCGCGAACCGCGCCGCGCCGCACTCGGCGCGCTTCATGCCACCTTCGGCGCGGAAGCGCTCGCAATGACAGAACTTCATCCCGTCTCGGCCTTTGCGCCGGCCGAGCGGCAGCTGCTTGCAACGATGCTGGACCGCGGCGTGAATTCGCCTTGGACGTCGAGCGCTGGGCGGCTGTTCGATGCAGTCGCGGCCATTCTCGGTTTGCAGCAGAAAGCCAGTCCTTCGAAGGGGAGGCGGCGATGGCGGTCGAATTCGCCGCTGACCGTGCGGTGAACGCCGGCCGCGCTGATATCACCCGCGATATCCAAGAAGACCGGGTCACTCGTGATCGACTGGCGGCCGACGCTGGCGGCCATGGTGAACGCGACGCCGTGCAGGCGTTTCGGCTGAGGACTTGGCCGCGGCTTTCCACGAAGCTCTCGTCGATGCCATTGTCGCATGTCGCGCGGCACGTCGGGATCGTGCGGGTTTTGCTGACCGGCGGCTGCTTCCAGAATGCGCGGCTTACCGAGCGGGCGATCGCCAAGCTGTCCAATGCGGGCTTCGATCCTTATTGGCACCATCGTATTCCGCCCAATGACGGCGGTCTGGCGGTCGGGCAGGCGGCCTTCGCCGCCCGACCGCTGATCGGGGAGATAGCGTGATGTGCTTAGCGGTGCCTGGGCGGCTCATGAGCGTTGAGGGCGACGACGAACCACTCACGCGGCAGGGGCGGGTCGCCTTCGCCGGAATCATCAAGGAAGTCAACCTCGCTTATGTCCCGGAAGCAAAGACCGGGGACTATGTGCTCGTCCATGCCGGCTTTGCCATCACCGTCATTGACGAGGCGGAGGCCATGAAGACGCTCGCGTACCTGGCCGAATTCGAGCCGGAGGATCTCGCATGAAATACGTCGACGAGTTCCGCGATCCGGCAGCCGCCCGCCATTACGCCGATGCCATCGACCGCATCACGACGCGGCCGTGGACGATCATGGAGATTTGCGGCGGCCAGACCCATTCGATCGTGCGTCACGGCATCGACCAGATGCTGCCCGCGGGCGTCACCCTCCTGCACGGACCCGGGCTGTCCGGTTTGCGTGACGCCGGCCGCGATGATCGACGCGGCCATCGCGATCGCGCAACGGCCAGAGGTGATCTTCTGCTCGTTCGGCGACATGCTGCGCGTGCCGGGCGAGGGCGGCAGTCTGCTTGCGGCCAAGGCGCGCGGTGCCGATGTGCGCATGGTCTATTCGCCGCTCGACGCGCTCACTATCGCGCGCAGACGTCCCGATCGCGAGGTGGTTTTCTTCGCCATCGGCTTCGAGACTACCGCGCCCACCACCGCCATGGCTGTATTGCAGGCTGAGCGCGAGGGGCTTACGAATTTTTCGCTCCTCGTATCCCACGTCCTCGTGCCGCCCGCGATTGAAGCGCTGCTGAGCGATCCGCAACAATAGCGTCCAGGGTTTTTTGGCGGCCGGCCATGTCTGCACGATCATGGGCTATTGGGAGTACGAGCCGATCGCGCAGCACTACCGAATTCCGATCGTGGTCACCGGCTTCGAACCGCTCGACCTCCTGCAAGGTCTCTATCTGTGCATCCGGCAATTGGAGGAGGGACGGGCCGAGGTCGAAAACCAGTACAGCCGTTCCGTTCGCCGCGCGGGCAATCGCACCGCACAGGACGCTCTGGCCCGGGTGTTCGCGGTTCAGCCACAACGCTGGCGCGGAATAGGCGAAATTCCCGCAAGCGGCCTCGGATTTAAATCCGACTATGCGAGTTATGATGCGCTATTGCGCTTTGCTGATATTGCTGTTGCGCCGGAGCAACCGGGCGAATGCATCAGCGGCGAGATTCTGCGCGGACTAAAGAAGCCGGGCGAGTGCCTGGCCTTTGGCACGCGCTGCACGCCGGTGCACCCTTTGGGCGCGACCATGGTGTCCTCCGAAGGCGCCTGCGCCGCCTATTATCGTTATCGCCGTCCGCGAGCCGACGATGCGAGCGCCGCCCTTGCGGCGGGCGGGAGATCACTATGAACGCGACGCAATCGTTCGCTCTGAGCTGTCCTATTCTGGAAACCGCCGGCGATACCATTGAGCTCGCTCATGGCGGCGGCGGCCTTATGACTCACCGCCTCATCGACGGCCTCTTCCGCCCGGCGTTTGCCGCCTCGCCCGACGACCTCACGCACGACGGCGCCGTGTTCGACATTGCGGGTGCGCGGCTCGCATTCACCACTGATTCTTATGTGGTACGACCGCTTTTCTTTCCCGGCGGAGACATTGGCTCGCTTGCCGTGAACGGCACCGTGAACGACCTCGCGATGTGCGGCGCCGAGCCTCTTTATCTGAGCGTCGCGCTGGTGATCGAGGAGGGCTTTGCGATGCACGATCTACGCCGGATCGTGGAATCCATGCGTGGCGCGGCTGGTAAGGCCGGCATCCGATTTGTGACCGGCGATACCAAGGTGGTCGAGCGCGGCAAGGGCGATGGTCTCTACATCAATACGTCCGGAGTGGGCGCCATCCGCACCACACGCTCACCGATCTTGCCGCAACAAGTCCGGCCCGGAGACGTGATCGTGCTGAGCGGCGATATCGGCCGCCACGGGATTGCGATTTTGGCCGCCCGTGAAGGGTTCGGCTTCGAGACGGCGGTCACGAGCGACTGCGCGCCGCTTGCAGCCGCCGTGGGTCGGCTTATTGAAGACGGGATCGAATTGCATTGCCTGCGCGATCTCACGCGAGGCGGTCTGGCGACAGCATTGATTGAAATCGCCGAAGTGGGCAAGCTGACCATCCGTCTCGAGGAATCTGCAATTCCCGTATCTGATCCGGTGCGCGGAGCCTGCGAGATTCTCGGGCTTGATCCGCTTTATGTCGCGAACGAGGGCCGCTTCGTTGCCTTCGTGCCGGCGGAGGTCGCGACGCGAACCGTCGCCATTTTGCGCCGGTTCGGCGCGGGGGTATCCGTTATCGGCGGCGTCGAATCCAGCGGAAAGTCCGGCACCGTTTACCTCAACACCATCGGGGGCGTCCGCTGCCTCGACATGCTGACCGGTGAGCAGTTACCTCGCATCTGCTGATCACGTCACAGCAGTGAAATCGGCCACGAATAGCAAGACAGCCGACGGCTGGTGCGGGTCGGTCTGCCAGCGCGGCGCTCGGCACCCACGCGCCAAGGGATAAAGAGCGGCAGCCCGAAATGTCAGAGAGAAAGCACGGCGGAGACAGCCGGGGCCGTAAAAACCCAACGCCTGAAAAATCCGCAGCCCTCAGGCCTGGGAAATGCCCGTAGATATGGCCTTTTTCGCACGTGCCGGGGCGAAGCCGTTCTATGCGCGAATCGAAATTAGCCTTGTAATTTGGGGCTTTCTGGGCTTGCGCACTGTCCCAAGAAAGCCTATTTACGGGACAGTCACACGGGAAAAGGCTATAGAATCAATGGGAAAGCCGCATCTGGTGCTGGTCGCGCCAAGCACCGTAAATGGGACAGTTGATGATCGCGTGGCGCCTTGGCGCGGCAAACGGCGTCCGCCGCGTCGGCGTCGCAATGCCGAGGTCCGCGCGCGGGAATACCTGACGGCTGCCGAGGTTGAGCTGCTGATCAAGGCGGCCGGCGATAATCGCCATGGCCATCGCGATGCGTGCACGGTCCTCGTCGCCTTCCGCCACGGGTTGCGCGCGACCGAGCTGGTGACGTTGCGCTGGGACGCGATCGATTTCACTCGCGCCGAAATCCATCTTGCGCGCGTTAAGGGCTCTGCCGGCGGAGTGCATCCGCTTACCGGCCGCGAGCTGCGGGCGCTGCGGCGGCTCAAGCGCGAACAGGAGCCGGCCTCGCCGTTTGTCTTCACCTCCGAGCGGGGCGCGCCATTTGCGACAAGCGGCTTTCGCAAGATGGTGGCGCGGCTCGGCGTTGCCGCCGGTTTTGAGTTTCCGGTTCACCCGCACATGCTCCGGCACGCCTGCGGTTACAAGCTGGCGAACGATGGTGTCGATACGAGATCGCTGCAGGCTTATCTCGGTCACCGCAACATCCAGCACACCGTTCGCTACACCGAGCTGGCGCCCGCGCGTTTCAAGGATTTTTGGCGCGATTGAGGTGAGTGCCTATGACCGTCGTTGACGTCAAGCGGAGGAAGCGCGCCAAGCGGGCGCCGCGCGATCTCGTGCCGCTTGACAAGACGACTGGTGCCGCCCGGTTCTTTGATCGCATGGTGCGGGAGATCGAAAGCGATCTTGGCGGCCGCCGGCAGCTCTCCCGTATCGAGGGTGAGCTTGTTCGCGCCTTTGCCGGCGCGGCGACCACGCTGCAATACTTGAACCATCAAGTGCTGCTCGGCGAGGGCAGCGAGATCGATCTTGCTGGCTATGCGACTATCGCCTCTACCATGCTGCGGATCGGTGCTCGGCTAGGCCTGCGGCGGCGTCTACGCGACGTGACGCCTGACCCGCTCGAATACGCGCGTGAGTATGAGTCATGAACGTCATCGATGCCGTGCGCGACCCGAAAGTTTTTGGTCAATTCTTTCGCGGCGCGACCTGGGACGCATGGCAGGTCTTTCTTGCCGCGCTGTTCGGACTGCCGATGCGGCCCGAGCAGCTGGCGATCTACCAGCCGCACACTGGGCGCAGCGCGCCGCCGACGAGACCTTCGCGTGAAGCGTGGCTCGTCATTGGCCGCAGAGGCGGCAAAAGCTTCGTGCTCGCGGTGATCGCTGTCTTTTTGGCTTGCTTTTTCGACTGGCGCCCGTTCCTGGGTCCCGGCGAGGTCGGCACCATCATGATCGTCGCTGCCGATCGCCGGCAGGCCCGTGTGATCATGCGCTACTGTTTGGGCCTGTTGGAGTTTATACCGATGCTGAAGCGGCAGATTGAGGGCACGACGCAGGAAAGTATCTCGCTGAAGAACAGGATCGTCATCGAAATCCACACCGCATCGTTCAGAACGACGCGAGGTTATACGATCGTTGCCGCTCTGCTTGACGAGATCGCCTACTGGCCTGTCGACGAGAGTGCCGCCGCGCCCGACGTCGAGGTCATCAATGCGATCCGTCCCGGCATGGCCACAATTCCGGAAGCAATGTTGCTGTGTGCCTCTTCGCCGCACGCTCGTCGCGGCGCTTTGTGGGACGCCCACCGCAAACATTTCGCCAAGGATGGCGATCCGATCTTGGTCTGGCAAGCAGCCACACGCGAAATGAACCCTTCGGTGCCGCAGAGTTTCATCGACTCCCATCTCGCTGACGACCCGGCCCGCGCCCAGGCCGAATACATGGCAGAGTTTCGCTCTGACCTTGAAGCCTTCGTCTTGCGCGAGGCGGTCGTGGCTTGTGTTTCAGCTGGCGTGTATGAGCGGCCGCCAATGCGTGGGATGTATTACAGTGGGTTCGTCGACCCCAGCGGCGGCAGCGCTGACGCTATGACACTCTGTGTCGGTCACAAGGACTACAGCCGGCAAACTGTTATCATTGACGCGCTGCGCGAGGCGCGGCCGCCGTTCAGTCCCGAGACCGTGGTTAGTGATTTTTCTAGATTGCTGAAGACCTATGGCATCAACAGAGTGGCCGGCGACAAGTACGCTGGCGTTTGGCCCCTCGAACAGTTCGGCAAATGCGGCATAAGATATGAGGCATCAGCGACGCCAAAATCCGACCTGTACGTCGACCTGCTGCCGCTGATTAACTCGCGCCGCATCGAGTTGCTCGATCATCCGAAGTGCATCAATCAGTTGTGCGCCCTCGAGCGGCGCACTGCGCGCAGCGGCAGAGATTTAATCGATCATCCACCTAATCAGCACGACGACCTCGCTAACGTCATCGGCGGCATTGCCGCGATCAACAATCAATACAATGGGTTCAATCTAAACTATGCGCAATGGTCCTAGGAGCGCGGGGCTGGATTCTGGAGCCAAGTGCAACAAGTCTACGCGAACTGGTTTTGCATGTTTTTGCCAAGTTCCTTTGACGATCGCCCGGAAAGGCGTCTTGAGGCTTCCCCGTTGCGAAGTTGGCGGTGATGACGACGCCTGAGTAAGTTGAGGGTGCTGCGCCACCAGCCTGCCACATCGGTCAAGATATATTGGACGGATTCGCATCTGATTTGCACCCTGCGGATGGTGGGTCATCGCCGAGCCCCAGCTGTGCAGCACGGCGGTGATGCCAATCCTGGCTCCGAGGTGTTTCGGATCGGCCGCAATGGTGAGCATCGTCTCGCTCGATGCCCTAAACAGCAGGTCGTAGATGACCGCCTTGTTCTGATAGGCAATGACCCTGTTGCCGGCCTTCCGAGCCACCGCCAAGGCCGGATACAAGCTCCTGATCATCGACGAGCTTGGATATGTGCCGCTCTCACAGACTGGTGCCGAGCTGTTGTTCGAGGTGTTCAGCCAGCGATATGAACGCGGTTCAACCGTCGTCACCTCGAACCTGCCGTTCGACGAATGGACCAGCGTGTTCGGTTCCGAGCGGCTCACCGGTGCGCTGCTCGAGCGGCTCACCCACCACGTCCAGATCCTGCAAATGAACGGCGATAGCTACAGGCTCAATCAGAGCAAGCGCCGATCACGCCGGGCCACCGGATAGGCGAGCCCACTACCACCGCTCGGCTATCCGTTTCAGGATCAACGGAAGGCGGCAATTCACGGCATGGCGCGGCGCGACGAGGTGCGAGGTCTCCGCACTGAGGGCAACCATGGCCTCCGGCGCCCGCCGTGCTGATTTTCGAGCTGGGCTCTGAGTAGATTCCGAATCTACCGTCACAGGAACGCTGTGAGCTAGTTTGCTGTCACAGCTACGCTCGGCACTCGGTCCGACGTCCGACAAAAATCGCGGCCGAGTAAACATGCAGCGGTGAAGGATGCCGTACATCAGGCGACGTTCCGTTATTTTGCAACTGGAGCACATCTAATGAACACCATGGCAATCCCTGTGCCTGCCAGCATAGCACGGCACAGCAACGAGCGATGGCGGCACCTGATCCTGTGTGTCGTCTGCATGATCATGATCGCCAACCTCCAATATGGTTGGACGCTGTTAGCTCCTTCAGGCGCTTGACCTGCTCGGTCTTCAGCCCGCCGTACTCCTGCCGCCACCGATAATAGGTGACCTCGCTCACGCCAATCTGGCGGATCGAGTTAACGATATTCTGGCCCTGCGAGACCAGCACATCGACCTGCCGCAACTTCGCGACAATCTCTTCAGGCGTGTACCTCTTCCTCGGCATATCGGTCCTCCTTGATGCCAAAAGACATACTTCAGGTCGGACCACTTTTGTGGGGGTCGATCACCAGTGCCCAAACTTTTCCGGAAGAGCCCGCCAGGTGATGTTGTGGACTACGAAATAGTGCAGGGCTTCGAGAAACTTCCGGTCGTTCCGACCCTTGTCGCCGCGGCGCGACCGCGATGCCGCGAACACCCGCAATACAATCGTCCAGTCTTCTTCCGTCATGGCCGTGAGCATGGTCGGTCCTCCAAAAACCGACTGCCCATGAGTTCATAGAAAAAGTGATTTGTGAATCCCATCGCGCTATACTTGGCTAAATCCGTCCACACGGCCTAGCAGCTCAAGGGCAGGTTCGGGTGCCGTACACGTGTCAGGAGTGCGGTGAAGAACAAAAGACATTCTGATCAGAGCCAGTCGCGGATTATCGAGCTGCAGAGGTCGCCGTCGAGAAGGCAGTTGCTGTGTTCACTACGGGTTCGACGAGGACGATGCGGGTAGAGGTGGCTGTTGTTGATTTTCATCATCCACCGAGACAATTGAATGGCTGATTAACTGGCCGCCGTAATAGCTTAACAAACGGGGTTGCGGCTGGCATCGCCGGCAGGGCAGCGTTACGACCATGATGCATGCCTCGTTGTGGATATCGTCGGTTCATGAGCTGCTCAAGGCTTATGGTCTTTGGGCGCTCTTCGTCGGAATCACGCTGGAATGTATGGGCATTCCCCTGCCGGGCGAGACGATGTTGGTATCGGCCGCACTCTATGCCGGATCGACGCACAGATTGGCAATCGGCTGGGTCATGCTCGTCGCCGCCGCCGCCGCAACTGTCGGCGGCATCTTCGGCTACGTTATCGGCCGTTGGATCGGGCTTCGCTTGCTGGTGCACTACGGCAAATACGTCAGGCTCGATGAGCGCCGTCTCAAGGTCGGTCAGTATCTCTTTCTTCGACATGGCGGCAAGATCGTCTTCTTCGGACGGTTCGTCGACCTACTGCGAGTCATTGCCGCTGTGCTCGCCGGCGCCAATCGCATGAGTAGGCCTTACTTCCTGTTCATGAACGCATTCGGCGGAATATGTTGGGTGCTGCTAATGGGAGGGGGCGCCTATTTGTTTGGCGAGGAGATGAAGCGCGTGGCTGGGCGGGTCGAACTCCTATTGATCATCGTGGCGATCGGACTGGCAGTCGGTGGCATCATCTTTTTTCGCCATCATGAGAAGGAATTGGAGCAGCGCGCGGAGCGTGCCATTCCCGGGCCTCTCATGGACGCGCCAGCATCTGCACGCGATGTTGCTGACAGCGGGTCGAGAAGCGAATGTAATTGACCTCGATCATGACGGTGCGGGCGAACGTGATGGATCGGGTATGGTCGCTAAAGAACTGGTAGACGGAGCGTCGAAAAGGATAGGGCGATGCAATTCGCGGTGCTGGAGTGGGTTGGCAGTAATGATAGTGCGAAGGCAGGCACGATTTTCGGCATTGTAGATAAGGCAAACCCCGGCGCGTTGCCTTCGCTTTCGCCGAATGGTTATTGGGCTGATTTTTGGTCGATTGACGAAAAGAGATTTAAATTCGCTGCGGATGCAAAAAAGGCAACCGTGCAGCATGGGTATTATTTGCTGGGAGCCAGCGTCTCAGTTCTTGAGGCGCTCGGGGAGGCGCCTACGCCGGATTAGGGTGCTATCGGAAATCGTTGGTGGTCGCGCTTCCCTGCCCTGATTGGGACGAAGTTGACGTTGCGGGATTGATTGGTGGCGGGAGTTGGGTAGGCTCGGGCGGCGGTTCACTTCAAGGAGCGATTGTCATGAATGACCAGACCGGCGACCTTGACCAGGCTGACGAAGAAATCCTCACCTACACGGTTTCCGACGAAGCACTGGAAGCTGCCGCTGGCATGGAGAAGGGGGACAGCATCTTCTCGTTCCGCATTCTTGTCCTTTTTTGCTGCTGATCGGCGGCAAACATAGCGGAGCAGGCGGCTTTTTTTGGGTTACGGAACTGGCTCCTTATGGATTGACTTTGCGCGGTCACGATGCGCTCATGGAGGCGCCAACTTGGAGTTTCGCCATGTTCAAGCTGTCACTGTTCGGTCCGCTCGGCATGATTTGTCTCGGCGCAATACTGGTCGTGGCCTTGTCAGCCTGGTACGTTGACCGCATCAACAAGGGCGACTATCGCCGAGCACTGATGCGGCAGTAAGTATGGCTTGATCGCAGTCCTCAGCCCATTCGCCCTCTACCGTCCAACACGAATGGATGGTCGACGTTCGCGGAACAAGAATAAGAAAACAAAGCAAGCTTAGTGGAGAGGTGCGAGCCGGCGGCGGCGTCGCGGATCGGGATGTAGGTGAGGCTGTCGCTTAGGAGCGGTTCAATGGCGGATGGAATAACTGAAACGATTATTCTTCTTCCGTCTCGGAATTGCCGTTGGGCTCGGGAACGATCGTTCGAACCGTTTCGTATTCCGTCACCCGAACCAGGCCCGGGGCCGGCTCATCAACCACGTCGATGATGGTATCCTCGACCGGCACCGCCACCGTTTGTCCTGACTGTCGTCTTAGTGCCTTTCTCGCCGCAGTCTTCGGTGACGGTTTTTTCCTGGTGGTCGATTTCCGGGCGCTCCGGATTGCTTTGCGGACCTTGGTCTTCGTTTTTTTCGGCGCCGCCCGCTTCGTTTCGGATTATTTGACAACTCCCATCCGCTATCGCATTAACGCTACGCGCGTCATCCCATACTGCGGCGCAACGGCAATTTCTGCATGGGATCATTACGGATCTGGCCAATCGTAATAGATAAGCCTTTCGCTCCGCCCTGCGCGCGTTGCGATTTCCTTGGCCACTGCCCGATAAAATTCTGCCTTATCCGGGTTTAGGAAAAGAGCCCCGCCTAGATCTCGTGGCATCGGTTCGCCGGCAATGTATTCCATCAGCGTATACGTTTCTTTCCTACTTCGGGAAACCTTGAGAGTCACACGTCTCGGCTCATTCTTTTTGGTCATGTAAACTCTTTTTAGTTGAGGTGATGTATCCTAGTTTGGTCGACTGGTTTGGCACGTATGATCCCATCAGCGCCGACAGCACATCAAACCGCATTTGAAGACACGAGGCCAACCTTCGTCACGTATTCTTGAAGGCGGGTATAGTTCATTTCAAGATTCTCGACGATCTGCTTTAACTCATCGAGTGCATATATAACTTTATCCTGATCATCCTCGATAAAGTGTTTTGAGTGCTCGTCAATATCGTGTACTACCTTGATGGCAGTCAGGGGCCCGTAAGACAGCCGCGCTGGCTGGATCGAATTTTCGGACATTACTTCACTTCAATCCACGCCGAATGCGATATCATTGCACAATGGAGCAACGGATAGTTCCGAAGGAGGACAATTCCAATGTACGATATCTACCGCAACACAAAGGAGCCGAGCGAGCGCATGGCGGTGCTGCCCGGCACTGGTCTTCCCGGTCACGTTAACCCGAAGGAGTGGGAGTTGATGCCGCCGGATACGTCGCAGATCACGGAGGATGCGATCAACGACGTCAAGGCGCGAGGTTTCAGCTATTACAAGCTGGTCTAGTGGTGCTTGGCACGGGCGAGGAACGCCGCCTGGCGGTCAATTTTGCCAAGTTGCCCGAGCTGTTGCGGAAGCCGCGGGCCGTTTGATTGGCCCAAGATCATGCTCATTCTTGCCGAGCATTTCGTCGTGAGCTTATCGCCGCTAGATGTCGCTGGCCGTGTAAATACAGCTGCAGACCACGAGTGAGATCGTGCAGGCGAAAACGATTAACAGTCCAAAATCGACCACCACGCGAAAGCTCCGAGAGGACCGTTCCAAACAATCGTGCGCCAATCTGAAACGCGCCGCACTAAGGCTTGGATCGTCACCGGCCCAAAGTCGAAAATCATCGCATTGGCAGGAACCGCATCGAGCGAAACATCTCTGGTATTCGCGTTTGATGCTAGTTTGTCGGCAATAGCGACGTCCCGGGGCAAGAAGACTTCACATCCTGCTTTTCTTGCGCGGGCCAGGATATCACGCGCTGTTGCATACATATCGGGCTCTTGCATGGATTGGCCTATCGCCACGCCCTCTGCAGCGAGAAAAGTATTGGCCATCACGCCGCCCAGCACCAGAACATTCACGCGCCCGATTAGGTTACCGAGCATGCCGAGCTTCGTGGATACTTTCGTTCCGCCGATGATCGCCGCCTGGGGGTGTTTCGGATGGCCCCAGCACAGCATCAAGCGCCCCCAGCTCCGCCTGCATTAGCCGTCCTGCGTAAGCTGGCAGCAACTTCGCGACGCCCTCTGTGCTGGCATGTGGCGGTGCGCGGCCGAGAATGCATCGTTGACATAGACATCGGCGAGTGAGGCCAGTTCCTTGGCCATTGCAGGATCATTTTTCTCCTCGCGAGGATCGAACCGGGTGTTCTCCAGCACCAGGATTTCACCATCCGCGAGCGATTTGACGGCCAGTTCGGCTACGGGTCCGACGCATGCCTCGGCAAATTGAACCTTCAACCCCAGCATTCCCTCGAGTGTACTCGCCACCGGCCGCAATGACATCTCCGTCACACGCTTGCCATTCGGTCGACCGAAGTGACTGCAGATAATGATCCGTGCCCCTTTGCCGGAGAGTTCCCGGATAGTCGGGCACAGCCGCTGCAGCCGGGTCAAATCCGTGATCCGGCCATCCTCGACCGGTACATTAAGATCGCGAAGAAGCACCCGTTTGCCCCGCGCCACGAGGTGGTCGAGTGTACGAATAGGCATTTGTTCTCCCTACAACAGGCTACCAAGCAGCGCTGCGGTATCCAACATGCGGCAAGAAAAGCCCCACTCATTGTCGTACCAGCCAACAACATGGACGAGCTCATCGTCCACGATAGCGGTTTGCGTTGCGTCGAACGTGCAAGATGCCGGCCCATGATTGAAGTCGACGCTCACCAATTTCTCCGTGTTGTAATCGAGAATGCCCCGCAACGCTCCGCGGCTCGCTGCCTTCATGGCATCGTTGATCTGCAACACAGTCGCCTGTGCCTTTAACACCACGTCGAGCGAAACGAGAGATACGTTAGGCGTCGGTATCCGGATAGCGGTTCCATCAAGCTTGCCCTTGAGCTCGGGTATCACAAGGCCGACCGATCTCGCGGCACCGGTACTCGTCGGAATTGCCGAGACTGCGGCCGCCCGAGCGCGGCGTGGGTCCTTATGAAGCGTGTCGATCGTGTGCTGGTCACCCGTATAGGAATGGATCGTTACCATATAGCCACGCAAAATGCCGAATGCGTCATGCAAAACCTTTGCCATAGGCGCCAAACAATTTGTGGTGCACGAAGCATTAGAGATCACTGTCATTTTAGGGGTTATCGTCTTCTCGTTGACCCCGTATACGATGGTCGCATCGGCACCATCGGTCGGTGCGGAAACCAACACCTTGCGCGCGCCAGCAGCGATAAGCTGGATGGCTTTCTCTTTGCTGGTAAAGTGGCCGGTGCACTCCATCGCCACATCGACGCCTTGGAACGGCACTTTGGCCGGGTCCTTCTCTGCCGAAACCCTGATCGGGCTATAGACTTTGTTCCCACTGCGGATGCTGATGCTGTCGTCATGGATTTCGACTTCGCCGGAGAAGCGGCCATGCACACTATCGTAACGGAAGAGATGCGCGTTGGCTTCTATGCTACCAAGATCGTTGATCGCTATCGGAATAAGATCGTCACGCCCATTTTCTATAAGCGCGCGCAAAGTCAACCGGCCAATACGTCCGAAGCCGTTGATGCCGATTTTGACGGTCATGCCACCATCCCTTCCATCTTTTTTCTATTCATTTGGAACTTTGTCGAATAATCGTCTATCGGTCATGCAACCATGGATGCATGCGCTTGCCGAAACGCGTCTCGCAAACGCCAGCCAGGTCCTCGAGCGTATACGCCAAGCGACCGCTCACTCACCTCGGGATCAGGCCCGGCGAGCACGATTTCTCGACGAGTTCGGCCTGCTCTTTGGCTCTTTGGCGCTGAAAATCGGCGGACGGCCGCCATTCCAGCGGTCGACGAGACCGTCGATGCCGTATGCGTTGTAGCGCAGCACCCAGTCGCGCAGCTTCTGCCGGTCCATGCCGGCCGACCGTGCCGCCGCGTCACGATTTATGCCGTAAAGCGCGTTGGCGATAGCGAGGATGCGGCGCGCGACGCGCGCGTCTTCCGAAGCGTTAAACCTTCCGCTCACGTAGTACCTTTTCATTCTGAGCGCCAGGCTCGGAATCTACTCACAAACTGGCGCAGCTGATGGCAAGAAGAGAAGGGGCTTCAAACATAGATTAAGCGTAGCCGGGTTAACAGAGCCACCTCAACGCGGGCAGACGAGGCCTTGCTCCGTCAAATGGCGGCTTTGAAATGAATTGCCAACAATGCAGTGCGCGCCGACAACTGACATGAGTATTTTCCGAGTCTATCGCGGGGGTAACCCCCGCGGTAAAATTTTCGGTGGTAGCAAAAACATTTTGGGTGGTAGCAAAAACATTTTGGGTGGTAGCAAAAACATTTAGAGTTATCGCCTGCGATAGATAGATTGTGTACACGCGTTTGGGAAATTGTACTGCCTCGTCTTCACAGACTAATCATAATTCAGTGTAGCGTTTAGTGCGAACTCGACAACCCAGATGCAAGAGCGACGCCTATTAGTGCCGAACAAAAAAAGGAAGCTCATGATGACGGGTTCGCGCTCTTATATCCGCTGGTTCAAGGAGATTGGTATTGATGACGTGCCGCTGGTTGGCGGCAAAAATGCGTCGCTGGGCGAAATGTACCAGAACCTGACGGCTGATGGTGTGCGAGTGCCCAATGGGTTTGCGATTACGGCGGATGCTTACCGTTATGTGCTTGAACACAATAACGCTTGGAAACGACTTCATGAGGCGCTCGACGACCTCGCCCCCGATAACATCAAGGATTTACAAACCCGGGGTGAAAAGGCTCGTACTGTAGTATATGGGTGCGAACTTCCGGAAGATCTGAAGGCGGCGATCTTGCAGGGGTACGCACAACTCACAAAGGAATATGGTGATAGCATATCGTTAGCGGTACGGTCCTCCGCCACTGCCGAGGACTCGCCAGAGGCCTCTTTTGCTGGGCAGAACGA
>CAVSPX010000003.1:0-167010 GCA_963729965.1 uncultured Alphaproteobacteria bacterium
CAGCGGCACCGAGGCGCCGAAACTCTCGCCGTCGTCAGCGCGTTCTTGCGCCACGTCCAGCATCTTCTTGCGGCCGAGATTCTCACGCTCGGCGACGTAGATCATTTCCTTGGTGATGATGCCCTTGCGCGCCCATTCGAGCTGCGTGACGGGGTGGCCGGGCAGGCCGCGCAGCGGCTTCGGCGTATTGGCGAAATTGCGCGCGAGGTGCTTGCCGGTAACGTTGCCGTTGTCGACCGGCTGGATCGGGCGGCCGTCGTATTCCTCGACGCCGCCGCGTTCCTTGACCCATTCAATGCGCGAGCGCTTGAGCCCCCTCTCGACGTCGATGGCGACATCGTTGTCGGTGTAGATGCCGGACGGATCGTAGACCGGGAGCGGCGGCTCGCCCGAGGACGCATCGAGCGATATCTCGCGCAGCGGCACCCGCAGATCGGGCGCCGCGTCAGGCGTCGCGTAAATCTTGCGCGAACCGGCGATCGGGCCGGTCGTCACCTTCGGGGTTGCGAGATCGGCTTCGGACAGCGGCTTATTCATCGCGTCGCTCCTTGAATATTCCTCCTCATGCTGAGGTGCGCGCGTAGCGCGCCTCGAAGCATGGGTACCGCATTCACTCATCCTTCGAGACGGCCGCTCCGCGGCCTCCTCAGGGTGAGGTTCCGGACAGACGGCGTTAGGGCGGAATTTGGAAGAAGTTTCCGTCCCTTCGCCGGCATGACCCGGATCAGGTTCAAAGGGTCACCACTTACGCGGTCTCTCAGCGCCTGCCGGCGCTCCCCTCGGAACCTCTCTAATCTAGGCCCCCCGGGCCGTGTGTCAACGCGGTGACGCCATGGCTGGGCTGATGGCTGCTTCGCCGATCGGACATGCCAGCCTTTGCCGCCGACCAGGCGCGGCCGCGGAACGGCCTATTTGCGATCCAAATAGCCCGCAAAGCGGCGTTTCAACGCCGCAAGTTTATCCGGATCGGAGTGCAGCGCGCGGAAACTGCGATCGAGATTGTAGGCCGACAACGGCTTGAAGCCGTGCGGCGGCGGCACGTCAGACCGGGCCGAGAAAGCGCCGTTGCGGCGCTGCTGTTCCGGCGCGAGATACCAGTCGAGGAACAATTTCGCAGCATTGGGGTGTGGCGCGCCGGCAAAGATCGCTCCGGCTACCAGGAACACGGGCGTCGGATCGGCTTGCGACAGCGCCATCTGGATCGGCTTGCCGGCCGCGATCAGCCGCGGCGTGGTCGAGGTCGAATCGAACGTCGCCAGCGCGTCGCCGGCGGCGACCGCATTCGACACCACGGCGTGACCGTCGCGGGTAAACCGCGGCGCCATCGCCATGTATTTCGTCATGTAGTCCCAGCCATATTTGGCGACGATGGCGTGGAACGCCATCAAGCCGGCATCGTCATCGCTCGGATCGCTGGTCATGAGCCGGCCCTTGAACATCGGCTTCAAAAAATCTAGAGCGGATTTCGGCGCGTCGGCCGCGGTAACACCGTGAGTGTTGTAGGCGTAGGTGACGAGGTTCACTGACACCGTGGTGAATGCGCCGTCCTCGTCCTTGAAGGCCGGATCGATCTTGTCGAAGCCGTCGGGTTTGAACAGCATCAGCGCGCCCTGCGACTTCCAGCGCACGAAATCCTGCATGGTCTGAAAGATACCGACGTCGGCCGCCATCTTGCGATCGGCAAGTTGCTGCTCGATCTTCTGGTCGAGCGCGTTGCTCAGGCCGCCGGTGAAATCGACCGTGACACCCGGGTACTGCCGTTGAAAGTCTGCGATCCAGCGCTTGAACGGCTCCGGCGGTCCGGCGCCGTAGAGCGCAACGGTGCCCTCGGCCTTGGCCCGCTCATAGAGCGAGTCGCCGCTTTGGGCGCGGACGGCGGCCGCAAAGCCGATCAGAAGGATAATGCCAAGCAAAAGTATCCGTGCTGCATGTTTGATCATTGCGTGCTCCCCCTTGCCGCGCACCATACACCGTTCGGCATCATTATTTACAGCGCCTCGCCCGGCGACTATGCGGTAGCGTCATCTGTTCCGGGGAGGAAAAGGGAATCATGGCAGGCGAGACAAAGGCGCTGGCGGAGTTCGCAACGGCGCTGCGCTACGAGGACATTCCGGCGCCGGCGGTCGCCATCGCCAAGGCCTGCATCATCGACACCGTCGGCGTGGTGCTGTTCGGCTCGACCCTGCCGTGGAGCAAGATCGTCGCCGATTACGTGCATCATGTCGGCGACGGGCCGAGCACGGTTCTGGGATCGGCGTTCCGCCATGCCAGCGCGCCGGGCGCCGCGTTTGCCAACGGCGCGTTCGCGCACGCCTTCGAGTTCGACAATCTGCGCCAGCCGTCGACCGGCGTGCATCCGGGCGCCACCGTGCTGACCGGCGCGCTCGCCGCGGCGGAAGAAGCCAAGGCGGGCGGCAGAGAGCTGATCACTGCCTTTGTCGCCGGCGTCGAATGCATGTTCCGCATCGCGCACGCGGCGAAAAGCACGAGCGAGAAACTCGGCTTCCACGCACCCGGCATCACCGGGGTATTCGGCTCGGCGGTGGCGGCGAGCAGGATCATGGAACTGTCCGCCGCGCAGACCACGATGGCGATGGGCATCGGCGGCTCGTTCTGCTCCGGCCTGATGGCGTTCGTGAAATCCGGCCAGGGCGGCATGGTTAAACGTATTCACATGGGCCGCGCCGCCGAAGGCGGTGTCACCGCGGCGATGCTGGCGGCGCGCGGCTTCGAAGGGCCGGAAGTCATTCTCGAAGGCAAGTTCGGCGCGCTCGACGCCTTCTCACGTGATGCCGATCTATCCGTGATCCCGGTCGGCCTGGGCGAGCGCTGGGAAACGCTGACCATCACGTTCAAGACATTTCCCTGCCACGTCACCGCGCAATCGCCGGTGCAGGCGCTGCTGGCGCTGCGCGCCAAAGAGCCGTTCGGACCGGCCGACGTCGACAAGATCGTGGTCGAGGTCGCCGACAAGGTGCTGTCGCACCACGCCGACCCGGCGCCGCGCGACGTGGCGACGGCGCAATACAGCCTGCCGTTCACAATCGCGCTGGCGCTGCATCGCGATCCCGGCGACCCGCAGTCGTTCCTCGACGGCCCCAACCAGAACCCGGCGATCCTCGAACTCGCCAGGCGCGTTGCGCTCGCGCCTCACGCCAAGGACGGCGCCAACGAAGACCAGATGGCGTGCCGATTCTTCATCACGCTCAAGGACGGCCGCACGCTTCACATCGAGCGAACCGATTTCGAAGGCACGTCCACGTCGCCGCTGACGCGCGAGCGGCTGGAACAGAAATTCCTGAAAACATCATCGACCGTGCTTGGAGAAAAGCAGTGCGCCGCATTGCTGGAGCGGCTCAACAATCTGGAAAACGTGCAGGTGGCGGAGCTGTTTCGGTTTTAGTTCGCGCGAGGCCGCAGTCCAAACCACCGTCATGGCCGGGCTTGTCCCGGCCATCCACGTCTTGTCTCGAGCTTGCGCGAAAAGTCGTGGATGCCCGCAACAAGTGCGGGCATGACGGCATCAATAATTCTTCAGCAGCCGCTCGATGTAATCGAGTTCTTCCTGCGGGCGGGCGAGGTCGCCATAGCGCTTGCGCAATTCCTCGATGATACGGCGGGCGCGCTGCACGTCGATTTCGCCCGGCACCTTGACGGTGGAGTCGTCGCTGTAATCGTGGCCGCGCACTGGCCGGCCGAGCGGGTCGGTGTCCTGATCGGCGCGCGACTGACCGAAGCGGCCGAGCCGCCCCATGCCCTGCCCCTTGCCCATCTGCCGCTGCATCGACTGCGCCAGCGACTGCGCGCCCTTGCGCAAGGCGTCGAGCGCACGGCCTTGCGAATCGACCGCGCCATCGGCGTCGCCGCCGCCGAGATCGCCTTCGGCCTCGCCCATGGCCTGGCCGGCGCGGCCAAGCTCGTTCATCTGATCCTGGCCGTCGCCCTGGCCTTGCTGCTGTCCTTGCCCCTGCTGCTGGCCCTTGCCCTGCTGGTTCTGACCGAGACCGTGCTGGCGCAGCTCTTCGAGCAGCTTGTTGAGGCGGTCCTGCAGCGCTTTCTGGTCCTGCTGCAGCCGGCCCATCTGTTGCTGATCGCCCTGCTGGCCTTGCTGACCCTGCTGGCCGCGCTGCCCGTGCTGCTGCTGGCCGCGCCGGTAGGTGCGGTCGCGCAGATCCTGCTGCTGGCGGATCATGTCGCCCAATTCGTCGAGCGCCGACGACATCTGATCGTCGTCGCCGCCGCTGTTGGGCGAGGCCATCTGCAGATTATCCATCATCTGCTCGAGCTCGGACAGAAGCTGCTGTGCGGCGTCACGCGAGCCGCTGCGCGCCATGTTCTCGAGCCGGTCGAGCATGTTCTGCAGATCGCGCTGGCTCAACATCCGCGTATTCGGATCGAGCGGGCGATCGCTCTGCGGATTGTTGCGCAGCTGCTGCGCCAGCGCCTGCATGTAGCGGTTCATCGCCTGGCGCAGCTTGTCCATCAGCTGCTTGATTTCCTGATCGCTGGCGCCGTTCTGCAGCGCCTGGCGCAGCGCGTCCTCGGCGTTGCGCAACGCGGTCTGCGCGTCGGCCATGTCGCCGTCTTCGATGTCGATCGCCATCGACCACAGCCGCTTGGTGACATCGCGCAGCGCATCGTCGTTGTCGGCGCGCACCAGCTTCCAGTAGATCGCGCGCAGCCCCAAATAGGTGCTGGCGTCCGGCATGAATTTGTCCGGCGCAAGCGTGAGCGCATCGAGCGCGGTGAGCACGAGCGGTTTTGAGTGAGCGTCCATCGCGAGATTGCGGCGCTGCTCCACCAGCGCCCGCGCCAGCGGCTTGGTAAAGACGCGCTGCGGCAGGCGGAACGTCACCGGTTCGCTCTTGCCGACATTGCCGCCGTCGTCATGGGCGACGAGCGTCATCGTTACCTCCGCGCCGGCCCACGGATGATCGGTCAAATCCTTCAGCGTCTCGCCGACGCCGTTCTTGGTGCGCGCCTGCGGCAGAATCAGCGGGAAATCGGGCGGCCCGAACAGCGGATGCGGCGCGTCGGCGTTCGCCGTCTTGTCGTCCTTGCGGACGAATGTCGCTTCCGCCTTGGTGACCCCGTAGTCGTCCTGCAGATGATAGGACAACAGCAGCGAACCGCGGCGCTGCTCCTGCGGGTCCTTGGTCAGCGCGATGGTGGGCGGCTGATCGGGAATGGCGTTGAACGACCAGCTCACGTCGTCGCCGGCGCCGCGCAATGTCGCAGCACCTGCCGCCTTGATGGTGAAGCGGTGCTCTTCGGTACCGGAGGGCGCCGACACCGGCTCCTTCGAGGCGGTCACGCCGCCGGAGCCAGACACATCGAGATCGACCTTGCCGGTGGCGCGCACCACCAGCGTCGAGTTCACCGGCACGGCGACCGGCGCGGTGAGCTGGGCGAAATTCTCGCCGGGATGGATGCCCGGCAGCATGATCGGCGGCTTGCCCGTATAGAGCGGCGGGATCACCCAGGCGTCGACGCGGAAGTTTGCCGGCAGCACCACGCCCTGCCAGTCGAACGCGGCGGCGATGCGCTTGTATCGCTCGCCGCCAGCCGCGAGAAACGTCGCGATCAGAGCGAGCAGCACCAGACCGCGGACCGCGTAAGGATCGCGCCAGGCGATCCGCGGCGACGGCAGCCCCGCCTTGAAGGCGCGCGCGGTCTGCCGGGCGCGTTCGACATGGGCATTCCACAGCGCGAGCGAATACGGATCCTTGTCGCTAACCGCCAAGCTGTCGGCGATCGTAGTTGCCGGGCGGTGGGTGAGGCCGCTCTTCCGGTCGAGCAGCCGAAGCGCATCGGCCGCGCCCGGCATGCGCAGGAAAACGAACGGGATCGCGGCAGCGACTGCGAGCGCGGCAAACAGCGCAAGCCCGACTGCACGGGCTAGCGGCGGCAGCCACAGCCACACGCCAAGCCAGGACACCGCCAGAAACAGCCCGACGACGGTGGCGAACGCCGCCAGCGGCGGCCACAGCCGCTCCCAGAAGATGGTCCAGCGCGCGCGTTTGAGCGCGGCCGCCAGCAGGGTCTCGCTGCCGCGGGGCTTAGCTGCCGGATCGGGCAAAGTCGCTTCGGTCACCAAGGTCTCCGCAACGCACTCGCTTTTGACAGAATGTCGCAGCATAAGACGGTAATATCAGGGCAGCCTCAAGCAAGATCGGTTCCAGGCCGCAAAAACGCGAAAGGCCGAAGTTACTCAGGGGCAATCCACGGCGGCAGGCGGTCGAGCGCGATCAATTTGTCGGCATCGAGCCGCGGCCGCACCAGCGCCCAATCCCCTGCACGGACAAGCACTTCGGGGATGAGCGCGCGGGTATTGTAGGTGCCCGACTGGACCGCCCCATAAGCGCCGGCGCTCATCACGGCGAGCAGATCGCCCGGCCGCGGCACCGGCAGCGAGCGCTCAAGCGCGAGGAAGTCCCCGGACTCGCAGACCGGACCGACCACGTCGGCGATGATTCGCGGCGCACCCGCCGCGGCCTGCCGCACCGGAATGATTTCGTGGTGCGCGTCGTACAGCGTCGGGCGCACCAGATCGTTCATGCCGGCGTCGATGATGACGAATGTCTTGGCCTCGCCGGGCTTCACGTAGAGCACGCGCGTCACCAGGATACCGGCATTGCCGACGATCAGCCGGCCGGGCTCGAAAATCAGCCTGCAGCCGAGCCCCTCGGTGGCGCGCTTGACGATTGCCGCATAGGCGGCGGGATCCGGCGGCGGCTCGTTGTCGTCGCGATACGGAATGCCCAGCCCGCCGCCGAGGTCGATATGCGCGATGTTGTGACCGTCGGCGCGCAGCATGCGCACGAAGTCGGCGAGCAGCGCGAACGCATCGCCGAACGGATCGAGCTCGACGATCTGGCTGCCGATATGCATGTCGACACCGGCGACGCGCACGCCTTCGAGCTTGGCGGCCCGCGCATAGACTTCGCGCGCACGGCTGATCGGAATGCCGAATTTGTTTTCCGCCTTGCCGGTCGCGATCTTGGCGTGGGTCCTGGCGTCGATGTCGGGATTGACGCGGATCGAAATGTCGGCGGCGCGGCCTATTTCGGTAGCGATCGCGGCGAGTTGCTCGATCTCGGCTTCTGACTCGACGTTGACGCAGAGAATGCCGTGTTCGACCGCAAGCTCCAGTTCGCGCGCGGTCTTGCCGACGCCGGAGAACATGATCTTCTGCGGCGGAATGCCGGCAGCGAGCGCGCGCTTGAGTTCGCCCTCGGACACCACGTCGGCGCCGGCGCCGAGCCGGCCAAGCGTGACGATCACTGCCTGATTGGAATTCGCCTTGACCGAATAGCACACCAGCGCGTCGACATCGGCGAAGGCTTCGGCGAACACCCGGTAATGCCTTTCGATCGTCGCCGTCGAATAGCAGTAGAACGGCGTGCCGACGGTCTGGGCAAGGCTCGTCAGATTCACGTCCTCAGCGTGCAGTTCGCCGCCGCGATAATCGAAATGATGCATGGACCGTTTTTAAAACAGGATGCAGACGAGAGGCAAAGGGCATCGTCATTGCGAGCCAACGGACCCGCGCGAAGTCGCGCGGCCCGATGACAGGCTCCGCGAAGCAATCCGGAATCGGGCACCGCTCCTGGATTGCTTCGTCGCCCTTGCAGGGCTCCTCGCAATGACGGCGACTACTGAATCAGCGGATCGAGCAGGAAGCTCTTGTTCTGCGGCTGCGACGGTGCCGCACGGGTAGTCTGCGCCGGCTGCGCTTCAGGTGGCGAAAATGGATCGACTAGGCCGGTCGTCGAGGGCGCGGACTGCGACTGTTGCCCCGGCGGCGGTGGCGTGGCGGCGCTCGGCGGCGGGTCGAGCGGACCTTTGCGGCCGCAGCCGGCCAGCGCCAACGGCACGATCAGCGCCATTGCGAGCGCGCAGATAACGCGTCGGTTTCCGGCCAAAACCTTATCCCCCGTCCCCGCGGATACGCTCCGTCCACCCACTCTAGCAGATCACCCCGTAGCGGCGAGATTTTGTCGGCAAACCCTTGTCGCCAAGCCTTTGTCAGAAAGCCGTTGCCGTCCCGTTTACGCCTTTTGCAGGCGCTTGAGCCAGCGTTTGGCCTGGATTCGCACGTTTTTCGGCGCCGTCCCGCCGTAAACCGCCCGGCTCGTCACTGATTTCTCGACCGACAGCACCCCGAACACCGCCTGGGTGATACGCGGCTCGATGGCCTGCATGACCTCAAGCGGCAGCGCGTCCAGTGGGACTTGGGCCTCCGCCGCCTTAGCGACGATCCGCCCGGTAACATGGTGAGCGTCGCGAAACGGCAGCTTGAGTTCGCGCGTAAGCCAATCGGCGAGATCGGTCGCGGTGGCAAAGCCCTCGCCGGCCGCCTGCCGCATGCGCACTGTGTCCGGTTCCATGTCGCGGACCATGCCGGTCATGGCGGCAATCGACAGCGTGAGCGCGCCGAGCGCATCGATCGCGCCCTCTTTGTCCTCCTGCATGTCTTTCTGGTAAGCGAGCGGCAACCCCTTCATCACCGTCAACAGCCCGACCAGCGCGCCGAGAATGCGGCCGGTCTTGGCGCGCACCAGTTCCGCGGCGTCGGGATTGCGCTTCTGCGGCATCATCGACGAGCCGGTGGTGAAGGCATCCGAAAGGCTGATCAGGGCCGCCAGCGGCGACGACCAGATCACGATCTCCTCGGCGAAACGCGACAGATGCACGGCGGCGATCGCCGCCGCCGACAGCGTCTCCAGCACGAAGTCCCGATCCGAAACCGCATCGAGCGAATTCGCCGCCGGCCGGGCAAAACCGAGCGCCTTGGCGGTCATATCGCGGTCGATCGGAAACGAAGTGCCGGCCAGCGCGCCGGCGCCGAGCGGCGATTCGTTGAGCCGCTCACGCGCGTCGGCGAAGCGGCCGCGATCGCGCGCCGCCATCTCTACATAGGCCAGCAGATGATGGCCGAACGTCACCGGCTGCGCGCTCTGCAGATGGGTGAAGCCCGGCATCACGGTCGCGGCGTGCTCCAATGCCTTTTCGGCGAGGGCGCGCTGGTAGGCGGCGAGCGCGGCGTCGATCGCGTCGATGGTGTCGCGCACCCAGAGCCGGAAATCGGTCGCGACCTGATCGTTGCGCGAACGTGCGGTGTGCAGCCGCCCCGCGGCCGGCCCGATCAGGTCGGAAAGCCGGCTCTCGACATTCATGTGAATGTCCTCGAGCGCGCGCTTGAAATCGAACTTGCCGGCCTCGATCTCTGACAGAATCGTGTTTAGACCGTGAGCGATCTTGCTCGCATCTTGCGGCGTGATAATGCCCTTCTTGGCCAACATCGTCGCATGGGCCTTGCTGGCGGCAATGTCCTGCCGGTAAAGCTTCCGGTCGACGTCGATCGAAGCGTTGATCTCCTCCATGAGCGGATCGGGCTTTCGGCCGAAGCGTCCGCCCCACATTTTATTGGCCATGCTGCGTCCGCCGAGGTTTAAGTACCGATGCCCGAAGTCAATAACGAACCGTATTCCAAGCTCCGCCGCCGCAAGCTGGCGATGCTAGGACTTGCCGCAGCCGTCGCGGTGGTGGCCGGGATATACGGGATTGGGCGTCTGCGAAGCAATCCGGCCGATGCCGCCTGCCGGCAGGCGGTCGAAACGGCGGCGCGGATCGCGCCGCTCGCCCACGGCGAGGTGGCGGCGCTCGCGGTAGCACAGACCCCGTTCCACGTGCCGCCGCTCGGCTTCAAGGACGCCGATGGCCATGACCATACGCTCGCGGATTGGCGGGGCCGCACCGTGCTGCTCAATCTCTGGGCTACCTGGTGCGTGCCGTGCCGGCGCGAAATGCCGGCGCTCGACGCGCTCCAGGCCAAGCTCGGCGGCCCGAAATTCCAGGTCGTCGCCGTCAATATCGACACCCGCGATCCGGGCAAGCCGCTCGCCTTTCTCAAACAAATCGGCGTCACGCATCTCACCTATTTTGCCGACCAGAGCGCGCAAATCTTCGAGGACCTGAAAACCGCCGGCAAGGCGTTCGGCATGCCGACGACGCTGATCGTCGATCCCAAGGGCTGCGAGATCGGCGACATGGCAGGCCCAGCCGAATGGTCGAGCGACGACGGCGTCAAACTCGTCACCGCGGCCATCGCCGGACCGTAATTCTTCCTGACATCACGCCAGCGCGCGGCCGTTTGCCGCCACCGAGGCATGTTCCGTGACCCGTAGCCGCGGCGCCAATTTCCTGATCATTCTCATTCTCGGTGCGCTCTCCACCGCGAGCCCGTTTTCCATCGACATGTATCTGCCGGCATTTCCGCAGATCGCCCATGACCTTGCTACCACGCCCGCGGAAATCTCGCTGTCGGTTTCCGGTTACTTCATCGGGCTCGCCTTCGGGCAGCTGTTTTACGGCCCGGTGCTCGATCGCTTCGGCCGCAAGCCGCCGCTCTACGTGGGCCTCGCTCTGTTTGTTCTCGCCTCGATCGGCTGCGCCACGGCGCGGTCGCCGGAAGCCTTCATCGCGTTTCGCCTGCTGCAGGCGATCGGCGGCTGCGGCGCCGGCGTCGGCGCGCTGGCGATGGTGCGCGATTTTTTTCCGGTCGACGAAAGCGCCAAGATCATCTCGCTGTTGATTCTCGTCATCAGCGTCTCGCCGCTATTCGCGCCGTCGCTCGGCAGCCTCATCACGGCCACCGCCGGCTGGCCATGGATTTTCGCCGTGCTGGCCGGCTACGCCTTGATCCTGATCGCCGTACTCGCGCTGGTGCTGCGCGAAGGCCACAAGCCCGACCGTGGCATTTCACTGCACCCCGCCGCCATCATGGGCGAGTTTCGCACCATCATCGCGCTGCCGCAGTTCTCCGTATACGCCATTGCTGGTGCGTTCTCGTTTGCCGGCCTGTTTGTGTACGTGACCGGAGCGCCGATCATTTTCATCGGCAACTATCATCTGGATCGCGGCATGTTCGGGCTGGTCTTCGCCGGCCTCGCCTGCGCGTTCATCGGCGGCAGCCAGCTCAATATCTGGCTGTCGACATGGTATTCGAGCCAGAGGATTTTTCAGGTCGCGCTGATCTGCCAGGCTATCATCATCGCCGTCATCCTGGTCGGCACCTGGCGCGGGTGGTACGGCTTGCCGTCAAATATCGTCCTGCTGCTTCTCTATCTGCCGTTTTGCGGCATCGCTTATCCAAATGCCGCCGCGCTGGCGCTGGCGCCGTTTAATCGCAACGTCGGCAGCGCGTCGGCGCTGCTCGGCTTTCTGCAAATGGTCATCGGCGCTTTCGCTTCGACCGGCGTCGGCCTGCTGCATGCCACATCGAATCTGCCGATCTATGCGGTCATGGCGGCGTCGGCCCTCATTGGCCTTGTTATCTTGCTCGCCAATCAAAAACGTCTGGCCGACAGCGCGCCGCCGCAAGACGCCGCGACCGCCGTTACGCACTGACGTCGAGATTGGTTCCGATGTTTTGAGCGACGTTGGCGAGCGAATTGGCGCTCTGATCCGCGGCGCCGACCAACTGCGCAATCGACGAGCTGTTGCTGGGGTCGCCCATGCGCGCCAGCCGCGCCGCGACGGCAAGCTGCATTTCGCCGGTCTGCGCGCCGAACAACGCCGAGATGAGGCTGACCATGCCCATGGGCGCATCATCAGGCCCGGTGATTGAGGAACGGTGAATCCCCTTTCCCCTTCCGCCACGGCCACCCCTCTGCCCCTCGACAGATGAGTTGACTCTCTGCGCGCCGCCTGATACTAAACCATATGGTTAAGTTTCAGGACGCAGTCCTCGATCGCACTTTCGCGGCGCTGTCGGACCCGACCCGGCGTGCGCTGGTAATGCGGCTTGCCGGCGAGCCCGATCTGTCGGTCAGCGAGCTGGCGGCGCCGTTTTCGATGTCGCTGCCGGCAGTGATGAAACATCTCGACGTGTTGTCTGACGCCGGGCTCGTCGTCCGCGCCAAGACCGGCCGCGTCGTTGCCTGCCAGCTCCGCGCCGAGCCGATGCGCGACGCCTTCGAGTGGCTGACGCGTTACGAGAAATTCTGGTCCGAGCGGCTTTCCAGTCTCGCCGCGTTTTTGGAGGAAGATGAGTCATGTCCACCCAAACCGCCGTCAAACCCAGTCTCACGCTCAAACGCCGGCTTAAGGCGCCGCCTGGCAAGGTCTTCGCCGCCTGGATCGACCCGGAAAAAGTAATGCGTTGGATGGGTCCCGGCGAAGCCGGTGCAGTGAGCGCGCAATGCGACGCGCGCATCGGCGGCCGATATCGCTGGGTGATGCGGACGCCGAGCGGGGAAGAACTCGAGGTCGGCGGGGTTTATCGCGAGGTAATTGCCGACGAGAAACTGGTCTTCACTTGGGCTTGGAAATCGACGCCCGAGCGCGAGTCGCTGGTCACGGTGCTGCTCAAGCCCGACGGCGACGGCACGCTGCTCACAGTGACGCACGAGCAATTCTTCGACGAAGACGCGCGCGACCGCCACCAGCAGGGCTGGAACGGCGCGATCGACAAGATGGAGAAATATCTCTCCTGAGCTTCGCGGCTTTGACATGAAGGCCGGCCACAATAGCTGCCTCACCATTCAAAACTGGAGTGAGCCATGACCACGACGCACGGCAAGTTCCACTGGAACGAACTGATGACGCGCGACGTCGAGCGTGCCAAGAAATTCCACGCCGACACGCTGGGCTGGAGTTTCGAAGGCATGCCGATGCCGGGCGGGACCGGCACCTACTGGGTCGCCAAGGCAGGCGGCGAGCCCGCGGCTGGAATTTTCGACATCAGCGCACCCGAATTCGGCCCGGTCCCGGAAAGCTGGATGGCCTACATCGCGGTCGACGATGTCGACGCACGCGTCAAGAAAGCGACCGCCGCCGGCGCCAGACTGATGAAGCCGATCTTCGACGTGCCGGGCATTGGCCGCATCGCCATCCTGATGGAGCCGGGCGGCGCCGGCATCGGCTGGATCACGCCGGCGAATTGATTAAAAACTCTCTCTGGCACACGCCATCGATACAAAAGTGACATACCAGGAACCCAAATCCGCCTCATGACGCGAATAGTTCACGTTTCCACCGTGAGCGGGCGAGGGAATCAATTCAACCAAGGAGTCCATCATGAAACTCTATGGCTTTCCGGCTTCGCCGAATACCTGGAAGGTACGCGCACTCGCCGCGTATCTGAAAACGCCGCTCGAATTCGAATTCGTCGATCTGCTGCAAGGCGCGCAGCACACGCCGGCCTACCTGGCGCTCAATCCGACCGGCCGCACGCCGACTCTGGTCGACGGCGATTTCAAGCTCTGGGAATCGAACGCCATCCTGCAGTATCTCGCCAGCAAGAGCACGACGCCGCTCTATCCGAGCGATGCACGCGGTCGCGCCGACGTCACGCGCTGGCTGTGCTGGGACCTCGCGCACTGGGGCGCGCAGGCCTGCCAGCCGCTCATCTTCGAGAATCTGGTGAAGAAGTTCGTCAATATGGGCCCACCCGACGCCGCCGCTGTCGCCAAGGCCACGGAAGCGCTCAACAAGGAAGCCAAGATGCTCGACGCGCATTTGGCAAAGCAGAAACATCTGGTCGGCGACGCATTGACGATCGCGGATTTCGCGGTCGCGGCGCCGCTGTTCCACGCCGAAGGCGCGCAGATCCCGCTCGGCTCCTACGCCAATGTCCGCGGCTGGTTCCAGCGCGTCTCGGCGCTGCCGTGCTGGCGCGAGACTGCACCGCAGATGCAGGCTGCGGCGTAACAACAAGACAACCGATGCAAGGCGCGCCGCTCCAATAGTGGACGGCGCGCCTTCTTATTTGGTCGCCTGCGCAAACATGACGTCGAGGTCGAAACTGCCGTCGGTGCCGATGTTGAAATAGCGTGTCACGCTCTCCGACATGGCATCTTGTAGGGCGCGGATCGCGTCGCATTGCAGCTTCGGCGTGCTCATTCGTTCGACCCAGACCGCGAATATCAGGCGCAGCCGGTGCACGCGCGTTGCGGTGCAGACAAGGCCGGCACGGGCGATCGCTGCGTCCCACTCGGCGCGCGAGTAGCTGCGCACGTGGGAGGGATCGCGCAACAACTCGACGCTCTGCAGATAGGTGTCCAACAGCGGGACGCCCGGGCAGACGCTGTCGACGAACGCGGCGGTTCCTCCGGGCTTGAGCACCCGCGCTGCTTGCCGCAAGCCCGCATCGAAATCCCACCAGTGATGGGCGCTGAACCGGCTGAAAACAAAGTCGAAGCTCGCGTCCGCGAACGGTAAATGCTCGACCATGCCTTTTTCGGTGCGGATGTTGTTGAGGCCGCGTTCCGCCGCCGCATGCGCGACCACGTCGAGCATCTCGGTGGAGAGATCGTAGGCCGTAACGCTGCCGGCATGCGGTGCAACTGCGAAACTGACGTGTCCGCCGCCACAGCCGAGGTCGAGCACGCGAGCATCGCTGTGGCCACGGACCAAATCGGCGAACGCGGTCAAGTCGGCGCCTTGAGCGTGCACGGCACTGTTCAAGTAGGCCGCAGCGCGCGCTCCGAACTGCTGATCGAGCAGCACCTCATGGGATCTCTCTTGCTTTGCTTGCATCGCACTCCTCCTCGACACGTCCAGACAACAGCTTGCCGCATACCGGAAATGGAGAACTGGTATAAGTATGCCATTTATGCTGGTATAATACTCACCATGATAGCCGACCGATCACCCGAACAGCGTTGCACTCTGGGCGATTTCGTGCGGGCGCAGCGCGAGCGAACCTCGCCGGCTTCGCTCGGGCTGCCGCTCGGCAGCCGCCGGCGCACACCCGGCTTGCGCCGCGAAGAGCTGGCGCAGCTCTGCGGGCTCAGCACCACCTGGTTCACCTGGATCGAACAGGGCCGCGACGTTTCGGTTTCACCGGCGGCCCTGGCGCGCCTGGCCAACGCATTGCGTCTCGGCCGCGCCGAACGCGCATACCTGTTCGATGTCGCCGGCAAGCGCGACCCCGATCAGCCGGCGGACGGCATGGACGCTTTCATTCCGCCGGCCGTGCTGGCCTGCGTGGAGACGGTCCGCTCACCCGCTTACATTCTCGATCGCACCTGGACGGCACGCGGCTGGAACGCGGCGGCGCGGCGTTTGTTCGTCGGCTGGCTCGATGGCCCGAGCGAGCACGGCTACAATCTCCTGCGCTTCATTTTTCTTGTGCTGTCGGCCCGAACGCTGATCTGCGATTGGAAGGCTCGGGCGCGGCGCGTTGCGGCCGAGTTTCGCGCCGCGTGCAGCGCCCATTTTGACGATCCGGACTTGCGTGGGCTGATCGCGGAGCTGCGCGATGCAAGCCGCGAATTCGCGCAGTTCTGGGAACAGCACGGCGTGCTCGGACGCGAAGGCGGCGAACGCACGTTCAATCACCCGCGCGACGGCTTTGTCCGCTACGAGCAGGTCACGTTCGACCTTGCCAGCCAATCGGATGTGAAGCTGACGATGCTGGTCCCGCCGGCAAAAGTTCAGCGCGTCGGCACCGGCTTGTCGCCGCGGTAATCGTAGAAGCCGCGCTGCGTCTTGCGGCCGAGCCAGCCGGCCTCGACGTATTTCACCAAGAGCGGGCACGGCCGGTATTTGGAGTCGGCCAGGCCCTCGTGCAGCACCTGCATGACCGAGAGGCAGGTGTCTAGCCCGATGAAATCGGCAAGCTCGAGCGGCCCCATCGGATGATGCGCGCCGAGCCGCATCGCGGTGTCGATCGCCTCGACGTTGCCGACGCCCTCATACAGCGTGTAGATCGCCTCGTTGATCATCGGCAGCAGGATGCGATTGACGATGAAGGCGGGAAAATCCTCCGATACCGCGATCTGCTTGCCGAGCTTGCCGATGAACTGTTTGGTAGCCTCGAACGTGGCGTCGTCGGTGGCGATGCCGCGGATCACCTCGACCAGCTCCATCAGCGGCACCGGATTCATGAAATGAATGCCGATGAAACGCTCCGGCCGGTCGGTCGCGGCGGCGAGCCGCGTGATCGAGATCGACGAGGTGTTGGTGCCGACGATCGCCTCGGGTTTGAGCGCCGGGCACAGCGTGGCGAACACCTTGCGCTTGACGTCTTCCTTTTCGGTCGCCGCCTCGATGACGAGATCGCAGTCGCCGAGTTCGTCGACACTCTTGGCCGCCGTGATGTGCTTGAGCGCGGTCTGGCGCTGTTCCTCGCTGATGCGCTGGCGGCTCACCTGGCGCGCCAGGTTGCCGCTGATCGTGGCCAGTCCTTCGGTAATCCGCTCGGGCGCGATATCGTTGAGCATCACGTGCAGGCCGGACAAAGCACAGACATGAGCAATGCCGTTGCCCATCTGGCCGGCGCCGACTACGCCGATCTTGCGAATCGGATGCAGTGTCTGTTCCGTTCGCGCGGATCGCGCCACCGGCCGCTCCCTGACGTCGCTCATGCCCCGGTGCCTCTTTTACGACGATCCGCCACGATGTTCCACACGGCGGCGCGCCAAAATTCGCCTATGGTCAACGCTTCACCTTGCCGAGCTCTGTCGCCAGTTCCGGCAACACCTGGTAGAGATCGGCGACAAGGCCGTAATCGGCGACCTGAAAGATCGGCGCCTCCTCGTCCTTGTTGATGGCGACGATCACCTTCGAATCCTTCATCCCGGCGAGATGCTGAATGGCGCCGGAAATGCCGACGGCGATGTAGAGCTCCGGCGCCACCACCTTGCCGGTCTGACCGACCTGCCAGTCGTTCGGCGCGTAGCCGGCATCGACCGCCGCGCGCGACGCGCCGACCGCCGCGCCGAGCTTGTCGGCCACCGGCTCTATATACTTGGTGAAGTTCTCCCGACTTTGCATCGCCCGGCCGCCGGAAATGATGATCTTGGCCGAGGTCAGTTCCGGCCGCTCCGACTTCGACAGTTCCTCGCCGGCGAACTGCGACAGGCCCGGATCGGGGGCGCCGGCAACCGTCTCGATCGGCGCCGAGCCGCCCATACCGGTCGGCTGGAACGCCGCGGTGCGGATGGTGAGCACTTTCTTGGCGTCGGTAGAACGCACCGTCTGGATCGCGTTGCCCGCATAGATCGGCCGTTCGAACGTGTCCGGCCCCACCACTTTGCTGACGTCGGAGATCTGCATGACGTCGAGCAATGCCGCGACCCGCGGCATATAGTTTTTGCCCGCCGTGGTGGCCGGCGCCACGATCGCCTCGTAGGGACCGGCCAACGATACGACCAGCGCGGCGACCGGTTCGGCCAGCATGTGCGCGTAGGCCGGCGCCTCGGCGAGCAGCACCTTGGCGACGCCGTCGAGTTTCGCAGCGGCTTCCGCCACGGGCCGGCAGCCCTGCCCCGCGACCAGCACATGCACTTCGGCGCCAATCGCCGTGGCGGCGGACAGCGCCTTGTTGGTCGCATCCTTCAGCGAAGCGTTGTCGTGTTCGGCGATCAGAAGAGTTGGCATCAGATTTTCCGTTGACGCGTCATTCCGGAGTGCGGACCCAGTCCGCGAACCCGGAATCCATATTCGCTGACCTGTGGTTATGGATTCCGGATAGCCGCTGCGCGGCTGCCGGAATGACGTTTAAATTGATAGGCGCCATCAGATCGCCCCCGCCTCGTTTCTCAGCTTATCGATAAGCTCGGCGACGGTCTTGACCTTGACGCCGGCCTTGCGCGTGGGCGGTTCCGAGGTTTTGACGACTTCGAGCCTCGGCTTGACGTCGACGCCGTAATCGGCAGGCGTCTTTTCGTCGATCGGCTTCTTCTTCGCCCGCATGATGTTGGGCAGCGATGCGTAGCGCGGCTCGTTGAGACGCAGATCGGTAGTGACGATTGCCGGCATTTTCAGTTTCACGGTCTGCAGCCCGCCGTCGACCTCGCGGGTCACCGCGAGCGCGTCGCCGTCGAGCGCGACCTTGGAGGCAAAGGTGCCCTGCGGCCAGCCAAGCAGCGCCGCCAGCATCTGGCCGGTCTGATTGCAGTCGTCGTCGATCGCCTGTTTGCCGAGGATGATCAGCCCCGGCTGTTCGGTAGCCGCGATGGCTTTGAGGATCTTCGCCACGGCGAGCGGCTCGATCGGCCCGTCGGCCTTGACCAGGATGCCGCGATCGGCGCCCATCGCCAGCGCGGTGCGGATGGTCTCGGTGGCCTGCTGCGGACCGATCGATACGGCGACGATCTCGGTGGCCTTTCCGGCTTCCTTGAGCCGGATCGCCTCCTCGACGGCGATCTCGTCGAACGGGTTCATGGACATCTTGACATTGGAAAGCTCGACACCCGAGCCGTCAGCCTTGACGCGGATTTTTACGTCTTTGTCGATCGCCCGCTTCACGGGCACCAGTATTTTCATGGGGTTTCTGCCTGCCGCTCGGTCAATTGCCGGCCATGCTGCGGTGCGGGAACCTAATGGCCGTGACGGCGCAGTGTCAACGTGGCGGGACCGGCGGCGGCAGGTGGCCGCCATAACCGTGCCGTTCGGCGGTCTCCGGTTGCAGCGCCTGCGGCCGCGTGCACTCGAACAAGCGGGTGCCCGGCGGCCGCAGCAACAAGAACAGCGCGGCGCCGGTGGCGAGGCCGCCGACATGGGCCCAGTAGGCAATACCGTCCTGGTTGCGGTTCGTCGCCTCGACGACCTGCCAGATGGCCCAGCCGCCAATCACCCAGAACGCTCGCAGCCGCAGCGGGATGAGACCGAGGAGCACGGTCACCTTCTCGCACGGGCGGTACATCAGATAGGCGGCGATGACGCCGGCGACCGAGCCGGAAGCACCAATCAACAGGATGGGGGTGCCCGATGCGCTGATCACAAAGGCGAGCCCGGCGCCGACCCCGCAGGCGAGATAAAACAACAGAAAGCGCCAATGACCGAGCAGTTCCTCGATGTCGTCGCCGAACACGAACAGAAAGATCATGTTGCCGAAGACATGCATGAAGTTGGCGTGCAGAAACTGATACGTGATCAGGGTCACCGGCGCCGGCAATCCGCCCCCGGCCGGCGCCCAAGCGAATGCGGCCGGAATCAAGCCAACAAGCCGATCCGCCTGCTCAATCTGCTGCGGATCGCCACCGGCCTGCAGGAAGAAAACGACGAAGTTGATGGCGATCAGCGACCACATCACGTAAGGCGGACTGGGCCACTTGAACGGATTGTGGTCCCAGATCGGCATCACCATGGCCTGCCCCCAAATCCGTCAGCCAAATCCACCCGCGGTCGCGGTCAACGATTGCGGCCCGGCGCCCACAGCACGTCGCGCGCGCCTTTGTCGTTGGCGTAGCGGCTGGCGACGAACAGAAAATCGGACAGGCGATTGAGATATTTCAGGACGGCGGGAGTGACAGTTTCGCCCGGCTGATCGTTCAGCTCCGCAACCAGCCGCTCGCCGCGCCGGCACACGGTGCGGGCAAGATGCAGATACGTGGCGGCGGGGGTGCCGCCCGGCAGCACGAACGACCGCAACGGCGCAAGCTCGGCATTGAGTCGATCGATCTCGCTTTCGAGCCAGTTCACTTGCTGATCGGTGGCGGTCAGCCGCGCGCCGCCGGGCCCTTTGCCCTGCCCGGGCATGGTGAGATCGGCACCGAGGTCGAACAGATCGTTCTGGATACGCGCCAGTGCGGCATCGAGCGCGGCGTCGTCCGCCGTATGCAGCCGGGCGATGCCGAGCGCGGCATTAGTCTCATCGAGTGTGCCGTAGGCGGCGACGCGCAGATCGTATTTCTTGCGCCGCTCGCCGGTACCGAGCGCCGTGGTGCCATCGTCTCCGGTGCGGGTGTAGATGCGGTTTAGGACGACCATCATCGCCTCACGGGAACTAAGGACGTGCTCTGCGATGATATTCTAGACGGAGTCCGATCGCTTGTATTGATCGGATCGCGCGGCCGGCCGCGGGCCGCCGCTATCGGAACCTGTGCGCGAGGCCACGCGGACCTCACGGCGCAGAAATTGCTGCTGCGTTCAAAAAGCGAAGGTCCGCATGATGGCGAGTCTGATCAGGTTCTCGCTCGGAGCCCATTGGGCGCTTGTGGAGCCTGGAAAGGAAATACCCGACAAGCCGGGCCAGACGAATTCATATTCGCCGCGCATGCGCCAATTCTGCGCGAACTGCCATTCCCAACCAACCGCAACCACCCCGCCCCAATCGGTGCCATTGTCGATGATGCCGGTCGGGCTTGTGGTCGTCCTGTAGGCATTTTCGGCGCCGCCGGCGGCGTATACCGACCACTGATCATCGAGCATGTAGCCGACACGAACGCGGGTATCCCATTCGTACGGGATATTATACTTGTAACCCAGCTGCGAGCCTTTCACTTGACCGTAAACGGCCGACGTATCCATGCCAAGGAAGGTGTGCGACGCGAACACAATATCGCAGCCACCCAGGAGACCGCCGCGGCCGCCGTCGGCGAAGCTGTCCTGATCGACGCCCGAACTCGGCACGTTGTAAAAAGTCGGATGGCTGTCGACGCCTTCGCCGATCACGCCGGCGTAACACTCCAAGTGCCGCGGCGGAGCGGGGGGCACATAGGCGGCGGCGGTCTGCGGCGCACTCAGCGGCCCGGCGGGCAAATCAGCGGCGCCGGCACGCAACGGAGCCAGCAGCGCTGCTGCACAAATCGCGATCGGTACAAAAGCTACCCGCATCCCCACGCCCCCCGCAAAGGCCCCTGTAGTGTTTACCTGCAAAGCGGCCGATGCCGCAAGGCGGCGCGCGGCAGACATCCGCTGGAACCGTTAACAGAAGTGGGAATAGCGGCAAGAGGGCCACCCTTTTGTTGCAGAATCAACACAGGCCCGGGAAAAACGCCGGCGGACGGCATGCGTCCGCTCAGTTTCGGGTCAACGCCCCATGATCCAGATCGCGAGCATGATGACCACAATGGCAATGAACTGCAGCAGGACGCGCAGCCGCATCAGCTTCTGCGAAGTCCAGGGCGAGCCGCCGCGCATCATGTTGATGAGGCCGAGCAACAGCACCAGGGCGACGGCGCCGACCGCGATCGGGACCGCGACATGCGACATGAAATATGACATCGGCGCAATCTATAGCGGGGCCTGAGCACCCTGTCATTCCGGAGCGCGGGCTTTAGCCCGGAAGCCACCGTCATTCCGGGGCGCGGACGAAGTCCGCGAGCCCGGAATCCATATTCGCTGACCTGTGATTATGGATTCCGGACTTGCCGCTGCGCGGCAATCCGGAATGACGCGGGCAAATCCATGGGCTAAGACAGCGCCGCAATCGCAGAGGACCCCTAATGATTATCGACTTCCAGCACCATTTCACGCCGCGCGAGCTGATCAAGGACGACCCGGGCGACCGCCTGGTGCTCAATTACGACGCGCTGGGGGCGCCAAGCTACACGGTGCATTCGCTGCTCTACGATCTGGACGAGCACGTCGCGATGATGGATCTGGCCGGCATCGACGCCGCCTGGCTGACCAGCGCGGCGGGCATGTGCGCCGATCTCGACACCTCGCGCTTGGTTAACGACAAGGCGAAAAAAGCCGAGCGCGACTATCCGGGCCGCTTCATCGGCGCTGCGCATGCGCACCCGCTCGGTGGCGCCGCCGCGTTGAAGGAACTGGCGCGCTGCCGCCACGAACTTGGCTTCCAGGGCGTGACCATCTGCTCGGAATTCGACGGCAAATGGATCGACGATCCGGCCATCGAGCCGTTCTGGAACGAGGCCGAGAAGCTCGGCATGTTCGTGTTCGTGCACCCGGCGCTCAAGCTCAACAACGCGCAGCAGTTCGACGCCTACGACACCGCGCGCGGTGTCGGCCGCGAATTCTCGCTGATCATGGCGACGATCCGGCTGATCAATTCCGGCGTGTTCGACCGCCACCCCGGCCTGACCGTGCACATGGCGCATCTGTCCGGCGGCATCGCCGGCATGCTGGCGCGCATCCGCTCGTTTCAGGACAAGACATTCTGGGGCACCGCCGGCAATCCGCGCCACGGCGTCACGCCGAAGCACGATTTCGATTATTACATCCGCCACAATCTCGTCTTCGATACCGCGGGCTTCGCCGGCGGCATCGGCGCGGTCAAGGCGGGTCTGTGCGAAATTCCGTCAACCCGCATCGTGTTCGCCACCGACTACCCGCAGGAAATCCGCAAGCGCGAGATCGTCCGCGATTTCGTCAAGGAGATTCGCGCCCTCGGCCCGGACGGCGAGCGCATCCTTTCAGGCAACGTCGGGCTGTTGTTCAAGGAGCCGGCAGCGGCGGCAAAACGGTAATACCCGTCACGCGATTGCGTCGAGTCCTCTGGCCTTCACGATCGATAACAGCTTGAGAGAGGGGCCACTCGGCCGCTTTTCGCCGCGCTCCCACTCGCTGACGAGCTTGGGCTTGACGTTCAGGTAGTGCGCAAACACCCCCTGGCTGACGCCCGCCTGCTTGCGGATCGCGACAATCTGCCTGGCCGATAAAGGTTCGACGGCGGTCAGGCACGAGGCATCGAACTCGCGCATGGTCGCTTTCTCGATCAGACCGATGCGGTGCAGACCAGTGGCAGTTTCGTGAATGGCCGCCGACAAACGACTGCGGTATTTCGGCAAGCTTTTATTTTTGTTCATTGCACATCACCTCTCTAAGCTCTTCCGCCGCAAGTGCCATTGCGATTTGCATGTCGCTAAAATCCAAATAGAGCCTTGCGAGCTTCCTAAAGCCGTCCAATTCGCGGTCGTCGATATTTTCACGCTCGCTTTTGGAAAAACCATAAAGAAACACGCTTCGTGATGAGGTCCGATAAGCAATCACGGTTCGATATCCGCCCGAGCGGCCGCCCCCTCGCCTGGCGACACGCTGCTTGATGAGACCAGTGCCCAGCGCAGCGTCAACCAGACCAGCTTCGGCGCGCGCGATAGCCTGACATAACCGTTCGTCATCAAGGCGCTCCTTGCGCGCAAAGCGCGCGAACACCTTGGTGACGAAGACCCTCAAAGCGCATTCCTCCAGATTGCGCATCAAGTATACCCCTAGGGGTTATAGTTCAAGACCCACACCGGGACTCCGTTGACCGATTTGTCCGCGGGATTGCTGTGGTGACGGCTTGCATCGGCCCGGCATTGACCGTCTCAGACAGCACGCCAATCCTCCCGGTGATCACCGTCATCGCGCCGGTCTTGCAAGACAGGCCGAAAACAAGCAAAGATTGTTTTCCGTTCGGGGTTCACGCGAGAATCCCGATTGGGAGCTCGTGCAAAACGATGTGCGTGAGGCGATGTCATGAACCGCCCTGCGAGCAATAGATTACGTGCTTGTGCACGCTACTGCGCGATACCGCTCTTCCTGGCCTGCGCGATCTTGCCGATGTCCACGGCCGCGCAGGAGGCTGCGCATGAGACGCAAGACTTTCGGGGCATCTATGTGGACAGCACGGCGTTCCCACTCGGCCAAGGCCAAGACCAGGTTCTCGCGGCCGCGATAAAGCAGTCCGGCGTTTGACGGTCTGGTCCTGGTTCTCGGCTGGCGTGACGTCGAACCCGGTATCGGCTGCTTCGAATGGGTTCAAAGCTGTCTGTCCGGATCGCCGGAAACGCTCGATACGTGGATCGGCAAGGCCATCGCTGCCGGGAAAAACGTCGAGCTCTCGGTGAGGTCCGACCTCACCCCGGACTGGCTGTTCCACCAAGGCGGCGCCAGAGCTCTGCACTTCGCCTATTCGTCACAGGGAGGTACAAACCCGTGCCAGCGCGAAACCCTCGCGGCACCATGGGATCCGCATTTTCTCGACCAGTGGTATCGGATGCTGGCCGCGTTGTCCGCGCATCTTCGCGAGACCTACGTGAACGGCAGAAGCGAATATGATGCGGTCAAGCTTCTTCGCCTCACCGGCGTCGACGAGGATAGCGACGAGTTGCACTTGCCGTCCAAGAATTGCGCAACGACAGATCCAAACTACATCGACAACATCAGGGCCTGGCATGCCGCCCGTTACACGCCGGCACGGCTGCTGTCCGGCTGGGACGGTATCGTCGAAGCATTCAAGTCCAATTTCCCGGATAAAATATTCAGTGCGGCGATCATCGCCAGCACGTACCCGTTCCCGCCGATCGCAGACGACGGATCAGACATCACACCGACATCCGATCTCGGTCGCGAACAGAATCTTCCGTTGCTCACCCTCGCCGACAGGCAGCTTCCGGGGCACCTCGTCATTCAGAATAACAGCCTGTACGAGGGCGTCCCCGCGCAACAAGAAACCATCGACTTCGCGTCGTCACTGGGGACGATGATTGCCTTTCAAACCAACCTGCAGTTACATGCCGACGGCGGTGCGGCATGCATGAACGGCAATCCCCCGTTCCCTGCGCCACATCAGCTGATTTTCTTGCGCTGCTGAATACCGGCATCTATCCCAATCAGCAGTTGCGAGCGCAATATATCGAGGCCTTTGCGCCAAACATCATTGATAATAATCTCGCTGCCGCCATCCCCAAAGCGCACGATGAATTGGTGACGCCGCCTTTGGTAAGCCTGTCTTTTCCGAACCCGCCGGTATTGGTCGACCCGTGGTTCAATCGGGGAGAGGTGGGCCGCCTCAACGCCGAGTCGTTCACCGGCAGTCCGATCGTCAGCATTGATTGCCCGGACGCCATTGTGCCGCACATCGAAGGACTGGGAGAACCCGCCGCCACAGCGACTGTGACCGTGTCGGGACAAGGTGATCCGTTCATTGTGTCTTGTGTCGCGGTGGACGGAGCAAACAACGCCAGCCAGGCGTTCTATCCGCTGTGGAACGAAACCAGCCCGCCTCACAATGGCGGGCCCTGGCCGCATTGACCGAGCAGGCAGGGACAAGCCTTAGTTGGACCCGTCCAGCAGCCGCCGCGCGATGACCTGCGCCTGAATCTCGGCGGCGCCCTCGAAAATGTTGAGGATGCGCGCGTCGCACAGAATCCGCGACACCGGGAACTCGATCGCAAAGCCGTTGCCGCCGTGGATCTGCACGGCATTGTCCGCCGCCGACCAGGCGACGCGCGCGGCCAGAAGCTTCGCCATGCCGGCTTCCAGATCGCAGCGCCGCCCGGAATCCTTCTGCCGCGCCGCGTAATAGGTGAGCTGCCGCGCGATCATGATCTCGACCGCCATCATGGCGAGCTTGTCGGCGACGCGCGGAAATTTGGCGATCGGCCCGCCGAACTGCATGCGGCTCGTCGCGTAGCTGAGCCCTTGCTCCATGGCGGCCTGCGCCACGCCGATGGCGCGCGCCGCAGTCTGGATGCGCGCCGCCTCGAACGTCGCCATCAGTTGTTTGAAGCCCTGCCCTTCGGCGCCGCCCAGAACATTGTCGGCGGCGACTTCGAAACCGTCGAACGCGATCTCGTATTCCTTCATGCCGCGATAGCCGAGTACCTCGATTTCGCTGCCCGACATGCCGGTGGCCGGAAACGGCTCGGCGTCGCTGCCGCGCGGCTTTTCGGCGAGCAGCATGGAGAGGCCGCGATAGCCGGTCTCGGCCGGATTGGTGCGAACCAGCAGCGTCATCAGATCGGCGCGCACCGGATGCGTGATCCAGGTCTTGTTGCCGTACACCTTGTAGGTTCCGCCCTCGCGCACCGCGCGGGTCTTCAGCGACGCGAGATCAGAGCCGGTATTGGGCTCGGTGAACACCGCGGTCGGCAACACTTCGCCGGAGGCGATCTTGGGCAGCCACTGGCGTTTCTGTTCGGCCGTGCCGCTGCCGAGAATGAGTTCGGCGGCGATCTCGGAGCGCGTGCCGAGACTGCCGACCCCGATATAGCCGCGCGACAGCTCTTCGGACACGACGCACATCGATTCCTTGCCGAGTCCGAGCCCGCCGTAATCCTCCGGGATGGTGAGGCTGAACACGCCGAGTTCGGCCATCTGGGCGATCACATCGAGCGGGATGTACTCGTTGTTGAGGTGCCATTCCTGCGCATGCGGCACCACCTTGTCGTCGGAGAATTTGCGCATCTCCTCGCGGATCGCATCGAGCGTGTCGTCGAGCGCGCAGGCGCCGACCGTCACATCGTTGCGCTCCCGCATCAGTTCGGCGAGCCGCGCCCGGTGCTCCGCCGTGTTGCCCGTCGCGATCAGCTGTTCGACCGCCGGCGTCATGCGCGCCGCCGCGGCCGCGAGCGTCAGGCCCAGATCGGCCGGCCGCGCGATCTCGCCCTGGCTCATCGGAATGCCGCCGAACATCTGCGCCAGGTATTCGCCGGTGCCGATGCGGACCAACAGCTCTTCGGTCTCGCCAAGCCCGCCGGCCTCGACCAGCCGCTGCGCATAATCGGCAAGCTGCCGGACCGCCTCCACGTAGGTGGCGAACCAGGCGAGCCCATGGGCCGCGCGCTGCTCGCGGTCGAGCGCCCGCGGATCGGGGCGGCCGTCGCGCACGATGCGCTCGGCGACCGCCAGCCGGGCATCGGCCAGCAGCCCCTCGGCGGCCGTAACTCCTTGTTTCAGTGTTGTAATCAGTTCCAGTCCAGCGGGCATGGCGGCGCCAGGCGGCATGTTGGCTCCAGCGAAAAATCAAACGGACCCCGGACGCCCAAGCTTACTCTTGCGCTGCAGCAAAGCCAACGCGCGGCGGCAGAAATGCACACCGGCAACCGCTGGAGCGCCCGTGACGCTGAGCGCGCCCGTTCAACCTCGTCATGGCCGGGCCTGTCCCGGCCATCCACGTCTTTGACCGGCCCAAAGTCGTGGATGCCCGCGACAAGCGCGGGCATGACGGGGCTTTGGTGCACGTCAGGGCGCAGAGTTCTTGCCAAATCTTAACCAATTTCCGCTTTCCTGGAGCCCGGGTACCGCGGCGTGGGGACAGCCGCGACCGATCACATCCGCGCGGGACGCCCAATGCACATTCGCCAGCTCTTCGAAAGATTGTCGGTTCGCGCCCGCGTCGCCGCGCTCGGCGTGGTGCCGATCATCGGCTTCCTCGCCTACGGCATCGCCTACATGGCAAGCGACATCGAAGTCGGCCGCGCCTTCGACAGCGTGCGCCGCGACAACGCCGTGGTCGATGCCTCGAGCGACCTCAAAACCGGGCTGCTGGCGATGCGGCTCGCCACCGTGACATTCGTGACGCATCCGAGCAACTCCGAGGTCAAATCCTTCGACCAGGCGCAGCAGACGGCGATGAAATCGCTCGACCGCATCGAAGCGACGCTGACATCGCCGCAGCAGGACGTGATCACGCCGCTGCGCATCACCGTCCGCGACCTGAAAGCCAGCTTCGACAGCCTGGTCAACGCCCAGCGCGCGCTTGGCTTCAACGAAATGCAGGGCACGACCGCCGACCTGATCGCCGCCAGCGCCGCCATCGAGCACATCATCAACAACGAATTGACCTGGGTCGGCGATCACGATTCGGCAAGGCTTCTGGAATCGCTGCTCACCATGCGGCGCTACGAAGTCGAATACCGGTTGAGCCGGCTGCGCTTCTCGATGCAGCCGACGATGCGGTCGGGCGCGCCGGCCGCCGAGCAGCACTTCCTCGACGAAGTCAAACACTTCAACGCCATCTTTGATTCGGTCGACGGCCCGCCGGCGGCGAAGCAGAAGCTCAACAAGGCAGTGCAGACCTACAGCTACACGTTCGCCCAGTGGGTCGCCAACACCGACAACATCGAGCCGCTGCTGTCGCTGATCGACCACGACACCGAGAGCGTGCTGCCCGAGGCCGACAAGATCATCGCCACCGCGCAGCAGAACGCCGATGTCGCCGCAAACAGCCTGGCCGCGTCGCGCGCCCGCACCCAGTGGATCATCGCCTGGGTCGGCTTCGCCTTCGTCATGCTCGGGCTGCTCGCCGGCTGGGCTATCGGCCGCTCGGTGACGACGCCGCTCGAGGGGCTCGCCGAGGTGATGAAGCGGCTCGCCGGCGGCGACACCACTGCGCGCGTCCCCGCCACCGACGCCCGCCACGAGACCGGCGCCATGGCGCGCGCCGTGGTGGTGTTCCGCGACAACATGATCGAGCGCGAACGGCTGTCCGGCGTGCAGGCCGACACCAATGCGGCGCGCGAGCGCCGCACCGAATCCATCGCCGCCATGATCGGGCAGTTCCGCACCTCGGTGGAAGCCGCGCTGGCGCGGCTGCGCGAATCCGCAAGCCGGCTGGAAGGCGCCTCGAGCGGGCTCAACCAGGCGGCCGACGCGGTGACGGCCGAAGCGCATTCCGCCGAGACCCGGGTCGGCGCCGCCTCGGTCAACGTCACCACGGTGGCAAGCTCGATCGAGGAGCTCGCCGCCTCGATCGGCGAGATCGCCACCCAGGCCACCAAGTCGACCGAAGTCGCGAGCCGCGCGGTGGCCGAATCCAAGCGCACCGTCAACACCATGTCGGAACTGGGCAGCGCCGCCAACCGCATCGGCGAGGTGATCGGGCTCATCCAGGCCATCGCCGGCCAGACCAACCTGCTCGCGCTCAACGCCACCATCGAGGCGGCGCGCGCCGGCGAAGCCGGCCGCGGCTTCGCGGTGGTCGCCTCCGAAGTCAAATCGCTCGCCGCGCAGACCGCGCGCGCCACCGAGGACATCGCCGCCCAGATCGGCTCGATCCAGTCGGCCACCGCCGACGCCGCGCAGGCCATCGAGCAGGTGTCGTCGATCATCGACGACATGTCGATGATCGCCTCCACGGTCGCCGCCACCGTCGAAGAGCAGAACAACGCGGTGTCGTCGATCGCCGAAGGCGTCAACCGCGCCTCGCTCGAAGCCCGCAACGGCGCCGACGCCATGAGCCGCGTCGCCGGCGCCTCGACCGGCGCCCGCTCCACCGCCGCCGACGTCAAGGCGCTGGCCGACGCGCTCTCGGTCGAGGCCGAGAATTTGCAAGGCGAAGTGCGGCGCTTCCTGGCCGACGTGCAGGCGGCGTAACGCGGATCTGTTTGCTCGTCGCCTTTTTTTCCCGTCATGGCCGGGCTTGTCCCGGCCATCCACGTCTTTGGCAACTCGCAACGTTTAAGACATGGATGCTCGCGACAAGCGCGGGCGCCTCGCGCTGCTCGGAATCGTCAGCGTTCCGGAACAGGTCGCCTTGGCGGGGAGAGGTCATGCTGGCCCGAATCCTCCGGCCGTCATGCCCGCGCTTGTCGCGGGCATCCACGTCTTAAGGCGCAAGCCGAACTAAAGACGTGGATGGCCGGAACAAGTCCGGCCATGACGGCGAAGGTGCGTCGCGCAAAAATCACAAAGCCTGTTCGGCGGAGCCATTCGCCCGTTGTCAAATTGATCAAAGGCCGGATGTCGCGTATAAGCTATACATGGCTAAAGCAAAAGACTTCGATGTCGCCGAATACCTCGACTCCCCAGAAGCCATCGCCGCCTATCTGAGCGAGGCGTTCGAGTCCGGCGACGACAATCTCATTGCACGGGCATTGGGTGCCGTCGCTCGCGTCAAGGGTATGAAAGCTGTCGCCGAGGAGACCGGCCTCAATCGCGAAAATCTTTATCGCTCCTTGAGCGAAGGCGGCAGACCTGAACTCGGTACCGTTATGAAGGTTCTTGACGCGCTTGACGTTCAGCTGGTCGCAAAGCCCAAAGACGAGAGCCGAAAGGCCGCCTAACCAAACCCGCGCCCCTCACGCCGCGTCCGCCGGCCGCACGCGCCGGCTGATCTCCGCGCCATGGTCGCGTTCGATTACCGCGATGTCATACTGACTTTGCAGGTCGAGCCAGAACTGCGGCCTGTTGCCTAAATAACGGCCGAGGCGAACGGCAGTATCGGCGCTGATTGCGCGGCGGCCGTTCAGGATATCGGTGATGCGTCCTGACGGCACGCCGATGTCGAGTGCAAGCCGGTTGGCGCTCAAGGCGCGTGCGCCCAATTCGCGCTTCAACAGACGGCCCGGATGCACGGCAGGAGACAGAGATTTCATCCTGGATTTCACCCCTTGTGATAGTCGACGATCTCGACTTCGTAGGCGTCGCCCTTGCGAACTCGAAACGAATGCGCCAACGTGGCGTAGTTAATTACGTCCTTGCGCGGCGGTCAATTTGTGATTGCCTCCCTGCGCAGGAAGTCATTGAAGTTAAGATGCTGAACGTCCTCGAGATCGCAAATGTCAGCCTCCTCTTCAACCTCCAGAACCAAATTGGCTTTGTTCGCTTTAACGCATTCGCCGATTGGGCCCGGCAGATGCTCAAGCTCCTCATATATCTCGGTGGTTATGGCGAACTTGCCAGCTTCAATGACCCTGGCAACTTTAATCCAAAGTGCTTGATGTATGTCCTCGGGCATAAACTCCAGAGGCGTGCTTAGGCCAGAAGTATCTGGGCAATAAGCCTTCACGACCTAAAGCGATCCCGAATCGCATCTAAGTGCGTAATATTCTTAATCCCCATGAATTCTGCGGCGTTGTGATTTGTAATGCTGCCATTCGACCACGCCTCCAGAACTAGGCCCGTATACAGATCACCGCGCGATGTCCGATATCTGGAGCCATAATATTTTGCCCGGCCGCTAGATTTGTATGCCGCCTCTTGCGCCAGAAACTTTGCTCGCATCTCCTCCCAATAATAAGATGATCTAACGTATCCGAGATTAATCAGACGGATGAGCATGGCATGCCGACTAATAGCGAATGCCTTCGCGAATCTATCAAGTTCAAAGTCGCCGATCTTTGCGTGCGGCGCAGCTGGCTTCGTGAGTAGTCTTGCAAGCGCATCGAGAGGTACAAGAAAAGCGCCAGCGAAGGCGTCGCACCAATCCTCGATATGTTTGGCAGATGGAGCTGACGATCCAGGAAACCCACTAAGCGCACTTTGTCTCAGAACGACGTGCCCCAGCTCATGCGCAAGCGTGAACGCCTGCCCATTTGGCGCTTCATTTGTAAATACAATGACCGGAAGCGGCATGGCGAAAAAGCACATGCCTCGGCTTCCGAATTGAGCAAGGCCGGAATTCTTAATGACAAGGATTCCCGCGTTCTCAAACTTGTGGCGGAGAATATTGACTAGACGATCCTTGTCCTTAGATTTGAGATTTATTTGCTCTTCGATGGAGAGCTTGAGAAATGATCGCGTCCGCGCTGCGACTATTTCGACGCTATCGTTTACCGTTGCAAAAAACTCTCGTGGGAGATTGGGGACCTCTTCGCCAAGGATATCAAAAAGATCCAACGCGTTGAGTTTGATTTCTTCGGCTTCAGCCTTGATAAAAAAAGCTCGTAATCTTCTTTCGGTGCCTCGACGCCTCTTTGCATCCGGAAATCGGGAATAAACTCCGGCTCCTTTACCTTTGGACGCTCTCGGGAGAAAAATTCGAGGAACGGACGGTTATAGACTTCCGCAAGTTTGCGAGCTTGCCTGACCGTCGGGACTTTTTGACCTCTCTCCCAATCCCTGAGCCGATCCGGCGTGACGCCAGCGCCAGCTGCAGCCGAGTCCTGGTCAAGACCAACGCGTTCACGTGCCCAAACGAGGACATCGCTATTGATAGGCATCTCGTGACGTTTCTTCGCGGCGCCGGCCATCAAGTTCTTCACTTCAACGGTCATGCAATCTGACCACTATAACCGGAAAACTTTACCCCAGTTTGCCATGCGGCGCGCTACCTCCTGAACGAGTGCGGTTCCCGCGGGCGGGACGACGCATCCCGCTCCGGGGCAGCTTCAGGATAACGCCCCGCCGGCATCATGACCGGTCTGCGATGCAAGTCGCTGGACTGGGACAAGCGGAGACGGATAACGCCAGTCTCTTAGGGCCGTCGCAGAATCGCGCCGCCAACGCGCCTTAGTGCGGCCACCCGCTGTCAACGCCCACCAACGACCGCTCGCCCTTCCGCCGCATCGCCAAACCGCCGCTTGAACGACATTGCGTCTGCCATGGTTCGAAAGCAGTAGCGGATCGTGTTGGCCGGCAGGTCGACGTACATGTCCCATTCCAAGGTTTGCCCTTCGAGCCAGTCGAGGACATCCATGGCGGCCTCGTCGAACGACAGCGCCACCTGAAACGGGAAGTCGCGGTTGATCTGCAGGATCGCGCCCATGCGCCATTGAGAACATATCAGGAACTACAGTCAATGGGGCGAGGCCTAGAGGGCTGTCGGGACGAGTGCCACCAGATATCGCGGGCCGGCCGCAAAACGCGCTCAAACCGCGGCGAATCCGTTCCGCCGCCGTTCACGGCGAACGAATCGGGGCTGGCTTTGGCGAGGCGATTCGCGGGTTAACAATGTGTGTGTGGATGATGACGGCCGCATGAGTGAGGCCGCGGGGCTTTGCCGGTCCGGTTCGCAGTGCCGATCAGCCCAACGGGTCCGGCTCGAACTGGCCGGTCCGATGAACAGGCTCCGATGTGATCCGCCGTCTCCGTCAGCCGCCTTCGTCACATGGAAATCGTGGATTGCGCTTTGGCTGATCCGTCCTGCGGCCCCGGCGGCACGCCGCGCACTGCCGCGAATCAAAAAATGCCCGCACTCTCCGCGCCTTGACTACGAATCAAACAAATCAAGGCAGCCTGCCACAATCCCTGCGGCGCGAATCGAACAAACAGCGCGAGATGATTCTTTGTTGCATCAAGGGGATGGCTCGGGCCGGTGGAATTTCTTGAAATCGCGCCGCTTGGCGAACTAAAAGAACTCATCTCGCTCGTCTTGAGGGACGTCAACCGGTGACGGCCGATTGATGGAGCGGGAGCGGTGCCCGGGATGGGGCTCGTAACCTCGTCCGCGGGCGGTTCGGAAGCTCGCCCGGCCCGCCAACGCGGGTCTGCCAGGAGCTGGCTGCCCGGGGCGCGGATCGGTTGTCCGCGACCATGAAGCGCGAGACCGGACTGAGCCAAGGCCGAAAGGCTTTGGTGAGAGCCGCGGTAGAGCGCCGGAAGGCGAGCGGCCCCCACCCTGACCCTCCCCCGCGTGCGGGGGAGGGTCAGGGTGGGGGCCGCGCCGTGAACCCGCCCAGCGGCAACGCTGCGATTGCGCGGAGCGGTCTCTCAGTACGCGCCTTTCGGCGCTCCGCCTCCCCTTATGTGTTTGGAGGCTCCGTTTCGTGCCGTGCAGCAAAACTCGGGCGCAAAGGCCGCGCCGCGAGAACGGGAGCGCATGCCTTCCGCCCCCGCACGCAGTGCGGGGGGGGACCATGCGAAGCATGGTGGAGGGGGCTTCTGACTCGACGCTTCGTTGTCGTCGAGGGAGGTTCGTCGCGGCCCGCGCCCTCTCCACCGCACTGCTGCGCAGCGCGGTCCCCCTCCCCCACTTGCGTGGGGGCGGAGGTGATGCGGCAGCGGCCAGTTTTTGCCATGATGGAGTTCTAGCTTGCGATATGACAATGCAATCTCTAACTTGAGTCATCCACAGCCAACCCAGAGAAGGAGCTCCCATGAGCTTTTCGCAGACGGTGCCGGCGGTGACAGCGGCGATCGCGGCAGCGGTGCTGTTTGTTGCTGTGCCGGCTTCCGCACAGACCTCGGTAACGAAGCTGACCTCCAATATGGCCGGTCCGCACAGCAGCATGATGGCGAAGACCGAGGCCACGGCCGACGCACGGCCGTCGACCACGGCGCAGGCGCCGGGCGGCGACAAGGGCACCGGCCTGATGGCCAAGGCCGGCAATCAGCTGAAGTAAGCGGTTACCGCTGTTGTTACGCGAAAGCCGAGCCAGGCTGGCTCGGCTTTCGTCGTTTTCCACGTCGTGCGCGGGCTCGACCGGCGCATCCATGCCGACCGGTCGCGACCGAGAGTGTCTGGCAGAGCCGCCGCAGCGTCTTCGCAGCATGGATTGCCGGGTCAAGCCCGGCAATGACGATTGGAGAGACGCGACTCTATTCGATCGAGACTAGACCTGAGAGTCGACCGGCCCGCTCAGTTCAAATTCCAGGTGTAAGTCCCGATATTGCTGCCGATATCGGCGCCGGTGAAGCCTCGCAGCTCCTCGTTGTTCGCGCAGCTATAGTTGGCCGTGTTGACGCGCGTAAACGGTCCCGGATACTGCACGCAAATCTGCACGTCGGTGCCCTTCCAGACCAGTTGCTGGGTGTTTGTTTGTTCGGCGTAGAAATAGAACCAGCCCTGCGGGAAATAGCCGATCCACTCGCAGCTGCCGGGCCCGACGGTCCACCAGCCCTGGACCACGAAATTGCTGTCCGTCGGCGAAACGTGACCGGCGGTCGCGACCGAAGCCTGAACGTTGCTGTGGTTGCAGACCTGGAAATGGAAGGTCTGCGCCTGCGCGCCGGCCGAGCCGACAAACAGGGCCGCCACGGCGAAGAAAAACGCAATCAGTCCCGACCTTGCGACGCTCATTCGCAATGCTCCTATGGATGCACAGACTTTAACCCTGATATGATTTCGCCCCCATGACAAGATGGCGGATGGCGTTTTCTTGCATTGGGTTAGCGGCCGCGCTCGAAACGCCCCGGGGCGCCGGCCACGATGCCGCCCGCCCGGCGGACCGGACGAACCGCCGGATCGCAACGTCCCGGGTCGCAACACCCCGGGTCGCAACGTCAATCGCAACTTGGCTGCGCCGATGACCTCCACTACATCCTCCTTGGAGTTCGAGCGGAGGCCGCCGTCATTGCGTTCGATCCGAACCTCTTTCCGCATCGCCATCGATGCGTTTTGGCGCTTCAACGCCGATGACGGCTGGGCGATCGCGAGCCATATTGCGCTGTCGACCCTGATGGCGATGTTTCCGTTTCTCATCCTGGTCACGGCGATTGCGGGCTTCATCGGCTCACGTAATCTGGCCGACGAAGTCGCCCGCCTGATCGTGGCCACGTGGCCCCACCAGGTAGCGGGGCCGATCGCCGACCAAATTCACACCGTGCTGACCACGGCGCGCGGCGACGTGCTCACGCTGGGCGCGATCTTCGCCATCTATTTCTCGTCGAGCGGCGTCGAGAGCCTGCGTATCGGATTGAACCGCGCCTACGGGCTGCGCGAGCCGCGGCCGTGGTGGCTGTTGCGGCTGGAGGCCTTCGGCTACGTGCTGGTCAGCGCCGTCTGCATTCTGGCGGTGGCGTTTCTGCTCGTGCTCGGCCCGCTGGTGTTTCACCGCGCGGTGAGCTACGCGCCGTGGCTCGATCCGCTCGCCGGCTACAGCAATTTCACGCGGCTTGGGGTCGCGGCCGCGCTGCTGGCGATCGCGCTGTTCATTCTGCACCTGTGGCTGCCGGCCGGGCGCCGGCGGCTCGCCGAAGTCTGGCCCGGCATTCTGGCGACGCTGCTGCTGTGGCTCGCCTGCGGCGTCGGCTTTGGCCGCTACCTCGCCAGTTTCTCGTCCGCCTATGTGAGCTATTACGGCGGCCTGGCCTCGGTCATGATCGCGCTGGTGTTTCTCTATTTCAGCGCCTGGATCTTCATCTTCGGCGGCGAACTCAACGCCGCGATCGCGCGGGCGAAGGAGACCAAGCGCGGCAAACTGCGGGAGCTATGACTGCGCCTCGATGACGTCGTCGAAATTGCGCAGGCCCGGCCGCTGCGCGTTGACCAGCACCGCCATGTTGCCGGGCTTGTGCTTGTTGGTGCGCATCAGTTCGTGGGCGTAGGGGATTTTCTCGAAGGGAAACACATCGCTCATGCACGGATCGACGCGGCGGTCGATGACGAAACGGTTGGCGGCGCTGGCCTGTTTGAGGTGCGCGAAATGCGAGCCCTGGATGCGCTTCTGCCGCATCCACACGTAGCGCGCGTCGAAGGTGATGTTGTAGCCGGTCGTGCCGGCGCAGAACACCACCATGCCGCCGCGCTTGACCACCAGACACGACACCGGAAACGTCGCCTCGCCCGGATGCTCGAACACGATGTCGACGTCGCGCTTGCCGGTGATGTCCCAGATCGCCTTGCCGAACTTGCGCGCTTCCTTGACCCAGGCGTCGTATTCGGGCGAGCCGACCTTCGGCATCTGGCCCCAGCATTTGAATTCGCTGCGGTTGATGACGCCCTTGGCGCCGAGTTCGAGCACGTATTTGGCCTTGTCGGCATCCGACACGATACCGATGGCGTTGGCGCCCGACGCCGCCACGAGCTGCAAGCCGAACACGCCGAGCCCGCCCGAGGCGCCCCAGACCAGCACATTGTCGCCAGGCTTGAGCGTATGCGGCGGATGGCCGAACAGCATGCGGTACGCGGTCGCCAGAGTGAGCGTGTAGCAGGCGGATTCTTCCCAGGTCAGATGCGCCGGCTTCGCCATCAGCTGGCGCGACTGCACCCGGCAGAACTGCGCGAACGAACCGTCCGGCGTTTCGTAGCCCCAGATACGCTGCGACGGCGACAGGAGCGGATCGCCGCCGTTGCAATCCTCGTCGTCGCCGTCGTCCTGATTGCAGTGGACGATGACTTCGTCGCCGACCTTCCAGCGATGCACCTTGGAGCCGATCGCCCAGACGATGCCCGAGGCGTCGGAGCCGGCGATGTGGAATGGATGCTTATGGCCGTCGAACGGCGAAACCGGAATACCAAGGCCGGCCCAGACGCCGTTGTAGTTGACGCCACCGGCCATCACATAGACCAGCACCTCGTCCTCGGCGATCGGCCAAGTCGGCACGACTTCGAGCTGCATCGCCTTCTCGGGCGTTCCGTGGCGCTCCCTGCGGATCGCCCAGGCGTGCATCTTTGCGGGAACATGACCCAGCGGCGGGACCTCGCCGATAGCGTAGAGGTCCTTCAGCGCGACGGCCGGTGGCTTTTGCTGCGCGACGGCCATGATGGACTCCGTCCTCAAGGGGCGAGCGCTATTGCTGCAGTGCGAGTATTGTGCAGCAGACTATGTTGCGGCGCAACAATTACTTACGCAGGGGTAAAGGACGGGTGCAAAAGTTTCGGGAACAGTTCCCGGGATCGGCTGACAGGCGGCTCCCAACCCCCTAAGGTTCCGGCGCCTGCTATGGCGCGGCCGGGGCGTCGCCCTTGCCGGCGCTGGGGTAAAGGGGAGTTACCATGAACATTATTATTTGGCTGATCGTCGGCGCGATCGCCGGCTGGCTTGCCGGCATGGTCGTGAAAGGCGGCGGATTCGGACTGATCGGCGATATCATTGTCGGCATCATCGGCGGCCTGATCGCCGGCTGGCTGCTGCCGCGGCTCGGCATCTTTATCGGCTCAGGCTTCATCGCCGCGGTCATCGATTCGTTCATCGGCGCGGTCATCCTTCTGCTCATTCTGCGGCTCGTCAAACGCGCCTGATGGCGCGCTAAGGCCGCAGAAAGAAATGCGCGGTAGAGCAAGGCGCCAAGGCAAAAGGCCTTGGCGCAACGCTGATTTTTTGACCGCGCTGTCATGGATGCAAGACCGGACGCGAGCCCTATCGAGACGTCCATCGCCGCGTCGCGGATCGCCCCGCGGCGCCTGATCGGCGTCGTCGGGCTGACGCTGGCGCTCGCCTATCTGGTGATGCTGGCGGGCGCTTTCGCCCAGGGCCAGTTCCTGACGGACGCGCAGCGGCAGCCGATCGCCAACGACTTCGTCGCCGTCTACGCGGCCGGCCAAATGGCGCTCGCCGGTCACGCGGCGGCAGCTTACGATTGGCCGCTGCATAAGACCGCCGAGGTCGGCGCCGTCGGCCACGATTTTGCCGGCTATTACGGCTGGCATTATCCGCCGCCGTTTCTGTTCGTCGCCGCGGCTTTGGCGCTGCTGCCCTACCTCGCGGCTGCCCTGATCTGGCTTATCGGCACACTCGCCGCCTTTGCGGCGACGCTGCGCTTTATCGTGCGCGATCGCGCGGGAATTTTTGTCGCGCTCGGCTTTCCGGCCGCGATCTGGAACGTCACGGCCGGCCAGAACGGCTTTCTCACCGCGACTCTGATCGGCGGCACGCTGGCGGCGCTGGAGCGCCGCCCTGCGCTCGCCGGCGTCTTTCTCGGGCTCCTCACCTACAAGCCGCAATTCGGCCTGCTGTTTCCGCTGGCGCTGATCGCGGACCGCCGCTGGCTGACAATCGCGGTCGCCGCCGCCGTGGCGAGTGCCATGGCGGCCGCCTCATGGCTCGCCTTCGGCAGCGCCAGCTGGCAGGCCTTCCTGCATTGGCTGCCGATCACGGGCCACTTGGTTCTCGGCGAAGGCGTCGCCGATTTCGATCGGCTGCAGAGCCTCTATGGTTTGGTGCGCGCGCATGACGGCAGCGAAACGCTGGCGCTGGCCCTGCAAGGCGCCGGCAGCATCGCGGCGGCGATCGGAATTGTCTGGCTGTGGCGCAGCCGCGCGCCGTTCGAATTGAAAGCCGCAGCGCTTGCCGCCGCAACTCTCGTCGCCACGCCCTATGTCTACATGTATGACGTGACCGTGCTCGCTGTCGCGGTCGGCTTTCTGTTGCGTTTCGCCCTGAAGCGAGGATTTACCGCAGCCGAAACATGCGGCCTCGCCGCCGGCGCAGCGCTCATTCTGGTCTTTCCCTATGTCAGGACGCAGACCGGTCTTGCCGCAGTGCTGATCGTGCTGGCGCTTATCGTCACGACGTTGGCCTTACAACACGCACGCGGCGAACCGCGCGCCGGGCACACATGACACTGCAAACGCTGCCCTTGAGCCATGGTTTGCGGCCGGCGGCAACGGACATGCTGCGCCGTATCTGCTTCGGCCTGGCCGTTGCCAACGTGGCCTATCTGGTCACGCAGATCTTCGGCAGGAACTGGATCCTCGACGGCACCGGCCGCCCCATCCACACCGATTTCACCAGCGTCTACGCTGCCGGACGCCTCGTGCGCGAAGGCCATCCCGCGGCCGCTTATGACTGGACTCTGCACTACGCCGCGGAAAATGCCGTCGTGGCGCACCCACAAGCCGCCTATCTCGGCTGGCATTATCCGCCGCCATTTCTGCTGATCGCGGGGCTGTTGGCGATATTGCCCTATTTGGTCGCTTTTTTTGTTTGGATCGCGGCAACGCTGGCACTCTATTTGACGACGATTCGCGCCATCGTCGGCGACAGGATCGGCTGGCTCTTGGCCGGCGCGTTTCCGTGCCTGATGCCGAATATCATTTCCGGCCAAAATGGATTTTTTACCGCGTCGCTGGTCGGCGGCGCACTCGTGCTTCTGGAAACACATTCGCTGCTTGCCGGCACGTGTCTCGGCCTTCTTACCTACAAGCCGCAATTCGGCATCCTGTTTCCTCTCGTACTGGCCGCCGGCGGCTATTGGCGGGCAATGGCAGCGGCGGCCGCGAGCGCGGCCGCACTGGCGCTTGCAACCGTTGTTGCGTTCGGCGTTACCCCATGGACGGAGTTTTTGCACTGGCTGCCGCTGACTTCGGCCGCGCTGCTGTCGCAGGACCACACGGCGTGGGCTGATCACACGGAATGGAATAAATTTCAGAGCCTGTTCGCGATGGTGCGCCTGCTTGGCGGCGGTGCGACCCTGGCCTGGGCGTTGCAAGCCGTACTTGCCGTCGTCGCCGCCATCGCGATCTGCATGATGTGGCGGAGCAAACGCATCGCGTTCGAACTAAAGGCCGCGGGGTTGGCCGTGGGCGTCCTCTTTGCCACCCCTTACGTTTACCTTTACGACCTGACCATCCTGGCCGTCGCTTACGCTTTCCTCATCCGCCTCGCAATCCAAACCGGCTTCCTGCCGGGCGAAACCTTAAGCCTGGCGGTAATCACGTTGATGCTTCTGGTATTGCCGTTTCTGGGCATGCCGGTCGGCCTGCCAGCGGCCGCGATCGCCGCAGTGCTGATCGCTCGGCGGGTTCGCGACGCACTTGCCGACACGGCGACAACACAACCGATATAGCGGCAAAACAGGCTGCAACCGGCTGCAACGCAGTGCGGTTAACGATGCCTCCACGGAAGCAACGCCGATTTAAAGCTTCCTCAAGGACGCCGGGCGTAGCATCCCGCCATAAAGGCGAGACACGAGCGCCAATGGTCTCGATCGACACTTCAAGCGAGCGTGCGGCCGGTGCGCTGCTGGCGAAGCCAGTAGTGCTGATCGCGTTCGCACTGACCGTGGCGCACGCCGTTTTTCTGGGCACCTTCTGGGTCGACGGCCTTTGGGCGGACCACACCGGTGCACCCTCGGACTTCGTCGCGGTGTGGGCCGCCGGCAAGCTCGCGAGCGCAGGACATGCCGCGGCGGCTTATCACTCGAACGCGCACAAGATCGTCGAACAGGCAGCGGTCGGGCATCCGTTCGCCGGTTATTTCGGCTTCCATTATCCGCCAACATTTCTGCTCGTTGCCGTTGTGCTGTCGCTGATGCCATACGGCGTCGCTTATACGGTTTGGGCCGTCGGCACATTTCCGGCTTATCTGATCGCCATTCGCTCCATCGTCGGCGATCGCATCGGGTATCTGCTGGCCGCAGCCTTTCCCGCCGTGCTGGCGAATTTCACCATCGGGCAGAATGGATTTGTGACCGCGAGCCTGATTGGCGGCACGCTGACGCTCATGAGGTCACGGCCGATCATGGCCGGTGTGTTGCTCGGACTTCTGACCTACAAGCCGCATCTCGGCTTGCTGTTTCCGATCGCTCTGATCGCTGGCCGGCAATGGCGCGTGTTTTTGACCGCAGCGATCGTGGCGATGGCGATGGCGGGCGCGTCTTGGCTGGCCTTCGGCACTGGCACTTGGCAGGCCTTTGTGGGCAACATCGGCCCCACAGCGCAAGCTTTCCTTTCCGACGGGGACGCGGACTGGAGAAAGCTGCAAAGCATCTTCGGGCTCACGCGCGCGCTCGGCGGCAGCGAGACGCTGGCCTGGAGCCTGCAAGCGATGGTGACACTGGCGGCTGCCGGCGCGGTTGCCGCGCTGTGGCGTCGCGCTGCGAATACGGCCTGTCCGTATGAAATCAAGGCGGCTGCGCTCGGCACCGGACTTATGCTCGCAACCCCATACCTCTACACGTATGATCTGGTCGCGCTGGCAGTGCCGTTGGCATTTCTGTTCCGTCTCGGACTCACCCGTCGATTTTTGCCCCGCGAACTGAGCGGCATCGGGTTAGCCTGCCTGCTGGTACTCATATTCCCCTTCGTCGACGCGCCAACCGGGTTCGCTGCGCTCTTGATCGTGGCTGCCTTGATTGCGCGGCGCGCTTTGACGGCCGGGACGCTCGCGCGCTCAGCGGCGCCAATTCGCGCGGTCGGCTAGCCGTGCGCGGCATAGTGCGCTTCGGGCCTTTTAGATCGCGAATATTGCATTGCAGCAAAATCCGCGTCACATTGGCGGCGCCGGAGCTAGGGTGCACGAACGCGGGCATTATTCATGGGCGACCAGCCGCGCCGCGATAAACTTTGGATTTTCCGCACCTATGCGGGGCATTCGACCGCCGCGGCCTCCAATGCGCTTTATCGCACCAACCTGAGCAAGGGGCAGACCGGGCTCTCGGTCGCCTTCGATCTGCCGACCCAGACCGGCTACGACAGCGATCATCCGCTCGCCAAGGGCGAGGTCGGCAGGGTCGGCGTACCGATCAGCCATCTCGGTGACATGCGCACGCTGTTCGAGGCCATCCCGCTCGGGACCATGAACACGTCGATGACGATCAACGCGACTGCCGCCTGGCTGCTCGCGCTCTATATCGCGGTGGCGGACGAACAAAGCGCGCCGCGCATTGCGCTGCAGGGCACGACGCAGAATGACATCGTCAAGGAATACCTGTCGCGCGGCACCTACGTGTTTCCGCCGGCGCCGTCGATGCGGCTCACCAAGGACGTGATTTTGTTCACGACCAAGGAGATGCCGAAATGGAATCCGATGAATGTCTGTTCCTATCACCTGCAGGAGGCCGGCGCCACGCCGGTGCAGGAACTGGGCTTCGCGCTCGCCACCGCGATCGGCGTGCTCGACACGGTGAAGGCCTCGCGGCAATGCGCGGACGAGGAATTCGGCGATGTGGTCGGCCGCATCTCGTTTTTCGTCAATGCCGGGCTGCGCTTCATCACCGAGATCTGCAAGATGCGCGCCTTCACCGAATTATGGGACGAGATCACGCGCGAGCGCTATGGCGTGCGCGATGCCAAGCAGCGGCTGTTCCGCTACGGCGTGCAGGTCAATTCGCTGGGACTCACCGAGCCGCAGCCGGAAAACAACGTCGCCCGCATCTTGCTGGAAATGCTGGCGGTGACGCTGTCCAAGGACGCGCGAGCGCGCGCGGTGCAATTGCCGGCCTGGAACGAGGCGCTCGGATTGCCGCGGCCCTGGGACCAGCAGTGGTCGCTGCGCATGCAGCAAATTCTCGCCTACGAAACCGATCTGCTCGACTACGGCGACGTTTTTGCCGGCTCTCCGGTCATCGCCGCCAAGGTCGCGGAACTCAAAGCCGCGGCGAGAGAAGAGCTCGCCCAGATCGAGCAGATGGGCGGCACTATCGCGGCCGTCGAATCCGGCTACCTGAAACAGCAGCTCGTCGAGTCTAACGCCCGCCGCATCGAGGCGATCGAACGCGGCGAGCAGACCGTCGTCGGCGTCAACCGCTTTACCGAAACCGAACCGTCGCCGCTGGCGGAAGCCGCCGAAGCGGTCGTGACTGTGTCGCCGCAGGCCGAAGCCGACCAGATCGCGCGGCTGGCCGCATGGCGTGCCGCGCGCGACGCCGGCGCAGTCGCCGCGGCGCTGCAAGCTTTGCGCAACGCGGCAAAAGGCGGCGCCAACATCATGCCGGCCTCGATCGCTTGCGCCAAGGCGGGCGTCACCACCGGCGAATGGGGCCTCGCGCTGCGCCAGGCATTCGGCGAGTACCGCGCACCGACCGGCGTCGGCAGCGCCATGCGCAACGACGCCGAAGGTCTCGACGATATTCGCGCCGAGGTCGACCGTGTGTCGAAAAAACTCGGCCGCCGGCTGACGTTACTTGTCGGCAAGCCGGGGCTCGACGGCCATTCCAATGGCGCCGAGCAGATCGCGTCGCGCGCCCGCGACGCCGGCATGGCGGTGGTCTACGACGGCATCCGTTTCACGCCTGAAGGCATCGCCGCCGCCGCGGCGGAGAAGCACGCCCACATCGTCGGGCTGTCGATCCTGTCCGGCTCGCACCTGCCGCTGGTGGCCGATGTCATCGCACGTCTGAAGGAAGCCGGAGTCGAGGACGTTCCCGTCGTCGTCGGCGGCATCATCCCACCGCAGGACGCCGAGACTCTCAAACAAGCCGGCGTCGCCGGAATCTATACGCCGAAGGATTTCGAACTCAATCGCATCATGAGCGATCTCTGCCGCATCGCCGAGGACTCAGCCGCTGCGGCGAAGGCGGATGCGGCCGAATAATCAACGCGACATAACCACGGCCAGCGCCTCGCTCAGCGCGCTTGGGCTGATCGGCTTGCGCAAGTAAGTGTTCATTCCCGCCGCACGCGCGGCCGCGTCATCGCCTGCCTCGCTGCGGCCGGAAATGCCGATGATCGGCGTTACACTAATGGCGCCGGGCAGCACGCGAATGCGCCGGGCAGTGTCGAGACCGCCGATGCCGGGCAGCGTCACGTCCATCAGCACGACGTCATAGCCGCGCGGCAGCGCTGCGAGCGCCTCCTCGCCGGAGCCGACGAAATCGGCGCGGTGCCCAAGCTCAGTGAGGATAGTGTTGAGGATGACACGCCCATACGGATTGTCCTCGACGCACAGAACCGAAAGGCGGCGCGCGGGCGGAACAACAATATGCTTCGCACGCGCGTCGCCGAAGGTTTCCGCCGTCGCGCGCGGCAGCACCGCGGTAAAGCAGAAAGACGCGCCGTGGCCCGGCGTGCTGGTCACCGTCAGATCGCCGCCCATCAGCTTCGCCAGCCGTTTGACCACGGCGAGCCCGAGCCCGGCACCGCCATAGCGGCGTGCGATGTCAGCGCTCGCCTGCGCGTAAGGCCGAAACAGCCGCTTGAGTTCGGCGCGCTTGAGCCCGATACCGCTGTCGCTGACCTGCACGGCGAGCTTGACGCGCCCTGCTTTCGCGGGCGTGCCGCGCACGTCGAGCCGCACGGCGCCCTGCGCGGTGAATTTCACCGCATTGTCGAGCAGATTTTCCAGCGCGGCGCGCAACCGCACCACGTCGCCCACGAGCATATCGGGCAAATCGTCAGCAACCGTCACCGCGACCTCAAGGCCCTTGGTCTGCGCGCGCGCGTCGAGCGATGCGGTCAAGGCTTCGATCAGGCGGCGCGGCCGAAAAGCCTCCTGCTGCAGGATCAGCGCTCCGGCCTGGGCCTTGGCGGCGTCGACCATCAGCGCAGTCAGTGCCGACAAATGCTCTGCTCCGGTCTTGATGGCCGCCGCCCAGTCGCGTTCGCGCTTGCCGATATTCGAGCTTGCCAGCAACTCGCCGAGCGCCAGAATCCCGGTGAGCGAGGTGCGGATATCGTGCGCGAATGCGGCCAGCGCGGGATCGCCGGACTTGCTGGCCTTGGCCACCGGCGCGCGCCGGCGCGCCGGCCGTGCGACGGACGTTATCTTTGCCTTTTTCTTCGCTCTGACTTTTTGTTTTGATCCGGTACGCGCCACAACGGCCCCCAGTCAAAAAACGGCGCCTACCATGGCACGGCAGGTTCGCGGCTCAAAATAATACTGTGCCGTGCCGATCGGCTGCCCCGACGTTCAGCTTCCGAGCCCGACCATGTCCCTGATATCCGCCGCGCCGGCGCCTGCGGCGCGCAATTGGCGGAGACTCGTGGCTTGCGTGGCCTTGGACAGCTTGCGGCCTTCGTCATCCAGGATGAGCCGATGATGATGATAGGCCGGCTCCGGCAGGCCGAGCAGCACCTGCAGCAGGCGATGGATGCTGGTCGCCCAGAACAGATCCTGGCCGCGGACCACGTCGGTGATGCCCTGCAAGGCATCGTCGACCACCACGGCAAGGTGATAGCTTGTCGGCAGTTCCTTGCGCGCCAGGATGACATCGCCCCAGCGCTGCGGTTCGGCCGCCACGCGTCCGGTCAGGTGCTGCGGACCGCTACCGCTTTCCGACCAGTTGAGCAGACCGGTGCGCGCCGCAGCCGCGCCGGTATCGAGCCGCAGCGCGAACAACTCGCCGGCGCGACGCCGGCGAGCACGCTCGTCGGACGGAATTGTCCGCGCCCCTCCCGGATAGAGCGGCACGCCGTCGGGATCGCGCGGCCAAGGTCCGCCACGCTCGCGCTCGGCCACCATGGCGGCAATTTCGCTCCGGCTCTCGAAGCTTGGATACAAAAGGCCCTCGGTTTCGAGCCTGCCGACGGCCGCCCGGTAATCGGCAAAGTGCTCGCTTTGCCGGCGCACCGGCTCGCTCCACGAAATACCAAGCCAGTGCAGATCCTCGTAAATCGCACTCTCATATTCGGGGCGGCAGCGCGCCGCATCGATATTCTCAATCCGCAGCAAAAGCTGTCCGCCGCACGCGCGCGCCATGTCGTAATTGAGCAGCGCCGAATAGGCATGACCCAGATGCAGATACCCGTTCGGGCTCGGTGCAAAGCGAAAGACGCGGGTGTACATCGGCGGCAGCGACCGTTACCGGATTGACCGGCCTAAAAATAGCTATCAATCACGATAGTCTCGATGGCCAAAAGTCGACCAACCGATCTGGCAAACTCTCCGCCACATCATCTCCCCCGCATTCACACCGAGGCCGATCTCGATGCTGGCCTCGACGCGCTCGGCGTAATCGATCCACGGTTCGTCCCCATCCTCGCCCAGACCGGCCGGCCGCCGTTGCGGCGGCGGGCCCATGGCTATCCGGGACTGGCGGCCATTATTGTCTCACAACAGCTCTCTACCGCGAGTGCCGGCGCGATCTGGGGGCGCCTGACCGCGGCGTTCGATCCGTTTGAGCCGCCGGCGATCATTCGGGCGCGGCCGGCGCGGCTCGCGCGGCTTGGCCTGTCGGGTGCGAAGATCCGCGCCCTCAAGGCGATCGCCCGTGCCATCGCAAAAGGCGAAATTGATCTGTCGAAGCTTGTCGACATCCCGGCGGATGACGCGCACGCCGCACTGACTGCGTTGCACGGGGTCGGTCCTTGGACCGCGGATATCTACCTGCTGGCTTGCCTCGGACATGCCGACGCATGGCCGGCCGGCGATCTCGCCTTGCAGGAGGCGGCACGGCTGGCTTTCGGCCTGGCGGCACGCCCCACCACCAAGGAGATGGCGGCGTTGGGGGATCAATGGCGGCCGTGGCGGTCCATAGCGGCGCGCGTGCTCTGGTCATATTATCGGCTGATGAAAGGCCGCGAAGGCGCCCCCGTCCAACCGACAAAGAAACCAGTGAAAAGAGGAACGAATGGCCGCAGAGCTTGACGGTCCGCGGCTCAATCCGCGCTCGGGCGCGGCGCGCCAGCTTGTTGTTTTTCTGCACGGCTATGGCGCCGACGGCAACGATCTCATCGACATCGGCCGCGCCTGGCAACAATATCTGCCGCAGGCGGCGTTTGCTTCGCCGCACGCGCCGGAGCCCTGCGGACAGGCGCCGGTCGGCCGGCAATGGTTTCCACTCACCTTTCGCGATCCGAACGAGCGCTGGGCCGGCGTCAACAAGGCGGCGCCGGTACTCGAGCGGTTTCTCGATGCCGAGCTGGCCCGCCATCAGCTGCCGCCATCGGCGCTGGCGCTGGTCGGCTTCAGCCAGGGGACGATGATGGCGCTGCATGTCGGTTTGCGCCGCGCCACGGCGCCGGCCGCGATCGTCGGCTATTCCGGCCTCCTGGTCACGCCGCCGGAGGGCGAGATCGAAGCCTTCGCAGGCGAGATCAAATCGCGGCCGCCGGTCTTGCTGGTGCACGGCGATAGCGACGACCTGATCCCCGTCCAGGCGCTGTTTGCAGCGGCGCAGGGCCTCTCCGCGCTCGGACTCTCGGTCGAGTGGCACATCTCGCCCGGCATCGGCCATGGCATCGACGCCGAGGGCCTGCGCCACGGCGGCGAATTTCTGGCGCGCAGATTTGCAGCGTCCCGTTAACCTCAAAAACGGCCGAAGCGTAACGTTTCACTAGCAAATCCGCCGTAGAAGCCGGGCGTTGGAGCGTACGCGCCATGCTCGCGGCTTTGAGACGAAGACTGGCCGAAGGCGCCATTCGGCTTCGGTCGTGTGGACATTTCGCGCTCTGCCGCAAGGGCGCCACAGCAATTGAATTTGCGCTGGTAGCTGCGCCGTTTCTCGCCCTGCTCGTCGCCATGTTCGAGACCGCACTGGTATTCTTCGCCGGACGCGTGCTCGACGAGGTGACCGAAGAAGCCAGCCGCTACATTCTGACCGGACAGGCCCAGCAGTCGAACATGACGCAGGCGCAGTTCCTCAATTACGTCTGCACCGGATCCAATACCGCAGCCCTCGTCAGCGCGCTGTTCAACTGCAACAAGCTGATGGTCAACATCCAGAACTATAACAACTTCGCCTCGGCCAATACCGCAAACCCGACCCTGACGTTCAATGCCAACGGTACGGTCAGCAATACCTGGAACTACTCGCCGGGCACGCCAGGCAGCATCGTCGTGGTGCAGGTGATGTATCAGTGGCCGATCGTGCTTGGCCCGCTCGGCTTCAATCTGTCCAATCTTTCTAATGGCAACCGGCTCCTGATATCGACCGCCGTCTTCAAGAACGAGCCCTACCAATGAGACAAGGCGCGGCTGGCTCAAACCTTGGCGGCTGCCTGAGCCGATTTGCGCGCGCGCGCGACGGCGTCTCCGCCATCGAGTTCGCCCTCATCCTGCCATTCATGCTGACGCTTTATCTCGGCGGCAGCGAACTCGGCGATGGGATGGCGGTTCAGTTCAAGGTCACCCTCGCCGCGCGCACGGTGGCCGATCTTGCCTCGCAATGTGGAAACGGCACCTTGGACGGGCAATATTGCGACACCGCCAACGGTCTGCCGATTGACAACACCTCAATGAACCAAATTATCGGCGCGACCACGCAGGTTATGACACCATATTCCGCCGCCAACATGGTAGTCACCGTCTCAGAACTGAAATTTACCGGCGGGAGCACCAATGCCTCGGTGGTCTGGAGCGCTTCGAACAGCGGGAGCGGGCGCACCATTGGCTCGTCCTATACCCTGCCGGCCGCCTACCAGCAGCTACCGCAGCAAGCGGGAAATGCTCCTTATTATGTGATTCTAGGCGAGGCCACTTATCCCTATACCCCGACCATGGGATACGTGCTCACCGGCACTATCAACATCTACGAGGATGCGATCTTTTTTCCGCGCAATTCGGATCCGCCGGGTTGCGTGCAGTACAATACCGCGCAGAATAACTACTGCTCGTGAGTTCACGTTAAACGCCACACCCGCGAACGCAGTCGACTACTGCGAAAGATGCGCGCTGGCGATCGCTTTCTGAAACAGCGCCGCCATGGCCGCGGTGATATCGCCGTCGGTCGTGACCTGAAAAAACAGCCCCGGCGAGGCGCAGCTCTGCATGTTCGGTCCGATCAGGCTCTGGAACGGCGAAATCCAGCTGTTGTACCAGGAGTTGGTCGGCAACGGCAGATATTCGGTATAGAGCACGGCGATGCGGATGCCGCGGTTCTTCACCGTCGTGCACCACGACGTGTTGAACGGCTGCTGACAGCGTGTGCCGTCGAGCGTCTGCGAGCACGAGCTGGAGTTGATTTCGTCATCGACGCCGTCGGTGACCAGGAACAGCACCTCTTGCGGCGTGCTGCCCGACGTGCCGCTCCCCGGGGTCGGCATGATGTTATTGATCGCGCTCATCGCGGTCTCGAAATCAGTATCGGCATCGTTGTTATTGTTGCCGCAGGTCAGGTAGTTATTCTTGCAGACCTCCAGAACGTTGATGCCTCCAGCCGCGGTTTGCGCGGCCGATAAATTCGTCGAAGGTTCGCAGCTCGGCGCGTAGATCACCTGAAGCGTGGTGCTGGTGCATTGACTGTTGGTGGTGCCCTGCACATCGAACGTAAAGATCGCCATCTGGTAGCAGCCCGGACCGTTCGGGCAGCTTGCATTGTTCGTGGTCATCGTCTGCGAGGCGGTGCTCATCAGCGACGATGTCGCTGTCGCCATGTTTTCGATGCGCGTCACCACGCCGAGATTCTGCGCCAGCGTGTAATTGTCTTCGCCGTTAGGATTGCCGGCGACATCGGACGAAGTGGGATTGGACTCGTGGCAGGCGAGAGCACAGCCGCCCTGCGCCGAGGTGTTGGCCACCATCGTATTGATGCCGCTGGTGGTTGCGGCAATGTCCATCGATGGCGAATTATCGAGCAGCAGATAAAAATTGATGTTCGGCGCGGTGGTTGCGGTCGCGGTCGACGACCCGGTGACCGTCCAGGTCGCCTCCGAAGTCTTTGTCAGAAGCGCCAAAACATTCGGAAACGAATTTACCGACGAAGCGCTGTAGCTGACCGTGACGGTGCGCGTGGAAACGTTGTCCTGGCAGCCGGTGATGGTTGGCGTCGGGGTGCTCTGCAACCCTCTCACCACTGAAGCCTGCCCCTGGAAGATGTTCGTCGCGTTGGTCTGCGCGACCGAGCACGTCTGCGTCATGGCGGTCGGCGTCACCATCGACAGAGCGGCGGAATCGGCGGCGGCGTTGAGCTGAATGCGCTTCTGCGCCGCCGCGGAGAAATCGAGGCTGACCCCGGTCAGAAAAATGATGGGGATGAGCGACAGCGCAAACGCCATCGCTGTATTGCCGCGGCAATCGCGACTGAAACGACGCAGGAACTCGCCAAGCATGCCCAACCCTGACCACAGCGCGGCTTTTTCGCCCTTCGCCGCCGTCAGTTGATAACGAGCGGGCATTGATTTTTCGTTGTTTCGATCGCAGAGCGAGCGCTACCGCCATCGTTAACGGCGCGTTGCATCTTTATCTGATCGAATTCCAAAAATGCTGTACCGGCGAGGCGTTGCGCCGGCCGCGACAGGCGAGGTTTACGGGCCGCTGACGAGATCGCTCAGGTTTTATCGGTTATGGTGCGCGGCGGTCCCATCAGCGCGGGCTGGAATAGCGCCGCCGCGGCAAGCGTGCAGGCAAGCGACAGCGCCAGCAGCTTGCCCATACTTGAAATGCCCGGATGGTCTGAGAACCACAGGCTGCCGAAGGCCGTCGCCGTCATCAGCGCGCTGAAGAACACTGCACGCGTCAAACTCGACTGCAGGAAATTGTATTCGCCGCGGCGCCACGCCATGACGTAATAAATCTTGAAGGCGACACCGACGCCGAGCAGTGCCGGCAGCGCGATGATATTGGCATAGTTGAGGGCAAAGCCTGTCAACGCGCAGATTTCCAAGGTCGCGGCCGCCGCCACCAGCAGCGGGATCAGGGTCAAAAACACGTCGCGGATGCGCCGCAGCACCAGCCACAGCAGGATCGCGATCGAAACAATCGCCAGCGCTCCGGCCTTGATGAAGGCCGAGGTGACAGTGCGTCCCCATTCGTAGATTTCAATCGCCTGGCCGGTCGCGTTGGGCTCGACCGACAGCACGGCGCGGGCGAAGCCACTCACCGCCGCGCTGTCGCTGGCGGCGCTTTTCGGCAAAATCTCGGTGCGGGCAAAACCGTTTGGCGCGGTCCATTGCCGGACGAGGTCGCCCGGCAGATTGGCGCGCGTCACTGTCTGCGGATGCAACGACGCAGCGATCACGCGGAAATCGATTTCAAGCGGTGAGATAAATACGGACTCTGCCTGCTGCCGCAGCTTTGCGTCGGCGCCAGCGAGTGCCGAGAGATCCTTGGGCAGTCGTCGCGCCGCGGCGGCACCCGGTCCGGAGCCTTCGCCGGCAGCATTCTGCAACGCCGTCACGGCTTCCTTGAGCGCGGTCACGTCATCGGCATCCGATGGTCTTGCCACGGGCTTTGCCCGCAAGGCCGGATCGAGTACCGCGGCGGCGCGGGCGATGGTCGCGATTTTCTGCGCCTGGTCGGCGGGGATGAAGCTTTCGAGAGTTCGCGTCGTTCCGACCTCCGGCAGCGCCGCAAGCCGCTTCGCGACCGCGCCGGCGGCGCTGACCGGCGTCAGCACGTCGGCACTCTTCAGTGCCACCTGCTGGCTGCCGCTTAATTGCTGCAGCGTCCTCACCGCTTCGGCGTTCGGGACCTGCAGACTGTTCGGATCGAAATTGAATTTGAGCAGGAATAGGGATGGCAGCGCCACCAACGCGACGATCGAAGTCGTCAACACGATCGCAAATCGGTGCCGGTGCATGAAACGGTCGGCGCCGGCCAGCGCGCCATAGCCGAGCGGACGCGGTTCGGCAGGCGGCCTGAACAGCGACAACAGCGCCGGCAACAGCGTCATGGCGGCGACGTAGGCCACAACCATGCCGACGCCGGCAATCAGACCCAGTTCCGCCACGCCGCGGTAGCTGGTCGGCACAAAAGAGAGAAAACCGGCGGCTGCGGCCAGCGCCGCAAGTGTCAACGGCGGTCCGACGTAACGGGCTCCATCCACCAATGCGGCCCTGAGGTCATTGTGTTCGTGGCGCTGCGTGCGGTAGCGCACGCTGAATTGGATGGCGAAGTCGGCGCCGAGGCCGACGAACAACATCGCGAACGCGACCGAAATCGGATTGAAGGCCCCGACGAGCAAAAGCCCGAGCGCGGCAGTGGCGACAAGGCCGACGAAGATCGTCACGACGACCGCGAGTACGATGCGCCGCGAACGCAACGCCAGCCACAACACGAAGACAACGATCGCCCCGGTGACAAGGCTGTTGAGCCACAGGCCCTGTTGCAGCGTCGCAAACTGCGCATCGGCAAGCGGGATGGCCCCGGTCAGGCGGACCGACGCCTCATAATGCTGCTTCAGATCGGCATCGGCGGCGGCTTTGCGGACCGCATCGGCGGCGGCGTGGCCCGGTTCGAGCGCCTGATAGTCGAGCACTGGCAAGATCGTGATGAGATGCCGCAAATCTTCCGGTTTCACCGGCCCACCGTTCACCAGCGCCTGCCAGGAAAACGATGCCGGTTTTCCGGCGAGCATGTTGTCAAGCGTATCGGCTGCGGCATTGAGTGTCGGTGCCATCGCGTTCAGCTTGACGCGGCCTGCGGCGACGCCCTGGAGACCCATCGACAGCGCGCGCGCGAGGCCCCGCAACGACGGATCGGACGCAAGCGTCGCGACCATCGGCTCGGCCTGCGCGAGCCGGTGCATCCGATCGGCGAGAGCATTCTGCGCCAGATAGAGAAGGCCGTTGCGGGCGAAGAATGCGCCGGCTTGCAGGTCGGTTACGGAATGGAAATGCGCCGTTTGCGGGGTCAATTGCTTGATGAGCGCAGCGGCGGCCGCTCCGGCGAACTCGGGCGTCGGCGCGCTGACGACGGCGAGGATCGACGACGCTTGGCCGGGGAATGCCGCCTGATACGCAAGCTCGCGCTTGCGCCAGGGAAGATTGGGCGACAGCAGATTCGCCACGTTGGTGTTGACTGCGAAATGGCGCGCCACATAGACCGACGATCCTGCGAGTATCACGGCGCTCGCAAGAACGACGAACCACGCATGGCGGATGCAAAAATCGACGATCGCAGCAAGATTCGGATAGACATGTTTCGCATCAGATTCGACGTAAGACATCGCTTCAAATATGACCTGTAACGAACACTGTCTGGCGGCGCGGTGGCGCCGAATATTCCGGTGGCAAAGATCCGCCTTCCGCGTCTGACCGTTAACGCAATAGTGGCTCAAGCCTTAATGCCGCTGCGGCAATTTGGTTCGCCGGCGCATCGTCCAACTCAGCGATAAAGCCTGTTGCGCCCGCGTTGGCGAAGGCAGTCGCGCAAATGTGAAAGAGGCGTCAACTCGGCTCCTCCAAATCGCCGCGATGGGACGGTGACTTGGCGGTGAGTTGGGACGATGACTTGCCAAAGTGACTAGGTGACTTGGCAAGGTGACTTTGCGGCTGAACTGTTGGTTTTGTTTTTCGTGGTTTTCGTCAACTGAGTGTGGAACTCCATCGCCGCAGTGAATCCGGGTGCCCGCGGATGGCAAGGAAGCTACTTGGCTGGTGGCGCACGATCTGGGTTGGCGGCCTGCAGCCGGGTTCCGTTTCATCGCTGCTGTTCGCGCTGATTTGCGTCAGCGTCGCGACGCTTATCCGCATCGCGCTGGGCGAACTCAGCTCCGCGAGCACCGTTTTCGCCTCGTATTATTCGGCCACGCTTGTGGCCGCCCTGGTGGGCGGCGCTCCGGCCGGCATCCTTGCCGCCGGATCGGGCGCTGTCGCCGGTTTCTGGCTGTTCGTGCCGCCGGACTGGAAATCGCACGTGTTCGACCAGGAACAGCTGGTCAGCGCTCTGCTGTTTGCCGGTTCGTCCGGCGTGATCATCTGGGCGGCAAAGAGCTATCGCGACGTGTTGTGGCGGCTGCGCGATGAACAGGACCGACGGCAGCTGCTGACGCATGAGCTTGCGCACCGCATCAAGAATACGCTGTCAATCGTCCAGTCGCTGATCGGACAGACGCTGCGCGATCAGCCGGCGGCATCCAGCAAGCTCAGCGCCCGCCTGGCGGCCCTGGCGGCGACGAATGATCTCCTGATCAAATCGGAATGGCGCGGAGCGAATCTCACGGAGATTCTCGCCGGCGAACTGGCGCCCTACGATCCGGCGCGCTTCCACCTCAACGGTGACGATTTCGAATGTCCGTCCGAGATCGCAACTGTGCTGGCGCTGATTTTCCATGAGCTGACGACGAATGCGGCTAAATACGGCGCACTCTCCGCGCCGCACGGCAGCATTGCGTTGGCGTGGCGCAATCGCGGCGGACGGGCCGAATTCGATTGGGTCGAGAGCGGCGGTCCACCACCTGCGGCATCGCGACGGCAGGGCTTTGGCACCACGCTGTTGCGCAAGGGACTGCGCCAGTTCGACGGATCGGTCGACATGGACTTTGCGCGCGGCGGACTGCATTGCCGGTTCTCGCTGGCTTTGCCGCCGGCTTCGACATGCCCGGGACGCGTCGGATCGGCCGATCTTGCGGTCGAACAACCCCACTTGCCGGAATCCGCACCGACGGTGCACAGCGTGACGGGCGGCGGCGGAGCTCTCATTCTTCGTCCGCGACGTGTCGCGGGCAAAAGCAATTGAGCCTGAAAGCTACGACGCGAGCCGCCGTGGGCGCTCAAACCGCTTCGAGGTTTCGGCAAGCGCTTGAACATAGCCTTCCATCTGGCCAAGCGTGCCGACCAGTACTTGCAGCGTCAGTTCATGGTCCGGCGTGGCCCGGCCCTGCGCCTTCAGTTTGATGACGCGGGCGCGCTGCAGCGCAACGATGCGGCGCGCTTCGGCGACCTGCCGGGCAGCCATGCCAAGTTCGCCGTCCACGTCGCCCATACGGCTTTCTCCAGCGTAAGGGAATCCGCCAGTCCAGCCGCCATGATCTTGCTGCTCTGAGCCGTCGGCGCGCGCCGCAATCATCGTCGTCCTCGCATTTGTCCCGGCTCCTCCGCTTCGGTGATCGTCTCGCCGCACAGCCTGCAATTATATGTCCGCAGCTCCGGAAGCGCGCCGATCTTGGGCATCGAGCGCACCAAGCGCATCGGCTTGCCGCAATTCGGACATGCGGGCGCGGGCTTCTGGTCAGCATCCATGGCGCCATTTTTGCTCAGGACCGATCCCTAAAGCTTTGATTCAGATCAAGTGATCTGCGCACGGACCGGGTGCGCAGGCGGCCGGGAAACCGGCGCGAGAATGCGCGCCAGCGCCGCTCGGAAGGCCAGCTGCGCAGTTCAGGCGTGGCTCGTAAGCCCTGGAAAGGGCTTCACAATCCTGTCACGCCTCCCTATAAACTATGGCCCATCGCCGCAGTGCGGCATGTGAGTCGCGGTTGAGGAGCACCGTCGTGAACGCCCAGGTATCGCCATCCGGCTTCCCGGCGCTCGTCCTCAACGCCGATTTTCGTCCGCTCAGCTATTATCCGCTGTCGCTGTGGTCGTGGCAGGACGCCATCAAGGCGGTCTTCCTCGACCGGGTGAACATTGTCGCCAACTACGACCGCGCGGTGCATAGCCCCAGCCTGGAGATGAAGCTGCCGAGCGTTGTGTCGCTCAAGACGTTCGTGAGGCCGGCGACGCATCCGGCCTTCACCCGGTTCAACGTGTTTCTGCGCGACCGCTTCTCGTGCCAGTATTGCGGCGCGCGCGACGACCTTACCTTCGATCATCTCATTCCGCGGTCGCGCGGCGGCCACACCACGTGGGACAACGTCGTCGCCGCCTGTTCGCCGTGCAACCTGCGCAAGGGCAATCTCACGTCGACGGAATCCAACATGTGGCCGGCGCAGAAGCCGTTCCAGCCGACGGTGCAGCACCTGCACCGCAACGGCCGGCTGTTTCCGCCCAACTATCTGCACGATAGCTGGCTCGATTATCTCTACTGGGATACCGAGCTCGATCCGTAAATCTTGTAGCCCGGATTACTCCGCGGCTTGCTTGTGCGCGCCGGCGAAGGCCGGCGCCACCTCGGCCATGAACCGCGCCATCTCGTCCTTGACCTGCTGGTGCGGTTTTTGGCCGACATTGACGTAAAGAATGACTTCGTCGAAGCCCGCTGCTTCGACCTTTTTGAGCACATTGATCATGTGCGCGGAGTTTCCGATCAACACCGAATTCTCGGTGAGTTGCTCGGGTTTCAGATTCTTCAAGCGGTCAACGATGTCGATGAAATAGCGGTAGCTCGGCGGCGCGTTCTTCGGATCGCCGGGGAAAGCTGGAATGACGCATGAATTGTAATAATAGATCTGGCGCTCGCGGACCCTGGCTTCCTGTTCCGGCGTGTCGGCGAAGTGGACGAAATAGCTGCACATCAGCCGATACGGTTTCTGGCCGTGCTTGGCGCAGGTCTGTTGATAGAGATCGGCAACCTCCTTGAGACCCCCGAAGGTCATGGCGGCAGCGAACGGCGCCACGATCAGGCCGCAGCCCAGCCTGGCCGCGAGTTCGATCGAGGGCCTTGAGAACGAGCCGATATAAGCGGGCAACGGCTGCTGGACCGGCTTCGGCGTAATCCGCACGTCGTCGAACTGATAATGCTTGCCGTGATGCGAGATGCGATCCGGCGCGGACCACAGCTTGCGCACCACCTCCATGCCTTCTTCGAAAATGCCCTGGTTATCCTCGAACGACACGTGGAACGGCAGATATTCGCGGCGGTCGTAGCCGCGGCCGGCGGCGAAATCGACACGGCCGCCGGACAGCAGATCGAGCGTCGCCCACTGCTCTGCGACGCGAATCGGATTGTGCAGCGGCAGTACCGTGACGGCCGGCGCCAGACGGATGCGCTTGGTCTGCGCCGCCACGTAGGACAGCACCAGATCGGGACACGACAGCACACCGAGCGAGTTGAAATGGTGCTCGCCGATCCAGGCCGAGCGCATGCCGATCTTGTCCGCGTAGATCGCTTCCGCGGTGATGTCGGCGACGAACTGATTGGCACTGCGCTGATTGTTTGGATAGTGGTTGTCGCTCAGCGTGAAATAGCCGAACTCCATGACATCCTCCCCGGTGCGCCCTGTTGACGGCCGCGTTCTGCTTGCCAGTCCCGGGACAATAGTTGACAATGCAATTGATGTAAATGCATTAGTCAATGGGATATCGTTCCTTTGCCGCAGCGCCGTTCGAGGGATTTCGGCTCCGTGAAAGACCCGCTCAAGCTCAGTCTTGCCGATTATCTGCCCTATCTGGTGAACCGCGTCGGCAGCATCATCGCCGATCAGTTCGGCGCCGAAACGCTGGCGCCGCACCGGCTCTCCATCGCAACCTGGCGCGTGCTGGCGGTGCTCTCCGCCAACGGCCGGCAGCGTCAGATCGATCTTGCCGAGCTAACCAGCATCGACGCCTCGACCTTATCGCGCATCGTCACGCGGCTGGTGCATCTTGGTCTGGTGACACGGACGCGCTCGGCCACCAGCAATCGCGAGGTCGCGGTGGCGCTGTCGGCGAAGGGCAGCGCGCTCATGGCCCGCCTCATTCCGCCCGCCCGCGACATCGAAGCGGATGCCAACGCGGGGATCTCACCGGAAGAGCTGGCGGTGGTAAAGCGCTGCCTGCGCCGCATGTACGCCAACATGACGAACCGGCCCGCCGCAGCGCGCAGCGCACGACCGAAACGGGCCGCAGGCTGACATCTACACGATCGGTCGCTGTCCTACAGATTAAAAAGCCGCTCCGCATTGCCGTGCGCGATGCGCGCCCGGTCGGCGGTGCTGACGGGCATGTGGTCCAAAAACGCGCGCGCCTCCGCCATCGACGCGTAAGGATGGTCGCACGAGAACATGATCCGGTCGACCCCGACTTCGAGCAGCAGATCGAGAAATGTCGCCGTGAAATTGAAGCCCGCAATGGTGTAGTGGACATTTTCGCTAGATAAGCGGCGAGTGGACGCTCAAGCTTTGTCATCCGCATCGGCATGTTCCGGTTGAGCCGCTCCAGCATGAAGGGCACGCCTTCGCCCAGATGCCCGACCACGACTTGCAGCTTTGGATACCGATCGAACACCCCGCCAAGCACCATGCGAACGAGATGAACCCCGGTTTCGATGTGCCAGCCCCAGCCGGCCGATTCAAACATCCCGCTGACGGCCGGAGAAAAGCCGCCATACAGCACCTCGGCGACCGGCTTGGCCGGCACCGTCGGGTGCAGATAGATCGGCACATTGAGCGCCTGAGCGCGTTCCAGGATCGGCCAGAAGAACTTGTCGTCCAGATAGCGGCCGCGCGAATGGCCATTGATGAGCGTGCCTTTGAATCCCTGCTGTTTGACCCTGCGCTCGAGTTCGTCGGCCGCTTTGTCGGGGACCGCGACCGGCAGAGCGGCAAACGCTGCAAACCGCTTTGGATATTGCTTTACGACATCAGCAATGAAATCGTTCGACTCGCGCGCGATCGCGACCTGCTCCGCCGCATCGGACTGCTCGACCCCCGGAGAACTCAACGACAGCACCTGCACGTCGATGCCGGCAGCATCCATCGCAGCAATGCGTCCGTCGCCGACGTTTTGAACCTGCTCCAATATTGTCAAGGCGTGGCCGCCGGTCTTGCGCATTCGTTCCACAAAATCCCGGCCGGGCCCGGCGCACCATCCAGGGCTCGCGAAATGCTCTTCAAGCGTAATCGTTCTTAACTTCGCGCTCGCCTGCGGCGCGTCTTTCCTGATCTCGGTATTGCCTTGCGCAATTGTCATTGTCGGCATCGTCGTTGCCGAAGCGGCACCGACAGACGCGGCATAGATGAAGTCCCGGCGATTCATCGCATCCTCCCCGATTCAAGAGCTGCCGCCACGCGGCGGCATGGCCAATTTTTTCGTTCTACTCGACGCGCGTACCCGGCGCCTTGTCTTCGAATACCGACACCTCGGGCGGCTTGCCGTCAAAGCCGAGTTCGTTCCAGCGCGCCACGACGCGATCATAGGTGCTCTTGTCGAGCTTGGTGCGCGGCGAAAACGTCTTGATGTACTTGAAATCCATGCAGGCGTTGATCAGCGCTTTCGATCCCCATGGCCGGATCTCCGGCGGATTGAGGCTGGGGTCGAGGAACGTGCTCCAGGTCTCGCGTAAAATATCGATCGACTGCGCCGGTCGCGACCGCGTTGCCATTGCCCACAGCACCTGGCCGATATTGCTGGGATCGATGTCGTCATCGACCACGATGACATATTTGCCGAAATAGGCGCCGGCGGTACATTGCGCGGCAAGCGCCATCACCTGCGACGCGTGGCCGGCATACATTTGTTTGATCGAAACCACCGTCATGCCCCACCCGGCGGCCTCCGGGATCGACCACACGCCCTGGATGCCCGGAATGCCGAGCTTCTGCAGATCCGCCCAGATGCCGGCTGAGCGCACGGCGGCCCAGAACAGACCGCACTCGTTGGAGGGCCCGTCGGCCATCAGCGCGCAGGTCAGCGTCGGATTATTGCGATAGCGCAGCCGCTCGACCCGCATGTAGGGTGTCGCGCCGCTCGGCCGGCCGTAATAGCCGGTGAATTCGCCGAACGGGCCTTCGGCGAAGGTTTCGTTAGGATAGAGATGGCCTTCAACAATGATCTCGGCATGCGCCGGCAGCGGCAGGCCGGTGAGGTCCGACGTGAACAGCTCGATCGGCGATCCCTTGATGCCTGAATAATATTCGTATTCGCTCTCGGTCTTGGGCAAAGTCGTCGCCCCGACCAGAAACAGCAGCGGATCGATGCCGTAGCAGGCCGCGATCGGCGCCGGCTTGCCCATCTTCCACCACTTGTCGCGGTCATTGCCGGCGTCCTTGCCGGGCGAGGTATAGACGCCGATCTCGCGCGGTCCCTTGATCATCATCCGGTAGGTGCCGACGTTTACCCGCTTGGTCTCGGGATCCATCGTGATGACGGCATCGTTGGTGCCAAGGTACATGCCACCGTCGAGCGGCCACATGCGCTGCGCCGGGAACATACGGATATCGATCGCCTCGCCTTCGACGATGTTCTGGCTCGACACGGCCGCGGCCGCCGCAACCTCGACCGGCTTCAGCTTGCGTCCGAATTTCTGCTGCAGAAGGCGCACCGCCTTCAGCGGGTGATCCACCGGCTCCTCGCCGATCATCAGGCAGAAGCGCGACAGGTTGCAGCCGATCATGTTGTAGAGCGCCTTGTGGCCGGGATGCCCCTTGATGTTCTCGAACAGCAGCGCCGGACTCTTCTGCAACCCCACCAGATAAGTGATGTGGGCCGCTTCGAGGTCGGGGCTCACTTCAACGGTGATGCGCTTAAGTTCGCCCATCGCCTCGGCCTTCTCCAGCCAGACATCAAGCTCGCTGGAGTTGGGGCGGCGGATCGGCGCTTTGGCTTCGTTCGGCGCTGTCGTCCGTTCCTCGTGCGCGACGGGGACACTCATTTCCATGGGTAAATTTCCACCTGCTCGACCATTCATTCCCTCGCTTGGAACAAACGAGGAATTCATCGTCATCTTAATCGGCGCGTAAAACCCTGGCGACAGCGATTTTCCCGGACGGATACGTAGGTTCTGTAGAGCGCGTCTTTCTGCAAAGCTTCGGCGCCCGAAACCAGCTGCATTGTTACCGACGTAACTGAACCCCTGCCCACGTTTCTGCCACCAATGGACGGGTACACTTTCCCTTTGGACCGCACGGCCGCTTGCCAGTGCTGCCGAAATCAAGGGGCGCGACATGACCACTTATACCTGGAACGACAATTCGCACGATGGCGACTGGTCTGATGCCGGGAACTGGAGCCCCGGCAGCGGCCCACCCGGTGCGGGCGACACTGCGAAAATCAACATTTCCAGCGATGTGTTCGTCGAAAGCGTCGTCACGGTCGGAACATTACTGAACTCGTCCGGCGATATTGAGCCAAGCGAAGGGGTCGGCGACGAGCTCATCGTCGACAACACTGGTGCCAGCGTGAACGGCGCCACCATTGCGCTTGAAGCCGACAGCTCGCTGGAAATCGTCAACGGCACATTCAAAAACACCGGTCAGATCGACCTCATTGGCGATTACGGCCCCAACGTCAACTTCCTGATCGGCAATTCGGTCACTTTGGACGGCGCCGGCGAAATCTTGATGACCGGCGGTGTCGCCGGCAACAACTCGATCAGCGGAACCGGCGCTTTCAGCTCGCTCGATAACGTCGACAACACCATCGTCGGCTCCGGCACGATCGGCAATTCGCTCAACTTCACCAACGGGACCAGCGGCACGATCGAGACCAACACGACAGGAACGCCGGGCGGCACGATCAATTTTGTTGTCGGCCAGACCGGTTTCACTTTCGTGAATAATGGATCGATCATCGCCGGCAATCAGGGCAGCCTGATCTTCGGCCAGGATCACAAGGTCGAGGCGTTCACCAATAACAGTCTCATCGCGATTGAAGGCGGCGGCAGCACCACGAGCCTCGTCATCGCCGGCCAGGTCACATTCAGCGGCACCGGCCAGATCGAGCTGGTCAACAGCGGCTTCATGTCGAATGTCATCACCAGCGATGGCAAAGCGGCCGAGCTCACCACCTCTATTCCGATCGAAGGCAGCGGAACGATCGGCGATTCGAAGCTCACGCTGAACAACTTTTCGACTATCGGCTCGTCGGGCGGGACGCTGGTCATCAACACCGGCAACAACACCATCACCAACAGCGACAACGGCACGATCGCCTCGGCCTATGGCGGCGTGGTCGAAATCAAAAGCCCGGTTGAGAACCGGAACGGCAATATCACGGCCGCCCTGCTTGGCGTGACGCAAATCCTGGCTCCGGTGTTTGACGGCACCGTCGATGACGAGTTCGACGGCATCATCGAGCTTGGCAAGGGCGGCTCGGTGAACAACGGCGTCGAGTTCACCGGCACCGGCGCCACACTGCGGGTCGATACCAGCGCCAGCCAGATCGGCGGCGGCATCACTGGCATTGCGGCTACTGACAGCATCGATGTGGCGTTCGCACCGATCGCTCTGGGCGATCACGCGGTCTGGCAGCAGACGAGCGGTTCGGGCGGGATACTGTCGCTTTACGATAACGGCAACGACCTCGCCTCGTTCAATCTGGCAGGCCAGTTCAACTCGCTCGACTTCGCGGTGAGCAACGACGGCGCTAATGGCGCGCTCATTACTGTGCAAAGCACGCCGAGCTACGCGGAGAACGCCGGCAATAACGATGAATGGATCATGGCGGACGGTCAGTGGGGCGCGAGCGCCGGACCCGGATCACATCCATCGGGCTACAACGTAGCCCTGACCGGCGATTGGACCGGCGACGGCACTGACGGCATCCTGTGGTTCAATCCATCGAACGGCGATGCCGACGAATGGCAGCTGTCGAATACCCAATGGTCGGCCAGCGTCGATCTCGGTACTCATCCGGCGAACGCAACGGACGGCGCCAGCTATCAGATCGCCGGGACCGATGGCGCCACGGACTTCGCCGGCAACGGTATCGACGACGTGCTGTGGACCAGCACCAATAGTGACGGCACGATTGCGACCGACATCTGGGAATTGGGCTCCGACGGCAAGTGGGCCAACAGCGTCAGCCCCGGTAATCATCCAGCCGGCTATAGCGTCGCGGGTACAGGCGATTGGACCGGCAACGGCACCGACGGCATCCTGTGGTTCAACCCATCGAACGGCGACACCGACGAGTGGCAATTATCCGGCGGCAAATGGGCGGCCAGCGTCGATCTCGGCACACACCCTGCAAATTCGGACGGCAACAGCTACCAGGTCGCCGGCACCGGGGATTTCTTCGACAGCGGCCGCGACGGCGTGCTGTGGACCAGCGTCAACAGCGACGGCACGGTTGCGACTGACATTTGGGAACTTGATTCCAGCGGCAAATGGATGGCGAGCGTCAGCCCAGGCAACCATCCGGGCGGCTATCAGGTGGTCGGCGTCGGCGATTTTACCGGCACTGGGACGAGCGACATCCTGTGGTACAACGCCTCGAACGGCGACACCGACGAATGGCTGATCAACAACGGCCAGTGGGCCGGCAGCATCGATCTCGGCACGCATCCGGGCGGCTTCCAGATCGCCGGTATCGGCGACTTCAACGGCGACGGCACCAAGGACATTCTTTGGCATTCGTCCTGACAACATCGGCCAGTCGCATATCCTGAAGTGCAAGGGCCGCGAGAAAGCCGCGCCTGCTGCGCATCAGCCGCATTGGACGGACGGCGCGCCTGTGTTACGCAACGGCAAAGACCACTGCGTGCGCAACCGGAGCCATAAAAAATGACGACAAACCCGATGGGCGGCGGTCAGATCGGCCGCTCGGTGCCACGCCTCGAAGCACGCGAAAAGGTCACCGGCCGCGCCGAATATACCCACTTGATGCGGCTGCCCGGCATGCTCCACGCCAAGATCTTCCGCAGCACGGTGGCGCACGGCCGGATCAAATCGCTCGATGTCAGCGCAGCGCGGGAGATGCCGGGCGTCTTCCGCGTCATCACCCCTGAGGATATCGTCAAAGTCATCCCCAATCCGTATTACGGGCCGGCTTTCCACGACCAGCCGATCCTGGCGATGGAGAAGGTGCGCTTCGTCGGCGAGCCCGTCGCCGTCGTGCTCGCTGCCGATCCGCACGTCGCCGAGGCGGCCGCGCAGGCCATCGTCGCCGAATACGAAGAGCTTGAGCCGGTGTTCGACGAGGTCGAGGCGATGACCGCCTCCTCCTACGTGCACGACGAACTGAAGCCTGCCGCGACCTTCGCCGACCTCAAGCACCTCAAAGGCCAGAAGAACACCAATCTCGCGCTCAACGCCAAGCTGCGGCGCGGCGACGTCGACAAGGCCTTCGCCGGCGCCGCGAAGGTGTTCGAGCACGAATTCCGCACGCAGAAATGCCTGCACATCCCGTTCGAGCCGTTCGTGTCGATTGCCGACGCCAAGGACACGAGCGTCACCATCCACACCAGTTCGCAGGGGCCGTCGTTCGTGCGCACCGAAATCGCGCGGCTCCTCGGCTGGCCGGAGAACCGCGTACGCATCAAGGTGCCGTATCTCGGCGGCGGCTACGGCGGCAAGCTCTACATGAAGCTCGAAGCGCTGGCGACGGCTTGCTCGATGATCGCGCGCCGCCCGGTGAAGATCGCGCTCACCATGGAGGAGCAGTTCTATCAGATCACCAAACATCCGGCGACGGTGCGCATCAAGTCCGGCGTCGACAAGAGCGGCCGCATCACGGCGCGCAAATGCGAGGTGTTCTGGAACGGCGGCGCCTATGCGGATATCGGCCCGCGCGTGACGCACAAATCCGGCTTCACCGCCGGCGGCCCTTACGACATCGACAACCTGTGGATCGACTCGCTGGCGATGTACACCAACCTGACGCCGGCGGGCGCGCTGCGCGGCTTCGGCATGCCGCAGCTCACTTTTGCCTATGAGAGCCACACCGACATGGTGGCGCGCGCGCTCAACATCGATCCGCTCGAATTCCGCCGCAAGAACGTGTTGCGCAACGGACGGCCGCAGGCGACCGGCACAATTCTAAAAGATGCTGCGCTCGAAACCGTGCTTGAACATGTCGCCGACCGGCTGCGCTGGTCGGAAAAATTCGATCGCGGCTCGGGCACCGTCAAGCGCGGCCGTGGCATCGCTTTTGCGCTCAAGGCCTGCGTGTCGCCGACCACCTCGGTCGCGATCGTCAATGTCAGCGCCGACGGCAGCCCCACGCTTTACATCTCCACTGTCGACATGGGGCAAGGTTCCGACACCGGCATGGCGCAGATCGTCGGCGAAGTGCTCAACGTGCCGGCCGAGAGCGTGCGCGTCGTCGCCCGCGACACCGACATTACGCCCTACGACATGGGCACGCTCGGCTCGCGCTCGATGTTCCATATGGGCCACGCCGTGCGGCTGGCCGCCGAAGAGGCACGGCAGAAGATCGGCGAATTGCGCCGCGAAGTCGGCGAGCCGGAAGGCAGCAACACACCGATCTCCGGCCTGTTCATCAAAAAATACGGCATGAAAGCCGGCAACATCGTCGGCAGCGGCAGCTACCGGCCCGAGCACGTCGAACCGGATCACGAGACCGGCCTGTCGCCGGAAATCACGCCGTTCTGGATGGTCGCCGCCACCGGCGCCGAGATCGAGGTCGACATCGAAACCGGGCGGGTCCGCATCCTCAAGCTGATTAACGCCGTGGACTGCGGCACCAAGGTCAATCCGCGCATCGTCGAGACGCAGATTTCCGGCGCCGCGCTGATGCAGCTCGGCTTCACCATGTCGGAGAAGATGAATTACGACGGCGGTCAAGTGACCAACGCGTCGCTCGCCGACTACAAGATCACCGGCATCGGCGATTTGCCGGCCGTGATGATCAACGAGGCGATCGACGCGTTTCAGCACAATGCGCCGTTCGGCGCCAAGGGTGTCGGCGAGTCCTCGACGATGCCGGTGTCGCCGGCCATCGCCAACGCCATCGACGACGCGGTCGGCGTCCGCCTGACAACCCTGCCGCTCACGGCCGAGGCCGTGTTCCGTGCGCTGCGCGAGAAGGAAGGCCGGCCGCTGGCGGACGGATAGTTTTTTATCCGAGCAACGACCCCCCGACGGCCCTGAGCGACCGATCCCTTCGGATACTTTGCCGGCCGGCGGGAAACCGATAGACTTCGAATATTGGCGCAGCTTGGCCGACGACGGCGTGGTTTCCCATGCGGTCCGGCCAGTCATGGGTTTTCGACGCAAGATGTTTTGTACAGTTCAAGACGCCTGCGTCAAAGAGGCGGTCCATTGAGCCCGGCCGGCCCCACCGACGGAGCGCCTTCAGTTCCACAGGAGGTGACGCAGCGCCTTACCCGCGCAGCGGTCTTTACCATCGTCACCATCAATTCCGACGGCCACGACGCCATCCGCTCGTTGTGCGGCGACCTGCCGGCACTGTTGCGTGCGGTCGGGTTCCGCGACATTGAGGCCAACCTGTCCTGCATCATGGGCTTCGGCTCCGACGCCTGGGACACGCTGTTCGGCGCGCCGCGGCCGGCGGAACTGCATCCGTTCCGTGAGATTCACGCGGGTCCGCGGCATGCGCCGGCGACGCCCGGGGACATTCTGTTCCATATTCGCGCCAAGCGCATGGACCTGTGCTTCGAGCTGGCGACGCAAATCATGGCGCGGCTCGGCGCCGCGGTTTCGCCGGTCGACGAGGTGCACGGCTTTCGCTACTTCGACGACCGCGATCTGATCGGCTTCGTCGACGGCACGGAGAATCCGACTGCGCAGGCGGCGATCGACGCAGCCTATATCGGCGCCGAAGACCAAACCTTCGCCGGCGGCAGCTACGTCATCGTGCAAAAGTACCTGCATGATCTGACCGCCTGGAATACGCTTCCCGTCGAAGCGCAGGAGCGCATCGTCGGCCGCACCAAGCTGTCGGACATCGAACTCGACGATTCGGTCAAGCCGACATCCTCCCACAATGCGCTGACCACAATTGTCGAGAACGGCAAGGAGATAAAAATCCTTCGCGACAACATGCCGTTCGGCAACGCCGCCCGCGGCGAATTCGGCACCTATTTCATCGGCTACGCGCGGTCGCCGCGGACCATCGAGCAGATGCTCGAAAACATGTTCGTCGGCCGTCCGCCCGGCAACTACGACCGGCTGCTCGATTTCAGCCGCGCCACAAGCGGCAATCTGTTTTTCATCCCGTCCGCGACATTCCTGGAAAATGTCGGCGACGCGGCGCCCGCCGCGACAGCGGCGGCCGAACCGGCGGCGGCACCATCCGCCGCACTGCCGGCTTCGGACGGCTCGCTCGGTATCGGTTCCCTCAAAGGAGATCCGTCTCATGAATAACCTGCATCGCGAACTCGCCCCGATCTCGGACGCGGCGTGGGCCGACATCGAGCAAGAGGTATCGCGCACGCTGAAGCGCTATCTGGCGGCGCGGCGCGTCGTCGATGTGCATGGGCCGGGCGGCGTGGCGCTGTCTGCCGTCGGCACCGGGCACCTGCGCAACATCAAGGCGCCGGGAGAAAGCATCATCGCACGGCAGCGCGAGGTCAACGCGCTGGTGGAATTGCGCGTGCCGTTCGATCTCGATCGCCAGCAGATCGACGACATGGAGCGCGGCGCCGAGGATTCCGACTGGCAACCGGCAAAGGACGCCGCCCAGCGCATCGCTTTTGCGGAAGACCGGGCGATCTTCGACGGCTATGCGGCCGCCGGAATTGGCGGCGTCCGCGAAGGCACCAGCAACCCGGTGATGAATCTTCCGGCCGACATCCGCGATTATCCGGACGCCATCGCCCAGGCGTTGAGCCAACTGCGTCTTGTCGGCGTCAACGGACCTTACTCGGTGCTGCTCAGCGCCGAAGCCTATACGGGCCTGAGCGAAACCCGGGACCACGGCCATCCGGTGCTGGAACATGTCAAGCGGCTGGTCGATGGCGAGATCATCTGGGCGCCGGCAATCGCCGGGGCGTTTGTGCTCACAACCCGCGGCGGCGATTTCGCCCTGCATATCGGCCAGGATTTGTCGATCGGCTATTTGAGCCACACCGATACGAGCGTGCGCCTCTACTTGCAGGAGACGTTTACTTTTCTCCTGCTGACCACCGAGGCATCGGTCGCGCTCAACCCGGCGAAAAGTACACGCAGCTAGGCGCCGATTGTCGCTTCCCTTCCCGCTCCCGCTGCCATACGGTGCCGCGCCAGAGCGCGCGAACGCGCCATAACAACAATCGGGGAGGACTGCGATGGCCGGCCAAGCGGAAGTGCAAGTCTCGCATTTTCTGGATGAGTACGGGGTCGGCTCGTTTCACTACAAGCTGTTGTTCTGGACCGTGCTGATGGCCTTGATCGACGGCTACGACATCGGCGCGATTGCGTTCGCGGCGCCGAGCCTCATCCGGGAATGGCATATCGCGCCAAAGGCGCTCGGCCTTGTGTTGTCGGCGAGCAACTTCGGCGTCCTGTTCGGCTCGCAGATATTCGGCTGGATCGGCGACCGCTACGGCCGCAAGACCGCGCTGATACTCGCCAATGTGCTGTTCGGCATTTTCACCTTCATTGCCGCCTATTCGACCAATCTGACTGAAATGTCGTGGTTGCGTTTCATCGCCGGACTCGGCATCGGCGGCGTCATTCCCAACATCGTCGCGATCAATGCCGAATCGGCACCGCGCGACAAACGCGCGACGCTGGCGATCATCGCTACCGGCATGGTACCGCTCGGCGGCGCCTTCGCGGGCTTTGTCAGCGCGGCCTTCGTGGCCAGTCACGGTTGGCAGGTTCTGTTCTTCGTCGGCGGCATCGCGCCGATCGTATTCGCGCTGGGCGCGATCTTCTATCTGCCGGAGTCGATCAAGTTCATGGCCATCCACGAAGGCCAGCGCGCCAAGATGGAGGCATTGCTCAACGAAATGCGCCCCGATTTCGTCGTGCCCCCCAATGCGCGATTCGTGATCGAGGACGAAAAGCAGGCGCCGAGCAATCCCCTCAATCTGTTCCGCGAAGGGCTGGCGCTGATCACGCCGCTGACCTGGCTGATCTTCGCCTGCAACCTGATGGGATATTTCTTCCTGCTGAGCTGGACGCCGACGCTGATGGGCGCCGCGCACGTGCCGCCGCAGGTCGCAGCGCTGGCCGGCGCCGGCCTTCAGGTCGGCGGCACGGTCGGCTCACTGCTGTTGTCCTGGTGGCTGCAGCGAGCCCAGTTTCTCGCCATCGCCATCATGTTCATCATCGCCGTGCCGATCGTGGGCGCGATCGGCTATGCGGGCCTAAGCTCGACAGCGGCGCTGATCGTCGTAACGTTCTTCGCCGGCTTCATCGTGCTCGGCATCCAGTCGGGTATCAACGTGGTCGGCGCGATGATCTATCCGACCTCGCTGCGCGCCAACGGTTCGGGCTGGCAGCTCGGCATCGGACGACTGGGCGCCATCGCTGGCCCGCTCGTCGGCGCGCTGTTCGTCGGCCTGCCGGTGACGCGCCTCTATATGTGGTCGGCGCTGCCGTTCGCTGCCGGCGCCGTCGTGACCTTCATCGTCTACGGACTGGTCAGCGCGCGGCTGCGCGAGCATCCGGAGCTCGCCAAGGCGCAGTAGGAACACTCAAAACGGCTCGTAGCCGCGCAGCGCCGGGATCACCTTCTCGCCGAACAGCCGTATCGAGCGCATCAGATCCGCCTCCGGCAGATCGGCGAAATTGAACTCGCCCATGAACACATTGAACACGCCATGTTCGGCAGCGGCACGGATTTTTGCCGCGACCGTCTCGGGCGAGCCGATAAAGACCAGTTCGTGTTTCAACAAATAATCGGCATCGAACAGATGCTGCATGATCTCGGAAGCGCCGGGCTCGCCGCGGCCGACAAACATCTTGGCGTGCGCGGCGGCGCGCTGTTCGAACGTTTCGCCCGGCTTCGGCGGTGCCAGAAAGCCCTCGTAGGCGCGGCTGGCGCGGAATGCCGCGGTCTCGATCGCCTTGGCGTCGGTCTCGTCGACATAGACCACGGTGCAATAGGAGATGTTCGGCTTGGTGGCATGACTGGCCGCCTGCCAGTCGGACAGGAATTTGCGGTAGCGCGGCGCTGCGTCGCCGCGCGGATAGACGAGAAAATAGCCGGGGCTGATGGCGTTCTTGGCGCAGAATTCAAGCGTCTGTGGGTCGCGGCTCATCATCCATAGCGGCGGATGCGGGCGCTGCACCGGCGGCACCGAGATGCGCGCGTTGTCGGTGTGGAATTCCGCCCCGTGATAGGAGAACGGCTGTGTCTCGCCGAACGCCGCGCGCAGATAATCGACGAATTCGAGCGTCGGCGATTTGCGTTGCCCGTAATCGAGGCCGAACGGGCGGAAATAGTCGGGATTGATCCCTGGCACCAAGCCGAGCTCCATGCGGCCGCCGAGCATCTGATCGACGATAGCGATCTCCTCGGCAAGCCGCAGCGGATGATAGAGCGGCACGATATAGCCCATCGGCCCGATGCGCAGCCGCTTGGTGCGCGCGCCGGCGCCAACCGCATAGAGCGACGGCGACGACATCCAGCTTTCGTCGGGGCGGAAATGATGTTCGACGCAGAACGAGTGATCGAAATCGAGCGCGTCGCACAACGCCAGTTCACGCCACAGTTGCTCGTAGCGCTGGTGCGGCATCATGCCGGGCTTGGCCCAGATATGGGAGAAATGCGCGAATTTCATGGGTGGCGGCGCCCTAGGTCTCTCACGCGTGTCCGTGCGGCATGATAGCAGTTACCGCTGTCAGCGCGGCTGCGATACGGGATCGCGCGGTATGCCGCAAGCTTGACGTCTCGATAAGGTGAGAGCCGTGACCAGTCCAGCCAGCAACCTCAACCCCGCCAAGGCCCATTGCTTCGACTATCTCGACCGCAACGCCAGGGCCATCGCCTGCCTCAACGACAGCATCTTTTATTTCGCCGAACTCGGCATGCAGGAATTCGAGACCGCGAAGCTGATGACGACGCTGCTCGAAGACGCAGGCTTCAAGGTCGAGCGCGGCATCGCGGGTTTTCCGACCGGCTTCTGCGCCACGTTCGGCTCCGGCCATCCGGTCATCGCCACTCACACCGAATACAACTCCAATCCAGACAATTCGCAGGCCTCCGGCATCGCCGAGCAGACCGCTATTGTCGAAGGCGCGCCCGGCCATTGCGAAGGCCACAACGTCAACGGCGCGGTGCTGATCGCAAGCGCACTGGCGGCGAAAGGCGCGATGGAAAAATTCGGGCTGAAAGGCACGCTCAAGGTGTTCGGCGCGCCGGCCGAAGAGCAGCTCGTCAGCCGTCCCTATTTCGTGCGCGACGGCTGGTTCGATGACGTCGACCTTGCGTTCCACAATCACATCGCCGGCAATTTCGGCGTCGGCTACGGCCTGATCCAGGCTGCGCTCGTGTCCGCGACGTTTACGTTCCACGGGGAGACTGCGCATGCCGGGGTTGCGCCGTGGCGCGGTCGTGACGCGCTCGACGGCGTCGTGCTGATGGATATGGGACTCGCGCAGTACCGCGAGCATATGACGCCGACCATGCGCATGCACCGCGTCATCACCGAGGGCGGCGATCAGCCCAACGTGGTGCCGCGGCGTGCGTCCGTCTGGTGGTATTTCCGCGACTCCACCGCCGATGGCGCGGACAAATTGTTCGGGCAGGCCAAGCGGATCGCCGAAGGCGCGGCGCTGATGTCGAACACCAATGTCGAAATCGACATCATGAGCGCGGTCTGGCCGGTGCGCGGCAATCGCACGCTTGCCGAACTGGTCGAACGCGAGATCGAGACTGTCGGCCTGCCGAACTGGAGTGAGGACGAAGACGCGCTGGCGCGCGCCGTGCAGGCGAAAGTCGATGTGCCGGTCGAGGGTCTGGCACGGCAATACGCACCTATGAAGGGACCCGCGGTGCAGAAAGCCGCTGCCAACGACGCCGGCGACATTTCGTGGAAAGTGCCGATGGTGAAACTGTACTTTCCCGCGACGGTGCCGAATATCAGCTTTCACCACTGGGTGGCCGGCGTCCCGCTCGCGACCTCGATCGCCCACAAGGGCGCGGTCGCGGGCGCCAAGGTCATGGCAGCGTCGATCGTGGAATGCTTCAGCAACCCCGGCGTGGTTGACGAGGCCAAACGCACATTCAAGCAAGAGCTCGGCGGCACCGAGTACCGATCGCTGCTGCCGCCCGGCCAGAAGCCTCCGGTGACGCTTAACCGCGCCACCATGGAGAAATTCCGGCCGCAGATGGCGGCGCATTATCTGAAAGAGACGCCGAAGTTCGTTGCGTAGCGCGGGCGTGCGAGTGGCGAATAACAGCGTTATTTGTTTCTGCTCGCTACTCGCCATTTTCCGGGCTGCAATCAGTTCTCGGCAATCGAGTCCTTGAGGATCTGCTTGACCTTGGGATCGACGTTGCGGATGCGATCAAAAATCTGCTCGACGACCGGTGCGCCGAGAATGTCGGGAGCCTCGCCGGTGATTTTCTTGTAACCAGCGATGAAATCCGGGTCGGCCGCGACCGCGAGGAACGCCTTGCGCAGCGCCGCCACGGCTTCCGGCGGCGAGCCCTTGGGCAGGAACATGCCGCGCTGCATCTTGGTGGCGATGTCATTGGTCAAGAGCAGCGCCTGGTATTTGGCGCCCGACGGCGCTTTGCCGAAGGCGTCTTGATAGAACCGGTCGAACACCGGCAGGCCGCGTTTTACCAATTCGGGATTCCCCGCGGGCTTGCCGTCGGGCCCGACAATCGAAAACTGAAACAGCGGAACGCCGATGCCAGGCGTGATGATCTGCGGAATGACCACGGTCTGATAGCCCGGCAGCGAACTAGAGGTGAAATTGACCTCGCTCTGGATCATCGCCTTGTTGAGCTGCGCGGTCGAGGCGAACCCGGTCACCATCTTGTAGGGCAGGTTCATCACTTCGAGCACGAGCCGCAGCCGCGTGTCCTGCGACGAGGCGCGGCTATAGCCGCCGGCATAGACGGTGCGCGCCCGGGTCAGATCCGAAGGCTTGGTGTAGCCGCCAGGAACGATGTCCTTGCGCGCATAGACGACGTTCCAGCCGCGCGCGGCGGCGATCGGGATCAGATCGTCCATTTTGATCTTGAGCACGGGGTCGTCGGTAATCAGGACGGTCGCGCTCATGGTGAAATAACCGACCGTCAAGCCGTCCGGCTGCGAACCGATGTTGAGACCGAGCTGATTCATGGCGGATACGCCGCCGGCGCCCGGCAGATTGCGGATGATGACGGTCGGATGGCCGGGAATGTATTTGCCGAGATACTGCTGGTAGACGCGGGCCTCGGTATCGGCATTGCCGCCAGCGCCGTAATTGACAAGCATCGTCAGCGTCTTGTCCTTGTAGAACTGCGCCAGCGCCGGCCCCGCGGGCAACGCCAGTGCAGCGATGAGAAGAAGCCGCAGCAACATTGTTTCGCCCTTGCCTGTTCGTTCTGTCGGGCGCGAGTTTCGCCGACTGTGCCGGCTGAACCTCCTCCCCTGTTTGGCCGACTATACCAGAAGCAGCGACATCGCGAAGATGAGCGCGCGGCGCCGGCACGGCGCCGGCGAAGGGCGTTTTGCGGCTCCGGGTGCCGTGTGACACCCTGCGGATGGGAACATTTGGCTCGGGCGACGGTCTAATGGACAGTAGGGACAGTTCCGAGCGGACACTTCTTTTACAACTGGCGCGCGGTGACGCAGTGGCCTGGGGGCAGGTCTTCGGCGCCTATCGCGACCGGATTTACGGATTTTGCTTGCGAATGATGCGCAATCGGGAAGAAGCCGAGGATGCGAGCCAAGAGGTGTTTTTGCGCGCCGTCCGCGCGATCGGAACGTTTCGCGGCGAAGCATCGCTCAATACCTGGCTGCACCAGATCGCGCGGAACGCCTGTGTGACTCGTCTCGCAGCCTCAAGGAAAAGTCTCGAAGACGCGGCCGATCGCAGCTGGATGGCTGATCTCGCCAGCGACGAGCCGGGTGCCGACCGCTCATCGGCCAGCGCCCAGCTGCGCGATGCCCTCGAACTCGCCATCGGCGAACTCGAACCGGTATTTCGCGAAGTGATTTTGCTGCGCGAGATTGAAAATCAATCCTACGAGGACATCGCACGGATCACCGAAACTTCGGTGGCCACGGTCAAAACGCGCATCCATCGCGCCCGCGAGAAGCTCAAAGTCCGCTTGGCGGAGTTTCGCTGATGCGGTGCGAAGACCTGCACCCCGATCTGTCGGCCTGGATCGATGGCGAGTTGGCCGCCGACGATCGCGCCCGCATCGCCGCACATTTGCAGACCTGCCCGGCATGCGCCGACTACGTGCGCGCCTTGCAGGACGTGTCGTCGCTGGTGCGAACGCTGCCGTCACCGCGCGCGCCGGTCTCCGTCACGCAGACGGTGATGCATCAACTGACAGCCATGCAACGGCAAGCGGCCGCGCCACGGTTGCGCCTGAGACTTTCGCTCGCATGGCCATTTCCGGCGCTCGGCGTTGGCATCGTGGGATTGGCCGCCGCCGTCGCGCTTGTGGTGTTCGTCGGACGGCTGGAATGGAAAAACCCAAGCCAAGGCCGCGATTCAGTTCAGGACGGCGCGACCAGCGCCGCAACTCCACTGCCCAACGGCGCCGGCTACCATTTGTCCTCGGCGCCTGACAGCATCACCGGCTCCATCTCGATAACGCCGGGCTACGATTTCCGCGGTGGCCAAAACCGCCGCGACATCGGCACGTTCAATGCGCGCGAGCGCTACGCGTGGGATCACGGGGTTTGGCGTCACGAGCGCCGGTTTGACCGCGACGGCTGGTGGTGGGAGGTCGACGGCGCCTGGTACTGGTACGACAGTCACGGCAACGGGCCTCCCCCAGTTGTGTCGGATATCCGTTTTGCGGCCGATGCCGCGGCGTCAGGCTCTGGGCCGCAACCAGCGACCAATGATGCTCAGCCGCCGCAACCGCGCTAACCGGGCGGAGCATCTGCCAGGACCGAATTCGGCAAGAAGACGGGGAACATTTCGCGCCAGCGACAGTCTCAATCAGGGGAAGGCGTGGGCTCAAGACAGACTAAATTCCCAGCTCGTGCATGTTTTTGCTTCGGCCGGACATCCACCCCCGCGATGGACAGCGGTGTTGCAATGTCGCTATCCTCTAAGAAACAGGGAGAACCGCGATGCGGTGCCGTTGGTTTGTAGCGACGTTTTTGTTCGTCACGGCTCAGCTGTTTTTCGGAATTCCCAAGAGCCACGCCGCCGACCTTCAATGGGAGGTCGAGAATCCCTATCGGTTTTTCAAGCGCGAAGCCTCGTTCCAGGCGCAGGAAAAGGCGTTCGACGCGGTGCGCGGCGCTGCCAGTCAGCCGTTGCCCAGTAACATTATGTGGCGAGTCGAGCGCCACCTGAACGATCCAGAGTGCAAAAACCACGCGACGCCGACGTCCTGCCTCGACACGGCGGGAAAATATTTCGAGCAAAGCCGCCTCGGCTGGGCGTCGCGCACGCTCGATCTGACCTGCTTTGACCGCAACGTACGGCCCCGCCGTTATCTGAAAACCTGTGACCGGCAATATTCCTGGGGCACCGCCAAGGAGGACTATATCCTGCCGGACGCCCACACCGTCGACGTGTTTCTTTCGCCGCAGCAGCTCGCGGCCGCCGGCGAGGGCGATTGCGAGTGGAGCTGGCAGGCGCGCCGGGCCAATTCACCGGTGGAGACGCGCAAGCAGCCGTGCAAGGCGCGGCTCGTCATCAAACGCGTGCCGTATTCGCTGGACCGCAATTTGTCCGGCGTGTCGGTCAAGGTCAAACTGCCGAACGGCACCGAACTGGCCGATTCCAGCGTCATCGTCGACGATCTTCTGGTAGTTGCGCTGGGCGACAGCTTTGCGTCCGGCGAAAGCAATCCGGACCGCCCGGTGACCTTCAGCGCCAGCCGGCAGATGGTCTACGACCCCGTTAATCTGCAGGCCAACCAGAATCTCGCCAGTCGCGGCAACGCCGATTACCACGTTGCTTCGGCGGAAGATCAGTTCAATCCCAAGGCCTTGCCAAAGCGTCTCATGGCCGACGAGATGAAGGACTTGGTCTATGACCCGAACACGCCGGAATTTCTCGACGCGTTCGAGAAGGCGCGGGCGCAGTGGCTCAGCCCGGATTGCCACCGCTCGCAATACGGCTACCCGTTCCGCGTCAGCATGGGTCTCGCGCTCGAAGACCGGCACCGCGCCGTCACTTTCGTGAGCCTGGCCTGCTCCGGCGCCGACATTGTCGAAGGGCTGTTCACGCCCAGCGACGCGCGCGATGAAATGTCTTTGCCCAACGGCCAGAAGAAGACGCCGGCGCAGCTCGATCAGCTGGCGAGCTTGATCTGCCGCAGCGACAGCGAGCGTACCCATGCGGTGAACTACCGGCTGCCGGACTATTCGGCGGGCAGCACTTCGATCAGCGAGCGCACCGTCACGATGCGGTGGTGCCCGCCGCAGGACCGCAAGCGTCCGATCGATGTCGTGTTGCTATCGGTCGGCGGCAACGATGTCGGCTTCGGCGCGCTGGTCGCTTATGCCATCACATCGAGCGCTTCGGATATCGCGCCGGTCGCCGGCCTGATCGGCCATGAGATCCGCTACTCGCCGAGCGTATCGGAGGCCTATCTGCGTGTGCTTGATCGGCGCATGGAAGCAGTCAAGGATGCGCTGCGCGACGGCTTCGGGGTCGATCCGTCGCGGGTGCTGCAGAACGCTTACGAGCCGATTCAGTTCGACGAAACCGGCAATGTCTGCGGCAATATCCCGACGCTCGGTCTCGATGTCTATCCCAAGTTCAAATACGACCGCGCACGGGTGCAGGCCGTCTCGCACTTTGTCGCCGAATTGCAGACTCGGCAGGCGTGCATCGACGACGCCAGCAAGCCCGGTTGCCCGGCGGGGCTGGCCACCGGACGCGGCACCGGCTTCGAATTCATCACCGACCACACCGCCGAATTTCTGCATCGCGGCGTGTGCGCGCGCGATCCGCGCGCGGCGATGAGCGACCAGATCAATATGGGCATGCCGCGAATGTCGGCCGCGACGCAGGATTTTGTTCCTTATTCGCCCGCAGGGGCTGCGCCCTACGCGCATCACTGGCGCCTGGTCCGCGATCCGAACGATTCTTTCCTCACCGCCAATACGCACAAGGAAGGCATCTCGCCGTTCGACGACCTGCAGCCGCCCTACGCGGCGTTGATCAGCGGCGCCTTCCATCCGACGGCGGAAGGGCACGCCATTGTTGCAGACCACGTGCTGCGCCACGTCAACGAGTTGCTGGCAAAACACAAGCTGGCGCGCAACTGACGGGCCCCGGCGCGAAACAAACCGTGCACGACAGGCAGCGAAATCAGCATCGGCCGGAGGCCGGTGACGTAAGGAGTTCTGTGTCAGGCGAGGAAGGGGGTACTCCAACTGTGGCTGCCAAGCACACAACGGAGCACCCCCCATGTCACAGCGAGCTGCGACGATCACGAGTTTACCGATGGCGTTTGAGGTCGTGAAGGCAATGGTGGCGGACGGCCTGGAATGGGGCGAGAGTTATCGGCCGCTGGGTCGGCAAGCGCTGGCGCAGATCATCGAAGATCAGATGGCCGCGGCGGTCGATCGCCATCTCGACCAGATCGAGGCGGACGACGCTGCCGATCGCCGCAATGGCTACTACCGGCGGCACCTTCTGACCGAACTCGGCGACATCGAACTCGCCGTTCCCCGAACCCGCCGCTACAGCCCGACCGAGGTTGTTCGCGCCTATGCGCGGCGCACGAGCGAGATCGATCGGGTCATCCTCGCCGGCTTTGTGCTCGGCTTGTCGACCCGCAAGGTAGGCGAGACGCTGCTGCCTTTGCTCGGGCGCGCGGTGAGCCCCGCAACGGTGAGCCAGGTCGCCAAGACGCTCGATGCCGCGGTGGCTGCCTTCCATCGCCGGCCGCTGGCGGACCGCTACAAGGCGCTGATGCTCGACGGCGTCGTGCTCGCCCGCAAGACCGGCGCCGGCGCTCTGCGCCGGCCGGTGCTGGTGGCTTTGGGGCTGCGCCACGACGGCAAGAAGGAGATCATCGATTTCCGCCTGGCGGCAAGCGAAAGCGCCGCCGAATGGGAGAAGTTTCTTGCCGATCTTTACCGCCGCGGGCTCACCGGCGAAGGCCTCGACATGATCTGCGTCGATGGCGGCACCGGCCTGCTCGCAGCCCTGCCCAACGTATTGCCCAACATTGCTGTCCAGCGCTGCTGGGCGCACAAGATCAGGAACGTTCTCAACAAGGCCCGCAAAGCCGATCAGCCCAGGATCAAACGGGCCCTGCACAAAATCATCCATGCCGCCAACGCTCCCGCAGCCCGTTCGGCCGCGCGGCGCTTTGCCAAGCGATTCCAACAGCAATATCCGGCGGCGGTCTCCTGCTTGCGCAATGACCTCGACGAATTGCTCACCTGCTTCCGCTACAAAACCGAAGCCGAGCGACGCGCCGTGCGCACCACCAACGCCATCGAGCGTCGCTTTCGCGAAGTCAGACGGAGGACACGGCCAATGGGAACCTTCCAGGACAAAACAAGCATGGACCGCATCCTGTTCGCCGTCTTTACCCACGAAAATTTGTCACAGGGCGTCAGCGCCCCCTTCCTGCTGACACAGAACAGTTGACGTTACCCCGGAGGCCGCCGTGATTGACTCTTGGCCCGGCAGCCCGTTGAATCCCCACAGAATGGTGAGGTCGGTGAAACGTCCGCTGGGGGCAGGGGGCGATGGGTTCCCGTGTACGGCTGAGTGCAGCTGTGGCCCTGGTGTCTTTCATCACCACGGCGGCCACCGCGCAGGTGATTCCGCCGAGCGAACAGCCGGGACGGGAACGGCAACGCTTCACGCAGCCGCCCTCGCCGCTGGCACAGCCGGCGGGTCCCACGGTCACGCTGCCCAGCACGGTGGCGCCGAAGGGCGCCGAGGCGGTGTTTGTGCTGGTGCGCGGCGTCAAGATCACCGGTTCGACTGTGTACCGCGCCAAACAACTTGCTCCGCTGTACCAGGGCCTGGTCGGGCACCGCGTCTCGCTTGCGGCGATCTATGCGCTGGCCCAGGCGATCACCTCCAAATACGGCAACGACGGCTACGTGCTGTCGCGCGCCGTGGTGCCGCCGCAGCAGCTCGATCCCAAGGGCGCGATTGTCCAGATCGAAGTGGTCGAGGGCTACATCGACAAGGTCGAGTGGCCGAAACAGCTGTCGCGCTACTACGATTTCTTCAGCGACTATGCGGCCAGGATCACCGCGCAGCGGCCGGTCAACATCCGCACCATCGAGCGCTATCTGCTGCTGGCCGGCGATCTGCCGGGCTTGAAATTCAAGACCAGCCTGCGGCCCTCCAAGGAGCACGTCGGTGCAGCGACCCTGGTCGTGGAAGTGGCCGAAAAGCGCCTCGACGTCAGCGCCCAACTCGACAACCGCGGCACGTCGGCGCGCGGCCCGCTTGAATATCTCGGCTCGGCAACGATCAACAATCCGTTCGGGCAGCACGATGCGCTGACCTTCACCTATGCGGGCGCGATCCCGTTCGACGAACTCAATTACGCGGCGTTCGACTACAAGAAGGTGCTCACCAGCGAAGGGCTGACATTCTTTGCCGACGCCAGCGACGCCTGGGGAACGCCCGGTACGGTGCCGCTGGAGATTCTGCAGTACCGCACGCTCGGTCCCTACGGCGACATCGGCCTGTCGTATCCGCTGGTCCGCTCGCGCGAGAAGAATCTCAAACTCTCCGGCCTGTTCTACGGCAGCGACAACGAGGGCGACGCACTGGGCGCGCCGCTGTCGGACGACCGGCTGCGCGGCTTCCGCGGCAAGGTGGACGCCGATTTCGCCGACGCCACGCAGGCCGTCAACCAGTTCAACATCACGATCAGCCAGGGCATTGAAGGCCTGGGCAGCACAAGTAACGGCAACCCGCTGGCGTCGCGGCTCGTCGGCCGCGTCGACTACGACAAGATCGAATTCACCGGCAGCCGCACCGCGCCGCTGGTCGACAAGTTCTCGGCCTATCTGTCGGTCTACGGCCAGTATGCCGGCACGCCGCTCTTGGTGCCCGAGCAGTGCGCGTTCGGCGGCCGCTATTTCGGCCGCGCCTTCGATCCGTCGCAGCTTCTTGGCGATTCCTGCCTCGAGGGCATCGGCGAACTGCGCTACGACATTGCAAAGCCGCGCTTTGCCAACACCGCGCAGCTCTACGCCTTCACCGATTTCGGCGAGCTCTATACCCGCGATGCGGCGCCGGGCACGCCGTCGAACCAGCAGGCGGCGTCGGTCGGCGCCGGCGTGCGGCTCGACTGGTTCGACCATGTCGACGCCGATCTGTCCGTTGCCAAGGCGGTTGAGGGCCCGATCAACGACGAACGCTTCTTCTTCATCCTGAGCGCGCACAATTGAGGCAGGCAATGGCTCAGCGATGGCACCGCGCAATTCTGACGGCCTCGGCCCTCCTGCCGCTCGCCGCCGCGGCGGCGCTCGCCGGGCCGAACGGCGCCCAAGTGGTCGGCGGCGCCGCCAACATACAGGGCCAGGGCAGCGCCAACGTCGTGGTCAATCAGTCGACCCAGAACGCCATCATCAACTGGCAGACCTTCAACATCGGCTCGGGCGAAAAGACGCAAATCTACATGCCGAGTTCGAGCTCGGCCCAGCTCGATCGCGTCACCGGCGGCCAAGGCCCCTCGCAGATCCTCGGCACGCTGTCGTCGAACGGCAAGGTGTTTCTGGTCAATCCCGACGGCATCCTGTTCGGCATGGGGGCGCGCATCAATGTCGGCAGCCTGGTGGCGACCACCAGCAACATCGCCAACAGCGATTTCATGGCCGGGCACTACAATTTCAACATCCCCGGCAATCCAAACGCCTCGATCGTCAACCTGGGGACGATCACGGCGCAGACCGGCGGCTTCGCCGCACTGGTGGCGCCGGGCGTACGCAACACCGGCACCATCATCGCCAGGCTCGGCACCATCGCGCTTGCGTCGGGCAACGCGTTCACGCTCGACATGTACGGCGACAATCTGATCACGCTTGGGCTGACCGACAAGATCGCCTCGCAGGTGATCGACGTCGCCACCGGCAAGCCGCTCAAATCGCTGGTCGAGAACGCGGGCACGCTCAAGGCCAACGGCGGCACCGTGGTGCTGACCGCGGTGGCGGCGCGCAAGATCGTCGATTCCGTCATCAACAATTCGGGCGTGATCGAAGCCGACACCATCGGCAGCCACAACGGCAAGATCGTGCTCGGCGGCCCGACCGGGACGAGCCGATACGCCCGCGCCCGCAAGCCGACGGTGACGGTGTCGGGCACGCTGTCGGCGGCCGGCAAGCGCAACGGCACGAGCGGCGGCACCATCCAGATCACCGGCGCGAACATCCAGGTCGCGGGCGCCACCATCGACGCCTCCGGCCAAGCCGGCGGCGGCACCGTGCTGATCGGCGGCGACTGGGGCGGCGGCCATCCCAACACTGGCCTCGCGGCCGGCAACGCCAGTGCCGTGCTGCAGCCCTATGCGGTGCCCAACGCCAACACGGTGTCGATCGACGCCGCCACCATGATCGACGCCTCGGCGACGAACGCCGGCAACGGCGGCAAAGTGATCGTCTGGGCCAATCAGGCCACGACGTTCCTCGGCACGATCCTGGCCAAAGGCGGTGTGCAGTCCGGCAACGGCGGCTTCGTCGAAACCTCGGGCGCGACGCTGAGCTACAACGGCGCCGTCAATACCAGCGCAGCGAACGGCAACACCGGCACGTGGCTCATCGACCCGACCGATCTGACGATTGACGCGGCTGGTGCCCTGACGATTTCGAACGGCCTCGTGAACAATAACGTCGTTGTTTACACAGATGCGAACGGCAACACGAGCGGCCAAGGCACCATATCGAGCGGTCCCGGCGACATTATCGTCGCTTCGGGGCTCTCGTGGTCGAGCGGCCATACGCTGACGCTAAATGCCTACAACAGCATCAACATCAATGCCGCGATATCCGGGACGATCGGCGGTCTGACGCTGATCGCCAACAACGCAATCACGGCCAGCGCGCCCGTCGCGGTCGGCACATTCACGCTGCAAAACGGCGCTTGGACGCAGGTCGCATCTAACTTGCCGGCGTTTTCGGCGAATGATTTCGTGATCAGCGGAGGCTCGTTCCTGCGCGCCAGCGGCGGCGACGGTTCTTCTGGAAATCCGTATCAGATCGTCGACGTCTACGGCCTGGAGGGCATGAGCACGAGTCCGGGGCTGCTTTCGAACAGTTATGTGCTCGCCAACTCCATCGATGCCTTGGGCACCGCTAATTGGAACGGCGGCGCCGGTTTTGTGCCGATTGGAAATTCGAACACGCCGTTTACGGGGACGTTCAACGGCAACGGCAACACGATCTCCAATCTGACGATCAATCTGCCGTCATCATCCTACGTCGGACCGTTCGGCGAGATCGCGAGCAGCGGCCTGGTGGAGAATGTTGGCGTCGTCGGCGGGAGCGTGACGGGAGACTTTGAGGTTGGCGGCCTGGCCGGAGGCGTCTTTGGAAAGGTGACGAATTCATACGCGACCGACGCCGTGACCGGCAATTCCTACGTGGGAGGCCTGGTCGGCGGCAGCAGCGGCACAATCAGCCAGTCCTACGCGGCGAGCGCGGTGACCGGGACCAGTGGCTCGAGCCTCGTTGGGGGGCTGATCGGCGCAAACGGCGGCGGAACTGTCATCCAGTCCTATGCCATCGGCAGTGTGACGGGCGGCGCCGGGGCGACTTCGGTCGGAGGACTGATTGGGGGTAACCCGGGCACCGTCACATCGTCTTATTGGGACACGCAGACGACCGGTCAATCGACTAGCGCCGGTGGAATGCCGCTGACCACGGCAGCGTTCACATCCGGCCTGCCAAGCGGCTTCGATGCGACGGCATGGGGCCGGAATGGCGGCATCAACAACGGCTTTCCTTATTTGCTTTGGCAACTGCCTTCTGGATCGCAGGTGATTGCCGGGTATGTCTTTAACGATATTGGAATCACATCGGCTGGCGGCGGCATTTCAGTATCGGGTCTGATCAATGGGACCGCGATCGGCACCGTCACGACAGGTGCGAACGGTTCATACAATATCGTGGTGTTGCCGGGCACGATCTCGGGCGCCGGCTCGCAGGTGCTGACCTACACGACCGGCGTTCACGCGGGAGCGGCTTATATACAGAACGCTACCGGCTCTATTGAAAACCTCAACATCTACGTCGGCTACCTCAACGAGATCAGCGGCGCCGCCAATCTGAGCACCATCAGTTCCGGCTTTGCGGCCGCGATCGGCAGCAACGCCGGCGTACAGTCGCTGGTCAATGGCCTACCAAACCGCGCGATTAACGCCACGAGCGCGAGCTTTGCGATCGATCAGTCGTTGAGCACTGGAACGCTGCTGCTGTCGAGCACCGGCGTGGTGACCCAATCCGAACCGATCACGGCGACAAACCTCCTGCTTACCGGCAGCGGCGGCGGCTTCACACTGACCAATTCGGCCAATCAGGTCGGCACGTTGGCGGCGACCACCGGCAGCGTGAGCCTCACCAATGCAACGAGTCTGAACATCGGCACCGTTGATGGCACCTCTGGTGTCACAGCATCCGGCGCCCTGACGCTCGACGTGAGCGGCGGCATCGGGGCCACGAGCGCGATCAACGTCGGGACATTCACGCTGGACAACGGCAACTGGACGCAATTGAGCGCGAGCCTGCCGAGCTTTAGCGCCAATAACTTCGTCATCGCCGGCGGCTCGTTCCTGCGCGCCGCCGGCGGCGACGGAAAGACGTCTCCTTATCAGATCACGGACGTCTACGGCCTGCAGGGCATCGGCTCCAGCACCTCACTGCTCGCCGCAAATTACACCCTTGCTAACAGCATCGATGCCAGCGGCACGGCGAATTGGAACGGCGGCTCGGGTTTCGCGCCGATCGGCAATGGCACCACCAGTTTCACCGGCACGTTCAACGGCGATGGCAATACGATTTCGAATTTGACAATCAATCTGCCAGCGTCATCTGACGTTGGCCTCTTTGGTATGGTTGGTGTTGGTGGCGCAATCAAAAATACCGGCTTGATCAGCGGAAGCGTGATCGGCGACACCTTCGTTGGCGATTTGATCGGAGCTGGCAACGGCACGGTGACGAATTCCTATGCGACCGGGAAGGTCACCGCCAGCGCAGTCGCGGGCGGCCTCGTCGGACAGAATTCCGGCACGATCTCCGGCCCGAGCTGGACCACACCGCCAACCTCGTGCTCGGCGGGCCTCACCTGTGCCAGCGGCCTCGTCACCGTCGGCGCAGCTGGTCAGGGCGGAGGGCTTGTCGGCGCCAATTCCGGCACGATCAGCTTTGCTTTCGCCACCGGCAACGTCACAACAATGGCCAGTGGCGGAGCCGGCAACACCGAAATGGGCGGCTTCGTCGCCAAGAATACGGGGCAGATTTCGTATTCTTTCGCCACCGGTAGTGTCGGCGCGGCCGGCATCACGTTGCTGCAGCCCGGCGGCTTCGTTGCCGAGAACGCGGGTACGATCGACACGTCGTTCGCAAGCGGCGCGGTGCTCGCGGGCGACGACGCCACTGCGGGCGGCTTCGTCGGCCACAATGACAGCGGCGGAGCGATCACAAATTCGCAGACCTCCGGCGCTGTCACGGTCGGTGCAACGAGCGTGGCGGGCGGCTTTGCCGGATCGACCGATGGCAGCAACAACCTGACGAACCTATCCGCCTCCGGCGCGGTCAGCGGCGGTGACGGCAGTACGCTCGGCGGCCTGGTCGGCGGCAACACCGCGACAATCACGGCGTCGTCGGCGACCGGAAACGTCACCGGCGGTGACGCCAGCTTTGTCGGCGGCCTCGTAGGGCTCAATACCGAGGGCGCGATCACGCAGTCTTCGGCGATCGGCGCCGTGACGGCTGGTGACTCGAGCGACGTCGGCGGGCTCGTGGGTTACAATTTCGGCGGACCAATCAGCCAGTCCTTCGCCGGCGGCACCGTGATTGCCGGCGCTGACGCCACCGCGGGCGGCCTAGTCGGGCTGAATTCCTTTGCTGACACAAACGCGTCCGCCTCGATTACAAACTCGCACGCGACCGGCGCCGTCACGGCGGGCAACTCCGGCACCGCGGGCGGACTCGTCGGCTATAATCTCGGCGCCAGCATCACCCAGTCCTACGCCACCGGCGCCGTGACCGTCGGCGCGAACGCCTTTGGCGGCGGCCTCGTCGGCGTCAATTTCAACTGCTGCGACGCCAACGGCAATCCGATCAGCGGCGCATCGATCGCCAATTCCTACGCGACCGGCACGGTGTCCAGCGCCGGAATCAATGTCGAGCTCGGCGGCCTGGTTGGCGAAAACGATCCGCTCTCCGTGATCACTAATTCACAGGCGGCCGGCGCGGTGGTTTCGACCGCGAACCTGCCCGCCAACGCCACGAATTGTTCGAGCAGCAGCAACTGCCTCTACGTCGATGTCGGTGGCTTCGTCGGCGCCAATTACGGCACCATCTCGGGCGCCATATGGACCACCGCGCCGACGACCGGATGCATGACCGGCGGCGCCTTCGCCTGCGCCGGCGGCAACGTCGCCGTCGGTCAGCTTGGCTCGGGCGGCGGCTTTGCCGGCTACAACGAAGGCATCATCACATACGCCTTCGCCACCGGCGCCGTGACCGGCGCCGCCGGACTGCCCGACACCATCGCGGGCGACGTGTTCGACAACACCACGCAGATTGCCGGCTTCGTCGCCGAGAACCAGGGACAGATTTCGCATTCATTTGCCATGGGCAACGTCGGCACCGCAGGCATGATGTGGCTCTCGGCAGCGGGCTTCGCCGGGAGCAACAAAGGCACGATCGACTCGTCGTTCGCGAGCGGCACGGTGACGGCGGGCGACAACAGCACGGCCGGCGGTTTCGTCAGCGACAACTCGCCCGGCTCGGGCTCGCAGACGCCAAGCTGCGTGGACTGCTTTACGGGCGACGGCTTCAACAACAGCGCCGCGATCACCAACGCGCAAGCCTCAGGCGGCGTCACAGTCGGCGCATCGAGCGTCGCCGGCGGCTTCGCGGCGATCGGCGGCGGCAATCATGGCCAGAGCGGCGGCAGCTTCACCAATGTTTCGGCGGCCGGCGCGGTGAATGTGGCCGACAACAGCATCGTCGGCGGGCTGGTCGGCGTGCTGAGCGAGGGCGGCACGCTGGCGAATTCCAAGGCACAGAACACGCTGGTCGCCAGTTCGGGGGCGAATAGCGTGGTCGGCGGCATCGTCGGCGTCAACGAAGGCAGCATCTCCGATACCACGTCGACGGCGCCGGTCAGCGGCACGAGCGACAGCTATATTGGCGGCGTCACCGGCATCAATCTCGGCTCGATAACCGGTTCCTCTTCCGACCCGGACATCAGCGGCAGCGGCGGCGACAATTTCGTCGGCGGCATTGCCGGCCTCAACGTGGGCACGATCGACAACAGCACCGGTCTGGTGGCGTTGTCGAGCGGATCGCCGAACTACGCCGGCGGCGCCGCCGGCGTCAACGCGGCCTACGGCAATTCGGCCGGAACGATCCCGAATTCGAGTTTCCCGATCGGCACCATCACCAATTCGAGCGCCACCGGCAGCGGCTTCACCGATCAGGTTGGCACGACATCGCCGAGCTTCATTCCGGGCCTGCCCGCCTGGCTCGCCGGCTGCACCGACGCGGCCTGCACCACCCTCACCGGCGGTTCGGTGCAGTTAGGCACCACGCCCGTGAACAATCCAAGCAGTCCTGGAAGTCCCAACACCGTCCCGACCGACACCGCCTTTGCCAATCAACAAGTGCTGACCTTTACCCAGCAGGCAAGCTTGACCCCGGCAAACATCGCGCCGCCGTTGGTCGACCCGGCAACGGTGAATACCGCAAGCGCCGGACCGAACGGCAATCCAGGTAACGGCCCCGGCAACAACGGCGTCAACGGCAATAACGGCAACTCCGGCACTCTCGCCAACGGCCGGCAGGGCGGCAACGGCGCGCCGCCCGGCATGCGCCTGGTCGACATGCGCGTCATGCCGCTGCCGCCCGGCACCGGCCTGCCGCCGCCCGGCGAGACACGGTTCCTGCCCACCCAAGTCGTCATGCAGTTCGGCGCCGGCATGACGCCGCAACAGGTCGCCGCCCTCGCCCAGCGCTTCGGCCTCACCGTGGTGGCACAGCAGACCATCGGCGCGTTCGGCCGCACCGTCTACACGTTCCAGATCAACAATGGCCGGTCCGTGGCCGCCGTGATCCAGGCGATCGATAACGCCGGACTCAATGCCGCAGCGCAGCCGAACTACACCTATGGCCTGAGCCAGGATCGGCCTGGTTCCGCCGCGGACCTCGGCGATCCCGCGCAATATGTCGTTTCAAAGCTGCAACTCGGCGCGGTGCACCGTATCACCCAGGGCAAGGACGTCGTCGTCGCGGTGATCGATTCGCGCGTCGACACCAAGCAGCCCGACTTCGCCGGCCGGATCGTCGACTATTACGACGCCGGCTGCGGTCCCGACACGCCGCCCGATGCGCACGGCACCGGCATGGCCGGCGCGATTGCCTCGCATATCGGCCTGCTCGGAGTCGCTCCGAACGCCAGGATCATCGCCATCTGTGCGTTCGGCGGCACCGGCAAGCCGGAAGCGACGTCGGCCAAGATCATCCGCGGCGTGGATTACGCCATCGCGCACGGCGCCAAGATCATCAACATGAGCTTCGCCGGGCCGCGCGATCCGGCGCTGGCGCAGGAACTGCAGATCGCGCGCGAGAAGGGCATTCTGATCATCGCCGCGGCCGGCAATGCGGGCCCGAAATCGCCGCCGCTTTATCCCGGCGCCGATCCGAACGTCATGGCGGTCACTGCCACCGACGAGCATGATCGTTTGTTCGCCGGCGCCAACCAGGGCAACTACGTCACCGTGGCTGCACCGGGCGTGAACATTCTGGTGCCGGCGCCGAGCGGCGATGTGCAGTTCACCACCGGTACGTCCGTCGCCAGCGCCAATGTCAGCGGCGTCGCGGCGTTGCTGCTTGCGGAGAAGCCAACACGCACGCCGGAAGAGATCCGCGCCATTCTGGTCGACACGGCCAAGCACCTCGGTCCCAAAGGCGTGAACGCGCAATTCGGTGCCGGCCTGGTCGATCCGCTCAAGGCGCTGCGCTTCGTGCCGCCCGCGATCAGACCCAATTCATCGTCGGCGACTTCGCTGCGGCTGCATTGAACGCCGCGCCGGGCCATCACAGCCGCACATAGCGCAGGCGCAGCGCATTGCCGATCACGGAAACTGAGCTGAAGCTCATCGCCGCCGCGGCAACGACCGGGCTCAACAGCAAGCCGAAAGCCGGATAGAGAACGCCGGCCGCGAGCGGAATACCGAGCACGTTGTAGACAAAGGCAAGCACGAGATTCTGCCGGATATTGCGCATGGTCGCGTGGCTCAGCGCGCGTGCGCGCGCCAGCCCCGCCAAGTCGCCTTTGACCAGCGTCACGCCCGCGCTCTGCATCGCCACGTCGGTACCGGTGCCCATTGCCACGCCAACATCGGCCTCGGCGAGCGCCGGTGCGTCGTTGACGCCGTCGCCCGCCATCGCCACCACACGGCCTTCGCTCCTCAGCCGGCGGACAACAGCGTTTTTCTGTTCGGGCAGCACCTCGGCCTCGATGTCCGTGATGCCGAGCTTGGCGGCGACGGCCTGCGCGGTGGTGCGGTTGTCGCCAGTCAGCATGACGATGCGAATTCCATCCGCCTTGAGGCTCTCAAGCGCTGCGGGCGTCGTCGCCTTGATCGGATCCGCGACGGCGATGATGCCCGCGGCCCGATTGCCGACGGCGACAAACATGGCGGTGGCGGCGTCGCGGCGCAGCCCTTCGGCCTTGGCTTCGAGCGCGGCGGTTCCGGCGCCGAAGTCTTTCATCAGCTCGGCATTGCCCACGGCCACTTTTTGGCCATCGACAGTGCCGGTCACCCCCTTGCCAGTGATCGAGCTGAACGCGGTGACATGCTTTAACTCGATGTTCCGCTGCTTGGCGCACGCGACCATCGCAGCGGCAAGCGGATGTTCGCTCGCGCGTTCCAAACTGGCTCCGAGCAACAAGACGTTCGCCTCGTCGAAGCCTGCAGCAGGGACGATCGCCACAACGCGCGGCTTGCCCTCGGTCAACGTGCCTGTCTTGTCGACCACGAGCGTATCGATCTTCTCGAAACGCTCCAGCGCTTCGGCATTCTTGATGAGCACGCCCGCCGTTGCCCCCTTGCCGACGCCGACCATGATCGACATCGGAGTCGCCAAGCCAAGCGCGCAGGGACACGCGATCATAACGACGGAAACCGCGGCGACCAGCGCATAGCTGAAGGCGGGCGGCGGTCCAAAAATCATCCAGGCCACGAACGCCACAATCGCAGCAAGGATGACGGCGGGCACGAACCAGCCGGAGACGATATCGGCGAGCCGCTGAATCGGAGCGCGGCTGCGCTGCGCCTCCGCGACCATCTGAACGATCCGCGCCAGCATCGTGTCCGCGCCGACTTTCTCGGCGCGCATGATGAGGCTTCCGGTGCCATTGATCGTGCCGCCAATGACCTTGGCGTCTTGCCCTTTCTCAACCGGCATCGATTCGCCGGTCACCATCGATTCGTCGACGGCGCTGCGGCCCTCCAGCACGACACCATCCACCGGGATGCTGTCGCCCGGGCGCACGCGGAGCTTATCGCCGATACGCACCGCATCCAGCGCCACCTCTTCATCGGCCCCATCGTCGCGGATGCGACGCGCGGTTTTCGGCGCGAGATTGAGCAGCGCGCGAATTGCGCTGCCGGTCTGCTCGCGCGCGCGCAGCTCCAGCACCTGCCCCAGCAACACGAGCACGGTGATGACCGCCGCTGCCTCGTAATAGACTGGGATGACGCCGTCATGCCGCAACGCTTGCGGAAACAGTCCCGGCGCGAACGTGGCGGCGAGGCTGTAGAGAAACGACGCGCTGACGCCAAGCGCGATCAGGCTGAACATGTTCAGGGAACGATTGCGAACGGACGCCCATCCGCGCACGAAAAACGGCCATCCGGCCCAGAGCACGACTGGCGTGGCCAAGACGAATTGAAGCCACACGGAGAGTTGCGGCGAGATGAAATGATGCAGGCCGAGGCCCGGAAAATGCCCGCCCATTTCCAAGATCATGGTTGGCGCCGCAAGCGCGGCGCCGATCCACAACCGCCGGGTCATATCCATCAGTTCAGGGTTTGGGCCGGTATCTTCGCCAACGCCGGCCGGCTCCAGCGCCATGCCGCAGATCGGGCAAGAACCCGGGCCGGCCTGACGAATCTGCGGATGCATCGGGCAGGTATAGATGACGCCCTCGGCTGCCGGAGGCGTGGGCGCCGGCGGGTTTGGCTTGAGGTATTTCGCCGGGTCAGCAACGAACTTCGTCTGGCACTTGGCGCCGCAGAAAAAGTACGTCTCGCCGTCATGCTCGGCGCGGTATTTTGCGCCGTCGGGCGCTACGGTCATGCCGCAGACGGGATCGATGGCGGCTTCGCCTGACACATGCTCGGCCCCGTGAGCGGCAGAACCGCCGCTTCGACCGTGCCGATGCCCGGCGTGCGTATGGTGATCGGTTTCTGACATTGTTGACTTAACTCGCGCGCCTTATCGAACCTTGAAACCATTACCCTGTAGGGGTATATACGGTCATGCGCAAGGACATCAAGGACTCGGCGCGTAAGCGCCTCAACCGCATCGAAGGCCAGGTCCGCGGCCTGATCCGGATGGTCGAAGACGATCGCTACTGCATCGATGTCGTGACGCAGATTTCCGCAGTACGGGCCGCGCTGCGGCGCGCCGAGGAGGAAATCCTGCGCGACCACGTCGCGCACTGCGTCGAAGAGGCGATTATTTCCGGCAACCGCGCCGAACAGCGCCGCAAGATCACCGAGCTGATGGATGCGGTAACGCGCGCCGAGCGCTAGACGCGCAGGTTAGACACTCATCGAAGGCTGGCTTGCCGGCCGTAGCTCGTGGCGGCTCGCACTCGCCTTCGGGCGGCCTTCTCTCGCTTCGCGAGCGAAGGCTGGTGCCCGTGGAGGGAGTCGAACCCCCATGCCTTGCGGCGATCGATTTTGAGTCGATTGCGTCTGCCATTCCGCCACACGGGCCAAGTGCGCATATCGAGTGCGCACATCAAGCGCGAATATATAGGCGGAGGCGAGCCACCCCGCCAAGAGGAATTGCGCACCGCGGGATCAGGCGGACCCGCGCTGTTTGCGCAGCCTCGCAGCAGGGCCTTGCTTCCACCCCAATGATCGGCCATTGGGGCTGCCACGAAGCTTTGCGGAGCCGGACGGCCCATGGATCAGACCGCAGCCATCAACCACGGCGTGCTGCGCCGCCCGGGCGGCGGCACGGCCGCACAGGCCGTGCTCGCCATATTCGTGGTCAGCCTGGCGACGCTGCTTGGGGCCTGGTTTTTCCAATTTGTGCTCGGCTATCCACCCTGCCCGCTCTGCCTGCAGCAGCGCATCCCGTATTACATCGTCATACCGCTGTCGCTGCTGCTGGTGCTGGCGGCCCGCGGCGGCGCATCGCCCCGCCTGGTCGGCGCGGGCCTGGCCATAATCCTCATCGCGGTGCTCGCCGGCGCGGCGCTCGGCACCTACCACGCGGGCGTCGAGTGGCATTTTTGGGCTGGCCCGACCGACTGCACCGGGCCGATCGGCGACCTCAACAGCGGCGGCTCGCTGCTCGACCAGCTCGGTGCGATTCACGTGGTGCGCTGCGATCAGGCGGCCTGGCGCTTTCTCGGCATTTCGCTCGCCGGCTATAACGTGCTGATTTCGCTCTTCATGGCGGCCATCGCGGCTTACGGCCTGCTGGCGCTGCGCAAGCAATCGGCCTGACCGGGCGGTACGCAGGCACCCGCGACAAAAGGCTGCTCGGCCACCCTGTACCACCTATGCGCGTTGCGCGCGGCGCCTCGATCAATTAACGTCGCGGCGACGGCGCTTAACGCGTGATCCGCGGTCTGGCGTCTAAGCTCACAAAGCAACAACAAGCCGCCATTTGGCACCGATACCGGCGGCACCAACAGAAGGAGGAAGCATGCGCTCCAGAGTATGCGCCATCGCGGCGCGAACGGCGGCCGCCGCGGCGACCTGCATCGTCTCAGTCGCGCTCACGGTCGGCGCGGCGCAGGCGCAAACCACGCCTTATGTGATGAAGATTACAACGCCGACCATCCACGCGGCGCTCGACCAATATGGGCGCAATTTCGCCGCCGCGGTCGAGAAGGATTCCGGCGGCCGCATCAAGGGGCAGGTGTTCCCGGCGAGTCAGCTCGGCTCCATTCCGCGCCAGATCGAAGGCACCCAGTTCGGCGCAATCCAGGTCGCGATCATTCCACCGGAATTTTTCGTCGGCGTCGATCAGCGCTTCGAGGTGTTGGCCGCTCCCGGCCTCGTCAGCTCGATGAAGCAGGGTCAGCATGTCACGGCGAATCCGCAGGTGCTCAAGCTGATGCTCGGACTGGGCGCCAACAAGGGGCTGCACGGCATCGGATTGTTCATGGCCGAGCCGGCCGAAGTTGTTTCCAGGACACCCATCAGCCATCTCGCCGATTTCAAGGGCAAGCGCTTGCGGATCTTCGCGTCGGAATTCCAGTCGGTCGCGTTCCAGCGGCTCGGCGTGACAGCGATCGCAATGTCGCCGGCCGATGTGCTGCCCGCGGTCCAGCAGGGCACGCTCGACGGTGCGGTGTTCGGCGTACAGTTGCTGTCCGGGCTGCACTTCTACGACACCGCGAAATACGTCACCCTGACCCACCATTCGGGCATCTTCGCCGTGGTCGAGGTGAGCAAAAAATGGTACGAACTCGCTACCTCCCGACCTGCAGAAAGTCATCGATCGCGACGGCGCCGAGCAGGCGGTCGCAATCAATCCGCAATCGATTCAGATCCTCGACGACGCAACCAAGGTGTGGACCAAGGGCGGCGGTCAGATGATTACCTTGCCGCCAGAGGACCAGGCGAAAATGCTGCAGATCATGGGCAGCGTCGGGGACGATGTCGCCAAGACCAAGCCGGCGTTGAAGGCGGCTTATGAAATCGTGAAGGAGGCCGCAAAGCAGTGAAATGACCATGTGAACGCAATTCCGCGCTGCATGGACGCCGGGCTTGGGGAAGCCCGGCAGGGAGGATGTCATGCGCTTTCTGGAATGCGAATACCGCGCGGCGGCACTGGCCGCCGCCGGAGCTCTTCTCGCGTCGTTGGCACTGCCGCCCGGTACGGCGCGGGCGCAGCAGCCCTATCTGATGAAGATCTCGACGCCGACAATCCACGATATTCCGGATACCTGGGCCGACAACTTCGGCGCGGCGGTAGAAAAAGATTCCGGCGGCCGCATCAAGGTCCACGTTTATCCGGCAAGCCAGCTTGGGTCGATCCCGCGCCAGATCGAAGGCACGCAGTTCGGCTCGATCCAAATGGAAGTGGTGCCGCCCGAGTTCATGGTCGGCCTCGATCCGCGCTTCGAAGTCATGGCGGCGCCGGCTCTGGTGGATTCACAGGCCCATGGCCAGCGCGTCGCCGCCGATCCGGCCGTACTCAAGCTGATGCTGAGCCTCGGCGCCCACAAGGGACTGCACGGCGTCGGCCTGTTCATGGCTGAACAATCCGCAATCGTTTCGCGGACACCGCTGCGCCGTCTCGCCGACTTCAAGGGCAAGAAGATCAGAATTTTCGCCTCGCAGTTTCAGAGCGAGGCGTTCGAACGGCTAGGCGTTACGCCGGTGGCGATGTCGCTCGGCGACGTGCTGCCCGCCATTCAGCAAGGCGCGATCGACGGCGCCGACACCGGGATTGGACCGATCGCCAACTTCCACATGGTCGACGCGGCGAAATATGTCACCGAGACCGGTCAGCCGGCGATCTTCATTATCGCCGAGGTCAACAAGAAGTGGTTCGATTCCCTGCCCAAGGATCTGCAACAGATCATCGCCAAGGATGCCAAAGCGGAATCGCTCGCCATCAACACGTTCGCGGCGCAATCGGTCAAGGACAGCGAAGCAAAATTCACCGCCGGCGGAGGCGAGCTGATCAAACTGCCGCCCGGCGACCAGGCGACGTTGATGAAGACCATTGCGGGCGTCGCGCCGGATGTGTCGAGCAAAAATCCGGCCCTCGCCGCAGCCTACAGGATCGTAGCGGATGCCGCGGCACGGACGCGGCAGCTGCCGATGCAGTAAAAACGGCCGCCGCTGCTGCGCAGCAGCGGCGGCTGCAACGTTGCTTGGCTGTTTTCGGCCGAGAGGTGGCATGATGGTGATCACCGCACGCACGGCACGCATCTGGGCTGCTGCCGCCGCCGTATCGCTCGCCATGACGGCGACCGCGACCGCTGCGAACGACAAGCCATACGTCATGAAAATCTCGACCGCGACGGTCGGCGATGCCCAGCATCAGTTCGCCAAGAACTACGCCGCCGCGATCGACAAGGACTCGGACGGCCGCATCAAGACGGAGATCTATCCGGCAAGCCAGTTGGGCTCGATCGAGCAGCAGGCCGAAGGCGTTCAGTTCGGCGCGATCCAGTGTCAGATCGTCCCGCCGGAATTCCTCGCCGGCATTGACGAGCGCTTCGAACTTCTGACCGCCCCAGCGCTCGTAACGTCAATCGAGGCCGGCCAGCGGCTGGCCGCCAATCCGGCCGTTCGCGACCTGATGCTCGGGCTCGGGGCCGACAAGGGACTGCACGGCGTGGCGCTTTTCATGATCGGGCCGTCGGTCATCGTATCGCGCAAGCCGATCGCCCATCTGGCCGATTTCAAGGGCAAGAAGATCAGAATCTTCGCCTCGCAATTTCAGCGCGTTGCGATGCAGCGGCTTGGCGCCGTACCCAAACCGATGACGCTTGGAGACGTGCTGCCGGCGCTGCAAGATAACGCACTCGACGGCGCGGTATCGGCGCTGACGGTGCTGAACGCGATGCAATTTATGCGCGTAGCAAAATATGCCACCGAGATCGACCAGCCCGCGATCTTCGGCATCGCCGAAGTCAGCAAGAAATGGTATGATTTGTTGCCCGCGGACCTGCAGCAGATCGTCGACAAGGACGCGGTCACGGCGACCGCGTCGCTCGATCCGTGGGTGATCGATTTCAACGCCAAGGCGCGCAAAGCCTGGACCGACGCCGGCGGTCAATTGATCAGTCTGCCGCCCGACCAACAGGCCGCCATGCTACGCACCCTGGCCAGCGTCGGCACGGATGTCTCCAAAACCAAGCCTCAGCTTGCCGCCGCCTACAAAGTCATCACCGATGCGGCGAAGTGAACCGCGGCGCCGCGACGATTTTCGTTGTCCCGCATTGGGCGATCCTCTAACTTTGCGGCGGGGAAACCGCATGGTATGCGCCTTTACGACGCAACCAGTTGCCAACAAAAAAAGCCTGCACCGGGAATTGTTGCCCGCCGTCTGGCTGAGGGGCCAACGGCGCCTGACAGGGAGGAATTGATGCGCGCCAAGGAGCGAACTGTCCTGATGCAGGCGGTATTGGCCGCCGGCATACTGAGTTTGTCGCTTGCAGCGACGTTCAACGCAGCGAGCGCGCAGGACAAGACCTACGTGATGAAGATTACGCTGCCGACGCTCAACGATACCATCCATCAAGTCGCCAAGAATTATGCCGCGGCGCTGGAAAAAGATTCAGCCGGCCGCATCAAGGTTCAAATCTATCCGGCGAGCCAGTTGGGTTCAATACCGCGACAGATCGAGGGCGTGCAGTTCGGCGCTATTCAATGCGCAATGATCCCGCCGGAATTCTTTGTTGGTGTCGATGACCGTTTTCAGCTGATGGCGGCGCCGGAACTCGTCAGCTCGATGCAGCACGGTCAGCGCCTCGCCCGAGACCCCGCGGTTCTCAAGCTGATGCTTTCCTTGGGCGCCCACAAAGGATTGCACGGCGCCGGTCTGTTTATGGCAACCCCGTCATCCGTCATTTCCAAAACGCCGATCCGCCATCTCGCCGATTTCAAAGGCAAAAAAATCCGCATCTTCGCGTCAAAATTCCAGAGCGTGGCGTTCGAGCGGCTCGGCGTGACGCCGGTGGCGATGACGCTCGGCGACGTATTGCCTGCGCTGCAGCAGGGCGCGATTGATGGCGCCGATGCCGCTCTGAACGTTTACGTTCCGTTTCATTATGTCGACGCCGCCAAGTACGTCACCGAAACCAATCAACCGGCGATTTTCGTCATCATCGAGATCAGCCAGAAATGGTACGAATCGCTGCCGAAGGATCTGCAGCAGCTCGTCGACCGCGATGCCGCTGCGGAATCGGTGAAAATCAACCCCTGGGGACTCGATTTCCGCCACAAGATGCAGAAGACCTGGGTGGCTCAAGGAGGCGAACTGATCAAGCTGCCGGCGGCCGAACAGGCGCAGATGATGGAGACGCTCGCCAGCGTTGGCCAGGAAGTGTCGAAATCGAACCCCAGCCTGCATGAGGCCTACGAAACCGTGCTTGCGGCAGCCAAACGCACCGCGCCGGGACCGGGCGAGTAACCGGATAGCGGCATTCATGCGACCGAACGTCATGGCAGCCGCCAGGAAGGGTGGCGGCCGCCCCACCGGCTGTGGCACACATTGGCGCGGTCGGCGCTATGCCGTAGCCTGCTAACGGCACGACGGAAGGGACGATGATCGGAGCGATACACAAGGGCGTCGAATGGCTGCTGACGCTGACGCGGACGCTGTCGGCAATCTTTCTGCTCGGCAGCGTTGTGATCAACTTCATCAACATCATCGGGCGTTACGTCTTCAGCGTCTCGATCCCCTGGGCCGAGGAGATCATGCTGTTCCTGATGGTGGGCTGCGTGTTCACCGGCTGCTGCGCCGTCGCTTGGCAAGGCCGCCACATTCGCATGGACGTGATGATTTCGGCACTGCCGCCGAAATTGTTCGCCTTCTTCAACTTGCTGTCGGACCTGGTGCTGGTCGCCGCCTCGATCACGGTCACTATATTCGCCTACCCCGTAATCACCCAGCTGGCGGCATTCGACGAGCGCAGCGAGGCGGCCAATTTCCCGCTGGTCATCCCGCAATCAATGGTGCCGATCGGCTACACCCTGATGGCGCTGCTCGTGGCGATCCGGCTGCTGACGCCGCGGCGAACTCCCGCCGGTCCATCCGGCGACACGCACACCTGAACGGGCGGCGACGATGGCGTATTTCATTTATTTTGGCTTGCCGGTGCTGCTCCTCATCATCGGCTTTCCCATCTTCCTTGTCCTGCTGGTAACATCGATAGTTGCCATCGTCACGGTCGCCGGCGTGCCGACCGACGCTTTGCAAACCTATATGTTCGGCAGCCTCGACAATTTCCCGCTGCTCGCCGTGCCATTTTTCGTTCTCGCCGGCGAATTCATGGCGCAGGGCGGTATCGCCCGTCGCGTCATCGCCATGGTCATGGCCATCATCGGCGGCATACGCGGGTCGCTCGCAGTCACTACGGTGGCGGCGTCCGAGCTGTTCGGCGCGATGTCGCATACCGCAATTGGCACCGTGGTCGCTATGGGCCGCATGATCTACCCCACGCTCAAGGAGAACGGATATAACGATCGCTTCGCCGTCGGTCTCATTGCCTCGTCCGGCGCGATCGCCGTTGTCATCCCGCCGTCGATCGCGATGATCCTCTATGCGGTCTCGGCCGAGCAGTCTGCCGTGCAGTTGTTCACTGCCGGCATTCTGCCGTGCCTTCTCATCGGCGTCATCGATGCCGCATTCGTCATGAGCTATGCCAAAGTAAAGCGCGTGCCGCTCGCCGCGCGCGCGCGCTGGGAGAATATCTGGAAGACCAGCAAGGAGGCGAGCTGGTCGCTTGGAACGCTCGCGGTGATTTTCGGCGGCATCTATGGAGGCGTGTTCACGCCGACCGAGGCCGCAGGCGTCGCCGTGGTCTATACGGTTTTCGTGACGATGTTCATCTACCGCGAGGTCGACATCTTCCGGTTCTGGAAAATCCTGGTCGACTCCGCTTTCCTGATCTCGCAGATCCTGCTCATCGTCACCTCGGCCGGCATCTATTCCTGGCTGCTCACGACCAGCGGCATCCCGCAACAGATCGTTGCCTCGATCGACGGCCTGCATCTGGCTAAATGGGAACTGCTGCTCATTCTCAACTTCGGCCTGCTCATCGCGGGAAGTTTTCTGGAGCCGCCGGCGGCGATCCTTATTCTGACTCCGCTGCTGCTGCCGATCGTCGAGGCGGTCGGCGTCAATGCCATTCACTTCGGCATCATCGTCGCGGTCAATCTCAGCCTTGGCATGTACACGCCGCCATTCGGGCTCAACCTGTTTTCCTCCCAGGCGATCTTCAACGCGCCGCTGAGCCGCATCTATCTGGGCGTGCTGCCGTTCCTGCTGCTGAATTTCGGGGCGCTGCTGATCATTACCTACGTGCCTGAGATTTCCATGGTGCTCCTGCATCACTGATCGTGCGGCGCACGGTGTGCGGTCGTCATCGTAACAACGAGAGTTAAATCGGCCGGGCATGCACGGCCTGCCGGACGCGGCTGAAGCGCTCGCCACTGGCGCTAGTCATTGAGTTCCCCTAAGGTCCTGTGGTTGTTCCGACACCACTGCGGCGTACCGTTGTTTTGTCTAATTATGGAGGACAATCATGGGCTTACTTGACGAACTCAATCTCGGCGGCGCGCTCAAAGGCGCTCTCGGCCAGATCGAAGCGACGGCGGCGCCGACGCTGATCAACGCCTTGCTGGCCAAGACCCAATTCGGCGATCTCAACGGGCTTGTCACGCAATTGCAGCAAAGCGGGCTCGGCCCGCAGGTGCAATCGTGGCTCGGCAATGGCGCCAACCAGCCGATTACCGCCGACCAGCTCAAGGCGGTGCTGAGCAACGCCCAGGTTCAGGAGATGGCGCGTCATCTCGGCTTGCCTGTGGATGCCGTGCTCAATATGCTTGCTCAGCATCTGCCTAACGTCGTCGATCAGGCGAGCAAAAACGGCCAGCTGTAACAAGCCACCCGATCGAGAGCGCACTTTATCAGTGAGCAAATGAGGAGGATAAGACATGAAAGTCATTGCAATCGTCGTCGCATCGTTCTGGCTGACAGGCGCCGCCATGGCGCAAGGCGCGATGGCTCCGTCGCCCGCAGTGGCTGCCGGAAACGACTGCAAGATGCAAGCTGCCAAACTTTCCGGCGCCGCCCAGACCAGTAAAATTACGAGCTGCTGCAAGAAGAAGGCGGCGGCGAGAAAGCTTCACGGCGCGGTAGAAACCACATTCGATACCGCTTGCATGAATACCGCCAAGGGCATGTAGCCCTGGTGCATCGAGGCCGTTTCGCAGAGGAGGGATAGTGATGAAAATTCGTGTTTGGACGGTTTCCGCGATCATGCTCGGGGCGCTCGGCCTGGCGATTGCCTCGGTCCCGGCGCAAGCCAAGAACAAGACCGTGAAGGAGTGCGAGGCCGAGTGGAAGGCCGCCGAAGCCGCAAAGACCACTGGCGGCAAGAAGCGCGCCGAATTCATCGCGGCCTGCCGACAGGAGCAAGCGCCCGCGGCCGCTGCGGCCCCCGCTGCGCCACCGCCCACAATGGCTCCGGCGCCCAAGCCGACAGCCAAGAAGAAAGAGACGCCAATGGCGCCTCCGGCGATGACCGGCAATGCCGTGTTTCCGAGCGCCGTCTCGCCAAAATATTCGAAGGAGTCGGCAGGCAAGGCGCGCATGCACACTTGCCTCGACCAGTACAACGCCAACAAGGCAACCGGCGCCAACGGCGGGCTGAAGTGGATCCAGAAGGGCGGCGGCTACTACAGCGAATGCAATAAGCGCCTGAAGGGTGCCTGATTCCACCCAACTCAGGGTGCGACCACGCGTTAAGCTGCCGCGCCGATCACGGCGCGGCAGCGTTTATCACGATAGCGTTGAGAAGAAAGTATGCGTGGCCGGCGCTTCACGAGCGCCGCGGTCGATTGCTTCGATGTCGTAGGGTCTGATGTCTTGAGAGAAGGCTCGCGGCGGCCTGCCCAGCCCGCTCCCGCTATGCTCCGGCGCAGCTTTCAGTCGCTTCGCAAGCGAAGGCTGGTGGGCGGTAGAGGGATCGAACCTCTGACCCCTTCCATGTCAAGGAAGTGCTCTTCCGCTGAGCTAACCGCCCGGAATTGGATCAGCATGTAGCGTTCCGCTACCCGCCGGGTCAAGACCGCACCGGCCGTCAATAAACGGCCCGGCCGCCCGAAATATCGAACACCGCGCCGGTCGAAAACGAGCACTCGCTCGAAGCGAGCCACGCCGCCATGGCGGCGATCTCGTCGACCGCGACGAAGCGATTCATCGGGATTTTCGACAGCATGTAGTCGATATGCTCCAGCCGCATCTGGGCGAACATTTCGGTCTGGGCGGCCGCCGGCGTGATGCAATTGACCAGCACACCCGTAGTGGCCAGCTCCTTTCCGAGCGACTTGGTCAGAGCGATCAGCCCGGCCTTCGAGGCTGAATAGTGCGAGGCATTCGGATTGCCCTCCTTGCCGGCGATCGAAGCAATATTGACGATGCGGCCGTAACCGGCGGCGACCATGTGCGGCACGATCGCCCGGCAGGTCAGGTACGGGCCGATCAGGTTGACCTCGATGACGCGCCGCCAGACGTCGGGTGCAAGCTCCCACAGCGGCGCATTGCCGCCGGTGATGCCGGCATTGTTCACCAGGATATCGACCTTGCCCAAGCTGCGCATATGCAGGGCGATCGCCGCCGCAACGGAAGAATCGTCGGTCACGTCGACGGCCCTGACGTAGACCACCCCGCTGTGCTGCAACGGCTTTGCGGCCTCCTGCGTCGCGGCCGCGTCGATGTCCCACAGTACCACCTGGGCGCCCGATCGCAGCATCCGCTGGGCAATGGCGAAGCCGATGCCCCTCGCCCCGCCGGTCACGACGGCGACGCGGTCTTTCAGATCGATGGCGTTCATGGGAGCCTAAGGCTTGGCGTCGGTTGAGCGCTCGATCAATTTACCCGTCATGCCCGCGCTTGCACCTAGAATTTAACCCGGTCGCCGCCTTTAAGGCCGAGCATCTGCCGCGCCTCGGTGGGCGTCGCAATCTCGAAGCCCAGATCCTCGATGATGCGGCGGATTTTCGTCACCTGCTCGGCGTTGCTCTTGGCGAGCTTGCCAGGGCCGATATAGAGCGAGTCTTCAAGTCCGACGCGAACGTTGCCGCCGATCATGACTGCGGCGGTACAGAAATTCATCTGATGGCGTCCGCCGGCCAGCACCGACCACAGATAATCCTTGCCGAACAGCTTATCGGCGGTGCGCTTCATGAAGAACAGATTATCGAGGTCGGGCCCGATGCCACCGAGAATGCCGAAGATCAGCTGCAGGAATATCGGCGGCTTGAACAGCCCGCGATCGACCATGTGGGCGAGATTGTAGAGGTGGCCGGTGTCGTAGCATTCATGCTCGAATTTCACGCTGTGGCCTTCGCCCAGCGTCGTGTAGATCTTCTCGATATCGCGGAACGTGTTGGGAAAGATGTAGGCGTCGGAATTGAGTAGATAACTCTCCTCCCAATCGTATTTCCAGGTCTTGTAGCGCTTCGCCATCGGGTAGAGCGCGAAGTTCATCGAACCCATGTTCATCGAGCACATTTCCGGCGACAGCGTATTCGCCGCCGAAATGCGCTGATCGACCGTCATGGTCACGGCGCCGCCGGTGGTGATGTTCACGACCGCGTCGGTGGCCTGCTTGATGCGCGGCAGAAATTGCATGAACACCGAGGCTTCCGACGATGGCCGGCCGTCCTTCGGATCGCGGGCATGCAGATGCAGGATGGCGGCGCCCGCCTTGGCGGCGTCGATCGCCTGCGTGGCGATCTGGTCGGGCGTGATCGGCAGCGCGTCCGACATGGTCGGCGTATGGATCGAGCCGGTGATCGCGCAGCTGATAATGATCTTGTTTGCCATGATTTTTCCTCCCTAGCGGTTATCGGAACAGCGCCCGCGGACAGAACGCGCCGCGGCAGCCGACGCCAGCGCTATCGTGCGTCTGCAATCATTGCCATGGCGTGCTTGAGACTTTCGCGCATGCGGTTGAACGAAACCGACAGCGACGAAATCTCGTCCTTGCCGGGCTTGACGTAGGACTCGACGGTTTCGTCACCCAGGCTCACGGCATCGGCCATCGCCGTCACACGCTTCACCGGCGCGATGACCAGATAGTGCAGCAGGAGGTTCAAGATCACGCAGATGATCGCGAATATGACGACCAGAATGATCAGAAAAGTGATGTAGGTCTTGCGGGCGACCGCGAGCGGCACCGACATCGGTACCGATACGACCTGCGCGCCGATGATATCGTTGAGCTTCCAGCCGAAACCGTTCGCCGTTCCGTAGGTTTGAGTCAATGCCGCCGGCGCCGCGGCCGCCGTGCTGTGGCACGTCAGACACGCCTGATCGCCAACCGAGACCGGGCGCACCAGATTGAGCGTACGCCCGATTGGCGTCTCGCGCTCGACGACCAGTTCCGTCTCTTTCGGGTTGTTGATGAAATTACGAATGACATCGGCCTCCCAGTCCTGGGCTCGATCGGCCAGATTTGTCGGATTGAGGGCCGGTTCCCGGTAGGTGTAGCCGGGAAACTCCGCTGCCACGTCCTTGAAATTGGTCTGCGCCGCAAACGCCGGAACCGTCTCGGCCACGAACTTGCCGTTGTGCTGCATCGGCAACAGCGGCGCGAGGTCGTCGGCGGTGTATTTGCGCACTGCATTCGCCGTGGTCATCATGATTCGGGCATTCTGCAACACCTGGTCGCGGGCGGTATCGATAAAAACGCCGCGCAGCATGACGACGGCAACGCCGAAGCCGATCAGGAACGCCGCCAGAATCGCCAGGTTGAACTTAGCCCTTAAGCCCATAATCACCGACCCCGATGTCCAGACCCCCGCGCCGCCCGCCTTGAGTGACGCTATTATAAGCGACCCGGGCCGGGCAACGTAGCGCCGCAAAAGTTCCTCGGCTTGCCAGCGGCACATATCGTGCTAGCGTCCAGGTGACAAGCGCATTACATTTCAATTGGCCGTAGGCGTCGCCGCTTAAGTGGCACGTTGCTGAGCTGACATTAAGGGATATTCTTCAGGTGCCCGCTTCTCATCTCTTCGTGTGCTTCTCATCGAAGGATGAAGCAGTTGCACGCGAGGTCGTTGAAGCTCTCGAGGCCAGCGGTCTCCAATGCTGGATTTCGCTCCGCGACGTTCTGCCGGGACAGAATTACCAGGAAGCCATAGTTCAGGCGCTGGAGACGGCGAGCGGCATCGTCTTTCTGTTCTCGGAGCACTCCAATAAGTCGCAGGAGATCAGGAAGGAACTTTCGATCGGGGGCAGCATCAACGCGCCGGTGTTCCCATTGCGCCTGTCGCCGATCGCCGCGAGCGGAGCGCTCCGGTACGAACTGGCAATCCGACAGTGGATCGATATTTTCCCCCATCGCCAGCACGCGCTGGCCAAGCTCGCCCAGACCATCAAGGACACCATTGACCAGCCGGAAGCGAGCGAGGCCCGGGCGCCGCTCAATCGGCCGCTGGCGGCCGCGGCGGGCAGTCCGGCGGCGCCCAAGCGCCCGCCCAGCAAGAAGCCAGCGCCAGCACCGCGCGGGCTGCTCATCGCGCCCGGCAGCCCACAGTTCGAGGCGATACGGGCCTTGCTCGCGCGCCACATCGGCCCGATCGCCAAGGTGTTCGTTGAGCGGGCCGCCAGCCAGGCCGGCACCCCAAGCGAATTCTGCGAGCAGCTCGCGAGCCATGTTGCCGCGCCGGCCGATCGCGCCGCTTTCGTCCGCGCGGTGCAGGAACAGCTTGGCAAAGCTTAAACGCTCCCGCTGGCGTTCGGCGCTCTGCCCTCCTGGCTCGCCTGCCACACCTTGTAAGGCGTCACCGGCATCGTCACGTCGCGAACGCCGAATCACATGCTCGGCTTGGCGAACATGTCGACATATTTGTTGGTGAACATATCGTCGAACGATGTGCGCGCTTCGTCTTTGCGCATCATGCCGCCGACGATCATGATTTGCTGGGCGTGCTTGAAAGCGGCGGGGTCGTAGCGCGGCACCTCCGGCAACGTCTTAACGATGATCGGCATCGACTTCTGCAGGTCGGAGAGGTTGGCCGTAGGCATTCGCTTGAGGGCGATCTGCAGCGCCTCGTCGGGATGCTCATGGATGAACTTGTGCGCCAGCACATAGCCGTGCACCAGCTTTTCGCAGATCGAAGCATGGCTGTCGCAATAGCCCTGCCGCACCGTCGTGGTCGTCGCCGCCGTCGGCAGCAATTCCGGCAGGTCGGTGACACCGCTGGCGATCTCCACGCCGCCGGCTACGCGTTGCGCTGTCTCCGCCCAGGGGAAGTTGAGCATATTGGCGGCCACTGCACCCGACTTGAGCGCCGCGATCGCCTCACTGGGCTGCATGTAGACCGTAGTGATGTCGGTCTTGGGATCGAGGCCGGCTCTGGCGATGAAGTATCGCAGCACGCCATCGATGACGGTGTTGGGTGCGTCGGTGCTGACCTGCTTGCCCTTGAGCGCGGCGATCCGCTTCTCCACCGGCTCCGACATGTTGATGCTTTTCGCCAAATCCTTGCCGGCGATGAGATCGAAATCGATGCCGTCCGCCATCAGCGCGATGCCGAGCATATGCCGGCCGCGGATGTCGCCGCGGATCAGGCTCTGTCCGGACTGGACCGCAAAGGCGACACTGCCAGCGAGCATGGCGTTGGTTGAGCCCATGCCGGTAATCTGGTGCAGCGTCACGTTGAGGCCGAGGCTCTTCCAGATGCCACGATCCTCGGCCACATAGACCGGGAGAAAGAGGACGGTGAGCGCCGGCAACGCGATCGATGCATCCTCCATCTGAGCCGCCGAGGCCGGCGCCGGCACCGCAAGTCCCAACGCTCCAATTAACGCTGCTGCCGAGGCGACTGCGCGAACCTTCATCATGGCGACATCTCCCTGTTGGCGATTGCGGTCACGCCCGCGTCTTTGCTTTATCGGTAAACGAACCGCGCCCATCACAGCGCCATATCCTTGGCGACCGCACGCCATGACAGCGAACGGGCCTGAATGCGTTGCAACACCGCATTCACCGCCATCACCAGCACAGTCACAATCACCGCACCGCCGACCACCCCGGTCACATCGTTCAGCGAGCGCTCGTTTTGTATGTACCAGCCAAGGCCGGAATCGGCGGCGATGAATTCGCCGACCACTGCGCCCGACAAGGCACGCGGCAACGCGATCTTGAGCCCGGAAAACAAGAACGGCTTGGCGGTGTTCCACACCACTTCGCGGCTGATCACCCATTCGCTGGCGCCGGCGACGCGAAGCATCGCGATCAGTTGCGGATCGACGCTGAGAATGCCTGCGAGACCGTTATAGAACATCAGAAAAAACACGATCGAGGCGACGAACACCACCTTCGTTGTGATGCCGATGCCGAACCACAGGATGAACAACGGTGCCAGCGCCAACTTTGGCAAGCCGAACCCCGCCGAAATCAGCGGTTCGAGCGCCGTCATCAGGCGCGGCGACAGGCGCAGAATAAACGGCAGCGCTGCTCCCGTTGCGCCGCCGAGCACCATGCCCGCCACCGCCTCCCAGAACGTCACCAGGGTGTCGCGGACAAGCTCGCCGGATACAGTCAGCTGCCAGATGCACGCCAGCACCGCGGCCGGTCCTGGCAGCCACTCGCTGCCCATGGCGTTACTTGCAATTTGCCACAGCACGATGCCGGCGGCGCCGACGGCGATGCGCCCGAGCGGCACCAGGCTGCGCGTGGCAGCCGGGCCAAGCAGCGGCCGTGTAACGGCGATGCTCATTGAATGTCCCTGCGCACGGCTTCGAACATATCGCCGAAGCCATCGAGCCGATAAACGTTGCCGAGATCGCGCGGCCGCTTGATGTCGATCTGATGCGCCGCGATCACCTTGGCGGGCGACTTCGACAGCACCAGAACCCGATCGCCGAGCGCGATCGCCTCGCCGATGTCGTGGGTGACGAACACGATTGTCTTGCGTCCGCGATACCATAGCCGCAGCAGATCCTGCTGCAGCTGGGTGCGAGTTTGCGCGTCGACCGCGCCGAAGGGTTCATCCATGAGGATAATCGGCGGGTCGTAGGCAAGCGTGCGGATGAGCGCGGCGCGTTTGCGCATGCCGCCCGACATTTCGTGCGGATAGTAGCGCTCGAATCCCGTCAGGTTGGTGGCGCGCAACAACTCGTTGACGCGCTCTTTCCCCGCGGCGTCGAAGCGGCCCTGCAGCTTGAGCGGCAGCGTCACATTTTCGTACAGCGTGCGCCACGCCAGCAGGTTATCGTCCTGGGTGACATACCCGATCTGACAGTTCCAACCGGGTTTGAGCGCCGCGCCGTTGGCCGTCTCGATCAATTTGCCGCGGAAGTAAATCTCACCCTGGTTCGCGCCATCGACCTGGGCGATGATGTTGAGCAGGGTCGATTTCCCCGCCCCGGAAGGCCCCACCAGGGTCAGGAATTCCTCCTCCGCGACGTGAAACGACAGGTCGGCGAGAACCCACGGCGGCAACGCCTGGCCCGACCGCGGCGCAAACCGTTTGGCCAAACCCTTGACTTCCAGCATCGGGCAAGCGGAGCTCATGTTCCGACAACTCTCGACGTCAGGCGCGGTTGCGGCGGGCGCCAGCGCAGCAGCCAGCGCTCACAGCGGCCTATCAAAAGATTGACGGCAACGACGGTGAGAGTCAGCGTCACCAGTGCAACGAACACAAGCGTGGTATCGAAATCCGTAGCGCCCGACTGGATCATGAAGCCGAGACCGCGATTGGACGAGATCAGTTCACCGACGACTGCGGCGCCAATCGCATACGGTGCGGCAACACGGAAACCGGCAAACGCGTAGGGAATTGCTCCCGGCCAGACGACGTGACGCGCAATATCGCGCTCGGTGGCGCCGAATACCCGTGCGACGCTGACGTATTGCGCGTTGACCGCATTCACCCCCGCGGTTGTCGAAAAGAACACGAGGAACGATACGATGGATGCGACCAGCGCTACCTTCGGCTCGAGGTCGACGCCGAACCACAGAATAAAGAGTGGCGCCAGCGCCAGCTTGGGCACGCCATAGCCGCCGACAAAATAGGGATCGAGAATGGCGCCGGCGACGGGGTGGCGGCGCAGCGCGAATGGCAGGAGCGCAGCGGGAATGCCGCCCAGCAACGAACCATAGAGTGCCGCTTTGAGCGTATAGCTCGCTTGAAAGAGCAGATCGCCGTTGCGGATTTCCTCGCCGAAGCGATTGAGCACGCGCAGCGGGCTTGAGAACCAGATCGTCCCGAAATGGAGACGGCACAACTCCCAGCCGGCAATCACCAGTGCCAGCACAACGATGCGGTCAACAATCACTCGCGCATTCATCGCGGGCGTTTCACGCAAACGCGGCCGCGCCGGGCGAAGCCGGAAGACTGAACGCTTCCGCGCGACAATAGCATCGCTGCCTCCCACATCTCGCGAGCTGCCGGTGTGCGTCCCCTTCCCCTACCGGCACTTCGGCTGCTGGCAGCGTCGCGCGCCGCAATTGTGCGGCTGTTATAACGCGGATGGTAAAAAGCGCATTTCGGCCCGTCAATGCGGCGGAGCCGCGCGCGGTGGGCTTATTCGTCGCATCCAAAAAAATGCCGCAGCCCGCGCCGGCGTCTTCGACTATTTGCTCGGCGGCCTGTCCCTGGCGCTTGGCCGTGCAGCGTTCACACGGTACGCCCTTGCGCGTCCCGGATTGCCTGCCACACTTTGTAGGGCGTCACCGGCATCGTCACGTCGCGGACGCCGATTTCGCCGAGCGCATCGAGGATGGCGCTGACCATGACGGCCGGCGCGGCCGTCGTGCCGCCCTCGCCGCCGGCCTTGATGCCGAGCGGATTGGTCGGCGACAGTACTTCGGCGATCTCGGTGCGGAACGACGGCAGCACGTCCGCGCGCGGCATGCCGTAGTCCATGAATGACCCGGTCAGCGGCTGCCCGCTGTCGGGGTCGAGATAAACCTGTTCCCACAGCGCCTGACCGACGCCCTGCGCGATCGCGCCGTGGGTCTGGCCGTGCACGATCAGCGGATTGATGCAGCGGCCGACGTCGTCGATGCAGGCATAGCGGGTGATCGTGATTTCGCCGCTGTCGGGGTCGATTTCCACCTCGCAGATGGCGGTGCCGTTGGGAAACACCGGATCGTGCATCTCGTTGTCGGTGACCACCGCAACGCCTTCCTTGAGCGTCTCCGGCAGCTCGTGACGCGCCGCCTCGCTGGCAAGTTCGAGAAAATCGAAGGTGAGATTGGTATCGCGCGAACTGAAACGGCCGTCGTCGTAGGAGACATTCTCCGGCGTCGAGCCCATGACGATCGCGGCGATCTCTTTGCCTCTGGCGATCAGATCGACCGCTGCCTTGGAGAATACGGTTGCGGCGTGGCGCATCGAGCGGCCGGAATGCGAACCACCGCCGACTTTCACCACAGCGGTATCGCCGTAGATGATGTTGACGGCCTCGGCCGGAATGTGAAGCAGATCGGCGACCACCTGGGCGAAACTCGTCTCGTGACCCTGTCCGTTCGATTGCGTGCCGATGACCGCATCGACGCGCCCGTCGGGACGCACCTTGATCCGCGCCTGCTCCTTCGGCGCGCCGATCGACGATTCGACGTAATTGGCCAGTCCACGGCCCAGCAGCTTGCCGCGGCGTTTGGCCTCGCGGCGCCGCGCCGGAAATCCCTTCCAGTCGGCGATCTCCATCGCCCAGTCCATATTATGTTCGTATTGCCCGCTGTCGTAGAGCATGCCGACCGAATTGCGATACGGCATGGCCTTTGGCGAAACAAGGTTCTTTCGCCGCAGCGCAATGCGATCGACGCCGAGCTGTTTCGCGGCCTCGTCGACCAGCCGCTCCATGGCGAAGGTCACTTCCGGCCGGCCAGAGCTGCGGTACGCATTAGTCGGCATCGTATTGGTGAACGCGGCAACCGAACGCAGCGTCGTCGCGGGGATCGCATAGGAGCCGGGGATGAGGCCGGAGCCCTTGCTCAGTGGTGACAACGACACGCAGCGCGCACCGACATTGCTGATGTTGGTGGCGCGCATGCCGATGAAACGGTGCTTGTCATCGAGCGCAAGCTCGACCGATGTCACCAGATCGCGGCCCTGGTAATCGCTGAGAAAGGCTTCGGAGCGGGTCGCGGTGTATTTGACCGGCCGGCCGAGTTTTTTCGCCGCCCACAGCACCAGGCCGAATTCGACAAAGGTGCGGTTACGGGTGCCGAAATTGCCGCCGACATCGGGCGAAATGACACGCAGCCGCTCCGGCGGCACGCCGACCACGTGGATCAGTTCATTCTTCTGCCGCACGGCGCCGCCGGAGCCCGCATAAAGCACGTAGGAATCCGTCGCGGCATCGTATTGGCCCAGTGCGGAGCGCGGCTCCATCGGCACGCCGGTGACGCGGCCGATGTGGAATTTCTTCTTCACGACATGGGCTGCGCGCGCGAACGCCCGGTCGGTCGCTTCGGGATCGCCGAAAAACGTCTCGACCGGCATGTTGTCCGGCACCTGGTCCCAGATCGCGGGCGCCCCGGGCCGCAGCGCGTCTTCCGAATGCAGGACGAACGGCAGCTCTTCGTATGTCACCTCGACGGCCTCGGCCACGTCCATCGCCTGCGCCTTGGTCTCGGCTACCACCATCACAACCGCTTCGCCGACATGCCGCGCCTTGTCGGCTGGCAGCAGCATGTGCGGACCAGCGAATACCGCGCCGCCCCCGGGCGCGTGCAGCTTCATGTCGAACTTGGTCTTCGGCACCGGATCGTGCGGGATCGGTCCGATCTTGTCGGCTGCACAATCGGCGCCGGTAAAGACGCCGAGCACGCCGGACATCGCCTTGGCCCGTTCTGTGGCGATCGCCACGATCCGCGCGTGCGGATACGGCGAGCGCACCATCGCCGCAAAGGCCTGGCCCTCAAGCGCGAAATCGTCGGTGAACCGGCCGTGGCCGGTGACGAGGCGCTGGTCTTCCTTGCGTGGCAGAGGTTTGCCGATAAAGCGGAAGCCGGTTGGATCCGGTCTTGTTGTCTCGTCCATCAGGCTATGCCGGCCGCTTGAGCCAGTCCTCAATTCTTTCTCGCTTGCGTCCCGCCCGGCCGTCGGCGTCAGCCGAAGGCGAAGGCGTCGTGATAGGCGCCCTGCACGCTGCCGCCGGGGACCGGACCGCCGCCGGGCACATGCACCATGTTGCCGATCACTGCGCAAGTCGCGCCATGCAGGCCGTGGCGAGGCAGCGCCATCGGCGTCAACGCCTCCCAGGTATCGGTCTTGGGGTCATAGGCTTCGTTGGTGCCGAATACGCGGCCGGTGGCCTCGCCGCCGAATACGACGATCCTGCCGCCGATATAGACGCAGGACGGGCCGCTGCGGGCAGTCGGCAGCGGCGCGCGGAAACTCCAGCTGTCGCTCTGCGGATCGTACACCGCGTTAAGCGACGTGTTGAAATCGTAGGAATCCATGCGACCAGCGATGGCGTGGATTTTTCCGTCGACCACGGCGACGCCCATATGGTCGCGCTGGCCGACGAACGGCTGCGTCGCGGTCGAGCCGCGCATGCTGGCCCGATCCGAATATTTGTTGGTCGCCGGATCATAGACCTCGTGCCACTCCACCGAACGGACGTCGCGGCCGCCGAGCAAATGGATCTTGCCGTCGAGTTCGATGGCCGAAATGGCGCCGCGCGGGCGTGACAGTCCGGCAATCGGCGTCCACTGGTCGGTTGCCGTGTCGTAGGCGAAGCAGCGCGAATGCGGACAGCGGTTCTGCTCAATGAAGCCGCCAAAGGTGTAGATTTTCGAGCCGATGGCAACGCCCGCAACGTGATTGCCCGCTACCGGAAACGGCGCCTTCAGCGACCAGCTGCGGGTCTTGGAGTCGTAGACCTGATGGAAGCTGGCGTCGAAGCGATGGCGCGCGTAACCGGCGATGACGTGAATGTTGCCCTGGCACTCGATCACGGCGTGCTCACCGGTTGGAATCGGCAGCCGCGGCTGCTCGACCCAGCGACCCGGATTGGCAGCCGCAGGCGCGACGCTCGTCACGTAACGCTGCTTCTCGACAGTCGCCGGAATCGCCGTGATCGAGCGATCGTTCAGGCCGGCGAATAGCGGATCGGTGGTCGGGGCGGCTGTGTCGTTCATCGTTTCCTCACATCGCGTAACTGGGAAGGCTTCTTTCAGGAGTTCGCGCGTCAATTCGACGCCTTCGCGCGCGACATCATAGGGCGAGCGCGCCCACATGTCCGGGTTCGGGGCCTCGTAGCTGAGATAGCCGGTGTATTGCTTCTCCGCCAACAGCCCGAGAATTTCGCGCCATTTGACGATGCCCTTACCGGGCGGCAGCCGATCGGTCGGACGCGCCACGCCGGTCACCGGATTGGGCGACAGGTCGCTGTACTGGAAGCAGAAGATCTGCTCGGCAGGCACGCTCTCGAACCCGCGCCCGCCGGCGCCGCTGCGGGTGAAGTGATAGGTGTCGATCAGATAACCACAATTCGGTTTGTTCGCACCGGTGATCAGTTCGGTCAGCACCGCGAGCTTGTTGAGAATGGGGTGTTGCGAATTGAATTCGATGCCGAGCTTCAGTCCGTATTCGCCCGCGATATCGCCGGCGCGCTTGAGATACTCTATCGCGTCGCTGATTGACCCCTGAACCGGGCCCGGCGCGCTCATCAGCATCTTGCAATCCAGCGCCACCGCGTTCTCGCAACTTTCACGAAACACCTTGAACAGCCGCTTGCTCTCGTCGCCGGCGGCAAACAGCCAGCCATATTCGACGCCGAGCACCCCGACCGGAATGCCGCTGCCCTTAATCAGGTCGAGCACCTGTGCATTGCTCATGCCGGCATCGAAGCAGCGGGTAAAGTCGGTGCGCCGCAGCTCGACCGCATCAAAGCCACCGACGCGCGCCGCATCGAGCGCGGTCTTCAGCGGCGTGGTGTCGATCGTCCACATATGCAGCGCCAGCCGCCCGAATTTGTCCGTCATGCGCAAGGTTCTCCTTTGAACGATGGGCTGCTTACCGGTCATCCGGCCGAGGCGGACCGCCTTTCCTTCCTTATGAGCCGTGATCGAGCCGCACCACCTCGCCAGTGGCGGCCGCGCGCTCGATGGCGTAGGTGGTCTTCAGGTTCAGCATAGCCTGTTCCGGTGTGGCGTGGATGCTGGGCCGGCCGGTCGACAGAAAGTCGAGCCAGGCGCGGGTCTCATTACCCAGCGGCCCCCAGAAATCGCCCATCGCCCAGTCGCCGGCCGTATTGCTGCCGAGGAATGCCATCTCGACCGAATGACCGGGCACATAGGGATGCGGAATGCCCTTCTCGGAAAACAACAGGTGCTCCATGTGGTCGTCGTCGATGATCATCGTGCCGTCGCTGCCCAGAAGCTCGACACGATCGGATTGGCCTTGCGTCGGATAGCGCGCCGGCAGCGCGTAGGCGATGCCGAAATTGACCACGGCGCCGTCGGCGAAAGTCACCAGCGCCCAGGTCACGTCGTGCGCGCTGTAGCCGGCGTCGCGGAAAATACCGGATTGGCCGCGCGCCACCACCTCGATCGGCTTGTTGCCTTCCAGGAGCCAGCACATCAGATCGACGTAATAGGTCAGCACGTCGAGCACCGGCGTCGCATGCGGGTCGCGCTTGAGGATAGCGAAGGTCTGGGCGCGCGAATTATAGACGCGCGCCAATGCGCCGCTCACCTTGCCGAGCCGGCCGTGGATCATCTGCTCCTTGGCGCGTAGAAAACATTCCTTGAAGCGGCGGCTGTAACCGACCCGCAGCGTGCCGCCGGTCGCCTTCAGCGTCTTGAGGATCGCCTCGGCGTCGTTGAGCGACAACGCAATCGGTTTCTCCACCAGAACCGGCTTGCCGAGCTCTAGCGCGCGGCACACCGGCGCAGCGTGCTCGCCCTCGGGCGTCGAGACGAACACTGCATCGACGTCGGGATGCGCGATCACGGCGTCGTTGTCGGCGGAATGGAAATCGGCGCCGGCGACTTCGGCAAGTTTTTGCGCCTGCGCCGGGTCCTTGTCAGACACGGCCAGAAAGCGCACCGCCGGATGCTTGGCCGCAAGCCGGGCTCGCAAGGTGCCGATCCGGCCTGAGCCAACGACGGCGATGCCGAGAGTTTTTGCCTTCACATTTCCCTCCCCGAGTTATGGTACGCTTTCCGCGAAAGGGAAGGCAGGGGGGGAAACCAACCATGAGCGCGCGCGCCCTCGAATTCGTCGAGACCTGGGTCACGGAGAAAATCGCACAGGAGGGCTTTCCGTTGGAGGGGGCGGCTTCGCCGGCGAAGGAGTGGGCCGCCGAATGTGTCGCAGCGGCCCTCGAAGAGGGCATCCCGGCGAGTGAAATCGAGGAGGCCTTCGACGATCTGGAGGAGTTCATCGACGGCGAACTCGAAGAGGCGAGAGAGCGGGACGAAGACGAACACGATGACGAGGACGACGAGGAGGAGGAGGAAAAGTAGCCTATCGGCTACGCCACCATCCTGGTCTGCTGGCTGCCTCGCAGCCGCTGCTCGTCAACCTCGACGCCGAGGCCGATAGCCTCGGGCACAACGGCGTGGCCACCCTCAATTCGTAACGGCTCGCGCACTGCATCCTCGGCGAGGCCGCTGCTGGTCAGCGTCAGGCCCCAGGCCAGCGCGGGCACCACTGCGGCAAGATGCAGCGCCGCGGCGGAAGCGACGCTCGACTCACCGGTCTTGCAGGAAATATTGACCTTCATGCCGAGCCGGTCACAGAGCCCGCACGCCTCATAAAGAGCGCGCAGGCCGCCGAGTTTTATGGCCTTGAGACTTACGCCCGCAGCCGCGCCGCGCGCGTGATGGCGCTCAATGTCCTCTGGCGAATGAATGCCCTCGTCGGCGCCGATCGCAACACTGCTTGCCGCGGCGACGCGCGCCATGCCGTCGAGATTTTCCGCCCGCACCGGCTGCTCGAAGAAATCGAGGCCGCAATCGGCAAGCCCCGCGACATAGCGGAGCGCTTCGTCGACGCTAAAACCTTGATTGGCGTCAGCCGAGACCAGGCACGAGTCACCCTGTGCCTTGAGCAACCGACAGACTGCCTGAGTGCGCGCCGCGTCCGCTTCCGGTGCCGCAAGCCCGACCTTGATCTTGAAAGCCCGATAGCCTGCGCCCCAGCGCTCGCGCGCTTCGCGTAGGTCGGCGGCCTGATCGGTCGACCCGATCACGGCCAGGACCGGCATGCGGCTGCGCCGCTTTTCTCCGAACAGCGCATAGAGCGGACGGCCGGCAGCGCGCGCCACGGCATCGTGCAACGCGATCTCGATTGCGGCCTTGGCGCCGCTGTTGCCGTACATGGCGTCGTCCATCACTGCCGAGACGGCCGGAAAGTCGTCGGCCGCATGTCCGATCAGCCTTGGCCGCATGTGCACGACCGCCACCATCATGCTGGCCGTGGTCTCGCCCGTCATGGTCGGCGCGGATGCCGCCTCGCCCCAGCCGACAACGCCGCTATCGGTCTCGACCCGCACAAAGACGTTGTCGGCGCGCGCGACGGTTTCGCCGGCCATCGTTACCGGTTTTTTCATTGGCAGGCTTGCGGCGAAAGGCTCGATCGATCTGATTTTCATCCCGCCCTCGTTTCCGGAATGGCAGCGCTCTCCCACCGAGAGCCATCGTGGACGAGCAGGCGCCCGCGCGCCAGATGATTTTTGGCTCTCAGAGTATTTTCCGGAAAAAGTGGCTGCCGATTTTCCGGAGAAAATGCGAGCAAATCTATAACTAATAGGCCTTCTCGCGCTCGCGCGGCTTACCCATCAGGATAGGCTGGAACAGCGCGGCCGCCGCCATGGTGGTGAGCAGCGAAATTGCCAACAGCTTGCCCATGCTCGACGTGCCGGGGTGGCTGGAAAACCACAGGCTGCCGAACGCCGTCGCGGTCGTCAGCGCGCTGAATGTCACCGCGCGCGTCAGCACCGATTGCAGGAGGTTCGTCTGCCCTTCGCGCCAGGCCATGATGTAGTAGATCTTGAACGCCACGCCGACGCCGAGCAACAGCGGCAGCGCAATGATGTTGGCGAAGTTCAGCGGCAAGTCGATGATGACGCAAAGCTCCAAGGTGACAATCACCGCTGTCAGTAACGGCACCAGCGTGAGCAGCACATCGCCGAACCGCCGCAGCGTGATCCAGAGAATAAGGGTAATGGAGATCAGGGCGCAGGCGCCGGCCTCACTGAACGCGACCAGAACGGTGCGTCGCGCTTCGAGGATCGAGATCGGCCCTTCGGCCGCATCAGGCTCGGCGGCTTGCACCGCATTGGCAAATCTCTCCAGCACTGCGTTGTTGGCGGTGTCGCCTTTGGGCGCAATATCGACGCGCGCCTGTCCGTCCGCGGTCATCCACTGGTGGATCATGGAAGACGGAAGCGTCGCCAGTGATACGGCTTGCGCCTTGAACAAGCTGCGCAGGTGATCGAGTGCGACCCGCAACGGCTGCACGAAGGCCACCTCCGCGCGCTGCCGCACTGACGGGCCCGCTTTGCCGAGCGCCGTCATGGCCGCGGCAAGGCGGCGAGCCGCGTCCGCTCCAGGTCCCTTGGCATCGCCGGACAGAACCTTGAGTGCGTTCACCGTGGAAACGATCATGGCGACGTTCTGCGCGTCGGTCGGCGGTGCGGCGAGTGCAGGCGGGTTGAGAATCGGATCGAGCGCCTTCGCGGCGTCGGCGATGAGCTTCAGTTTTTCCGGTTGCTGATCGGGAACGAAGGTCGACAATGTCGTGACGCGAGCGACCTCGGGCAAAGCGCGCAGTTTCGCGGCATCCTGGGCGGCCGCGGCAAGCGTCGGCGCCAAAAGCTCAATATCGTTGGCGCCGCTATTGGGATTGTTTTTCAGATCCAGATAGGTGGCGACCAACTCGACCTTGGGACTGCGCAGATTCATCGGATTGAAATCGAAGCGCAGCCAATGCAGCAGCGGCAAGCCGGCCACAATGACGAGGACGGTACCGATCAAAACCGGCATGCGGTGGCGATCGAGCACGCGATCGACCGGGGCTAGCGCGGCGTAGCCGAGCTGATACGGTTCGCTCGGCGGCTTGAACAAGGCGAGCAGCGCCGGCAGCAACGTCACGCTGGTAAGAAATGCAATCAGCATGCCGACGCCGGCGATCAATCCGAGTTCCGAGACGCCCTTGTAGGCCGTCGGCAAAAACGACAGGAAACCGGCAGCGGTGGCGAGGGCGGCGAGCGTCAGCGGCGCACCAGCCCGCCGGCCAGCCTGGACGAGCGCGGCGTGCAGGTCGTCCAGTTCGTGTCGCTCGGCCCGATAGCGGACGCTGAACTGAATACCGAAATCGACACCGAGCCCGACAAACAGCACGGCAAAATACACCGACATCAGATTGAGCGTGCCGACCATGAGCAGGCCGAGGGCCCCGGTGATCGTCAGCCCGACCGCGAGATTGATGAAGACGGCGGCGATGATGCGCCACCAGCGCAGCGCCATCCACAGAATGAACAGCACGACCGCAATGGTCACGGTGGCGTTGAGGCCCGCGTTTTCCTTGATGGTGGCGAATTCCTCGTCCTCGAGCGGCACCGGTCCGGTCAGGCGCAGGCGGGCCTGATATTTGCCCGCGAAGTCGAGATCCTGAGCGGCTTGCCGGATGGCGGTGCTGGCGCGGAGCCCCGGTTCAAGCGCGGAATAATCGAGCGCCGCGCGAATGATCAGAAAGCGCAACAGCTGGTCGGGCTTGGAGGCACTGCCCTGCACCAAATCCTGCCAGGAAAAGCTGGCGGGCTTTCCGGCATTCACCTTCTCGATGGTATCGGCGGCGAGAGTCATCGGCCACGTCATGGCATCGAGCGTGATGCGGCCGCCCTGTACGCCCAGGAGTCCGAACTGCAGCGCCTGCAGCACGCCGCGCAGACTCGGATCGCCGGCCAGCACCTGAATGAGACGCGACGCCTGCGTCAGCATCGCGGTGCGCGCGGCAAGATCCTTGGTGTTCAGGAACAACAGCCCGTTCTGAGCAAAAAACGCACCGCCGGCCGGGTCCTCGACCGACAGGAACATCGTCTTCTGTTGCGACAGGCGCTGCACCAGAGCCGCGGTCGCCTGGTCGGCCAATTCCTGCGTCGGTGCGTTGATGACGGCGTCGATCGTCTGAAAATGCGGGAACGCCTTCTCCAGAACAGCCTCACGCTTTCGCCATGGGATATCGTTGGAGATCAGGTCCGTCATATTGGTCGTCATCTTGAAGTGCGTCGCCGCGTACCACGACGACGCGACCGCAAGTAGCAAGCCCGCGGCCACGACGGGCCATGCGTATTTCCAGCAAAAGGCGATCGCGCGGACAATGACGGCAGTGATGGTCTTCATGATCGGCGGGGTAAACCGTCAGCAGGATGGGCGGCGGGTCAGGGCAACGTTTGAGTCGTCAAGACAACGGCGAAACAGAGGCGGGCGCTTCAAGCCTCCCAATAGACGGGCCGGTCCGGCCCGATTCCCGCACGAGGCCGCCCTAATCGCCCGGAAATGAGGAAAAAGCAAATGGGCAAAATGCCGAATCCTGCCGAGCCGGCGATGGGGTCTTTCGCCGCATCGCGCCGCCCTTCCCGCTTGACCCTTCGGACCGGCTGCCTCACGTTGTGCTGAGGGCGAAACTCTTTGGGCGTGAAAGTGACTGGGCGTAGATCTTCCGGCGGGGGCGGATTAACGCCGCCGAGGAATTACACCCCCAACGACCACCGGACGAAAGCAAGCCAAATTGCCGGAAACCGCATCCTTGAACTGTGCAGGATCGAAGGCGCAAGGGTCTTAAGCCTAGGCGGCGGCCCGTTTCGCATCCACCCGAACGCCATCACGCTGAATATCGAAGCATTCGACGGGGTCGACCTCGTCGGTGACGCTCACCGGCTACCGCTCGCCACCGCCTCAATCGACGGTGTCCATTGCGAGGCAGTGTTTGAGCACCTTCGCGATCCGGACATCGCCGCGCAGGAAATGCTGCGCGTGATGAAACCCGGAGCACTCGCCTTCGTCTGCACGCCATTTATGCAACCGTTTCACGGCTATCCCTCGCATTTCCAGAATTACACCCTCTTTGGACATCAAAGATTGTTCGAGCGGGCCGGATTCGAGGTGCTGCAAAGTGGTTCCTGCGTCGGCCCGAGCTGGGCCGTGGCTCATATCGTGACATTTTACGTTGCGGAGTACGCTCCAGGCTGGATTCGATGGCTGGCGCGGCCGGCGTGGTGGGTGGTTGCCAGGCTTTTTCTCCAGCCGCTCGACCGGTGGCTATCGGAACGCGACGATGCCTACGTGCTGGCCTCCACGACTTACGTTTTGGCGCGCAAGCCATCTCCGTGATTTTATTCCTACATTAACGCTCGTCGACTGGATTTTCAGTGCGGAACCCGGACTGGCGGCCGCAAAGCAACGATAATTGCCGGACTTGATTGTCATGGCCGCACAGCCAAAGTAATTGGAAGGTGTTCAGCGGTCGGCTTGGTTCCCTCCTCCCTGGGCGGGATGTCTTGGCACGCCGGCCCGGAGGTACTTTGCCGATGAGAGTGATCCTTGCCCAACCGCGCGGCTTCTGCGCCGGGGTGGTCCGTGCCATCGAAATCGTGGAGCGGGCGCTGCAGAAGTTCGGTCCGCCGGTCTATGTCCGTCACGAAATCGTGCACAACAAGCACGTGGTGGAAAGCCTGAAGGCCAAGGGCGCGCGCTTTGTCGAGGATCTGTCCGAGGTTCCGCCCAACGCAGTCACCATCTTCAGCGCCCACGGCGTTGCCAAAAGCGTCGAGGAAGCGGCGGCGGCACGCCAGCTGCCGGTGCTCAACGCCACCTGCCCCCTGGTCACCAAGGTCCATAATCAGGGCAAGCGCTATGTCGGCCAAGGTCGGCGCCTTATCCTCATCGGCCACGCGGGCCACCCCGAAGTCGAGGGAACCATGGGCCAGATCGCCGAGCCGGTGACGCTGGTGCAAACCGAAAATGATGTCGCCTCGCTAGATATTCCCCGCGACACGCCGGTCGCCTATGTGACGCAGACCACGCTCTCAGTGGACGACACGCGCGACATTATTGCCGCCCTGCACGGTCGATTTACCGATATCGTCGGGCCGGAGACGCGCGACATTTGCTACGCGACGCAAAATCGGCAGACCGCGGTCCGTGAACTCTCCAAGCTGGTGGACGTTATTCTCGTGGTCGGCGCCAAGAACAGCTCGAATTCCAACCGGTTGCGCGAAATCGGCGAGGAAGACGGTACTCCAAGCTATCTGATCGCCGACGGCAGCGAAGTCGAGCCGGACTGGTTCAAGGGCGCCGATACGGTCGGCATCACTGCCGGTGCATCCGCGCCCGAAGTGCTGGTAGAAGATGTGATCGATGCACTACGCCGGCTGGGCCCGGTCGAGGTCAGCGAATTGACCGGCCGCCAGGAGACGATCGAATTTCGCTTGCCGGCCGAATTGACCGACGGCGGTGCCGCCGGCCGCGCGGCGGCAAGGGCCTGAAAGGCGTCTGAAGACCGGCGCACGAACTGCCGGACTGTTGCAAGACTTTAAAGCCAAGAACGCAAAAACAAGAAGGACCGCGTTGTGACCGTATCATTGCGACAACAGGTAGCCGTCGGCTCCTACATCCTGCGCCAGCGGCTTTCGGGGCGGAAACGCTATCCGCTGGTGCTGATGCTGGAGCCGCTGTTCCGCTGCAATCTGGCCTGCTTCGGCTGCGGCAAGATCGATTATCCGGACGCCATTCTCAACAAGCGCCTGTCGGTTGCGGAATGCCTCGACGCGGTCGACGAATGCGGCGCGCCGATGGTCGCCATCCCGGGCGGCGAGCCGCTCATTCACAAAGAAATCGGCGAGATCGTCAAAGGCATCGTGGCGCGCAAGAAATTCGTTTCGCTGTGCACCAACGCGCTGCTCCTGGAAAAGAAGCTGCACCTGTTCGAACCGTCACCCTATCTGTTCTTCTCCGTGCATCTCGACGGTCTCAAGCACCACCATGACAAATCGGTGTGCATGGAGGGCGGCTTCGAAAAGGCCGTCAGCGCCATCAAGGCCGCCAAGGCCAAGGGTTTTGCCGTCAACGTCAATTGCACGGTTTACGACGGCCACCCGGCCGAGGATATCGCTTCCTTCCTCGATCTGACGAAGGAGTTGGGCGTCGGCGTCTCGATCTCCCCGGGCTACGCCTATGAGCGGGCGCCGGACCAGGAGCATTTCCTCAACCGCCGCAAGACCAAGGAACTGTTCCGCAAGGTCTTTGCGCTGGGCAATGGTAAGGACTGGAACCTGACGCATTCGGGCATGTTCCTCGATTTCCTGGCTGGCAATCAGGAATTCCACTGCACGCCGTGGGGCATGCCGACGCGCAACATTTTCGGCTGGCAGAAGCCCTGTTATCTGCTCGGCGAAGGCTATGCGAAGACGTTCAACGAACTAATGGAGACCACCGACTGGGACTCCTATGGAACCGGGCAGTACGAGAAGTGCGCCAACTGCATGGCCCATTGCGGCTACGAGGCGACCGCCGCCAACGCCATGATGGAGCACCCGCTGCAGGCAGCGATGATCGCCTGGCGCGGCGTCAAGACCGAAGGCGAGATGGCGCCGGAGATCGACATGTCGCAGCAGCGTCCGGCGAAATACGTGTTCGACAGCAATGTGCAGCTGACGCTCACCGAAATGCGTGCCAAAGAGGCGCGCGAGAAAGCCGCCAAGGCGGCAAAAACGTCGGCAAGCGCGGCATAGGCATCACGTCGGCCAGAGCTGAAGTGCATTCGCAAAACGAAAAGGGCCCCGGAAGACCGGGGCCCTTTGGCATTCCAAACTCACCTTCCGAGTTAGCGTCCCATCCAGTTGAACTTCCACACCAGGGCGGTGGTGACCGTCTGCACGTAAGGCCTGGTGGTCTCAACGTTACCATCCGGCAGACCCGTCGCGGTGCTGAACTCAGAGAAACTGTGTCGCCCGTACTCCGAGAAGCGATACTCGGTCTGCAGGAACAGGCCACGGAACGGAACCCAATCATTCAGCGAATATTCAAAGCCGCTGCCGAGGAACCAGCCGCTGTCGTTATAGTTCGGATAGGCGAAGCTAATCGCCGTGCCGGTTGCGGTCTGGAATTCGGCCGTTTGGGTGAAGCGTGTTCTGGTGTAGCCGCCATCGAAATAGGTCATGAACGAGGGCGTGACCAGATAGCCCGCCCGCGCGCCGACAAACCAAGCGCCGGTTTCTTTTTCGTTTGCGGTGATCGGCGAGGAACCAGCACCGCCGCCAGCAGGGAACAGCTCGCTCGGCGAGTTGCTACCCTTCAGGCTCATGGGATCCCAATCGGCGAATGCGCCGATCACGACCCTGTGGTTAAACAGCGGAGTCTGATAGTCGCATCCGCCGCCCAACTTGCCCATCCAGCCGCGGCCGCCGTCGGTCGTCGTAACCGACGTAACACCCAACCCCGCGTTGGTGACGTAGTGATCCTGATTCCAGAAGCCGTAGCCCCAGCCGCCGTCGACGTAGCATCCCGTCCAGCTGAGCACAGGCGGCGGCGGAGCCGGCGCCTTCAGTGGCATGCCCATGTCCGCCGCACTGGCCGCCACCGGCGCGGCGAGCAGAATGGCGGAAACGCCGATTACTCCCAGCAATTTGTATGACATCGCACCCCTCCTAATGAAGTCGTTAGGCATCCCGCCTGTGGAAGCCATTATCGCAGGCCAATGTGTAACACCGTGATACAATATTGCTCCGCCATGGCGCTTTTCGTGATGGTGTTGTCGTTATGATACAGCTGATGGAACCACGAATTTTGCTTCGAATTTCAGAGGCTTGGGGGTGGTCATGAGGAACCAGCGCACCGCCTGTGGCTGTAAACGGCGTTCGATATCCACACTCGCCTCGGCGGCACGGTAAGCAAATACCAAATCAAGCGCAGCCAATTGACGGAATCGGATCCTGCAAACCTATGACGCCTACATCCCGTAGGCCACGGCGCGCGTATTGCCGCTGCGCAGATTACGGTAACGCGCCAGCGCCCACAGGGGGAAGAACTTAGCATAGCCGTGGTAGCGCAGATAAAAGACCCTAGGGAAACCGGTCGCCGTGTAGCGCGGCTCGTTCCAGAAACCGTCCTCGCCCTGCGTTGCCGTCAGGTAAGCGATGCCGCGTGCGACCGCCGGATGGTCGAGCTCGCCCACGGCCATGAGGCCAAGCAGCGCCCACGCGGTCTGTGACGCGGTCGACGGAGCGCGCTCGTAGCCGCGATAGTCGAGCTTGTAGCTCGTACCGTCTTCGCCCCAGCCGCCGTCCTCGTTCTGGATGCGAATGAGCCAGTCGCGCGCCTTGCGCATCTCGGGCGCTCCGTGAGCGATGCCTGCGGCATTGAGCGCGCACAATACAGACCAAGTGCCGTAGATGTAATTCATGCCCCAGCGGCCGTACCACGAGCCGTCGCCGAGTTGCGTGCGGCGCAGATAATCGATCGCGCGCGCGACCGCCGGATTGCCGGCGGCGGTCTCGCCGAATTGCGCCAGCATCGATAGGCAGCGCGCGCTCACGTCCTCGGTCGGCGGATCGAGCAGCGCGCCGTGATCGGCGAATGGAATGTTGTTAAGATAATAATATTCGTTATCGGCATCGAACGCGCCCCAGGCGCCGTTGCCGCTCTGCATGCCGATAATCCATTCTTCGGCGCGCGCCAGTGCTGCGCGGTAATCCTGCCGGCCGGCCGCGTTCTGAAAGCGGTCCATCGCCATAGCGACGACGGCGGTATCATCGACATCGGGATAATGCGGATTGGCATATTGGAAGGCCCAGCCGCCAGGACGCAAATCGGGCCGCCGCGCGATCCAATCGCCGCGCACATCGAGTACCTGCATCGGCACGAGCCAGTCGAGCCCCTTGCGCACCGGCTCGGTCGTGCGCTCACCGCCGGCTTCCATCAGCGCGTGGCACACAAGACCGGTGTCCCAGATCGGCGAGACGCACGGCTGGCAGTAGACCTCGTCGGGATGCACGACGAGAAGCTTTTCGACCGATCTGCGCGCGATGGCGCGCCGCGGATCGCTCTCCCCAATGCCCAGCGCGTCGAACATCATCACGCTGTTCGCCATCGCCGGAAAAATCGCGCCGAGGCCATCCTCGCCGTTGAGCCGTTCGCTCACCCAGGCGACTGCCCGATCAATCGCGCGCTGCCGCGACTTTTTGGGAAAATACGGTTCAGCCGCGCGCAGCACGTTATCGACGCCGCGGAAGAACCAGAACCATGACGCCTTCTGCTGCGGCGCCTTCGGCGCCGGGCCGAGCGCTCGCGGCGGCTCAAGAAACAATTCGTCGATGCGCACGCCCTTTGGATTGCGCGCCACCGGCTTCTTCGCCATCAGCACCAGAAGCGGCACGATGACGGTCCGGCTCCAGTAGGAAATCTTGTCGATATGGAACGGAAACCATTTCGGCAGCAGCATGATCTCGATCGGCATCACCGGCACCGCGCGCCAGGGCACGAAGCCGAACAAAGCCAGCATGATCCGCGTGAACACATTGGCGCGTTCGGCGCCGCCGCGCGCATGCAACGCCTCGCGCGCACGGCGCATGTGATCGGCCTCGATCGAGTCGCCGATCATTTTCAGCGCGAAATAAGCTTTGACCGTCGCGCTGACATCGAGATCGCCTTCGGCGAACAGCGGCCAGCCGCCATGGAGGCCCTGGATGCGGCGCAGGTAGACGCCGATCTTGGCCTCCAGCGCAGCATCGACCGGCTCGTCCAGATAATGCCGCAGCAATACGTATTCGGCCGGGATTGTGGCGTCCGCCTCCAGTTCAAACAGCCAGTGGCCGTCGTCGCGCTGGCATGCCAACAGCGCGGCGGTCGCCGAATCGATCGAGCGATCGAGCCGCCCGCTTGCAGCCGCTGTGTCGCTCAATGCCGCTGTGTTGGTCGTTTCGTTCATCAGTGACTCATATTCGGGCGGACCGCCGGCGGGCGGCGCGCAATGAGATCGGCGGCGCGGTTGCCTGAGCGGATCGCGCCTTCGATCGTGGCCGGCAGCCCGGTATCCGTCCAATCGCCGGCGAGCGCGAGATTGTTCCAGCGGGTTTGCGCCGCGGGCCGCTTAGCGTCTTGCGCCGGCGTGGCGGCGAAGGTCGCGCGCCGCTCGCGCACGATCTGCCACGGCGGCAATCCAGTCGGCAATGCGCTTGGCAGTCCGGTGACGCTCGCGACTTCGCTCCAGATGGTCTTGGCGAGCACGTCGCGCGCCGTATCGATGTAACGGTCGCCGGCGCTGATCGTCACCGACACGCGGCCCGGAAACGCGAAAATCCATTGCGTCGTGCCGTTGAGCACGCCAACAATGGGCGGCTGCGCGGCCGGCGGATCGATGCGGAAATGCGCATTGACGATGGCACGAAATTCGGTCGGCGTTTCGAGGTCGCGTATCAGCGACGCGGCCGCGTAGGGCGGCACGGCTAGAACCACCGCGTCATCGGCGGCGAGCACAATTGCCTCGCTGCCGAAATCGAGCGCTTCGACCCGCTCGTCGGCAAAACGGATCGCGCGCAACTGATGCTCAAGGCGCAAGGCAGCGCCGCGCTGTTGTAAACATGCCAGCGCTGGCTCGATCAGCGTCGGCCCCAGGCCGTCGCGCGCGACGAGCGGCCGGCAGGCCCGCCCGCCGGTCGCCAGCGTCTCGCGGATCACCGCACTGGCGAGCTTCGCCGAACCGTGCGGTGGATCGATATTGAGCGCCGCGAGCAAAAGCGGTTCGACCAGCCGCCGATAGAGCACGCCGTCACAGGAGATCACTTCGCCAACGCTCTTTTCCGGACTCGCCCAGAGCAACCGCGCCAGCGGCACATAATCCAGCGGGCCGGTGCCCGGCACCCGGCGCCGGGAATCGAACACCCAGAACGGCAGGCGGCCGTCATTGAAACGCAGCGTCCAGCGCTCGCCGCTTGAGAGATCGATAAACGGAAATTCCGCCGTCTTCGGACCGATCAACTGCTGCTGCGCACCGATCTCGCGCAGAAACGCAAGCGCGTCGTGGTTGCCAGACAACAACAGATGATTGCCGTTGTCGATCGTCATGCCGAGCGCGGCGTCCCGGTACGACCGACATCGGCCGCCGACGAACGCCGTGGCCTCGTGGATGACGACGCGTTCGCCGCCCGCCGTCAGCCGGAGCGCGGCGGATAATCCGGCGAGGCCGGCGCCGATGACGTGAACGACCCCGGCCATCACACGAGATTACGCAGCACGATGAGGAGGATGCGCGCGCGCGGCAGCCGAACGCGCGCGCGCGGCGGAGCAAAGCCGCGGGCCACCAGCCGGCCGAGGATGAGGCCGTAGGCTTCGCCCATGATCCGGGGCGCCCGCACGGCACGGCGAGGATTTTGCGCCATGATCGTTTCCGCCTGGCGAAAATGTTCTTCGGCTTGCCGAACCAGGACGCTGCACACCTCGCCCAGCATGGGATTGGCCAACACTGTCGCCGGATCGGTGCTGATAATGCCGCAATCGCGCAGTGCCTCGCGCGGCAAATACAGCCGTCCCATCGCCGCATCCTCGTCGAGATCGCGCAAAATGTTGGTGAGCTGCAGTGCCCGGCCAAGATGATTGGCGAGCGCGAGGCCTGCGGCGCGTTCCATGCCAAATACGCGCACGGAGAGCCTGCCGACCGCGCAGGCGACCCGATCGCAATAGAGTGCGAGCGTCGCAGCATCCGGGGCGCGGATGTCGGCGACGACATCCATTTCCATGCCGTCGATCACGGCGAGAAAATCCTCGCTCTGCAGATCGAATTGTTGCACCGCCTGCGCAAGACCTGTGAGCTGCTGCGGCGGCGTACCGCGATAGAGCGCATCGATATCGGTTCGCCAGCGCTGCAATTGCTCGCGCCGAGCGTCTCGCGGGCCCGGATCGTCGGCAATGTCGTCGACCGCGCGGCAGAACGAATAAATCTCGAACATCGCCTCGCGCTGCGGCCGGGGCAAAATACGCATGCCGCTGTAGAACGAACTGCCGGAGGCGCGCCGCGCCGCCTGGGTGGTTTGGTCGGTCACTTACGCGCCCCGGGGCTTGCGCGCATCAGCGTACAGGCGCCGGCCGAGCCGCCGCGACGCGCCGCTGCAAACAGCCGCCAGCGTCAGGCCGGCAACCGCGGGCATCTTAAGATGAACGTGATTACTCAGCGGATCGCGCGCCATCAGGATGCGCGTGAGGCGGTGCGCCAATGTGTTGATGACCGAGACTTCGAGGCCGAGGCGCCAATCCTCGATCAGCGACGCAAACACGTCACTTTCGCTCAGCAGTCGCTCGGTTCGCGCCGCAAGCCTATGCAGGCAGCCGAGCAGCGCCGGCGAGGCGCATTCCGCGCCGAGCGCCTCAACGCTGACGCCGCTTGCGGACAGCGCATCGAGCGGAACATAGACCCGGTTGAGATTGAGATAATCGTCGCGGCAATCCTGCAAATGATTGATGATCTGCAGCGCCGCGCACAGTGCATCGTTGGCCGGCCACACCGCCCGGCTCTCGCCGTGCACGTCGCAGACGAAACGCCCGACCGGCATTGCCGACAGCGAGCAATAGTCGATCAGATCGTCCCAGTCGCGGTAGCGCAGCTTGGTGACGTCGAGCTTGAACGCAGCGAGCAAATCCTGCGCGTGCTTCGGCGGCAGATTGCGCTCGGCCAGTTGCTGGCGAAGCCGCACCGCCACCGCGTCCTCGTCGTTGCGGCCGAGCAGCCCGCCCTCGAGCCGATCGAGCAGCGCAAGCTTTTGCTCCGGCGGCAGCGACGCGTGGTCGGCAATGTCGTCGGCGGTGCGGACGAAATTATAGAACGCGAGAATCGGACCGCGATGGCGCGGCGCGATCAGCCACGACGCGACGGGAAAATTCTCGTCGCGGTGGCCCTTGCCCGAGCGCCAATCGGCGGCGTCATTGTTGCTGGCACCGTTCATCGCAGTTCCGAAACGTTGGCTTGGGCGCGGCCTTTCCACATGCCGCCGCGCCCGCGCGCGTGCTGATAAGCGGAATCGACCGTAAAGGCCATATAGATGAGCGCGATGGCCGGCAGCGCCAGGCCCCACACCACCGATAAGCCGTAAAATCGCAACGTCGGCCAGAACGCCAGCGCCATCGCCAGCCAGGCTAGAATTCCGGCAAGCTGCGCGAAGCCTGACGCGAACAGCGCGAGCGCGACCGGAGCCAGATAGGTCAGCGCCAGACCGAGGATCGTGCCCGCGAGCAGGATCGGCGAATAGCGCAACTGCGCATAGGCGGCGCGCGAAACCATGCTGCGGATGTCAGCCACCGCCGTGTATTCGCGAATGCTGCGCACGCGTTCGGTCAGTCCGATCCAGATCGGACCGCGCGCCTTAAGCAGTTTTGCCAGCGCACAATCATCGATCAGGGCGCCGCGGATCGCCGCCATGCCGCCCGCGTCCGCCAGCACGTCGCGGCGGACCAGGATGCAGCCGCCGGCCGCGGCGGCCGTCGCGCGAAGCGGGTCATTGGCCCAGGCAAACGGATAGAGCATCTGAAAGAAAAAGATGAAGGCCGGAATGAAGGCCCGCTCGGCAAGGCTCGTGCAGTGCAATTTCACCATCAGCGAAGTGAGCGCGGCACCGCCCGCTTGCGCGCGCGCCGCAAGCCGCGAGACAGCGTCCGGCGCGTAGACAATGTCGGCGTCGGTGAACAGCACGTAAGCCGGCGGCGCCGCCAGCTCATTAACGTATGTCAGGCCTTGCTGCTGCGCCCACAGTTTGCCGGTCCAGCCGGCCGGCAGGGCCCGTCCTGACAGCACGGTGAGACGGTCGGCCTTGCCGAGCTTTGCCGCAGCCTCGCGCGCCACCTGCCTGGTGGCGTCACGGCTGTTGTCGTCGACCACGACGACACGCAGGTCGCCGGGATAATTCTGCCCCAAGAGGGACGCCACGGTCGCACCGATGCAGGCCGCCTCGTCGCGCGCCGGAATCACCGCCACGATGGCCGGCCATGCGCCCGGCATGGCTGCCGGGGGCCCGCCTTCGTCGCGCTCTGCCGCCAGCCAGAATCCCCCCCGCGCCACGAGGAGGTAGAGCCAGATCGCCAGCACCATTGACGCTACGAGGTCGTTGGCCACAGATAGTCCCTTGGCGGCATGCACTTACGGTCGTCACGGCCCGCCGCCGGTGCCCACGCCCCGGGCGGCTCAACCGTTATCCCGTAAATGTAGGATCGAAAATAGCACCCCACAGGGAGCCAAGCGCTGGGCAATACACGATGACTGGCACAAATGCCCAAAAAGAAACCGGCTTCCTTAACCGCCTGGATGCGGTGGCAGCCGATACCGAGGGGCTGCTGGACCGGCTTCTGGCCGCAACCCCAGTTGCGGGCGAACTGGCCCGCCCGGCGCGGCTGATCGAGGCCATGCGCTATTCCGGCCTGGGCGGCGGCAAGCGTTTCCGCCCTTTTCTGGTGGTGGAATCCGCCAATCTGTTCGGTGTCCCACGGGATCGGGCGCTGATGGCAGGGGCCGCGCTTGAATGTGTCCATTGTTACTCGCTCGTTCACGATGATCTGCCGGCGATGGACAACGACGCGTTGCGGCGCGGCCAGCCGACCGCGCACAAGAAATTCGACGAGGCTACCGCCATTCTCGCGGGCGACGGTCTCCTGACCTTCGCATTCGATATTCTGTCCCGACCGGAAACCCATCCGGATCCCGCCGTTCGCATCGAATTGGTCGGCGCACTCGCCCGGGCGTCAGGCGTCGGCGGTATGGCGGGCGGCCAGATGCTCGATCTGGCCGCGGACGGCCGCTTTACCGGCGATGGCCCGCAGCGGCTTGGCGAGCGCGAGGTGCTGACACTGCAAGCCATGAAGACCGGCGCGCTGTTGCGCTTCGGCTGCCAGGCCGGGGGAATTCTCGCCGCGGCGGGGGCAGCGCAGCGCGAAGCGCTCACACGCTATGGACTGGCGGTCGGCCAGGCATTCCAGATCGCGGACGATCTCCTCGATATCGAGGGCGATCCCGCGCTGGTGGGAAAATCGACCGGAAAGGACGCGGCGGCCGGCAAGGCCACCATCGTGAGCCTGATTGGCGGGGACGGCGCGAAGGCGCGCCTCCGCGATCTGGTCGCGGAGGCCGAGAAGGCGCTGGCCCCGTTCGGTGCCGCGGCCGCCACTCTCATCGAGGGCGCGCGATTCGTGGCTGATCGCCACGCCTGAGGCAGCGAATTCCCACCAGACGGCTGACACCCGGCAAGAATAGTGGTTCATTGCCGGCCATGGCCGAAGTTCCTAGACTGCCAGCGGAATTGAACGACGGGTGCTCTATTCGACTGATCCGGATTGAAGTTCGCGCGGGGGCGCCCTATCTGCAAGGTCGACTTCGGCCGTCGTGCAATTCCACTCAGGAATGAGGCGAACCCCGAACCTTTCACCGCTTTCGGGCAACGTAATTCTCATGAAATCACGATGGTGTCGGAGCTTCTGTGCGGGCGCCGCTGTGCTGTCGGCCGTCGCCGTGGCGGCATTCGCAGCGCAACCGTTCTTGACCCATGCACGGGGTGCAACTCTCGCGCGGACGCAGAAGCCGGGGGGCGGCGCAAGATCCAGAAGGGTGCGGGAGGATATCCAGACACCTCCGCCGGCTCAGCCCAAAATGCTGCCCGCGCGCCGGCCGTTCACAGCGGCTAAAGATGCGGTGGCCACCATCCCGGGCATGCCGAATGTCCGGTTTTGGGCGGATTCGACCGACGATTTCGTCAAGGCGTTGCCCGAGAAGCCGGGCCCGTGGCTTACGCTCTCGAGCGGCGGCTCCGACGGCGCGTTCGGCGCCGGCCTCCTCAATGGGCTTTCCGCATCGGGTAAGCGGCCCGATTACGCGGTCGTCACCGGAGTGAGCACTGGCGCGCTGATCGCACCGTTCGCGTTTGCCGGGCCGCGTTACGACAACGCGCTGCGCGACGCCTTCACCAAGATTACCGCTGCGGACGTTTTCGAAATCAACACGACGCCCGAGAGCTTCCTCGACACTTGGCCGCTGAAAGACCTGATCGCCAAGCAGGTCACGCCCGCTCTGATTGCGGATATCGCCGCGCAGTATCGGACCGGCCGGCGGTTGTTCATCATCACCACCAATCTCGATTCCGAACGCTCGATGGTCTGGAACATGGGCGCCATCGCGGCGCGCGGCGACGAGCAGGCGATCAAGCTGTTCCGCACCGTTCTGTTGGCGTCGTCCAGCATCCCCGGCGCGTTTCCGCCGGTCTTCATCGATGTCGAAAGCAACGGCAACCGTTTCAGCGAGATGCACGTCGACGGCGGCGTCGGCGGTCAGTTTTTTGTTGCGCCGGCCGCGCTGATGGCGGCCACGTCCGACTATCGGCTGCCGGCGACCGATCTGTATGTCCTGGTCGATTCCGATCTTCAACCGGACTTTGACCGTGTCGAACGCACGACGGCGCAGATTCTGGCGCAGTCCGTCGGCATGGCCGTCAAAGTCGATACGCGCCTGATGCTCGACCGCGCCTATCTCGCCGCCAAGCGCAGCGGCATCGGCTTCAATGTGGCGAGCATACCGCCAAGCTTCAATGCGCCGAGCAGCGGTGCGTTCGATCCCAAATACATGAAGGCGCTGTACGACTTTGGATACGACCTCGGCAAGAGTCCGACCCCGTTCCAAACCGTGCCGCCTCCCTATCCGGGAGCGCCGGAAGCATCATCACCGAATCCAGAGAAAACCGGAGCAAACAAATGAAGGCTCTCCTGCGTGCGGTCTTTGCCGTTGCCCTGACCGCAGTGCTGGCGGCCGCGGTGGCCGTACCGTCGGATGCCGCGCCCCGGCACGAACGCGCCGTGCGCGGCGGCGTCCGTTCCTTCGATGGCGAATGGAGCGTGGCGATCTCCACCTCATACGGAAACTGCGGCAGCTATCGTGCCGGCCTCCGCATCGTCGGCGGACGGGTCTATTCCTCGGGCGGCGATTTCAATGCCTCCGGCTACGTCAATGGCAGCGGCGGCATCAGCGTCAGGGTGAGCAGCAGCCAAGGGTCGGCGTATGGCTCCGGCCGGCTGCGTGGTTCGCGGGGCGGCGGACGCTGGCGCACCAACAGCGGCGAATGCGGTGGCAGCTGGTACGCCTCAAGGCGCGGCTACTAGCGAATTCGACTCGGCTCACCGTCATTGTTCGTCCCCGCCAAAGCGGGAGCCCAGTGGAGTTTCCAGGTATCCGAGAGTTTTGTCTGGATTCCGGCTTGCGCGGAAATGAGCGGAGTCAGCCGGGAACGACCTAACCCGCCTTGCGCGCGGCGCCGACCTGGGCGTTCCACCACGGGCAAACGTCGGCGGCGCGCAGATAATTGCCGTCCATGACGTTGAGCGGCACACGGATGCCGGCAGCGGCGACACCAGCGCGCAGGTCGCGCGATTGCTCGAGTGCTTCGGGCGAAAGCCATTTGCGGTCGTGACCCCACAGGCTCGGTCCCTCGGTCCGTTCTTCCGGACTCCACCCTGCGGTATCTATGGTGCGGCCGCCCCAGCCGTACTCGAACAGGAACTGTGACGGCGACCACGAATAGAACGACGTGACGTGGTCGTTGACGTGGCGGCCGAGCGTGGTGCCGATCATCTCCGGCTTGCGCAGCGCGATGTCGTAGCCCTGGCCGACGTCGTCCAAATAACACAGCTCGACCATCAGATGATGGATGCCATTCTTGCCGGTGTTGATGAAGGCGAGGCTGTGGTGGCGCGGATTGACGTGAAAGAAATAAGCTCCGAACGGCTTGGTGAAATAGTCGGTGAGTTTGAAGTTCAGTATCTGGGTGTAGAACGGCAGCACTTCTTCGAGCCGTTCCGCGGTGAGCACGGCGTGGCCCATGCCGAGCGGTCCGGTGCGGAAGCCGGAAATCGAGCGACCGGGTTTGAACGCATCAGTGGCGATCTCGGCGCCATGAAAGGCTTCGAGCCTGTTGCCGATCGGATCGGAGAACACGATCAGATCCTTGACGCGACGCTCATCGGCCAGCGCGCGCGAGCCGCGCGCCACCTTCACACCGCTCGTTTCGAGATGCGCCGCAAGCGCATCCAGCGCCGCCGCGTCGGCGACTTCCCAGCCGTAGAACGACGGCCCCTCGGCGTCGTCGCCATGGATGATCACGCGCTGCTTGCGGTCGTCCATGCGCAACGCCAGCGTCCCGCGGCTTTTGTCGACCAGCTGCATGCCGAGAAATCGGGCGGCGTAAGCCGCCCAATCGTCGAGATTCTTGGTGCGGATGCCGACATATCCCAATGCGTCGAGGCCCATAGCGGCTCTCCCAGGCGATCGATTTGTTTTTTCTTATCACATTGAAGCTAATGCGTAAATTGATCGGTGCAAGGCAGCCTGCGCATGCTTCCATCCGGAGCGCGGCCGGCGCCGCAAGCCACCCGGAAGAGTCGGCCGGCGTCAATCGCGGTTCAGCGCCGCTTTTTTCAATGCTTGCGGCCAAACTCGCGGGCCGGCGCAGCGTTCTCTCTTGAGATCAAGGTGTGCGCTTCCGGTCTGGCCTGGAAAGATCAGCCAAGGGCCGCAACAGCCAATCGCGGCGAGGAAGCACCCCAAATGGATTGGACAGTCGTCGCGATTGTCGGAATACTGGCCGTGATGGCGCTCGGCGCACTCATGCGTTCAAAGAACCGGAACGATGTGAATTAGAGCTCGTCAAAGCAACGGTATCGCGAAGGCCTTGGGGCGAGGCATCGTGCACACGACGTTCATCGTTCTCATCATGCTGGCCGCGGCTATCGTAGTCGTCGGCATCGTGCTGTATGAGCGCGGCCGTTGGCATTGACCGGCGTCGGTCAGTCGAGGCGGCCAATAACATGTCGAGCGGGCCGCTAACTCGGCGGGACCGATTTCGCGTCGCCGCAGGCGTTGCTGAAAGATCTCGGGTCGGCGATGATTTTGGTCCAACCGCCATCGGGCTGGCAGACTTGAGCCCAGCCTGTTCCGACGCAGATCGTGGCGCCCTTGGAATAGTAGATATTGTGATAGACACACAACGGCGGACGCACATCGGCTGGAGGTGGGGGAGGTGACGGCTCAGCCGGCGGCCCTTTTGCGACGCTCGGGTGTTGAGCCAGCGCCGGCTCGCTAAAGCCGAAAGCCACCACCAGGGACATCATCAGCAATCTTTGCATTTCCGTCCCCCTCCCCTGCTTCCCCCGCCATCGCCGCACGCCTGTGTAGTTTAAGTCGAACTTGCGCCGACTGAAAGGTGCTCTTCCGCCAAGGTGACGTAAGGAGTTCTGTGTCAGGCGAGGAAGGGGGTACTCCAACTGTGGCTGCCAAGCACACAACGGAGCACCCCCCATGTCACAGCGAGCTGCGACGATCACGAGTTTACCGATGGCGTTTGAGGTCGTGAAGGCAATGGTGGCGGACGGCCTGGAATGGGGCGAGAGTTATCGGCCGCTGGGTCGGCAAGCGCTGGCGCAGATCATCGAAGATCAGATGGCCGCGGCGGTCGATCGCCATCTCGACCAGATCGAGGCGGACGACGCTGCCGATCGCCGCAATGGCTACTACCGGCGGCACCTTCTGACCGAACTCGGCGACATCGAACTCGCCGTTCCCCGAACCCGCCGCTACAGCCCGACCGAGGTTGTTCGCGCCTATGCGCGGCGCACGAGCGAGATCGATCGGGTCATCCTCGCCGGCTTTGTGCTCGGCTTGTCGACCCGCAAGGTAGGCGAGACGCTGCTGCCTTTGCTCGGGCGCGCGGTGAGCCCCGCAACGGTGAGCCAGGTCGCCAAGACGCTCGATGCCGCGGTGGCTGCCTTCCATCGCCGGCCGCTGGCGGACCGCTACAAGGCGCTGATGCTCGACGGCGTCGTGCTCGCCCGCAAGACCGGCGCCGGCGCTCTGCGCCGGCCGGTGCTGGTGGCTTTGGGGCTGCGCCACGACGGCAAGAAGGAGATCATCGATTTCCGCCTGGCGGCAAGCGAAAGCGCCGCCGAATGGGAGAAGTTTCTTGCCGATCTTTACCGCCGCGGGCTCACCGGCGAAGGCCTCGACATGATCTGCGTCGATGGCGGCACCGGCCTGCTCGCAGCCCTGCCCAACGTATTGCCCAACATTGCTGTCCAGCGCTGCTGGGCGCACAAGATCAGGAACGTTCTCAACAAGGCCCGCAAAGCCGATCAGCCCAGGATCAAACGGGCCCTGCACAAAATCATCCATGCCGCCAACGCTCCCGCAGCCCGTTCGGCCGCGCGGCGCTTTGCCAAGCGATTCCAACAGCAATATCCGGCGGCGGTCTCCTGCTTGCGCAATGACCTCGACGAATTGCTCACCTGCTTCCGCTACAAAACCGAAGCCGAGCGACGCGCCGTGCGCACCACCAACGCCATCGAGCGTCGCTTTCGCGAAGTCAGACGGAGGACACGGCCAATGGGAACCTTCCAGGACAAAACAAGCATGGACCGCATCCTGTTCGCCGTCTTTACCCACGAAAATTTGTCACAGGGCGTCAGCGCCCCCTTCCTGCTGACACAGAACAGTTGACGTTACCTTCCGCCAATGTGCCCAGGCCGTGATTTGATCGAGATCAATGTTCGCGGCTGCGTGTCGATGCCTTTATCGCATTCCTGGCGGCGCCTGGCGGCGCCGTCGGCAATCGGCGATTTACGCAGTGCGGAACATGAAAATGCGCATCGGACGGGTTCTATCCCTCATTTTTCTGCTTTGTCCCGGCTTGGCGTGGGGCCAAAGCGCAAGCAGCGCGGACGATATTGGCGAAGGCCACCGCCTCGCCTCGGAATTGTGCTCGATTTGTCATCTGGCAACCCCCGACCAGGCTTCTCTGCCAATGAGGCATCCCGCGGCGCCGCCGTTTGCAACCATCCTTCGACGCAAGGAAATCACGGCCGAGTGGCTGACGAATTTCCTCAAAACCACCCATCAGGGTCTGGACGAGCCACACGGCATGCCCAATCCTGACCTGGCGGACTTTCAAATCAAACAAATCGTCGCCTATATGATGAGCGTGCATCAGCAGTGATCGCGCCGAGCCTGTCTCGGACAACTATCAAGATTGCGACGCAATAAAGCGGAGCGCACACCCGCGTTGAAAAGTATGAGTCAACGCGAGCCCGAATGCGGAACTAAATTTATTGGTTGGTCACGTCGGCGGTGGCAGTTTAGCACCGTCCCGCGCCGGCAGGCGTAGTCAGCGCTTTGACACGGCTCTAGGCGTGTGCTTGCCTGCCGAACGATAGCGACTGGGGGGCTCTTTGCGCGTGACGCACTTGATCGGTGCTCTGGTTCTGGCGGCGTTGGCAGGGTCGGCTGCAAGTCAGCATGCCTTGGCGCAATATTATCGGCATGAAGCGCCGCCGCCGCCGCCAACGATGGGACCGGTCGGCGGTGGCGACGACCTCGTTCGCTTATTCGAGCTGCGCGATGCATGCCGGGCGGGCGAGCGCAATGCATGCGTCCGTTTCGGCATAATTATCGGCGAGCACAAGGAGCGCGTCGCCGACTGGCGACGGGAACACCCCGAGCTTTTCTTCTACGAAGAAGAGCAGCGCGGGCGCTGATCGAGCTGAATAGCAATTGGCTCGACGGGCCAACTTTTGACCATGACCCAACCAGATTGGGTGGATCATGGTCCGGCACGGCCGACGGAAGCCAATTGCGGTTTTACATGATGACGTGGAACTCGATCCGGCGGTTGCGCGCGCGACCGACTTCCGTGTCGTTCGGAGCGATGGGATGCTCCCTCCCAAATCCGCGCGACGAAATGCGGGACGGCCGCACGCCCCGGCGGATCAGAAAATCCGCAACCGAGCGGGCGCGATCTTCCGAAAGATGCAGATTATAGTCGGGTGATCCGACCGAATCCGTGTAGCCGGCGATTTCAATCCGCACGCCGGGACAACGGTTGGCGACGTCGGCGACGCTGTCGAGCAACGGATCGCTACGTGGATCGAGTTCGGCACTGTTGGTTCTGAAATAGATGGCGCCGCTGGTCGAGATCACGCTGAAGCGGGTTTCGCACTCCGTCGCGGTGATCTGCCGATGCTCTTCTTCCTGTTTGCGTTGGAGCGCCTCCTCATCCTCGTGCGTGATGGCGGCAACCCTTTCGCCGCTGTCGAACACGAGGTCGAACGTGAAGCTGGCGGCGCTCACGATCGGCGTTCCATTGATGGCTTCCGAAAGCTTGTTGAGTCCGGCCGTCAGCGCAAACTCGTCGCTATTGACGATGATCGGCTTGACCGTGGAGACCGCGACCGAATGCTCGGAGAGCCGGGTGACATAGACCAGCGTTTCGAACTCCTTGGACATGCCGTGCAGCGACAGCGTGAAGGTCAACGGATACATCATGCGCGTGCTGCTGAGCACCTCACGAAGCCGGTTCGGGTCAAGCCTGGCGGTCACCTCGGCGTTCGGGAACTTGTATGTTTCGAACAGCAGGTAGCGCATGCGCACGTCACGCACGTCGATACCGGACGATACCGATGTGAGATCGATCGTCACCTTTGCATCGCCGTCCGGACTGACGCTGCCCCGCAATCCGGTGAACTGATGAATCTCGGCGATTGAATTGGCCTTGTCGGTCTGCATGTAGAAGTGCGACGCTCCCGAATCGAGCCGCCATTCCTGCGCTTTTGAAGACCCGAGACTTGCGGCCAGGACGGCAAGCAAGATACCCGCACGTAACAAGATCGTTCGCATTCCACCCCCCTGCGTACGAATTCAACAAGCAATATCAAGCCGCACTATAACGGCCGACCATGCGGCTTACAACGTAACTCCGCAGGAAACGCAGGATGTGAATCCCGCTTTATTGACATCCATGCTGCGCCCAATTCCTCATGGCGAGCTTCTCCGGACCGCCATAAGGATGCTGCTTGCGCATCGTCATTTTGATGTCTTGGGCATAGATCATGGCTTGCTGGCACAGCGTCTGACGATTCCACTGATGACAGTTGCTGCACGGCTTTTTCCACACCTCGTCGGGCAGGCCCTCGATCGGCGGAAACGTCGGAACACCGTGGACGAGCTGATCAAGCGTATGGCCCTGCACCGGAAATCCGCCCGACTTAATCGGCTCAGACCACCGGACTATTTCTTCGGCACCGGACGGCCCACCGGCACGCGGCAACTCCGCGGGCGGACCTTCGGCACGGCGGGGCTCTTCGGCCGGCGGCGGCTCTCCGAGCGGACTTTCGGCGCGCCGCGGTTCTTCGGCACGCGGCGGAGCAGCGGGAGGTGGCGCAGCCGGAGGAGTAGCAACGGCAACTGGAGGTGACGCCGCCGGCCCGTGGGATGAAGAGATCGCGGCCACTTCATCTTGGCTGGCCGGTGCAAACAAATCCTTGATCGCCCAGCCCTGTATGGGCTTATGCTTTTTCTCAGGCTCCACCTGATAGGGGATAAAAACCCAGCTGCGGCCGCTGACTTCCTCGTCGCCGGCCACGCAAACGATGGCGCTCTTGTCGAGCGAAGCGACGGACCTGCTCTCACTGCGCGGCTCTTCGAACGCGCTTACCCGCTCGGCGTTGACCTTGAAATAGCGGCAATCAATGCCCTGCGCATGCGCCATCGAGCCGCCGGACGCGACGCCAAGGACAGGGAGTGCAAGGAGAGTCGCCAGACGAACGAACCATTGGCCGGTCATGTGCCCCTCCATCAATGTGCCGGCCTACGGTCGAATTCAGCGATCGGCACGTCGCGCCCCGGCGACGACTATAGCTCGCATGCCAGCTGGTGCAAAACCAGCGAGCCGGCGGGAAGCGAACGGCGGCGGACCCACCTACCGGTTCCGCCTCTGGAACCGCAACGCTCGCTCCGTCACTTCATCGCGTCATCATCGCCATGGCGTGCTTGAGGCTCTCCCGCATCCGATTGAACGACTGCGCGAGTGACGCGATCTCGTCCTTGCCCCCTTTGACGTGGATCTCGACGCCTTCTTCGCCAAGGCTGACTGCGTCCGCCATCGCCGAGACGCGTTTCACGGGCGCAATCACCAAATAGTGCAGCAGGAGATTCAGCGTCACAAAGACGACTGCGAACACGCCGATGAGCATGATCAGAAATGAAATGAGAGCAGTCCGCTCAGCCTTGAACGAGGCCGCCATCGGCACCGAGACAATTTGCGCGCCGATCGTCTCGTTGAATTTCCAGCCGAAACCGTTTGACGTTCCATACGAGGCGGTCAGAGCGGGCGGCGCGGCAAGCGGAAAGCTATGGCACCGAAAGCAGGATGCCTCATCGACCGTGATCGGCCGCGCCAGATTGAGCGTCGGCCCGAATGCAGTGTCACGTTCGACCACCAGCTCCTTGGCGTCGGAATGATTTCGGAACGTAGCGATGATCTCTGCTTCCCACGTCGCGGCTCGATCGGATGGGGCGGTCGGATTGAGCGCAGGCTCGCGATAGTCGTAGCCCGGAAATTCGGTTTGAATGTCGTGGAACGTCGTCTTCGCCGCGAAGTCCGGCACGGTTTCGGCGACGAAATGTCCGTTGCGTTCCGGTGGAAGCAACTCGACGAGTGAACCGGCGGTGTAACGCCGGACGGCATCCGCTTCCGTCATCATGATACGGGCGTTCTGCAATACCTGTGCGTGGATGTCGTCGGCAAAGACGCGGTGCAGCAGTACCCCGCCGATCGCCAATCCGATCGCGCAGGCCGCCAGAAGCGAAAGATTTATCTTAAGTCTTAGGCCCACGATGCCGTTTGCCTTCGATAGGTAAATGCTTGCGCGCGTCGGCTTGATCTGTCCGCATCAGGGCGATACGATTTTTGCTTAAGCCGGCTCCTGTCGCTTTGCTCCGATGATGCGCATGCAACGGCTCCGTTCCTCGCCACGGAAAAGCCGACGTCTTGGCTTGGCTGTCCTTGCGGCCATGGCCGCGTTTGCTCTCGCGAGTTGCGGCTCCAGAAACACGTTTGTCGCTCCGCCGCCTGCGAAAGTCGTTGTCGCGCAACCCCTGCAGAAGCCGGTGACGCTGTATATCTACCTGACCGGCAATACCGCTGCCTACAGAACAGCCAATCTGGTCGCGCGTGTCCAGGGTTATCTCGAATCGATCGATTATAAGGATGGCGCCAGGGTCACCAAGGGCACGCAGCTCTTCGGCATCGAGCGTGACACCTATCAGGCGCAGGTCGATCAGGCCACCGCCCAATTGGCGAAAGACCAGGCGGTTGTCGGCGAAGCGCAGGTCGATCTCACGCGCTACCAGACATTGGAGCAGCAAAGATCGATTGCGGCGCAACAAGCGCAGGATCAGGCCTTCGTCGTTGAGCAGGACAAGGCCACTGTCGGCATCGATCAGGCCAATCTTAAAACGGCGAAGATCAATCTTGGCTTCGCCACCGTCACGGCTCCGTTTGACGGTGTCGTCACCAATCATCAAGTCGATATTGGCAATCTCGTCGGCGCGTCCGGACCGACCACTCTCGCAACCATCGTTCAGACCGACCCGATCTACGTCAACTTTACAGTGAGCGAGCCGCAATTTCTGACGATCCGAAAAGGCAACGCGAAAGCCGGCCGCCCGACCAGCACCGCGGACCTGAGCTATCTTTCGACCATTCCGGTCGAAATCGGCTTGCAGGACGAGGCGGGCTATCCCCACAAAGGCCATCTCGACTACGTCTCGCCGCAAGTCGACCCCTCGACCGGAACGGTGGCGGTGCGCGCGATATTCGACAACAAGAATAACGCGCTGGTGCCCGGCCTCTTCGTGCGCGTCCGGGGGCCGATCGGGCGTCAGGACAAGGCGCTGCTCACGCGCAATGACGCGATCGGCACGAGCCAGGAAGGAAATTACGTGTTGGTCGTCGGCGCGGACAATGTCGTCCAGCGCAAAATCGTCAAAACCGGACAAAGGCAGGGTCAACTGGTGATCGTCGAATCGGGTCTGGCCCCGAGTGACTGGGTGATCATCGAAGGCATCCAGCAGGCCTTTCCCGGCGCCAAGGTCGAGCCGCAACGATCCAAACTGGATCCGGCCGAAGCCGGCTCATCGGACGACGGCAAGACAAGCGCTCCCGACCCGACGTCGAAATAAAAAGGCGCGAGCTCCGGCATGATCTCGCGTTTTTTCATTGATCGACCGGTACTCGCCAATGTGTTGGCCTGGGTTTTCGTCCTGGTCGGCCTGGTGGCGCTGCTGCAATTGCCGACCGCCGAATATCCCAACGTCGTGCCGCCGACCATACAGGTCTCGACGCGCTATCCGGGCGCGTCTGCCAAGACGCTGATCGATACGGTCGCGCTCCCGATCGAACAGCAGGTCAATGGCGTCGAGGGCATGCTCTACATGCAGTCGACGAGCGCAAGCGACGGCACCTATACCCTAACCGTCACTTTCGCGATCGGCACCGACCCCGACAAGGCGCAGATCCTGGTTCAGAACCAGGTTTCCGCCGCGCTCTCATCGTTGCCCCAGGCCGTGCAGGCCCAGGGTGTGACGACGACAAAGCGGTCGAGTTCCTTTCTCGAATTCATCACGCTGGTTTCGCCGGACAGCCGCTTCGACAGCCTGTTTCTGTCGAACTATGCGGTCATCAACGTGCAGAACGAACTGGCCCGCCTCAAGGGCGTCGGCGCTGTGACGATCTTCGGCGCCGGTCAGTACGCCATGCGGGTCTGGATGAATCCCGATCTGTTGCAGGCGCGAGGCCTGACCCCTCAGGACGTCATCAACGCGATCCAAGAGCAGAGTCAACAAGTCACCGCCGGCCAGCTCGGCGCGCCACCGGCGCCGAACGGTCAGGATTTCCAATATACGCTCGATATCAAAGGCCGCCTCGACGAGGTTGCCGAGTTCGAGAACATTGTCGTCAAGGCCGCCGCCGCCAATGGCGGACAGATAACACGAATCCGCGACATCGGCCGCGTCGAGCTTGGCGCCCAGACCTACAGCCAATCGTTCGATCTCGACGGCCGACCGGCAGCGGGCATCGGCATCTCGCTGCTGCCGGACGCCAACGCCATCGCGGTCGCCAACGAAGTCAAAGCGAAGATGGACGAGCTCGCCAAGAGCTTCCCTCAGGGTCTTGTCTATCAGACCCCCTACGATACGACGAAATTCGTGCGCGCCGCGATCAACGAGGTCTATGTGACCCTGATCGAAGCCGCAGTCCTCGTGCTCATCGTCATTCTCGTCTTCCTGCAGGATTGGCGAGCGATGCTGGTGCCGGCCACAACAGTGCCGGTGACGATCATCGGCGCGTTCGCCGCGATGGCGGCGCTTGGTTTCAGCATCAATCTCGCGACCCTGTTCGCGGTCGTGCTGGCGATCGGCATCGTCGTTGATGATGCGATCATCATCGTCGAGGGCGTCTCGCGCTATGTCGAGGAAGGCGTCCCCGGCCGCGAGGCGGCCGGCCGGGCGATGGACGACCTGATGGGTCCGGTCATCGGCATCACGCTGGTGCTCATGTCGGTGTTTCTTCCGGCTGCCTTTTTGCCGGGTCTCACCGGTCAGCTCTACCGGCAATTCGCGCTGGTCATCGCCGCCACAGCGTTCATCAGCGCGATCAACGCCGTGACCTTGAAGCCGACGCAGAGCGCGCTGTGGCTGCGGCCGCCGGTCCCGCTTGAGCGGCGCAACTTTTTCTATCGGGGCTTCAATGCCGCGTTTGGCGCCACCGAGCGAGGCTACGTACGACTGATCGGCGCGATGACCCGACGCAGCGCCCTCATGGTGGCCGTCGCGCTTGTTCTGGTCGTCTTTGCCGTGTGGGGGCTGGCGCGGATACCGACCTCGTTTTTACCGAACGAAGACCAGGGGTATTTGATCGTCAGCGCGCAACTGCCCGACGGAGCGTCCAAGGAGCGTACCGACGCGGTGATGCAGCAGATCGCGGCAATCTCGAAGAAGGTGCCGGGCGTCAACAACGTGATCACCGTCAGCGGCATTTCCGTGCTGGACAACTTTGCCACCCTCGCCAACGCCGGTGTCGCCTTCGTGGTCCTCAAGGACTGGGACGTCCGCCTCAGGCAGAAGGGGCAGGATCTACGCTCGATTGCGCTCAGTCTGAATCGCTCCCTGCATACCATCACGCAAGCAATCGCCTTCGCGCTGCCACCGCCGCCGATCCAGGGCATCGGCAACGTCGGCGGCTTCACCATGCAGCTGGAGATCAAAAACGGCGATTTCGACTACGGATTGTTGCAAAGCCTGACGGAAGCCGTGGTCAGGGCCGGCAACGCGCAATCAGCGTTGCAGAGGCTGAACACGACCTTCCGGGCCGGCGCGCCACAGCTCAGCGTTACGGTCGACCGCACCAAAGCCGAAACGCTCGGCATGACAGTCGGCAACGTCTTTTCCGCCCTGTCGACTTACGTCGGATCAAACTATGCCGCGCAGTTCAACAAGTTCGGCCACGTTTTCCAGCTCTACACCCAGGCGCTGCCCCAGTATCGGGCGAGCGCCGATGATCTCCGCAACCTCAAGGTCAAGGCCGGCAACGGCACCATGACGCCGATCGGAACCGTGATCGACGTCAAACAGGTTCAAGGTCCGCAGCTGATCAGTCTCTACAATCTTTATCCGTCGGCGACGGTCGCTGGCAGCCCCGCTCCCGGCTTTAGTTCGGGAGAAGCCCTTGACCTCATGGACCAGATCGGCCGGCAGGAGCTGCCGCCGGGAACGGGTTACGAATGGACGGCAATGTCCTACCAGGAGAAGGCGGTGGGCAATCAGATGTATTTTGTGTTCGGCCTGGCGCTTCTGCTCGTTTATTTCGTGCTGGCGGGCCAGTACGAGAGCTGGATCCTGCCGCTTGCCGTCATCCTCGGCGTGCCGCTCGCCCTGCTCGGCACCGTCGGCGCGCTGACCGCGCTTGGCGTCCCCAACAATCTCTACACGCAGATCGGCCTCATCCTGTTGATCGCGCTCGGCAGCAAGAACGCGATTCTGGTCGTGGAATATGCGCGCCAAAGGCGAGCCGAGGGAATGGAAATCGTCACTGCGGCGGTGGAGGGAGCGAGGCTCAGATTCCGGCCAATTCTCATGACCTCGTTCGCCTTTATTCTGGGCGTCTTCCCGCTGGTCGTGGCAACAGGAGCGGGCGCCGGCGCACGGCGTTCGATCGGCCTGCCCGTCTTCAGCGGCATGATCTCCTCGACCTGCCTGGTCGTGGTGTTCGTCCCCTCATTCTATGTGGTGATGCAGCGCCTGCAGGAGCGATGGACCAACCGCGCCCGGCGGCAATGACGGAACGGCTGCTCGGGTCGCAAGCGATCTGCATCTTCCGCCCTCGTTTGCCATTATTGGCCTGAAATGACTGCGACATGCGAGCGACGATCGGATCGTATTTCTGTTTCAGCCGAACCGGATAGGAGCTGACGAACCAATTATCGCCCTTGGCTCTACGCTAGCCTCACAGAGACCGGCAGGTTCACTCAAAGCCGAAGAATTTGCAAAACTCTGCAAGCTCGGCGCGCGGCGAGCGGAACGAGTTGGCCGGATGCGCATGGTCACCGTAGCCGATGGCCACCGCGCAAAACAGCATCTGTTCCGGCGGCATGTCGACGAACGCGCGCACGAGGCGATGCATGCGCGCCCAGGATTCCTGCGGACAGGTGTCGAGGCCGTAGCCGCGGGCAAGAAACGCCAGCGCGTGAATATAGCCGCCGAGGTCGCTCCACTGACCGGGGCCGAGCTTGCGGTCGATGGCGATGAACAGCGCCACCGGCGCGTTGAACAACTCGAAGTTACGCTTGTATTGCGCGAGCCGGCCCGCGTGGTCGTCGCGGCCGATGCCGAGCGCGCCATAGAGCTGCACGCCGTGCTCCTCGCGCCGCGCCTTGTAGGGCTCCCACATCGTCGCCGGATAGATCGGATATTCGGCGTCGTCGTGCCGCGGATCGTGGCTGGCGATGTGCGCAGCGACCTGTTTCTTAAGCTCCGCGAGCGGCGCGCCGATCAGCGCATAAACGTGCCACGGCTGCAGATTGCCGCCGGAGGCGGCGCGCGCGGCGCGCGCCAGCAGATCGCGCACGATCGCCGGATCGACCGGCTTGTCGATAAACCAGCGGCAGGCGATGCGGGACTCCACGGCCTCAAACACATCCATGATGCGGGCAGCCTTTTCTGGTGCGGCGAGGCGCGGCGGCTTCGATGGCCACGGCCGTCACCGTTTCGTATCTGTCACCGATGCGATCTGCTACGTGTCAGCCCCGGCGATCGAATACCCGGTTGCTAGTATAAATTCGGAGGACGCGCTATGCACCGTCTGGCCGCTTGCATTCTGGCTACGCTCATTCCGGTTTCGCTCATGGCCGCCGCTCCCGCCGCACCCAAAGAGGCCGCCGTATCGCGCCTGCCGGCGCTGCCCGATCCTTCCGATCCGTATCTCAAGGAGATGTTCGCGAAGATCCGCGCCAAGGGCGGGCAGCCGTTGAACATCCATCTGGTGCAAGGCTTTGCGCCGAAGCTCGCCAAGGCGCGGCTCGATATGGCCTATGCGTTGCGCTACGACGTGATCACGCCGCCGCTGCTCCGCGAAATGGCGATCCTGCGCACCGGGCAGATTCTCAATTCCGCCTACGAACTCGATCAGCACATTCCGCTGGCCAAGGCGTGCGGGATGACGGACGCGCAGATCGCCGCGCTGCCGGATTGGCGCGCGAGCGCGCTGTTCGATGACAAACAGCGTGCGCTGCTCGCCTATACGGATGCGGTCGCGCTGCACGGCGGCGAGGTCGACGACGCCACCTACGCGGCGTTTGCCAAACAATTCAGCCCGCAGGAAATCGTCGAGTTGACCATCACCATCATCACCTATTACGGCACCGGCCAGCTCACCAAGGCGCTGCAGATAAAACTGGAAGGCGACGGCCGCCGTTCGGCGCCGCCGAAGTGTTGAGCGCGCTGGAGAAAAGCGATGCGGAACGACCTTAACCGGCGCTGGCTGCTCGCGAGCTACCCGGAGGGAATGCCGGGCCTGGAAAACTGGTCGCGCGACGAGCAACCGGTACCCGATCCGGGTCCCGGCCAAATCCTCGTCAAGGCGAAGTGGCTATCAGTCGACCCCTATATGCGCGGCCGCATGAGTTCGGCGCCCGGCTACACCAAGGGGGTCGGCCTCGGCGAAGTCATGCAGGGCAGCGGCGTTGGCGAGGTCGTCGCTTCCAATCATCCGCGCTGGAAGGCCGGCGACATCGCCGAGTCCATGAGCTTCGGCTGGCAGGAATGGTCGGTGTTGACGCCCGACATCGCCGGGCCGGCCGGTGTGAACAAGATCGATCCGACGCTGGCGCCGATCGAAAGCTCGCTGTCCTGGCTCGGCATGCCGGACATCACCGCCTATTTCGGCCTGCTCGACGTCGGCCGCCCGCGCCCGGGCGAGACAGTGGTGGTTTCCGCCGCCTCGGGCGCGGTCGGGCAGCTGGTGGGGCAGATCGCCAAGCTCGCCGGATGCCGCGCGGTGGCGATCGCGGGCGACGATGCCAAGCTGCAATGGTGCCGCGAACTCGGCTTCGATGCGGCCGTCAACTACAAGACGGCCAACGATCTGACGGCGGCGATGAAACAGGCATGCCCGCAAGGCGTCGACGTATTCTTCGACAATACCGGCGGCCCGATCCATGACGCCGCGATGAAGAACCTGAACATCGCCGCGCGGGTGGTGATCTGCGGCCGCGTGTCGCTCGCCGACCGGTTCGGCAAGCCCGACATCGGCGAGCGCTTCATGGGCCACCTGATCGTAACCCGCGCCAGCATCCACGGCTTTCTGGTGTTCGACTGGTGGCACCGGCGCGAGGAAGCCTTGCGCCGCCTCGCCGCCTGGCAACAGGCGGGCAAGCTCCGCTTCAAGGAGGACGTGCTTGAGGGCTTCGAGCGCATGCCCGAAGCATTTCTGCGGCTCATGCACGGCAAGAATTTCGGCAAGCAGATCGTGCGGGTCGGCTGAAGCGCGCTCCCGGATCGATACGCGTCTTGTCGATCTCGCCCGAGGCGGCGACGAAGCAGCGCTCGGCGCGCCGGAAACCGTTCGGCGCCGCTGAAATGCTACAGCATGATCCCGAAAAGTGGACGCTCACTCCGCCTTGATGCCGGCGAATTTGACGACCTCGCCCCATTTGGTGGTTTCGGTGGCGATGAATTGTTTGAACGCCGCGGGCGTCATCGGATCGGGCACGACGCCGAGTGCCTCCATGCGGCCAACAAGCTTTGGATCGTTGAGCCCGGCATTGACCGCCTTGGCGACGATGCCGATGACGTCCTCGGGCGTCCCCGCGGGCGCGCCGATGCCGAGCCAGCCGGTCGCCTCATAGCCCGGCAGGAATTCGGCCAAGGCCGGAACGTCCGGCAGAAGCTTTAAGTGTCTGTCCGAGAACAAGTTGAATCCAATGAATCATTTGTGATTCTAAGAGTGGTGGCCTGATTCGAGGATGGTCACCGATGTGGACGGCGAAAAACCGCAGGCGTTACGACCGTAGCGCGCTACGATATCCGAGCGATCTGACCGACGACGAATGGGCGCATGTCGAGCCGTTTATTCCACCGGCCAAGCGTGGTGGTAACAAGCGGCACGTCGACGTGCGCGAAGTGATGAACGGGATCATGTATGTGTTGAGCACGGGGTGCCAGTGGCGGGCGATCCCGAAAGATCTGCCGCCACGCAGCACTCTTTTCGACTATCTTGATTTGTGGAGCTACGACGGCACGCTCGATCGGATCCATCACGCCCTATATGTGGAGTGCCGCGAGCAAGGCGAACGAGAGGCCAGTCCCACCGCCGCCATCATCGATAGCCAAAGCGTGAAGAGCGCTGAAAAAGGGGGGCCTGCATCGATCCGCCTGGCTATGATGCGGGCAAAAAGATCAAGGGCAAGAAGCGCCATATTCTCGTAGATACGCTGGGTTTGTTGCTCCACGCGATCGTTCATCCCGCCAATATCCAGGATCGCGACGGTGGCGTCCTGCTCCTTGCAACCCTTTTCGGGATGTATCCCTTCTTGAAAAAGTTGTTTGCCGACGGTGGCTATCAGGGGCCGGAATTCCAAAAGGCCTTGGCGAAAATTCTGCCTCACCTCGAAACTGAAATCGTCAAGCGCTCTGATCACGCCAAAGGTTTTGTCATTCTCCCACGCCGTTGGGTCGTCGAACGTACCATTGCGTGGCTCAACCGTTGCCGACGGCTCGCGAAGGACTGGGAGAACCTCAATCGCAAGGCGCTGTCGTTCTTGCGCCTCGCATCAATCCGCCTCATGCTGCGAAAACTTTGTAATCCGGCCTGATGTTCCCGGACAAACTCTAAGCGCTGTTTGGTCGAGACGCCGAGCGCGCGCAGCTTGCCGGACCTGATGTAGCCGATCACCGCCGGCACCGGCTCGAAGGCAAGCTGCACCTGACCGCCCAGCAGATCAGGAAACACGCTTTCCTTGTAGGGAACATGGACGAGCTTCACGCCGGCCTTCATTTCGAACAGGACGCCGAGAATATGCGGCAGGCTGCCGTTGCCGGATGAACCGAAGAACAACTTGCCCGGATTGGCCTTGGCGTAGGCGATGAATTCGGGGACGGTTTTCGCCGGCAGCGACGGATTGATCACCATCGCCAGCGGAATTCCGCCGATCGAGGCGACCGGCGCGACGTCGCGAATGAAATCGTAGCGCAGCTTATAGACCCAGCCGTTGACGGCGTTGCCGGCAAGCACAAGCAGCAGCGTGTAGCCGTCCGCCGCAGTGTGCACCACGTATTCGGTTGCGAGCCCGGTGGCGGCGCCGGGCCGGTTCTCGACCACGAACGGGCGGCTGAGATGCTCCGACAAGTATGCGCAGACAAGCCGTGCGACGATGTCGGGCGAATTGCCGGGCGGCAGTCCGACGATGACGCGCACCGGACGCGATGGATAGCTGTCTGCGTGAGCGCGCTGTGACGACAACGCGGCGGCGCCGACAGCCAGGTTGAGGAATTCGCGACGGAGAATTTTCATTTATTGTGCACCCGTCATTCCGGGGCGCGCGAAGCGCGAGCCCGGAACCCATATGTGCTGACCGGTGAACATGGATTCCGGACTTGCCGCCGTGGGCGGCAATCCAGAATGGCCCCTCAATACACCGTCTTGTCGATTTGGCCGGACCCGGTGACGTACCAGCGTTCGCTGACGAAGGGCTTGCCGGCCAATCGGTCGGCGATCCAGTCGGCGACGAGAATGGGCGGAAACGGCCCGAGGTTGGCGGCCGGAACGTTGCCGACTGAGTGCCGTGATTCCTGATAGACCACCATTTGCTTCGGCCCCTGCAGCGCCGCCATCAAATGCTCGGAATGTTCGAGCGGGCTCAGCTCTTCGGCCTCGCCGGCCACGCACAGATAGGGTACGCGGATTTTCTCGGCGTGGCCCTCCCAGGTGATCTTTTTGCGAAACTCGTCGAATTCATCCTCGTCGACGATGCCCGACATGTACATGAAGCGCTTCTTGAAGGTCGGCGAGGCTTCCTGAAAAATCGTGTGACAGCCCGGCTCGTGGCACACCGACATCACCGCACAGGCTTTGATGCGCGGCTCGTTGGCGGTGAGTACAGTGCCGAACAGCGAGCCGAAGCTCGTTCCTGACGCGGCGACGCGCGTGGCGTCGAGTTCGGGCCGCGCTGCGATCCAGTCGACCAGCGCCGGGCCAGCCGCCATCCAGTTCTCCATCGAGAAATACAGCCCGATCATCGGCGCCTCGTACTGGCCCGGCCCGTCGATCGCCAGCACCGCCATGCCGCGGTTGAGAAACTTGTCGCCGTAGAGCGCGACCTGAAGTTCCTTGTAGCTGTCCATTCCCGGGATCGAGATCACCACCGGCAGCTTGCCGCCGGTGTAACTCGGCGGCAGGTGCAGCCAGGCCGGTATGGCCTTGTCCTTGAACGGCACCCGCACCGCTTCGACGTGATGGTCGGCGAGCGCCGCATACTTGGCGTAACACTCCCGTTTCTTGTTGTTGTAAGTGATGTTGGTTTCGTCGTTCTCGTCGTATGGCCATTGCGCGGCGCCCCAATGCACCGCCGCCATGAAGAAATTGTCGCGCGCGGAGACCTTATGGTCGTCCTGCGCGGCCGCATTGGCCTTGGCCTCGCGGCGCCGCGCTACGGCGGCGAAAGCCGGACCGATGTCGGCCATCTTCTTCACCCGCTCGCGGATGCCGGCGAAATCGGCGTTGGCCTCCATGCCGCACGGCGCGTGGATATAGAGCGAACGCGGCTGGTCCCAATCGATGCCGTTGGCGCGGATGATGTTGTCGATCAGCCAGCGCTGGGCGTCGAACCGGCGCACGCGCGGCGCGCCGCGGTGATCGAGAACAGGCGGAAATCCCTGGCTGGGGCGGTTCATGACGTCCTCCGATTGGGAGCGGCGGTCGCAACAGCGCCGCCGCGGTCCGGAGGTGCATTATCGGCGCGATAGATCGGTTCTTGTCAACGATGCGCCCGCCCAGGCGCCGCGAATGTCGGAACCAAGCCCTTTAAAGCCAACGCCTTTAGAGCCAAGCCCGCTCGACGCCGCGTTCCGCCATCATCTCGGCGATACGCTTCCTCGCATAGAACATCCGGGTCTTCACCGTGCTCGCCGGCACGCCGATGATTTCCGCGACTTCGTCGATCGACTGCTCGTGATAGTAGACGAGATCGACCACCTGCCGATGCGCGATCGACAACTGCTTCAGGCATTGCTGCAGCAGGGCGCTGCGCTCGGTCTTTTGCACGGTGACCTCGGGATCGTCCGCCGTGTCCTCGATCATTTCGCTGGCTTCTTCGTCGAGCTCGTCGTGTTGACGCCGCCGCATCGATGCCAGCGCCTTGTAGCGCGCAATGGCCAAAATCCAAGTCGACACCTGTGAGCGCGCCTCGAACCGGCCGGCATTGCGCCAGACCTCGAGGAAAACTTCGTTCACCAGGTCTTCCGCGGTCGCGTCGTTGCCGACGATGCGCATCAGGAAGCGGAACACGCGCACATTATGCCGGGCGAACAGCACCCGCAGCGCGTCCTTGTCGCCGCCGGCGATCAGCTGGACCAGCACTTCGTCGGACGTGACCTTGCCGGACGGCGCCCGGCCAAAGTCCGCAATAGCAGCGACCCTGTTGGTTTGCATGACACCCGCTCCCCTTTGATCGCAACCTAAGAGCGGGGGTGGCAAGCCACTATTCTACGTTAGGAAACAATTAATGTCTGAAGGATTGGTGAGCCTATACGTGCGTATAGGCCGGCGCGCGAATCGTTTAGCGCCGCCGGCGTCGGCCAGCAACAAACAATGCGGGCCGAAGAGATAGCGGCTTACTGCCTGGTGGAGGAAGCGTTGAGCGCCTTGTCGAGGCAGGCGATGAGGCTTTCGTCGTTGAACGGCTTGCGCAGGAACCCGAACGCGCCGGCGTGCATGACCCGGTCGCGAATCCGATCCTCATAGTAGGCCGTGACGAAAATGATCGGAATCTGGTAGCCCTCGGCTATCAGGCGATCCTGCAGATCGGTACCGCTCATCCCCGGCATGTGCAGATCGGTGATCAGGCAGGACGAGACGTTCAAATTGTCCGACTGCAGATATTCCTCAGCTGAAGCAAAGACTTGTGCATCGTAGCCGAGCGAGCGGATGAGGCTTTGAGTGGCCTCGCGTACGGATGGATCGTCGTCGATGATGGAGATCACGTGGGATTTTGCCAATTCCGATTTCCTACGGTGACGCAATTTAATGCACAGCGACGGCGCGCGTCACTGTACTTCAGCAAGCTTTGAGTATCGTTTGGGGATACGGAACTATACTTCAGTATAGTTGCACGGCGGCTTCAAGGCGGCGCACGCCGCACTCCCAAGGCATCCGCCATCCGCACCAGATCGGCGAGCGACCGGGCGTTCATCTTGCGCATGACGTTGCCGCGATGGACCTTGATGGTAATCTCGCTGACCCCGAGCTGGCCGGCAATCTGCTTGTTCATCAGGCCGGCGGTAACCAGGCCCATGATCTCCTGCTCGCGGGCGGTGAGGCTATCAAAGCTCGCCTTGAGTTTGGCGGTTTCGCCGGCGTTTTTGCGGCGGCCGCGGTCCCGCTCGAGCCCCGCCTGCACGGCGTCCAGCATGTCCTGATCGCGGAACGGCTTGGGCAGGAATTCCACGGCGCCGGCTTTCATGGCACGCACGGTCATCGGGATATCGCCATGGCCGGTCATGAAAACGATCGGAATATCGATCTTCGACCGGCTCAGCTCGGCCTGGAAATCGAGCCCGCTCAGGCCGGGCAGCCGCACATCGAGGACCAGGCAGGTCGGCCCCTCCGGCAGCTTGATTTGCAAAAACTCGGGCGCGGTGGCGAACGCCTTCACTTGCAGACCGACCGACCGAAACAGGCTTGAGAGCGCCTCACGCAGGTCAGCGTCGTCATCGATGACGAACACCGTCGGCTGCAGTTCAGCTGGCGTGCTCACGGGCTCGCATCCGGTCCGGGCCCGGTTCCGCCTGGCAACACAATGCGGAAAGTCGTGCCGTGCGGTTCGGCCGGCACCGCCGAAAGCTGTCCGGCATGCCGGTCGATGATCATCCGGGACAACGCCAGTCCGAGACCCATGCCCTGCGGCTTCGTGGTCACGAAGGCATCGAATATGTTCTCGAGCAGGACCGGGTCGATCCCCGGTCCGGAATCCTCGACCGCGACGAAAATCCGATTGCCGCCGTGCGGTCCGGTGCGCAGCTGCAAGAACTCGTCGGTTGCTGTTGCCGGCATGCATCGCTTCGATCGCATTGCGAATGAGGTTGATCAGCACCTCCTGCAACTGGCCGCGGTGGCCGTTTACCGGCGGCAGCCCAGGCGCCAGGTCCTGCCCTGTTTCGATGCCGTGATCTCCGAGTTCGGACTGCAGGCTGCTCACCACGCCGCGAACCAGCTCGTTCACATCGATCGGCTCGTATCCCCTGTCGGCCTTGCCGAACAGCGCGCGGATGTTGTCGAACACCTGGCTGGCGCGGTGGCTGTCGTTGACCATGCGGTTCAACGCCAGGCGCACCTCGCCGATGTTGGGCGGCGCATGGCCGAGGAAGCGCAGCGCAGCACCGCCGTTGGACGCAATGCTCGCCAGCGGCTGCCGCACCTCGTGCGAGATCGACGCGACTATCGCTTCCAGATTCATCAGCTTGTTGTTGCGCTCACGCTCGAGTTCTTCGACCGAACGGATGAGTTCATCCGTGCGCCAGCGCAACTCGGTTAGCAGCCGGGTATTTTCGATGGCGATGACGGCCTGCGCGGCAAAGTTTTGCGCGAGCGCAATCTGCTGCTCGGTGAACGGCCGAACCGTGGAGCGCATCAGCACGATGATCCCGACCGCGCGGCCCTCGCGCAAGAGCGGCACGCCGAGCACCGTGCGGTAGCCAAGCCTTTGCTGCACCTCGTGCAGCGTATAGTTGGGGTCGGCGAGCACGTCGGCGACCTGGACCGGCCGGCCTTCGCGCGCCGTCCGCGCCATTACGCTGCCGTCGCCCGGCTCGAACGCCACGCCGCCGGCCACTTCCTTATGGTTTTCCGGTCCGCCGTAGATCGAGTAGGCGCTGAAATACGACCGCTCGGGATGGATCGCGGCGAGATCGGCGCCGCACTGCCTGGCGACAATTTCGATGAGCGTGTCGAGCACGGCCTGCAGGTCGTAGGTCGACCGGCTGACGATCTTGAGCACCTCAGCGGCGGCCGCCTGCTGCTGCAGCGTTTCCTGCAACTGGTGCAGCAAGCGCGCGTTATCGATGGCGACGATCGCCTGAGCGGCAAAATTCTCAACGACCTTGATCTGTTTGGCGGTGAAAGGCCGGACCACCCGGCGGCCGACCGTGAACGAGCCGACCAGCTCGTTGTCTTTCAGCAGCGGCACCGCCAACGTGGTGCGCACGCCGCCGAGCTCGACGGCCGTAACGGTCGATGGATTGCGCGCAAGATAAGCCGGATCTTTTGCCAGATCGACGATGTGGATTGCGCCTTTGCGCGCCAGCAGGCGCACGGTCGCGGAATTTTCCTCCGGCCGGTACGGCGAACTCTTGCGGACGGCGATGAATGCATCCGGCATGTTATGCGTCGCCGCGAGATGCAGCGCATCGCCGTCCCAGCGGTTGATGACGCCGTTATGCGCGTCGCACAGCCGAACCGCGCTCTCCAGGATACTGGCAAACACCGGCTGCAGGTCGCCGGAGGAGTTGCTGATAAGCTGCAAGACCTCTGCGGTGGCGTGCTGCTGGTCGGCGATGTCCCGACGCTCGCGCTTAAGCCGTACAAGCTCGGAGGCGGAGCCTGGCGCGGACACGCGGCGATTGCGCGCCCTCTTCGCGGACTCAACAGGACGGCGCCGCACGACAATCGACTTGCCGCGCCCCGGCTTTCCCGGTCCGCCTGCTTTAGCACGCCGTCTCATTGCCCCCGTCCCGGGGATCGAATTAGGACCCTGACACCCCGCCGGAGCATAGCCGAAGCACCGCGGCGCGCCTATGCCCAAGCGGGAATGGCTCGTCTGAAACTCCGGCGGGGACGTCGCCACCCTCAAAACCGGGCCAAACCGGCCGGCGGCATTTGGCGACCTTCGGTCCTCTTGCAATTACCCCGGAAAATCGGTGATTTGGCCCGATGGACGCATTCGTCGAACGCCCCGCCGCGCGGGCACCGGGCGCCGCCCACCTTCGTGAGGCATTCAGCGTCTGGGGGCAGGTTTCCGTCGCCGGCATCGGCGGAGCGGCCTTGCAACTGGCGACCATGCACCGGCTGCTGGTGCAGGTGAAACGCTGGATCTCCGAGGACCGGTTTTTTCACGCGCTGAGTTATTGCATCGCGCTGCCCGGGCCGGAGACGCAGCAGCTTTCGATCTACGTGGGGTGGCTGACGAATCGCACGCTCGGCGGCATCATTGCCGGGGGCCTGTTCGTGCTACCCGGCATGGTCTGCATGATGGCGTTGACGTTCGGCTATGTGACCGGCGGCGACTCGCCGATCGGGCATGCCATATCGCTCGGCATCAGGCCCGCCATCCTCGCCGTGATGGCCGAGGGCATCCTGCGTTTCGGCCGGCACGTACTGCACAGCCCGTCGATGGCGGCGCTGGCCGGCGCCTCGTTTGTGGCCGCATTCATCAAAGTCCCCTTCCCCATCGTCATGACGGCCGCCGGACTGATCGGAGCTTTCGCTGCCTTGACCGGTTATCGCGGAATCGCTCGTCCCGTCCCGGCTGCGAAATTCGACCATGCGGCAAACGCCGAGTTCAGCGATTTGCCCGAGCACGCAAAGCCCAGTCTCAGACACTTCATGACTTCGCTGACGTTCTGGCTCGTGCTGTGGCTCGCGCCGCCGATCATGCTGCTCGTCATCTTCGGCCTGCACAACATCTTCACGCAAATTTCCCTGTTGTTCGCCAAGGTCGCCCTGATGGCGGTCGGCGGCGATTACGCCGTTGTCGCCTATGCCACCGAGCAGGTCGTCACCTCCTATCACTGGCTCTCGTCGCGCGAGGTTCAGGAAGGCATCGCGATGGGCGAGATGGTGCCGGGCACCATCATGATCGTCACCCAATTCCTCGGCTCGGTCGCGGCATTTCGCGATCCCGGTCAATTGCCGCCGCTCGTCGCCGGCGCGCTCGGCGGTTTACTGGCGACCTGGATGACGATGTGCCCGTGTTTCCTCTGGATCATGCTCATCGCGCCGTTTCTCGAAGGCTTGCGCCGCAACACCTTCCTCAACAGCACCATGCAGGCCGTCACCGCCGCGGCGGTCGGAATGATCCTCAATCTCTCGGTCTGGTTCGGACTACGCACCTTGTTCGGGCAGGTCGAACGCATTCATTTCAGCTATTTCCGGTTTGAATTTCCCGTCTACACCACCGTCGATTTCTGGGCTGTGGGGCTGTTTCTCTGCGCAATGCTCGCGGTGTTCCGTTTCAAGATCGGCACGGCGGCGACATTGATCGGATCGTCGGCGGTCGGCATCGCGCTGTTCATGCTTGGCCTTGCCGCATAATGACACGGCTGGGCCGCGCCCGCGGCCATTGACAAGGCGTCTCCGCCCGCCATCCTGACCGCCGCAATGGAGGCTCTCATGCAGCAGCACAGCAACGTCAAGGCGGCGATCGCATACGACGACTTGCGCGAGTGGCTTAACGCCGCCGAGGCGCTTGGCGAAGTCCGCAAAATCGAGGGTGCGAGCTGGCAGGAGGATATTGGCCTCGCCGCCGAGGCGATCCTGCGCGAGGAGAACGGCCCATGCGTGGTATTCGACGACGTTCCCGGCTGCCCCAAGGGCTATCGCGTGCTGCTCAACATGTTCGCCGGCGTCCGCCGCAACATGACGCTCGGCTTTCCCGATCACCTCAACAAATGGGAGCTGAGCGACGCCTATCGGGAGGCCTATCTGGTCGAGCCGAAGATCATTCCGCATGAGATCGTCGATGACGGCCCGGTGCTGGAGAACGTGCTCACCGGCGACGCCATCGACGTGACCAAATTCCCGTCGCCGATCTGGCACGAGAAGGACGGCGGCCGCTATATCGGCACCGGCACCTACAGTATTACCCGCGATCCGGAAGAGAACTGGCTCAATGCCGGCGCCTATCGCGCCATGGTGCATGACAAGACATCGGTCGGCTTCGTCACCGCGCGCGGCCACCATGGCTACATCCATCGCGAGAAATACTGGGCGCGCGGCGAGGCCATGCCGGTCGTGATGGTACTCGGCGGCGATCCGCTGGCCTTCTTCTACGGCGGCGTCGAAGCACCCTACGGCACCTTCGAACTCGACATCGTCGGCGGCATGCGCGGCCGGCCGACCAAGATGGTGCGCGGCCAGGTCACCGGCCTGCCCTTTCCGGCCAACGCCGAGATCGTGCTGGAAGGCTACGTCACGCCGGACCGCCGCAAGGACGAGGGGCCGTTCGGCGAGTGGACCGGCCACTATGCGGGCGGCGTGCGCCCGATCCCGGTGCTCGACATCAAGGCGATCTATCACCGCAACGACCCGATTCTGCTCGGCGTGCCGCCGATGGGCGGCGGCCCGGACGAAATGGCGCGCTATCGCGCGGTGATGCGCTCGGCCATGATCAAGCAGAACATGACCAACGCGGGCGTGCCGGGCGTTGAGCAGGTGTGGTGTCACGAAGTCGGCGCGGCGCGCATCTTCCACGCCATCTCGATCAAGCAGCGCTATCCCGGCCACGCCGTGCAGGCGCTGCACATCGGTGCGCAATGCGGCGCCTCGGCTTACGCGTCCAAATATGTCGTCGTGGTCGACGACGACATCGACGTCACCAATCTCGAACAGACCTTATGGGCGATGCTCAGCCGCACCGACCCCAAGGAGTCGATCCAGTTCATCACCGGCTCATGGGATTCGAGCGCCGATCCGGCGCTGCCGCCGGACCGCCGCGCCGTCGGCAATTTCACCCACTCGGTGGCGCTGATCAACGCCTGCAAGCCGTGGCACTGGCGCGAGAAGTTTCCGCCCAGCAACGCGCCGAGCCACGAGATCGCGCGCAAGGCGAAGGAAAAATTCGGCTGGCTGATGAATGGGAAGAACTAGGCGTGTACTCTCTCGCTCGCGTACTCACGAGGACGTCATGGCCGGATTTGTTCCGGCCATCCGCGTCTTGATCACCAGACAGTTAGCAAAGACGTGGATGCCCGCGACATAGGCAAGCGAAGCGATGCCGTTCTTCGAACGGCCATGCGCGGGCACATGACGAGGTGAAAAATGAAACTTGCCGTTCCTGACAAAATCTCGCCGTCCTATTTCATCGCCGAAGCCGCGGTCGAGCTTGGCTTTTTCAAAGCCGAAGGGCTCGATGTCTCACTCGAACTGGTTTACCCGGTCGACAAGGCCTATGAGGCGCTGCGCGACGGCACGATCGATTTCGTCGGCGGCGCCGCGCATGCGGTGCTGTCGGCATTTCCCGGCTTCAAGGGCGCGAAGCTGATCGCCGCGCAGTCTCAGGGCATGTACTGGTTTCTGCTTATGCGCGCCGATCTCGGCGCCAAGCGCGGCGATTTCAGCGTCGTCAAAGGCCGCACCATTGGCGCGGCGCCGTGGGTCAATACCGGCCTGCGCGGACTGCTGGGCGCGGCCGGGATCGATCTCGAACGCGACAAGGTCACGATCGCGCCGGTACCGGGCATCATCGGCACCGTGCCGAATTTCGGCGTGATGGCGGCGCGCGCCGTGCAGGACGGCAAGCTCGACGGCTTCTGGGCCAACGGCATGGGCGCCGAAGTCGCGGTGCGCGAGGGCTTCGGTACGCTGATCGCCGACGTGCGCCGCGGCGATGGGCCGAAGGCCTGTTTCAATTACACTGAGCCGACGATTGCCACGACCGACGCGTTGATCGCGCGCTCGCCGGACACGGTGGCAGCCGCGGTGCGCGCCATCGTCAAGACCCAGGCCGCGCTCAAACAAGACGTGACGCGTGCCGGCGAGGTCGGCAAACGCCTGTTCCCGCCCGAGGAAGCGGGCTTGATCGTCGAGCTGATCCGCCGCGACCTGCCGTTCTACGACGCGACGATCTCGCGCGAATTCGTGGCCGGCATGACAGCGTTCTGTCGCGCGCAAGGCGTACTCAAGGACGACGTGCCCTACGAGCAGATAGTCGCCACGCAATTCGCGCCGCTGTGGAAAGGCTAACGCCGCGTTCGCGGAAAGGAAGCAGCCTGGACGGAGCGGCGCTGGCGCCACGGGCGCGAAATTGAACCGCGCCAACCAGCGTCAGCGGATTGCCGTGGTCCCAAGAGGCGGCATCGACGCCCGAGCGGTGCGGCTCGCCACTGAGGCGGCATGCGCCGGCATCACGGCGGCGATCAGCTCTTCCTCGCTGAACGGCTTTGACAGCGCGACGTCGGCCTTCACGCCTGTCCCCAACCGGCTGGAATCGCCGGAGGTCACGACAACGCGAACGCCCTGGTCATGTAATCGCGCAATCAGCTCGTCGGCACGCTCGCCGGCGCGCAAGTGAATGTCGATCAGCGCCACGTCAGGAAGCCGTCCGTCGATCAGCCGGTAGGCGTCCGCAGTCGTCGCGACGGGGCCGGCGACTTCGGCCGCGCAGGCCTGCAGCAGGCTCGCCACCGCGACGCCCAGGTCCGCCGAATCCTCGACGACCAGGATATGCAGGCCTGAAAGGTCGGCGCATCCCGGCTCGGGAACGGCGCGCAAATTGCGCGTTGGCGGTCGCTTTTCCGTGGCACCCCCCTGTAGGCTGAAGGTTGCGGCAAAAATTTGCCAGACTTATGCCTTCATTTGGCCACGCCACACCATACAGCAAATGTCCGAGTCTTGATGTGCTAAAAATGTCACACTCAAGAAAAAATATGACGGTATCAGCGCACCGGATGACGGCACTGTTCCCCCGACCAGGTAGCGCTTTCTCAGCAGGCGTCTGCGGGCCCTAGCGCCCGCGCAATGTCGTCAACAACAAAGACGTTGTCGGGAGTTGGCGATTTGTCAGCAAAAGGCAGGACGACAATGACCGAACAATCTTCCGCAAGCGGCCCCGATCTCACCCGAGGTGTCGCCTCATCCGATCTCGTCAATGGCCGTCTCGCCGGGCATGTCGGCGACGACGAGGTTCTGCTGGTTGCGAACGGCGCGGATGTGTTCGCGATCGCCGCTCATTGCAGTCACTACCATGGGCCGCTCGCCGACGGCATCGTCGTTGGCGCAACAGTTCGCTGCCCATGGCACCACGCCTGTTTCGATCTGCACAACGGCGAGGCCTTGCGCGCGCCGGCCCTAAGTCCGGTCGATTGCTGGAAGGTCGAGCGGCGCGACGGCCGCATCTTCGTGCGCGAGAAACTCCCGCAGCCGGAACCGCGGCGCGCGGTCAGCACGGATGCGCCGCGCCGCATCGTCATCGTCGGCGGCGGCGGAGCCGGTTTTGCGGCGGCCGAGATGCTGCGGCGGCGCGGCTACGACGGCGGCATCGTCATGCTGAGTCAGGATCCGGCAGCGCCGGTCGACAGGCCGAACCTGTCGAAGGATTATCTGGCCGGCAGCGCGCCGGAAGAGTGGGTGCCGCTGCGGCCCGACGCGTTCTATGCCGACAACGGCATCGACCTGCATCTCGATACCGAGGTGACCGGCATCACGGTCAAGGCGCGCGAAGTCGTGACCTCGAGCGGCAAGACCTTCGCCTACGACCGGCTGTTGCTGGCGACCGGCGCCGAGCCGGTGCGGCTGCCGATCCCCGGCGCCGATCAGCCGCATGTGCACACACTGCGCTCGCTCGCCGACAGCCACGCGATCATCGATCTCGCCCAGACCGCGCGCCGCGCCGTCGTGATCGGCGCGAGTTTCATCCGCCGCGGCGTTGCGCACACGCGGCATCGAGGTTCACGTTGCAGCGCCGGAGGCCCGCCCGATGGAGCGCCTGCTGGGGCGAGACATGGGCGACTTCGTCCGCGCGCTGCACGAAGAGCACGGCGTCGTCTTTCACCTGCAAGACACAGTCACGGCGATCGACGGCCAGCGCAGCGCGCGACGCTCAAAAGCGGCGGCTCGCTCGATGCCGATCTTGTCGTCGTCGGTGTCGGCGTGCGGCCGCGTCTGGCGCTGGCCGAAAAGGCCGAACTCGCCATCGATCGCGGCGTGGCGGTCAATGAATTCCTGGAGACGAACGCGCCTGGCATCTTTGCCGCGGGCGACATCGCCCGCTGGCCCGATCCACATTCCGGCCACAACATCCGCGTCGAGCATTGGGTGGTGGCGGAGCGCCAGGGACAGACGGCGGCGCTCAACATGCTCGGACTGAAGGAGTGCTTCGACGCCGTGCCGTTCTTCTGGAGTCAGCATTACGACGTGCCGATCAATTACGTCGGACACGCCGAGCAGTGGGACGAGATCGCGATCAACGGCGATATCAAGGCCAAGGATTGCCTGCTGCGCTACAAGCAGGCCGGCCGCGTGCTCGCCATCGCCTCGATCTTCCGTGATGTCGAAAGTCTCAAGGCCGAACTCGCGATGGAGCAAGGCCTCGCGGCGTGACGGGTTAGCGCAAACGCTGGCCTCAAAGCGGCCCGCCAGTGAATTGACCCGCTAGATCGCCTCGTTCGGTTGCTCGATTCTCCAACCGCAACCGATCGGATGCCTGAGACGTTGATTTAAATCAAGGCCCATGGGCCGTTTCTCAGCCAACGTCGGTCCGAAGTCGCCATAACACAATAACAAGGATAAGGCTTGTGACCGTACCAATCAGACTAATCTCTGCTCAGCGAGACTGATCGCGCTCGTGCATTTTTTCTGGCAAGCTTTTCGGCCCAGGCGGCCGAAGACTACTATGTCTTCAAGTCCGTACTCTCGACCCCAGACGCCAGCTGGTGCATCAACGTCGCGCAGGATCAGGCCGCTGCCCACGTGGTTATTTCTGCCTGCTCCGGAAAGCCCAATCAGACTTTCGGTTATGAGGGCGGCGGGACGCTGACCAACGCCGGCTACTGTCTCGACGCCATTCCAGGAACTCCCAACCAACCGCCGGGCGCCGGCGACCCGGTCGTGATCGCTGAGTGTACCGGCGCGGATTCTCAGATCTGGGAATTGCCGGCGTTCAAGCGGCGGGCTGACGCGTTCGCGATCTCAAATCCGGATGGCCTATGCGTCACCGTAGACGGCACTACGATCGGCGAAGGCAACGCGCTTGTGCTCGCACAGGATAACCAGGGCTGGCTGAGAAGCACCGCAGCGGCAGCAAGCGTCGAACCGGAAATCTATTAGTATTCCGGCCACGGCTATTGCTGGTACGACGGCGGCTGGCACGGCTCGGGCTGGTACTGGTGCGGAGAGAATCTACATCAGGGCATCGGCTGGGGCGGACCCATCGGCTGGCACTGGTGGCATCACCATGGTCAACCGTTCCATCCGCATCACCCGCATCCGCACCCGCTGCATCCCGTGCTGCACCCGCATCCGCACTTCATGCCGCACACGCATCCGCACGGAGTTATTCATCCTCACGCGGCCATCCACCCGCACGGCGCGATACACTTCCATGGGACGGTGCATCCCCACGTGACAGCGCACCCCCACGTGACAGGGCCGCACGGGACGTTCCACGGCCACGGACACTGAGGGAAAAGAGCCGCGGCATTGTGAGCGATGCTTCGGCGACCACGAACGGAGCCCCGGGCCATGTCCCGGGGCTTTTCGTTACGGCGGTCGACTAAAATGCTCCTGCGGTGAAATTGAGTCGCTGGGTCACATCGTACGGCTGCTTGGCGACCGGATAGGCGTAATCGACCTGCAGCGCACCGAACGGGGAATTCCAAACCAAGCCGACGCCCATGGACGCGCGCAGGGCTTGCGAGTTGGCGATTTGCTGTGACGGCGACAGCGAAGCGAGGCCCGAAGCGCCCGATCCGGTGGCCCACAGGCTGCCGACATCGGTGAACGCGAGCGCCTTTAAATTGGCGTCCGCTGGCACGCCCGGCACCGGCGCTTCAAGCTCCGCCGAAGACGTCCAGTAGATGTTGCCGCCGACATTATCCATGGCGGTGCCGGGCGTGATATCGCGCGGGCCGAAGCCGTTGGGCGCAAAGCCGCGGATGAGCTGCGGTCCGCCGAAGAAATTATCGAGCAGCGGCAGTTGCTGGCCGTCATACGGCGTCACGTAGCCGCCCTGCGCACGCACCATGCCGACGAGGTCGCCGACGATCGGATGGTAGTAGCTCACGTCTTCGGTGGTCTTGGCGAACCTCGCGGCGCCGCCGAGGCCGGCCAGTTCGTTGCTGGTCACCAGACGCAATCCGCTGGTCGGGTTCTTGGCATTATCGAGCGTCGAATAAGTGACGGTTGGGCCGATCGATGACACCCAGATCGGCCCGGCGGCAGCCGCCTGCTGAATCGGCAGCGACGACACCCCTTCGGCCGGATCGAGCGACACCGCCTGATTGTAGATCGAGTAAGTCCAGGTGACGCCGAGCTGGTCGGTGAGCGGCGTGCCGAGCGACAGCTTCGCGCCATACACGGTACTGTTGAACGACTGATTGACGTTGCCGAGCGTCTCATTGCCGAACACTTCGACGCCGGCCGGCATGCGCTGGCCAAGGAAATACGGATCGGTGAGGCCGACATCGAAGCCCTCGGCATATTGGCCCCAGGTCACCGAGATCTTGCCGTTATATGCGGTGCCCAGGAGATTGCTGTCGCTGACGGTGACACTCGCCATCAGGCCGGTCGAGGTGGAATAGCCGCCGGAGATGAAGAAATTTCCGGTGTCCTGCTCCTGTACGTTGACGTTAAGCACCACGCGATCGGGCGCCGAGCCGCGCGCGGTCTCGATCTTGACCGACTTGAAATAGCCGAGCGCCTTCAGCCGCCGCTCGGCGCGATCGACCAGCGCGTTGTTGTAGGCATCGCCTTCGCCGAAATCGAATTCGCGGCGGATGACGCTGTCCTGCGTCTTGGTGTTGCCGTGGATCTGAATGCGCTCGACATAGAGGCGTTCGCCTTGCGTGATCGTGTAGACGAGATCGATGACGCCGGTGCCGCCGGGCGACGGCGGCTCGCGGGTCATGCGGGCCTCGGCGCTGGCGAATGGCTGCCCCTGTCGCGCCAGCGCCATGGTCAGATCGTCGATTGTCTTGCGCACGGCATCGGCGTCGTAGATGCCGCCGGATTGCATGCGCAGATAGGGACGCATCGACGCGGCGTCGACCGCTTTCAGCTGCGTCTCGATTGCAACTTTGCCGAAGCGGTAGAGCGGGCCTTCATCAAGCGTATAGGTGACGACGACGCCTTTGCTTTCGGCATCATAGCTCGCGGACGAGCGCACGCGGATGTCGGCGTAACCATGATCGCGATAGAAGCCGCGCAGCAGATCGCAGTCGTTCTCGATCTTGTCGGCGTTGTAGATGTCGTTGTCGAGCAGAAAGCTCAAAATATTGGTCTTGCCGGTCTTGATCACGCCGGTGAGCTTATAGTCGGGAAACGCGCGGTTGCCGGCGAACGCGATCTTGCGCACCGCGAGCTTGTCGCCTTCCTTGATCTGGAACACGAGGTTGACTCGCTCGCCCTTGGCGTGTTCGGCGCCTTTGACGGCGATCGTCTGCGGCGTGATCTGCACCTGGAAATAGCCGTGCTGCCGGTACACCTCGGTCATGTGCTCGACGTCTGCCTGCACGAAGAAGCGCGACAACGGTCCGCCTTCTTTCGATTGCAGGTCTTTCTTCAGCTCGGCATCCTTGACCTTCTTGTTGCCTTCGAAGGCGATTCGCACGACGGTCGGATTCTCCACGACCGTAACGAGCACACCCGCGCCCTGCGGCGTGATCTTCACGTCGCCGAAAAGGCCGGTGGCGTAGAGCGCCTTGAGCGCCGCGTCGAGCGCGGCGGCATCGAGCGGCTTGCCCGGCATGACATGAAAATACGAGCGGATCATTGCCGGATCGGTGTGCCGGTTGCCGGCCACCGCGATGCGCGAAGCCGCTGGCTCGTCCGCGCGGACGGCGCCGCCGGTCACCGAACAGGCCAGCAGAACGGCAGCGAAAGCGGCCCGCGCCAGCCAGCGAAGCATGATCCATCCCGCTCTAATTCAAACGACCGTATGAATTGTGCCGGTGTCCGGGGCGGAACCGTGACGCTTTATGTCGGAATGTGAGGTATTGTTGGGGCGCCCGCCACAAAGCTTGACGCGCTTTTGCCATGTCGCCCCGGCGACGCGGTAGCCAACCACCGGCAATTATGCGAAAGCACAAGCCCGAACAAGAAGGCAACCGACGTGAGCAAGCAAAGAATCAGCTACGTCCCGCTCGACAAGATGGACGCCCGCATGCGCGCGGAGATGGAGCGCTGTCAGCGCGAAGGCACGCCGCGGCCGGAAAGCTCGGCGATCCGCGCCCACGTGCCGGCCTGCTTCTGGTTCTTCGCCGAATCCTGGCACAACATTTTCCGTACCGGCGTGCTCGACCATGCCCTCAAGGAGTTGTGCCGGCTTTACGTATCGCGCTCGGTCGCCTGCGAATATTGCGGTAATCAGCGCTCGGTAAAAGCGACGACGAATGGCGGCCTGATCGAGGATCAGGTGTTCGATCTGCTCAATTTCGAAAAATCGACCAAATACAGCGAACGGCAGAAGGCGGCGCTGGCCTACGCGGAAGCCATCGTCTGGCGCCTCAACGCCGACGATGCGTTCTGGGAGCGCATGCACCGAAACTTCAGCGAGCCCCAACTGGTCGAACTCGGCTGCATGATCGGGCTCACCATGGGCCAGCAAAGCTGGTTGCGGCTCCTCAACATCGAACACCATCAGTTCATGGCCGGCACGTCGGCCTCGATGGCGCCGGGCTACGAGGATGCCGAGCGGTTGAAGGCGAGCAAGGCACGCCAGGACTATTGGGCGAAAGAAAAGGCGCAGCCGGAAAGCGCGGTGTGACCGTCATTCCGGGGCGCGCGAAGCGCGAGCCCGGAATCCATAATCACGATCGGCGCAAACTCTGCACCGACGATGAATATGGATTCCGGATAGCCGCTTCGCGGCTTTCGGAATGACAAAATACCCTACAGTCCCCGCGTCGTGTCGTCGAACAACTCTTCGACCGAATAGCGCCGCGGGATGATCTTCATCTCCAGCGCGTAGCTCGACATCAGATCGAGGGCGGGCTTGACCGCATCGAAGCCAAACGGCAGCGCATCGATCGTGCCGGGCTTGGGCAGGCCGGCGGCCTGCTTGCTCTCTTTCAACATGCGGAATACTTCGCGCACCGCGCCGGGATTAGATTTCACCACCGCGTTCTTCACCACCACCATGTGGTTGACCGGCACCGTGCCGTATTTCTTGTACCACTCCTTTGCCGCCGCATCGGGATCGGGGATGACGCTCTTGAGCCGCGGGTCGGTCGGCAGCACGGTGCCGAAGATCGCCGCATCGAGTTCGCCGTCGAGCAGCATCTTGAGCATGTCCTTGCCATCGGCGGCGCGCTCGACGCCGGGCGGATCCTTGAACTCGGGAATGTGCGCGTCCTCGAACGTCACCCATCTGACCTTGCTGTTGTCGAGCCCATAGTCCTTCCACAAAATGCCGCGCAGCCAGCAGCCGGTGGTCTGCGCGAACGAGCGCACGCCGATACGCCGGCCTTCCAGCGTTGACGGCGTCACCGTGCCGCGGTCGGAATTGTAGAGCATGGTGCCGTGCTGAAAGCGGCCCATCATGGTGGCGGGCAACAGCACGAGCGGCTTGCCGTAAGCCTTGCCCTGCAGGTAGCTGACGACTGCCATCTCGCAGATGTCGAACTTCAAGTCGCGCACCATCATGCCGAAAGCCTTGTAGACCGGCGTGACCTCGGTCAGCCGCAGGTCGACGCGGTCGGACTTGATCTGTCCGCTCTTGAGCGCCTGGGTCTGCGGATAGGTCCCGAAACAGGCGCTGATGGTGTCGAGTTTTTCGGCAGTCATACTCATGGCGTTTTCCTCCGCGGTCGGATTGATCTTATGATCCCGCGCGGGGTTAAACCAGCCTGCGCCATTCATGGGAGCATGCCGTTCATGTCCGAAGCCGCCAGAAACAGAACCGAAGCCCGCGTGCCTGCCGCGCGGCTTGCCGCCTTCATTATCCGCGCCTTGGTGGCGGCCGGACTGCCAAAGGAGGACTCGGAAATCGTCGCCGGCCTGATGGCGGAAGCCGACCTGCGCGGCAGCGACACCCACGGCGTCATCCGCCTGCCGATCTACCTGCGCCGCATCCGCGCCGAAGGCGTCAATGCCAGGCCGAACATCCGCGTGGTCAGCGACCGGCCGTCGGCGGCCCTGATCGACGGCGACAACGGCATGGGCCATCTGGTGATGCGCCGCGCCACGCATCTTGCCATCGACAAGGCGAAGGCGACCGGCATCGGCTGGGTCGGCGCGCGCATGAGCAATCATGCGGGCCCGGCCGCGCTCTACGCCACGCTGCCGCTGCATCATGACATGATCGGGCTCTATTTCGCAGTCGGCAGCAACAACCATCTGCCGCCGTGGGGCGGCGCCGAGAACCTGCTCGGCACCAACCCGCTCTGCGTCGCCGTGCCGGCGCAGGACGAGCCCCCGATCGTGCTCGACATGGCGCCGACAGTCGCCGCGTTCGGCAAGGTGCGGCTCAAGGCGCAGCGCGGCGAAGCCATGCCGGTCGGCTGGATGATCGACCGCGACGGCAAGCCGCTGACCGATCCGAAGCGCGCCGACGAGGGCTATCTGCTGCCAATCGGCGACTACAAGGGCTACGGGCTCAGCCTGATCATCGGCATCCTCGCCGGCGCGCTCAACCGCGCCGCGCTCGGCCGCGAGGTGGTCGACTTCGTCAAGGAAACCGGCAAGGCGACCAACACCGGCCACGCCATCGCCGCCATCGAGATCGAGGCGTTCATGCCGGCGGCGGAATTCAAGCACGCCATCGATGCCGTGATCCGCGATATCCGCAACTCGAAGCGCCTGCCGGGCGTCGAGCGCATCTGGCTGCCGGGCGAGCAGACCCACGCCAAGCTGCTCGATCGCCGCGCCCACGGCATCCCGATGCCGCAATCGCTGCGCGACAGCCTCGACGCCGTGGCGCGGGAGTTTTCCATCGCGCCGCTGGAGTAACCGTGATTCCGGGAGGCCCTCGACCCTGCATGCCTGACCGCCAGGACTGGGGGACTCGAATCCCCTGCCACTGATATTAGACTTGATATGAGTGTCCAAAATGAAGCCCGCACGGCCGACGGCTATTTGAGTCCTCGCGGAGAGAGTCGGCCCATTCACCGCGGGCTGGTCTTTACCATCGTCGCGCTGGCGTTGCTGATGATGTCGATCGAACTCGACGATCGTCGCGACGGCGTTGCATTCGCTGCGGCGTGGCTTGCACACGTCCATCGACTGGGCCGCCTGGACCATCACGGCCTACGCGCTCGGCTTCGTGGTCATTCTGCCGGTCAGTGGCAAGCTCAGCGAGATGTACGGCTGCCGCAGGGTATTCGTCGGTTCCGTCGTTGCCTTCACCATAGCGTCGCTGTGCTGCGGGCTGGCCGACAATATCTATGTGCTCATTGCGCTGCGCGGGCTGCAGGCGGCCGGCGGCGCAGGCTTCACGCCCTCGGCGACCGAGATCATCGTGGATTATTTCGGCGACATCCGCGATCGCGCGATCAGCCTGTTTGGCAGTATTTTCTCGATCGGTTCGATGATCGGACCCATCTTCGGCGGCCTGTTCGTAACTTACTGGACCTGGCGCGGCATCTTTTTGGTCAATGTGCCCATCGGCGTCGCCGTTATCATGCTGGCGGTGTATTACGTACCGCGCGATCGGTCACGGACAGGACGAGCCCGTCCGAGAATGGATGTCACCGGCATGGCGCTGCTCGGGTGCGGTCTGCTCGCCGGCATGCTCGCCGTGAGTTATCTGGCCGAGCGGAATGCACGCGCATGGTCGTTTGAGTTCGCGATCCCGCTGGTCATCGCGATTGCCGCGCTGTGGGTGTTCTTTCGTCACATCAGCCAATCGGCGTCCCCGTTCATCGCCCCGCGCTTCATCACCGGGGCGGGCTTCGGCGTGGTCAATCTCGTCAACGCGCTCTACGGCGGCGTCACCTCAGGCGTGGTAGCGCTCATCCCGCTCTATGCGAGGAACCGTTATGACATCGGCGCGCTGAGCTCCGGTACATTGCTGATCGCCCAAGGGGCTGCCGCGATCCTGATGTCAATCGCCGCCGTATTCGCGTTACGGCGCACGGGCTACCGGTCACCCCTCTATGCCGGGGCGGCCGTTATCATCATCGGCATGGGGCTGCTTGCGCTGAGCCCTGCCGCCGGCATCGCACCGTATGGGTGGCTCGCCGGTTCCGCGTTCCTTGTCGGACTCGGCCGCGGCGTCAACAATCCGGCGAGCCGCAACGCCGGACTGCAACTGGCGCCCGAGCACGCCTCGACTCTGGCCGCGCTGCGGACGATGTGCATGTCCATCGGGACAATCGTCACGATCTCGATAGACACTGCGATTCTCGCCAATTCCCATGACCCCGGCCACATGCAGGCTTGGATCCTCGCCGCGACCGCGGCGCTGTTCGTCGTGGCGCTGCCGTTGATCAGCCGCGTGCCGGAGCATCGCGGCTCGTGGTGATTGGGTGCTGAAATTCGTGATCGTGTAAGCGTAATCCGCCGCCCGAGTCGACCCGTTGAGCGGGAACGCGTCATCGAGATTTGGGCAGAGCTGACACCGAAGGCAATCGTCATAAGGGTCATTCGCGTCGACTTCGACCGGGGCCTCAGGTCAGCTTATATCCCGATAGCTGCCGTGACAGCGGGCATGCGACTCGGTCGCGATGGGCCAAGG
>CAVSPX010000004.1:0-505374 GCA_963729965.1 uncultured Alphaproteobacteria bacterium
AACCACGCGCTAATCCAGCCCCCGCTACATAAAGCTCCCCAACCACCCCAGCAGGTACCGGCTCAAGGCCGCCATCCAAGACATAAACGCGTCTGTTCCAGATCGGTCGGCCAATCGGTGGAATGCCAGCACCGGCCAACGGATCACTCATGCTGCTACATACCGTTGCCTCGGTAGGACCATAGGCATTGACCATCCGCCGGCCCTGTGACCAACGAGCGGCTAGATCAGACGGGCACGCCTCGCCGGCCACTATCAAGTTCGCAAGCGGGAGCTCCTCAGGCAGAGTAGCCAGCAAGGTGGGTGACAATGCCGCGTGCGTGACATTGTGCTTGTGGATGAGCGTTGTTAGTTCGTCACCACTGCGCTCGACGTCCGAACCCAGTATCAGTGAGGCGCCGCCGATCAACGTCGCGACAATCTCCCATACGGCGGCATCGAAGCTTAGCGACGCCAACTGCAGAACTCGCGCTTCGGGAGCAATCTTCAGGTGATTGATTTTAACTGCCGCAAGATTGGGAAGGCCGATGTGACTGACGGCGACGCCTTTGGGTGTTCCGGTGGAGCCTGAGGTGTAGATCACATAGGCGGTGTTGTGCGGGTGCAGGCCGCTGGGCGGCGCCGTGGTCGGCTGCCGCGCAATCGCAGGCCAGTCGCCATCAAGCTCGACGATGGAGCCGCCATGCCCGCCGCAGCGCTCGCGCAGTCCCGACTGGGTCACCAGCACAGGCGCCGCCGCATCCTCAAGCATGAAGGCCAGGCGGTCTTGCGGATAGCTCGGGTCGAGCGGCAGATAGGCGCCCCCGGCCTTGAGAATGCCGAGCAGCCCGACCAGCATCTGCAGCGAACGCTCAACGCACAGCCCGACTATCACCTCGGGCCCGACCCCGCGACCGCGCAGATGATGCGCCAGCTGGTTGGCGCGCGCATCAAGCTGCGAGTAGGTGACGCTGTCGTCTCCAAACACCGCCGCTACCGCGTCCGGCGTCCGCCCCGCCTGCGCCGCAAACAGCTCCGCCACCGTGCCCGGATCAAGCGCCCGCGCCGTGTCGTTCCACGTCCGCAAAATCGTCTGGCGTTCCGCCCCAGACAGAATGTCCAGCCGACCAATCGCCCGCTCAGGCTCCGCAACCGCAGCTTCCAGAAGACGGACCAGCCGGCCTCCCAGTGTCTCTATGCTCTCCCGATCAAATAGATCGGTGGCATATTCAATCACACCCCCGATCCCGGCCGGCGACCCGCCGGCCCCGCGCTGCTCGCCTAGACTAAAAGACAAATCAAACTTGGCATTGACCGCCGCAATCGGTTCGCCGCTGACGCCGAGCCCAGCCAGATCAAAGTTCGCCGCCGCATTGTTCTGCAGCACCAGCACCACCTGGAACAGCGGATGCCGCGACAGCGAGCGCTCGGGGTTGAGAACCTCAACAAGCCGCTCAAACGGCAGGTCCTGGTGTCCATAGGCCGCAAGATTGGTCGCCCGCACCCGCCCAATCAGTTCGCGGAAGCTCGGATCGCCCGAGGTGTCGGTGCGCAGCACCAACGTGTTGACAAAAAAACCTACCAGATCGTCCAGCGCACTGTCGGTCCGCCCCGCAATCGGGCTGCCTATCGGTATGTCGGCGCCAGCCCCAAGCCGCGTCAGCAGCGCCGCCAGCGCCGCTTGCAGCACCATGAACAGGCTCGCCTCGCTGTCGCGAGCCAGCGCCAACAGACCGCGGTGCAGTTCGGCGCCAATGTGGAGCGAGACGCTGTCGCCCCGATAGCTGGCAACAGCCGGACGCGCCCGGTCGGTCGGCAGATCAAGCTGCTCGGGAAGCCCCTGAAGCGCTGTGGTCCAGAACCCCAGCTGGCGCGCTATCGCGCTGTGCGGATCGTCCTCGCGGCCAAGCACCTGATGCTGCCACAACGCGTAGTCGGCATACTGCACCGGAAGCGGCAAATACTCAGGCGCTCTGCCCGCAAGCCGCGCCGCATACGCTACCGCCAGATCGCGCCACAACGGCGCCAGCGACCAGCCGTCGCTGGCAATGTGGTGTACCAGCAAAAGCAGCACATGCTCGCCCGCCCCAAGCTCAAACAAATAACCCCGCACCGGCAGCTCGCTGGCAAGATCAAAACCCTGACCCGCCGCCCGCGCCAATGCCGCCGAAAGCCCGGCCTCGCTTACCGTCTCGAACGCAAGCCGCGGCCGGGCCGCAGATGCCTCCAGTATCTCTTGCCGAGGCACCCCAAGCGTGTCGGGGAATACAGTGCGAAGGCTCTCGTGCCGTGCCACCACATCGCCCAGCGCCGCTTCCAGCGCCCCAGCATCAAGCTCCCCGCTCAGCCGAACCGCCAACGGAATGTTGTAGGTCGCGCTCAGCCCCTCCAGCCGGCCCAGGAACCACAACCGCCGTTGCGCAAACGAGAGCGGAACCTCGGCAGGACGCCGCATCACCCTCACGCCAGGGCGCGCTGCCTCTCCCTCGTGCAGGCGGCTCGCCAGCGCCTCCACTGTGGGAGCTTCAAACAGGCTGCGGATCGCAATCTCGACATCCAGCGTGCTGCGGATCCGGCTGATCAGCTTGGTGGCCAGCAGCGAGTGACCGCCCAGCGCAAAAAAGTTGTCGTCAATCCCAACCCGCTCAAGCCCCAGAACCTCGGCAAACAGCGAACACAGGATCTCCTCCTGCGGTGTGCGCGGGCCGCGCCAGCTCGCCGGCGTCATGTCCGGCGCCGGAAGCGCTCGACGGTCAAGCTTGCCGTTCGCCGTCAGCGGCAGCAAATCAACAATCACAAATGCAGACGGCACCATGTAGTCCGGCAGGCTCGCACCAAGCCGCGCCCGCAGCCCAGACGCATCAACCGCGCTGCCCGCCGACGCCACCACATACGCCACCAGACGCTTCTGGCCGGGCGTGTCCTCCCGCGCAATCACCACCGCCTGCGCCACCCCGGCATCGCGCAGCAGAACCGCCTCAATCTCCCCAGGCTCAATCCGGAACCCGCGCAGCTTCACCTGCTGGTCGGCACGACCCACAAACTCCAAAACCCCGTCCAAACGCCACCGCGCCAAATCCCCCGTCCGGTACATCCGGCTGCCCGCAGGACCATACCGGTCCGCCACAAACCGCTCCGCCGTCAGTCCCGGTCGCTTCAAATAACCACGCGCTAATCCAGCCCCCGCTACATAAAGCTCCCCAACCACCCCAGCAGGTACCGGCTCAAGGCCGCCATCCAAGACATAAACCTGCGTGTTCGCAATCGGGCGCCCAATCGGAATGGAATCGTGGAAGGCGTCCCCGGCGTTCACCGGATAGCAGGCACTGAACGTCGTCCCTTCAGTGGGGCCATAGCCATTGATCAGCTGACCGCCGTCTTTCAGCGTTTGCGTACTCGCCGGACGTGAGGAACGGATAGAACATCGCCGCCCGCAAGGAGCTTTCTTACATGCGAAAGCGCCAGGGGATCTTCGTCGATCACCTGGTGGAACAGCGCCGCAGTCAAGCCACAATACGCTGATCTGGTGCTGTGCGATGATCTGCTTCAGTCTGAGTACGATCAACGCCGCCCTCAGGATAAACAGCACAAGTTTGGCGCCGTCGAGTCAACGCCGCCCCAACCTCAAAGGTCGCAGCATCGAAGCTCAGCGGGGCCAACTGCAGAACACATCGCCTCAGCGGTGAACTCAACGATAGATTCTGCTGCTGCAAGATCGTGAAGCCGATGTGACTGACGGCGACGCCTTTGGGTGTTCCGGTGGAGCCTGAGGTGTAGATCACATAGGCGGTGTTGTGCGGGTGCAGGCCGCTGGGCGGCGCCGTGGTCGGCTGCCGCGCAATCGCAGGCCAGTCGCCATCAAGCTCGACGATGGAGCCGCCATGCCCGCCGCAGCGCTCGCGCAGTCCCGACTGGGTCACCAGCACAGGCGCCGCCGCATCCTCAAGCATGAAGGCCAGGCGGTCTTGCGGATAGCTCGGGTCGAGCGGCAGATAGGCGCCCCCGGCCTTGAGAATGCCGAGCAGCCCGACCAGCATCTGCAGCGAACGCTCAACGCACAGCCCGACTATCACCTCGGGCCCGACCCCGCGACCGCGCAGATGATGCGCCAGCTGGTTGGCGCGCGCATCAAGCTGCGAGTAGGTGACGCTGTCGTCTCCAAACACCGCCGCTACCGCGTCCGGCGTCCGCCCCGCCTGCGCCGCAAACAGCTCCGCCACCGTGCCCGGATCAAGCGCCCGCGCCGTGTCGTTCCACGTCCGCAAAATCGTCTGGCGTTCCGCCCCAGACAGAATGTCCAGCCGACCAATCGCCCGCTCAGGCTCCGCAACCGCAGCTTCCAGAAGACGGACCAGCCGGCCTCCCAGTGTCTCTATGCTCTCCCGATCAAATAGATCGGTGGCATATTCAATCACACCCCCGATCCCGGCCGGCGACCCGCCGGCCCCGCGCTGCTCGCCTAGACTAAAAGACAAATCAAACTTGGCATTGACCGCCGCAATCGGTTCGCCGCTGACGCCGAGCCCAGCCAGATCAAAGTTCGCCGCCGCATTGTTCTGCAGCACCAGCACCACCTGGAACAGCGGATGCCGCGACAGCGAGCGCTCGGGGTTGAGAACCTCAACAAGCCGCTCAAACGGCAGGTCCTGGTGTCCATAGGCCGCAAGATTGGTCGCCCGCACCCGCCCAATCAGTTCGCGGAAGCTCGGATCGCCCGAGGTGTCGGTGCGCAGCACCAACGTGTTGACAAAAAAACCTACCAGATCGTCCAGCGCACTGTCGGTCCGCCCCGCAATCGGGCTGCCTATCGGTATGTCGGCGCCAGCCCCAAGCCGCGTCAGCAGCGCCGCCAGCGCCGCTTGCAGCACCATGAACAGGCTCGCCTCGCTGTCGCGAGCCAGCGCCAACAGACCGCGGTGCAGTTCGGCGCCAATGTGGAGCGAGACGCTGTCGCCCCGATAGCTGGCAACAGCCGGACGCGCCCGGTCGGTCGGCAGATCAAGCTGCTCGGGAAGCCCCTGAAGCGCTGTGGTCCAGAACCCCAGCTGGCGCGCTATCGCGCTGTGCGGATCGTCCTCGCGGCCAAGCACCTGATGCTGCCACAACGCGTAGTCGGCATACTGCACCGGAAGCGGCAAATACTCAGGCGCTCTGCCCGCAAGCCGCGCCGCATACGCTACCGCCAGATCGCGCCACAACGGCGCCAGCGACCAGCCGTCGCTGGCAATGTGGTGTACCAGCAAAAGCAGCACATGCTCGCCCGCCCCAAGCTCAAACAAATAACCCCGCACCGGCAGCTCGCTGGCAAGATCAAAACCCTGACCCGCCGCCCGCGCCAATGCCGCCGAAAGCCCGGCCTCGCTTACCGTCTCGAACGCAAGCCGCGGCCGGGCCGCAGATGCCTCCAGTATCTCTTGCCGAGGCACCCCAAGCGTGTCGGGGAATACAGTGCGAAGGCTCTCGTGCCGTGCCACCACATCGCCCAGCGCCGCTTCCAGCGCCCCAGCATCAAGCTCCCCGCTCAGCCGAACCGCCAACGGAATGTTGTAGGTCGCGCTCAGCCCCTCCAGCCGGCCCAGGAACCACAACCGCCGTTGCGCAAACGAGAGCGGAACCTCGGCAGGACGCCGCATCACCCTCACGCCAGGGCGCGCTGCCTCTCCCTCGTGCAGGCGGCTCGCCAGCGCCTCCACTGTGGGAGCTTCAAACAGGCTGCGGATCGCAATCTCGACATCCAGCGTGCTGCGGATCCGGCTGATCAGCTTGGTGGCCAGCAGCGAGTGACCGCCCAGCGCAAAAAAGTTGTCGTCAATCCCAACCCGCTCAAGCCCCAGAACCTCGGCAAACAGCGAACACAGGATCTCCTCCTGCGGTGTGCGCGGGCCGCGCCAGCTCGCCGGCGTCATGTCCGGCGCCGGAAGCGCTCGACGGTCAAGCTTGCCGTTCGCCGTCAGCGGCAGCGAATCAACAATCACAAATGCAGACGGCACCATGTAGTCCGGCAGGCTCGCACCAAGCCGCGCCCGCAGCCCAGACGCATCAACCGCGCTGCCCGCCGACGCCACCACATACGCCACCAGACGCTTCTGGCCGGGCGTGTCCTCCCGCGCAATCACCACCGCCTGCGCCACCCCGGCATCGCGCAGCAGAACCGCCTCAATCTCCCCAGGCTCAATCCGGAACCCGCGCAGCTTCACCTGCTGGTCGGCACGACCCACAAACTCCAAAACCCCGTCCAAACGCCACCGCGCCAAATCCCCCGTCCGGTACATCCGGCTGCCCGCAGGACCATACCGGTCCGCCACAAACCGCTCCGCCGTCAGTCCCGGTCGCTTCAAATAACCACGCGCTAATCCAGCCCCCGCTACATAAAGCTCCCCAACCACCCCAGCAGGTACCGGCTCAAGGCCGCCATCCAAGACATAAACGCGGTAGTTGGTAAGCGGCCGGCCGATCGGAATGTGTGGGCCGGTTTGCTCACCAATGACCGAAAAACCGATGGCATCAATCGTGGTTTCGGTCGGTCCGTACAGATTGGTGATGTGAGAAACGTGGAGCCGATGCAGAACATCGTCGTAGAGCTCTGTCGAAAACAATTCGCCGCCTAGGACGAGATGCTCCAACGATACGTCGTTTGGCGCACTGTCAATGACACTTCTGAGTAGGGACGGAGTACAATTGAGGAAGGTGACCTTCGTGCGGGTCATTTCCTGCCAAAAACGAGGGGCCGATGCACGCACCTCTTCGCTGGCGACTACGATTGCAGCGCCGCTCGCCAAAGCAAGAGCAATTTGCTCAATTGATGGATCAAAGGATGATGAGCTCAGAAGGGCGATCCGGAAATTTGGTCTCACGCCAAAATATTCTCCCAACGTTACGAGCTTGTTGGAAAGACTGGCGTGACTGACCATCACGCCCTTAGGCGTACCGGTCGAGCCTGAAGTATACATGACATAGGCAGTATTGTCGGGGCGGAGCCCGATGCACGGAACGGTCGTGGGCGCACGCGCAATAGCGGCGCGGTCCACGTCGAGTTGCACGATCCACACGCCATAAGCGGGCAATTGATCGAGCAGCTTCGACTGGGTGACCAGCACAGGGGCCGCGGCATCTTCGAGCATGAAGGCGATCCGGTCTTGCGGATAGCTCGGGTCGAGCGGCAGATAGACGCCCCCCGCCTTGAGAATGCCGAGCAGCCCGACCAGCATCTCCAGCGAACGCTCAACGCACAGTCCGACTATCACCTCGGGCCCGACCCCGCGACCGCGCAGGTGGTGCGCCAGCTGGTTGGAACGTGCATCGAGCTGCGAGTAGGTGATGCTGTCGTCTCCAAACACCGCCGCAATGGCATTGGGAGCCTTTGCAACCTGCGCAGCTAACAACTCGGTCAAGATCAAGGGCGCAACTGAGTGCGCGGTGTCGTTCCAGGCCCCCAGGATGGTGCTACGCTCTGCGCTGCTGAGAATATCGAGGCCGCCAATCGAGCGATCAGGATCCGCAGTTGCGGCTTCTAGTAGTCTCAGGAAGCGGTGCAGATAATCGGCTACCTGTTCCGAGGCGTGCGATTTCGGATTCGCATCACAATCGATCCGAATGTCACCGCTTTGGGAGCGGTCATAGAGCGAAATCTTCAGGTCCTCCACCGGTCCAAGCGAGAGATTATGGGCCTTGGTGGGATGACCGCCAAAACTGAAATTATAATCGAACGGCATGACATTAACGGTCAGTCCGAACAAAGCCCCGCCGTCCGCGAAACCGAGATCATGCCGTAGCTCTGCAAGTTGATATCGTCGGTGGAGCAAATCCTCACGCATTCGATGAGTGGTCAAATTGATCACTTCAGCCATCGTCATGCCGGTACGAATCGCCAGACGTAAAGGCAGTACGTTGGAGAGCATGCCCGGTATGCATCGTGACGTTCGAGTGCGGGCGGCGACGGCCAAGCCGACCATAAAATCTTCCGCGCCTGTCAATCGATGAAGCAAAGTGGCCGCGGCTGCCGTTATGATTCGAGGGAGATCAGTTCCCGTGCGCTGCGCAATCGCGCGCAAGCGGTCCACGCTCGCCCGTGCCAAATAGGCGGACCGGCGAATAAAGCCGTGCGACGGGGCTCCCAGTCGAACGCCGAGGCAAACCGGTCCCACTCGGTCGGACAAAACATCGGACCAATAGCGGCGATCACGCGCGAATTGCTCCGAAGCGCGATACTCAGCTTCCTCGTCCAGAAGAGCGCGGAGCGGTGCGAACGAACCGTTGGGCGAGCTGCCAATGCTGAGTTGCGAGTACACTTCGGCCACTCGGCGCGCCACCAGGGCCATGCCGAAACCGTCCATCATGATATGATGGTAGCGCGCATACCAAAAGAAACGATCAGGTGACGCCTTGAACAAAGCGTATGCGAACAATGGGCCACGCGTCGGTGCAATAGCCCGACCGAGGTCGGATTGCATCCACACTTCTGCGGTGGCGCGAGCATCACGCTCGGAGCTCACGTCGAACATGGGCACCGGGCACTCGGCCGTCGGACCGATGACCTGCCACGGCCCGTCTTCGCGTTCGACGATCCGGACACGCAAGGCCTCGGTTTCGCGTACTACTCGCTTTAGCGCCTCCTTGAACAAAACGGCATCAAGCGAGCCTTTAATTTCAATGTACTCGCCGAAATTGTACGCTGGACTTAAAGGATCGATCTGCTGAGCAAACCAGATACCAAGCTGAGCCGCAGTCAGCGGAAGCATGATATCATTATGCGGCGACCCGCAGTTGACCTGCATTTTAACACCGTGATCAGGATCGACACGTGGCACGTACGAAAGATCCCAGTAAATTCACGATGAGTGATTCATTCGAAAGGCGGCACAGACACGCCGCGACTCTCGCGAGTCGCGACCTCCAATCATCTGATTGCTTGCCTAAGAGCAAGCGACAGAAATATTTTCTCTCGCCGCACGCCCGCGGATATCGACAAATTCCCCCAGACATCCAACATGGCGTCCTGGATGCGATTGCTTGCCGCAGTCAATTTTTGCCATTCTGTTTTGGGATGGTCAATGCCTTTCTGGACCGATGTATATGAGACTCCTGTGCAACTTGATGAGGCCGCCTTCCCGGCCTGATCTTCGATAATTTCGACGGGCGCCCCGGCCCACTCCGGCTGGCGCGTAGAGGCACCAGGTGCACTTCGCGCGCTTGCGACATAGAGCAGACGATAATAGAACTCGATCGCGTTCCGCATTCGGGAGGCAAGAGTGGGTGTGACTGCTGACGGAGTTTTCCTAAAGCCAGATGTCAAAATCGAACTGCTCACAGGCCGCTGGTTTGCGTGGCCTCATCTGATTTCCCCCGTCCAGCACGCGATGAATATTGCGTTTCGCCACTTGCCTATTATGCAATCCTTTGTTGCAAATCCGCAGGTGCACATCGCCGCTTCAAAGGACCCCAATATGCTCGGGGGGCCATTCTTGGACTTGCCGGAGACCGCCTTGCCGGAAATTAAGTCTCTCATTCAGCAGACCACGGCCCAGTTCGCAAAGTCGATCGGCTTTGCGCAAGACTTCAAGACGTTCGATCAAGCCCTACAGAGCGGCGCTACGGGGTTCAGCCTTGCCGAATTCTATGACCGGATGCCTCCCTCCCTCGCCGGCGCCACCGAAATAGCATACGATCTGAACAGCAGGCCCATACTCAGAGTGATTGAGGAAATTATTTACAGGACTTACCTTAACACACATGTTGGTCAGGAGATTTGCATGTCTCAGATCAAGGATACCGATAGAAAATTCTTCATGACCACTCCACGAGTGTCGGCGCCGAACATTTTTTTCGCGGAGGCGGATTTTTCAGCGCCAGAACTAGACACAATCGCTTTGATGCGGACACAGGCGAGGTCATTGGACGAAGTAGCCAAAGCATTCGACCTCAATCCTTACCGTAAAGCGCTCTTTGAAAACTTCTTCACATCCGAGGCGCCACAAAGGAAAAGCCCAAATTATTCCGGAGACAATGTCCGGGTTAGATTTTTCGGTCATGCATGCGTGCTGATCCAGACCGCGCGCACGTCGATATTGGTCGATCCCATGGTTACCTGGGACGCCAGTGAAAGCGACAACAGGTTCACCTTTGCTGACCTTCCAGACATCATAGACTTTGTCGTCATATCACATTGTCATCAGGATCATTTTTCTCCCGAGTTGCTCGTACAACTTAGGCGACGTATCCGCAGAATTGTCGTGCCGCGAAACAACGGAGGTAACACTGCCGATCCGTCCATGAAGCTGATCCTACACCGGCTGGGCTATACACACGTCGACGTCGTCGATGCTTTCGATTCGGTGAAATTCGACGAGGGCGAAATTGTCAGCTTACCGTTCTCTGGAGAGCATTGCGATCTCAATATACATAGCAAACAAACAACATTTCTAAATATAAAGGACCGCCGTTTCTTTTTTCTTGTAGATTCCGACGCCATAGATCCCGGCTTGTACAGCCTGGTGACAACGATCGTGGGAAAGCCTGATGCGATGTTCATCGGCATGGAATGCTTTGGCGCCCCGTTGACTTGGCTCTACGGACCACTGCTGACGAAGCCAATCAGCCGGCGCAACGACAAATCGCGACGCCTATCGGCGTCCAATTGCGAGCGAGCCTGGAGGCTGGTGAAAGACCTCGGCTGTACGAAGGCTTTCATCTATGCCATGGGTCAAGAACCGTGGTTAAGATATCTCATGGGCCTGGAATACAAGTCGGACAGCGTCCAGCTGAAGCAAGCGCGCAATTTTGTGGAGCGATGCATCGACGCTGGCGTCGAAGTCGAGCATTTGCACATCTCTCGTGAGTTGTTTTTCTAACTGCTCCTCCGCGCTCCGTAGTTCTAAGCTGTTTGGAGCCCCCCGCCTTGCGCCGACGGTCGGGGGCGCGTCTCTCGCGCCCACCTGATCGTCCCCGATTTGCGCGAAGTGGTGCATCCTGAAGTCACGCCCATGGGCATGACGGTCCAGTCTTGCAGTGTTGCAATAGAGCGGCGCTTATCGTCTATCGTCGACACGAGCGCGACGAGAGTCGAACTAAGGAACATCGACGAAGCGGCCGTCAACCATATGAAGCCTGCGAGCTGGCACATCGAGCTCGCTCAGGTAGCGATCGTCATGCGTGACAGCAACGATCGTTATGCCAGCTCGATTCAACTTCGGCAGGATTTTAGCATAGAATTTCCGACGAAAATCTGGATCCTGGTCAGAAGCCCATTCGTCAAGGAGAAGTATTGGCCGCTTTTCCAACATGGCTACAATGAGTGCTAAACGTTTGCGCTGGCCAGTCGACAACTCGAGCGTTCGAAACTCACCGTCGGTGAGGCGAGTCTTCGCAGACAAGTCGAATTCACCCAGCAAACGATCGATCTCGGCGTGATCTGGCTCGGGAATACCATAGAGCCGTAGGAAGAGATGGTAATCGCCGAAGATAGCCGTAATTAGCGCTCGGTACCTTTCGCGTGTGCGGTCGTTGATCCGCAGCCCGTCCAGCATAATCTCGCCTGATGCGGGCATGTACAATCCAGCGAGTATTTTCAGGAAAGTCGATTTTCCCGAACCGTTGCCGCCGGTGATGAAGACCAAGTCGCCCGCCCGCAAGCTGAAATCCACCGGCCCCACTTGGAAGGTCGCCTCCGAAGACTTGTCGAAGTAGCGGAAAGTCGTCGCGTGAAGCTCGATCTGGTCAAAACCCTTCGGCAAGTCGGTCGTGTGAATATCCACTGAGTGCGCGGACGCGACCAAGTCGGCCTCTAGTCGTGTCATTCTGTCCGCAGCCGCGTCAGCCGCCGCCAGCATCGGAATCGATTGCACGAGACCGAACGAAGCACCGACGACGAATAGCAAGGCCAATATTGCTTTGGTAATGGAACCACCGCTCGCGCCGCTCAGCGACGGCGCAATAAACACGACAGCCCCGAGCAACAGATACATCGCAACTTGTGAAAATATCATACGCTTGAAGTTTTCCGCATCTGTGTTTATCTTTGCATACGCGGCAGTGCTCGACACCTGATTGATATCGTCGATCAACTCATCACTTCTCAGCTTATTTAGCCTTACCTCCTTGAAGCCGTCCAAGACATCGGTCAGGCGATCGAACAGTCGATTCGTCCACTCAGCCGCCTCCCTCTGACCCGCAGCGAGCTGGCGACCCTTAACGTAAAAAATCGCAGCGGCGGCCGCGACTATGGCCGCGCTTAACAGGAGAGCCACGAGCGACAAGTAGGCAACATAGAACCCCACAAAGAAAACCAGCACCAGGCTCTGCATCGAAAACACCACGACAGTTGCGGCCTGCGAGAGCACCGCCGCGTCACCCGTGATGGCAGCAACAATCCTTGCGCGCCCAATTCCCTCTAAGGCCCCAAGTTCCGAGTGCCGCACCTCATCCAGTAGGCGGACGCGCAGTTTGTGTATGATGGATTCGATTTCGACGGTCGCGGTGATCAGAATATAATTCTGCGTCTTTACAAACAGCAGCAGGGCGATCAGGAACAGTCCAGCGACCCAGAGGCTGGGCCTTTCAGTGGAGCCGGCGGCTTGCGCCGCCGCATTGATCGCCGCCAGAAGAGCGGCGGTGCTGAGGCCACCCAAGCCGGACATGAACACCAGTCGCGGTAACGAGCCGTGCATTTCGCGACGCACGAGTTCAAGGAAAGTCATTGATTTGATGCCATCCACTGAGACGCTCATGCAACCGCAAGGCGATTAAAATTATTCCGGCTGCCATGGTGTGACTGATCAACCTTGACTCACCGCGCCGCGCCACTTGATCGGCTAAGCCGCAACGACCAAAAGCTCGCGTTCACGGCTAGTACGGTCTGTGGTCACGACGATGGCGGATCGTTTTGACATCCAGCCTCCAGTAAAGGTTTGTGCGCGGCGAAGCCGCCGACCTTCCATTTCAAGTCAAGGGCATGCGGTGTAAGGTGCAAACAAAGCAAAACATCCATCCGTCGATTGACCTTTTCGCCTCAAACGATAACCTTCTCGCGGTGGTCGCGCAACGGAGCGCAGCAGTTGAATCTTGTCTCGACACCGCAAAACCGCAAATCGCCGCGAGGACCCCCCTGATGACACAGGCGAGCGAGCATTGTTGGTATAATGGTCGGATTCTGGAGCGAGAGAAAGGCGCGCCGTCAGTGGCGAGCATTTCCTTCCATCTCGGGACCGGGGTGTTCGACGGCATAATGGCCTACTGGAATCATGATCGCTATTACATGCATCGCGCCGAAGACCATCTGGTTAGATTTCGTCAGGGCGCCGCATGCATGGGGCTTGTCGTTCCATGGTCGGTGGAGGAGCTACTAGCGGGCATCATGGAGCTTCTGGCGCAAGAGCCAAACGGGACGCAATACATTCGTCCAATCGCATTCAGGGGCGGTCCGGAATTGTGGATTACGGGATCGGAAGGTCGCCCGGTGGACGTGAGCATATTTACGGTGCGCACAGAGGGGTACCGAGATTTGGATGACCCCATTATTTGCGAATTCTCTCCGGTGGAGCGGATTTCAAGTCGCTCCATACCGCGGCAGATAAAGGTTAGTGGCGCCTACGTGAACAGCTTTTTCGCCCGGAAAACGGCGGAGAAAAGCGGGGCCGATGATGGTCTTATGTTCGACCGCGACGGTCATCTCGCCGAGGCATCGGCGGCGAACATATTTTTAATATCCGCTAATCGGCTCATCACTCCTGCACTCAAGGCAGATGTCTTTCCCGGCATTACGCGGCAAGTAATCCTTGAAATTGCGCACGAGAAGGGCATCGATACTTACGAAACCAATCTTCGGCGGGAGGATCTGGCTCAGGTGGAGGGCGCCTTCCTTTGTTCCACACTGATGGAAATTCGCGCAATATCGAAGCTCGGGGGTCAGGCGCTTCCGACCCTCGACTTGGCTCTCTACAAGACCGTTATTTCTGCTTTCCGGACATTGACGCATCAGACTGTCAGCATGCCACAAAGCCGGACCACCCATGGCCACGCCGCGAACGACCTTAGCGGACACATTTGATATGGCCGAGACCACGGTCTAAAAAGGGCTGAAAGGATTCGGGAACGACGTATAGAGGCTATGGTCATGCCACAGGCGAGAAATTCGAAGACAGGCGTCGATAAGTGCACCTGGGAACCCCCTCGTCTTATTGAGTTAAAAATCGGCGCTCAGACAAAATCGCGGAATGACGACGACGCGTTGCGACCGACGCAACCTCAGCCACCAGCGGCGCCTAGCACCAAGCTTGGATTTGCTTTCGAGTGGGGACTGCCGCTGGCGTACCGTGGGACAAAATAGTCGGTTGAGCGCGCAAATGCGAGCAGCGCCCATATTGCGCGACCCAATCAGCGGTTTGACGACTCGAACCAACGCAAGAACTTGGCCGCTGCGATACCGCGCATAAATGCAAGCCCATATTCTTGTACGATTTTGTTCGTGTGCCACTCACCGGCAGGCCAGTTGTTGAGTGCTCGCCCGAGTTTATCAAAATCGATCGCCCGGCGCGCCACGGACACCATCGAGAGCGCGGCAAGTTCCTCCGCCAGATGAGCACGTTGGCTGCTTATCTTTTCATACCAATCCGCTGACTGCGCGCCGTGGAGTCGGTTCGTTAGGACTACTTCGGGAAGCAGACCCCACATGGCTCGGCGGATAAGCGAGCGATCAACGCTCTCCGCTAGAAATTGTTCCGGCGGGATGCCAAAGCAAAACGAAATCACATCAATATCGGCGGTCGGATCGCGCAACTCTACGCCTGTGATGGCCTTCTCGGCTGCTAGCCAATCGCCAATATAATCGACAGGAGTGAGGAGTTTGGCTCGCGCTCTCGGTCGCTCACGGTAAAAGAAATCATGCCTGACCCTTTTGGCCCTCGTCTCGACCCCCATGGCGACGGCAAAATCGGCACCGATCGCGGAGTGATTACTCCATGGAGCAGTCAGGCCGTGGCGTATTTTCCAATCCGCCACACTGCCTGAGAGAAGGGGCTCGAGAAAGAGCCGGTGAAATGCCGACCACCGCGAATCAGGCGAAAGGCGGCAGTAGAGGCACCACTGCCGGTAAGCAGTGATCAATCTTCCTGCAAGCAGATGGTCGACGGTCTGCGACCAGCCATCCCAGCTGATCGTGTAGTTTCCAAAGAAGCCTCCTAGCAGCACGCGGCGGCCCTGCGCGCGAGCGGCCCGTGAGATGGCAAGCATCCAGCCAAGAGTAGCCGGATTGCGCACCGGACTTTCTAGCGCGACAAAAACTCGCTGCAGATCAGCAAAATCATCACACTCATCGTTGCGAATATAGGTAACGTCGATGTTTCCGACGAGATTTCGGATGGCTTCGACGTAAGGGGTTTCATCGGCATAGCAGCCTTCGACGACCGGTCCGTTAAACCCGGCGCGCGGCACCTCCGTGAACGCGGAGAGCCGCTCACCCTTTTCGCTCAGTGCGCGAGCAGCAAGCACGGAGACGGAGGAGCAATCTAGCCCGCCGCTGATATGGGTGGCGATAGGACCGGAGCTGCGCATCTGCCGACGCACCGCTCGATCAAGGCACTCACGCAAGCCTTCGGCATAGGCCTGATCGGAGCAAAGTCGGATCTGATCGACATCGCTTACCGACCAATAGCGCTGCTGCGCCATGTTCCCGTCAAATGTCAGTTTCGCGATATGGGCAGGCGGAAGTCGGAAGATATGCCTATATAGCGTGGTGGCATGATCGGCGTGATTCAGTACGAGGAAGTCGGCAAATTTCTCTTCGCTTAATTCGCGTGGAACCTCTGGCAGCGCAAACAGGCCTTTTGGCATGCTAGCGAATGCGAAGAATTGTTCGCTTCTGTGCCACATCAAGACGTTGAGTCCTAGGTGGTCACGCGCCAGCGTCAAAGTGCGGCTACGCGGTTCCCATATCGCTACAGCAAATGGTCCACGCAGCTTATGCCAAACCGCATCGCCGAATTTTTCCCATGCCATCAGGACGATACGTGCGTCCGACCAAGTCTTAGCATCTCCGCTTGCCACTCCCACCTGCACTAGCATCTCGTCACGATTGTCTAGCCGCAGGTCAGCAGTGATCATCGAACCGCTCAATGCTCGAAACGGCTGGTGGTCGAACCGATCCTCAGGCGTCAATCGCATAAGGACGTGGACGAAGCCGATGCAGTCAGCCAACATGACAGCCGATCGATCTGGACCGTGTGCTCGGAGTGCGTTAGCCACGCGATCGAGGTCATAGCGGCCGACGGCTGGTCCGCGAAGGCGTAGCAAGCCGGCAATACCGCTCATGCGAAACGCCTAACGCCGAACCGCGCCGCCAAACTGGGCGATCCGAGTGAAGCGCCCCGCTTCGGCGGCACCAACGATCACGTCTTGCCCCACCTCGATCCATGCATGCGCCGCCACTGTGCAGCCGTCGCGGGCAACTCCGAGACACAGTCGGCTTATGATACCGCGTCGCCGCAACATTGCATGTGCAGCAAGCGCAGATGACAAGCACGAGGCGTTGACCCACGGCTTTGCGCTCATGCTGCCGATCGACCAAGCCACCCAATTGGCCTCAACAGCGGCAAACCGTGTGGCGCGCCGCTGCGGCCGATTCGCCCAGGCGAAGACTCGCGCGGCTGGCAAGATCCGCACCGCCATCGCTGCGAAAATAATCATGATTGCCGCCTCGCGAAGATACGCGCGCCGCATCGTGCTCGGCTTCATGGGATCTCGCCCGGATTAACCACTCGTACCAAGTGACGATCCAGCAATGCATCGAGAAAGTCGATGACGTCCTTGGTCACGATGTCGCGGTCAACCTCATAGGTTTCCGCCATGGCATCGAATATCTCTCCAACGCGGCATGGTTGAATGAGCATTTTCCAAATCCGCGAACCCGCTCCATTGAGACTGAAATATGCACCCCTCTGGATGCTCAATAGAACAGCGTCGTCATGCAGATGGACGAGTGCAGGTTCGTTATCCCGAATGAGAACCGTATCTTCGGTCACGATTCGCGTCTTTGCTGCTTCTAGAAAGGCAGCAAATAATGTGTTCGCCGAGACGTTGAATCAAGACATCCAACTCAACAAATATAAATGGGCACTCGACTAACCCGGCTTTTGGTGTGCATAGACAAAGTCCCGGGGTGCCGACAGAGGTGCAGTCAGTATCGCTTACGGACCCTGGCAGCGCGAACGACAGTATCGTCCAAGCACTTGGCACTGCCGGGCTGTCCGTGATAGCCTAAAAGGGAGCTTGGTGAGCACGGAGAGGTCAGAACCGGGCGAGTGAGCACGACAGACCTCGTTGCGGAGCAGCCAGAAAGGAACTGACGATGGCAGAGGAACCGAATACGCCTGGGGCCCCCGAAGGTGGCAAGACCGCCGCGATGACTCGGGCTCCCGAGTTCGAACGAAATGAGTCCGGAGGCCCGTGCCGAGCAGGCTTCAAAGCTAGTTGATCGGTTTGCAACGTGGTCCGGAGTTGCCGGCCTCGTTCCTATACCTATTGTCGACCTAGTTGCCGTGGGCGGCCTGCAAGTCCAGATGCTGCGCCGTCTTTCGCAGATCTATAACGTGCCTTTCTCCGAAAATAGGGGAAAAGCGTTGATATCGAGTCTGCTGGGAGCGATGATCCCGACCGCTAGCGGCCTTGGCGCCGCCGATGCGCTGAAGGCGATCCCGATCGTAGGGACAATCATATCTGCATTCATCACGCCGGGCCTTGCTGCGGGTGCCACCTATGCCATTGGCAAGGTCTTTATCCAACACTTTGCTTCGGGCGGAACCCTTCTCGATTTCAATCCCCCTGATTATCGTGAGTTCCTGCGTGGCCAAAAGGAAATGTGGGTTCAGCGATCAAAATCCAACGGTTCGCATGAATCCCAGCCTACGCATCCTAGTAGTTCCACAGGGGCACCGGCAACCGGGTCGTGATTGGGTACGCATCAGTCTTTCAGGGGCGGAGCTGTCCCGTTGAAGCGGGACGGCAAGACATCGACGGGAGTTACGCCCCATGGTCGAAGCAATTCTTTATATTTTCATCTGCGTACTGACCGGCGTTTGTGGCTGGAACACACGAATAGGTCTTTTGGGCACGTTCATCATTGCGCTCGTCGTTACTCCACTCCCAGTGTTGTCGGCACTGATGCTGACGAGTTCTTCCCGTCCAGTGGAACGGAATCGCCGTCGCGTACCGCGGGTCTAATCGTGCCGAGTAAAATCCGTCCTGCTCACCAGCAGGATGCTTTCAGGCGTCAGCTCTCCGACGAGGACAGTTTCGTCGAACAGCATTTGCTGGAGGACGAAAGATGATTGCGCATCCCTGGTCTCGCGTCGAGCGGCCCTTGCCGGCATCGACGCGTGGATGGCGCGGATATCTTCAGCGTCATTTGCAAGGCGTCGCCATCACTCTCATGGTGATGCTGCTGATTAGCTTTGTAATATATCCTTACATGCTGATCACGGTCCCGGCGGGAGAAGCCGGCGTTCTGTGGAAACGGTTTAGCGGCCCCGGCATTTATTGCTGGTGCATCCTTCCTGCTGGTACTGTACTGGATCCTGCCGAGATCAGGCATGAAGGTCTTCACTTCATCTGGCCATGGGACAAACTGTACATCTACAGTTTGCGGCTCCAATCGTCAGACCAGAAATTCAATGCCATTTCCAAGGATGGTGTGTTCGTAACGGCCGACATCACCATCCGTTATCAACTGAGCGTCAATTCAGTCGCAGTATTGCACCAATTTATTGGCCCGCAATACCTGAATACATTGCTTATCCCGGAGATTGGCAGCGTTGCACGCTCAGTCATCGCCAATTATACCGCCGAGCAGGTCTACAGTACCGAACGTCAACAAATTCAGGAGAAAATTGCTGATCTTGCCAGAGTCGCCATCACTAGCCGCCTCATCAAATTGTTCCAGGCGGACGCTAGCGTACAATTCACTCCCAAAAACTACGCGGACCTGCTACCTCGATCAATTCAGATTGTCGATACTCCAGTCCTTAGCATCGATCTACCATCTCAAATAGTCACGGCCATAAACCAAAAAATCGAACAATTCTACAAGATACAAGAATACCAGTTCCGCGCACAGCGCGAAGTTGAGGAATCAAAGCGCAAGCAGATCGAAGCGAATGGCATCGCTGCTTTTCAGCGAACAGTTACTCAGGGTATTTCGGATTCGTACTTGCGTTGGCAGGGAATTCAGGCAACCCTCGCGTTGGCGCAGTCGCCGAATACCAAAATTGTCATTATTGGCAGCGGCAAGGAGGGACTGCCGATCATCCTCGGCAACGTCGATAGTTCGCCACCCTCAGGTCCCGCACCGAAACCAGACGAGCACGTGAGCCCGCCGACGAAAAAAGGGAGTCCGGAGTTGCCCGAAACGGCGGCGCCCACCGACAAGCCCGGCGCTGGCTTACCCACCGCTGATAAGAAGCCGAGCGCCTCGCTAGACCTGTCCGATATCAAGTCGATCATTTCCAGGCTTTCCGACGCCTTGCATGCAAGCGGGCCGGCGACAACTTCGCCCCCCAAGGAAAATCCGAAATAGCGAAGGAACTTGGCACAGCCAAGGAGGCGGCAGCGCTGTTGACGAGAAATCGCAGTCTAGTACCCACTTTCATAGAAGCGTGATTCGCGCGGGCAATAAATTCGAGAATCGGATGAGGCACTTATTCGCATCGTCGCCTGCGCGGAATGGTGAATCTGGGTACTAGGATCGGTAATTGATCGGTTCTTTCTTGCAGTTACTAACCATCGCGGACGAACGCGAGTGCAACCAAGTGTTCACACGCGGAAAACATTAGTTGGACTGTTCGGCCATTGCGCACGACAGCCTGTCGGTGAGAAAGACTGACCACCACATCGTGATGATCGAGGAAGGTCCGTTCCAGCGGATAGACCGCCTTGTAAATCGCCTCCTTGGCCACGAATAGCAATCGCCCAAGGAACGGGTCCGCTCCGATTTGCATCCGTTCTTGCGGAGTTGCGACCAACTCCAACAAATCCGCCGGCAACGGTTCAGCAGGCTCAATGTCTATCCCGAGCCCGCCGAAGTCCCGGCTCATTGCGATTGCAGCGACGGCGACACGCAAATCGTGGCTCATCGAACCGACGATTCCAGACGGCCAGACCGGCGCTCCGTCCTCGGCCTTAGGCAATGCGCATTCCACAATCCCCACTTTTGTGAGCAGTTGCCGGGCTACGATGCGCGCTGCGCCGCTGGCGCGGCGCACCCCAACCACGCTCGCAGCTAGCGCGATCTCCTCCTCCGGCATCAACGCACTTTCATCGCCCGGCGATATTGCCCGATAACCGATCAGGAGGCCCGGCAACGAGAGGGCAGCGATGGCGGCGTCCAGCGAATGATAGAAGGCACACTCGGCCTGCATATGATGCGCCCAAGATGAGGTGCAAAACTAACGGGTGAGATGGCGACTGGAGCCGTCCTCAATTTAGAGCATTGGATTTATTAAAGAAACGGCGATAGAGCAATTCCGAATGCTCCCTGCGCAACGGTCCTATTGCTGGAGCCGTTCACGCCGCTTTCAAAATGCCTCCCGGTGTGCAATTTGGCATTTAACCCACCGCGGGGATGCCCCGCGCTCATTGGAGGGAGTCACAAAGTGACCGACACAGCTGCATCAGACCGCTCAAGCGCCAAAGGCCCTCAACCCCTTCAAGCGACGCCAATTCGAAAACGGCCATACGTCATGCCTTTAAGCGCGATCCTGTTTTTCGCAGTTGGAGCCGCCGCCGGATACACCCTTGGTTCACACAACAGCGACAGCCTCATTAGGGATTTGAAGACCAAGCAAGTCGAAAGTGAAAAGGACTACGACCAACTCAAATCGCAGTACGATAGCGAACATTCGACTAACGAGAACTTGATAGCCGAACTGAAGAAAGTGCAGGGCGAGCTGGACGAGATGTTTCAATCAACAAGAACAATTAAACTCGCCGCCAATAAGGCGGAGCGTGTATCGATCGGCGGCTTCACGGTTGGATTAGCAACCGCGCTCGGCAGCGGCAGTGTCAGCGTCAACATCAATGGCAAACAGCAAAATATGGCGCCTGCGGACGAAAAAACACTTGCATTTAACTGCATGATCGATCTTCAATCATTCGACGTGTTGAGCGCATCAGCTACCTTCAATACATCGTGTTCGCCGGTGAGCCCTCCGGACACCGCCGCAAAACCTCCGATCGCAACGCCGGAATAACAAGCTGTTCGCATCTGTGCACGCGCAACGGCGTGCATGCGACCCAGCACATGACGCGCGCTTACGCTGCGGCGTCAATTGTGGGAGTTCCTGCGACTGCAGCCGAAGCGACGCCGCGCTCGAACCGATCTATGAAGACCAAGCCGATCTTCTCGGTCGCTGCGGCTGCCGTAAGCGATGAAACCGCTACACCCACAAAACCCACTCCCGGAAGCGCCAAGGCGAGCGTTGATGCGGTTGCAATTCCCAGCCCGGCGGGTACCGCACCTCCCATAAGTCCGGCCACTACTGAACGCGTCCGGTCACGCTCGAACGGCACCCCATAAAGATTGCTCAGCAATTTGACCATACGCAGTATGATGGTGGTGACGCCAGCAGCAGTGACCACCGGCAGTGGGGACAAGCCACCCAGCGCCGCGTACAACTTGTAGCGCTCGACGATTTTTTCGGCGACCTCCCCCCGTTTCGCTGCATGCGTTGTATAACGAACTGCCACTGGGGGCGGGCGTTCGCCTTCGACCGGCGGACTGGTTTGAGAGAGAGATTTCTCATCGGATACAACGCGTGGTGCATGCGGTTCCAGCGAGGTGCCGCTCGGACGCGTCTGGCGTCGTTCGCCTGCCTCGGTGGGGCCATCGCCCTCCGGCAAATCCAGTGTCGAGCGCCTGATAGCCTTGGGAAGCTTTTTCGGGCTCATGCCGCAGCCTGCTTTTTTCCCATTACAAAATCGATCTCATCGGCGATGGCCGCGATTTCCCGGGCTGCCGGTCCCTGGTGGTCAATTAGGCTTGGCGTCGCGCCCCATAGATTGGCCTCCGGATATGCGACCCTATTTGTCATTTCGCTGCGCAGCACTGGCAGTCCAGCTTGCTCCAGTTCGGACCGGATATGTCTTGCGATAACGGAATCCCGAGTCGTCTGGGTCAATAAGCAGCTGAAGCGCTTCCCGCCACTATCTGCACGACCCCTGAGAATACTGAGCATATCAAGCATGCGATCGATATCAAACGGTGATGCTCTGACTGGAACAACTACGAAATCCGCCACTTCCACGCAATCCAGCGTCACTTTCGAACGGAAGCCCGGCGTGTCGATGATTAGCGGACATCCGTTTAGGCCAAGCCGCCGCGCCGTAACCGATGCATCAGCGGTCGCATCCTCCACCACGACGAGGCCGCCGAGTGCCCGTTCCCGTGCAGCAATCCGCATGATCGAACGTTGCGGGTCTGCGTCAATTAACATCGGACGGCGCCCGCAAAGATACCAATAAACCGCAAGGCAGCTTGCGACCGTGCTCTTGCCGCTACCGCCCTTCATGGTGGCTACAGCAATAATTGTGCTTGTCATCTCCACGCCCTCCTATGTAAACGCGCGCGAAGTGATTCGCGGCACCATCGTATCGGATTCCGGTCGGGCCTGCCATTCGAAGCGACTAACGCGCATTGCCGCCACTATTGCTTAGCCAACAGCATCATTTATAAGCCAGCCGTTACTGACCCTACGGCATCATTGGTCACAATCGAGTTGCAAGGTCCGTGCATGTCTCTCCGCGACGTCGAGCTGATCCATGTTTGGAATCACTGTCACGGTTGCGGACTTGAACCGATAACGGGCGTGCGATTTACGTGCCAGACCTGCCCCGCGGGCGCGCATAACGATCTTTGCGAGGTTTGCCATCGCCAGTTCGCGCAAGGTCAGCTTGATCATCCTCCACCAGAAGCGCGCGACGCGCCCGCTGGTCGCCATGTATTTCGTGCTTACGAGGGAATCGAGCGGCAGCAGGTCATGTCTTGGCTCGCCGTGCCCTGGTGCGACGCGCCGGCGCCCACGATACCCGACCGCTTCGTGGTTCGGCCCGAGTTTCGCAGCGGTCAAGAGTCGTTTTTCGGCAGCTATGCCTTTGTGGTTGCCGCTGAGGATGGGGGGCCGCCACTGATGGTGACGGCACTCCATGTTTTGGACGAACTCGCAAAATTTCGAGGCATTGATTGCTCCGAGAAAAACCTTGCCTACAGCGGCCACGAGTTGCTTGGTAACGTCACACGTGTCCAGCTCTACGACCCATACGCGGCTAATTGGGTGCTTAGTGAGCTAGGGTCCGCGGGCAAGATGCTGCATCTCGCACACGCATGCATCAGCGCTGTCGAACCGTATTCGCAGCGGGACGTAGCTGCATTCCGAATTCTTCCATCTTCCCGCTTCCAACCGCTCAAACTTGCGAGCGCGTTGCCGGCCGCCGGCGAGCCGGTCTGGCTTGCCGTCAATCTAGGGCGCGGCGCTCGAGAGAGAACTATTCAGGCCGTCACTGTTGAGATCACAGACAAGACATTCATCTTTCGCTTTGCCAAGGCGACAACACCGCCGCCTTACACCAGCGGCGCGCCATTGCTTGATCGTGCCGGAGATGTTGTCGCTGTCAATGTAGGCGGAGGCCTGATCGACGGATACAGGATTGGTCACGCAGCCCATGCTGCTAGCCTGCGCCGCCATTTTTCTTGGTCTTGATGTCACAACTACACCTTCTGCCGATAGGATCATCGGAGGAGTCGCGAATCTTCATTTGCACTTGCATGCGTCCCAGGCGCCAAACAGCTTGCACAGTGACTTAGGTTTGGACTTGGGCAGGAGATCCAATAGGCCGTTGTCTTATAGTTAAGAACTCGTCGGAGCCAAGCGTAGCGGCCCAAATCGCGCGCAAAGTTCCTCCCCAATTCCATACCTCGATTTCTACGATATGATCCGGCTTGGTCACGATCATGAGCGGCCGACTCCCAAGTCGTCCAGTTCGTATCTCGATGACATGCGTGCCGGATGGAACCCAAAAATCCGCGACACGGTTGCGCGAAATTGTCCCAATGAAAGCTCCGCTGATATAGACGTCGTAAGGATGAAGGCGCTCGGAATAATTAGATAGTCGAATTATTCGCAGTAGGCAGTCAGCAGGCTCTGGTTCGGCTTGGTACTCGGATAATACATATGCGGCGTGCTCCTTCGGAAGGACCATGACAAGAAGTCCAGCGATCAGCGGAGTTATGAAAAGGGAAATCAGAAACCATCGCCACCAGGCGCGACCACGGAAGGTTGCGATAACGCCGATCAGAATCGCCAATAGAAAATAGAGGTAAATGAGCGCCATATTCCGACCTCTAACGTCCCTATAGCGGATGCAGTTATTCGTACCAAGCCTGGAACTATACGGCGGGGTCCACAACGGCCACCCAGCGAAAGTGTCGATCGGCTAATGTGCTGCGCGCTGATACGCGCGCTCAATCGTCCTCACGATTCACACTTCAGTCCAACTACACGCCTTTACCCTAGAACCCAGAGGCGAGGGCCGATGAGCAAAGTGCCGCGGATAATCGCTACTCATTGGAGCGGCGATTATGCTTTATCGCGCCTTTTCAGTCAAAAAAATTGTGCTTGGACGTCGAATTTGGACATCGAGGTGACCTGCCCAGTTTCTTCGGACCACGGCTAGCTTGAGGCGGCGCCCCCTGTTTGCTGCATTTGCCTCTCGCGAGGCGGGTGGTGCAACGGGCCGGGGCGCGAAGGCCCATGTACCGCAGCGCCCCGGCCCGTTGCGTTGCCGGGCGCCGCGTTGATCAGTTGCGCCCCAAACTCGTTTGGCGTCAGATAGCCGAGGCTCGAATGTGGGCGCACCGCGTTGAAGTGCTGCCGCCAACTCTCGATAATCACCTTCGCTTCGGCACGCGAGCGGAACCATTCGAGGCTGAGGCATTCATCGCGGAATTTGCCGTTGAAGCTTTCCGTGACGCCATTCTGCCAGGGCTTGCCCGGTTCGATCAACGCGGTGCCGATGCCCTGCGCAACAATCCAGGACAGCAGCGCTCTCGACACAAACTCCGAACCATTATCGCTGCGCAGAAAGCTCGGCGCACCGCGTTCGCTGACCAGCCGTGACAGCACATCGATGACGCGCGGCGACCGAATGCGACCATCCACATCGATCGCCAGGCCCTCCTTGGTGAACTCGTCGGTGACCGTCAGGCATTTGAGCTGCTGTCTGTTGGCGCAGCGGTCGAACACGAAGTCGTACGACCACACCTGGTTCGGTCCTAATGGAGCCTGTGGCCGCGGCCGAACCGCAGCGACGCGTCTCCTCGGCCGCTTGCGCGGCACCTGCAGGCTCGCCGCCCGCCACCGCCGCCACGCACGGCCAGGGCTCATCCGATGTCCGTCGCGGCCCAGGAAGTTGCGAATGCGTCGATAGCCATAGCGCGGATATTGGGCTGCCAGCGCCGTCATCCGCTCCATCGCAGGCGCGTCGGCAGCCGCCTTCCGGCTCTCATAGTGCAGCGCCGATCGTGCGACCGAAAACAGCGTGCAGGCCCGCCGAACCGAGAGACCGCGCTCCCGGCCATACGTCACTTGCCGTCGGCGAGCCGGTCGCTTACCAGTTTTTTGAGGCGACTTCCTTCATCACCTCAATCTCAAGATCACGTTCGGCAACCAGCTTCTTCAGCCGGGCATTCTCCGCCTCAAGTTGTCGCAGACGCCGCACATCGTTCGCCCCGAAACTGCCGAACCGCTTGCGCCAGCTCTAGGTCATCGACTCATTAAATCGCATCCAAATGCGAATTGAGGCAAGTTGGACGGATGCGAGGTAGTTATCGTCGCGCTTATCGTATCGGGTTGCGACGGCGCGAAAGTGCTTGAGTTTGTTGAAGAACCGCTCGACGAGATTGCGCTTTCGATAGAGCCGCTTGTTGAAGCGTGGTGGCTTGAGCCGATTTGGCATGGCGCGGACGTTGGCTCTTGCGCCGCGGGCGGCGAGGGTTTCGCGCAAAGCGTTGGAGTCGTAGGCCCGGTCGGCTACGAGCACGTCGCCGCGACCGATCGTGCCGAGCATATCCTGGGCACTGCGTCCGTCATGGGCTTGGCCTTCGGTGAGCTTGAGCATGATCGGTAACCCGCAGGCGTCTACCACAGCGTGGATTTTGGTCGTCAGCCCACCGCGCGAACGACCCATGCAACGGGATCGCGTTTCTTTTTTTGGCCGTTGGCGGCGTGCTGATGCACGCGGATCGAGCAGGAATCAATCATCTGGATATCGCCGTCGTAAGCCTTTGAAACTGCCGTCAGAATGCGATCCCAGACGCCGGCCTTGCGCCATCGGTTGAAGCGGTTCACGCAGGTCGTGTGCGGCCCATAGCGCTGCGGAATGTCCGCCCACGGCGCTCCGGTGCGCAACCGCCAGAAAAGTCCGTTCAAAACCCGTCGGTCATCCACCCGCGCAACCCCGCGTACCTTGTTCGGCAACAGCGGCGCGATCACAGACCACTCGAAGTCCGTCAGATCAAAACGAGCCATCCAACCCTCCATCGCTGCAAGGTTAAATCACTGTTCGCCAAAAATGGGAATCCCCTTTATGAGTTCATGACCTAGATCGTCTGCTCGCTCACCCCGTGCCGCTTCGCCACTACAGATACCTGCTCGCGATCCGCCTCCCGGATAATCGCGACCATCTGCTCTTCCGTGAACCGGCCTGTCCGCATGGCTCCCTCCGAATCGGGAGCGCCAGTCTCTCAATTAATCGATGGTCCGAAAATCCTGGGGCAGGTCAAATGTTATAATCCGATTAGGCGCTGTAATGAAGCAAGTGAGTCAATAATAGCACACTGAACGAAGATATTGGAGTGGGGATTCCCACGAGCGAATCGGTTGAGATAGAATCGCGGCATGATTGCAGCCGCGCAAGTTCAACATCTTCGCAAGCGATGGAAAGAGATGGAGCCGGTTCTGAATGAGCAGAGCCGGCGACGCTGGGCGGCTGCGGAAGCGAAGGCTTTGGGGCGTGGCGGAGTCAGTTGTGTGGTTCGCGTAACCGGCCTTGCGCGACGGACGGTTTACCGCGGACTGGATGATATTCGCCGCCGCCACAAAACCGATCTGGGGCGCATCCGCAAGCATGGCGGAGGCCGTAAGCCTAAGATCGTTCACGACCCCACGCTTCTGAGGGATCTCAAAACTCTAGTTGAACCCGCCACGCGCGGTGATCCGATGAAGTCCTTGTTATGGACTTCGCGCAGTCTGCGTAAGTTGAGCAAAGAGCTGGTGAACAAAGGACATGAGGTCAGCCACACCGTGGTGGGCGAGCTTCTGCAACAGGCGGGCTATAGCTTGCAGGCGAACCGCAAAACCCGCGAAGGCAACCAGCATATGGATAGAGACGCACAATTTCAGTACATCAACGCGCGCGCCGCATCCTTCCTGAAGGACGGCCAGCCGGTTGTTTCGGTGGACACCAAAAAGAAGGAATTGGTGGGCAATTTTAAGAATGCGGGTCGCGAATGGCGGCCCCAGGACAGCCCCGAAGACGTCAATATTCATGACTTCATCGATCCCAAATTGAAACGCGCGGTGCCTTACGGCGTTTACGATATTCGCAACAACACCGGTTGGGTCAGCGTGGGAACAGATCACGACACGGCCGCTTTTGCGGTCAACGCCATTCGCCGATGGTGGCGCACGATGGGGAAAAAACGTTATGCGAGCCCCAAAGGTCTTATGGTGACGGCTGATGGCGGCGGCTCCAACGGCTATCGCGTGCGGTTGTGGAAAATCGAATTGCAGAAATTGGCCAACGAGCTCAAATTCCCGATCACGATCTGCCATTTGCCGCCGGGCACCAGCAAGTGGAATAAAATCGAGCATCGGCTCTTTTCGTTCATCACGATCAATTGGCGCGGGAAACCTTTGCGCAGCTATCGCGCAATCGTTCAACTCATCGCCGCCACGACGACCGAGATGGGACTGAAGGTGCGCGCCGAGCTTGATGAAAATAGATACCCCAAAGGCCTGCGCGTTTCCGACGATCAGCTCGCGGCCGTCAATATCTTTCCCCATGCCTTCCACGGAGAATGGAACTACACTATCGCTCCAATCCGTAATCAATCCAAACGATAATTGACTAACTTATTTCCTGACAGAGGCTTACTAGCGCCGTATTGAAGACGCCCCCGACGACGAGTACGCCGGTATTACGCGGAACGTCGCGCCTCTAATCGTTGGCCCACCTCTCTGCATCCTTCCACTCCAAGTGAAACCGAATCATTTTCCCATTCGGTTTGTAAGTGACCTCTGGAACAGGGTTGCCCCTCTCATCCGTCAGATAAGCATCAGGGCCTTGGCAACCCAGGGCCAGGAGAATCGGGTCAACCTTGTAGATTACGCCGCCCATTGCCATAACCAACGCCAGTTTAAGGTATTTATCATGGGCTTCCTCAATTGCTATTCGGAGATGTTTGTGAAATCTCCATTCGAGGCCTTCGGACACGAAGTCGTATCCGGCGTCACCGGCCTCGCTACGCTTTGATCCAATATGCCAGTCCTTTGGGGTGAATGCCCGCTGTGCGAGCTGCGAGGGACAGGATCGGATATTCCCTGAGGCTGTCGAGGACAATCTGCATGCGCTCGGGCGAAAGCTTGCGTCCCCGTCTGCGACCTCGCTTGCGGCCCATGGCCCCGGATGGAGCGGTTTCGTTTTTGGGCTCTTTAGTTTCGCCCTTGGCCGCCGTGACACCATACCGCAGCTCCACTTTTGTCGGTGCGGTGGCGCGGTTAGGTTTAACCGGTAACGACGTTGTCGGTTGGAGAGCAGCTTGGCGCCGAAAACAAAAATTCAAGGCGCAGGAATCGTCCGGGCCACCCGAAAACCAACATTGCTGCCATAACTCGCCGGTAATGACCAAAAGCGGAATCCCGATTGCACCGCTACAGCCGGGTAATACCACGAACCTCCGCGAATCACCCGTCTGCCGCAATCGCCGGTCAGCCATGGCGATCCGTCATTGGGCGCCCCGGCGTAATCGCTATGCCAGCAGTCTTCGACCCATTCGAAGACATTGCCGACCATGTCATACAGGCCGAAGGCATTGGGTGGGAACGAACCGACTGGAGCCGTCATCAAGGCATCCCACTTGCTGCCGCAATCCTTGCAATTGGCGTTGTTGTGGCCGACCTGGTCGCCCCATGGGAACGCCGTTTGCGAGCCGGCCCGCGCCGCATATTCGTATTCAGCCTCACTGAGCAGCCGGTACGGCTTGCCGGTCACCTTCGACAGCCACGCGACATAACACTTGGCGCCTGCCCAACTGACGCCGATTGCGGGCCGCAGTCCGCGTCCAAAGCCGAAATCATCAACCTGTCCGCAATCGCCATTGGCGACGCTGGTGTCCCATTGGTCGAAAGTCACCTCGTATTTCGATACGGCAAAAGCCGCGGTAATCGTGACCGAATGGCGGGGTTCAGTGGAAACGCTGATCTGTTGGACGAGTTGTTGTATGACCGGGTTGATGGTCTGGCTGTTGGGCGCGCCCATCGTGAAGCTACCGGCCGGCACCACCACCATTTCCGGGCAGTAATCCTTGCCGGGCACACTCGCACATTCAAGGAACGTATCCTTCGGCTTGAGCGCACCTTCCGCCGTGGCGGTCAAAACATATGGCCGAACGTCGCGGTCCATGAAGGGGCGTACGACCAGGAATTCCCGCATTGCGTTACGGACGACGACGACCATGAACAAGGCCAAGACGGCCGCGATCGGCAGCGCCAATCCGCCGATCAACAGCCGCGTGCGCAGGGATCGCCGGCGAGTCATCTTACGGCTCAGCTCGATAAAGCGGCGATCGTCGTCGGCCAAATCGGCACCGCGCTTGCCGAGCCAGCTCCTCGCCTGCGTGAGTGCGAAACCCATCAGCAAAGCGTCGTTGCGAGAACGCTGCGGCGCCGCCATCCAGGCACGGCGCGCGGATTCGAGCCCGTGGCGCCAGGCCAGAAATTCGCGTTCCGTCGCGATCCATTCGCGGAGTCGGCCCCACCGCCGGAAGATCGCTTCATGCGCAACTTCGGCATAGGTTTCGCCAGCTGACGTCGCGGCCACAACCAGAAGACGATTGGGATAGTCGGCAAGCTCGGAAACGAGCCGCCATTCCTCATCGGTGAATTCTGCGCGGGCGGCACGGCGCCGCGTCGGCTCCCCGTCCTCGCGTACCGTAGCAAGCCGCAGCGTTAGCACGCGACGCAGTGCATCCTCGGCGCCTGAATGTGTCTCAAGAAATCTGTTGGCGCGATCGACCAGAACCCCGCCGAGCTCGAAGGACTGTGCCGGTAGCCGCAGCGTTCCGTCGGCCCGCTGCATCATGCTCGCCCACATGTCGTCGAGCGTATAGGACAACAGCGGCAAGGCACCCACGTCCCTAACTGAATCCTCTGCAGTGCGCCGGCTGATGATCTCGATGAGCCCATCGCTCTCGAAACGGGCAGAGAGCAGTTGCGCCGGGCGGCTGACAATCTCCCGTATCTCCTCCTCTCCCAGCGGAGGCACATCGATCTGCTGTCGCGCCCTGAACAACGGCTTATCGGCTTGCAGGTGGCCAAGGAAGTCGGAGCGCATGCTCATCATAAGGTGCAGGCGCGAGTCCGACAGCGCCTGCGCCAGCAGTTCTGAGAAACGCTGTCGTTGGCTCTCCTCTGCTCGGGCATAAAGCTCCTCGCCCTGGTCCACGTAGAGAAAAAATCCGGGCGGCTTGGGCTGATCGAGTTCCTTGCGGCGTCGCTCGGTGGCGTCGATCAGATCGGGCAACGTGGCCTGACCACGCAGCGCCTCCATCCAGCCATGCTGCCGCGTTACCCGCTCAGGATCGGTGGCAGCATATTGCCAGGTATCAAGGAATGCCTCGACCAGCGACTTGAGCGGATCGGTCCCCGGCTTCAGCGATAGAAAGCACCATTGTCGGCTGTCCTCGAAAGCCGCAGGCCAAGCGTTCGGCGCCTGGGCGTCTTCGGGCCAAGCCTGACGCTTGAGCGAGGCCATTACGCCCGCCTGCGCCAGCGAGGATTTACCCACGCCTGAATTACCAATTAAAATCGGCAGCCGATCGGATGCGTCGGCAAGGGCGGAGAGAACTTCAACGGTCTCGCGCTTACGGCCGAAGAAATAATCGCTGTCCTCCTCCTTCATCGCCTCCAGGCCGCGATATGGACAGGTATACCGCCATAATTCGCCAGGGTTCGAGCCGCCACCGGAAAGCGCATCGAATATCCGCGCGATGTCTTTCTCGGACGAAGGATCAGACGTGACGATCCAGTGCAGTTGGCGCAAAAACGGAAGGCCTGGCGCAGGCTGCCCTTCAAACAGCACGACGACCAGCGGAAACTTCCTGTCCGACTTGACCCACTTGTCGAGCGCCTCGTCGTACTCCGGCACCTGCCACTTTCCGATGCCCGCTTGGCCGATCAGCAGAATGAAGCCGGTTGCGTCGGCGATTTCCTGGGCAAGCTGGGCCGACCAGGAACCGCCCGCTCTTAAGTTTGCGGGAGCGAAGAAGACGCGCGCCGCAGCATCCTTGGCGTCGATGGCGACCTTGAGCCGTTCCGCCAGCACCTGATCGGGCGAGTGATAGCTCAGAAACCAGCGCGCCATTGGCGTCAATTCTGCCTAGAAAATTTCAGTCATCAAAGCAGTAAATTGCAGCGGGAGGAATAGGGCTCCCGAGGTCAGGTTGCGGGCCGAGGTCGCCGCTGTTCTTATTAGCGGAAAACCGGATCGGCCGACGATGGTGCCGGCGCAGGTGCGGCTCAGCGAGCTACGGGGTCGTCGTGCGCGCCACCCCGATCGCGACCGCGCCGAATGGGTATCACTTGTATGGGAGCATTTCTGTCAACACTATTTTTTCTCGATTCTTTTCTCCTAGTCTTGTTTGCGTCTCGACGCTGACCGTTCGTCACGAACCAGACGACGGCTTGCAGCCGAGCCGAAGTTGGAAGCAATACGGTCCGAGGGGAGCTTGCCATTCAGCGCGGATCATCGCGCCGCATACTTGTATTCGGTAGGTCCTATGGGACCCGAACCATGATGCAGTAATACGCATCGGCGGCGAAGCTCCGGGGCGGCGGGCCCATTCTCCTTACGGCGTTGAACCATGTGATACGGCGGGTGGCCGCCACCTCGGATCGGTTTGAAGCCATGCTACATTTTCTGCATCAGGCTCCGATTGGCATGTTTGATCATCTCGTTGTTCACGCTACCGCCGGGCGCAAAGCAATACCTTCAGGGATTTCGCCGGTCGTCACCATGCGCCACAGCGCGATGAGCAGTTTGCGTGCAAGCGCGACGATCATGGTCTTGCGCGTGCCACCGCGCCCATCCGCCGTTCGAGAGCGGTACCATTGCGCCAGTGCACTGTTCTTCTGGAACATCAAAAAGCGCCAGGCGAGTTGAATCATACCCGCGACGCACCCGCGCGTTGCCCGCTCGCGAGAGGCCCTTCTCCCGCCGCCGTTTACCGCTCTCATCCGGCGACCCGGTCAAGCCGGCATAGCGCGCGATCGCTTTTCGATCTCGCAGTTGGCGCGACAGTATCTCATTGACGAGCATGTCAGCTGTCTCGACGCCGATGCCAATAACGCGTGCAAGCAAGCGAACCATTGCATTCGAACCTTTCTGCGAAGGAGCAGCTTGTTCGATCCGCTGCAGACGCTGTTGCTCAATTTCCTTGATTTGGTTCCCGACGACGCGCAGTCGCGCAATGTCTCGGCGCAATTCCGCGTGCGGATTCGGATTTTGCGGAGATGATTTCCAGATCTCATTGATTGGAATATTGGGGGAACAAACCAGGGGCAAGGCGGCGTAACTCAGGCGATTGCGGGGTATCTTCGCTCAAGAAATGTGAACGGCCTTATATATCCCTCCCCACGAAATGACTGCGGTGTTGAAATCAAAGACGGTATTATCACTGACTTCTGGGGCTGGAATTTCGTTGATTACCGGAAATCTTCACGAGATACGCTTGCGGCAAATTCGGTGATTTTGTATCCCTGGAAAGAAGAGGTGCTGAAGGGGATTGGAATTCAACAGCCGAAAGCAGGTGATTTTAATGGCTCACTTCGGATATTGGGCGTCACGAAAGCAAATGATGATCTTTATGAGCAGTCATATGACGACGGTCGCCGGAAGTTGATGGACCAGATCAATTCGCACCCCCGAGTAGTTTTGTTGTTCGGGTCCTGCAATCTTGACCAAATACATTGTTCCCCCTCGTTGAGAATTGCCATTTCATTTCGGATCAAATTTAGAGGGGTCAACCGTCATTTTAGTTTTCCATTTCTACGCAAAAGAATGCTCAGCTACGCGCCAAGTTCAAGTCAGCTAATTCAGCAGGCCTCCTGATGTCGCTCCGGGTCACGTGTGGACGGCGCCCTGGCAAGAACTTTCTGACGTTGCTGCAGCATTGGTCGAGTGCGGTCACGTGTCCGGCCTGTTGATGCGGCGCGGATGGCCGCTGGCCCTAATGCTCTGCGCGGATCAGGTCCCAATCGTGAACACGCATTCTAAGATGCGGTGACCCTAGCGGGCTGTCCTAATCCGTGGAACGACCTCATCTGCATTACGTCGTCATGTCCTCGCCAATTCGTTAGAGTTCTCCTATGCCATTGCTGGCAGCAACTTTGGCTCCTTGAAGCGCTCACCTCGCACCATCATGGCCCAAGCCATCCGTGCGATCTTATTGGCAAGCGCGACGGCAGCGACCTTGATCGGCCGTCGCCCCATGAGGTGGGCGAGCCACAGCCGTTTCGTGCCGTGCTGTCGTGCATATCGGATGACGGCCATCGCACCGGCGACGAGTAGCCATCGCAAATATCGATTACCCTGTTTTGAGATCCTGCCGAGCCGCTCCTTGCCGCCAGTCGAATGTTGCCTGGGTACCAACCCAATCCAGGCCGCGAGACTGCGGCCCGATGAGAAGGCTTTCCAATCACCTATTTCGGCAACCAATGCAGTGGCCACGATCGGCCCGACGCCAGGAATCTCCTCGAGCCGTCGGCTTTCCTCGCACGAGCGGTGCCAAGCATAGATGCGCTTCTCGATGGCTCCGATCTCGGTCGTGAGAGCAGCATATTGGCGCGCCAGAATGCCAAGGCTAAACCGCGCAGCCATGGGAATGCAGTCGTCCTGCTCGTTGGCAATGAGCTCGATCAGCCTGGCGGTGCCGTTGCGACCTTTGGCCGAGACAATTCCGAATTCGGCCAGATGCCCACGGATCGCATTCGACAGCATCGTTCGCTGCCGAACGAGAAGCTGTCGGCTGCGGTGTAACATCAAGCCAGATTGCTGCTGTTCGGACTTGGTCGCGACAAATCGCATCGAGGGCCGCATCACCGCCTCGCAGATCGCAGCGGCATCGTTCGCATCATTCTTACTGCGCTTGAGATAGGCCTTCACGTAGCTCGGCGGCATCAGCCTTACTGTATGGCCGAACTCTTGCAGCCTGCGGCTCCAATGATGTGCGTCGGACATGCCTCAATGCCCACCAGGCATGGCGGCAACGCTGCGAAGAACTCCAGCACCTTCGCGCGGCTCACTCGCTTTCGGATCACCACCGTGCCCGCATCATCCTCACCGTGAACCTGGAATACCGACTTCGCAATGTCGAGACCGATCGTGCTAACCTCGCCCATGGACGGCTCCCCTCGTTAGTGGTTCGCTTCAACGCAACCACCCTATGGCACTTCGATGCCGCAGAGTGGGCGCCGTCCACAGCATCACGAGCAACGAATTTGCGACGGTCGCTCTGAAGTCAGCTTTCCCCGAAAGCGACCATCAGCTATCACACGCGATCCGTCCTCATGGGCCAGTGAACGAACCCGCTTCGCGGGAGGGAGGCTGGGGGCCGGTCTAGTCTGGAGCCAAGGCCGACAGGGGATTTGATGAGAGCGTCGTGAGTTCGACGATCGGAGTGTTGCAACCTTACAAAGGAGCACTCCGATGCACGACCAACCCATCAGCCCGTTGCGCCAGCGCATGCTCGACGCCATGGCGGTGCGCAATTTCAGCGACAAGACGCGCCACGACTACATCCGCCAGGTCAAAAGCTTTGCGTCATTTCTTGGCCGCTCGCCCGATACGGCAAGCGCTGACGATCTGCGCCGTTTTCAACTGCATCAGCGGCAGAACGGGGTGCAGCCGTCGAGTATGAACAGTGCGGTGTCGGCACTGCGTTTTTTCTTCAGCACGACCCTCGACCGCCCCGACATGGAGCGGCACCTCACCTTCGTCCGCGAGCCGCGCAAGATCCCGGTGATCCTGAGCCCGCAGGAGATCGGCCAGCTCTTAGAGGCAGCACCCGGGCCGAAGTACAAGGCAGCGATGAGCGCCGCCTACAGCGCAGGGCTGCGGGTCTCCGAGGTGGTGGCGCTGAAGGTCGCGGACGTCGATTCCAAGCGCATGCTGCTGCGCATCGAGCAGGGCAAGGGCCGCAAGGATCGCCTGGCCATGCTGTCCCCACGGTTATTGGACTTGCTGCGCGACTGGTATTGCATCGTTCGGCCCGCGGTGTGGCTGTTTCCCGGCCGCGATCCGATGCTGCCGATGACGACGCGACAACTCACCCGCGCCGTCCATATCGCCGCCAGGCTTGCGGAGATCAACAAGCGGGTCACACCGCACACGCTGCGGCACAGCTTCGCCACCCATCTGCTGGAGCAAAATATCGATATTCGCCTGATCCAGGTTTTGCTCGGACATGTGAAGTTGGAGACGACCGCGCTTTACACTCAGGTCGCAACCAACGTGATCCGCGCGGTGACCAGCCCGCTCGATCAGCTCACACCGCTGATCCCAAAGCCCAATAAGCCGCCGGTATAACGCCACCACGCGCGTGCCTCGTCCGGCTTTGGAGGTCGCGGATATCTTCCGCGCGCATGGCCCTGCATGGCGTCAAGCCAATGCCGGTCATGTCAGCCTCGACCAACTCAAGGTGATGAGCGCGATCGAGCGCTGCCGCACGGCGGCGCTCGGCGGCCATGTCGAACGCTGTGAGGACTGCCGCCACACCAGCATTGCCTACAACAGCTGTCGCAATCGGCATTGCCCGAAGTGTCAGGGTGCGGCGGCCAAGCAATGGCTGGCCGAGCGGCAGGCCGACCTGCTGCCTGTCTCGTATTACCATGTGGTGTTCACCGTGCCGGCGGCGATCGCCGAGATCGCCTATCAAAACAAGGCGGTAGTCTACGATCTGTTGTTCAAGGCGAGTGCCGAGACCATGCTGACGATTGCAGGTGACCCCGAGCATCTGGGCGCTCGCATCGGCATCACATCCGTGTTGCACACCTGGGGCTCGGCACTCGTCCACCATCCACATGTGCACATGATCGTGCCAGCTGGCGGTCTCTCACACGATGGTCGACGCTGGGTCGCCTGCCGGCCCAAGTTCTTTCTGCCATGGCGGGTGCTATCCAAACTGTTTTGCCGGCTGATGTTGCAAAAACTTCTCGCCGCGCATGCCGCCGGTCAATTACAGTTCTTCGGTAGCCGTCGCCGCCTCGGTGAGGCCGCGGCCTTCGCCGCCTTTCTGGCGCCGCTGCGCAAGATCAAATGGTATGTCTATGGCAAGCGCCCGTTCGGCGGACCTGCGGCGGTGCTGACCTATCTGTCTCGCTATACTCACCGGGTCGCCATCGCCAACAGCCGGCTGATCGCGGCCGACAATGGCAGCGTCACCTTCAAGTACAAGGATTACCGTGCCGACGGTGCCGCCCGATACAAGGTGATGAGGCTCACCGCAGAGGAGTTCATCCGCCGATTTCTCCTCCACGTCCTCCCCGCCGGCTTCCATCGTATCCGTCATTACGGCTTATTCGCAAAAAGCTCGCGCACCGAGAATATCGAGCGGGCGCGGTCGCTGCTCAATGTGGCTGCACAAAATCAGACCAGCGACACCCATGCCAAAGACGACGACACGACGCATACCTGTCCCCACTGCGGCGGCCGCATGATCGTCATTGAGACCTTCGAACGCGGCCAGACGCCTCGCCATCAGCCGTGCGGCCCAATGGTCGCCGTCAGGATCGATACCTCATGAGAACAATCGCGCTCTTACAAGCACCCCGCGCCGCGCCGGCTTGTCGTCGATCTCAGATCGGCCGCGACAGCGCTCGTCACCATGCGCAAAATAACCAGCAAACCGAGCCGTAACCGCAATGCCCGTCCACAACTGCAATTATCATTGCAAGCCGGCACGCGCTAAAAACCACCTCATCGGCTCCGTTAAAGCTGAGCACGGCCACCATCGCGCGAGTCCCGTGTCAGCCAAATACCCATAGCCAGCGCACCATCTCCGTGCACTCCCGACCGCGGGTTCGTTCCTTGACGGCTTTCGGACGCCGGCCAGGCGCACGCGTCCAGCTCTCCCACGGCCGGCATCCGAAACCCTGTACAGGAGCGTCGTTTTGCACTGCAAAAAACAGCGCGCATTTTCTCGCGGTCGGACCACTGTGAAGTCGGTCACAGACCCGCTGATCGTGACAATCCGCCACCAAAATTAATTCGCCGCGCTTTACATCGACGGACGCGCCGCGTCCGGCGCCGGATCGTTGGTCGATGCTTCGATGATATTGCGGATCAACGCCGCGGTTCTACTCAAGACCGTCGCGTTGGTCCAATAGCCGGTATGGGCCGAGATGTTCGACCAGTAGGGTAAAATACGCGAGATTCGCGTTTCCGATCGCACACATATGTCCTCGATGCGTGGTTCTTCACCGAAGTATTTGTTGAGCGGCTTAAGCGGATATCCAAGAACGTCCCGCTTACTGTAAAAATTCAGCCATTGCGCATTTTTCTGGAGCCCAGACGGCAATTTTTGTCCGGGAAATGCCGGCTTTAGTATAACGCCGGCGCTGGCGTTCGGCGCTCTCGTCAGCGGATAGATGCGCGTTGCGCCGAACGTGAATGTGAAGAGCGGAATATTGCTGCCGAACGTCACCAAGCCCGCCAACGTATCGAGACGGCGAAAATCCGTGGCGTGCTTCATTTCCTCATGCAGCTGGCGGACCAACTCGTCCGGCTCATGCCTGATTTCGTCTTCGGACATCTGCTTGAGCTTATTCAGGTCCCATACGTAGGACGAGATGATATGCGAGCCCAGGGAATGCCCAATGAAAACCAGTGGCGTGGTCTCATGGAGCCTGTCGTCAAACCGCCTTAGCGTTTTGTTGATCTCGTCGTGAACCTGATAATAGATCGAATTTTCTCGCTTTCTGGTTTTCTGGTAAGCCGCGGCGTCGCCGAGCCCTTCGATGAAAAAGGTGCGTAATCTGTTCTCGACGATGTCGGCGTCGATCTTTGCATTTTTCAGGTAAGCGGTCTGCCGGCTGCGCACCGGACCGGCCCAGAACACCTCTTCGAAATTCACATACTTTCGCAGTTCCTTCGGCAGCAGCTTGAGCAGCTGGTCTTGCATCGGCGCGGAATACTGAATCGCATTGGCAAAGATGCCATGGACGAATACTACTGCGACCTGTTGCGGCATGCTCCCCGTCTCCCCTCGCGCTTCCCAATGCTAGCGCGCCACCGGGTCCGAGAACAGGGTCTGCGCCGGCTAAGGGATCAGCCAAAAAGTTGTCGGCGCCCGTGTTGCTGGTCTTGCTGGGGCGGGCGAAGTCCTGGTCTCGTAGAGGGTTGGGATTCTCGTGGCCGGTTCTGTGCTTGCTCTTGAGGAGCACGGCACGCACATGGCGAAAGGAATGCCAACGAATGGCACCTGTTCAGTGCCGTTTTGAATAAATTGCCTGTAAGCTTGCCCGCGATTGGCGGCGGGGTGATCGAATTAATGTTCGCGCAATGCAGTCGATTTGGGCTACACGGTATTCGCCAGTTCGCGAACTGAGTTCAGTAAGTTCGTCATCGAGTATACCGAGAAGTGGGCCAAGATCATCCGTGGGGCAAACATCAAGGCCGAATGATGGGGCTGATATTCCATATTTTCCGTTAGGCGAATGTTGCTGGCGTGACCGCCCCGACTGCCCATAAGTCATAGAAAATCAAATTTGGGACCGCTTGCCGCCGCCCTGGTCTGTCGAGGAGCGCCCGGCCTGTTTCATCGTGAGCGACGGCAACGGGCAGGCGCTCGCACATGTCTATTACGAGGAGGAGTCGGGTCGGCGCACGGCGGCGAAGCTCATGACCCAGGACGAGGCGCGGCGCATTGCGGTGGACATCGCAAAGGTGCCGGAGTGCGCAAGACCGACTATACGTTGTTTTCTTGTCCGGGAGGCGTTTCGCCTCGCGCGGCATTCTTAGCTTTTAGGATCACAAATATCCATCCACCTAATGAGCCAACGACGCAGGAGATGATAAACACGATCAATTCAAATGTGACCCAATAGAAATTAATCATGCCGCTGCCGCTGAAGAAGCGGATGAATTCGCTTTGCCACCATCGGGCAAAGGGGCGTCTTACGAGAGGCCAGCATATGAGGCCAGCCAATCCAACGTAGATTAGCAACGCAATCGCTATCGCGGTGTGATCGGCATAAAATTGCTGCAGGTCACTCATACGCGTCCCTCTCCCTTTATTGCCGTAGGCCACTCATCCGCCGTCCCTCTCCCTTTAGCGGTGAGCAGGTCGATAGTCTTGAACGCAAACCGCTATTGCGCGAAAGCTTCCGTGCTCGCCCTCGCAAAAACTTCGCTTGCAACCTAGCGGGCCAGCTAACACGACCCGTAGCATAAAATGGGCGCTCGTTCGAAGCTGTGGAGTTCGCCACCTTGGAATGGGTAAACTGGTTCAACTACCGGCGGCTCCTGGAGCCTATCGGCAATATCCCGCCGGCCGAAGCCGAGCAACGCTACTACGCTATGCTGGAGCAACCAGCCATGGCGGCGTGACTCAAACGAAATAGCCTCCGAAGAACCCGGGGCGGTTCCGGTCTTGAGCGGTGGATGGAGCGAGGGAGCGCGGGATGGCTGGAATTGTGAGATTGGTCGCCGTCGCGACTTTATGCGTGGCCGGGGCGGAATGCACAGCACTGGCCCAAACCGTCGACACCAGCAGAGGAGACCAGGCGCTCAGAACTATCCTTGCGCCCGTGGTGGGTCAGAAGGCGTGCTTTTCCCGCACCTATGACAGCACGCACCTTCGGCAACATCCCAAGCAGCAAGTGACGGCGATTGCGTTCGAACTGCGGTATGTACAGGTCCCAAGCGCGGACATTGAACAATATGTCTTCGGAATGTCGGCGAAAGTGCGCGCGCGACCCAACACGCTCTATACGTCTGGCGTCTGCGAAACGAATGTTGATGCGACATATCCAGCGGGCAATCTGTGTGCCGTCGATTGCGACGGCGGCGGCGTTTCGATCGAGAAAGTCCCCAATGCGGACGCGCTCTATGTGCACTTACAGACGCCATCCGGAGGGATAGGTATGGGACCAGCGTGCGGTGAGGAGCACGGTGGGAAAGTTGAAGGTGGCAGCATCCGACTTGAGCCAGGGGCCGACGACAAGTTGTTCCGCCTCGACAGCGCCTCACCGACGGTGTGCCGGCCGTTGGAGCGGGCCGTAAAGCTCGGGGGAAGTTCGCGCTGAAAGTTGTTCTTTGGGGTTGATTAAGGAAACACCCGCGCGCGCCTTATTCTGTGAGCAGCCCCTGCCTCGGATGCCTCGTTTAGATTCGCATCAGCTCATCGGAGAAACCGAGTTCGCCCGGTAGAGGACTAATCTAATCGGTTGCGGGCGAACTCATGGGCGCCACGCACCAGAAGGGTTCGTACCGAAAGTCAGTACCACGTCAAGCGGCGTTCGAGCCCAACCGAAGACTGCCATCGCTCCGAGAATGCCAGCCACGCCAACCGTGTCAGCATTCGCGGGCGCGCGTATGGTCGCACCTCCGCCGGCCTTCGCAGCCGGCCATGGTTCGACAGACGGCGCTGGCTTTGCCTCGGCAATGCTCTCCCAGTTTTGCGTCTCTTGGGCTCCACGCGTTGCGCCGCGACCCAAGTCCAGCTCTAGCTGTGTGTTCTGTTGGATGACCTGGTTTTTGTGGAAGACGCCGAGTAGCGCATATGGCTCTGCTCCGGGTTCCCAGCCGCCCTTGTCGATTACAATGTACTCCCCCCGACTCGCGGCGTCCAAGATAACAACATTCAACCAATTGCCCCAGTCTTTCCACGCTTGGATATCCATCGGCCCAGGTGGCGTCGTGAGTGTGGCACGGCAAATTCGCGTCCACGTTTTGATATTACTGGCACCATTTTTGATCATCATCCGGTCTGGAAGACAGAGCAGTTGATTCTCAGCATCCAGCAGACCTACCTCTCGGTAACGATTCGGTTCCGGACTCGTTCGAGCAAACACGCTTCGCCCCAGAACCTTCTGCACAACGGCGGCTCCTTCTGCGTCGAGACGGCGCACTTCGGGCACGCCCTTCGATCGCCAGATGCGAAGGCAGCCATCATGGATGACGCTGAGTAGGACTGTCTCTAACTTATCGCCAGGATGCAGGTTGAATGGATTCTTGCCACGCTCCGCAGTGGGCGAAGGCGTTCCCATTATACGGGACCACCAATTTGCGATGCGGCGAGCCATCAAACGGTCCCCTATGATGCAAATAGCGCACGATGTTGGGCGGATCTGTGCCTCTGTCCGTGAGGCGTAGTTCTCTAACTTAAGAGCGCTCACGTTAAGGTATAGGCTGACACAACTTGCGTCCGCGGCTCTGTCGCGTGGCACCAGCTTCATCGTAAAATACCAAGCCGCACAAATGGCGCGTTGACTTAAATCAACGTCCGAGCTGCGCTTTTCGATGACGTTACGCATCACCGTCGATAATCGATGATTTGCCCTCGGAGCGTAAAAAAACGTGGATTCAGGAGGCCGGGGGCGCCGCAGGGCGCATCTTTCCGGCGATCGTCAGAATCACGAAGAGGATGAACACGAGCACGTAGACGACGGCGATTTTTGCGTTGGACCAGGCGGTCTTGGCGCGGCGCGCGAGAAAGCCGGTGATCATCGCCGGTACTGCCGCCAGCAAGAACAATTGCGTAAGATCCTCCAGTAGATAATAGGCGTCCTTGTTTTTCGGCGGTCCCCAAGCGATCAACACCGCGATGATTGGCGCGGCGAATGCGACTGCGGCGCACACGAATGCCTTGAGGAACGGACGTGATGTCGGACCTGGCACAGACCCCCCGAAAACCCCATCTTGCTTGTAGCGTTCGGCGGTACAAGATAGCCCACATCCGCGATGAAGAAAATCCTCGTCTCTAATAAGACTCATATTTTGAAGAAGGTGGCGACCATTCGCCGATTTTGGCGTTCACCTGGAGGGTATGATGCGGGCGAACTTCATCGGCAAAATCGCGCCGACGAGGTGATCGAATAATTGATCAAGCATTTACAAGTCGGGACAGCGGAACGCTGTTCAGGCTGCAATGCAACGAAGTCTCGCAGCAACGCGCCGGTTTGGGTCACTTTGAACATTTTGCCATAGTTTCCGCAGGTCGGCTCCTCCACCGAACGCGTAGAGAAGAGCGACCGCAAAATTTTGAGCTGGGAACGAATCCCTAGCGATGTCGGCTGTTCATTCAGCTTCGAACAATCCGCTGATGCGCGAAACTTTCGCGACGTGCCACAGCACAAAATCGCTGCGCGATAGTTTGCGGCTGCGAGTGGTTTAATCTACGCGTGATACTTCTTGTTCCCAGCTGGGAATAGGGCAGCGATACAAGCTGTGTCCGGCGCGATTGTAGTTACCCTGACGCCGGCAATTCGTCAGTTGCGTTTTGACAGGGGTAGAGATCCGTCTATTGTGGCCAGCCAGGACGGGGAGACATACCCAAGTGGCTCGGCTGTTCATCAGCCACTCGAGCGCTAACAACGCGGCCGCGTTTGCTCTACGCGACTGGCTGGCCGAGCAAGGTCTTAGCGATGTTTTCCTTGACATCGATGTAAACCGTGGCCTGGTCGCCGGCGATCGCTGGCAAGAGGCGTTGAAAGCCGCCGCTGATCGCTGCGAGGCCGTGCTCTATTTGCTGTCGCCCGCGTGGGTCGAATCCAAATGGTGTCTCGCCGAGTTCCTACTGGCGAAGACGTTGCATAAGCGCATTTTCGGACTGATCGTCGAAACGGTCCCGCTTGACCGTGTCCCGGTCGAGATGACTGCTGAATGGCAACTGTGCGATCTCGCGAAGGGTGAAGCAACCCGCAGCTTCGAAGTAGGCCCCGAAACGTCTCGCCAGCACGTTTCGTTCAGCACTGTAGGCCTCGACATGCTGCGGCGCGGCCTGGAACGCGCCGGCCTTGACGCTCGCACCTTCCCGTGGCCACCGCCCGGCGACCCAACCCGTTCACCGTATCGCGGGCTTCGCGCGCTGGAGCCGGAAGATGCCGCGATCTTCTTCGGTCGCGACGCCATGATCGTGCGCGGCCTCGACCGCATGCGCGGCATGATTGAGGACGGGGTTGAGCCGCTTATGGTGGTGCTTGGAGCTTCCGGCTCCGGCAAGTCGTCCTTTCTGCGCGCAGGCCTATTGCCGCGACTGACTCGCGACGATGCCCGATTCCTCACGCTTCCCGTGATCCGGCCGGAGACGGCAGTGATCAACGGTGGATCAGGCCTAGCGCAGGCACTTGCCGGTGCTTTTCGACGGCTGGGGGAGTCGAGAAGCCTCGGCGGCATCAAGGAAAAGATCTCCGCAAGCGACGGCGGCCTCGGCCCACTACTCAATGAGCTCTGGCAGGCGGCTCGCAAGCGGCTGGTCCACGTCGAAGAGGCGGCCCTCGGGCCCGCGATTGTCCTCTCGGTCGATCAGGCCGAGGAATTGTTCAATCCAGATGGCGCCGAGGAAGCGACGAGATTCATGACATTGCTGGCTACGGCGCTTGCGCCTCGAGAAGCGCCGACGAGCCCGCACTTGATCGTGCTTGCGACCATGCGCTCCGATCGTTATGAACTCCTGCAGGCGCGGCAGGTGCTAGCCGATGTCAAGCGTCAACTGTTCGACCTACCGCCGATCTCGCCAACCGAATTCAAGAGCGTCATTGAAGGTCCGGCTCAGCGGGTAGTCGAAGCCGGGGGCCGGTTAGGGATCGACCCGGCCTTAACTGAACAACTCATCGCGGATGCGCAGGGTGCCGACGCCCTGCCGCTGCTCAGCTTTACGCTCGAGCGCCTTTATACAGACTACGGCTCCGATGGCCGCCTGACTTTGGACGAATACCGCAGGCTCGGCGGAGTGCAGGGCTCGATCGAAGCCGCGGTGGTCCAAGCGCTCAGCGAACCAGGCCGCACGCCGGCAATCCCATCGGCCAAAGAAGAGCAATTTGTGCGGCTGCGCGCTGCGTTTATACCATGGCTTGCTCGCATAGATCCGGAAACTGGCACACCTATGCGGCGCGTGGCCCGGATCGACGAAATTCCGCAGGAGTCGCGCGCCATTGTCGACCGTCTCGTCGGCGCCCAACTCTTGGTGGCGGACCGCCGGGCAAGCATCGACGTGGTCGAGGTAGCGCATGAAAGCCTGCTTCGGCAATGGCCGGCGCTGGCGTCGTGGCTCGAAGCCGATGCCGGCGACCTGAAGGTGATCGACGGCGTCGAACGTGCAGCAGGCGAATGGAGCCGAAACGGTCGCAACGCTGCATGGCTCGATCATCGCGCCGAGCGGCTCGTCGCAGCCGAGCGGCTAACCGCGCGCCCGGATTTTAACCGCCGTCTCGGCGAGGAAGGCAACGCCTATCTTGCGGCCTGCTGGGAGCGTGAAGAAGCGGAGCGCCGCGAAAAAGAGGAAGCATTGGCAAGGGAGCGGGCCCGGCTTGCCGAAGTCGCCGCGGCGCAGCTTCGCACCGCTCGGAACCAGCGCATCGCACGGTGGTCGCTCCTCATCGCTGGCCTCGCGGTCGTAGTCGGCCTTGCGCTCGGGGCCTGGCAGTGGCGCACCAATCTTGCCCTGCAATCTTCGCTCACTACCCAGGAGGCAGCCCTAGAATTGAAGCAGACAAATTTGTTCGACGAGCTGTCAATTGTCGAAAGACTGCGCGGAAACATCGACGCAGCGCTCCGCTTTGCGGTCGACGCCGCACGCCTTGATCTTCAACGCCGCCAGACGGCGGTATCGCTTTCGGGAGTCGAACTCGCGACCGCTACTCTCGAAGCGGGTTGGTACCTGAACATGGGCGGACACACGCTTTCGGTGTCGAGCGCCGCATTCAGTCCCGATGGTATGCGGATCGTCAGCGGATCGATGGACAAGACGGCACGCATCTGGGACGCGGCCACCGGCAAGCAGCTCTTGGTGTTGAACGGCCATCAAGCCGGCATCTGGACCGCGGTGTTCAGTCCGGACGGCACCAGGGTGCTTACTGCGGCGGAGGACAATACCGCCCGCATCTGGGATGCCAAAACCGGAGCGCAGATCGCGGTGTTGAGTGGTCACAGCGAAAAGGTGACGTCGGCGGCCTTCAGTTCCGACGGCAAACGTATCGTCACGTCTTCCTTCGACAAGACCGCACGTGTCTGGGACGCCACGACGTTTCAGCAGATTGGCGTACTCATTGGACACGACAATACAGTGCAAACGGCCGCGTTCAGCCCGGACGGTTCGCGGATCGTCACGGCTTCCGACGATACTACCGCGCGCATCTGGGACGCGGCGAGCTATCGGCAGATCGCAGTCCTGAGCGGGCATCAAAATGCAGTCTATAGCGCTGTTTTCAGTCCCGATGGTACTCGCGTCGCCACCGGTTCCGATGACGACACGGCCCGCGTCTGGGATGTATCGACCACGAAACAGATTGCGGTGATGCAGGGGCACGGCGATTACGTCAACACGGTCGCATTCTCTCCCGACGGCACCAAAATTCTCACAGCCTCTGCCGACAAGACTGCGCGCATCTGGGATGCTGCAACCGGAGCGCAGCTTGCCGTGCTCGAGGGGCACGAGGATTACGTGAATACGGCAGTTTACAGCAGTGATGGCAAGCGCATCGTGACGGCGTCGCGCGATCAGACCGTGCGGGTTTGGACCGTGTCAGAGGGTACCGCGCTCGCCGTGATGCGCGGCCACGACAATTGGCTTTTCTCCGCCGAGTTCAGCGCCGACGGCACTCGTGTCATCACCGCATCTCAGGACAAGACCGTGCGGATTTGGAATGCCGCAAGTGGCGCCCCGCTCATGACGCTGTCGGGTCACGACGCCGCGGTCTGGGCGGCATCGTTCAGTCCTGACGGCAAGCGTATCGTGACCGGTTCGGAAGATAGGACTGCGCGCATCTGGGACGCGGCCACCGGCAAGCAGCTCATGGTGCTTTCCGGTCACGGCAATTGGGTAATGGATGCGGTGTTCAGCCCCGATGGTTCACGCATTGCCACCGCATCCTGGGACCAGACCGCGCGTATCTGGGACGCTACGAGCGGCAAGCTGATCCGGGTTTTGAGCGGCCATTCTGGCGTCGTCGACACGGCGGCGTTCAGTCCCGACGGCACCAAAATCATCACTGCATCACGCGACGGCACCGCCCGCATTTGGGATGCCAGCACCGGCAACGCACTTGTCACGCTGACTGGTCACGACGGCGGCGTCTACAGCGCCGCTTTCAGCGCCGATGGTAAGCGCGTTGTCACCGCGTCACAGGACCGTACTGCGCGCATCTGGGATGCGGCAACAGGTACCCAGATCATGGAACTGCAGGGTCATGAAGACGCAGTCTGGTGGGCGGCATTCAGCCCGGATGGAACGCGTGTGGTCACGGCGTCGCAGGATCACACTGGACGCATCTGGGACGCCGCGACGGGGCGAGAAATTGCGATCTTGCGCGGACACGATAACTGGGTGGTGCACGCCGCGTTCAGTCCGGACGGTTCGCGGATCGTCACGGCGTCGCGCGACAAGACTGCGCGCATCTGGAATGGGCGGCCGTCAGTCATCACGGTCCCGGATCTTGTCGTCGACGCGTGTCAGCGTCTGCTCGGCCGCCTCTCGAAGCTCACCCGCGACGACATGGAACTGGCAGGCTTCCCTGACAGCATGCCCCTGATCGACATCTGTGTCGGCGTGGATTGAAATCGGGCAGCGCCGGGCCTTGAGGTTACGAGCGACTGCGTTTTGAGACTCACCACGATCTTGCTGAGCGCTTCCACTGCGCCCCTCGCTCACGAATTTGCCGCGCAACACCCGTGGCACGGCCGCGATATCAGCCCTGATGCCGCTGCCTTAATATCTTGTGTCCGCCATGTGGTGACCGCTGATGGTGCAGTTTGATGGTGCAGCCCAATGGCACAATTTTTTGGCGCGCGCTGTTGGACCTAACCGAAACGTTCCTGTAAACGCTATCTCTGCGCCACTGAAAAGCCCTGCTAACCTTTTGAGGTACAAAAGCTGCACGTCCTTGGTAAGGGGAAGGTCGCAGTTCGATCCTGACTGGCAGCATCACTCAACACCAATGAATCAGGCATTCACGTCCCGTTGAATGCCTGTAATTGTGATCGAGACTGCCTGTAATTGTGCCCGCCCGCGACCGATGCAGGTCCGTCTATCATGGCGCGACATTTCCAGCCGACCAGCGGATCGTTTGTGTTGGAACTAGCGCGACCAACGAACATCCTGCGGTCTTGAATTTTTGATTTGAGCTTCGCCCAGGTACAGATTCTATTTCAAATATATTGAGTAGCAACCCCTCAACGCGGGTATGCGAGATCGCTCGAAAGACAAAAGCGGCGGCGGAGGTGCGTGTTGGCGCCCAAAAATTGGCAGCCTCCGAATTGGACGGCATTGCCTTGTGAGCCACGACCTTCAGGTTATGAGACGGAGAGTCCAGCTCATATATAATTGATTTATCTAAATAATTATCTTGCAAAATTTTTTCTGTGGCAAATACTGTGGCACAGCTGGATTTCGCAGGAACCGTAGGGCCTTGGGCCCGGACAAGCGCGCGAGGTCATGGTCGATTTCGCGTTTATGAATTTGAGCTTGAAGGAGCGGCCGAAATTCTACACAGACTGCGATACGCGCAATGAAACGCTCACAGAAAAGGCGATGATGCCCGAGCAATTTGAGCTCGGCGAGCTTGACCTTGCCCTGCGCGGGAAACTGCTGCGCCTGGCGTTTGGTGAGAAGCTTCGTCAGATGCGATTTGCTGGCCAAACAGCACAGGAAGTTGAGCAGGCGATCGATAGCGATCGTTTCACATTTCTGTTCGATGAGCACGGCAAATTCATAAAGAACAGTTCCGCGCCAGTATCTCCGGCAACGGAATGACGTGACGGCAAGAACAAACGGCTAAACCGCCCCACAGTCCCGCGTGCTGGATCTCAAAGGACTCGGATCACGACAGGCCGGCCGGCGAAGCCCGGCGCTCGGAGCCGGCGTCTGAAGCATGTCCGGCAGTTCGGCGATGCAGCCGATCCGGTTGAGTTTGAGCCGATCGGACCGTAGGACATTGAAAAGCCGAAGGAAAAATCTTGCGGCAACCCGGCTCGGTTGGGTCTAGAACGGATAGCAGCGCAATTGCCTCAGCGCGTGGACAACGAGGGCGTCGAGCCGGTGCTCGCGACCGGACTGTCGCAACGCGGGGCTATCGCCGGCTGGCTTGCCGACCGTATTGGCGAAATCGAGCGTTTCACCAAAGTGCTTCCGTCGATCGCCGTACTGGTGAACGGCGAAGACGACGTGATCCCGCTGACCGATGCCCTGAGCGAGGCCCTTGCCAGCAAGAACATCCACGCCGTGGCCTGCTCGCGCGGCAATCTGGCGGGTCAAGACAACGATGTGCGCGTGTTCGACGTGCAGCACATCAAGGGGCTGGAATTCGAAGCCGTGTTCTTCATCGGCATCGACCGTCTTGCCGAACATCATCCTGACCTGTTCGACAAGTACCTTTATGTCGGCGCGACGCGCGCGGCGATGTATTTAGGCCTGACGGCGGCGGGGCCGTCGCTGCCGGAAAAGATTCAGCCTGCAAAGCGGGTTCAAGGAGCGGTGGGGATAAAGTGCGTTTTTAGATGTAGAATTTGAACGGAAGCCTGGGCTCGCCCGTTTGCGGGGCGGCAAGCATGATTTCGCCGACCGCGTCAGCGAACCGGATGGTGACCGGCAAACGGTCATTGTGCAGGCAGGAATTGAAGTTGATTTTGGTAAGCCCCATCACGTCGCGCAAAATGATGTCGAAGGAGCACGCGCCGCGCTGAAGCCGGACCAGGACCGGGTTCGGCGTCTCCGGGCCAAGATAGGTGTCGAGCCTCGGCACATAGCCTGCGGTCCACAGGAAGGCTTGGTTGTCGTCGAGCAGCAACGCGGTTCCGCGCACGACCGGGTAGTTGCCGGGACGGAACAGCTTCATGTTGTCCCTGGCATCGGCGATCTGGACGCCCACGACATTGGTCGCGGGCGGCGCCCCGCTCTTGAAGCCCTCCCATTCCTCGTCCGTGAAAGACGACTTGGCGTGCAGAAAAAGCTCGACCGGCGGTTCGTTGTTGTGCTGGGCGCGGTATTCGTTGACGACCATCGTCACGAGATTGCGCGCCGCCGCCCGGTCGAGGTGGAACTGTTTGGAGTCGGTGCGATACCACGGGCCGAGCGCGCCCCTGAACACGACGCCTTCACCGCTGGAGAGAAACATCTGCGCGGCGCAAACCGCAAAGCGGTCGTCGGCGGTTGAATCGCGGCGCTTGTAAGCGAGACCGACATAGCAAACGCCCTGGCGCACGTCGGCGAGTTGCCACGGCCGCCCGCCGTCCTTGTAGTAGGCGCCGGTAGAAAGCTTCCACGCGACGGTCGCCGGGTCTTCGAGACGGCGCTTTGGCTGGCCGTTGCTCTTGAGGAAATCGCCGGGCGCCAGCGTCGTCTCGCGCACGATCTGCGTGACGATCTTGTCGTTGAGCAGACGCGCCTTGAGCTGGCGGCGGAAATGCGTGGCATATTTGTAGACCTCCGCCTCGGCCTCGTCGATGCCGAACAAAGTATGCTCGTCTTCGAGGCGAATTGCTTGGTCCTTGGTTATGCGGACGCTGCCCTGGATGCGCTCCGGCGCCGGGACTTTCGACAGCGGCCGGCCAAGCTCATAGACCTCCTCGGGAATGACGACGAACCAGAAGGTCGGCGGGTCTTCGACGCGCGCCGCCGCTGCAATCAACGGCGTGACGTAAAGATCGACCGCGGCCTTGATGGCTTCGTTGCGGTTGTCGATATGTAACGCCTTGGAGAGCGCCGCGCCGTCGATGGTGGCAACGGTGGTGCGCGACTTGACGGGCCAGCCCGAATTGTAAGCCGCCGCGAATCCCGGAAAGGGGACGTGCTGCGGCTCGACCGGCTTCGCTCCGCGCCGCGACGGCGGCGGCGCAATGAACCCGGCGATCGACTGCGTCCACCGTTCCAGGCGCGTGATGCCGGCGGGCGTGCCAATCACGCCGTAGTTGATCTCAGGTCGCCCGCCGTCAACGGGTCCATAGAGGAATAGGCCGTCACGCGGATAGACCAGCTTTTGCCCGAAGCGGAACTCGAGCAGCGGCTCCTTGACGTGGATGAGCTTGAGCGTCGTCATGGATCATCGACCAAATCTTCGGGCTCGTCATCGCCACCCTCGTCGCCGGGGATGTCGCCGGGCGCTTCGCCCTCATCGTCGTCCTCCCCGGCGGCCGTGGAGTCAGTGACCGCGTCAATGCCGAAGTCCGCATCGAAAATCAGCGGAGGCAGGCGCAGCTTCATGAGCGCCCCTTCGCCCATCGGCACATCGATGACCGATGCGCCATCGCCGAGCCAATGCCAGAACGTCAGAAGCAGGTCGCGCCATTTGGCGTTGCGCCAGCTTTTGCAGAAGGACCGGCGCAGCCGGTGCAAGCGCTTGGCGTCGCCCAGAGGATTGGCGCCGTCCGACGTAAACACGACGCGCCCGGCGACGCGGATGTGCCGCACCGGAGCGGTGCGCGCCCAGCAACTGACGCCATAGTGCCAATGAAAGCCGCGCTTGTTCGAGCGCCCGGCGATCTGGCGAAGACCGGACGGACCGTCGGGCCAGCCGAAGCTTAGCTTTTTCGTCGTGGCGCGCGCGGCCGTGGGCCACCAGGCGAGCCGGCCCGAAGCGATCTCGAACGGCTGCAAGCCCTTGGCCTGAAAGAATGCATCGAGCGCTTGCCGGGCGAGGTCGGTGAATTTGGCGCGAGCGTCGCCGGTGAGAATATGGCGGTCGGGCCAGCCCTCGTCGAGGAAGTCGTCCGTCAGGCGGTCGTCGATGCGTTCGAGCGGCAGATTTGGACCGAAATGGTCCTGTAATTGATGTAGTGGCGCGAACGACAGAAAGCCGCGGTTGAAGGCAACGACGGGTAACGGAGAATCCTTGATGGCTTTTTCCGCCGCCCCGATGGAGATGCCGCCCTTGAAATCATAGAAGATGATGCGCTCGGGCACGGTCTCGATCGGCAACCAGTTGGAGACGAGGCGCTCGGCGGTGCTCGATACGGTGCGCGCGTCCTTGAGCTGGACGCCTTGCCAGAGCGCCGCGTTGGCCGCGTCGCCGGATTTCGGGACCGCCGCTTCCGAAAGAAGCGCGAGCAGGTCGCCGAGGGCGGGAGCCCAGCCCTTGGAAAAATCGATGTACTGCGCGTGTGCGATCTGCAACGGCGCGTCAAAGGGCGCGAGGCGCAGCGGGACAATGAAGGACTTATCGTTGATGCGCTTGGCGGTTTCGGTGGCGATCGCGATTTCATTGCGCACGCCCTGCTTCTGAACACCGTGCGGCGTGGCGGCGAGCAGGAACTTGGCGGCCTTGTCGCGGATCGCGGTTTCGAGGATGCGCTCCCAATCGTCGCCGCCCTTGAGCCGCAGCACGTCGGCAAAGACCTCGTAGCCGAGCGCGGCGAGCTTGGCCCCGAGCCAAAGCGTGAAGGCATTGTCTTCGGGACTGGCATGGCTGATGAACAGCGCCTGACGCGCCTGGCCGTTCATGGCTCGCTTCCTGATTCGCAGCGAAGTCTGGAAGGTCCGAAGGCTCACGGCAACGGCCGAATTCAATAGGTTTAAGCTTATAAATCTCCATCAAGTCAATAAGATATATCTTATTGAATTCTTCACGAGTTATAGGGTATAACTTATCGCATGAAAGACGCCATCCGCCATCTCGACAGCCGCTTCGCGACCCTGCGTCCTTTGCTGAAAACCCAGCGCCCGCCCAAGGGCTGGCTGCGCGCCGTGCGCGACGCGCTCGGCATGACTACCAAGCAGTTCGCCCGCCGGCTCGGCGTATCCCAGCCTCGCATCGTTGAATTGGAGCAATCGGAAGCGAGCGGAAGCGTGACGCTTAATACCCTGCAACGCGCCGCCGAAGCGCTTGGCTGCCGGCTTGTCTACGCGCTGGTTCCCGAAAAGCCGCTTGCGGAAACCGTGCGCGAACGTGCCGAGCTTCTCGCCCGGCAACGGCAAGCCGCCGTCGAACACACCATGCGGCTCGAAGACCAGGCCGTGAAGGACAAGCGCGCCGCGCACGCTCTGCACGAGGAAATCATCGAAGACCTGCTTCAGCGACCGGCCCGGCTGTGGGATGAACAATGACCGACGCGCACGCCGCCGACGATCATGCGACGCCGCTGACGCCCGCCGAGCGCGACGATCTGATCCCGACCTACATCACGGTGCGCGGCGAGCTTAACGAGCTTGAACAGAAGAATATCGCAACCGCCGATCGCTGGGCGTTCAGCCGCCGGCACGTCGTGACGCGGGATCGGTTTCTCAAGAGTCTGCACAAGCACATGTTCGACCGTGTCTGGCGATGGGCCGGAAAATACCGGACCACCGAGCGCAATCTCGGCGTCAAACCCTTTGAGATCGAACCCGCGCTGCGCCAGGCGCTCGACGATGCGCGTTATTGGATCGAGCACAAATCCATTCCGCCCGACGAAATCGCGGTTCGATTTCATCACCGCCTGGTCTCGGTGCACCCGTTTCCCAACGGCAACGGCCGCTGGTCGCGCCTCGCGGCCGACGTGCTGATTACCCAGCTCGGAGGATCGCGCTTCACTTGGGGCGGCGCCGATCTTCAGGCCGCGGGCGATGCGCGCAAGCGCTACATCGAGGCCCTCCATGCCGCCGACAGCCACGTCTTGAGCCGCTGATCCGCTTCGCCCGCTCCTAGGCGCGACAAGGCGCGCCCCGGATTTGGGGGTCGACTCGCGTTCCTGTTTCGCTCTCAAAATTGGCCGTCCAGCCCTGGGAGGCCGGTCATGATGTATTTCGTCGCGTTATCCAGTCCGTCGCGGCTGGTTTTCGGCTCCCTTGTCCACATCCGCGCGGCGAATGCGCGCTCGTCGGGGCCGATCACGTCACCATAGATCGCGGTCGTTCATAGCGAGGCATGACCGATCCATTTCTGAACGAGATGGATCGGCACGTTCAACTGAAGCGCATGAACGCAGAAGCCGTGCCGCAAGCCCTTTCGGCATGGCCGGGGTTCCGGCGATGCCGGCGGCGGCCATGACTTTCTTCACGTAGCGCCACGCCGTCGTGCGGCTCCATTTCCAAATCCGGTCTTTAGCCAGCTCGGGATCGCGCTGCGCGTCGCGTAGGTTGAACTCGCGATCAAGGTCGTCAAGCAGGCCTGGCGGCAAAGGCACCTGGCGAACAATCCCCCGCTTGCGGCGCTTGAGCGTTATGATGCTCGCGACGCCGCTCTCGATGTCGATCGAGGCGGGCGTGAGCGCGAGCACTTCCGAAATGCGCCCGCCGCTCCAGGCGAGCACTTGGCAGAACAGGCGCTCGGTCGCTGAAAGCTGTTGCGCGGACTCAAGAAATCGCCGCCGCTCGGCTCCGTTGAGATATTTGCGGCTACCGGATTGACCGAAGAGGGTCAGGCCATCGTAGGGCTGCTCGTTCATCGCTGCCTCGGCTGAAACAGAATGGCCAATTCTGTTTCAAAGTCGGATTTTCGCCGAACGCCAGAGGGCAACGCCGGGCCATGTAAAATGGCATAAAGGCTCGAGAGAAGCTGTCGCCAATAGCTGTCGCCACTGCCGCCAAAATAACGGCTAAGTCTTTGATTTTATTAATTGGTGGGCCCGGGAGGACTCGAACCTCCAACCAAGCGGTTATGAGCCGCTAGCTCTGACCATTGAGCTACGGGCCCGTTCGGCTGGCACTCCCGCCGGCCGACGTTGCCATATCGGAATATCATACAATTTGGCCATCGCGAACGCAGCGTTGGCGGCCTGGCAACAAAGCGGCCCGGTCGTCAAGTGGCCCGAAAATCCTGCGCCACCCAAACCGACATCATCGCTGGAGTCGGCCTAACCTTGCCGGCTCAATAAAAACACCGCCTGCTCGCCGAACAGATTCCAGAACCACCACGGCATCTTCAGCCGCATCTGCCGGCCCCAGGCGTTGAGCGCCACGGCCTCGTCCATCCTGGCGCCGACCGCGAGGCAGAGGTCGCGGAAGTCCTTGATGCTGCAGAAGTGAATATTCGGCGTCTCCCACCAGGCATAGGGCAGATTGTCGGTGCGCGGCATGTGGCCGCCAAACAACAGCTGCAGCCGGATATTCCAATGGCCGAAATTCGGAAACGACACGATGGCGTGGCGGCCGATGCGCAGCATGTGCTCAAGCACGACACGTGGCTGGCGCGTGGCCTGCAGCGTCTGTGACAGGATGACGTAATCGAAGGCGTCGTTGGGATAGTTAGCGAGGTCGGTATCAGCGTCGCCCTGGACAACTGCGAGTCCCTTGGCGACGCACTCGTTCACCCCCTCGCGCGACAGTTCGATGCCGCGGCCATCGACGCCGCGGGTCTCCAACAGCCGCAGCAGTTCGCCATCGCCGCAGCCCACGTCGAGCACGCGCGCACCGTGCTCCACCATCTCGGCGACCACCAGCAGGTCGACGCGCGAACCGCCCGGCCCGCGCGCCGCTTCCGCCATGGTCAAATCGTATTTGAGCCGGGACAGCATTCTTTCAGCTCTTTGCTGGCGGCAGGCCGCGCGCCTTGGCAGCGCCTTCCAGAAAGCCGCGCACGATACCAAACAACTCCGGCTCGTCGAGCAAAAATGCGTCGTGACCCTTGTCGGTCGTGATCTCGGCAAACGAGACACGCGCGCCGGCCGCGTTGAGCGCGTGCACGATGGCGCGCGACTCCGAGGTCGGGAACAGCCAGTCGCTGGTAAACGAGATGACGCAGAACCGTGTCGGCGTGCCGCGGAAGGCATTTGCCACAGCGCCGTCGTAGTCGGCGGCCAGATCGAAATAGTCCATGGCGCGCGTCAGGTAGAGATAGGAATTAGCGTCGAAGCGCTCGACGAAAGTGATGCCCTGATGGCGCAGATAGGACTCGACCTGAAAGTCGGCGTCGAACGAGAAGGTCGGATTGTCGCGATCCTGAAAACGGCGGCCGAATTTCCGGTGCAGCGCTGCGTCGGACAAATAAGTGATATGCGCACCCATCCGCGCCACGGCGAGTCCGCGCCGCGGGTTCGTCCCCTCGGCAAAATAGCGTCCGCCGCGCCATTCGGGATCGGCCATGACCGCCTGCCGGCCGACCTCGTGAAAGGCGATGTTCTGCGCCGAGTGCCGCGTCGCGGCGGCGATCGGCAGCGCCGCGAACACACGCTGCGGGTAGCTCGCCGCCCATTGCAACACCTGCATGCCGCCCATCGAGCCGCCCGCCACGGCAAACAGCGAATCGATGCCGAGATAATCGAGCAGCATCGCCTGAGCGCGGACCGTGTCGCGCACCGTGACCACCGGGAATTCCAGGCCCCACGGCATGCCGGTCGCCGGATTGGTCGAGGCCGGGCCGGACGAGCCCATGCAGCCGCCGACCACGTTGGCGCAGATAATGAAGTAGCGGTCGGTGTCGATTGGCCGGCCGGGGCCGACCATGGTTTCCCACCAGCCCGGCTTTCCGGTCAGCGGGTGGTCGTTAACCACGTGCTGATCGCCGGTGAGCGCGTGACAGATAAGAACCGCGTTGCTGCGATCGGAATTGAGCGCGCCGTAAGTCTGATACGCGATCTGCAGCGGCGCGAAGTCGACGCCGGCGTCGAGCCGCAGCGGATTGTTTGAAGGAAAACGCACCACCAGCGAATGCGGCTGGTCCGCCTCACGCGAGCGGACGGCAAGATCGAGCGTGGCTGCAGCGTCGGCCATTGCACTTCCCGGCGGTGCCGCGTAGCGGCCAGGGTGGCACGCGGCAAAAGCTCGAAAACGGGTAAATATGCCCATAGCACGGCGAGTCAACGTTTTCTTTGCTTTCGCACGCCGCGCCTCCTATCAATTGGGCAGCCGCCCGGCCGTTGCAACGCCGCGGCCTCACCCGGGAACGCCATGCCGAAACGAGCAAAGCCGCCGCATGAAGCGAAGCCGAAGCTGATGTCGCTTGCAGATCTGCGGCGCGAGCTCGATCGCATCGACGCCGAGATGCACGCGCTCCTGATGGAGCGCGGCGAGACGATCGACACCTTGATCGCGGTGAAAAAGACGCAAGAATCCGGCTCGGCGTTCCGGCCCGCGCGCGAGGCCGAGATGATGCGCCGCCTGGTCGAGCGTCACCGCGGCAGCCTGCCGCTCGACACCGTCGAGAGCATCTGGCGCGTCATCATCTCGACCTTCACTTATGTGCAGGCGCCGTTTTCCGTGCATGCCGATCTGTCCGCGGGCGACGCCTCGATGCGCGATTCCGCGCGGTTCCATTTCGGCTTCACCGTGCCGTTCGTGCCCCATATGGGCTCTGCCAGCGTGGTCGAAGCGGTCACGGCGTCGCGGGGCGACCTGGGCCTCATTCCGGCCTTCGCCATCGCCGGGGCCGGGCCGTGGTGGACGGCCCTCGAATTCGACGCCGCGCCGAAAATCATCGCGCGCCTGCCCTTCGTGGAGCGCGCCGATCATCCGGCCGCGATGCCGGTATTCGTCGTGTCACGCGCCGCGGCCGACGCCATGGTGACCGAAACCGAAGTCTGGAGCATGCGGGTGTCGGGCTGGCGGGCGCAATCGGCCGGGGCGCTCGCGGCGATCGCCGAGGTGATTGCAGTACCCGACCGGGCCTTCGACGGCGCGGCCCTTTTGGTTTCGGTACCGCGCGGCGGGGTCGATGCTGTCCGCCAAGCCCTGGTCGGCATCGGCGCTACGATCCGCGCATCAGCCCTCGTCGGCAGTCACGCGACCCGCTATACGGTGGCCCACAAGAAATGATCCTGCCCCGAAAAGGGGGAGGACGGTCGTCGCAGGCGACTGGGCCGGGGTCTTATTTGAGATAGACCGCGGCCCCGCTCGCTTTGCTCGGCGACCTGCCCCTTCGAGGGTAAGGAATTAAATGACCGTTCGGAGCAAACCGGTAATGACTGCGATGCGTCCCCTACCCCGGCCCGGCGTGCTTGAGATCGCGCCCTATGTGCCCGGCAAGAGCAAAGCGCCGGGCGTGGCCAAAGTGTTCAAGCTGTCGTCGAACGAGACGCCGCTCGGGCCGAGCCCGCGCGCGATCGAAGCCTACGCGTCGGTGGGGCCGCATCTGCACGATTATCCGGACGGTTCCGCGACCGATCTGCGCGAAGCCATCGGCCGCGCCTTCGGGCTTGATCCAGATCGTATCGTTTGCGGGGCCGGCTCGGACGATCTGCTGCACCTTTTGGCCTACGCCTATCTCACTGACGGTGACGAGGCGATTCACACGCGCCACGGCTTTCTCATTTATCCGATCGTGACACTAGGCACCGGCGCGCGGCCGATCGAAGTGCCGGAGGTGAACTTTACTGCCGATGTCGACGGCATTCTGAAAGCGGTGACGAGCAAGACCAAGATCGTGTTCCTCGCCAATCCAAACAACCCGACCGGCACATGCCTGTCGTTCGACGAGGTCAAACGCCTCCACCGCGGGCTGCCGCCGCACGTACTGCTCGTGCTCGATGCCGCTTATGCCGAATACGTCGTGCGCAACGATTACGAAGCCGGCATTGAACTGGTCGCGACGTCGGACAACGTCGTCATGACCCGGACCTTTTCGAAAATTCACGGGCTCGCCAACTTGCGGCTGGGGTGGATGTTTGGACCGGCGCCGATCGTCGACGCGGTCAACCGCATTCGTGGCCCGTTCAATGTGAGCGGAGCGGCCATCGCCGCCGGCGTCGCGGCCATCGAGGATGTGGCGTTCCAGCAGCGCTCACGCGAGCACAACTCGCGCTGGCTAACCTGGCTCACGCAGGAGATCGGCAAGCTCGGTCTGCAGGTGACGCCGAGCGTCGCCAATTTCGTGCTGATCCACTTTCCGGAAACCAAGGGCCGCACCGCGCAGGATGCCGACGCGTTCCTCACATCGCGCGGACTGATCCTGCGCTATGTCGCCGCCTACAAGCTGCCGAACGCGCTGCGGCTTAGCGTCGGCACCGAGCAGGCCAATCGGCTCGTCGTCGCCGCGCTGAAGGATTTTTTGGACGGCAAATGACCGCATCTGCTCCCCTGTTCAACCACCTCGCGCTGATCGGCGTCGGCCTGATCGGCGGCTCGATCGCGCGCGCCGCGCGCGCGCTCGGGCTGGTGAAGACCATCGTTGCCACGTCGCGGTCGGAGCCGACGCGGCGGCGCATTGCCGAGCTTGGACTGGCCGATCAGGTCGTCGAGACGGCCACGGCGGCGGTGGCGGACGCCGATCTGGTCATTGTCAGCGTGCCGATCGGCGCCTGCGGCGCGGTCGCGCGCGAGATCGGTCCCCATCTCAAACCGGGTGCGACGGTGTCCGACGTCGGGTCGGTCAAAGGCGATGTCATTCGCGCGATGGGTCCGCACCTCCCGCGCGGCGTCCATTTCATTCCGGGTCATCCGGTCGCCGGCACCGAAAATTCCGGACCCGACGCCGGATTCGCCGAGCTGTTCGTCAACCGCTGGTGCATTCTCACGCCGCCGCAAGATACCGACGCCGCGGCGGTCGAGCGGCTGTCCCGATTCTGGGAAGCCTTCGGCGCCAATGTCGAGATCATGTCGGCGGAGCATCACGATCTGGTGCTCGCCGTCACCAGTCACGTACCGCATCTGATAGCCTACACGATCGTCGGCACCGCGTTCGACCTGCGACTCGTCACCGAATCGGAAATTCTCAAATATTCGGCCAGCGGCTTTCGCGATTTTACGCGGATCGCCGCATCCGATCCGACGATGTGGCGCGATATCTTTCTGCACAACAAGGAGGCCGTGCTCGAGGTCCTCGGCCGCTTCAACGAAGACCTTGCGACATTGACGCGCGCGGTGCGGCACGGCGATGGCGACACGCTGTATAATTTGTTCGCGGAGCGGCGGGCGATCCGCCGCGGCATGATCCATTTCGATCTTGGCAAGCCTGCGCCGGACTTCCAGTCGACCGAGTCCAAACCACGGCACGACCCGCTGCCGCGGCCCTATGCGACCTCGGACGAGGATTGAACCACCGCCGGCTTAGCGCGCTCGCACCGCGAGCGCTTCGCTGACCGCGCCGCGCAGTTCGGCGACCGAGAACGGCTTGGCGATCACGTCATGCACCAGTGCATCGAGACCCTGTGCGCGCTCGCGCTGATCGGCGTAGCCGGTCATCAAAAGAATCGTAAGGTCGGGGAAGTCACGCGCCGCGGCAAGCGCCAGCGCGATACCGTCCATGATGGGCATGCGCACATCGGTGAGCAGCAGGTCGAAACGGCCGCGTTCGCGGATCAACAGTTCCAGCGCTTCACTGCCGTCGCCCGCGGTTTCGACATGATGGCCCTCGGTCATGAGCGCCCGCGCGCACATGGTGCGCAGCGCCTCCTCGTCTTCGGCGATCAGAATGCGCGACATTGGCCATCAACCTCCGCCCGCCATCAGATCGCGGCGGTTCAAGAATCGGACCATCACGTCTTTGCTGCCGGCCGGCGGCGAGGCGAGACGGCTGGAGAACTCGACCGCCCGATATGGCGGCAGCCGGGCAATCGGTACAGCAACTGTCCAGGAATAGATTTCTCGCTTGGCGGCGTCACGGAGCACGAGCTTGAGACGTGGCACCTCGGTCATCGCCCCCGTCACGTTGACGATTTTGCCGCTGACCACAAGGATCGGTACGCCCTCATGCATTTCCGTTGCGGTCGAGAGATCGTCGAGGCTCAGCCCGCGCAGATTCACCGACAGTCCGATTGCGGAGTAGAGCGAGGCTGTCTGCGGCAACAGCCGCACGATGTCTTTGCGCCAGCCGATCACAATGGCGTCAACGATCAGTAAGCCGAGAATGAGCCACTGCAGGCGCGACAGAGACGGGAACTGCAGCCGTCGCCTGCCGGCCCTGGCGCGCCGCGCCGCAACGGTTTCGACGTCGTCGGGTTCGTTCGTCTCTGCCCCGTCGCCCTCGTCATCGATGTCGATCGGCGGCCGTCCGACATCGAGATCGATCGGCGCCAGCGGCGGCGCTTCCACTTCGGCCGTCCCGGCCTCCGCCGCCGCAATGTTGTCCGCAGCGCCGGAAACGTCACTGCCGGCAGATGGCTCTATGGCTTGATCCGGTTGCTCGACCGGCCCAGCCTCCGGGGGCAGATCGGCCGGCACGATACTGCCTGCGGCGACGGCCGGTGCCGTCTCGACAGCGCCGCCGCTGGCCGCAGTGGCGGCCGGGAGCGCCGGCACGCCGGGGCCCAACGCCTCGGCTGCAGCCGCCAACTGGGCGGCGCGATTCAATTCCGCCCGCCAGACAGTACGACAGCGCACGCACCGCACCTGGCGGCCGTTGGCCCCCAGGCTTGCGGGCTCCACATCATAGGATGTACCGCAGGATGGACAGACGATCAGCATCGGCGAATCAAGAGCGCGCGTCGGCTTCCGGCAAACCTAATCCGCATCCGTTAACGAATTGGAAACCACGGATTGCAGCAACTTACTCAAGCCATCCTAATGCTAAGATTTACTGAAGGGGCGAATCAGACCGCCGGCGGGGCCGGACGAAAGCTGCGTATGTTCAAGGCGCCGATGTGTCAGTCCCGGCCCAAATCCCGGCTCAGACCCCGCGCGGAAAGGTCTGCTGGAGGCACCGCGTGATCGTCTTCGAGAACGTCGGCTTGCGGTACGGTCTCGGCGCGGAGGTACTCCGCGACCTCACATTTCGTATCGACAGCCACTCCTTCCAGTTCCTCACCGGCCCGTCCGGGGCGGGGAAGACCTCGCTGCTGCGCCTGATGTTCCTGTCGCTGCAGCCGACCCGCGGCCTCATCACGATGTTCGACCAGGATACCGCGACCTTGTCCAAAGACAGTCGCTCTACCTTGCGCCGCCGCATCGGCATTGTGTTCCAGGACTTCCGCCTGCTCGATCACATGACCACCTACGAGAATGTCTCACTGCCGCTGCGCGTGATCGGCCGGGAAGAAGCCCACTATCGGGCTGAGGTGGTCGAACTGCTGCAATGGGTCGGCCTCGGCGAGCGGATCGACGCACTGCCACCAATCCTGTCCGGCGGCGAGAAACAGCGCGCCGCCATCGCGCGCGCCGTGATCGCCCGGCCGCAGCTTCTGCTCGCCGACGAGCCGACCGGCAACGTCGATCCCAACCTCGGCCAGCGGCTGCTGCGGCTGTTCATCGAACTCAACAAGACCGGCACGTCGATCGTGATCGCCACCCACGATATCGCCTTGATGGATGAATACGACGCGCGCCGTCTGGTCCTGCACGAAGGTCGACTGCATGTCTACGATTGAGCCGCTGGACAGCAGGATCGAGATCCAGCCCGAGCCATGGGACGATCTGGAAGCCGCGCCGCTGCGCGGGCACTGGCCGCGCGTCGCCACGGCGATCGTTCCCAGAGGCTCGATCGCCGGACGGTCGCTGATTGCGGTGGTCGCCATCATGACCTTTCTGGCCGGGCTGACGGCGGGCGCGGTGATGATGGTTGTCGATGCCGCGAGCGACTGGAGTTCAGACGTCGGACGCGAGGTCACCATCCAGGTCCGTCCGGTGGCAGGGCGCGACCTCGACGCTGACGTGCGCAAAGCGGTGGAGATCACGCGCGGCGCGCCCGGCATTGCCGATGTGCAGGTCTACAGCAAAGAGCAATCGGCGCGGCTGGTCGAGCCGTGGCTCGGCAACGGCCTCAATCTCAACGATCTGCCGATACCCCGCATGATCGTGGTCAAACTCTGGTCCGGCGCGCCGCCCGATTTTGGCGCACTGCGACAAGCGTTGGCGGCGCAGGTTCCGAGCGCGAGCCTGGACGACCACCGCCGCTGGATCGGCCGCATGCATGACATGGCCGATGCGGCGGCCGCCGGCGGCCTTGCCGTTCTCGGGCTGGTGCTCGTCGTCACCGTGCTGTCGGTAACTTTCGCGACGCGCGGCGCCATGGCGACTAATCGGCCGATCATCGAAGTGCTGCACTATGTGGGCGCGACCGACGGCTTTCTCGCCAGCCAGTTTCAACGTCATTTTCTGGTCCTGGGCTTAAAGGGCGGGACGATCGGCGGCGGCTTGGCGATCGTGTTGTTCGGCGCCATCCAGGGCATGAACGCCTGGCTGAACGGCACCGCCGCCGGTGACGAGGCCATGGCGCTGTTCGGCAGCTTCACGATCGGCGCCACCGGCTATCTCGCTATTGTCGGCCAGATCATCCTGATGGCTTTGGTGACGGCGCTCGCGTCGCGCCAAACCGTCAATCGTACGCTGAAGAGCATCGATTGAGCTGCGGAAGCCCCTCGTGGCCCCGGCGTTTCGGCCTGTCTTTCGCGCGGTCTTGGCTCGTCGCCGTCAAGCGACCAGTGCAATTTAGCGCTATGATGCCGGAGGTGGGGCGGCTGCTGGGGGGCGGCCGAAAGGGATGTTGGCGCGAGGGACGCGCGCGGCCATGGTAAGTCTGAAGACCGCTGTGCGGACGCGACGGCTGAAGTCGGTGGCTATCCGCGTGGCCGCACTGTGTGTGCTCCTGCTGGTGCTTGGCTTTGCCGTCTTCGTCCGGCGGCTGCCTGGTCAACCCGTTCCGCTGGCGCGCGACGCCGACGGCATCGTGGTGCTGACCGGCGGCAATTCGCGCATCACCGAGGCGCTCGAACTGCTCGCGGCGCATCGCGGCAAGCGGCTTTTGATCAGTGGCGTCAATCCGGGCACGACGACCGCGGACATTGCGCATCAGATTCCACACTATGATGGACTGTTTGCCTGCTGCGTGGATCTCGACTATTCGGCGATCAATACTTTCGGCAATGCCTTGCAGACCCGGCTGTGGGCGGCCAAGCACGGTTTCGGTTCGCTGATCGTCGTCACATCAACCTATCACATGCCGCGCGCGCTGGCGGAGCTCGGCCATCAGATGCCCGACATCACGCTCATCCCGTACCCGGTCGTATCCGATCGACTGCGCACCGAGCCATGGTGGTCGAACCCCGACACCACGCGCCTTGTGGTATCGGAATATCTCAAATTTCTGTTCGCAAAAGTGCGCATGCAGTTCGAGCCGGTGTCACCTGACAGCACTGGTCGCGTGTCGGACGCGCAGCGCTAGCGATGCGGCCGCGACCAGGTCGAACGCGCGAAGCCAACAGCCGCAATGGATGCTCAGTGTCCCGACCTGCCGCTTCGCTTGCCCGCTCGCTGACGTTCAACGCGCTGTTCTACGCGAACCTATCGGTTCACATGATTGTGGCGCTGCCGATATTGCTGCTGCCGCATCGGGTTCATCTCGCCTTCATTCGTTCCTACGCCCGCACCAGTCTGTGGCTGTTGCGCGTTGTCTGCGGCACGACCGTGGAATGGCGCGGCCTCGACCGGCTGCCGCAAGGCGCCTGCATCGTCGCCTGCAAGCATCAGTCGGCGTGGGAGACGTTCGCGCTATACGCCATGCTCGATGATCCGGCCTATATCCTCAAACGCGAGCTGACGTGGATTCCATTGTTCGGCTGGCACATGGCGAAAGCCGGTCTGATCCCGATCGACCGCCGCGCCGGCATGTCAGCTTTGTCGCGAATGACCGCGCACGCCCGCAAAGAACTCGAACGCGGCCGCCAAGTGGTGATCTTCCCCGAAGGCACTCGCCGGCTGCCGGGCGCCGAGCCGAGCTACAAGCCGGGCGTGGCGCACCTTTATGTCAGGTGCGGCGTCGCCTGCGTGCCGGTGGCGCTCAACTCCGGATTGTTCTGGCCGCGCCGCTCGCTCAAGCGCTATCCCGGCAGCATTCTCGTCGAGGTGCTCGATCCGATCATGCCGGGATTGAGCAGCCGCGAATTCCTGGCGCGATTGCAGGACACGCTGGAAGCGGCAACGGCCCGTTTGGTGCAGGAATCGGAAATGAGAAATCCGGGTCAGGAATCGGGAAATGCCGGGACGGCGACGCCTGCTTCCTGATTTTTGACCCCGAGTTCGTGCCGACCAAGCTGTTCCGCGAGCACATCCAGATCAGTCTCGCGGTAGCCCAGCGCCTCAAGGGCGCGCACCGAGTCGAGCACGTAGTCGCGATTGTGCCCGGATTGGCCGTGGCCTTGCCGAACGTAATGTACGCGTTCGGCCAGCGACAGGCGGCCGGCATACTGCGCGTGACCGCGATCCACGAGGTAGCAGAGCGCGTCGAGCTGCCGGCGGGAACCGTCTTCCAGTTCGATCCGACGCAGCGCCTCGCGATAGACCGAGGTGACCTGTTCGCGCCCGCGCAAGTAGGCGATGGTTTTGGCACGTACCGCCGCAGGTACCCGATAGGCGATGCCGCGGCACATGCCGCCGCGATCGAGCCCAAAAACCAGGCCCGGGCGCTCCGGGGTTCCACGATGGACATGCGAGTTTACGCAAAGCGCCCGATGCAGCCCCCGAAGCCGCGCCGGGATGCGTTCCAGATGATCAAAGCCCGGACGCCACATCAGCGAACCGTAGCCGAATACCCACAACTCGCTGTTTTCGTGTTCGTCGACCGCGACCATCAACTCAGACCATTATCTGTTTGACTCAAAGCCCGGCGTGATCTTGCTCGCCTAGCAGCCGACCTGGGGCGGCACAATGGCAGCCTCGTTGGTGCTTGTAGGCCTTGCAGGATGTCTAAAAAGGTCTTTGAACAGGTCTTGGAAACGCCGCAGTCGGCAGGCGAAAAGGCGCCCATGACAGGTCAATCCCCCCTCAGCATGATGCAGGATCGGCGTCTGCCGCAGCGCGCCGCGACCCCACAAGGCGCTTATCGCCGGCCGCGGCGGAGGCTGTGGGCAGTTCTCGGCGGCGTGGCCGCGATCGTCGTGGTGGCCGGAGGCTGGAGCGCGCTCTGGTATTACGCGGCCAACGTGGCGGACCGGACGCTGACGGGCTGGATAGCGCGGGAAGCTGCCGGCGGCCGTATCTACACCTGCGGATCCGAGGGCATCTCGGGATTTCCGTTCCGCATTCAGACGCATTGCACTGAGGCGGCGGCGACGCTGAATAGCGTTGAGCCGCCTGTTGCGGTCGCCACGAAGGACATAACGTTCACCGCCCAGGTATTCAGTCCCACCCGGCTGGTAGGCGACATCACCGGCCCACTCACAGTCGCGGCGCCAGGACAGGCACCCAGCCTCACCGCCAATTGGTCGAGCGCGACCATTAGCGTGAGCGGCCTGCCGCCGGAACCGGACGCGGTGTCCATCAACCTTTCGCAGCCACAGCTTGCCAGCGGCACCGGGCCTGGCGCCGCTACACTGTTCGCGGCGCAGGACACCGATTTCCAGGCCCGCATCATCGAGGGCTCGGCCAGCAATCACCCCGTGATCGATGCCGTGCTGCATTTGGCATCGGCCACTGCGCCGGGGCTTCAATCCGCACTCGCCAAGCCGCTGCAAGGCGACATCGAGGTGGTGTTGCGCGGCTTCAACGATTTGGCGCCCAAGTCGTTCGCCCAGCGCTTCCGCGAGCTGCAAGCCGCGGGCGGCAGCATCGCAGTCAAATCGTTGCGCCTCGAACGGACCGATGCAACCGTCGTCGGCACCGGAACGCTGACGGTGAAGCCGGATGGCAAGCTCGACGGCGTCATCAACGTTGCCATCAGCGGTATCGAGAGCATCGTTCCGGAACTCGGCATCGACAAGATGATCGGCCAGGGCATCGGTCGGCTGGCCGGCATCTCCGGACAATCCGGCCAAGGCGGCCTCGCCGCACTCGATCGCCTGATGCCCGGATTGAGCGGCGTTGTCACAGCGGGCGCCAACGCCAGCCTGATCGACGACTTGAAGAAGATGGGTCAGCCGACCGAAATCGACGGCAAGCCGGCCACCGCGCTGCCGCTGCGCTTTACCGACGGCGCCGTGTATCTCGGCATGATCAGGATCGGCGAGGTGCCGGCGCTGTTCTGAGCAAGGCTGGATTTGGTCGCATTTTCTTCGGAAAACCGGCGGCCACTTTTCCGGAAATGCTCTCTAACGCTTGTGATCGGCGTGCCAGCCTACCGACGCATCGGGCACCGAATCCGTCGAGGCAAAATACGGCTTGATATCGACCAGCGGCGTGCCGTCGAGGCAATCGAGGCCGACCACGGACAATGTGTTGCCGTCGATGCCGACGAGCCGCACGACTGACAGCGCAATCGGATTGGGCCGCACCGGTGAACGCAACGCGAAGGTGCCGCGCCGCTCGGTGTAATAGTGCGGCGCCTGGCGCACCAGGTCGCGGCGCGCTTGGTCCATCCAGTACAGCAGGATTACGTGGCTCGCGGTCTCGAGACCTTTGAGGCCCTCGACCCAACGCGGATCGAGCACGACGGTGCACACCGCGTCCGACCCGCGGGCGTTCTTCGGACAATCGTCGCGCCGCTTCCATGGTGTCCCGATGCGGCCGATGAAATAGAGCGAGGCATCGAACCGCTCCGGCAGGGCAACCGCGACTTCGCCCTCGCGAAGGCCGTCGGATGCCAGCCGCGATGCGGAGCCGTCCTCGGTACCATTACGACTTGTGGCGTCGGACATATTCACCAATTTGCACAGCAGGTCGGCGTCGCCAAGGCCGTACCCCATAACGCACCTGATAACGCACTCGGGAACAGCTCCCACGATGTTGGGACGATTCCCATTGCAAATGATCGCTTAATCGTATAAAGATATCTTTATGTCCTCTCCCGACGTTCTACGCCATCTCTCATTTCCGGCCCTAACCGGCACTTTGAAGGCGGCCGGCGAAGCCACGCGGCTGCGCATTCTGGCACTGCTGTCGGAAACGGAGCTGACGGTCTCCGACTTGACCGAGATCCTCCGGCAGTCCCAGCCACGGCTTTCACGGCATCTGCGGCTGCTTGCCGAAGCCGGTCTGGTCGAGCGCTTTCGCGAGGGATCGTGGGCGTTCTTTCGCCTCGGCGAGCGCGGCAGCGCGCCCGCGCTTGCCCACAGCCTCATCGCCCGGCTCGATCCGGGCGATCCGGTCATCGCCCGCGACCGCGAGCGGCTCACCGCCGTGCGCAGCGCCCGGGCCGCCGCGGCGCAGAATTATTTCCGCCGCCACGCCGCCGAGTGGGATCGCATCCGCGAACTGCACGTCGCGGACGCGGCAGTGGAGCAAGAGGTCCACGCCGCGCTGTCCGACAGGCCGGTGCGCGCGCTGCTCGATCTCGGCACCGGCACCGGGCGGATGCTCGAACTGTTCGCGCCGCAGATCGAGCGCGGCATCGGGCTCGACCTGTCGCGCGACATGCTGGCGCTGGCGCGGGCGCGGCTCGATCGCTCGGGATTGAAGCATTGCAGCGTGCGCCACGGCGACATCTATGACCTGGCGCTGCTGCGCGATGAATTCGACGCTGTCATCATCCATCAGGTGCTGCACTTTCTCGACGACGGCGCGCGTGCGATCCGCGAAGCCGCGCGCGTGCTGCGCCCCGGCGGCCGCTTGCTGGTGGTCGATTTCGCGCCGCACGATCTTGAATTCCTGCGCGAACAGCACGCCCATCGCCGCCTCGGCTTTGCCCCCGAAACGGTGAAGCAGTGGCTGGAGGCCGCAGGCCTCGAGCCGGTGCGCCAGCAGACATTGCCGCCGGGGCCCGAGGGCAAGATCGCGGTATCGCTGTGGCTGGCGCGCGACCCGCGCATTTTGCTCGCCGCGCCGGCGCGTGAGGTGGCGTAATGAGCGCGATCCGACCAAACCGCGCCCACCCTTACCCTTCCCCGGAGGGACGGGAGGGAGCGTCACCGCGCAGCATCGGCGTCTCGTTCGAATTCTTCCCGCCAAAAACTCCCGAGATGGAGCAATCGCTGTGGGCGGCGATCGCGCGGCTCGCGCCGCTTGAGCCGAACTTCGTATCGGTCACCTACGGCGCCGGCGGTTCGACGCGCGAGCGCACCCACGCAACCGTCAAGCGCATCCTGGCCGAGACAATGCTGACGCCAGCAGCTCATCTGACCTGCGTGGCCGCGAGCCGCGCCGAGATCGATGCGGTCGTAGCCGCCTATGCGGAAGCCGGGGTCCGCCACATCGTGGCCTTGCGCGGCGATCCGCCGGGCGGCGCCGGGGAGCGTTACGCACCGCATCCCGCCGGCTACCGCAACGCCGCCGATCTCGTCGCCGGCATCAAGCGCATCGGCGACTTCGAAGTCTCGGTTTCTGCATACCCTGAAAAGCATCCGGACAGCCCGTCGGTCGAGACCGACATCGATATGCTCAGGGCCAAGGTCGATGCCGGCGCGACGCGCGCGATCACACAGTTCTTTTTCGAGAACGGACTTTACTTCCGCTATCTGGACCGCGTTCGCTCAAGCGGCATCGATATTCCAATCGTGCCCGGCATCCTGCCGGTGCAGAATTTCAAGACGACGAAGAACTTTGCCGCGCGCTGCGGCGCGTCGATACCGGCATGGCTTGCCGAACGGTTCGACGGCCTCGACGAGGATCCGGCGACGCGCAAGCTGATCGCCGCCGCCGTCGCCGCCGAACAGGTGCTCGATCTCGTCGATCACGGCGTTACCGACTTTCACTTCTACACGATGAACCGCGCCGATCTGGTCTACGCCATCTGCCATCTGCTTGGCCTGCGGCCGAGCCACGCGGTCGGCGCGCAGCCCCAATCCCACGGGGAAAAAGAGCGGGCGTCGTCTCATGGGTAATTCAGCGTCCCTTTCGCCGACCGAATCCCGGCTGCGCCGTTTGGCGGCCGAGCGCATTCTCGTGCTCGACGGCGCCATGGGAACGATGATCCAGGCGCTCGGCCTCGACGAAGAGGGCTTTCGCGGCGCGCGGTTCGACGCCTGGAATCGCGAAGTGCGCGGCAACAACGATCTGCTCAATCTCAGCCGCCCGGATTCGGTGCGCGCCATTCACCTCGCCTATTTCCGCGCCGGTGCCGACATCGTCTCGAGCAACACTTTCTCCTCCACCCGGATCGCGCAGGCCGATTACGGCATGGCGGAGATTGCCTATGAACTGAATGCGGAAGGCGCGCGGCTTGCCCGTGAGGCCGCCCGCATCGCACAGGACGAGGACGGCCGCGAACGCTTCGTCGCCGGCGCCATCGGCCCGACCAATCGCACCGCCTCGATCTCGCCCGATGTCTCCAATCCCGGCTTCCGCGCCATCAGCTTCGACGAGCTGCGGCTTGGCTATGGCGAGCAGATTCGCGGCCTGATCGTCGGCGGTGCCGATCTCCTTCTCATCGAGACGATCTTCGACACGCTCAATGCCAAGGCGGCCATCTACGCCATCGCCGAAGTGATGGAAGAGCGCGGCATCAACGTGCCGGTGATGATTTCGGGCACCATTACCGATCGCTCCGGACGAATTCTATCAGGGCAGACGCCGGAAGCGTTCTGGAACTCGATCGCGCATGCAGCGCCCATCTCGATTGGGCTCAATTGCGCGCTCGGCGCCCGGGAGATGCGCGCGCACATCGCCGAACTCAGCCGCGTCGCCGACACGCTCATCTGTGCCTATCCCAATGCGGGCCTGCCCAACGAATTCGGCCACTACGACGAGGGGCCCGAGGCGATGGCGGCCCAGATGGGCGAATTCGCCGCGTCCGGCCTGATCAATATCGCCGGCGGCTGCTGCGGCACAACGCCCGAGCATATCCGCGCCATCGCCAGGGCGGTTGCCGGCAAGCCGCCGCGTGCCGTGCCGAAGATCGTGCCGATGCTGCGGCTGTCCGGTCTCGAAGCCTTCACGCTGACGCCGCAGATTCCGTTCGTGAATGTTGGCGAGCGCACCAACGTCACCGGCTCGGCCCGCTTTCGCAAGCTCGTCACCGCCGGCGACTATTCGGCCGGGCTCGCGGTCGCCCGCGACCAGGTCGAGAACGGCGCGCAGATCATCGACATCAACATGGACGAAGGCCTGCTCGATTCCGAGAAGGCCATGACCACGTTCCTCAATCTGCTGGCGGCGGAGCCCGATATCGCGCGCGTGCCGGTGATGATCGATTCGTCGAAATTCTCAGTGATCGAAGCCGGTCTCAAGTGCGTGCAGGGCAAGGCCGTGGTGAACTCGATCTCGCTCAAGGAGGGTGAGGACGCCTTCATCCGCCATGCCCGCATCGTGCGCCGCTATGGCGCCGCGGTGGTGGTGATGGCATTCGACGAGTCTGGCCAGGCCGACACGTTGGAGCGCAAGACCGCGATTGCGGCCCGCGCCTATGACATTCTGGTCAACCGCGTCGGTTTTCCGCCGCAGGACATCATCATCGATCCCAACATCTTTGCCGTGGCGACCGGCATGGAGGAGCACAACGGCTACGGCGTAGCCTTCATCGAGGCGGCACGCGCCATCAAACAAACTCTGCCCTACGCCCACGTCTCCGGCGGCATCTCCAATCTGTCATTCTCGTTTCGCGGCAACGAGCCGGTGCGCGAAGCGATGCATTCGGTGTTTCTCTATCATGCCATCGCCGCCGGCATGGATATGGGCATCGTCAACGCCGGACAGATCGCCGTCTATGACGACCTCGATCCGGCGTTGCGCGAGGCCTGCGAGGACGTCGTGCTCAATCGTCGCGCCGATGCAGCGGAGCGGCTTCTTGCGCTCGCCGAGCAGCACCGCGGCACGACCAAGGAAAGGAAGGAAGCCGATCTGTCCTGGCGCGAGTGGCAGGTGGAAAAGCGCCTGACCCATGCGCTGGTCCACGGCATCACCGATTTCATCGCCGCCGACGTCGAGGAGGCACGCCAAAAGGCGCCGCGGCCGCTTGCCGTGATCGAAGGCCCGCTGATGGACGGCATGAACGTGGTCGGCGACCTGTTCGGCTCCGGCCGCATGTTCCTGCCGCAGGTCGTCAAATCCGCGCGGGTGATGAAGCAGGCGGTTTCCTATCTCATGCCGTTCATGGAACAGCAGCGCGACGGCCGCGCCCACACTTCGTCGAACGGCAAGATCGTGCTGGCCACAGTCAAGGGCGATGTGCACGACATCGGCAAGAACATCGTCGGCGTCGTGCTCCAGTGCAACAATTACCATGTGGTTGATCTTGGCGTGATGGTGCCGGCGGAAAAAATCCTGCAGGCCGCCATCGCCGAGAATGCCGACATCATCGGACTCTCCGGACTGATTACGCCGTCGCTCGATGAGATGTGCCACGTCGCCGCCGAGATGGAGCGCCAGGGATTTGAAGTGCCCTTGTTGATCGGCGGAGCAACAACCAGCCGCACGCACACGGCCGTGAAGATTCATCCAAACTACCGGCGCGGACAGGCGGTCTATGTCAACGACGCGAGCCGCGCTGTCGGCGTGGTGTCGTCGCTGTTGTCGCGCGAGGCGAAGCAGCGCACCATCGGCGACATCCGCACCGAATACGCGCGCATCGCCGCAGCGCATGCGCGCAGCGAGCAGAACAAGAAGCGGCTGTCGCTTGACGACGCGCGCGCCAATGCGCTGCGGCTTGATTGGTCGGGCAGCTATGCGCCGCCGAAGCCGCCGCAGGCCGGTACACAAACGTTGCGCGAAATTCCGATCGCCGAACTGATCGATTACATCGACTGGTCGCCGTTCTTTGCCACCTGGGAGCTGAAAGGCAAATATCCGGCGATCCTTGACGACAAGGAGGTCGGCGCCGCGGCCAAGAGCCTGTTCGCCGACGCGCAGAATATGCTGATGCGGCTAACCGCGGAAGGCTGGTTTCGCGCCCGGGCGGTATTTGGCTTCTACCCGGCGAACAGCGAGGGCGACGATATTCTGCTGTTTGCCGACGAGGCGCGGCGTGAGCCGGTCGCCGTGCTGCACACATTGCGCCAGCAGCTTACGCGCCGCGACGGCCGCGCCAACCTCGCGCTTGCCGACTTCGTCGCGCCGCGGGCGAGCGGTCTTGCCGATTATATCGGCGCCTTCGCGGTCACTGCAGGCATCGGCGAGGAAGCCGTGGTCGAACGCTTCAAGGGCGCCAACGATGATTACTCGGCGATCATGGCGAAGGCGCTGGCTGACCGGCTCGCCGAGGCGTTGGCCGAACGTCTGCATCAGCGCGTGCGCAAGGAATTCTGGGGCTACGCGCCGGACGAGGCTCTAGGCAACGCCGACGTGATCGCCGAGCGCTATCGCGGTATCCGCCCTGCCCCGGGTTATCCGGCGCAGCCCGACCACACCGAGAAGGCGACGCTGTTCAGTCTGCTCGATGCCGAGCGCCAAATCGGCGTCAAGCTCACCGAAAGTTTCGCCATGTGGCCCGGCGCCTCGGTGTGCGGGCTCTATTTCAGCCACCCCAACTCTTATTACTTCGGCGTCGGCCGCATCGAGCGCGACCAGGTCGAGGACTATGCGGCGCGCAAGGGATGGCCGGCCGAACAAGCCGAGAAATGGCTGGCGCCGATCCTCAACTACGATCCGTTCGGCGCACGCAGCGCCGCGGAGTAGTGGTGGCTCGAGCACAAACGTGATAGCGCTGCGCCATACCTCAGCGATGGCAAAGGAACTCGCTTCATGGCTCGGCTTCTGGTGATGTACAAAACGCCACGCGATACCGCCGCATTCGACAAACATTATTTCGAGAAACACGTGCCAATCGCCAAGAAGATTCCGGGATTGCGGAAATACGAAGTGAGCCGCGGCCCGGTCGTCAGCCCCATGGGCAGCTCGCCATACCACCTGATTGCAAGCCTGCAATTTGACGATACCGCCGCGATTCAAAACGCCTTCGGCAGCATGGAAGGCCAAGCCGCGGTCGCAGATGTGCAAACCTTCGCCACCGGCGGCGTCGATATTTTCATGTTTGAGGACCGCGAGGTCTGATTGGCGAGCAGCCGCCCCCTCCCTGCTCTCAGGCAAGGCGTTCCAGCGCCTCCTGAAAGGCCGCGTTGAGGCGCTTCGTCTCGTCTTCGGCGAAAGTCCGGATCGCAGGCGACACGTCGTGCAGCCGGTCGGGATGGCTCTGCTTTATCCGCATCCTGTAGGCGGCCCTGACCTGATCCAGCGACGCCGATTGTTCGATACCGAGTATGGCAAAGCAGGATCTCTCCATCTCCGGCTCGATCGGGAAAGACCCATCCCGCAAGGCCTCGTCCTGCAAAGGCTGTTCCACATCGTCGATGCGGCCGGCAGGCTGATCAGCGATTTCTTCGGCTGAGGTTTCCGCCAGTTCGCCGAGCACGGTGAATTCCATCGCGTATTCACGGGCAAGGCTAGTGCGCCGCCACAGATAGAACGCCGGCGCGAACAGCATTCCCGCGGCCGCGCCGGCGCCGTTGGCCAGGAAATAGCTGGCATCGAACGGGTACCATACGAGCGCGTCGCGTCCTGTACCGGCCAATTCGCGCGCCGCGGCACGCAGGTCGGCAAGACTGAACGTCAACACAAGGATGACAAAGGTCGCGGCGTGCACCGCGATGGCGCCGCCAACTGCGGAATGAAAGCTCCAGGCGCCAATGCGCGCCCGCAACCTCCGGAGCGGCAAGCCGCGCAGTTTTGCGATCGTCGCCTGAAGATGCCGCGCATGCGCATTGAGATCTTCGCGTTCCTCCTCGTTGAGCCGCCCGACGTCGGGCTGCAGCGCGAATACGAGCTGCAAAAAGCCTTTGGCCGTTCGGTCCTGCGCGTCAATTTCAGCAAGTCGGCTGCGGACCTCCCGATAAAGCCCAAGGGCACGGTCCAACTCGGCGGCTTCAGATTTGCGCAGAGAAAACTCCTGCCGGACTTGCCGGAGCGCCAGCGAATGATGAAGGTATGCGAGCGACAAAATCGGCAACGCGCTCCACAACGTCAGCAAGACCACATTGAGGATCAGCACGGGCCAATCGCCGCTGACAATCGAAGCGAGCATGGCTCACGCCTCGCCCGCGGTTTCGAACATCGCCGCGTCCATCGCCTCGCGGGCGGATTTGCCGGCCCACACGACGTATTGCAGGGCCGGATAGTAGCGCTCGCAGGAGTCAAGAGCGGCGCCCAGCACCGCCTCGCATTGCGGCGGCGACGTGGACACGCCGCCGATCAACAGCAGCGAATGGCGGAACATGACCACGCCGCTCTGATCCCAGACGTCGAAATGACCGATCCACAGTTGCTCATTGATCCAGCCCAGAAGCTGGCGCACCTGGATCAGACGCGGAGACGGCACTTTCAGCTCGAAGGCGCAGGCGAAATGCAGGACTCTGATGTCTTCCATCCAGCTGAACGACGCCTGATAATTGGTCTGCTTCCCGGCGACCGCGAGCGTTATCTCGTCATCGACCGTGCGTAGGAATTCCCAATTGTTACGTCGCGCCATGCATTCGACGACGACAAGCGGATGGTCGGCTTGCACGGTGGCGTCATGGGTCAATGACATCGCGGCGCGCTCCGGCACAAGCCCGCGAATCCGCCGGCATCAAAACCTGCCTCGGAATATGGTTGAAGCGCGCCGGACGCATACGCGCGGCTGCCCGCCCATAGATGGACAAGAAAAAGATTCGACCGCTCACCGGCCCGTGACGAACGCGCCGCATGCGATCCGCGCCGAAGCGCCGACCCAACCCCCATTTGACCCCCGCCGCGGGGACCTCACGCTACGCAACACACACACTTGCGTTGCTGGCCCGCAACGTCAAACACCCACCCCTAATGCCGCGCTTGAATACGCATCGCTCCCGACGGCGCGGTCACACCTAAAGGTCACCACAGAATGGGGCACGGTTGTGATCGTGGTTTGATCATTCCAGGGCTTGGTTGTGCAACCCAAACATCAGAGGATGCGCTTTTGGCGCATTTTAATTGCCGAGTTTGTGCGCGACAGCGCGCTCGACAAATAGCGCCGCTTCGAGCACGGCGCGGTCGCGGCCGAAGCGGCCGACAATCTGAATACCGAGCGGCAGATCGCTGTCGTAAAAGCCCGGCAGGTTGACGCAAGGCGCGCCCATCAGCGTCCACAGCCGGTTGAACATCGGATCGCCGGTCGCACCAAGCCCGCGCGGAGCAGCGCCAGGCGCCGATGGCGTGAGGATCACATCGTGCTCCGCCATGGTGTCGGCCAGCACCCGCCGGGCGCGGCTCGAACTGCGACGCGCCGCATCGTAGGCGTCGGCGGAAATTGCCCCAGCGCGATCGAGTTGCTCGCGCAACTGCTTGCCGATCAAGTCGCGGTGGCGGTCGTATTCGAACGCGTAGGCGCGAAACGTCTCGTAGTCCTGGATGATGAACTGCGCCGCATAGGCATCCTCCAACGCCGCCGGCAGGGTCATGTCGGTCACTTTGGCGCCGGCGGCCTGCGCAATCCGCGCCGCGCTCTCGACCGCGTTCTGCATCGCGGCACTCGCCTGTCCCCACAGATGCGTGCGGACAAGAGCTATGCGCGGCGCTGCGGGCGAAGCGCCATCGACACGTAGATCGCGATCCAGGATCACCGATGCCGCGAACGCCACGTCGGCGACGCCGGCACCAAACAGGCCGGCAGTGTCGAGGTGCCAGGACACATCTTTGACGCCGACCAGCGGAATGAGCCGGTACGACGGCTTGAAGCCGGTGACACCGCAGAACGATGCCGGACGGATCACCGAGCCCGCGGTCTGCGTGCCGAAGGCGATCGGCACCATGCCGGCGGCGACAGCAGCGGCCGAGCCGGACGACGAACCGCCCGGCGTGTGGGCGAGATTGCGCGGATTGTGTGTCGCCGACGGCACCAGCGAGGCGAACTCGGTGGTGACGGTCTTGCCGATGATGTTGCCGCCGGCCCGGCGCGTTAGCGCCACCGCGCTCGCGTCCGCGCGCGGCCGGTGCCCCGCGTAGATCGGCGAGCCGTACTGCGTGGGAAAATCCGCGGTGTCGAAAATATCCTTGAACGCCACCGGCAGGCCGCGCAGCGGTGTGGAAGCAAGCTTCGGCTCCTCGGCTGCGCGCCGCGCGGCATCAAGATCGAGTGCGACAAAAGCGCCGACATCTTTTTCGTGCGCCGCAATCGCCTGCGCGCACAGCGCTACGGCCGCGCGCGGCGTCAGTTCGCCGGCTTCGATCCGTCGCGCGATATCGAGTGCCGAAAGCATCGCTCTCCCCAGCAATCCGGCATTCAGTAATCAGCGATCGGCATCAACGCAACCTGATGGCGCGCGGCGACGGCCCGCACCGATCATGGTTAACGCGCGCTGGCCGGGAAAGTCGTTGAAGAGTCCTTAACGGAATTGCCCGCATTGTCCGCGCATGACGCCTGGGGTGCGTAAGTCTCTCGTCGGCTCCGTCGTCCTCGCCGCCCTGATCGCTGTTACCGGCTGCAGTCATTACATGCTGGCCGAGCGCGATTCCTGGCGCCATGAGGCGGAAGAATCCTGCATCAATTCCGGCGTCCCGGAGGAAGCTCCGGGCCGCGTGCGCATCGCGACCATCAGCGGTCCCGGCGCGTGCGGCATCGATTATCCGCTGAAGGTCTCAGAACTCGGTGTCAGCGGCCCGCTCGGCTATGACGACGAGCCGATGCAGCCGCCGGGCTCGATTCCCAATGCCGGTCCGCAGCAATGGCCGGGCGTTCAATCGCAACCGCTGCCGCCGCCGCCGCGCTCGCAATCCTCGCCCTACGGACCTCCCGAAGGCGGGCCGCCACCCTACGATCCAGACTCGTCTTCGCGGTACAGTCCGCCGCCCTCCCCGGCACAGCCGCAGCAGCCCTACGGGCAGCCGCACTATGCCGCCCCACCGTCAGGACCGCCGCCATACGGCGCACAGCAATATGGTCCACCACAATACAGCCGTGCCCCGTACGGTCCGCCGGGCCAGTCGCCGCAAAACGGAACGCCCATGTCGCTGTCGCCGCCGGGCGTAGCGCCGCCGGAAGATGCCGATGAAGACGATGTCGGCGGCGAACCGCATCCGTATTACGATCAGCGCACGCCGCCCCCCGTCGACATTCCGCCGTCGCTTTATTCGCCGCGGCCAATGACGGCGCCCCCTGACGCGCACAAGGCTACTCCGGTCGTTCCGCCCTCACCCGCGCCGGTGCCGCCGCTCGGCCCGCCGCAAGGCCCGGGAGTGACCGCGTCGGCGGGACCTGTGGCGGTCAAGCCGCCTGCTACGCTCGCCTGCCCGATCGTTTCCGTGCTCGACAAATGGATCAGCGGGGCGGTGCAGCCGGCGGCATTGAAATGGTTTCATGTGCCGGTCGTCGAGATCAAACAGATCTCGGCCTATTCATGCCGCGGCATGAACGGCAATCCCAATGCGCATATCTCCGAGCATGCCTTCGGCAACGCGCTCGACATCGCGGAGTTCGACCTTGCCGACGGCCACAAGGTCAGCGTGCAATATGGCTGGCATGGCTCACCCGAGGAGCAGGGCTTTCTGCATGACGTGCAGGCCGCGGCCTGCCAGGATTTCACCACCGTGCTGGCGCCGGGCGCCAACGTTTATCACTACAATCACATTCACGTCGATCTGATGCGGCGGCGCGGGCGGCCTTATATCTGCGAGCCGCGCGCCATTCCGGGCGACGTCGTCGCCGAGCGCGCGCGGGCTCTCTATGCGCAGCACTATGGATCGCCGCGCGTCACTGGTTCTATCAAGAAGCACCCGTCGCCGCTCGGATACGCAGGCGAAGATAACGATCGTCTGCCGCTTGCGGTGCCGGGCGAAGATTGACCTTCAGGTTTATTGACCGGCGGCCGCTAAACGCGCCACCCCTTGACCTGGCGCGCCATGTTCCAAACAAGCTTGTCGAGATCGCCGCCGTAGCTCGGGTTGCCGCTTCGCGTATTGGTGAATGCAGCCCAGCAAAATCCGCCGTGCGTGCGCACCGCGATTGTCGAAGTTCCGGGCAAGGTGCCGTTGTGCCACCAGTTATTGGCCTTGTTGACCATCCAGCCTTTCGCATAGCCGGGATTTGCAGTCGTGGGGGTGGTCATGACCTGGATCGTCTGGGGCTTGAGAATATTGGGCGGCGCGGCAAATCCGGCCACGTGCATGAAAAATTGCATGATGTCTGCCGGACGGGCTATCCAGCCGCCGTGAGAATCCATCCGCGTGATGTTGATGCCGTACGGATTTTCGCCCTGACCGTAATACTTGACCTCGCCGGGCTGGCGCTGGGCAAGCGTATTGCCGGCGATCGTCATGTCGTCGATACCGCAGCGCTTGAGTACCGCGTCGCGCACATAGGCTGCGTAAGGCTGGCGCGTGATTTTTTCGATCACACGTCCGAGCACGCAGTAGCCGAAATTGGAATAATCGAAATGGACGCCGGGCGGATTATCAAGCGGCCGGTTGCGCAAGGTCCATGCAATCAGCTGCGCATGATTTATTGCCACGTTGATGAACATCGGATCGTCACCGCGCGGACCGTGATGCGCGTTCGACCAGCCGCCGCAGGTATGCGTGAGCAGGTGCTCGACGGTGATCTCGTCGATGTGCGGATGATATGGGGGACCACCATAGTCGGTTCCGAAGATCGCGCCGGGACCGAATATCCTATCGCTGAGCTTGATGCGGCCTTGCTCGATGAGCGAAAAAATAGCCACTGAAGTGATCGGCTTGCTCACGCTGGCGATGCGGAAGCGATTTGCCGGCGTAACCGCGGCTTGGCTTTCGCGATCGGCCAATCCGAGCGCGTCCTGATACAGCAGCTTTCCGGCAAAGCCGATCGCGAGCGATAAGGCCGGCACGTTATATTTGGCCATGAACGCGCGCGCCAAATTCGCCATCGCGTCGCGTTCGGCCTGTGTCGGCCCAACGGGCGCGCCAGCGGTCGCGATGGCCTGTGCCAGAGCCGCCGGCGGCAGAGACAATGTCGGGAACGCTGCCGCGCCGGAAGCCAAACGCGCAAACTGACGCCGCGAAATGTCCATTGTGTTATCTCGAAATGCGGAGCGCCGCTCTATTGATTTGCAATCGTATCTGCTCTGATATCCCAGGAGCGGCGCAAGTAATTGACTCAGATCAAGGATGGGAGATAACGCATGGCTGATTTCTGCAGTTTCGCGCGCAGCAAGCGGCTGCCAGCGGAAGCGATGCAGCCCGTGGTCGATCCCTCCGCCTTGATCGCGGGGCCGTAACCGACGCCGTCGAGGCTGCTTAGCTAAGCCGCGCTTCTGTCGAAAGCGGACAACTCATCCAGCAACGGCTGGAGAAAGGGCATGAACCGCCGCGCGCGACCCGTCGCGCTCTTATAGATTGGCTGTCTGACTTGAACCGCACTGGCCGTATGCACCGGCCGCTCGGTCTCGTGAAAGGCAAGACAGCGATCGTGCCATTCGAGACCGCAGTGATCCACGATGCGCCGCGCCTGCCCTTCCAAATCGGCGACGATATCCTCGTACCGGATATCGAGGATGCGTCCGAACGGCAGTACTCGCCGCCAATGATCCATAACGCGTTGGTAATGCCGATAATAGCGTCCAAGTTCGGCCAAATCGTAAGTCTGATACTGGCCATTCGCGAACAGCTTTGAAAAGCACGACAAGCAGGTGTCGAGCGGATCGCGCACGGCATGGATGATCCGCGCGTTGGGCAACAGCAGATGAATAAGTCCGGCCAAGCGGTAGTTCGACGGCATTTTGTCGGTGATACGCGTTGCATGCGGCGACAGCCGCGTGATCTCCTCGACATACCGGGCACCCGCGCGCCGCAGTTCGTGCTTCGATATTTGCGCAATCACGTCCGGGAAGGGTGATGCGTGACCGGTCAGTGCACCAAAGCTGGTCGCAATCAAGTTTAAGTTGAGCCTCTCGCCGCCGCCAAAAACCCGGGGATGACTGGCAATGATTTGCTCTATCAGGGTCGTCCCCGAACGCGGCATGCCAATGATGAACACTGGTACCGACGAGGGCTCGCCGGCGTCCCGCAGGGCCTGCATCAGTTCGGGAGTAAACACCTCTTGAATGCGCTCAAGCTCTCCGAGCACGGCAGCTTCGTCGTAGTGAACTTGTCGTCGCCTGAGCGCATTGCCGGCCAAGAGATGACGAATTGCGCCGTCGGACCGGCCAAGATCGTCATAGGCTTTCGACAATGCGAAATGCAGGTCGATTTTCTGCTTGAGCGAAAGCATCGCGATGTTCTGCGCCAATTCTTCCATCATCGCGAAATCCGGATCATCCGGCGCGAAACGTTTGAGTTCGGCCAGGTTCAGCAGGTAGGACGGATTTCGCGGCGACAATTGCATGGCGCGCTCGACGAACTGCCGTGCGTCCGCCAGGCGGCCGAGGAATTTGAGTGTGCCCCCAAGGCTATTGTGAGCGTCGGCAAAGTCCGGCTTGAGCGCGATGGCGCGGCGAAAGGCAGTCTCCGCTTCCGCCAGCCGATCCTGCTCGCCCAGCACGGAGCCGAGATTGTAATGCGTTTGCGCTATATCGGACTTGAGCGCGATCGCTTGCCGGCAGGCAGTCTCTGCCTCGTCCAGCCTGCCTTGTTGACTCAGCGCGCCGCCGAGATTGGAAAATGCTTCGGCAAAATGCGGCCGCAGCGAAATGGCGTGACGCAATGGTCGCTCCGCATCGCTAAACCGACCCTGCTCGAAGAGAACGCTTCCAAGTGTGTTGTAAGCATGAGCGAAGGCCGGCTTTAGCGCTATGGCCCGTTGGCAGGCTGCCTCGGCCTCCGTCAATCGGTCTTGTGCTTTCAGTGCAATCGCCAGATTGACGTAGGCCTCGGCGTAACTTTCGTTCAAAGATATGGCATGACGCAGTTGTGCTTCTGCCTCTTCCGGCCTGCCGAGGCAGCAGAGACTCTCTCCCAGATTGTTGAAGGCTTCAGCGAGTCCCGGCTCGAGGGCGATGGCCTCCCGGTGCGCCGATTCCGCGTCGGCGAATCTGGCCTGGCGTTTGTACACCAGCCCCAAGTTGGTGCGGCTTCGCGCCCACCGCGGTTTGAGTTCGATCGCCCGCCGCAGGGTGCGCTCGGCTTCATCCAGTTTCCCGATTTCGCAAAGCGCATTGCCCAGATTGTTGAAGGCATCGGCGTAGTGCGGATTGAGCGCGATGGCCCGCCGGTAAGCGGCCTCGGCATCGGCGAAGCGCTCCAGACCCGCAAGCGCGGCGCCGCGGTTGTTATGCACCTCGGGCAGGCTGGGATTGAGCGCAATGATCCGATCGTATTGCGCAATGGCGTTCGCCAATTGCCCTGCTTGGTGACTTCGCAGCGCCTCCTCGAATCGCCGGCTGACGATGGCGGAGATCGAGGAAGATTTCGCGCCGGCCTGAGGTAGCGGCTCGGAAAATCGAGCCTCCCGGTCCATGGCGCTTTTTTCTGCCCGGCGCATTCTGCGGTTCATGTGGCTTGCCTATCCCTTCGAAGGACTGTCGCGGCCCACGGACCCAGCAACCGGCGCCGCACGCGGCTGAAACAATTCCCTTTCGCCGCCGCGGAACAGACCAAAGATGCATCGATGAGAAGCGAGCTTGGTCCGGAACGGTCATGGCAATTCGCCGCTGAGTTTCGTTCCGTCGTCCCCACTGCTTTGTCGTTCCGGTTTGGTAAATGCCCGGTTAACGAAGCGATACTGGATAAAACCTACGCGGCACCGGCGGCCGGCATGTCTTTGTCCTGCCAGCGTCAGCTCGCCGGCATCCGCAGCACCGGCTTGATCGCGATGCCGGCGGTCAATTCAGCCGCGGCGCGATTGATCTCCGCCAAATCGTAGAAAGTGACCATCTTCTCCAGCGGAAACTTGCCCGCGAGCATCAAGTCGATCAGACGCGGAATGAACTCGCGCGGTACGCTGTCGCCCTGCACCACGCCTCGCACCACGCGGCCCTGCTGCAGGAACGGCATTTCGAACGCGGCCTCGGTGCCGGCGCGGGCACTGCCGAGGAGGACGCAAGTCCCTCCAGGCATCAGCAATTCGATTGCCTCCCGCAGCGCCTTGGGCACCGCCGAGGTATCGACCGCGTAATGCACGCCGCCGCCAGACACCTTGCGAATCTCCGCCGCGACATCCCCGCAACGCTCGGCGTCGATCGTATCGGTCGCGCCGAGTTCGCGCGCCAAGTCCAGGCGATGCGCGTGCACGTCGACGGCGACGAGCGGCGTGCAGCCAGCAGTCTTCGCCGCCATCAAGGCCGAGAGCCCGACCGCGCCGGCGCCGAACACGGCGAGGCTCTCACCCGCCTGCGGCTTGAGCACGTTGAGAACAGCGCCCGCGCCGGTCTGGCCGCTGCAGGCGAGCGGGCCGATCAGGTCGAGTGGCGCATCGCTTCGCACCTTGACCGCGTGACGCGCCTGGGTCAGCGCGAAGGTGCCGAACGAAGATTGCTGGAAGAACGCGCCATAGACCGGGGCGCCGTTTTGCGCCAGCAGCATCGAACCGTCGGCGCGCGTTCCTTTATTCTTCAGGTTACGGGCGTTGAGGCAGTAATTGAGGCGCTGACGGCGGCAGTGCGCGCACTCTCCGCACCACGGGTACGACATCACCACATGGTCGCCCGGCGCGAATTCGCGTACCGCGCTACCCACCGCGTGGACCACGCCCGCGCCCTCATGCCCGAACACCGCCGGATACGAGGTGACCGCGTAATAGCCGTCGCGGCCGTGCAGATCGGTCTGGCACATGCCGCTCGCAACGACGCGGACGATCAGCTCATCGGCGCGCGGCTCGACGAGTTCCAACGTCTCGATCACGAAGGGTGCCGACCTCGCGGCGACAACCGCTGCTTTGATCTGCATGGCGCATCCACTCCGCCGGCATTGTGAAAATGCCGCGGTGCGTCGTCAATGCTGTGCTTCCATATGGGCGAGCAGCGCGGCGGTCGGCCAGCAGTCGAGCTTCAGGCCGTTGCGCTTCTGATAATCGCCGAGCGCCGCGCGCGTAAGCATGCCGGCCTTGCCGTCGATCTTGTCGTGGTAATAGCCTTGCGCGGTCAGGATGCTCTGCATACGATCGAGCGACGCGGTCGGAAGCTGCGCGACCTTGGCCCACGGCGTCTGGAACGGCCGCGGCTTGGTGATGCTGTCGGCAAGATGACCGACATACAGCACGTACAGATCGGAAAAATTGTATTCCTTGATGGCGAAATAGTTCTTGGTCGCCAGAAACGACGGCCCGTAAAGCCCGGCAACCTGAACAAGCGACGCCGGCTCGACGCGCTCCGCAGCCGGAATGGTTTGTCCGTAAGCGGGCACGTAGCCGCGCTTGACCCACTCACCGAGCGGCATCGTGTGCTGCGGCACACCGATGGTGCAATCGACATTGGCGGGCGGATGCACTTCATAGGCCCAGTGCAGCCCGGGCTGCCAGCCTTCGCCAAGAAGCTGTCTGGCGGCGGAGGCGAGCGCGTCAGGCACTGAATTCCAGATGTCGGGATAACCGCGGCCGTCGATGTCGACACCGTATTTCAGGTAATCCGACGGCAAGAACTGGGGCAACCCCATGGCGCCGGCCCAGGAACTCTTCATATCGGCGAGCTTGATGTGGCCCTGTTCGACAATCTTCAGCGCCAGAACAAACTCTTCCTGGAATTTCTCCTTGCGCTTGCCCAGATAAGCCTGCGTCGCCAGCACGCGAATGGCGCTCTTGGAGTCGTGGGCGCGGCCGAAGTCGCTCTCGCGGCCGTAGATCGCGAGCAGAATGGCGGGATCGACGCCGAATTTCTGCTGGATCGTGCTGAGCGCCGGGCGGTACTGCGCGTAGAGCTTGCGGGCCTGCGCGGCGAGCCGCTGGATCGCCGGCTCCCTCAGGTAGTCGGCCGGCGTTTCGACAAATTCGGCCTGGCCCGGAGCGCGCTGCGGCCGCCCCGGAATGACGAGGTCAGGCAGCGACAGATCGGGCTCGAGCCCGCGCGTCGCCTGATCGAAAATCGCGCGAGAGACACCGTTCGCCTGCGCCTGCGGCCACAGCGACTGCAGGAAGGTTTGGAATCCCGGGTCGGCAGAGGCGGGCGATGCCGACGCTACAACAAGCAGAATGGCGAGAAAGAGAAATCTTCTCATCACCCGCGTCTCCTTTGGCGTCATGCCCCGCGCGAGTCCGGTCATGCCGAAACGGTCATCGCACCGCCACGATGAACAGGCGCGGAAATTTCAGCAGCACCTTGCCGTCGATGCGCGCCTTGTATGCGCCCGCGATCTTTTCTCCGTAGGCGGCAAGAAATTTTTCGCGCGCGGCCGCGTCAAGCGGCGACAGGAACGGCTGCAGCGAGGAGCCCTTGAACCATTCGACGATGGCCTGCGGCGACGCCATCACGTGTTCGTACATGGTGTGCCAGATGTCGAGATGCGAACAGACCGGCGTGAGCAGGTCGTAATACTCTTCGACGCTCGACAGATCGGGCCGCGGTGCGGCCTTGACTTCCGGATGGTCCCGCCACGGTCCGCTTTGGCCGACCTCGCCCTGGAAGCGAAGCGCCGGCTCGCGGGTGTTGTCCGGCATCTGCACCGCCAGCACCCCGCCCGGCTTGAGCGCTTCGAGCAGGCGCCGCAGCACGGCGGTGTGATCGGGCAGCCATTGCATCACCGCGTTGGAGAACAACAGGTCGGTGCCCGGCGCGGGCGACCAGGTTTCGATATCGGCCTCGATGAATTCCAGCTTTGGCAGCCGTTCGCGCGCCTTGCGCAGCATGTCGGGCGAGGAATCGAGACCGACGATTTTAGACTGCGGGTACCGCTCGACCAATAGCTCCGTGGAGTTGCCAGGACCGCAGCCGAGATCGACCACAAGCCGCGGCTCCCTCAGCGGCACCTGCGCCAGGAGATCGCGCGGCGGCCGCGTGCGCTCGTCTTCGAATTTGAGGTACTGCCGTGCGCTCCAATCTTCCATGGCTGCGTTCTTCCAAAATGCGAATCGTAAGCCCTCTTTCTACCCTACATCCGGACAATTGGCAGCGGATGTCACGCCATGCGGCAGCGATTGCGTCATTCCGCCGGTAACGGCGCGACGGACGAGGCCGCCGTGCGCGCGGCGTGGTGGTCGGCCGCGAACACGAGATACACGGCCGGCACCACGAACAGGGTGAACAGCGTACCGATGGAAAGTCCGGAGGCGATGACGACGCCCATCTGGAAGCGCGACACCGCGCCGGCGCCGGTCGCCGTGATCAGCGGCTCGACGCCGAGAACCATGGCGGCGGTCGTCATCAGGATCGGCCGGAGCCGGATGGCCGCCGCCTGCTCGATGGCCTCGCGCTTGGTCTTACCTTCCTGCTGGAGATGATTGGCGAATTGCACGATCAGGATGCCGTGCTTTGAGATCAGGCCCATCAGCGTGACGAGCCCGACCTCGGTATAGATGTTGAGCGACATCCCGCCGAATCCGAGGCTGACGAAGATCAACGCGCCGGCGATCGACATCGGCACCGAGACCAGAATGATGACCGGATCGCGGAAACTCTCGAACAGCGCGGCGAGCGCCAGGAAGATGATGATCAGCGCGAAGCCGAACGTGGTGACGAAGCCGCTGGTCTCCTGAATGTACTGCCGGCTCAAGCCGCCGTAATCGATCGAATAACCCTGCGGCAGCACACGCCTGGACAGATCCTGAAGGTATTTCAGCGCATCGCCCTGCGCCACGCCGGGCATGGCGACGCCCTGGATCGTGGCGCTGTTGAGCTGTTGGAAATGATTGAGCGATTCCGGCACCGTCTGCGTCTTGATGCTGGCGATCGTCGACAGCGGGACCAGCGAGCCGTCGGCGGTGCGGATGTAATAGTCGAGCAACTGCTGCGGATTGAGCCGAAAGCGCTGCTGCACCTGCGGGATCACCTTGTAGGAGCGCCCGCTGATGCTGAAATAGTTGACGTAGCCGCCGCCCAGCATCGCCGACATCGCACTGCCGACGTCGCTCATCTTCAGTCCGAGCTGGGCAGTCTTATCGCGATCGATGACGATATCGGATTGCGGATTGTCGATCTTCAGATCGCAATCGAGGAAGATAAACATGCCGCTCTTGAGGGCTTCCTGCAGGAATTTCTGGGCGACATCGTTGAGGCGCGCGAACGGGTCCGTCGTGACGATGACGAACTGCACGGGCAGACCGAAGCTGCCCGGCAACGCCGGCGGCTGGAACGCGGCGACGCGGACGCCCGCCACCTTATTCAGCTCCTGCTGCAGCACCGGCTGTATGTCGTTGGTGGTCTTGGTGCGCTGGTCCCATGGCTTGAACACCATGCCGGCGATCGACTGACCCGGCACGTCGAGCTGGAAGACGTGCTCGGTCTCCGGGTGACTGGCGAAGATCTTATAAACCTGCCGGGAATAGAGCTGGCGCTGCTGCAGTGTCGAATCCGGCGCCGCAATGGATTGGGTAATGATGATGCCCTGATCCTCGGTCGGCGCCAGCTCGGTCTTCGCGGTCGTGAACAGGAAATAGATGCTGCCTAGCACAATGGCGGCGAATGTCAGCGTCACCGGCAGCGTGTTGAGGCTGCCGTGCAGCCGGCGTTCATAGCCGGCGCGCAGCCGCGCGAAAGTGCGATCAATGAATAGAACGAGCCGGTCCTCAAGTCCGCGCCGCTCGGGATTTGGCGCCTTGAGGAGCCGCGAGCACAGCATCGGCGACAGCGTCAGCGCGACAATGCCCGAGACGGTGACGGCGCCGACCAGCGCGAACGCGAACTCGGCGAACAGCGCACCGGTCAGGCCGCTCTGAAAGCCGATCGGCACATAGACCGCGGCCAGCACCACGGTCATCGCAATGATCGGCCCGCCCAGTTCGCGCGCCGCCAAGATGGCCGCGTCAAGCGGCGATTGGCCCTCTTCAAGATGGCGGTTAACGTTCTCGACCACGATGATGGCGTCGTCGACCACGAGCCCGATGGCCAGCACCAGCGCCAGCAAGGTCAGAAGATTGATCGAGTAGCCGAGCGCCAGCAGAATGATGAGCGTGCCGATCAGCGACAGCGGAATCGCCACGGTCGGAATCAGCGAGGACCGCAGCGAGCCCAGGAACAGGAACACCACCAGCGTCACGATGATCAGCGCCTCGGCCAGGCTCCAGATCACCTCGTGAATCGAACTGTTCACGAATTCGGTGGAGTCGTAGATGATTTCGCCATGCAGTCCGCGCGGCAGCAGCGCCTGAATCTCTGGAAAGACCTTGTGCACGCCGGCGATGACGTCGAGCAGATTCGCGGTCGGGGCGACCTGGATGCCGATATAGACCGCCTGTTTGCCATCGAAGCCGACTTCTGATTCGTAGTCCTCGGCGCCGAGCGTCACCACGGCGACGTCCTTTAGCCGCACGACCGCGCCGCCGGACTGTTTGAGCACCAGATTGCGGAACTGGTCGGCCGAATGCAGGCTGGTCGAGGCCGTCAGGTTGACCTGAACCATCTGGCCCTTGGTGGTGCCGATTCCCGAGATGTAGTCGTTGGCGGTCAGCGCCTGACTGACGTCGGCAGCGGTGAGCCCGTAAGCCGCGAGCTTCTTCGGGTCGAGCCAGGCGCGCAGCGCGAAGATCTTTTGTCCAAGCAACTCGGCGGTCTGCACACCGTCCACCGCCTGCAGCTTCGGTTGCACGACGCGCACGAGATAATCGGTGATCTGGTTCGGCGCCAACGTATCGCTGTTAAAGCCGATATACATGGCGTCGATCTGCTGGCCGATCTTGACGGTCAGCGTCGGCTGCAGCGTCCCCGGCGGCAGCTGATTGAGGATCGAGTTGACCTTGGTGTTGATTTCGGTGAGCGCCTTGTCGGCATCGTAATTGAGCCGCAGATAAACGGTGATGGTACTGACCCCGCTCTGGCTCACCGAGGTCATGTAGTCGATGCCGTTGGCCTGCGCGATGGCGTTCTCGATCGGCGTGGTGATGAAGCCCGCGACGACGTCCGGATCGGCGCCGTAGTAGATCGTGGTGACGTTGACCACGGCATTTTCGGTGCGCGGATATTGCAGGATCGGCAGCACCGTGTAGGCGCGCAGCCCAAGCACCAGGATCAACAGGCTCACCACCGAGGCAAGCACCGGCCGCCGGATAAATATGTCGGTGAAATGCGACACTGCGTCCGCCTAACGATCGAGAGGGACGGTGGGCGACGCGTCCGCCGTCGGCGTGATTGCGTTGTTGATCAGGACCGGCGTGCCGTTATGCAGCTTGATCTGACCGGCGATAACGATCATTTGGCCCGCGTTGACACCTTTGAGCACCGCGACCTGATCGCCGCGCGTCGGCCCAGTGGTGACGAAGGTCTGGCGCGCAACCAGTTGCGGCTTGCCGCCGGCGCCCGCGCCCTTGTCGTCAACCACATAAACGGTGTCGCCATAGGGATTATAGGTGATCGCGGTCTGCGGCAGCGTCACGTAGTTCTCCGGTGCACCGGTTATGATGTCGACCGTGGCATACATGCCGGGCAACAGCTTGTGATCCGGGTTTTTTAATGTCGCGCGGATTTGCACGTTGCGGCTTGACGCATCAACCTTCGGATTGATTGCGGAAATTTCACCTGGGAATGTCTGATCCTTGAACGCATCGACCTTGACGGTCACCGTCGCGCCGATGTGAATCCGGTCGACCGACTGCTGCGGCACGAAGAAGTCCATGTAGACCGGATCGAGCGCCTGCAGTGTCACGATCGTGGTGCCGGCGGAAAGATACTGCCCGAGATCGACCGCACGAATGCCGAGATGCCCGGCGAACGGCGCGCGCAGCGTTTTCTTGTCGAGAATTGCCTGCTGCTGGGCGACCTGAGCCTGGGCATTCTTCAGATTCGCCTTGTCGCTATCGAGCGTGGCCTGGCTGACCGCCTGAATCTTGAATTGCTTGAGATCGCGGTCGTAAGTCAGCTGAGCCAGCGTGGCGGTCGCCTGCAGCGATTCGAGCTTGGCCACGTCGTCGGCATCACGCAGCTTCAACAACAGCGCGCCTTCCTTCACGTCGTCGCCCGAATTGAACGAGATCGAATCGACCACCCCCGCGACTTCAAGCGAAAGATCGGCCCCTTTCACCGCGCGCAGGCTGCCGACGGCCTCAATCTGGGGCTGCCAGGGGCTGAGCTCGGCCTTGGTCGCCGAGATGGTCTGCGGCGGCGCCTGCATCGAGCTCATGAATTTCTTGATCATCGCCGCCTTGAACGCCTGGAATCCGAAGATTCCACCGAACACGATGGCGACCGCGATCAGCATGATCACCATGCGTTTGGTCATTGCTTGGGCTCCGTCTTAATTCCACGCGCGCCGGCGACCAGATCGGTCGTCGTCGCCGCGCCCGGCTTTTCCGGGCTCAGCGGATTGGTCTCAACGTCGATCCGGTTCCACCAGCCGCCGCCAAGAGCCTGGAAAAGTGCAGCGGTATCGGCGAAGCGCGCGGCTTGCGCCTGCACCAGCGCCAACCGCGCCTGCGCGTAGCTGCGCTGTGAATTGAGCAGCGTCACATAGGCGATCGCGCCCAGCCGATACTGCCCGCGCGCAAGATCGAGCGTCGCCGATGCCGCACGCAGCGCAGCGGCCTGCGCGCGCAGCGTCGCCGCATCCAATTGCAGCGCCCGCAACGCGTCGGCAACGTTCTGGAAGGCGCCAAGCACGGTATTGCGGTATTGCGCTTCGGCCATGGCGTAGGCGGCTTTGGCGGCGCGCTCCTGATGCAGCAGGGTGAAGCCGTGGAAGATCGGCTGGGTGCCGCTCGAGGCGATGCTCCAGATGGTGGTGCTCGGCGAAAACAGCGAAGCCACCGTGGAGCCGGCGGACCCGTAATCCCCCGTGAGATTGAATTGCGGCAGCCTGGCGGCGATGGCGACGCCGATCTGAGCGCTCGCCTCATGGAGCTGCGACTCCGCGGCGCGAACATCGGGGCGCTGCTCGACTAGCTGCGACGGCAGGCTCAGCGGCAGACCGGTCGGCAGCCGCAACGACGCCAGCATCAGATGCTCGCCCAGCCGTTCATTGGGGAAGCGGCCGGTCAGTGCCGCCAGCACGTGACGCTGCTGTTCCAATTGTTTCTGCAGCGGCGGCAATGTCGCCTGCGTGGTGGCGACTTCGGATTGCTGAGTCAGCACATCGGTGCGCGTCGCGGCGCCGACATTGAATTGCTGTTGCACCACGGTGAGCTGGTCGTTCTCCGTCTTGATGATATCGAGCGTCGCCGCGATCTGCCCGCGCAGCGAGGCTTCCGCCACGGCCGCCGTCACGACATTCGAGGTCAGCGTCAGATACGTCGCTTCCAGTTCAAAGCGCTGATAGTCGGCGGCCGCCGCACTGGCTTCGATCTGCCGCCGCTGGCCACCAAACACATCCGGCGCAAACGAGACATTCACCGTGGCTTGGAACAGGTTGAAGATGAACGGCGCGCCGCCGCCGCCGAATTCGGCCGGCGAAAACTGTTCGCGTGTCGCCGATGAGTTGGCGTCAAGCGACGGCAACAGTTTGCCCCTCGCCGCGTACAGATTCTCCTTGGCCTGCCAGAGCGAGGCCTGAGCAGCCTGCAGGCTCGGATTGGCTTCGAGCGCCTGCACGATCAAGGCGTCGAGATCCTTCGAATGGAACAGCCGCCACCACTGGCCTGGGATGTCGCGGCGGGCTTGGAACCTTTGCGAGGCACCGCCGCCGACATCGCTCGTTAGCGTCGCCGCGGGATGCGCCTCGGGTGTATATCCCGCGCCTTCGGGTGCGGGCGGCACTTTGAAGTCGGGGCCGACCGCGCAGGCTGACAGCAATAGCAGCGCATACGTCCCAGCCATGGCTCGCGGCCGGTATCGGCCGAAACCACGCCACAACCCGCGCTGTTGCACGCCCGCAGATGCGCTGCGGGACCCTTTGACCCGATCCGACTCGTCCACCTGAGCACCCTGAAGCAGTCAGAGTAGTTATTTACTATCCAGTTAGTCAATAACTTGACTTTTTTGCCGAATTCCGGCCTAGCTGCGTCAATGGCGGAAGTGCTTGAAACGCGACCGGAAACGCGGCGGCGCCGTAAGGCGGAGCGTCCCCAGGAAATTCTTGAGGCCGCCTTCATCGAATTCTCACGCGACGGCTACGCCACCACCACACTCGATCGGATCGCCGAACGTGCTGGTGTGACCAAGGGCACGATCTACGTCTATTTCGAGAACAAAGAGCAGCTCTTCATCTCCATGGTGCAGGAGTTCACCAAGGGGGCGGACGAAACCGTCCAGGAGATGTACGAGACCCACGAAGACTCGACCGCCGATCTCTTACGCGCCCAGTTCAGCTTCATCTATCAGTATATTGTCGAAGACAAACGCCGGCGCGAAGTGGTGCGCATGCTGATCGCCGAGGCGTCGCGCTTCCCGAAGCTCGCCGACCGTTATTTCGATGAAATCCTGCGCCCCTGCCTTGACCGGCTCAAACTGGCGATCCAGCGCGGCATCGATCGCGGCGAAATCCGCCAATCGTCGATCGTCAACTCGCCGCACGTCGTGATCGCGCCGATCGCGCTGGTCGATCTGTGGACGATCATGTTCGACGAGCGCCAGCCGCTCGATCTGAAAGCCTATTTCGACGCCCACCTCGATCTGGTGCTCAACGGGCTCTTGGCGAAATAGCTGACGCCTGCCTTGAACCGGTGCGGATTGAACAGCACCCCGGCATCCCACAAGTGGTCGGTTCCGCGCGCTGCGCGAACGCGCTATACTAGTTATAATAAGAGCGTCGCAACCAGGGAGTGGCTCCATGCACGACATCGTCATTCGCGGCGGCACCATTATCGATGGCACCGGCAAGGCCTCCTTTACAGGCGATGTGGCGATCGCGTGCGGACGCATCGCCGGTGTTGGCGGCAAGCAGGCCCCCGGCAAACGCGAGATTGACGCAACCGGGTTGCTGGTCACGCCGGGCTGGGTCGACGTGCATACCCATTACGACGGCCAGGCGATGTGGGATCCGCTGATCTCGCCGTCGTGCTGGCACGGCGTCACTACGGTGATGTTCGGCAATTGCGGCGTCGGCTTTGCGCCGGTGAAGAAGGAGCACCGCGGCGCGCTGATGGATCTGATGGAAGGCGTCGAGGAGATTCCCAATCCGGTGCTGGCCGCGGGCTTGAGCTGGGAATGGGAGACGTTTCCGCAATTCATGGACGAACTGGAACGGCGACCGCGCGCCATCGACATTTGCGCCCAGGCCGCGCACCTGCCGACGCGCGTCTATGTGATGGGTGATCGCGCCGTGCGCCGCGAAGCGGCGACGCCGGACGACATCGCCGAGATGCGCCGGCTGACCATCGAGGCGCTGCGCGCCGGCGCCTTCGGCTTCACCACGTCGCGCACCGACTCGCACAAGACGCCGGACGGGGAACTTGTGCCATCGCGCGACGCCGACGATCATGAACTGCTCGGCATCGGCTCGGCATTGGGCGTGACCGGCACCGGCGCGTTCGGCATGAACTCCGACTTCGACGATGAGGAGTTCGAGCTGCGCTGGATTCGCAAGCAGGCCCGCGAAACCGGCCGGCCGGTCTGGTTCCTGCTGACCGATCGCTACAACGATCCGCAGCGCTGGCGCCGCATCATCAAAGCGGTCCACGAGATGCGCGCCCAGGGCCTGCCGGTGACGGCGCAGATGGCGGGCCGGCCGATCGGCGTGATGATGGGCATCGGCACCGCGCTTAATCCGTTCACGGTACGCCCGACCTACAAGAAACTGGAAAGCCTGCCGATCGAAGAGCAGCGCCGGCGGTTACGCGATCCGCAGGTCCGCGCCCAGATTCTGGCTGAGACGCCGTCCGAGGCAGAGATCGCAAAGCTCGCGCAGTTCCGCCAGGTGGTTGCCAAGGCATTCGACAAGTTCTTCGTCATGGGCAACCCGCCGGACTATGAGCCGGGCCCGGAAAAATCGGTGGCTGCGATCGCCATGCGTGAAGGCCGCACGCCCGAGGAAGTCGCCTACGACTACATTCTGGAAGACGGGCAGTATCTGTATTTCCCGGTGGTCAACTACGTCACCGGCGATCACGAGCCGATTCGCGAAATGCTCAACGACCCGGCCTTCCTGCTCGGACTGAGCGACGGCGGCGCGCACTGCACCTCGATCGTCGATTCCGGCGTACCGACCTACATGCTCACCCATTGGAGCCGCGACAGGAGCCGCGGTCCCACGCTGCCGGTCGAGATGGTGGTCAAGCGGCAGACCAGCGAGACCGCCGATTTCTTCGGACTGGCCGACCGCGGCCGGCTGGCGCCCGGACTGCGCGCCGACGTCAACATCATCGACTACAACAGGCTGCAGGTGCAGAAGCCGATCCTGGTGCACGACATGCCTGCCAACGGTCGCCGCTTCGTGCAAAAGGTCGACGGCTACGAGATGACCATCGCTGCGGGCACGCCGATCTTCGAGAACGGCGAGCACACCGGCGCTCTGCCCGGCCGGCTGGTGCGCGCCGGCCGCGACACGCAGGTCATGGCTGCCGCCGAATAGGCGCGGAATAGAACGACCGCGACGAAGGAGCGCTGCCGCGACCTAATCCTGTGGCGGCGCTTCGCCGACGGGAATGAGATCGCTCTCGGCCACCACGCGTTCGTGCGGCTCGCCCTTGCTCTTCACGCGGTAGAGTGGATTGCTGTTGCCGTCTTCCGTCGGCCGCAGACCGACAATTTCGTATTGCCCAGGCTCGGCCGAGCGGAACGACACCGCAACGAGTTCCACCGTTTGTCCGATTCTGAATTTATGTGAGCTGTCGGCCATCGCAGCACTTCCCTCTTGGCGAGATCGCCGCTGCCGCGCCGGCATCATCGCCGGCGAAACTGGTTGTGTTGCGGCGCGCGAGACGGCGGCGCTGCCCGCTCGTCCTTATGGCGGAACACCAAACGCCCCTTCTCCAGGTCGTAGGGCGACAATTCAACCGTGACCCTGTCACCGGCAAGCGTCTTGATCCGATTCTTCTTCATCCGGCCGGCCGTATAGGCGACGAGTTGATGCCCGTTTTCGAGCTGAACGCGATATCGCGCGTCCGGCAATATCTCGGTGACGAGTCCCTCGAATTGCAGGAGTTCTTCTTTCGGCATGTCAGACTCCTTTCGACTGTGCAGCCCACCGCGGCTGGCGCTCACCACGTGGCGGTCCAGACAAGGCGCCACGTTGCATGAAGGCCACGGCGGCAAGATCGCCCGGTGCATCGTTTGACCGCTGCGGACGATTTTTCTTATCGGATTTGCCGCGCCGATTTCGCGCAGCTTTGGCACCATGCGGCTGCGCGGCGCCGCGCGGCGCGGGCGTCGGCCTGAACTGCCGCTGTTCGCGGCTTCGATCGCTCATTGGTATCGTCATGCGAATAAGCTTCTCGATGTCGCGCAAATACGCCGCCTCGTCGGCGTCGCACAGCGAGATCGCCACGCCTGCGGCGCCCGCCCGCGCCGTGCGGCCGATCCGATGGACATACGTCTCCGGCACGTTCGGCAGGTCGTAGTTTATCACATGGCTGATGCCCTCGACATCAATTCCACGCGCCGCGATATCCGTGGCAACCAAAGTTCTGGTCTCACCCTTGCGAAAGGCCCCGAGCGCACGCTCGCGCTGGCCTTGCGACTTGTTGCCGTGAATGGCCTGCGCCGTGACGCCGGCCTTTACCAGACCGCGCACAACTTTGTCGGCGCCGTGCTTGGTTCGCGTGAAGATCAAAGCACGCTCGATCGGCTCGTCCCGCAAGACGTCGACAAGCGTTGCAAGCTTGGCCGCACGATCGACACGGACAATGCGCTGAGCGATACGTTCCGCGGTCGTCGCCGGCGGCGCCACCGCCACCCTGACCGGGTCGCGCAGCATCCGCGCCGCAAGCTCGGTGATGACGCGGGGCATCGTCGCGGAAAACATCAGCGTCTGCCGCGTTGCGGGGAGCTTGGCTACGATGGTTTTGATGTCGTGGATAAAGCCCATGTCGAGCATGCGATCCGCCTCGTCGAGCACGAGGCATTCCACGCTGTCGAGACGCAGCGCATTGCCACGAATGAGGTCGAGCAACCGGCCCGGCGTAGCGACAAGAACCTCCACGCCGCCGAGCAGCGCACGAACTTGGCCGCCCATCGACACGCCGCCGATCGCCAGGGCTGCCTTGATGCGCAAGTGCCGGCCGAGGTCGCGGAAGCTCTGAAGAATCTGGCCGGATAATTCGCGGGTCGGACTGAGCACAAGAACGCGGCAGCCCTTTTGCGGCGCCGGGCGCGGCGTCCCGGCGAGACGATGCAGGATCGGCAGCGCGAATGCGGCGGTCTTGCCGGTTCCGGTCTGCGCAATGCCGATCACGTCGCGGCCCGACATGACGGGGGGTATCGCCTGCACCTGGATCGGTGTCGGCGTCAGATATTTCTGTTCGACGAGCGCACGTGCGATCGCCTCATGAAGCTTGAAGTCGTTGAAGTTGGTCAAAATAGGAGCTTTCTGTTGCGCGCATTCGCGGCCATGGCGCCACACGCCACGGCCCGCGTTGCGGGGTGAATAAGACACCCCCGCGCGATCTGGGTTGTCGTTGGAAATAAGAGCGAGCCAGAAGCCGTTTGACGGGATCCCGTACACGCGGCTCGCCGCGGGCCGCTAATGAGGAATGACCTTTCTCGTCATTCCGCTTCACCATCTCGATGAAGCACGATGTTTCCCAAAAAATCGGTGGCCGCTTTTCGGGATCACGCTACAGCGCCGCACACACCGTCTGCGCCAAAGATGTGTTCGTTTCAAGGCATTTCGGCGATTAACCATCGCGGCCCTTGTCGACCGCCTCCTTGGCCAGCCGCAATGCCCGTAACCGTGCAATTTTCTCACGGACGGCTTTGGCACTGGCTTGATACTCCACCATGGCCTTGGCACCCTCCTTGGCGCGTTCCTCTTTTTTGAACGTTGCCTCGGCGCGAGCGCGAGCCACAGTGGCCTGCGCTTCGCTGGCTTTTGTTGCCACTATCCTCTCCTTTTGCTGTGAAACAGGGGCAAATTATTCGCCGTGCCGTCTCGGCAATGGGAATGCATAGTTTTCAATTCAAGCCAATATAGGCATTCAGTCACACAAAAACAGCCCTAGGGAACCGGCAGGGACCTCGCAAGGACCTCGCGGCGAACGCCAGAACACGACTTATCGCGCGAACTTCTTATACTTGATTCGCTGCGGCAGCACCGTATCGGTGCCCATCCGGCGCATCTTATCTTTCTCGTAGTCCTGGAAATTGCCCTCGAACCATTCGACGTGGCTGTCGCCCTCGAAAGCAAGGATATGGGTGGCGATGCGGTCGAGGAACCAGCGATCGTGGGAAATGATCACGGCGCAGCCGGCGAAATCCTCCAGCGCTTCTTCGAGCGCGCGCAGCGTGTCGACGTCGAGATCGTTGGTCGGCTCGTCGAGCAGCAGCACGTTGGCGCCGGATTTCAGCATCTTGGCGAGATGCACGCGGTTGCGCTCGCCGCCGGAGAGCGAGCCGACCTTTTTCTGCTGATCCGCGCCCTTGAAATTGAAAGCGCCGCAATAGGCGCGCGAATTGACCTCGCGTTTGCCTAACATCAGCTGATCGAGCCCGCCGGAAATTTCCTCCCACACCGTCTTCTTGCCGTCGAGCGAGTCGCGCGACTGGTCAACATAGCCGAGATGCACCGACTCGCCGATCTTGATGGTGCCGCTGTCGGGCTTCTCCTGCGCGGTGATCATGCGGAACAGCGTGGTCTTGCCGGCGCCGTTCGGGCCAATGATCCCGACGATGCCTCCCGCCGGCAGCTTGAAGGTGAGATCGTCGATCAGGAGATTGTTGCCGAAACCTTTGCGCAGATGATCGAAGTCGATGACGTTCTGCCCGAGCCGCTCGGCGACCGGAATGACGATCTGCGCGGTTTGCGTCTGTTTCTCGCCGGCCTTCTTCAGCAGCTCCTCATAACGCTCGTAGCGCGCCTTGGACTTGGCCTGGCGGGCGCGCGGCGAAGCCGAAATCCATTCCTGCTCGCGGGCGAGCGTTCGCTGGCGCGCTTCCTCCTCACGGCCCTCCTGTTCGAGCCGCTTCTGCTTTTGCACGAGCCACGACGAATAATTGCCCTCGTAGGGAATGCCGCGGCCGCGGTCGAGTTCGAGAATCCAGCCGGTGACGTTGTCGAGAAAATAGCGATCGTGGGTGACGATCAGGATGGCGCCCGGATAGTTGCGCAGGTGGCCTTCGAGCCACATCACCGATTTCGGCATCGAGGTGGTTGGTGGGCTCGTCGAGCAAAAGCAGTTCGGGTTGCTCCAGCAACAGCCGGCACAGCGCCACGCGCCGCCGCTCGCCGCCCGACAGCTTCGCCACATCGGCATCGTCGGCCGGGCAGCGCAGCGCATCCATCGCCTGGTCGACTTTGGAATCGAGATCCCACAGCCCCTTGGCCTCGATCTCATCCTGAAGCTTCGTCATCTCGTCGGCGGTTTCGTCGGAGTAATTCACCGCAAGTTCGTTGTAGCGATCGAGAATCGCCCGCTGCGGCGCCACGCCCTCCATGACATTCTCACGCACCGACTTGCCGGCATCGAGCTGCGGTTCCTGCTGCAGATAGCCGACACGGGCGCCTTCGGCCGCCCAGGCTTCGCCGCTGAACTCGGAGTCGAGGCCCGCCATGATGCGCAGCAGCGTCGACTTGCCGGCGCCGTTGACGCCGAGCACGCCGATCTTGGCGTCCGGGTAAAAGGATAGATTGACGTTATCCAAGACCTTGCGGTTGCCCGGATAGGTCTTGGACAGACCTTGCATGTGATAAATGAACTGACGGGCCATATTGCCTCGGGCTCGCTGCCCTGCCCTCTTTTTGCGCCAATGTATGGGAAGTTGGCGCTGATGTAGCGATTGACTGGCTAAAGAGCAAGCCGCCGCAACCGAGGGTCCGCGTGTACATCGATCCCGACCTCACGCCGTTCGAACCGCCTGCGCGGCCGCTTGGCCTGCGCGGGCTGCCGACGACGTTTCGCAATTACATCGAGACAATTCCGCGCTCGGCCTACGAACAGGGCGTCACCGACCTGGGGAGGACCCGGCGCGATATCATCCTGGTCTCCGAGCCTGACCTGATCGGCGAGGTGCTCGTCGACAAAGCCGAATTTTTCTTGCGCGATCCGGTGACCCGGCGGGCCTTCGCTCCGGCGATCGGCGCCAACTCGATCTTTCTCGCCGAGGATGCCGAATGGCGCTGGCAGCGGCGCGCGGTCGCCCCGGTGTTCCGGCACGAGACGCTATTGTCCTTCGTGCCGATTTTCAGCGCGATGGCGCAGCGGCAGGTCGCACGCTGGCGCGTCGCCGACTTGACGCAGCCTGTCGACGCCGCAGCCGCGATGACACGCACCACCTTCGACATCATCGTCAATGCGCTTCTTGGCGGCACGGCAAATCTCGATGCCGAGAGCTATAGCCGCGCGCTGACCCAAAGCTTCAACACCATCCCGTGGCAGATCATCTACGTGCTGTTTTCACTGCCGGAATGGCTGCCCTATCCCGGGCGGCGCCGGGCGCTGCGAGCACGCGATTTTCTGCGTCGCGACCTTTCGCGCATCGTCGCCGGGCGGCGCGCCGCCGCGTCGGCGCATCCGGACCTGCTCGATTTGCTGCTCGCGGCTCGCGATCCGGAGACGGCCCGGAGCATGAGCGACGCGGAAGTCGGCAATAATCTCCTGACCTTTATCATCGCGGGCCACGAAACCACGGCCGTGGCACTGAGCTGGACGCTCTGGCTGCTGGCCAAGGATCAGCACAGCCAGCAGCGTGTCTACGAAGAGGTCACCGCAGTCGCTGCGGACGCGCCGATTACAGCCGCCCATATCGAGCAGTTGTCGTTCTGCCGCCAAGTCATCCAGGAGGCGATGCGGCTTTATCCGCCGGCGCCGGGCATTGGCCGCGAGGCCAGGGCCACCTTCAAACTTGGCGGCAGACCCATCGAGCCGGGCACTCGCGTTCACATTCCGGTGTTTGCCCTGCATCGCAATGTGCGGCTGTGGGACAATCCCAACGCCTTCGAGCCCGAGCGGTTTACGGCCGAAGCCCTGAAGGCGCGCTCGCGCTACGCATATCTGCCATTCGGCGGCGGTCCGCGCATCTGCATCGGCGCCGGATTTGCGATGTTGGAGGCTGCCGCGATCCTCGCCACATTGGTTCGCTCATTGCGTTTTGCGCCGGTGGCCGGCCACAAGCCGAAGCCGCCAGTCGCGCGGGTGACGCTGCGCCCCGCCGGCGGCATGCCGCTCCTGGTGACGGTCCGCTAACCACGCCGGCGGCACGAAGCCCCCCTCAACCCCACGGTCGGCAATCGCGGTAAAAGTTCCTCAACGCTAAATAGCGTTTGGAACTTTGGCCTGCCTAAATCGTACCAAATTTTAATGATTTCAGGACGAAACTTGGTGTCAAACGATCGTTTGAAATTAAAACTGGCGTTCTGACGTGAACCTTTGCGTGGGACGCGAGACATAAGGGTGGAGACATCCCAAGAAGGGCCTGAGCGAAAGGACCAGGGAGCGGATCATGTGGCGCAAATTGGCAAAAGCGGTCCACGAGTTGCAGCGGAGTTTCGGTGAGGGCGGCGGCACATATCGCCCCGACCTGCACTATATGCGCGGCCCGGGCCCGAAATGGCACGCCAAGTACGGCAACCTCTCCCCTAAGACCGCGCCCGCGGTGCGCAGCGCCTCGATCGCGGTGCGGCAGGTCGCCGAGCACCACACCTAGGTCTTCGTCCACGGGCGCCGGAGGCGCGTAATCTGGTGTCATGGGCGGTCTTCAAGCCGCTTCGCGGCAGCCCCCGCGCATAGAACCCGCCGCCCCACCGCCGCTTGTTTTCACCCGGCCGTTATGAGACGGCTTAGGCACTGACGACAAAGTGCACACCGGGGTGGGAGCATCATGGCGGTACGCTGCGCAATCCTCGACGATTACCAGAATGTGGTGCTCAAAAGCGCCGACTGGTCGAAGGTCAAGGGCGACATCGAGATCAAGGTATTCAACGAGCATCTTGGCGCGGGACCAAGCGTCATCGCCGCGCTGAAGGAGTTCGCGATCGTCGTTGCCATGCGCGAGCGCACCGCCTTTCCGAGCATCGTCATCGAAGCCCTACCGAACCTGAAGCTCCTCATCACGACCGGCATGCGCAACGCCTCGATCGACACCGAGGCGGCAAAGGCGCGCGGTGTCACTGTCTGCGGCACCGGCTCGTTCGGCAGCCCGACCTCGGGCATTGCCATCGGCTTGATGCTCGAACTGACCCGCCACATCGGCTACGAGAACGCCCGTCTGCATGCCGGCGCAACCTGGCAAAGCACCATCGGCCCCGACCTCGAAGGCATGACGCTTGGAATTCTTGGGCTCGGCAAGCTCGGCGCACGCACCGCAGCCATCGCCAAGGCGTTCGGCATGAAGGTGATCGCCTGGAGCCAGAATCTAACGCCGGAGAGATGCCAAGAAGTCGGCGTCGGCTACGTCAGCAAGGACGATCTGTTTCGCCAATCGGACTTCGTCACCATCCACAACGTGCTGTCGGCGCGCTCGCGCGGCATGGTCGGCACCAACGAATTTGGCCTGATGAAGCCGAGCGCCTTTCTCATCAACACCTCGCGCGGGCCGATTGTCGACGAAGCAGCGCTGCTTGCCGCGCTGCGCGACAAGAAGATCGCCGGCGCCGGCCTCGATGTGTTCGACACCGAGCCGCTGCCAGTCGATCATCCGCTGCGCAAGATGGACAATGTCGTGCTCACCCCGCATCTCGGCTACGTCTCCGAGCAGAACTACCGCTCGTATTTCGCCGGCGTAGTCGACGACATCCGCGGCTTCCTCGACGGCAAGCCGGTACGGGTGATGACCTAAACGCGAGTAGCGAAATAGCGAGTGGCGAATAGAAGGCCCCCTTGTTCGCTACTCGCTATGCACCATTCGCCATTCGCGACTTGACCGTGACTGCGGGAGAAAAAGCATGCCCACCGACACGCTCATCGACCTTTATTGCCACATTTCGCCGGCGCGCTTCCTCGACGAGATGAACAGGGTCGCGCCGAAACTCGGCAACATCGCCGCGCGGCTGCGCGGCGTGCGCAAGATTCACGATCTCGACGCGCGCTTTGCCGAAATGGACGCGTTCGGCGATTACCGCCAGGTGGTATCGCTGCCCAATCCGCCGATCGAGGATTTTGCCACGCCCGGACAGGGGCTCGCGCTGGCCCGCATCGCCAACGACGCCATGGCCGAATTGTGCGCCAAGCATCCCGACCGCTTTGCCGGCTTCGTCGCGGCGCTGTGCCTGACCGACGTCATGGCGTCGGTCGAGGAGGCCAAGCGCGCAGTCAACGATCTGGGTGCCGCCGGCGTGCAGATTTTCAGCCCGCTTGCCGGCAGGCCGCTCGACGAACCCGTCTTCGAGCCGCTGTTTGCCGCGATGGCGAGGCTTGACCGGCCGATCTGGCTGCATCCGGCACGCACCGCCGCCATGACGGACTACCCAGCCGAGCAGAAATCGCGCTTTGAAATGTGGTGGTGCTTCGGCTGGCCCTACGATACCTCGGTCGCGATGGCGCGACTGGTATTCTGCGGTCTGTTCGACCGCTATCCAAACATCAAGATCATCACCCATCACCTTGGCGGCATGATCCCGTATTATGACGGCCGGGTCGGCCCGGGCCTCGACGTGCTCGGTCAGCGCACCTCGGATGAGGACTATTCAAAGATTTTGCCGTCACTCAAACGGCCGCACCTCGAGTATTTCCGCGAATTCTACGGCGATACTGCGATGTTCGGCGGCGGCGTCCACGCGCTGCGCTGCGGCTTCGACTTCTTCGGCGCCGACAAAGTGGTATTCGCCACCGACACCCCGCTCGGCCCGATCAAGCCGGCGATCGAGGCGCTGAACACGCTCGATATCTCGACCGGCGACCGGCGCAAGATCTTTTCGGGTAACGCCGAGAGATTATTGAAGAAGAACTGAAAGATGGTCGGCGGGATACCGCGCTGGCCTAGCGATGCGCACCCGCTGACGCGCGCCCGGACAGTTGGCGCATGTAGGGCAGAAGCCTTTCCAGTCGCTCATACGGCCGGCTCAGATGATGGTCGAGCAGCGTCGGTCCGCGATGCCTGCGGCGCGGAGGCGCCAGCCCCGGCGTCGCCTCGGACGTTTCCGACTCGGCGCAGAACTCGCTGCAATAGAACTGGACGCCCGCGCCCTTCCACGCTGACTTGGCCTTGATCGGCCTGCCGCAGCACGCACATTGCATCGAATTATCTCCCTGTTCCGAGAGATAAAACGCAATGGTACGGGCAAAGTTCCCTCGGAACCTTTGTGCAAAGTTTCGGCGTGCTCAACTCGCCAGCAGCGCAGCCGACGGCACCGTCGCCGTGCTGCCGGTGAGATCGGCATAGTGCTCGATCGGCAGCGGCCGCCCGAGAAGATAGCCTTGCACTTCGTCGCAGCCGCGCTCGCGCAGCATCGCGTGCTGCGCTGTGGTTTCGACGCCTTCGGCCAGCACAGGGATGTGGAGGCTATGACCAAGATCGATCACCGCGTGCACGATCGCCATGGAATGGCGGTTGTGCTCAAGGTCGCAAATGAAGGTCCGGTCGATCTTGATCTTATCGAACGCGAACGAGTGCAGATAAGACAAGGACGAATAGCCGGAGCCGAAATCGTCCAGCGCGATCCGCACGCCGAGCGCTTTCAGTCGTGAAAGATTCGAGATGGCGCGCGAAAAATCGTCGATGAATACGCCTTCGGTGATTTCAAGTTCGAGCCGTTGCGGCGCGAGCCCGGTTTCGAGCAATATCGTATGAACAAGCGTCGGCAGGTCGCCGTAACGGAATTGCAGCGGCGAAACGTTTACCGCGATGGTCAGCGGCATATTCCAGCTCGCCGCCTCACGGCATGCTTCGCGCAGGATCGATTCGCCCATCGGGATGATCAGGCCGCTTTCCTCGGCGATCGGAATGAACACGCTGGGCGATACCTGTCCGTGGTCCGCGCTTTGCCAGCGAACCAGCGCCTCGAAACCGACGGTGTCACCCAACACTGTCTTCTGCGGTTGATAGTGCAAGCGAAGCTGTTCCTGCTCGACCGCGGACCGCAGCGCCTCCTGCAAGGCGCGCCGTTCGCGCACCTGCTCGCCCATTTCGGCGTCGAAGAACAGGATCGAGCCGCGCCCCACGGCCTTGGCGCGATAAAGCGCGATGTCGGCGTTGCTGACCAGCGTTTTGCTGTCCGCGCCGTGATTGGGATAGATGGCGGCGCCGATCGTCGCACCGGTCGTGATGCTTCGGCTCTCGATGATGATTTCCTCATCGAATGTATCGAGGATGCGTTCGGCAAGCTGCGCCGCGGCCTGCGCACCGCCATCGACGATGAGTGCAAACTCGTCGCCCCCGACACGTGCGACGAACGCGCCATCGGCAGCATTCATCAAGCGCCGCGATACCTCAAACAGCAGCGCGTCGCCGACCAGATGGCCGTAAGTATCGTTGGTTTCCTTAAAGCCGTCGAGATCGAGGGCTAAAACGGCGAACTGGTCACCGCAGCCGCTCGCGCGCTTGATCGCCGCTTCCATCAACTCGTTGAAGGTTCGCCGGTTGGCGAGGTTGGTGAGTTGATCGTAATGCGCCATCCGGGCGATGCGGTCTTCGGCTCGCTTGCGTTCGGTAACATCCTGAAGAACCGTCACGAGGTATTGCGGCTCGCGTGCATCGTCGCGCACGGCGACGATTGTCGCCGTACATATCCTGATGCCGTTGGCGGCCGTGTGAAACTCGTGATCGGAACGAAAGACAGGACCGTCGGCGTTCAGCGCATCATCGTTTTCCCCGACAATGAATTTGACTCTTTCGTCGGGAAACAGATCCACGATCGTCTTGCCGACGATCTGCTCGCGCGGCGCGCCGAACAGCTCTTCGCATGCCCGGTTGATGAGAGAGTAGCGGTAGTCGGCTGCATTTTTGTGGGCGCCGGAGACGTCCTTGACCATGATCGGGATCGGGACATGCTCGACGATGGCGTCGAGGAATTTCTGCGTGCGGCGCAGTTCGTTCTCGACCCGCTTGGCGCTGGTAATATCATGAACGGCGGTCAGGCGCGCGTTGCGGCCGGCATAGGTCAATACGCGCGAATACACGGAAACGTCGATGATCTTTCCGTCGGCGGTGCGGTGCTGACCGATATTTTCGCCGAACTGATCGGGCTCCAGCGCGCGGAGGAAATTGCCGAAGCGCTCGCGGTCAGCTTCGGGGCGAAGCTCGGGCACGGTCATCGCCATGAACTGTTCCCGGCTATAGCCGTAGCGGACGATGGCCGCGTCGTTGACCGCCATGAAGCGCAAGCTGTCGCGGTCGATGACCCACATCGGCACCGGGCTGCTGTCGAACAGCAACCGGAATGATTGCTCGCGGGCGATCTGTTCGGTCACGTCCACGTGGGTCGAAACCCAGCCGCCCCCGGGCATCGGCTTGTGCGTCACCGAGATCAATCGCCCATCGCGGAACTTGTGCGTCAACTGATAGGTTTTCTTCGCGGCGATGTTGGCCAGCCGGCCGGCGACATATTCGCCGGCATTGCCATTCATGACGATCAAAGCGGACTGGTGCTCGAATATCGATTTGACGGTCGTCCCGGGCTGCGCCTGTTCTTTGCTCAATCCATAGACATCGGCGTATTTCTGATTGCACACGATCAGCCGCCCGTCGCGGTCGAACATGCAGATGCCATGCGACATGTTCTCGATCGCGACCTTGAGCCTCAGGCTTTGTTCGGCGACGTCCTTCTGCCGCTCCAATTCGACTTCGGCCAGCGCGCGCACCTTGTCGGACTCGACAAGCTCCGCTCGCGCCGCGCTGAGACGGTCGAGTTGCTTCCATGACCTCGCGATAAGGTAGACGGTCACGATGATAAGGACGATGATCAGCCCGGTGACAAGACTTATCGCCAGCGCCGTCTGCCGCCACGGCGCGAACGCCGCGCGTTCATTTTGCGTCACGACCACGGTGAGAGGGTACTGCGCTACCCGATACGCTGCGGCAATGCGGGCCTGATGGTCGATCGGGCTTATTGAGCGCGACACGCCGGAATTTGCGTTGGCTATTTTCTTGAGAACGGACGCCGGCACGATCTGTCCGATCGTTCCTGCCATCGGGAAGCGCGCCAGCAGCGTACCGTCGCGGCGCAGCAAGGTTACCGCGTAGCCTTCGCCAAGCGCGGTAGAACGGAACAGGTCTTCGAAGTAATTCAGAACCGTCGATGCTGAAACGACGCCAAGCAGGCGGCCATCGGCGGTCCTTACCGAGCGCGCGAAGACCACCACCCAATGGCCGCTGGTCACCCCCTGAACAGGCTCGCTGATGAATGAACTCAATTCAGGATGCGCGTTCAGTGCCTTAAAATATTCCCGGGAAGAAAGGTCGACGGCAGGAATCGGCCAATCGCGCGAATGGTTTATTTTCTTCCCGCCGGCATCCATCACCGCCATTGTGTCGATCTGCGGCAGCTCTGATTTTTCAGCCTTGAGGAACGCGTTGAAGTCCGCGGTCGTCAGCCGGCGCATGCCGCCGTCGGTCGAGGCTTCCCGCCTCACCTTGTCTTCGACATTGGCGAGGACCAGATCGACCGACTGAAACGAGCGATTCACCAGCTCCGACAAAGTCATGCTTTGTCGCAGCAGGTTGTTTTGCACCTCGTGCAGCGTGCTCCGATAGCATTGCGCGATCACCAGGATGTTCGCAGCCGCGATGGCCGCTACGGCGAGCACGGTCCCGGCGATCAGCTTGCGAAGCCGACGCGGCGAGTATTTGTTTTCGTGAGGAGTCACTGGCACGACGGCATCGACTAAAAGGAGGAAGCGCGTCGCGGATCAAATCACAGTTGTTTTGCGTTTCGGTAAACCGTTACTCCGATTAACAGAGCATTAGCCATGCTCGGCCTTTGCCCGCAAAGCGCGTCCCGTCGAACCGAATCGGATCGACCGCAACGAGATCGACCGGCCGGTCGCCGCTCGGCGCCTCACGCCGCCTTGCGTTCGGCCACGGTCCGGTTCTCCAGCACCACGGTAGCGGCCGCCGTATTGGAGATCGGGATGTGATAGTTGCGGTGCACCTCCTTCACCTGTCCGGTCAGCGCGCCGCGCATCGCCATCCAGTTCAGGAACTCGACACCCTGGGCGCCGGCCTCCTCGACCCAATCGTGGATCGAATACCGGGTCAGCGCTTCTGGCTCGCTGACAAGCTTGTCCAAGCACATTTTGTCGAATTCCTTGTTGATGAAGCCGGCGCGCTTGCCGTCAAGCTGATGCGACAGCCCGCCGGTGCCGACGATCATGACACGCGCATCCTGCGGATAGCTCTCGATGGCACGGCCTACTGAACGGCCGAGATTGAGGCATCGCTTTAGCGACGGCAGCGGATGCTGCACGGTATTGATCGACACCGGCACGATCCGCACCGGATGCCGCTTGTTGCCGGGCCACATCAACGCCATCGGAATGGTCACCGAATGGTCCACCAGCATGTCCTGGCACATGGTGATGTCGAATTCGTCGGCGACCAGCGTGTTGATAATGTGCCAGGACAAATCCGGATCGCCCTCGATCGCGCGCGCGACCGGGATGCCCCAGCCTTCATCCTCGTTGCGGTATTCCTTGGCCGCACCCACAGCGAATGTCGGCAGCTTGTCGAGAAAGAAGTTCAAGCCGTGGTCATTGTAGAATACCACCGCTATGTCGGGCTTTTCGCGCGCCAGCCAGTAATGCACATAGTCGAAGCCCTGAAAGAACGGCTTCCAATATGGATCGTTCTGCTTGTTTTCCGCGATCGCCTTGCCGATCGAGGGAACATGCGTGGTAGCGACACCGCCGATGATGCGAGCCATGGTTATCTCCCTGCTGCAGCAAGCTTTGCCTTGAATTCTTCGACCGTCACTCCGGTCTGCTGGGCGCCGATATCCTGGACGTTGAGCCCGAAGATGCCGGCGAATTTGGCGAGATAGTACACGTTGCCGCCCGCCTCGATCAGTTCCAAGACGTTGCGATTCTTGATCGCCGCGCGCTGCTTTTCATTGAGGCCGAATTTCCGGCAATAGGCGTCCTCATCCTTGAGGAACGCCGCGCGGTTTTCGGCGCTGTTGAACGAAAAGCACATGCGATTGAGCGCGTAACCCTTTTGCGCCTGATCGCCGTCGAACATGACTGTGCCTGGTATGTCCTGTTTCATCTCGATCTCCGATCACGCTTCGCGATTGAGCGTAAAGTCGTCCGGTGGCGAAGGCCCCCAGAGGTAAAATGAATCCTCAGGCTGATGGTCGCCCGCCTCCCAGGGGCGCGCCGCCGGGATGTAGTCGATGTCGCACGAATACTCGGCGTAACTGCCCCAAGGGTCCTGTACATAGTGGAAATAATTCGATCCGAGCACGTGGCGGCCGAAACCCCACCCCTTGGCGTAGCCGTTGCCGGCCATGTGCATGGCGCCCAAACCGATGTCGTCGATCCCGCGCATGTCCCAGCTACAATGATGCAAGCCGGGCGCAGGCGATTCGGCGAAAGCAATGATGTGATGGTCGCTGCCATGGATCGCGTGCATGAACGCGACGCGATCGGAGCGGTCCGACAGGCGAAGCCCCACAATGTTGGAATAGAAATCCACCGCGCGGCCGATATCCGGCGTAAACACGAGCACATGCGAGAGCCGCCGCGGCCGCACCACGGGTGCACGCGATCTGACCGGAGCGCCGGCCACACCTTCCGGCGATGACGACCAAGTTCCCGCAGTCTTATGATCCGGCGATGATTTGGCGGCGACTTTTATTTCGATCAGCAGGCCGGATGGGTCGCGGCACCAGAAGCCGTTGCTCTCGAAGCCTCGCGGAGGATCGAGGATTTCCACGCCGCTTTCTTCCGCGCGCTCCTGTAAATAGGGCAGATCGTCGGGATAACAGCCGAACGCGAGGTGATGCAGCTTCTTGCGCTTGTCTTCAACCACCAAGCCCCACTGTTGATCTCGACCGAAGGTCTTGAGCGCTAGCGCGTTGCCGGAAGGCGCAACGTTGAGCCCGAACTCGGAATAAAAGTGTTCCGCTGCGGCGAGATCGGGCACGCTAAGCACAAAACGGTCGAGCGAGTGAACGCCGAGCCCTGTGGCCGCCGCCGGCACGTATCCGCGAATTGCTGTCATGACGACCTCGCTGTGAATCTCTAAGCGCACACTCGCAATACCGCCGAGCTACGCCGTGTTGCGCATATAGTCTTCAGTCGGAGGCGGCCCCCAGACCGATCGCGAGGCGATTCCATGCCACACCTTGGGACGTTGCGGGGTATCGTGATGCCAGGGCCGAGGCTCGAAATAGCCGAGTTCCTCGTCCTTCATCTGATCCAGTTCGGTGTAGAATTCGACGACCTCGCGATCCGGATTGTAGTGATAGGTCGAAACATTGTGCCCCGGACCGTGCCGCAGCGGTCCCCAGATAATGGGAATCTTCTTCTCGCCAAACAGCTCGCAGGCGCTCTGGATCTGAGCGAAGTCCTTCACCTCGAAGGCGATGTGATGCATCTTTGTGGTCTTGCCGGTCAGGAAATTCACCGTGTGATGATCCGGCCCGCAGCGCATGAACACGAAGAAGTCCTCGACCCAATCGGAGACCCGGAAGCCGAGCACCTTTTCGTAGAACTCAGCGAGCTTTCTTGCGTCATCGACAATGAAAGCGACATGGCCGAGCTTGAGCGGTCCAACACCAATCACCTGATGATGTGAGCCGAGGTAATTCCATTCCGAAAAAAGTTCTATCGTCGTCCCCTTCGGATCCTCGAACGTCAGCGCTCTGGGGATGCCCGGCATCGGATCGTTGCGGATGTCGCTCCTGACACCGAGTTGTTCGAGATCTCGGCGCATGTCGCCGAAATCCGCCTTGGGCGCCACTTCGAACGACAGCTTCGTGCAACGCGCCGCCTCGCCGCGTTCGACCTGGACAACGAGCTGGCCGATCTTGCTGGCGAAAAACGCGCGATCCTTTTCCTTGCTGGCAAGGACCAGCCCGGCGATGTTCGTGTAGTAGTCAATCGAACGATCGAAGTCGGGCGTCTCGAATGTTGCGTGACCGATTCTGCGCACCTGAACCATCGTGTCCCTCCTTCAGCGAAAACCGCATTGTTTCCTTGACAGTTGCGCCTTCAATTGCCGCAGGCATTACACCGTCGCCGGCGCCACGCCGGCGCGGGCACGCAGCGCTTCTTTGGCGGCATCCTTGAACGGCTGGTCGGGCGGCAAGATCACCGAAGCCGAGCGGACCTTCTGGTGAGCGACATCGATGCCGGGCGGAATTACGCCCTTGTCGCACAGCTCCCGTGCGGCGCGCATCAGTCGGTGCCGCGCCATGATGATGCCGTTGTCGGTCGACACCAGATTCTCTTTGGTGCGATCGACGATCGGCCCCATGCTTTCCTGCAACGAGCTGTCTTGGATAGCGATCCCTTCAATGCCGCTGTAGGTCGAACCACGCTTCTGCGCGCCGCGGTCCATCAGATAGTCGTTGTCCTTGTTGGCGAGCGGCCGGTAGGTACCCGGAACGTATTGGCAGTGGATGCCTTTGCCTTCCTGCATCGCCTTGCGTTCGGCATCGGTGATCGCGCGGGTCGGGTGATAGTCGTAGCTCCAAGCCCAGCAATTGTCGTCGTCGATCGGGATCCAAAAGTGGCCGTGCACGGTGTGGCCGCCGCGCGGGGCTATCATCGTGAACGACGGCAGCACGTATTGGGTAATGCGCCAGTAGTATTTACCGTCCTCGGCATTGCGGCGGGCGCCGATATAGAGACCGCCGGCGCTCTCGACCACTTCGAAGACCGGGCGCGCATCCTGCAGATTGTACTGGTTGCCTTTCGCGCCCTTGAACAGCGGATCGGAACCGATGTCGCCGCGGTGGAGAAAGGACACGTGGCTGGAATCGATTCCGCCTTCCATGGCTTGCAGCCAGTTGGATTCCTGCAGCCGCTTTGAGACGAAGCGCTGTTCGCCCGGGACCAGCGCGAACTCCCACTCGGGCAGCGGCGGTTGCAGCTCCGGCGGGCCCATATAGGTCCACAGCACGCCGCCACGCTCGACCAGCGGATAGGATTGCAGTTTGATCTTTTTGGCGAAGCCGCTTTCCTCTGGCTCCGACGGCACCTCGATGCATTGGCCGGTGAAATCGAATTTCCAGCCATGATACGGGCAGCGCAGACCGCATTCTTCATTGCGGCCGAACCACAGCGAGGCGCCGCGGTGCGGACAGAACTCGTCGATCAGGCCATAGCGCCCCTTGCTGTCGCGGAACGCGACGAGACGCTCCGATAAAACCTTCACACGGACTGGCGGACAATCGTTTGCGGGAAGCTCATCGGCAAGCAGGACCGGCGTCCAATACGAGCGAAACAGCCGGCCCATCGGCGTTTGGGGCCCGGTCTGGGTCAGAAGATCGTTTTGCTCTTTCCTTAACAAGATCGCCTCCCGCTGCACGATAGTTTCGCTTGCAACAAATTCCCTCGGTTCGGCCGCCGGCGTTTTGATCTGGATCAAAAGCCGCCGAGAATGCATGGCTGGGCCGTCATGGACGCTGGCATGCCAAAGGCAGGATTGTGCTGAGCGAAGATCGGCAGGCGGCACGTCCAGCGCGGCCTCAGGTAAGTCCCCGCGCGGCGCGCACGCAACGCACGGATTCGCTCCTCCTGCCTGAAATGAAAGGCAGGCGCCGCCTACACGAGCTCCATCGCCGCAGCCCGCGCCTCCGGGACAACGTCGTGATCGTAAAGCTGCTTGCGGAATTCGGAGTGAGCGGTGATTTCCGCGTCGCGCAGGTTGAGATCGCGGTGGAATGAGTCGTAACGCAGCCCGTTCTGGCGTGCCCCGGACTGGACGCTGGCGGTGCGCTCGCGGCGCAGCCTTTCGTAGACAAGCAGCGCAGCCAGGACGGTGGTGCGATCCGTGTTGGCCAGAATGGTTGCGAGAGCCATTCCGTCTTCGATCGATTGATTGGCGCCCTGACCGAGGTGCGGCAGCATTGCATGCGCCGCATCGCCGAGCAACGTCAGCCTGCCCTTGGTCCAATAAGGCAGCGGCTCACGATCATAGAGCGCCGAACGGAACGTCTTGGTCACTTGCCGCAACAGCGAGCCGATCCGCGGATCCCAGGCGGAAAATTCATGCCGAAGCGCGTCGGGGTCGCCCGCTGCCGACCATGACTCTTTCATCTCCTTGTCCGCCGGCACGAAGCCGACGAAATTGATCAACGCACCGCCGCGCAGCGGATAGACCAGGAAATGCTTGCCCTGGCCAAGCCACATCAGCCAGCTCTTCGCCGGCCAGTCGGGCACGAGCTCGGACGGAACGACTCCGCGATACGCGACGGTTCCCGAGAACACCGGGCGTGACGATGCAAAGACATGCGACCGCAGCACCGAGTGGATACCGTCGGCGCCGACCACCACATCGGCTTCGGCAACAGCGCCGTTTTCGAAAGTGACGCGCGCGATTTCGCCGTGCCGCTCGAATGACGCGCATTTATGCCCGGTCTGAACCACGCCGGACGGCAGCGCCTTGGCCAGCATGTCGACAAGGTCCGCACGATGCATGCCGTAGGTCGCGTTCCAGCCTGAAGAATCCGTGACCTGGACCGACGCGATCGGCGAGCCGTCGTGGTGGAAGTAACGCGAATTGTTGCCGACCTTGGCACCCCATTTCTCGACCGCCGGTCCTAATCCTGCTCGCTGCAGATGACGCACCGAATTTGGCGTCAGATATACGCCAGCGCCGACCTCGCCGAGCGCGGGCGCTTGTTCGTACACCGTTACCTGAAGTCCCTGGCCGACGAGTGCATTCGCGGCAAACAGTCCGCCGATACCACCGCCCACGATGATGATTTTTGGTCGCACCTGAGTCATTGCTATCGCCCTCTTGTCCGAGCTGCTAGCGCAAGGACGTTTCCTCCTTGCTGCTTCAGCTCTCGGCCTTGGTTCACGAGCGATGCTACGAAATTTCTGGCCGGGGCGATTTGAGCCAGATCAAAGTTTTTTGCCGCGATGTCTGGCGGTTGCGCTCTCCGCATTTCAGGCAGGAACCGAAGCCGTTGCCGGCGGCTCGAATGCGCGCACCGGAGGTAACGGACCGGTCCAGCGCTCGATCTCGACCATGTTCGTCCCGGTCGACGGCCCCTGACTCAATTTCGAGGTGCCGCGGTCATGCGTGAGCACGTTGGCGTTGCCGTGGACGCATAGGGCACCGTCTTCGGCGCCGGCCGGATCGTACCAGGCGCCGCACGACAGCTTGGCGACACCAGGCGACAGCGTGTCGCTCAGCATCACCCCGGCGAGGCACGCGCCACGCGCATTGTGGATGCGCACGACGTCGCCGTCCTTGATGCCGCGCCGCCGCGCATCGTCCGGGTTCATCGCCACCGCCTCGCGGCCATCGACCTTGCCGCGCGCACTGACTGGACCGGCGTCCATCTGGCTATGCAGCTTGTGGCGAGGCTGACTGGACACGAGATGCAGCGGATAGGTCCGCGCCACCGCGCCGCCGGACCATTCCGACGGTTCGATCCAGGTCGCATGCGGCGGACAATTGTCGTAGCCGAAGCCGGCGATTTTCTCTGAAAACAGCTCGATGCGGCCGGAAGGCGTGGTCAGCTTGTTGGCGACGGGATCGGCGCGGAATTTCTCGAACATCACGTATTCGTCGGCACCGCGCGGAATTTCCAAAAATCCCTCGCTCCAGAAAGTCTCGAAATCGGGAATCGCCGCCTGATTGGTGCGCAAGCTTTCGCACCATGAATTGTAGAGATGGTGCAGCCATCCGCTCTCGTCGCGACCTTGCGTGAATTCGCTGCCGAAGCCGAGGCGCTGCGCCAGTGCAGTGAAGATATCGTAGTCGTTGCGCGCCTCGCCCACCGGCTCGATTCCTTTCTGCATGGCGATGACGAAGCGGTCGCGTTGCGCACAGCCGATGTCGTTGCGTTCAAGCGTGGTCGTCGCCGGCAGCACGATGTCGGCGTGACGCGCGGTTGCCGTCCACCACGGTTCATGCACCACGACGGTCTGCGGACGGCGGAAGGCCGCGCGCAGCTGATTGATGTCCTGATGATGGTGGAATGGATTGCCGCCAGCCCAGTACACCAGCTTGATATCCGGATAGGTGCTGCGCCGGCCGTTGAAGTCATAAGGCTCGCCCGGGTGCAGCAGACACTGCGCGATGCGCGCTGCCGGGATGGCGCGGTTGATCGGATTGGCGGCGACATCCATGCCCGGGGTGCGGAACGCCGCCGGCGGTTCGGCGATGCCCATCGTGGAGCCGTAGCCGAAGCCAAAGCCGCCCCCGGGCAGACCGATCTGGCCGAGGCATGCCGCCAGCAGGATCACCGCCCAATAGGGCTGCTCGCCGTGATCGGCGCGCTGCAGCGACCATGACGCGGCGACCATTGTCCGCGTCGCCGCCATGTCGCGCGCCAGGATCCGAATCGTGTCGGCATCGACGCCGGTGATCGAAGCCGCCCACACTGCATCCTTTGGTTGACCGTCGTTCTCGCCCATCACGTAGGCGCGCACCTGATCGAAGCCGCTACAATACCGGTCGAGAAACGCGCGGTCGTGCAGACCGTTCGCGATCAGCGTGTGGCTCAGCGCCAGCAGCATCGCGGTGTCGGTGCCCGGCCTGATCGGGATCCATTCCGGCGCGACGCTTGGCGGTCCATCCTCGCGGATCGGACTGACGTTGACGACGCGGACGCCGCCGCGGGCCACATCTGCGAGGTACGATGAGGTCGAGTGCGCACCGCAGCCCCCCTTCGCCACCTGCATGTTCTTGGTGTTGGCGCCGCCGAACAGCACCATCAGCTTGCCGTGCTGCGCGATCGAGGACCAGGAGGTGAGCGGGCCGGTCACCGCCTGCGCGCTGCCAAGCACATGCGGCAGAAATACCAGCGCGGTGCCGAAGCTGTAGTTCGACGTCTGGTCGATGAAGCCGCCGAACAGCGCCATGAAGCGGCGCAGCTGTCCGCGGGCTTCGTGGAAAATGCCGGCCGAGGCCCAGCCCTGCGAGCCGGCCATGATGGCAGCGTGGCCGTAGTCGCGTTTGACCCGGGACAATTCGCCGGCAACGAGATCGAGCGCTCGGTCCCATGACACCGGCACAAACGGTTCCCGCCCGCGGCCTTCCCTGGAACCGGGCCCGTCCTTGAGCCAACCTTCGCGCACGAATGGCTGCGCGATGCGCGTCTGGGAATGGACCGCGTCAGGCAGCGCCTCGATGATGGGCGACGGATCGGGATCGCGCTCGAACGGCCTCACGCCGACGACGCGGCCGTCCTCCACCTCAGCCAGAAAAGCACCCCAATGGGAATGGTTGCGCACGAGCGTTTTGGTCATGGCATCGGCTTTCGATGAAATGCGCCGCAACCTAGCACATTATGCATTGCTGCGGCGCGCCGCATGTCACAGTGCGGCTCCTCAAATTGACATGCTCCCCGGGAAGGACAATTTTAGCCGCAACCTTGGGAACGACGCCGATGACCACACACGAACAGAACGATTTTCTCACCCTGACCGGCCCCGCCACGCCGATGGGCGCGCTGATGCGGCGCTATTGGATTCCGGCGCTGCTGTCGTCCGAGATCCCGGAGCCGGACTGCCCGCCGGTGCGGCTGAAGCTGCTCGGCGAGCGGCTGCTTGCGTTCCGCGACACTTCCGGCCGGATCGGTGTGATGGATGAGTTCTGCGCCCATCGCGGCGTTTCGTTGTGGTTCGGCCGCAACGAAGATAACGGGCTGCGCTGCCCGTATCACGGCTGGAAATACGATGTCACCGGCCAGTGCGTCGAGGTTCCCTCGGAGCCCGCCGAAAGCGGCTTCTGCAGCAAGATCAAGCTCGCGTCGTATCCGTGCCTCGAAATGGGCGACGTGATCTGGATCTATATGGGACCGGCCGAGAAGAAACCGCCGCAGCCGAATTTCGAATGGGCAACCGTGCCCGGCGCGCATCGCTTCGTCAGCAAGCGCACGCAGGAATGCAACTGGCTGCAGGCGCTCGAGGGCGGCATCGATTCGGTGCACGTCTCGTTCCTGCATCGCCACGATCTGCGCAGCGATCCGCTGCATGTCGGCCAAGGCGCCGAATTCACCCGCGAGACCACGGTGCGTTTCGAAGTCATCGAGAACGAAGGCGGCATGGTGATCGGCGTGCGCCGCCCGGCGACACCGGGCAATCTCTACTGGCGCATCACCCAGTGGGTGATGCCGTTCCACACCATGATCCCGCCCTACGGCGACAACGCGCTCAACGGCCATGCCTTCGTGCCGATCGACGACGAGAACTGCATGTCGTGGTGTTTCACCCACCATCCGTCGCGGCCGCTGTCGGCGCACGAGCTTGAGGTGATGGGCAGCGGCGGCGGCATCCACGTCAATCTCATTCCCGGCTCGTTCCGCCCGGTGGTCAACAAAGACAACGACTACATGATCGACCGCGGCGCGCAGAAGCATCACAAGTCGTATTGCGGCGTCAAAGGCATCGCCATGCAGGACGCCGCGATTCAGGAAAGCTGCGGCCCGATCCAGGACCGCACCAAGGAAAATCTGGTCTCGACCGACAACGGCGTCATCATGGCGCGGGTGCGGCTGCGCAAGGCCGCGCTCGCGGTGGCGCAAGGCAAGGAGCCCGACGGCCTCGATCCGGCGACGCACGCGGTGCGCTCGGCCTCGATCGTGCTGCCCGAAGGCGCGAGTTTTTACGAAGCCGCGGGCGACGCGCTCAAAGCCACGCAAGGCGTTGCCCACGCCTCGGTGTGAGTTTTTTGCATTCGATCTGGATTCCCGCTCCCGCGGAAATGAGCGGAGAGAGCGACTTAGCTTTTCCACAAATCTCGAAATTGCGTCGCCACCAGACGGTCATAAGCGATCGGTTCGGCAAGCAACCCATTGGCTAAGGCGAATTTGTTGATGCCGTCGACGGCTTCAGCGGTGATCGTCGCATCGTAGAACGGCGCATCCCGCGCGACGAGGCCGGCGATCAGCGAAGCCGCTTCCGGCGCAAACAGCCGCTCGCCGATCGCCGTGGCGCGCGATGGATCGACATGAAGCGCCTTCTGCGCCTTGACGATGGCGCGCACCGCGCCGGCGGCGACATCCGGATGCTGCTCGATCAGACGCTCGGTCGTGGTCAGCGCCGGAAAATTGTAGAAACGCGCGCCGGGCGGACCGTCGCCGCGCCGCAGATCGAGATGCACCTTGGCGACGCCAAGTTTTTCGCCAATCGCGAGCCGCATGCCGTTGCCCCAATAGGCATCCGCGATGTTCTGGCTGAGCGCGTCGACGCCGACGCGATACTTGAAATGCTCGTCCTTGGTGCTCGGCATCGGCACGATCGAGACCTTGTCGCGCTCCAGATCGATGCCCGCCTGTTTGAGCAGGTGACGCAGCCCGACTTCGGGGAACGCCGTCGATGCCGAAATGCGCAGGCCCTTCAGCGCGTCGAGGTCACCGCGCTTGATATCGAGGTCGGCGCGGACCGCCAAGAACCAGTAGGAATATTGCGCCAGCGCACACAGCAACTTTACGCCTCCCCAGCCGGGGAAAGCGCGCGTCGCCATATAGGCCGGCCCGCCCAGGAAATGAACCTCACCGTTGCGCAGCCGCTCCGGCCCATTGAGCGCACCATAGACGCGCTCAACTTCAGCATCGATGCCTTCCTCGCGGAAAAATCCCAGCTCGACGGCCGCCGTGGCCACGAAATACGAAGGCGAGTCCAGGTCGGCGACGACAAGCCGGTACATTCAGAGCACTCCCTACTTGCTGCTCAACATCGCGCCGATCTTGGCAAGCGTCGGCTTGGGCAGCGCAAACGTATCCTTCACGATCGCGTCCATATCCTGCCCGTCCGCCGGATCGAGCATCAAGTGGCGCTTGTTGCAGGCGGCGATGAAATCGGGATCTTTCACCATTTGTGCGAAGGCCTGACGGAGCGCAGCCAGCCGCTCCGCCGGCACGCCCGGCCCGCTGATGATCGAGCGGCCGATTTCCGCCGTCGATGCAATGGCGCGCAGGATGGCCTTGCCCTCGTCAGACAAGGCCAATTCCGGCAGCGTCGGCACGTTCGGAATAAGCGGGCTGCGTTTGAGCGCCGCCTGAAACAGCAGCGTGGCGCCGCCTTTGATCCAGTCCGGATGCGAGGTCAGCATGGCGGGCAGGCCGTAGGCACCGGTGATGTCGACCTCGCCGCGATCCATCGCAAGCAGGATTTCGCTTGTGCCCTTATAGCCGAGCACGATCTTGAATTTGGTGCCGCCATAGGCGTTCAGCGCCTCGGCGTAGATATCCGTGGTCGAGCCGCGGCCCGAGGCACCGACGGTATATTGCTTGCTACGGGCATCGGCGATCGACTTGATGCCGGATGACGCGCGCGCGACGCCGACGTCGATATTGGTGGTGAGGCGGCCGATATAATGAAAATCCACCGCGTTGATCTTGCCCGACCCGCCGACGGCGCTGTCGAGCGGAAAGGTCTGCGCCAAGCTCGCCAGTACGGTGCCGTCTTTGGGCGCGACGTTGGCGATGTATTTCGCCGCCGCGAAACTGCCGGCGCCCGGCATGTTCTCGGTCACGATCGACGGATGCCCCGGCAGGAACTTGGGCAGAAACTCCGCGGCCAAGCGTCCGTAGATGTCGTAGCCGCCGCCGGGCCCGTAACCGACCAGCATGCGCAGCGTCTTGCCGGCGTAGAAATCCGCGATCGGATCGGCCGCTGCTGCGGCAGACACAGCGGACAGCAGCAGGACAAGCGCAATTGCGACGCGTTTCATCGCCGGTCTCCTTTTTCAGCTCAGTGTTCCGCGAGCGCGCGCGCGCGCCACAGCGCCCACGGCCGCGCCGAGGCGCTGAGCATCGCCTGACTACTGGTGAGCGCTTCGGCCCGGGTCATGAAATTGATCGGCCCGCCGATGGTGAGAGCCTGGAGCTGCTGGCGCGCATTGATCTCGGTGTAATAGGCGCGAAACACCGCATTCGGCAGCGACGGCGCCACGACCGAATCGCCGTGGCCGCGCATCAGGATGACAGCGGCGTCCTTGCCGAGTTTTTGCGCCAGGTCCTTGCCGAGGTTCGGGGTGAGGATCATCAGATCGGTGCCGTCGCCGGCGTGTTTGCGAATCTCGAACAGCGGCACGCCGAGGCCGAGAAAACCGGCATTGTGCAGCAGCGGCCGCAGTTTCGCGCGCGTCACCGTAAATGGCACCACGGTCGGCGAATGGCTGTGCACCACCGCATTGACGTCCGGACGCACCTTGTAAATCTCGCCGTGAATGAAGCGCTCGCGGTAGAGCAGCTTGCCTTCGTCCTTGGGATCAACCGGCTGGCTGTCGAGATCGAGCCGCAGGATGTCGGCGGCAGTCACCGATTCCGGAGCGATCGAGCGCGAGATCAGATAACGGCGCGGATCGCTCGGGTCGCGCACGCTGATGTGGCCGAAGGCGTCGAGCACGCCAAGCCGGGCCAGGGTGCGGTTCGCGGCGACGAGGTCGTCGACCAGCTCACGGTCGAGTGGGGGCGACGCTCTGTGGCGCGGCGCCGGCGGGCGCGATGGCGTTTTGGCGGGCATGCACGGGCTTCCAGCAATGGCGGGACTTGACGCTTAACAACTTTCTGCGGCGCTCGGAAGTGTGCCATAACGCGCCGCCGCAACAGGATTGTCCGACGCCATGAACAATGCCGACCTGATCGTCGCCACGCTGAAATCGGCGGGCATCGCGCGCGGTTTCGGCATTCCGAGCGGCAATGTGCTGCCGCTGATGGAGGCGATGCGCGCGGGCGGCATCGATTTTGTCCTCACCGCCCATGAGGGTTCCGCGGGCTTTGCCGCCGACGTCACCGGACGGCTCACCGGCGCGCCCGGATTGTGCATCGCCACGCTCGGGCCGGGCGCCACCAATCTCGCGACCGGCATCGGCGACGCGTGGCTCGACCGTTCGCCGCTGATCGCCATCACCTGCAATCTCAATACCGACCAGCTCGGCCGCCGCATTCAGATGTGGATCGACCACCATGCGCTGTTCCGGCCGATCACCAAGGCGACGCTGCCGCTGCGCAAGGGCGAGATCGGCGCGACGCTTGCGGAAGCGATCCGGCTGGCGCTGAGCGAGCCGCAGGGGCCGGTGCATCTCGATCTGCCGGAGGACGTAGCGCTGGCGGCGACGAACGAGCCGGTGCCCACGCTCGCCGCGCCGTCTGGACTAGCCCCAGCCGCAGATGAGGCGATCACCCGCGCCGCCCGGCTGATCGGCGCGGCACAGCGGCCGGTCGCGGTGATCGGCGCGTCGGCGATGCGGCTGCGCGATCCCGCGCTGCTGCGCCAAACAGTCGAGCGCTACAGTCTGCCCTTCGCCACCACCACGATGGCAAAAGGCCTGATCGATGAGGCCCATCCGCTGTCGCTCGGCTGTATCGAGCGCGCCAGCCGGCAGGTGCAACGCCGGCTTCTCCGCTCCGCCGACCTGATCGTCGGCCTCGGCTATGACACGATCGAAGTCGAATACGAGGCCTGGATCGGCGATGTGCCGCTCGTGCAAATCGACATCGAGCCGGTCGACATCGCGTCATCGGTCAAGCTTGCCTGTCAGGTCACCGGTGACCTCGATTCGTCGCTGCGCCGGCTCGTGGCATGCGCGACCGCAACGCCGCGGTGGAGCGTATCGGAAATCGGCACGCACCGCGCCGCCTTTCAGGCCGCATTGCGGCCGGCAAGCGCCGCCTTCAACGCGCACGCCGCCATCGATGCGGTGCGGCGCGCCCTGCCCCACGACGGCGTGCTCGCGTTCGATGTCGGGGCTCATACCCATCAGATCGCCAGCCAATGGACGGCGCACGCGCCGAAGACTTTCCTGATCACCAACGGCTGGTCGTCGATGGGCTTCGGTCTGCCGGCCGCGATCGCCGCCAAACTGGCGCGACCGGATTTGCCCGTCGTCTGCCTGATCGGCGATGGCTGCTTTCAGATGACATGCGGCGAGGTCGCGACGGCCAAACGTCTCGGCATCACGCTGCCGATCGTCGTGCTCGACGATAAGTGGCTGGCGCTGATCAAGGTGAAGCAAATCCGCCGGCAGTTTCCGCTTTATGGCACGGCGTTGCAGGATGAGGATTATCGTGAGCCGCCGGCACATTATTTCGGCGTCCCGACCCGCGGCGTACGCAGCGCCACGGCGCTCGAGGAAGCGGTGACGGCGGCGCTTGCGGCGCGCGGCCCCACGGTGATCGAGGCCGTGGTCGATTCCGAGCACTACATCGATACGGTGTATGACTGATCGCCGGCCGCTGTTATTTCAGAGATTGAATGTAAGCGACGATGTCATCCGCCGCGATGCGGCTCAAGGGCAGCGTCGGCATTTTCGGGTGTGGATCGAGCAGGAAATAGGCAAGCGCCTGAGGGCTGATGCTCATATGCGCGATTGTGGTGAACGGCGGCGCGTCTGCATTGGCCTCTTTTTGATCAGCCGAAACGACATGGCACGACGCGCACCATCTTTGCGCCAGAGCGCGACCGTGCGCAATATCGGCCGCATGACCCGGCAAGATTGTAACCGCCATCGCTGCTGCGGCCAAGACGAACGCTTTCATCAAATACATGGAATTACCGCTGTCGGTAGACATGCGCATCTTCTTTGCTCCATCCGAGACTTTCAAGAATGCGTAGAAGGCCGGCTTTTTTCCGGCAGAAGACCGCTGCGCTCGCCGTTCCTTGCTGCCGGCGCTTCGTTTATCGGCCCAAGCGCGGTAACGATCGCGCTTGCGCTCGCCGCCAGCGCCTCGCGATGCCGGATATCGGCGGGCGGAATCGCCGAGACCGTCTTGGCCAGTTCGTCCAGGATTTCCGCAAACAGCGCATAATGAATGTGCAGGCGCACGGATTTGCGTTCGCTTTCACTGCCGCCGCGAGAAAATGTGAGCGCAATTCCGTTGTCGTCGGCGTGAGCGTCGAAGCGCGAGGTTCGTTCGAACGTCCCCGAGTAGAATTTATCCGGGTATTCGAGAACGATTTCGACCTTGTCGGGAATGGGCTTCATTTGACCCCCGTTCGATATCTCTCAGCGTGACCAATTCGCTTGATACCGGCGTGGAGCGGGCGGCGCCCTGATTTAGATCAATTTGCCGGTTCGACGCCTAACCTATTGAATTGGTTGGGTTCGTGCGAATTCGGCCGTTAACTTCCCATTAGGGTTAACGCTCTATTGCTGAGGGGTCCCCTGCAGCGGCGCAAGGCGCGCCATGTGCAGCGGTCTTTATCGCGGGCCCCGTAGGACCTGCGCAGCGATACTGCAGCGATCGAGATGCGTTCGAGCCGATCCCGCCCTGCACGCTTGTTTGTTTCGGCCGCGATCCTTGCCGCCGTCGCCGCGGTCGCGGCCGGCTGTCAAACGACGCAAACGCCCGATGCGACCGGCTCGCTGGCGCTCACGCCGCCGGACGATAAGCCTGTTGCCGATTGGCGCAGCGTGCTGCCCGCTTACAGCCAGCAATATCGTGCCGATCCATCGAACATCGCTGTGGCGTTGCACTACGCGCAAGCGCTGCGCGCTACCGGCGAGCACGCCCAGGCGCTCGCGGTGCTGGAGCGGCTGTCGATCAAAAACCCCTACGACAAGGCCGTGCTCGCCGAATACGGGCGGGCGCTCGCCGAAAATGGCGACTATGAGCAGGCATTCGATGTGCTCAGCCGCGCCCACACGCCGGATCAACCCAATTGGCGCATTCTCTCCGCGCAAGGCGCCGTGCTCGACCAGATGGGTCGGCACACCGAGGCGCAGCGCTACTATCGCACCGCGCTCAAGATCGTCCCCAACGAGCCGTCGGTGCTGTCCAATCTCGGTCTGTCTTACGCCCTGACGCACGATCTGCCGGATGCCGAAAAAACGCTCCGCGAGGCCATGGCGCAGAATCCGGTCGATCCGCGGGTGCGGCAGAACCTCGCTCTGGTGGTGGGACTGGAGGGCCGGTTCGCCGAAGCCGAAGACATCGCCCGCGCCGCACTGCCGCCGGATCAGGCTGCCGCCAATGTCGCCTATCTGCGGCAGATGCTGGCGCGGCCCGATCTACAGAAGAAGAAATCGAGGTTCCAGGTGCCCGACGACGGCCAAAGCTGATGCGGTACTGCTGGAGCGCTCCTGATATTGAATCGGGAAGCGTTTGACCCTTATTGGTCGCATCTTCTTCGGAAAACGGCGGCCACTTTTCCGGCAAAGGCACTAATGCAGCGCCATCACCCGGATGGCCGCCGGGCCCAGAATGACGACAAACAGCACGGGCAGAAAGAACACGATCATCGGCACGGTCAATTTCGGCGGCAGGCCTGCCGCCTTCTTTTCGGCTTCCGACATGCGCAGGTCGCGGTTTTCCTGCGCCATGACCCGCAACGTAGTACCGAGCGGCGTGCCGTAACGCTCCGCCTGCTGCAGCGCCAGACAGACGGCGCGGACCCCTTCGATGCCGGTGCGCTGGGCCAGGTTCTCATACGCGGCGCGGCGATCAGGCAGATACGACAGCTCCGCGGTGGTCAGCGTCATTTCCTCGGCGAGAGCGACCGACTGTGAACCGATCTCTTCGCTGACCTTGCGAAACCCCGCCTCGATCGACATGCCGGATTCCACGCAGATCAGCAGCAGGTCGAGCGCGTCGGGGAAAGCTCGCTTGATGCTGGTCTGGCGGCGCTGAACCTTGTTCTTGAGGAACAGATTCGGGCTGTAAACGCCGAAATATGCAGCGCCGATCGATATCGCCAGCTTCATCATAAACGGGTAAGCGAGCTTCAGCACGACGAAGATGTAGAACAGCGACGTCAGCATCATTACGATCGGCATCGCCATGCGGAAGAACAGGTAGGTGACGTACGGCGCCTGCCCGCGAAAGCCGGCCTGCATCAGCAGGGTGCGCGCCTGCTCCTGGCCGAGCCACTTGTTGAGATTGAAATCGTCGACCACCTTTTTCATATACGCCTTCGGCGATTGCCGAAGCGAAACCCTGCTGCCTTGCGCCAATCGCTCACGCTCGCGCTGGCGTATCTTTTCGCGCTCCAACGCCACCGCCTTCATGCGCTTGTTCAAGGTATCGGAGGCCAACAGCGGCATAGCCAACGTGAGCACCGTGGCGCCCGCCGCGATGGCGGCGAACAGCATGGTGAGCACCTGCGGGTCGAGAAGCTGTTCGATCAGGTAGTGCATCTGCCGCGTCTCAAAAATCGAAGTTAATCATCTTGCGCATCACGAAGATGCCGATCGACATCCAAATGCCGCAACAGGCCAGCATCACGCGCCCCGTCGGGTCGGTCCACAGCAGATCGATGTAGGCCGGGCTCGTGAACCAGACGAGACCCATCACGATGAGCGGCAGGGACCCGATGATCGCAGCCGACGCCTTGGCTTCCTGCGACATGGCCTTGATCTTCGCCTTCATTTTCTTGCGGTCGCGCAGCACGCGCGAAAGGTTGCCGAGCGCCTCGGACAGATTGCCGCCGGCGCGCTGCTGAATGGAAACGACGATGCCGAAGAAATTCGCTTCCGGGACCGGGATGCGCTCGTAGAGCTTGAGGCAGGCCTCGCCAAGCGGTATGCCGATGCTCTGTGTTTCGATGACGCTGCGAAATTCGCTGCGGATCGGCTCGGGCGCCTCGCTGGCGATCAGTTTCATGCTGTCGAGCAGCGGCAAACCGGCCTTGATGCCACGGACGATGACGTCGACCGCGTCCGGCAGCCCATCGAGAAATTTCGCCTCGCGGCGCTTCTTCAAAAACTTGAGCAGCCAGTTCGGAATGCCGAATCCGCCGGCGAAGCCGAACGCCACGGCCGGGATGATGCCGCCGCTGGCCAAATACCCGATCACGAGCGTGACGACGCCGATCACGACGGAGATCGTGATGAACTTGCGCTTCGACCAGCTCAGCCCGGCCTGTCCGAGGCGAACCGAAAGCGGCGGCCGCTTGGCCTTTTTTTGCCGTTGTTCCAGTTCCTTGAGCGTGCCTTCGATCTGCTCGCGGCGCGGCTTCTGCACGCCGCGAACTGGACGCGCGATCGGGTCAGAACGCGCGACGCTTGCCATGCGCTGCTCGGTCTTCCGCTCACCGGACAGGATCGGGTACAGCAGGACCCACGCGACTCCGCCGAACGCGAACGCTACCAGAAAGAACAGGCCGTAGGTTTCCATTACCGTTTTACGCTTTAGTTCTTGCCCAGTTTAGTTCTTGCCCAATTCGCCGACACCCTCGGCGGCGTCGAGCGCGGCCGCGAGACGCGCCTCTTCGCCGTAGTAGCGCGCGCGTTCCCAGAATTTCGGGCGGCCGATTCCGGTCGACTTGTGCCGTCCGATGAGATTGCCGTTGGCGTCCTCACCCATGAGTTCGTAGACGTAGATGTCCTGGGTGATGATGACGTCGCCTTCCATGCCCATCACCTCGGTAATGTGGGTGATGCGCCGCGAACCGTCGCGCAAACGCGCCGCCTGGATGACGACATCGATCGAACCGCAGATCATCTCGCGGATGGTTCGCGAGGGCAGCGAATAGCCGCCCATGGTGATCATCGACTCGATGCGGGAAAGCGCCTCGCGCGGCATGTTGGCGTGCAGCGTGCCCATCGAACCGTCGTGGCCGGTGTTCATCGCCTGCAATAGATCGAAGGCTTCGGGTCCGCGGACTTCGCCGACGATGATGCGCTCCGGCCGCATACGCAGGCAGTTCTTGACGAGGTCGCGCATCGTGACCTGGCCCTCGCCTTCCAGATTCGGCGGACGCGTCTCGAGCCGGACCACATGCGGCTGCTGCAATTGCAGTTCGGCGGCGTCTTCACAGGTGACGATGCGCTCGTCGTCGTCGATGTAGCGCGTGAGGCAGTTGAGCAACGTCGTTTTGCCCGAGCCGGTGCCGCCGGAGATCAGCGTATTGACGCGGCAGCGGCCGATGACCTTGAGAATCTCGGCACCTTCGGGCGAGATCGACCCGTACCTGACGAGCTGTTCCAGCGTCAGCTTGTCCTTCTTGAACTTGCGGATGGTGAGCGCCGGGCCGTCGATCGCCAGCGGCGGCACGATGGCATTGACGCGCGAGCCGTCCGGCAAACGCGCGTCGCAGATCGGCGAGGATTCGTCGACGCGCCGGCCGACCTGACTGACGATGCGCTGGCAGATGTTGAGGAGCTGCTGATTGTCGCGAAAGCGGATTCCGGTTTTCTGAATCTTGCCGCCGACTTCGATGTAGACCGTGCCCGAGCCGTTGACCATGATGTCGGCGATTTCGTCGCGCGCAAGCAGCGGCTCGAGCGGCCCGTAACCGAGCACGTCATTGCAGATGTCGTCGAGCAGATCTTCCTGCTCGGAGATCGACATCACGATATTCTTGATCGCGATGATCTCGTTGACGATATCGCGAATTTCCTCGCGCGCGGAATCGGTGTCGAGCTTGGCGAGCTGCGCCAGATCGATGGCCTCGATCAACGCGCCGAAAATGGTGCCCTTGACCTCGTAGTAGGATTCCGAGCGCCGCGCGTCGACGGCGCTTGGGATTTGCTGCGCCTGCGGCTGCCCCTTGGGTCCGGCGTTCTGTTTGGCGGTCGGCGCCCCGATCAGCGGCGCGCCAAGGCCGGCCGAGGGGAACGGCGTGCGGCCGGCTTCCGCAGCGGCGGCCGGCCCCGGCGGCTTGGCGTTCGATGGCGCGGGCGGCAGACTCTCTTGCCGCGGGCGCTCCGCCACCGCGGTGGAACCTTCATTGGGACGCTTACCAAACACGACGCTACTCCAACACTCGTTATGCTTGACGCTGCAGCAGTTTCTCGATCAGGGGCGACAACAGGCCGCCGCGTTGCTTTTTGGGCTCCGTCCGCCCGGTCAGGAGCAGGGCGAGACTGCGAAACATCTCCGCAGTGCGGTGCCCTTTGGAAATCTCAGCGATCATCTGGCCGTTATTGGCCGCTGAGCCGAAAATCTGCGGTTCGAATGGAATGACCGCCACCGGTTCGGCCTCGAGCGCCTTGGCGAAATCGGCGGCCTTGATCTCCGGCCGCTTGGGGACGCCGACCTGGTTGAGGCAGTACACCGGCCGATGATCGTTGGGCCGAGCCGTCTTGAGAAAATCGTAAAGGTTCTTGGCGTTGCGCAGGTTCGCCAGATCCGGCGCGGCAACGATGAGAATGTCGTCGGCGCTGATCAATGTCTGTTTGGTCCAACCGGACCATTGATGCGGCACGTCGAGCACGACGCACGGCACGGTGGCGCGCAGTGAATCGAAAATCGACTCGAACGCGTCGGCGCCGAAATCGTAGACCCGGTCCAGCGTTGCTGGCGCCGCCAGCAGGCTCAGATGGTCGGTACATTTCGCCAGCAGACGATCGACGAATGCCGTGTCGATGCGGTCGGGCGAGAACACCGCCTCGGCGATGCCCTGCGGCGGGTCCTGATTGTAGTCGAGGCCCGCGGTGCCGAACGCCAGATCGAGATCGGTGACGACCGAGTCGAGCTTCAGGTCGTGGGCGATGGAGAAAGCGATATTGTGAGCGATCGTGCTGGCGCCGACGCCGCCCTTGGCGCCGGTCACGGCGATGATGCGGCCGACGGGCTTGGCGTCCGGCGCCGAGAACAGCCCGCAGATCGCGCGCACAACCTGCAGCGTGCCGATAGGCGCGATCAGGTAGTCGCTGACGCCCCGCCGCACGAGTTCACGATAGAGTTTAACGTCGTTGGTGCGGCCGACGACGACGACGCGGGTGCCCGCGTCGCACACCTCGGCGAGCTGGTCGAGGCCGGCGAGAATATCTTCGCCGCGATTCTCCGATTCCAGCATGATGACGTTCGGTGTCGGAGCGCCGTGATAGGCCTCGACCGCGGCAGCGAGACCGCCCATCTGAATGCGCAGATGGGCCTTGGCCAGGCGCCGGTCCTCGCCGGCCGCCTGGATGGCGGCGGCGGTTTCCACGGTTTCGCAGAACGCCTGGATCGAGACGCGCGGCGCCGGAGCGATTTGCTCGTCGCGCCCAACGATATCAGCCGAGGCGTTCTCCTCTGCGTCTGCTTGCTCAGCCTGTTGCATCAATATCCCGCGTCATTGTCCCAAGTCGGTGATCTTGCCGACCGGTGGTGTAAAATTGCCCGATGATGTCGCAGTCGGCTGACCCAGCCGGTATTTCTCCAGGACGGTCGTGCGGCGCATCGCATAGACCGGCGTTTCGGCGCGCGGCTGCACCAGATCGGCGGGATTCGCGACCATCGCGGCGAGATTGCGCTGCGTGGCGCAGCCAAAGTTCCAATTCGGCTGATTTTCGAAATAGTCGCGATTAAGGCTCGGCCCGATGTCTTTGGGCCACAGCCCGCAGGGCCCGGCTTGGGCGGCGATCACCGGGTAAGTGATGCGCACGGTCGCCAGCACCCGCGACGAAACCCGATAGTTGCGAACTGCCATGCTGCGCGGCGGCACGCCGGTCGCGGCCAGGATCGATTCGATTTCACGCAGCGAGTTGGCCGCAGAGCGTTCGTTGCTGCTGCCGACCGGTAGATCGATGATGACGCCACCGGTCGCACGGCCTCTCCAGGTCTGCCCGAATGCTAGAACCTGGGCACGCTGCACCGGCGTCAGGCTGCCGCGATTGGCGCCCATGAACAGCTGCAGCGTGTGATCCTTCTCCGTGATCGAGATCGGATGGCGCAAGCGATAATCGTACGGTACGCTGGGAGCGCCGGTAATCTGCTGGTCGGTGTTGCAGCCGCACAGCAGCGCGGCGAAGCCGGCTGCAAACATCGTGCGCAACACGAGCCGCGTCGCGGCGCGGCGATCGGCGATCAGGGTGCGGACATGGTGCATTGGCGATCTCCAGAGGTCCTGCATCAATCGAGGATGAACCCGTAATTGCCGTGGTAGGTGTCGGGCGGCGGCTCGGTCTTGCCGCCGACGCCGTAGATGCGATTGAAATTGCCGAGCAGCACCTGCGCCGGATCGCTGGGATCGGCGAAGCCGTCATCCGGCCGCGACAGGTCCTTCTCCGAAACCGCGCGCACGACGTAGGGCGTCACCAGGATCATCAGCTCGGTGCGCTGATTGATATAGTCGTTGCTCTTGAACAGCGGACCGAGGACGGGCAGCTCCGCCAGGCCCGGAAGGCCGTTGATGTTGTGCCGCGTCTCGTCCTGAATCATGCCGGCCATGGCCAGCGAGCCGCCGGACGGAATCTCGACCGTGGTATCGGCGCGGCGGGTGCGGATCGACGGAATGGTCGCTGTCGCCGTTGTGCCGGGCTGGGTAATCACCAGCGAGTTGGCGCTCGACAGGTCGGATACTTCGGTCAGCACCTTGAGGCTGATGCGGCCGGCGCTGAGCACGACCGGGGTGAAATTCAGGCTGACGCCGAAGTTCTTAAAGCTGATCGACGGCTGACAGGTGGTCGGCGCACCCGGCGTATTGGACGTAGCCGAGCACGAATAGCCGTTGAGGATCGGGAACTGGCCGCCGGCGACGAACGTCGCAGTCTCTCCGGAAATCGCGGTCAGGTTCGGCTCGGCCAAAAGGTGAACGACACCGGCCTGCTCCATTGCCTGCAGTGTAGCGGTGACATTTTTCCAGCTGCTGCTGATGGCGGAGCCGCTGAGCGACTGCCCGTAGGCGGAGAACGGATTGGTATTGTTGAAATTGACCACCGCCGTGCCGTAGCCAAGGCTTCCGGACAGATTGATGCCGAGCTGCTTGACGATGTCGCGCTCGACCTCGGCAACCGTGACCTTCAGCATCACCTGATCGCGGCCGCGAATGGTAATCGCATTCACGATCTTGGAGCCCTGAGGAATCGAGACCTCGTCGGCATCGTTGAGCATCCGGACGGCGATGTCGTAAGCCTGCTGCGATTCCGCGGCTGTCCCTACCGTGCCGGTGAGGATGACGCCCTGCCCGATGCCTTGGACCTCCACGTCGGCATCGGGGATCGCCTCCTTGATCGCGGTCCGGAGGCCGTTGAGATCGCGCTTCACCGCAATATCGAAGCCGGCGATCTGCTTGCCGGCCGCGTCGAAGAAGAAAACGTTGGTCTCGCCGACGGCAACACCGATGATGTAGGCCCGCCGCGACGAACGCACCACCGCATTAGCGATCTTCGGATCCGCGACCAGGACGTCTTTGACATCGCGCGGCAGATCGATCACGACCGACTTGCCGGCGCCCAGCGTCACGTGGCTTGCAGTCACGTCGCTGGCGGCAACTTTCACGGACTGTGCCGATGCGGCATTGAACGCCGTGCCGCCGGCGACGGCAATCGCCAGCAGAGTAAGCAATGGCATGACCAGGCTTGCGCGAGTCACCGCCCGGGTCGCTGTCCTTGCCGCCATGCCAATTTCCTCCGTACGCATCATCGGTCGGCCGCCGTCATGGTGCTGACGCCGAAGCGCACCGTCTGCATCGAGGCGGCATGATCGCTGTCTTTGCCGCCGCCCTCGGGCTTTGAGGACTGCGAGTCGATCAGGCTGCGCAACGCGAGCGACAGCGAGCCTTGTTGCCGCGCCATCGCCAGCGTCTCCGCCTGTTTCGGAGTAAGCTCGACGGTTGCCGTCCTGCCCACCACGACCTTCTGGCCCGCCTTCTCCTCGACCGCCTGATCGACGGCGAGCACGCGGACGTTGCGCAAGATCGTGTCGCTGACGATCTTTTCGCTGCCCGTCATTTTCTCCGCCGCCTTGTCGTGACGCGTCAGCAGAATGTCGACGTGGTCCTCGGGCAGAATGAAGCCGCCGGCGGCGCTCTCAGCCGAAATGTCCATGGCAACGGCGCGCATGCCCTTGGGCAGTATTGCGGCCAGAAAACCGGAGCCCTTTGCGAGCACGACCATCGGATCGAAAATCGGCTGTCCGGCCTGGACCGGCACGCGCACGATCGCACCGGTGAATTGTTTGATGGCATCCGGTCGCGCGGTCTTGACGATGAAGTTGCCGTTCGAGGACGACTTTGGCCAGATCTGCCAACCGATTTCGTTGCTCGCGATCACATCGCCGCGGCCCAGATCGGTCTTGGCAACCAGGACTTCAACCGTCTCAAGCGTTGCCACCGGTGCTTTCGCCGGTTCGGGCGGCGCACTGCGGCCATGGCTCGCAAGATACGCGGCGACGCCTCCGGCGGCGATGGCCACACCCAGTACGACGACACGCGCGGCTTTCATTACGCTTCACTTCCCAAATGACGCTTCGCCAAATGACGCTTCGCCAAATGACGCCTTGCCAAATGTCACTTTGGCGCGGAGCGCCGTCATGGCCGAATTTGACCAGCTAAACGTCAAAGCATGGTTAATGAGGCGTATCCAAATCGCGTTAATCTAGCGTTACGCCATGCTAGCCGCGGCAGTTCGTAAACGAGCTGTTAAAGGCCCAGCGCCGTCATCCACTCGGTGTGCGGATAAACCAGCAATGCCGCCGCAGCGAGCGCGATGCCGTACGGCACGCCGCCGCCGCGCCGATGCAGCCGCTCGATCCACTCGCGCCGGGCGAGCGAAGCCGGCAGCGGCAGCATGCGAAATTGGATCAACGCAAAAGTAAGCACGCCGCCCAGGATGGAAGCATAAATCAAATAGTCGAGCAGATGAGCAAACCCCAGCCACAGCGCCGTGGCCGCGGCCAGCTTGGCGTCGCCGCCACCGACCCAGCCGAAACTGAACATGACGAAGGTCAGGACCAGCACCACCGCCCCGGCCGCAAAATGCCATCCGACGTCGATCGGGCTCATTCCGGTCATGACGGCAAGCACCAGAAAACCGCCTGCCAGGATCAGCGATACGCGGTTGGCGATTGTCATCGTCAACAGATCGCTCGACGCGGCAAACGCCATGATTCCCGGGAACAGCGTCAGGACGATCGCCTCGGTTACCATGGCACGGGGGCTCTCCGGTTATTCCGCACGACTTATCCGGCGCGAGTTGACGAGCCGTTACCGCAGTTACGGAAAAGAAAAGGCCCCGGCGCGCGACCGGAGCCCTCTCATAGCAGAGATCAAGCGCCGCTTACTGCAGGGCGCTGGAAACGCTGCTGAAGGTGTTCTTCAGGTTGGTGCCGAGGCCTTGCACGACGGCGATGATCGCAACCGAAATGCCGGCAGCGATGAGGCCGTATTCAATGGCCGTGGCGCCAGACTGATCCTTCACGAAACGCGACAAAAGGGTCTTCATGAGTTGGCTCCTTAGGTCCACACGTGGCTGTCTGAGCGTGATCCAGCGGCCTTGTGCTGACCGATTTGGATCGAATCGAACCTACCAACGAGAAATTTCGAGCGGGTTAAACCGATCAAATAAACCAGCCTCCTAACCCCCAATCGACGACGTAGTTAATATGGTGTTGCTCCCGCTCTGCGGCTTTCGATTTCGATGCATCGTTTTCCAAATTTGCAAACGCTCCGTTAGCCATCTGCGCCGCGCAACCATCGAATTCTATTTGCCTCACCGGCGCCGTTTGCGTCCGCGTTCCGGCCGAGCCGAAGCACGCGCAAGTACAGATTATCATTAAGTCTTTCGGAAGACATTTCCGGCCATTAGTTCAGCATTGAGTTTCGCACTTTTCGGCAGGTGGAAACCGCGACATTTCAAATAAAAATTGCACCGACTGTCCAGGGAGTCTGTCGATGAAGAGCGCAATCGGTACAATACTTCGGCTTGGCGCGAAGTGCGTGCGCCTGCGGACACTGCTTGCCGAATTTCACTTCGACAAGCGGGCAAACGTGGCGATGATCACCGCGCTGACCGCTATCCCGCTCGTCAGCGCTGTCGGCTGCGCCATCGACTATTCCTATGCATCGATGATCAAAACCAAACTGCAGGCGGCCGCCGACGCAGCGACGCTGGGCACAGTCTCCAACAATTCACCAGTGGTCACGACCGCGAAAGCCATGACCGGCAGCGGAACCGTGAGTGGCGGATCGACTTACGCACAGAATTTCTTCACCGCCGACACTTCGGCTTTTTCGGGCGTGACCAATACCGAAACCGTGACCAAGACTGGAATGACGGTTACCGCTACCCTCACTTTCTCCTATTCGGTTCCGACCTTCTTCATGCGGGTCATTCCCGGCTACAACAACATCACAGTCTCCGGCTCCTCCACCGCGAGCTTTACGCTGCCGACCTACATCAACTTCTATCTGATGCTGGATGTTTCCGGCTCGATGAGCTTCCCATCGACGCCCTCCGAACAGGCCAAACTCATGGCCGTCAATCCCGACAACAACCTGGGTAATCCCGGCTATTCCCAAGGCTGTCAGTTTGCCTGCCATTTCACCGCGCAAGGGGCTTGCGCGCAGACTGGAGATCCCGTCCACCAGGGTCCGATTCCGGCCGTAGGCCACAGTTACGCGGGCCACATACCGAACCCGTCTCCGGGAGGATACTGTCAGGGGTTTACCATTTCCCGCTTGGGGACAACGCCCACGTCGTTTACCGCCGGCACCACGAACGCGACCAATGGCGGCAATGTAAATTGGACCAACCAGCCGGTTTCAAACGGCTGCCCGAGCCCTGGCACCACGTCCTGCATACAATTGCAAGCCGATGCCGTCGGCGCTGGTGTCAACGCGGTGTTGGCACAAGCACGCATAACGGAGGCCTACACGGGCATTTCCAATCAATTTCAGATCGGGCTGTTTCCGTTCATCCGATGGCTGTGCACTTCCAGCGCCGGCAGCAGCAATTCCTGTTCGGTCGGGCTGACCAGCACGATCGGCAGCGGGAGCACGATCGCCACCTTTGCGACGAGTCTGGCAAACCTGCTTGATACCGGTCAAGACCCGACGCTGGGATCCGGCGGAACGCATTTCGAGAACGCGCTTCCCGAGATGAACACCTTCATCACCTCGATCGGCACCGGCTCGAGCCCGACCAATGCGCTGCCCTACGTCTTCATCGTCACCGATGGTTCACAAGACTATCAGTACGAATTGGGCGGGGGCTGGGGCTCGGAACACTTCAGCGCCTCGACGAACGTGCCCTACCAGAATTCGGCAACAACAATACCTCAAAATCCCAGCACGAATCCTCGAAACGATCAAACCAGCGGCCCGAACGCCACGGATTGGTGCGGGACGATGAAAGCGCGCGGCATCACGATCGCGATTCTGTACATTCCTTATCAACCGATCGCAGACCCAAGCACGATCTTCGATGATGAGGATGGCTATGCCAACATCAATGTCGGCTATCCCAGCGGCACCGACTACATCCCGCAGGCACTGCAGAGCTGTGCTTCGCCCAATTTCTTCTATACCGCGACCTCGCCGGCGGCCATCACGACCGATCTGCAGGCGATGTTCCAGCAGTCCCTCAGCACTGCGCACATTGCGCAGTAACACTGCCGCAGAACGCTGCCGCAGCGTGTCCTGTCAGCGGTGAACCTAGCTCTGCGAGCACCGCCGCGTAGCGTTCGTTATCGCAGCGGGCTTTGCCGTGCGGATTATCGAGCCAAAGCGATGCCCGCTCCGGGCTCTTCAATTCAATCAATTGAAATCGATGCTCGTTTCCCGGATGCGCACCTGGGCTTGTGCTGGTCCGCGTCTGCCGCGCGCCGGTTCGCTGCGCTTGGTTCGGCGCCGTGCCGGCAACCGGTGCAATTATTGGCTCGGTCACGAAACCAGCCGCGCCTTGTCTGGCGACTTGGCGCCGGGATCGACGCTAGCAGGTGCTCGGGACGCCGTTGTATTGAACGCAGGTGGTGACGCGTGGCGTCGCAAAGACTGTATCTGAAAGGTTGATCGGCCCGGTCATGAAGGTACCGAACATCGGCGTGAAGGTATAACTGACGGTCGCCACGATCACATAACAAGGATACGTATTCCCGCACGAATTCTTGGCGAAATTCGTGGGCAGATTGCTATAGGTATTGGTCGGCGTCAGCGCCGTGCCGTTGAGCGAATAGCTCCAGCTTACAATGGCATGAGTGTTGGAAGTCGCCTCTACTTGCGAGAGAACCACGACCGGCGTCCCCGTGTAAGGCGCGAGAACTTTGCTGGCGGCCCCGGTGATATTCGTCATATCCGTGGTGGCGATCGCAGGGTAAGTGCCACCGGTGCCGTATTGATTGGTGATGGCTGCCAAAACGTAGGACGCCGAGCGCACCTTCATGTACACGGCGATCCCGTTTGCCGCGTCGAATGTGCTGAGAAACAACACCATGAGAATTGGCGCGATCAGCGCGAACTCGACGGCGGCTATACCGCGGGTCGACGCACCGAAACGCCGGCAAATGCTGGCAGCCGCCTGCCTCATCCGGAATAGGGCTCCACCCGGAACGCGCTCACTCCCATCATTTCGACGGCGCCGTTTTGAATGGGGCCGACATCAAATCCCAAAGGTCCCGGCACCACCGGCCACGCGTAGACGAGCTGTACGACCATGATTTCGCCCGGAGCGCCCGCATCGTAGGCGTACTGTGCCTGCGTGAGCATGTTGCCGCCTGCATCGTACATCGATGGCGCCGAGGTATTGGCTGCGGCAAACGTCGTGTAGTCCTGCACCACAATGAACAGCTTGTTGCAGTTGAACAGCACCGGACAGACCCTGTTGACGACATTGGTGGCCGACCAATTGCCGTTCTCTGCCTGCCCGGTCAGAAAATAGCGTGCCGCCTCATTGGCGGCATTCTGCAGGGCCATCTGCCCGAACAAGAAGATGGACACCTCAAGTATGGCGATCAACGTCGCCAGGAACGGCGGTGCGATCAGCGCGAATTCGACGGCGGTCGCCGCCCGCTCGGCGCGGGCGAAGCCGGAGATCCGGTCTGCAAGGCGTCTAAAATATGCCGGCGCATTTCGTAACATCGCGAGCTCGCCGCTGTTCCGCAGCCGCTCTGCCACGTGCGAGGCCAAGCCGGCTCCGAATGCCGCGAAAGATGCTCCTCAAATTGTAAATTATCCATTTGGTGCGTCGAATGATGTCGGGCCAGTTGTCGGCAGGGCGATTAAAAGATCATTTACCGAACGCGCTCATTTGCCGGAAGAAAGACTTTCGCGAACACCATTCGCAGCCAATTTTGAGACTACCAGCGTATCTGATGCGCGTCGCCGTGCGACGTGCCGGCCTGGCCGCTCGGCACTGACTCACTCCGCGCGCGATGCACGGCCTGCATCACAAAAACGGTGTTTGAAATGCTTCAGGAATTGCTCGCCGTCGTCGTGACCGCCGGGCAGACTTTTATGAAAATCGTTCCGATCTCGATCGGGGTGGCGCTGCTGTTCACGGTGCTCACCTGGTTCTGGTCGTGCAATCCGGGCCGCGCCTGGTGGCAGAAGAAGGATCTCGTCACCGATCTCTGTTACTGGCTGATCATTCCGATCATCACCCGCTTTCTGCGCATCGGCATGCTGATCGCCGTCGCGGCGATCCTGCTCGGCATCACCAGCGCCGACGGGCTCGTCGCCTTCTACGAGCACGGCCACGGGCCGCTTGCGACGCTGCCGCTGTTCGCGCAGGGCGTAATCTTTCTCATCGGCCAGGACTTCATCATGTACTGGACGCACCGCTGGTTCCACGGCGAGACGATGTGGAAGTACCACGCGGTGCATCATTCCACCGAGGAACTCGAATGGATCTCGGCGGCGCGCTTTCATCCGATCAATCTGTTCCTCGGCAGCATCGTGGCCGATGTCACAATGCTGTTCGCCGGCATTTCGCCGAGCGTGTTCGTCGTGCTCGGACCGCTGACAGTGGCGCACTCGGCCTTCGTGCACGCCAACCTCGACTGGACGCTGGGACCGTTCAAATACATTTTTGCCGGCCCGGTGTTTCATCGCTGGCATCACACGTCGCCGGACCGTGGCGGAGAGAAGAACTACGCCGGCACCTTCTCGCTGTTCGATGTCATGTTCGGCACATTCTACATGCCGGCCGGCCAGCTGCCTGATCGCTACGGCATCGACGAGCATCCGTACCCGCAGAGCTTCGGCGCTCAGCTCATTCATCCGTTCAAGCAGCAGCCGCCGCAGACCGCGGCGCTCAAGACCTCCGGTATGGTTAAGTAAGCGTCACCACCGCGGCGAAGAACGCCCGCGGCAGACGCTGATTTGCAGTTCGTTCACCAATTTGCAGTCAATTAGCCTTGTTGGCGTGCGGACGCTTGGGTTGTCGAATCCGCGTAGCGTATCGGAGAGTATCGATGACGGACAAAAGCGCGCGGGGCCGCTTGCGCCCAGCACTGGCCCTTTGGCTCGCCCCCTTCGCCGCGCTGATCGCCTTCGCACCGGCGCGCGCCGCCAGCCCGATATCGGTCCACGTCGATCAAGCCAGGATCATCAAGCTGCCCGAACGCGCCGCCACGATCGTGATCGGTAACCCGCTGATCGCCGATCTCACGCTCGAGCCGCACGGCCTCGCCGTGATCACCGGCAAGGGATACGGAGCGACCAACGTGATCGTCCTCGACCAGGACGGCGGCGTGCTCGCCGAACACGACATCGAGGTCAAAGAGCCGGTCGATCCGACCGTAGTGGTGTATCGCGGCGTCGATCGCGAGACTTATAGCTGCACGCCGCAATGCTCGCGGCGCATCACGCTCGGCGATACTCCGGACTATTTCGAGAAGACGATGACCCAGGTCACCTCGCGCAACGCTCAGGCGATCGCGGCCGGGGCGGCCCAGCAGCACTAAGCCACCATCACGCAGGCACCGCCGCCGGGATCGGCAGTGCCGTCGTCGATTTGATCTTCTCCATGGCGAAGCGCGACGTGACGTTTTTCAGCGGCACGGCGGCGATGAGGCGCTTGTAGAACGCGTCGTATCCGGCAATGTCGGTCACGACGACCCGCAGCATGTAGTCGACGTCGCCGGCCATGCGGTAGAATTCCATCACTTCCGGCATGGCGCCGACCACCTGGGCAAAACGGTCAAGCCATTCCTGCGAATGGTCGCCGGTCTCGATCGAGACGAACACCGAAACGCCGAGCCCGATACGGTCCTGATCGACCAGAACGACGCGCTTCTGAATGACGCCGTCGGCTTCGAGCCGCTGGATACGCTTCCAGCATGGCGTCGATGACAGGCCGACCCGCGACCCGATTTCCGCCACCGATAGCGAGGCATCATCCTGCAGGACCGCAAGGATTTTTCTGTCAATTTGATCCATCAGCGATATTCTTCCAAGATCGCCCCGTTCAGCTATCTATATAGAAAATTATTCTATATCAAGCCCCCCTCACGAGCCGTGACGGCCCCCGATGGGCGACGCCAAACTCCGCCCACTTGGCCGACCGGGACTGGCGGGCAGGCTTTGCCCGTGGCGCCTTTCAGGGCCGCGTTGGCGTGCCGGCGGAGCCGCTTGATTTTTCGCCCTTGCGCTCGCCATCCAGCCACAAAGGAAACACCGAAAGGTGAATCGGTATTCCCTCGTCCTCAGCGCAGAACGTCGCCGCCGTCCTCGATGTAACGGCGGATGATGTGGTGCGCGATGGCGTGCGGCACGGTGGCGGTCAGTCCCTGCGGATGCCTGCGCAGCAGCATCAGCACCAGTTCCTCGCGGTCGAACCAGCGCGCGTCCTCGAGTTCGCTGCGGTCGACGGTGATCTTCTCCGACAATGCCTCGGCATGACAGCCGATCATCAGCGACATCGGGAACGGCCACGGCTGCGACGTGAAATAATTGACGCGGCCGCACTCGATGCCGACTTCTTCAAGCACCTCGCGGCGCACCGCCTGCTCAATCGTCTCGCCTGGTTCAATGAAGCCGGCCAGGCACGACCACATGGTGGCCGCAAACCGCGGCGAACGGCCAAGCACGCAGCGCTCGCCGGCGATTGGCAGCATGATCGCCACCGGATCGGTGCGCGGAAAATGCTGCGCCTTGCAGGACGGACAATCGCGCCGCCAGCCTGCCTCCACCGGATTGCTCGGCGCACCGCAATTCGGACAGAAGCGGTGCCGCGCATGCCAGCCAAGCAGCGCCTTGGCTTCGGCAAGCGGCGGCAGATGCTCGACATCGACCAGGCCGTGCACCGAGATGCTGCGCAAATCGGTGAGCTTGAGGTCGCCGCGCGTCTTGAGCGGTTCGACGGCGCCGGGATCAAGACCGATCCCGAATCGCGGCGCACGATCCATCAGGCCGAGGAACAGGGTCTCACGCGCGCCGGCGAACGCGCCCGCCTCTTCGGCCGTAAACAATGGTTGCAGCGCGCCGCCTTCGTTGCGCAGCACGACGAGTTCGCCGCCGATCAGATAATAGCCGGCGGCCGGATCGCTCGCGAATTTCGCCAGCGTCGCATCATCCGTGCGGCACTGCGCGGCGCGATCGATTCGGCTTCCCGTATAACCGAGATAGGGCCAGGGGCCGAGTTCGGAGCGAATGGGCACGACGGCTACGATCTGTCATTCCGGATCGCCGCGAAGCGGCAAATCCGGAATCCATGACCGCGAGTGGCGACGCCCTCGCAACAGCGAACCGGAACCGCGCAAGCAGGGATTATGGATTCCGGGCTGCTCGCTACTCTCGGCCCCGGAATGACGCGCAAATTGGCCATCTGCTTCACTCAGCCGCTTCACGCAGCGGCCGCGGATAGAACGAATCGTACAGCTCCGGGCGCTGCCATTGCGGACCGAGCACGCCCTGTTTGGCGGCGCAGGTCGCCGACGAGCCGACTTCGTCGCGCGTGGCGCGCAGGTAGCGCACGCGCTCAAGTTCGACATCGACCACGCTCAATCCCGCCGCGGTGCTCTCAAACAAAATCTCTTCGGGCGTCGCCACCATGGCGAGGCCGCGCTGAGTGTGATCGAACAGATTCTGCGTCGTCACCACAACTGCCAGATTCTCGATGGCGCGCGCCCAGATCAGCGTCCGCCACGTCGCCCACAGCCGGCGCTTGTCGGTACCGGCCGGCATGAAGATGAGCTCCGCGCCACGCAGCGCCAGCGAGCGTGTCACCTCCGGCATGTAGACTTCGCTGCACATGGCGAGCCCGACCCTGCCGTGCGCGGTGTCGAACACCGGAAACTCGTTGCCGGCGACGTATTTGAATTCCCAACTCGGACCGCCCGTATAGATCCACGGCCCATTCGGGTGCGTGCGCCGGTAGCGCACCGGCGTCCGGCCGTCCGGATATGCCATGACGATCAGATTGTGTGCGGTCGCCGCCTTGCGATCGATCGGCTCGATGGTTCCAAACACCACGTGCACGGTGTGCGTCGCCGCCGCCTCGGCCAGCGCCGGAATCGGATCGAAGCTCGCCGGCATGCGCCACGGGCCCGGATAGGTTTCCGGAAAGCAAACGAAATCGGCGCCCTCGTGCGCGGCATGCTCGATGGCGCGGACGGCCTCGGCGACGTTGCGCTCGTCCCCGCCGGGCGGATGCGCAATCGGCTGCACAATGGCGATGCGGAAGGTCATTCACTTCCTCCTACACGCGTCCAAATCACATTTACAGCGGATTGAAGCCGCGCCGGGCAGCGAGGTCAAGCTTGCGGGCGATCAACCGCAGGCCGGCCGTTGACGGTGACGCGCAGGCCAACACGCTTAAACCGCCAGGCCGGGCCTCAGCACTTGATTAATGTGTGCTGCTCTGCGCCGGCGCCAACAGGCTTGGCGGCAAAAGTTCCTTGAGGGCCGCGTACAAAGCCGCTCGCAATTGCGCCGGCTCGACGGCGACCGGATCCTCATCGCGTACATCTTGCTTGACCAAATCGGCAATCGGCATGGTCAGCGGCAGCACCGAATTGGTCGAATGCCAGCTTTTGATCCATTGCTCCGGCCAGTTGCCCCACGAATTGAGCTGTCCGAGTGCGTCGATGTTGCCCATGATCTGATTGTAGTCGGCGGCGGTTTCCTCCTGCACAACGCAGCCAAAGGTCGTCACGTGCAGACTGTCGTAGCGATCCGCGGGCAGTGCGCGTACCGCGTTTTGAATACACAGCGCCCCTTTGCTGTGGCCGTAGAGCCGCTTGATCCCGGGAGCCTGCAGCAGAATCTGATGCAGGACGTCGCTTTCCGGACTGCCGCTGCGAAATGCTTCATCGCCGAGGATTGTCGATGACAGATGCCGACCGATGGTCGCGACTTGCGGCATGGCCTGCAGAAGAAATTGCTGCACGCAGCGGCGCACGAAATCGTGTACGCCGAAACCGAACCATCCGCCGAGCGCCTGCGGAATAATATCGGCCAGGCCGTAGCCGGGCACGATCGCCGCCACCGGCCTGCGCAGCAACTCGGAGATGTTCCAGGCGAATGCCGCCGAGCCCAGCGCCGAACTGCCGACGCCAGTCACGCTGATCACCTCGACCGGCTTGGCTGTCGCGCCGTCGGCGCTGCCGCCGCCCGGAAACTGCAATCCTGCGGCAAGAAAATCTTTCACGTCACTGTAACGCTGCACGAACGGCGCGCGATGAGCATCGACGACCAGAATGACGCCCTCCGGATCGACGACCGAACTCAGATTGAGTATGGCGGCGGCCTGCAGCGCGGTGAGGCTGTCCTGTGCGACGCCGGGGCCGCTCGCGCCGGCTGTCGTCGTGACCGTGATGCCGTGGGTGAACAACCGCAGCCAGAGCAAATTGACATCGTAAAACAGTATGTCGGCGGCGGTGTTGCACTCACGGAACGCCCGCAGCAGCGGTACGACCAGCCAATGCGGCAGATCAAATTCGGAGAGCCTCAATTTCGCGATATCGGACGGCGCGAGGCCCCAGCGCGAAAGATCGAAGGCGCTCGCGCCCCACTTGCCAAAATCAAAAGGCGCCGACGGCGACGCCGGGATTGCCGGTACTTCGGGCGCACTTGCGGCGCTAGACGTGGAGTCGACCATGGCATAACCCCCATTGCGACACCCGGACGCCCTAAATTGTGCGATGCAGCACTGCAATTATCAATGGCAGATTTGTTCGCTCGCTACTTTGTGAGATTTGCGAGAATCGTGCGAACGCGGCTGACGAAGCGCGCCGCGGGCAGTCCCGGCGTTTACTGGATCGTCTGCCAACGCGGACGACGACAGTACACAGCGCGTCAATGCGGCCACGGCATGATCGGAACGGTTGAGATCGCGTTCGCCGGCGAACCGTTGATGATCTTGGTGCTGATCGCGAGATAGATGAGCGTGTTGTGCGGCTTGTCGAGCACGCGATAAATCCGGGTCGTCTTGAAAAAGACGCTGGTTTTCTGACTGAACACCTCTGTCTTGTCGGGCAGCTTCGACAGATCGACGTTGATCGGGCCGATCTGGCGGCACGAGATCGAGAAATTAGACGGATCTTCGTTGAGGCCCAAAGGCTGGCCCCAGCCGCCTTTTCTCGCCTGCGAGATGTGACAAACGACGCCAGCCACCTGCGGATCCTCAAACACGCTCAGGCACACCTTATCGTTGGGCGACAGCAAGTTGAACGTGGTGCTGACGCAATCCAGGTCGGTGGCGTGCGCGGGATGAACGGACAGAACGGCCAGCACGGCCAGACTCACAAGCCACTTCATGAGAACTCTCCGATTGCATGCGCCGACGGCCGCGCCGGGGCGCGTGGTCCCGGCACCGTGCCAGTCAATGACTCAGGGCCATTGCGAAAACAATAGCAGGGAGACAAGCACGGCCGATATTCCAAGCCCGGTGAAGCCGAGCACCGTCCAACTCAGCCTGTCACGGCGCGACGCGATGCCGTCCCGCAGCGCTCGTTTAACCGCCGCGCTGACAGTGCTGCTTGATTCATTTCGCCTTTCCGGCGATGGCCTACGCTCAAAAGCCGGCAACTCGCGCGAGCAGCGCATCGGCGTCGTCGGGCGCGTGGTCGCCGCGCCAGGCGATGTACTGGTCGGGGCGAATGAGCGCGAGCGCGCGGCCATAGAGTTCGCGCGCCTGCGGCAGCGCGACGTTCAAAACCTTGAGCGGAATGCCGCGCGACGCTGCGGCGCGCTCAAGCGGCGCCGTGTCGGTCGCGCCGGAATCGAACCGGAGCAGCGTGAAGCCGCGGCCGAACCGGTCGAACAGCGAACTGCCCATGATGCGGCGATCGTCGAGCCAAAGATGCGGCGCGCGTCCGCCGGGAAGCCCGCTCGGGATGTATTCGTCGTAGGTCTCGGGAAAAATATCGGGCGGTGCCGCACCGTCTGGAACAATGACGGGAGAAGCGTCGTAGCGGCCGCCAAGCTGCACGCCAACTGCGTCCTTATCCTCGTCGCGGTTGAAATGATTGTAGCGCACGTAGGTCATGTTCGCCGCGGCTGCGCGCGCGGCGTCACCCGCGGCACCCTCGGCCTCGATATTGTCCGGCACCACGGCGTCGTGCATGCGCGAGGCGTATTTGCGCGACGCGCCGGTGTTGCGCAGTCCAATGGGCTTGCGCTCCGCCTCGTAGGACTCGAGCAGGCGCGGCCCGCCCCAGCCTTGCAGCACCGCAGCCAGTTTCCACGCCAGATTCGAGCTGTCGTCGATGCCGGTATTCATGCCGAAGCCGCCGGTCGGCGTGAACAGATGCGCGGCGTCGCCGGCGATGAAGATGCGGCCGGCGCGATAGCGTTCGGCGAGCAGCGCCTGCCCGGCGTTCCACGGATGGTAGGCCAGAATCTCGATCGCGATATCGGCGCCGATCGTCCGCTTGAGCCAATCGGCCACCTTGGCGGTGTCAACGCCGCTGTGGCCGCGCTCCGGCTTGATCAGCATCATGAACTCATCGGCACCGTTGAGCGAGAAGATGACGCCGCGCGTGTGCGGGTCGGGATTGATCGCCCAATACATCCAGCCGCGGCGATGACCGACGAATTTCGGATACAAATCCGGGATGCGCATGTAGATGGAGAAGAACTGGCCGGCCCAGTAGGCATCCTTCTTCTGCACGTCGCCCTCGTGGGCGATGCCGAGTGTCTTTCTGATAAAGCCGTTGCCGCCGTCGCACGCCGCCGCATAGTCGGCGCTGCAGATGATTTCATCGGCGCCGCCAGCCGTGGATGCGGCCTTGCGCGCGTGCAGCCGCACGCCGTCCTCGTTCTGCGTGAACCAGTCGACCTGCCAGCCGAAGCGCACGTCGATGTTCGGCGACGCGCGCACGCAGTCGAGCAGATAGCGCTCGACATACATCTGATTGACGTGAAACATCGGCTCGGGAAGCTGATCGGTGACCGGCATCTGGGCCCGCATGGCGATGCGCTCATCGCGGCTCGGCATCGGAAAGCGATAGATTTCGTGCGACGACAGCCGGGTGAAATACGCCTGATCGAACGGATGGTCGCCGGGCAGGCCGAGGCGGCGCACCTCGTCGGAGAAGCCGAGGCGGCGGTAAAGCTCCATGGTGCGGGCGTTCTGGCCGTTACCCTTCGGATGCCAGCGGCTCTCCGGCTCGGTGTTGAAGATCGTGCATTTGGCGCCGTGGAAATCGAGCAACAGCGCCAGCACCAGCCCGACCGGCCCACCTCCCACGATCGCAACTTGCGTTTTGGTTTCTTCCGACACCGCCGCAGCTTGCGTCAGCCGTTGCGTCGGCACAAGCGCGTTTCCCGGGCGCGGCGCAGCACGAAGCGCAGCGAAGTGGTGCGCCGCAGACCCGGGATCGTTACGAACGCGGAGTACGTTAAGGTCCCGGATCAGCGGTGCACCGCTTCGCGCTGCACCGCATCCGGGAAACGAGCACTGGTTTCTGCTCTTATTGGCCTAATGCCTCGTCATCCAGTCGCGTGCGGCGCGCTGGGCGGCGGCGATTTCGGCGTGCGACATTTCTTCTGCGATCTCGCGGCGCAGCCGTGCCGCTTCGGCGTTGCCGTACATCGCCGCGATGTTGAACCACTTATGCGCGGCGACCATGTCGGGGGACCCGGGGGCGCCGGTCGAATACATCATGCCGAGCTGAAAAGGATCATGGGCATCATTGGCGGCGTTGGCGGCCGAAGTTGCGCTGGACATCGTTGTCTCCCGTTATCTCTTGCCGGCCGAGCGGCAGCGTCACGGGAGAGTCTGCACGCGCCAGGGCGCGTTAAAATTCAGGTTTTATCCATAAGTAGGATACCGTAGGAGGCTGCGGCGCCCCACCGTGTCCGCACCAACCGCCTCTGGATCGGGCGGCCGTTCATGGAATAGTTTATCGTACGGGTTGCGCTGCTGTTACCGAATCTTGCACGCGGGAGGAAAATCGCATGCCACGCGCGCCGCGCGTTGCCATCGTGGGAGGCGGGATCGGCGGGCTTGCCGCGGCGCTGGCGCTGGAGCAGCGCGGCGTCGAGACCATCGTGTGCGAACAGGCGCCGAACCTGAGCGAGATCGGCGCCGGGCTCAACACCACGCCCAACGCCGTGAAGGCGCTGCGCGCGCTCGGCGTCGAGGACAAGGTCAATGCCGCTGCCTGCGACACCAACTTTCTCAACATCCGCTCCTGGGATAGCGGCCGCTACATCTCGCGCACGCGCCGCAGCGATTTCAAAGAAAAATTCGGCGCGCCGAATCTGTCGGTACATCGCGCCGACCTCCTGGCGATCCTCGCCGGCGCGCTGAGAACCACCGACATCCGCACCGGCATGCGCGCCGTTTCGGTCGAGGGCCGCACCAAGGACGCCGTGGCGCGCTTCGCCGACGGCAGCGAGATCGAGGCCGACATCGTGGTCGGCGCCGACGGCATTCACTCGGCGGTGCGCAACAGCCTGTTCGGCGCCGACGCGCCGCGCTTCACCGGCTGCATCTGCTGGCGCGGCATGGCGGCGGCGGACGCGGTGCCGCACGACATCAACATCAAAGACGGCACGATGTGGATGGGGCCGCACGGCCATGTGGTGCACTATCCGGTACGGCGCGGCGAACTGCTCAACATCGTCGCGCATTTCGACAGCGACGGCTGGACCGAGGAATCCTGGACGCGCGAATGCGACGTGTCGGAGCCGGTTGAGACCTACGCGGCCTGGCACACCGACCTGCGCCGCATCTTTCCGTGCAGTACCCGCTGGTACAAATGGGCGCTGTACGATCGCGATCCGCTGGAGCATTGGAACAAGGGCCGCGCCACTTTGCTCGGCGATTCCGCCCACGCCATGCTGCCCTATCTCGGCCAGGGCGCCGCCATGGCGATCGAGGACGGCTGCGTGCTCGCCGCGATGATTGCCAAACAGCCGGACGATCTCGACACCGCGCTCAAAGACTATGAGCGCATCCGCGCGCCGCGCGCACGTGCCGCCGTGCTCGGCTCGCGCGCCCGCGCCAAGGAGAACCACCTCGCCTCGCGCTGGGCGCGCTTCAAACGCGACGTCAAGTTCAAGCTCCGCGAGACCTTCGGCGGCAGCGCCAAGAGCGGCGACAACACCGCCTTCCAGGTCGGCTGGCTGTACAATTACGACGTCGGCAAGGAGATGGGGTAGTCACGGCACGCGCCGCTCGCGCTTCTCTCCCCTGAAAGGGGGAGAGTTAGATTGGGGGTCCGCTGACTTGCCGCATGCAGATAAGTCGGAGAAGCAGAGAATGCGGCCCGCGACCCCTCCTCATTCCTCCCCTTTCAGGGGAGGAAGCAGCGAGCGGCAAGTCCTCGCGACGATGGCCCTCAATAATTATCGATCCGCCACGCGTTCGGGTGGCGCACCTTGATGTGGGCGGCTTCGGCGACCGAGCGGGCGCCGACGTGGAGGAGCTCGGTCTTGATCTCGTCGACGAACAGATCGGCGACGTGCGGCGCGCCGGCCGGGCCGAGCGCGCCGAGGCCGTAGGCGAAGCAGCGCCCGGTGAAACAGAATTTGGCGCCGAGCGCGAGCGCGCGAATGACATCCAGCCCGCCGCGGATGCCGCTATCGATCATCACTGCCGCGCGCGAGCCGACCGCGGACACGATCGCCGGCAGCACGTCGACCGAGGCAGGCGCGCCGTCGAAATGCCGGCCGCCGTGGTTCGACACCCAGATGCCGTCGGCGCCGAGCGCCACTGCGCGCTCGGCATCGTGCGGATGCAGAATGCCCTTGACCACGAACGGCCGCTTCCAGCGATCGCGCAGCCGCGCCAGTTCCTCCCAGGTGTGGCTGCCGCCCGAGCGCAGCTGCATCACCTCGGCGGTCGCGTTCTGGCTCGCCTTCTCGGCGTAGGGCACGAGGTTGGCGGTGATCGGCATGCCGTTGCGCAGCAGCTGCATGGTCCAGGCCGGCGAGGTCAGCACCTGATAGGTGGTCCACGGGTTGATGGGGAACGGGACGCGGCAGCCGTTCCTGATATCGCGCGGGCGCTTCGACTTGCCGGCCGAGTTCGACCGTCGGCACCAGCACATGCGCGCCGGCCGCGTCGGCGCGGCGCACCAGGTCGAAGGTGATGGCGTGGTCGTTGTAGGGAAAGCGGTAGAGCTGAAACCAGAACACGTCCGGCGCGATCGCGGCGATCTCTTCGATCGAGGCATTGCCGGGCGTCGCCAGCACATAGGGGATGCGCTGGCGCTGCGCCTCGGCCGCGAACAGCTTTTCCGCCCCCGGCCACATCAGCCCGGCCGAGCCCATCGGCGCGACGCCGATCGGGGCCGCGTATTTGCGGCCGAACAATTCGGTCTCGGTCGCCGCCTTGCCCTCGATACAGTAGCGCGGCAATAGCTCGATCGACTGGAACGCCGCGATATTGCGGTCGACGCAATATTCCTCGTTGGCGCCGCCATCGACGAAATCGAAGCCGAACCGCGGCACCCTGCCCCGCGCCCGGCTGCGCAAATCCTCGACGGTCGGATAGCGCTGGCGCAGCCGCGCCGCCGCGCCGTTTTCGGCCTTCCCGGCCTGACCGCGTTCGACCATTGTTTCCTCCCAACCTCGCCGTCATGCCCGCGCCAGATCGCGGGCATCCACGTCTTAGAGACGCCACAGCATGAAAGACAGAGATGGCCGGGGCAAGCCCGGCCATGACGATGCGGCTGCGACCGGCAGCGCCTTCAGCCTTTTACGATACCGGCAACGTGCGCGACCTCGGTCCAGCGCGCGATCTCGCTCTTCATGAACTTGGCGAATTCGTCGGGGCCGGCATCGAGCGGATCGTCGCCCGTCTTGTGCAGCGCCGCCATGGCGTAAGGCGTATGCATCGCCTGTTTGGCATCGGCCGCGAGCTTGTCGACGATGGCGCGCGGCGTACCGATGGGCGCGAACAGGCCGAACCAGAGGCTGGTCTCGACGCCGGGCAGTCCCGCTTGCTTCATGGTCGGCACGTCAGGCAGCGCGCTGGCGCGCTCGCTGGTGGTGGTCGCCAGCGCCTTGAGCTTTCCGGCCGCGATCAGGCCGATGACGGTCGAAACCGGCGAGAACGTCATCAGGGTGCGGTTGGCGACCACATCCTCGACCGCCTGCGGGCTGCCCTGATAGGGCACCTGCGTCAGCTTGATGCCGGCCTTCTGCGCGAACAGCTCGCTGGCGAAATGCGGCATGCTGCCGATGACATTGGAATCGAGCGCCTCCTTCGGCTTCGCCTTGCACCGCGCGATCAGCTCCTGGAGGCTGTTGATGCCGCTCGCCGGATTGACCACCAGAATGATCGGCGCGTTCTGGATCAGCGCGATGGGTTCGAAATCCTTGATCAGATCGAGCGACTTGTTGGGGTTGATGATCTGATTGGTGATGATCGACAATGTGCCAAGAAACAGCGTGTAGCCGTCCTTCGCCGCGTGGGCGACGTATTCGGCGGCGATGCTGGAGCCAGCACCGGGCTTGTTGTCGACGACGAGCTGCTGGCCGAGGATCGGGCTCGCGGCCTGAGCAAACACCCGCGCCACGACATCGGCCGCCGCGCCCGGCGTGAAGCCGATGACCACATGGACCGGCCGCGTCGGATAGGCGGCCTGCGCTGCGGCAACGCGCGTGAGCGGCGGCAGCGCGGCGGCTCCCGCAGCCAGACGCAGAAATTTACGACGCGGCAATATCACGATGTCCTCCCCCTCAAATTGACGTTCCAGAACCGACGCTTCCGAGCGAACGATCTTGTTGTTCAGATTATCCGCCCGCCCGAAGTCCGATCGCCGCCGCTGCGCAACGCATTGCGCCGGCGGTCTGATATGAAGCTTAACAGGTGCCGAAGGGCGCGTAAGAGGGCTGCGGGCCACAGCGTTATTATGACGCAAACGCCTCAGAACCTACGCCGTCATTCTGAGGCGCTCGCGCGCAGCGCGAGCCTCGAAGGATGCTGCTCAGACGCTGCGGCCGTCGCCCTTCGAGGCTCGGTACGCCGCTATCGCGCGTGCGCATCGACATGCGTGATGAGAACGCGTACGTCGCTGCCTTGCCATGTGACCTGATACGAGATCACCGCGGTCTCTTTCGCCGTCATCGCGTCGGCCTGACAGGTCTTTTGCGACGACGTATCCGTGATGGTCTTGAAATTAGTCAGACTTGTCAGCTCGACGTTCTTGTCCTTGAAAATCTTGCGGACGACGCCGGTCGTGGTATCCGCGTCGCAACCCGGCAGCGACGGATAGAACACGTTATAGAGTCTGCTCAGGCCGATGATGACAAAGACCAGGCCGATGACCGCGGAAAGCCACCGCGGAATTTTCCGCTGCGACGTGTTCGGCGGGATGGCCGGCGCAACCGGCGGCGCCGCGCCGGCACCCTCGCTATCAGACATGATTCGCCCCTCTCATCGGCTCGCCGATGCGCCACGAGCCTACATTGATCTCGCCGACCAGAAAACCGGCGAGCGCCGATCGGCGAGGAGGAGTCTTGCCGCGGCCGCATCGTGATCCCGGCCGAGCGGCCGCTCATGCATCGACGGCAGTTCTCCGCCCAAGCCGCTCGCGCTTCTCTCCCCCTGAAAGGGGGAGAGTTAGAGTGGGGGTCTGCTGACTCGTCGCATCCAGATGAAACAAGGACACCCGCAATTGCGGCCCGCGACCCCTCCTCATTCCTCCCCTTTGAGGGGAGGAAGCAGCCAGCGGCCACTCGAACATTGCAGCAGTTCTCCGCCCATGCCGCTCGCGCTTCTCTCCCCCTGAAAGGGGGAGAGTTAGAGTGGGGGTCCGCTGACTTCGCCGCATCCAGATGAAACAAGAACACCCGCAATTGCGGCCCGCGACCCCTCCTCATTCCTCCCCTTTCAGGGGAGGAAGCAGCAAGCGGCATGGGGACCTCACCGATAGACTTCACGCCGATGGCCGACGGTCACCACAAGCACCACGAACCGGCCGTCCTCGATAGATGCGACGATGCGAAAATCGCCGACGCGGTAGCGCCAGAGCCCTTTGCGATCGCCGGTCAGCGCATGCGGGAAGCGACGTCGAAGGTCGGCAGCGTCCCTACGGTCTGGCATTTGGCGTCGATCGGCTTGCACCCGCCGTTAGTATCCTGGCAACAATAGGGGGTCGCCAGCATCTTTTTGTTTCTGCCGCTCTTCGGCAAGCAGCTCGATTATTCGCTGGCGGTCTGGTTCCTCGGTCACACGGTCTAGCAGCTTATAATAGCGCGCAATATTTTGGCTTCGGACGAACTTGTCCATGTTGCTTCTCCGTCCCCTCGTTAGCAGGCTGCTTCAGTCGGAGAAGGAAGTCTGAGCAATTTCGACCACTCGAACGGACCGCCTTATTCTCAAAGTAGCTCATTACCGACTAGCGGCAGACCCACCCCTGAATGGTTGGGGAACAAAAGCTAGCCGAGCTCTCTTTCGGCGGCGGCTTGATTGTGCGGTTGACCTTTCGGTCCGCTCCTTACCCCTGCTACCCGCTTTCGGCCGTCTGTGCAGCCCGCCAGCGATGGTGCGTGGCATCGCTGATCGCGTTTGGGCGATTCGCGACCACTCCGGCTGGCTAGCCGACGAACCCGATCCGCTTGACAAACCGATGTGGCGCTGCAGCACGGCAAGGTACCGACCGGGCGAACCAATAACAGCAGTCAAGCGGCCCGCTTGGCCCGGAGTTCTGCCAATGCCAACTTGCCTGTTCGCGTAGCTTCGGACATCGTTTCGAAAAACTCAGATTGTCGCACCGGCTTGCTCTTTCCGGCCTTGTAAATTTCCCATCGCCACGACTTAGGTGGACGACCTCTGTTTTTGACAGCGAGGTTGTAGTCGTACGCCGCATTCTCGACAGCGAGCGCATCAATTCCGGGAGGTATCAATTCTGGATGCGACGCCGAGATGTCACTGCAAGCCTGCCGAAAGGTTCGGAGGGGCCTTAGTAAATACGGGCTGCAAATCGCCATGATGATAACACTAATACGGCGGCGAGCGAATAAGTTTCCCTACCAAGCCGATAAATTTGATCGCCCGATCCTTTTGCTTTCGTTGCTCTTCGGCCAGAAGACGGGAAATTGTCTGCTGCCACGTTTTCTCAGGCACGCTCCCGTCCTCACGCAGCCTCTCAAGAAGGTGACGGTAGCGCTCAGCGGTCTTGCTTCGGACGGCCTGTTCCATGATGACTCTTCGTTCATAAGAGCCCCTCGCTTGCAGGCTGCATCGGCCACACGAGGGAGTCTGAGCAATTTTGAACACACCCAAAAATAAACATCATTTTTTGTCTTGTCATTGATCCAAAATCAAAAACTATCTGCATAACAAACATAACGCCGCAGGGGATTGCATCGCGTCCTCGCGTAGCCATATCAATAAAAGGGAAACAAAAGCTACAGGAGATTGCTATGAAAATTAGTTCAGGTGGTATCAGCTTGGCCGCACTGGTTCTCGGCGTGTCCATGGCGGTCGCGCCAGCGCTCGCCCAAACACGGTTGAGCCATCACGACGCGCAAAAGACTGGCGCCGCCGAAGGCATGCAAAAAATCCAGAGCGGGCAACGTGGTTACAGCACGGGGCCTTTGTACAACTACGCACCGGGGCAGCCAGGGCATGGTGAGGTGCGGCCTTGCATACACGTCCAGACATCCTGTTTGTGACGTACAAGCAAGGGTAGGCTGAACGAAGCGAAGCCCACGCGGTGTGCTTACGCGTGGGCACGCCTTTGCCCACCCTACAAACCGTTCCGTCACCCTGAGGTGGCCGCGCATCGGGCATTATGATGACCAGTGCATTTAATCTCAGTAATGCAATCCGAATTGAATGCTGCCACCGTAATTCGCGTAATTCGTAATTGCAGATTGAGCGAATCAAAGACGAGCAAAAAATGCAGTGATTCGCCGCCGTAATTCGAAAATGGCCCTGCTCTCCGTATCTTAGCGGAGAAATACGAATCATGGCAGCAATGCCACAATTGCCACGCCGCGAATCGAACAAACAACGAAAAAAGACTCTCGCCGCATCAAAGAGATGGGTGCCGCCTTCGGAATTTCTTGAATCCACGCCGCCCGCCGAACTAAAAGACCTCATCTCGCCTTTCGAAGGGACGTTCTTCGCGAGGACACTCATTGGGACGGGGCGAGTGCGGTGCCCGCGGGCGGATTTGTAACCCGCTCCCGGGCGGCATCGGGCATCAGCCCGCCGGCACAACGACCGGCGTGTGAGGTGCTCACTGGACGGGGACAGTTATTTCGTTCCGGCGCGGGTAACGCCCGTGGAGCAGCGCAAGGTCTCCGCCCCCCGGTTGGGGCGGCCGTACAGGACTGAACGCCCCGGACTGCTCCCCCGAAGCATGGCCTGATGCAGAGCCCTGGGGACCAGCTGTCTCCCTGGCAAGAGCCGCAGTGGGACGCCGAGAGGCGAGCGCGCTCCGCAGAGCGCGCCCCGCGCTGCGAGCGCGGGTTTGACGACGCGTCTCTCGGCGTTCCGCTTCCCCTTTTTCGAAACGGTGCAGGGGAAGCATCGAAAAGGACATGGTTGGCCGGAAGCTCGCGCGCGAAACGAAAAATCGCGGCGCGAGAACGGGAGAACTGCGCTCACCTCTCCCCGCCGCGCGGGGAGAGGTCGCGATTGCAAGCGCAAGCGAAGCAATCCGGGTGAGGGGGCGCTGACGCAATGCAGAGCTTCGAAGTTGAGATATGCGGCAACGCCCCTCATCCCGACCTTCTCCCCGCGCAGCGGGGAGAAGGAGCAGTTACGCGCCGCGAGGACGGTGTTCCGTAGTGCCTCAGTTCGTCCATGCATCCGTGGTCGAGTCCCGTCAGGCGGGGCGACCGGAACAGGAGGATCGTCACATGCGCACGCTTACCGGTTACGGCATCGGCGTCGTCATCGTTTTCGCCGTGCTCAACGGCATCGCCTGGCAGGCGGGACTGGCCAAGCTGCACAGCCTCAATGTGTTTTCCGCGGGCTTCGTCATCGGCATGCTCGGCACGAGCCTCGCGGCGCAGCTCTACGGCTACCGCCGTGTCGCGTGATGGCAAGCGGCGGAGCAGCGGCCTACGGACGGCACCGTTACTCCAGGTCCCGGACGGCGAATTTTTCCTCGATATCCTGCCGTCCGTCCAAGACGCGCACAAGCGACCAGAGAGCCTCGCGCCTGGCTTCCGGCATCTACCGGTTCTTTTGCCGAAATAAAATCGTCGATGCTGGAGGCTCTTCCCTGCCCGGCATCGAGCGAGCGGATGCCCTTGTCGATTTCCACGCGCAAGGCACGCAGCTTCTCGACGTGCGAGAGCAAGGTCCGCCCGATCTGTTCCTGATCCTCGTCGGGCAGGCGCTCCACTTCGGCAATGGCTTGTTCGAGAGTCTTGACCATGAATGCAGCATATCAAATCAGGCGATCCAGGGCGAGCGTACCCCCTCGCCATACCGGCTTGACCGGCCCGGCAATGACGCCGGGGGGAACGCTTGCTTTCGCCCTGCCCTTTGCCGATATAGGGGCCGGGAGGTTGGCGGTGGACGAGCCACTCGCCAACCGGGTCAGATCCGGAAGGAAGCAGCCCTAACGAGCGCGGTTCGGGTCGCTCGTCAGCCTCCCACCTATTATCGCAGCCCGGATGAGCGAAGCGACATCCGGGGTCCGCGCGTCCGGCACACAAGATTCCCGGATTTCGCTTCGCTCATCCGGGCTACACTTTCCAAATGACCGACGCCACCACCACACCCGCCGCAGCCTATCGCGTTCTCGCGCGCAAATACCGGCCGTCGACGTTCGCCGACCTGATCGGCCAGGACGCCATGGTGCGCACGCTGACCAACGCGTTCGAGACCGGGCGGATTCCGCAGGCCTGGGTGCTCACCGGCGTGCGCGGCGTCGGCAAGACCACGACGGCGCGCATCCTGGCGCGCGCGCTCAATTACGAACTGCCGGACGGCTCGGTGAAGGGCCCGACGGTGAACATGCCGGTACTCGGCGTGCACTGCCAGGCGATCATGGAGAGCCGGCATCTCGACGTCATCGAGATGGACGCGGCCTCGCATAACGGCGTCGACGACGTGCGCGCCATCAACGACGCGGTGCGCTACGCGCCGGTGTCGGCGCGCACCAAGGTCTATATCCTCGACGAAGTGCACATGCTGTCGGGCGCCGCCTTCAACGCGCTGCTCAAGACGCTGGAAGAGCCGCCGGCGCACGCCAAGTTCATTTTCGCCACCACCGAAATCCGCAAAGTTCCGATCACCGTGCTGTCGCGCTGCCAGCGCTTCGATCTGCGCCGGGTCGACGCCGCGGCCTTGGTGGCGCACCTGCAAGGCATTGCCGGCAAGGAAGGCATCGAGGCCGCGCCCGAGGCGCTGGCGCTGATCGCGCGCGCCGCCGAAGGCTCGGTGCGCGACGCGCTGTCTTTGTTCGATCAGGCGATCGCGCATGCCGGCGGAGCCGGCAATTCAACAAAGCCGGCGGGGCCGGTGCGCGCCGAGGACGTGCGCGGCATGCTGGGGCTTGCCGACCGCACCCGCGTCATCGATCTGTTCGAGGCGCTGATGCGCGCCGACATGCCGCGCGCGCTGGCCGAACTGCGCGACCAGTACGACACCGGCGCCGATCCGGCGATGATCCTCGCCGACCTTGCCGAATTCACCCATTTCGTCACGCGGCTGAAAATCGTGCCGGCGCTGGCCGACGACGTGTCGCTGACGGAAGCGGAGCGCACGCGCGGCCGCGGCTTTGCCGAGAAGCTGTCGATGCGGGTGTTGGCGCGCACCTGGCAGATGTTGCTCAAGGGCATCACCGAGGTCGAGGCGGCCGGCCGGCCGCTCGCCGCCGCCGAGATGGTGCTGGTGCGCATCGCCTACGCGGCCGATCTGCCGACGCCTGACGAAGTGATCCGCTCGCTCGGCGATTCTGCCGCGCGCGGCGGCGCGGGCGCCGCGGCGGCCGCGATGCCGGCGACCGCGCCGCGCGCGGAAGCGCCACGCACCGTAATGCCGCAACGTTCTGAAACACACGGTGGGCCGCGCGGGGCGCCGCGCGCCGCGCTGGCAACGGCGGCGCCGTCAGCAGCGCCCGCCGCCGTGAGCGAACCGCGCGCGGCTTCAGACAACGTTCCCCTTCGCGCCGTCGCGAGCTTCGAGGATCTGGTCGCGCTCGCCGGCGAAAAGCGCGACCTCGGCATGAAGAGCGCGCTGGAGCGCGACGTGCGGCTGGTGCGGTTCGAGGACGGCAAGCTCGAGATCGCACTGGAGCCGGGCGCCTCGCAGGCGCTGGCCGGGGAGCTGTCGAAAAAACTTGGCGCCTGGACCGGGCGGCGCTGGATGGTCGCGGTGTCCGGCGAGCCTGGCGCGCCAAGCCTGCGGGCGCAGGCCGAGGCGCGCAAAGCCGAACTGAAAGACGGCGTGCGCGCCGATCCGCTGGTGGCGGCGGTGCTGGCCAAATTCCCCGGCGCCGAGATCGTCGACGTGCGCCCGCCGCCGGGGGCGGCTGGAAACAATGCCGAGGACTTACCGTTGAACCCGCAGGGCGACAGTGAAGCTCCGGACGACGAGATATAAGGATCAACAATGGCCGACTTCATGGGCCTGATGAAACAGGCCGCGGAATTCAAATCGAAGATGGAAGCGATGCAGGCCGAGCTCGATCAGATCGAGGTCGAAGGCACGGCCGGCGGCAACATGGTCGCCGTGACGCTGTCCGGCAAAGGCGATCTGCGCCACACCCGCATCGACGATTCGCTGTTCAAGCCGGATCAGAAAGAGATCGTCGAAGATCTCATCGTCGCCGCGCACGCCGACGCCAAGCGCAAGCTCGAGGCGATGCTGGCCGAGAAGATGCAGGCGCTGACCGGCGGCCTGCCGCTGCCGCCCGGACTGAAGTTGTTCTGATGGCAGGGGCGGTCGCCGGACCGGAGATCGAACGCCTGATCCAGCTGCTGGCGCGCCTGCCCGGGCTCGGCCCGCGCTCGGCACGGCGCGCGGCCTTGCATCTGATCAAGAAGCGCGAAGCGCTGATGGCGCCGCTCGCCGCCGCGCTCGATACCGCGATGGAGAAAATCCAGATTTGCCGGACCTGCGGCAACATCGATACGCAGAACCCGTGCACCATCTGCACCGATGCGCGGCGCGATGCGTCCGCCATCGTGGTGGTGGCCGACGTCGCCGATCTGTGGGCGCTGGAGCGCGCGCATGCGCTCAACGGCCGCTATCACGTGCTCGGCGGCACGCTGTCGCCGCTCGACGGCGTCGGGCCGGACGATCTCACCGTCGACGCGCTGATCAGGCGCGCGCACGATCCGGCGGTGAAGGAATTGATCCTGGCGCTCAACGCCACCGTCGACGGCCAGAGCACCGCGCACTACATCACCGACCTCCTGCACGACCGCGACATCAAGGTGACGCGGCTCGCCCACGGCGTGCCGGTCGGCGGCGAACTCGACTATCTGGACGAGGGCACGCTGGCGGCCGCCATCCGCAGCCGCACGCCGTTCTGAGGAGGCCTGCCTGCAAAATAGCCAAGAAGACGCCTGCTTCGACACCAGCCCCGCAATGGCCCGCGAAAACCCCGATGAATCCGGCCAATTTGCCAGCCGGTTTGCCCGTCGCGGACTTGGCCCGCGCCTTGCATAATAGGTTCTGCGATCTCGGTCTCACTCACGTGTTGAATGAGAGCGCTGGAGCCCCGGATATCCCGGCACCGGGGCTCCATTTATTTTCAGCGCCGCCCATCGCGGATTTGAGGCGCGGCGGCCGTGGTTGCGCACCCCTGCCCCACGTGATTACTGAACGCTCCCGCCACGGAGCATGGCAGCCGCAGTGACCGACGACGTTCCTTTCGACAAGACATTCGATCTGGTGCCCGATCAGCCCAAGGAGGTGGCGCCCGGCGTGCGCGCGGTCCTCGCCAACAATCCCGGGCCGTTCACCTTCAAGGGTACGATGAGCTACATCCTCGGCCGCGGCAAAGTCGCGATCGTCGATCCGGGCCCGGACGATGACGCTCATGTGGCGGCACTGCTTGACGCGGTGCGCGGCGAGACCGTCACCCACATCTTCGTCACGCATACGCATCGCGACCATTCGCCGGCCGTACCCAAGATCAAGGCCGCGACCGGTGCTGAGGTTTTCGCCGAAGGACCGCACCGGGCATCGCGGCCGATTCACATCGGCGATACGCGCCGCCTCGACGCCTCCGGCGACATGGATTTCCGTCCCGACACGGCGCTGAAAGATGGCGACACGGTTTCAGGCGACGGCTGGACCATGGAGGCGGTAACCACGCCCGGCCACACCGCCAATCACATGGCGTTCGCCTACAAGGAAGGCGATCTTCTGTTCGCCGGCGATCATGTGATGGCGTGGTCGACCACCATCGTGGCGCCGCCGGACGGCGCCATGAGCGACTACATGGCATCGCTGGAAAAGCTCGCGCGCCGGCCCGAGCCGACCTACCTGCCCGGCCACGGCGCGCCGGTGCGCGACGCGCAACGCTACGTGCAGTTTCTGATCCACCATCGGCAGGGCCGCGAAGCCTCGATCCTGCATCGGCTCGGCAAGGGCGAAGCCGACGTGCCGACCATCGTCAAGGCGGTCTATATCGGGCTCGATCCGCGCCTCGTCGGCGCCGCTGGACTGTCGACGCTGGCGCATCTTGAAGATCTGGTGGCGCGTGGCGTAGTCGCGACCGACGGGCCGCCGTCGATCAACGGCACCTACCGCTTGACCGAGCGCCCGCGCGGCGCCGGCTGAGCCGGCCGCGGCGGCGCTTTTTCCACCGGCTTTTCCGGTTGCGGCTGCGACAGCACCGCGTCGATATCGGTGATGAGGTTGCGCACGCGCGCGGCATTGCTGCCGAGATCGCTGCGGCCGTAGCGCGACGCCGAACGTACGTCGATGCGCGTGCCGTCATTGGTGGCGCGGATACGCACCACGACGTCTTCCGGAAAGCCGAGGATCAGCGAACGCGCCACCGCCTCGATGATGCCGTCGCGCGGCGGTCCGTCGGTCGGTCCGCCTACGGCCGGCCCGCGCGGCGGGCGGGCGTCGACGACGCGCCACTTGCGCTTGACGATGATCTTCATCGCCACATCGAACGCCTCTTGCGGCGATGCCGTGGTGTCTTCCGGATCGATGTCCGGATAGGCCGCGTGCTGCAGCTCGGCCGCATAGAGGCCCTGGTAGGCGATCGGGTTGGCGTCGCGCGGCCGCAGCCGCGCAATGGCATCGAATTGCGGCGGATCGATCGGGTCGGTGGTGACGTCGTAGATCGCCGGCAGCTGATAGGCGCGCGCGCCGAGATAGGCCGGATAGCCGATCAGCGCGACCCCGATCAGCACCGCGAATACGGCCTGGCGCAGGCCGCCGAGACCATCGCGCCAGATGACGATGCCGGCGGCAAAGGCCAGCAGAATGGCAACGCCCGCCAGCACCAAAGCGCCAGCCAGGGTCGATACCGCCGGCACCAGATCGAGCGCGCCGGACCGCACGACGATCAGCGCCATGACGGTCGCGACCAGCGAAAACAGCGCGAGCCGCAGCGACCAAGTCGCCAGCCGCGACACCGGCTCCTCGATCATGCGCCGCCGCACCATGGCCTGTGATTTCCCGCTTGGCTTGCGCCGTTCCCGTTCTGTCGCGCGAATGGCATAGTGGCTCCGATTAAGGCAGGCAATGGGCGGTCGACATGCCTAATTTGGAACCACTTTTGCTGCGTTGCGTTATAGTGGACCGGCTTCGGGAGGGGTAATGCCCGAGAACGACGACAACCCGCCGGACAACGTCATTCCGTTCGGCCACATGATCCCGTGGACGATTGCAGACGAGCTTCGCCGGTACTACGGCGCGCTGGTCGATGAACCGCTGCCGACCAACATTGCGGCGCTGTCGCAACAACTTGCCGCCAAGCTGGCCAAGGACGAAGCCAACAAAGACAAAGAAAGCAAGGAAAAAGACGAGGAAAAAGTCTGACCCGGACGTGGGCGCTGCCTTTACGCCCGGATTTGCGTCCAAGTTTGGCGCTCGCATTTCGCTCTTAAGCCAAGGCAGTTCAGTGTCCCACACCATCGTTGCTTCGATTTGCGAAGGACATTTCGATTGCGTGCCGCTGTGCCCTCAGGAATGCATCTTTGAAGTCCGCACCCCGAGCTGCCGCTCGGCGCTGATCGAGCCATCGAAATGCACCGATTGCGGCGCGTGTCAGTTCGCCTGCCCGATCGACGGCGCGGTTCTCAATTCATGGCAGGGCGAGCTGCAGGTCAAAATTCCGGACGGCGCGCGGTTCGATTCCTTGCCGCGCCGCTACGAATTGCCGACCAATTAGTGCAGTCCACTCCCGCCACGCTTTCGTAGTTCGCACGCAAGAATATTCCGCGACAGATAAAGCAGCTTACGCCGCCGCCAAAACTGTTTGGGACGTTCGCCGTTGCAATTGCAGGCCAGCGCCAGCATCCAAAACAGTATATTTTCACCAAACTCGTGGACGCGCTTCGAGATCGGAGCCGCGCCGAAGCGACCAATAGGCTCAAAGCCATGCCGCTCGGCAATACGATCGAGCATTTCGAGGGTTACGTTGGCGCGAATGATGGTTACGTCCGCGAGCTCGGCGCTGTTGTTGATAAAATCAGCCAGCATGCGAAGAGATTTTGTGAAACTTCGATTGAAGCGGCATCCCCACGCCAGCGAGCTGCCGGCGCCCTGCACGGGTATCTGCTCATTCCAAAAATGCAGATCGAGAATGCGGTCGTCCGGGCGGCCCAACGTACCGTCGGCGAGTTTGATATTTTCAGTGAGCCTGCTGAGCTGCACCCTGAAGATGCAGTCGGGCGCATCGCTGAACTCGAATACACCCGTTTGCCTTTGCACGCAGCCGTCGATGGCAAAAATGATCTTTGTCCAAAGCGGGCGCGTGACAGCGGGCAAAGTCCCGGCAACGCCAGACATTGAATAATCCACAAATGTCCAGTGCGCCCCCCAAAACAAGGCTAGGCTCGCAAAACCAGCCCAGCAAATTAATTCGCGGTAAGGTCAGGCGCCGAAGTGCAACGCATCGATGCATATTCGCCGGCACGACCGTCTCGATGACAACCGGGGCGAAATCCGGGATAAGATTCATGCAAGCCACTTGCTCAGACAACAGCACGAGGAACTCCATGCAGCTCGTCGACCTCAATCGCCAGCCGAAGGAAGAATGGCGGCCCGGCGTCACGACGCAGATGTACGTCTCGGCGCTCAACGGCGCTGCCCAGCTTTGCGTATTCGAGCAGTGGTGCGAGCCGGGCCACGGCGCGCCGACGCATCTGCACGCGGTCGAGGAAATCCTGCGCGTGTTCGAAGGACAGGCCGAAGTGTGGATCGGCGAGGCGCGCGTCACGCTTACCGCGGGCCAGCTCGTCGTCGTGCCGGCGGGCCGCAGGCACGGTTTCTCCAACACCGGCACGAGCGTGCTGCGCATCCAGTCGACGCTCGCCGAGCCCGTGTTCGAGGCGGCCTACGATGACAAGCGCGAGACGCCGCGACGCTGGCTGCCGGAGTAGCGGACAAGCAGCCGCACGAGCGCAGCGACATGCGGGAAAGTCGTTCCCGGATGTCGCGGCCTGTGGCCGCGACATCCGGGCTACGTTCACTACTTGACTAACGCTGCGTCGTCACGCGGCGGCCGCTTTGGCGGCCACGGCTTTGATCGCCGCCGGATCGGCAAACAGCCCGAAACCGACCGCGATGCGATTCCAGCCGTTGATGACGTTGATCATGAGCGTGAGCTTGATCTGTTCCTCCTCGGAGAAATGCGTCCTGAGGGCCTCACGGGCGCCGTCCAGCTCGGGCCCTTCGGAGAGCCGCGTCAGCGCGTCGGTCCAGCCGAGTGCGGCCCGTTCGCGCTCCGAATAGCATGGGGCTTCGCGCCAGGCCGCCAGCAGGTAGATACGCTGCTCGGTTTCGCCCTTGGCCCGGGCGTCCGCCGCATGCATGTTGATGCAGTTGGCGCAGCCGTTGAGCTGCGAGGCACGAATCTCGACCAGATGCATCAGCGTCGGGTCGAGGCTCGAGGCGACGGCCAGCGATGCGTTGAGCCAGCTCTTCATCTGCGCCGGCGCCACGGCGAACGGATCGATCTTGGCAGTCATGATGGGACTCCTTCTGTTGGGTTCCGACATCAAGACGAGCGAGGTCCTGCAGATGTGACATCCGCGGCAGGAATTTGTGCTGTCATCGCCCGCGAAGGCGGGCGATCCAGTAATTGACGTATCGTGCGACGATGACTGGATCATCCGCTTGCGCGGATGATGTCAGCGAGACGAGCTTTACAGCCCCAAAAGGCGCTTCGCGTTGCCGCCGGCCAGCGCCGCGCCGGTCGCGGCATCGAAGCCTTGGACGCCGGCGATGTGGGCGACCGGGTCGAATTCGGCCATGTCGTACGGATAATCGGTGCCCATGAGCACATGGTCGGCGCCGAAGATGCGCACCAGTGCGTCGAGCTGGTGCGGCGTGAACACCACGGTGTCGACATAGATGCGCTTGAGATACTCGGTCGGCGGCTTCGGCAGTGCGCCATGGCTGTCGGAGCGTGCGCCCCAGGCGTGGTCGATGCGGCCCGAATAGGCGCCGAGATAGCCGCCGCCGTGCACGGCGAGGATTTTCAGGTTCGGGTGGCGTTCGAGCACACCGTCGAAGATCAGGTAATGCAGCGCAATTGTCGTCTCGAGCGGATTGCCGATGACGTTGTTGAAATAGAACCGCGACAGCCTTGACGCGTCGGTGAAGCCGTTGGGATGGATCATCACCAGCACGCCGAGCGCCTCGGCTTTTTGCCAGAACGGCGCGAAGGCGGGATCGGACAATTCCTTGCCGGCCACATTGGTCAAAATCTCGACCCCGGTGAAGCCGAGTTGTTTGACGCAGCGTTCCAGCTCTTTCGCCGCTTCGTTGCCGTCAATCATCGGCACCGAGCCGAACGGTCTGAAGCGGTCGGGCTTTTTGGCGCAGAACGCGGCGAGGCCGTCGTTCACCATCTGCGTCGCCCGCACGGCGATGTCGAGCGGCACCGTGTAGTAACATTGCGGCGGCGGCGGCGCGATCATCTGGATGTCGACGCCCATGGCATCGAGATCGGCAAGCCGCCGGTCGACGCCAGCGGTGGCGCGGATGTCGACCTCCTGCTTCGCCGACAGCGCTTTGGTCTCGGCATTGGCGAAACGCGCGAGCGGGATGCTCGACCAGTCGAGATGCGGCTCGACAAATTGCGCCGCCTCGGCGATGCCGACATGGGCGTGGACATCAACCGTGACGCTCTTCGGCCGCAGCTCGCGCCCAGGTTTGCCGTGGCGGCGCGCCGCGGTGCGTTCGTATTTATTCCATGGTTCCGGCATAGGAATTCCTGGGCTGACTAATCCGACCTTTGATTCGTAGCTATATCCACGGCAAGGCTATCCGCGACAAGGCCTGAAAGCGAGCGGTTACGGAAATGGCACCGATGTTACCTTCGCTCGTAATGGTCGGGGCGCTTCTGCTGCCGTTCATCTACCGTCAGCGCTTTCGCGATGCTTCCAATCGCGCCACGCTTTGGCTCAAACCGGACGGTGACGATTTCATCTTTCACCCATTCGGCAAGCTGGGTAAGGCCTACCGGGTGTCCGCCGCGGCTCGCGACCTGATCATGGGAAGGCTCGCGACACGCATGAAAATTTTCTACTGCGTGGTGATCGCGGCGATCCTGCCGTCGCTGATGCTGGCGAGCCTCGATCCCGCCGATTTTGCCAAACTGCGGCCTTACCTGTCCGTGGCGCGCCTTGCGGTTCTTCTGCTGGCAATCGCCGGCATCTGGATCTGGCATCGTCTGGCAATCCGGCCGCTTTATGCCGACGCGCCGGAATCGAGCGTGCGTATCTCGATGGCCGAAGTGCGCCTGAAGAAAGCAAGCTATACGTCGTGGACCACCATATCGCTGATGATCGCTCGTCTTGGAATCGTGGCCTGCGGTTTGGCGTGGTACGGCGTCAGGACGCACCGTCCCCTCGTCATATGGCTCGCGGTGCTTATTGTTCTTATCCGTGCCGTTCCGATGATCCGGCTTTCGTATTTCAAGTTGAAAACCAAAGTCGACGTGCGATCGGCTGCCGGCTTGCGCTAATATCGCGGTAACTCTTATTCGCAAACGCAATTGGAGAAGCCATGAAGCTGCCCGCCCAAATCGTCGATCTGTCGTCGCCCTTGGAAAACGAGACGGTATACGATCCGCCATTCATGCGGCCGAAGATCGAGTATCGCGGCAACGCCGAGACCGCACCGCTGCTTTGCGAACTGTTTCCGGGCCTGCGCCCGGAGGATCTGCCCGACGGCGAAGGCTGGGCGATCGAACAGGTACAGCTGACGACGCACAACGGCACCCACATGGACGCGCCGATCCATTTCCAGTCGCACACCATCGACGGCCAGCCGATGATGACCATCGACCAGGTGCCGCTCGACTGGTTCTTCCGCCCCGGCGTCAAGCTCGACTTCCGCAAGGTGCCCGACGGCCATGTCGTGACTGCGGCAGAGGTCGAGGCGGAGCTCAAGCGCATCGGCCACGAACTCAAGCCCTTCGACATCGTGCTGGTCAACACGCGGGCCAGCGAGTGCATCGGCAGCGAGGAGTACCTGACTGCGGGCTGCGGCATGGGCCGCGAGGCGACGCTTTATCTGACCTCGCGCGGCGTGCGCGTCGCCGGCATCGACGCCTGGGGCTGGGACGTGCCGTTCGTGCACATGCGCAAGCGCTGGCTGGAGACGCGCGACCCCTCGATCATCTGGGAAGGCCACAAGGCCGGCCGCGAGATTCCATATTGCCACATGGAGAAGCTGTGCAATCTGGAAAAGCTGCCCGGCGACGGTTTCACGGTAGCGTGCTTTCCGTCGAAGCTGAAAAACGGCTCGGCCGGCTGGACGCGGGCGGTGGCGATGTTCGATTAGCTGCCTTCAGCAACCCAGCGTTTGCGCCGGGCCGTATAGAACGGGGTGGCGCCGACCACGATGCTGAGCACACCCGTGAGCGCCGTCACCTCGGCAAGCGGCAGTACCGTGCCGTCGGCGAGCAGGCCGTAGGCTTGAGCGAACACCGCGCCGGCGAAATTCTGCATGAAGACGCCGATGCCGGCTGCGGTGCCGGCAAGTTTCGGATTGGTTTCGAGCGCGCCGGCCTGCGCATAGGGCAGCGAGATGCCCTGCGCGAAAGACAGGAAAAAACCGGGCGTGAATAACGTCAGCGGCGTCACGGTGCCTGACAGTTGCACGCTCGCCTGCGCCAAAACGGTAACCAGCACGACTGCCGCTCCTGCCAGCACCATGGTCTCGTTGGCGACGCGGGTGCCGATGCGACTGGTGACGAAGTTGCCGGCCAGAAAGCCGAACGGGAACAGCAGGAAATAGAGGCCGAATTCGGCGGACGGCCGATGCAGCATCTCCTTCATCAGGCTCGACGCGGCGGTCGCCGTCACCAGAAACGAGGCGGTGCACAGGCCGCTTTGCAGCACGAAGCACGTAAAGGTCAGATTGCGGAACAGCGTGACGTAATCGCGCAACACGCTCTGCCCGGCGTGGCGCGGCGGCCACGATTTTGACGGCGGCCGCGTTTCGAACACCGCGAGATATGCGTTGAGCGAAATCACGCCGCCGGCGCCGAGCGCGAAGAAAAACACGCTGCGCCAACCGAATGCATCGATCAGGATGCCGCCAACGAGCGGCGCCACCATCGGGCCGATCGTGTAGGCCATGGTGAGGTAGGCGATCGCTTTCACCAGGTTGCGGCCATAGACGTCCTGCGCGATGGCGCGCACCAGCGTCACCCCGCAGCCGGCGCCGACCGCCTGGATGAGCCGGCCGAACACCAGCATCGTTACCGTATCGGCGAACGCCGACACGCCGCTGCCGATGAGAAACAGGCACAGCCCGGAGAGCAACACCCGGCGCCGGCCGTAGCGGTCGGACAGCGAGCCATAGACCAGGGTGGCGAACGCCATCACGAACAGCGCAATGGTGAAGGTAAGCTGTGCGAACGCCTCGGACAGCCCAAGCGCAGCCCGCACCGCCGGGATCACCGGCATGAACAGGTGAATCGCCAGCGGTCCGATCAGCGAGATCGAGGCCAGCGCAAGCGCGAACAGCGGCCCGGGAGTGCGGGTCATCAACCTTCTCGGCGTACCCGGGCGGGTATCGCGCGGGAAGCATGCATCATAGCCGGTTTCTAGGATACCTCACACTTCGATCTGCCGACTGATCTGGACGAAGTTCTGCGCCGGCAGGTTGAAGCGGTCGGCGGGGTGGATTGAGTTGCGATAGAGGAACGCGAACAGCCGCCGGCGCCACGCCGCCATGCGCGGCTTGCGTTTGCGCCCGGTGACGTAGTCGTGTTCGCTGAAATAGGTCGCGTTGTCGAGGTCGGCGGGGCAGTGCGATTTTTCTTCGTGCAGCACTCGCGGCAGGTTGGGCACCTCCATAAAGCCGAAGCGCACGGTGAGGTGCCAAAAGCCCTCGCCGAGTTTTTCGCCGCGCACATGGCTGCCGGGCCGAAGCCGCGGCCGCCCGGCGAAGCGCACGGTCAACGCGATCGCCTCCTCGGGCAACGATGCCATTTGGCGCACGTGACCGGCGATCAGCGGTGGAATGAATTCACGCAAGCGAGTGAGATAAATCGCCTTGCCTGGACCGCGTTTGATCTTATGGTCGCGCAGCTTGCGCAGGAACTGCGCCATGCCTTCGGCGTCGCGGTCGTAGATGCGGCGCATGGCGTCGGTCCCGGCGCGCCAGGTCGTCATCACCGTAAAAATCGCGCCGCCGATCACGAGTGGAATCCAGCCGCCATCGGCGATCTTCGTCAGGTTGGCGACAAAGAACGCGATATCGACGGCAAGGAACAGCGAGAACACCGCGCCCGCCACCGCTTCGCGCCAGCGCCAGATCACCCGCATGACGCGGTACAGAATAGCGGTCGTCATCAGCATGGTGGTGGAGACCGCGGCGCCATAGGCGCCCGCGAGGCGGTCAGACCGGGCAAACACCACGGTCAGCAATATCGTGCCGCACATCGTCAGCCAGTTCACGAACGGCACGTAGATCTGGCCGTATTGCTCCGCTGACGTCTGGTCGATCTGCATTCCCGGCAGCCAGCCGAGTTGCATCGCCTGACGAGTCAGCGAGAACGATCCGGTAATGATCGCCTGGCTGGCGATGATGGTGGCGAAGGTGGCCAGCGCGACCAGCGGATAAAGCATCCAGGATGGCGCGAGCTGGAAGAACAGACCCTCGCCTACCGCCGGATTCTGCAGCGCGAGCGCGGTCTGCCCCGCATAGTTGAGCAACAGCGCCGGCAGCACGATGGCCGTCCAGGCAATGCGGATCGGCGTGCGGCCGAGATGGCCCATGTCGGCGTACATGGCTTCCGCGCCAGTCACGCACAGAAACACCCCGCCCAGAATGGCGAGGCTCTTGATGCCGTTGTGGCCAAGAAACTCCGCGCCATAGCGCGGGTCGATCGCCGCCAGCACGCGCGGCGCCTGGGCGACGCCGTATAGCCCAAGCACGGCAATGCTGACGAACCAAATCAACATCAGCGGGCCGAACGTCCGGCCGACCGCGGCGGTGCCGAACCGCTGCACCACAAACAACAGCAGCAGCACCACCGCGGCGATCGGCATCGTATAAGGCGCAAAAGCGCGGCTCGCGACCTTCAGGCCCTCCACGGCGCTGAGCACCGAGATCGCCGGCGTGATCATGCCGTCGCCATAGAGCAGCGCCGCGCCGATCAGCCCGCACGCAATCAGGTAGCGGTTGCGGCCGCGCCAGCTCACGCGGGTGAGCGACATCAGCGCCAGAATGCCGCCCTCACCGTGATTGTCGGCACGCATCACCATGAGGCTGTATTTGACCGTGACGATGATGATCAGGGTCCAAACGATCAGCGACAGACTGCCGAGCGCGGCCTGTTCGTCCAGACGGCCGTTCTGGGTTTGCGCGATGGCTTGAAAGACATAGAGCGGACTGGTGCCGATATCGCCATAGACGATGCCGAGCGCCGTCAGGAGCAGAACCGGCCTGAAGGCTTGGAGTTTTCGGGGGCGAACCTGCTCGGCATCGCCGGCAACGGAAGGCAAGGGCAGCTCCTGCCGCGGAGGGGCGCCTTGACAACGCGGCCGGGCGGCGGCGGTTCATCGGAGATCTTATGACCGCGTTGTGTGGCGGCGACCCCGCAATCGGATCGTGCGGCCCATTGGCCCAAATCACGCTTGGCGCTTGCAGCCAAAGTCGCCCAACACCAGCTTTCGCGGATGGGCACGACGGTGTTGATTTCCGGCCTGGGAGTTGCCGGGCCGACGCTGGCATTCTGGCTGCAAGCGGCCGGCTATCAACCTACGCTCGTTGAACGCGCACCGGCGCTGCGCGGCGGCGGCTACGTCATCGATTTCTGGGGCCTCGGCTATGATATCGCCGAGCGCATGGGTCTCTGCGAGGAGATCAATCGAGCCGGCTATCACATCAGGGAGCTGCGGATTGTCGACGAATGCGGCAGGCGCGTAGCCGGCTTCGGCACAAAGGTCTTTCAGGAATTGACCGGCGGCCGATACGTGACGATTCCGCGCAGCACGTTGTCGCGTCTCCTGGTCGAAAAAATCGCGGTCAGCGCGGAGATCATGTTCGGCGAGGAGATCGAAGGCCTACAAGACCTCGGGCACTGCGTCGAGGTGAAATTCCAGCATGCCGGCGTGCGCCGGTTCGATCTGGTCATAGGCGCCGACGGCCTGCATTCGAAAGTTCGTCGCCTGGTGTTTGGGCCGCAGGATCGCGTCGAGAAGCAACTGGGCTACTTCGTCGCCGCGTTCGAAGTGGCCGGCTACCGTCCGCGCAACGATGACGTCTATGTGACCCATAGCGATCCTGGCCGCATGGTCGGCCGCGTCACCCTCCACGATGATCGGACGCTGTTTTTGTTCGTCTTCGCCGCAGACCCCGCGGCGCTTGCCACGCTGCCCGATCTCGCGGGACAGAAGGCAATGCTGCGGGCCCGCTTCGGCGCGGATGGATGGGAGGAAAATAGCAGAATTCTCGACGCGCTCGACAGCACCAACGATATCTACTTCGATCGTATCAGCCAGATCAGATTGCCAAAGTGGTCCAAGGGCCGGATCGGACTCGTCGGCGACGCCGCCTACTGCGTGTCGTTGATGGCGGGGCAGGGCTCGGCGCTGGCGATGACGGGGGCCTACGTGCTGGCCGGCGAGTTGGCGCGCGCGTCCGGGCGCGACGTGGAAGGCCTCGCAAATTACGAAAATGTCTTACGTGCCTTCATCGATACCAAACAGCGCGGGGCGGAACGCTTCGCTGGGGCCTTTGCGCCGAAGACCCGCCTCGGCCTGTTTCTGCGCAATCAAGTGATCAAGGCAGCAGCGATCCCGGAATCGCGCGGTTCGCGCTCGGCAGGGACATTGCCGATAGGCTGAAGGTTCCTGCGTACCCGTGGGGGACTTTGCCAGCCTGATGGTGCGCGCAACGCAACGTCAGAACACACCGAGATGCTGACGCAAATCGACGCCGCCGCCTTTCAACTCCGCGGCGGTGGATACCACCGCGACACGGCCCGAATTGAGGATGACGATGTCGTCGGCAATGTTGAATACGAGCTTGGGGCTCTGCTCGACCAGTACGATCGAGAGCCCGCTCTCCTTGAGCTTGCGGATGGTGGCCATCACCTCGGCGACGATCTGCGGCGCGAGCCCCTCCGACGGCTCGTCCATCAGCAATACGCGCGGATTGCCCATCAGTGCGCGGCCGATGGCGAGCATCTGCTGCTCGCCGCCGGAAAGATGGCCGGCCAGTTGGCTTGACCTCTCGGCGAGCCGCGGAAACATGGCAAACACGGTCTGCGCGGTCCAGGGCGCGTGCCGCGCTGCGGCGCTGACGGCGCGCGCAGCAACGATCAGGTTTTCGCGGACCGTGAGACTCTTGAAGATGCGGCGGCCCTGCGGCACCAGCGCGACGCCGCGCGACGAGATCATCTCGGGCGGCAGCCGGGTCACCGCGGCGCCGAACACTTCGACGGCGCCTGAGCGCGGCGGCAGCAGGCCGACGCTGACATTCATGCAGGTCGATTTGCCGGCGCCGTTGCGGCCGAGCAGGCCAAGCAGCCTGCCTTCCCCGAGCACGAATGAAACTTTCTGCAGCACGTGGCTGTCGCCGTAGAACGCGTCGATGTCGCGGAGGCTGAGCGCGTTATTCGCCAAGATAGACCTCCCGCGTGCGCGGATCGGCCACCACTTCGGCGCGGGTACCCTCGACCACCACCTCGCCGAAATGCAACAGCGTGATGCGGTCGGCGAGGTCGAGCGCCGTGTCCATGTCGTGCTCGATCATCACCACGGTGACGTCGCGCGGAATGGCCTTGAGCAGTTCGCGCACGTCGCGCCGCTCGTCGATCGACAGGCCGGCGAACGGCTCGTCGAGCAGCAGCACGCGCGGCTCCTGCGCCAGCGCCATGGCGATCTCGACTCGCCGTTTCTCGCCATAGGAGGTTTCCGCCAGCGAGCGTTCGGCCATGTGATCGAGGCCGACGCGCTTGAGCGCTGCTCGCGCGCGCTCAATCACGTCGTGCTGGCGCTGCAGCGTCAGCCACGCATTCCAGCGCAGCGGCGACAGGCCGAGCAGTGCGAGCGTGGCATTGTGCAGGATGGTATCGCGGGGAAACAGCGTGATGATCTGGTAGGTCCGCGCCATGCCGAGGTGAGCGCGTTTGCGGGTCGCGGTCCGGGTGATGTCGCGGTCGAACAGCAATACCGCGCCGGAATCGGCCGCGATCTCGCCGGTGATGAGATTGAACAGCGTGGTCTTGCCGGCACCGTTCGGGCCGATGATCAGGCGGCGCTCGCCCGGCTCGACCGCGAGGTTGACGTTGGTGGTGACGCGCAGGCCGCCGAACGATTTGCACAGATTTCGAACCGCGAGCGCGCTCATGGCTTCTGCTCCGCAATCGGCGCGACAGGGGCGCGTGCGGATTTATTGCGGTGCGCCGAGCGCCAGGCGGCGCGAGCGAGCCGCACCGTGCCGGGCACCAGGCCCTCGGGCATGAACACCACGATAGCGACAAAGATCGCGCCGAGCATGAAATTCCAGCGCGAGATGTAGGCGCTGACCACGTTCTTGACGATGACGACCAGCGCAGCACCGACGACCGGCCCGAGCAGCGTCGCCGCGCCGCCAGAGATCACCATCAGCAGGCCCTCGGCGGAGGCGGTGAGCGCCAGCGCCTGCGGGCTGATGAACTGATTGTAGTAGACGAACAGCACGCCGGAGATGGCGCTCAGAAGCCCTGACAGCATGAACGCCCAAAACCGGATCATCCAGACATGGAAGCCGAGCGCATTCATGCGCCGCGGCTGGTCGCGCGTACCGGCGAGCGCGGCGCCAAATGGCGAATTGACGAATACGGCACAGCCCGCGATCGCGATTAGAAAGACGATCAGCGTCGCATTGTAGAAGCTCACCGCCGAGGTCAACGATAATCCAAACGGCGCCGGGCGGGTGTTAACGGTGATGCCGTTGTCGCCGTTGGTGATGCTGATCCAGCGGTAGGCCAGTCCCCAGATGATTTCGCCAAGAGCGAGCGTGATCATGATGAAGCTGATGCCGCTGGCACGCAACGCCAGCGCGGCAAAGCCCGCGGTTACGATCAGGCCGGCGGCGAGGCCTCCGGCGATGGCGACGCTGTGGCCATAGCCCGCGGCGAGCAGATAAGCGACCGCGTAGGCCGCCGCGCCCGACAGCCCGGCGTGCCCGAGCGACACCAGCCCGGCATAGCCGACCAGAATGTTGAGGCCGAGCGCGAACACTGCATAGAGCAGAATCTGGCTCGCGATGTTGACGTAATACGGTTCGGTAATGACGTAAGGCAGCGCGACCAGTGCCAGCACCGCCAACGCTACTGCGACCAGCCGAAGATTCACAGGACCTGCCCCCGGAACAGACCCTGCGGACGCAGCACCAGCACCAGCACCATCGGCAGAAACAGCACGAAATAGGCAAGCTCCGGCAGCAGCGCCTGGCCGAAGTTATAGATGAAGCCGACGATGATGCTGCCGACGAACGAGCCGAGCAGGCTGCCGGTGCCGCCGAGGATGACGACGACGAGCGCGAGCGGCAGCATGTCCTGGTCGAGACCTGGATAGACCGAAAGGATCGGGCCGCCGATCATGCCGGCGAAACCGGCAAGTCCGGCCCCTAGTCCAAATACGATCGTGAACAGCTGCGAGACGCGAATGCCGACCACGCGCGCCATCTGCGGGTCGTCGACCCCGGCGCGGATCATGGCGCCGAGCCGGGTGCGATCGAGCACCAGCCACAGTGCGATGGCGACCACCACCGCGATGCCGATCACAGCGATGCGGTAGAGCGGAAACACGGCGGCCCCGGCGCGCACGAAGCCGCCAAGCCCTTCCGGCGTCGCCACCGAGATCGGATCGCCGCCCCAGCCCATCAGGCACAGATCGGCGACCATGAAGGACACGCCGAGCGTCACCAGAACCTGCGCCAATTGCTGCCCGGCGAGGCGGCGCAGCAACAGCCGCTCCATCAGCGCGCCGAGCACAGCAACCTCCAGTGCGGCCAGAATGGCGGCGGTCCAGAAATTCAGCGTGAAACCGAGCGCGCCGGAGAGAAAAGAGGTGCCGAGATAAGCGCCGACCATGAACATCGAGCCGTGCGTCAGATTGGGAATGCGCATCAGCCCGAAGATCAGCGAAAAACCCGCCGAAAGCAGGAACAGCAAGCCGCCGAACGTAATGCTGTTGACGGTCAGCAGCAGCCAGAAACTCATGTGTTCCGCCCCTTCACTCCGGGCTGCCAGGTTGACTTCCATCGTAGCCCGGATCGCGCCACGCACAATCCGGGCCGGGAACCATCCGCATCAACGGATGATGACAGGTTCGGCTCAGCACTTCGTCAGCGGCGGATAGTCGCGTGAATAGACCGGGTGAGCGAGAAATTCCTTCTCCGGCCACGTCCAGAACTGGCTGACGTTCTCGTATGTGTGAATGGTCTTATTCCACAATTTCAGTCCGTATTTGGCGCCTTGCTTGACGACGCGCCGGATGTAGATGGTGCCGATCACGTTGTTAAGGTGATCGAACTTGACCGGTCCGCGCGGCGTGTCGGTCAGGCTGACCGACTTGAGCGCCGCCATGAATTTCTCGCGGTCGCTTGTATCGCCGCCGGTAGCCTTGAGCCCGGCGTCCAGCACTTGGCAATTGCCGTACAGCAGCGCCGCATACTGGCCGGGAATGGCGTCATAGTTCTTCAGCATGCCGTTGACGAAGCGCTGGTTGGCTTCGGTTTCCAGATCGAGCGTATAGGGCGCGGCGCTGACCAGGCCGAGCGCTTCGTCGCCGAAGCTCTTGAGCAGGAAATCGTCGGCGCCCGCCTCTCCGGCCACCACCTGATATTTGAGGCCGGCTGTTGCGTATTGTTTCATGAAGCGGATCGGGTTGGACCCGGCGAAGCCCTGGCAAACGACGTCGCAATCGCCGATCTGCGCCAGATACGGCGTGTAGTCTGGCGTCACCAAGGGTGGCCACAATTTCTTGACGACACAGCCGCCCTCTCGCTGAAAGGAGGCCTGGAACCCGCCCATCTGCTCGTAACCGAACGCGAAGTCCTCGGACACGGTGACGGCGCGTTTGCGTTTCATCGTGGTCGCCACGTAATGGCCAAGCGGCTGTGTCGCCTGCGATGACGTCGCCGAGGCGCGCAGCAGATATGGATTGGGCGTGCGCTGGGTCAGATTGTCAGCCGCCGCCAGGCTGAGCGTCGGCATCTTCTTTTCGATCACATAGGCGTTGATGGCGTAGAGCTCGAACGCCGCGAGCGGACCAAGAATGACATCGACCTGATCGCGTTCGATCAGTTCCTGCGCCTTGGTCTTGGCGCCGGCGGGGTTGCCGCCCGTATCGGCGGAGGTGAAGTCGACCTTGCGGCCTCCCAGCGTATAATTTTTCTCTTTCAGATAGGTCAGGACGCCCTGCTCCATCAGGATGCCGCCGGCGGCAAGCGGTCCGGTCTTGACCGTCAGCAGGCCGAGCTTGAACGGCTTCGCCTGCGCGACGGCCGGCGCGGGGAAGCGGACGAGCACGGCCGCCGCTCCAGTCGCGGCGCCGCCCAAGAGCCTACGGCGAGTGACTTTGCGAGACATCGAGTTCCTCCCCTCATGTGATTCCGGGATGCCGCGCAGCGGCAAGCCCGCAATCCATCTTCACAGTTGCCGGCGCTCCGGATTCCGGGCTCGCGGTCCCCAGCCGCGCGCCTGAATAGCGCTCAGCACTTCGTCAGCGGCGGATAATTGCGCGAATAGACCGGATGCGCGAGAAATTCCTTCTCCGGCCAAGTCCAGAACTGGCTGACATTATCGTAGGTGTGGATGGTCTTGTTCCACAGCTTGAGTCCGTACTTGGCGCCCTCTTTGCCGATGCGGCGGATGTAGAAGTTGCCGATCACGTTGTTTAAGTGATCGAACTTGAGCGGTCCGCGCGGGGTGTCGGTGAGGCTCACCGCTTTCAACGCCGTCATGAACTTTTCCTTGTCGCTCGAATCGCCGTTGAGCGCTTTCAGAGCAGCGTCGACCACCATGCAGTTGACGTAGAGCAGCGCGGCGTACTGACCTGGAACGACGCTGTAATCCTTCATGATCTCGCTGACGAAGCGCTGATTGCCGTCGGTCGGCAGATCAAGCGTGTACGGACTGCAAGACACCAGCCCTATGGCCTCGTCTCCGTAGCTGTGGAGCAAGGCGTCGTCGGCTCCGGTCTCTCCGGTCACCACCGGATATTTCAGCCCGGCGCTGGCGTATTGCTTCATGAAGCGCAGCGGGTTCGACCCCGCAAAGCCTTGCCAGACGACGTCGCAATCGCTGATCTGCGCGATGTAGGGCGTGTAGTCGGGCGTCACCAGCGGCGGCCACAGCTTCTTGGTGACGCAGCCGCCGTCCTTCTGGAACGCCGCCTGGAAACCGCCCGCCTGCTCGTAGCCGAACGCGAAATCCTCGACGATGCTGACGGCACGCTTGAACTTCAGCTCGGTCGCCGCGTAATGCCCCATCGGCTGCGTCGCCTGCGAGGACGTCGCCGAAGCGCGCAGCAGATATGGATTGGGCGTGCGCTGCGTAAGATTATCGGCGGCAGCCAGGCTGAGCGTCGGCATCTTGTGTTGAACGATGTACTCACTGATCGCATAGAGCTCGAAAGCAGCAAGCGGGCCGAGGATCACGTCGACGTTGTCACGCTCGACCAGTTCCTGGACCTTGGTCTTGGTGCCGGCCGGGTTGCCGCCGGTGTCGGCCGAGATGAAATCCACCTTCCGGCCGCCGAGCATATAATTTTTCTCTTTCAGATAGGTCAGGACGCCCTGTTCCATCTGAATACCGCCCTGCGCGAGCGGACCGGTCTTCACCGTCAAGAGGCCGAGCTTGAACGACGCCGCCTGGGCGATTGCCGGCGCCGGGAACTGGCTCAACGCCGCCGCCGCACCGGCGGCGGTTCCGGCCATCAGCGCGCGCCGGGTGATTTTGTGAGACTTACGCGACATTGGAGTCCTCCCTGGGCGCCTGGACATCGCCTTGGCGCCGTGATTGTTGTTGCCGTTGCGCCCCACCGCAATGGCGTTCGAGCCATCATCCAATATGCCGTTTCGTCCGTAAAGATCGCAGATGTCGCGCCCTGCCGTATTTATGAATCTTTACTTTCTTTTTGCCGGGATTATAGGCAGCAGCAGATAAGGCCGTGCCGTACCGCCGAAATGCAGGCCGGTGACGCCGCCGAAGATATCGGCCGGCCGATCGCGCGGATCGTCGTGCAGGAACGGCCCGCACCCGGTCAGTTCGTTCTTGAAATTCGACATGTGGCCGCCGCTGCCGCCGGGATAGACATAATCCTTGCCGCGGACGGTGAGCGCGACGCGGTAGCCGGCCGGCACGACGATCGAAGTCGGCCAGATCTCGATATCGAGCGGCACGACCTCGCCCGGCTTCAATGGCTGCTTGCGGGTATGGGTGTGATAAGGCCGGTACGGTTTTGACAGTTTTTTGTCGAGCGCCCGATGCGAGGCACGCAGCCAGCCCTGCCCGATCGGCGTGTGAGGATCGATGGCGCCCTGAAACGCGATCTCCTTAAGGTCGGGCGTAAACACCCGCAGCACCACGAAGACATCGGCGTCGGTCGTCGAGGACGACATGTAGAGTTTGAGGGCGCTTGGGCCGGTGATCTCGGTCTCGTGAGGCAGCGGCGGCGTCAGGAAGGTGACGCCGTCGCCCATGGCGTCGAACCGCAGCACCTTCTTCGCCTTGGCAGGCTTCGCGCCAAGCGAGCAGTCTGCCGGATCGAGATAGAGCCGCGTCCACTTGGTGCCTTTGAGCGGCCATTCGCGTTCGGACCGCTCGACGAAGCGGTCGACATGACGCACCTGAAGCCGCACCGGCGGCTGCTTGTCCCAACCGTTCTTCTTGCCGTGCAGAAAGTGATCGAAGAAACGCAGCTGCAGTTCGCGTCCATAGTCGGTGTAAAAGTGCGTCCAATGCTCGAGGCCGTGCGCCTCGAGCCATTTCTGTTTGGACGCGGCTCGGACAAAACCTTCGAAATTGCCGCGCGGATGCAGCCCCTGCCCTCCCCAATTGGCGGCGGACAGAAACGGCACTTTGATCCTCGACCAAACCGGCGAGCGCGCCTGCTGATAGGCGTCATCGAACGGATGAGCAAAAATCTCGCTGCCGTAATCGCTGCGGTTTTTGGCGAGTTGCTCCGCCGACAAAATTTCAGGTCCGCAGACCAGTTCACCGTGCACACGGCTGCGTTTGCCGCGCTCGCCCGAGCCATACTGCACGGTCTTGACCTGCATGTCGTACCAATTTTCCCAGAATGTGCAGAGGATGCCGCCGTGATGTGTCATGTCGCGATAGAAGTCGGCGGCGCCCTCCCAGATGCACATCGCGGCAAGATGCGGCGGCTGCAGGCTCGCCACCTGCCACTGATTGATGCCGTAATAGGAAATTCCGTTGAGCCCGACCTTGCCGTTCGACCACGGCTGCACGCCCGCCCATTCGATGCAGTCGTGGAAATCCTTGGTCTCGCGCGGCGAGAAATGATCGATGAAGCCGGGTGACGAGCCGGCACCGCGCGAATCGACGCGCACGCAGGCGTAGCCATGCGGCACCCATTTTTCCGGATCGACCACTTCCCAGCTCTGATAGAGGTTGCTCGATCCGGCGGCCACATCGGGATGTTCTTTGACCATCGTCGCCCAGGCGGTCGGATAGCCGTCCTGGAAGGCTAGCCCCTTGGCGTATGGGCCATAGCTAAGCAGCACCGGATAACGCCCCGCCGCGACCAGACGAAACACGTCGGCGCGCAGGACGAGGCCGTCGTCCATTGTGATCGGGGTGTCCCAGTCGATGCGCATGCCGTCGCGGGTTTCGCTGCGCGGCTGATGGGTTTTGCGGTCCCCCGCCGCCTGCGCCATGCGCGCTTCGCCTTCGAGCGATGACATTTTGCTTCGTTTCCTCCGCGCTAGCCCTTCCGGGCCAATTTATTCGCCGGACGGCACCCCGAGTTCCGGCAGAGGACATCATGCAAAGCCGATGCTAGGCTAGCAAGGGACCATAACACTCGGCCGAATTTGAGCAGAGGGAGGAGCACATGTCCGCGGTTTCGCGATGGATTCTCTTGGGTGCCGCGTCTTTGGCGGTTGCGGCGTTCGGTTCCGGCGCGGTTCCCGCGCGCGCCGCGGATGTGATCGCTGAGTGGCCCTCCATTCAGATGCCGCCAGCCCCGACATTGAAGGCGGTGACGGTCGATCCGAAGACCACGGCGCTGTTCCTGTTCGACTTCATGGCCGAGAACTGCGGGCAGCGTCCGCGCTGCGTTGCCGCGGTACCGACGCTCAAAGCCATCCACGACAAGGCGCGCGCCGCCGACATGCTGGTAGCCTACACGCTCCCGGGCGGCGGCAAGATTATCGATCCAAGCATCGCGCCGCGACCCGGCGAAGTGGTCAATCAGAAGCCGGGCGGGCCCGACAAGTTCATCGGTGACGACCTCGACGCACGGCTCAAGGCCCACGGCATCAAGACCGTGATTCTGTGCGGCACGTCTGCGCAGGGCGTGGGCCTTGGCACCGGCGCGGGTGCGGTTCAGCGCGGCTACGCCGCGATCTATCCGGTGGATTGCTTGCCGTCGGAAAGCGCCTTCCGCGAGGCCTATGCGGCCTGGCATATGGCGGGCGGCGGGCCACCCGTAACCACCAAGCACGTTACCGTAACTCGCACCAGCATGATCACGTTTGAGGCCGCCAGCCATTAGTCGGCAACTGACCGGCTGAGGGCTGCGGCAGCAATGCACTGGACATATGTAAGGTACTGCCTTACAAGGATTTGGTGATACGATCATTCCGCAACCGGGGCTTGCGACGCTTTGCGGAGCGCGGCGATCCGTCAAGATTGAGCGTCCAAAACCCGGATCGAATTCGGCGCATTTTGTTGGCCCTCGATGCAGCCAAAACACCGGACGGAATGAATGTACCCGGCTTTCGCTTTCATGCCTTGAAGGGCCGGCAGCGAGAAAGGTATGCCGTCGACGCGAGCGGAAACTGGCGCGTGACGTTCGGTTGGGACGGTGAGGATGCCGTCGATGTGGATTTGGAGGACTATCATTGATGAGCAGGAATCGTCTCACACGCGGCCTCAAGCCGATGCATCCCGGTGAAATGTTGCGGCAGGATGTTTTGCCCGCAATCGGCAAGTCGAAGAGCGAAATCGCCCGGTTACTAGGCATCTCACGGCAGACGCTCTACGACATTCTTGACGAAAAACAGCCGGTCACGCCTGCAATGGCTCTCCGTCTGGGGAAGCTCCTCGGCAATGGTCCCGATCTGTGGATCAATCTACAGCGCGCCTATGACCTCGCCGCGGCCGAACGCGAGCTGGCCGGAGAAATCAGAAAAATACCGACGCTCTCGGCTGCGTAGCGCCACAGCCTCAGCGGGATCGCCGGTTTACACAGGGAGGATGCAATCATGAGCGAGCGGCACAAACTATCATTCAGCCATGTCGGCGTGTTCGTGCACGATCTGCCGAAAATGGTCGACTTCTACACGCGGGTGCTTGGACTCGTGGTCAGCGATCGCGCGGTGCGCGGCGACGGCAGCGAAATCGCCTTCATGACACTCGACCCGCGCGAACACCATCAGGTGGTCTTCGCCACCGGACGGCCGGCCGACCTGCCCTACAACATGATCCAGCAGCTGTCGTTTCGCGCCGAGAATCTCGCCATGCTGCGCGAGATGTACGCGGCGCTCAAACGCGAGCCGATCGTCGAACTCGGCCCGCTATCGCACGGCAACGCGATCTCGGCTTATTTCCGCGATCCCGAGGGCAACCGGCTCGAAGTCTTCATCGACACCAAATGGCATGTGCCGCAGCCTTGCGCTGCGCCGCTCGACCTGACGAAACCCGAGGACGAGATCATGGCGTTCGTCGAAAACCAGGTCTCAGCTCTGGAGGGCGCGAAGTCACGCTCGGACTGGCAGCGCGAGCGCGCCGCGAGCTTTTAGGGTGTGCGCGCCTGCAGATCCGAATGCTTGACCAGCACGAGAGTTGGGCTATTGCGGCAAACCGGCGAGGCGCAGCGGTTCTGATAGCTCCTGCCAAACGCGATCTTGAATAAACAATACGCGCTTGCGCAGCATTGTCAGCGTCAATCGCGGCTCGACTGCAAGAAGGCGCTGAACTATCTCGCCAACTTCGCTCTGACGCCCCTGCTTGACCAAGCTCGCAGCGAGCCACCACGCAGCCATGGCAGCACGCGGATTTTGATGGAGGGCCCTTTCAGCCGCTGCTGCGGCATCCTGATAATGGCCGCACATATAGTGAGCGAAAGCCAATCGCGTCGCGATAAACCAGCCTTTAGGGTCGCAGGGGCTCAGGCCTTCGGCTCGGGTTAGCAGCTCCAGCGCCTTGGCTGCGTTTCCAAGGGCTGTCTCAATTCGTCCTGCTTCGGCGAGCGCGACGGCTGAGTTCGGATTGAGCTGCAGGGAACGGTGGGCAAGTTCCCGGGCACGGCGTGCATCACCCTGCAATGTCAGGACTGCTTGTGCAGACATCCAAAGGACATTGGCATCGTCACTGCCGAGTTCGACGGCACGCTGAGCCATAAGCAGGCCATCTTGTCGTTCCGTTTCTGCATCTTTTGTCCAGTTTTCGATAACTCGCACGGCGTGTCATCGCGCCGACAAAGCTGCCGCTTGCGCAAACGTCGGATCGATCGCAAGTGCCCGTCCGAGGTTACTCAACGCGCCTGCAAGACTCTGTTCGCTGTATTGGTGGTCCAATTGTTGCGCGCGTAAAAATAGATCGTATGCGTCGAGATTGGTTGCGGACTTGTGCTTTAGGCGCTCTATCTCGGCCAGCTGCAATTTCGGCTCGATTGCGGCGACAACGCTCGCCGTGAAGTGGTCCTGAAGTGCAAAGACGTCGCCGAGATTTCCTTCGAAGCGATCAGCCCAAATATGAGCCCCGGACATTGCATCGATGAGCTGCCCGGTAAAACGAAGACGAGTCCCGCCGCGCCGAATGCTACCCTCGAGCACGTATCGGACGCCGAGATCGCGTCCGACCTGCCGAACGTCAACGGCTCTACCTTTGTAGATAAACGAAGAGTTCCGTGCGATGACAAATAGCCAATGGACCCGTGACAGCGCGGTGATGATTTCTTCAACCATGCCGTCTGCAAAGTAATCCTCTTCCGCGTTTCCGCTCATATTGGTGAACGGCAACACTGCGATCGAGGGCCTGCCTGGGAGGGGCAATGCAGCCGCGCGGCTTTCGTCCGCGACATCTCCCTTCGACTCCGAACTGCCGTCACTTTCTTCGCCGATGGCTCCTACAAAGCGAACACCCTTGCGTTGAACGGTGCGAATGAGCCGCTGGTCCTGCCCATTGTCGTCCACGGCGGCCCGCGCCGCATTGACACGGCTCGTCAACGTCGCCTCGGAAACGATCCGACCATTCCAGACGGCTGTCAGCAGGTCGTCTCGGCTCACGACCCGGTGCCGGTTGCGGACCAGAAACTCCAACAGATCAAAGACCTGGGGTTCGATTCGGCGCAATTCACCGTCACGCCGAAGTTCGCGTCTATCCGTATCAAGCGTGAATTTCTCAAACGAAAACAGCAGGCTATCCCCCTCTGCGGTTGGCCCGCTCGACTGCTCTATCATTACCCTGAGGCCAGCAAAATCAAGCCGCTCCGAACGCGAAATCCACGCTGTCTGAACGTGTTCTAAAGGCACACCAAGCATGGCCGTGGCATAGTAGCCGGCATGCTGCGAGGCAGCAGGGAGGCAGATGCTAGTGCGAACAGGGAGATCACAATGAAAGTGGAGCGCCGCCAATTTCTGCGAATGGGAGCCGCCGCTGCCGCTTTGCCGGCCTTCTCGCGTATCGCAAGCGCACAGGCTTTTCCCAGCCGTCCAATACACATTATTGTGGGCTTCCCGGCCGGTAGCCCAGCCGACATCATAGCTCGATTGACCGCTGAATCACTCTCCGAACGCCTCGGGCAGCAAGTCATCGTCGACAACCGCCCAGGTGCAGCAGGTAATATCGCGGCCGAGGCTGTGGCAAAAGCGCCGGCAGACGGCTACACGCTCCTTCTGATCACAACGGCGTACACGACGAATCCGTCGCTCTTCCGGAATCTCAACTTCAGTTTCCTCAAGGACATCGCACCTGTCGCCGGCGTTAACAGCGCCCCGTTCGTTATGGTAGTCAATTCATCATTCCCGGCCAAAACGCTTCCAGAGTTCATTACGTATGCCAAAGCCAACGCTGGTAAGATCAATATGGCCACATCAGGTATCGGCGGCCCACCCCACATCTTCGGCGCTCTGTTTGAGATGATGACGGGTGTTGAGCTGGTGCCTGTACCCTACACCGGCAATTACTTGCCCGATCTTCTCGGTGGGCAAGTACAAGTCGCGTTCACCCCGATACAATCACCGATCGGGTTTATTCGCGCTGGCAAACTGCTCGCGCTGGCTGTCACAAGTCGAGCACGCTCAGACGCGCTTCCAAACGTTCCTACAGTCGGTGAATTTGTCCATGGCTATGAGGCAACCGGTTGGATTGGCATCGGTGCACCAAAGAACACCCCAGACGAAATTATCGAGGCGCTCAACATGAAAGTCACTGCGGGCCTCGATGATCCGAGCGTAAAGGCCCAGTTCGCCCACTTGGGCGCGGCTCCTATGCCTATGGCGCCTTCGGCATTCGGGAAATTCCTTGAGGACGAGACCAACAAGTGGGGCAAGGTGATCAAGTTTGCGGGCATCAAGCCGGTGTAGGTTCGAACATGCTGCGCAGCTAGCATTGATCGATGTTGCAGTTGGTCATTTTTGACCCACTTAAGTCATCTGGCTGTCGACGCGTTCCTACGCGCTAAATTAGCCCGCCGCCGCCTTGGCCTTCTTCGCCTTGCCGCGCTTGACGCCGGCCATCTGTTCGAGCACCGCGCAGACGGCCGCGGTATCTTCGGCACCGTAGCCGCCGGTCAGCGCCTTCGCGTAGATCGACTTACTGGCGTTGAACATCGGCGTCGGCACGCCGATGTGCCGCGCGTAGCTGCCGATCACGTCCATGTCCTTTTGCCACACAGAGATCTTCATGGTTGCGCTCTTGTAATTGTTCTTCACCATCATCGGCGCGCGCAGTTCGAATACGCGCGAGTTGGCGGCGCCGGCCTTGACCAGATCGAAAATAAGATGCGGCGGGAGACCGGCTTTCATGCCGAGCACCATCGCTTCGGCGCTCGCCACGTTGTTGATCGCGACCAGAAGGTTGGCGACGTATTTCATGCGGCTGCCGTTGCCGAACGCGCCGAGGTCGTAGACGTCCGCGCGAAAACGCCGCGAACATCGGGCGCAAGCGCTTGATCTCAGCAGACCCGCCCGACGCGTAGATCACGAGATCCCTGGTCTTGGCCTGGGCGCCGGTGCCGCTCACCGGACAATCGAGCAGCAGGTGGCCGGCCTTGCGCAACGTTTCGGCCGCCTTGGTCTTGTCCTCGATGGTAAAAGTCGAAGCCTCGACGATGACGCGGCGCGGCAGGCCGGCCTTGGCGATGGCGGCGGCGGTGACGGCGAGGGCGGCCGGTTTAGGCAGGCTGGTGATGATGTCGTGCGCGCCTTGCGCGACCGCGAGGGCGTCTTTGGCGATCTCGACGCCGGCCCGCGCCATCGCGCGTCGCCGCGCCGGATCGACGTCGTAGCCGATGACGCGCCAGCCTCCGGCGACAAGATTTTGCGCAAATGCGCCGCCCATGATGCCGAGGCCGATAACGCCAACGACACCTTTTTTGCCCGAAGCCATGCGATCCCCCAATCCCCGGTCTGCGCGGATGCGACGCTATGGCATCGGCCCAGCGCACGCGCAAGCCGCTTTCTCGACCGTCTGCAATCGCCTATCGTCGCGGCGGTTTCGACATCACGAGGAAACGCTGGATGAAAATCGGAGTCGCCGGTCTGGGCGCCATGGGCAGCGCCATTGCAGCACGCTTGCTGGAATCCGGCCACCAACTGACAGTCTGGAATCGCACGGCGGCGAAGACCAAGCCGCTGGCCGATGCCGGCGCGAAGGTCGTGGACAGCCCCAGCGCGGTCGCTGCGGCGAGCGAAGCCATCATCACCATCCTGACCGACGGCGCCGCAATCGACGCGGTCTATGGCGGGCCATCCGGCCTGCTCGCGGGCGACGTCAAAGGCAAGCTGTTCATCGAGATGAGTACGGTGCCGCCGAGCATCGAACTCGCGCTTGCGCCCAAGGTCCGCGCCAAGGGTGCCACCTTCGTCGAATGCCCGGTCGGCGGCTCCACGGCACCGGCGCGGCAAGGCAAGTTGCTCGGCCTGATGGGCGCCGAGCGCGCCGACGCCGCAAAGGCGCTGCCAATCCTCGAACAACTCTGCCGCAAGGTCGAGCATTGCGGCGCGGTCGGCGCTGGCGCATCGATGAAGCTTGCGATCAATCTGCCGCTGATGATCGGCTGGCAGGCCTACGCGGAGGCATTCACGATTGCGCGCGACATCGGCTGGGAGCCGAAGCGGCTCATCGAGCTATTCTGCGAAAGCAATGGCGCCAACAATGGTTTCAAGTTACGCGCCGACATGATCGTTGCCATGATGGAAGGCCGCGATCCCGGTGCGACCACCTTCAGCATCGCCAATGCGGTGAAGGACTTGCGCACGATGGTCGCGACCGGCACGGCCAAAGGCGCCGACATGCCGGCGGCGAAAGCGGCGCTGGCAGCGCTCGAGGAAGCGAACGACAAGGGCTTGGGTCCCTTCGACGCCTCGCGCCAGACCATATTCTGGCCGAGCCGGGGCAAATGACTGGCGGGCTGGGCAGAGACGACGCTAACTGTCGGCTCATGATTTCTTGAGTGGGGGAAACCTATGAAGCTGTTCTCATTCTGGCGGTCGCTCGCCACCTATCGGGTGCGCATCGCGCTCAATCTCAAGGGCGTCGTTCCCGACGAGATCGTGCAGGTCAACCTGATGAAGGGCGAGCAGCGCGAGGCGGCCTACCGCGCGGTCAATCCGATGATGGCGATCCCGGCGCTGGTCGACGGCGAGGGCCCGGCGCTGTTCGAATCGCTGGCGATCATCGAATATCTGGACGAGACTTATCCCAATCCGCCGCTGTTGCCGCGCGATCCGAAAGGCCGCGCGCGCGTGCGGGGTCTGGCGCAGATCGTGGCCTGCAATTCGCATCCGCTGATCGTGCCGCGCGTGCGCGAATACCTGCAGCACGACTTCAAGTTCGACGAGCCGTCGGTAATGACATGGTGCCGGCACTGGCACACCGCCGCCCTTACCGCCCTGGAGGCGCACCTCCAGGACAGGTCGACCGGCCGCTATACGCATGGCGACGCGATCACGCTTGCCGATATCTGTCTGGCCAGCCAGGCGGCGGGCGCGAGATTCTTCAACGTCGATCTCGGGCCATTCCCTACATTCGGGCGCATCGTCGATGAGTTGGCGAAGATCGACGCCTTCGCCCGCGCGCATCCGCTAAGACAGCCCGGCGCGCCGGCGGCGGCGTGACAAGGTCGCAGGCGCGTTCCACCTTCCGTCACCACCAGTTGAAAAAATGATGCAGCGGTCCGTGGCCTGAGCCGATCTGGAGCCGGTCGGCAGCAGCGATGGCGCCGGTCACGTAGATCTTAGCGTCACGCACCGCGGCGCTCAGCGGTAGCCCTTTGGCAAGGCCTGCGGCGATGGCCGAAGCCAACGTGCAGCCGGTGCCGTGGGTATTCTTGGTGGCGACGCGGGGCGCGGCAAAGCGCGCGCAGCTTTCGCCCTCGACCAGCAGATCGACGCTCTCGGCCCCGCCGCCGTGACCGCCCTTGATCAGCACCGCACCGGCACCGAGCGACAGCAACTTCTGCGCCTGCACGCGCATCTCCTCCTCGTCCTGCGCCATCGGCACTTCGAGCAGCGCCGCCGCCTCAAACAGGTTGGGCGTAAAAACCCGCGCCTTGCGGACCAGGCGGCGCAACGCATCGAGTGCGTCGGCGCGCAACAGCTCCGCGCCTGTACTGGCGGCCAGAATCGGATCGAGCACGACGTTGCGGGTATGGTGGCGATCGAGACCGGCGGCGACCGCCTCCGCAATCGGCGCGTTGGCGAGCATGCCGATCTTGGTGGCGCCGACATCGAGGTCGGACAACACGGCATCCATCTGCGCGGCGACGAACTCGGCCGGAACCGCGTGAATCGCGGAAACGCCTCTGGTGTTCTGCGCCGTCAGCGCGGTGATAACGCAGGCGCCGTACACCCCGAGCGCCGAAAATGTTTTCAGATCGGCTTCGATACCGGCGCCACCGCTCGAGTCCGAGCCGGCGATGGAGAGCGCGATAGACGCGCCCATCACCTAACCCGCTTGGCCAGGGATGTATCGACGACCTGGCGCAGGGCGCGGGCCGCAGCGGCCGGGTCAGCAGCAAGCGACAGCGCCGAGATGACGGCGACACCCTCCGCGCCAGCGGCGATCACCGCACCGGCATTGCCGGCGTCGATGCCGGCAATGCCGCAGACCGGCAGCTCCTTGTTGCGCTCATGCGTGCGGCGGCGCAGGACGCCGATAATGCGCGCCAAGCCTTCCGGCCCGATCGGCGCGTTTTTCTGCTGCTTCGACAAAGTCACGTATACGCCGCCAGAGCCGACATAGTCGATCAGTTCGATCGGTGCTGCTTCGGCCTCGCCGACGTTCTTGACCGACAGGCCGATGATGGCGCCGGGCCCGAGCAGCCGCCGCGCATCAGCAACTGCCATATCGTCCTGGCCGAGATGGACGCCGTCGGCGCCGGCGGCGAGCGCTACATCGACGCGATCGTTGACCACGAACGGCACCGCGAGCGGCGTCAGCGCTTTTTTGATGGCGCGCGCCTCCTCCACCATGGCGCGGGTTTCGCTGATCTTGTCGCGCAGCTGAATAAGCGTCGCGCCGCCCTCGGCGCACAGCCGCGCCAGTTCAGCCAGATCTCGCCCATTGGCGCGTTCGGGATCGACGATGGCATTAAGACGAAGATCGACTTTCATCAGGAGACCTTTGTGCGCGCGCGCAGCGTCGCGCGGTCGAGACTGTGTAGGGCATCGAGGATCCAGCTTGCGAACCGGCCTGGACCGTGCGTCGCCGCCGCGGCCACTTCACCGGCCACACCGAGCGCGATCAGCGCCGCGCTGGTCGCAAGCCATGCGTCGTCTTCGACCGCGAGCGCGGCGCAGACCAGCGCCGAGCCGGCGCAGCCCATGCCGGTAACCAGCGCCATCAGCGGATCGCCGTTGGCAATGACGGCGCGCTTCGCCCCGTCGGTTACGATGTCGCTGTCGCCGGTCAGCGCCACCACCGTGCCGCAGGCTTTGGCGACCTGCGTCGCAGCCTCGTCGGCCGGATCGCCGCCGAATAGCGGAGCGAATTCGGCAGCGTTGAGCCGCACGGTGGTTGGGCCGCGCGCCAGGACCTCACGGGCGAACGCCGCACGGCCGGGCGAGCGGTCGATGAAAACCGGGTCAAGCACCCACGGCATGCGCGCGGTCGCCGCGGCGTCGAGCGCGACGGCGATGGCGCGGCGGCGTTCCTCGTCGAAAGTACCGAGATTGACCAGGAGCGAATCGGCCCCGGCAACAAAGCTGACGATCTCCTCGGGCGAAATGGTCATCGACGGGATTGCGCCCGCCGCCAGCAGCATGTTGGCCGTATAATTCTGGACGACGGTGTTGGTGATGCAATGCACCCGCGGCGCGCGATCGCGCACACGCGCCAGCACGTCCGCGGCGATGTCGGCGAGCTCGGCGGGTGCATGCATTTTCGAATTCTTCCTGGTACTCTAAATAGGATACTACGCCCGGAGGCGCGCATGGTCCCCTTTTTCGTGCAGATCAAATGCCAGCTCGGCAAGTCCTATGAGGTGGCGAACAAGCTGGCGGACGCCGAGATTGCTTCGGAAATCTATTCGACCGCAGGCGATTTCGATCTTTTGGTAAAATTTTACGTGGATCAGGCGACCGATATTGGCCACTTCATCGCCGAGAAAGTGCAGACCATCCCGGGCGTCGCCGACACGCGCACCATCATCACCTTCAAGGCATTCGGGGCGTCGTAGCGGCGCCGGGCGCGGCCGGCAGCACCACGGCGGCGGTCCGCAGCTTCAGCGCCAGCTGGTGCTCGCGCCAGATCACGAACAAGCCGGCGCCGGCGATGATGGCCGATCCGAGCACGACCATGAAGGTCGGTGTCTCGCCGAACATTGCGTAGCCGAGCACCAGCGCCCAGACCATCGAGGTATAGTCGAACGGAGCCACCACCGAGGCGGCGGCGTAGCGGTAGCTCTCGGTGAGCAATATATGGCCGAGGCCACCGAGAAAGCCGATCGCCGCCAGCACCGCGAGTTCGCTCGCGGTGGGCGTCAGCCACCAGAACGGCAAGGTCGCGAGGCCGGCGAGCGCGCAGATCGCCGAGAAATAGAACACGATCGATGACGTGCGCTCGCTCTTGGTGAGATGGCGGGTCTGGATCATGGTCCCCGCGTTGGTAACGGAGCCCGCAACCGCGTAGATCACACCGGCGACGCTGGTGGCGCTCGCCATCGCGATGGTCAGTTCGTCGCCGGACAGATGCGGCGCCAGCACCACGAGCACGCCCAAAAACCCGATAGTGACCGCCGTCCAGCGATAAATGCGCACGCGTTCCTTGAGCACGACGGCGGCGAGCGCAACGCCGATCAGCGGAGAGGAAAAGCTGATGGCGTTGGCTTCGATCAGCGGCAGCCGCGCGAGCGCTCCAAAATTGCAGAACATGCCGACGATCGACAGCGCGCCACGGCTCGCCTGGCCAACCGGCGATTCGGTGCGCAACGCCGCGCCGAGTTCGCCGCGCCAAGCATAGATCAGCATAACGGGCACGATGGCGAACGCCGAGCGAAAGAACACCACTTCGCCGATCGGATAACGCGCGCCGAGATAACGGATCAGCGCTGACATGACGGCGAACAGCACCGCCGAGATGAGCTTGAGGACGATGCCCCTGCCGGTATGCATGCCGGTTAGTTGCTCTTTTTCGGCGGCGGCGCCGGCCCTTGCCGGGGCGGCAGCGCGGCGATGTAAGCGGCAATCGCGGTGCGGTCGTCCTTGCTGAGTTGCGAGGTGTTGCGGATGACTTCGGCCATTGCGCCGCCGACGAAATCGCCGCTCGGCGTCTGGCCGTCGGACAGAAAGCTCGCAATGTCGCTTTGCGACCACGGGTCTTGTTGATTATCGCCGTGCTGCAGTCCTGCAGGCGTAATATTCGGCACCCAGTCCTTGCCGTCGGGGGTCGGACCGCCAGCGAAACGCTCGCTTTCAATAATGGCCCCGAGGAAATTGCGCGGGCTGTGGCACTCGGCGCAGTGTCCGGGGCCGTTCACCAGATAGGCGCCGCGATTATATTGCGCCGATTTCGACGGATCGGGCACGAACGGACCGCCGCGCAAGAATAAAAGGTTCCACACGCCGAGGGCGCGCCGGATATTGAACGGGAAGGCCAGATCGGGGCCGCGCACCTTGCCGGACACCGGCGGCAGCGTCTTCAAATACGCGAACAGATCGCGAAGGTCGCCAAGCGTCATGTGGCGGAACGACGTGTAGGGAAACGCCGGGTAGAGGTGTCGGCCGCCGGGTGCCGTGCCGTCCCACATCGCCGAAACGAAATTAGCTTCGCTCCAGGCCCCAATGCCGTCCTCCGGGTCGGGCGAAATGTTGGGAACGTAAAAGGTGCCGAACGGACACGGCAGCGCCATTCCCCCGCCGAGCCGGGTGGGATCGATCTTGTCCGGATTAGCGTTCGGCACGGCGTGGCAGGCCGAGCAGCCGCCGGCCGCAAACACCGTTTTGCCGTTGGCCAGATTGGGCGTGTAGGGCGGCAAATCGGCCGCCGAGACGGTCGCCGGGATGGTCGCGATCCAGAAGCCGGCGGCCCCGGCAACAATCAAAACACCGGCGGCAATCGCGAGACGCCGCAGCAGATGTCGGTCTGTTCGCTGCGGCGCGGCCATATCCCGGCTCCGTCCTGCGATTCGGTCAATTTATGCGCAGTGGCAATAGGCGAAAAAGAGGCGCGCCGGCCTCGCCGCAAGGCCGGGCTCGCGTCCATCCAGCCGATCTATCAGACGCGAACGGGGCGCCCTTGCGGACGCCCCGCCGCCTGGAAACGACACTAATTCGGCTCAGCTCTTCTTCTCGGCACGATAGATGCGGTGACAGGCGCCGCAATCGTTCTTGCCGATATTGCCGAACGCCGTCTTGAACGTGGCGAGGTCTTTGACCGAGGCGTCCGCGGCCTTGGAATCGGCGACAAGCTTGTCGAACCTCGCTTTGAAATCCGCCATGTCCTCCCACACCTTCGGTGTTGGGCTGAATTTGTCTGCCGACGCGCCGCTTTCGTCCTTGGAACTCGCCGGGAACAGGTCCGGCATCTTCGTTCCCGCCTCCTGGAATGCCGCAAAAATCTTGTGGACCTCGGCCATGTCGAACGGCTTGTCGCCCTTGATCATGTCGGCGCCCATCTTGGCTGCGGCACCGTTGTGCTTCATCAGCTCTTTGCGTTCCTTGATGACATCCTGCTGGGCCACCGCCACGCTGACCCCGAGCACGATGGCTGCGGCGGATGCGACGGCGAACATGGTACGGATCATGCGGTTGTCTCCACTTCTGAAATCGCGATGGCGAACTCTTAACGCCCCTACCCTGCGCCGCGATCACGACAGGTAAGCGGCAAAACACCCGACCAATGGCTTTATTCCCGGCGCGGCGAAGATTAGTCGGGGCGCTGCAACTGTGCCAGCCGGGGTATCGCGTTCATGACAGGCCCGCCCTCTTCCCTCGGCGGACAGCGGATTGTACATGGATTGCATGTGGATTGCATGTACGCAGTAGCAAGAGTTTGCCGGCTTGAGCCGGCGGAACCGATCGGCATGATAGTTCTGCCTTGCCCGACGGCTGCACCCGCCGCAACGGCGCCATGCTCTCAAACGATTGGCTGCCGGCCGCGCCTCTCCCGCTCGGTGCCCGAAGAGACGCCCTGAATGCCGGCGACGCCGAGCCGACACATCGTCCTCAAACTAGCATTGGCCGCCGCGCTGCTCACGCTCGTTGCGGCGGCGCGACTGCCCTTCATCGGCAATACGCTGGCCGGCGAGGAAGGTTATTTTGCCGCCCTGGTGCTCAACGGGGTGCCGACGTCCGCGCTCGACGAAAAGCATCTGCCGCGCGAAATCGCGGGCTTCATCGACGGCAAGCCGGTCTTGCAAACGTTCCACCGCACGGTGATGCCCTACATCATCATGGAGAGGGTCGGCCGGGCGGTCGCCGCTCACAACGCGCTCGGGCGCCTGCCTCCGGAGCGCCTTAACATCGCTGCGCGTTGGCCGTTCGCCTTCATGTTCCTTTTGGGCAGTCTGGGGCTCATCGCGCTGGCCGCCCAGGCCAGCACAGGCGGCGATAAGCGTCCGGCCGCGGTGATCGCCTTGGCGCCGCTCGGCGTGGCGCTGTGGTCGTTGACCAGTCCGCTCGCGGTCGGCGCGTCGATTCAGCCGCAAGTCGACGGCAGCGTCGGCGTCCTGCTGCTTGGAAGCGCGGCGACGCTCTTGGCGGTAGGCGACATTGCGGATCGCGCCGCACGCTGGCGCTTCCTGGCCGCGGGCCTGCTCGCGGGCCTGGGCAAACATGAGTGGGCGCTCGCGTTCTCCGCCGCTGCGGTCTGCGCCCTGCTCGTGTGTCTGATCGACGCGTCCGGCCGCCGCCGCAGCGTTACGACACTCGCTTTCTTTCTTATCGGCGTGGCGCTCGCCGTTGCTCTCTCCTACGCGGCCTCGCCCCAGGACTATCGCTCCGGCTTCGACGTCATGGCCAACATTTTCTCGATGACAGGCGGCGAGCTATGGGCGCTGAAAGAATCGCAATGGCCGTTCACTGCACCGGTCGTGGCGCTCGCACTGATCGACGGCATGTTCGTCGTGGCGGTTCTGCGTTCCCTCGTGCGCACCGCGCCCGGTCTTTTGCTGGCATATCTGGGCGCGGCGGCCATCGTCGTCGGCTACGCAGCCAGCGGCTGGCGGGGCGACAATTTTCCGCGCTATTTCACGCCGCCACTCATAATCTTTCCGCTGGTCTTCGTTGCGCTATGGCTGCGTTTTCGAGATGTCATCTCGCCGGCCATAGGATGGATCATTGTGGCGGGCGCGCTGATCGGGCTCGGCGCCAATTATGAATTCCTCGCGGCAAGCCATCGCAACGAACTGTCGCTCGGCGACCTGCGCGGAGCGCCGCTGGCACAGCTCATGCAGGATTATGCCGCCGCCGCGAAGCTCGCCCACGATACCAACGGAGTGGTACTCACCGTGACGACGACCTGGATCTACCACCAAGGCATAAACTTCATCAGTGCCGGCCTGGGAAAAGCCGGCGCCCAAGAGTACGTCGCCACGCACTTCCCGACGTTCAAGGATCGTATCGTATTCCCGCCGCAATAGCCGCCTTGAGATTGTTTGACGGCATGCGGACGGACCGCGACAGCAAAACCATGCCGCCGACCTTTCATCGCAGCAACAAGCCGATTAAGGCCGCGTGATGCCCGGCACGCACCGACCGTTTTACCTCAAAATTTTATTGGCTGCGGCGCTGCTGGCAATCATCGTGATGGCGCGCCTGCCGTTCATCGGCAATGTACTCGCCGGCGAGGAAGGCGATTTCGCCGCGCTGGTTTTGGACGACGTGCCGACATCTGTCGTCAGCGACACACACCTGCCCCGCGATCAGATCGGATTTATCGACGGCAAGCCGGTCCTGACCTCGTTCCACCGCACGGTCATGCCGTACATTATTCTCGAGCGGGTGGGCCGCGCGTTTGCCGTCCGCCATGCATTAGGGCGGTTGCCGGCAGAAGAGCTCACAGTCGCGGCGCGCCTGCCGTTCGCTATCATCTTTCTGCTCGGCAGCTTTGGCCTGCTTGCACTCACCGTCCAGGCCGCCAGCTCGACCAGCGAGCGCCCCGCCGTGGCCGCAGCGCTCGCGCCGCTCGGCGTGACGCTATGGGCGCTGACCACCCCATTGGCCGTCGGCGCTTCTATCGAGCCGCAAGTCGATGGCAGCGTCGGCGTGTTGTTGCTTGGAACTGCCGCAAGTTTGCTGATCATCGGCGACATCCGGCGCGGCGCGGCGCGCTGGCGTTTCCTTGTCGCCGGCCTTTTGGCCGGACTGGGCAAGCACGAGTGGGGGCTCGCCTTCGCCGCGGCCGCGCTGGGCACCTTCCTGATCGCCGTGCTGTTCTCATCTGAACGGCGCCAGACTGCATTGGCGCTCGCTTTGTTCGTCATCGCCTTGGCCGCGGCGGTCGCCTTGTCCTACGCAGTCTCGCCCGCGGACTACCGCAATGGCTTCGGCATCATGGAGAGTTTCTATTCGCGAACCGGCGGTCACCTCTGGGCACTCGAGCCGCCGCAATTGCCGTTCACGCTGCCTGTCGTGGTGCTTGTTGCAGTCGACGGACTATTTCTGATGATGCTTCTGCGCCCGCTGCTGCAGAGCGCGCCCGGCTTGCTGCTGGCATATTCGGGCGCCGCCGCGATTACGATCGGCTACATCGTCAGCGGCTGGCCCGGCGACTTTTTTCCGCGCTATTTCACGCCACCTCTGGTGATTTCGGCCATCGTCTTCGTAGCGCTATGGCTGCAATTTAAGGAGCGTATAACGCCTGCGCTCGGCTGGGCCGTCATGGCCACCGCTGTGCTAGGCCTGGGCGCCAATTCTGTGTTCCTGGTGAAAACCTACGACAGCAAGGTTGCGCTGACGAGTTTTCGGGGCACGCCGCTCGCCCAGCTTCAGCAAAATGCCGCGGCCGCCGCCGAACTGGGACGCGACCGCCACGATGTCGTGTTCACCTTCACGCCTACGTGGATCTACCATCAGGGCATAAACTACATCAGCGCCGGCCTGCAGAAATTCGAGGCTGAGGAGCACATCGCGACGTCTTATCCGGCCTACAAAGGTCATATCGTCTATCCACCCGACCGGCTCCTGTACCCGCTCCCGCCGCAATAACGGCGCGGGGCTGCATCCGCCCGGCCTCCCTTCCCTAGCTTCCGGCGGCTTCCCATATGTGGGACCCGATGAACATCATTCGATTAAGTCATGCCTTGCGCGGCGATCGCACGACCGCCGCAGGGGCACAGTCTCCCGTACCTGACGAAGATGAGGCGCTGCTCGACGCTTATTCGCGCGCCGTTGTCGACGTGGTCGACCGCGTCGGCCCGGCCGTCGTGGCGCTCGCCGTCCGCGGCGGCCAGATCAACGACCAGAACGGCCGCGAACGCGGCGGCGCCGGCTCGGGCGTCGTCGTCGCGCCGGACGGCCTGATCCTCACCAACAGCCACGTCGCCGGCGCAGCCGGCGTCCGCGGCGGCAGCGCCGCGCGCATCGATGTGACCACCCCCGACGGCCAGGATTTGCGCGCCCGCGTGGTTGGCGACGATCCGGATACCGATCTGGCGTTGCTGCGCGTCGACGAGGCGGTGACGCTGCCGTCGGCGCAGCTCGGCGACTCCAAGCGGCTCAAACGCGGCCAGCTCGTGATCGCGATCGGCAATCCGCTCGGCTTTGAATCCACGGTGACGACTGGCGTCGTGTCCGCGCTCGGCCGTTCCTTACGTTCGCGCAACGGCCGCATGATCGACGACGTGATCCAGACCGATGCGGCGCTCAATCCCGGCAATTCCGGCGGGCCGCTGGTGTCGTCGCATGGCGAAGTGATCGGTATCAACACCGCGGTCATCATGGGCGCGCAAGGCATCTGCTTTGCGGTCGCCGCCAATACCGCGAATTTCGTGCTCGGCGAACTGGTGCGTCACGGCCGCGTACGCCGCGCCTTCATCGGCATCGCCGCGCAGCAGATCGTACTGCCGCCGCGACTGCGCCATGCCGCGGGGCTCGACCAGGAGCGCGCAGTGATGGCCGGCACGGTCGAGCCGGACGGCGCAGCGGCACGCGCCGGATTGCGCCGCGGTGACATCATCGTTGCGCTCGACGGCGAAAAGATCACCGGCGCAGACGATCTGGTGCGTGCGCTGACCGGCGACAAGATCGGCCGCACGGCCGCGCTTGACGTGCTGCGCGGCGCCGAGCGGCTGACACTGTCGCTGACGCCGGCGGAGCGCAAACGCGCGGCGTGACAAGGACACTCCGATGGCCCGCGTTTTCATCACCGGCTCGTCCGAAGGTCTCGGCCTGATGGCCGGCAAGCAACTGGCGCAATGGGGCCATCGGGTCACGCTGCACGCGCGGAACGAGGCGCGCGCGGCCGACGCTCGCCGCGCCTTGCCGGAGGCCGAGGCGGTCGTGGTCGGCGACGTCGCGAGCATCGCGGCGACACGGAGCGTGGCTGATCAGGTCAACGCGCTGGGACCGCATGACGGGGTCATCCATAACGTCGGCGTCGGATCGCGTGGCAGTCGCGTCGAAACGGCCGACGGGCTGTCGCAATTGTTTGCCGTCAACGTGCTGGCGCCGTACCTGCTCACCGCGCTGCTGACACGGCCCGACCGGCTCGTCTATGTCAGCTCCGGCATGCACAACAGCGGCGATGCGCACCTTGACGACCCGCAATGGGTGAAGCGGCGCTGGAACGGCTCGCAGGCCTATTCGGACAGTAAACTGTTCGACGTCATGCTGGCCTTGGCGGTGGCGCGGCTCTGGCCGATGGTCAGGTCGAATGCCGTTACGCCGGGCTGGGTCCCGACCAGGATGGGCGGCGCCGGCGCGCCGGATAGTCTGGCGCTCGGCGCCATCACGCAATGCTGGCTGGCGGTGAGCGACGAGGCCGGCGCACTCGTGACCGGCCATTACTTCTATCACAAGAAAGTCGAGCGCACGCATCACGCCGCGAGCCGCAGGGAGCTGCAGGATCAGCTGCTCGATTACTGCGCCAAATTGACCGGCGTCGCGCTGCCCAGGACGTAGCGATCAAGCGTTGGCGAGCGCCGGAATGCGCATCGGGCTGCGCAACGCCGCCGCCGCGCCGAGCAGAATGCCGGTGCCCGCGACCATCGACGGCAGCGCCAATGTCGACAGGCCGGTAAGCCCCTGCCCGATCGTGCAGCCATACGCCATGGCGCCCCCCGACCCCATCAGCGCCGCGCCGCCGACCGAGCGCAGCATGTGCTGCACGGAGCTGTAGCCTTCGATCGCGAAGCGCCGCGTCATCAGCGCCGTGACAAAGCTGCCGACGAGGACGCCAGCGATCACGATCACGCCGAAGCTCAATGACGTTCCGGTGGAGAACATCACATATTGCAGACTGTCGGCGCTCGGCGCCACGAAGGTGATCGAGCCGACCGGCGCCGGATTGAACGGATCGGCTCCGAGGTAGCCGGTGGCGAACCATCCCGCCGGGATGAGAAGCCCGATCACGACGCTGGCGGCGACCAGCCCATAGGCCTTGCGGAACGGCGCGTATGTCAGCGCAAATGCCAACAGGGCGGCGCTGGCGATCGCCGCCGCGACGAGCCGCGCCACCGCGGCATCAAGACCGTGCGCAGCCATGATGTCCGGCAGCGCCACGCTCTTGAGCGTCACTTGCGACCAATGCAGGAAGGTGAGACGCAGCGGCGCCACCAGACCCTTCAGCGTCATCTGCGCGCTCACGCCGACGATGATGACGACGACAAGCGAGCGCAGATTGCCGCGGCCGAGCAGCACCAACGCCCGCGACACACAGGCATTCGCCGCCACCATGCCGTAGCCGAACAGCAGGCCGCCGAAAAGAATAAGCGCAAATGAAAATGTCGGCTGCAGATAGATCGACTGGCCGAGATCGACGAGGCCGGCGCCCGCCAGCGCCTGCGTGCCGGCGATCGCCACCGCCAGCGCCAGCGCGAAGCTGCGGATCAGCCTGCCATCACCCTCGATCCACCAGTTACGCAAGCCGCTGGTAAGGCAAAAGCCGCTGAGCAGACCAGCACTGCCAAAGACGATGCCGATCAGCAGTGCAGCATAGAGAACAATGTCGGGAACGGCCGCCACGGACACACCTCAAGACCCGCAAACTGCGAAGCAACGGTTTCAATTGGCCCATCAGCGGCACCCATTCAATGGCCCGCGTAACGGGACCAAATATTAAGAATACCATGCTGCGGACGATCAACGCGGCGACGAGATCATGCTAATTTGGTGGCGCTGGCTGGAACAAGGTTCCGTGCCGTACGTCTGAAAACAGCGCGCTCGCGGCCAAGTCAGCCGTGATTGGCGAGAATGCCAGGTCGGCGTCATCGAGAGAAAAAAGGTCCGCCCCTCTGGATGGCGGAATGATTGCGCCACAGCAGCAACAAGATTTGTCGCAATTCTGAAATCGCGGCGAGCAGTACTGGGCAGCGGGCCAGTTTGACAGGCCAATCGCCGCCGGTTGCTGTGAAACCGATCAGCTTCAGATCGGCTCGCCGGATTCTTCGGTCACTGGCAGCCGCAACGCGGGACGAGGACGAGGTACCAGCGATAACGATAGCGGAAATAGCGATAAGACCGGTAGCCGCCGGCCCTGTACGGCCGCGCAGTGACAAAACGCCGAAAGCGATGGCGGATCGCGAACCGGACCGGCGGTCTTCGGTAAACGGCTGCATGGCGTCGCGCCATTCGCGGCGGCGCCCACAGCGGCCGGGCGTGAGAACTCGGCGCGGGCTCGGCGACGGCCGCCGCTTGCGATGGCTGTTTGACTTCAGGTGGCCGTTTCACCGGGGCCGGCTCGATTTTCGCGGCCGGTTTTGCTTGCGGTGCCGCCGAGGCGGCGGGCTTCGCCACGCTGGGCGCCGGCTCGAGCCGGGTAAACACGCCCGTCGGACACTGTGCCTCCGGGTGCCCCTGCGTCAGGTCCCATTTCATGGTTTGTGCACTGGGCAAGGTCACCGAGTATGAACAAGTGAAATTGCGGCCGTCGATCTTGATGGCCGGCCGGTTCTTTTCGGGCAGCGTGATTCGTGCCTCGCCGGTGGTGGAGAACCACACTTCCCACCCCACTGCGCCTTGCTCGATCCGCACATTCACGCCCGACTTGTTGTTTTTCCAGGTGCCGCCGAGCTGATTGAGGCTGATCGCCGGACTGGCGTCCTCGGCGCCGCTATCCTTGCCGGGGCTATCCTTGGGCGCGGCTTGAGCGGCCGCGGCCCACAACAGCGCCACGGCGGCAACAAGGATGCAGCGGCCGGTATGCGAATGCTCAGGCATGCTCGCCCTCCTGAGCCTGCTTACCGGCAAAACCTTACTTAATTATCAGCAAATGTTAGCCATACATCGCGCAACGCCCCTTTCGGCGGTGCTTTGCGCTTGTCACGTGACGCAACATGGTCGACATTCCGCTCAATTTTCCTGTGGAATACGCTAACTTTGAACACATAGTCCTCCGAAAGTGATGACCGGTACGACTTGTAATTCCAGGTCGGCGGGGGGTGCATTGCGATGAAGCGCGTCTCGACCGTTGAACTTATCCGCAACTTCGGGGCCCATAGCGACGCCGCGCTCTCCACGCCCATCATCGTGACCAAGAACGGCCGCGACCGCCTCGTGCTGATCAGCATCGAACAGTACGACGTGCTGCAGCATGCCTACGATGCTTATGAAGACTCGCGCTCTCAAACGCCGCAGGAGCGCGCGAAACCGGCCCGGGCCAACACCACGGGGCGCCGCAAGAACTGACCCGCGGGACACACCGCAACCATCGAGCACAATGTCGCAGCAGATGCGGCGGCGTTTCGACTGAAGGCCTTTACACCCGCAGGGTGCGTGATGGCCTCAACGCTCCGCTCCCCGCCTCCGGCTGCGATCAGGTTGTCGCGTGCCAGAAGATGCCGGCGTTGCCCTGCCCGTTGAAATCACCAACTCCGGCGATCTGAAAGTTGCCGGGATGCGTGCCAAGATCGATGCTGCCAGCCCACTGGCCGTTGTTGATCAGCCATTCGTCGACATCTCCGGTGGTCGGGTCCTGCCACAGGATATCGCTGGTCCCGGTGCCGGTGAAATCGCCGACCGCGACTACCTGATAGCCGGCTGGGTGCGTGCCGGGGTTCGCGCTGGCGATCCGTTGGCCGTTGGTGCCCAACTCCCAGATATCGGTTGAGATCGTGCCGTCGCCGTTGACGCTGGTCCACAACACGTCGTCGCGGCCGCTGTCGAAAAAGTCGCCGATGCCTGAAATCTGATAACTGCCGGGTTGACTGCCGAGATCGACACTCGCCGACCACTGGCCGCTGACTAGCTGCCACTCGTCTGTGTCGCCGGTGCTCGCATCATACCACAGCACGCCGTCTGTGCCGTCGCCGGTCCAGTCGCCTGTGCCAACCAGTGCATACCCCGCGGGATGCGAACCGGGGCTCACGCTCGCGGTCCATTGGCCGTTAGACGCCAGTTGCCAGATGTCGGTCGCAACCGAGCCGTTGCTGTTGCTACTGGTCCACAGCACGTCGTCGATACCGTTGTCGAAGAAATCGCCGACCCCCGAAATCTGATAGCTGCCGGGATGGGTGCCGAGATCGACGCTCGCACTCCACTGCGTATCGGCGAGTTGCCACTCGTCGGTGTCACCCGTCGCGGGATCAAACCACAGGATGCCGTCGGTGCCGCCGCCGGTCCAATCGCCGATGCCGACCACGTTGTAGCCTGACGGATGCGATCCGGGGGCCGCGCTTTCGACCCAGTGGCCGTCAGAAAGAATCCATTCGTCGGTGTTGCCGGGATTCTGCCCGTAGATCGGCATGTTCTGCACGGTGACGATCGTGCCGCCGCCACCGTCGCTCACCGCGAAGTCGAGCGAATTGTATTGCCCCGCCAGATTGAATGACACGAGGTCCGTGCCGTTCTCGTACAGCGACAGCATACCGCCGGCACTGCCGGTCTGCTGCCAGACCGCATGTTCGCCCGCTGCGAACCCGGCGAATGTGGCGTCAATGCTGTCAGTGGCCACAGCACCGATGATCTGGCCGCCAATCCCGGCATCGTGCAGAACCAAATCGGCATTCGGGCCGGTGAAAGTGACGTTTCCCGCAATCGAGCCGTTGAGCAGGTCAACCGTGCCGTTCTGACCGATATCTACCGCGCCGGAACCGCCGAGCGTGCCGGCAATGTCGATAACACCACCGATCGCCTGCAACGCGTTCGAATTACTGGCGGAGCCTTCGAGCACAATCGTCGCGCCGGATGCGGCCAGTACGGTCCCTGAAATGACGGTCGTTTGATTGCTGTCTGTGATCGTAAAAGTGCCGCCGGTGACATCGAGCGTCGCACCCAGCGCGATAATCAGACTGTTCACCGTTTCACTGGCCGAACTCGTAACGATATAGCTGCCGCTTGAAACGATCTCCACATTGTTGCTCGACCCCGGCACGGTTTCCGGAGTCCAATTTGCTGCGATTGCGAAGCTGCCGCTCACGGCAGCAGCCCAGGACACGACATCGTCGCCGATCGCGCCGGCAGCCGCGACGGCCGCCGCCGCATTGACCAGACCGGCGCCCGCAACCTCCGAATTGCCAAACGAGGTGGCGGTCTGGTCGAGGATCTGTTCGACCTGGGCAAAAGTCAGATTGGGATTTTCCTGCAGCATCAGCGCGACGACCGCCGCCACGCTCGGGGTCGCGGCCGAGGTACCAAAGAAATCGCTCAAGCCTCCCGAGACGCTGGTGCTGATATCGTCAACGCCCGACAGGGCGACCGGGCTGAGATCGAGCGGCCCATTGGCGACCGTGCTGCCGTTGAAATTGAACCACAGTTGGGTATCCAGGCCGGACGATGAATAGCTCTCGCTTTGCAGGGTGCCGCCAAAAGCCGGCGTGTTACCGGCGTCGACCGCCCCGACGGTAATGGCGTCGGTCGACATGTGGTGGCCTTGGACGGTCCCGGCATCGGCCACGTTGATCGAAACCGGCAGCCCGTCGCCTTCGGACATCTCGCCGATCAGGCCGGGATTTGGACCGCTGAGGTTCACGATCGCCATCTGATAGGTAAAGCCAGATGACAGACCGAACGCGATGAAAGGATTGGTGGGCTCACCGGAGCTGGAGTTGGTGACGGCGCCCAGCAGCTTGCCGCCGCTGAACACCAGAACTTCGAGATCGGACGTTACCGAGCCGTACGGCTGATTCCATTCGAACACGAACGGAACGGTGTCGGCGTTGGCGCTGCCGCCGATCGTTACGGTTTCGACCGCACTGCCACCGCCAAAATTCTGGGCGTCATGCAGCACCGTACCGTCGAACGTCGTCGTCGTGATCTCATTCCAGGCGGCCTGATAACCGCTCTCCGCGTTGTTTCCGGCGGCGGTGACAAAGATCACGCCCTCCTGCTCGACGGTCTGGATCGCATTTGCAACCACACCAGTCTGAAAGAACGGCTCGTCAAAATAGGTGACGTCGTCGCAGATCACCTTGCAGCCGGCGGCCGCCAGCGACAGTATTCCATTGGCAAAATCCTGCTCGCTGACGTCGGCGGTATAGAAATCGAGATTGGCCCCGGGGGCGATGTCGTGAACGATCTGCATCATCGCGCGGCCCTCGTCGGTGCCGCCGGAGCCGAGATCCTTGATGACATCGATGTCTGCCGCCGGCGGCAATGCGCCGTTGGCCTCGTCCTGCGTGGCGCCGCCAAGATCGTTGAAGCTGTCCGACAACACGCCGACGGTGATGCCGGCGCCGGTAACGGCGAGATTGGTGGCGTCGACCGCCTCGCGGACTTCGGCCGCCGTGGCATCGAACGGATTGGATGGACTGTTTGCCGCCGAGCCGCCAAGCGCTGAACTGGCGGTGAAGTTCGCCAGCGCGCTCGATTGTCCGTTGAAGATTTCGGTTATCGCCGGCCCGGCATCTGCCGCGCCCGAGCCGATTGCGGCGCCGGGCGCGAGCGGGGCGCCGTCATTGCCGTCCGGTACGGGGGCGCTAGCGTCAAAGGGCGAGCCGCTGGAGGGAAGCCAGGTATTCGTGTTGTCCTGGGAGGTCGGCGTGAACCAGACATCGTCGAGCCGGCGAAATCCGCGACTAGTCGCAACGGTGTCCACAGAGTATCGAGCCATGGTCCTTTGCTGGTGGGATCGCCGTCCACCGATAGTCCCGGCGGCCTGTTATTGTGACCGAAGACTCGCCAACCAACGAGTCGGCAACTGGACGCTTCGCCTCCGGACCGGATGCCGTGCTGATTCGGCCAACTGTGGAGCAGGCACCGGAGCGAGGCAAGTTAACTCTGGTTCATTCGTGCACCCGCGCAAACCACGCGACGCATTGCGTTGCTCCGTCACGCCGGTACTTCGCCCTTGAGCATCAGGCGATAAAGAAAGCGGCGCTCGTTCATGTCGTAATCCGGGTTGGCTTGGTGCATGACGCTGCGGTTATCCCACAGCACCCAGTCGCCATGACGCCATTTGTGCCGGTATTCGTATTTCTTCCGGGTGGCGTGCTGCATCAATTCATCGATCAGCTTAAGCCCGTCGGCGTCTTCCATGCCGGGGATCGACTCCATGCGCACCGGATTGAGGAACAGCGCCTTGCGGCCGTTCTCCGGATGGGTCCGTACCAGAGGATGCAGACCGGACGGCGGCAGCTTTTGGCGACTTTCCTCACTCAGATAACCGAGCGGCCGCGGGCTGTATTTGCTCAGGTAAGCGTGCACCGCTTTGAGGCCATCGATCCTGTTTTTGGTCTGCTCCGGCAGATCGGCATAGGCGTCGTGCATGTTGACATATTGGGTATCGCCGCCGCTCGACGGCAACTCGACCGCGAACAGCGTCGTCGCCTTCGGCGGACGCGGATGATTGGAATGATCGGTGTGGAAGGTCTCGCCGGGAATGATGCGCCGTCCGTTGACGAATTCATCGTTCGAGACATAGGACACGTCGGGAAAGCCCGGGACGTGATGCTCCTTCTTGTCGTGCGGCTGCAGTTCGCCGAACAGCTGCACGGCAGCCTTGAAGTCGTCCGGTGAAAACTCCTGGCCGCGCATCACCAGCACATGATGCTCGACGAAGGCGTCATTAAGCGCGGCGCGTATATCGGCACCGATAGGCTCTCTGAAATCGAGGCCCGTCACCTCGGCGCCGGTGTGATCAGTGAGCGGCGTGATGGTGAAGGCTGCCATGTGTTCCTCCACGCGATGCGGCTTGTTGTTGACCGGACGCTAGAGTGGACGGCAAGCTCGGTCAAGCGACGCGCGGCCGGCGTACGGCCCAGTCCGCCGCGCCGTAATCGCGCACCCCGGGGCTCGGTCCCGCTAAAGAGCGTTAAATCGAAATCTGACGGCCGATCTCGACCACCTGCCGGCTCGGCAGGCGGAAATAGTCGGTCACGTGCGAGGCGTTTCGCACCATCGCGGCGAATAATTCTTCCTGCCAGACCGGCAGCGTCGCGCCTTGCTCGCGATGCACGATGTATTCGTGGCCGACATAGTAGGTGACGTCGTCGAGTTCCGCCTTGCAGCCCTGCGCTTGAGATTGCTGCAGCAGCCGCGGGATGTCTGGATGCTCGACGAACCCATAGCGCGCGGTGAGTCGCCAAAAATTCTCGCCCTCCTGCGTCACTGTCAGGCGTTCGGACGGCCGCACCCGCGGGTACGATTCGGTGAGAACGGTGAGCACCAGTACGCGCTCATGCAGCGCCCGATTGTGCCGCAGATGCCACGTCAGCACCGGCGGAACGCCGCTTGTCGTCCGGGTGAGGAACACCGCGGTTCCGGGCACGCGCGGCACGCCGCGCACTTTCAGATCGGCGAGAAAATCCGGCACCGAGACGGGCTTCTGCGCCAAACGCTGCGCCACCGCGATGGTGCCGCGATGCCAGATCAGCATGATGCCGTAGACGACGGCGGCCAACAACAACGGCACATAGCCGCCGTCGGCGATTTTCAGCGAATTGGCGGCAAAAAACCCTGCGTCGATAATGGCGAACAAACCGGCCAGCGCCGCGCTGGCCCCCAAGCTCCACCGCCAGATCTCGCGCATGGCGATGAACAAGAGGAACGACGTCATCAGCATGGTGGCCGACACCGCGATACCGTAGGCGGCGGCCAGATTGTCCGACTTTTTAAACAGTACGGTCAGCGCAATGGTGACGATCATCAGCGACCAGTTGACGACGCCGACATAGATCTGGCCGTAGCCCTGCGCGGATGTCTGCCTGATGTTGAGCCGCGGCAGCCAACCGAGCTGGATCGCCTGACGCGTCATCGAATAGGCACCGGTAATGATCGCCTGGCTGGCGATGATGGTGGCAACGGTCGCGAGAACCACCAGCGGAATGAGCAGCGGCTCGGGGCAGAGCCGGTAGAAGATATTGTTGGCGATCGGTTCGCCGCGCAACGCGATGGCGCACTGCCCGGCATAGTTCAGAATGAGGCTCGGAAACACGATCCAGGACCAGGCGGCGCGGATCGGGCGTTTGCCGAAATGTCCCATGTCGGCATAGAGCGCCTCGGCGCCGGTGACGCAGAGAAAGATGCCGCCGAGCACGAGAAAGCCGCGCAACCCGCCATGGGCGAGAAGATGCAGGCCATAATACGGATTGAGCGCGTAGAGCACGTGCGGATCCTGGGCGACGCCCCACAGACCGAGCGCGGCGATCGAGACGAACCACAGCGCCATGATCGGCCCGAACGCGGCGCCGATACGCGCGGTGCCGAACGGCTGGAACGCGAATAGCAGCACCAGAATGGCGACAGCAGCCGGCACTACATAGGGCTGAAACGACGGCGCCGCGATGTTGAGGCCTTCGAGCGCCGACAGCACGGAGATTGCCGGCGTGATCGCGCCGTCGCCGTAGATCAGCGCGGCGCCCAGCAGACCGACCGCGATGATTGCCGGCCGGTGCACGCGTTTGACGCCAAGCAACGACATCAGCGCCAGGATACCGCCCTCGCCGTCGTTATCGATGCTCATGGCGACGAGAACATATTTGAGGGACGTGATAAGAGTGAGTGTCCAGAACACCAGCGACAACATGCCGAGGATGCGCTCGGGCGTCGCCTCGCCGTGGAGGATTTCGAATGCGGTCTTGAGCGTATAGAGCGGGCTGGTGCCGATATCGCCGAACACGACCCCGAGCGCACCAAGACTGGTCAGCGCCAGCGCCGTTCCCCGCAACGGCGCAGCCGTGCCGCTCGATTCATCCGACGATGCGGTCATGAATACTCATGGAGATTTGGGAACTTACCGCGTTACCGTTCTGGTTGGACCGCCCGGCGGCGAGCAAACATGAAGAATCGAATATGACGTCGTGATGACACGGGTAGGCGTAAAGCTCAACAGAAGAGATACACCGTCTCGGCGTGAACTCATAAATCGGAACACTAAAAATTTCGCGCGCGCATTACTGAGCACTAAGCCGCGATCAACTCCACCGGCAGGCTAGCTAACTGCCGCAGGCTGTTGCTGAGCCGGCGCTGCGGTTCGCCGATGATGCCGATGCGCTCAACCCGCGCGGCGAGCGCCGTCATGATCATCTCCGCCTCTAGCCGCGCCAGCATCTGGCCGACGCACAAATGAATGCCGGCGCCAAAGGCGACGTGACCGGCGGCCCGGCGATTGATGTCGAAGCGCTCGGGTTCGTCCCAGCGGCGCGGATCGCGATTCGCAGAAGCCAGGAACAGCAATACTTTCGCGTCCTGCGGGATTTCGACCCCGCCGATGTCGACCTTGCGGCTGGTGGTGCGGAAGAAAGTCTGGATCGGCAACTCCCAGCGCAGCACTTCGTCGAAGGCCGGTCGTGCCAGCGTCGGCTTCTCGCGCAGCGCCTGCCACTGCGCCGGATTGGTGGCGAACGCATAGAGCGCGTTGCCGATGCCGATGATGGTGGTATCGAGTCCAGCCGAGAGCATCGAGCGCACCAACAACGGGGCCTCCTCGGCCGTGATCTCGCCTGTGTCGACCGCCGCCCAGATGATCGCGCCGAGTCCGGCGGGCGAAAGCGCCTCGCGGGCACACTGGGCGTTGATCCAGGGCACGACCTTTGCCGCCTCGGCCATGACCGCATCGAAATGCGCGTTGCGCGGACCGAAGGCATTGAACACCATGGCGCCGTAGGGCAGCAGGTTTTCCAGGCCGTCGCGGCCGAGGCCGACCGCCTTGGGAAACACGCTCAGTGGATAGGCCTCGGCGATGTCCACAATCGCGTCGAGGCGCCTGCGAGTGACGAGATCATCCGCCAGTTCCTCGGCCGCTTCCTTAAAACCTGCGCGCAGGCCCGCCATCGGCTTTGCCGAGAGCGCCCGGTTCATCACCGTACGGCTGCGCGTATGCAGCGGCGGATCGGCTTCGAGGATGAGACTCGGCGGCCGCCACGGCTTGGTGCGGCGGAAATCGTCGATGCCGACGCCGGCCGCGGAGCTGAACGTCTGCCAGTCGCTCAACGCCGCCTGCACTTCGGAATGACGCGCGCACGCCCACAGCCCATAACGCTCGAGCCACACGACCGGCCCAGCTTCGCGCAGTTCCGCATAGAACGGATATGGCGCGGCGAGGAAATCGTCGGCGAAAGGATCGAGGGACGAAACCGGAAAGGCGGGCATCGCAAATCCTCGATGATGGACGCAGCGGTAGCGCGCAAGACTCAATAATCTTACGACGTTCTCCTTGACGCTGAAACGGCAACGCTGGAGCATTTTTCGCGGCCGGGGGCTCGGCAATCTCTAGCCGTGCCTGCCACGCGAGGTCTCGCCTGGGTCATGCATCGACCAAGCTCAAAGTGAGATAGGTCGGCCTTGGAGTAGTGCACTGCGACCAAAGCGCCCTTTGACGCAGAGTCTCAGCGCGCGCGATCAACTGAACGCGCGGCTTCAACGATCTGGTGCGGGGCGATCGGCGTCTCGTTGAACTCGACTTTGAGCGGACGCAGCGCATCGGCCAACGCGTTGGCGATCGCGGCGGGCGGCGCGATCGGGCCGCCCTCGCCGACGCCTTTGACACCGAACGGGTTGAGCGGCGAGGGCGAATGCTGGTGCGCCAGTTGCACACGCGGCATTTCGCCGGCCGCCGGCAGCATGTATTCGGCCAAGGTGGTGGTCAGCGGCTGGCCCGTATCATCGTAGTGGATGTGCTCGAACAGTGCGCCACCGATGCCTTGCACCGCCCCGCCGACAATCTGACCCTCGACCAGCATCGGATTGACCACCACGCCGCAATCATGGGCGACGGCGTAATTCTCGATGTGGACACGCCCGGTTTCGGCATCAACCTCGACCACGGCGGCATGCGCCGCGTAAGACCAGGTCACCGTCGGCGGCTCGAAGTAATACGTCTCTTCGAGGCCGGCATCGATCCCGGCCGGCCGGCCGTGATCCCAGCCCGGCCGCGATGCCTGCGCCACCTTGGCCAACGTGACCTCGGCGCCGGGCACGCCAACGATGCCGACCCGGCTGTTACGCAATTCGAGGTCGCCGACGCCGCATTCCAAGAGGTTCGCCGCAATGGCAAACACTTTGGTGCGCAGCTTCTCACTTGCACCATGGATCGCAGCCGACAACGTTACGGTGGTGCGGCTCGCGATCGTGCCAAAGCCAATGGCGATGCCGGCCGTGTCGGCGAGCGAAATCACCACATCGTCGGGATGCACATTCCAGGCATCGGCGACCACCTGCGCGAAGATCGTCTCCATCCCCTGTCCCTGAGGACAGGCGCCGGAGGTGACGTAGATCTTGCCCGAGGATTCGATGCGAATGAGCGCGCTTTCGAACGGGCCGACGCCGGTGCCTTCGACATAGCAGCCAAGCCCGAGGCCGAGCAGGCGGCCATCCTCGCGCGCGGTGCGCTGGCGTTCGCGAAATGCCGACAGCCCGCCGATCGCCTCCAACGCTTTCTCCAGCGCCGCCGGATAATCACCGCCGTCATAGACGATGGGTTCGCCGTCGCGATACGGCATGCCGTTGGCGTACGGCATCTCGTCGTCGCGGATCATGTTGCGCAGCCGCACCTCGGCGGGTTCAAGGCCAAGCTCGGCGGCGATGAGATCGACGATGCGCTCCATGGCGAAGGCGGCTTCGGGACGGCCGGCGCCGCGATACGGCGCGTTCGGCGTCTTGTTGGTGGCGGCGATCCGGGCCTCGATCGCCAGCGCGCCGATCTTGTAGGGTCCCTGCAGATGCGCCGCGGTGTTGTAGACGACGCCGGCGCCGATCGGATTCCAGGCGCCGCCGTCGACCGCAAAACTGTCGCGCAGCGCCAGAATGCGGCCCTCGCCGTCGAAGCCGACCTCGACGTCGTGAATCTGATCGCGCGAATGACACGAGCAGATCAGATGCTCACGGCGATCCTCGATCCACTGCACCGGCCGGCCGAGCCGGCGCGCCAGGAACGGGATCAGCAAGTCCTCCGGATAGACGTGTCCCTTGACGCCGAAGCCGCCGCCGACATCGAGCGCAACGCAGCGGATGCGCGCCTCCGGCAGCCGCAGCACCGCGGCGGCCTCGCGCCGCACCCAATGCACGACCTGGGTCGACGACCAGATTGTCACCGTGTCGGTGCGCGGATCGTGCTGGCCGACGACGCCGCGGCATTCCATCGGCATCGCGGCATAGCGGTGATGATGAAAGCGGCGCTTGAGCCGGCGGGGCGCGTTCGCCATCACGCGCTCGACGTCGCCTTTGGCAATGGTGAACGAACCGATCAGGTTGGTGCCGAACCGGTCGTGCACGATCGGTGAGCCGGCCGACAGCGCCGCATCGGGCTCCAGCACCGCAGGCAACGGATCGAGATCGAGCGCGACCAGTTGCGCGGCGTCTTCGGCGGCGTAGCGCGTCTCGGCGACGACCACAGCCACCGCCTCGCCGACGTGGCGTACCTTGTCGTAGGCCAGCAGCGGCTGCTGCGGGTTGATGAATTTGTGCTGAACTTGCGTCGTCCATTTGCTCGGCAGCGCGAGCTGCGTGTCCGGTACGGGCGGCAAGAGCTGCGCGAGCTCCGGGCCGCCGAGCACATAAACCACGCCGGGTGCGGCCTTGGCGCGCGTGAGGTCGACCGCCTTGATGTGCGCGTGCGCGAGCGGGCTGCGGACGAACACCGCGTGCAGCATGCGGGGCAGTTCGAAATCGGCGATGAATTGGCCGCGGCCGGTGAGCAGGCGTCGGTCCTCGCGCCGCGGCAGGGAGCGGCCGATGAAGGCAGTCGATGTGGTGGCGTTCATACCTTAGATATTACTCCGCGCGCCCGGTCTTTTAAGCATTCTTGAGCAGCGCCTTCTTAAGCCCTGCCGTCGGCTTGAGGAAGAATACCAGCATGGTGCAGCCGTTCGGCGCTGTCGGCGCATGGCGGCTGCCCTTGGCGCGAATGACGAAATTGCCGGCGGTGCACTCGCCCTCGTCATCGACCAGCGAACCTTCGAGCACATAGGTCTGCTCCAGATCCTCGTGCACATGCGCCGGTATGCCGGCCCCGGGCTCAAGCCTGCCCAGAATCGTCAGCATGCCGGATGCCGGATCGTGATAGATCACCTTCATCTTGTTGCCCGGGCCGGTTTCGATCCACGGAACCGCATCGGGGTCGATGAAACGCGACGCGAGCGCGCCGAGAGCTTGGACGTCAGTCATCGCATCCTCCTCGCTGTTTTGTTGCGACACCAGCGCCGCATTCAATTCAGCCGCAACTCGGTAATGTGCCGCGGATCGGGCTTGAGTTCACCCTTCTCGACGCGCTTGACGATATCGACCAGCACCGCATTGGCACGGCACGAGATGCCGACCTTCTCGCCCTCGCGGACCACAAGGCCGTTGAGAAACTCGATTTCGGTGCGCCGGCCCTTTTCCATATCCTGGCCCATCGACGGACGCTGGCCGGCAGCGGTGTGCTTTGAGTCCTTGAAGCGCTGCTCGTCGCAGGTCCGCATCGCCGCCTCGTCGCCCTCCCCGGCCCGCGCGATGGTTTCCGGCGACAAGTGCAAGATGTGTTCCAGCGCGTAGCCGTGCGCTTGGCCGACGCGGATCGCCTCAGAGCCGAGGCGGGTGGAAAAGTGTCGGATCGGATCACTCTTGAGCAAGTCGCCGCCGCCCAGTCCGGTGCAGGCGGACAGCCCGTTCTGCATCGAATTGGCGACGAGCTTCGACCAGCGCTCGCCCCACAGGTTGTCGGTGACTTTGGCGCTGTCGGCAAAACCGACCAGGCGGCAGATTTCCTTGGCACGCTCGGTAACGCGGCCGTGCACTTCGCCGGCGCGAAACACCGTGTGCGCGGCGCCGTGCTTGGCGGCGCCGCGATGGATATGGCCCGGTTCCGGCAGATTGACGGTGATCGAACTGGCGATGCAACCGAGCGTCTTGCCCCAGCCGACGACGCCGGCGATGGTTTCCTCGTTCATGCAATTCTGCAGCGACACGACAAAGCCGTCGGGCGCCAGATATTGCCGGATCAGCATCGCCGCCCAGGCGGTGTCGTAGGACTTCATGCAGACGAAAGCGATATCGACCGGCCTTTCCTTGGCGAGTTGCTGCGCGTCGGTGACATGCAAGGCGCGCACCGGCACGGTGAATTCCGGCTCCTTCATGGCGTGGGTCACGCGCAAGCCATGCTTATGCATGTGTTCGACGTGGTCGGGCCAGGGATCGATGAAGGTCACGTCTTCGCCGGCGGCCACCATATGGGCGCCCGTGTAGCCGCCGACCGCGCCGGCCCCCATGAAGGCGATTTTGTTTTTGCTCATACAACTGTTCCCGACTTTCTGATCTTCAACCAAAAGCGAAATCCGCGATCTCACGACAACAGAACCGGCACCCTACAGCATTCCTCCTACGCGGTCCCCTCCGGAAGTCCGGCGCGGCGCAGCCCGTTGTAGAAATTTTTGTAACCGAGCGAATTGGATCGGGTCTGCGGCCGATTGAGCGCCTTTACCGTTACAAGGGTCGTATCGGGATTCGAGGCCAGGATCCGTTGCACGCATTCCCGGCCTTCTTCGACGTCACCCAGCAGCCCGCAGATCGCAGCTTTGGCGCGCAGCGATGGCGGCGAATTCGGCCAATCGAGCAAGGCTCTGTCGATGGCCTCCTTTGCCGGTCCGTAACTGCCGGACAAAAGATGCGCCAATGCGATTCCGTTCCAGTATGCATGCTCGGCGGCGTCGCGCGGATTAAGCCGCCGAGCGCGGGCAAAGTGATCGAGCGCCGTCTCGGAATGGCCCAGATGCGCATGCGTCAGGCCGCTCGCCCACCAGGCACGCGCCGAATTCGGGTTGAGCTGTGTTGACCGCGTCATGAGCGCGAAACCGCGGTCGGTTTCGCCGGCGAGCGCCGCGAGCGTTTTGCCGGCCATCCACAGCGCTTCCGGATCGCTTTCACCCCATTCGGAAGCCAAAGACGCGAGCCGGACGCCTTCACGGATACGATCGTCAGGCAACGATTGCCACGCGAAGACCATTTGCATGTGGTAGCAATAGGCTGCGAGCGCGTAGGCGGCGCCAAACGACGGATCGAGATCGATCGCCTTGTACAACAGTCGCAGCGATTCCTGATTTTGCGCCAGCGTGTCGCGATGCGGCGGCATCGCGCGCAAATACAAGTCGTAGGCGGTGATATTATCGGTCGGCTTGCGGCGCGCATGTTCCGTCTCGGCAGCGCGCAATGCCGGGGCGATGGTTGCGCTGATCGAGGCCGCGACGCTGTCCTGCAGCTCGAAGATATTGGCGAGGCTGCCCTCAAATCGATCGGCCCAGATTTGGCGGCCAAGCGCGGCATCGCTCAGCTGCCCGGTGATGCGAACATTGGCGCCGTCTTTCCGCACGCTGCCGCCAAGAATGTAACGGACGCCGAGTTCGGCGCCGATGTTGCTTACGTCGAGTGTGCGGCCCCGATAGACGAAGGCAGAACTGCTGGCGATAACGAAGAGCCGCGGAACCCGGCCGAGCGCGACGGTGATCTCCTCGACCATGCCGTGGGCAAAATAATCCTGCGCCGGATCGCCGCTGAGATTGGCGAACGGCAGCACCACGATCGAAGGCTTGTCCGGCAAGTCGAGCAGTGGTTGCGCTGTCACGTCGGGACTATTCGGAACGGCCACACTGTTCGGCGTGCCGGCGGAAGGCGGGGCCGGCGTCCATCCCAGCGCGCTGACTGCGAGCGCCGCTTCCGTGCGATTGTGCACCTTGAGCGCCTTGAGGATCGAGCTGACGTGCCGCTTGACGGTCGGTTCGGCCAATCCGAGCGCGCGGCAGATCGCCTTGTTGCTCTTGCCCTGCATCAACAGGGGCATGACCCGCATCTGCCCGGCGGTGATGCCGAGTTCGGCCGGTGAACCTGATGCGGGACTGCCTGAAGGCCGGGGCGCCATATCATCTCGCTCGCACAGCGGGACACGATGATACTTTAGTTTCACAAGCGAAGCATCTCATTGATACTTGCGGACCATTTACGGGTCTTGCGCATCCGTGCACACTCGCCAACAATCCCAATCCCGCTTTCGTCCGCTTAAAGCACCTGAGGCAGCACATGACATTTCGTCGCCGCCACGTTCTGCAGCTCGCTGCCGGCGCCATTGCGCTGCCGGCCGTCTCGCGCCTCGCCTGGGGGCAAACCTACCCGTCGCACCCGGTCCGCATCGTCGTCGGCTTCGGCGCCGGCGGCGCACCGGACATATTGGCGCGCCTCGTCGGACAATGGCTGACGGACCGGCTCGGCCAGCCGTTCGTGGTCGAGAACCGACCCGGCGCCAGCGGCAATCTCGCCACCGAGGAAGTCGTCAAGGCGCCTGCCGATGGCGACGTGCTGCTATTGACGTCGCTCTCCAATGCGGTCAATGCCTCGCTCTACACCAAGCTGAATTTCGATTTCACGAACGATATCGCGCCGGTTGCGGGCATCAGCCGCGACCCCGACGTCGTCGTCGTCAATCCGGCGTTTCCCGCCAAGACGCTGCCGGAATTCATCGCCTACGCCAAGGCCAATCCGGGCAAGATCAACATGGCGTCACCCGGCGTCGGCACCTCGCCGCACATGGCGGGCGAGCTGTTCAACTACATGGCCGGGATCAAAATGACCCATGTCGCCTATCGCGCCTCACCGCCCGCGATCACCGATCTGCTAGCCGGTCAGGTGCAGGTCTATTTTTCGCCGATCAGCGCCGGCGTTGCTTACGTCAAATCCGGCAAACTTCGCGCGCTGGCGGTGACCACGGCGACGCGTGCGGACGCATTGCCCGATATTCCGGCCATTGGCGAATTTGTGCCCGGCTACGATGTGAGCGCCTGGTACGGCGTGGGCGCCCCAAAAGATACGCCCGCTGCGATCGTCGACAAGCTCAACAAAGAGATCAATGCCGGCCTCGCCGATCCGAAGATGAAGGCGAAGTTTGCCGCTCTGGGTTCCGTCCCGTACATCGCCACGCCCGCCGAATTCGGCAAGTTCACGGTTGCCGAAGCCGACAAGTGGGCGAAGGTGGTGAAATTCGCCGGCATCAAGGCGAGCTGAACACCAGGCGCGCTGGCGCCGCGAACAGATAGACCCCGGGCTTGGCTTCGCGGTACGATGACCGTGGAGCAGGGCCATGCGCGGCATAACGTTCCTCGGCGACCGCAAACTGCAACTGATGGAATTCCCCGACCCTGCGCCGGGGCCGCATGATGTTGTCGTCGAGATCAAGGCGTCCGGCATGTGCGGCAGCGATCTGCGGTTCTATCGCGCCTCGGGCGAGACTTCCTCGCTCGGGCTCGGCAAAGTCAACGGCCCGGTCATCGCCGGCCACGAGCCGTGCGGCGTAGTCGCGGCTGTCGGCAGCGCCGTCGACGAGCGCTCCGCCAAAGTCGGCGCGCGCATCATGGTGCATCATTACTCCGGCTGCGGCTGCTGCGTGCATTGCCGGACCGGATGGTCGCAGATGTGCAGCGAGGGCAGCACCGTGTACGGCGTCACCGGCCATGGCGCGCACGCGCCGTTCATGAAAATCCCGGCGCATACGCTCGTAGCCTTGCCGGACGAGTTGAGCTTTGCCACCGGCGCCGCGGTGTCGTGCGGCACTGGCACCGCCTACCAGGCGCTGCGCCGGATCAAACTCACCGGCGGCGACACCATCGCCATCATCGGCCAGGGACCGGTCGGCCTGTCGGCGACGCAGCTCGCCGCCGCGATGGGCGCCCGCGTCATCGCGCTTGACGTTGGCGCCGAGCGCCTTGCGCGTGCCAAGGAATTCGGCGCCGACGCGCTGATCAATCCGCACAGCGACGACGCCGTGGCCGCCATCAAGGCGATGACCCACGGCGCCGGCGCCGATCATGCGCTCGACACGTCAGGCAAGGCGGACGGCCGGCTGATAGCGCTGCGCGCCGCGCGGCCGTGGGGCACCGCGTGCTTCGTCGGCGAAGGCGGCGACGTGACGATCGATGTGAGTCCGGTGATGCTGCGCAAACAGCTCACCATCGTCGGCTCCTGGACGTTCTCGACATCGATCCAGGCCGACTGCGCGCGCTTCGTCGCCGACCGCAAAATCGGCGTCGACCATCTGTTCACGCATCGCTGGACGCTCGATCAGGCCGAGGAGGCTTATCGGGTGTTCGATCGCCAGACCGAAGGCAAGGGCGTGTTCCTGATGCAGTGATGCGCCGCAACGACTGCAGCGCTACTGCAAAATCTCCAGCGTCAGCGGCTTGAGCCTGAAATTGTTGCAGGCATTGAACAGGATCGGGCAGTTCGAGATGGCGACGATCTGCGGCATCAGCGCGCGCATCACCATGTAGTCGCCGGGTTTGCCCTTAGGCGGCCGGATTTCCCAGACGCCGTTGGCGTCGTATGCCACCGTCATGAAAATATTGAAGCAGGCATCGACGTTGAAATTCCAGCGGTCCATGCTGTAGCCGCGGATCGCGGCCTCCAGATTGTTCTGGCAATTGGCAGCGCCCCGCGCGCGTTCGCCGTAGCGCACGATATTCATGTGCTCGCTGCAATAGCCGCCGCCGCAATAATTTTCGCAGGTGAGATCCTCCTCGATCTGCCACATCGGCCGCGTGCAATTGCTGTAGAGCATGTGCGGCGCGGTGAACTTCCAGCTCAGATTCACCGCACGGCTCGACAGCATCGACAACAGCTCGCGCACATCGTCTCTGTTGAACGAGATCAGATCCGCAACCTGCTCGCCTTCGGGCTGGGTCAGTTTGAGCTTCTGCCCCGCCTCGATCTCAAAACTGATGTTGCCGGCCGGCGTCAGCGTGACGGGTTTCCCGGGCTCAAGCACGGCGGTCGGGCGGTCCATGACCTGCAATCTCCGGAATTTCGGGATTAGAAAGAGACCGGCCCCCGGCCGCCAAGCAGCAGCCGGGCCTTCTCGCGTTCCGGCTGCCGCGCCGGTCAGCGGCCGATAATGTCTTCGCAGCGCACGCCGTCCGGGGGCTGTTCGCCGAGATAGAACCCGCCTGACATGGCGAACCTCATGCGGTTCGACGGCTGGCCGGCGATGCCCCAGCGGTCACCGAGCGGCGGCATGACCTTTTCCCAGTAGGCCGCATCTTGCGGAACGTGGGTGGCTTCATCGATCTGATCGAGTTCGGTCGTGTATTCGGCGACAAAACCGTCCGGCTCGATGAAATAGGAGAACACGTTGTTGCCGGGGCCATGACGGCCGACGCCCCATTCGGTATCAAAGCCATTCTGCTTGAGCCGGCCAGTGCCGCGCATCAGCCCATCGATATTGGGCACTTCGTAGGCGACATGATTGAGCGAAGGTCCGTTGGCGCGGAACAGCGCGATGCTGTGGTGGTCGGAGCAGCAGCGCACGAAATCCATCATGCGGGTGCTATCGGAGTGTTTGAAGCCGAGCACGTCGATGAAGAAGTTCATCTGCTCGCCGGTGCTGCCGCTGTTGAGCACGACATGGCTGATCTTGGTCGGACGCGAGCGGTCGAGTTCGACATTGGGGTGCTGCGCCCCGTCCGACGAAATGCTCATCGCGAAGCCTTCCGGGCTCGCAAAGCGGAAGCCGTAGCCGCCGCCCGCCGCGCCCGGCAGCGGTGCCGGCTCGCTTAAGACCTTGATGCCGTAGCTCTTGGCCTTGGCGCAGAGCTGATCGACCGAGGCACGGTCCTGCGTGGCGAAGTTGACGCCGAGCAGGCTCGGCTTCGGCCGCGCGCGGATCGTCAGCACGTGATGCTCGCCGCCGGTAGCACGCAAATGAATAGCATCGCCGTCAGCGCCGACTTCTTCGAGCGCCCAAACCTTGGTGTAAAAATCCGCCGATTGCTGCAGATCGCGCACGCCAAGCTCGATGCTGCGCACGCCGCTGACCTTACCGTTCATCATCACCTACCCTCCGGACAGCCGAGTGAAAATGCTCCGATTCGATCCATGCGGCCTTCGTTCGCAGGCTGACGGACCGATTTGCCATCATAATAGGGCCGCGGCCGGTACCGATCAATGACCGTGGCCCGGGCCACACAGTGTGTATAATCAGGCGGCCGCGCAAAAGCACAATGGTTTGGGAGGATAACGTGCCAGGATATTTGATCGCCAATCTCGATGTCACCGACCCGGCCGGGTTTGAGGAATACCGGACCAAGGTATCGCCGTTGATCGCCAAGTTCGGCGGCCGCTACCTGGTGCGGGGCGGCGACGTGAAAACGCTTGAAGGCAATCTCCCAATCCACCGGCTTGTCGTTTTGGAGTTTCCATCGGTCGAGGCGGCGCAGCACTTCTACGACAGCCCCGAATATCAGCCCCTTCTGAAAATTCGCCTCGCCAGCACAAAATCCGATCTGGTGCTGGCGGCCGGCCATGCGAGTTAGGCCATGATTACAGCAATCACCCGTAGGCGAGCGTTGCGCGTTGCCGCAAGCGCGGCCGCCCTGCCCGCCTTGCCGCATACCGCGGCGGCACTCGATTACCCTACTCGGCCGGTGCACATGATCGTCGACATTCCGGCCGGGCTTGCGCCCGACGTCGTGGCGCGACTGGTGGCGCAGCCATTGTCGACCCAGATCGGCCAGCAGTTCATCGTCGACAACAAGCCGGGCGCCGGGGGCAATGTCGGCGCCGAGTATGTGATCCGCGCGGCGCCGGACGGCTACACACTGCTGGTGATGATTTCGGGAAACGCGGCGAGCGGCGCGCTTTATCCGCACCTCGATTTCAATTTCGTCCGCGACATCACGCCGATCGTGTTCATGGGCTACACGCCTTTTGTGGTTGTGGTGAACCCGTCGGTTCCCGCCAAGACGATTCCAGAACTGATCGCCTACGCCAAAGCCAATCCAGGCAAGCTTAATCTTGCCTCGCCCGGCGCCGGCACTGCGCCGCACCTCGCCTTCGAACTGTTCCGAATGATGACGGGCGTCGATATCGTCCACGTGCCCTATCGCACGCCCTATTTGCCCGACCTGCTCGGCGGCCAGGTGCAGCTGGCCTTCGTGGCGGCACCGCCGGTGCTTGGCTATTTCAAAACCGGCAAGCTGCGCCCGCTGGCGGTTACCAGCGCGACACGCCTGGACGCGCTGCCGGAGGTGCCACCCATGGGTGACGCCCTGCCCGGCTATGAGGGCAGCGGCTGGCTCGGCCTTGGCGGGCCCAAGGGCATATCGGGCGAGATCGTCGACACGCTCAACAAACGGATCAACGCCGTCATGTCCGACCCCGCCCTGAAAAAGCGGCTCATCGGCCTCGGCGTCGAATGGATGGCGATGACGCCCGTGGAATTCGGCAAGCTCATCGCCGATGCCGCCGACAAATGGGCCAAGGTGATCAAGTTCGCCGGCATCAAGGCGGAGTGACGGGCTTCGCCGCGCGTCGAATCGGGGGCAACAATGCAGCTGAAGCGCCGGACTTTTCTCAATCTCGCCGGGGGTGCCGCCGCGCTCGCCGCCGTGCCACACGATGCGCGCGCCGAGACCTATCCGTCGCGGCCGGTGCGCGTCATTGTCGGCTTCTCGACCGGCAGTGCGTCCGACATCATCGCCCGCCTCGCCGCGGCGCAGCTGTCGCAACAACTCGGCCGGCAATTCGTGGTCGAGAATCATACCGGAGCCGCCACCAACCTTGCTGCCGAGTATGTCGCGCGGGCAACGCCCGACGGCTACACGCTGCTGCTCTTGAACGTCGGCCAATACGGTCAATGCGACGCTCTACACCAAACTGAACTTCAATCTGCTCACCGATATCGCCGGTGTCGCGAGCATCGACCTCGTGCCCTACGTGATGGAGGTCACCAATTCGCTGCCGGTCAAGACCGTCACGGAATTTATCGCCAAGGCCCATCCGGGCAAAATCAACATGGCCTCGAATGGCGTCGGTTCCGGACCGCACGTGGCCGGCGAGCTGTTCCAAATGATGGCCGGCGTGAAGCTCGTCCACGTCCCGTATACCGGCAATCCCTACTCCGATTTGATCGCCGATCACCGGTGCAGATGATGTTCTCCCCGATCCCTGCGTCGATCGCCTATGTGCGATCGGGCCAATTGCGGCCGCTGGCGGTCGGCACACCGAAGCGTATCCAGGTATTGCCGGATTTGCCGACGGTCGCCGAAACCTTGCCGGGTTACGACGCCAGCGGCTGGCACGCATTCGCCGCCCCGAAAGGCATGCCCGCCGCCGAAATCGAGCTGATCAACAAGACCATGCTGGCGAGCCTTGGCGATCCGGCCTTCAGGACGAAGCTTGCCAATCTAGGCAGCATCCCCATGCCGATGGCCGTCGCGGAGTTCAGCAAGTTCATTGGCGATGACATCACCAAATGGGCCAAGGTGATCAAGTTCGCTGACATCAAGGCGGACTGACGACGAGTCGGTTCACCAAGCGCGGTGCCGCCGTACAGGCCGCGCGATCTAGACGTCACTGCTTGACGCGAACCTTTACGTTGCCGACACGGCGTCTGTGCCGTTCGTCACTATGGCCATCGTTCCCGTGGCTCCGCCTACGGCGCACAAGGCCAAAGACCCGCCGGGGAATGCGTGCTATGTCTTGACCGTCCGTCGGCCCATCCATGTAATCTGTGCAAACACTACATTTCCCCGAGGAGAACACATGACGACGCTCTCATCTCAAACGAAAGAGAACGGCACGCGGCCGCGCCAGGAGATGATCAGCGGGCCCTATTTGCGCAATGCCTGGTATGTGGCGGCATGGTCCGACGACCTCGGCGAGGAAGCGGTCACCGCCCGAACCATTATGGGTGAACCGATTGCGCTTTATCGCAAGGCCGACGGTTCGGTTGCGGCAATCGCGGACCGCTGCGCGCACCGCTTTGCCCCGCTGTCCATGGGCAAGGTCGTCGGCGGCGATCGCATCCAGTGCCCCTATCACGGTCTTGAGTTCGACGGCACCGGCGCCTGCGTGCGCAATCCGCACGGCGCCAAGAACATTCCCTCCCGAGCGCGGGTCAAAGGCTATCCGGTGATCGAAAAGCACAAGGCGGTCTGGATCTGGATGGGCGACGCACCGGCCGACGAAGCGAAAGTGCCGGACTTCGGCGTGCTCGACAACGTGGCGGAGCTGCACACGACCAAACGCGACTCCATCACCATCAAGGCCAATTATCAGCTCATCATCGATAACCTGCTCGATCTGAGCCACACCTCGTATCTGCACGAAGGCATTCTGGGCAACGCTGATACGGTGGAATCCGAGATCTCCGCGGAGCAGGACGGCGATGACGTGGTGATCAGCCGCCACGCCACCAACTCGGCACCACCCGGCATGTTCGCGCAGTTCTGGCCGAACCACCCGCCGCGCGTCGACAAGTTCACCAAGATGCGCTGGATGGCACCGTCGACACTGCGGCTCGTCACCGGCATCTGCAAGATGGGCGCGGCCCCGGAAACCGGCACCGGCTATAACGCCATCCACATGCTGACGCCGGAGAACGAGCGCTCGACGCTCTACCATTTCACCGCGGTGCGCTTTGGCGTGATGACGACCGACGAAAAGCTCAACCGCGATCTGCAAAAGAAGATCGCCGAGATGCGCCGCTTCGCCTTCGCCGAACAGGATGCGCCCGTGATCGAGGCGCAGCAGCGCGTGATCGAGAGTGCCAACACGCCGCTCGATCCGTTGATCCTTGCCGTCGATGTCGGCCCGGCGCGCTACAAACGCGTCCTCGACAAGATGCTGCAGGCCGAACGGCAGTAAGCGCTACACGGCGGCCCAGGCGGCGCTCAGGCCGCCAGCACCATGCGTCCGTTACGCTCGTGCAGCAGCTCGGCGAAGCTCTCGATCGGCGCCGGCTTGCTGAAATAGTAGCCCTGCATTTCGGTGCAGCCTTCGGCGACCAGGTGATTGAGCTGGTCCGCGGTCTCCACACCCTCGGCGACGACCTCGATCTTGAGCGCGCGCGCCAGATCGATGATTGCACGCACGATGGCAATCAACTCGCCGCCTTTTGACACGTCGTGAACGAACGACTTGTCGATCTTGATCTTGTCGAACGGGAAACTGCGCAGGTAGTTGAGCGACGAAAAGCCGGTGCCGAAATCGTCCATGACAATGCGGATACCGAGCGCGTGCAGTTCATGAAGGACGGCAATTATCTTGGGATCGGCTTCGAGCAGCACCGATTCGGTGATCTCCAGCTCGAGGCGCGCCGCCGGCAAGCCCGACGAGGCGAGCGCCCCGAGAATGACCTTCACCAAATTCAGATTTTTGAACTGGATCGGCGACAGATTGACCGCGACGCGGAACTGCGACGGCCATTTTGCCGCTTCGGCGCAGGCGGCGCGCAGGACCCATTGGCCGAGCGGTCCGATCAGTCCGGATTCCTCGGCGAGCGGCACGAACTCGCTCGGCGGCACAGTGCCAAGCTTCGGATGGAACCAGCGCAGCAGCGCTTCGAAGCAGCGCACCTCACTGGTATTGGCATTGACCAGCGGCTGGTAATAGAGCTGCAGCTGGCCGGAGGCGAGCGCCGTGCGCAGATCGAGCTCAAGCGCGCGGCGGGCCTGGATGCGCGCGTCCATCTCCGGCTCGAAGAAGCAATAGGAGCCGCGGCCGTCGGCCTTGGCGCGGTACATCGCAAGGTCGGCATTCTTGAGCAACTGATCCGCGCTCTTGCCGTCGGCCGGCGCGATCGCAATTCCGATGCTGACCCCGATGTCGAGTTGCTGCCCCTCGATGTCGTAGGGCGCGGCAAGCCGCTCGATGATGCGGGCCGCCAGCGTGCTGCTGTCCTCCGGACGGTTGATATTTACCTGCACGACGGCGAATTCGTCACCGCCGAGGCGCGCTACGAAGTCGCGCTCATCAATGCAGCCGGAAAGCCGGCTGGCGACCGCCCGCAACAGCTTGTCGCCGATCGAATGTCCGAGCGTATCGTTGACGCTCTTGAACCGGTCGAGATCGAGGCAAAGCACGGCGAACTTTTCGCCGTGACGCAGCCGCCGCAGGCTTTTCTCCAGCTCTTCGCGGAAGAACACACGGTTGGGCAGATCGGTCAGCTGATCGTGCCGCGCCAGATGGGCGATATGCGCCTCAGCCTTCTGCCGCTCGGTAATGTCCTCGTGGATCGCGACCCAGCCGCCGTCGGCGGTATTCTGGTGGGAGATCGCGACCATGCGCCCGTCGGTGAGCGTCTTGACGATGCGGAAATTCTCGATTGAGGCCGCCGCCACCCCACCGAATGTTTCCTCGGCGCTCTCCGCAAATGTCTTTCGCTCGACCAGGTATTGCAAAATGGCTTAAATCGGCGTTCCCGGCGCGGTCAGGGTTTCCGGCAGCCCGTACATCGCGCTGTAGCGACCGTTGCAGATGATCAGTCTGCGCTTTGCGTCGAACATGCACAGGCCCTGCGCCATGTTGTTGAGTGCGAGGTCAAGCTGCACCTTGCGCTCGAGCAGTTCCTCGCCGTTCTCCTTGAACACCTGGACGGCGCGGGCCATGTCGCCGAGCTCGTCACGGTCGTCCCGCGACGGCACCGCTTCGGCCATCGGCTGCTTGGCCAGATGACTCATGTACACAGTGATGCGTTTGAGCCGGCTGAGCACGCCGCGCATGACTGTCAGCCCGAACGGGCCGATCAGCATCAGCGCGGCAAAGGCACTGGTCGACACCCAAAACAGCAGAGACCGCGCGCTGTCGAGCAGCGTCGAGACCGTCGCATTGGCGACATCGATCTGATGCTCGCGGTACTCATGAATCTTGTCTTCCAGATCGTCGGCGATCTTGCTGTAGATCGCCGACTGCTCCAGCGCCTTGTCCTGCGCAAAATTATACGCATAGAACATCACCTGCTGGCCGGCTTTCACCAGCGCCGGCACCTCGCTGATGATCTGCGCCTCGAGACCGTCGGCCACCTCATCCGATTTTTCGGAGTTCAGCGTCTCGAGCAGCGCGGTGAGTTCGGCGCTTTTGGCGATGAAGTCGCGCTCGCTGACTTCGAGGCGCGGCCGCTCGACTTCGGCGGGCGCACTTTCGACGATTTGGCGGTGCTGCGCCAGCAACGATTGCAGGCGGGCCGAGCTCTCGACAGTGGCGAACGCCCGCTGGCTGAGCCGGGCGGCGGCGGTCTCGGTCACGTGGGCGAAATGAATCGAGGCGGCGGCGAGAATCGCCACGGAGAGCGTCGATAGCGCCGCCAGCCAATAGAGCTTCGCGGCAACGCCCAGATACCGGCCCAACGGCTGCTGACGCCACTTGGCGAACATCATAGCGGCGTCGCGGTTTTCTCGAGCCGGCGGGCCGCTTCGATGACCTTCATCATCTCGGGCGACGGTTCGCCCAGCGTTACCAGATCAAGGCGTTGCTCCACCGGCTGATCCAGTGTCAGCTCGGCGGTATTCGAATTGAGCACGATGCTCTGTTGCGACAGGCCGAGCGCTTCCGGCAGCTGTTCGACGATCTTGACGACCTGCGAGCTGATCTGCACCAGGATGACGTTCTTGGCGCTGATGCTTTTGCCGCCGAGCAGCGCCGCTTCAATCGAGGCCTGCACGCCACCGCCCTCGCGAACATGCACGATCTTGATCGGAAGATTGGGGCCGCCGACAGCCCGCCAATTGGTGATCGCACCCGACAGAATCGCCCGCATCCTGTCGTCAGCCAGATGGCGAACCGGGTTGCCCTTGTTGACGGCAAAGGCCATGGGCGTGTTCCAGATATTGAAGGGACGCAATTGGCCATAGGGCAGCTCGGGATGATCCGACTTGAGAGCTCTCGATTTCGGTGCTCAGCGGCCCCGAGATCATGGCGAAGTCCGCACGCTTCTCGAACAGCGCCAAAAGTCCGAGGCTGGATTTGTTGGGGATTACGGTCAACCTGTGGCCTGCGCCCATTTCGATTTCGGCCAGGTGTGCGTCTATGATGCGATGCGTGAAGGTCGTCGATCCCTGCAGGATATAGGTCTGCGCCGGCGCCGCTGAGCAGCCCAGCAACAACACAAATAAAGCAGCGGCAGCGCGCACGAGTCTTCGCCTCCGGCTTATCGGTTCTCAATGCCGTAAGCCGATACTAGCGCGATCCCGTTACAATTGACTGAATCCGAACCTGCTCGTCTTAAGCGGCAGTTTAGGCAAGTGCCGACGCACCGCGCGGCAATCGATCAAATTTTACGAAAGGGCGTAATCCGACCGTCACACCGCCTTGTTAGCGTCACCGCCAATCGGGGGTTTTCCCGAATAAAAACGGTGAGGCTTCATGCTCTGGATGGCGCTGCGATGGAACTTGGGGAACATTTTGCCCATCGCTGGTTTTTGCCTGCTGACAATCATTACGCTCGGCGAAGGATGGTCAACAAATCCTGCCGCTACGGGCCCGCTCGCTCAAGCGCACAGTGAATCGATCGTTAGCTCCGGCGACTTGCCGGCCGATCTGCGCCAACCTGCCGCAGCGATCGTGTTGGGCGCCAATTAACCTTAGCTCCACGAACGTCACTTGTTTCACCGCTCGCTAGGCGGCCGCGACGGCCGGGCGCGGCACCACCACCTCGATCTCGCCATCCGAATCCAGCCGGATCAGATCGCCAGTCTCGATCGTCTGCACGCCCTTGGCCTGCACGATCAGCGGCACGTTGAATTCCCGCGCCACGATTGCGGTATGGCTGAGCCAGCCGCCGACTTCACAGACGAATCCGCCGGCGCGTTTGAAGTAGGGAAGCCAGGCCGGCGGCACCATGCGACTGACGACGATGTCGCCATCCTGAAAGTCCGGAATGATCGATGCGCCATCGGCCTCTTTGACCACACAGGCTCGACCCTCGACCTGGCCGCTGCCCGAGACCCGCAGCCCGCCGATGCGGTCTGTTCCGTCCACTCGCTGCGGCTTGATCCCAATGGCGTAGTCCTCGATCTGCCGCACCGTCAGCGTCGAGTCGACCGATGACACTTCTGCGAGGCCGGCGCCGAGCTGCCGGCGCGATAATGCCGCCGCACGCAGATCCGCTACCGCGCTCTCGTCGCGCAGTTGTTCCAGCTCTTCGAAGGAAAGATAGAACGTGAGGCCGTCGAGCTTGAAGCGACGGTCGACGGCGAGAAGCGCGCGCCGCAGCACCGCGAGTTCGCGAAGCGAATGGTGCTTGGCGTCTTCTTTCAGAGTCTGAAACTCGCAGGCGACCAGCACGGCCTGTTTCAGCCCGGCATCGGATGACTGCGCGGCGATGTCGGCGCCGATCTCGGCAAGAGTTCGCACCGGCAGGTCGGGAACATTGAGCAAGGGATCGGCATCGGCCGGCCGCTCGGCATAACGCGGCGCCGCCAGTTCGTAATCGACCGTGGAGCGATGGCCTATGCCTTGCAACAGAACGTGCTCGCGTGAACCAAGCGGTGCCTCCTTGGCCGCGACGAGCGCACGCTCGAACTCGGTCCGGCCGGCGCGGGCCAAAAAGCGAGCCGGCTCGATGCCGGCTGCGTCCAACCGTTCCCTGGCGCGACGCAGATAATAGTCGGCCGCAATGTTGACCACGGACGCGGCCACACAGGTCGCACCCATATAGCTCGCGCGAACGCGTCCCACCGCGTCCAACAGATCCGCGGTCGGCAACTTGTCGAAGTCGATCGCCTCCTGGACAGCCATCTCTTTCGAGAAGGCCGGCAGGAACGTGTCGTTGAAATCGCTCTTGATCTTGTCGACGATCCGGCCCATGCGCCACACCGCGAGCGAACCGAGCTTCGGCGCGCGCGAGATTTCCTGCTGTTTATTGACATAGAGCCGGCCGAAGATCGTCATCAGGTACGGCGCGGCGTCTTCCTCGATGCGGTAACCGAAGCCAAGTTGACGGCAGGCCAGATCGATACTGCCGCCGCTTGCCCACAATCCGTCCATGAGCGACAGCGACAGCGGTGTCGGACGCAGCAGCACTTCCGACAGCTCGTTCTGCTCGAAAATGATGGCGTCAGGCGGCGCTGAAGCGGCGCAATCGAGCACCCGCGACCACTCGTTTTGAACCGCGATGTCCTGTTCGGCGCCCGCTTCGGAGCGGGTGATATCGCGGCTCTGCACCAGATAGAACACGCCGCCGCTATGCGCCCACTCGACGTCCTGTGGGCCGCCGAACAGCTTTTCCAGCTCGCGGCCGGTGGCCACAAGCGGCTCCAAATCGATCGGTGCCTCATCGGCGCCGATCGGATCGAGCGAAACCCGTCCGAATCGGCACACGATCGGTGTCACGCTGCCGGAAACAAGCTTGTCGGCGGTGCCGGCAACGCATTCGACCAGCGAATGGCTGGGGCAACCCAGGTCGCGGGTAAACAGCACGCCCGAATAATCGGGCTCGATCATGCGCTGAACGACGATATTGGCTCTGCCGCTCTCGGCCCCATAGGCGACGACGCGCGCATTGCGGAACGACAGCAGCACATCGAAGATCGCGGACTCAAGCCGCGCCCGATCGACGTCGATGACCAATTCAAACACCCCCGCAAAGCTGCTGGCGGCGCCGTCCTCACTGCTGCCCGAGCTTCGCACCACAAGTTTCGGCGCGCCGATCTGACGCCACAGGTGGTCAAGTTCGCGTTCCCGCCACGATGCCGGTGCGGCGGCGAATCTGTCCAGGAAATGCGTCGTCAGCACCACGCCTTCGGGCACCGTAAAGCCGTGCGACCGCATGATCGCAAGGCGATAAGCCTTGTTGCCGCTGCCGGAGAGAAGCTGCGCGTCGTCCAGTAGGATGACGCCGTCGCTCAAGCGCCGGCGCCGCCACCAACGGACAACCTCGCTCCACGTCGTGGTCACGGCTGCACGCTGCACGAGCAGCAGGACGGCGCTGACGACGAGATAGAGGTCGACCGCTACGCTGAGCAGTGCGCCGGTTGCGGTGAGGATGACCATGCCGATCGGCCAGATCAGCAGGCGGTGCCGCCGGGTACGGACAAAAGCCGCGTCGAGATAGAGGCAGATCAGAACGGCGAAAAGCAGCGGCAGGATGAACGTCGCATCGTGGCCGGCCGAATTTGCAGCCCACAGCATCGGCTGATGACGTTCGACCGCGACGGCATGAACCGAGGCGACACAGACCGAGATCACCGGCAGGAACAACAGACCGAGCAGATTGCGCAACGGCGTAAGGCCGTGCTGCGCATAAAACGCCCGCATGGCCCGCGCCATGCGCCGCGGATCGCTGGCGAAACGGCGCTTGAGTTCATCGACATCGTCAGTCAGCCGCTGCGAGACGATCTGGTCGCGCTCGGCCTTGAGCGAGAACGGCAGCACCGACAGCCGCGACGCGATGGCGAGCAGAACAATGACCGGCAGGAACCCGATGGCTGACGCACTCTTGTTGAGGAACGCTGACAGGAGATCAACCAGCCTGCCCCACCAGGTTTCGTGCATACGATGCAGATAGCTCAGCAGATAGGGGCGCGGCGGATCCGGGACGAAATACTCCCACGGCACCGTGTAGCGGCCGCGGAAGTCGCGTCCCGCCTGGCTGACCATGTAGCCGAGCACCTGCGCGTAGAAGCAACTGCGCGTATCATAGCAGGGCGCGACGATCGGTCGGTGCGGCAGCGCGGCGATGCGTGCATTGAGCTCGGCCGTCGCCGTCGGGCGTATCGGAAGATCGATCGCTCCCGGCAAATGATAGGTAGCGAATTCTCCCGGATAGCGGACGTCGACAAAGACCGCGCCTTGCTTCACCAGCGTATGGACGTCCGGCGTGTCGAGCAGGACATCTCTGTTCGGATAGCGCGGCAGCGCGCGGAAATCCGCGAGACTCGTCTCTTTTTTGCCGGCAAACGGACGGTGTTCGGCAAGCCACTTCTGCAAGCCGCCGACCATGAACCGGCACTCGATGCCGAGCGCCGCGAGCTTCTGACAAGTCTCGAAGCTGCGATTGCCGTTGTCGCAATAGAGGATGGCGCGCTTGCCGGCGAGGCTGAACGGCTTCTTCAGGAAATCGGGAAAGCGTACCGGCGTCGCGTTGGGAAGCATTCCGGTTTTGGTTTCGGCGGGCTCACGCACATCCAGCAGCACATCGTTGGCATCGAGACCGCGCTGCTTGTCCGAAAGCAGCGTGGCCATCTGGCCGGTCGATATCCCGCGGGGCGAGCGAGCCTGATCGCCGTAAGACGTTTCCTTCAGATCCGGATCGAGTGTGCGTCCGTCCGTCGTCACCGTCGGCCGCAAGATCGCGGCTTCCAGTCTGGTCTGGCGATCCGACCGTTGCCTGGCGTACTGATAATAATTGCCCGCAAGCGACACGCAGACCATTACGGTTGCGGCGATCGCCACCCGCCAGGCGATACGAGCGGCGCGGCCGGAGCCGGCTCCATTCGCGCCGGCGCGCACGCCGACCATGACGGCGCCGCCGCCGACCATCGCCGAAGCGAGCGCAATCAATTGCGAGATGCTGGAAATCGACCCGACCACCAGATCGGGCGAAGGAATCGCGTAGCTCGGCGTACTTGAGAACGCTAGGAGAGTGAAAGCTGCCGCTGTGTAACCGACCCCCGATGCCGCCTTGACGGTTTTCTTGGCGGCGTTGTCCCAACGCGAATTTACCATTCCAACCCCAACACTCAGTCTCACCCTGCGGCGGCTTTTTTGCCTAGTCCGCGTTCGTCTTCTTCAGACTTTATCCAGATACCGCTCCGAGCAGGCGAGATCGGAGGCGAGCCGCCGCGATACCTAGCGCTTGTGGTCAAGCCGCATTGAAAGCCACAGGTGAAGATTATGATAAACCAATAATTTAAACGAGGGAATTAATTCGATAACAGATCATTAATGAGGGTAAATAAGGGTAGTTAATGAACTATTTCCGTTCATTATCGTGGGGCGGGAAGCGCCGACCCTAACGCTGCAGCGCACGGCTCAGAGCCACCATGTCGGCGTACTCGGCCTCTAATCGTTTGCGCGCTGCGGTCGGGTCTTCATAGCGCGCCAGCAAGCCAAGTCCCTCGACCTTGGCGACGAAGGCCGGATCGCGCGCCGCCTTGGCGACCGCACCGACCAGTATGTCGCGCACGCCGTTCGGCAGGGCGCGCGGCGCGTACAAGCCCATGATCAGATTGAGACCGTTTTCGGTGATGCCCTTTTCGGCGAAGGTCGGAACGTCCGGCAGCTGCCGCAACCGCTCCGGTGCGGTCGTCAGCAGCGGGCGCAGCTTGTTCGCCTTGAACATCGCCGCGCCGGTCGTGTACGGCACCATGCCGATGTCGATCTGCTTGCCGAGAATAGCGGTCGTGAGTTGCGCGCCGCCCGGAAACGGCACCGCAACCATGTTCAGCTTGAACTTGTGCGCCAGCGCCTCCATGCTCAGCTGCGACACGGTGCCGATGCCTGCGGAAGCGTAATTGATCTTACCCGGATTGGCGCGCGCGTACGCCACGATAGCATCAAACGTCTTCCACGGCGCGTCGGCGCTGACCGCAAGCACGCTGACGTCTGTGACGTAATTGCCCAGCAGCGTGAAATCGTCGAGCGTGAACGGCACGTGCGTGCCCGATATGCGCGTGACGGTGAAAATCGAATTGACCCCCTGCCCGATCGTGTAGCCGTCGGGTGCAGCGGTGGCGACTGCCTGCATGCCGAGCGTTCCGCTGGCGCCAGGCTTATTGATGAGCACAACGCTTTGGCCGAGTGCGGATGCGAGCGCCGGCTCGATCAGGCGGATCGCGGTATCGACGGGGCCGCCGGGCGTCGCCGGCACGATCACCTGGACCGGGCGAGATGGGAAATGCTCCTGCGCAAGCGCTGTCGCCGCGGCCATAAGCACTGCAAACAAAACTGCGGTCGCGCACGCCAGCCGTCCCATCAATGCCTCCTGACAAATCCGGCTCGCCAGTCATAGCATGACTTTTATGAGAACGAGAGCACATCAGGCGAAGGCGTAATCCGCCGGCAGCACTCCGCGGCAGGAACGACGCATCATGCTGCGCTACCCCGCCCTGCGTGCCGGCCCCGATAGATCAAGCGGGCTCCGCCGGAACGTCAGCATCGGGGCGCCATCCCGACATCGGCCAGCCGGGGCAATGGACGTAATGTACAATGTACAGGGTTTCGGATGCCGGCCGTGGGAGAGCTGGACGCGTGCGCCTGGCCGGCGTCCGAAAGCCGTCAAGGAACGAACCCGCGGTCGGGAGTGCACGGAGATGGTGCGCTGGCTATGGGTATTTGGCTGACACGGGACTCGCGCGATGGTGGCCGTGCTCAGCTTTAACGGAGCCGATGAGGTGGTTTTTAGCGCGTGCCGGCTTGCAATGATAATTGCAGTTGTGGACGGGCATTGCGGTTACGGCTCGGTTTGCTGGTTATTTTGCGCATGGTGACGAGCGCTGTCGCGGCCGATCTGAGATCGACGACAAGCCGGCGCGGCGCGGGGTGCTTGTAAGAGCGCGATTGTTCTCATGAGGTATCGATCCTGACGGCGACCATTGGGCCGCACGGCTGATGGCGAGGCGTCTGGCCGCGTTCGAAGGTCTCAATGACGATCATGCGGCCGCCGCAGTGGGGACAGGTATGCGTCGTGTCGTCGTCTTTGGCATGGGTGTCGCTGGTCTGATTTTGTGCAGCCACATTGAGCAGCGACCGCGCCCGCTCGATATTCTCGGTGCGCGAGCTTTTTGCGAATAAGCCGTAATGACGGATACGATGGAAGCCGGCGGCGAGGACGTGGAGGAGAAATCGGCGGATGAACTCCTCTGCGGTGAGCCTCATCACCTTGTATCGGGCGGCACCGTCGGCACGGTAATCCTTGTACTTGAAGGTGACGCTGCCATTGTCGGCCGCGATCAGCCGGCTGTTGGCGATGGCGACCCGGTGAGTATAGCGAGACAGATAGGTCAGCACCGCCGCAGGTCCGCCGAACGGGCGCTTGCCATAGACATACCATTTGATCTTGCGCAGCGGCGCCAGAAAGGCGGCGAAGGCCGCGGCCTCACCGAGGCGGCGACGGCTACCGAAGAACTGTAATTGACCGGCGGCATGCGCGGCGAGAAGTTTTTGCAACATCAGCCGGCAAAACAGTTTGGATAGCACCCGCCATGGCAGAAAGAACTTGGGCCGGCAGGCGACCCAGCGTCGACCATCGTGTGAGAGACCGCCAGCTGGCACGATCATGTGCACATGTGGATGGTGGACGAGTGCCGAGCCCCAGGTGTGCAACACGGATGTGATGCCGATGCGAGCGCCCAGATGCTCGGGGTCACCTGCAATCGTCAGCATGGTCTCGGCACTCGCCTTGAACAACAGATCGTAGACTACCGCCTTGTTTTGATAGGCGATCTCGGCGATCGCCGCCGGCACGGTGAACACCACATGGTAATACGAGACAGGCAGCAGGTCGGCCTGCCGCTCGGCCAGCCATTGCTTGGCCGCCGCACCCTGACACTTCGGGCAATGCCGATTGCGACAGCTGTTGTAGGCAATGCTGGTGTGGCGGCAGTCCTCACAGCGTTCGACATGGCCGCCGAGCGCCGCCGTGCGGCAGCGCTCGATCGCGCTCATCACCTTGAGTTGGTCGAGGCTGACATGACCGGCATTGGCTTGACGCCATGCAGGGCCATGCGCGCGGAAGATATCCGCGACCTCCAAAGCCGGACGAGGCACGCGCGTGGTGGCGTTATACCGGCGGCTTATTGGGCTTTGGGATCAGCGGTGTGAGCTGATCGAGCGGGCTGGTCACCGCGCGGATCACGTTGGTTGCGACCTGAGTGTAAAGCGCGGTCGTCTCCAACTTCACATGTCCGAGCAAAACCTGGATCAGGCGAATATCGATATTTTGCTCCAGCAGATGGGTGGCGAAGCTGTGCCGCAGCGTGTGCGGTGTGACCCGCTTGTTGATCTCCGCAAGCCTGGCGGCGATATGGACGGCGCGGGTGAGTTGTCGCGTCGTCATCGGCAGCATCGGATCGCGGCCGGGAAACAGCCACACCGCGGGCCGAACGATGCAATACCAGTCGCGCAGCAAGTCCAATAACCGTGGGGACAGCATGGCCAGGCGATCCTTGCGGCCCTTGCCCTGCTCGATGCGCAGCAGCATGCGCTTGGAATCGACGTCCGCGACCTTCAGCGCCACCACCTCGGAGACCCGCAGCCCTGCGCTGTAGGCGGCGCTCATCGCTGCCTTGTACTTCGGCCCGGGTGCTGCCTCTAAGAGCTGGCCGATCTCCTGCGGGCTCAGGATCACCGGGATCTTGCGCGGCTCGCGGACGAAGGTGAGGTGCCGCTCCATGTCGGGGCGGTCGAGGGTCGTGCTGAAGAAAAAACGCAGTGCCGACACCGCACTGTTCATGCTCGACGGCTGCACCCCGTTCTGCCGCTGATGCAGTTGAAAACGGCGCAGATCGTCAGCGCTTGCCGTATCGGGCGAGCGGCCAAGAAATGACGCAAAGCTTTTGACCTGGCGGATGTAGTCGTGGCGCGTCTTGTCGCTGAAATTGCGCACCGCCATGGCGTCGAGCATGCGCTGGCGCAACGGGCTGATGGGTTGGTCGTGCATCGGAGTGCTCCTTTGTAAGGTTGCAACACTCCGATCGTCGAACTCACGACGCTCTCATCAAATCCCCTGTCGGCCTTGGCTCCAGACTAGACCGGCCCCCAGCCTCCCTCCCGCGAAGCGGGTTCGTTCAGGTGACCCTTTTCGGAAGTCGCGACCTATTTCGCCGCCCACATTCGCGCAGCACGCCGGAGAGAGGCAATACGGCCTAAGGGGGCGCAACGCGAAGCGCGGGACACGCCAGTCGACCGGTGCTAACGCCCTTCCGTCTGTGGAGGGCGCCTCGCTTCTGCGCGAGCGTCGGACGGTGTGCAGCCGAAACGCTGACGGAACACGCGATTAAAGTGCGACAGATCGCTGAAGCCCGCAGACAGAGCGATTGCGCCCACGGCTTGCATCGGATCGGCGAGCAGCATGCGCTTTGCGCGGTCGAGCCGCTCAGCGTAGACGTGCTGGAGAAAACTATGACGTTCGGTTTCAAACAACATGTGCACGTAGCGCGGCGTAACACCGAGATGGCTCGCCACGGTATCCGCTCTGAGGTCGAGCCGATGCAGGTGTCGCTGCACAAAAGCCTTGGCGGCGGCAAGCCGACCCGCCCGCACACCGCGGCTCTCGGCAATTCCAGTGGCATCGCGTGTGGCGCCGAGCGCGACCGCTAGCAGATCGCACACGTGGATAGGGGCAAGTCGCTGTAAATCGGGATCGGAGAGCACGCTTGGCTGTGATATCCCGTCGAGGTACCCCACCAGCAGTCTAAGAGCAGCATTGTCGGCCGGAATCCGCCGCGCCACAGCTGCATCGAGATTGGACGTCAGCGGCGCCAGGGCCAGTAAAGGGACGCTAAAGGTTCTAAAACGCGCATCCGACCCGAGCGTCATCGATCCGACTTCCGCATTATTCATCAGAACGCCGTCCCCGGGCTCAAGCACGGCTTCCCGTCCGACTTGCGAGGCTGTCCAGTGGCATGTCGGGGCCGCCATGAAGGACAGATCGTCGTCCATGATCAGTTCGCGGGTATGCATCATATGAATTCCGGCAGTTGCGCCGCGCAGGATGCCCAGACCGGGCAACCGGCAGACCGTGGCGTCGGAGAAGAAAAATTCCGGCTCGATCGGCTCGATGTCGAGATTGACGACCGTGCGGCCGAAGATTTCTCGCCAAGCTGCCACCCGCTGCCGCTTCGGAAAGGTTTTTGCCGAGAAGTGAAACTGCGGAGGTTCCCGGGGAGTTGCTCTAGGCATGGTCCGACCCTCGCTCCACCGGCGACCGCAAGTTAGCAAAAGTAGTAAAATTTCGGAAGCCCATTTCGCTCTCAGCCCAAACGAGTTCGCTCCCATCCAAGCGACTGCGGTTTCTATCCGCTAATCTCCCGGCCGTGTTGAAGCTGTTGTCTTGAGAAGCTGCGGCCTGGGCGATGCCAACTCAGTTTATCAGGAGGCAGCTCGCTGCGCGTGATGTACGTCACTGCGCGGTCGTTCGACGGCAGGGTAAATGCGCTCGCGGAAAGAAACGTATGACAGCACGTGACCGGAAGTCTCACCTCATGAAAGCGAAATAGTCAAAAACTTCCACCCCTTGTTCGCGAGGAGAAAGTCATGTCCACCCCGGACAATTTTCTAAACTCCGGTACTCAGAATTTTGCGACCGCCGGCAATTGGAGCGCCGGGGTACCGAACGCAAATAACGATGCGGAAATCGGACTCTCGGCCACGACCACTGTGGATATGTCTTCTTTGGAGGACGTCAACAGCATCGGTATCGGCAGCAACGACGACTTGGAAATAAATGACACTACCTTTCTCGTGCACAATGGGACTGGGACGAACGCGATCGACGGAGTGATCAACGTCAATAACGGGAGTACACTCAATTTCAAAGGGGCAGGCGTTGCCAATTCTGGCGATATCAACCTCAATTCGACCGGTAGTGCGACGGAGATTCAGATTTCCAACCAGACTTCCGGCAACACGACCATCACTGGCGGCGGGTCGGCACTCTCAGCACGATAGCCTTGGGCGGCCTCAATGGAACGGGCGCTGTTTCCGAAGATCAGATCGTCAGCGACGGAACAGATAACGTCACGCTTACTCTCGTCAACGAGACGCTCGAGGGCGCGGGTACTGTTGGTGACACGCATCTGAGTCTCGACGTCTCATCTGGAGGCGTCATCAACGGCGACATATCGGTTCTTGCCGCTAATACTGCGCCGCTTGTCCTGACCACCGGCAGCCATACGATCATGAATGCCGGCACCCTGGAGGCAACGAACGGCGGCACTTTGGAGGTCATGAGTGCAGTCGACAATACCGGCACGATACTGTCCTCCGGTGAGGGCAATCTCGTTCTGTCTGCGCCGGTTACGGGATCGGGCGCCGTCGACATTGGCGCCAACTCCATTTTAGACATTCAGGCCGGCTCCGTATCGGGGAACGTCAGTTTCACCGGCGGGGGTGCTCAGCTGTTCATGTTGCCCGGCGATGTCGGGGGTGACATCACGGGGATGGCGGCCTCCGACACGATCTTCCTGGGAGGCTTCTTTGCTGCGGCGGGACGCGGTTTACACGCGGTCTGGCAGCAAACCAGTTCTACCGGTGGGACATTGTCCCTCTACAAGAATGGCGTCGATTCGGCGAATGTGAACCTCGCCGGCCAGTTCAACTCTTTGGACTTCGTCCTCGGTACTTTTGGCAGAACCGACGAAACAATCAAGGTGCAGAACACGCCGGTCTATGCAGAGAATCCAGGCAATAACGACGAATGGATTCTGTCCGACGGCAACTGGGTCGAAAGCGCCGGCCCGGGCTCCCATCCGTCCGGCTACAACGTCGCCCTTACCGGCGATTGGACCGGCAGCGGCACGGACGGCATCCTTTGGTTCGATCCAACAACCGGCGATGCCGACGAATGGCAGCTATCGAACACGCAATGGGCCGCCAGTGTCGATCTCGGGCCACACCCCGCCAACGGCACCGACGGTGCCAGCTTTCAGATCGTCGGGACCGATGACGCTACGGACTTCACCAGCAATGGCATCGACGATCTATTATGGACCAGCGCGAACAGCGACGGCACGATTGCCACCGACATTTGGGAGCTGGACTCAAACGGCAAATGGGCTGCCAGCGTGAGTCCCGGCGCGCACCCCGCCGGCTACACGGTCGCCGGCACCGGCGATTGGACCGGCAGCGGCACCGACGGGATTCTGTGGTTCAACCCGACAAGCGGCGACACAGACGAATGGCAATTGTCGAACGGCCAGTGGGCCGGTAGCGTCGATCTTGGCGCGCATCCAGCCAACAGCAACGGCAACGGCTTTCAGATCGCAGGCATTGGCGATTTCTTCGATAACGGTCGCGATGGCGTGCTATGGACCAGCGTGAACAGTAACGGCACGATCGCGACGGACATCTGGGAACTCGATTCCACCGGTCATTGGATGGCGAGCCAGAGCCCCGGCAACCATCCGGCGGGCTACACGGTGGTTGGCGTCGGCGATTTCACCGGAACCGGCACGAGCGACATCCTTTGGTACAACGCCTCGACCGGCGACGCCGACGAGTGGCTGATCAACAACGGCCAGTGGGCCGGCAGCATCGATCTGGGCACGCACCCCGGCAATTTCCAGATCGCCGGCGTCGGCGACTTCAACGGCTCCGGGACGAACGACATCCTCTGGCATTCGCCTTCCTGACGCGATCAGTTGGCGAGGAACCATAAAGTCTCCTGCAGGAGCAAAACGGTCGTTCTTGGCACGATCAATTGCTGTCCTCCTCCTCGGTGACGGTCGAGGGCATTAACGCCGCCGGCAGCAGCGCGGCGGTAAAGGCGTTAAACGGCGACGGTACTGATCGCAGCTTCTTTTTCTACAACGGCAGCAATGGAGGCGCGACTACAGAGATATCTCGAGACATCTCACGCCCGCCGCGGACGACGGGACGTCTTCGCAGGCGGCGGAATGAAGGGACGTCTCGCGACAGGAGGACGACGTGACGATAACACAAGATTTTTGGAATGGCATCAACGGCGACAATTGGACCGATGCTGCAGATTGGTCTCCAGGCTCCGGGTCAGGCCACGCGGCGCCGACGTCGAGCCAGGACGCCTTCATTGATTATAAGGGCGTCGGCAGCGCCACTGTCGTCAGCAGCGCCAGCGAGACCGTGAACAGCATCGGCACCAATCTCGCCAGCGCACTCCTCATCAACGACAGTACATTTGTCGCGACCAATGGAACGACGACGAACCCGGCTGATATCGGCACAGTAGACAGCGGAAATATCGGCCAGATCACTGCCGCTGATGGTTCCACGCTTGAGATCGGTCAAGGCACTTTCGACAATTCCGGCACCGTCGAGTTGAAATCGACCGGCACTCCGACGTCGTTCTCGGTCGCAAACAGCGTGATGCTGACTGGCGGCGGCAATATCGAGATGTCGCCGAACTCGAGTAACCTTTTGAAAGGCGCCGGCGGCGCGTCCTCGCTCACCAACGTGAATAATACGATCTCCGGCGGCGGCCAAATAGGTGCTGGATTTAACGCGCTGGCCTTCACCAACGACAGCACGATCGAAACCAATAATAGCTTGGGGACCGGAACGCTGCAGATCGTAGGCTCCGAAAATGGCGGCAGCTTTGTCAATAACGGCAACGTCACCGCCCAAGACGGCGGTACTATCGTGTTCGGCGTCGACGGCGAATCTTCCACCATCGTCAACACCGACTTTTTGAACCTCGATGGCGGCGGCGATTTCGCCACGTTCAAGATCGCGGGCAACACCACCATCAGCGCGCCAAGCACGGGGACCAATAACTACATCGCCTTGAATGATTTGAACGACACCCCACTCGGCGCCAACTTTATCAACAGTGACGGCAAGCCGGCCACGCTCACGCTCGTCAACCAGACGCTCAAGGGCGCCGGCTCGGTCGGCGACAACAATCTGACGCTGGACAACAGCACCGGGTCAACAATTATTGCCAACGATCCTGGCACGACCCTTTTTCTCAATACCGGCAGCAACACGATCAACAATGCAGGAACGCTGGAGGCGGCTGACCTGTCGGGCGATCTCGATGGCGGCGGCACTTTGAGCATTGAGAGCCCCCTCGACAATACCGGTACGATCCTTGCTGCGGGTGCGAGCAGTTGTCGTCCTGAGGGACAGTGTCACCGGAAATGGCGCGATCGACATCGGCGCCGACGGCACCCTAGTCGTGACAGCTCCGGTCACCGGGAATATCGCCTTCACCGGCCTCGGCGCATTGCTGGGCCTCATTCCCGGCGATCTCAGCGGCAGCGTGACGGGAGCCGAAGAGTTCGATGAGATTGACTTCATCGGCGTGAACCCCACGGGCACCCATGCGGTCTGGCAGCAGACCAGCAGTTCCGCCGGCACGCTGTCGGTGTACAACGACGGCAAGGCGCCGGCCAAGCAGAACATGACCGGCCAATTCAACACTTTGAACTTCGTCGTCGGTCCCGGGCCCGACGGCACCGGCGTCGCCGTGCAGAACACGCCGGTCTATGCAGAGAATCCAGGCAATAACGACGAATGGATTCTGTCCGACGGCAACTGGGTCGAGAGCGCCGGACCAGGATCGCATCCGTCCGGCTACAACGTCGCCCTGACCGGCGATTGGACCGGCAGCGGCACCGGCGGCATCATGTGGTTTGATCCGTCGACCGGCGATGCCGACGAGTGGCAGCTCTCGAATACCCAGTGGTCGGCCAGCGTCGATCTCGGGCCACACCCCGCCAACGGGACGGACGGCGCTAGCTTTCAGATCGGCGGCACCGATAGCGCCACGGACTTCTTCGACAACGGCACCGACGATGTGCTGTGGACCAGCACCAACAGCGACGGCACGATTGCGACCGACATCTGGGAGTTGAGCTCCAGTGGCAAATGGGCCAACAGCGTCAGCCCGGGTACGCATCCGGCGGGCTATTCAGTCGCCGGCACCGGCGATTGGACTGGCAGCGGTACCGACGGCATTCTTTGGTACAACGCATCGACCAGCGACACCGACGAATGGCAGCTGTTAAACGGCCAATGGGCGGGGAGCGTTGATTTAGGTACCCATCCAGCCAACACCGACGGCAACAGCTTTCAGATCGCGGGCATTGGCGATTTCTTCGACAACGGTCGCGATGGCGTGCTATGGACCAGCGTCAACAGTAACGGCACGATCGCGACAGACATCTGGGAACTCGATTCCACCGGTCATTGGATGGCAAGCCAGAGCCCCGGCAACCATCCGGCCGGTTATCAGGTGGTCGGCGTTGGGGATTTCACCGGCACCGGCACGAGCGACATCCTCTGGTACAACGCCTCGACTGGCGACGCCGACGAGTGGCTGATCAACAACGGCCAGTGGGCCGGCAGCATCGATCTCGGCACGCACCCGGGCAATTTCCAGATCGCCGGCGTCGGCGATTTCAACGGCGCGGGCAACGCCGGGGTCTTGTGGCACGCATCGTCCTAATACCGAAAGCGCCAACTGAAATTGCTGCAGTTGCTCACGGCAGAAGCTGGCACTTCGCGTCGTTTTTGCATGTCCGCTGTTTTGTCGCCGACAAGGACAGCGGACATGACGAAGTGATGAGCGGGACGCCTCCCGTGCAGCCTGTGACGGCAAGGCCGCGACCCGAATCGGGCGCAGAGCAATCCTTCAGCTTCACCGTAGAACCGGCAATGGCGTGTCGCAGCGAATCATCTGTTTGATTCGCGCAATTCTCGACACGCGGGTCGTTTCCACGACCGCGCAACGCCGGTGAAAACCTCGCTGCATCAATCCTTTGTCGCGACACAGGCGACAACGCTTGACAACATTTCTGCGACCAATACATACGCCGCCGCTCGCTCGCCGAAGGGACGCTTTCCGGATGCGATCTGAAGAGCGGAGCGAGCGCGGTGCCCAGGCGCGGTTTCGCAAACTGCGTTCGGGCGGTTCGGAAACTCGCCCGGCCGGCCAAACCTAGTCTGAGAGGACTGGCCGGTCTGCCAGGAGTTGGCTGCCCGGGGCGCGGATCGGTTGTCCGCGACCATGAAGCGCGGGACCGGACTGAGCCAAGCCTGAAAACTTGGCGAGAGCCGCGGCGGAGCGCCGAAAGGCGAGCGCGCCTGAGCGCACGGCGCGCGCCGCGCCTCGACGCCAGAGAGGCGGCAGTGCCTCTGGCGCAGCGCGGTTTCGGTGGGTGCGCCTATCGGCGCTCCGCCTCCCTTCACTTTGGGGGAGGCAACGCTTTCGCACCGTTGCGTAGCAAAACTCGGATGCAGATGCATCGCGAGAACGATTTTCCTTGCCTCCCCATTGTGGAGCGTGGACTGGATATTTTCGAATTGGCGGCATCAAATGACGCGGACTCTTGAACGCCACACCGGAGAAACAATGCGCATCGTCACACTTGAAGAACATTTCAGCCTGCTCGAGGTCGGCGGTCGCGGCGCGCCACCGCCGCCCGCCGTGGCCGACGCCGCCAACATGCCCGCCGTCATCCGCGGCGTCGGCGACAAGATCACCGACATGGGCGAAGGGCGCATCGCCGAAATGGACCGCCACGGCATCACGCTCATGGTGCTGTCGAAGGCCGGCATCCACATGGGACCCAGCGCCGACATGTTCGAGGGCGACGAGGCGGTCGCATTCGCGCGAGCCTTCAACGACGAATGCGCGCGCCGGATCGCCCAGTATCCCGACCGGTTCGCGGCGTTCGCCCATCTCGCCGCAAGCATGCCCGAAGCGGCGGCGGACGAGCTGGAGCGCACGGTCACACAATATGGCTTCAAAGGCGCACTGATCAGCGGCATGGTCCGCGGCCGCTTTCTGGACGACGCAAAATTCGCGCCGCTGTTGGCACGCGCCGAAAAACTCGATGTGCCGATTTACGTTCATCCCGGTCCGCCGCCCGTCGAGGTGCGCAAGGCGTATTACGAAGGCGCGTTTCCGCAGAAGATCGGCATGGGGCTCGCGACCTTCGGCTGGGGTTGGCATTACGAGACCGCGCTGCATGTGATGCGGCTCGCCGTTTCGGGCACACTCGACAAATATCCGCGGCTCAATCTCATCATCGGCCACATGGGCGAGGCTCTGCCATTTGTGCTGGCGCGCTGTGAGCACAATTTCTCGAACGACCTGTCCTACCTGTCGCGGCCGCTATCGAAGATCATCACCGATCAGGTCTATGTCACTTCGGCCGGCTTCTTCTCCAATCCGCCATTCCTCGCCGCACTGCAGACTTTCGGCATCGACCGGCTGATGTTCTCTGTCGACTATCCATACGCCAGCCACGCCGACGGCCTCGCGTTTCTGGATAAATTGCCGCTGTCGCCCGCCGACCTTGAGAAATTCGCACACGGCAACGCGGACCGGCTGTTGAAGCTGAACGCGAACTAGCGCGGACGGTTGCCGGCAACATGGCATCCCTTACGGACCTCAGCCGATAATTCGCTCTCGGCCGAAGCATCAAACATTGGCCGCGTGATAACCGTTTGCGCTCCGATGGTCCTTGGAGTCTTGCCATGAACGAACACCAGTCGGCATCCAATCGCGACTTCTTGAGCGACTGCGCACGCATTCATCAGCAATGGCACGACCGCGCGAAAGCTTGCGACATCGAAGGCTTGCTGGCGCTTTACGCCGGGGACGCAGTGCTCGAAACTCCCCTGGCGCAGGCCATCTGTGATGGCCGGGAGAGTGGGGTACTGCGCGGACATCGAGAGATTCGCCCGTTCTTTGAGGAAGGCGCACGCCGCCGGCCCAATGCGCTAGTGCGCTGGCACCGGACCGGCAAGTGGCTCAGCGACGGCGAACGCTTCCTGGTCTGGGAATATCCTCGGCAAGCACCGGATGGCGATCAGGTCGATCTCGTCGAGGTGACGGAAATCGCGGGCGGGCTCATTGCACGCCACCGCGTCTATTGGGGGTGGCTCGGAACGGCGTTGCTCGCCCGCAGCGCCGTGAACAAGGCGAGGCAAATCGCCTGACGGGCAATCTTCGCGTCCGACCGACCGCTCAGCCTCGGCTTGGTGGGACAAACTGATGGAGATATCCCGAGTCGAATTCGCCTAACGAGACGAGTTTCGACCAGGAACGCACGAACAGCCTGCCTGCCCGGTGATCGGCGACTTTGGTTCGCCGCAATGCCTGCAGGTGGCGATTGACGCTCACCAAAGACATCCCAAGCGTCTCGCCGAGCTGAGTTTGCGTGAGCGGCAGCGGGCACGCGTTCGCTTCGACGAGCCCGACGAATTTGGCTCTATGGAATTGCTCGCAAAAGAAATGTGCGATCCGCGCCATGCCGTGCCGCCCGCTGTTGTTGGTGATGCTTTCGCGAAAAATCGCCGCGTCGATCAGGGTCTCCCGCCAAACCGCAAAGCCAATGGTCGGGTGGTCCGCAAATGTCTTCATAAGCTGCTCGTGAGATATGGAGCAGACCAGCGCGCGCCCCATGGCGCAGACTGAATGATCCATGTGCTGCAGAAACAGACCCTGGGCGTCTGGCCAGTCGCCCGGATAATGCAGCGCGAGGTATTGCCGGGCGCCCGACCGCAGCGTGTGATACCGGCCGACGATGCCCTCGATCACGACCGCCGCGCATTTCGGTGTGTCGCCTTGCCTGATGAAGTCCTCGCCGGCGACCAACTCGCGAATTTCGCAACGCAGGCGGCGGACGGCCGCGACGTCGGCGGCGTCAATGGCAGAATGATATTGGAGCTTTCGCAATAGGATGTCGCTCGGCGCCATGTCTGAAATCCGACACAATTGACACGAGTCAACGTGCCGAGTTCGATTGGGTTCTTTATCAAATGATAAAACTTGGTAGGGATAGCTGGCTTAAGGAAGGAAGTTGCAGAGGGTGCATCATGCCTATCCGTCCTTTTCTCGCCGGCCGGGCGTTCGATCCCGAGGTTATTGCGACGATGTCGGCGGCGCTCGAAACTGTATGCGAAGAGCTGGGCCTTCACATCGTGGACGATCCCGCAACGCGGCACGTTGCGCAGAAGATCGTCGAGCTCGCGCAGCGTGGAATCCAGGATGCGGCGACACTGACAGCCGCGGCGTTGAGCGAGTTCAAAACCGACTGATGGCGCTGCCCCGCATAATCGACGCCGGCGATGATGAGCAGCGGACGGCGTCTTGGGCATACCAGCGCCGTGCGGGCCATACTCGATGCTGCGGCGTCGCGTCGGACCGGCTCGCTAAGAACGACCGATAAACGGGTAGCAGACGCACAGCGCCAGACTGGCCCAGACCGCCGCGCTGAAATAGAGCGACATCCAGGCGATCTCGTCCTTCCATTGCGCAAGCTCGTGCGTCACCACCCAGCGGATGCTCGCGTCGCGAAGACCTTCCAGCGGGCTCAGCGGTCTGATGTTATTGGCGATGCCGGTCCGCCATCGCGCCAGATACATCGGAACGTCGACAGTCGCCAGAAATGCCAAATAGCCCGAAATCCCGATGACGGTGGTCACCAGAAGTACGCGAGCCAGCCCGCCAAACTCCGGGATAAAACGGCACAGGCTGATGACAATGATGAAGAAACAGACGCCCCATATCGAGTTTTCAATGGCATTGCACAAAAATTTCTTTGTCAGGACCGCGTACCATGAAAGGCATTCTGCAATCAGGATCAGGGGTACAATCACCCAAGCGGCGCTCAAGGCGGTATCCGCTCCTGTCATCGAGCCCAGCCGATGCAGAACCATCGCCCACTGAGCCACGAAGCAGATTTCAGCCACCGTCGCCACCGATCGGCCGACCGTGACGCTTGAAAGCCAGGTGTCGAACAAACAAATCCGCTGAACATCCGCCCGCGGCAGGAACGATCTGAACGCGCAGCCAAATACATAGGCCGCCGAGAACAGGAGCATGAGTTCGACGTTCGGCGCGCTATGCAAGCCGACGGAGCGCGGTTCGTGAAGGTATCGATATAGCCAGAACCAGGCGGCGATGTTGGCGCCGCTCACCAGCGTTAACACGCTCCACCACCAGGCGAGCGGATTTGACCAGGCCAGCGGATTGGACCGCGCCTGCAAGTCCACGCTCATTCCGCACTCCACATGCAATCAATCTGACACTAGACCGTAATATATCTGCCACAAACTAGTTCCGGCTGCCACGGATTGAAAGGTGCGGCTTTGCGGCGCGAGGCCGCGCGCCGCTGTTTGACGCGGCGGAACGGTTCTTCGCGGGGGATGTCTGGTTAAGCGCCGACGCGCGCGGCGGTATCCGCCCGCGCCTGCACGATCGCCGCGCGCACGCGATGTGGGGCAACCGGCGTCTCGAAGACGGCAGCGCCGAGCGGGCGCAGCGCGTCATTGACCGCGTTGACGATCGCGGCCGGTGGGCCGATGGCGCCGTTTTCGCCGATGCCCTTCATGCCGAAGGCCGAGAACGGCGATGGCGTCTCGATGAAATCGAGCTTGACAGTCGGGATCGACGTTGCGCTCGGCGCCGTATAGTCGGCAAGCGTCGTTGCGGTCGGATTGCCGGAAGCGTCGTAGCTCGATTCCTCGTACAGCGCGTTGCCGACGCCGTTGGAAAATCCGCCGACCACCTGGCCTTCGACCAGCATGGGATTCACGCGCGTACCGCAGTCGGACACGATCGCATAATCCAGGAGTTCGACCGCGCCGGTGTCCGGATCGACGGCGACCACCGCGGCATGCGCCGAATAGGAGAACACGCCGGGATCGTGCGGCTTGTGGCCAGCCGTCGCGGTCAGACCGCCGGCGTCGGCGTCGGCCGGCAGTTCCTCCGGATGGTGATACCAGGCGCGGCCAATCTCGGAGAATTCGACGCTGCCTTGCGGGCCGTGCACGCGGCCGTTCTGGATCTGCACGTCGCCTTCTTTGCATTGCAGCAGGTGCGCGCCGATCTTTTTGATCGGCGTCATCAGCGCGCGGCAGGCGTCGGCGACTGCTCCGCCAGTTGTCACCATCGAGCGCGACGTGTAGGTGCCGGTGCCGGCCGGCGCCACCGAGGTGTCGCCGTAACGCACCGATACCTTGCGCGGTTCGATGCCCAGCACTTCATTTGCCACTTGCGCGAATACGGTCTCATGGCCTTGGCCGTGCGAATGCGAACCGACTTCAAGTACCAGTTCGCCGTCGCCCGTGAGCCGCGCCACGGCCGGCTCCATTCCTGGAACAAGCTCGATGCCCCAGGCCGAATAGCCGAAGGGGCCGGTGCCATACGCAGTCTGCTCGTAGAATGAGGCAAAGCCGACGCCGATCAGGCGGCCGTCGTTTGGGCCGGTCTTCTGCCGGGCGCGTACCGCCGGAAGATCGATCAGCTCAGCCGCGCGTTTGAGCGCCGCCGCATAGTCGCCGCTGTCGAGCGTTTTTTTGGTCACCGACACGTAGGGCATCTGCGCGGGCTTGACGAAATTGCGCAGCCGTACCTCGATCGGATCGATCCCGGCCGCCTGCGCGATGCCGTCCATGACGATCTCGTGGCCTATGCACGACAGCGGCCGGGCGACGCCGCGGAACGGCTGGCCGGCCGGCTTGTTGCTGACCACGTTGATGGCACGGCCGCGAAAGGCGCGGATGTCGTAGCAGCCCTGCATGTTGCCGAGCGCCAAGCCGCCTTCAATGCCGGCTGGCCACGGCCACGGCGAGTAGGCCCCGGAATCGACCAGCACCTCACAGTCGAGCGCCAGCACGCGACCGTTGGCGTCCGCATAACCGGTGATCTTGCACTCATAATCGCGGCAGGTGGCGTCGCAGATCAGCGACTCGTGGCGGTCTTGCACCCAGCGCACCGGCCGGCGCAGCCGCATCGCTGCCCAGGCGATGCAGACCGTCTCGCTCTCCACGTAGGTCTTCAGGCCGAACGAGGCGCCGACATCAGGCACGACCACGCGCAGCCGCCGCTGGCTGATGCCAAGCACCTGTGCCAGTCCGATCTGCAGCGGCACCGGCAGCTGATGCGCCACGTACACCACCAATTCATCGAGCCGGCCGTCATAATGTGCGACCGTCGCGCGGCCTTCGAGCGGCAGCGGATGCATGCGGTTCATGCGAAAGCTGCGCTCGACCACATGCGCTGCTGCGGCCTTGGCGGCGGCAAGATCACCAGCCTCCATCTTGATGTCGACCAGGACGTTGTCACCCCATTCCTCGTGCACGAAGGGCGGCTTTTTCTTCTGCGCATCCGCCATGGTGACAACGGGCGGCAGCGGCTCGTATTCCACCTCGACACGCGCGGCGAGATCCTCGGCCTCGCCCGCACTGGCGGCCAGCACCATCGCCACCGGTTCGCCGACATGACGCACCTTGCCGGCGGCCAGGATCGGCCAATCCGATGGCTTGAAGCCCGGCAGCTTCGCGGTCGAACGCATCCGGCCGACGCCGGTAAGGTCGCCGGCATCCAAAACACGCTGGTCCGTACCCGACGGCTTGCGCACGGCGAGAATGCGCGCGTGCGCGTGCGGTGAACGCACGAACGCCGCGTGCAGCATTCCAGGCAGATTGATATCGGCACAGAACTGGCCGCGGCCTTCGAGGAAGCGAGCGTCCTCAAGTCGTGGCAGCCTCGCACCGATGCCGAATTCCCGTCCCATGAATTCCTCAACGCACCATCTGTAACGCCGGCTGGCTGTCCGCGTCGGCCTTCACCTGCCCGCTAAGCCATTCGGTTGCGGCCTGCACGCCGCCCGAGCCATGCACGATGCCGAGCGCGCGCAGCCCCATCTCGATGGTGCCGAGCGTGCCCAAGACCATCGGCGCGTTGACGTGGCCCATATGGGCGATGCGAAAGGCCTTGCCGTTGAGCTTGCCGATGCCGCGCCCGAGCACGACGCCGCACTTAAACTCGCAGTAATCGCGCAGCTTTTCGGGATTGCAGCCGTCCGCCATCAGCACGGTCGTCACCGTGTCGGAGCGCTCGGCGGCGGCAATGATGTTGAACTCAAGATTCCCCCTCTGGCTCCAGACCTCGACCGCGCGGCGCACAGTTTCCGCCAGCAAGCGATGGCGCAGGAACACGTTGTCGAGCCCTTCGGCGAACAGCATGTCGAGCGCCGCGCGCAGCGCCCACATCAGATGCTCCGGCGGCGTCCCGGCGTATTTTTGATAATGGGAATCGCCGTCGCGCGCGGTCCAGTCCCAGTAAGGCGTGCGCAGGCCGGCTTTGTGGTGCGCGACATGGGCGCGCTCGCTCGCCGCAACGAAGCTCAGACCGGGCGGCGTCATCAGCCCTTTCTGCGAGCCCGACATGGCAACATCGACGCCCCAGGCATCCATAGCAAACGGTATGCAGCCGAGCGACGCGACCGCATCGACCATGAGCAGCGCGTCGTGGCGCGCCGCCTTGATGGCCTTGCCGATGGCGGCGATGTCATTGAAGACGCTCGAACTGGTGTCGACCTGGACCGCCAGAACCGCCTTGATCGACCCAGCCTTATCGTCGCGCAATCGCGCCTCGACCGCAGCGGGCCGCACGGCGTGACGCCAGTCGCCTTTGAGCACTTCGATCTCGAGCCCGAGCCGCGCCGCGGCCTCGCCCCAGTCGAGGCCAAACTTGCCGCTTTCAAGAACGAGGACCTTGTCGCCGCGCGACAGGACGTTGGTGAGCGCTGCTTCCCAGGCGCCGTGGCCGTTGGCGATATAGATGTAGGACCGCGAAGCCGTGCCGAACAAACGCGAAATATCGCGCAGCAGGGTGTCGGTCAGCGCGATCAGCGGCTTGGAATAAAGTTCGACTGCCGGCCGGTGCATGGCTTGCAGCACCTGGTCGGGGATGTTGGTCGGTCCCGGCACCGCCAGGACCTCTCGGCCCGCGCGAACGCTCATGCATGGTCTCCGCTGGGGCGAATCTTACTCGTCAGACGGTGCAGGGGCAATTTTTCGGCGGGTGCGGCCAGGACGGGATCGGGCCGATTACTCCACGCCCGCTCGTCCAACGGCGACGTAGTGGAAAGCGGCGCGCTTCATCTCGTCGGGGCGATAGATGTTGCGCAAATCCACGATCACGGGGCGCGCCATGGCGCTCTTCAGCCGGGCAAGGTCGAGCGCGCGGAATTGGTCCCATTCGGTGGCGATCACCAGCGCATCGGCGCCGGAAGCGGCCTCGTAGGCGCTGCCGCAATAGACGATCGCCGGAAGCTGCGGCTTGGCCTGTTCCATGCCGGCCGGATCGTAGGCCCGCACCTCGGCGCCGAGATCCTGCAGCGCCGTGATCAGCGGGATGGCCGGCAAGTCGCGCGTGTCGTCGGTGTTCGGCTTGAACGAAAGGCCCAGCACCGCGATGCTCCTGCCGCGCACCGAACCGCCGAGCGCGGCGACCACTTTGCGTGCCATCGCGCGTTTACGCTGATCGTTGACCGCGGACACCGTTTCGACGATGCGCAGCGAGACGCCGTGGTCCTGCGCGGTCTTGAGCAGCGCGGTTGTGTCCTTGGGAAAGCACGAACCACCAAAGCCCGGACCCGGATGCAGAAACTTGCCGCCGATGCGGTTGTCGAGACCCATGCCGCGCGCCACGTCCTGCACGTCAGCGCCGACCTGCTCGCACAGATCGGCCATTTCGTTGATGAAAGTGATCTTGGTGGCGAGAAAGGCGTTGGAAGCGTATTTGATCAACTCCGCAGTGCGCCGGCCCACATAGAACATCGGCGCGGCATTCAAATAAAGCGGCCGGTAGATGTTCGTGACGATCTCGCGCGCTCGTTCATCGTCGGTCCCGACCACGATGCGGTCGGGATGCTTGAAATCCTGAATGGCGGCCCCCTCGCGCAGAAACTCCGGATTGGAGACCACCGGCAGATAGGCGTCGGGCCGCAGCTCGCGCAAAATCCGCTCGATCTCGTCGCCGGTGCCGACCGGCACGGTGGATTTCGTCACCACCACGGCGTTGGCCGGCAACAGCCGAGCGATCTCGCGCACCGCCTGGTAAACGAAGCTCAAATCGGCATAGCCGTCGCCGCGACGCGACGGCGTGCCGACGGCGATGAACACCGCGTCTGCCTCGGCAACGCTCGTCGTCTCGGCCGCGAAATCGAGCCGGCCCTGGCGCACATTGGCGTCCACCAGTTCAGCGAGCCCGGGCTCGAAGATCGGAATTTCACCGGCATTGAGCGCGGCGATCCGGCGTGCATCCTTGTCGATACAGGTGACATGATGGCCAAATTCGGCAAAGCAGGCGCCGGAGACGAGCCCGACGTAGCCGGCACCGATCATGCACACGCGCATTCGTCCAAACCCCCGTTTCCTCAGACCGTCCCGTTCGGTGGCGCCGGCGCCCCGTCCGGTACGGTTCTGGAGCCCCTTCGTAGCAGCGCGACCCAGCGACGTCCAAACAGCACAGCGACCGGCACGCTGTAAAATGCCCCGCCAACGAGCGTCAGCACCAGCAGCTCTGATTCGTTGCGGAATCTTGACAACGACGACAACAGCGATGTGACAAGCGGGACCGCGATCGCCAACAACACCGCCATGGCGATCCCGGCCACGGCGAGCCGGCCGAGCGAGGCTTTCAGTTCGCGGTCGGCGGCGATGAAGCCAGCGCGCGCCGCCAGCCACAGCACGAGCAGAAAGTTGATCCAGGCACCGATCGACGTCGCCAATGCCAGCCCAACCTGGGCCAACGGCCCCATCAGCGCCACCTTGAAGATGATGTTGACCGCCGTGCCGGTGAGCGCCGCCTTGACCGGCGTTGCGGTGTCGCCGCGGGCGAGAAATGGCGCCACGACGCTGCGGATGAGTACGAACGGAACGAGCCCGATCGTATAGGCCATGAGCGTCATCGCCGCCGCGTGGGCGTCGGTTGCGTTGAAGCGGCCGCGCATGAACAGGCCCCGCATGATGACCTCGGGCATGATCAGGAAGGCCACGACGCAGGGAATGCCGAGCAGGAGCGCAAACTCGATCGCCCGGTTCTGCGCCGAGCGCGCGCCGGCGTCGTCGCCGGCCGCGAGCCGATGCGTCATCTCCGGCAACAGCACGGTACCCACGGCGATGCCGATGACACCGATCGGCAACTGGTCGATACGGTCGGCGTAATACAGCGCCGAGATGGCCCCCGCCGACAAAAAGCTGGCGATGATAGTATCGGCGAACAGCGCCAGCTGTGTGCCGGCGGAGCCGATTGTCGCCGGCAGCAGCGCCTTGAAGAAACGGCGCACATCCTCGTCGAAGCGCAGAGCGCGAAACCAGGTCGGCACGCCGCTGTAAAGGATGTCACCGCCGACCAGCAGCGCCTGCAGGAAGCCCGAGATCAGCACGCCGCAGGCCGCGGCATAACCGGGGCCGGGGAAAAAGCCTGCGAGCGCAAGCGTCGTCATCATGGCGACGTTGAGCAGAATCGGCGCGGCGGCGGCGGCGGCGAAGCGATGCAGCGCATTGAGCATGCCGCCCCACAGCGTCACCAACGTGATCAGCAAGAGATAGGGAAACGTGATCCGCGTCAGCGACACCGCGAGCGCAAACTGCCGCGGCTCGTGCGAAAAGCCGGGCGCCAACAGCTCGATCACCTGCGGTGTAAACAGCAGCGCCACGACCAGCAGCACCGCTTGCGTCTCGATCAGCAGCGTGAAAATGCGGTCGCTGAAGGCCTTCGCAGCATCCGGGCCCTCCTGGGTGCGCACGCGCGCATAGGCCGGAATGAAGGCGGCATTGAACGCCCCTTCGGCAAATATTGCGCGGAAATGGTTCGGCAGCCGAAACGCGACGAAAAACGCATCGGCGGCCGGACCGGCGCCGAGGATCGCCGCCAGCATGATGTCGCGCAGAAAGCCGGTCAGGCGCGAGAGCAGCGTGTAGCCGCCGACCGTGAGAATCTTTTTGAACATCGGTCCCTGGGCTGCCATCGCGGCGCGCTCCGATCAATAGCCGGGTTTTGGCAGCGCTGGGTAGAGGTAAGAACTTAAAACCTAAATCTGCAATCTCTTCGATCTATAGTTCAATTTTCTTTTCTTGCACTCAAATATTGGCATACATGAAATTTCCTTCTACATCGGTATCAGGCTTCCATGGTGAGGATCGTTTATGTCCGATATTGCCCCGGTCAATGACAGGCCGCCACTGGTCCGCGACCGAACCGGCAGCGTCTCCCGCGCATCCGCATCGTGGGATGCTGAAACCGGAACGGCGAGTGCCCGGGCTCTGGCCGGGGCCCTGCTCGCTCTCGACCTGTTCGAACGCCTGGCGACGATCCGGACGCATTTTTCCGGGCGCGTCGTCTTCACCACCAGCTTTGGCCTCGAGGATCAGGCCATTACGCATGCTATTTTTTCCCAAGATCTCGCCATCGGCATCGCCACGCTCGACACCGGCCGGTTGTTTCCGGAAACGCACGACGTGTGGGCCGAGACCGAAGCGCGTTACGGGCGCCGCATCGCCGCGTTCGCTCCTGCCCATGGCAGCCTGGAAGCGCTAATCGCCCAACAAGGCATCGCCGGCCTGCGGTCCTCAATGACCGCCCGCCTCGAATGCTGCAATGTCCGAAAAGTCGTGCCGCTTGAACGTGCGCTTGCCGGCAGCGTCGCCTGGATCACCGGCATTCGTGCCGGTCAATCGGCCGGCCGGGCACAGTTTTCGGCCGTTACGTTCGACGAGCGGCGCCGCCTCGTCAAGGTAAACCCGCTGTTTGACTGGACGCGCGAGGGGACGCTCGATTTCGTGCGGACCCATGAGGTTCCCTACAACCGACTCCACGATCGCGGCTTTCTGTCGATCGGCTGCGCGCCCTGCACACGCGCCGTCGAGCCAGGCGAGCCGGAGCGCGCCGGCCGCTGGTGGTGGGAGCAATCTGAAAAGAAAGAGTGCGGCCTGCACAGTGAAGCCAACTGATAACGACAAAACGTCATAAACCCATTAGAAAGACCCGCAGGCCCATAGTGGACGCGCTCTCCCCAGCATTCACCGAAAACACGGACAATCTCATCGTGTCTGAGCAGGCGGCGCACGAGCCCGCATCAGCGCTCTCTTATCTCGATCAGCTTGAGGCCGAGAGCATCCACATCATTCGCGAGGCGGTGGCCGAATCCGACAACCCGGTGCTGCTTTATTCGATCGGCAAGGATTCCTTCGTCCTGCTGCATCTTGCGCTGAAAGCGTTCTATCCGGGACAGCCGCCGTTTCCGCTCTTGCACATCGACACCACCTGGAAATTCCGCGAGATGATCGCGTTCCGCGATGCCCGCGTCCACGAACTCGGCCTCAAGCTGATCGCGCACGTCAACCGCGACGGCCTCGCGCGCGGCATCAATCCGATCGCCAGCGGGTCGAAGCTCCATACCGACGTGATGAAGACGCAGGCGCTGCGCCAGGCGCTCGATCAATATGGCTTCGATCTGGCTCTGGGGGGCGCCAGGAGAGACGAAGAGAAATCGCGCGCCAAGGAGCGCGTGTTCTCGTTTCGCGGCGCGAATCATGTGTGGGATCCAAAGCGCCAGCGCCCGGAGCCGTGGCGCATCTACAACGGACGCAAGCGCGGCCGCGAAAGCTTTCGCGTGTTCCCGCTGTCGAATTGGACCGAGCTTGACGTCTGGCTTTACATCGCGCGCGAGCACATCCCGGTTGGTACCGCTTTATTTTGCAGCGCCGCGCCCGGTCGTGGTGCGCGATGGCGCGCTCATCATGGTAGACGACGATCGATTGCCGCTTGCGCCCGGCGAGCGACTCGAGATCAGAACGGTGCGCTTTCGCACGCTTGGCTGTTATCCGCTCACCGGCGCGGTCGAGAGCACCGCGCAGACCGTCGCCGCCGTAGTCGAGGAAACCCTCACCACGCGATACTCAGAGCGGCTCGGCCGCGTGATCGATCATGATGGCGCCGCGTCGATGGAACAGAAAAAGCAGGAAGGCTATTTCTGATGAACGTGCATTCGCGGCCCGGCGAGCTCACACCCGGCGCATCGCCGTTCGGCCAGACGCAAAGCCTGTTGCGCTTCGTGGCCTGCGGCTCGGTCGATCATGGCAAGTCGACGCTGCTCGGCCGTCTGCTTTATGAGTCGAAGCAACTGTTCGCTGATCAACTCGAAGCACTGGCCGCCGATTCGCACAAATACGGCACGCAGGGCGAGGATCTCGACTATTCGCTGCTGCTCGACGGCCTCGCCGCCGAGCGCGAACAGAACATCACCATCGACGTGGCCTACCGCTTCTTCTCGACGCCGCGGCGCAAATTCATCGTCATAGACACGCCGGGCCACGAACAATACAGCGCCAACATGGCCACCGGCGCCTCGGTCGCTGATCTGGCGCTGGTGCTGGTGAGCGCCAACGAGGGGCTGACGCGGCAGACCCGACGCCACATCGCGATCGTCGGCATGCTGGGCATCGGCGACGTCGTCCTCGTCGTCAACAAGATGGACCGCGCCGGCTGGCACCAGGACGCATTCCAGGTGCTGGAGGCGGAATTTCGCGACATTGCAGCCGATTCCGGCATCCGCAATGTCGTCGCCATTCCGGTCGCGGCGAAAAGCGGCGACAATATCGCCAGCCGCTCGGAGCATATGCGGTGGTACCGCGGCACAACGCTGCTCGACCATCTGGAGCATCTCGAGCCTGCGCGCCCCGGCGCGCGCGGGCCGTTGCGCATACCAATTCAATTGGTGAACCGCCCGGATACACGGTTCCGCGGCTATGGCGGTCTGATCGTCAGCGGCGCCGTCGAAATCGGCATGCCGGTGAATATTTTCCCGTCCGGCGTCAGTTCACGTATAGCGCGCATCGTGACTTACGATGGCGATCTTGCCCGCGCCGAAGCGGGACAGTCGGTTACTCTCACATTCGCGGATCAGATCGACGCCTCACGCGGCGACGTCATAGCCGATGCAGACCGGGTGCCGGCGGTCACCAAGCGGATCGGCGCGCGAATATTCTGGATGGGCGAACATCCGTTGCGGCCCGGGCAAAAATACCTTGCCAAGCTTGCCACGCGCACCGTGACGGCAACAGCCGGCGCAGATTTGACCGTCATCGACCTCGATCAACGGCGCACGGTCAACGCCCAGGCGATAGCCCAGAACGAGATCGGCACGTGCACGCTCGAGTTCGATCGCCCGGTCGCCGTCGATCGCTACGGCGAATCCAAGGACACCGGCAGCTTCATCCTGATCGACCCGGAGAGTTTCGACACGGTCGGCATGGGCTGCATCGAACAGATAGACGCGCCGGCGCCGCCGCGCCGCCACTGGCCATTCCGCGGAGGATCAAAGAGCGCGAAACCGTTCACGAAGCGAACAACGCGCTTGAGTGAGACGCATGCACGCTCGCTCGCCAAGGCGGTGAGCTGGCGCCTGACCGGCAGCCTCGATACCTTCGTCGTAGCCTTCGTGATCACCCGCACGCTGAAGATCGCCGCGTCGGTTGCGCTCACGGAAGTAATGACAAAAATTCTGATCTACTATTTCCACGAACGGGCGTGGGCGCTGGTACCGTGGGGCAAGCACGGAGCGGCCAAAAAAGCGCGGCCCGCCACTGCGGCGGTTGATGCCAGATCGATTTAATTCGCCAAGTGCTCGCGAACAGCGGCGATGATGCGGTCCTGGACCGAGAGCTCCAGATAGGCATGCATCGGCAGGCTGATCACTTCCTCCGCCAATTGCTCGCTCACCGGCGCGCCGCCATCGGCCACCGGATAGTGGCCATAGGCTTCCTGGCGATGTAGCGGCTTGCGGTAGTAAACCGCGGTCGGAATGCCCTGCGCCTTCAGGGCAGCGGCCAGAGCGTCCCGCCGGCCAGGCGCGAGCCGGATCGTGTACTGCGCCCATATCGACGTTGATTCGTTGCCGACCCGCGGCACCGTCGCGACATCGGCGAGCGCTTCCGAATAGCGCGCGGCTGCGCGATTGCGGCAGATAATTTCTTCGGGGAAAATTTTGAGCTTTTCGATCAGCACAGCGGCCTGGATCGAATCGAGCCGTCCGGTGATGCCGATGCGCGCTGCGTCGTATTTGTCGACGGCGCCCTCGCCGTGGACGCGCAAACTCCTGATCCGCGCCGCAAGCGCGTCGTCATCGGTGAAAACCGCGCCGCCGTCGCCATAGCAGCCAAGCGGCTTGGCCGGGAAGAAACTCGTCGCGGTCGCGGTCGCGAGCGCGCCGAGCTTCCTGCCCCGATAGGTCGCGCCGAATGCTTGCGCGGCATCGTCGAGAATGGAGAGGCCGTGCTCGGCCGAAATTGCGGCGATCGCGTCGTGGTCCGCGGGCAGGCCGAACAGATCGACCGGGATCACGGCACGCGGCTTAAGGCCGCGCCGCTTCGCGGTTGCGATGGCGCTGCGCAAACTTTCGGGATCGAGATTGAAGGTCTCGGCTTCGACATCCGCCATCACCGGAGTCGCGCCGAGCAGCGCCACCATCTCGGCCGTGGCGCAGAAGGTGAAGGTCGGGCAGATCACAGCATCGCCGGGCCCGATCTCCCAAGCCATCAGCACGAGCAGCAGCGCGTCGGTGCCGCTCGAGCAACCGATGACGTGCCGCGCGCCGCAGAATGCCGCAAGATCGGCTTCGAGCGTGCGGACTTCCGGGCCCTGGATGAATTGGCAGTGTTCCAGAACACGCGCAACCGCATCGTCGACCACGCGGCCAAGCCGGCGCCGCTGCGCCGCGACGTCGATGAAAGGAATTGAATTCATCGCTAGCCGACGACCCGGCGCGGTCCCTTGCGCTGCGGCACGGCGGCCTGCGGGGCATGCGTTTCCAGACAGCGGATGGCAATCTCAAGGCTTGCGACCGCTTCCTCCCCGGTCACGGCCGGCCGCTCGCCGGTTCGGATCGCATCGACGAACGCCACCAGCTCGGCGCGCAACGGTTCGGCGTAGCCGACCGAGAGATGCCGCATCGAATAGCTGCCGTCAGGCTGGAAGCCGAAGCACTCGGTGACTTGCAGCGTCAACAGATCCGCGATCAGATATTTGTCGCGCGTGGCGATGTGGATGTTGCGCGCCTTGAACGGCGTGAGCCAGTTGGTATTGATGTGGGCGAGCACGCCGGACGCGGTGCGGAACTGCAAGAGTGCAATGTCCTCACGCTCGGCGACCGCGCTCGACATTTGCGGTTGGATTTCCACGATCTCGGATTCGGTGAACCAGCGAATAAGATCGATGTCGTGCACGCCGAGATCGATGACGACACCGACATTGGACATGCGCGGCGGAAACGGTCCCACCCGAGTGATGGCGATCGAGAGAATGTGCTGGTCTTTGATCGCCCGCTTGACGGATTGAACGGCCGGGTTGAACCGTTCGACGTGCCCGACCATGAGGGTCACGCCAGCGCGGTGGGCCGCCGCAACGATGGCCCTGCCTTCGGCCACGGTCGAGGCAAGCGGCTTCTCGACCAAAAGGTGCACGCCGCGGCCAATGCATTTCAGGGCGATGTCGTGGTGCAGGTGCGTCGGCGCCGCGATAGTGACCGCGTCGACGCCGCACTCGAGCAGCGCGTCGACGTCGTTGAACGCGGTGCAGCCAAGCGTGCCAGAGACGAAATCCCGCTGTTTGCGGTCAGGATCGACGACGCCCACCAATTCGACGCCGGCCATATCCGAGAGCACCCGCGCATGGTTTGAGCCCATGACGCCGATGCCCACCACCCCGATCCGCAATGTGCCGTTCCCCGCCACTTCCGACCTCACCCCAGCCCGGTTGCCGACCCCGACGCATCACCTAGCACGGCCCGGTGCCGCTGGCGACCAGTCGAGGGATGGAACCCGAACACATTTTCCTTCCGAGACTTACGAGCCGGAGGCCCGGCGAGGACCGGCCACCCCGCCGGACTGCGGCAGCGCGATACCATAGACGGCTCATTGGGCCTTGATACGCAAAAAGGCGAACCACACCATGCGCAGCAGCAAGACGCCGTGACGGAAGCGGGAAATCTGGGTTTCACCGTAGGTGCGACTAGCGTAGCGGATCGGCACCTCGACGATCTTCAAGCTTAGTTTCGAGGCGCCGAAAATCAGATCGAAGTCGCCGAACGGATCGAAATCGCCGAAATAGCTACGCCCGGCCTTGAGCCGCAAGTAATCGCTCCGGCGCAGCACCTTGGTGCCGCACAACGTGTCGGTAAAGCGCTGCCCGAGCAGCCAGGAAAAGGCCTGCGAGAACATCTTGTTGGCGATCAGATTGAGAAACCGCATAGCCTGGTCTTCAAGCGGATAGACCAGCCGCGTGCCGTTGACGAACTCGCCTTTGCCAGAACTCGATCGCCTGCCAGAATTTCAGCAATTGCTCCGGCGGCATAGTCAGGTCGGCATCGAGGATCATCAGCACGTCGCCCCTGGCGATGTTGAAGCCGGCATAGACGGCATCGGCCTTGCCCTTGCCGGGTTGTTGCAGCGCCTTGATGTCGAGCTGCGGATTGGCTTTGACCACGCGCTCGATCTCGTTCCAGGTATCGTCGCGCGAATGCCCTTCGACGAAGATGATTTCGAGCTTCTCGGCAAAAGGCGGCATGCGGCGAATGGCCGACTCGATGTTGCCACACTCGTTGCGTGCCGGAATGACAACGGTCGCGCTGCGCGGCGGCGGTCCGAGATGCCGCAGCGAGCGGCACACCGTGTAATGGCGCAGGCACAGCGCATTGAGCAGCGGCAGCGGCGCGATGAAACGGTTGATCAGCCGTCCCAGCCCGAACAGCCGCAGCGGCGACAACAAGCGCCGTTCGCTTTTCACTGAATCGAAATCCGCTAGCCCGGCAAGCGCGTGCACATCTGCGAGCGCGAGGACGTTCTGCGGCGGCTGCGGCATTTTAAGCTGCAGCCATTCCGCGAACTTCAGGAGCGGATGCCAAAAATGCGAAAAGTAGCCGACGATCAGCCGCGTCTCGCGCGTGCACAGGCTGTGAAGATTCTCGAACATGAGCTGGCAATCGTCGAGTGAGCCGAGCGTGTCGACAATGACGATAAAGTCGAACGGTCCCGGCAGCGATTGCACGAATTCCGGAGACTCGATGTCGCCTGCCTTAAAGGTAAGGCTCGGATAGGCGTGCCGCGCGTGTTCGATCGTCTCACCGCTCAGATCGACGCCGACGCCGAACGACGGCTTGAGCGCCGCCAGGAGCTCGCCGGTCGAACATCCGAGTTCCAGCACACGCGCGCCCTCGGGAATCAGGAACTTCAGAAAGTGCAGATCTTCGCTGTGGAAGAACGCGGCGCGCTGCCGCCACTTGGCACGTTCCGCTGCACTGGCGTTGGCATGGCGGCGGACTTCTTCTTTGTGTACCGACAGCGTCGCGGGCGTGGCAGCGTTACTCATCTGACATACTCTGGGACACGCCCACGCCCGCTCAAACGAAGCCCGGCGCTTGCCCTCAACCAGACAAAGCCGCCGATTGCAACGGCTATGGTTTTTTGGAAAGAAATCTTGGCTGTCAAGGGGCGCATAGCTGGCGATCGGCGACGGCCGCGATGGCTGCGGCCGAACTTGCGGCTATTTCCACGGTGAAGCGCGAATTCGCCAGCGCCGCCGCCGCTTCCTGCTCGCTCTCGTCTACCGGGATCAGGGTACCGCCGCAAAGGCCGGCAGCCGCGCCTGCGGCGAGATCGTGCGCCCTGTCACCGACGATCCAGGACCGCGACAAGTCGAGATTCATGCCGCTGGCGGCCGCCAAAATCATGCCCGGGTTGGGCTTGCGCCAGGGATGATTGCCGACCCGCAGCGAACCCGACACACTATCAGCGTGATACGCGCAGGCCAGCACCGCATCGAGATGTGCGCCGGCCGCGGCGAGATGTAAGGTCACCTCGTCCTGGACAGCGCGGAAGCCGTCCCAATCGTAACGGCCGCGCGCAATGCCCGATTGGTTTGTCACCACCACGACAGGAATATTGAGCGCATTGCAACGGGCAATGGCCGCCGCGACGCCTTCGAGCATCTGCACGTCCTCGGCACGGCCGACATAGCCGGTGTCGACGATTATGACGCCGTCGCGGTCCAAGAACAGAGCCGGCCGCGATACCCGGCCGGCCGGCGCGAGCGCGCTCCACAAGCCGATGTCGCGATCCGTCACGTCATTCATCGGTCTCAACAAACAAATAAATTCACGTTTGGCAACACAAGATTGGCCCGTCGCGGCCGGCACTCGCGGGGCATTGCCGCAATCCGGCCATCAGCGCGTGGCCGCCGCTCCGCCGCCGAACAGGTTGCGTTCGACAAGTCCGCAGATGGCGTGCGCCGCGACGATATGGATCTGTTGAATGAGCGGCGTCTCATTGGCGGGCGCGGCAAGATAATGGTCACAGAGCGAAGTCATCTCGCGTTCACCCGCGCCGCTGAAACCTATTGTCGTTACGCCGATGGCGCGCGCGGCCTGCAACGCTGCGAGGATGTTGGAAGAACGCCCGGACGTCGAGATCGCGATAAGCACGTCGCCCGGGCGGCCGAGGCCTCGAACCTGACGCTCGAACGCGCGATCGAAGCCGTAGTCATTGCCAATCGCCGTGAGCACGGAAGAATCCGTCGTAAGCGCGACCGCGGGCAGCGGGTTGCGGTCGAAATTGAGCCGCGACAGAAATTCCCCGGCTATGTGCTGGGCGTCGGCCGCGCTGCCGCCATTGCCGGCGAGCAGAACCTTGCCGCCGTTGCGGAAGGCGCGCGTGATCGTTTCGGCGATGGCGTAGATCGCGCCGCGAAGCTCGGCATCGTCGGCGGCGCGGTCGAGTGTCTCGCATGACCGGCGGAAATGCGCCGCGACCATGTCATTAGGCTCGCGCATGAGGTGATTCGCTCTTGTGGACCGCCGCCAGTATAGATCGCCGCGCGCCCGAAGCGAACGTCCGCCTGCCGCCTAATAGCCAGACACATAGGCCAGCGAATCGGGGCCCAAAGTGCGCAGGCTGATCTGAAAATTCACGCCGGTATTCTGCACCGGGGTTGCCGTTCCGTTATAGGAATATCCCGCGAAATAGTTGACTGCAAACATCAGGCAGTCGTCGACATAACCGAGACCGACTTTGGCCTGGTTGAACTGGTTCACGACCAAGTCATAGCTTGCGGAGCCCAAGACCACCCAATTGGCGGTAAGCTTGTAGGTAGCGCCGGCGAGGAAGCCTTCGCGCCGATTCAAGAAGCCAAGGTCAGGCTGCGCCGCATAGTCTCCGTACATCATGTAAACGCCCCAGCGGTCGAAATTCGCGCGCGTTTCCAGTTCGAGCCGCTGCATCGCCAAGGTTGCTTCATCGAAGCGCGCACGGGCGAGGAACATGTAAGTGGAATTCGGCTGATAGGAGACGCGCGCGACGTAATCGGAAATGTTGGTGTTAAGGCCGCTGTCGAGCCCGGTATTGGCGATATCGCCGACGCTGTACGAGTTCAAGCCGTAGAGCTGATAGGACTGCCCGAACAACGCATTGAGCGAGCCTGCGTCGTTGAACTGAGCGGTGTACTGCATGCCGGCATTGAGCCGGCCACCGCCTTCGACGCGATCCCAGCCGGAGAACTTGTTGACCGAGAACAAGTTCGTATCGTCGAAATTCAAACTCTGGGCGTCCTCGTTGGGAAACTGCCCAATACTTGTCTCGTTGGGGCGCAGGATGAGCTGAGCAATCGGCTCGATGGTCTGCGTGCCCCACGGCTCGACGTCGATCAGCGGGTAACGGTATTCGAGGCCGGCAACCGGCATGATGCGCGACAGCTCGTGTTCGCCGGGAGCGATGTAGTTCGACACACCCGGCTGGTTGTCGACGTCGAGCGAGGCCACGTCGCCTCGCAATTGGAAGAAGGGCGTGAAAATCTGGCCGTTGCCGGTGATCACTGTCCGCTTCCAGTCGACCTCGGCCGAGGCCCGCGAATAGTCTCCCGGAATGCCGCGCAACAGGCAGTTTTGTCTGTTCAACAGCGCCGAATCGGCGGTTTCCGCCGCACCATTGGCGCAAATGCCCTGAGTAATGGCGGCTTGGCTGATCGGATCGTAACTCGCCTCCGCACGGCTGAGGCTGGTGATGTTGATCTTGTAACTCAGTTCGCCGCCCATGACCTGTTCGGGCAACGTCTTGGAGTAATCCAGGACGGGGGCGATGACCGGCAGTTGCTTTTGCTGATCAAGCTCCGAATAGCCCGTGTAGTAGATCGAGCGGAGGTCGAAATAGCTGCGGTCGCCGCGGCCCGCCAAGTAGAGCTGCGACACGCCCTCCCCGGACTCGCTGGTGCTGGTGTGAAACGGGTCCAGGTTCGAACCGCCATATTGCCCCAAGGAATAGTCGCTCACGACGGTCGGATCGGTGACCAGCACTCCCGTCCAGCCCCAGACCCACTGGGGCGTGATATCGAATTGCCCGGCGGTCGATACGATTCCGCGAAATGTTTTCGTCGCCTCAGGGGAACTGGAGCCATAGATCGAGGAAAAGTAGCCCGGATCCTGTTGGAAGATTCCAGAAGCGCTGATGCCATAGGAGCCGTTGATCAGTCTCTGCCCCCACTGACCGCTCATCAGCAGGCCCTGCTTTGTCGTATATTTCGGGTATATGGTCAGATCGTAGTCGGGCGCCAGGTTGAAATAGTATGGGGTCGTAATGCTGTAGCCGTAGGCAGAGCCGTAACCCAGCGTCGGATAAAGAAAACCGCTCTTGCGCTTCACCGTCGTGTCCGGGGTCGACATGAACGGGAAATACGCCACAGGCAATCCAAACAGATCGACAGTCGCATCTTCGAAATAGATCATCTTTTCGCTGTCGGAATGAATGATGCGCGCGGCCTTAACCTGCCATTCCGGCGGTTTGGTCGGATTGTCCCGGCAAGGTTCGCAAGCCGTATAGACGCCGTTTTGCATCACCGTGTAATTGCCTTGCGCGCGGTCGGCGCGCTCGGCAGCAAAACGGGTGTCGTCAGGAGCTTCGAGACGAAGCGAATCGACAAATCCGTCGCGATAGTCGTCGGTCAGATTGATGAGTTGTCCATAGGTGATGCGGCCGTTCGCCTCGGTCACCCGGGCGTTGCCTTCGGCGCGCAGACGTTTGGTTTTCTGGTCGTAGATGACCTTGTCGGCTTCGATCGTCGAGCCGCCATAGTAGATCTGCACATGCCCTTCGGCGGCGACGGTATTGTTCGAATAATCGTATTTGATCTCGTCGGCCTGAACGAGCATCGGGGTATTGGGAGGCACAGGCGGCGAAGGCTGCGCTTTGTTCCGGGTGGGGAAATGCAGCTCGTTTGGGTTACCGACCCCGCCCAGAGGAGTTTGGGCCGACGCCCGGGAAGACAGAGAATCCACATGCAATCGCTACGACCGCAAGCGCCAGAGCACCGCAGCGTATTCGCCACCCCGGCCGACGGGTACCCCCGAAGTCCGTCACTAAACTTGCTCCCCAGCAAAACAGCGCACTGGCACCGCCCGGCTTCCCGAAGCGGCACCGTGGAACATCCGAAGAGGCTGCATCCCCTGAGGTTATCTGGTGGTCCAAAATGATGGCTTTGCCAAGGCAAATGCCATTGAAAATAAACAAGAATTAGTTGTTGAACATGCACAAAAAATAGTAAAGAATAGCCGATCGGTTGCTGCCGCTGCGACGCTGGAACCAGGCGGACGAGCCGCGTTTCAGTGCATCCGTCACGTGCCGGCCACGAAGTACGACGCCAAGCGGTGGCGTATACTATCGGCAATCATCCCAATGGCGCGATCCTCGGCATTGAGCCAGGCGCGCTGCTGGGCGAATCGTTGCGCCGAACCTGGAATATCGAAGGAAGCCCGGCCAAACGTCGAGGAGTTTAAAACCACTCTTCCGGTCGCAATCTCGGTCAGGGTGAACCCGACGTTCACCGCCGATACCTGCGTATCTGGCCGGCCGCTGGCAACGTCGACGATAACGGTCTGAATCCCTGAATTGATGCCGTTGATATTCAGCCGATAGAGCGGCGCCGACGGCGCAGCCCCATTATTGAATTCCGACATCAGGTTGTTGCGCAGTTCCACCGCAAGCCGGGATTCCGGGTGCCCGTTAGGGGCCGGGATTTGCGCCACTTCAACGGCTGCGAGTTTATCCCGGACCGAATCGCCCACCCCTAGCGGCTGGGTACCATAAACCGGCTGGAAGCACGCCGCGTTCAGCGCCCCAAAGCCGAGCACAAAGGCGACCCGCAAAGCTTGATGTGCAATAGCGACTTTCCGGCCCCAGCGCATCGGCACCGATCCCCCGCCCCGACCCGGGTAACGCAGAAATCTTAACGCCTATACATACATAGCTTGCTCTCTATGATGCAAGGGTGGCCCCGCCACGTACCGCCGTCGAGGACGGCGTGCATGGAGCTGCCGCTGTCTTATTTCTGCGCCTTCGACGTGAGAAGTCAGGACGATGACGGCGACAACGTGGCGGCCTGGCTGTGGCGAGGCCAATACCGGCTTAAGGGTCGCGGCGTTATTAAGTGCGGTCCTGTTGCTCACCCAGTGCAGCGCCGTGCCGCCGCAGACTGGCACGGAGCAGCAACCGCCGGCCGATTACGGCAGGCTGGTCAGCGCCGCCCTCAAGGGGTTTAAGGACTTCGCGAGCTATACCAATTACCAGATTTCGGGTGCGCGCTGGGTTCACGCCTCCATCGGATGGGGCTGGTTGGCTTGCGCGCGCTTCCTCGATCACGGCCACCAGCGCTATTACGCCGTCTTCATTGTCGATGGGGTCGTAGCGCTCTCGCGGTATGACGTACGCTCGGATCGATGCGCCGGGCAGCAATACGTGCCTTTCGATGCCATGACCGGTAACATTCCGTCAGCCCCGCCGATGGCACAGCCGCCGGCTGCGGGCGCGATGCCGCCGTCCTTCACGCTGCAGCAGCCGATCTACTAGCTCTTAGTCTTACTGAGTCAGTAGGTCGCATCTTTTTCCGATGAGACTCATGTATTTGGCAAGGTTCACTTTTCAGCATGTGGAGGGGCTGAGATGGATCTGCCAAAATCAGGTGAAGCTGCATCGCGGTTTTCGGGGTATATCGATGGTCTGACGAGCGCGATTGGACACGCGGACCGAGCCAAACCGCTTCGGGATTATTGCGTAGGGCTGATGATGCCTTGCGAGCGCAAGAGCGTCGAGCCGATGGCCGCGATTACGGCGCCTGAACGGACCGCGGCCCAACATCAGTCGCTGTTGCATTTTGTTGGTGAAGGCAACTGGTCCGACGAGAAGGTTTTGGCCAAGGTGCGCGAAATGGTGCTGCCGGAGATGGAACGCCACGGGCCGATCGAAGCCTGGATCATTGATGACACGGGCTTTCCCAAGAAGGGACGGCATTCGGTTGGGGTCGGGCGTCAATATTGCGGTGAGCTTGGCAAGCAAGACAATTGTCAGATCGCAGTAACGCTTTCGATTGCCAATCATCATGCGAGCTTGCCAGCAGCCTATCGCCTCTATCTGCCGAAGGAATGGGCGACGGACCGTCCACGTCGGCGCAAAGCGGGTGTACCCAAGGAAGTTACCTTCAAAACCAAGCCGGCAATCGCGCTCGATCAATTGCGATGGGCCTGCGCGGCTGCCCTACCGCGCGGTGTGGTGCTGATGGATGCCGGCTATGGCGCGGACACCGATTTGCGTGCCAACATCACAGCGCTCGGATTGAGCTATGTAGCCGGCATCATGCCACAAACATCGGTATGGGGGCCGGGCACTGGGCCGTGGCCACCAAAGAAATGGTCGGGCCACGGGCGACGTCCAAAGCTGTTGCGGCGTGACGGCAAGCACCGACCGATATCGGTCAAGAAGCTTGCGTTTGCCCTGCCGTCAGAGGCTTGGTGCAAGATCACGTGGCGGGAAGCCTCGGCAGAGCCGTTATCCTCACGCTTTGCCCGTGTGCGCGTTCGTGCCGCGCATCGAGATTATTGGCTGGCTGAAAGTCGACCAGACGAGTGGCTGCTGATCGAGTGGCCAGACGGCGAAGATGCGCCGACAAAATATTGGTTCTCAACGCTTCCGGCGAACATCGCGTTCGCTCAACTCGTCGATACCGCCAAACTGCGCTGGCGCATCGAACGCGATTACCAGGAACTCAAACAGGAGGTTGGCCTCGGCCACTTCGAAGGGCGCGGATGGCGCGGCTTCCATCATCACGCAACGCTATGCATCGCGGCCTATGGATTCCTGATCTCCGAGCGGGAGACGATTCCCCCCTCAGGAACTCGTTCCCCCCGGTTGTTCACGGAAATTACAATTCCCGAAACTTATCGGCCCAGAGGGTCCGCCATTGCGGCCTGAGCGCCACGTTCCGAATTCCATCGCAACTATCCGACGGAGATTGATCGTCGCTCTCGTCGCAACGCTGTCACGATGTCCTTGCTGCGTCGGGCAAATCTCAGCACAAGGTAGACGTCAAAAGTTGTGACGCAGTAAGACTAGCAGGCTGCTGAAAAAGTCGCCATCGAGGCGATTTGAACTTTTGTTGGGTGCCGGATTGGAAGGCGATTTCGCGGTTGATGGGGCCGATCGCAACGGTTCGCCAGTCGCTGGCGCGGGCGGTCGCCGTAAGGCGGCTCATGTCGCCCCCAGCAGCTTGGGTATTCGCACCAGATCGTAGGCGACGATGGCGAACAAGAAGACGGCCCGCACTTTGTCGAGGCCGCGAACCTTGACCTGAGCGACGCCGCCCGTGGTCTTGATCCAGCCGAATATTTCTTCGATGCGTTTGCGGCAACGCTGACTGATGGCATAGCCGGGATGGCGTAGCGTGCGTTGATCGATGGCGGTCTTGCGCCGCTTTCCGGTCTTGGTCCGATGGCCGTCGATGGCGACGTGAGGCGTGACTTTGCGCTCACGCAAGGCCTGCGCGAAGCTCTCGACATCGAAGCCCTTGTCGCCGCCGACAGTGATCCGCCGTTTGCCAGACCGGTGGCCGTCGATCAGGTCGAGGGCGGTGGCGCGTTCCGCGGTGCCGGTCGCCTGCGTGACATCGCCGGTGACGGCGAGCCCGTTGCGGTTCTCCATCAGAACGTGGCCCATGTAGCACAGTCGGCTCTCCTGTCCGTCGCCCTTGCGATAGAGCTTGGCGTCGGGATCGGTGGTGCTGCTATGGGTCTCGTTTGAGCGCTTCTCCTTGTGGAAGTTGCGTTCGGCGTTGCGCCCGCCCTCGGGTGGCGAGCCCGAACCGTCCTTGGGGCGGAAGCTCTTCATCGATGCCCAAGCATCCAGCAGCGTTCCGTCCACCGAGAAGTGATCGCTTGACAGCAGCTGCATCACCTTCGGCAGCGCCAACAGGCTTGCCAGAAAATCGCGCGCCACGTCCGCCTCAAGCAGCCGGTCGCGGTTCTTCGTGAACACCGTCGGGTCCCAGACCGCATCGTCCATCGAAAGTCCGACGAACCAGCGGAACAAAAGATTATAATCGATTTGCTCCATCAATTGGCGTTCCGAGCGTACCGTGAAGAACGCCTGCAACAGCGTCGCCCGTAGCAGATACTCGGGTGGGATCGACGGCCGTCCGATCTGCGAGTAAAGCGCGTCGAACCGCTTCGACAGCCCCGCAAGCGCCTCGTTCACCAGCGCCAGGATCGCCCGCAGCGGATGATCCTTGGCGATCCGATCCTCCAACCGCAGATACGAAAAAAGCCCTTCCGATCTTCGTTCCTCGCCACGCATGGCAAATCGCCTCCGTCGCTTCAAAACGACGGAATCACGATCGGACCTCGCAGTCGAGATAGTTTTTCAGCAGCCTGCTAATCTTACTGCGTCACAACTTTTGACGTCTACCTTGTGCTGAGATTTGCCCGACGCAGCAAGGACATCGTGACAGCGTTGCGACGAGAGCGACGATCAATCTCCGTCGGATAGTTGCGATGGAATTCGGAACGTGGCGCTCAGGCCGCAATGGCGGACCCTCTGGGCCGATAAGTTTCGGGGAATTGTAATTTCCGTGAACAACCGGGGGGAACGAGTTCCTGAGGGGGGAATCGTCTCCCGCTCGGAGATCAGGAATCCATAGGCCGCGATGCATAGCGTTGCGTGATGATGGAAGCCGCGCCATCCGCGCCCTTCGAAGTGGCCGAGGCCAACCTCCTGTTTGAGTTCCTGGTAATCGCGTTCGATGCGCCAGCGCAGTTTGGCGGTATCGACGAGTTGAGCGAACGCGATGTTCGCCGGAAGCGTTGAGAACCAATATTTTGTCGGCGCATCTTCGCCGTCTGGCCACTCGATCAGCAGCCACTCGTCTGGTCGACTTTCAGCCAGCCAATAATCTCGATGCGCGGCACGAACGCGCACACGGGCAAAGCGTGAGGATAACGGCTCTGCCGAGGCTTCCCGCCACGTGATCTTGCACCAAGCCTCTGACGGCAGGGCAAACGCAAGCTTCTTGACCGATATCGGTCGGTGCTTGCCGTCACGCCGCAACAGCTTTGGACGTCGCCCGTGGCCCGACCATTTCTTTGGTGGCCACGGCCCAGTGCCCGGCCCCCATACCGATGTTTGTGGCATGATGCCGGCTACATAGCTCAATCCGAGCGCTGTGATGTTGGCACGCAAATCGGTGTCCGCGCCATAGCCGGCATCCATCAGCACCACACCGCGCGGTAGGGCAGCCGCGCAGGCCCATCGCAATTGATCGAGCGCGATTGCCGGCTTGGTTTTGAAGGTAACTTCCTTGGGTACACCCGCTTTGCGCCGACGTGGACGGTCCGTCGCCCATTCCTTCGGCAGATAGAGGCGATAGGCTGCTGGCAAGCTCGCATGATGATTGGCAATCGAAAGCGTTACTGCGATCTGACAATTGTCTTGCTTGCCAAGCTCACCGCAATATTGACGCCCGACCCCAACCGAATGCCGTCCCTTCTTGGGAAAGCCCGTGTCATCAATGATCCAGGCTTCGATCGGCCCGTGGCGTTCCATCTCCGGCAGCACCATTTCGCGCACCTTGGCCAAAACCTTCTCGTCGGACCAGTTGCCTTCACCAACAAAATGCAACAGCGACTGATGTTGGGCCGCGGTCCGTTCAGGCGCCGTAATCGCGGCCATCGGCTCGACGCTCTTGCGCTCGCAAGGCATCATCAGCCCTACGCAATAATCCCGAAGCGGTTTGGCTCGGTCCGCGTGTCCAATCGCGCTCGTCAGACCATCGATATACCCCGAAAACCGCGATGCAGCTTCACCTGATTTTGGCAGATCCATCTCAGCCCCTCCACATGCTGAAAAGTGAACCTTGCCAAATACATGAGTCTCATCGGAAAAAGATGCGACCTACTGACTCAGTAAGACTAAGTTGCAAAGCGGAAGTGCATGATGTCGCCGTCCTGCACGATGTAATCCTTGCCCTCCAGCCGCAGCTTGCCGGCGTCGCGCGCACCGGCTTCGCCGCCGCAGGCGAGGTAGTCATCGTAGGCGATGGTCTCGGCGCGAATGAAGCCGCGCTCGAAATCGCTGTGAATGACGCCCGCGGCCTGCGGCGCCTTGCTGCCGCTCGTTACCGTCCACGCGCGCGCCTCCTTCGGCCCGGCGGTGAAAAAGGTGACGAGGTTGAGGAGCCCGTAGCCGGCGCGAATGAGGCGGTCGAGGCCGGCCTCCTTGAGGCCTAGCGTTTCCAGATATTCGGCGCGCTCGTCGCGGCCGAGCAGCGCGATTTCGGCCTCGATTTTCGCCGAAATCGCCACAGCCGCCGCGCCTTCCGTTGCGGCCCTCTGTTCGACCTTGCGCGAATAGTCGTTGCCGGTTGCCGCGGAACCTTCATCGACATTGCAGACGTAAAGTACCGGCAGCGCCGTGATCAGACCGAGCATGTGAAACGTTCGCTCCTCCTCGGGCTTGCGCTCGGCGAGCCGCGCCGGCTTGCCGTCGCGCAACAGCGCCAGCGCGCGATTGACGAGATCGAGCGTCTCCTTGGCTTCCTTGTCGCCGCCCTTGGCCTTCTTGCCCAGGGTGTCGACGCGGCGCTCAAGGCTGTCGAGATCGGCCAGCATCAGCTCGGTCTCGACCGTCTCGATGTCGGCGATCGGGTCGATGCGGCCCTCGACATGGGTCACCTCGCCATCTTCGAAGCAGCGCACGACATGCGCGATGGCATCGACTTCGCGGATATTCGCCAGGAACTGATTGCCCAGCCCCTCGCCTTTCGACGCGCCGCGAACCAGGCCGGCGATATCGACAAAGTTCAGTCGCGTCGGCACGATCTGCGCCGATTTGGCGAGCGTCGCCAGCGTTTGCAGCCGCGCATCAGGCACCGCTACCTCGCCGACATTCGGCTCGATGGTGCAGAACGGATAATTCGCCGCCTGCGCCGCGGCCGTTTCGGTCAACGCATTGAACAGTGTGGACTTGCCGACATTGGGCAGTCCGACGATCCCGCATTTGAAGCCCATGATTTATTCAGTTTCTGTTATCGGTTCGTGTTGTCACTTTTTATTCTTGCCGCCATTGCCGTCGGCGTCGCTCCTGTCATCGCCGAAACCCTTCGCCGCCATCGCCAGATGCACCTTGTTCTGAAAGCTTGCATCTTCGCCGTGGACCAGGATTTCGACGTTGTCGGCGAGAATGCCGATAAGTGCCTCGAGCCAGTCGCGCTCGCTCTTGGCGAAATCGCTGAGCACGTAGGCATAGACCAGATCTTTGTTGCCCGGATGACCGACACCAATGCGCACCCGCCGGTAATCGTTGCCGATATGCTCGGTGATTGAGCGCAAGCCATTGTGGCCGGCGATGCCGCCGCCGACCTTCACCCTCACTTTGCCGGGCGGCAGATCGATCTCGTCGTGGAACACGGTCACGTCGCCAGGCGTGAGCTTGTAGAAATGCGCCGCCTCGGCGACGGCGCGGCCCGACTCATTCATGAACGTGCCGGGCAACAGCAACAGCGTGCGCACGCCGCCGATCGGACCTTCGCAGGCCACGCCCTGAAAACGCCGGCGCCACGGCCCGATGCCGTGGCGCTTGGCGATCGCCTCCAAAGCCATGAAACCGACATTGTGCCGGTTGCCGGCATAGCGGGCTCCTGGATTGCCTAAACCCACCAGGAGCAGCATCGGCGTTGTCCCGCGAGGCTAGAGCGTTTCCCAATTATGGGAAGCGCTCTAGTTTTATAGATTGGTCGCATTTTCTTCGGAAAACCGGCGACCACTTTTCCGGAAAATGCCCGAAGCCTCACTTCTTCTCGGCACCGCCACCGGCCGGCGCGGCCGCGCCAGGCGCCGCGCCCGGCGCCGCCGCAGGGGCAGCGCCTTCCGCCGGCGTGCCGGCAGTCGCAGCAGCGGCTGCTGCCGCAGCGGCCGCGGCCGCAGCTTCCGCCGCCGCCTTCATTTCTTCCGCATAGCCTGACGGCGGTACCACGGTGACAAGCGTGATGTCCCGCGCGGAGACGACGCGCACGCCTTCCGGCAGCGTGATGTCGCTCAAGTGCTTCGAGTAATTGATTTCGAGACCGCTGACATCGACCTCGATGGCATTTGGAATGGCATCGGCGCGGCAGCGCACTTCGACCGTGTGGGTGACAATGCTGACGGTGCCGCCGCGCTTCACGCCGGGTGACTGGTCGACATTTCTCACATGCACCGGAATATTGACACGGATGGTTGCGCCCTCGCCGAGCCGCATGAAGTCGACATGCAGCGGCAGGTCGCGTACGGCGTCGAGCTGAAAGTCGCGCGGAATGACGCGGTGCTTGACGCCGTCGATTTCGACATCGTGGACGGTGGTGAGAAAATGCCCGGCGTAGATGCGCTGGCGCAGTTCGTCGTAGTCGAGCGAGATCGGCAGCGGCGGTTTGCCGTCGCCATAGATGATGCCGGGGACCCGGCCGGCGCGACGTTCAGCCCGGGCGGCCCCCTTGCCTGCCCGCGGCCGCGCGACGGCCTTGATGTTGTTAACGCTAGCCATGGTGCGATCCTGTCTTAACCGTGTGAAATGCAAGGAAAACCGCGGACAACCTCCAGGGGTGGAGCCGCAGCCGCCGCGCTTATAGCGGCGCAGGCATTGAAAAACAAGGAAAGGCGCGCCGGCGGAGCCGCCGCGACCGCCTCAAACGCCGGTCGGGGTGCTGGCCTTGGCCAATGCCGCTTCGAGCGCCGCCACCCTGGTCTTGAGCGCCTCATTTTCCTCGCGCGCGATCCGGGCCATGTCCTTGACGGCCTCGAAATCCTCGCGGCGGACAACGTCGAGCTCGCGCAGAAAGCGCTCGGCCTGGGTCCGCAACAGCGTCTCGAACTCGCGCCGTACGCCCTGGGCGGTGCCGGCTGCGTCATTCATCAACCGCGCCACCTCATCGAAGAACCGGTTGGTCGTCTGCACCATGGCTGTCTCCGACGCTTGCTATGCCCGCAGACAATGGCAATGGTGCGCCGCGGCCGCAAGGGGCGGCGCCGCGTCCGCAAGGAAGTCCAACCGATGCTTGTCCTGCCGCTCCTGCCCTACCCCGCCATCAATCCGATCCTGATACACATTGGCCCGCTGGCGGTGCGCTGGTACGCGCTCGCCTATATCGTCGGCATCCTGGCTGGCTGGATATATGCGCGCGCCATCATCTCGTCGCCGCGGCTATGGAACGGCGCAGCCCCGCTGACCGTGGTCGATTTCGACGATTTCGTCATTTGGATCACGCTCGGCATCATCCTCGGCGGCCGCATCGGCTATGTGCTGTTCTACAATCTGCCGCTGTTCGCCGCGCACCCGCTGCAAATCTTCCAGCTCTGGAACGGCGGCATGTCGTTTCACGGCGGCTTCCTCGGCTGTACCGTCGCGATCGTGGCATTCGCCTTAAAGCGGAAGATCCCCGTCTTTTCGCTCGGCGATCTAACGACCGCCGTGACGCCGATCGGCCTGTTCCTCGGCCGGCTCGCCAATTTCATCAACGGCGAATTGTGGGGCCGGCCAACCAATGTGCCGTGGGCCATGATCTTCCCCACCGGCGGCCCGATCCCACGCCACCCCAGCCAGCTCTACGAAGCTGCCCTCGAAGGCATCGTGCTGTTTATCTTGCTCAACGTGCTGGTCCGTCTCGGCGCGCTCAAGCGGCCCGGCGTCGTGACCGGCAGCTTCGCGATCGGCTACAGTATTGCGCGCACCACCTGCGAATTCTTTCGCGAGCCCGATCCGCAGCTCGGCTTTCTCTGGGGCGGATTGACCATGGGAATGTTGCTCTGCATTCCATTGATGCTGGCGGGAATCGGCATACTTGCTTATGCGTTGAGGACCCAACCGAAGCCGACCGATGGCTGACGAACCTTCCCCGCTCGAACGCGAGATCCGCCAGCTCATCAGCGTCGCGGGACCACTCCCGATCGCCGAATATATGCGGCTGTGTCTGACCCATCCGCAGCACGGCTATTACGTCAGCCGCGACCCGCTCGGCAGCGGCGGCGATTTCATCACCGCGCCTGAAATCAGTCAGATGTTCGGCGAATTGATCGGCGCTTGGCTCGGCACAGTCTGGCAGCAGATGGGCTCGCCGGACCTGGTGCGCTTGGTCGAACTCGGTCCCGGGCGCGGCACGCTGCTGCTCGACGCATTGCGGGCAGCCAAAATCGTGCCGGGCTTTCTGTCCGCGGTCGCGCTTCATCTCGTGGAGATCAGCCCGGCGCTGCGAAATATTCAGGAACGCCGGCTCGAACCGCTTGGCTTGCCGATTTTCTGGCACACGGCGCTGGAAGACGTGCCCGAAGGCTGCTGTCTGATCGTCGCCAACGAATTCATCGACGCGCTGCCGGTGCACCAGGCCGTCAAGCAGGAGGATGGCTGGCACGAGCGGGTCGTCGAGATAGGCACGGACGGCAAGCTTGCGATTGGTATCGCGCGCAGTCCGCTGGCGCATTTCGACGGCACATTGCCGCGCGGCATCAGACTGTCGCCGCCGGGCTCGATCTACGAGTGGCGCGCCGACAACATCGCTCTCGAGCTCGGCCGGCGGGTACGCACCGACGGCGTCGCGCTCGTCATCGATTATGGCCACGCCTGGTACGGCCTGGGCGAGACGCTGCAGGCGGTCTCCAAACATGACTACAGCGATCCGCTGCGCAACGCCGGCGAGGTCGATCTCACCGCCCACGTCGATTTCGAAGCGCTCGGGCAGCGCGCGGAAAGCATCGGCGGGCGCGTCCACGGACCGCTGGCGCAGCGCGACTGGCTGCGCCGCCTCGGCATCGACCAGCGCGCCGCGACGCTCAAGACGCATGCGCCCTATGGCAAGGCGCTCGAGATCGATCAGGCGCTGTCGCGGCTCACGGCCGGCGGCGCCAAGGGCATGGGTGAACTGTGCAAGGTGATCGCCATTTCCGATCCGAGGCTGGAACAGCTGCCGGGATTCGAAACCTCATGATGGTCAAGGCGGCAATCCTGTCGCTGCCGGGCGTCAGCCACGCTTTCTTCACCCGCGAAGGCGGCGTTTCCGAAGGATTCTACGCAAGCCTCAACGGCGGTACCGGCTCAGACGATGCGCCGGCTCGTGTCGCCGAAAACCGCGCGCGGATGGCGGCCGCCGTCGGGGTCGAGCCGGAGCGGTTTCTCACCGCCTACCAGATCCACTCGCCGCAGGTCGTGGTCGCCGAGACGCCGTGGCCGCGCGACGCCCGCCCGCGCGCAGACGGCATCGTCACCCGCATGCCGGGGCTCGCCATCGGGGTCAGTACGGCCGATTGCGGACCCGTGCTGCTCGCGGACCCACAGGCGCGGGTGATCGGCGCCGCGCATGCCGGGTGGCGCGGGGCGCTGTTCGGCGTCGTGGAGGCCACAATCGCGGCGATGGAGCGGCTCGGCGCAGCGCGCGAACGCATCCACGCCGCCTTGGGGCCGATGATCCGCCAGCCGAATTACGAGGTTGGCCCGGATCTGATCGACCGCTTTGCCACCGAAGACCGTGAGAGCGACATTTTCTTCGCCCCGGCGCCGCGCCAAGGCCATGCCCAATTCGACCTCGGCGGCTACGTCGCCGCACGGCTGCGGCGGGCCGGCGTCTCGCAGATCGAAGACGTCGGGCTATGTACCTATGCGGAGCCGGGCCGTTTCTACAGCTACCGGCGGGCGACGCACCGCGCCGAAGCCGATTACGGCCGTCACATCAACGCCATCGCGCTACTCGCCGAATAGGGTTTACGGCGAATTTATATCGCCGCCGCAACACACCGGCTGCCGTGTAAGAAACCGCTGGTTTTGCTGCATAAAAGCCGCTGGACAAACCGCTGAATTGGGTTGCCAGCCCTGGGCGCGGCTTGTATCAGGACCGCGTCAATGCCCAAGCGTGCGCGCGCAGGAGAGCGGGATGGCGAGCAATAACGGAGCGATGAAGCTCGTCGCCGGCAACTCCAATCCTGTGCTGGCCGGGGCGATCGGCCAATATCTCGGTATCCCGTTGACCAAGGCGGTGGTGCGCCGTTTCGCCGACATGGAAGTCTTTGTCGAGATTCAGGAAAACGTCCGCGGCGCCGACGTCTTCGTGATCCAGTCGACGTCCTATCCGGCCAACGACCACCTGATGGAATTGCTGATCATCACCGACGCGCTGCGGCGCGCCTCGGCGCGGCGCATCACCGCGGTGATCCCGTATTACGGCTACGCCCGGCAGGATCGCAAAGTCGGGCCGCGCACGCCGATCTCAGCCAAGCTTGTCGCTAACCTCATCGCCCATGCGGGCGCCGATCGTGTGCTGACGCTCGACCTGCACGCCGGACAGATCCAGGGCTTCTTCGATATCCCGACCGACAACCTGTTTGCCTCGCCGGTGATGACGCGCGACATCCGCGAGCGGTTCGAACTCGGCAAAGTGATCGTCGTGTCGCCCGACGTCGGCGGCGTGGTGCGCGCGCGCGGGCTCGCCAAGCGCATCGACGCGCCGCTCGCCATCATCGACAAGAGGCGCGAGCGGCCGGGCGAATCCGAAGTCGCCAATGTCATCGGCAAGGTCGACGGCGGCATCTGCATCCTGGTCGACGACATTGTCGATTCCGGCGGCACGCTGATCAACGCCGCGGAAGCGTTGCTGGAGAAAGGCGCCGACGCCGTTTACGCCTACATCACTCATGGGGTGCTGTCGGGCAAAGCCGTCGACCGGGTCGGCAAATCGCATCTCAAAGAACTGGTGATCACCGACTCGATTCAGCCGACGCCGGCGGTCAACGACTTAAAAAACATCCGCGTGCTGTCGATCGCCACCCTGATCGGCGAAGCGATCAGCCGGACCGCCGCCGAGGAATTGGTCTCCAGCCTGTTCGACTGAGGCCAGCATCGGCCCCTCCTCGCTCGGAAACACCCTGAGTCAACCTGTCGCAGGGTGCGGCTGTGGACGGCGATTCCTTTTACCATTGTGCCCGGACCGCAAATCACTTCATGACTGCGTTTAGTCAAGCTGATTAAGGCGCTCGCGCGGCGCTCGCGCCACGAATTGGACCGAGTCCGGCCGCTGTGGCGGCTGATTCGCTATCTTCAGTCAAGTTGCGTGCGGCAGTCGTCCCTGCGTCAAAACGCAGCCGCGTATCGGGCTGCGGAAAGGGACACTCGGCGAGGACAAGTGGCGTGCGCTTATCCACTCAAAGCAGCGCTCGGGGGGCTATCGCATGTCCATTATGGAAATCGTCCGCGGCGAAAGGACCGGCGCTCTCGATGTCGTCGAGCGCATGGCCGCCAGCAACAACTGGCCGTTCGAACGCGCGGGCGAGGACGAGATAGCGCTGCACGTTACCGGCCGCTGGACCAACTATCAGATATCGTTCACGTGGATGGCCGACATCGAGGCGCTGCATCTTGCCTGCGCCTTCGATATGAAAGTTCCCGAGTTGCGCCTTGGCGAGGTGCAGGCGCTGATCGCGCTGATCAACGAACAATTGTGGATCGGACATTTCGACGTATGGACGCAGAACGGCGTCGTCATGTTCCGCCATGCGCTCGTGCTCGCCGGCGGCGTTGTCGCATCGGACCGGCAGTGCGAGGCGTTGTTCGGCAGCGCGCTCGATTCCTGCGAGCGCTATTTTCCGGCCTTTCAGTTCGTCATCTGGGCCGGCAAATCGGCGCGCGAATCGATGGACTCGGCGATGTTCGAAACGTCCGGTGAGGCGTAACACCCGAAATGGCGATATGATGTCGCCATGAAACGAGTCAAGAAACGGCAGAGCAAGCCGGCCAGCGCGGCCGAAAAACCGCTGCGAAAGTTTTCCGGCCGCCTCGTGTTGCTCGGCGCCGGCAAAATGGGCTTCGCCATGCTCGCGGGCTGGCTGGCGCGCGGGCTCGATCCGCGCCAGCTGACGATCCTCGAGCCGCAGCCGGTGAACAGCGTGAAAGCGCTGCGGCGGCGCGGCGTTGCGCTCAATCCCACCGCCAAGCCCACGCCGGCAAGCGCGGTCGTCATTGCGGTGAAGCCGCAGAGCGCCCCGGAAGCGCTCGCCGCGCTTGCGCCATTCGTCGGCAAAGCGACGCTTGCGCTCTCGATCATGGCGGGGCGTCCACTGCGCTTTCTCGAACGGGCGCTGCCGCAAGACACGGCCATCGTGCGCTCCATGCCCAATACGCCGGCCGCGATCGGCCGCGGCATCACCGTCGCCTGCCCAAACGCGAAGGTGACGCCGCGCCAGCGTAAGCTCGCCTCCGATCTGCTCGCCACCATCGGCAAGGTCGAGTGGGTGAGCGACGAGGGTTTGATGGACGCGGTGACGGCGGTCTCGGGTTCCGGGCCAGCTTACGTCTTCCTGCTCGCCGAGGCTTTGGCGCAGGCCGGTACGGCCGCCGGATTGCCTGCAAGTCTTGCGATGAAACTCGCGCGCGAAACCGTCGCCGGGTCCGGCGAGTTGCTGCATCAATCGCCGCTCGATGCCGCGACCTTGCGCCGGAACGTCACCTCGCCCGGCGGCACGACCGCGGCAGCTCTGGCACTGCTGATGGATGAGCACGGTCTCGCGCGCCTGATGGAGCAAGCGGTCGCCGCAGCGACCGCGCGCTCCCGCGAACTTGCCGGCTGAACTCGCTTTGACGGCACGATGTCGCTCGGCTCCGGCGACGCCTTGGAACCGGCAAATCGCAGGCCTACATTGAATTAAGTGTCTGGCGCCGCCTTCGGCGCATTGGTTCACAGGAGTTCGCTCATGGCCCGCAGACCCGCCCGTCCAGCCCGCCGCGTCCGCCCAGCCGCGAAGGAGAAGCCGCCCCGCGAAAGTAGTCCTCCGGCCACCGAGCGCGAAAAAATCATTGCGGGTTTTCTGACGCTTCTGGCTGAAACATCGATCGAGCGCATAAGCCTGGCCGAGATCGCCGGCAGCGCCAGCGTGACGCTCGCGCAATTGCGCGGTGAGTTTGGTTCGCCGCTTGCGATTCTCGCGGCTTACCTCAAGGACATCGACCGCGCCGTGCTTTCAGAGGATTTCAGCGACATGGAAGAAGAGCCGCCGCGCGAGCGGCTGTTCGACGTGCTGATGCGGCGTCTCGAAAAGCTGGCGCCGCACCGGCAGGCGATACGTTCGCTGATGCGCTCGGCGCGCGGCAACCCGCCGCTGACGCTGGCGCTCAATGGACTCGCCGTACGCTCGCAAAAATGGATGCTGGCGGCGGCCGGCATCGGCGGCTCCGGCCCGCGCGGCGCGTTGCGCGCGCAAGGCTTGGCTGTTCTGTTCAGCTCGGTATTGCGCACCTGGGTGCGCGATGACGATCCCGGGCTGGCCCGCACCATGGCGGCGCTCGATCGGGCGCTCGCGCGCGGCCAGCGCTTTATCGGCTTCCTCGACGATCTGTTCTTCATTCCGTCGCGCCTGTGCCGGCTGCGGCCGCGCCGCCGCCGCGACGACGATGCGGAGGAAACCGCCGCGGCATGATCGCCGCGGCCCCCCGCAGGTGCTGCGAAGCGCTGGTTTTGACTTAACGCAATGCCGCGCTCAACTGATTAGAATAGCTATAAAAACGCGATTTTTTCTTTGCGCGGTCCCAGCGCGGGCGGTAGAGATGGTTGCAGATTGAACCAATGTCCTGCCGGGCCTCCCTGCAATGATCGTGTGCTCCTGCAACGTGCTCTCCGACCACGACGTGAGAGCCACGCTCGCCGCGACTGAAGGCGCACCGCGCACGACCTGTCAGGTCTATCATTGCCTTGGTTGCAGCGCACAATGCGGACGTTGCGCGCGCACCATTCGCCGCATCATGGATGAGGCGCTTGTCGGTGCCGGTTCGGCGCCGCGCAGGGTCAATCCAGCGGGTTCCTGAGCCTTCTTCTGCAATTTCTGCAATAAAGTGTGCGCTGCGGCAGAGACGGGTGGCCTTCCAGCGGCCACAGGTTATAATTATTCTAATCAATGCCCCTTTGGGATGATTGCGGGCGGCATTAGAGCAAGGAGCACGGCCATGAAAGGCGACCCCGGCGTCATCGATTTCCTCAACAAGGGGCTTCGCCACGAGCTGACCGCGATCAACCAGTACTGGCTGCATTACCGGCTGCTCGACAATTGGGGCTACAAGGCGCTGGCCAAGCAGTGGCGCAAGGAATCCATCGAGGAAATGGAGCACGCCGACAAGCTGGTCGAGCGTATCATCTTCCTCGACGGCTTTCCCAACATGCAGGTGCTTGACCCGCTGCATATCGGACAGAACGTCAAGGAAGTGCTCGATTGCGATCTCGGCGCGGAAATGTCGGCGCGGGCGCTTTATCAGGAGGCCGCCACCCACTGTCACGGGGTGCGCGATTACGTCAGCCGCGACCTGTTCGAAAAGCTGATGCATGACGAGGAGGACCACATCGACTACCTCGAAACTCAGCTCGACCTCGTCGCCAAGCTCGGGCTTGAACTCTACGCCCAGCACCACATCGGCGAAGCTGACGACAGCAAAGACTGAGCGGCGGCCGCGATTATTTGGTGCAGCGCGCTGCCCCAATTGCAAATAAATTGTTAAGCAGCGACGCTGCGGCACGCAGCCCGCGCGGGAACCGCGCGTGATAAAAACAACACACTCATCCGCTGCTATCCAGACAGTTAGGGTTAAACGTTAAGGTTAAGAGCCGTTTAAGGAATAGCTGCGATTCTTCGTTCCGGATTCCAGCAATGGCCGGCGCTCCCGCCTGGCCATGTCGAGGAAAGGACGAAGAGATGGTAAGCGTGAAATCCCTCATCGGCGCCGGTGCAGCGGCTCTCATTTCAACGGCGGCCTTTGCGGCCGATCTCGGCGCCCCCCCTCCTGTGATGCAGTATCAGCCCCCGGCTCAGGTCGCGGAGCAAAGCGGCTGGTATCTCCGCGGCGACGTCGGCGCCGGTTCGCAGAGCTTCTCGAGTTTCGATCTTGAGCCTGCGGCCAACGTGCCCGCCTCGTGGACCGTCAACCAGACTGATATCCAGAGCGCCACCATCATCGGCGGCGGCATCGGCTACGATTTCAACAGCTGGCTGCGCTTCGATGTAACCGGTGAATATCGCACGGCTGCGGCGTTCAAGGCGCTCGGCAGCTACAATCAGGGCACCTGCACGGTCATCGGCGTCACCGGCACCTGCTTCGACAATTACAGCGGCAACTTCTCTGCGGCCGTGTTCATGGCCAACGCCTATCTCGATCTCGGCACTTGGTGGTGTCTCACCCCCTATGTCGGCGGCGGCGTCGGCATGGCCTACGATCGCATCACCGGCGTGCAGGACATCGGCCCGCTGCCTCCCGGCACGGTCGGCTTCGGCTACACCCAGAACGACTCGGCCAACTGGAACCTTGCCTGGAACCTGCAGGCCGGTCTCACCTACAATGTCTCTGACAATCTCAAGATCGACTTCAACTACCGCTATCTGAATATGGGCTCGCCCCAGTCGGCGGACATCTTTTGTCAGAACACCGGTTCGACCACCCCGTGCAACTACTTCAATCTTAAGGACATGACCTCGAACGATTTCCGGATCGGCGTGCGCTACATGCTGAACCCGACACCAGCCCCCGTTGTCATGCCTCTGAGCACGCGCGGCTGACAAATACTCCTCGACACCGAGCGACGGCGAACGGCGCGGGCAACCGCGCCGTTTTTGTTTGCCGAGACCGCGCTGCCGCAAGGACTGCGCGGCTAACCCTCCATTAAGGTTAATGGGAGATGATTTCGCCGGTCAGCCGCAGCGGCGGCAAAGGCATGAAAGGCCGGCACATGCGTTGGGTGGTTGGTGCTTTGTTGGTTTTTGGCTTTGCCCCGAGCGCCTTGGCAGCGGACCTCGACATCCTGCGCGGCGCGGAGCCGGTCGGCCCGCCCACTTACACCAACTGGAGCGGCTTTTATTTTGGCGGACAGGGCACCTATGCCAGCGGCGGAGGGAATTTCGCGCAGGCAACCGGGCCGCTGATCTCCTACCTGCTCCGCAACACCACGGTTGAACAGGACTTCAACATCTCCGCATGGCAAGTGCTTGGCAAGTCGGACAGCGCCACCACCGGATTTGGCGGATTTGTCGGCTACAACACTCAATGGACCAACCTGATTCTGGGCGTTGAGGCGAACTACACCCACGCCCAGTGGTACGGCTCATCGAGCGATACACTGGCGCGGCGCATGGACGCGAGCGGTACGACATACGACGTCTCGGTCACCGGAACATCGTCGATAAAGCTGACAGACTACGGTACGCTTCGGGCGCGCGCCGGCTACGTGATGGGCAATTTAATGCCCTACGGTTTTGTCGGCCTCGCCATCGGCCGCGCCGACATTACAAAATCCGCTACCGTGAGCGACATGGAGTACAGTGACAGCACCAACGCGTTGATAGGCTGCCTGGGTACGCTGCCGACCTGCGCGTTGACCGACTCAGATAACCGCACCAATCAGTTCATCTACGGCTACTCCGGCGGCGTTGGGCTGGACTGGGCGCTGACGCAGAACATTTTCCTCCGCGGCGAGTACGAGTACATCCAGTTTGTCGGGCTTGGTGGCCTCGACCTGTACCTCAACAACGTCCGCGTCGGCGGTGGATTTAAATTCTGAGTGTCTGTCCGAGAACAAGTTGAATCCAATGAATCATTTGTGATTCAAGAGTGGTGGCCTGATTCGAGGATGGTCACCGATGTGGACGGCGAAAAACCGCAGGCGTTACGACCGTAGCGCGCTACGATATCCGAGCGATCTGACCGACGACGAATGGGCGCATGTCGAGCCGTTTATTCCACCGGCCAAGCGTGGTGGTAACAAGCGGCACGTCGACGTGCGCGAAGTGATGAACGGGATCATGTATGTGTTGAGCACGGGGTGCCAGTGGCGGGCGATCCCGAAAGATCTGCCGCCACGCAGCACTCTTTTCGACTATCTTGATTTGTGGAGCTACGACGGCACGCTCGATCGGATCCATCACGCCCTATATGTGGAGTGCCGCGAGCAAGGCGAACGAGAGGCCAGTCCCACCGCCGCCATCATCGATAGCCAAAGCGTGAAGAGCGCTGAAAAAGGGGGGCCTGCATCGATCCGCCTGGCTATGATGCGGGCAAAAAGATCAAGGGCAAGAAGCGCCATATTCTCGTAGATACGCTGGGTTTGTTGCTCCACGCGATCGTTCATCCCGCCAATATCCAGGATCGCGACGGTGGCGTCCTGCTCCTTGCAACCCTTTTCGGGATGTATCCCTTCTTGAAAAAGTTGTTTGCCGACGGTGGCTATCAGGGGCCGGAATTCCAAAAGGCCTTGGCGAAAATTCTGCCTCACCTCGAAACTGAAATCGTCAAGCGCTCTGATCACGCCAAAGGTTTTGTCATTCTCCCACGCCGTTGGGTCGTCGAACGTACCATTGCGTGGCTCAACCGTTGCCGACGGCTCGCGAAGGACTGGGAGAACCTCAATCGCAAGGCGCTGTCGTTCTTGCGCCTCGCATCAATCCGCCTCATGCTGCGAAAACTTTGTAATCCGGCCTGATGTTCCCGGACAGACTCTGACAGCTCGCTGCCACCAACCGGCGACCAACATTTGGGCCGTTCAATCATCCGAATTCAGTGATCTTACGGACCGTCATTTGACTTGACGTAAGCCGCAACCTTCCTTATTTGCGACGGCGGGACACCCCTCCCCACCGAGGGGCGACTATCTGGAAGGATAGATCATGACGAATGTCACGCCTTCGATGCGGCCGCGCGTGCCGCATTTTTCGTCCGGCCCCTGCGCCAAACGGCCCGGCTGGACCGCACACGCCCTCAGCGACGCCGTTCTGGGACGCTCCCACCGCTCGAAAGCCGGCAAGGCGAAGCTCAAGCGGGCCATCGATCTCACCCGCGAGGTGCTCCAGGTGCCTGCGCAATATCGAATCGGCATCGTGCCGGCTTCCGATACCGGCGCGGTCGAAATGGCGCTGTGGTCGCTGCTCGGCCCGCGGCCGGTGACGATGCTGGCATGGGAATCGTTCGGCGAAGGCTGGGTAACCGATATCGCCAAGGAGCTGAAGCTCAAGGACACGACCGTCCGGCGCGCCGGCTATGGCGAACTGCCCGACCTCTCCGGCATCGATCCGGCCCATGACGTCATCTTCACCTGGAACGGCACCACATCCGGTGTGCGCGTCCCCAATGCCGACTGGATCGCCGCGGACCGCACCGGACTGGCGATCTGCGACGCCACATCCGCCGCCTTCGCGCAAAAGCTCGACTGGCCGAAGCTCGATGTCGTGACCTTCTCCTGGCAGAAGGCGCTCGGCGGCGAGGCCGGTCACGGTATGCTGATCCTCTCCCCGCGCGCGGTCGAGCGGCTCGAATCCTATTCGCCGCCGTGGCCGATCCCGAAGATCTTCCGCATGACCAAAGGCGGCAAGCTGATCGAGGGCATTTTCGCCGGCGAAACCATCAACACGCCGTCGATGCTGTGCGTGGAAGACTATCTCGACGCGCTCGACTGGGCGAAATCGGCCGGCGGCTTGGCTGCGCTCGGCGCGCGCGCCGACGCCAATGCGGGCGCCATTGCGGATTGGGTCGCGCGCACGCCATGGATCGATTTTCTGGCGCGCGAGCCGGCGCTGCGGTCGAACACCTCGGTCTGCCTGAAGGTGGTCGACCCGGCTGTGACGCGGCTTTCCGCCGACGGCCAGGCGGCCTTTGTCAAAGGCATCGCGGCGGTTCTGGAAAAGGAGGGCGTCGCTTACGACATCGACGCTTATCGCGACGCGCCGGCGGGCCTGCGCGTCTGGTGCGGCTCGACGGTCGAGAAGAGCGACGTCGAAGCGCTCACGCTCTGGCTCGATTGGGCCTACGCCAACGCCAAAGACGCGCTCGCGAAAGCGGCGTGATTTTTTCCTCTCCCGGCGCGGGAGAGGCGGCTTTCACACATCAACGTCATCATTGGGATTCAAGCCATGGCTCCCCGCGTTCTCATTTCCGATGCGCTCTCACCTGCGGCGGTTCAGATCTTCAAGGATCGGGGCGTCGAGGTCGACTTCCAGCCCAATCTCGGCAAGGACAAGGAAAAGCTCGCAGCCGCGATCGACGGCTTCGACGGGCTCGCGATCCGCTCCGCCACCAAAGTCACCGCCAAGCTTCTGGAGCAGGCCAAAGGCCTCAAGGTGATCGGCCGCGCCGGCATCGGCGTCGACAACGTCGATATCCCGGCGGCCACCGCGCGCGGCATCATCGTCATGAACACGCCGTTCGGCAATTCCATCACCACCGCCGAACACGCCATTACGCTGATGCTATCGCTTGCTCGGCAGATCCCCGAGGCTGACGCTTCGACCCGCGCCGGAAAATGGGAAAAGAACAAGTTCCTCGGCGTCGAGATTTTCGCCAAGACGCTCGGCATCATCGGCTGCGGCAACATCGGCTCGATCGTCGCCGACCGGGCCATCGGCCTGAAGATGAAGGTGATCGCGTATGATCCCTTCCTGTCGGCCGAACGCGCGCTCGATCTCGGCGTCGAGAAGGTCGAACTTGACGAACTGTGGCAGCGCGCCGATTTCATCACGCTGCACACACCGCTGACTGACCGCACCCGCAACATCATCAATGCCGACACGCTCAAACTCACCAAAAAAGGCGTGCGCCTGATCAATTGCGCGCGCGGCGAGCTGGTCGACGAAGCCGCCCTAGTCGCGGCGCTCAAATCCGGCCATGCGGCCGGCGCCGCCATCGACGTGTTCCCCGAGGAGCCGCCGCCAGCCGACAGTCCGCTGTTCGCACTGCCGAACGTGGTGTGCACGCCGCATCTCGGCGCGTCCACAGTCGAGGCGCAGGAGAATGTGGCACTGCAGGTCGCCGAGCAGATGTCGGAGTATCTGTTGCGCGGCGCCATTTCCAACGCCGTTAATTTCCCCTCGATCAGTGCCGAGGAAGCGCCGAAGCTGAAACCCTTCGTGGCGCTCGCCGAAAAGCTCGGCTCATTTGCCGGCCAGCTGACCGAGACCGGACTGCAGCGCGTGCAGATCACCTACGAGGGCGACGTGGCGCAGATGAATACGCGCGCGCTGACGTCCGCGGCGCTGGCCGAGCTCCTTCGTCCGATGCTGCAGAACGTCAACGTCGTCTCGGCGCCGATCGTCGCCAAGGAACGCGGCATCGTGGTCGACGAGACGCGGCGCGAGGCCGCGGGCGATTATGAGAGTCTGATCACCGTGACGGTCACGACCGATCGCCAGTCGCGGCACATCTCCGGCACGGTGTTCGCCGATGGCCGCCCGCGCATCGTCAACATCAAGGGCATCCGCATGGACGCCGAGTTCGGGCCGTCGATGATCTACATCACCAATCTCGACAAGCCGGGATTCATCGGCAAATTCTCCTCGACGCTCGGCGACGCCGGCATCAACATCGCGACCTTCCATGTCGGGCGCGAGGCGGCCGGTGGCAGCGCCATCGCGCTGATCGAGATTGACGGCGAACTGCCGCCCGAGGTGCTCGCCAAGGTGGCCGCCCTGCCGCAGGTGCAGCAGGCCAAGCCGCTGCGGTTTTGAGGCTCTGCGGGATGGCCAAAGGCGCGCAAGCGCCGCTGCGCACGTCTCTTCTTCTCCGCGTAGGCTCCGCTCCGCCCGGCCACCCTACCTTCTGGTCGCCACCGTGATGCCGGTGAACACCAGTCCGTAGCCGACGGCGTGATAGAGCTGGAACTTTTCGCCCAAGAGCACGACCGCCAGCACCGAGCCGAATACCGGAACGAGATGAATGAATGGCGCCGCGCGGTTGGCGCCGATCAGCTCGATGCCGCGGTTGAGGAACAGATAGCCGAGCAGCGACGGAAAGATGCAGACAAAGGCGAAGGCGGCAAAGCTCTCCGCGTCGAGCGTCACGGTGCGGCCGCTGGCCAGTTCCCAGACCATGGCGGGGATCAGAAACAGCGCGCCGCCGCCCATGCCGGCGACCAGAAACGAGAACGGATGGATGGCCGGCCGCTTGCGCAGATACGCGGCGTAGAAGCCATACACCACGAGGGCCACCAGGAAGCTGACGTCGCCGCGGTTGAACGCGATCGCAAGTAGCACCGCCAGGCTGCCGTGACAGACAATCACCGTGACGCCCGTGAGCGACACGGTGATGCCGCCGGCCTGGCGCAGCGTCAGCCGGTCGCCGAACAGCACGAAGGTCCACATCGCGACAAACAGCGGCGCGACCGACTGCAGTAGCAGGCCGTTGATCGCGGTGGTGTATTGCAGGCCGTAATAGGCGAGCGTGTTGTAGATCGCGAAGCCCGTAAACGCGAGCAGCGTCATCACGCCGGCATGCTTGCGGATAAGCGGCCAATCGCGCGCCATGTGCCGCGCCGCGAACGGCAGCAGGATCACGGTCGCGCCGCTCCAGCGGATGAAGGCGAGCGTCATCGGCGGAACGTGTCCGACGATGAAGCGCCCCAGGATGGTATTGCCGGCCCAGAACAGCGAGGTCAGTGAGAGCAGCAGGTAGGGCTGATCGAACAGCCAAAAGCCGCTGCGGCGCGTGCCACCCACTCGTGCCAATGCCATGATGCAGTTCCCGGCCGCACCGAATTGCCAAGCCAAGAGGAGCTAGCGCGGACGCCCGCGCCCCGCCAGCCCCGCCGGTGGATGATTTTAGCTGTGTAGAACCTGCGACAATCGGCCCGGCCAGGCGTCTGTGCGCAACGTGGCGATCGCCAAATTTTTCCCCCGCCGGCCCGATCTCGCCCAAATTTGCCTTAAAACCAATGATTTGCAGTATGCTACACTGCTGCCGTGGCGGCCGACTTAAGCTTGCTACGAGCGGCGGCATCGATTATCGGGGGCGAGCGGGGCGATCGGCGGCGGCCGGCATCCGATACAAGCAAATTCCGAGAAAGGCTGCTGGGGACAAATCCTCATGGCGAATGTTGTCGTGGTCGGCTCCCAGTGGGGTGACGAGGGCAAGGGCAAGATCGTCGATTGGCTGTCCGAGCAGGCCGACATCGTCGTGCGCTTTCAGGGCGGCCATAACGCCGGCCATACGCTGGTCATCAATGGCGTCACCTACAAGCTGTCGCTGCTCCCTTCCGGCGTGGTGCGGCCCGGGAAGCTGTCGGTCATCGGCAACGGCGTGGTGCTCGATCCGCAGGCACTGCTCAACGAAATCGCCACGCTGAAGAAACAGGGCGTGTCCGTCAGTCCCGACAATCTGCGTATTGCCGAGAATGCGACGTTGATCCTGCCGCTGCACCGCGAGCTTGATGCAATCCGTGAAGTATCGGCGAGCGCGGCATTGCGCATCGGTACGACGCGTCGGGGCATCGGGCCGGCCTATGAAGACAAGGTCGGGCGCCGTGCCATCCGGCTGATGGATCTCGCCGACGGCGCCACGCTTGAGCGCAAGATTGAACGCCTCCTCACCCATCACAATGCGCTGCGCAAAGGCCTCGGAATTGATCCGATCGATCCGCAGCAGGTGCGCAAGGAACTCGATGCCGTCGCGCCCGCCGTACTGCCGTTCATGGATTCGGTCTGGTCGATGCTCGATCAGCATCGCCGCGACGGCAAGCGGATCCTGTTCGAAGGCGCGCAGGGCGCGCTGCTTGACGTCGACCACGGCACCTATCCGTTTGTCACCTCGTCAAACACCGTCGCGGCGCAGGCGGCAACCGGATCGGGGCTAGGCCCCGGCGCAATCGATTACGTGCTCGGCATTTGCAAGGCCTACACCACCCGCGTCGGCGAGGGGCCGTTCCCGACCGAGCAGAAGAACGAGATCGGCCGCATCTTGGGCGAGCGCGGCAAGGAATTCGGCGTCGTCACCGGGCGGCCGCGGCGCTGCGGCTGGTTCGATGCCGTGCTGGTGCGCCAAACGGTGCGCACCAGCGGCATTCACGGCTTGGCGCTGACCAAGCTCGACATTCTTGACGGCTTCGACGAGATCAAGGTCTGCGTCGGTTACCGCCTCGATAACCGCGAGATCGACTATCTGCCGGCCGGCGAACACGTCCAGGCCCGGGTCGAGCCGATCTACGAGACGATCGCCGGGTGGGGCGAGCAGACGGCCGGGGCGCGCTCTTGGGCGCAGTTGCCGGCGCAGGCCATCAAATACGTGCGCCGCATCGAGGAATTGATCGGTTGCTCGGCGGCCGTTCTGTCGACCAGCCCGGAGCGCGAGGATACAATCCTGATGCGCAATCCGTTCGAAGGCTGACCGGATGAAAATTATCGGAGTCGAGTGTAAACTGAACAAATGACCGACTATCACCCGCTGATTGCGCGAGCCGTCGACGGCCTTGCCAAGAATACCGGCGAGGCGCGCCGCGCGCTGTACGAACGGGCCCGGTCCGCCCTGGTCGCGCAACTGCGCTCGGTCGAGCCGGCGCTGTCGGAATCCGACATCACCAAAGAGCGCTTGGCACTCGAAGAAGCGATCCGCAAGGTCGAGAGCGAGGCGGCGCGCAAGGCGCTGTCCGAGCCGCGCACCCAGCCGCGCACGGAACCGCGATTCGAGCCACGGCCGGCGCCGCGCCAGCCCGCTGCCGAAGCAAGACCCAGGACGCCGCCCGATTCCGGAAACGAGCCTCGCCGTGAGCGCATCAATTCGACCGCGGCCGACTTGCCCCCTGCCGGACAAGCCGACGCACAGTCTCCGATCCCGCCGCAGCCCCCCGAGGCCGTCCAGGCAGAAGCTTCGGCCGCTGCGGCCAGACCGAGCGCGCGCAACCGCATTCTCAGCGCGCGTACGACGTCGCTTTCAAACGATGGGGTCAGAGGTTTCCGCAGCGTTGTGAAGGAAGCCGATGGGCTCGGAGCCGCGACCGCAAAGGCGGCGCAAACGGCCCGTGATACCCGGGATTCCTACATACCGGTCTCCCGCCAGCGGCCGCAGCCGGGCTATCCCGAGCCGCCTGCCGCGCAAGAGCGAATCGAACACCGGTACAACGACGAGCCATTGGAGCCGGCGGAACACGACGAGCTTCCGCTGCACAGTCTTGAGCCGGCTTACGACGAGGTGGCGGAAGAGCCCCCGATGGCGCCGCGATACGCGCGGCAACAGCCGTCGCACGACATAGAAGACGAAGAAGAGCACTACGAAGAGCCGCGCCCGCCGCGCTCCTATGGGGGTCTGATCAAGGGCCTGGTGCTGCTCCTGATTGTGCTCGGTGTCGTCGGGGCGGGCTGGGAGTTCCGGCCGCAGCTCGTGGGCCTCTATTACGCCTTCCGGCCATCCAAACCGGCGCCATCACCGCAGGCGACGCAGACTCCCGCGCCGACGCAGAAGTTCGGCGGACGGGTCCCCGAGGAGCAGTTGCCGGGCCAGCCAGCCGCTGCCGGCGGCAGTACGCAGCAGGGCCCGACCGTTGCGCAACGCGCCGTCCTCTACGAGGCCGATCCAAATGACCCGCAGGGCAAGCGCTTTCCAGGTTCCGTGGTCTGGCGCACCGAGACGGTATCGCCCGGACCGGGCCTGGCCCCGGAACTCGTGGTCCGCGCCGATATCTCGATCCCCGAGCGGCACATGAACGTCACCTGGTCGTTGCGGCGCAATACCGATAAGGCGCTGCCGGCCAGCCATACGATCGAAGTCATGTTCAATCTGCCGCCGGATTTCCCGGGCGGCGGGATTGCCAATGTGCCGGGAATCCTGATGAAGGATTCCGAGGAAGTCCGCGGCATGCCGCTCGCCGGCTTGGCGGTGAAGGTGACGAACGGCTTCTTCCTGATCGGACTGAATGCGGCCGAGGACGATATGCAGCGCAACCTTCAGCTGCTCAAGGAGCGGGGCTGGTTTGACGTTCTCATCGTCTACAACAATAACAGCCGCGCCATCCTGACGATGGAGAAAGGTCCGCCCGGGGACCGCGCCTTCGCCGAAGCTTTCAAGGCCTGGGGACAGTAAGCCCGTAGGGGGATTGTTTGGAACGGCGTCGCTCGGAGCAACGCAAGTCGATGACTTCGTCGGAGACGAGTGCGTTTATCGCCTCGGCGCTGCGCACGCTCGAAGCCGAGCGCGAGGGCATCGGCGCGCTGGCGACCGCGATGTGCAATTCGCTCGGCAGCGCATTCGTCGCGGCCGTCGAGAAAATCCGCAGCGCCCGCGGCCGCGTGATCGTCACTGGCATGGGCAAGTCCGGCCATATCGCCCGCAAGATCGCCGCCACGCTGGCCTCGACCGGAACGCCGGCCTTCTTCGTGCACGCCGCCGACGCCAGCCACGGCGACCTCGGCATGATCACGTCGGACGATGTCATGCTGGCGCTGTCATGGTCGGGCGAAACCGAGGAACTCAAGGATCTGATCAACTATTCGCGGCGGTTCCGCATCGCGCTGATCGCGGTGACGGTCAATGTTGAAAGCACACTCGGCAAGGCCGCCGATATCGTGCTGTCGCTGCCGGCCGCGCGCGAAGCCTGCCCGCACAACCTCGCCCCGACCACATCATCGCTGATGCAGCTTGCGCTCGGCGATGCGCTCGCCATCGCGCTGCTGGAAAGTCGCGGCTTCACCGCGCTCGACTTCGGCGTCTTTCATCCGCGCGGCCAGCTCGGCGCCGCGCTGAAATTCGTCCGCGACGTGATGCATACCGGCCCCGCTCTGCCGCTGATCAAGCGCGGCGCGCTGATGGCTGACGCGATCGTTGAAATGTCGGCAAAGAGTTTTGGCTGCGTCGCCGTCGTCGACCGCGACGGCAAGCTCGCCGGCGTCATTACCGACGGCGATCTGCGCCGCCACATGCGCGCCGGGCTGCTGCAGGCGCCCGTCGACGAGGTCATGACCTCGTCGCCGAAGACCGTGCGGCCCGATCTGTTGGCCGGCGAGGCGCTGCAGCTGTTGAATTCGTCGAAGATCACCGCCCTCATCGTCGTCGAAGCGGAGCGACCGGTCGGCATCGTGCATCTGCACGATCTGCTGCGCGCCGGCGTGGCGTAACGGAAGCTGCTGCGTCTTGCAGCATTTTCCGGAAGAGTGGGCGCCGGTTTTCCGAAGAAAATACGACCAGATTTGTCAAGCCAGACCGCTTAATAAAGCCCGCCCTGCCCGACATTCTGATCGGTTGGACCTGGCGGTGGTGCGGCGTTGGCCGGCTGCTGCGCGGGTGCCGCGGCGGTCGTGCCCGGCGGAGCCTGTTGCGCGCCACCGCCGGGCTGTCTTGCAGCGAACTCAGGCGTGACGCCGCCCGCAGGGGGCTGCCCACTCGCGGCCGGCGCGTTTTGACCCTCCGCCGGCTGTCCGTGCTCAATGAACTTCCGGTAGCCGGGATCGCCGGGCCGCGGCGGCACGTCATTGGGCTCGCCGCCGGCGAAATGCGGCCAATAATCGGCGACAAAATCAGATGTGGAACCGCACGCGCTCAGCATCAGGCCGAAACCGCACGCCAACAACCCGGCGACCAGACGCTTTGCCGTCATCTTGACCATCGGGCCGCACGCTCGACTGTGTGAAAATTGCTGCGAAATGCCAAGCTTTGGTCCACCCCAACCGGCCGCCAGATGCACAGATTTCGTGGCGGCACTGTGATGCGGCGCCACGGTTCCGGACTCTACGCGGCGCCGATCAACGATTGCCTAACTTTAGCTCAGGCCGCCTGCCGCACCGCGAGTGCGCGGTCGACGGCTATCACCACCTGAGCCGCGGAAAGCTCGTCGAGGCATTGGCTGTGGCTGTCGAGCCGGCGTTCGCAGCCCTCCAACTGGCAGGGCAGGCACGGCAGCGGATTCTGCACCAGCCAGACATTGCCGCGCTGCTGGATCGTGCCGGCAGCATCCCATGGCGGGTCGAGGCCGCCCACCGGCCACGGCCCCCAGATGCGCGGGTCTGTTGGACCATAGAGCGCCACGGTCGGCGTCCCCGTAGCCGCTGCCAGGTGCGTGACCGCAGTGTCGGGGCCGACATAGACGCGGGCGCCGCCGATCAGCGCGGACAGTTCCGGCCATGACAGCGCGCCGTCGAGGCGGGTGACGCCGCCGTCGCGCCAGACCTCGTCAAGGTAGGCGCGATCCGATTCGGCGCCGATAACGGCCGTGGGCAATCCCCGCTGACGCAGCGCGGCGGCGAGTTGGCGCCAGCCGTCAGGCGTCCATTGTTTGTATCGGTATTTTGGCGCGGCGTGCACGACCGCGTAAGGCTGCGCCGGCAACAGACCGGCGCGCACACTGCCCTGCGGGCACACGACCTCGGCGCGGGCAGCTATGCCCAATTGTTTGGTCAGCCGCAGGAGATCGACGATGCGGTGCTGCCCTCGGTCGCTCGTGTAGGACCGGGTCAATGCCAGCCGCTTGAGTGACGCCGACAGCCGATTGGCGTCGAGTGGACCGGCGGATTGGCGGCCGCCGAGCCACGCCAAAAAAGTCGGCCGGTCGCCGGTCTGTGTTGTCAGCCCCAGATCGTAGCGCCGCCACAGCCGCCGCAGCAGCGCTAAGGAATCGCGCGGAGCCTGTCGCTCCGGCACCGTCAGGACGCCGGCCAAGTCGGGATTACCCGACAAAATTCCTTCGGTGCCGGCGAACACCAGCGCCTCGATCGAGGCGGACGGATAAGCCCGTTTGACGCTGCGAATAAGCGGGGTGGTCAACAGCACGTCGCCGAGCCGCCGCAGTGCCACCACGAGGACGCGCGGTTCAGCCGGCAATTGGATCGGCGTCATGACGCTCCGCCCGCGCGGCAGTCCTGAAATCGCGCTCACGCAGCGCCATGCCGCCGGCCACGCCGACGCCGAAAATGTAGATCCACGCCTGCGTGAAATCGAACAAATGCGAGTTGACGAGTGACGACACCACGTTCTCCACGACGACGACAAGCCCGATCCAGGCGGTCAAGCCGACGCCGCGAAACAGCATGACATGCGCCACCCACATCGCGATGAGCACGGCAATGCCGACGACGCCGAGCTGTATTCCTATGGCGAGAATCTGGTCGTGCGGATTGACGGATGCGATGCCTGCGGCGCCGGCCTTGCCGGCCGCCGCCTTGCGGAACTGCGCGGCGATCGAACCGGTGCCGTGGCCGACGATCGGCGCGCTTGCCACGAACGACAGCGCCTCCTTGAGAAACTGCAGATGCGCGCTGGTCGAGTTCAGCGCGTCGTTCTTTTGGAAGGCGTGGATTTCCTCGACCGATGTGGCGAGCCGTGTCTTCAAATAGGGCGATTCAAGCGCCGCCGCACCGCCGATGATGCAACAGAGCAGCGCGGCGCCGACCAGGCCTTTCCAGCGGAACTGCCGCCAGCCAAGCAACAGCGCCAGCACCGGCGCGACCAGAAGCGCCGTCCGGCCCGTCGCCACAAAGACAATATTGGCAACAAACAGCGCCGCAAGCGCAACGAACACGCTAACGGAACGCCAGCGGCCGACGCGGCCGTCATCAATCGCAAGTTCCAACAGCACAAATATACAGATCAGAAAGTTGCCGCTCTGCAGGATGTAATCCTTGACCGGAACGCCGTACTCACCGGTGCGCCACGGCAGACTGGGGACCATCACCAGCAGCCAGGACAGTAGCAACACGCCCGTCACCGAAGCGAAGAAGCTGATCAGCACGCGCATACCGTGCTCGGAGCGGCGGAACTGCGCCAACAGCAGGGGAATAGCCATCAACCGGTGAAAAGATGAATAGCCGCCAAGCCGTTCCGTCCAGCTGACATCGGCCCAGAACAAGCCGAGTGTGGCCAGTGCCCACAGCGCCACCGGCAACCCCCCTGCGGCGGACAAAAGCTCGCGTTTGATCGCGGCCAATTCGAGCGACGGCAGCACCGCCAACAGCCACAGCACGATCAGAATACCCGCGGCCGATGTCGACCACGGCAGCGAGGCGGCGACGCCGACAGCGAGCCAGTCTGCAATCGGTTGCAGCACTCGCGCGTCGGGCGCCCGGACGTGGATATTTGCTGTTTCTGTCATGCAGAATAGAACCGTGCCGGCCGCGTGCGGCCGAATTATAGCCGCCCAAAGCGGGATTAGCACCGACCGAATCCCGCGCCTTGCAGGCTTTGGTGCGTCCCGAACGATAAAATGCCCGTGATGCAGCCGCGGCAGCAATAAGCAGGCGATCAATCCACGCTTGTCGGCGTCGCCGGTTCACGAGACAGCGCTGAAAGCCCCCTGACGGCTCGCGTGCGATCACCGGCCAGAATCTCATCAAGCCGGCGATCGTTTTCCGACAAGCGCCCGCGATCGGCTTCCGGATGCCACAGGTGCAGGACGCCGGTCGCCCATCTCCCGTCCTTGCGGCCGACGCCGGAACGGATGAGGCGCACGAACAAATCGGAATCCTCGCGGCCCCAGCCGGTGAAGTCCGCGTCAAATCCATCGACGGCGACGAGGTCGCGCCGCCACACCGCGAAATTGGCGCCGCGCGCGCCGCGCCATTGCCGCGCATAGGCGTGACGCAGCGGCCCAAGCGGCAGCCAAAACAGTGGCAACAGCCGATTGATCTTGCGGCCGGCCCACTGTGGCACCCATTCGGGCGTGCTCCATCGTTCCGCCGTCATTCGCTCGCGCAGAATGCGCTCCGACAGTTCGCGCGAAAGCAGAACGCGATTGCCGGTCACGAAACAACCGCTTTGCGCAAGCGCGCGATGCGCAGCAACAAAAAGTGGCCGCGCCAGGCAATCGCCGTCGAGAAAGACGCAATACTCGCCCGTCGAAGCAAGGATTGCGCGGTTGCGAATTTCGGCGAGCCGGAAGCCGTCGTCCGGATGCCACACATGCGCGAGGCGACGCAACCGGCCTTTCCAGCTCGCGACCACCGCAGCGGTATCCGGCCGCGAGCCGTCATCGGCCACCAGCACTTCGAAATTTTCGTCGCTCTGCCCGGCGAGCGAGCGCAGCACCGCGTCCAGCGCGTCCGGCCGGTTGTAGGTAGCGACGATAACCGAGACGAGACTGATCACCGAGATGCTACCGGATCACTCTGGGGCGCGCGGGTCCATACCGAGCTTTCGCCATATCCATTCGCGCCATTTGCGCTTGGTTTCGCGGAAATGGCGGAATGGGGTGCCGAGATAATGCTCGCGAAAGAATTGCCAGCGCCCAAACGCGCTCACTCGAAATGGCGTCGGCTCGGGCACATACCAGCCGTTGAGCCCGGTACGGCGGACCCATTTGTAGCCGTGCGACCGCAGATACCGGTGCAGGCGCGTGTTAAACGCCAAATCCTCGATCAAGATCAGTCGTGGCTGCCAGCGCGTCAGCGTCGCTCCGGTGAGCACTTCAATTTCATGACTTTCTACGTCGATGGAAAGGAAGTCGATAGGCGCGGGGGCTTTCGCTTCCGCCAGGATGTCATCGAGCGTGCGCGCCGGCACTTGGATGATCTCCTTTTTGCGCATGCCAGCCACAAAGAAATTCAAATCGAGCGATGAATGAATGCCGGAAACCTGAAATGGCAAAGTCTTGCCGGCATTCTCCAGCGACGAGCACACACACGCAAAAACGGCAGCGTTCCGCTGCTCTTTGTGTTGCTGCGCCAGCCGCGGTTGCGGCTCGACGACCACGCCGCGCCAACCTAATTGCTCCAGACGCCAGCTCTGTGAGCCTTTCTTTGGATCATTGGCGCCCACGTCGACGAAAAAGCCCTCGCGCGTTCCGCCGAAAAACTCCTCTTTGAGGCCATCCTCCACATCCGGCGGAAAAATCGTCCGCTCCATGAAACGTGGTGTCATCGCGGGACCCGCGCTAGGACGCCGCCGGCTTGCCGACGCGCGCGGCAGGCGCTGCCGGCGTCGTCATGCGGCGCACGATGTTGGTGGTCGAATGACCGGGCACCAGATCGACCAGAACGACCTGGCCGCCTGAGGCTTCGACGACGTCGTGCCCGACGACCTCCTCGCGCTTGTAGTCGGCGCCCTTGATGAGAACGGCCGGCCGCACGCGCTTGATCAGTTCGAGCGGCGTGTCCTGTTCGAACACCACGACGAGATCGATCGCTTCCAACGCGGCGAGGACGTCGGCCCTGCTCTCGGCCGGATTGATCGGCCGGCTCGGCCCCTTGAGGCGGCGAGTCGAGGCGTCGCTGTTGAGACCGACGATCAGCACATCGCAGGCGGCGCGCGCTTCCGCCATCAGCCTGACGTGACCGCGATGCAACAGGTCGAAGCAGCCATTGGTGAAGCCGATGCGCAGCCCGCTGCGCCGCCAATCCGCAAGCCGCTCGTCGAGCACCGACCAGTCGAATACGATCTTGTCCTCGGGCGCGAGCGAGGCGGCCGGCAGCACGCGATGGCGCAATTCGGCAAGCGAGACGGTGGCGGTGCCGCGTTTGCCGACGACCACGGCGGCCGCGGCGTTGGCGGCGCGCATCGCCGGCTCGAACGGCGTTTTCGCCGCCAACAGCACCGTCATCACGGCCGCAACGGTATCGCCGGCACCGGACACGTCGCGCACTTTGACCGGATAGGCCGGGATATGGACCGGGCTTTCACCGGCAACCTGCAACGTCATGCCCTGTTCGCTGCGGGTAACGAGCACGGCCTCGCAGCCGATCGATTGGGCGAGCTCGGCGGCGGCGGCGGCGATCTCGTCGTCACTGCCGACCGGCCGATGCACTGCGGCGGCGAGTTCTTTGGCGTTGGGCGTGATCAGCGTCGCGCCGCGATAGACGCTGTAGTCGTGGCCCTTGGGATCGACCACGACCGGCAAGCCGCGCTTGCGGGCGCCGTCGATCACGGCGCGAATCACGCGCGGGGTCAGCACGCCCTTGGCATAGTCGGACAGCACCACGGCGCCGACCTGCGGCAACGCCGCTTCGGCGTAGGCAATCAGCGCGGCTTCGCTTTGCGGCGTGATCAGCCCGGTCGATTCCCAATCGGCCCGCATGAGATGCGTCGAGTGATGTTCGGAGACGTAGCGCACCTTGCGGGTCGTCTGCCGGACCGGGTCGACCGCGAGATCGGGCACGACATTGCCATCAAGTTTGGCGAGTGCATTGGTCAGCGCCAGCCCGGCATCGTCATTGCCGATCAGCGCGACGAAGATGCAGCGCGCGCCGAGCGCTGCGACGTTGCGCGTCACGTTGCCGGCACCGCCGATTTCGGTTGCGGTGTACCTGACGGCAAGCACCGGCGTCGGCGCCTCCGGGGAGACGCGCGTCACGTCGCCATAGACGAAGTCGTCGAGCATGACATCGCCGACGCAGAGCACGGTCTGCTGTGCGATCAGCTTGAGGGCTTCCTCGAAGTCGAACATGCCTGTTGCCCTGTCCCAGCGACAATCGCTCAGCGGTATCGGTCGGCGCGATCGAGATACTGGGTCACATAACGCCGTACCGTATCCTCAAGTGGTGCGAACGCCGCACTATAGCCGGCGCGCCGCAGATTCGCCGTCTCGGCCTCCGTGAAATACTGATAACTGTCGCGAATCGAAACCGGCATCTCGATATACTCGATTGCGGGTTCGCGGCCGAGGGCTGCGAACATGGCGCCGATCAGATCGCGGAAGCTGCGGGCGGCGCCGGTGCCGACATTGAACAGGCCGGATACCGTCGGCGTGGCAAGCAGCCAGCGCACCACCGCTACCGCATCGTCGACATGGATAAAGTCCCGCTTCTGCTCGCCGTCGCCGATGCCGGGGCGGTACGACTTGAACAGCCGGACCGGCTTGCCGGCCCTGGCGTCTTCGAAACGCTTGGCGACGAAACTCATCATCTCGCCCTTGTGGTATTCGTTGGGGCCGAACACGTTGAAGAACTTGAGCCCGGCCCATTGCGGCGGCAGTTTCTCGCCGCGGGCCGCGCGTTCGACCACGGCGAGATCGAACAGATGCTTGCTCCATCCGTACAGATTCATCGGCTTCAGCCGCTTGAGCGCCGCGGGCGAGGATTCGTCGGAGAAGCCCTGGCTGCCGTCGCCGTAGGTGGCCGCCGATGAGGCGTAGATGAACGGCGTGCGGGTCGCAGCGCACCAGTCAAGAAGGCGCAGCGACAGCCTGAAATTGGCTTCGATGATGACGTCACCGTCCGTTGCGGTGGTCGACGAAATGGCGCCGAGGTGCAGAACGGCGTCGAGTTTACGGCCATCGAGCCAGCGCATGAGATCGGCAGGCGGCACGAAATCGGCGAGCTGGCGGCTGCGAAGGTTGCGCCACTTGCCGTCACTGCCGAGGCTGTCGTTGACGGCGATGTCGCTCCGCCCCGCCTCATTGAGGCTGGCAACGAGATTGGATCCGATGAACCCGGCCCCGCCGGTTACCAATAACATCGACGCTGTCGAACCGCTTGACTCTGCATCGGCGTTGCGCCGACTGCCGCTCCTTTGCCGCAGTCCGGGGCCGGGAGCAACTGGGGCAATTCCCGGAGATTGGGCACCTGGACAGGCCCAGGCCACAAGGCTATCCCAGCCTACTGATGCGTCAGATGAATCGAATTTAGATTCATATTATTTATGATGAACATAGATTCACATAATCAGGGCGGTCGCTTCGACGCCTCCGCCCGCAGCCCCATTCTCATCGTCCCATATATGTGGATCGGCGATTTCGTGCGCTGCCATACGGTGGTCAAGCTCCTGAAGGCTCGGTTTCCCGACCGTCCTGTCGATATGCTCGCCACCACGCTTTGCGCTCCGCTCACCGACTATATGCCCGGCGTGAGGCAGGCCGTCGTCGTCGACCTGCCGCGCAAGCGCCTGGCGTTTGGCCAGCACCGCGCGCTGGCCGAGCGGTTAAGGCGCGAGGGCTATGGCACAGCGCTGATCATGCCGAAAACCTGGAAATCCGCGCTCGCACCTTTCCTCGCCGGCATCTCGGAACGGATCGGCCTGTTCGGCGAGGCCCGCGCCATTGTGCTCAACGATATCCGCTTTGGCCGGGGCGGACTGCCCCGCATGGTCGATGAATGCGCCTCGCTGGCTTTGCCGGCGGGGAGCGAAATACCGGCCCAATGGCCGGTACCTGAACTGAAAATCCCGGCGGCCGAGATCACTTCCTGGCAAAGCGCGCGCGGCGTCGCCGGCCGGCCGGCGGTGGCGCTTGCTCCGGGCGCCGTGGGGCCGGCGAAGCGCTGGCCGGCCGCCGCTTATGCAACCCTCGCCCGCCGCCTCCTGGCCGAGGGGCTGGCCGTCTGGGTCGTGGGCGGACCCGCGGAAAAGCCGCTGGCGCAAACAATTGCAGCAGGCACCGACGCCCGCGACCTGACCGGGACCGATCTGCGCGAGGCGATTTTGGCGCTCGGCGCGGCCGCAGCGGCCGTCTCCAACGATTCCGGCCTCGTCCACGTCGCCGCGGCGCTTGGCACGCCGACGATCGGCATTTTCGGGCCGACCAGCCCGTGGCACTGGGCGCCGCTCAATCCGCTGGCGGCGACCGTCCAGGCGAATATCGAACTCGCCTGCCGGCCCTGCCACAAGCCGGTCTGCCGCCTCGGCCATCACCGCTGCATGACCGAAATCGGCGCCGACGAGGTTTTTGCGGCGACGCGCCGGGCCCTTGCGGCGGCGGTCGCGGCGGTCCCTTAGCGCTGAAGAAAATGCGACCGCTCCATGCGCAAATTCTCGATATAACGCCGTGTTCATCAAATCCGTGTAGGGCGAGACCGGAACAACAGGCCGATCCATGACGATCCTGGTCACCGGCGGCGCCGGCTACATCGGCAGTCACATGGTGTACGCGCTGCGCGATGCCGGCGAGCGCGTGGTCGTGCTCGACAATCTGTCCACCGGCTTCGACTGGGCCGTCGCGCCGGGCACGCCGCTCGTTGTCGGCGAGAGCGGCGATCAGGCGCTGGTCGCAACAATCATCCGGGAGCACGAAGTAGACGCCATCATCCACTTCGCCGCCTCCATCGTGGTGCCGGACTCGGTGCGCGATCCGCTCGGCTATTACCGCAACAACACGGTCAACTCGCGCGCCTTGATGGAATGCGCGATCAAATGTGGCGTGCGCTATTTTATCTTTTCCTCGACGGCGGCGGTCTACGGCAACCCAGCCGAGATTCCGGTGCGCGAAGCTGCGCCGACGATGCCGATCTCGCCCTACGGCTGGTCGAAGCTGATGACGGAGATCATGCTGCGCGATGCCAGCGCGGCGCACGGCCTCAAGCATATCATTCTACGCTATTTCAACGTCGCCGGCGCCGATCCGAAAGCCCGGACCGGCCAATCGACGGCGGGCGCCACCCATCTGATCAAGGTCGCGGTCGAGGCCGCGCTGGGCTTGCGTCCCAAGATCGACGTGTTCGGCACGGATTACCCGACGCCGGATGGAACCGGCATCCGCGATTACATCCACGTCAGCGATCTGGTGCTGGCGCACTGCGACGCGCTGCGCTGTCTGCGCGCCGGCGCGCCATCGGCGACGTATAATTGCGGCTACGGCCACGGCTTCTCGGTTCGCGAAGTCATCGATGCGGTCAAACGCGCATCGGGCGTCGACTTCAAGGTCGAGACAGCGCCGCGGCGGGCCGGCGATCCGGCGCAGATCGTGGCTGACTCCACGCAAATCCGCAAAGCGCTGCAATGGCAGCCGCACCATGACGATCTGGCAAAGATCGTCGAGGACGCGCTGAAATGGGAACGCCGCCTCATCGAGCGGCGCGGCGAAAAAACAAGCCCGTGCGTGCAGTTGGCTCGCGCCTGACGCACCGACGTTCCGGTACGCTGATTGGCGGTTCCCGCCACGTCATTTTGCTTGAAAATTCCGCCACTTCCGGGCAAGGAAGGCGATGATTGCCGGTCCCGCCGACGTCGACCGGACGCGGGGCAAAATGGATCGTGCATGAGATCTTTTCCGGCCGAATCCTCCGACAAATACCCGACTTATCCGCTGCTGCGGCGGCTCCTCGTCGACGAAGCGCTCGGCCACTGGCCGCGCTACGCCAGCGCCATGGCGATGATGGCGATCGTCGCCGGCTGCACGGCGCTGTCGGCGTATCTGCTCGGCACCATGATCAACGCCGCCTACGTCAACAAAAACTACCGCGAGATCGTGGCGCTCGGCCTGTTGGCCATGGCGATTTTCACGGTCAAGGCGCTTGCCACCTACGGGTCCGCCGTCTGGCTGTCCTGGATCGGCAACCGCATCGTCGCCGACAACCAACAGCGCATGTTCGATAAGCTGTTGCAGAAGGACATCGGTTACTTTGCCGATCGGCATTCCTCGGAATTCATCGTCCGTCTGAGCACCGGCGCAGCGGCCGTCAGCCAAACGATCAATCTGTTGATCACCGCGGTCGGCCGCGATCTGATGTCGCTGATCGGCCTGTCGATCGTGATGGTGACGCAGGACCCGATCATGTCGATCGCCGGCCTCATCATCGCGCCGCCGGCGTTGATTTTCCTGCGCAAAATGGTCCGCCGCGTGCGCGGCATCGCGCGCACGCAGATCAGCGGCAGCACGCGCATCGTCGAGACCATGCAGGAGGCCTTGCAAGGGCTGCGCATGGTCAAGGCCTTCGGACTCGAGGACGAGATGCGCCGGCGTCTTGCGGTCAACGTCGCAGCCGTCGAGAGCGAATCCAACAAGATGGCGCGCGTCTCCAACCGCGCGTCGCCGATGATGGAAATCTTGTCGGGTTTCACCGTCGCGCTTGCCATCATGTATGGCGGGTACCGGGTCATCTATACCGGCGCCACGCCGGGCGAGTTCTTCGCTTTCCTGACGGCATTTTTGTTGGCGTATGAGCCAGCCAAGCGGCTGGCGCGGCTCAACCTCGACCTCAATAATTCTCTGGTCGGCGTCCGCATTCTCTACGAAGTGATCGACAGCCCGGCCGGCGAGCCGACCGATGATGACAAGCCGGCGCTCACGCTCACCGCGGCGCGGCTCGACTTCGACGACGTGCATTTTTCCTATCAACGCGGCACGCCGGTGCTGCGCGGCGTGAGTTTTACCGCCGAGCGCGGCGCCGTAACCGCGCTGGTCGGCGCCTCGGGTGGCGGCAAGTCCACGGTGCTCAACCTGATCCTGCGCTTCTACGACGTCGACAGCGGGCGCATCCTGATCGATGGCCAGAACATCGCCGCTGTGTCGCGGCGTTCGCTGCGCCAGCAGGTCGCCTATGTGGGTCAGATCGTGCACATGTTCCGCGGCACCATCCGCGACAACATCGCGCTCGGCAAGCTCGACGCCAGCGAAGCCGAGATCGTCGCCGCCGCCAGGGCCGCCCACGCGCATGACTTCATTGTCAGCTTCCCGCTCGGCTACAACTCCCCGGTCGGAGAGCACGGCTTGCAGCTGTCGGGCGGCCAGCGCCAGCGCGTCGCCATTGCGCGCGCCTTGATCAAGGATGCGCCCATCATCCTGCTCGACGAAGCGACCGCCTCGCTCGATTCGGAATCCGAGCGCGTGGTGCAGGAAGCCGTCGGCGCACTGTGCCGCGGCCGCACCACACTCGTCATCGCCCACCGGCTCTCCACCATCATGGACGCCGATTGCATCCTGGTGGTCGAGAACGGCCTGATCATCGAGTCCGGCCGTCACGACGAATTGCTGCGCAAAGGCGGCCGCTACGCCTCGTTCTACCGGCTGCAGCTCAAGGAGCAGGCGTCCGAGCGGCAGCCGATCGCCGTCGGTTGACAGATCGCGGCGGACGGAGGACAGAGAGCGCGCGCCGACGACCGGCCACCGGCCGGTCCGTCCCTCAACTTCAGTCTTTCAACAGATCCAAATATGAGCACGCAAGCCAGCAACTACGTCATTGCTCCGCCGCCGCAGGCCGTCCTCGCCGTTGCCGGCACCGCTAAGCTTTTCCCGGTCCGCCGGCTGTGGTGTGTCGGCCGCAACTATGTCGAACACATCAAGGAGATGGGGCAGGACGTTCGCGAGCCGCCGTTCTTCTTCGCCAAGCCGGCCGACGCCATCGTGCCGGACGGCGGCACGGTGCCCTACCCGTCGCTGACCAAGGACATGCACCACGAGGTCGAACTCGTGGTCGCGCTCAAGAGCGGCGGCCGCAACATCCCGGTCGCGGAGGCCAACGATTGCATCTACGGCTACGGCGTCGGCATCGATCTGACGCGCCGCGATCTGCAGATCGCCTCGCGCGACATCAAGCGGCCGTGGGAGATCGGCAAGGCGTTCGATCATTCGGCGCCGTGCGGCGCGCTCAGGCCTGCATCCGAGATCGGCCATCCCACCAAGGGCCGCATCGTGCTCAAGGTCAACGGCAAGGTGCGCCAGGACGGCGATCTCAATCAGATGATCTGGAACGTGCCTGAGGTCATCTCCAAACTGTCGGAGATGGTCGAGCTGGCTCCCGGCGACATCATCCTGACCGGCACGCCGTCGGGCGTCGCCGCTACGGTCGCCGGCGACAAGATCGAATGCGAGGTCGAAGGCGTCGGCACGCTCAAGGTGACGATCGGACCGCCGCTAAAATAGCTGTTGCAAGAAAAAGAAGCGGGTCAGCTGGTAGCTGCGCTGACTTTCGCTGTTGGCAAGCAGACATGTCGTCGAGATGGCGAATCTATTGATCCTGACCCGTTTCGACAGGTCTCGACCCGGATTTGCTGCAGTGCAACCCAGCCTCCAAAGGCTGTTTCTCTTTCTTCCTAGCAATTTATTCGTTCGCTGATTGGACTCGCGCTAGACGCCAGGTATGACTGCGACGAAGCGTGGGCATAGCACGATCAGTTTAAGCGTCCGGTCCGCAGGTAGTGCGACTCCTGTGTTTCGTCCGCGCCAAGAACCGGAATGTTCCAGAACCAGATGAAGGCGGCAATGCCGCGCCGAAGCGCCTCAGCCGCAACGTGAAGCCATGCGGAAGCTCGTGCGATTCGTACAGTAAAGCCGGAGAGAGCCCAAATTCTCGCGTGCACGTCAATGGCCGCACGCTCCGCAATGACGCGTTGAGCAACCGCTCGTTGGACAGCGACTTGCAGCATGGGTCGGGTCAATTCCGTTGGACATCGCTATACGGCAGGGCGGATATTTTGATTGACCCTGAACAGATTACCTGGATCGTATTTCTTCTTCACCGCGGCAAGCCGCTAATAGTTGTCGCCATATGCGGCCTTGACGCGCGCCTCGCCTTCGTCATCCATCATGAAGTTGGCGTAGGCGCCGGGAAGATTGAACGGATGGACGGCACCCCAATAGCCGCGCGCCCATTCCTTGAGCGCCGGGGCCATGGCAGGATCGGGACCGACGCCAAAGATCACCATCGACCAGGTAGTGTTGCGGTAACTCCAGGCGGTCGCGTCCCGCCGCTGGCGGTGGACCGCACCGTCGATTGGATAAAGATGCATTCCGGAAATGGGGCTCGGCACCTTGGCGGCGTGCGCGATATGGCAGTCAATCGCGGCGTCAGGCAAACTGTTCACGAAATCGCCCTTCCAATACCACTGCAGACCTTTCGGCAAGAGCGGATCGAATAGCGATTGCAGCACCGGATACGGCATCGGCTGTGCCCAGTCGATGATCGGTTTTGGCAGCGCAGCGCGAGCCGCGTTGACTGCTTTTTCGGCATCTGCAATCGGCCCGTTATGGCAGACGACAAGCGCGCACATCTTTTTCCCCCAATGCTCCTTGGGGAACGGATCGCCGGGAGGGACGGTCTGCAGCGCGAGAAAGATGCAGAACTCATCCGGCGCACTCGGCTGGAATTGGCGATACCAGCGCATGACTGGGCCGGCGTCGGCGAGATCGAAGATGATGGGCCCGCCGTAGACGATGGCGGCCGAACTGCTGCGGAACAAAAAGCTGGTCACGACGCCGAAGTTTCCGCCGCCGCCACGCAACGCCCAAAACAGATCAGCATTCTCCGCCTCCGAAGTAGTGACGAACTTGCCGTCAGCCAGCACCACGTCCGCCTCGAGTAGATTGTCGACGGCGAGGCCATATTGACGGCTGAGATAACCGTGGCCGCCGCTCAGCGTCAGTCCCGAAACGCCAGTAGTCGAAACGATCCCGAAAGGCACCGCCTGGCCGAAGGCGCCGGTTGCGTGATCGACTTCGCCAGTGAGGCAGCCAGCGCCAACCCGCACCGTTCGCTTCGCCGGATCGACTCTCACGCCTTTCATCATCGACAGATCAATAACCAGACCGTCGTCGACGCTGCCGAACCCGGGACCGTTGTGGCCGCCGCCGCGCACAGCAATCGGCAATCTGTTGTCGCGGCCAAAACTGACCGCCGCCATCACGTCGGCTGCGTCGGCACAGCGCGCGATCACGAGCGGCCGCTTGTCGATCATCGCGTTATAGAGCTTGCGCGCCTCCTCATATTCCGGATGGGTGCGCGCAATGACAGGGCCTCGGTGGTGTTGGGCGAACTTGACGATAATGTCCTCGTTCATGGCCTCTCCTCCCAATCTGAGCGCATGATGGGTAGTATCAGCGTCGGACATTACCTGCATGGGCGCACGCGGGACATGTTCTGTCGTCCTGCTTTATTGCTCAAACGTCCGGGAGTCCCGCTGATCGGCGTTTCTGCGACGAAACGGCCGAGCCTTTATCGATCGTTTGCGGTAGATTCCAGTTGTCTTCGTGGAGCGCCCGAAATTGCGCGAATAACATTTCGCAAATCCGAAATGTATCGGCAGGAGGGGGATCTCATGGATGTTCTGTCCGACGTGTTACGGGCCGTGCGACTAAACGGCGCTATTTTCTTCGACAACTATGTTCAAGCCCCCTTCGTGGGTAACTCGCCGCGTACAAAGATGATCGCCGGAAGAGTGATGCCGGAGGCCGAACATGTGATTCAGTTCCATGCCCTACTGGCAGGCTCTTGCTGGGCGGTTTCGACCGAAGATCCTACAAACGGCACTCACCTCGATGCCGGCGATATTGTCATCTTCCCAATGGGCGACGGCAACGTAATGAGTTCGGCACCCGGCATGCACGCCGAGCCTAATCTGGAAATGTACGTTCGTCCGACAGACCGCCGCCTGCCGTTTGTTTTCCGCCATGATGGCGCAGGCGGGGAGAATTGCCACTTTGTCTGTGGCTACCTCGGTTGCGACGCGCGGCCGTTCAATCCGCTGCTCGAATCGCTGCCGCGCCTGTTTCATGCGCAAATGTCCGCCGCCAGCCAAAGCTGGCTGGGTCATTTGCTTCATGTCGCCGCCGAAGAGAGCGAGCTCGGCGGCGCCGGCAGCGAGACCATGCTAGCCAAGCTCGCCGAAGTCATGTTCGTCGAAATCATCCGCAAGCACATAGCACGCTTGCCGGAGGATTCGCGCGGATGGCTGTCCGCACTGAGAGACCGGCATATCGGCCAGGCGATGCGGCTCATCCATGGACAACCCGGACGGCAATGGACATTGGAAACCCTCGCGCACGAAGTCGGGCTGTCGCGGTCGGTTTTCGCCGACCAATTCACGCATTATGTCGGACTGTCGCCGATGCAGTATCTCGCCCGCTGGCGCATGCAACTCGCGGCCCGGCGTCTGGAAATTCCAGGCATCAGCATTGCGCAGGTCGCCGCGGAGGTCGGCTACGAATCCAAGAACGAACCCGCTTCGCGGGAGGGAGGCTGGGGGCCGGTCTAGTCTGGAGCCAAGGCCGACAGGGGATTTGATGAGAGCGTCGTGAGTTCGACGATCGGAGTGTTGCAACCTTACAAAGGAGCACTCCGATGCACGACCAACCCATCAGCCCGTTGCGCCAGCGCATGCTCGACGCCATGGCGGTGCGCAATTTCAGCGACAAGACGCGCCACGACTACATCCGCCAGGTCAAAAGCTTTGCGTCATTTCTTGGCCGCTCGCCCGATACGGCAAGCGCTGACGATCTGCGCCGTTTTCAACTGCATCAGCGGCAGAACGGGGTGCAGCCGTCGAGTATGAACAGTGCGGTGTCGGCACTGCGTTTTTTCTTCAGCACGACCCTCGACCGCCCCGACATGGAGCGGCACCTCACCTTCGTCCGCGAGCCGCGCAAGATCCCGGTGATCCTGAGCCCGCAGGAGATCGGCCAGCTCTTAGAGGCAGCACCCGGGCCGAAGTACAAGGCAGCGATGAGCGCCGCCTACAGCGCAGGGCTGCGGGTCTCCGAGGTGGTGGCGCTGAAGGTCGCGGACGTCGATTCCAAGCGCATGCTGCTGCGCATCGAGCAGGGCAAGGGCCGCAAGGATCGCCTGGCCATGCTGTCCCCACGGTTATTGGACTTGCTGCGCGACTGGTATTGCATCGTTCGGCCCGCGGTGTGGCTGTTTCCCGGCCGCGATCCGATGCTGCCGATGACGACGCGACAACTCACCCGCGCCGTCCATATCGCCGCCAGGCTTGCGGAGATCAACAAGCGGGTCACACCGCACACGCTGCGGCACAGCTTCGCCACCCATCTGCTGGAGCAAAATATCGATATTCGCCTGATCCAGGTTTTGCTCGGACATGTGAAGTTGGAGACGACCGCGCTTTACACTCAGGTCGCAACCAACGTGATCCGCGCGGTGACCAGCCCGCTCGATCAGCTCACACCGCTGATCCCAAAGCCCAATAAGCCGCCGGTATAACGCCACCACGCGCGTGCCTCGTCCGGCTTTGGAGGTCGCGGATATCTTCCGCGCGCATGGCCCTGCATGGCGTCAAGCCAATGCCGGTCATGTCAGCCTCGACCAACTCAAGGTGATGAGCGCGATCGAGCGCTGCCGCACGGCGGCGCTCGGCGGCCATGTCGAACGCTGTGAGGACTGCCGCCACACCAGCATTGCCTACAACAGCTGTCGCAATCGGCATTGCCCGAAGTGTCAGGGTGCGGCGGCCAAGCAATGGCTGGCCGAGCGGCAGGCCGACCTGCTGCCTGTCTCGTATTACCATGTGGTGTTCACCGTGCCGGCGGCGATCGCCGAGATCGCCTATCAAAACAAGGCGGTAGTCTACGATCTGTTGTTCAAGGCGAGTGCCGAGACCATGCTGACGATTGCAGGTGACCCCGAGCATCTGGGCGCTCGCATCGGCATCACATCCGTGTTGCACACCTGGGGCTCGGCACTCGTCCACCATCCACATGTGCACATGATCGTGCCAGCTGGCGGTCTCTCACACGATGGTCGACGCTGGGTCGCCTGCCGGCCCAAGTTCTTTCTGCCATGGCGGGTGCTATCCAAACTGTTTTGCCGGCTGATGTTGCAAAAACTTCTCGCCGCGCATGCCGCCGGTCAATTACAGTTCTTCGGTAGCCGTCGCCGCCTCGGTGAGGCCGCGGCCTTCGCCGCCTTTCTGGCGCCGCTGCGCAAGATCAAATGGTATGTCTATGGCAAGCGCCCGTTCGGCGGACCTGCGGCGGTGCTGACCTATCTGTCTCGCTATACTCACCGGGTCGCCATCGCCAACAGCCGGCTGATCGCGGCCGACAATGGCAGCGTCACCTTCAAGTACAAGGATTACCGTGCCGACGGTGCCGCCCGATACAAGGTGATGAGGCTCACCGCAGAGGAGTTCATCCGCCGATTTCTCCTCCACGTCCTCCCCGCCGGCTTCCATCGTATCCGTCATTACGGCTTATTCGCAAAAAGCTCGCGCACCGAGAATATCGAGCGGGCGCGGTCGCTGCTCAATGTGGCTGCACAAAATCAGACCAGCGACACCCATGCCAAAGACGACGACACGACGCATACCTGTCCCCACTGCGGCGGCCGCATGATCGTCATTGAGACCTTCGAACGCGGCCAGACGCCTCGCCATCAGCCGTGCGGCCCAATGGTCGCCGTCAGGATCGATACCTCATGAGAACAATCGCGCTCTTACAAGCACCCCGCGCCGCGCCGGCTTGTCGTCGATCTCAGATCGGCCGCGACAGCGCTCGTCACCATGCGCAAAATAACCAGCAAACCGAGCCGTAACCGCAATGCCCGTCCACAACTGCAATTATCATTGCAAGCCGGCACGCGCTAAAAACCACCTCATCGGCTCCGTTAAAGCTGAGCACGGCCACCATCGCGCGAGTCCCGTGTCAGCCAAATACCCATAGCCAGCGCACCATCTCCGTGCACTCCCGACCGCGGGTTCGTTCCTTGACGGCTTTCGGACGCCGGCCAGGCGCACGCGTCCAGCTCTCCCACGGCCGGCATCCGAAACCCTGTACAGGAAGCAGCCTTCAACCGCGGCTTCAAGAAATATGTCGGCACACCGCCCGGCGCATGGCGCAAGGGGCGAATTCCCGAAGACAAGGTCGGGGAGGAGCAGGTGCCGACGCCATAAAGCTTGGGAGCCAACTACGCACTTTGCTGCGAGTGCTTACGGCAGGTTTTTGGCACAAAGCGCCTGTTCTCCATGTCCGCTCTGATCGCAGCTTATTGAGGGTAGAACGGACCCAGCGCCGGTGCAGCCTTCAAGGTCGTTTGTGACCTTAAATTGCGGCACAGCAAATAACCCATGTCGGCTGTGAAAGCCGCGATGCGGCGAAGCAAAATCGCGGCCACAAACAAGTTCTGGCTCGCGGGCTTTCCGCCTTCGCGCTCCGCGCTTCGGCGGACTCGAACCCGCCGTGGCTCGCGGAGCGAACGAAGGCGGGTCGCCCGCGCCCCGAAATGACAGCCTACGCCAACCCCTCGGCCTTCAGCGCTTCCTGCACCTTCGGCCGCGCGGCGACGCGATCCATGTAGGCTTTGATGTTCGGCCACTTGGACAGATCGATGTCGATGCGCGGCGACCAGCGCAGCACTGTGAACAGATAAGCGTCGGCCACCGTGAACTTGTCGCCCATCAGATACTGTTTGCCGGCGAGCTGCTTGTCGATCCAGTCGAACCGCTTGCCGAGATTCTCCTTGGAGAGTTTCTTGAATTCCTCGGGCGTCGTCGGTCGGAAGATCGGCCCATAGGTCTTGTGCAGCTCCGAGGTCACGAAATTGAGCCACTCCATCACCCGATAGCGGTCGATCGATCCGGCCGGCGGCATCAGGCCAGAACCGGGCTTCTGATCCGCCAGATACTGCACGATCACCGGGCCCTCGGTGAGGCGCTCGCCGTTGTCGAGTTCCAGCACCGGCACCTGCCCCTTGGCATTGATGCCCCAATAATCCTTGCCGCTCTTGGTCTTCTTCTCCTGATTGTTGACCTGTTCGAGATCAAGCGCGATGCCGGCCTCGCGCGAGACGATGTGCGGCGACAGCGAACAGGCGCCCGGCGCAAAATACAGTTTCATGACAGATTTCTCCCTTTCATGACGGATGTCGTCCTTCATTCACGGGCTTGTGTTGCCCGTTCATATCCATGCAATGCTGCGCATATAGCACACGTCTTCAGTGAGACAACCGACGGAACTCCGCGGTCTGTGGCGCGTTAGTCCGCGCTGACACCGGCAGGATGTTTTTGGCACTGGAGACCATCATGAACGCCCGACGCGTCATGCTCGTGCAACCGCCCTCACCGCTGGGCGACGTTACCGTAGCCCCGGCCGCCCTCACCGGACGGGCCGAGGCGGACATGGCCCACGCCATGGCGGCGGCTCTCGCCGAATATGAAGCGCCGAGCGCGGCGGAAGTCTTAAGCCGGTTGCGGCGCGCCTTCCCGCTGGCGCCGCTTGGCGCGCGTCTGACGGCACTTGGGCTGATGATGGAGCGCAGCTACCGACCGAGCTGATGCTGTCAGTGCGAGCCAACGGCTCCGCGAAGCACTCCAGGGCCGGAGCCACCGACCCTGGATTGCTTCGTCTCCGCTTCGGGCTCCTCGCAATGACGGGGTTAGATCCCCAGATAGGCGCTGCGCACCCGATCGTCGGCGAGCAGTTCGGTGCCGGTGCCGGACAGCGTGATGCGGCCGTTCTCCAGCACATAGGCGCGGCTTGCGAGTTTCAGCGACAGCGCCACGTTCTGCTCAACCAACAGGCACGTCAGACCGTCGCGATTGAGATCGCGGATGGTGCCGAGCATGCTATGGACGATAGCCGGCGCCAGCCCGAGCGACGGCTCGTCAAACATGATCAGCTCCGGCGAACCCATCAGGCAGCGCCCGATCGCCAGCATCTGCTGTTCACCGCCGGACAGCGTCCCGGCGGCCTGACGTTCGCGTTCGGCAAGAACCGGAAACATCGCCAGCACGCGCTTGCGATTCTCGTCGCGGCGGGCCCGGGCGCGCGGCAGCATGGCGCCCACGTCCAGATTCTCGGCCACGGACAGCGTCGGAAAAATCTGCCGGCCTTCCGCCACCTGTCCGATGCCGAGATTGCAGACGCGGTAGCTGGGCCAGCCGGCGATGTCGGTCTCGCCGAACAGGACACGCCCGCGCGCCGGCCGCAGCATGCCGGCGATGGCGCGAATGAGCGACGTCTTGCCGGCGCCGTTTGCGCCCACGATGGCGACGATCGCGCCTTGTTCGATGTCGAGCGACACGCCATCGAGTGCCTGCGCGTCGCCGTAAAATACGTCGAGATTTTCCACGCGCAGCATCACACGACCTCGGCACCCAGATAGGATTGCACCACGGCCGGGTCGCGCACCACGTCGCGCGGTTCGCCCTCCGCAATGGCGGTGCCGTGATCGAGCACCAGCACGCGCGACGCGAGCGCCATCACCGCACGCATCACATGCTCGATGAGCAGGATCGTCAGCCCGCTGTCACGATTGAGTTCGCGCAGCACGGTGACCAGGCGATCGACTTCGGTGGGCCGCAGGCCCGCGACGACCTCGTCGAGCAGCAGAAGCTTCGGCTCGGTAGCGAGCGCGCGCACGACTTCGAGGCGCTTGCGGTCGGGCAGTGTCAACGACGACGCCTTTTGGTAACGGCGGTCGAACAGGTCGAAGCGGCGCAACAGTTCTTGCGCCTGGCCCCGCGCCGCGCCGACATCGTGGCGGCGCAGCAGCGCGCCGACGATGACGTTGTCTTCCACGCTCAGCGCCGGGAACGGCCGCACCAGCTGAAATGTGCGCGCGATGCCGCGGCGGCACACCGCGTCGGGCGACAGGCCGGTGATCTCTTCGCCCGCAAAGCTGACGGTGCCTGAGTCCGGCGGTATCGCGCCGGCGATCATGTTGAACAGCGTCGTCTTGCCGGCGCCGTTCGGACCGATCACCGCGAAGATCGCGCCCTCGGGCACCGCGAAGCTCACGCTGTCGACGGCGACCAGGCCGCGAAAGCGCTTGCTCACGCGCTCGAGCGAAAGCAGCGTCGTCATCGGCCGCCTTTGTCGATGCCGAGACGCCGCGCCAGCGGCGGCCAGATGCCTTCGGGCAAAGCCACCACGACCAGCAGCAGACAAATGCCGTAGAATACCTGTTTGGCGCCGGGCAGATCGAAACCGAGCGCCGCCATGATCGAGGTGACCGACTCGGCCATTCCGGTGAGCACGAACGCGCCGAGCACCGGCCCGAACAGCGTGCCGATGCCGCCAATGATCGGCCCCAGGATCATCTCGATCGACTGCGAGATATTGAAGACCTGCTCGGGGAACAGATTGTTGTAGAAGAATGCATAAAACACGCCGGCGAACGAGGTCACCGCCGCCGAGATCATCAGCGCGAACATCTTGTAGCGGAACGTGTTGATGCCGGCCGCGCGCGCCGCTTGCTCGTCCTCGCGGATGGCGAGCCAGAAATAGCCGATGCGGCCGCGCAACAGCGCCCGCGACAGCAGGAAAGCGAATGCCGTCGCGACCAGCATCACATAATAGAACATGGTCGGATTGCCGCGCAGCCGCCACAGGTCGTCGTGCCGGTATTGCGTGACCGGCAGGAACAGGCCCGCCGACGCATGCACGAAGTCAAGGTGATCGAAGCCGACGCGGGCGAATTCGGCGAACGCAATGGTCAGGATCGCGAAATAGACGCCGGCAACGCCGAAGCGGAAGGCGAGGAAGCCGATGATGGCGGCGGCCGCCGCGGCGACCGGAACCGCCGCCAACAGCCCGAGCCACGGCGCGACGCCGTAGCGGACAAACAGTGTCGCCGCCACATAGGCGCCGAGCCCGGCATAAAGCGCGTTGCCAAGCGAAAGCTGGCCGGCAAAACCCATCATGATGTTCCACGCCTGCCCCGTATAGGCGAGATAGAGCGCAACGATCATGACCGTGAGCAGATAATCGTTGACCGCCCACGGCGCGATCACGAGCGCGGCGAACACGGCGGCGAGCAGCCAGAGCGAGCGCCGCGCCGCGCCGTCGGCAAGCCGCGCGATCATGCGGTCCTCTTGCCCAGGATGCCCTGCGGCCGCAGCAGCAGCACCAGGACCAGGATGCCGAACGAAAACATGCTCTTGGCCGAGGGGGTGAACAGCAGGCCGGCAATCGCCTCGGTCAGTCCGATCAGAACGCCGCCGACCAGCGCGCCGGCCATCGAACCGAGCCCGCCGGTGATCACGATGACGAAGGCGAGCAGCGTATAGGCCGGCCCCAGCATCGGGGTCACATCGACGATCAGGGCGAGCATCGTGCCGGCGGCGCCGACGCAGGCCGCGCCGATGCCGAAGGTCACGGCGTAGAACCGCTTGACGTCGAGCCCGACCACCAGCGCGCCGGTGTAGTTGTCGGCGCAGGCGCGGATCGCCTTGCCGAACAGCGTGAAGCGGAACAAGGCGAACAGCGCCGCCGTGACGACGATCGCGGCGGCCGCCGCATAGGCCTTGGAGGCGTCGACGATCACCCGCCCGATCTGGAAGCTGTCATAGGCATACGACGTCTGGATCGTCTGCGCGTCCGGCCCGAAGATGATCAAGAGCGTGTTGACGATGATGAGCGCGATCGCCACGACCAGCAGAAACTGGCTGTGCTCGGGGCGGGTAATGAACGGATTGATCAGGCCCAGCTGCAGCACGTAGCCGAACACGAACATCACCGCCGCGATCGGTACCAGCATGATCAGCGGATCGAGGTGGAACGTCGCGAACAGCACGACCGCGATATACATCGCGATCGACATCATCTCGCCATGGGCGAAATTGACGACGCGCACGACGCCGAAAATGACCGACAGGCCGAGCGCCATCAGGCCGTAGACCAGCCCGGTCAGAGTTCCGGCGACGGCGACATTCAGATAGACGGCAAACGACACCGGTCAGTACCGGGTTGGCGTCATATCCGTTCCTGATAGGGCTTCATCGGCCATTCCAGCTTGGCATTGGCAGCCTCTTTCGGCGCCACCGTCACCTGCTTGCCGCCGCGGTTCTGCACGGCGCCGCACCTCAACCCGACATTCTGACCCTTGGCGTCGAACTTGATGCCGGGACCGATGCTGACGTTGTTGGTGATGTCGGTCGCGTGCAGCGCGGCGGCCAGCGCCTTGGGGTCGCTCGAACCGGCGCGCTTATAGGCGTCCGCGGCGATCAACAACGCCTCGAACGTGTACACATGATTGGTGTTCATGTTGAGGCCCGGGAAGGCCTTCTCGAACGCAGCGAGCAGCGTTCCGGTCAGCTTTTTATTCGGGTCGTACCACGGCACCAGGCTGATCGGGCCGTCACCCAGCTTGCCGAGCGTCTTGGTGTACTGGTTCTCGTACCAGCCCGGTCCCATGCTCAGAATCGCCTGCGGCGTCCAGCGCTGCTTCACCATTTCGCGCGTCAGCAGCATGGCGTCGCTCAGCCGGCCGACGACGATAAGAATTTCCGCATTTGCGGCCTTGGCTTTTGTCACTTCAACGGAAAGATCGCGCGCCGCCGGATCGTAGGAAATCTCCTCGGTGATCGTGTACGGCACCTTGTATTTCCCCATCATTCCGTGGATGCCCTTCGACATTCCGGTGCCGAACAGATCGTTGACATGCATGAACACCGCCGTCTTTGGCGCAACGCCCGCGATGCTGAACACCTGCATTTGCTCGACAAACTCGTCGTTGAGCAGCATCGGCACGGTCGGGAAGTTGCGCACTACGAACTTGTAGCCCTGCTCGGTGATTTGCGGGTCGCTACCGACGTTGATCACCAGCGGGATGCCCTTCTGTTCGGCGACCTGGGCGACGGCGGTGGTCTGGCCGGAATCGAAGGCGCCGATCAACAGCTCGGCGCCGTCGCTGATCAGCTTTTCGGCGTGCTCGCGGGCGGTGTTGACGTTGGATTCGGTGTCGCCGCTCATGATGGTCAGTTCGGGCAAGCCGAGCGATTTCAAGATCGGCGGCGTAATCTCGACGCCGCGCTGGCAGTCCTGGCCGATCCCGGCCTCGAAACCGGAACGCGGCAGGATCACGCCGACTTTCAGCGGCGCGAGCGCCGCGCGCACGATCGTGGGCGCCGCAATGGTCGCGGCGGTTGCGGCGGCGCCGGCGAGGACCCGGCGGCGGCTCGGGCGAATACGGGCAAGAGTGCGGGCAAAAGTGCGGGTATCAGTCATGGCTATCCCTCCCAGGTTTGGGAGAAATGCTAGGAAACTGCCGCGCTAAGGGCAAGCGCCGATCAGGCGGCAAACAGCGTCGCCAATGCCGCAGCCATACTCAAAAGCCGCCGATCCTCCCCGTTTCGTACCACCACCATCAGCCCGACCGGCATCGCGGGCGGCACGACCGGAAGCGGCAGCGTCACGGCGCACAGGTCGAAAAAGTTGATGATCGCGGTGTTGCGCAACAAGGCGGCGTTGCGGACGCCGAAGACTTTCGGATCCGCGACTTCTGCAATGGTCGGCGCCACGATCGATGTCGTCGGCATGATCAGCGCATCGAGGCCGATGAGCCGCGCATCCATCAGGCCGACGAGCCGCGCGCGGGTCTGCATCATCTCGACATAATCGGCCGCCGACACCGCGCAGCCGCGTTCGATGCGCACCCGCACGTTGGGATCGATGTCGTTTGGGCGGCGGCCCATCCAGTCGCGATGGATGGCGCAGGCCTCCGGCGGCGAGATGCCGCCTTTGGCATTGACCTCGTTCATGGCGTCGAACAGCGACAGCGTCTCGCGGCTGACGCGCACGCCGGCGCCGTCGAGCCGTTTCACCGCCGCCGCAAACGCCGCCGCCACCGTGTCGTCGAGCCGGTCGAGCGGCAGTCCTTCGGCGATGCCGAGGCGCAGCCCTTTGAGCGCGCCAACATCGAGCGGCGCGAAGGACATTTCCTCGCCGGATATTACCGCGTCGGCCTTGGCGCAGTCCGCGACAGTCCGCGCAATCGGCCCGACCGAGTCGAGCGTGAAGCTCAGCGGGAACGCGCCCTCGGTCGGCACCCGCTGCCGGCTCGGCTTGAAACCGACCAGGCCGCACACCGCCGCCGGAATGCGCACGGAGCCGCCGGTGTCGGTGCCGATCGAAATCTCGCACATGCCGTCGGCGACCGCGACCGGCGCGCCGGCCGACGAGCCGCCGGGCACGCGGCTGCGGTCCCGCGGGTTGCCCGGCGTGCCGAAATGCGGATTGGCGCCGACGCCGGAGAACGCAAACTCGACCATGTTGGTCTTGGCGACGATCACCGCGCCGCCTGAGCGCAGCCGCCGCACGATCGCGGCATCGGCGGCCGCCGGCTTCGCCTCCTCGGCGAGAATTTTCGAGCCCGCCCGCGTCGGCTCGCCCGCCACATCGAACAGGTCCTTGATGCTGACGATGACGCCGTCGAGCGGGCCGAGCGATATGCCGAACCGCGCCCGCTCATCGGCCGCGTCGGCCGCCGCCCGCGCCACGTCCTGATAGACAGTGAGGCAGGCGCGCACCCCCTCCCCGCTGGGATCGGCGATACGCGCCAGCGCCTGTTCGAGCCGGTCCCGGCAGGATGCTTTTGCCATGTAGGTGTTTGCCTGAGTGGAATGGATTTGCCTTCGCTAGCTGAAAGGTTGGGGGGCGAATGTCAAATCCGATGCCATCGCCAGCCGCCATCAGATTCCAGACCTAGGGGCAAAGGCGGCAAGCTGCGTTTGCCAAGCAATCCTAGCTCGGATTAAGCGGAGCGAAACCCGGGCCGGGCGCGGCATCACTGTTCCCGGATGTCACGTCCAATCCCGGTTACTTGCTTTGAGCGGATTTTCTCACGATCAAGAGTTTGGTAGACTATCACACGATGACCTTCGACGTGTTCATTAGCTATCCGCACGAAGATAAAGCCGTCGCTGACGCGGCCTGCGCAAAACTCGAGGCAGGGGGGTATCCGGTGTTGGATTGCCCCGCGGGATATTGCGCCGAGCGCGGACTGGGCATCATCCATCATCGACGCGATAGATGGTTGCCGCGTCATGGTTCTCATCTTTTCGGCGCATACGAACCGGTCACGGCAGGTTGGCCGCGAGGTGCAACAAGCGTTCGACGGGGAAAAGCCGGTCGTTCCATTTCGCATCGAGAATGTCGCTCCGGAAAAATCACTGCGCTATTACATGGGCTCAGTGCACTGGCTTGACGCACTCACCCCGCCTCTTGAGCAGCATCTTCAAAGCCTCACCGCTTCGGTGCAGGCGCTGATAAAAGCAACAACATCCGAAGTTGCGAGGCAAAGAGAACAGAGAACGCACGACGCCGAAGCACGACCCGCAGTGGAGGTACAACGGGGCCAGTTGGAGACAGGAGAGCAACGCGCCGCGAAGAAAAAGCTGCACGGCAGCCTGTTGATGCGAAACAGGACACTGCTGACGTAGGTAATCAGAGGCCCACCAGGACGTGGTCGGTCCGCTCGCTTTGGAGAGGCCGTGTTGATCGATTCACTTATCTTATGGGTTACCTACTTTGCATCGTAGCCGGGGTGGCGACTATCGGTTTATGGCGCATTGCGCTCACACTGGGAGAGAGTAATCCGAATTTGGTAGGCCCATCTGGACTTGTGGCGGTTTGTTCGGCTGGTCTGTCGATAATCGTGGCTATTTGGGCAGCCGCCGTCTGGCTTGTTCTCAGTATTCGCCGTCTCCACGACAGCAGTCATGCCGGTTGGTGGAGCCTATTGAGCTTCATGCCGATAGTTAATTGCGTGTTGATTGGATACTTGCTCCTGAAAAAGGGCGCGACTGATCCGAATCGGTATGGCCCTTCCTTAATCGGTGACGAGAGGGGCATCCTAAGGAGGCTTGTTAACGCGTAAGGGCGCAGCCGCGGCCCGTTACCCATCTACACGCCGCTTTGATTCGCACTTATCGAAAACCTCTGCACTTCCCGCACCTTAGCCGAGAATAAAGCAAATCAAGGCAGCAATGCCGCAATTGCTGCACGCGAATCGAACAAACAGCGCGAAATGATTCTTTGTTGGATCAACGGGATGGCGCCCGTCTGCGGAATTTCTTGAATTCGCACCGCGCGGCACACTAAAAGAAAGCATCCTGCTCGTTTAAGGGACGTCAACCGGTGGCGGCCGATTGATGCGAGCGGGAGCGGTGCCCGGGATGGGGCTCGTAACCTCATTCCCAGGCGGTTCGGAAACTCGCCCGGCCTGCCAAACCTAGTCTGATAGGACTGGCAGGTCCGCCAGGAGCTGGCTGCCCGGGGCGCGGATCGGTTGTCCGCGACCATGAAGCGCGGGACCGGACTGAGCCAAGCCTAAGAACTTGGCGAGAGCCGCGGTAGAGCGCCGGAAGGCGAGCGCGTCCGCCAAAAACGGCGCGCGCCGTGTACCCGCCCAGCGGCAACGCTGCGATTGCGCGGAGCGGTCTCTCAGTATGCGCCTTTCGGCGCTCCGCCTCCCCTTATGTGTTTAGAGGCTCGTTCGTGGAAATCGCTGGCAAAGCTCGGGGCGCAAGCAAAAAGCGCAGCGCGAGAACGAGAACGTTCGTCATTGCGAGCGAAGCGAAGCAATCCAGGGCGGCTTGCGAAGGTCGGGAGGTCGTACTGGATTGCTTCGTCGCGGAGCCTGTCATCGGGCCGGCCACTTCGGGCCGGACCCGTTGGCTCCTCGCAATGACGAAGCGCTCCGAGAATGAGGGTCTGTTTCCCGCCTACCCGAAGCGAGGCTAGACGTGCAGCACCATGGAGGGCTTGAGATCCTTCAGCGACGGCGCGCCGATCTGCTGCATGGCGACTTTCAGCTCGGTGCGCAGGATTTGCAGCACGCGCTCGACGCCAGGCTGGCCGAAGGCGCCGAGCCCCCACAAGTAGGGGCGCCCGATGGCGACGCCCTTGGCGCCCATGCACAAGGCCTTGACGATGTCGGTGCCGCGGCGGAAGCCGGAATCGATCAGCACCGGCATGTTGCCCGACATCCGCATGATTTCCGGCAAGGTCTCGATGGTCGAGCGGCCGGATTCGTCGGCGCGCCCGCCGTGATTGGAGACGATGATGGCGTCGATGCCGGTCTCGGCGGCGATCTTGGCATCTTCCCATGCCAGAATGCCCTTAATCACCATTTTCATCTTGGTGAGATCGCGTATCCGCTTGATGTAATCCCAGCTCATCGCCGAGGACTGGATGCTCTTGAGCCCCGACAGATCGGCGCCCTCATACATCGGCTTGTCGCGTTGCCCGGCCGCCAGAACTCGAATTGTCGTGGCAGGCCGAACACTGCCGCGTGTCGAGCCGGCGCATGCGCAGCGCAGTTTCCTGGTTGCGGCCGCCATTGCGGTCGACCGTGACGGCGACCGCGATCGAGCCCTGCCGCTCCATGCTGAGCACGTGGTGCTTGGCGACTTCGAATTTGTTGGTGGCGTAGAGCTGCGACCAGATCGGCCGACCGCGCGCCGCGATCACGTCGGCGACCGAGGTGGTCGCCTGGGTGGAAAGGATCATCAGATGATCGCCGATCTTGGCGGCGCGCGCGACGCCCACCTCGCCGTCCGGATGGTAGCCTTTATGCCCGCCGGTCGGATCGATGATGATCGGGCTCTGATACTTCTGACCCAGAATTTCCGTGCTCATGTCGATCTTGCTGACATCGACGAGGCGCCGCGGCCGCAGTTGAAATTTCAAAAAGCCCTCGCGGTCGGCCCGCAACGTGACGTCGTCGTCGACGCCCGAAGCCATATAGCCGAAATGCGCCGGCGGCACGTTCTTGTGCATCACCGGTTCGAAATCGAATACGTCGAGCGCTTCTTTCGGGCTGGATATCAGATGGTTGTAATCGCGCGGCGCCCACACATACGGATCGGGCTGCAGCTCGGGGAAATGCGGCTCCTGATGCGGCTCCTGCGCCAGCGCGGCGATGCTGGTGCCGGCGAACAGCGGACTTGCGGCGAGATATTGAATGAAGCGGCGGCGGCTCGTGGCTTGGTCATCAGTCGTCGACATGATGGATGCTCCTCCCGGATGTTATATGTTGCGCGCCATCGTATCGGCCGGCTTTGCGGATGCAAACGCGCCTGCGGTATGGCGGCGTTGCAGCGCGGCGCCGAAAATGTCATTCCCCCATTGCACGCGACGGAAAATTGCGCATCGAGGAATAGGGACGAACCGGCATGGCCACGGACAAGCCCACCATCGCATTCATCGGTTTCGGCGAAGCGGGCCAAGCCATCGCATCGGGCCTGCGCGAGGCCGGCATCGAGTCGATCTCAGCCTGGGATATTCTGTTCCCGGTCTCGGACGGCGAAAAGCTTAAAGATGCAGCGGCGGCGATCGGCGTGCGCTGCGCCGGCTCCGCGGCCGAGGCGGTACGCGGCGCGGATGCGATCTTTTCGGCGGTGACGGCGGCATCGAGCGTCGACGCCGCGCGATCGGTCAAAGCGCATGTGACGCAGCGCCCGTTTTTTCTCGACATCAATTCGGTCTCGCCCGGCCGCAAGCAGGAGACCGCAGAGCTCCTCGGCGACGCCGCATGCTATGTCGACGTGGCCGTGCTGGCGCCGATCCATCCGGCGCGCCACCAGACGCCGATGCTGCTGGCCGGGCCGCACGCCGCGGCGATCGCGCCGGTGATGGGTGCGCTCGGCATGCGGGCGAACGTCGCCGGCAACGAGATCGGCGCGGCCGCCGCCATCAAGATGGTGCGCAGCGTCATGATCAAAGGCATCGAAGCGCTGACGCTCGAATGTTTTCTCGCCGCGGCGCGCGCCGGCGTCGTCGATGAGGTCGCCGCCTCGATGAAGAACAACTATCCGGGCCTCGATTGGAGCAAGATGGTGCCCTACAATCTCGAACGCATGGCGAGCCACGGCGAACGGCGCGCGGCCGAGATGGAGGAGAGCGCCGACACGCTGCGCGAACTCGGCGTCGAGCCGCTGATGGCGATGGCCACGGTGCGGCGCCAGCGCGAAATGGGCCAGATCGGCAAACAGCCGAGCGTGCGCGGCGCGCTGCCGCAGGGCCGCGCGGCAATCTTAAATGCAATCAGTGCCGCCGCGCGGGACCGGCATTAGCCGTCAGCAATGTAGCGCGCGCCTCACCGGCGCTTCTTGGCCTTACTGCGCGCTCGCGGCGCGGTACGTGCGGTCTTCTTGGCGCTGCGCGCCGCCGGCATTCCTACCCGCGCGCTCCAATATTCCCAGGTGCGCGACACCACGTTCGGCATCCGGCTGATCGCGCCGGCCAGCTCGACCTCGCCATGATGCAGCCGGTCGGGCGTGCCGAGCATGAGCGCGTGCAGCTGATACACGGCGTTCTGACACATGAAGATCGAGCGCGACACCAGCTCCTTTATGTTGCTGCCGACCACGGTCGCGCCGTGGCGGTTCATCAGCACCGCCGGGTGGTTTCCGAGCGCGCGCGCCAGCGAATGGCCTTCCTCCTTCTTGACGACCAGGAGGTTGGTGTCGCCGAACTCATCGTGCTGATCCCAGAACGGCATGTGCTCGCCGCCGGCCGCGCCGAGATGAAACACCGGCACGATCGGCTTGCCGGCAATCGCGAAGGGCATGATCGCCGGAGCATGGTGATGGCAGATCGCCATCACGTCGGGCCGCGCCTGATAGATGCAGCCGTGAATGACGCGCTCGGCATACATATGCACCTTCGGCGGCTTGACCGGCTCGGAGTCGAGTGTGAACTCAAGAATATCCGCCGGCTCGACCAGCCCGGGCGAGCGGGCGCGCGGCAGCAGATAGCGGTCGGGATCGCCCGGATGGCGCGCGCTGACATGGCCGAAGGCGTCGAGCACGCCCTCATTGCCGAGAATGCGGTTGGCAAGCGCCAGTTCGGCGACGACGTCGTTCAGTTTATCCGGCACAGTCTATCCTCGTGTTGCGAAAAGGTGAGCGATCAGCCTGGAAGGCGCAGCAAATCCGTTAGCGGCGGATTGCGCAATCCCAAAATTGCATCAGCGAATGGGGCATGCGCAAAGCGCGAATCGGACTGTCGCGGCGGCCCGTTATGGGCGATAATGCCGCACCGTCTGTTTGGGTTTGATGACGATCAGCCTGACAACGCCGGCCGAAAACCGCGCGCAAAAAAGGGGGAACGCCGATGGTTGCGCTCACCGTCAACGGGCAGCCGCATGACGTGGCCGTTGCACCGAATACGCCGCTGCTCTGGGTACTCCGCGAACATCTGAAACTCACGGGCACCAAATTCGGCTGCGGCATCGCCGCCTGCGGGGCCTGCACCGTGCATATCGACGGCGAGCCGGTACGCTCCTGCGCCATGCCGGTGTCGCTGGTCGCCGGAAAATCCATCACCACCATCGAAGGACTGTCGCCAGACGGCAGCCATCCGCTGCAGAAGGCATGGATCGCCGAGCAGGTGCCGCAATGCGGCTATTGCCAGTCCGGCCAGATCATGCAGGCCGCCACGCTGCTTGCCGGCAACAAGAAGCCGACGCGCGAACAGATCGTCGCGCACATGGACGGCAACATCTGCCGCTGCGGCACCTATCTGCGCATCATCAGCGCCATCCAACGCGCAGCGCGGGAGGGCTGAGCCATGAGCAAGCATGTCAACCTCGGGCTCACGCGCCGCCGTCTGCTCAAAGCGGCCGGCCTGACCTTCGCGCTGACGATCGCGCCCGATACGCTGTCGGTCATCGACGATGCGTTCGCCGAGGACGTAAAGGCTCAGCCCTATAAGCCGAACGTCTGGCTGACGATCGCACCGGACGGGACTATCGCCGTCGTCTCGCCGGCGGCCGAAATGGGACAAGGCTCATTTACAACCTTGCCGCTGATCATCGCCGAAGAACTCGACGCCGATTGGGCCAAGGTGCGGCCCGTTTTCCCGACGAACTGGGACGACAAGAAATACGGCAACCCTGCCTACGGCTACACCTTCCAGACTTCCGCCAGCGCTTCCGTGCACGGCTATTTCACCGCGCTGCGCATCGCCGGCGCGCAGGTGCGCCGCGTGCTGATCGAAGCCGTTGCGGCGAAATGGAATGTGCCGGCCAGCGAACTTTCGACCGAACCGAGTGTCGTCGTCCACGAGGCATCGGGACGGCGCATCGGCTACGGCGAGATTGCCACCTTTGCCACGGTGCCAGCCGAGTTGCCGAAGATCAGCGAGAAGGAGCTCAAACCGACCGCAAGCTTCCGGCTGATCGGCAAGGATGTGGGCCGCATCGACGTGCCGCTGAAAGTCAAAGGCGCCGCGCAATACGGCATGGATGTGCAGGTGCCCGGCATGGTCTACGCCGCGGTGCTGCAATCGCCCTATGCGGGCGGCGCGCCGCTTGAAGTCGACGATGCCCGCGCCCGCAAGGCGCCGGACGTCACCGGCATCGTGAAACTGCCCGAGGGGGTCGGCGTCATCGCCGCCACCGTCGAGGCAGCGTTCGCCGCGAAGCGGTTGCTGCGCGTCACCTGGGGCGACGCGACCGGCGCCCATCTCGACAGCGAGCAGGCACTTTGCGATCTCGCCGCCATCGGCCGCGACAAGAGCCGCGCGGGCGTGCCTTACGAGAAGGACGGCGACGCCAAGGCGGCGCTGGCCGGCGCGAAGCGGGTGTTCCGCGGTGAATACCGCACGCGTTACGTCTACCACGCACAGATGGAGCCGATGAACGCCACCGCCGCGGTCAGCGCCGACGGCAAGTCGGCCGAGATCTGGGCCGGCACCCAGGCGGCGACCAGCCTGCTCAAAGGCGTAGCGAAAATCCTCGGCACCGAGCGGTCGAAGATCACGCTGCATCAGCAATTCCTCGGCGGCGGGTTCGGCCGCCGCGGCAACCACGAGGCGGTGTTCGACGCGGTGCGGCTTGCCAAGGCCGCCGGTAAGCCGGTGAAATTCATCTGGACGCGCGAGGATGACGTCGCGTTCGGAAAATTCCGACCGATGACGGCGCACCATATCGAGGCTGGCTTCGACGCCGACAACAAACTCGTCGCCTGGCACCACCGCGTCGTCGCGGAATCGGTCGTGGCCTACGCGTCAGGCGATCCGCGGCCGCGGCAGGACCGCATCGTGATGAAGGGCTCGCCGATCCCGCAATATCCGATTGCCAACAAGCTCGCCGAGCATGTGATCGTCAACCGCGGCGCCCGGCTGTCGCCGTGGCGCGGCGTCGGCAATGGCCACAACGCGTTTGCGATCGAGAGCTTCGTCGACGAACTTGCCGCGAATTTCGGCAAGGACCCGCTCGCTTACCGGGTTGAACTGACCGAGGGCGTGCCGCGCATGCAGCACCTACTGCACCTCGTCTCAGAGATGGCCGACTGGAAACGCAAGCGCACCGGCACGGCGCTCGGCGTCGGCACCATGGTCAAGGATGACACGCTCGCCGCGGGCGTCGCCGAAATCGCGCTCGATCGCGCGACCGGCAAGATCAAGGTGCTCAACTTCTGGGCCGCGGTCGATGCCGGCATCGCGGTGCAGCCGCGCAATCTCGCCGCGCAGACCGAAGGCAGCATCGTTTATGCGCTCGGCCATGTGCTGCGCGAGGAGATAACGATCAAAGACGGCCGCGTGCAGCAGTCGAACTACGGCGACTACCAGGTGGCGCGCATGTCGGACGTGCCGCATATCGAGATCAAGGTGGTCTCGACCGACAACCATCCGACCGGCGGCGGCGAGGAAGGCGTGCCGCTCGTTGCGTGCGCGGTGGGCAATGCGATCGCGACGCTTACCGGCGCGCGGCTGCGCGAGCTGCCGTTCTCGCCGGAACGCGTGCGCGGCGCGCTCGGCGTATAATATCGGGCGCACTTATTCTTGACTTAGCCCCGCGCGCTGAGGTGCTCGGCGCATTCGCGCCGAGCCGTGAAGGGCGCCGTATCCAAATCTAAATACCTTCGAAATCGCCAAATCCCAGCCTACCCGAAGTGCTTGAAATCGCGCGGTACTCACTTCTGTCTTGCAAGAAGACCGAAAGATATTCATACCCTGCCGGACGACAGGCCCCTCGAACGCGGCGTCACCAATGCCTCTGACGATAGATGGGCCAATGCAGGCGATTCCGAGTCCGACGGGGGCCACAATAGCCGTGCCCGGGCAAAAGAATCGGTGGGGCACTATCATCTTCCTTGGGGTCATCGCCGTCACCACGCTTGTGTCTTGCCCCATTTATCTCTGGCGCAGCGATGGCCTCACGGAAGGGGAAGTTGCCTTCTTCGCGTTCTATGCGCTGGCGAGCTCATTTTCTATTACGCTCGGTTATCATCGTCTTTTTTCGCATGCATCTTTTAGAGCGGCTTGGCCGATTCGCCTGTTGGTTCTTATTTTCGGCGGAGCGGCATTCGAGCAGTCCGCCATGCGCTGGTCGGCGCTTCATCGCCGGCATCATCGCTACACCGACACGGACCGCGATCCATAAACATTAAGCGCGGATTTTTTTACGCGCACGTCGGATGGATTCTCTTCGAAAAGCCGGTTGTCGATTATTCAACCGTGCGCGATCTCGCCAGGGATCCGATGATCCTGCACCAGCACCAGCACTACAAACTCTGGTCGCATCTCTTCGGGCTTGTCGTTCCGCTTCTTGTCGGAGCATGGATCGGGGGCTGGACGTACGCGATTTTATTTCCGGTAGCGGCCCGGATTTTTCTCGTCCTGAATGGTGCATTCTTCATCAATTCTGTTGCGCACACGTTCGGCGATCAACCGTTTGATGCGAGCACATCGGCACGCGATCATTGGCTCGCCGTGATTCTCACCAATGGCGAAGGCTTTCACAATTTTCATCATCGCTTCCCGAGGGACTACCGGAACGGAGTTCGGTGGCACCACTGGGACCCGACGAAGTGGTTGATCTGGCTTCTTTCGCGCGCCGGATTGACTTCGGAGCTCAATCGGACGCCCGTCGAGATGATAGCCCGGACGTTGAACCACAAGCATCCAGCATTGACGCCATAAGGTCCGGCGCCGCTTGTCACCGGGCTCCAGACATTTCGGTGCGGCGCGCTGACTAATCGAACAGCGGATCGATCAGCAGGCTCGCGGCTTCGCCGGGCGCGCCGATCAGGACCGGCGCGCCGACCGGCATGGTCCGGCCGCCGACCGCGAGCGTGGCTTGCACCGAGACGAGCGCACCCGATAGCGGCGGACTGGCGGCGTCGAGCCGCGATCCCAACAGCGGCTCGAGCGGCTGTGCCACGCGGCAGCCTTCCACGAGAAACGCACCGAAGCCGGCAAAACCGCGATCGGACGGCAATAGCGCAGCCGCCTGCGCGAACTGCGCCGCGGCTTCGCGCACCATATCGGCTTCGCAAAACGCGCGCACGAGGCGCACCCAGACGCCTTTGTAGGCCACTGTCGCGCGCAGCGCGAAGGTTTTGCCGGCTGCGACTTCACCTTCGATCCGCATGAAGCGCGCACCGCCGGCGAGATCGGGCGCCGCCGCGAGATAAATCTCCTCCGCGCCGAGAAGACGCGCTTCGCGCTCCGCCGCCGCGATCATGGCGTTGAGCGAGCCGTGCTCCGGCGCTTCAAGCGCGCGATGCGCGATCGCGGCAGCCTTCGTGGCGAGCGCGATCTCCGCCGGATCGGCCTTCCCGCGCAGTTTGGCGAACAGCGCCGTGGCATCGCTCAGCGTCAAGTCCGGACCGCCCTCGCGCAGATCGGCGACGACGCCAGCGGGCAGCCCGTCGAAATCGGCGATGCCGACCGCGGCGTTTTTCTGCGCTACTGCAATCTGCTGCGCAGCTTTAAGCCCGATGCGCGGATGATGCAGCACGTCGCCGACCCGGCTGACGCGCTCGATCCAGGTTTTGACGCGGAACGTCAGCGCGGCGACGAGGTATATCGGCCCGTCGCGCGGCACGACCAACAATGCCTCGGACCAGTACGGCACGAAACCGGCGAGCCATGACACGCCGGCCGGCCGGGTATTGTTGGTGTAGACGATCAGCGCGTCGAGCTTGGCGCCGCGCATGGCAGCGCGCAGCCGATCGAGCCGCGCATCCAGCACGGCGTCGGGCAATTCGACCGGCGAACGGGAGATCAGGCCGCGGCGCATCGACTTCTCATCTTTTTGCTAGGCCGCCACTTCGAACAGCTCGCGCGGCGTCTTGCACAACACTTCAACGCCGCTCTGCGTCACCAGCACGGCATCGCCGAGCACGATGTAGCCGGCCTCGGGATGATAGGTGTTCGGGTGCACGATCAACGTCATGCCGGGTTCGAGCACGGTATCCACGTCTTCCAGAATGTGTGGCTTGGAGTCGGCGAACATGCCCATGCCGTGGCCGCGCACGCGCGTCCATTGGCTCGTGGTGTATTCGCCGAGACCGTGCTTGCGGAACACGTCGTTCTCGGCCTTGGCTACGTCGGCGGCGCGCACCCCGGGCCGCACCGCCGCGATGCCAGCTTCCAGCGCCTCGGCGTAGACCGCGAACGCGCGTTTCTGCGCGTCATTCGCCTTGCCCACGACCGCCGTGCGGCAGATCTGCGCAAAATAGCCCTGCACCGCGGGCGTCAGCTCCGTGGTGACGAGATCGCCGACGGCGACTTGGCGCTCGGACGGCGGCGTCATGCCGAGCACATCCTTGCCGCCCGAGCCGATGATCATGAAATTGTCCGGGCAGCCGCGCCGGCGCAGATAAGCCTCGAGGTCGGCGACGATTTCGTACTGGCGGCGGCCCGGGCGCACGACTTTCAGAAACTCGACGTAAGCCTCGTCGGCGATCTGGGCGGCGCGGCGCACGGCGTCGACCTCGCCCGCGCCTTTGTGCATCAGCAGTTTGTCGACCAGCGCCGTGCCGTCTTCCAGACGAAAACCGCGCGCCGGATCGGCGAGCCATTGCGGCATGAAGCGCCGGGGCGCCGCGGCAAGCCGCGTATTGGCGACGCGATCGAGCCGCGCGCCGGCCGCACGCGCAATGTCAGAGGAAAAATGCACGCGCACGCCCGGCGCCTCCAGCTCGGCGCGTTCGGCATCCGTCGCGCTGTCGAGAAACAGTTCGACCGCGCCGTCGGCATCGATCAGAGCAAGTCCGTGGCCTTCGAGGATGCCGAAATCGGCGCCGTAGCGCAGGTAATCGCCCTGCCAGGCATTGCCGTAGAGCAGCACATGGTCAAGGCCAGCTTCGCGCATCGCCTCGGCAAGGCGCTTCCGCCGTTCCTCGCCAAGCGTTTGTTTGGTGTCCGACATCCGCTCTGCCCCTACTCCGCCGCTTCGCTGTGCGCAGCCGGCACGCCGTAGTCGCTCTGCGCCGCTTCCGCAGAAATGTACCCGGCGCGTACGTCATCCTCGACCGCCTTGCGGGCGCGCGTCTTGGGATCGCCCCAGCCGCCACCACCAGCGGTGAGGAAGGTCAGGCGATCGCCCTCCTCCATGCGCACGCCGGTCGCTTTCTTCAATTTCTGTTCGCTGCCGTCGCGACGAATAAGCGTCGCTTCGTTGACGGCGCCGGGCTTGCCGCCGTTGAGTCCCCAGGGCGGATTTTTGGTGCGCTCGCAGTTGACGTTGGCGACGCAGGTCTGCAGCGCCCGGTAGGTCATTTCGACGCCGAGACCGCCGCGGCGGAAGCCCGCGCCGCCGGAGTCGGTGCGCAGCGCGAAGCGCTCGATCAAAAATGGATACTGAATCTCCTGCAGTTCGATCGGTGCGCTGCGCACGTCGCCCTGGCAGATGGATACCGATGCGGACTCGCCGTCTTCCTGCGGACGGCCGCCCCAGCCGCCGCCGAAAATATTCATCAGCAGAAAACGGCGGCCGTCGGGCCGGAAGCCGCCGATCGAACAGCCGCCCATGTCGCCCTTGTGCGCCGCCGGAATCTTGTCAGGCAGCACCGGCGCGAGCGCCCTCAGAATGGTGTCGATCACGGTCGGCAGCGCGATGCTCCACAGCCCGAGCGCGGCCGGCGGCTTGGCGTTGAGAATCTTGCCTTCCGGCAGCACGATTTCCAGCGGCCGGAAGCAGCCTTCGTTGACCGGCGCGTTCGGCTGCGTCAGACACTTGAAGGCGACGCGCGCGGCGGCAAGGCCGCCGGAATAGCCGGAATTGATCGGCCCCGCCGTCTGCGCGTTCATCTCGGAGAAATCGACCACCATGCGGTCGCCGTCGACCTTCACCTTGACCTTGATGCGCAGCGGCACATCGAGCGAGCGGCCGTCATTGTCCAGGAAAGTCTCGGCCTCATAGCTACCGTCGGGAATTTTAGCGACGAAGGCGCGGGTCTCGCGTTCGGTCGCATCCCACATCGCCGCGATGCAGGTCATGACCGTGTCCTGCCCGTAGCGGCGCAACAGCTCGCCGAAACGGCGGATGCCGAGCTGGCAACAGGCGATCTGGGCGCGCAGATCGCCCAGCGCCAATTCAGGAAAGCGCACGTTGTCGTGGATGATCTGCCACAGCGTTTCGTTGCGTTTGCCGGCCTCGTAGATTTTCAGCGAGCGAAACTGAATGCCTTCCTGATAGATCTCGGTGGTTTCGACCGAGCCGAAGCCGATGCGCGAGCCGCCGATATCGACCCAGTGCGCGCGGCTCGCGGCGAACGCCACCACCTTGCCGTCGTGAAAGCACGGCGCGTAGATGACAATGTTGTTGAGATGCTGGCCGCAGACTTCGCCGTGATTCATGATCACCACGTCGCCCGGCGCGAAGCCGTCGAGACCGTAGCGCGCGATGCCGTCCTTCACGGCGATGCCGAGATCGGCGAGGAAGATCGGCAGACCGCCCTGGTTCTGCGAGATCATGCGGCCCTCGCCGTCGATCAGGCCGCAGCAGAAATCGCGCACCTCGTAGATCATCATGTTGTAGGCCGACTTGCACAACGCGGTCGCCATCTCGTCCGCGTAGGCGTTGACGGCGTTGCGCACGACCTCGACGGTGATCGGATCGATCTTCATGGTTCGGAATCGCCGGTTCTGAGCGTGATGACAATATTGCCGAGCGGATCGATCGCCGCGCGGTCGCCGGGGGCGATCAACGTCGTTGAATTCGCCTCCTCGATCAAGGCGGGGCCGACGATCTCCATGCCGGCGGCAAGATGCGGCCGCCACAGGACGCGCGTCTCGACCGGCCGCGCCGCATCGTCGAACACGACGGCACGCCGCTGTTCGGCGCTTGAACCTTCGGGTTTCCACGGCTCGGCCAGCCAACGGCCGATCGCGTCCTGCATGCGCGGCACGGTGACGGTGAGGCGCAGGTTGACGACTTCGATCGACTGATCGGGCGCGGCATGGCCATAACGCTGATCGTGCTGGGTGTGAAAGCGCTCCCGCGTGCCCTCAATGTCGGCGGTCAGTTCGCCGGCGTCGGCCACCGCGATCGCAATGGTGTGCTCCTGCCCGCGATAGCGCAAATCCGCCGCGAAGCTGAATTCGCCGTCGCCGAGACCATCGCGCGCCAGCGCCTTGTCGCCGGCGGCGCGAAGCTCGGAGAACGCCATGGCCGCGGTTTGCGCATCGATCCTGCCCAATTCGCCGATCAGCGTGCGCACGAAATCCTGACGCCACTCCGCCATCAGCATGCCGAGCGCCGAGAACGCGCCCGGCAGTTTCGGAATGATGACTTTCGGAATGGAGATTTCGCGGGCGATGGCGACGGCGTGCAGCGGCCCGGCGCCGCCGAACGCGATCATCGTCGTGTCGCGCGGGTCGATACCGCGCTTGACCGACACGGCACGAACCGCAAGCGACATGGCGGCATCGGAAATGGTGGCGATGCCGAGCGCCGTCCGCATCGCGTCGAGATCGAGCTTGTTGCCGAGCGCGCCCGCAGCGGTCTGCGCGCGGGCGCGATCGAGGCTCATGTGGCCGCCGAGAAAGCGCGTGTCGTTGAGCCGGCCGAGCAACAGATCGGCGTCGGTCACGGTGGCCTCGGTGCCGCCGCGACCGTAGCAGGCCGGCCCCGGATCGGCGCCGGCGCTGTGCGGGCCGACATGCAGCCCACCGTGCTGGTCGCACCAGGCGATCGACCCGCCGCCGGTGCCGACCTCGACGATGTCGACGACCGGCAATTGCATCGGCTGGCCGCTGAAAGCGTCGCCGATAATGTAGCCTTCTTCGATCGGCGCAACGCCGTCGGTGATCAGCGACGTCTTGGCGGTGGTGCCGCCCATGTCGAAGCCGATGACGCGTGCGATGCCGAGAATTTGCGCGATGCGCCCGGCGCCGATCATGCCGGCGACCGGTCCTGATTCCATCATGGCGACCGGCGCGCGCCGCGCCTCGCCGGCCGACATGGTGCCGCCGTTCGAGCGCATGATCGCGACCTGGCCGGCAAAACGCGATTTGTCGGCGAACTCTTCCAGGCGGCTCAGATAGCGGCTGACGCGCGGACCGACGAAGGCGTTGAGCACGGTGGTCGAGGTGCGTTCGTATTCGCGGAACTCGCGCAAGATTTCGTGGCTAAGCGTGATGAACACGCCGGGCAGCGCGCGGCGCAACACTTCGCCGGCGAGAATTTCATGCGCCGGATTGCCGTAGGCGTGCAGCAGACACACTGCCACGGCCTCGACGCCGAGACCGGAGATTTTTCCCGCGAGCGCCGCGACCTCCGCTTGATCGAGCGGCGTAAGCACCTTGCCGGCGGCAGTCATGCGCTCGGCAAGTTCGAATGTCAGTTCGCGCGGAACCAGCGGGCGCGGCCGATGAAAGAACAGATTGAACGCATCGGGGCGATTGCCACGGCCGATGGCGTAAACGTCGCGCATGCCGGCCGTGGTAACGAGCGCGGTCTTGGCGCCCTTGTGCTCCAACACCGTATTGATGGCGATGGTCGAGCCATGGATCAGTTCGTCCATGGCGGCAAGATCGCAGTCGGCAAGCTTCAGCGCGTCGGCAATGCCCTCGGTCGGATCGGCCGGGACGGTCGATGTCTTTGACGTGACGATGACGCCGTCGCGATAGCCGACGAGATCGGTAAACGTGCCGCCGATATCAACGCCGACAACGGCAGACTGGCGACGGATGGCGGACGGCGCTCCCGCCTGGTCGGCAGCGGTTTCTTTCAACATGGCGCAGCTTTTATTCCGGTTTTGCCTGCCCTGTCACCCGGTCCCCGCGAGCTTGGCAAATGCCGTCGCGAGCTGGCCGCATTGGGCGCTTCCCGCAAAGGCGTTGCGGCACAGCATCAGCCATTCGTCGACCTTTGCGGCGCCCACGAGCCCGTCGAGCACGCGGTGCCCCTTTTCCTCCAGGTCGGACGGCGAGAGCGGATTTTCAGGGTCGCCCGCAGCCGCAATAACACGATTGCGAAAAGCCGTGCTGCCGGTCTGGACTTCGACTTCCGCGGGCCAATGCAGCGGATAGAACGCTTCCAGCTCGTTATCCGGCACGACTTCGACTTTGGCGGACAATTGCGCAACCGCCGGGTCGATGGCCGCCGCGCTGCGGTCGACATCGAACAACTGCATCGGCGCCAGCGTACAGAGCGCGACCTGGTGCGCGACGCTGACCAGCGTTGTTTGCCGCGCTCCCGGCTCGGCGCGGGTCGACAGCATGCCCACATAGGCCGGCGGCACAGACACCCGGACGCGGGTGATGGCATCGGCGCGAATTTGTTCGGCCTGGACGATCGAAGAAAACGCCTGCACCGCCGCGATGCCCTGCTTGGCCGAACAGAACGGCTTCATACTGAGTTCGGAATAAACCGAGCCCTGCCCCAATTTGTCGGTGAGGCGCGAACGATCGAGCGCAATGCCGTGGGTGTCGGTCAGCCAATCGCGGTCGAGAAGCCCCGGATCACCGTGATAGTCCGCGCGTGCCGCTTCGGCAGCGGCGATGCCGCCCGCAATCGCGTTGGCGTACAGAAACCAGCGGCCGGACGGCGCGCCATGAATGTGGCCGACGCCACCTGCCGTCATCATGACGGCGAGCGACAGCGCGTGGCCGGTGCGCTCGGCATTCAACCCAAACAGCCGCGCCGCCGTCGCGGCTGCCGCGACCGGCACCACCAGATAGGTCGGCCAGATGCCGCGGTAGAGAATCTTCGGCCCGCTCACCGCCATGCCGAAGCGCGTGGCGATTTCGGTGCCGGCCCAGATCGCGCTCGCGACCTCGGTGGCGTCGGCCGACCCGCTATCCGCCGCCAGCATCAACGCCACCGGAACGATACCGGCGCTCGGCGTGACGCACGACTGCAGATGAATATCGTCAATCTCCGTGAGCCGGATCGTCGCCGCGCAGCGCGCGATCCGATCGGGAAGCGAACGCCCCTCGCCTAAGCGCTGCAGCGCCTTGCCCTCGGGAATGCTGCTGCCGGCGAGAGCCGCCAGCACCGTATCGGTGACATGCAGCCGCAGCCGCTCCTGCTCGGCTGCCGGCAAGGCCGGTGCCTTGGCGGTGGTGATGAAGGTCGCGAGTTCGCCGATGACGCTCACGGTACGATTGCCCTGCCCGATGCTGATTGGCTATCCATGGCGTCCTCATAGCAGAAACCCGCCGGTGTCACATGCCAGCCGCCCTCAACGAAACCCACGATCCCGCCCGACGCAGCTTCGTCGACAGCGCCAATGCCCCGGGCTGCGATTTTCCCATTCAGAACCTGCCGTTCGGCGCGTTTCGCCCGAGCCCCGGAGCGCCGCCGCAGATCGGCGTCGCGATCGGCGACCGGATCCTCGACGTTGCGGCGGCAGCTTCATCGCTCGACGGACCCGCCGGCGACGCAGCGCGAGCATGCGCGGCGCCACGGCTTAATCATCTCATGACGCTTGGCCCGCAGGCGTGGGCGGCGCTGCGGCTGGCGCTCTCGCGCGGCTTGAGCACTGAGCATGCGAACGCGGATTTCCGGCAGCACCTCGTGCCGATCGCGCAGGCGGAGATCGGGCTGCCGGTGACGATCGGCGATTTCACCGATTTCTTCGCTTCGATCTTCCACGCCACCAATGCGGGACGGATGTTTCGGCCGGACAATCCGTTGATGCCGAACTACAAATATGTCCCGGTCGCCTATCACAGCCGCGCCTCGTCGGTGGTACCGAGCGGCACGGCGTTCAAGCGGCCGCGCGGACAGCGCAAAGGCCCTAACGATGCCGAGCCGAGCTACGGGCCGTCGCGCAATCTCGATTTCGAACTGGAGCTTGGCTGCTACATCGGCACGCCGAGCAAGCTTGGCGAGCCGGTCCCGGTCGGCAAGGCCGCGGACCACATCTTCGGCGTCTGCCTGCTTAACGACTGGTCGGCGCGCGATGTGCAGGCGTGGGAATATCAACCGCTGGGCCCGTTTCTGGGAAAGAACTTCGCCACCACGGTGTCGCCCTGGGTGGTGACCGCCGAGGCGCTGGCGCCGTACCGCACGCACGCCTACGCGCGTCCGGCCGGCGATCCGGCGCCGCTGCCTTATCTCACCGATGCCGACGACCAGGCCCAGGGCGGCCTCGACATTACACTCGAAGTCTACCTCGCCACCGAAGCGATGCGGCGCGCCGGCACCGCGCCGATGCGCATCACGCAGACCTCGTTCGCGCTGATGTACTGGACCGTGGCGCAAATGATCGCGCATCACACTTCAAACGGCTGCAATCTCGTCACCGGCGATCTGATCGGCTCCGGCACCGTATCAGGACCGGAGAAATCGAGCTGGGGCAGTCTCCTCGAACTCACCGCCCGCGGCCGCGAGCCGCTCGAACTGCCCGGCGGCGAAAAGCGCGGCTTCATCGAAGACGGCGACGAGATCATCTTCCACGGCTTTTGCCAAAAGCCCGGCGCCGTCCACATCGGTTTCGGCGAATGCCGCGGCACGGTGCTGCCGGCGGGGTGATCGCGTCTAATTCACCGGCACCCATTTCTGCAGGCGCTTTCCGGTGTCGACCTCGCCGGTGTAGAAATCGCCGTGCGAGTCGAACGCGCCGACATGCACCCAGTGAAATTCGCCGGCGTTGCGGCCCGGGCTGCCGAAAGTATCGACGACCGTACCGTCGGAGCGGCGCACCGCCTCCATGACGTTGTTGGTGCCGTCGATCAGCATGAAATAGGACTGCGCCTTGTCGAGCGGCGAGAACGCCATACCCCAGGTCGAGCCTGAGCCCTGCGTCTTGGCGTCGAACACGAACTGCCGCACGTAAGTGCCGTCCTTGTGAAACACCTGGATGCGGTTGTTGGTGCGGTCGCAGACATAGACGAGGCCGTCATGCGCCAGCCCGATGCAATGCACCGGGTTGCCGAATTGCGGCGAGTCCGGATTGTATTTCGGCAAGTCCTGATCGGTCGGCGGCTTGCCGTAGGCGCCCCAGATGCGTTTGATCGCGCCGGTATCGGCATCGAGCACGGCGACGCGGTGGTTGCCGTAGCCGTCGGCGGCGTAGACTTCGTTGGCGGCAGCGTCGAAGGCGAAACCGCCGACCTGGCCGAACTGCGTCAGATCGGTGCTCGACGTGAGCGGGCCGCGGCGGCCGAGTTCCTTGACGAATTTGCCGTCGGTGGTGAATTTCAGCACCATGCTGTCGTCCTTGCCGTTGCCCGACAGCCAGACGAAGCCTTTGTTGTCGACCAGGATCGAGTGCTCCTGCGCCGGCCAGTCATAGCCCTGGTTGTCGCCCGGGCCGCCCCACGCTTTGACGACATCGCCTGACTGATTGAACACCAGGACCGACGGCGCCGGCACGCAGCATTTCGAGCGCGGTGGCTTGAGCGCGGCACCTTTCTCGTCGAGCGTCAGCGACCGCGGCCGCTGGAAAACCCAGATATTGTCCTGCGCGTCGATCGACATGCCGCCGACCTGGCCGATGATCCAGTTGTTCGGCAGCGGCTTCGGCCAGAACGGATCGACCTTGAAATGCGGCCCCTCGGCCGAAGCCGGCATCGCATCGGCTATTAGCAGCAGGGCGACCACAGCCGCACACGCACGTGCGATGAAGCGAGCGCAGATCGTTGCCATCGAGCGCCTCCCCTCGGCGTTTCCGCCCTTTGCATCCGCGAACCGCACGTTGTGTGTTGCGTTGTGCGGTCGCGATGAAGGCCTATAATCACACTAATCACCGTCCTTGGCCACGGCCGCCGCCGACGACAAGAACAACCGAGCAATAAACAGGAGGCAGCGTGAGCATCCCCGACCGCCGACAATTGGCCGAAGATTTCCGCAAGCTGCACCGCGCGCCGCCGATCCTGCTGTTGCCCAATGCCTGGGACCCGATGAGCGCGCGCATCTTCGAGGCCGCAGGCTTTCCGGCAGTGGCGACGACCAGCGGCGGACTTGCCTGGGCGCTCGGCTACGCAGACGGCGAGAAGACGCCGTGGCCGGAAGTGGTGGCCGCGACGCGGCGAATGGCCGAGGCGGTGCGCGTGCCGCTCACCGCCGACATCGAGACCGGCTATGGCGAAACGCCCGACGCGGTTGCGCGCAGCGTCGGCGAGATCGTTGACGCCGGCGCGGTCGGCATCAATCTGGAGGACGGCACGCCGGACCCGAAAGAGCCGGTGCGGAACACCGAGGACGCGGCAGCCCGCATCCGCGCCGCGCGCGCCGCCGCCGACGCCGCGGGCGTGCCCATCGTCATCAATGCGCGGGTCGATCTTTATCTCAAACACGTCGGCGATGAGGCATCGCGCTTCACCGACACGGTGCGACGGGCGGAAGCCTATCTGGCCGCCGGCGCCGACTGTATTTTCGTCTTTGCCGTCGCCGAGTTAGACCTGATCAAAAAGCTTACGGCCGCCATCAAGGCGCCGGTCAATGTCGTCGGCCGCGCCGGCATGCCGGGACTGAAGAAACTCGAAGCCGCCGGAGTCGCCCCGTGTCAGCATTGCCTCCGGCGCCAGCATGGTTGTCATGTCGGCGATCCAGCGCATCGCCGAGGAGCTGCATCAAACAGGCGAGTTCGACATTCTGAAAACGTCGATGACGCGCATCGAGGCGCAGAAACTGTTCGCCAGGGACTAAAGGAGACGACCCATGACCATGAAGGCCCGCATGGATTTCCGCAAAGCCTCGCCGCAAGGCGCCAAGGCGATGGGCGAGCTGCACGCCTTCGTCCATCGCTGCGGCCTCGACCATGCGCTCCTGGAACTGGTCAAGCTGCGCGCTTCGCAGATCAACGGCTGCGCCCACTGCATCGACATGCACACCAAGGAGCTGCGCGCCGCCGGCGAAAGCGAGCAGCGGCTTTATCTGCTCAATACCTGGGCGGAATCGCCGTTCTACTCTGACCGCGAGCGCGCCGCCTTGGCCTGGACCGAGGCGCTGACGCTGATCACCGACGGCCACGCGCCGGACGCTGTCTACGAACAGGCCCGCGCGCAATTTTCCGAAGAGGAACTGACCAACCTGACGCTGGCGATCATCGCCATCAACGGCGCCAACCGGCTCAACATCGCGTTCCGCACCGTGCCGGGGAGCTACAAGGTGCCGGTGCGGCACGCGGCGGAGTAATTGTCATTCCGAGGCGCCGCGAAGCGGCGAACCCGGAATCCATAACCACCGAAAGAGAAGACCTTGCGCAGAGCTCCACCTTTAGCTCTCGCGATTATGGATTCCGGGTTCGGCCCTTCGGGCCGCCCCGGAATGACGATCAATGTATCTCCGGCTCGGGAATCCGCTCCGTGCCACGCAGGAAATCGAAGTCGCAGCCGTCGTCGGCCTGGCCGATGTGCTCCGAGAACATCGCGCCGTAGCCGCGCGGATATCTCGGCGGCGGCGCCTTCCAGGCGGCGCGGCGGCGCGCCATCTCCTCGTCGCCGACATGCAGATGAATGCGCCGCGCCTCGACATCGACCTCGATCTCATCGCCGGTCTGCACGAAGGCGAGCGGGCCGCCGACGAAGCTTTCCGGCGCCACGTGCAGGATACAGGCGCCGTAGCTGGTGCCGCTCATGCGCGCATCGGAAATGCGCAGCATGTCGCGCACGCCCGCCTTCAACAGCTTCTTCGGAATCGGCAATTGTCCCCATTCCGGCATACCGGGCCCGCCCTTCGGGCCGCCGTTCTTGAGGACCAGCACATGGTCGGCGGTGACATCGAGATCGTCGCGGTCGACCTCGCGCGCCATGTGGTCGTAATTCTCGAACGCAATCGCCTTGCCGCGATGGCGTAAGAGGCGCTTGTCGGCGGCCGCCGGCTTCATCACGCAGCCGCGCGGCGCGAGATTGCCGGTGAGCACCGCGGTCGCGCCTTCCGGATAAAGCGGGCTCGACAACGAATAGATGACGTCCGGGAGATACACGCCTGCGCCGGAGATATTCTCGCCGACGCAGCGGCCATTGACCGTGATACAGGACAGATCGAGCAGGTTCTTCATCTGCGCCATCAGCGCGCGCAGACCGCCCGCATAGAAGAAATCTTCCATCAGGTATTTGCCCGACGGCGTGATGTTGGCGATCACCGGCACCTGTCGTGAAATCTCGTCGAAGCGCGCCATGTCGAGCGCGATGCCGGCGCGGCGCGCCAGCGCGATGACGTGAATGATGGCGTTGGTCGAACCGCCGAGCGCCATGTGCACGCGGATGGCGTTGTCGAACGCCGCCGGAGTGAGAATTTGGTCAGGCGTCAGATCCTCCCACACCATCTCGACGGCGCGGCGGCCGGCGGCCGCGCACATGCGCGGATGATTGGCGTCAGGCGCCGGGATCGACGATGCGCCCGGCAGCGCCATGCCGAGCGCTTCGGCGATCGCCATCATGGTCGCTGCCGTGCCCATCACCATGCAGGTGCCGAACGAGCGCGAGATGCCGCCCTCGATCTCGTTCCATTCTTCGTCGCCGATACGGCCTGCGCGCTTCTCGTCCCAGTATTTCCAGGCATCGGAGCCGGAGCCGAGCGTGTGGCCGCGCCAGTTGCCGCGCAGCATCGGCCCTGCCGGCAGATAGATCGCCGGAATGCCCATCGAGATCGCGCCCATGAGCAGCCCTGGCGTGGTCTTGTCGCAGCCGCCCATCAGCACCGCGCCATCGATCGGATGGCTGCGTAAGAGCTCCTCGCATTCCATGGCGAGGAAGTTCCGGTACAGCATGGTCGACGGTTTGACGAACGGCTCGGCGAGCGACATCGCCGGCAGCTCGATCGGAAAGCCGCCGGCCTGATAGACGCCGCGCTTCACGTCTTCGGCCCGCGCGCGAAGATGGCCGTGGCAGGCGTTGATATCGCTCCAGGTGTTGATGATGCCGATGACCGGCTTGCCGACCCAATCGTCGCGGTCGTAGCCGAACTGGCGCAGCCGCGAGCGGTGACCGAACGAGCGCAGATCGTTCCTGCCGAGCCAGCGATAGCTCCGCAGTTCTTCGGGCGACTTCCTCGATTGCGATGTCATGGGCGAATTCTCGTTGCTGTGGTCAGCCGAGCCTAATCGGCATCGGCGCTGTGACACAAGGGTACCGGCTAAACTGATGTTTTCGCCCGACCGTCTTGCCGGAGCTTTTCCAGGCCGATAATTTCACGCTCCCTAAGGAGCCGAAGTAACGAGGACATTGCCATGATCGACTTTTATGCGTTGACCAGCCCGAACGTGCAGAAAATCTACATCATGCTGGAAGAAACCAAGCTGCCCTACAAGGAGCATTTCGTCGACGTCTGGAAGGGCGATCAGTACGATCCGGCCTTCGTCAAGATCAATCCGAATTCCAAGATTCCGGCGATCGTCGACAGCGACGGCCCCGGCGGCAAGCCGATCACGGTTTTCGAGTCCGGTGCGATCCTGATGTATCTCGCCGACAAGACCGGCCAGTTGATGCCCAAGGACCCCGCGAAGAAATACGACGTGCTGCAGTGGCTGTTTTTCCAGACCTCCGGCGTCGGCCCGATGTTCGGCCAGTTCACCCATTTCAAGATGTTCGCGCCGAAGGACAAGGACAATTCCTATTCGATGGCGCGCTATCAGACCGAAGTGAAGCGGCTCTACGAGGTGCTGGAGAAGCAGTTGGCGAAGACGCCCTATATCGCCGGCAGCGAATACTCGATCGCCGACATCGCCATCTTCCCGTGGACGCGCAATCACGACATGCAGGGCGTCAAGTGGGAGGACAATCCCAATCTGGCGCGCTGGTTCAAGGCGATCGACGAGCGGCCCGCGGTGAAGGCGGCGCTCATTAAGGTCGGCGCCATCAAGTCGAACCGCGAGACGGCGAACGACGACCAGAAGGACCGCTTCTTCAATCGCGGCCGATACGCGAGAGCGTGATCGTCGTGCCCGCGAAAGCGGGCACCCATACTCCCTGCGCTGCAGTAAAAGCTCGGACCGTCTGCGGGTATGGATTCCCGCTTTCGCGGGAATGACCAGAGAATTCCGCATTCGCCGAATTCACGCTGCACCGCGTCCGTGACACGCTATGTTTGGGGCATCACCGGCAGGATCAGACACGAGGCGTGCGCGCCGTCGTGATGAATCGTGTCGGTGCCCATCAGACACGGATGATACGGATGCGAGAATACGCCGTCGGTCGCGGGCAAATCGCCGTTGGCAAGTTCCAGCCTGATGCGGTGGCCTTGCTTGAACACGTATGAGATCGGCAGCACTTCGATGTCGAACGCGTAAATTTCGCCCGGCGCGAGCGGCTGCGGATTGGTATGCGTGTAGAACGGCCGCTCCGGCGTCGAGCGCGCCGGATCCTTCTCGCGGTGCGACGCCTTGAGCCAGCCTTTGGAGACCGGCGTATAACCGGGCTGCTCGCTCTTGGCGCGCGCCGCGGGTTCTTGAGGATGCTGATCGGTCAGCTTGACGATGAATTGCGTGTCGATCGCGGTCGATGACGCGTAAAGCTTCAGCACGATCGGTCCGGTCACGTCCAGATCGGCCTCAAGCGGCGCGCTGGTGAATGTCAGCACGCGCCGCACCGGATCGAGCCGTCCGTCGGGACCGATCACAGCCGTGCCGTTGACCCATTCCCAATCCGGATAGGTGTAGCGCGTCGGCGCCTCCGCCGTCGCGGGATTGGCGATCGACAATCCGCCGTCGTTGAGCGAGGTGACGCTGCCCGACGGCCCCTTGCGCAGATGATAGACGACAGGCGTGGCGCGCTGCGGCGGCCATTCCTCTTCGGCGCGCCAGACATTGGCGCCGCGCACGTAAAGCCTAACCGGCTCGGCATCCATGAAGCCGTTGTTGGCGCCCTTGAGGTGCAGATTGTAGAACGGCAGCAACTCTTTTTCGTGAAATTCGATCTGGTCGAACAGGCGGTGCGCCTCGAAGGTGTTGCGCGAGCCGGTGACCACGAGCTTTTTCGGCGCGTTGACCTGTTCGTAGCCGAGAATGTTGCCGCGCAGGTGCAGTCCCATCTTGCCCCAATGGCCGATCGACAGCACCGGGCACTTGATCTTGTCGAGCCGCCAGTACGGCGAGCGTACGCGCCAGAATTCGTCGTCGAGTTCGTGATTGATGATTTCGCCGACCAGATCGAAGTTCATCGGCGGCCGGCCGTGCCGGCCGGCGAGGCGGTGCTGATTGTCGGCGCGCAGCGACGTGTACCAGACCGAACGATACGAGCAGTAGATGCCGCCGTGGTAATTCGAGCCGCGGTACTGATCGACCAGTCCATCGTAAGGCACGATGCAGGCAAGGCCCGGCGGGTTGTAGGTCGCCATCAGCCACTGCGCCATGGCGTAATACGACTGGCCGATGCCGCCGACGCGGCCGCTGCACCATTGCTGCCGCACGATCCAGGCGATCAGTTCGAGATAGTCCTGCTGCTCGTTCGGCCCCATGAACTCGAACGCGCCCTCGGACTGGCCTGAGCCGCGCACGTCGGCATGCACGTAGGCGTAGCCCTGGCCCACATACCATTCGACCGGCCCGGTCTCGCGCCACAGAAACAGCGGATAAGCCGGCACCTCGTCCATCTCGTACTGGTAGGGCGACGCGGCAAACAGCGCCGGAAAACGGCCGTCGGCGTCCGGCCGATAGACGCACAGCGAAATGCGCACGCCGTCGCGCATGGTGACGGTAATGCCCTTCTCAACCTTCATCGCGTATTGCGTCACTTCGCTCACTCCTGATGCCTTGCCGCCCTTGACTTACTCCGGCATTCTGGCCCGAGCAAAAAGCAGATGCCAGGAGGAGACGTCATGACCCGGTGGACCCGCGCGCTCGCCCTCGCCGTTCTGCTGGCGCCCACGTTGCCCGCGGTCGCCGGCGCGCAAAACTTTCCGTCGCACCCGATCCGGGCGATCGCCTCGCAAGGTCCCGGCGGATTGAGCGACCTGTTCATGCGCGGCATCGCCGACGGCATGGGCAAGGCCAAACTCGGCACGGTGGTGGTCGAGGACCGGGTCGGCGCCGACGGCACAGTCGGCGCCAAGGCGTGCGCGGAGGCGGCGCCGGACGGCTACACCATCTGCATCCTTCCGGGCGAGACACTCACCACCAACCCAATCATTCATCCTGAAGACAACTTCGATCCGAGCAAGGCGCTGGTGCCGATCACCAAGACCTATCTCCTGACGCAGGTGTTTGCGGTGAACACGTCGCTCGGCGTGAAATCATTTGCCGAACTGGCGGCCTTGGCCAAGACCAAGCCACTCAACTACATGGCGCCCGAACTGTCGAAGGTCGCCTTCATGGAGCAGTTCGACAAGAAAAACGGCATCGACATTGTGCGCGTGCCGTTCAAGGGCGGTGGCGACGCTGTCAACAGCATGCTGACCGGCACCACGCAGATCGCGATCTTCGGCATCGGCAATCTCGTCTCTTTCATCAAGGCCGGAAAAATCCTCGGTCTTGCCATCGACGGCGACAAGCGTTCGCCGCTCGCGCCCGACATCCCGACGTTTAAGGAAATCGGCTACACCGAGCACATTTCCGCGACCTTCTTCGGCATCTATGCGCCAGCCGGCACACCGAAGCCGATCGTCGAGAAACTGTACAAGATGGTTGCCGCGGTCGGCACCAAGCCCGACTTCGAGCAGAAATTCCTGATCAACCGCGGGCTCACGCCGGTGTTCAGTTCGCCCGATCAGTTCGCCAAAGAGCTTCCGGCCGACCGCGCCGAAGGTGTCGCCGTGGTCAAGGCCTCGGGGCTTTATCCGGACGTGAAGTGAGGCGGCCAACATCCTCCGGCTGGAAGGCCGCATGATGGGTTTCACTCACGCTCAACTCATCCTACGCGCGATGCCAGCCGATTTGAAAACCTCCGCATCCGCAGCATCTTAGCGCAAAAACTGCGAATCATGGCGGTAATGTCACAATTGCCGCGTCTGCGAATCAAACAAACAGCAAAAAAGACTCTCGTCAGATCAAAGGGATGGCGCCCGCCCGCGGAGTTTGTTGAATCTGCCCAGCGTGGCGATCTAAAAGACTCCATCTCGCTCGTCTTGAGGGACGTCAACCGGTGACGGCCGATTGATGCGAGCGGGAGCGGTGCCCGGGATGGGGCTCGTAACCTCATTCCGAGGCGGTTCGGAAACTCGCCCGGCTGGCCAACCTTAGTCTGAGAGGACTGGCCGGTCTGCCAGGAGCTGGCTGCCCGGGGCGCGGATCGGTTGTCCGCGACCATGAAGCGCGAGACCGGACTGAGCCTTAGGCCGAAAGGCTTCTGGCGAGAGCCGCGGTAGAGCGCCGGAAGGCGAGCGCGTCCGCCAAAAGCGGCGCGCGCCGTGTACCCGCCCAGCGGCAACGCTGCGATTGCGCGGAGCGGTCTCTCAGTACGCGCCTTTCGGCGCTCCGCCTCCCCTTATGTGTTTGGAGGCTCCGTTTCGTGCCGTGCAGCATAGCTCGGGCGCAAAAGTGCGCCGCGAGAACGGGAGTGCTTTGCTTGCACCTCTCGGGAAGAGGTCGTCCGCGCCAACGGGTCCGGCCCGAAGTGGCCGGCCCGATGACAGGCTCCGCACGGCGGGTGAGCGACTGTCTTTCGAGTCAAGTATTTTGCGGTTGCCATGGGCGTTGATCCCGCAGGATGGCGTTGAGGATGGTGAGGAGCTTTCGCGCTACGGCGATGAGGGCGACGAGCTTCGGCTTGCCCGCGGCGACGAGCTTGTCCCGGAATGGCTTGAGGATTGGATTGTGATGTCCGGCGACCATTGCAGCCAGGAACAGGACGTTGCGGACGCTTTTGCGACCGCCGCCGATGAAGCTCTTGCCCCGCCACTGGCCGGACTGGCGGGTCCAGGGAGCAAGGCCGACGAGGGCAGCGATCTGACGGCGATCGAGCGTGCCGAGCTCCGGCAGTTCAGCGATCAGGGTGCGAGCGACGATCGGCCCGACGCCGGGGACGGATGCGAGCAAGTCCTCCTTTTCAGCCCAGACCGGAGAGCCGCGCACACGATCGTCGATCTCGCCATCGAGTTCGGCGAGTTCTTTCTCCATTGCTTTACGCAGCCTGGCGATGCTCCGCTTCAGACGCTTGTCGGTCATCCGCCGCTCGCGCTGACGAGTCGCGCGGAGGAATTTCACCTCCGCGCGCTCCCAAAACCGTGCATGAACCTCTCGACTCACACGGCTCCCGATGTCCGGCCGTTTCCATGACATAGCTGCCAGTGTGCGAAGAGCGTTGGATTCGCGCGGCGAAGCCGATCAAACCAATCTCTCGCGCCTTTGGTCTTACGACGCAGCCGCTTGAATTTGCGACGCGCCCAGCGGATGACATAGAGATCGATCCTCTTTAGGGCCGGGCGCAATTTCGTCCGGTAGAAGTTGCCGTAGTAGTTGATCCAGCCTCGAATGTACGGGTTGTACGTCTCGGCCAGACTTTGCAGAGATTTGTCACTGTGATGATGAAGGGCCCAGCGGCGGATCGTCCGGCTGATGGACGCCAACGCCCTCGGACTGGCCGCCGGCATGAAGCCATGCGCGGGGATATTTCCCTGCCACATCGTCTTCCTCGCCCGAAACATAAAACCGAGAAAGTCGAACGATTGATTTGGGAAATCACCGCGCCGGTTCGCATCCTTGCAGTAGACGATCCTCGTCTTCTCGGGATGCAGCACCAACTTGCAGGCCGCAAAGCGGTCAGCAAGCACGCTCCGTAGCGCCTGCGCCTCCTCGGCGCTCTTGCAATGACAAATGGCGTCATCCGCGTAGCGCTCGAACGGGATGTGAGGATAGGTTCTCTTCATCCACATATCGAACGCATAATGCAGGAACAGATTCGCCAAGACGGGACTGACAACCCCGCCCTGAGGAGTTCCCGATGTTCGCAGCACGACGCTGCCATCTTCCAACTGAACCGGAGCCTTCAGCCAGCGCTCGACGTAGAGCAGGACCCACGAACAGTTCGTATGATGACGAACCGCCTTGAGCATCAGCTTCCAATCAATGCTGTCGAAATAGGCTTTTACGTCGAGGTCGAGCACCCAGTCATACCGCCAGCAACGCTGACGAGCTTGGCGCACAGCGTCGATCGCCGATTTGCCAGGCCTGTAGCCATAAGAGTTGATATGAAACACCGGCTCCAAACACGGCTCCAGGTAGCGACGGACAACTTCCTGGGCGACACGGTCCGCAACCGTTGCCACACCCCCAGCGAACTGCACTCTTATCCAATCGACCTTTGGGATCGGCTGAAGTCGTCCACCCGTTTCATCCGTTGCGTGGGCAGCGGTTCGTCGTCTTGAAGGTTCGCCATGTCTCGGGGGTCGAGACGTTGAGCCTGCGCCACGCCGACCTCGGCTCATTCGCGATGCCCCGTGAATGGACCGACTGGGCGTTCCCAGATGGGCAGGGCTCCGGGGGCGGCGCTCCCTCGCTTGTCGATGCCTTTGGCTTGGTCGCGCTCGCCGAACTCATCGCTTCTCTCGCCAAGGGCCATTCCGAGGTTGACCGATGAATTTGATTTTGATTCATTCGGACAGACGAGTGATTCGGTCCGATGAAAATCCAGGATCTTTCCTCCCGCATGCTTCGCAAACGTCGCCGCCGCATTGTGCGCGACTTGCCGCCGATCGAACACGTGCTGCGCGGCACATTGGTCGAAACATACAAGCGCTGCGGTCGGCCGAACTGCCACTGCGTCGACGGACCCGGACATGGACCCAAGCGATATCTGTCCGTCAGTCAGCCCGGGACGGGTGGCCGGCAGCGCAGAGATTATGTGCCAAACGACATCCACGAGCAGGTCGCCCATTTGATCGGCAATTTCCGCGCCCTGCGCGCTGCGCTCGACGAGATTTGCGCGATCAACACGGAACTCTTGCGACGACGCGAGGAGCTTGGATAAATCGCCATGGACCCGGCGCTTGTCGATTTCGACTTTGCCAAGGCGGGCGCCATCCTCGCGGACATGGTTGCGTCCTATCTTGCCGCCGGCGCCCCGCCGTTCAATCCGGAGGGGGCCGATGACGATGAGTTCGAAGATTGCCGATCAACACCTGGCGCGGCAGGCCTGCATTTACATCCGCCAGTCGACGATGGGACAGGTTCGCTTCAACCAGGAAAGCACGGAGCGCCAATACAATCTGAAGACCAAGGCCGAGTCACTCGGCTGGAAGCCGGAGCAGATCCGCATCCTCGACCGGGATCTCGGCCAATCCGGGAGCGCGACGACCAATCGGGAAGACTTCAAGGCCTTGGTCGGCGAAGTGGCTATGGGACGGGTTGGCGCAATCTTTTCCTTGGAAGCGTCGCGGCTAGCGCGATCGAACCAGGACTGGCATCGCCTCCTGGAGCTCTGCGCCATCACCAGCACGCTCGTGATCGACGAGGACGGTTGCTACAATCCGGCCGAGTTCAACGATGGGCTTGTATTGGGGATGAAGGGTACGTTCGCCCAAGCGGAATTGCATATTATCCGCGCCCGCCTCCATGGAGGCAAACTCAACAAGGCCTCCAAGGGCGAATTGCGTTTTCCCCTGCCGGTCGGATTTGTCTTTGAGGGCGACAAGATCGCGATCGATCCGGATCGGGAGGTCCAGGGCGCAGTCCGCACGGTCTTTGACCTGTTTGCGCGAGAGAACACAGCTTTCGGCGTCGTGCGACGCTACAATGAACTCGATCTACGCTTCCCGCGTCGCGCGTATGGCGGCGCGTGGGACGGCAAACTTCTGTGGGGCAGACTGACCCATTCGCGGGTCCTCGGCATCCTTGCCAATCCGTCCTACGCCGGCGCCTATGTGTTCGGACGACACCAATCGTCCAAAGAGGTGGGATCGTCCGGCGAGATCCGGACACGATCGCGTTTGATGCCGCAGGATGCTTGGCGTGTTGTGATCCCCGATCACCACGAAGGCTATATCTCCGCGGATCAGTTCATCGCCAACCGGCAGCGTCTGAGCACGAATCGGACGAACGCCGAAGGGCTTTCCGGTCCCGCCCGAGAGGGCCTCTGCCTCTTGCAGGGCTTGCTCCTCTGCGGGGTTTGCGGACGCCGTCTCGGGATTCGCTACACCGGGAACGGAGGCATCTACCCGCTCTATCAATGTGTTTGGAAACATCGGGAGGCCTTGGCGTCCCGTGCTTGTTTGACGGCGCCTTCGACATCCCTCGATCAGGCCATCAGCGAACGGTTGGTCAGCGCCATCACGCCGGTGACGATCGAACTCGCGCTCGCGGCGCTGACCAATCTGGAAGAACGGGATCGCGGCATCGGCGCCCAATGGCGGATGCGGATCGAGCGCGCGCGCTATGACGCCGAACTCGCCGAACGGCGTTACGAGGCGGTCGATCCCTGCAACCGACTGATCGCAGCGACACTCGAAGCGCGTTGGAACGACGCCATGCAACGCTTGCACGATCTCGAAGCCGAATTGGCCGCCTTCGAACGCAAGACCATGCGGGCGGTCACCGCCGAACAGAAGCAGCAGATTCTCCGGTTGGCGAAGGACTTCCCTCGCCTGTGGGCGGCCACGACCACGACCCCCCGAGATCGCAAGCGCATCCTGCGCCTATTGGTGCGCGACATCACCGTAGTGAAGGGACCAGAGGCGAAGACCCTCAGGCTGCACATTCGGTGGCAAGGCGGCGAAACTGAAACACTGCGCCTCCAACTCCCGCAGAACAGGGCGGAGGCGATCCGCTATTCCATGGCATTCGTGAACCGGATCAGAGAATTAGCGGCCGATCATCGTGACGATGACATCGTCGCCGCGCTGCGCACCGAAGGTCAGAAAAGCACGACAACCGGTAAGCCGATTACATTGGGCACGATCAAATGGCTGAGGTACAAATATCGCATTCCAGCTCCGCCACCTCCCAAGGGGACGCTGAACGTTCGCCAGGTTCGAGAAAGATATGGCGTCAGCCTTTGGGTCGTCCATTACTGGATCGAACGCGGTATCGTTCCGGCGGTTCAGCGCAAGCGGAATGCGCCCTATGCGATCACGATCAACAACGAGTTGGATCGGCGCCTTCGAGAATGGACCGTCAACTCAGCCCATCTTCGTCTACCATCCCCAATGCAAACTGTATGAGGTGCATTATGCCCGCCGTATCGCAATGCCCAACGGGCGCGTTCCGCCATCTCCCTTCGGAATATCCACCCGTCGCACCGGCGGAGGAAAATAGCTCCCTGACGACAGCCGGTTCCAGAGCTTGTAGAGGTTGTTTGATAGATCAGCCTCAAAGTCCGCAATCGTCTGTCCGTCTACTCCGGCCGCTCCCTGGTTGGCCTTCACCTTCTTGAAGGCTTCCCAGACTTCCCGTTTGGGGATGTCGAACGGCTTTGCTTTGTCCACAGGCTCCTCCTGTCACCAGTTGGCCCGCAGCTTCGGCTGAACAACGCGGCCCCTTCGGTCCGGCTCCATTACAGAGCCTTCATCCCTACTACGAGCCACTCCGTCCCTGTGCGCCGCATCGGTACTCTGATCCTCGCGGTTTTAGCCGCTTGTGACTTCTCCCTTTGCATCGGAGCACAGGTTCTCACGTTCCGTACAAAAGCCTGGTTGAGCTTCGCGCCGTCTACATGCCGGATGCCACTCGGACAGACTTCAGGCTTCCCCCGAGTTGATCTCGGAGGCAGGGTCAGCCCCCGATTCTGACATCGTCTAATCAGCTTTCGACACTTCATCGACGGTTCGCTTGCGCTCGCCTCTCTCAACCTTGCCTGCCAGGATCATGTCCTGGCGTTTCCGCAACGCTCACCACCATTGCTTTTGACAACAGCAGCTTGCGGTGGCTTGAGATCAGCACCTGACTGCCGACCTCGAAGGGCCTTCCTTCATCTCTCGTACAGTTGTGCACCGCCGTGTGGACCGGCGGTGCTCGTGACACACGACCCTCAGCCGCCATCATCTCGACAATCTGGCGCCGCCGCGTAACCAGATCAGCCAGAAGCCGCGTCATCGCATCCGGCAGAGCACGCGGCTCTGCCTTCGTTGCTTCGACAAAATGAGCAATGACGGCGGCATCGATGGGATCCGTCTTCGCCCGCTTGCCGAGAGCCTGAGCGAAGGCGCGCACTTGCGCCGGATTGACCACCACGACCGGCAGCTCCGCCGCTGCCAGGCCAGCCGCAACCACTGTCTCAAAACCGCCGGTAGCTTCGACCGCGACGATGCGCGGTCGAAGTCTCTTCAATCGCTCCGCCAAAGCCTCGATCCCGGCGCCATTGCGATCAACGACAAAACTTTCGCCACTCGGGCGAACGCATACATCCAAACGATCCTTGGCAACGTCGATGCCGATCACGGTGGCGTCCATCTGATCCCTTCCTTGCGCAAGCGGGCTCGCTGTGCGGCCCAAGCGACTGTTCGGGTTCGATGGAACGGCGGGCGAAGACCCATGCTCACCCACGGGCTTGGTGTCCCTCAGGGGCTGCGGTCTTCCGCCCGCCACCGCACAGGTCATCTTAGCCGGTGCAGTGATTCGCGACTTACAAGGGGGCGTTGCCGCAATTCTGAGCGTCGAGGGATGCGCGGCGGCGTTTCAGACGACCCCGCGATGCTCAGCCCAGCGGAGAGGCCCCCTCATCCCGACCTTCTCCCCGCACGCGGGGAGAAGGAGCAGTACGCGGCGCGAGAACGGGATTGCTTTTGCTGCCCTGCCCCGCGTGCGGAGGAGGAGAAAGGAGCCTGCAGGTGCAAGATATTGGACAACGCTGCCGCCGCCGTGTTCGTTTCTGTTCAGTCCAAATCCGCAATGTCGGCGTGCAGGCGCAGCAGCGCCGGAATTGTCGCCGGATCGCGGCGGCCGAAGCCGCACTCGGTGGCGATGGAGAAATCGCGCGCGAATTTCTTGGCCGCTGCCAGCCGCTTGCGCGCGCCGTCGATACCGTCGGTATAATGGACGAGGCCGAGACACAGCTCGGTTTCAGGCCGCAGTTCGAGCCGCCGCAGCGGGGCGAAATACGCATCGTCGGCGCGGTTGCGCGGCACCGGCATGTGGATGAGCTGGATCGGCCGCGCGATCCGCCGCGACACGCGATTGGCGAATTCGACCATGTCGCCCATGTCGGTCGGCTCGACCACGTGACGGTGTCCGGAGTCGCCGTAACACAAGTGATAGAGCAGATCGAAGTCCTCGGGCACGTGGTTGCCGAGGTCGGAGACGATGCCGGCGAAACGCTCCTGCATCTCGGCCTTGGTCTGGCCGTAGCGGCCCGCCTCGTTGCGTTCGAGACGGGCGAACACCGCCGACGCGACGTCGAACTGGATGGCGAGTTCGCCGTGCGGCACGATCGCCGTGATCTTGTCGATCTCGCGCTTGACGGCGTCGTTGTAGATCGGATCGATCGCGGCGTGCAGCTTCTCGACCAGAAACAGCCACACGACCGAATGCGCCGGCACAAGATCGACCTGGAATTTTGTTGCGGCCGGAATCTTGCCGGCATCCTTCAGCCGCTTGAAAACGGCATAGGACTGCGCGGCGATATCGGCATAAAACAGATTGGGGAAACGCACGGCTTCAAGCGCGACATCCGGCTTGAGCGTGTAGCGCTCGCGGCCGGTGCCGCTGGCATGGACGCGAAAGAATTCGCCGGATTTCACAAAACCCGGATTGCCGGAAAACACCGGCTCAAGCCAGGTGATCCAATCGCCGCGCTCGCCAGTTTCGCCGTCCGGAATGCGCTTGATGTGCGCACCAAGCGTGGCGCTCGCGGCAGCAAAGACTTCCTCCGCATTCGCCATCGGTACGCTGCCGACGAGGTAAACGTTGCGGGACATGCTTCAGGCGCCTGCGCACACGTCGGCGTGAATTTTCAGAAGCGTCCGCACCGTATCTTCGTTGTCGCCGCCGGTGAGCGAATTCCAGCGATAGGCGAGACCCCAGACGCATTGTCCGAGCGCGAGCGTGATCATCAGAAAATAGACACCGCTCGCCCGCATGGCGAGCAGCCCGAACACCGCCGCGAGCGCGGCGCCGGCCAGCATGGCCAGCAAAATCAGCAGCCAGAAATCATCGCCGAGACCGAAATGATAGCGCGTCGCCAGGATCGCGGTGAGATACGCGCCGATGCCGAGATAGGCGGCCTGCCCCATCGACGCGAGCCCGGTGAAGCCGAGCAGGATATCAACGCTCATCACCAGAATGGAAAATGCCAGTGCGCGCGTCACCAACAGAACGACGAACGAACCGGTGTGCGGAACGACAAGCGCAATCGCACCGAGCCCCGCGACAACGGCCACGACCTTGAACTGTGCACTGGTCATGCCCTGATCATTCCCGTCCGAACAGGCCGGTCGGCCGTACCGCCAGGATCAGCGCCATCGGCGCATAAAGCGTAAAATACGATAATTCGGGGAAAAGTGCCTTGCCGAAATTATCCCCCAGCCCGACGATCAGGGCGCCGATCGCAGCGCCGCCGAGGCTGCCCATGCCGCCGATGATGACGACCGCAAAGGCGATCGGCAGGATTTCGAAATCGAGGCCAGGATAGACGCCGAGGAAGGCGCCGCCGATGACGCCGCCTAACGCCGCCAACAGCGCGCCCAGGCCGAAGATCAATGTCGAGATCAGCGATGTATTGATGCCGACGCCGCGCGCCATCTGGGCATCGTCGACGGTGGCGCGAATGGCGGCGCCAAGCCGCGTCTTTTCCATCACGAGCCACAGTGAAAGCCCGATGACGAGCGCAACGGCAATCATGAAGATGCGATAGACCGGAAGATGCAGGCCACCGACGACAATGGTGCGGCTCAATTCGGCCGGTGGATCGATGTCGAACGGATTGCCGGACCAGATATCAAGCGCGGCCTGCTGGAACAAATACGCAAAGCCGACCGTCAGCAGCACTTGCCGCAGCGGATCGAATCCGAGCGGCCGCAGGAACACGCGCTCCATCACCAAACCGAGCACGGCAATACTCACAGCCGCGACCGGAATCGCCAGCGCCCATGAGCCGGTGGTCCAGATCACCGACAGCGCCACGTAGCCGCCGAGCAGAAAGTAGGAGCCGTGCGCCAGGTTGACGATACGCATGACGCCGAAAATCAGCGACAGCCCACTGCCCACCAGGAACAGGAGCGCGCCATAGGAAATGCCGTTGAACGTCTGGATCAGCCAGAACTGCGCGCCCAAGATCTCCCCCACCCCCGGCGGCCCCGGTGGGCAGCTTACCCCAGGTCAGGTCCGCACGGATAGACGAGGGACGGCGCTTGCGAGTGGCGCCGATGTCGCACGGTGGTAATGAACACGCTGCGCCAGGGGTGCTGCACGAAACGTTATTTCGCGGTGACACCGGACTGCTTGAGGATGGCCGACCATTTCGCCTGCTCGGCCGCGATATCGGCCGCGTAGTCTTGCGGCGTCCCGGGCAACGTTTGCGCACCATCGATGCCGAGCCGCTTCTGCACGTCGGCATCGGCGAGCGCGCCGTCGAGCGCGGCATTGAGTTTGGCAACGATCGGCGCCGGCGTGCCGGCCGGCGCGACAATGCCGTAGTGCAGTTCGGCTGCGTAGCCGGCGAGACCGGTTTCGGCGACCGTCGGCAGGTCTGGAAACAGCGGCGACCGCTTGGTACCGGTGACGGCAAGCGCGCGCAGTTTATGCCCGCGCACGAGACCAACGACGCTCGCGCTCGGACAGAACATCAAGTCGACGTGTTCGCCGAGGAGGTCGGTCACCGCAGGTGCGACGCCCTTATAGGGAATGGCGGTGATTTTCACGCCGGCCATGGCGGCGAACAGTTCGGCGGCAAGGTGCGTGCTGGTGCCGGTGCCGGTCGAAGCAAAATTCAGTTTGCCCGGCTCTTGCTTGGCCAGGGCGATGAGGTCGGCCATGGAATGCACCGGCAACGATTGCCGCACCAGAACCAGATTGGCGCTGGTCGCGATCAGCCCGACAGGGGCGAAATCCTTTTTCGGATCGTAGCCGGCATCCGGATAGAGCGACGGATTGATGGCGAGCGCACTGGTCGCGATCAAGATCGTGTAGCCGTCTGGCCTGGCCTTGGCGACATAGCGCGTGCCGATCGTCGAGCCGGCGCCACCGCGGTTCTCGACCACGATCGGCTTGCCGAGCGCCGCGCTCATCTTCGCGGCGACCAGCCGCGCGATCACGTCGTTGCCGCCGCCGGCCTCATAGGGAACGACCAGCGTGATCGCGCGGGCTGGATAGTCGACCGAAGCCGCGTTCACCGATCGCACGACACCGGATAGCGCAATCGCAACCGCGATCGCGGCCGTGACCGCAACAACTCGCATCATCCGAACATAAGCCATCAAAATTTCCGCCTTGCTGTCACGTCCGACCTACATCTTCGGGATACCGGCCTTGTCGATGATGTCCTTGAACACGACGATCTCCTTGGTGACGCGTGCCCACGCGGCGGCGGCGCCCTGAGGCCGCACCAGGAAGCCCGATTTGTAGAGCTTGTCCTTCATCTCGGGCGTCGACAAAACCTTCAGCGTCTCCGTCTCCAGCCACTTGACCCGGTCCGGCGGCGATTTGGCCGGCGCCAGCAAGACGCAGTCGACCGCCATGACGAAATCCTTGTAGCCCGCCTGCTCCATGGTGGGCACATCCGGCAGATCGGGCCAGCGCTCGGTGGCGCAGACCGCCAGACACCTCAGCGTGCCGCCCTTGATGTGCGGCAGCGCCGGCGCCAGCGAGCCGGAGCTCATTTGCACGGTGCCGGACAGCAGCGCCGCAATTGCATCGCCGCCGCCCTTGAACACGACGTCGGCGAGGTTCGGCAGTTTTTCGCGCAGCTTGAGCAGCGCGAACTGCAATTGGGCCGTCGTGCCGATCGGCGGTGTCGAACAATTGTATTTGTCAGGATTGGCCCGCGCGAACGTGACCAGATCTTTCATCGTCTTCGCCGGCGCGTTGGCTTTGACCGTGAAACAATTTGGCGACGTCGCCAGTTCGCTCACCGCAACGAAGTCCTTGTAGGGATCGTATGGCAGATGCTTGTAGAGTCCGTAATTGACCGAATAAGCGTTGGTGGCGAGCAGGATCGTATAGCCGTCGGGGTCGGAGTGCGCGGCGTATTCCATGCCGATATTGCCGCCGGCGCCGCCGCGGTTTTCAACGATGAAGGTCTTGCCGGTCGACTGCTGCAGAGCTGCGGTAACGATGCGGGCGACAATGTCGGACGGCCCACCGGGCGTGTTGGCGACAACGAACTTGACCGGACGGTCCGGGTAGGCCGCATAGGCGGCGCGGACGCCGAGGACGGCCGGCGCCGCAATGCCCGCCGTGAGCGCGCCTGCGCCCTTGAGAATGCTGCGGCGTGACGGCGCCGGTGGCGCGGTGAACTTTGTCATCTTGCTTCCCCCCAAGTCCCATTTTGGTTCTTCGGCCGCAACACTAGCAGAAAGCTATCCGGGCGTCCCCAGATGACGGAATGTCGCGCGGGGTCGTCGAAATCTTCGGCGATCAAAATGCGAAGGCGTAGATGCGGCCGTCGGCGCCGACATAGAGGCGGTCTTGAGTCGCGATCAACGTCTGGAAGTGCCGCAACCCGCTCATCGGCTGGCTCGCAACGATCGGCGCGCCGGAGTCGCCGCGAAACGCATGCAGCCGATTGTCGCCCTCGGCTCCGAGCATCCACACGATCGGGTTGGCGCGCCCGTCCGTCGTGGTCGCGATCGCCGAACCGCGGCCGTTAACCGCTCCGCACCATGCCGTAGTCATTGTTGGCGGCGAGCCGCCGTGGATTTTCAGAACAGTCAGGCCCTCGCCGCGGCTCGAACTCGGGCACTGAGAACCTGGTCCTTCGAACGCCAGCATCATGTCATTGCCGAGCGGGTACGCCGCAGGCGAGGTGCGGATAGCATCGTTGGAGACCGTTTGCGCGGCCAACTGGCCGCCGATGCCGCCGAGATTGTTGCGGTCAAGCAGGTAGGCTTTGCCGTCCTTGCCGAGGGCGACCAACATGGCCTGGCTGCCGCTTGGACCGGGCACGTCGACCGCAATGGGATTGCTGCCACCCAAATCCTCGTCGCTGGAATCCAGAGATTTCCAATCGGACGGTGCAAAGAAATCGCGTTTGCTGTCGCTGCTACGCAGATCGGGCGGAACGCGAAACACCGCTTCGCCGTCGCTCCAGGTACGAGCGCCGAACGTGTTTCCGGTCGCAAAGAAGAGGTCACGTCCGACAACCGGGAAGCCGCCGGGCGCCCAGATGCCGCCGCCGCGCGCCTTGGTCTCGAAACTTACGATCTTGCCGGGATCGTGCAGCGAAAAGCCGACCAACCAGCCGTGATAATCGCCGCAATCGCCGTAATGGCCGCTGTAGCCGGCATAGACCATGCCGTCGAGCACAGTCAGCGCGGTGCGCTGGTTCTGCGTGCGCGGATCGAAATGCTTGCCCGCTTTTTGCAATGCGTCACCGACATCGACCGGCCAGCCGGGCAGAACGCTGCCGTCTTTGAGCGACAGCGCAAACATGTCGTGGTGCGGGCCGTCCGCGCCGTCGACATCCGCGTCGAAATAGATTGCCTGCGAGGACGGATCGATCACCGGCGTGCCGGTAATGCCGAGCGGATTGATATTGCCGCACGGCAAAGATGATCGCGGCACCGGTCGGCCCACGGACCGCCGCCACAATTCCTTTCCGGTCGCCGCATCGAAGGCCTGGACGACATCGTTTTCCGAGGCCGTCAGCAGCATCGCCGTGCTGGCGCCGGGCGCACGCCAATAGAGCGGCTGCGTATAGAGATGGCCGTCAACTCGCGCAGCGAACGCGGAATCGAGATGCAATCCACGCGCCTTGTCGAAGGTGAGCGCCGGCACAACGAAATTGCCGCTCCGGCCGGCGTCACCGTGATAGGTCAGGACCGCCTGCTGTTGCGCCAGCGCGTGCTGTGACGGCAACGCGACGACAAGTGCCACCGCCAGCCCGGCCATACATGCTCTCATTGTGTGTTCTCTTGGGGGGGCCTCATTCGGGGCAATAATGCTTTCAACGGGCCAGCAATACCGCAGTTCCGCGATGTTCAGATGAAGGACGCCTCAGCCACGCACCAGAGCGCCGATGGCCGCCACGGCAAAGCCAAGCCAGCCCAGAATGAGAATAATGCCGCCGGACGGCGCCGCCATCGGAAACAGGCGATGCCCGGCGAAGGCGCGCAGCGCTATGTCACCCGAGAATAATACGGCGCCAATGACCCACGCTGCGAGCACCACCAACGCCGCGCCTCGCCACATGACACTGTCTCGGATCAGCGCCGCCGCGCCGATAATCGCAGCGGCGTGAAACAGCAGCATATAGGCGGCGCTGTCGAGCCCCGCGCCGGGCGCGGCGTGCGCACCCGCGGCCGCCAGCATGATGCCGGCCGCTCCCATCAGGCCGGCCAGAATAAGCAGGATCGCTAGAGCCACGAATGTCATCCTTTCGTCCGCACAACTCATACACGCCGGTATGGCCTTAAGCTTTCGCTGGACCAGCGCCGTGATGGTGATCGTAGCTGCCGTCGCCGTGATGATGGCGATGCAATGCCTGTTGCTGCTGCGCTTGGTGCGGCTTGTGATGCGGCGAATGCGCGTAGTGCTGGCGCAACAGGTCGAAGCCGTAATCGTTGCCATTCGGTGTCCGCACGATGGTGTGGACGTGGAATTTGGCTGGCTCCGGATTGGTCAGGAACACGCCGGCGTGGTGGTCGAACTCGATGAAAGTCACCGGGCTCTGCACCCGATAATAGAACGGACTGTCCTCCGCAAAACCGCCGATCCAGCAGAAATGAGTGTCCGGCAGATGGCGCTCGACCTCGGCGATACGCGCGTGGCGTGGGCCTTCGGGCAACACGACGAGGTATTTTTCGACCAGGTCCATCAGGTCGCGCCGCTGCAAAGCGGACAGGCCGTCCGCCTTCAGCCCCTCATAAGGGACGATGCGGTTGTCCTGAAACGCGCCGCCGAGATGCAAATTGTCGGCGAAATGCCGCCGGCCTTCCGGCAGGTCGCCGCCCATCATCGAATGCGCAACGATGGCGCGATTCTGCTGTTCGGCCGAGAACGAGCGCATCAGCGTGAGGCCGGCGCGCTCTTCATCCTGGAACAGACGTATGCCCTTGAACGGGCCGTGGTCGGCATAGCTCGGCTCGGCGCCCCAGAACGCCGGCGTCAGCACCATTTGCGTGCCAAGCACGAAGCAGTTCAGAACCAGGTGATGACCGAAAAGCTGCCAGCCCCATGGCTCGGCGGTCGACGGGCTGCCGAACAGGCAAAAGATATAGCTCCATTCTCCCAGCACCGCCGGACCGCCGACGATATCGCCGAGGAAGCGGTTAAGTTTCATCACATCGCGCGACAGCGCGTAGCCATGCGCGCTCATGCTCGCCCGCAGCACCGCCATCACCGCGTCGCGCAGCGGCTCGCCGACTTCGTCCAGGCGCAGTCCATAATCCTCGACGTACAATTCGGTGTTCTGCCAATGCCGCCATTGCTGCGAGTCGACCGGAAAGCATGATGCCTTCCTCTGTTCTGGCGTCATGTGCGCCAGCAGCGAGCTGACAGCCTCGATCATGGCGAGCGTCGGCGCGTCCTCCGGCCGCGTCGAATAGAGGCCTGGAACGACCTGGCCGGAGGTAGTGATGCCACGAAACGGCTCGTGGAAGAGCCGTTCCCAGTTGGCGAACAAGCCCTGCGCGCGCGGGCTCTTGATCCGTGCCTGAGCGTGCTCGCGCGGCGTCGGACCTGCAATCTTGGAGCCGGCTGGCTGCGGAACAAATGGATGATAATCGTCTGCGCTCACGCAGAGAGGCTAGGCGAACTGGCGCCGGTTGTCACGAGACGTCGTCGCAGGAACGATCGATCTCGCTTTGGTTACGGCCCAGCGGGCCAGCCTGTCTTGCTTTCACCGGGAGTGGCGCCAGTGACATTCTCTGGCACGCCGGCACCTGCTGCCGGGGTCGTCGGGCAACCGAGCGGCAAGACAGGAAGGCCGGGCCTGTGCTTGTCGGTACTTTGCAACGTGTCCGCTCGTCGATCGCTACGAGTGGTCAGCCCGATATTCGCTCAAGGGCGGTCCCACGATCTGCATATCGTATTTCTCGAACAGGGCCTTCCTCGCACCGACATTGGCGGGATCAGAAGACGCCAGGACGGAAAGTTCTTGAAAGAATTCTTCCAGCTGGCCGACCGGTACGGCGACACAGAGCATCTTCCCGGGACGGGCGCTGACATTGCGCCACGTATGTGGAACCAATCGCGGTGCAAAGATGCTGTCGCCGGGCGCGACGCGGAAGCCTTTGCCAGCGACCTGGAATTCGTGCTCGCCCTCCAGCACATAGAACCATTCGTCTTCGACTTTGTGAACATGAAGCGGCGGACCCAGGCCCAATTCAGTCGGCAGTTCCAGGACCGCGAGTTGATCGCCGGTATCTGCTCCGGCAAACTTGACGCAAATCGTCGTCCCGCTCACGCCTCCCAATTTGTGTGCAGAGCGACTTTCTCCGGCACCTACCACGAATGGCTTTCCGACATTCGGCATTGCGGCCTCCAGCATGAGTGCCCGCGTCCCTGGGTGCGATGCACGCCTGACGAAGCGTCGTCAGTGCGAAAGAGATCAAAGGTGACGAGGTGGTCCTGGTCAGGATCGCTTCGTTTCGCGGGTGATGATGTTTTATTTCTGCGCGAGCTTTGCGAGCCCCTTGCGCAGGTCGTCGCCGTTCATCACCGGCGCGAGTTCAGTCGTCGCATTGAGGGCGAGAAAAAATGGCTCGACCGTCTCGACGATTTGCGAAGCGTCGCTCATATCAAAAAACAGCATGCCGCCGCGCAGGCCGTCGACTACCGTAAAATACGCGGCCTCGGGCTTAAGCTTGGCGATGATGGACTCCATTGTCTTCGCAATGGAGCCGTCCTTGATCACAGCGTTGCCCTTCTCGACCGGAATTGTGAATTTCAGCATCATGCGCATGATCTTCTCCTTGTTACTGCGACGCGTCTTCGGCCGCGAAGCCGACCACTCCGGGCATTTGCGGCCAATCGCGTGGCTTGGCTCCGTCACGAGAGGCCTGCCTCCTCTGACCTACTGCCCTGGTGCCCGGTACGCGTCCTGGAGCTGAACTCTCTTTTGCCGAATCGCCATCACTTCTTCCCCGGTGAACAGACGCTGCACCTTGACGTTCGCAACGCCGTCGGACGACGCCAAAACGCCGACCAGAGCGGGCGCCACGGCGGGATCGACATCAACGATCGCCATCGCGCCGGGGCCTTCGGCGATCGTGTGATACATGGCGACCAACTTGCCACCGGCGGCGGTCAGCAACTTCTCGACCGCCTCGCGGCGATTGGCTGGGTTTTTGGCCATGGCGTCGAGCGACTTTGGCGTGTAATTCGCGGTCAGACAGAAAAGCATTGCGGCTACTCCGTTGCTGATTGACTGGCCGCCGTGCGGCGACGCCATCGAGAGCGGCGGCAAGGTGCGTGATAGCGCTCTTTCGCGGCGGTTTGCTTATCGATTGTAGCTTTCAGTTTCTGGAAGTCGGTCTGGTTTCCCTAGAGGATGAGGCGCGATGTCGCGGCTGATCTTCTGATCCTCCGCCATCGCATTGCTGGTGTGAGCCGAGAGTCAGAAATCGGACTCCTCGGCCATCCGATTTTCGATTGTTGCCAGGATCGAATTGGCCATCGTCTGGTCCCTCCGGAACGTCGCCCAGAGCGAACGAAATAGCAGAGAGCAGGCTGGCGGGGACCTGAACATTTTTGACCAAGGTTCCGGTCGGCTGTCCTGGCGACAGCCGAATCCGATCGGCGACAACGCCCGACGGCGCTGCCCTGCCAGGATCAACCAACAAGGTCAGCCACGCTGACCGACTTGGTTCGGGACGATGAGGTCGGGCCGAGCCTTCAGCGTGCGGGCTGCTGCCACCAGGAACACAAGAATCTGTGTGGCGTAGATATGATCGACGGCCTCACGCCCCGACGGCTCCAGGCGAATGGTTCCGTCGAGTTCCAGCCGCAACAGCCTTTCCCGCTCCGCGGCCAGCAGCATGCGGCGGATATGCGTGCGGGAGACACCGAATCTCCGGGCCGCGGCGGAGATCGACAGTTCAAAAGGTTGCTCCGGCGGGAAGGCGTCTGGCGTCGCGGTCACAAGTACGTGTACCAGCTGAGTCCCGGCGTAGCGGTGCATGAAGACCCGGAAGAATGACGAATTAGGATCGATGTTACGCAGCCCTTCGAGGTAGCCTTCGCTGATGCAGCGAACTAATGTTTCGAACACGCCCGCGACATCCAGAGCGTTCAGCACAAGGCCTGCCGCCGCCTCTATGACCGTGGCCGCCTCCAGCACGGCGCACATGTGATTTCGCCACGTCTTAAGGAAACGGTCGGTCGGGAGATACTGCGCGGGCGCACCTTTGCCGCGGCTGGGAAGGAGTTGGACGTAGCCGACGTAGCGCAGGTACAGCAAAAGCGCGCGCGCCCGACCTGGGCTGACCAGCCCGATCGAAGCGCACAGCGCCTTCAGACGCGGTAACGTGAGGCCGCCCGTGACATGCAGATAGGCCAAGCACTTGGCCGCCACGTTGCGGCCGGCGTCCTTGAGGATTCCATCCAGCGCCGGATCGGCTTCCGCCTGACCGAGCATGTTGTGCGCGAAAGTCTGCACAGCTACGCGATATCGCGGGTGCGCCCGCAGGCGGCGGTAAACGACTTCAGGCTCGTCGCCATGGGCGTCCCAGCTCAACAAGCAATCGATGGGCGCGGCCTCTCTCACGACGCTCTCCCAAGCGCGATCGAGGCAGCGTGCGGAATTCACAAATGTGCGGAGCGGCCGAGGCTCGAATATCACCTAGGTCTGGTCGGCTCATTACGGTGACGCTTGCACACGATTCCTTACGCATGCCGGAGTGATGTCGCCACCGAACGAGAGTTTAACAACGGTATCCGGAAGCGTGAAGGCGTCTAGGCGACGCGGCCCGAAGCGATGCCTATCTCTTTAGAAATGCGCCGAGGTCGCAGGCCAACAGGTCGCCGATCTTGTCCAGCGAGATATCGGCCGGCGGATACGCCTTCAGGATCTCCGGGTCATGCGCATAGTGGCCCTGCTTGGGAAACACCGTGGTCACGCGCTCGCCCCAGATGTCCTTCACGGTGGCCAGAATGCGCAGCTTGTCGTCGATCAGCACATAGCGATCGGCCGGATAGAGCCGCTCGACGTAAGCCAGCTCCCGCTCTTTATGAATGTAGATGAGGACGCGGCCGTCCACCGCGCTCCACAATCCCGAGCGCTCGACCTTGCGCGGTTGAAACACCGCGTCGCCGTCGGACAGGATCACGGTCTGTCCCCATTGCCGCGCGTAGCGCAGCACCGCCACGGCGTCCGGAAACAACCGGTCGGCAAACGGGTAGTCGACCAGCCAGCTCGACATCAGCAGAATATCGGGACGGTGAAGGGCCTCGATGCGATAGCGCTCCAGCGCGCCGAGATAATCGGTGTAGCCAAGCTCATCGACCAGCTCGCGCAGGATTTCCCAGTAGCGGTCGCGCGCGGCCGTCCCATAGTGCCTTGCAAGATGCTCGCTCAAATGGGCCTGAACGCGATCGTTGTCGAGCAACGTATTGTCGACGTCGAACAGAAAAACGATGCTGGGTTTGTTGGTCATCGCAAAAAGGTGTCGCTGTCGCACCGGCGGCTGCCTGCATTGTGGCCGCCGCGGACCGAAAGTAAACCAGTGGCGCCCGATTTGGTTGCGCCGGCCACGGACGCCCGGCCGCACGTTTGCCTAAGCCGTCACGGGGGGCTTATATCCGCCGATGCCAGTGTCGGCGCTGCCGCCGCGTGACCAGCGAGGACGCATGCAACGCATTCTCATCACCGGCGCCGCGGGCCAGATCGGCCGCGCCGTGCGCGGCGGTCTGCGCGGCGCCTACCCGCTTCTGCGTTTCCTTGACGTAGCGCCGCTCGGCGCTGCGGCGGAGGGCGAGGAAGTCGTCACCGCCGACATCCGCGACATGGCGGCGATCGAGCAGGCCACCGCCGGCATCGACTGCGTCGTGCATCTCGCCGGGCAGCCGACCGAGGCCGGATGGGACAAGGTGCTGCCGCTCAATATCGAGGGCTGCTACAACGTGTTCGAGGCCGCGCGCAAAAGCGGCGTCAAACGTATCGTCTATGCCAGTTCCAATCACGCCGTCGGCTTTCACCGCCGCGAGCGCTTCATCGACGATCGTGTGCTGCCGCGGCCCGACACACGCTACGGTGTGTCGAAAGTATTCGGCGAGGCGCTCGGCCGCCTCTATGCCGACAAATATGGGTTGAGCATTGCGTGCCTGCGCATCGGCACGTTCATCGAGCCGGACCGCCCGCGCGACGCGCGGCAATTGCTGAGTTGGATCAGCCACCGCGACATGGTTCAGCTCATTCGCCGCTGCATCGATCATCCATCTTATCATTTCGTTGTGGTCTACGGCGTCTCCAACAATCTGCGCAGTCGCTGGGACAACACCAATGCCAAGTTTCTGGGCTATCGTCCGCAGGACGACTCGGAGAAATTCGCCGCCGAAATCCTGGCGCAGGGCAAAAAGGAAGACGCGATCGCAGCGCAGTTTCACGGCGGCTTCTATACGCCGATGGAGTTTGCCGGCGATCCGAACGCGATCGATTGAACCGGCGATAAAACGAAGCAGAGGCTACCTTGGCGGACCAACAAAAGTACGGCCTGGCGCGCGGACTCACCAATTACGGCGACGCCGATTTCTCGCTTTACCTGCGGCGCTCGTTCGCCAAGTCGATGGGGTTTTCGGCCGAGATGTTGGGGCGGCCGATCGTCGGCATCGCCCAGTCGGCTAGCGGCTTCAACAATTGCCACCGGCACTTTCCCGAATTGGTCGAGGCGGTCAAACGCGGCGTCATCGCTGCCGGCGGCCTGCCGCTCGATTTCCCGACCGTTTCGCTCGGCGAGGTGTTTCTGTCGCCGACCAGCATGATGTTCCGCAACCTGATGGCGATGGATGCGGAGGAAATGATCCGCGCCCAGCCGATGGATGCGGTGGTGTTGATTGGCGCCTGCGACAAGACCGTACCGGCGCTGCTGATGGGCGCCGTCTCGGCTGACCTGCCGGCCGTCATGCTGATCGGCGGACCGATGCTGCCAATGGCGCATCACGGCGAGCGGCTTGGGGCCTGCACCGACTGCCGACGGTTCTGGGCCAAATACCGCGCCGGCGAAATCTCAAAGCACGACATCCACGACATCGAAGGCAATCTCGCCACCACCACCGGCAGCTGCGCGGTGATGGGCACGGCCAGCACCATGGCGGCGGTCGCCGAAACACTCGGCATGACGTTGCCAGGCACCGCGGCGATTCCGGCGGTGCATTCCGACCGGCTGCGCGCCGCGGAAGCGAGCGGCCGCCGCGCCGCCGCGATGATCGGCACGCCATTGCGGCCGAGCCGCATCGTCACTGCCCAGTCGGTGGAGAACGCGCTGCGCATCCTGCTCGCCATCGGCGGCTCGACCAACGGCCTCATTCACCTCACCGCCATCGCCGGCCGCGCCGGCATCAACGTTTCGCTCGAACGCCTCAATGCGCTGTCCGACGAAACACCGATCCTGGTCGATCTCAAACCAACCGGCGCGCATTACATGTCGGACCTGTTTGCCGGCGGCGGCATCGGCGCCGTGTTGCGCGAACTCAAGCCGCTCTTGCATCTCGACTGCATGACGGTGACGGGCGAAACGCTCGGCGAGCGCCTGACGCAGCCCGCGCCGTGGGTCGATCGCGATATCGTCCGCCCGCTGTCCGAGCCCTATCAGAAACAGGGCGGGCTCGCCGCTCTGTTCGGCTCGCTGGCGCCGAACGGCGCCATTATCAAGCGCTCCGCCGCCGATCTGCGACTGTTCGAGCGCGAAGGCCGCGCCGTGGTGTTCTCCTCGCTCGACGACCTCTCCCGCCGCATCGACGCGCCCGATCTCGACGTCACCGCCGACGACTTTCTGGTGCTGCAGAATGCCGGCCCGAAGAGCGGCTACGCCATGCCGGAGGCCGGCTATCTGCCGATCCCGTCGAAACTCGCACGCGCCGGCGTCAGGGATATGGTGCGCATCTCGGACGCGCGCATGAGCGGCACCGCCTACGGCACCATCGTGCTGCATGTCTCGCCAGAAGCCGCGATCGGTGGCCCGCTGGCGCTGGTACAGAACGGTGACCGCATCAAACTGTCGGTGTCGCAGCGCCGCCTCGATCTTCTGGTCGGCGATGACGAACTTGCCAAACGCCGCGCCGCCCTGCGTCCATTCGCGACGATGCCTGACCGCGGCTACGCGCGCCTTTACATGCAAAGCGTGCTGCAAGCCGAAGCCGGCTGCGATTTCGATTTTCTGCGCAAGGCGTGAGCCGCGCATTCGCGGCTGAGGTTTTGTTGTCGGCGCGATCAGCCGGGTGGAACCAACCAAGACCAAGAGTTATATTTTTGGGGCGTCCCCGGCGGGGGACGCCGCCGGGGACCGTATTGCAGCCGGAGGTTCGCCAGCCGCTTCTCACGCGTGATCGGAAATCATCCGATTACGGCAGGAATTCTTTGTGCATGCGCAATGTGAAGATCCAGTTCGACTGGTTCGCCCACGTGGTCGCGCCGGAGTTCGCCAGCGTGATCGGAGCCGTCAGCGCATTGCCTGCGAGTCCGGTCTGAGCACTGTCGATGTGCTGGTAGATCGCTTCCACACCGATGTAGAAGTGCTTGGTCACATCCCACTGCAGGCGCGAACCGACCCCCCAGACGGCCCAGTTGTTGTTGCAACCACCAGCAGCGGCAGCGGTCGTACCGGCGCCGAGGCCTTCGCCGACGCACAGCATCGAGTTGGCCGAACCGGTACCCGTGCCATACTTCTCCCACATGCCATCGAACACCAAGCTCTGGTGCCACTGCGGCGTCCAATAGTGCTCTTAAGCGGCGTCGATGCCCCAAGCGGTCGTCAACTGGCAGCCGGTCGCATTGCCGGCCGCAAGTGTGCCGCCGAAGATGCAATCACTGCCGACGCCAAAACCTTCATGATCGGACTCGGCACCGAGCGCACCGGTGCGCTACATTGATCTGCGCTAACATTGACCCGGGATCTCGGGTGGGTGCCGATGTACATCAGAATCAATCGCCGGAAATTCGTCGCGCTCGCCGGGTGTGCAGCGGCTGCGCCTGTCATCGCCGCACCCGCTGTCATCGCGGCGCCTTCCGATGCGGCCGCATTCTACCGCGGCAAGACGGTGCGCATCCTGGTCGGCTCGCCGCCCGGCGGCGGCTACGACATCTACGCCCGGCTCGTGGCTCCGGCGCTGGCACAACAACTCGGCGCCGAGGCGCTGGTCGAGAACAAGGCCGGCAACGGCGGGCTCGCCGCGCTGGCGACGCTGCTGACGCGCCCGACCGACGGGCTGACCATCATGAACGGTAGCGCCGAGGCGGCGATCCTGAGCCAGATGCTCGATCGCCCCGGCGTCACCTGGGACGTGACCAGGCTGCAATGGCTGGCAAAGCTCGCCACCGCGCCGAAACTCTGGTTCGTCGGCAAGACCTCGCGCTACCAGACCGTCGCCGCCGCGCGCAAAGCTCCGCGCCTGACCTGGTCGGCAACCGGGCCTGCCGACGACATCAGCGACGTGCAGGCGATCATCTCTTACGTACTCGATCTGCATTCCAAGATTGTGCTCGGCTACCGCGGCTCCGGCGACATGTCGCTCGCCGCGATCAGTAACGAAGTCGATTGCGGCCTGCTCTCGGCCGACTCCGCTCTGCCGCACATCGATTCGATCAAGCCGCTCGCCTTGTTTGGCGCCAAGCGCTGGGCGCACCTGCCCGACGTGCCGACCTTGAGCGAAGTCGCGCCGCTGCCGGCCGACAAGACCTGGATCGTCGACTTGCGCGAGAAAATCGGCGAAGCGCAGCGCGCCATGGTGGCTGCACCCGAGGTGCCGGCCGACCGCGTCGATTATTTGCGCGACGCTTTCGGCAAGGTTCTGACCGATCCGGCCGTAATCTCCGAAGGCGCGCGGACAAACCGCGAGATCGAATACATGTCCGGCGCCGATCTGCAGACCATGGTGGGCGAACTGATGAGGGCCGCCGGCCCGCGCCTGCCCGAATTCAAGAAGATCGTGCTCGACACGTATTTCTGAGGCTGCGCTCAGATTTTGTAACCGAACACGCTGGCACCGGTCACGCTTTCAACATGCCGGCCGAAGCGGAATTTCAGTTCGGGGCCGTCGAACGGCGGCTGCTCCATCTTTTGTTCTTCGTCGGTGAATGGCTCGACTTCGAGCACCACGAAGGTATGGGCCTGCGAGTTCGCGGCTTTCAGGCCTGCGAATTCGCGCTCCAATTGTTCGATGCTGGAAATCGCGAATACGCGCTCAAGCCCCATGCCGCGCGCAATGGCGGCATAATCGTTGTCCTTGAAGTTCGGCAGTCCGGCGTTCGAGGTCGCGCCATAGACGCGATTGGAGACGAGAAAATGCGTCAGGTTCGGCAAATTCATCTGCCGCTCCACCATCAGCATGCCTGGATTCATGCAGAACGCGCCGTCGCCCATGAACGCCCAGACTTTCAATTCAGGCTGCGCCAGCGCGATGCCGGAGGCGAACATGCTTGACAGGCTCATCGACGCGTCGAGATAGAAGCTGGCGACCGAGTCGCGTGTCGCCGCCCACCACGTCTGGCAAGAATTTCCCGCCGACGCGACGACGATTTCGTCGGTGCGATGCCGCGCGATGGCGCGGAAGCAATCGAGGTATTTCATCAGTGTTGCCCCCCGCGCAGCAGATCGCGTGTAAATAAAATAGCCAGCGGCCGCGCATAGGTGCGCGTGTGCCGGTAGCAGCGTGAAATCAGCCCGATGTCCTCCGGCTTGTCGATGATCTGGTACGGCATGCTGATCGCGTCGAGCACCGGCAAGAGATACAGCCCGTTGGAAATATGGTGCTTGTGATGGTCGCCGACCGCGCCGCGCAAGGTCGCCATCAGGAACAGCGGAATTTCGTAGGTATAGTTGATCTTGGTGATCGCATACACCACGGTCATGAAGCCGGACGCGCCCATCAGCGCCGCCGATCCCATCGCCCCCATATAGGCGCCCGAACACAGGCCGACCGCCGATTCCTCGCGATTGACCGGAACGTGGACGAAGCGGTCATCGTGTTCGATGGTGTTGATGACATCCATCACCCAGTTGTCGGGAAGGCTGGCGACCAACTTGACGCCGCACGATGCAAGCTCGTCGGCGATCCGCCTGGCGCTGTCCGAAGATTTGCTGCTCACCGTTTTATTCCTGTCTTGTTGCTATTCCTCGATGCCGCTGCTTGCGCGTTGCGTAGCGCGCGCCATACCGTCTCCGGCCGGATCGGCAAAGCGATGTCGCGAACGCCAAGATGCCATAGCGCGTCGATGACCGCATTGCCGATCGCCGCCGGAGCGCCGATCGTGCCGCTCTCGCTGCCGCCTTTGACGCCGAGCGGATTGCTTGGCGCCGGCGTCTCGATGAACGCAGTGCGAAACGCCGGCAGATCGGCGGCGCGCGGCATGGCGTAATCCATGAAGCTGCCGGTCAGGAGCTGACCGCTGTCGCCATCGTAGACGACTTCTTCCATCAGCGCCTGGCCGACGCCTTGCGCGATGCCGCCATGCACCTGGCCTTCGACGATCATGGGATTGACGACCGTGCCGCAATCGTCGGCGGCGTAGAGCCCATCGAGCGTGACGGCGCCGGTGTCGGGATCGACCGTCACGACGGCAAGGTGCATCGCCTGCGGATCGTTGGTGTCCGGCGGATCGTAAAATTCGGTGGCCTCAAGCCCGGGTCCGTACGAGCCGTCAGCCGGCAATTTGGCACCGTGATAGGCAAGATCGGCAATCTCGGTAAAACCGATCGTCCGATCCGTGCCGCGGACATTAAACAGTGCGCCGTCATGCACGATGTCATCGGCCGCGCATTCGAGCGCCTCGGCGGCGATGTGGCGCGCCTTGGCGATGATCTGATCGCACGCGCGGTAAATGGCCGTACCCGCGACCGATGTGGAACGCGCACCCCAGGTGCCGTTGCCGAACGGGATGCGGTCGGTATCACCCTCGACCACGGCGATGTCGTCGATGCCGAGGCCGAGCCGGTCCGCGGCGATTTGCGCGAATGTAATGTCGTGGCCCTGGCCGTGCGAATGGCTGCCGGCGAACAGCGTCACCTTGCCGTCGGAATGCACCCGCACCAGCGCGCTTTCCCAGCCGCCATGCAGACCGCCGCGTTTGGCGAGATTGCCGCTCGGTCCGGTGCCGGCCTTGTCGATGAAGCAGGCGATGCCAATACCTGCCAAGACGCCGTGCTTTCTCAGCTCCGCCTGCCGTTTGCGCAGCGTCGGATAATCCGCAAGCGCCAGCAGCTTCTCAAACAGCGCCGGCGGATCGCCGGAATCGTAGACGCGTCCGCCCGGCGCCGGATAAGGAAAGTCGCCGCGCGAAATCAGATTGCGGCGGCGAAATTCGGCGACATCGATGCCGAGTTCACGCGCGCCAAGTTCGGCGAGCCGCTCGTTGATCCAGGTCGCCTCCGGCCGGCCCGAACCCCGATAGGCATCGACCGGCACGGTGTTGGTGTAAACGCCGCGTACGCGCAGATGCAGGTGCGGCGTGCGATAGAGTCCGGTGATCGTTTGCGGATAGGAATTGCCCGGGATGCTGGGTGCGAAATTGCTCAAGTAGCCGCCGAGTGCGGCGAGCGTATCGACCTGCATGGCAACTATGCGGCCGTCGCTATCGAAGCCCATGCGCGCGCGGCTGTCGTGATTGCGCGCCTGCGCATCAGACAAGAGCGTCTCGCTGCGCGTCGCCGTCCATTTGACCGGCCGGCGCAGCAGCTGCGCCGCCCACACGATCGTCGACACCTCGACCGCAAAATTGCCTTTGACGCCGAAGCCGCCGCCGACATCGGGCGAGATCACGCGAATTTTGTGCTCGGGGATGTGCAGCGTGTAGAGCGACAGCCAGCGGCGCAGATAATGCGGCTGCTGCGACGTGGCGTATAGCGTGTAGCGGTCAGCGGACGCATCGTAGTCGCACAGATACGCGCGCGGCTCCATCGGATTGGCCGCGAGCCGCGAATTGCACAAGTCAAGCTCGACGAGCTTGGCGGCGGACGCCATCGCGGCTTCGGCCTTGTGCCGGTCGCCGCGCTCGATTTCGAACACGACGTTGGTGCCGAACCGCTCGTGCACGAGCGGTGCGCCGGCTTCGACGGCTTTGCGCAAATCGCAGACCGCCGGGAGAATTTCATACTCGACCGCGATGGCCTCGGCTGCTGCTTCGGCGGCGAAGCGGTTTTCGGCCACGACCGCCGCGACGATGTCGCCGACGTGGCGCACCTTGTCGGCGGCAAAGGCCGGGCGTGGCGCGCCGTTCATCGGCCGCCCGTCGCCGAACGGCATCGGGTGCACGATCGTCAGTTCGCCATGACCGGCGCGCACCCAATCCGCGGCCGTCAGCGCCAGCAAGACACCGGGAAGCTTCCTGGCGGCATCAACGGCGATGCGGCGAATGTGGGCATGCGCGTGCGGGCTGCGCACGAACGCGCACCAGGCCGTGCCTGGCAGCGCCACGTCGTCGACAAAGCAGCCGTGGCCGCGGACGAAATGCACATCTTCGCGGCGGCGCAGCGGTTGCCCGACAAAAGGTTTACGCGTGATCGCGCTTTCGTTCATCAGCCGAAGATGGCCGCGCGCCCGCGCGCTTCAAGCTTGCGGCAGAAATAATGCCAGCAATGCTCCCAATGGACCGGCGTCATGATCTGCTGATGGCGCTCGGCGCGCACCGCCTTCTTCGGCATCGAGCGGCGCATGTTGGCGGCGCGCGCGATGAGCTGCGCCCTGCAGGCCTTTTCCAGGAACACGCCGACGCAGACCGCGTGTTCGATGCTCGTGCCGCAGAACGTCACGCCGTGATTGGCGATGAAGATCGCCCAGTTCTGGCCGAGCGAACGCGCCAGCGCTCGGCCTTCGCTCTTTTGGACGAGCAGCGCCACATCAGCCTCGTGGCGCGGCACCTCGACGAAATAGTCGGCGTCGAGGGTAAACGGCTGCAGCTTTTCGGTAATGGCGGAAAAAATACTGGCATGGAGCGGATGCGAGTGCACCACCACGTTCACATCGGAGCGCGTGCGCAAAATCTCCGAATGGATTGGCCATTCGGAGTGGCGGCCGCCGCTGCCCGCGATCTGCTGGCCGTCCCAGTCGACCAGCACGAAATCGTCGGGTCCCAAAACTTCGCCGAGTCCGATGCGGTTGCGCTTCATCCAGAAACCCGCGCCCGCATCGTCGCGCACCGACAGATGCCCGAGCGTCATGTCGCCGTGGCCTTCCATTTCGAGGATACGGCAGGCGCGCGCGGCTTCGGTGAGACGGTCGTGGGTCGTTTGATCCATTGCGGAGGACGGCACCGATCAGATCTCGCGAAAATGGTTCTCCAGCCCTTGCCAGCCTTCGAAATAGTCATGCTGCAGCTCGGATGACTCCACCGCGTAATGCGTGAGCCGCATCGCGAAGCGGCTTTCGAACATGAACGCCATGGTGTTTTCGATCTTGTGCGGCTTGAGTTCGGCGCGCGTCGCGCGCTCCCAGGTCTCGGCGTCGGGGCCGTGCGCGGTCATGCAATTGTGCAGGCTGGCGCCGCCCGGCAGGAAACCCTCGGCCTTGGCGTCATAGACGCCGTGCACCAGCCCCATGAACTCAGTCATGACGTTGCGGTGATACCAGGGCGGCCGGAACGTGTTCTCGCCGACCAGCCAGCGCGGCGGGAAGATGACGAAATCGATATTGGCGGCGCCCGGCACATCCGACGGCGCGGTCAGCACGCTGTAGATCGACGGATCGGGATGGTCGAAGCTCACCGTGCCGATCACCATGAAGCGCGCGAGATCATATTTGTAAGGCGCGAAATTGCCGTGCCAGGCGACCACATTGAGCGGCGAGTGATCCATCTCGGCCGCCCAGAGATTGCCCTGGAATTTCGCGATCATCTCGCATGGCTTCTTGTCGTCCTCGAAAGCCGCGACCGGGCTGAGAAAATCGCGCGTATTGGCGAGCCCGTTCGAACCGAGCGGGCCGAGTTCGGGCAGCCGCAGCATGGCGCCGTAGTTTTCGCAGACATAGCCGCGCGACGGTCCGTCCGGCAGTTCGGCGCGAAACCGCAAGCCGCGCGGGATGACCGCGATCTCACCCGGACTGACCTCGACGATGCCAAGCTCGGTGACGAAACGCGCGCGGCCCTGCTGCGGCACGATCAGCATCTCGCCGTCGGCGTTATAGAGGTAGCGATCCTGCATCGAGCGATTGGCGGCGTAGAGATGCACCGCCATGCCGACCTGCGTGGCGGCGTCGCCGTTGCCGCCGAACGTCACCATCCCTTCGATGAAATCGGCCGGCTGTTGCGGCATCGGCAGCGGGCTCCAGCGCAACTGCGTCGGCGTCGCGTCGACGTCGTTGAACGGCGCGCTGCGGATCCGCCTATTGTCGATCCGCGCATAGGGCCGGTGCACGACCGATGGCTGGATGCGATAGGTCCAGGTGCGCCGGTTCTCGGCACGCGCCGTGGTGAACGAGGTGCCGGAAATCAGCTCGGCGTAGAGTCCGCGCGGCGGACGTTGCGGCGAGTTTTGTCCGACCGGCAGCGAACCGGGCACCGCCTCCGAGACAAAGTGATTGCCGAAGCCGGATTGATATTGCGGCGGCGCGCTGGCGGGCGCGCGCTTCGGACCCGCCGCCGGCTCGGCCTTGCGGATCTTGGCGTCGCTTTTGGTGTCGTATGCCATCGGACCTCCCAAGCGAGCACTGGCGAATTGGTCACGAACGCAACTATCGGCCTTCACGGCCGGTGGCGCAAGCGACCCTGCGCCGGTGCGACGCTAGCCGCCCGACACTGCGGCCGCGGCGCGTTTCATGCCGAGCGCGAGAATGCGATGCAACAGATCGAGATATTTGATCCCGTCATGCTTCGCCGCCGCGGCGAACTCCTGGCTTTCGGCGATTTCCGGATTGGGATTGGCCTCGAGGAAATACGGCGTGCCGTCGGCGGCGAGCCGGAAATCGATGCGGGCGTAGCCGTCGAGTTCCAGCGTCCGGTAGATCCGCTTGGCGAAGCGCTGAATGCGCGCCACCACATCGGGCGCCAGATCCTTCGCCGGGCCCTGCAGGATGCCGTGGCGCTCCTGATAATCGGGATCGTGCTTGACCTTCTCGGTGGCGATCGGCCAGTCGCGATCCGGCAGATTCTGCAATTGCAGCTCCCAGATCGGCAACACGCGCAGGCGGTCGTTGCCGAGCACGCCGACATAGATCTCGCGGCCTTCGATATATTGCTCGGCGATCGCCGCCGTGCCGATTCGTTCGTGAATGAAGCCAACGCGCTCGGCGAGTTTTTCGTCGCTGTCGACCACGGAGGCCTGCGAGATGCCGTAGGAGCCGTCCTCGCTCAAACTCTTGACGATCAGCGGCAACGCCAATCGCGCCGGACGCTTTGCCTTGCGTCGCTTCGGAAATACGGTGAAGGCGGGGACCGGAATGCGGTGATAATGCACCAGCGTCTTCGACAGGTCCTTGCCGCGCGCCAGCATCAGGCCACGCGGATTGCAGCCGGTGTAGGGGACGTGCATCAGTTCGAGGTAGCTGGCGACGTTCTGATCGTAGATCGCCTCGCCGTGAAACTCCTCGAGCAGGGTGAGAACGACGTCAGGCTTCCAGCTCTCGATTTCATCGCGGATCGGTTTCAGCTCGTCATGCACGCCGAGCGGACGGACATCGTGTCCGGCACCCCGCAGCGTGGTCACGACATCGTATTCGGTCTTCCACTCGTTGATCTCCTGCTCGCTGTAGCCCTTGCTCGAATCCGGCGGCACCAGGTCCGGATGCATGAGCACAAGCACGCGCAGCTTCTTCATAGCGCGATCCATCTTCGCCGCGACGGACCAAACAGTGCATGCATGGTTTTGGCAGTCAACAGCACGGTGAATTCCGTCACGAGTTTATGCTCCGGCCCGACCGCGCGCAGATTGAGCTCCCGGCAGCGGGCGATCATGCCGTCGAGCACGGCATCGAGGGTGAGCTGATATTCTCCGGTCCATTGCGCCACGAGCTTGCGCACGCTGGCGCGATGACGGCGCAAGAACGAGGACGCCGCTTCGGAGCGGCGATGCTTCGGATCGGCCGAGAACAGCCGGAGCAGGTCGCGATCGTAGGTTCGGGGCGCATCGAACGCGTAGAGCGCCTGTTTCTTCCGGTAATGCTCGCGGAGCGTCTCATCGAGTTTGCTGAGCGGATCGACCGTCTCGCGCCCGCGCAGCGAAGGCCGCACATTGGCGATTTCGCCCATCAATTCGTCGACATATTCAAGCTTCTTGAGCGCCGACCATCCGGCATAACGCGTACGCCAATTGGAGCGCGGCCGCAGCCACACCGCGAATGTCTCGGCAAAATCCTCGTCCGGGTGACTTTGCGCGTACCACAGGCGAAGATGCTGAACGAAATTCCGGCTGGCCGGATTGGGCCGGTAGTAGCGCGGATAGCGCTGCGACGACGGCCCGAACAGCCGCTGCCAGGCGCGCCGGCGCGCCAGCCCATAGGCATGCTGAACGACATGACCGGCCTCATGGCGCAGGATGGCCATGCACTCGCGCCAAGTGCCGCCTTCGACGTCGAGAATCATCTTGCGCTCGAGCCGCGTCAGCCGCGGATGCGCCAGATAGAACGGAACCCCGATGCCGGGGGTGTTGTCCGGGCTGAACCATTCGCTGGAAATCCAGGCATGCGGCCGCACCCGCAGACCGACCTGCGCGAGCTCGTCGTGCAGGGTGGCCAGGCAGTCCTCCAGCCAGGTGCCGGCGATGGTCAGCTTGAGGTCCTTGAGCCGGACGTCGAGCAGTTCCTCGTCGGGCAGGCCGGCCCAGGGGAATTTCTCACGCGACATGGTGCTTATGAACCCGGAACCAAATCACCCCCGGCCATGGTGTCATGAGCGCGGGGAGAGGTGAACATGGAAAATCGTTCTCGCGGCGCGCCTAGGCGCCCGAGGCTTACTGGTAGCGAGTGGCGAGTCGTGAGTAGTGAATAGAACAGGCCCTATTCGCTACTTCGCTATTCGCCCTTCTCCGACAGAGCCGCGATGTCCGACAGATAGGCCCGGCGGTGGGACCGGCTTTTCCGTCACGATCACGGGCCCGTTACGCCATCTACGAATCAACGAAACAAAAAGAAGGATGCGGAACGCCGTAAGACGCAGACCGTATCCACCGCAACTTGCGTTGCGGCGCGCACCCTGCAGGGTGCGCTCGCCTTCCGGCGTTCCACCGCGGCTCTGTCCTTGGGACTCGCGCATCCCAAGGTGCGATCTCGGACCATGTTTCACGGCGCGAGCGCCTGTCGGTGGCGGGGGTCTCCCGCCGGCGCCTGCCCAGGTTACAGCGAGCACCTCGCATGCCGGTCGTAATGCCGGCAGACTGATGTCCGAAACCGCCCGGGAACGGCCTGCAAAGCCGCCCGCGGGCACCGTCCTCGCCCGATGATCCGGCTTGCCTCCGGACCACCTCCTTCACGGAAGCGAGGACTATTTCTTATCATAAACGGAGACAAAGTCAAGGAAGAGTCACGGAAACAATGAGACGAGATCGAGCCCGCACCCTTGGCTCCATGGGGGCAAACAGTGATCTAAAAGCAGTTCGGCGCTCGCGTCGGATCACAGCTCAACGGCGTTCTCATCGCGCCTGCCGGTGTGGTAATTTGCGGCTTATGTTCAGAAGGCAGCCGATGAGGCGTCGCAATTTTCTCGGCGTGCTTTGGGCAAGCCGTTATTCCGCCCGCTCGCGATGACTTGATCTGATGACCAGCGGCATATTCATCAGCTACCGCCGATCAGATTCCAAGTCCGATGCGCGCAGCATTTGCCAACGGCTTGAAAAGACCTTCGGGAAAGGAAAGGTGTTTATTGATGTTGATTCAATAAGACCTGGCGAGAATTTTCAGTCGGTGCTGAAGAACGACTTGGAAAAATGCAACACCATGGTAGTTGTCATCGGCCAGCGCTGGTCACAACTTCTGAGATCGTCTCATGGGACTTCCGACGGCGAAACAAGTGACTACGTCTACTTGGAAGTAGCGTCGGCTTTGGAGCGAAAACTCCCGATCTTTCCGGTCCTGGTTGATGGAGCGACCATGCCGGAAGCAAAGGATTTACCTGACTATTTGAAGCCGCTCGCATTTCAGCAAGCGTTTTCCGTTCGGCATGAAAGTTTTCCGCGTGACATGTCGGAGTTGGAGCACCGAACGAACCCGCTTCGCGGGAGGGAGGCTGGGGGCCGGTCTAGCCCATATTTCTCATACAAATGAGCGCATCGGGGCTGCGAATCAGCGAAAGTTGTTGTGCCACAACGACTTTACGTCGATTCGCGGAGCACCCCGATGCCGACAGAGTGTAGCGCAGAAGTATTCGATTTTGGAATCGTAGAAGGCCGCTCAATGGAAGCCGCATTTGATGCGGGATTGGTCACGTCGGATGCGGGAGCGTTACTTCTAAGAGCCACCGATCGTGCAATTGATCTGATGGATCGGTTTGCGTCGTGCTTTCACGACGAGCGGCGTCCGGCATGGATCGAGCACGAGGTTGCGACCTTGGTTGGCCAGCGGGTGTTCGCCATCGCGCTTGGCTATGAGGATCTCAACGATCACGACGAACTGCGTCACGATCCGATGATGGCGGTGCTGGCGGGCAAGCTGGCAGCGCGACGCGCGGATTGCGCGCCGGTGGCCGGCAAGTCGACGCTGAACCGGCTGGAACTGAGCAAACTGGAGCCGACGCGCTACCACAAGATCAGCCACAATCCGGTGGCGATCAGGAATCTGCTGGTCGATCTGTTTCTGGAGGCGCATGACCGCGCGCCCAAGCAGATCATTCTCGATCTGGATGCGACCGATGATCCGCTGCACGGTGAGCAGGAGGGACGCTTCTTCCACGGCTACTACGATTGCTACTGCTATCTGCCGCTATACGTGTTCTGCGGCCGGCATCTGCTGGTCGCCAAACTGCGGCGTGCTGACATCGACGCAGCGGCCGGCGCGGTCGAGGAGGTGGCGCGCATTGTCGCTCGGGTTCGCACCCATTGGCCGCGGACGCGTATTCTGTTGCGCGCCAATTCAGGCTTCGCGCGGGAGGACCTGATGGCCTGGTGCGAGGCCAACAAAGTGGACTTTGTCTTCGGTCTTGCCAAGAACGAACGGCTCACCGCCGAGATCAAGACTGAGCTGGATCTTGCCGCCGCCACGAGCCGGCGCACCGGCACCCCAGCGCGCCGTTTCAAGACCTTCATGTGGACGACGCGCCGTACCTGGAGCCGCCGGCGCCGGGTCGTCGCCAAGGCCGAGTGGACGCAAGGCGAAGCCAATCCTCGTTTCGTCGTCACCTCGTTGGCGCGGAACAAGTACAGTCCCAAGTACCTTTACGAAAAGCTCTACTGTGCGCGCGGCGAGATGGAGAACCGGATCAAGGAGTGCCAGCTCGACCTCTATGCGGATCGCACCTCGGCCGCCACCATGCGGGCCAACCAACTGCGCCTGTGGTTCTATTCGATGGCTTATGTGCTGCTGTGCGCCACGCGCCGTATCGGGCTACACGACACCAAATTCGCGACCGCCACCTGCGGCACCATTCGTCTCAAGCTGCTCAAGATCGGTGCGCTCGTGCGCGTCAGTGTCCGTCGCGTCAGAGTCGCGATGGCGTCGGCCTGTCCAGCCGCCCAAGATTGGGGCCAAGCTGCAACTCGGCTCACGGCCGCTGCAAAGGCCCGCGCCTCACCGGTCTGACACGCGCCGCCGCAGCGCGACCATTGCGGCAAACCAACCGGCCCACGGAGACTCGCAAAACATGAGCCACAAACCGCGCCCTTTCGGCGCCACGAAGCGCCGCGGCTGTCGCTCACCAATCATCAAAATCGGCTTACCGATCATCCAAGGTATCAGCAGGGTGAGAAATGCGCGCTAGTCTGGAGCCAAGGCCGACAGGGGATTTGATGAGAGCGTCGTGAGTTCGACGATCGGAGTGTTGCAACCTTACAAAGGAGCACTCCGATGCACGACCAACCCATCAGCCCGTTGCGCCAGCGCATGCTCGACGCCATGGCGGTGCGCAATTTCAGCGACAAGACGCGCCACGACTACATCCGCCAGGTCAAAAGCTTTGCGTCATTTCTTGGCCGCTCGCCCGATACGGCAAGCGCTGACGATCTGCGCCGTTTTCAACTGCATCAGCGGCAGAACGGGGTGCAGCCGTCGAGTATGAACAGTGCGGTGTCGGCACTGCGTTTTTTCTTCAGCACGACCCTCGACCGCCCCGACATGGAGCGGCACCTCACCTTCGTCCGCGAGCCGCGCAAGATCCCGGTGATCCTGAGCCCGCAGGAGATCGGCCAGCTCTTAGAGGCAGCACCCGGGCCGAAGTACAAGGCAGCGATGAGCGCCGCCTACAGCGCAGGGCTGCGGGTCTCCGAGGTGGTGGCGCTGAAGGTCGCGGACGTCGATTCCAAGCGCATGCTGCTGCGCATCGAGCAGGGCAAGGGCCGCAAGGATCGCCTGGCCATGCTGTCCCCACGGTTATTGGACTTGCTGCGCGACTGGTATTGCATCGTTCGGCCCGCGGTGTGGCTGTTTCCCGGCCGCGATCCGATGCTGCCGATGACGACGCGACAACTCACCCGCGCCGTCCATATCGCCGCCAGGCTTGCGGAGATCAACAAGCGGGTCACACCGCACACGCTGCGGCACAGCTTCGCCACCCATCTGCTGGAGCAAAATATCGATATTCGCCTGATCCAGGTTTTGCTCGGACATGTGAAGTTGGAGACGACCGCGCTTTACACTCAGGTCGCAACCAACGTGATCCGCGCGGTGACCAGCCCGCTCGATCAGCTCACACCGCTGATCCCAAAGCCCAATAAGCCGCCGGTATAACGCCACCACGCGCGTGCCTCGTCCGGCTTTGGAGGTCGCGGATATCTTCCGCGCGCATGGCCCTGCATGGCGTCAAGCCAATGCCGGTCATGTCAGCCTCGACCAACTCAAGGTGATGAGCGCGATCGAGCGCTGCCGCACGGCGGCGCTCGGCGGCCATGTCGAACGCTGTGAGGACTGCCGCCACACCAGCATTGCCTACAACAGCTGTCGCAATCGGCATTGCCCGAAGTGTCAGGGTGCGGCGGCCAAGCAATGGCTGGCCGAGCGGCAGGCCGACCTGCTGCCTGTCTCGTATTACCATGTGGTGTTCACCGTGCCGGCGGCGATCGCCGAGATCGCCTATCAAAACAAGGCGGTAGTCTACGATCTGTTGTTCAAGGCGAGTGCCGAGACCATGCTGACGATTGCAGGTGACCCCGAGCATCTGGGCGCTCGCATCGGCATCACATCCGTGTTGCACACCTGGGGCTCGGCACTCGTCCACCATCCACATGTGCACATGATCGTGCCAGCTGGCGGTCTCTCACACGATGGTCGACGCTGGGTCGCCTGCCGGCCCAAGTTCTTTCTGCCATGGCGGGTGCTATCCAAACTGTTTTGCCGGCTGATGTTGCAAAAACTTCTCGCCGCGCATGCCGCCGGTCAATTACAGTTCTTCGGTAGCCGTCGCCGCCTCGGTGAGGCCGCGGCCTTCGCCGCCTTTCTGGCGCCGCTGCGCAAGATCAAATGGTATGTCTATGGCAAGCGCCCGTTCGGCGGACCTGCGGCGGTGCTGACCTATCTGTCTCGCTATACTCACCGGGTCGCCATCGCCAACAGCCGGCTGATCGCGGCCGACAATGGCAGCGTCACCTTCAAGTACAAGGATTACCGTGCCGACGGTGCCGCCCGATACAAGGTGATGAGGCTCACCGCAGAGGAGTTCATCCGCCGATTTCTCCTCCACGTCCTCCCCGCCGGCTTCCATCGTATCCGTCATTACGGCTTATTCGCAAAAAGCTCGCGCACCGAGAATATCGAGCGGGCGCGGTCGCTGCTCAATGTGGCTGCACAAAATCAGACCAGCGACACCCATGCCAAAGACGACGACACGACGCATACCTGTCCCCACTGCGGCGGCCGCATGATCGTCATTGAGACCTTCGAACGCGGCCAGACGCCTCGCCATCAGCCGTGCGGCCCAATGGTCGCCGTCAGGATCGATACCTCATGAGAACAATCGCGCTCTTACAAGCACCCCGCGCCGCGCCGGCTTGTCGTCGATCTCAGATCGGCCGCGACAGCGCTCGTCACCATGCGCAAAATAACCAGCAAACCGAGCCGTAACCGCAATGCCCGTCCACAACTGCAATTATCATTGCAAGCCGGCACGCGCTAAAAACCACCTCATCGGCTCCGTTAAAGCTGAGCACGGCCACCATCGCGCGAGTCCCGTGTCAGCCAAATACCCATAGCCAGCGCACCATCTCCGTGCACTCCCGACCGCGGGTTCGTTCCTTGACGGCTTTCGGACGCCGGCCAGGCGCACGCGTCCAGCTCTCCCACGGCCGGCATCCGAAACCCTGTACAAGAGCTTCGACGCTTCGTAACGACGCGAGGGAGCCGGACCTGGAAGACGGCCGTTATTTCTGGGCTATCCATTATATCATTAGGCGTGGCAGGCGCGGTTTCTTATTATGTCCGGCAGTCTTCACCTGTGTCTGCGACAACATACTCGAAGGTCGGATATTTTGCGTGCTTCGGTGGAGCAGAGTATCCCGACAGTTGGCGCAGCGAAGCACCGCTTTGTACCTCGTACGGATGGCTTTTTGGAAAGATGACAGAAGCCGCCTGCCTGACCCTCGGAGCGAGAAAAGGATCGAAAACCGTCATTCACGGCTACAAGGGCACAAGCCGAGCTGATGAATGTTGGCTGCAGGATTCCTGTGGAGACCTGCGGCCACACAACGAATTTACACTGTTTAGGCAATGATTTCGTGCCATCTCCGTAGGCCACCTCTCTCGTCGTTTATCGCCGCGCTGCCGCTGGCAGCTGGCGCCGCTCGCCGGCAGACGCCGTTTCATCCTCGCGGCTCACGCCAATTCGGCAAAGAGCGCGCGGCAGCCGCAACCGGCGCCATCCGCTATCGAGCACCGATCACTGCAAAAGTCAGCCTTCGAACACTATCCAACGAACAGCTGGAATACCTGCTGGCCGGATGCCGGCACGATATCGCCGTACAGGACATTGGACGTCTCGCCCGTGCCGGGCTGAGAACCGCCGCAGGTGTTTGTATTCTGGACGGCAAGCGTGCCTGAGGACACCCAGTAGGTCAGCACCCCCACCCCCGACGTGAATGTACAGCTGTGGGTTCCGCTGGGCGGTCCTACGAGATCGACCTGGAAGCCATAGAGGGCACACTGGCAGTCAGACGGGAAGGTGAACGGGTAACTGGAAACGTTGCCCGCGGGATCGGTAATACTGAAAGTCGCACTCGTCACATTGCCACCGGAATCAGTATGGAGGGCAATTCTCATCACCGAGCCCGCCGGCACTTGATTCGATGCGGCAGAGGCGAATGAGGAATAATTGTTTGCCGGGCTGAAACCGTAGCCTTTTGTCTCGGACCAGTATTGGATCCCCCACTGAACCGAGTTGTTTTCTACGGCGATCACGTACTGAAACCAATTCAGCGGCTTACCCCGATAGGTCGCCTGGGGCTTCGTCTGCGGATAGCAATTCAATTGCAGCGAGAACCCGTTATTCCCGGCCGTGATCAAGTCCAGCGTGACATGAAGGGTTACGGTCAGGTTCTGCAGACCTTTGCAACTGTCGAAGAGAATTGCGTTGTTGCTGCTGCTCAGGGGCATGATCATCACCTCTCAATATCGCGTGTGCGAAGCATCCGGTGTTCGAAATGCACAGGCTGCACGGCAATCGCGCTCAAATCAGCCTTGAAAGCTCTTCAGTGAGTGCCATCACGTCAGCACCACTCAGGGCCGTTGGCTCGAATAGGTCGACGTGACATCGTTCGCAGACGGTGAGGTCGAAGCGCGTCAGCCGTCGCAGCCTGTTCGGTTGCGTACTGCACGCCTCGGCGCGGCCGATATATGCCGTGCGTCACAGGGCAGGACAGCGGTATCGGCAAATGCCAAAGCCGCCACCGGCGTTCTCTTAATTTCGGTGACTGGTCGCGCGCCGCAGGCAGAAGCAACGCGACTGCATGGCTTGCGAACCGAGCGATCTCATTCTTCCGTCCGCGACGCGGCGCACGCTAATTTGCCGAGTTTCATGACGCCCTTTTCGATCCGCTCATTCCAGCCGTGGCCGCAGCTGGTTGCGTCAGGAGATTGCGCGCCATGCGCTGGGGCGCGGCGCTGTCGCCCGAGGATATCGTGGCGGTGCGGGCGACCGCCGAAAATTTGGGCACATCAGACACCCGGCGCGCGTATCGAAAATGACACTGCCCGACATAAATCTTCCGTTGAATTGCTGATCCTGACTGCAATGGCTTTCGGCAAACCGCGAAAATCGCTACCATTTGGTCCGCGCGTTCGCGATTCATTTGGGAATTCCGGTTTAACAGAGGAATGGCATGACAAATCGATTGGCGCCGCCGCGATCCACCCGGCTCCGAGCTGCGGACATCCGTTTACGCGTCGGAGCGCTGCGGCGCTTCGCGCCGGCCGCCATTGCGACCCTTGCGGCCACGATCGCGCTGACGGCCGTGACCGTCGCCCCGCCCGCCGACGCCGCCGTCCGGCGTGCGCATGCGGCGCGCCCCACCGAGGCGGCAGCTCCGCGGCAGGCGGGCGAGCCGATCATGGCCATCGTGTCGATCAAAGGCCAGCAGGTGACCTTCTACGATGCCGACGGCTGGATCTACCGCGCGCCGGTGTCGAGCGGCATCACGGGACGCGAGACGCCGGCCGGCGTCTTCGCCGTCATCGAGAAGGACAAGGACCACCATTCGAGCCTCTATGACGATGCCTGGATGCCGAACATGCTGCGCATCACCTGGAACGGCATCGCGCTGCACGGCGGGCCCCTGCCCGGCTATGCGGCCTCGCATGGCTGCGTGCGCATGCCATACGATTTCGCGGCCAAGATGTTCGACAAGGTGCCGATGGGCATGCGGGTGATCATCTCGCCGACCGACACGGAGCCGGTCGCGTTCACCGATCCGGTGCTGTTCGTGCCGCAGCAGGCGGCGATCGATGCCGCGCCGGCGCGCGCCGAAAAACTCGCCGACGAAGCCGACCAGGCCACCAAGGCGGCCGCCGCCGCGAAGGCCGCGGTGATGCCGGCAAAGCGCGCAGCCGCCACCGCGCCTGCGGCGGTGCGCAAGCTCACCTACGAGAAGAAGCGCGCCGACGCCGAGTTCGCCCATATCGAGAAAGTGCTGGCCGCCGCCAAGACGGACGAAGCCAAGGCCAAGGCTCAGGATGCACAGCAGAAGGCCAGCGCCAAGGCGCAGGAGTTGGCCACGCAACTCGATGCCGCCAAGGCCGACCTCAAGGCAAAGCAGGACGCCTTCGCGGCCGCCGAAGCCGCCGCCAAGACGGCCGAGGCCAAGCGCGTCGAGGCCGCCGCCGCCGCGATGGATGCGAAGCTCGCTACCGAGCCGGTCTCGGTCTATGTCAGCCGCGCCACGCAGAAGCTTTACGTTCGGCGCGACACGCATGTCCGGATTCCGGATGGAGGCGAGCGGTACGATACGAGCATCGAAGTTCCCGTCACCATCAAGGATCCCGACAAGCCGCTCGGCACGCACATCTTTACCGCGGTGGCGCGCGCCGATGGCGGCGGCCTGCGCTGGACCGAAGTCACGATCGACAGCGGCGATACCGCCAAGGACGCGCTCGACCGCATCAGCTTCCCCAAGGAGGTGCTCGATCGCATCGCGCCGACCGCAGTTCCGGGGTCGTCGATCACCGTCTCGGACGAGCCGTTGAGCAGCGAGACCAACTACCGCACCGAGTTCGTCGTGGTGCTCAACAACCAGCCGCAGGGCGGCTTCGCCAATCGCTTCCACTCACCCGATATGCGCGTCTCGCAACGCAATCCGGATGCGGGCTTCTTCGGCAGCTTCGGTAATTGGTTCTCCTCCGGGTTTGGCGCGAACGGAAATAGTGGCAATCAACGCCGCCCTGGCCGCCAGCCCTACGCTCGGCAGCAGCAGGGCTGGGGAAGCTATTAGCCGGCATCCCACCAGTCGCCATTGCCGGGCTTGACCCGGCAAACCATTCTGCGATGACGCTTTGACGAGCGTACCGCAGAGGAAACAGTGCGTGCCGGACCGTAGCGTGCCCATACTTGTCGTCGGCGGCGGGCCTGTTGGGCTGGCGCTGGCCGGCGACCTAGGCTGGCGCGGCATCGATTGCGTGCTGATCGAGCAGTCGGACGGCTCGATCTACCAGCCGCGCATGGACATGGTCGGCGTCCGCACCATGGAATTCTGCCGGCGCTGGGGGCTGGTGGGCGCCGTCGAAGGCTCGCCCTACCCGCGCGACTACGCGCAGGACAACGTCTATGTGACGAGTCTCGCCGGCTACGAACTCGGCCGGGAACGCTTTCCCGGCATCGGCCAGGCGGCGCCGCCGCCGCAAAGCCCGCAGCGGCGCGAGCGCTGCCCACAGAACATGTTCGACCCGATCCTGCGCGAGTTCGCGGCTTCGCAGAAAACCGTGACGATGCGCTACCGCACGCGGCTTGCTGGCTTCACGCAAGATGCCGAGCGCGTGACCGCGACCGTCGAGAACGCCGACACCGGAGCGCGCGAAGAAATAACCGCGCGCTATCTCGTCGGCTGCGACGGCGCCCGCAGCCAGGTGCGCGAGACGCTCGGCATCGCCATGCAGGGCAATCCGGCGCTGACTTACACCACCAATGTGATCTTCCGCTGCCCCGACCTGTTGTCGCTGCACGACAAGGGCAAGGCCTACCGGCACATTCTTATCGGGCCGGAAGGCACCTGGGCGACCGTCGTGGCGATCAACGGCCGCGACCAGTGGCGCTTTTCCATCATCGGCAGTTCGGCGCAGCGTGAATATACGACCGCCGAAATCGAGGCCGCGATCCGCCGCGCCGTCGGCCGCGATTTCGCGTTCGAGATTCTGAGCGTGCTGCCCTGGGTGCGCCGCGAACTCGTGGCCGAGACGTACCGCGAGCGCCGTGTCTTTATTGCCGGCGATGCCGCGCACGCCATGTCGCCGACCGGCGGCTTCGGCATGAATACCGGCATCGGCGACGCTGTGGACCTGTCCTGGAAGCTCGCCGCCGTGCTGCAAGGCTGGGGCGGCGACGGCCTACTCAACTCCTACACGGTCGAGCGCCAGCCGGTCGGCGCGCGCAATGTCGCCGAAGCCAGCGGCAACCTGCGCCGCATGCTGTCGGTCAGCCGCCACGCGGACATCACCGACGACACGCCCGAGGGCACGGCAACGCGCAAAAAGGTCGGAGCCGAGTTCAGCGAACTGATGCGCCGCGAATGGTTCACGCTCGGCATTCATCTTGGCTACCGCTACGAGGCCTCGCCGATCTGCTGGCCGGACGGCACGGCGGCGCCGCCCGACGAGGCCGGAACCTACGAGCAGACCGCGCGGCCCGGACACCGCGCTCCGCACGCCTGGCTCGCCGACGGCCGCTCGACGCTCGATCTGTTCGGCCGCGGCTTCACTCTGCTCGGCTTCGGCGCGACCGGCGCTGAGGCCGCGCCGCTCCTCGAAGCAGCCCACGCGCGGGGGGTGCCGATCGAATTCGTGCCGCTCGACGAACCGAAGGTCGCCACGCTCTATGGGCGGGCATTCGTGCTGGTGCGGCCCGACGGGCATGTCGCGTGGCGCGACGACCGCATGCCAGAAGACCCGCTGCGCGTGATCGACGTGGTGCGCGGCGCGGTGAGCGGTCCCGGCAACACCGCATGGCAGGCAGTGCCGAACGCCGCTAAGATAGCGTAACCGTCAGTTTTGCCGAGGCGCCACCATGAACAAAGTTCCGTCCCGCGAAGAGCTTGCCCGAGCCGGCAGCCTTGAACAACTTTATGGCCAGCTCGGCCAGATCAGCATCGGACCCGGCTGGGCCAAGGCGACGCCGTCGCTGTGGCCGGCACCGAAGAAAACGTATGCGCCCGCGCAATGGAAATACGAGCAGGCGCGCGGCGCGCTCGATGCCGCCGGCCGGCTGATCAACACCGAGCTAGCGGAGCGGCGCAATCTCATCCTGTTCAATCCGGCTGCGGACAACGGCTACGGCACGGTGCGCACGCTGGTCGCCGCGTATCAGATGATCATGCCGGGCGAATGGGCGCGCTCGCATCGCCATACGCCGAATGCGCTCCGCCTCATTCTCGACTCCGAGCCCGGCACCTACACCGAAGTCGACGGCGTCAAGATCGCCATGGAGCCGGGCGATGTGCTGCTGACGCCGAACTGGTCGAGCCACGGCCACGGCAACGACAGCCGTTCTAACGCCTATTGGCTCGATTTCCTCGACGTGCCGCTGGTGCAGCTGCTCGAACCGATGTTCTTCGAGCCCGCCGAAGAGGAAGGCGCGGTGAAGGGCGTCAACGCCACGGCGCCGACCAAAGACTCGCCCTTTGTGTTTCCGCTCACTGAGACGCTCAAGTGGCTCGATGACGCCAAGCCAACTCCCTCCGGCCCGTTCGGCACCAGCATACAGCTCGGCGATCCAGCCATGGCGACGATCGGCCTGCACATGATGCGACTTGCGCCGCGCGCCAAGACGGCGCCGCTGCAAACGACGGCGAACAACATCTACGCCATCGTCAAAGGCAGCGGCACCACCACGATCGACGGTGAACGCTTCGAGTGGCGCCGCGGCGATGTCATCGCGGCGCCGGCTTGGCGGCCGCACAGCCACGAAGCCGCCGAGGACGCGCTGATGCTGCGCGTCACCGACGAGCCGGTGATGGCGCGGCTCGGCTTCCTGCGCGTCGAGGAGCCGAAGCAGCCCACGCATTGAGTGCGTCATTCCGGGGCCGAGCGCAGCGAGGAACCCGGAATCCATAACCACCGCGAGCGAAGAACTATTCGCGCGGCGGAACATGTTCTGCTGGCATCGTGATTATGGATTCCGGGTTCGCCGTGTTGCGGCGCCCCGGAATGACGGCTTGCTTCGGCTGCCACCTCACGCTTACATCGATCAATGGAGCAAACAACACGCATTGCCGTCATCGGCGCCGGGCTGGGCGGCTTGACCGCTGCAGGCTTTCTGCAGCGCGCCGGATTTCCGGTCAAAGTCTACGAGCAGGCGCCGGCCTTCTCGCGCATCGGCGCCGGCATCATTCTGTCCGCCAATGTCTGCAAGGTGCTGCGCCGGCTCGGCCTTGAAGACGGCCTGATCGCCTCCGGCATCAAATCGCAGAGCTATGTCAGCCGCGCCTGGGATAGCGGCGAGGTCATGGCCGAATTCATGTTCGACGCGGCGGCCGAGCGGCGTTACGGCGGTCCTTACGTCCATATCCACCGCGGCGACCTCCACGCGGTGCTGGAGCGCGGCGTCGCGCCCGGGACGATTGCGTTCAATCATCAGCTCGTGGATGTGCGCGACACCGGCGGCGCGACACAACTTGTGTTCGCCCACGGCACGACCGCCGAGGCCGACATTGTCATCGGCGCCGACGGCATTCGCTCCAAGGTGCGCGACATTCTGCTCGGGCCGGAGCCGCCGCAATTCGTCGGAGCGGTCGCGTACCGCGCGATTTTTCCGGCGGATCGGCTCAACGGGCTCTGGATTCCCGATTGCACCAAATGGTGGGGCAGCGACCGCCACTGCCTGCCGTATTATCTCACCGGCCGGCGCGACGAAGTCTATGCCATCGGCGTCGTGCCGGCTTCGGGCTGGGAGCACGGCGACACATCGATCCCCGCGACCCGCGAGCAGTATCTGCAATCGTTCGCCGGCTTCCACGCTGACCTGCAACGCGTGCTGGAGGCGGTTGATACGGTGACGCTGTGGCCGGTGTTCGACCGCGAGCGTGACGATCGCTGGAGCGGCGGGGCTCGTGCCGATCTCGTTCTCCTCGGCGACGCCTGCCATCCGATGCGGCCGTTCATGGCGGCCGGCGGCGCAATGGCGGTCGAGGACGCGGCGATCCTCGCCCGCTGCCTGGAAAAATATGGCGACGCGGCCGAAGCCTTCTGCTGCTACGAGGCGACGCGAATCCCGCGCGTGGCCAAGGTGCAGGAAATCTCGATCGCCAATACCTGGATGCGCGGGCCGACCGAAACCGAGTGGTTCTACAGTTATGATGCGTGCACCGCGCCGCTCGCCCTATAGGGTGGGCAAAATCGTCCGCTCTTCGTCTGCCGCGTGGGCATCGCGCCCGAACGATTCTGCCCACGCGGACGCGCGTAACAAGGCGATGCCCACCCTACAAGCCATGAGACCACGATGCCTGAACCAAAACTCGATCCGATGATTGCGCGCGATCTGGTCGGCTACGGCGCGACGCCGCCCGATCCGAAATGGCCAGGCGGCGCGCTGATCGCGGTCAATTTCAATCTCAATGTCGAGGGCGGCGGCGAATCGACCTTGTACAACGGCGATGACGTTTCCGAAGGCATGCTCAACGACATCGGCGTGCCGACCTATCGCGGGGTGCGCGTTCCGCTCGCCGAGTCGGCTTTCGAATACGGCAGCCGGCGCGGCGCTTGGCGCGTGCTCGATGTGTTTGACGAGTTTTCGGTCAAAATGAGCGTTCTCGGTGTTGCGCGAGCGCTGGAGCAGAATCCGGAACTGGCCAAGGCTTTTGTCGCGCGCGGGCACGAAGTCGTCAGCCACGGCTACCGCTGGATCGACTACGTCACCGTGCCCGAAGAGGTCGAACGCCAGCACATCGGTCGCGCGGTCGACATTCTCACCAAGCTCACCGGCAAGCGGCCGATCGGCTGGATGACCGGCCGCCCCGGTCCAAATACGCGGCGTTTGCTGGTCGACGAAGGCGGCTTTCTTTACGACCGCGATTCGCTTGCCGATGAGCTGCCGTACTGGCTCAACGTCGGCGGCCGAACGCACCTTGTCATTCCTTATTCATATGAAGCCAACGACAACCGCTTCAACGAGAATACAGGCTTCTCGACGGCCGGCGATTTCTTCACCTACATGCACGACGCCTTCGACGTGCTGTACCGCGAAGGCCAGCGCGGTTCGCCAAAGCTGCTTTCGATCGGCCTGCACGACCGGCTGATCGGCCGGCCGGGACGCTGTCAGGGCCTGTTCAAGCTCCTTGAATACATGCGCGGCGTCGACGGCGTCTGGTTCGCTACCGGCGCTGACATCGCGCAGCACTGGCGCACGCATTTTCCGGCTGCGAACACCCCGCGGTAAGCTATCTCGGTGTCGTTGCTGACCAACGTTCTTTATAAGCAAAGTCAGATATCGGAGGCTGCGATGCTGGCTGCTTACACTTCAACTCCACCGCTGTCCGGGTCCTCGCATGAACTATATCTGATGCTGGGCACCTCTTCGGCTGCCCTCGTCGGCCTCCTGTTTGTGGCAACCTCGCTGCACCTTGCTGAAATCGCCAACGAGGACCTTTATCGGCTGCGAGCGCAATACACGACACTCATTCTTCTCAGCACGCTGTTGGTGGCTATTGCCGTGTTGATGCCCCAACCGTTGTGGATTCTTGGAATCGAATGTCTTGCGATCAATATTTGGGGACTTTCGCTGCCGATCACGCTTCTTTCAAAAGCGGTCAAGATTCCCGGCGCACGTGGGCGCGGCGGTTTCTCGGTTCGCCGCTCGGAGTTTTTTATTGCCGGGTTTGTCGTTGGGATCGTCGGGTCCGGAGTGCTTGCCGCCGGCCGGGAATCGGGAATGTTTGCGATAACGGTTTCCTATGCGAGCCTGCTGGTGGCCTCCATATGGAATGGCTGGATGATCATGCAGGGTATCGGAAGGGGCGAGCGGCTGCGAAAATGAATTATTGGCACGAGAATTTTCTCGGCCGTATGTTCGTGAATGACACGAGTTGCGGGCGCAATTTACTGAACGCTGATATGCGCCTCCTTGATCACCTTGCCCCAAAGCGCAAGCTCGTCGTCAAAGAACTTCCTGGTGTCTTCCGGGCTGGTCGCACCGGGATCGAGCTGAAGCTTGTGCAGCTTTGCGCTGACCTGCGGATCCTTGAGAACCTCGACGGTGTCGCGATTGATCTTGGCGACGAGCGACGCCGGCGTCCCGGGCGGCGCGGCCAGCGCAAACCAGGTGACCGAGCGAAAGCCGGGCAGGCCAGACTCTTCCATGGTCGGCACGTCGGCAAGCGTGCTGATGCGCTTTGTGCTGCCGACAGCGATGATCTTGATCTGACCGCTGCGGGCCATCGGCACCGATGTGGTCGCGGTATCGAAAAACATGTCGACGTGGCCGGCGATAACGTCGTTAAGCGCCGGCAGCGCGCCGCGGTACGGCACGTGCAGCATTGTGATCCCGGCCATCTGCTCGAGCAGCGCGGAGCTTAATTGCGCGGTCGATCCGACGCCCTGCGAGGCGTAAGTGAGCTTGCCCGGACGCGCCTTGGCATAGGCGATGAACTCCTTCACCGAGTTGACCGGAAGGTCTTTGCGGATGTCGAACACGTTCGGTGCGGTCGCCAACAGCGTGATCGGCTCAAGCTTGTCCGGGTCGTACGGCAGGTTGCGGTAAAGCAGCTTATTGATGGTCAGCGGCGACGGCGGGCTGGCGAGCAGCGTGTAGCCGTCCGGATCGGCCCGGGCGACCCGCTCGGCGCCGATATTCATGCCGGGAATGTTTTCAACAACGACCGCCTTGCCCCACTTGCGGCCGAGGCCATCCGCGACGATGCGGGTCAACGCATCGGTGGTCGAGCCGGCCGGGAACGGAATGATCACGCGCACCGGCTGCGTTGGATAAGCGTTCTGCGCGTACGCCGCGCCGGTGCCGAACGCCATGATCGCGAGCGCAGCCGCAAGCAGTGTAAATTTCCGCATGGTCACATCCATCTCACGCCGCCCAAATTTCGGCTTCACGCCGCCGCGGTCTGTTGCGCGGTCTCGCGCCGGAACGGCTCAATGATCTCGCGCGTCACCAACGCGATCTGCTCGAGATTGGGCACGAGTTTGAACAGGAACAGCTCGATACCCATCTCGCGATAGGCGGCGAGCTGCTTGCGGACGTGGTCGGGCGGCCCGATGCAGCCCGCTTTCATCGCCGGCGCGGTGCGCTGCATGATCTTGCGCATGTCGGCCTCCGAGCCATCGGAGACGAGCAGCCGGGTCGCCCGCACGCGCGCATCCTCGACCGAGTCGCCAAAGGCGATGAACGGATTGAACGCGTAGCGCACCTTGCGGCCGAAGCTCGCCGACTTCTGGTTCATCGTGTCGATCGAGCGCTGCAGGCTGTCCATCACGTCGGCTGTGGTCTCGGCCTCCTTATCGAAATCGAGGAACCACCAGTCGCCGACCTTGGCCACCATGTCGAGGCCGCGCGGACTGCGGCTCGCAGTGAAAATCTCCGGCAGCGTCGGCGTCGCCGGCTTGAGAAGGAGCTGCGAGGCATCGACCTTGTAGAAGGTGCCCTGATAGGAAAACGGCGTCTCGCTCCACATGCCGCGCAGCACGTCGACGAATTCTTCCGCGCGGACATAGCGGTCGTCGTTGTTCAAGAGCGTGTCGCCGCCGAACATGTGGTGCTCTTCGACGTTCCAGCCGGTGACGAGATTGATGGCGGTGCGCCCCGGGGTGAGCCGGTCGAGCGAGACCGCCATCTTGGCGATCAAGGTCGGATGCCACAGGCCGGGATGGACGGCGACCATGCTTTTGATGCGCGTGGTCCACGAACTGACCGCGGCGGCGAGAATCCAGGCCTCGAAGTCGGCGCCGAGGTGCCGCTCGGCAAACAGAATGATGTCGAAGCCGGAGCGGTCGGCCGCGCACAGAATCTCCTTGGCGAGATCGAAGGCCGGATCGACCTTGAGGGGCGGCAGCGGCTTTAGGGCGCCGGCGACCGACTGCTCGATCGCTTTCGATCCGACGGTGACATGCGGGACGGGTGCGTAAAGGCCGAATTGCATCGCGGCGTCCTTCGGAATTGACCGCGTCAGACTAATGGCACGCTGATCGCGCGCGCAAGGCAGCACCGGGCATTGCAACAGCGCGCCAGACGCCGGCTTGACGTCCCCACGGCCCTCGACTATTTTGGATTAAAGATAATATCTTTACTATCTTCCGATGGCGACCCAGAGACAGCAACCGGCGAGCCAGATTAGCGGCGAGTTGACCGCCCGCATCATGTTTGCCGGCCGCTCGTCGTCGCTGTCGGCGCAGGTGGTCGCCCAGGTTCGCGACGCGCTGTTCGCCAAGCGGCTCAAGCCGGGGGATTTCCTCGGCACCGAGAAAGACCTCGCCGCCCGGTTCAACGCCAGCCGCATCGTTGCGCGCGACGCGCTGCGCACGCTCGAAGCGCTCGGCATCGTCGAAATCCGCATGGGCAAGGGCGGCGGCGCCCGTATCGCCCACGGCAATCCGCGCCTGTTCGCCGAAGCGCTGGCGGTGCAGCTTGACCTCACCGGCGTCAGCGCCGCCGAGATCATGGACGCGCAGCGCGCCATCGAGACGCTCGGCGCCGAGCTCGCGGCCGAGAACGCCACGGCCGAGGACATCGCGAAGCTGCGGCGGCTCTTGCAGGAAGCGGAAGCCGCCATCGCCGACCTCGACGAATTCACCCGGCTGTCGCGCGATTTCCACCTCGCGGTGGCCGAGGCCTCGCACAACCGCGTGCTTATCGTCCAGCTGATCTCGCTCGAACACGTGTCGTGGCCGCGCCGCAATGTCACTGCCACGCCCAAGCTGGCGCGCCACATTCAGGAGATTCACGGCAAGCTCGCCGACCTGATCGAACTGCACGATCCGAGCGGCGCCCGCGCCCTGATGGACGACCACGTCAAGATGATCCGCGCGCGCCGCGTCGCCGAGGCCGCCCGAAAATCCGCAAATGGAAAATCGTCACGCTGACACTGGCCAACACTGGAGGAACCCCCGATGGCAAAATTCGTGATCGAACCGCATTTCCGCCTGCAGGAATGGGTGGCGGAGGAGAAAGGCTATTTCCGTGCCGAAGGGCTCGACTATGAGTTCCGCGAACTGGTGCGCGCCACCGGCGGCAAGATTCACGACAAGGGCGACAAGGTCGGCGCCTTTCAGTCGATCGAGGAAGGCCGCAAGTCGAATGTGAGCTGCGCCTGCCACTGGACCATCAATGTCGCGGCCTCCAAAGGTCTCGGCCGCATGTACACCGACGTCTATTCGGTGTCGCCGGCCGGCATTTTCGTTCCCACCGATTCGCCAGTGCAGACGCCGGCCGATCTCGCCGGCGTGCCGGTCTCGGTCGGCTATCAGTCGGGCAGCCACTACGCGACGATCCAGGCGCTCGAAGCCTACCTCAAGCACGACCAGATCAAGCTGCATTACGCCGACGGCATGTTGTTTGCGCGCATGGAGCAGTTGATCGAGGGCAAGGCGCCGGCGGTAAACCTGTTCAGCGGGCCGTATTACTTCGCCGAGCAGCTCGGCTTCCGCAAGGTGATCGACACCACCTTCATGATCGCCACCATGATTCACGGCGATCCCGACCCCGAAGATCTGCGCAAATTCTTCCGCGCGCTGCGCAAGGCGCAGCGCGCCATCGATCTGCGCCCCGAGCTCTACACGCACTACTATAAGAACGAGTTCCCCGACCGTTTCCACGCGCTGATGGACACGCGGCGCTGGGGCCCGGGCGAGCGGCTGGTGTTCGAGCCATACACCAGGGAAGTCTACGAAGAGTCCCGCGAATGGATCGCCGACCATCACATCTTCGCCGAGGGCGAGATGGGCGCCGGGCAATACGACAAGGCCTCGCTGTCGCTGATGGCTTGATCCAACATGCTGCTCCGCGCGAGCGGGGCACCACGACAACGCGAGGTATCGCCGCGCTATTACATCCCCGGCAACAAATCGCGGGCGCCCTCCACCGCAGCCTGCGGCATCTGGTAGATGCCGCGCACGATATCGGTCAGTTCGTCAGCGCCGATCGGATCGATGTCGAGCCCTTCGCGCTCGATGGCGGCGGCGAATGCGGGATCTTTCACGCTTTGCTGATAGGCGCGGCGCACCGCCTCGACGCGGTCCTTCGGCACGCCGGGCCCCATGAAGGACGGGTACCCGGTCGCGCTCGGCGCGCATAAGACTTCAAGCACTTTGCGATCACCCGGCGTTTTGGCCAGATCGAGGCCGAGCGGAACGTCGGCCGGAATGTCCGCCACTTTCTTGACGCCGAGTTGCACCAGCACGGTCACCTTGCGGTCGCGTATCCAATTTGCGGTCGGCCCGCTGTTGAGCGACTTCCATGTCGAGCCGACCTTGCCCTGCACTTCGCCGCGCTCGATCGCCAGATCGACCGCGCCGAGCCCGGCATAGCCCGGCACGATCTTGAATTTCGTGCCGGCGATGCGGTTGAGCGCGCGTGGAAACACGCCGGTATCCTGGGCGATGCTGGTGGCGCCGACGACGACCTGTTTCTTCATCGCATCGTAGATCGAGCGCACGTCGGTCGATGCATTCCACACCATGCCGATGGACACCGTGCGGCTTGGACTGCCGATCCAATTGAATCTTGTGGGATCGAAATGCGCCTGCGGAACCTTGAGCAGCGGCGCCAGCAGAAAGCCGCGGGTGATGAAGCCCCAGACGGTGCCGTCCTGCGGCGCGATGCCATAGATGTAATTCGCCGCCTTGATGCCGCCGCCGCCCGGCATGTACGAGACGATCAGGTCGGGATGGCCGGGAAGATATTTCTTCATCAGCGGCGCCAGCGCCGTCGGATAAGCGCTGACTGCGCCGGCGCCAACGCCGGTGCCGACATACATGGTGATGGTCTTGCCGCGATAGAAATCCGCGACCGTCTCGGCGCGTACCGGAACCGCCGCCGAGAAAGCGAAAGTCGCTGCGGCAAGGAGCGACGACAGCGTGACCGCCACTCGCCTCATTCGGGATCGCTCCATCGCGCGCGCCCGTCGGCGCCGACCCGGACGGCGTAGTCGCGTTCGGCAGCCGCGGCCGACACATAGCCGGCATCGAGGTCGCGCTGGATCGCAGCAAGCGCGCGCCGGCTGGGCGGCCCGTAACCGCCGCCGCCGCCGGTTTCGACGCACACCAGATCGCCGAGCTTCAATGCAAGACCATTTTCTTTGTCGATGGATCGCCGCTCGCTCGTTACCGCGTCAATCAGCGTGAAGCGGCCCGGCGTGGCCGGAGCGCCGCCGTGGACGCCAAGCGGCGGAAACTTGGTCCGATCGAGATTGGTCTGCAGCATGCAGGGCCCGAGGATCCGATACACCTTGCGAAAGCCGAGGCCGCCGCGAAACGTTCCGGCACCTGCGGAGTCTTCACGCAGCGCGAATTCCTCGATGCGGATCGGCAAGACCGCTTCCTGCAATTCGAGCGGAATGATCCGCGTGTCGCCGTGCGCCATGGTGCGATACGGCCCGGAGCCGTCATGGGTCGGGCTTGCGCCCCAGCCGCCGTGCCCGCTGTCATGCGTGCCGAAAAAGCTGCCGTCCGGCCGGGTGCCGTAGAAACGCACGCCTGAATGCGTGCCGAAATGGCTGCCGGGCACGCGTTCCGGAAGAGCCTGTGCGAGCGCCCTGATGACGGTATCGATCACGGTCGGAAACGGCGTCGAGTAATTGCCCATCGGAGCGGTTGGCTCGGCGCTGAGAATTTTTCCCGCCGGCAGAATGAGCTTGAGCGGCCGGAACGTGCCCTCGTTGGCCATCTCGTCCGCACCCATCAGATATTTGAACGCGACGCGCGCGGTGGTGAGGCCGCCGCCGAAATAGCCAGAATTGATCGGCCCCTGAACCTGATCGGCAATGGCGGTATAATCGACGGTGAGTTCATCGTCTTTGACAATGACCTTGACTTTGATCGGCAGCGGCTCGTCGCCGGAGCGGTCGTTATCGAGAAAACTCTCAGCGCTGTAGATGCCGTCGGGCATCGAACGGATGAACGCGCGCGCGGCCGCCTCCGACTGGCCGAGCACGGCATCAATGGCTTGCAGAAAAGTCGCAACACCGTACTTGCGCGCGAGTTCAATCGTCAGATCGCGGCCGAGCAGACAGCCAGCAAGCTGCGCCGCGATATCGCCCATCAATTCCGTTGGCTGGCGCGAATTATTCTCGATGATGCGGTAGACTTCCTCGATCGGCTCGCCGTTCGACACGAGCTTGATCGAGCGCAGTTGCAAGCCCTCCATAAAGATGTCGCTCGATATCGGCACGGAACCGCCGATCTCGATCCAATGCACGTTGATGGCAAAGAAACCGATCAGGCGGCCGTCGTCGTTGCCGTCGGCCGCAACGCGGATCGGCGTGTACATCACCGTGTTATTGAGATGCTGGCCCTGCACCGCGGCGTGATTGCAGACGACGACATCGCCGTGGTGCAGCCGCTCGCGGCCATAGACTTTCAGGCCGTCGCGCACCGCCGTGCCGACCGAGTCGGCGACAAACGGCGGCATGCCGCCGGTGCACTGCGCAACGAGTTGCCCGCCGGCATCGACCAGGCCGACAGCGAAGTCGTTATATTCATAGATGTAGGGGCTGAACGCCGTGCGTTTGATATTGGCGTCGATCTGATTGGTAATCGAGACGAGCCCGCGGTGAATGACTTCGAGCGTAATCGGATCGATCGCCTGTGCGGCGGGCTGTTCGCGGGCAAGCTGCATCACGATACTCCGGCCGCTGCGCCCCGGCACTCGACGGCGATTTCGTGCAGGTCGCCGATCGCGAAACGGTCGCCCGGCCACACCAGTGTTGTCGACCCGTATTCCTCGATGATGGCGGGGCCATCCGCCGCAAACCCGGCCGGCAGGCTGGCGCGGTCGTAGACCTTGGCCTCCAACAAGCCATGCCGGCCAAAATAGACCGGGCGCACGGCGCCGGACCGCTCCGGCAAATTAGGACGCGGCAGACGATGCAGGTCGGGGCGGCGCAGCCGGGTGAAGGCCGACAGATGCAGCGCCTGAATCTCGGCCTTGGCGCGCGCATCGGCATGCCCATAGCGGCGCTGGTATTCGCGGTCGAAGTCGCGGCGGATGTCATCGAGCGTTTCGGTATTGCCGATCGGGACCTTGATGTTGTGGCGCTGGCCCACGTAGCGCATCTCGGCATGCCGCTCGAACAGCACGTCACCGGCGCCGAATTCCCGGTTCAGCGCAGCGCGCGCTTCCGCCTCCATCTCGGCGAACGCCTCGTTGAGCGTCGCGACCGTTTTGTCGTTGAGCGCGCCGACGAATGTTTTCGATACGTCGAGCCGTGCGTCGGCGAGCAGCATGCCGATCGCGGAGAAATTGCCCGGCTCCGGCGGAATAAGCACGCGTGGAATCGAAAGCTCGCGCGCCAAGGCGCTGGCGTGCAGCGGTCCGCCGCCGCCATAACAGAACAAGGTGAACTCCCGCGGATCGAGCCCATGCTCGACCGAAACTTGTTTGATGGCCCCCGCCATGATTACGGTCGCGATCGACAGGATACCGTCGGCGACTTCGGTCACGCCGTCGCGTCCGGTGTAACCAAGCGGCTCGGCGATCCGCTGGATCGCGTCGCGCGCCGCCTCGGCATCGAGCGCGAACTCGCCGCCAAGAAAGCGCTCGGCATTGAGACGGCCGAGCACCAGATTGGCGTCCGTCACGGTCGGCTCACTGCCGCCGCGCCCGTAGCAGGCGGGGCCCGGTGCTGAGCCTGCGCTCTGCGGGCCGACGTGAAGCCGCTTTTGCGGATCGAGCCAGGCGATCGAACCGCCGCCTGAGCCGACCTCGACGATGTTGATGACCGACGATTTGATGGGGAAGCCTTTGACGTATCCGCCAGCGTAGTAGATCGAGTCGACGGAGAACCGGCCGTTCTCGACCAGCGCGCATTTCGCGGTGGTGCCACCCATGTCGAACGCGATCACGTTCTTGCAGCCGAGCGCGTCGGCGTAAGCCGCGGCGCCGATGCAGCCGCCGATCGGTCCGGATTCGACGAGGCCCACTGGCTGCCGGCAGGTGCGGTCGACCGACAATAGCCCGCCGTTGGAGCCCATCATGAACAGCGAGCCGCGAAATCCCTTTGCGCCAAGATCGCCCTCAAGCCGGCGCACATAGGTGCTGACCTGCGGCCCTACATAGGCGTTGGCGGCGACCGTCGAGGTCCGTTCGTACTCGTACCATTCGCGCGTCAGCTCGGTGGAACAGGTGACGTAGACGCCCGGCAACAAGGCGCGCAGCGTCTGCGCCGCCTGCTCCTCATGCTGCGGGTTGGCGTAGGAATTCATGAAGAAGACGGCGACCGCCTCGACGCCGAGCGCCTTCAGTTTGTCCGCGAGAGGCGGCAACGCGCCGGTATCCAGGGGAGCGACGATCTCGCCCTTGCTGCCGATGCGTTCCTCGATCTCGAACCGCAGCACGCGCGGGATCAGCGGGTCGTCGCGCCGGTAATGCAGATCGAACGGATCGGGCCGGTTGCCGCGCGCGATCTCCAGCACGTCGCGAAAGCCGCGCGTTGTGACCAGCGCGGCCTTGGCGCCCTTGCGCTGGATCAGCGCATTGATGACGAGCGTCGTGCCATGGTTGACAAAGGAGGCCGCGCCCGGGTCAAGCTTTGCCTTGGCGAAGCAATCGAGCACGCCTGCGACGAAATTATCGTAGGTGGTCGGCGATTTGGTGAAGACGACGGAGCGGTTCTCGTCATCGTAGGCCACCAGATCGGTGAAGGTCCCGCCGATGTCGACGGCCACGGAATAGGCCATTACGTCAATCCGCTCCACTAGCCGCGCTTGACGCGCTGTGAGAATACTCTTACCCGCCATTCGTACGGTCTTGAACCCCCAGGTCTTGAACCCCCCAGATCTTGAACCCCATAAGATCATGTCAGCAGGTATCGGAGCCACAGTTCGCCGCAAAGAGGACTTACGCCTCATCACTGGACGCGGCTGCTACAGCGACGACTTCAATTTCCCCGGCCAGGCCTACGCCTCCATGGTGCGCTCGCCGCATGCCCACGCGCGCATCCGCGCCATCGACACGGCAGAGGCGCGCGCCATGCCCGGCGTGCTCGCGGTGCTGACCGGCCAGGATGCGCTGGCCGACGGGCTCAAGCGCATCCCGCATCTGGCCGCTCCCGGCACGCCGCCCGACATCGTGCTGCACAATCGCGACGGTTCGCCGGTTCCGGTTGCGCCGCACCACGTTCTCCCCGCCGACCGCGTGCGCCACGTCGGCGCCGCCGTCGCCTTCGTGATCGCCGAGTCCATCGCGCAAGCCAAGGACGCGGCCGAAAAAGTCGTGGTCGACTATGAGCCGCTCCCGGCCGTGACGCAGGGCAAGGCGAGCGTCGCCAAGGACGCGCCGCGGCTCTACGACGATCTGCCGAACGTCATGATCGACGCCGAAGTCGGCGATGCCGCCGCGGTCGATGCGGCTTTCGCAAGCGCCGCGCATGTGACGAAGCTCGAGACCTGGGTCAATCGCGTCACTGGCGTACCGATGGAGCCGCGCAGCGCTGTCGGCCTCTATGACAAGGAGACCGACCGCTACACGCTCTATGCCGGCTCGGGCGGCATCGTCCGGCAGAAGCGCGAGCTGTCGCAGATTTTCGGCGTGCCGTTCGACTCCGTGCGCGTCGTGACGAAGGAAATCGGCGGCAATTTCGGCACCAAAAACAGCTTCTTTCCCGAATTCGCCATGGTGGTGTGGGGCGCAAAACGCGTCGGCCGGCCGGTGAAATGGACCGCCGAGCGCCACGAGGCTTTCGTCACGGATTACATGGGCCGTGATCTTACGGTCTCGGCCGAGTTGGCGCTCGACGCCGAGGGGCACTTTCTCGCCCTGCGCAGCTCCAACATCAGCAATGTCGGCGCCCATTCCGGCTCCTACGTGCCGCTGGTCAAAGGCGTCGGGCTGGCGACGTCCGGCTACCGGATTCCGGTCGCGCACATCAAAGCGCGCGCCGCGCTCTCGACCACGATGTGCACGACACCCTACCGCAGCGCCGGCCGTCCCGAAGTCATCTATGTGATGGAGCGGCTGATCGACAAAGCCGCCCAGGAACACGGCTTCGATCGCGTCGCCTTGCGCAAGCGCAATCTCATCCCGCCGTCGGCGTTTCCATACAAAAATCCGCAAGGCATCATCTACGACAACGGCACCTACCGCGTGGTGATGGACCGCGCCATGGAGCTTGGCGACTGGAAGGGCTTCAAGAAGCGCCGCGCCGAAGCGCGCAAGCGCAAGAAGCTGCGCGGCATCGGACTGTGCTGCTATCTGGAAACGACCGGCGGCTATCCGCGCGAGCGCGCCGACATCACCGTGCAGCCGCAGGGCAAAGTCGATGTGGTGGTCGGCACGCTGTCGAGCGGACAGAGCCACGAGACCACGTTTGCGCAATGCGTCGCCGAATGGCTCGGCGTGCCGTTTGACGACGTCAACATCTTCGAATTCGACACCGATATCGTCAAGGAAGGCGGCGGCTCGCATTCCGCCCGTTCGATGCGGCTCGCCGGCATCGTCATGGGCAACGCCTCCGACGCGATCGTCGAAAAAGGCAAGAAGATCGCCGCGCACATGCTGGAAACAGCCGAGGACGACATGGCGTTCGCCGACGGAAACTTCACCGTCAAAGGCACCGACCGCTCGGTCGGCATTTTCGACGTCGCCAAGGCGGCAGCCGAGGGTCACGCAGCGGTGCCGGAAGATTTGCGCGGACCACTGGCCGCCACTTCGGACGAAACCATCAGGCAGCTCGGCTTTCCCTACGGCGCGCATGTTTGCGAGGTCGAGATCGATCCGCAGACCGGCATGCTCGATCTCGTGCGCTACACCGCCGTCGACGACGTCGGTCGCGCCATCAACCCGATGGTGGTGGACGGGCAAACCCACGGCGGCGCCGCGCAGGGCATCGGCCAGGCGCTGTGGGAACTATGCGCCTACGATGCCGACGGGCAATTGCTGACGGCATCCTTCATGGATTACGCCATGCCGCGCGCCGACCTGCTGCCGTCGTTCACCACGGATATCAGCGAAGTGCTCACTCCCACCAACAAACTGGGCGTGCGCGGCGCCGGCGAAGGCGGCACCACCGGTGCGCTCGGCGCCGTCGTCAATGCCGTGGTCGACGCGCTCGCCGAATTCGGCGTCAGCCACATCGAAATGCCGGTCACGCCGGAAAAGATCTGGCGGGCGATTCATTCGGCGAAGCAATGAAGCAACACTGTCGTCATTCCGGATCGCCGCAGAGCGGCGAGTCCGGAATCCATAACCACGGTTCGTGCAGCGACCGCACCAATCGTGACTATGGATTCCGGGCTCACGCCTTTCGGCGTGCCCCGGAATGACTAACGAGGAGCACCCATGCCTGACATTCTCACCAAACAAGACGGACAAATCCTCCACGTTACGCTGAACCAGCCGGAGCGCGGCAACGCTGTGTCGGACCAGATGGTGGCGGAGCTTACCGACATCATTGGCCGCGCCGACAAGACGTCGAGCGTCGTGGTGCTGCGCGGCGCCGGCAATGATTTTTGTGTCGGCCGCGCCGTCATGGGCTCAACACCCAAGAAGGATCCCGACGCCTATGAGCGGCGCGCCTTCAGCGACGTCGTGTTCGACTGCTACGGCGCGATGCGCAATGCCAGGATACCGATCATCGCGGTGATCCAGGGCCGCGCGCTCGGCTTCGGCTGCGCCATCGCGGCGGCGTGCGATATCACGCTCGCCAGCGACAAAGCGTTGTTTCAGGTACCCGAAATGGCGCACAACATCCTGCCCACCATGGTGATGTCCTCGTTCGTCGATCGCGTGCCGCGCAAGGCGATGAGTTACCTGGTCTATTCGCAGGCCGAGATCGGCCCGGAACGCGCACTCTCATTTGGCATCGTCAGCGACATATTTCCGGCGGCGAAGCTCGACGCAGCCGTTGAGACGCTGTGCGCCGCGATCCTCAAGGCGCCGCCGCCCGCAATCTACGGCGTCAAGGAATACGTCAAGACCGCGCCCGACATGGCGGTGTATGGCGCCGTCGAATTCGCCCGCAACCTGCATGCCACCGTGAATTCGTCCGGCGAGATGCGAAGGAAGCATTGACAACGCAATCGCGGGATTCTCCTCGTCGCCGAGGAGACAAGTTCCGCCGCGGCAGCCATGACATATTTGTGACGCGCGGGCGCCACGATTACCGCCGCCGGCGCGCTGCAATCGATGCAGAACTCGTTCTTTTCGAGCATTCCGCCGTGGGACAGCGAACCCGCTGTTGGCATCCGCACGGGAACATTCAGGGAGCCGCGAAGTGGTCACATTTTCATGCGGCCATAGGCTCGAGTGGGCTGCCCGGGGGGGCGGCAAAAATCGGGGTGTGTCATGAACTTTGCAAAACCACGCGGGACTGGCGACGGCGACAAGCCGACGGAAACGGAAATCGAAGGCAATATTCGCGAGTTGGTACGGCGTGATTCGACTGCATTGCGCCAGCCCGGCAGCGAGAACGAGGTCGCGGCCAACAGCCTGAGTTCGTTGCTGCGCCGCGTGTCGGGCAATTCGGCGCGCGAAATCGACAATCTCATCAGCGAACTGAAGACTCTGCGCGACAAGCTGACGGCCGACGGCAGCCGCGTCGAGCGCGACATCATCGAATATGCGTCACTGAGCCAGTCGGTGAGTCAGCTGACGAAGATCATCGCCGACGGCGTCACGCAGGTGAAGAAAGTGCCGGACGCGCCCGGCATCAGCGAGTAGCTCGGCGTCAGCGAGCGGGCGTACCGCGAATCAGTAATATCCCACAGTGGCGCCGCCATCGACGGCGATGGCGGTGCCCTGAATGTGCCGGCCCTTTTCGGAGCAGAGAAACAGGGCGAGCGCTGCCACGTCGCCGGGCTTGCCGAGACGGCGCACGCCGTCGCGCGCGGTGGCTTCCTGCTTGAGCTGCTCTACCGACTTGCCGGACGCCTTTGCGCGCTGCTCGACGAGCTGAAAGAATCGCTCCGTCTCGGTCGCGCCGGGATGGATCACATTGACGTTGACGCCATCGCGCTTGCCGAGTTGCGACAGCGCCTTGGAGAAATTGCCCATCGCGGCGTTCACCGACGCGCCGATCGAGAAATCGGCGCCGGGCGAGCGGGCCGCGCCGCCGCCGATATTGACGACAAATCCCTGCGCAGCTTTGAGCATCGGCCAGAACAGGCGGCACATGCGCACGCAGCCGAACAGCTTGAGCGCGTAGCCGTCCATCCAGGCCTCGTCCGGCAGGTCGACAAAATTGCCGGCGCGGGTTGCGCCCGCCGAGCACACCAGAATATCGCAAGCGTTGAATTGCTGTTTGACGCGGTCGAACACTTGCCGGCAGCCGTCGAGCGTACGCAGATCGGCCGCGATCGCAACAGGGGCCGCTCCGCCGGCGGCGACTATCGTCTTGCTCGCGGCGGCGAGGTTCTCCGCCGAGGACGACACGATAACGGTCTGCGCGCCTTCGCGGGCAAATTCGGCCGCGATTTCGCGGCCGATGCCGCGGCTGGCGCCGGTGATGACCGCAACTTTGCCGGCAAACTCTCCTGGCATTTCCTATCCCTTCCCTTATTCGAGCACGTTCAAAGGCGCGATGGCACGGCGGGTTGTGCCGGGCGAAATCCGCCGCTACGGTTGCCGGGCTTCGCCGCCGACAATGCATCCTATCGGACATTGTAATCCGCGCGAAAACTTATAGATTGCCGCGCCGTGTTGGCGTACCACCCCTCCTCTATTCCCCTTGTCCCTCGGCGTCGTCTGGAGGCGCGGCAATGATTGTCGTCGCCATCGACATCGGCGGAACATTCACCGACCTCGTCGGGTTCGACGAAAAGGCCGGCCGTTTCGTCGAGGCCAAGAGCCTCACCACGCCGCGTGAGCTGACCCAGGGGATCCTCGACTGCATTCGCAAGAGCGGGCTCGATGCCGCCGCGATCGACGAGCTGATCCACGGCTCGACCACCGCCATCAACACGCTGATCGAGCGCACCGGCGCCAAGACCGGCCTGATCGTCACCAGGGGCACCCGCGACGTCTATATCGTCGGCCGCGGCAACCGGCCGGAGGCCTACAATCTGTTCTTCCACCGCCACCAGCCGCTGGTGCCGCGCCATCTGACGCGCGAGATCGAGGAGCGGCTGACAAGCTCCGGCGAGATTTTCCGGCCGCTTAACAAGGCGAGCGTCACCGAGGCCTGCCGGGCGCTGGCCGCCGAAGGCGTCGAGGCGGTCGCGGTGTGTCTTTTGCACTCCTATGTCGATCCGGCCCACGAGCGGGTGGTCGGCGACATGGTCAGTGACGCACTGCCCAATGCCTACCTGTCGCTATCGCACGACATCCTGCGCGAGTATCGCGAGTTCGAGCGGCTGTCGACCACGGTGGTCAACGCCTATATCGGGCCGCGGGTCGGCGGCTATGTGAAGAATCTGAAATCGCGGCTGGCCGGCGCGGGCTTTGCCGGCGAGCTGTCGATCATGCGCTCGAACGGCGGGGTGATGACGCCCGAAGTGGCGACCACCGCGCCCGGTGGCGATGATGGAGTCCGGCCCCGTCGGCGGCATCATCGCCTCGGCGCGCGTCGGCGAAAAACTCGGCTTCGGCAACGTCATCTCGTTCGACATGGGCGGCACCACGGCGAAGACCAGCCTGGTGCGCGACGGCGAGCCGACGCTGGCGCCGGGCTATTACGTCGGCGGCTACGCCAGCGGCCATCCGGTGATGCTGCCGATGATCGACGTCGTCGAAGTCGGCGCCGGCGGCGGCAGCATCGCCTGGATCGACGATGTCGGCGCGCTGAAAGTCGGCCCGCACAGCGCCGGGGCCGATCCGGGCCCGATCTGCTACCGGGGCGGCGGCACCGAGCCGACCATCACCGACGCCAATGTGGTGCTCGGGCGGCTCGACCCGAAGAATTTTCTCGGCGGCACGATGGAGCTCGACGCCGCCGGTGCGCGCAAAGGCGTCGCCGACAAGATTGCCAAGCCGCTGTCGATGGACCCGATCGCGGCGGCGCAAGCCATCCTCGAGATCGCGGTTTCCAAAATGTCGCTCGCGGTGCGCGAAGTGTCGGTCGAGAAGGGCTACGACCCGCGCGATTTCGTGCTGGTGGCGTCGGGCGGCGCCGGCCCGCTGCACATCTGCGCAATCGCGCGCGAGCTGCACATCCCGAAAGTCATCGTGCCGCTGTTCCCGTCGCATTTCTCGGCGCTTGGCATGCTGCTCGCCGACGAGCGCCACGATTTCATCCGCACGTTTTATTGCGACCTCGCCAGCCTCGATTTCCCGGCGTTGCTTGCCGTGCATGACGAAATGGCCGAGGAGGCCAAACACAGCCTGCAACATGCGCGCAAAGCCGAATGGCAGATCGCGCTCGACCTGCGCTATGTCGGACAGGAGTTCACGCTCTCGGTGCCGGTGTCGCGCGACGCCATCAAGAAAGGCGACCGGCAGAAAATTCGCGCGGCGTTCGATGCGCTTTACGAGCATCGTTATTCGCACAAATCGCCGGACGAGCCGGTAGAGATGGTCAATATCCGGCTCGCCGCCATCGGCAAGCGCCAGCAGCTGCGCTTCCCGCGGCTGACACGCCGCGCTGCCGCCAAGGCGACGCGCCGCCGCGACGTCTATCTGGGCGACACCAAGAAACCGGTGTCATGCCCGATCTATCAGCGTGGCGACCTCGGGGCGAGCGTGCGCATCAAAGGGCCGGCGTTGATCGAGGAGCACGGCACCACCACGGTGCTGTTCGCCAACGATCGCTGCACGGTGGCGCCGTCCGGCGAGCTGATGATCGATGTTGGAGGCGCAAAATGACGAAGAAAGCCAAAAAGCGCCCGCGAGCCAAAAAAACAAAAAAACCGCTCGACCCTGTGACGCTCGAAGTGATCCGCAATGCGCTGCCCGCCATCGCCAATGAGATGGCCGCCGACCTGCAGCGCACCTCCTACAACATGATGATCTACGAGGTGCGCGACTTCTGCACGTCGCTGGTCAATACCAAGGGCGAGCTGATCTCGCAGAATGTCGGCGGCGTGTCGCATTTCGTCGCCGATCTCGGCGTCATCATCACCGACGCCATGAAGCGCTACGGGCCGAAAGGCTTCGCCGAAGGCGACGTGATCATCACCAATCACCAGGCGGTCGCCGGCCAGCATCTCAACAACATCGTCATCTACATGCCGTATTTCCACAAGGGCGAGCTTTTGATGTTCGCCATGGTGCGCGCGCATTGGATCGACGTTGGCGGCATGTCGCACCGGCTTTGGCGCCGGCCCGAGCGTCGGCGATCCGTGGCTTGAGGGCCTGCAGCTCGATCAGCTGAAAATCTACGAAGCGGGCAAGCTCGACGAGACGCTCTACCGCGTGCTCAAGGACAACATCCGCTTCCCGGAATCCTCGCTCGGCGACATGAAATCGCAGATGGCGGCGTGCCGGCTCGCGGTGCGTCGCATGAACGAGCTGTTCGACAAATACGGCAAGGACACGATCCTTTCCGCCATCGAGCAGATTTTCGACGAAACCGAGCGAAAGTGCCGCAACGTCGTGGAGAAACTGAAGGACGGCGTCTACGAAGCGAGTTCGTTCCTCGACGATGACGGCGTCAAGCGTGACGAACCGCTTGCGCTCGCCGCCAAGGTCACGATCGACCGCGGCAGCATGACGATCGACCTGTCGGGCTGCTCGGCCGAGCGCAAGGCGGCGATCAACTCGCGCACCTATGCGGGCGCGCGCGTCGCCTACAAGGCGCTGACCGGCCCGCTCGAGCCCGTCAACGAAGGCTCGTTCCGCGCGCTCAAGGTCATCATTCCCGAAGGCAACATCATGATGGCGCGCTATCCGGCGCCGATGTCGGGCTGGAGCATGGTCGTGCCGACGGTGGTCGACACCATCGTCAAGGCGCTCGGGCCCGCCATGAAGGATCGGGTACCTGCGGGCCACCACGGCCTCCTCGGCGGCGCGGTGGTGTTCTTCGGCGTGCACCCGAAAACCGGGCGGCGCTTCGTCGTGCAGAGCATCGAGGGCGGCGGCTGGGGCGGCCGGCCGAGCGAGGACGGCGAGTCCGGCACCGTGTCGGTCTGCCAGGGCGACGTGCGCAACGCCTCGATCGAGGGCATCGAACTCAAATGCCCGGTGATCGTCGAGAGCCGGGCGCTGCGCACCGATTCCGGCGGCGCCGGTAAACACCGCGGCGGGCTCGGGCTCGATACCTGCGTGCGCAATCTGGTCGACGGCCGCTGGAATTTCGACCATCCGAGCCGCGAGCATTGCCCACCCTGGGGATTGTGGGGCGGCAAGCCGGGCGAGCATGGCGATTTCCTGCTGCGCCGTCCGGGCGAAAACGATTTCCGATCCATGGACGCGCCGCATTATCCAGTCCCGGTACAATCGGAGGTTATCGTGCGCACCGGCGGCGGCGGCGGCTGGGGCGACCCGCTGCAGCGCGACGCCGCGAAAGTTCGTACCGATGTGATCGAGGAACTGGTGTCCCGCAAAGCCGCCGAGGAGTTGTATGGCGTGGTGCTCAGGGACGATTTGACGCTTAACGAACAAGAGACCGAGCGGCGCCGAAATGCGCTAAGATCGGCGCCAAAGAGGGAGGAACGATCCGATGGCAGCGAGCGCCACAGTCCTTGAGCAGCCGCGGCTTCGGTTCGCGCCCTCGCCTCGGCCGCGCCGGGACGATGGCCGCGGCCCACGACGGCGGCCGCGCCGGCCACCGCCATTGCCCCCATCCCACCCGTCATTCGGACGGCAGAACTCGGCCTTGCCGGGCAAGCCACTGCGCGTGGTGATCGCCCGAGCGATCGTGACCGTGCTGGCCGCTATGCTGCTGCTGGTCGGACCGATGATGCTGCCGGCGGTCGCCGCGGACCTCATTCGCGTCGGCAACGTCGGCGCCGTGGCGTTCTCCTTCGTGCCGACCAATGTGGGTAAAGAAACCGGCATCTTCGCCAAGAACGGCCTCGACATTCAGATCGCCGGCTTCGGCGGTGATGCCAAACTGCAGCAGGCCATGGCGGCACACGCCGTCGATGTGGGCTTGGGCTCCGGGCCCGGCATGGCCTTCATCGTCAAAGGCTCGCCCGTCAAGGCGATTGCCGACATCGCCGGTCCGCCGCTGATCTTCGCGCTCGTGGTTCGCTCGGACAATTCGGTGAAGACCATCGAGGACCTCAAGGGCCGCAAGGTCGGCATTTCCACCGTCGGCTCCGCGACCAGTTGGCTGATGAACGAGGTGTCGCGCCAGCACGGCTGGGGCTACACCGGATTTACCGAGGTGCCGATCGGCGACAACGCGGCGCGTCTCGCCGCGCTGAAGGCGGGCGCCATCGACGGCTGCGTGGTCGACGTCGGCTCGGCGCTCAACTTCGTCCAGCATGGCGACGGCCGCATTCTGATGCGCTTCGGCGACGTGGCCAAGAATTTCATCATGCACGTCATTTTCGCCACCGACAAAGCCATGGCGGAAAAGCCCGCTGATCTGCGCGCCTTCGTCAAAGGCTGGTTCGAGAGCATCGCCTATATGCGGACGCATAAGGCCAAGACGGTCGAAATCGCGCAGACCGTCATGCACACCGACGAAAAAACGACCGCCGCGATCTACGATGAACTGATGCCGATGTTTACCGATAACGGCCACTTCGACCCGAAGGCGCTCGCCGTGCTGCGGCGATCGTTTGTCGAAATGAAAATACTTCCGGCCGAACCGGATATGAGCAAGCTCTATACCGAGGCGTTCCTGCCGAAGAATTAAGCCGGCAGCGCGTTTGGAGGTTACAGCCGTGATTCGCTCATTGACGCTTTTGGCCCTGGTGGCTGCATGCGCGCTGTCCATTCCGCAGGCGCGCGCGGACGAGACGTTGCGTGTCGGCAAGGCGGTGCCGGAGGCTTTTTCGTTCACGCCGCTCGACATCGGCATACGCAAAGGCATCTTCAAAAAGAACGGGCTCGACATCGTCGAGATCGCTTCGGCCGGCGACGCCAAGCTGCAGCAGGCGATGGCGTCGGACTCTATCGACATCGGCATCGGCTCGGGACCCGGGCTTGCCTTCATCGTCAAAGGCTCGCCGGTGAAAGGCGTGGCCGAGATGGCGGGCCCGCCGCTCCTGCTCGCCATCGTGGTGCGGCCGGACGGGCCCAAAACCGTGGCCGATCTCAAAGGCAAGAAGATCAGCGTGTCGACCGCGGGCTCACTGACCTACTGGCTGGTCAGCAACACCTCGCGCCGCCAAGGCTGGGGCCCGAACGGCATCACGATCCTGCCGATGGGCGCCATGGTCGGTCAGCTCGCGGCGCTGCGCCGTCACGAGATCGACGGCATCATCATGGACATCTCGACCGCCTACGATCTGGTCAAGAAGGGCGACGGCCGCATTCTTGTGCGCTTCGGCGATCTGACCGATTTCGTCACGCACGTCATCTTTGCGACCAATAAGCTGATTGCAACCCGGCCCGAAGCCATCCGGGCGTTTCTCAAGGGCTGGTTCGAGACCATCGCCTTCATGCGCGCCAACAAGGCCGAAACCGTCGCCATCGACACGCAGGTCCTGCAAAAGGATGCCGACGTCATGAGCCGGACTTACGATGACGTGATGCCGATGTTCACCAGCGACGGGCATTTCAACCGGAAGGGCCTCCAGGTTCTGGCGAAATCCTTTGTCGATCTGCATACGCTGCCGACCGAACCCGATATGAGCAAGCTTTACACCGAGGCTTTCCTGCCCTCGGCTTCAAAGTAAGGACGGATTAGCCGATATGGCGCAATTGCCTGCCCAGCTCCCTGCCGACGCGGTTTTCCCGACATGAGCGCCGGCGACGTCGCGATGCGCGTCAAGGGCGTCGGCCACCAGTTCGGCGAGGCGGGCGAAGCGCAGCACGTGCGTGCGCTTGCCGACACTTCGCTCGATATCATGCGTGGCGAACTGCTTTGTCTGATCGGCCCAAGCGGTTGCGGCAAGAGCACGCTGCTCAACGTCGTCGGCGGCCTGATGGAGCCGACCAGCGGCAGCGTCGAAGTCTCCGGCAAGCCTTTGCGCGGACCGCGGCCGCACGAAATCGCCTTCGTGTTTCAGGAAAATGCGCTGTTTCCCTGGAATACGGTTGAGGAGAACATCCGGCTCGGCATGCTGTTTCAAGGCGTGCAGAAATCCGAGCATGAACCCCGCACGCGCAAATCGCTCGAGGCGGTAGGCCTTGCCGATTTCGCAAAGCATTACCCGGGCCAGCTTTCCGGCGGTATGCGTCAGCGCGCAGCGCTGGCGCGGGCGCTGGCGCTCGAGACCGGCATTCTCCTGATGGACGAACCGTTCGGCGCGCTCGACGAACAGACCCGGATGATTCTCGGCGAGGATCTGTCCGTGCTGCTGTCGCGCACCGAAAAGACCATCGTGTTCGTCACCCACAGTCTGGGCGAAGCGGTGTTCTTGGCCGACCGCGTCGCGGTGTTTTCGGCGCGCCCCGGCACGATCAAGAAAATCATCAAGGTCGATGAGCCGCATCCGCGCAAGCCGAGCTTCGTCACCTCGGAGAAATTCACCGAGCTGCGCAACGAGCTTTATGCGCTGCTGCACGACGAAATCCGCAAGGCAGTCGCCGAGACGGCGCCCAAACGCAACGGCGCCGGAGGCGCCGCGTAATGGCGCGCCGCAGCGAGAGAACGCGGCAGCTGGCCAGCCGGGCGGTGCAGATCGGCTTTCTGATCGGCCTGCTCGTGCTCTGGTACCTCGCCACCAATTTCTGGGGCGTCAACCACCTGCTGCTGCCCAACCCGGTTGATGTGTGGGAGCAGCTCAAGGATGTGCTGCGCAGCGGCAACTATCTGCCCGATCTCCGCGTGACGGCAACCGAATTCGTCGTCGCGTTTTTGCTGTCGACGACGGCCGGCACCATCATCGGCTTTTTCGTCAGCCGCTCGCGCTTTTGGACGCGCGTCTTCGAGCCGCTATTGGCCGGCATTTTCTCGATTCCGATCATCTTGTTCCTGCCGCTCTATGTGCTGTTCTTCGGCCTCGGCCTGGAATCCAAGATTGCGCTGGGCACGACGATCAGTTTCTTTCCTATCGTGCTCGCCACCATAGCAGGCTTCAGCAACGTCGATCGTACGCTGATCACGGCGGCGCGGTCGATGGGCGCTTCGAACTATCTGATGTTTCGGCACGTGCTGCTGCCAGGGGCGCTGCCCGTCATCTTCGGCGGCCTGCGCATCGGCTTTACCATCTGCCTGCTCTCCATCCTCGGCAGCGAGACCATCGCGTCGCTGGCCGGCCTCGGCCACCACATCGTCGAGCTGGCCGAGGACATGGAGATGTCGCGCATGTTCGCCTACATCGCCTTCGTGGTGGTGATGGTGGCCTTGCTCAACGCGGTGGTGTCGCATCTCGAAGCCCGCGGAAGGCGCCGCGGATGAACTCGGCTCACTCCTCCGGCGTAAAATCCGCAGCCGGCGCCGTGGCGTTCGCGGCCCGCTCCAATGACGATGCGAGCCGCGTGAAATCGGCGCGGCGCTACTTTGTCCGCCACCCCGGGGTGGTCCGGCTCGGGATCGTCATTCTGATCATGATCGCGTGGGAAATCGCCGCGCGCTGGTTCATGGATCCGCTGTTCATCAGTCCGCCGTCGAAGGTCTTCACGTCGCTCGGCTCGGTGCTGGAGACGGACGGCGTGCCGGCGGCCTTGCGTCTTACTTTTTTCGAACTGGCCGTCGCTTTCGTCATCGCCGTCACGTTCGGCCTCGTGATTGGGCTCGCCATCGGACTGCAACCATTCGCGCGGCGCAGCCTGATGCCGATTGTGCTGCTGGTTTACGGCCTGCCGCAGATCACGATCCTGCCGCTGTTCATTCTGTTCTTCGGCATCGGCGCGGCGTCAAAGATCGCGTTCGGCGTGACGCATGGCGTCTTCCCCATAGTCATCACGGTGGTCGCCGGCGTGCAGAACATCAAGCCGATCCTGCTTGTGAGCGCGCGTTCGATGGGCGCCAGCCGCTGGCAGCTTCTACGCTGGGTGATCTTCCCGCACATGATCCCAAGCTTCTTCGCCGGCATGCGGCTTGGCATGAGCGGCGTCCTGCTCGGCGTGTTGCTGGCGGAACTCTACGTGTCGACCGCCGGCATCGGCTATTTCACCCAGATGTTCACCGAAAATTTCGATCCCACCAAGCTGTTCGGATTGATCACCATGCTGGCCGCGATGGCGATCATTCTCAATGAACTCGTGCGCCGCGCGGAAAATCATTTCAGCCGTTGGCGATGAGGGAATTCTCGCACCGTCATTCCGGGGCGCCACGAAGTGGCGAGCCCGGAATCCATATCCGCCATCCCCGAGGTCGTACTCGGGCGAAAGTTCTGCATGCTTCGTGGCTATGGATTCCGGGCTCCTCGCTTCGCGAGGCCCCGGAATGACGATGCGGACAATGCGCCGGGAGACCTGAATGGCAAAGCTGAAGTTGACCGTCGCCTGCGGCGACTACGAGATCGTGCGGGCACTTACCGACGGTTCGGTCGAGTGCGACGGCATCGAGCTGGTCATGCTCACCGGCATGGGCTCGCGCGAGCGCCATTGGCGCATGGCGCGCAAGACCGAATTCGACGTCTGCGAGCTCAATATCGGCGGCTATCTGATGGGCCGCGACCGCGGCGAGCCGCTCACCGCCATTCCGGTGTTTCTGCACCGGCGCTTCCGCCACGGCTTCGCCTTCGTCAACGTCAATTCCGGCATCCGCACGCCGAAGGACCTGATCGGCAAGAAAATCGGCGGCACCAATTTCCAGCCTGCGTCGAACATTTGGATGCGCGGCATTCTTGAAGAGCATTACGGCGTGCCGCACCGCCAATGTACCTGGGTAGTGGAGCGCGAGGAGGACGTGGAGTTCACGCCCGCCAAGGACCTGCGCATCGAGATGGCGCCGCCCGGCAAGCGGCTCGATGTCATGCTGGCAGAGGGCGAAATCCCCGCGATGCTGTCGCCCGACATTCCGCGACTGTTTCTCGAAGGCGACAAGCGCATCGTGCGCCTGTTTCCGAACTACAAGGACATGGAGATCGCGTATTTTCGCCAGACCGGCATTTTCCCGATCATGCACGTCACCGTCGTGCGCCAGGAGATTGTCGACAAACACCCGTGGGTGGCGACCAATCTGGTCAAGGCATTCGACGAAGCCAAGGTGCTCGCCTATCGCCGCATCGCCAATCCGCGCGTGGTGCCGCTGGCCTGGATCAGGACCGCCTGGGAAGAACAGCAGGAAGTTCTGGGCGACGATCCGTGGGCCTATGGACTGACCGAGGCCAACCGCAAGAACCTGGAGACGGTGCAGCGTTATTGCCACCAACAGGGTTTGATCAGCCGCGAGGCGCCGCTCGATGAGCTGTTCGCCGACACCGATCTTGGCGACGCCGGCGGCGGCGCGGAGAATATATAGCGACGTTTCCCCGGACGCGGAGCAGCGCGGAGCGATGCACCGCTGATCCGGGACCTTAACTAGCCCGGGTCTGCAGCGCACCACTTCGTGCTGCGCTGCGCCCGGGAAACCAACGGGGGAAACCATGCCCGAAGTCCAAAAAGACGATCCGGCCTTCCTCTATTTTCCCACCAATTATCGCTGGTCGATGGGTCTGCTGATCTGCCTCGGCGGCGCGCCATGGACCGGCGTCGATATCGACGAGGTCAACCGCGTCGGCCGCGCGCTCACCGACAAGGTCGGCGATGACACCGCGTGGTTTCAGGAATGGGCCCGCATGGGCGACAAGATCGAAGCGCGCGGCCGCGACGCCGAGCGCGCCGGGCACAGGCTCACCGCCGCATCATGCTTCATCCGCGCGTCGCGCTACTACCAGACCGGCGAGCGCTTCATTCACCCGCGCTCGCAGACGAGTCAGGACGTCTATGCCAAGTCGGTCAGCCTGTTCAAGGACGCCGCCGCCATCGTTCGCCACCCGCGCATCGAGCCGGTTGAAATTCCCTACGAGAACACCAGCCTACCGGGGCTTTTGGTGCATCCGGATCCGGACGTCACGCGCCGTCGTCCCGCGCCCGCCATGGTGTTCTTTGACGGCTTCGACGTCACCAAGGAGTTGCAATACGGCTACGGCATTCCCGACCTCGCGGCGCGCGGCGTCGGCTGCCTGATCGTCGACGGTCCGGGCAATGGCGAGAGCGTGCGCTTCCGCAATCTGCCGCTGATTGCCGAGACCGAACGCTACGCCACCCCGGTCTATGAGTATCTGGCCGGCCGCGGCGAGTTCGACCCAAAGCGCATCGGCGTGATGGCCTTGAGTCTCGGCGGCTATTATGCGCCGCGCGCGGCATCGCTGGAGCAGCGTTTCGCTTGCTGCGTCGCCTGGGGCGCGAAGTGGGATTATCACGAAATCTGGGCGCGCCGGCTCGAAGCACTCGATACCGGCAAGGTGTTGTCGCTCTCGGTGCCGCCCGAGCATCTGCAATGGGTGCTCGGCGCCCCGGATCGCGCCACGGCGCTGAAGATTCTCGAAGGCTTCCGCCTGGACGGCATCGTGCAGAAGATGACCTGCCCATTCCTTTTGCTGCACGGTGAAGGCGACGAGCAGATCCCGCTCGCCATCGCCGAAAAGCTCTATGATGCGGTCGGCTCCAAACAAAAGGCGCTCAAGGTCTTCACCCGCGAGGAAGGCGGCTTCCATCATTGCCAGGTGGACAATCCTACTATCGGCGTGCACTACATGTGGGACTGGATTTCAGACGTTTTGAATGCGGGGACATGATTTTCTGTAGCCCGGATGAGCGCAGCAACATCCGGGGTGGGCCATGCGAGCGTTGCGTTCGTCCCGCCTATCGCTGCGCTCATGGGGCTACGAGTTTCGGGGGGTTCACTATGGCCAGAGTTGCGATCAAAAGGCGCGCCAAGAAGGTAGCCGCGAGCAAAAAGCCGGTGAAGGTAAAGTCCAAGGCCAGGCCGCAGACCAAGGCCGCGCCCAAGGGTCCGCTTTATCTAACAGAAGCCGACGTGCAGCGCCTCGTGACCGTCAAGGACGCGATCGCGACGCTTGAACTGATGTTCGAGACTTGGCCCGATCCCACCACCACCAATCTGCCGCGGCAGCGCGCCCAGATCGGCAAAGGCTCGTTCAACCTGATGGGCGCCGCGTTGGGCGCATCGGAAATTTTCGGGCTGAAGGCCTATTACGGCATCGGCGGCGGCCGCTTTCATGTGCTGCTTTATTCATCGCGCGACGGCAGCCTCAAGGCGATGATCGAAGCCGATCATCTCGGCCGCATGCGCACCGGCGCGGCGAGCGGGCTGGCGACAAAGATTCTGGCGAATCCGGACGCGCGCATACTCGGCGTGATCGGCGGCGGACGGCAGGCCCTCACGCAGGTCGCCGCGGTCTGCGCGGTGCGCAAGATCGAAACTGTACGGGTGTTCACCCGTACCGCGGAGCATCGCGAAGCCTTCGCCAAACAGATCGAGCGCGCGCTGCGCGTCGCGGCGCAGCCGGTCGCGACCGGCGAGGCCGCCATTGGCGATGCCGACGTTGCCATCACCATCACCAAGTCGGCGGAGCCGGTGCTGCGGGCCAACTGGCTCAAATCCGGTGTTCACATCAACGCCGCGGGCGCCAACTCCGCATCACGTCGCGAAGTCGACGCCGAAACGGTGCTGCGCGCCACGGTGCGCGCGACCGATCAGGTGGCGCAGGCGCACCTCGAAGCCGGCGAGTACCGCGACCTCGTCGCTGCCGGCCGCTTGCAGTGGCAGGACATCGTAGAGCTTGGCGACATCCTGACCGAGAAAGTCCCGGGACGCCGGGGGCCGGCCGACATCACACTGTACAAGTCGCTCGGCATCGCGCTCGAAGACATCGCGTTCGCCGATCTGATCTGGCGCCGCGCCGTCGAACGCGGCATCGGCAAAGCCATGCCGTAGGGCGACGCCCTGAAAGGGCGAAGTCGCTTGCAAAAGTGAATTGGGCCCAAAGCCGATCTCCGGCCTCAAGAATGGGCAAATCGAAGCAAAAAAGCTCAAGTCATTCCGCGAGCGCCGACATAGCTTCGACCCTCGCCGCAAATCGGGACGGTGCCAGTCCGCCCGATGTATGCTGAGGTACCGTGCTTCTCACCCAACCGCGAGACACCATGGCGCCTTCATTGCAGTCGATCGCCCAACAGCGGCATGATCAGGTTTTTCCCAGCCTCGATCCGCTGGAGATCGAGCGCGTCCGCCGGTTCGGCGAACTGCGCTCGTTCGCGGCCGGAGAATCGTTGCTGACAAGCGGTCAGGTCGCTCCCGGCCTGATGGTTATCTTCGCCGGCAAGGTTGCAGTCACCGACCGTGGCTATGTCGAAAGCCCGACGCCCATTATCATCCACGGTCCCGGTAATTTCATGGGGGAACTCGCGCAATTGGCCGGCCGCCCGGCGCTGGCCGATGCTGTTGCGCAGGAGCCCGTAGACGCGCTCATCATTGCGCCGGAGCGACTGCGCGCGCTGATGATCGGCGAAGCCGAACTTGGCGAACGCATCATGCGCGCGCTGATTCTGCGCCGCATCGCGATCCTGGAAGCCGGCACAGGCGGACCGATCATCCTTGGCCACGCTGAGAATGGCGACGTGCTGCGGCTTCAGGGCTTTCTGCGCCGCAACGGTCATCCGCATCAATTGCTCAATCCCGAGACCGACCCGGCCGCGAAGGCGTTGATCGAACGCTTCCACGTCGACCCCGCACAGTTGCCGATGGTGCTGTGCCCGAGTGGACGATTGCTGCGCAATCCCGCTGAGGACGAGTTGGCGCGCTGCCTCGGCCTGGTGCGACCGATCGATCCGGATCGCCTCTATGACGTTGCCGTTGTCGGCGCGGGTCCGGCGGGTCTGGCAACGGCAGTTTATGCGGCGTCGGAAGGCCTGTCAGTCGTCGTCCTCGATTGCCGTGCGTTCGGCGGCCAGGCCGGCGCGTCAGCAAGGATCGAAAACTATCTCGGCTTCCCGACCGGAATCAGCGGCTTAGCGCTGATGGCGCGAGCCTACAATCAAGCGCAGAAATTCGGAGCCGAGATGGCGATCCCGGACGAGGCGACGAGTTCTCACGGGAGACGATGGCGGTCCCTTCACCTTGAGCCTGCAGATCGGCGAACGTGTACGCGCCCGCGCCGTGGTGCTCGCCAGCGGGGCACGCTACCGCCGGCTCGGCCTCGACAATCTGGATGCGTTCGAGGCGTCGAGCATTCACTATTGGGCGTCTCCATTGGAAGCGAAGTTGTGCGCCAAGCAGGAAGTGGCTTTGGTCGGCGCGGGCAACTCCGCCGGCCAGGCCGTGGTTTATCTGGCAAGCCACGCCGCCAGGGTATTGATGCTGGTGCGCGGCCGCGATCTCGGAGCGACGATGTCGCGTTATCTGGTTGACCGGATCCAGGGACTTCCCAATGTCGAAGTGGTGACGGGCGCGACGGTCTCCGGCCTCGAAGGCCGCGACGGCATGCTTGAGGCGTTGCGCTGGCGGATCGGCGCGGCCGGCAACGAAGAACGCAGTGCCATCAATCATCTCTTTCTGTTCATCGGAGCAGAACCGAATACCGATTGGCTGGCGGGCTCCGGAATCGCCCTCGGCGCCAAGGGCTTCGTGCTCACCGGAGCCGACGCCGGCGATACCCGCTTTGTCCTTGAGACAACCCGGCGCGGCGTATTCGCCATCGGCGATGTCCGCGCCAAATCGGTAAAGCGGATTGCCGCAGCCGTCGGCGAAGGCGCACAGGTCGTGGCCGCAATACACACACTACTGGGCGCGGAATCGCCGAGATCAGCCACCGGCCCCGCGGTCCAAATTCAAGGCGCTCAAGTGGTTCAGGCTCGCTAGGCTAGTTTCAATCAAAAGACGGCTGATAACGTCGGCCTCATGTAAGCGGACGTTGACTTTAGAGCAAATTCCGGCGGGAAGGAATCGGAGGGGATTCCCGAGGGGTCGCGAATATGATTCAAACTGGCCACTGGGCGGAGGCCAGCGGGCATGGGACGACCTTACTCGGAAGATCTGCGCAGCCGGATGGTGGCGGCAGTTGAGGGCGGAATGTCACGGAACGCCGCAGCGAAACATTTTGCGGTGAGCGTGAGCTGCGTGGTCAAGTTGATGCAGCGTTTCCGGCGGACGGGATCGATTGCGCCGGCTGCCCGCGGCAGGAAGCCGTTTGCCTTGGCCGAGCACGAGATGGTTGTGCGCGACCTGGTGGCGGCGCAGCCGGACCTGACGCTTGATGAACTGACGCAGGCACTGGCCGACCGCGACATCCATGTGGGGCGTTCCTCGGTCAATCGCTTTGTGCAGGCCTGCGGGCTGACATTCAAAAAAAGTCGCTTCACGCGGCCGAGCAACAGCGGCCGGATGTGGCGCTCGCCCGCGAGGCTTGGCGTGCCGGGCAGCCTGCTCTCGACCCGGACCGGTTGATCTTCATCGACGAGACCTGGGCCGCCACCAACATGACGCGCCGCTACGGACGCGCACCGCGCGGCCAGCGTCTGGTTGCGGCGGTCCCGCATGGGCATTGGAAGACGTCCACCTTCGTCGCCGGCTTACGCACCGATGGGCTCACTGCTCCGCTGGTCATCGACGGCGCCATGAATGGCGACACGTTCCGCGCCTATGTCGAGCAGGTGCTCGTACCAACGCTGAAGCCGGGTGACATTGTCATTCTCGACAATCTCGCAAGCCACAAAGTCGCCGGTATACGCGAGGCGATCGCAGCCAAAGAAGCCAGCATCGTCTATCTGCCGCCCTACAGCCCCGATCTCAATCCGATCGAGCAGGCCTTCGCCAAGCTCAAGGCTCTACTCCGCAAGGCTGCTGCCCGCACCGTCGCGCGATTATGGGACGCCATCGGCGAAATGCTCGGACGCTTCACATCACTGGAATGTTCCAACTACCTGATCAGCGCCGGTTATGTTCCACTCAACCGGAATCCGCTCTAAGATCGGCGGCCGCCTGGAATGCGGCTTAGCACTTACAGACAAATCGGCGGGCGCTCTTTAAGGTGCCGCGTTGGCGGCCAACGCCTTGACTTGTGAAGCGATAATATCGCGCAGCGCCATCACCGCGCGCGCGTTACGCTGGTCCTTGCGGTAGGCCAGGCTGAGCGTCCAGGTGAGCTTCGGCTTGCGCAGGCGAATGGCCGACAGCTGTTTGCGTTCGACCTCCTGGCGCACCGAACTCAACGGCAGCACGGTGTAGCCCAGTCCGGCGGCGACGAAGGCCTTGGTGGTGGTGTAGCCGTCGACCTGGACCGCGACATCGAACTTGCCGCGCTGTTCGGCCATGGCGCGCTCCAGAGCCATGCGCAGACCGTGCGTGCGGTTAGGCAGAATGAGCGGCAGGCGATCGAGCGGCAATCCATCTTTCACCGGCGGGTAGCCGCCAGCACCCCTGCCCGGTTCCGACCAGATACATCGGCTCGGCGAACAGCGGCTCGATCTCCACGCCTTGATGGCGCGGCGGATTATGCATCAGGCAGAGCGTCAGCTCCTGGTCGATCAGCCGCTTGAAGATGAAGGCGCTGACGCCTTCGACGAAATTCAGCCTCACCTCGGGATACCGCGCGGTGCATTCCCGCACGATGTCGGGTCCGACCGCCTCGCTCACCGTGGGGCTGACGCCGATCGTCAGCGTGCCGCGGATGCGCGCGTCGTGCGCGCGCACGTCGTCCGCGGTCTGCGCCACCTGCCGGATCAGCGAGTGCGCCCGTTCCAGCAGCAGCAGTCCGGCCTCGGTCAATTCAAGTTGACGCCCGGCGCGCAATATCAGTTCGAGGCCGAGCTCGTCCTCGAGCTTCTGGATTTGCCGACTCAAGGCCGGCTGGGCAATGCCGAGCTGCACGGCAGCTTTGGAAAAGCTGCGCGCCTCGGCCACATAGACGAAATAGCGGAGCCCTCGGAGATCCATCGCGGCTATGCCGATCCGGCATAAATCTTATCGGTATTATATCTTAGACGATCAGGGGGCGACCGGATAGGTTCTCCGCAACGCAGGAAACCACGCTCCGGAGGAAACCCATGCCGCAAGCCGGCGCCCAAGCCGCCCCGCACGTCATCATCACCGACACCAAAGCCATGGACTTCGAGGAGGTCCGCCGCGGCCGCGTGCATATGATCCGGCGCAAGCGGCTGCCGCTGGAGACGGGCGTTCCCGGCGTCACCATGGAGTATTCTCTGTCGGTGGTACCGGACGGCTATTTCACGCCGCGCCACCGGCATAATTTCGATCAGATCCGCTACACGCTGTCCGGTCTGCAGAGCACCGGCCTGGGCGATCTCGCCGCGGGCGAGTGCGGCTACTTTCCTGAAGGCGCCTATTACGGCCCGCAGAAGCAGGAGGGCCAGTGCGAATGCCTCGTGCTGCAGTTCCAGGGCGCAAGCGGCGAGCACCTTCTGTCCAACGAGGAGATGAACGCGACCTACGAAAAACTCCTCAAGTCCGGCGGCAAGTTCGAGAACGGCGTCTACAAGGGGTTCAAGCCCGACGGCACGCCGAAGAACAAGGATTCCTACGAGGCGATCTGGGAAGAGCATGAAGGGCGCGATCTCGAATTCCCGCCGCTGCGTTATCGCCAGCCGGTGATGATGCTGGCGGAGAACTACCGCTTCTGGCCCGATCGCAAGCGGCCGGGCGTCGAGATCAAGCATCTCGGCACGTTCAGCGAGGCGCGCACCGGCATCAGCTTCCTGCGGCTCACGCCCGGCGCCGCGATCGCCGGCGGCGTGCAGGAGGATGCAGAACTGCGTTATCTGCTCGGCGGCTCGTTCGAATACGACGGCAAGACCTGGAGCGAAGGCACCTACATGTTCTTGCCGAACGGCGCCGCCGTGAAGGACCTGCGCTCCGCGGCCGGGGCGACATTTTTCGTCATCACGCTGCCGATGCTCGCGGACCTTACCGCCGCTGCGCACAATCCCGGTCTTAAACACCCGGCGATGCGCGCGCACGCGACCGCCTAGCAACAAAAAGCGCGCCGGCGAGCGCGCACGATCTGCTGTGGGAGGACCCTGATGATTCGCAACGGCTGGCTGGCCTGTCTATGGCTGGCGCTCTCAGTCATCGCGCCGGCGTCGCATGCGGCGGCGGAGACCAAGCTGGCGGTAGCCAAGGTCGCCAACGACTTCGCGCTGAGCATGGTGGACTACGGCAACAAGCTCGGCACATTCCAGAAGAACGGGCTGCAGGTCACTGTCAGCGATATCGTGCAAGCCAAGATGATCCAGGCGGTCATCGGCGGCAGCATCGATATCGGGCTTGCCTCCGGCGCCACGCTGGCTTTCGCCGCCAAGGGCGCCCCGCTGACTGGTGTCGCGGCACTGTCAGGCCCGCCGTCGATTCTTGTGCTCGTCGTTGCGGCGAAGAGTCCGGTCACCTCGATCGATCAACTGCGTCACAGAACGGTGGCGGTTTCAAATCTCGGCTCGCTCACGGATTGGGCGGTTTCGCAGATCGCGCTCCACGAGCACTGGGCACCGTCAGACATCAAGCGTGTTTCGGTCGGCAGCACAGGCGCGCGGATCGCAACGCTGCGAACCGGAGCGGCCGACGCCACGGTCGTCGACATCGCCGCGGCGTTCAATCTCGAAGAGCGCGGCGAGGCCAAGATTCTGGTCAATTTCGGCGACCTGATCACCAAATTCCAGAATCAGATCGTTTACGCATCCAATAACGTCATTAAGAACAATCCGGATGCAGTGCGCGCCTTCGTACGCGCTTGGCTGCAGACCATCGGCTACGCCCGCGCGCATCGAGACGAGACCGTGGCGTTTGCGCAGAAACAGTTGGGCGTCACACCCGTCGTTGCCAACCGGGTCTACGCGACGCTGATGCCGGGCGGATTTTTTTCAAAGGATGGCCGCTTCGATCCCGCCGTGTTGAAAGCCATGAGCCAGAATTTCGTTGAGATGAAGCTTCTCAAGACCGACGTGGATCTGTCGCAATACGTCACCGATCGCTTCCTGCCAAAGTCGCCGTGAGAGGATCGGCGCTATACGGCCGCCGATTTCGGCCGGTGGCCGCTCACCTCGGCCGCGGCGTCGGGATGCAATATCCAGCCGTAGATCAGGCTCAACAGCGCGAACGCCACGGCGCCGGCGAATGCGACCTTGAAATCGAACGTCGAGAGCTTGGTCGCGCCGCGCCACGTCAGCGACAGATGTAGCAGCATCGCGACCGTCGAGATGCCGAAGCCGCGGCTTAACTGCTGCGTCATGCTGGCGATCGATGTCGCGGTGCTCATCAGCGGCTGTTGGACGTCCGCGTAAGTCATGGCCTGCGTCGCGGTGAACTGCAGCGACTGGAAAAAGCCGGCAATCAACAGCAGCGCGAAGATCGTATATTCCGGCATCTGGGCGTTGAAGAACGCGCACATCGAGATTGCGGCGGCGCTGATCACACCGTTGACGAGAAGGACGTTACGGAAGCCGAAGCGCTTGATGATCGGCCGGGCGGTGAGCTTCATCGTCAGCGAGCCGGCGGCCGTGGCGAACGTGATGGAGCCGGACACGAACGCGGAGAGACCGAACACGACCTGCAGCAGGAGCGGCAGCAGGAAGACGAGCGTGCCTGCTCCCGCGCGGAACAGGGAACCGCCGAAGATAGCGGCGCGGAACGTGGCGATGCGAAATACCGAAATGTCGAGCAGCGGATGCTTGGAGCGGCGCAGGTGCCACAGCGACAAGGCGCCGAACACGAAGCCAACCACGAGCAAGCCGAGGGCGACCAGCAATCCGCCGTGACCGCGGCCTATGGCCTCGACGCCGTACATCACGCAAAACGCCGACGCGCCGGTCAGCAGGAAGCCCATCCAGTCCAGCGGGCGCGGGTTGTCTTCCTTGGGGTTTTCGAAGAACAGCGTCACCAGAAGAATGCCGAGCAGGCCGAGCGGCACGTTGACCAGAAAGATCCAGCGCCACGAGAAGTAGGTGGTGATGAAACCGCCGATCGGCGGTCCGAGCACCGGGCCAATCTGCGCCGGTACCTGCAGATACGCCATGGTGGCGATCAGCGCGGTTTTCTCCACGCTGCGGAACAGGACCAGCCGGCCGACCGGCACCATCATGGCGCCGCCCAAGCCTTGCAGCACCCGCGCCGCGGTCAATTCGACCACATTGCCGGACAGGCCGCAGAGGATCGATCCCAGGGTAAACAGCCCGATAGCGGCGCGGAAGATGACGCGGCCGCCGAATCGATCGGCCGCCCAGCCGCTGATCGGAACGAAGATGGCGAGACTCAACAGATAGGCGGTCACCGCCAGGCTGAGCTGCACCGGATCGGCATGCAGCGATATCGCCATCTGCGGCAGCGCCGTGGTGATCACGGTCGAATCGATCTGCTGCATGATGATCGCCGATCCGACGATCATCGCGACGACTTTGGTCTTGGTCTCAGGCGACATGGGACGGTGAGGAACAGGGCATTGCTGCTGCTATAGCATCTCGCCGCCCTATTCCATCACCTTGGGGCACGACCCTGTTCTGAGCAGGGGAAATATCTGGCCCCCAAACGACAAGCGGGCCGCCCTCGTCGGCCGAGGGCGCACCCGCACGCGCGGCATCAGCCGCGACTCGAGGTGAAATTTATTTTGCCGCTGACTGCGCGGGTTTGGCCGGAGCGGCAGCCGTGGGCTTGGCTGCCGGCGCCGCAGGTTTGGCCGATGCGGCCTTGCCGGGAAGCGGATGCTCAAAATAGGTGTCGACCTTCATGCCGACCAGAAGCGGGCCGGGATCAATCAGGTCGATTTCGACCTGCGTCACGTCGAAATCGGTGAGATTGCGCGAATTCGGCGAGTTGATGCGCCCGGCCTGGACGATCGGGGCGATCGACGCGACCGTGCCGTGGAAATCGCGGCCGGGGAACGCATCGGCGCGCACCACAACCGACTGCCCGATCTTGACCTCACCGATGTCGCGCTCGTCGAGTTCCGCACGCACGCGCAGCGCCGACAAATCGCCAACGACGACGAGCGCGTCCGGCGAAGACGGCGACGCCAGTTCACCGAGCCTCGCATTGACCTGCAGCACTGTGCCGTCGATCGGTGCGCGAATTTTCAGCTTTTCAAGCTCGACTTCGGTCGCCCATAAATTCGAGCGCGCGACGTTGAGCTGTCCCTCGTTCGCGGTCGGCAGCGGAGTTCCTGACTGACTCTCAAGCTTTCGCAGCGCGGCCCGCTTTTGGCTGAGCGTATCTTCCGCGCTCGTGAACGTCGCATGCGCTTTGGTCAGATCGGCCGCCGAACCGTGACCGTCATGGATGGCGACCGCGGCAGCGTCGAACGCATCGCGCGCCTCGACCACCGCGGTCTCGGCGTCAGCAACCGCGTCCTCGGCCTTGCGCCGATCCGCCGCCTTGCCGGCGGCTTGATCGTTGCGCTGGCGCTTCTGCATCGCCACCTGCGCACGCTGCGTTTCGACCCGGGCGACCGCATCCTGATCGTCAAGGCTGACCAGCAACTGGCCGGCCAGCACCTTCTCGTTGGTGTGAACGAGGACGCTGGTGATCGGCCCGATGGCAGACGCCATAATCTTGATCTGCCCGGATTTCGGCTCGACCAACCCGGGCGCGACGGCGAGCCAGTTCTGATCCTCAGACCGGCTTGGCGCCGCTTGCTGCGCGCTGATCCCTTGAGCGGCAGCCGCAACGGCAACGCCGACCAGCGAGACACCCAGAATCAACCAAAGTATCGCTCTTTTTTTTGATTTAATCACGGCTTTCTCGATGACCTCGCTGCTTTATTTGCTTCTGCTTTTTTGGCTTCGTCATTGCGCTCTTCGCCGACGATTTCACCATCCTCAATGCGGATGATCCGGTCGGCGTAAGGTATGGTGCGCGGATCGTGGGTCACGACAAGCACGCCGTGCTCGGAATTCTTGGCGATATCGGCCAGAACCGACATGATGGCGTGCCCATTGCGACTGTCCAAAGCCGCGGTCGGCTCATCCGCCAGAATGGCTCCGGGTCTGCCGACGATGGCGCGGGCGATGGCGACGCGCTGCTGCTCGCCGCCGCTGAGTTCGCGCGGATGAGAGTTGATCTTGTGCGCGAGCCCGACGGTGGCCAAGGCTTCCACAGACCTGTCGTACGCATCGTGCGAGCGGTCGCCGCGAACGTCCAAGGCGAGCCGCACATTGTCGACCGCCGTCAGCGTCGGAAACAGATGATACGACTGGAAGATGAAGCCGATGTGATCGCGTCGCAAAGCTGCAAGTTGTTCGGGTGTCATTCCCGCGGTGGAATGCCCGCGAATCCGAATCGACCCCGCGGTCGGCGCCATGATGCATCCGAGCACGGAGAGCAGCGTAGTCTTGCCGCTGCCGGAAGGTCCCATCAGCAACGCCAGTTCGCCGCCGGAGAGCGAAAGGCTTACGTCCTTGAGCGCCTGCACCTGACCGGCGCCCTCGCCGAGGGTTTTTGCAATCCCAGCAGCTTCCATGACCGGCTGGCTCATCGCGAAAACACCATCGCAGGATCCATGCGCATGACTTTCACGATGGCCGAGACGGCCGAAAGCACGCACATCGCGACCGTGAGCGCAAACAGTCCGAGCGTCAGGCTGGGCGGCATGGCGATCGGCAGCGCCGAATCCGCCGTCGCGTTGACTACCATCACGCCGATGGCGGCCGCGATGCCGAAACCGATCACGGCGCTTACCAGCGCCTGAATGATAATGACCGTGTAGATATAAAGACCGGACGAGCCGATCGCGCGCATCGTCGCGAACTCGTACAGATGATCCTTGGTGCTCGAATAGAGCGTCTGCGCAACGATGACGGTGCCGACGATCATGCCGAGCAGCGCGCCGGCGAACAGCGCCGCTCCCGCACCGGTCCCAAACAGCCAGAACGAACGGCTGCGAGCGCCGAACTCAGCCGGGGTGAGCACGTCGACGTTGGAGAGTGTCTGCTGCAATTTGCTGCGGACTTTTTCGAGATTGGCGCCTGCGGCCAAGCGAACAAGCAGATAGGTGTCCTTGTTCGACGGCATTCCGATGTATGTTCGCGCCCGATCGAGCGTCGCAAAAATATACGGCGTGGTCGTGAACGAGCGGATGCCGTCGGAAATAACCCTGATCTGCGCCTTCGCATCGTGAATCTGCGCGATGTCGCCCATGCCTTTGACGCCGAGACGGTCGAAATAAGACTTGTCGACAGCCACGGCGCCCGGGATCGCAAGCGAATCAAGATTGCCTTCGACCACGTTCCACGGCTGCAGGCCCTCCCCTTTCATCGGCGAGCCGATGATGAAGATCGGCGTCGCTTTGCCGCCGGGCACGCGCCACTCGGAAAAACCGATTACGATCGGCACCGCGTCGCTCACGCCTTTGATCGACAGCGCGCGAAATCGCTCGGATTCATCAAGCGGCGCCGGGTCCTCGAACGACCTCGTACCCTGCGGGACGATCCACAGATCGGCCGAAGCGTGATCGATCATGGTGGTCACCATGCGGCCGAAGCTGACGAACAGCCCCATCTGTACGTTCACCAGCACGATCGAGAAGACGATGCCGATGATGGTGGCGAAAAAGCGAAGCCGGTCGAAAAACAGGTTTTTCGCCGCGAGTTTGACGATCAGCGGCACGCGAAGGGAATCGTAAAAACGCGACCAGCCGGCTTGAAGCCTTCGGGCGGTCGCGTACGGGTAGACAAGACTGCGTTCGACTAATGCTTGCACTGGCGCTTTCGCTTTGTTCGCTTAAGCAGACGGGTTGAAATTTGGTCGAGCGGGCGGAATGTCAATGTCTCGGGGTTGGCCCCGCCCGTAGCGCATGGGGCCGGTCAAGTGCCGCCAGACCCCGCGAGGATTTAAGCCAAATCGGCCCGTCCGATGCGCGCCGCCACTTAGACAGAAAGCGGGGTTTGTGGCAAATCTGGAAAAAACGTTAATTCACTTAGGCTTAACGGGGTGGCCGCCACGAAATTGCCACTCATCGACGGCCCGGCGACGGCGAAACTCGCCGCGGCGGCAGCCGCAGGCGCCGGTCAGGCCGCCAGCAGCTTCTGCACTTCATTGACGAGTTCGCGCAGGTGAATCGGCTTCGAGAGCACCTTGGCGTGCTTGGGCGCGCTCGAATCGGAATTGAGCGCCACCGCCGCAAAGCCGGTGATGAACATTATTTTTATATCCGGATCGAGTTCAGCGGCGCGGCGGGCAAGCTCGATGCCGTCCATTTCCGGCATGACGATGTCGGTCAGCAGCAGTTCGAACGGCTCTTCGCGGAGCCGCTGATAGGCCGACAGACCATTATCATACGAGATCACGTCAAAGCCGGCGTTCTGCAGCGCCTTGACCAGGAAGCGGCGCATATCGACGTCGTCTTCCGCAAGCAGGATTTTGGACATTTTTCTCGAATCCGGCCGCTGCCGGTCCCCCTTCATCCCATAAGCCGGATCGCCGGTAAAAATGAGGTGAAAGTCTGCACCCGCATAACCGCCTAAACATCCCTTGGCAAACATCCCACCCCAGGAAACATCTCTTGGCAAGCCGCGAGTCCTATGGACAATAGGCTTCGATGCACGCTAGGCACGGTGCTGGGCTGCCAAAGGTCGGAAATTCCCGCCCGGATATTCATGTCGGATAGCCAGAACGAATTCGATCCCCCGTTCGAGGCAGTTGAGCCGGCGGAGTGCCGTGGTCCGGTCCTATTCAATTCACCCCATAGCGGGCGCGTTTATCCCCGCTCCTTCCTGCTGACGTCGCGCCTCGATCTGCCGACATTGCGGAGGTCGGAGGACTCCTTCGTCGATGACCTGATCGCGGGGCTGGTGCAGCGCGGACATCCGATTATGCGGGCGCATTTCCCGCGCTGCTATGTCGACGTCAACCGCGAGCCCTACGAACTCGACCCGCGCATGTTCGAGGGCCGGCTTCCGTCCTTCGCCAATACTCGCTCCATGCGGGTCGCTGGCGGCCTCGGCACGGTGGCTCGGGTGGTCGGCGACGCCCAGGAAATCTACGACCAGCGCATGTCGGTGACCGAGGCGCTGCGGCGAATTGACGGGCTCTATAAGCCCTATCACCGTACGCTGCGACGTTTGTTCACGCGCCTGCATCGCGACTTCGGCGCTGCCATACTGGTCGACTGCCACTCGATGCCGTCGACCACCGGCAGCCGGGATGAGCGGCCGCGGGCGGATGTCGTTATCGGCGACCGCTATGGCACAAGCTGCGTCGCCATTGTGGCCGAGGCGGTCGAGCAGACGCTGCGCGGTTTCGGCTACGCAATCAGCCGGAATAAGCCTTACGCTGGCGGCTTTATCACCGAGCACTACGGCAATCCGGCCACTGGGCTGCATGCGATCCAGCTCGAGATCAACCGCGCACTTTATATGGATGAGCGCCGCTACGAACGGTCGGACTCTTTCGACCGGCTTGCCGGCGAGCTCGCTGTGCTGGCCGACCGACTGGCCGAAATCCCGCTGGAGGAATTGCGGCCCTATCGCGCCGCGGCCGAGTAGTGTCACTACCGGGTGCGGATCGACGAGGCGCACTGAAAGAAAAAGGGCCGCTCACATTGCTGGAGCGGCCCAAGTCTAGGGAGGAAACGCCCAAGGAGGGCGACGGTAACGGGAGATAGCCTCTCGCTACCGCACTGCAGCAATATACACCGCGTCGCACAAAACGCAAGTGTTGCTGACCTATTCCTTTACCGTTTCCCCGGCTTTTTCCCTGCAGCCTGTGCAGGGCTGCCCTTCGACAGCCAGCCCGCTCTCGCAGAGGGCAAAAAATAGTTTGTTTTTCAAATGCTTAAGATCGTTCGGCGGTCTGCTCAGAAACACGGCTGGCGACTCGAATGCGACAAATCGAATGATCGGAACTGCTGATCACACCATGCAGGTCTCCTATGGCTCGCCCATAAACCCGCGGCGAACGATTGCGGCGACGGGGACAGTTCGCTACTCGATGGCCAAACGTGGCCCTGGACCAATGACGGCAATCGATTTCGCAGCCTTCGTCGATGAGCTCGCAGCTGTCTCGGGTGAGACGATCAGGCCGTTTTTCCGCAGCGCTTTGTCAGTCGAAAACAAAAGTCACGGCGGCGGTTTCGATCCGGTGACGGCGGCCGACCGCGCCGCCGAAACCGTCATGCGGGCGCTGATCAAGAAGACTTTTCCGGCGCATGGCATCATCGGCGAAGAATTTCCCGCCGAACATCCGGACGCCGAATACGTCTGGGTCCTCGATCCGATCGACGGCACCAAGTCCTTCATCTGCGGACTGCCGATGTGGGGCACGCTGATCGCGCTCACCCGGCATGGCGATCCGATCTATGGGCTGATGCATCAGCCGTTCACGCGCGAGCATTTTTCCGGCGACGGCACAGGCGCGCGCTATCGCGGACCGGCCGGCGAGCGTGCATTGCGGACTCGCCCCTGCGCGGCGCTTGCCGACGCCATCATGCTGACGACCAGCCCGCTGCTGATGAACCAAGCCGACCGCCAGTGTTTCGGACGGGTCGAGCGGGCGGTGCGGCTGTCGCGCTACGGCGGCGATTGCTATGCCTATTGCGTGCTCGCGGCCGGACACGCCGACCTGATCATCGAGACCGAGCTCAAGCCGCATGACGTGCTCGCCCTCATTCCGATCATCGAAGGCGCCGGCGGCATCGTCACCACCTGGGAGAATGGCCGCCCGCATAACGGCGGGCGCATCGTCGCCGCCGGCGATCGCCGCGTTCACCAAGAGGCGATGAAGCTGTTGAACGGCTGAGTGCGTGCAACAGCGCCGGCACGCTCCGGTAGATGTGTGAGCGAACCTTACTGAGAAAAATCCTGCTTGATCGATCGCGCGCTATTGCAATGCAAGACGCGATGATGAGTCCACTTCACCGGTTGCCCGGCAATTTTGTTGCGCTGCACTGTTGTCGAATTCGCGCTGAATCTCGAAACGTGATGGGCGTCTCCTCCGATCGGAGGAGGACGGCAATTATTCGCGGTCTTAGGCTGGCTTTCGGAATCCAGCGCACGCGGCAGCGCTGCATTACTGACTTCACGAACAAGGAAATTGCGCGACCTGACAATTGCAGGAAGCGATGATGTGTCGCTCGTCACAGTCGTTGTGAGAAACGTCGTGTTACTCCAGCGATCAAGCACGACCTTAATGCGCTTCTCGGACCGTGAAGACTGCAGCGTCGCTACTCTTTCGTCGCCATGAAGAATCGATAGCTGATTTGGAGGGTCAAATGAAACAGGCGTCAGCTACCTTTCGTCGTTCGAAGGGCTCTCGATCGCACATTTTACTATGCTATGCGGTCTCGCCGCTGCGCCCGCGGCCATGGCGCAAGGCGTCGGTATGGTCGATCCCGGCCAATCGCTGAATTGGCAGCCGCCTGCGATCGCCCACGACCAGCGCATGCGCCAATACGGCGATTTCGACCACGGTGCTCAGCCCACTCCGCCGATCATTCCGATGTTTGAGAGGGATCTCGATCCGAGCGGAGCCGTAAGCACGTTCCAGCCGAACGGGGCGACGGTCACGTCAAATAATGCATTCTTCCAGAATCTAGGGACCAATGATCGCACCTGCCTCACGTGCCATCAGCCGAAAGACGGCTGGGGCATCAGCGCTGCAAGCGTCAAAGCCCGATTTGCGCAGAGTGGCGGGAGTGACCCGATCTTCCGGCTGGTCGATGGCGCCACGTGTCCGACCGATAATGTGTCGACGCCCGCGGCAAAGCTGCGATCCTATAAGCTGCTGCTGGAAAAGGGCTTGATCCGCATTGGCTTGGCAGTTCCGGCACCGTCGGTTTTGCAATTCAAGGTGACCAATGTGGTCGACCCGTACAATTGCAGCACCAATCCGGCGACCGGCCTCACCAGCCCGACAAGCGGAATCCTGTCGATGTATCGGCGGCCGCTGCCTGCAGCCAATCTCGGCTTCGTGACGGCGATCATGTGGGATGGCCGCGAGCCCAGTCTTGCCAGTCAGGCGACCGACGCCACGCTCGGCCATGCCCAGGCCAATGCGGCGCCGACCCCTGCGCAACTGACGGAAATCGTCGCGTTCGAGAGCGGCGTATTCGCCGCGCAGGAATTCGACAATGACGCGCGGGGCCTGCATGATGATGGCGCGACCGGCGGTTCCGTCGCGCTCTCGCTTCAGCTCGCCAAATTCTTCATCGGCGTCAACGATCCACTGGGCCAGAACCCGACCGGCGCGCAGTTCAACCCCGCCATCTTCGATGTGTACAAGCCGTGGCTCGGGTTGATGGGCCGCGATTTCGTAACAGCCGATCGCGAATCGATTGCCCGCGGCGAGGAGGTGTTCAACAACACGCCGATCAACATCACGGGTGTCGGCGGTCTCAACGACGCGCTCGGTCAGCCGAGCATCGCGGGCTTCTGCGGCACCTGTCACGATACGCCCAACGTTGGCGATCATTCCGTCAAGGCGCCGTTGAATATCGGCGTCACCGACGCCGGCGCCAATGCGCCGCCCGCGCTCGACATCTCCGGTCTGCCCGTGTTCACCCTGCTGTGCACGCAAGGCCCGCTGGCCGGGCAGACCTTCGTTGTCACCGATCCGGGACGGGCGATGATCAGCGGCAAATGTGCCGACATCGGCAAAACCAAGGGCCCGATCTTGAGAGGGCTGGCCGCGCGGGCGCCCTATTTCCACAACGGCGCGGCGAAAACGCTGATCGACGTGGTGAACTTCTACGACCAGCGCTTTCACATCGGCTTCACCGATCAGCAGAAACAGGATTTGGTGAATTTCCTGAATACTCTGTGAGCGGATCCGATCGGCCGGCAACGATTCGCCGCCGCCTCTTGCGGCGGCGTTCCCGGCCCATGTCCCGGCCTAAGTGTCTGTCCGAGAACAAGTTGAATCCAATGAATCATTTGTGATTCAAGAGTGGTGGCCTGATTCGAGGATGGTCACCGATGTGGACGGCGAAAAACCGCAGGCGTTACGACCGTAGCGCGCTACGATATCCGAGCGATCTGACCGACGACGAATGGGCGCATGTCGAGCCGTTTATTCCACCGGCCAAGCGTGGTGGTAACAAGCGGCACGTCGACGTGCGCGAAGTGATGAACGGGATCATGTATGTGTTGAGCACGGGGTGCCAGTGGCGGGCGATCCCGAAAGATCTGCCGCCACGCAGCACTCTTTTCGACTATCTTGATTTGTGGAGCTACGACGGCACGCTCGATCGGATCCATCACGCCCTATATGTGGAGTGCCGCGAGCAAGGCGAACGAGAGGCCAGTCCCACCGCCGCCATCATCGATAGCCAAAGCGTGAAGAGCGCTGAAAAAGGGGGGCCTGCATCGATCCGCCTGGCTATGATGCGGGCAAAAAGATCAAGGGCAAGAAGCGCCATATTCTCGTAGATACGCTGGGTTTGTTGCTCCACGCGATCGTTCATCCCGCCAATATCCAGGATCGCGACGGTGGCGTCCTGCTCCTTGCAACCCTTTTCGGGATGTATCCGTTCTTGAAAAAGTTGTTTGCCGACGGTGGCTATCAGGGGCCGGAATTCCAAAAGGCCTTGGCGAAAATTCTGCCTCACCTCGAAACTGAAATCGTCAAGCGCTCTGATCACGCCAAAGGTTTTGTCATTCTCCCACGCCGTTGGGTCGTCGAACGTACCATTGCGTGGCTCAACCGTTGCCGACGGCTCGCGAAGGACTGGGAGAACCTCAATCGCAAGGCGCTGTCGTTCTTGCGCCTCGCATCAATCCGCCTCATGCTGCGAAAACTTTGTAATCCGGCCTGATGTTCCCGGACAAACTCTAAGTCCCGGCCCGCGGAGACGATCAGCATCGGCCGTCGGACGCGTGACGCGCAACCGCGCTTCGGCTCACTCCTCCTTGAGCCCGTAGGCGAGATTGTTGCCGGTAGCGCCGTAATATTTGTACGGCAGGAATTTGCCGGTCATGCCGATCTTGACCCGGTCGCCCTTGGGATCGCTCTGGCGCAGGACCTCCATGTCGAAGTCGATCGCCGACATGATGCCATCGCCGAATTCCTCCTCGATCAATGCCTTGAGCGCCGGGCCGTTGACCATGATCAGTTCGTAGAAGCGGTAGATCAGAGGATCGGTCGGCGGCATCGGCGTTCCGGTACCGCGCATCGGCACCTCGTTGAGCAGCGTTTGCTCGCTCTTGCTGAGGCCGAACAGCTTGGCGGCGTTGGCGGCCTGGGGCTTGGTCATTTTCATCTGGCCGAGGACGGCGCCAGTGACGAGGATCGGCGACATGCCGCCGATCTGCTCGCAGATATATTTCCAGGTCCATCCTTTTTCGCGCTTAACGTCGAGCAGTTTTTCGGTGAGGCCCTCACGAGTCATTGATATCTCCCTTGTGGATTTGCACGATTTCGGCCGGTGAAATCTGATGATGCAGGCGCGCTCAATCCTCGCGAATCCAGCTCGCGCGTCGTATGGCGTACTCGCAGACGTAATCAAGCACGAAGCCGATGAAGCCGATGATCAGCACGGTCGCGGCGAGCCGATCATATTCGAGCGCGTCGCGCGCATCATTGATGGCGTAGCCGAGACCCGAAGTCACGCCGAGGAACTCGGCCGGCACCAGCACAATCCAGGCCACGCCGACCGCAAGGCGGATGCCGGTCAGTGAATCCTGCGCGATGGCCGGCCAGACGACGGTAAACAGCATGTGCCATGGGCGCGCGCCGAGATTGCGAGCGACCTCGAACCAGGCCGGATCGATGCGGCGGAAGCCATGGGCGGTCGAGAACAGGATCGGCCACACCGCGGCGACGCCGACGAGGAAGATGATGGCGCCGTTCCAGGTGCTGAAGGCCATGACCGCAATGGGCATCCAGGCCAGCGGCGAGATCATGCGCAGGAATTGAAACGGCACCGCGCTCGCCTCGCGCGCGGCCCGAAAGCGGCCGATCAGAATCCCAGTCGGCACGCCGACGGCGGTTGCCCAAGCGAGACCGGCGGCAATGCGGCCGAGACTCGGTATGGTCATCCGCACGGCCTCGCCGCTGACCAGCATGCGCCACAGTCGCTCCAACGTTGGCGCCGGGGCGAAGCCGGCGAAGTTCGCCGTCGTGGGATTGGAGGCGACAATCCAACCGCCAATCCACCAGACCAACAAAAGCACGGCGACGCCGACGAGCGCGTAGCCGAGACTGCGGGCAGCCGCAGAACCCGATCCCGTGATCTCGGCCCGGCGAGGCAACACCGCGCCGGCATCGTCGGCAACCGCACCGAGGCTCATAGCGCCAACACCTCGTTCCGATTGAACGGATCGTCCGGATTGACACTCGGATCCTTCTTCCATTCCGGATATTTGTTCATCGCGTTGCGGACGTAGTCGTAATTGACCAGGTCCTTGGCGACAAAATCGGGATCGAGTTTTTTCAGGAACGTCGTGTCGCCCCCGACCAGCGTATCGTTCATCGCCTTGACGATCAGCTTGGTCGCGGAGGGATAGGGCCAGGGCTGAAAATCGATGCGGCCGATATGCCATTGCGGGTGCTTGATGGCGCCGGTCGGTCCATAGAACGCATCGTCGTAGAAGGTCATCGCCCGGTCGATGATGGGATCCGGCAGCGGCAGGTAGTGTCCGCCGTCAGTGGACAGGAGCTTCGCCGCTTCTTTTTTGTTCGCCGAGGCGTAGATTTCCGCCCGGACCAGCGCGTTCATCACCTTTTGGGTCCATTCGGCCTTCTTGGTTATCGTATCCTCGTGCATGCAGACGACGCAGCAGGGGTGGTTTTTCCAGATGTCCCCGGTGAAGCGCAGGATGCGGCCGCCCGCTTTCACTTCGCCCAGCGCGTTGAATGGCTCGGCCACCGTGTAGCCGTCGATTTTCTTGGCCGCCAGCGCCGCCGGCATGTCCGGTGGCTGCATCACCTGCAGATTGCATTCGTCCGCCGCGAGCGACTGGCCCTGTTCCTTGATCACCGGCCTGATCTTGGATTGGCGCAGCGCGTATTGCAGCACGATGTTGTGCATCGAGTACCAGTACGGCACCGCGATCTGCTTGCCGCCGAGATCGGCATACGACTTGATGCTGGCGTCCTTGCCGACGACGACGGCAGAACCGTTGGTATGCGCCCAGGCCATGATCTTGACCGGAAAATGGTTGTTGTAGCGCATCCAAACCGGAATCGGCTTGAGCAGATGGACGAGGTTGAACTTTCCGGCAGCGAAAGCTTCGACCAGCGGTGACCAGCCGCGGATCAAGGTGGGGCGCTCGGCGACGAGGCCTTCGTCCTTGAAGAAACCCATGCCATGCGCCACCAAAAGCGCGGTAGCATCGGTGATCGGCAGATAGCCGATGCGAACGACCTCATCGTCAGCGGCGCCGGCGACGGAGCCAAAACCACCGGCCAGACCGGCAGCGCCGAAGATCGCGGCGAACTTGTCGCGCATCGCCGCCACGCCTTCCGGGGTCGATGTCGCCAGGCAGGTGAAGATATCGTGGATGTTGACGGCACCCGGCAGATGGCCGGCAGCGTAACTTTTTGGATCGCGCGTATCGATCAGGACGATGCCGGGAGATTTGATTTCCTCCGCAAGTTCGGCAGGCGTAATCAGGACTTTCTCGCTCATCCTCTGCTCCTTTGCTTGACGTCGATCGGTCCCGGCAGATTTCGTGTCGTCGCGTTTCTCATGCGTGCCTAGTGCGCCATGTCGGCAAGCATCTTTTTCAGCTGTTTGGTGGCTGGCGTAACGATGGCGACGAAATAGGCCTCGCGCAGCCGGCGCTGCGCCGTGGCGTTGGCGACGTAGCCGCGCGCGCCGCAATGAAGCATCGCCGCGTGCGCCGCCGCGACCGAGGCTTCACCGGCCGCCAGCCGCACCTCGATCACGGCACGCCAGAACGCGGTGTCGGTTTCGAACGGCGTCGCAGCGAGACGCGCCACCTCGGCTTCCAATGCGCCGAGTTGTTCGGCGAGGTGTTCCGGCTGGACCTCGAGATATTTGTTGACGTGTCCGAGCGGACCGCGAGTTCGCTGCATTAGCGCGATGCAGTCACGGATCAGGCCAAACGCCATGCCGGCTTGCAGCAGCACGAAGCCGGCGCGGATGCGCTTGACGTATTCATCAGCCGGATCGGCGAGGATCCAGGAATCGGGAACGAACACATCGCGCAGCTGCACCGAGAAGGTGCGCGTGCCGTCGAGCGCGACGAATTTAGTGCTGTCAGCGAGTGTCACTCCCTCGGCGGCGCAGGGAAAGATCGCCATGACATTGCGCTTGCCGCAGCCATCATCGGCCTCGAAGATGCCGCCGAAATAGTGGTCGCGGCCAAGATTTGAGACGTATGGCAGCAGACCCTTGACGACATAGCCGCCATCCGCTCGCTTGCCCTTCAGCCGCATCGGTTCAATGCCGAAAAAGGCCTTCATGGGATTGGAAAGCGCCGTGCCGCCCAGCGCCTCGCCGGACGCAGCCTGACGGCCGAGACTGTTTTTCAGGCTCTGATTGGCTGACGCGAAGATGTACCAGGCGAAAGCGTCCTGACACCACATGCAGAACGCTGTCGAGAGACAATGTTCGCCGGCCGCCGCCATCGCGCCGATGGCGGCGTTGAGATCGATCCCGGCATTGGCGCCAGGGAGATGATGCGCGAACGCACCAAGACGGCCGAGTTCGCGCATCACGGTTTCCGGGTAAAACCCTTCGCTATCGATCTTCCGCACCAGTGGAGAGAGCTGCCGGCCGCACATCACCCGCACCGCATCGACGGAGGGCAGCGTCGGTTCGTCAGCTACAGTTGCGCTTCGGTCCAGCATCGTCAGTCCCCATTCGGGCTTGCCGGCAAAACTTCCGTCGGAACTCACGCCATCGTGACGTCGAGATTGACGGGCCGGGAGAATGTGTTGGCGACCGGCGACCATTGGCGCGCGTGGGCGACCAGCGCGGCGAGTTCTTCGCGCGGACGGTCAGCCTCGAACGTCACCTTGGCGCGCACATCGGTGAAACCAACCGGCTTGTCGGACAGATCGCCTGTGCCCCAGACGGCGGTGATGTTGAGATCACCCTCCAGCTCGATCTCGAGCCGATAGACAGTGATGCCGCTCGCGACGGCGTTGGCGTGTATGCCGACAGCGAGGCAGGAACCGAGCGCGGCCAGCGACGCCTCCGAGGGGTTCGGCGCGGTGTCATCGCCGAGCAGGCCTGGCGGCTCATCGACAATGTATGGCGGCAGCGATCGGATGAAGTTGAGATGGCGGAAACGGCCCTCCGCCACGGTCTTGCACTTGAGCGTCTTGATAGCCTTCGGATCGGCTTTGCCCTTGGCGATCAAATCGCTCAGCCCGTCCTTGTCGATCGGGGCAAGGCATCCGGTGAGGGCAGTCTTGGCGACGACTTGGTTCATGGGAGTTCCTCTCTCCGTCCCGGTTTATGAATACAGACCGTTCTGTATGAAGCAGGAGTCGTGCCAGTTTATTGCAGCGCAAAAAAGTGAGGCGAATCAATCGATGCGGTCGGCCAAGGGGCAAATTCCCGCAAGAAGCAGGCTATGAACCAGCCATTTCGCGTGCGCCGCTGCCGTCTTTTGAAGCAGCCGAGGCTTCGGTCGTTTGCAGAACAGACCTTTCGGTTTCCTCGATTGCGATTCAGCCCGGCGGGCGGTATTGGGGCGATATGGAAGCCACGGCGCCCATCGAAACCGACTCCGGCTCGGCGGAGGCCGTCTCGTTGCCTCCGCCGCGCGAGCGTTTGATCGAAAGCGCGCGGACCTTGTTTTGCCGCTACGGCATCAACTCGGTCGGCGTCGACGCCATCGTCGAGGCGGCCGGGACTGCCAAGACCACGCTGTACAAATTATTCGGCTCGAAGGACGGGCTGGTTGAAGCGGTGCTCGATCGCGAGGGCCGCACCTGGCGCGCCTGGTTTCTGGACGCCATCGACGGGCCGGGCGGCAGCGCCCATGAGCGGCTCGACCGCATCGGCCCGGCGTTAAAGACGTGGTTCAGCCGCGGCGATTTCTTCGGCTGCCCGTTCATCAACGCGGTCGGCGAATCCGACAAGGCGGACGATCGCCTGCGCGCGCTGGCGATTGCGCACAAGAAGATCGTGCTGGAACGGCTGTCGACGCTCTGCGCCGAAGCGGGCGACCCGGAACCCGAGCAGGCGGCCCATACCCTCGGTCTGATCATCGACGGCGCCATCGTGATGGCGTTGATCACCCGCGACACGTCGGCGGCGGAAGTCGCCAGCCGCGCCTGCACGGCCTTCATGCGGCGTTGAACGCCGTCACGTAAATAAGACGCGGGCCTAATACGCCGGCGTTCCGGGGACGAAAGCGTCGAACGCCGCCCAGAACTGGGAGCGGTAGCGATCCTGCTCCATCAACAGCTCGTGCTTGGCGCCGACCACCACCAGGTGCGAGCCGGAGCGGAGCAGGCTCGCGAATTCTTCGATCGCTGCATCCGACACCACCATGTCCTGACCGGCAGAGACGATCAGCATCGGCTGGCGGATGCGTGACGCGTAACGGCGTTCCCGCATGGCGTATGTGGCGCGAAACGCGGCATCGACCCAGGCCACGGTAGGCCGGCCGATGCCGAGCGCCGGCTCGGCTTCGAGCACCGCGGCGTTACGCGCATAGCGCACGGGATCGGAGGTCACGATATTGCCGGCGAACGGCCGCGTCTCCAGTACTTCGCCGGCGGCGCCCGGAACATACATGGTGCCGAAGCCGGCGAGGCGGAGCACGCGCACCAGCAGGCCGGTGCCGGGCGACGCGCCGGCGCCCGCGATGCCGATCAGCGGCGCGATCAGCACCACGCGGTCGAACCAGCGGTGGCCGCGATAGGCGGCACGGATCAGCACCGTCGCGCCGGTCGAGTGCCCGATGGCGAACAGCGGCGGCGGACAATCCGGCAATACGATCTCGCGCATGAAGACTTCGAGATCGGCGTCGTATTCGGAGAAGTCGCGCACAAAGCCTTTGCGCCGATCACTCAGCGCGCGTTCCGACAGGCCCTGGCCGCGCCAATCGATGGTCGCCACCGCGAAGCCGCGGGCGCGCAGATCGCGCACCGTCTCGAAATATTTTTCGATCCACTCGCCGCGGCCCTGAAAGATGCACACGGTGCCGCGCCGGCCCGCTGGCGGCCGCCAGCGCGCAAAGCGGATCGAGACGCCGTCGCGCGTCTTGAGAAAGTCCGTGACGAAATTGTCCGGAACCGGATTAGCGGGAATCGAGACCAGGCTCATCGGGGGATTCGGCAAAGTTTGAGTCGCTTATAACAGTCCGCGACCAACCCTCAACTGGACTATGCCGCCGGCCGGCTCTGCACCGGATTCGGGCGCGGTGAATTCTTGCAATTTTGCAATGGCTTATGGCCCTTGCGCGGCCGCAGAACCGTTCCCATATGTTTTGTTGCGCAGGCCATCGTGGCGGCGCAATCCCGGCCGGGCCCACAGGGCAGGCCATCAGCATGTCGCTCAAGAAGGATATGCCATGCGAACTTTCGATCTTGCTCCCCTCTATCGTTCCACCGTCGGTTTTGACCGGCTGTTCTCGTTGCTCGATCAGGGCCTCGACGGCGCGGCTCCCGGTTATCCGCCCTATAATATCGAGCGGACGGGCGAGAACGCCTATCGCGTCTCGGTCGCCGTCGCAGGCTTCAACGAGCCGGAACTGAGCATCGTAGCCAAGGAAAACACGCTCACGATCCACGGCGAGAAGAACGCCAAGGATGAAGAGAAGCGCGGCGACGTGCTCTATCAGGGCATTGCGGCGCGTACGTTTGAGCGCGTGTTCCAGCTCGCCGACTTCGTCCAGGTCAAGGGCGCCAGCCTCGAGAACGGTCTCCTGCACGTCGATCTGGTGCGCGAGATTCCCGAGGCCAAGAAGCCCCGTTCGATCCCGATCAACGGCAAGACGGTCGAGACGACGATCGAACAGCAGAAGCAGGCCGCGTAAGTCCGCGCTGCACTGTTTGATCGCTGGATACCTAAGGGAGCGCCCCGCTGGCCGGGGCGCTTTCGATTCCTGCGCGCGTCGACTGCAGCGGGCGCGGTCAGGGCATATTGCAGAGACTCACGAAGCGATCGATGTCTTCGTCCTGTGTGGCGAAGCACGTGACGAGCCGCGCCAGCACGCGATCCGCTGGAAGATTTGCGCTCTCGCTTGGGCGGACATAGTAGCTGGCGCCGGCCGCCTTGAGTTTGGCGTCGAGCGGGCGCGGCAGCGCCACGAACACGAGATTGGCCTCGACCGGCCATAGCGGCTTTAGCCCGAGCATCGTCAGCTTTTGCGCCAGACGATCGGCCGTGTCGTTGGCATGGCGCGCGAGCCGGAGCCACAAATCGCCGTCCAGATAAGCGGCAAATTGCGCGGCAATAAACCGATGCTTTGAGAGCAGCTGGCCGCCGCGCTTGCGCCGTTCGGCGAAAAACCTGGCCCGCTCGGGATCGAAGAACACGACGACCTCTGCGGCCAACGCGCCGCCCTTGGTGGCGCCGAATGACAGCACGTCGATCCCGGAACGCCACGTCATCTCTGCCGGCGTGGCGTTGAGACGCACCAGCGCGTTGGCAAATCGCGCGCCGTCCATGTGGACAGCAAGTCCGCGCTGTTTCGCGGCATCGCACAGCGTCGCGATCTCATCGGTGCGGTAGATGGTGCCGGCCTCGGTCGCCTGCGTGATCGACAGGGCCGAGGCGATCATCTGATGCGGGCTATGATCGCCGTAGCCACCGAGCGCCGCTTGCAATGCCTCCGGCGCGATCTTGGTGCCTTCGCCGGGAAGGCCGGCAAGCTTGAAGCCACTGCCGAAGAATTCCGGCGCGCCGCATTCGTCGGTCGCGATGTGCGACTCGGCGTGACAGAACACCACGCCCCACGGCGGGGCGACCTGCGCCAGCGCCAGGGCGTTGGCGGCGGTGCCGGTCGGCACCAGGAACGCCGCCACCTCGCGATCGAAAATCTCCGACAGGCGCCGCTCGACGCCTCTCGTCCAGTCGTCGCTACCGTAGCCGAGCGCGTAGCCAGTGTTTGCCTTGGCGATGGCGTCGAGAATGGCAGGCGCGACCGGCGCCGTATTGTCGGAGGCAAAATTCATCGGATCGAATTCGGATTTTGCTCGCTATTCGCAGCGCGACCGTAGGCGGACCATTGCGCTCCCGCTAGTCCCGTGATCCACTGTCATGATGCGGTGCCACAAGCGAGTGAACGAAGCGGGGGCCGGCTGTGGGGAGCCGGCAAGGGCGGGGCAAATCGCGCAGTGAGACTTGTGTTTGTGCCCGGAATTTGCCATGTTCGGCATAGGACAGCATTGCTGTCCCAATTGGAGCCAGAAAGCGCAACCAGCCCTACGGCCGGTCAAAGGCGCTGAGGCAGTCGCCGCCGAGGCGAGGGCGTGTCGGACGGCGGCGAAAAGCAACCATATGGCCGGTGAACGGCACGAAGGTTGCCTGCAAGATTGTGATCGCCCGTGCGCGGCCCCTTCCTTTCCTCGCTGGATGATGAGGAAACGGGAGGCGTATGCATGTGGATCGCGCTGTAACCCCTGATAAGGGGGGTTACGGCAGCGACGGGGAGTGCGAGGACGACGATGAGTGCGTCAGGTTTCGGCCTGTTTGATCCGGCGCTGGAAAAAGATTCCTGCGGTGTTGGATTCATTGCCGACATCAAGGGACGCAAGTCGCACAAGATCGTCGAAGACGCCCTGACGATCCTGGTCAACCTCGAACATCGCGGCGCGGTCGGCGCCGATCCGCGCGCCGGCGACGGCGCCGGCATTCTGCTGCAGACCCCGCACAAGTTTTTCGCCAAGGAAGCCCAGAAGCTCGGTTTCACGCTGCCGCCGCCGCCCGGCCAGTACGGCGTCGGCGTGCTGTTCCTGCCGCACGATGCCGAATGGCGGCAGGAGATCATGGATACCTATGCGGCGGTCGCCGCGGCCGACGGCATGACGGTGCTCGGCTGGCGCGACATACCGACCGACAATTCCACGCTCGGCGAGTCGGTGAAGCCGACAGAGCCGGTCCACAAGCAGGTGTTCATCGCGCGCAACCCGCAGGTCGCGAACGAGGATGAGTTCGAGCGCCGGCTTTACATCATGCGCAAGACCATCTCCGGCATCATGTACAGCCGGCGGCCGCGCAACACCTCGAACTATTACCCGGTGTCGATCTCCTGCCGCACCGTGATCTACAAAGGCATGTTTCTCGCCGACCAGCTCGGCGCCTATTACCCGGACCTGCACGACCCGGACATGCAGAGCGCGTTGGCGCTGGTGCACCAGCGCTTCTCCACCAACACCTTCCCGGCCTGGTCGCTGGCGCATCCCTACCGCATGATCGCCCACAACGGCGAGATCAATACGCTGCGCGGCAACAACAACTGGATGGCGGCGCGGCAGGCGTCGGTGTCGTCGCCGAAATTCGGTGGCGACATCACCAAGCTCTGGCCGATCTCCTACGAGGGCCAGTCCGACACCGCCTGCTTCGACAACGCGCTCGAATTCCTCGTCATGGGGGGCTATCCACTCGCCCACGCGATGATGATGATGATTCCGGAAGCCTGGGCGGGCAATCCGCTCATGGACGAGGAGCGCCGCGCCTTCTACGAATACAATGCCGCCCTGATGGAGCCGTGGGACGGCCCGGCGGCGATCGCGTTTACCAACGGCCGGCAGATCGGCGCCACGCTCGACCGCAACGGCTTGCGGCCGGCGCGCTACGTCGTCACGCGCGACGACCGTATCATCATGGCGTCGGAAGTCGGCGTGCTGCAGGTGCCGGAAGAAGACATCATCGCCAAGTGGCGGCTGCAGCCCGGCAAGATGCTGCTGGTCGATCTCGAAGCGGGCCGTCTCATTCCCGACGAGGAGCTCAAGGCGACACTGGCCAAGAGCCACCCCTATCGCGAATGGCTCGACCGCACGCAGATGGTGCTGGAAGAGCTGCCGCCGGTGGCGGAAACCGCACCGATCTCAAATCTGTCGCTGCTCGATCGCCAGCAGGCCTTCGGCTACACCCAGGAAGATCTTAAAATCCTGATGACGCCGATGGCGACGACCGGCGAAGAAGCGGTCGGCTCCATGGGCAACGACACGCCGATCTCGGCGCTGTCGGCGCGGCCGAAGCTGCTGTTCACTTATTTCAAGCAAAACTTCGCCCAGGTCACCAACCCGCCGATCGACCCGATCCGCGAGGAGCTGGTCATGAGCCTGGTCTCGATCATCGGACCGCGGCCGAACCTGTTCGATCTCGAAGGCGTGTCGCACACCAAACGGCTCGAAGTGCGCCAGCCGATCCTCACCAACGCTGATCTGGAGAAAATCCGCGCCATCTCCGACATGGGAGATCACTTCAAGTCGCGTACGCTTGATACGACCTGGCCCGCGGAAACCGGCGCGGCCGGCATGGAAGCCGCCATCGCCGCGCTGTGCGGCGAAGCCGATGCCGCGGTGCGCGACGGCATCAACATCATCATCCTGTCGGACCGCCGCGCCGGCATCGACCGCATTCAAATCCCGTCGCTGCTTGCCTGCGCGTCCGTCCATCATCATCTGATCCGCGAGGGCCTGCGGACCTCGGTTGGCCTTGTCGTCGAATCCGGCGAGCCGCGCGAAGTGCATCATTTCGGCTGCCTCGCCGGCTACGGCGCCGAGGCGATCAACCCCTATCTCGCGTTCGAGACGCTGGTCGCCATGAAGGGCGAGCTGCCGCAGAAGCTCGACGAGAAGGAAATCGTCAAGCGCTACATCAAGTCGATCGACAAGGGGCTGCTCAAGGTGATGTCGAAGATGGGCATCTCCACCTATCAGTCCTATTGCGGCGCGCAGATTTTCGATGCGGTGGGCCTGAAGTCCGAGTTCGTCGCCAAGTATTTCACCGGCACCGCAACCCGCATCGAGGGCGTCGGCCTCGCCGAGATCGCCGAAGAGGCGGTGCGCCGGCATCGCGACGCATTCTCGGATTCGCCGATCTACCGCACCATGCTCGACGTCGGCGGCGAATATGCGTTCCGCGTCCGCGGCGAGGAGCACGTCTGGAATTCGGCGACGGTGGCGACGCTGCAGCACGCCGTGCGCGGCAATTCGTCCGAGAAATACCGCGAATTCGCGGGCATCATCAACGATCAGTCGGAAAATCTGTTCACCATCCGCGGCCTGTTCCGTATCAAGGCGGCCGACGAGGACGGGCGGAAGCCCGTGCCGATCGAAGAGGTCGAGCCGGCCAAGGATATCGTGCGGCGCTTCGCCACCGGCGCCATGTCGTTCGGCTCGATCTCGCGCGAGGCGCACACCACGCTCGCCATCGCCATGAACCGCATCGGCGGCAAATCCAATACCGGCGAAGGCGGCGAGGAATCGGACCGCTTCAAGCCGCTGCCGAACGGCGATTCGATGCGCTCTGCGATCAAGCAGGTCGCGTCCGGCCGCTTCGGCGTCACCGCCGAGTATCTCGTCAACTCGGACATGATGCAGATCAAGATCGCGCAAGGCGCCAAGCCCGGCGAAGGCGGGCAATTGCCCGGCCACAAGGTCGACAAGACCATCGCCAAGGTGCGGCACTCGACGCCCGGCGTCGGGCTGATCTCGCCGCCGCCGCATCACGATATCTACTCCATCGAGGACTTGGCGCAGCTCATCTTCGATCTGAAAAACGTCAATCCGGACGGCGACGTTTCGGTGAAGCTCGTCTCAGAGGTTGGCGTCGGCACCGTCGCCGCGGGCGTGTCGAAGGCGCGTTCCGATCACGTCACCATCGCCGGCTACGAGGGCGGCACCGGCGCCTCGCCGCTCACCTCGATCAAGCACGCCGGATCGCCGTGGGAGATCGGGCTCGCCGAGACCCACCAGACGCTGGTCGCCAACCGCCTGCGCGGCCGTATCGCCGTGCAGGTTGATGGCGGCATCCGCACCGGCCGCGACGTCGTGGTCGGCGCGCTCTTGGGCGCCGACCAATTCGGCTTCGCCACCGCGCCGCTTATCGCCGCCGGCTGCATCATGATGCGCAAGTGCCATCTCAACACCTGCCCGGTCGGCGTCGCCACCCAGGACCCAGTGTTGCGCAAGCGCTTCAAGGGCCAGCCCGAGCACGTCATCAATTACTTCTTCTTCGTCGCCGAAGAGGTGCGCGAACTGATGGCGGCATTGGGCTATCGCACTTTCAACGAGATGATCGGGCAGATGCAGATGCTCGATCGCGTCAAGGTGCTCGACCACGCCAAGGCGAACGGGCTCGACTTCTCGAGATTGTTCACCAAGCCGGACGTGCCAGCGAGCGTGAAGCTCTACAATTGCGAACAGCAGAACCACAAGATCCACGACATCATCGACCGCAAGCTGATTGCGCAATCGCGGGCCGCGATCGAGAACGGCGCGCCGGTACGCCTCAAAATGCCGATCCGCAACATCGACCGGACCACCGGCGCGATGCTGTCGGGTGAAATCGCCAAGCGTCACGGCCATCACGGACTGCCGCACGACACCATCGTGGCGCAGTTCACCGGCACCGCGGGTCAAAGCTTCGGTGCGTTCCTCGCCCGCGGCGTCACCTTCGAGCTTGACGGCGACGCCAACGATTACCTCGGCAAGGGCCTCTCGGGCGGCCGCATCGTGGTGCGCCCGCCGGCAAGCTCCGGCATCGTGCCGGAAAAGTCGATCATCGTCGGCAACACCGTGCTGTACGGCGCCATCGAGGGCGAGTGCTATTTCCGCGGCGTCGCCGGCGAGCGCTTCGCGGTGCGCAACTCCGGCGCCGTCGCGGTGATCGAAGGCGCCGGCGACCATTGCTGCGAATACATGACCGGCGGCGTCGTGGTGGTGCTCGGCCGCACCGGCCGCAACTTCGCCGCCGGCATGTCGGGCGGCATCGCCTACGTGCTCGACGACGACGGCACGTTCGCCTCGCGGTGCAATCTGGCGATGGTCGAGCTTGAGCCGATGCCCGGCGAGGAAGACATCAATTCGCGCGTCTTCCATCATGCCCGCGACCTCGAAGCGCACGGACTGGTCGACATCATGTCCGACCTGAGCGTGTTCGACGGCCACCGCCTGCATCACCTGATCGCGCGGCACGGCCGCTTTACCGGCTCCGCCGTCGCGGCCAAAATCCTCGACGAGTGGAAGACGTATTATCCAAAATTCCGCAAAGTGATGCCGGTCGAGTACCGTCGCGCTCTCAACGAAATGAAAGCCGCCGCCATCGCGGCAGAGTAAGCGCAGTGGGCAAGATCACCGGTTTTCTTGAATACGAACGCGAGGACCGCGACTACGAGCCGGTCGCCGAGCGCGTGCGCCACTGGCGCGAGTTCGTGCTGCCGCTGCCGGATCAGGATTACGTCACCCAGGCGGCGCGCTGCATGAATTGCGGCGTGCCGTATTGCATGGGTACCGGCGCGCTGACGCCTGGCACGCCGGGCTGCCCGGTCAACAACCAGATCCCGGACTGGAACGACCTCGTCTATCAGGGCAACTGGGACGAGGCGGCGCGCAATCTGCACTCGACCAACAACTTCCCCGAGGTCACGGGGCGGGTCTGCCCGGCGCCGTGCGAAGCGTCCTGCACGCTCAACATCGACGAGAACCCGGTCACCATCAAATCGATCGAATGCGCGATCGCCGACCGCGCCATCGCCCACGGCCTCAAGCCCGAACCGGCGGCGGAAAAGACCGGCAAGAAGGTCGCCATCGTCGGCTCAGGACCAGCGGGCCTCGCCTGCGCCCAGCAGCTGGCGCGCGCCGGGCATGAGGTTCACGTCTACGAGAAATACGCCAAGGCCGGCGGGCTTTTGCGCTACGGTATTCCCGACTTCAAGATGGAGAAGCATCACATCGACCGCCGCGTCGCGCAGATGCAGGCCGAAGGCGTGGTGTTTCATTACGGCGCCCATGTCGGCGACAACGTCGACGCCAAGAAACTCGTCGACCAGCACGACGCCGTGGTGCTGACCGGCGGCGCCGAAAAAGGCCGCGACCTGCCGGTACCCGGCCGCGAGCTTTCCGGCATTCATTTCGCCATGGATTTCCTGCCGCAGCAGAACCGGCGGGTATCCGGTGAACCGGCCAGCGACGGCGCGCCGATACTTGCCGAAGGCAAGCACGTCGTCGTCATCGGCGGCGGTGATACCGGCTCCGACTGCATCGGCACTTCGTTCCGCCAGGGCGCGCGCTCGGTCACCAATTTCGAAATCATGCCGGAGCCGCCGCTGCATGAAAACAAGGACCTCACCTGGCCGAATTGGCCGCTGAAACTGCGCACCTCGTCGAGCCACGAGGAAGGCGCCGAACGCGAATTCGCCGTCAACACCACGGCGTTTTCAGGCGACAACGGCGCGGTGAAGAAGCTGCATTGCGTGCACGTCGACGACAAGTTCAAGCCGGTGCCCGGCAGCGAATTCGAGATCGAGGCCGAGCTCGTGCTGCTGGCGATGGGCTTCGTGCATCCGGTGCACGAGGGCATGCTCAAGAGCCTTAATCTTGAACTCGACCGCCGCGGCAATGTCGCGGCCTCGACCGGTGACTACAAAACTTCGGTCGACAAGGTCTTTGCCGCGGGCGACATGCGCCGCGGCCAGTCGCTGGTGGTGTGGGCGATCCGCGAAGGCCGCCAGGCGGCGCATGCCGTCGACAAATATCTGATGGGCTCGACGCTCTTGCCGCGGTGAATGCCCGCGTCGCAACGGCGGCGCATACCGCCGCGCGGCACGCGCTTCGGCCCGTTCGCCAACTTCCAGCGACAGCGAGATTCAATCGTGACAGCCGCTCTTCCGGTGGCGTGGTTCCGGCGTGTCCCAATCGTTGGCTGGAAGATCATCGTAGGGAGCCGAGAACACTTGCCGCACCATGTGGAACGCCGCGGGCGAAAGACGATCCTTTGCGAACTCGACGATCCAAAAATAGTCATAGTTTTGCTCGGGCCAGGTTTCCGGCACGCCGCGGACCCGATCGAGATGCAGCAATTGGCGAAGCGTCACCTCCTGCCCGGCATATTTCTTTTCGAGCGCGGCGCTCGCAATCCGCTTGTGCTCCCAAACCATGACCGCGGTCTTTCCGGAATAGCGCGGGCTGGTCATGACATCGCGCGCCGCCTGGCGCGTGCGAATGTTCTCCTCTTCTTCGGTCCGCTTTTTGGCACCCTTGGCCGGTATCACCGCATAGGCCGTCACCGGCAGCTGCCAGCTTTGCGCCGCGGGCGTAACGGTGTCGACGGTGTGCATGGTGATCGCCAGCATGGCCGCGGGCGCGTCGCCATCGCCGAACAGCGACTTCGAAGCGCCGCGCCCCAGATACTGTGTGGCAAGCGCGTTGGCGCGTTCGGTACCCATCGCGCATAGCGCGTAGGCGTTATCTGACTTTTCGCCATGGCGGGCGATGATGATGCGCGCCGGGTGCGCACCAGCAGAGGGCGCCACAAGAAGCGTGGCGACAACAGCCAGAAGTGCACGCATGGTCGGCTCCCCCCGGCTGAGCGCGCATGTGCCGAAAGCGACTGGCCGGACATCAAAGGAATTCTACATACTGGAAGTTGCACAAGCAACCATCGCCGATGGCGTTAACGCCTTCAGTGAATAGCAATATATCCATCATGCTACGTATAGTAGTATTGATTGCGCCGAGCAGAACTGTCGGTCCTGGAGATACGTCATGTACGTTCGGATGGTGGTTTATCGCTCTCATTGTTCCTCGCGTTCAGCGGCCGCGCGCTCGCTTGGGCGTATCACGGCCACGAGATTATCGGCTCGATCGCCGACCATCTGCTTGATGAAAATGCCCGACAGCATGTGCACGATATTCTGGGCTTTGACCTGAAAACGGCCGGACCTTGGGCCGACTGCGCACGCAGCGTCATGCGGCTGCCTGATGGCACATTCAAGTATGCACCGAGCGAACAGAAGTACCGGATACCGTGTCCTTTATTCGAGACACCGGCCGAAATGGCGCGCATGGAAGACTACATCTCGCGGAACTGGAGCAATTGCTTCTACGAGGCGAACCACGGCTGCGACGAGGCGTATCATTTCGCCGACGTCGCTATCCAACATGACGGCTACAGCCGCAGCTATGTCGGCACCAGCGACCATGATATCGTCAGCACCATTGATGCGGCGATCATGGTGCTGCAGGACGAGCCCGCCCCGCTGCCGTTTTCAATTCGCGATAAAAAAGAGGCGCTGTTCCTGCTAGCGCACTTCATCGGCGACCTGCACCAGCCGTTGCATGTCGGCGCCATTTACCTTGATCCGAGCGGCAAGCGGGTAAACCCCGATCAGGACGGGCTCGATCCGGCGATCGAAACAGCGGGTGCCAATTTCATTATCGACCCGGACGGACGCGACCAGGACGGGAACCCGAACCCTAACCTGCACTACGAGTGGGATGAGCTCCCGGATGGCCTCGGCGAGGACGCAAGCCCCGAACTGCTGGCGAAGGCGCGGGCGGTGATGCCGACACCAGGGCCGCTTGAAAACTTCGCCGCGATCTGGGCCAGCGACACCGTCATGGCGTCGCATGTCGCGTTTGGCGGGCTGAAATTCATAGGAACAGGGCCCGGCAAATGGAATGTGCAGTTCGTCGACCGCAAAGCCTATTGGGCCCGAATGAAGAGCGACGTGATGCCCGACCAATTGGCGAAGGGCGGGGCGCGACTGGCGCAGTTGCTCAATGCCATTTGGCCCTCGCCTGCCCCGGCCGGCGGCGTGACCAAACCCGCCCCGGCCAGTGACGCAGCTAAACCCGCTCCAAGCGGTGACGCGACTAAACCCGCCCCGGCCGGCGGCGAAACTAAACCCGCTCCGGCCGCTGACGCGACTAAAGCCGCCCCGACCGGCGACGGGAAGGTTACGGCCTGTTCAAAGATCAACCTTTGCTACTGCATCACCACCGCCAACCGCCAGGCCATCGCCGCCAATGTCGCGCGCGTACGCCAGCGCACCGCCGATCAGCGCGCGGCAGGCAAGATGATCGGCTATCTCAGCGTACCACTGTCCACCGCGGGTGGCGGCTATTACGGCGTCAACAGTGACGTCGCGGAGCAGATCAAAGAAAGACTGCAGAGGCGCTTCGGCTCCGGTTCGGCATGGATTCTCAATCCGGGCGCGGAAGGCAGCCTGCCGGCCGGCGCATCGGACGCCGACTACATGTACATGTGGACGCAGGTCCTGGAAGGCCGCGGCGGCTTCGGGGAGGATTTCGATTTCTTCTATTTCACCGGGCCAGGAGACTTCGCGCGCTTCTTCGGCCTCACCGGCAGGGACGATGCCAAGAGGATCGACGCCTATTTCGACCAGCGCCTCGCTACCGATCAGGACCTGATGAAACTCATGGCCGCGCATAAACTCAGCAAGCAGGGCTTCCGCAACTACTATGTGCTTCGCGCTTCGGTCGCGTTCAGTAAGGGATCTCACGACGAGTGGAACATCGCGCGTCTCCTCAATGAGCGCCGGCGCGCTTCAAGCGAGTTCGGAATACTCAATCAGATTGCCATCCTGTTCGATGGCCGCAGCGTGACGCCTGGAGGGTTCGAGGAACCAGTCGCCGGCGGCAATAAGGGCAGTTGCAAGTAGGGATCTCGCTCGTCAGCATCTGCCATTTCGCCGGTTGCGCACCTGGAAGCCTTTACAGCCTCATACGAATGCAAGCAGGCCGCAGCCGACGACGACAGCGACGCTTCCCCAGAACGCCACTCTGTCGAACGTGCCGAGCGCATGTTTACCCATAAGCGCTTTGTTCTGGGCCAAAAGTCCCATGGCAACGACGGGACCGACAAGGACGAAAATCAGCGCGACCATGAGGGTCAGCACCAAGCCGATCAGATTATCGAAAAAGAACACGAGCACGACCGCCGGCAGCGACTCGGCAATATAGATCTTGAACCACGTATTGCCTTTAAGGTTCAGCGCTTCCACGACACCCCATGAGCCGGCGAGCGAAATGACAACCAGACCCAGGAACCCTGCCGCAACGAGGCCTACGGCAAACGCATAAGGCGCGTAGGTTCCGCCGACATTCAGTATCGCGCTGCTGAGACTGCTGTTATCGCTTATCGCAATGTTCTGGCTCAACCCGACGCTGGCAAAGACAATCGCCACCATTAAGACTTCGCTGAAAATCGCGCCGATGAGAGTTTCCGTTCTGGTCGCCTTGACGGAATGGTAGCCTTTCTTCGCCGTCGCGGTTGTCTGGTAAAACAGCATAAAAGGCATGACGACCGCTCCGACATTGGCGGCAACGAGGAAAAGAAACTCCCTGTCTACTTTTGACGGTATCAAAGACGAATACGGCGCCGCCATTCCTTTGGCCATGAAGAAAATGTAGGCCAGCAAAAGCACCAAAGACACGCCAAGCAGATATTTTTCCGCCGTCTCGTATTCGTGCTTGAAGACGACGAAGATGTGAATCGCATAGATGATCGGCAATGAGACGATCGGCGGGATTCCCACCAATTTCAGGCCCACCGCCATCGCCGCATATTCAGCCACGTAACTGAGGAAATCAGTTATGGCCATTGGCAGGCTCAGTATGACCGAGACTTTCTTGGAGAAGTTCTCTCTTATCAGTTCGCCGAGCCCCTTCTTGGTCGTCGCGCCAACGCGGCCGGCCACCTCCATTATGAAATATAACGGTATGATGAGCGCGATAAGGATGAGAACGAGCTCATACTTGTATGACGCTCCGCTCTGCATCGCGGTGATCACGCTTGCGGCATCGACGTCCGCCATCATGACGAGCCATGCCGGGCCAAAGACGTTTCGCAGTTCCGTTAAATGCAGCTTGAGACCCTTGAACGCAGTCGCTGTCTTCGAATAGCCGCTCATGCCTACTCTCTTGCCCGGCCTGTTCTTGGCGCTCACATCTGAAACTGACGAGCGCATGCGTGCAGCCGGCTGTTCACCGGCGGCGTTGCGGCTCCGCGGCTACTCTGCTTCGGTTCGGTCTCATCAACCCCTGGGCTCACGCAACTAACCGGTGCTTGTCGTTTTTGATAAAGCCGGAATTAGCGGTACCGCAGGGTGTGCGCAACGAGTATGTTTTATAACTATTCAAATTCGAAACAGCCCCGGCGCCGCTGTTGCGCGTGCCATCTGGATTCGCAGCCGGCGCCTGCCGTCGACGAATATTCGATGGGGTCGAGGCGCTGCAGAAGGACCCAGTATGGGCCGGCGCATATCGGTCCTATGCCCCGACGAACGCTCAATGCGCGGCCGGCGCGGCTTGCGGCGATGCGCTCGCGGCGGTGTTGGCCTGCGGCCAGGCGAAGTTATCGGCGCGGCCCGGCGGCGCCGCCAGCGGATCGCCGCGAACGAGCGCACTCTTGACGGTCGGGTCCTCCGACGCGACCGGCCCGGATTTGCCGCCGGCACCGAGCAGGCTGCCGGCTTCGCCGCCGCTGATCATCTGGCCGCCGCCGCCCGCTGCGGTGAGCGGCAGCACCGGCCCCACGGCGGGACGGGCGGTGCCGGGTTTCGCCGGCGCCGCGGCCTGCGGCGATGGCAGCACCGGGGCGCTGGGATTGGCGATGATGCGGCTCAACTCCTGATCGACCAGATGCGCAAGCTTGAGGGCGCCGAATTTGGTGAAATGAACGCCATCGCCGGTCCGCAGCCTGCGGATCTGGCCTTCGAAATCCGGACCCTGCACCGCGTAGCGCCCGTCTTCATCGACGAAGCCGTCCCAGATATCCACATAAGTAATGCCGAGTTTGTCGGCTTCAGCGTGATAGAGATCGTCGAGGTAGCTGATGTCGGCCGTGGCGCGCGGCCCGCGGATCGCGGGCAACCCGACCCAGAGCACCGGAACGCCCTTGCTCTTGAGCACCGTGATCATCTCGTCGATGCGCTTCTTGTAGGCCTGCGCCCATTCATCGCTGCGGAATTCGTAAGCCACCATCGGACCCGGGTGCCGTTGATCGTCCGGCTTCTCCTCTGCTCCGGCCGCCGTCTGTGGCGCGGTCTTTCCGTCCTGTTTTCCATCTTGTGCTGGCTGGCCTGGCGCATTGCCAGCCGGCGCCGGCTGCTTGCCATCATGCGCCGGGAGGGCGGCACGCTCGCGCAACGATATGCGGTCGTTCAAGCCCAGCATGACGACGATCGCGCTCGGCTTCTCCGTCGCCAGCACATCCTTGATGGCCTGCGGCCACTGTAACGTTTCGTTACGCGGCTCGTAGCGCACGAGCCCCGAATACTGGCGGACGTTGCGGACCACGCCGATCTGCTGGTTGTCGGCGTAGATTTCCTCGAGCCCGTAGGCCAGCCAATCGGCCATCGAGTCGCCAACGACGACAACGGTACTTGAGGGCTGCGTCTCCAGTTTGCGCGGCGGCGGCGGGCGATAGGATTCGACCGGCGGCGAATAGCTGCGCGGCCGGCCGAAGAAAGGGAACGAGAACCCGCCCGATGGCGGCCCGGACCGGTACGGCTGATAGCCCCAGCCGCCGCCGAAAAACTGCGCCTGTGCGGCAACCGGCAGCGCCAGCGCGGCGGCCACAGCTGCGGCTATCATTGCGGCGGCGACCGCCAAAAATCGTTTTCGCTGCACCATCGCCATCAGCCAAACATGTGTCGCAAGGTTCGGAAATCCAACCGCCGTCCTGTGTGAGCCGGCTCGCGCCCATGCCAACGGGCCTCCTAGCGCGGAATAATGTCAACGTGAAGGTCGTCGGATGCTTAAGCGGCCCTTCAGGGTTCGACCCAGGCCGGCACGCGGCCGTCCGGACATCAGCGCGCCTCGCCGGCAAACGCCTGCGCCAGCGCCGCCAGCCGATCCAGCGCCGCTGCCGGCAGCGGGCCTTTGGCCACAGCCTTGAGCGCATCCTCGAACTGCTCCGGCGTCGCGATCCCGACCAGGATCGTGCCGATGGCCGGCTGCGAGAGCGCAAAGCGCGTGGCGGCTTCGGCGAGGTTTTCGGCAAAGCCTTCCGCGACCAGCGGCTCCAGGCGGCGGGCGCGCGCCACGTCGGCGTCGTAGCTCATCGCCGAGCCGATCGGCGCCGGCGGCGGGCTTGCGATCGGATGCCGCGCGGCTGAGCCGGACAGCGCCCCGCCGGCGAGCACGCGAATGGCGATGACGCCGGTGCCGGCTGCGCGGGCGCAATCGAACAGCCGCTCATAGTCTTGCGCCGGATAATTTGCCGGCAGGCTAAGGGCCGCGGACGGATTGAGCATGTTGTAGACCACTTGCGCGCTGTCGAATTTGCCCGAGCCGATGACCTGATGCAGCGCCGCCGTATCGCCGACGGCGGTGAGCCCGAGAAAGCGGATCTTGCCCTGTTGGCGCAGGCGCTCGAATGCCGGCACCACCTCGTCCAGCACCTGGCGCACCGAGAGCGCCGGACCGCCGCCGCGCTCGGTGATCGAATTGTGCAGGTGGAAGATATCGACGTGGTCGCGCCGCAACCGCGCCAGGCTGGCGTCAAGCGACCGCGCAATCGCCTCGCCGATCCTCCCGGCATCGGCGGCAGGTAGTCGCACCTTGGTGCCGACGACCGCGCCGGCCAGCTTCAGGCTTTGCAGGACGCGGCCGAGATTCTTTTCCAATTCGCCGTCGCCGTACTGCACCGCCGTATCGAAATAATTCACGCCCGCCTCGATGGCGCGCGCGACGGCGCGCTCCTGATCGCGCGGATCGCCGCGCACCATCAGGCCGCCGACAGCTCCGCAGCCGAAGCCCAGTGCCGACAGCCGCATGCCGCTTCGTCCGTAGACCCGCATCTCCATCGCATCCTCCCGTAAAATACCGCACGCTCACGCTATTCCGCCGGCTCGGCAAACGCGAGCAAGCCGCCTTGCATCGGCCACAGGAATGGGCCTAATTGCCGCTCATGAGCGACACCCCTTTGATCCAACGCCGCCGGCGCATCCAGTGGCCGAACGTGCTGACCGTGGTCAGCGCGGCGATCCTGATCAGCGCCGAAGTGTTCGGTGCCGCCTTTGCCGGCAGCTGGGCGATCGCGAGTCTCGTCGGTTTAGGCGCGCTCGGTGCCCACATCCTCGACGGCATCTTCATGCTGTGCGGGCTCGTCATCATGGCGCAGTTTCTGCGCGCCGCGCATCGCGTCGAGCCGTTCACCGCCGAGTGAGTCATCGCGCGCCGCACGGCTCGCGGTGAACACAACGCGCGTTGACCTTTTGTTAAGACCAAAACGCTTGCGACTCTGTCCGGAATGGATTATTTCGGACGTGCCCAATTTCGCACGTGCCTGTGGCCGTGTGTCGGTCGGTGGGCATCCGGACAAGAGGCCGGACAGCCGCCTAAGGAAGAGACGACTACTTCCTTGCACCCGCGACCGGCAGCCGGAGGCGAAACCGGCAATGCCAGCTCTCCACTGGCGACGCGGCTTAAAGCAACGACGGAAGGGCTTTTTTGGTTACTGCCGGCGCGAATGCCGGGGACACTGAAAAGGCTTGTCCTTCTTTGCCAGCAGTGCGGAACGGGATCTCCCTTATCCGGACCAAGGCAGCAATCACGGCGACGTCAGTCGTTTCGCAATCGTGCGGAACTGCTTGTGTCGCAGGAGGTTCACCTCGGCGGCTACGCCGCCAGCCGGATTAGGGAGCTGGGTTGATGACCGCAACCGCGCGCATCCGCGAATTTCTAAAGCATCGCACCGAAGACGGACCTTGCCTCGTGCTCGACCTTGCGGTCGTCCGCGAGAACTTTCTGAACTTCGCCAAAGCACTGCCCGACAGCAAAGTTTTCTACGCGGTGAAGGCCAATCCGGCGCCGGAGATCCTGCAGCTCCTCGCCGGACTGGGCTGCTGCTTCGACGTCGCCTCGCTGGCCGAGACCGAAGCGGTGCTCGCCGCTGGCGCTTCGCCCGACCGCATCTCCTACGGCAATACGATCAAGAAGGAAGCCGACATCGCCAAGGCGTTTGCACTCGGCGTGACGCTCTACGCGGTCGACTGCGAGGCCGAGGTCGAAAAGGTGGCGCGCGCCGCCCCGGGCAGCCGGGTAATCTGCCGCATCGTCTGCGACGGCTCCGGCGCCGAATGGCCGCTATCGCGCAAATTCGGCTGCGAGCCGGCCTTTGCGGCCGACATCCTCGAGCATGCTCACAAGCTCGGACTTGTGCCGCACGGCGTGTCGTTTCACGTCGGCTCTCAGCAGCACAACGTCGAGGCGTGGAACCGCGCGCTGGCCTCCACCGCGGCCGTGTTCCGCGCCTGCGCCGAGCGCGGCATCACGCTGTCGATGGTCAATCTCGGCGGCGGCTTCCCGGCCCGCTATGTGCGCAAGACGCCGAAGCTTGAGTCGTACGGCAAGGCGATCTTCCGCGCGCTGCGCAAACATTTCGGCAACGCGCTGCCGGAGACGATCGTCGAGCCCGGCCGCGGCCTGGTCGGCAATGCCGGCGTGATCGAGGCCGAGGTGGTGCTGATCGCCAAGCGCAATCCCGACGACGAGGTACGCTGGGTCTATCTCGACATCGGCAAATTCCACGGGCTGGCCGAAACCATCGACAAGTCGATCCGCTATCCGATCCGCACCACGCACGATCGCGACGAAACCGTGCCCTGCATCATTGCCGGCCCGACCTGCGACTCGGTCGACGTGATGTACGAAAAGACTACCTACCCGCTGCCGGTCACGCTCGCCATCGGCGACAAGGTTCTGATCGAGGCGGCCGGCGCCTACACGGCGACCTATTCGTCGGTCGGCTTCAACGGCTTCCCGCCGCTGCGGCAATATGTGATCTGAACGGCTCGTCATTCCGGACTCGCCGCCAACGGGCGGCGAGTCCGGAATCCATAACCACAGGTCTGCGAATATGGATTCCGGGCTCGCGGGCTCCGCCCGCGCCCCGGAATGACGACGCTACGTCTCAACCCACTCGACATGCGCTTTGATCGCCTTGCGGGCGTCGTCGATCCAGCCATGCGGCCGGGCTTTCTCGATCATCGCCGACAAGTTCCGCTGCCACCCGGCGTTGTGTTCCACATCGGGCCAGTGACGCAGCCCGTCCTCAAAGATCCAGGCGGTGTCGGCGTCGGGCAGTTCAGCCTTGCCGGCAAGCGCGCGCCGGACGTCATCGAGGCGGCTGCGGTCGTCTTCGACGACAAGCTTGAAAGCGCGAAAATTGTCGCGGTCCTCGAATTGCAGGCCATCGGCGGCAGACAACTTTAAGAACATGGAAGCTCCCCTATTGCCTTAAGTCACGCGAGATCGATGACGCCGGCCTCGCCGCTATCCGTCCCGAACGCTAGCAACGTGCCGTCGCCGCTCCAGGCCAAAGCCGTGATCGGTGTATTGCCGGGCTTCTTCGCCAAAATCTCGGCGCCGTCGTCGATCCGCACGATCAGCACCATGCCGTCGCCATACCCGGCGGCGATGATGTCCTGCCGGGGATGGCACGCCACCACCTCGACCTTCTGTTCGGCCGGCGCCAGCAGCCGCGGCTGCTTGCCCATCGGCCCATCCTTGGTGGCGAACGGCCAGAGGATGACCTGATTGGAGCCCGAGGTGGCGAGCCACTTGCCGCCCGTTGTCCAGCCGAACGATGTCACGCGCGCGGCGTAACCCGACATGCGCATGTGCTGACGATCGACGAGGCGCCAGCCGTGCAGCATCGGCTCCTGCATGGTCGTGACCAGAAAGCGGCCGTCCGGGCTCACGGTCGCGCCGAGATGCGAGCCTTTCCATTCGAGCTTTTCCGGTGCGGCCTGCGCGGCGTTGGGAAACCATAGCGACGCGCCATTATAATGGGCGACGGCGAGACGAAAGCCCTTTGGCAGAAACGCCAAGCCACCGACCGTGGACGGCGCCTCGAACTCGCGCAGCTCCTTGCCCTGCGCGAACGCTGTCTTGCCCGCCGACCAGGCGACCGCGCCGTCCGGCCCGAGCGCGACGTGATCGATCCAGCGATGCTTGGCATCGGTCGCAAGCACACGCGTCGAGCCCAGGTCCGTCGTCACGACTTTGCCATCGTCGCCGCCCGTCACGACGCGCATGCCATCGCTCGCCGAGGCCAGGATGACGCCGCCATGCACGTCCATGCGGCGCGTTTCACCTTCCGGCTCGGCGAATACCAGCGCCTCTTCGCCGAGCACGAACACGGCCGAGCGGCCGAGAAAATATGCGCCGACGATCGCACCACCCGCGGCCACGGCGCGCGTGCGTTCGACGACGGAGACGGTGTTGGTGTCGGTGCGAGTGTCGGTCATGGGGTCACACTATAAGCTTGTGTCCCGGATGCTGTGCAGCGCGCAGCAAAGCGCAGCGGTGCACTGCTGAGCCGGGACCGTCGCAAACACCGAGTTTGGAACGATCCCGGGGTCTGCAGCGCATCATTGCGCTTCGCTACATGCTGCGCTGCGCCCGGGAAACGCGACTGGCGCGATCACGCGACGCAGCTCTCGAAGCCCTCGGCGATCTTCTTGCCCGGCAGGTTGCGGCCGATGAACACGATGCGGCTGTCGCGCTTCTCGTCCGCCTTCCAGGGCCGCTGATGGTCGCCATCGAGGATCATGTGCACGCCCTGAAACACGAAGCGCTCGTCGTCGTTCTTGAAGGAGAGAATACCCTTGCAGCGCAGAATGTTCGGGCCCTCCTTCTGCACCAGATCCTGTGCCCAAGGGAAAAACTTGTCGGGATCGAGCGGTTTGTCGGTATTCAGCGAAATCGATTGCATGTCCTCGTCGTGATAGTGCTTTAAGCCGCCGTGCGAATGCGCGTGCTTATGGTGATGGTCGTGATCGTGGCCATGCCCGTGATCGTGATCGTGATGATGGTGATCATGATCCTCGCCCTCGAGAAACGCCGGCTCGATGTCGAGGATGCGGTCGAGGTCGAAAGCGTTGCGGTCCAGCACTTCGCTCAATGCAATTTTCGACCGCTGCGTCTTGTGCAGCTTGGCGTAAGGGTTGATGCCGCGAATGCGCGCCTCGACCTCGCTCAGCTCCTCCGGCGTGACCAGATCGGTCTTGTTGAGCAGGATGACGTCGGCGAACGCGATCTGGTTCTTGGCCTCGGGCGCGTCCTTGAGCCGGTCGTTGAGCCACTTGGCGTCCGCCACCGTGACGACTGCATCCAATTTGGTGCGCCGCCCGACATTCTCGTCAATGAAAAACGTCTGCGCCACCGGCGCCGGATCGGCGAGCCCCGTGGTCTCGACGATGATGGCGTCGAACTTGCCCTTGCGCCGCATCAGGCCGTCGAGGATGCGCACCAGATCGCCACGCACGGTGCAGCAGATGCAGCCGTTGTTCATCTCGAACACTTCCTCGTCGGCGCCGACCACGAGATCGTTGTCGATGCCGATCTCGCCAAACTCGTTAACGATGACCGCGTATTTCTTGCCATGCGGCTCCGAGAGGATGCGGTTGAGCAGCGTGGTCTTGCCGGCGCCCAGATAGCCTGTCAGCACCGTGACCGGGATTTTGTCAGTCATTTCGTCCTCCGTTGGCCTTCCCTATATAGGCATCCGCGCGCGCTTGCATCCCCGCCCTTGGACGCCCTTGGGCTACACGGATCGGCTTGATCGGGGCCCCGCTTCTTGTATCGTTTTGCAAGCCGATAATGACGATCAGGGGGAGGAAACGATGGAAAAGCAAGGTTGTTTCGCCGAGGCTGCAGTCATGACGACTGCTATTGCAACCGTCTTGATCCAGTCAGGCGCGGCGGCACAGACCTACCCCGATCACGTCGTGCAGATCGTGGTGCCGACCACGCCGGGGTCGAGCGCGGATATTCTGGGCCGCGTGCTGGCCGACGGCTTTTCGTCGCGGCTCGGCAAGCCCGTCATCGTCGTCGACAAGGGCGGCGCCGCCGGCGTGCTCGGCACCGCCGATGTCGCCCGCGCCAAGCCGGACGGCTATACGCTGATGCACGGCGCGACCTATTCGATCACGGTCGAGCCGCTGGTCGACAAGCAGGCCGGCTATACGGCGAAATCCTTCACCCCGATCTGCCAGACGTTCAAGAACGATCAGGTCGTCGTGGTGCCGCCGAACTCGCCGCTGAAGACCGCGCGCGACCTAGTCGAGGCGGCGAAGAAAAAACCGGGCGCGGTGACGGTCGGCATTCCCGGCATCGCCACCATTCCGCACCTCGCCATGATCGCGTTCGCCGACAAGGCCAAGGTGTCGTTCAACGATATCCCGTTCAAAGGCCCGGCCGAGGAAATCCAGAACGTCCGCGCGGGCCAGATCGAGTTCGCCGCCGTGCCGCTGACCGCCGCTGCCGGCTCGGGCCTGCCGATGCCCGGCATTTTTGCCGAACAGCGCAATCCGTCGCTGCCCAACGTGCCGACCTTCAAGGAACAAGGGTATGACGTTGCGCCGCTGAGCTACGGCGGGCTGCTTGGGCCGGCCGGAATGCCGGCCGACGTGGTCAAAAAGCTCGAAGCGGCGTGCATCGCGGTGATGAAAAGCGACGCCGCGCAACGCGTCGTCAAGCACACCTTCCAGCCGGCCGATTATTTCGCCGACGCCGCGGGCTTCACGAAAAATCTCGCCGTCGACGCCGCGGAGAAGAACAAGCTCGTGCCGTTGTTGAAGCCGAATTGAAATTTACTACGGCCTGGTGCCGCGAATCGCGGCTGCCTGGAGCCGCAGGCGTTCACGCACCTCGCGCGGAATCGTGGTCCGCCTCTCCGCAGAAATCTTGGAAAAGTAAAGACTGCAGGTGCTTTTGGCGCTTAACGCCCATGACATGAACTACCGGCGTACGCCTTACAAGTCGCATTCGGACTTGCCGCTGTAATGTTATAATATTACATTCTGCTGGCCGCGCCGGGAGCGCGCCGAAGGAACGCCAAGGTCTTGTCATGAAAACACTTCTCGGGCTCGTGGCCGCGCTCGCGCTCACCCTGGCCCCTGCCCTTCCGGCCCATGCCGCTGGCGACAAGATCGCCGTGGTGGCGGCGGAGAATTTTTATGGCGATGTCGCGCGCGAGATCGGCGGCGATCGCGTTTCCGTTCTCAGCATTCTGAACAATCCCGACCAGGACCCGCATCTGTTCGAGACCACGCCTAGCGTCGTGCGCCAGGTAGCGGCGGCGCAGGTCGTGGTGCTCAACGGCGCCGGCTATGATTCCTGGATGGAAAAGCTTCTTCGCGTATCGGCCAAGCCCGGGCGCGCCGTCATCGTCGCCGCCAACCTGATGCGCAAGACGGCCGGCGACAATCCGCATCTTTGGTACGACCCAAAGACCATGCCGGCCGTGGCCGGCGCGCTCGCCGCCGCGCTCGAGGCGGCCGATCCGGCGCACCGGGATGACTACGCGGCACGGCTGAAAACTTTCCTCGCCTCGCTGGCGCCACTCGACGACAAGATCGCCGCCATCCGCGACAAATATGCGGGCACGCCGGTGACGGCGACCGAGCCGGTGTTCGGCGATATGGCGGCCGCGCTCGGTCTGAAAATGAACAACGAGCGATTCCAGCTCGCCGTCATGAACGACACTGAACCTGCCGCGCGCGACTTTGCGCAATTCGAAAGTGAGCTGAAGAGCCGCGCGGTCCGCGTCCTGTTCTACAACAAACAGGCGCCGAGCAATCTGGTCGCGCACCTCGTCGATCTGGCGCGCGCCTCCCATGTCGCTGTCGTCGGCGTGACGGAGACGGCTCCGCCCGGCGAGACCTACCTCGCCTGGATGATGAGCGAGCTTGACGCCACCGCCAAGGCACTGGGCAAGTCCACATCATGACCGGCGACGGTAACGTCATCGAACTCGATCATGTGACGCTCGCGGTCGGCGGCCGCCGCGTGCTTGCCGATGTCAGCCTCGCCATCCAACGCGGCGAGTTCATCGGCGTGCTCGGCCCGAACGGTTCGGGCAAGACCACGCTGATGCGCGCCATTCTCGGCCTCATCGCGCCGAGCGCGGGCGGCATCCGCGTGTTCGGCGCGACGCCGCGGCGCGGCGATCCGGCCATCGGCTACCTGCCGCAGGTCCGTACCGTGCTGCCGGACCTGCGCGTGCGCGGGCGCGACTTCATCGCCAGTTCGGTGCGCGGCGAACGCTGGGGCGTGCCGTCGCTGACGCGCGCCGACCGGATGGCGATCGAGAAAACGCTGGCCGCGATCGGCGCGCTTGATCTCGCCGAACGGCCGCTTGCGGACATGTCGGGCGGCGAGCGCCAGCGCCTGCTGCTGGCGCAGGCGCTCATCGGCGAGCCGCAGCTGTTGCTGCTCGATGAGCCGTTGATCAGCCTCGATCATCGCTATCAGGAGGCGGTGGTCGATCTGGTCCATAGTTTCGCGCGCGAGCGCGGCATCACCGTGCTGTTCTCGGCGCATGAACTCAATCAACTGGTCGGCGCGCTCGACCGCGTGCTTTATCTCGGCAGCGGTCACGCCGCGCTCGGTACCGTGCCCGAAGTGGTGACCGCCCCGGTGCTGTCAAAGCTCTACGGCGCGCCGATCACCGTGGTGCACGCCGACGGCGCTATTTTCGTGCTGTCGCGCGGCCGCGACGTCGAACGTTCCGACCATCTGCACGATCACGGCGATGATCATGGTCATTCGCACGACCACGGCCACGAGCACGGCCATCATCACGATCACCACCATGCTTGAATACGATTTCATGCGCAACGCATTTGCGGCCGCGGGCATTGCGGCGGTCGTCTCGGGCGTCGTGGGCTATTTCCTGGTGCTGCGCGGCCAGACGTTTGCAGGACATGCGCTCGGCCATATCGGCTTTGCCGGCGCCACCGGCGCGGTGCTCATAGGCCTCACGCCGCTGTGGGGACTTTTAGGTTTCACCGTCGCCGCGGGCATTGGCATGGGATTGATGGGCGAGCGGTTGAGCGGCCGTGATGTCGCGATTGGCGTGGTGCTGGCGCTGGCGCTCGGCTTCGGGCTGTTGTTCCTGCACTACTACACGGCATTCGCCGCCCAGGCGACGGCGCTCTTGTTCGGCGACGTACTCGCGGTCGACCGCGGCATGATCGCCGTGCTCACGGCGCTCGGCGCCGTCACGCTCGCCGCGCTCGCCGCGATCATGCGGCCGCTGATCTTCTCAAGCCTGCAGCCGGAACTGGCCGAAGCCAAAGGCGTGCCGGTGCGCTTTGTCTCCGTCGCATTCCTGGCGATCGTGGCGCTCGCGGTTTCAGAAAGCGCCCAGATTGTCGGCGTGCTCCTGGTCTTTGCGCTGATGGTTGGCCCGCCGGCGACGGCGCAGCGGCTGGCAAGCGGGCTGTGGAGCGGCCTTGCATTGTCGGCCGCCATCGCGCTCGCCGAGGCGTGGCTCGGCATTACCATCGCCTATTACAGCGATTGGCCGGTGAGCTTCTGCATCGCGCTGTTAAGCGCGCTTGGCTATTTTCTCGCCCGGCCCAGCTGGCTGCGATTGCCAAGGTCGGCACGGCCGGGCATGGTCGCGCCCGGACAGGGAGCAAAATGAGCGAGCAGCCTTCCGAACAATCGCGCGCCATCTGCGTCGGCGAAGCCGTGATTGAATTAAAGCGCGGTGGCGACGGCCGGTTCGCGCTGTCGTGTGGCGGCGACGTGTTCAACACTGCCATCTATCTCGCCCGCGCCGGAGCTAACGTCGCCTTCGCCACGGCGCTCGGCGACGATCCCTATTCGGAAAGCATGATGGCGCTCGCGGCCGCCGAAGGCATCTCCTCACATCTGATGCTGCGCGTTCCGGGGCGTTTGCCGGCGTTGTGTCTCGCCGAGAACGAGCCGGCCGGCGAGCGCCGCGTGCGTTACTGGCGCGAGGGCGCGCCGGTGCGGCAGTTGTTCGAACTGCCAGACTGGATGCGGCTTGCGGAAAGTCTGACCGCGGCGAAGCTCGTGTATTTTTCCGGCATCACGCTGTCGCTGTTTTCCACTACGGGTCTTGGCCGCTTCCTCGCCGTGCTCGAAGTGGCGCGGCGGGGCGGCACCAAGGTGGCGTTCGACGGCAATTTCCGGCCGCACGGCTGGAGCGGCGATCTGCCGCGAACGCGCACGGTGTTCATCGAAACGCTCAAGCGCGTCGACATCGCACTGCCGACATTCGACGACGAGGCGGTGCTGTGGGGCGATCCGAGTCCGGAAGCGACGGTGGCGCGGCTGCAGGCGTTCGGCATCGGCGAAATCGTGGTGAAGAACGGACCAAACAGCGCGCTCGTGGCGACGGCCGGCGCGCAGGAATTCGTGCCGGTGCCGGAGGTCTTCATCCCGGTCGATACCACCGCGGCCGGCGACGGCTTTAACGCCGGCTATCTCGCCGCGCGGCTGAACGGCGATACGCCCGCGCAATCGGCGGGCGCGGCGCACCGTCTCGCCGGCAACGTCATCCGCCATCCGGGCGCGCTCGTGCCGCGCACCGCGATCGCGATGCATTAGCGTTTATGTCCCGGATGCGGTGCAGCGCAAAGCGGGGCGCTGCTGATCCGGGACCTTCGCGCGCTCGGCGTTTTCAACGATCCCGGGTCTGCAGCGCATCATTACGCTTCGCTCCATGCTGCGCTGCGCCCGGGAAACGCTCGCGAGAATGGACGGTGCAAACATTCGCCGTTCGTGTTCGTCATTTTGTCATCTATGCGCTTTCGTCTCGCCTCAGTTCTGCGCAAGCATCTTGCGCGGCGTCGCTAAAGAGCACAGTCTGCTCGCTCACTGCCCGCATCGTTACGACGGCAGGATCTCAGAATCTAAGTGCGGGCACGGTCGTATCGCGCGCGCCGGTGTTATCACCGGACTGATGACGCGAGCGCACACACAGGGAGGATTCTCATGAAGAAGCATGATGAAGGTCGTCGTGCATTCCTTGTCGGCACGGCAGCGGGAGCGGCCGCGACCGTCGCGCTTGTTCCGGATGCGCTCGCCAAATCCGGGCAGCAGGTTGCGGCGGCGGATGCACCGGCTGGCAGCATGGGCGGCATGGCGATGGACGGCGGGGCCGCGATGGCGCCAATGTCCGACGCGCACGGCGCCTTCTTCAACGATGACAATAGCCGCACCATCAAGGCATTCGCCGAACGGCTGATGCCCGGCGCGCCGGGCAAACCAGGCGCGAGCGACGCCGACGTGCTCAACTACATCGATCTGGCGTTGTCGGGCGCCTACAAGGATCAACAGGAGTTCTACCGGCACGGGCTCGCCCAGCTCGATGCGCATTGCATGGCAGCCTACAGCAAACCGTTTCGCAATCTGACCGCCGCGCAACAGGATGAGGCCATCACCGCGCTGGAACACGGCAAGGCGCCGGAATTCGTCTGGCCGACCGCGCAGGCGTTCTTCAACACCGTCCGCACGCACACGATGGAAGGCATGTTCGCCGACCCGGTCTACGGCGGCAACCGTGATTTCGCCGGCTGGCGGCTGGTCGGCTTTCCCGGCGCGCAGATGCAATTCACCGCCGCGGACATGCAAAGCAAGGAGGCTTTTACGCGCGAGCCTATCGTCGGCCTGCAGTCGCAGCTCAAGCGCAAGAAGGGCTGACGTCATGGCAACCGTGAAAACCGATGTGGTGATCGTCGGCGTCGGCGCAGCGGGCGGCATCCTCGCCGCCGAACTCGGCAAGGCCGGCATGAAGGTCATCGGGCTCGAACGCGGTCCGCAATTGCAGACCGCCGACTTCGAAGCCCATGACGAGCTGCGCTTCTTCCAGCGCCAGGACTTGCGCCCGGATCCGAAAAAGACGCCGGTGACGTGGCGGCCGAATCCGAGTGCGACCGCACACCCGATCCCGTCGCAGAATAACGGCAACCAAGCCGGCGGCGGCACCGTGCATTATGGCGCGCTGTCATGGCGCATGCACGTGGACGACTTTCGCGCCCGATCGAAAACGATCGAGCGCTATGGCGCGGCCGCCATACCCCAGGACTGCTCGCTGACCGATTGGCCGGTGAGCTACGCCGAGCTTGAGCCGTTCTACGACAAGGCCGAGTATGAGCTTGGCGTGTCCGGCAAGGCCGGCAACATCCAGGGCAAGAAGATCGCGGGCGGCAATGTCTTCGAAGCGCCGCGCAGCCGCGAATATCCGCTCAAGCCGCTGATCGTCGATCAATCGGCGCTGTTGTTCGAGGATGGCGCCAGCAAGCTTGGCCTCCACCCGTTCCAGTCGCCGCACGCGATCATCTCCGAGCCGTACAACAATCGTCCGGGCTGCACCTATTGCGGCTTCTGCCAATCCTTCGGCTGCCACATCGGGGCCAAGTCCTCGATCCTCGTCACCAAGCTGCCGGAGGCCGAGGCCAGCGGCAATTTCAGGATCATCACCGGCGCGATGTGCTACCGCGTCAACAGCGACAATTCCGGCAAGGTGACCGGCGTTTCGTATTACGGTCCCGACCGTTCCGACAATACGATCGAAGCGGACCTCGTGATCGTCTGTCCGTTCATCTACGACAACACGCGCCTGATGCTCTTATCGAAGACGGCGAAATTCCCCGACGGGCTCGCCAATTCGAGCGGTCATCTCGGCAGGCACATCATGGCGCACATGATGGTGAGCGTGTTCGTCACGTACGAGGACCGCTACCTCAACAACTTCATGGGTCCGAGCGCCCAGAAGCATTCGATCGACGACTTCAACGCCGACAATTTCGATCACACCGGGCTGGGCTTCATCCGCGGCGCCCAGATCTCGATCGGTACGCCGACGCTCGAAGGCGGCCCGATCAGCGCCAGCCTCATCCCGGCGCCACCGGGGATTCCGCACTGGGGCGCGGCGTATCGCGACTTCATTTCGCGATATTACGCGCGCCACGGTGCCATGGTGGGGCAGACCGAAAACCTGCCTTATGGCGACCAGATGATCGATCTCGACCCGCATGTCCGCGACATGTGGGGGCTGCAGGTGCCGCGCATGACCTACGATTGGCGGCGTCCGAACGAGATGGCGCGCGTCAAATTCATCCAGGCGAAGATGGAAGAGATCGGCCGCGCGATGGGAGCGCCGCATGTGTGGCACGGCGGGCTGGCGCCCGGCGCGCCCGGCGCCCATCACGAAGGCGGCACGCGCATGGGCAGCGATCCAAAGGATTCTGTCGTCAACAAATACGGCCAGACCTGGGATCATTCCAACCTGTTCCTGGTCGGCAGCTCGACCTTTCCCAGCATGGGCGCCGGCTTCAATCCGACGCTGACGATCCAGGCACTCGCCTACATGACGGCGGACGCCATCGTGAACCGCTACCGCAAGCATCCCGGCCCGCTGATCTAGCGGCGCCCCGATGGCCGAAAATTAGCGCAGCCGGGAAACAGCCGGCTGCGCCTTATGCAAAGCAACAATCGTCATCGTTGAGGGAGGTCATCAGCCATGGCAACGCAAAAAACCGATGTGGTGATCGTCGGCGTCGGCGCCGCCGGCGGTATCCTCGCCGCCGAGCTCGGCAAAGCCGGCATCAAAGTGATCGGGCTCGAGCGCGGGCCGCGGCTGCAGACATCCGATTTCGAGGCGCACGATGAGTTGCGCTTCTTCCAGCGGCAGGATTTGCGGCCCGACCCGAAGCGCATGCCGGTGACGTGGCGCCCCAACACAAACGCGACCGCGCATCCGATCCCGTCGCAGAACAACGGCAACGAGGCCGGCGGCGGCACGGTGCATTACGGCGCGCTGTCATGGCGCTTCCACGAGGACGATTTTCGCGTGCGTTCGGCGACGATCGAGCGCTACGGAGCGTCGGCCATTCCGGCGGACTCCTCGGTGATCGACTGGCCGCTGTCGTATGCGGACCTCGAACCTTATTACGAGCGTGCCGAATACGAGCTCGGCGTCTCCGGCAAAGCCGGCAATCTCGACGGCAAGAAAATCGACGGCGGCAATGTGTTCGAATCGTCCCGCAAACGCGAATATCCGCTGAAACCCCTGCTGATCGACCAGGTCGGCGTCAATTTCACCGCGGGCTCCAAGAAGCTTGGGCTGCACCCGTTCTCCTCGCCGCATGCGATCCTGTCGGAGCCTTACAAGGATCGGCCGGGCTGCACCTATTGCGGCTTCTGCCAGGCATTTGGCTGCCACGTCGGCGCCAAGTCCTCGATCCTGGTCACCAAGCTGCCGGAGGCCGACGCCACCGGCAATTTCAAGCTGATCACCGGTGCGATGTGCTACCGCGTCAATTCGGACAACAGCGGCAAGGTGACGGGCGTGTCGTATTACGGCCCGGGCGGCGACGACAACACGATCGAAGCCGATATCGTCATCCTGGCGCCGTTCATCTACGACAACGTGCGCCTGTTGCTCTTATCGAAGACGGCGAAATTCCCGAACGGGCTCGCCAATTCGAGCGGCCACCTCGGCAGGCACATCATGGCGCATATCGGCGCGCGCGCATTCGCGGCATTCGACGACCGCCACGTCAACGTCTATATGGGGCCGAGCGCGCAGAAGAATTCGATCGACGATTTCAACGGCGACAATTTCGATCACAAGACTCTGGGCTTCATCCGCGGCGCGCAGATCTCGGCCGGCCCAGCCGGCCTCGAAGGCGGCCCGCTCGGCACTGCGGTGAGCATGAACCCGCCGCCCGGCGTGCCGCGCTGGGGCGCCGCCTACCGCGACTTTTATGCGCAATACTACACGCGGCACACCGCGCTGACCGGGCAGACGGAGAACCTGCCTTACAGCGATCAGATGATCGATCTCGACCCCCATGTGCGCGACGCCTGGGGCCTGCCGGCGCCGCGCATGACCTACGACTGGCGGCGGCCGAATGAGCGCGCGCGGGTCGAGTTCATCCAGAAGAAGATGGTCGAGATCGGCCATGCCATGGATGCGACGTTGGTCTGGACCGCGCCGTTCAGTCCCGGTTCGCCCGGCGCGCACCATCAGGGCGGTGCGCGCATGGGCGCGCACCCGAAGGAGTCCGTGGTCAACAAGTACAGCCAGAGCTGGGATATTCCGAACCTGTTTGTCATGGGCAGCGCCACCCATCCGACCATGAGCGGCTTCAACCCGACGCTGACTATCCAGGCGCTGGCCTACATGACCGCCGACGCCATCGTGAACCGCTATCGCAAGAATCCGGGCTCGCTGTTGTAGGAACGCGGCCGGCCCATGTCATAAGTGAGGTGCTTGCGGATTGCGCCAGGGGCGCAGGGCGCGATAAGCAGCCCTGACCGGGACGAACCCCTGGCAGCGATCCCATGGCCAAGAAAATCCACCTCGCTTTTGACATTTCCTACACGCATCTTGACGGCCGCTGGCGCATGCCGGGCTCGTGGACCGGCCGCACCTACCCGGACATCGGCATCTACGAAGAGATCGCGCGCATCGCCGAGCGCGGCTGCATCGACATGCTGTTCTTCGGCGACGGCACCGGCATCCCGGACACCTGGGCCGGGGTCCGCGACGAGGCGGTGCGCTGGGGAATTGGCTGGCCGCGCCACGACATGAGCCCGGTGATCACCTGCATGTCGCGCGTCACCCAGCATGTCGGCTTCGGCCTGACCTATGCGTCGACGTTCATGCACCCGTTCTACGTGGCGCGCCTGTTCAACTCGCTCGATCACGTCACGGGCGGCCGCATCGCCTTCAACGTCATCGCATCGAGCCGCAATGCCGACGCCGCCAATTACGGCTTCGACGAGCTGATGGAGCACGGCACGCGCTATGACCGGATGGAAGAGTTCATCGACGTATGCCGCGCGCTGTGGGACAGCGTCGAGCCGGACGGATTTATCTGGGACCGCGAGTCCGGCGTCGTGGCCGATCCGAGCAAAGTGCGGGCGATCAATCACGCGGGCAGGTTCTTCAAGGTCCGCGGCCCGCTCAACTGCATTCCATCGCCGCAGCGCCATCCGGTCCTGATCCAGGCCGGCGCCTCGCCGCGCGGCATCAGAGCGTCCGCCCATATTGCCGATCACGTTTTCGCCCGGTGGCCGTCCAAGGAGGGCAAGGCGGCGCATCGCGCCACGCTCGACACGGCGCTGGCCGCGCAAGGCCGCGACCCGGAACAGATCGGCGTGCTTTGGGGCGTCGGCCTGATCGTCGGCGAAACCGAAGCCGAGGCCGTAGCGCGGCGGGAGCAGCTTCTGACCATGATTCCGCCGGAGGCAGTCGGGCCCTACCTGTCGCACAACGCCGGCTACGATTTTTCCAACTTGCCGGAAAAATTCTCACCGGCGGAACTCAACGCCAAGATCGTCGCCAGAAACGCGTCGCCGGTCGGCTTCGTGTTCAAGCTTGCCAACATGGTCGGCGAGAAGGGCGAGATTACGCGCAAGGATTTCTTCGAGTTCGGGCTCCGCACTGCGACCAATTACGACCGCACTTATGCGGGAACGGCCGCGCAGCTTGCCGACATGCTGGAGGAGGAATTCGAGGCCGGCGGCAGCCGCGGCGGCTTCATGATCGTGCATCCGCAAGCGGTGCCGCGCGAACTCCTCAATGTGGTCGATCTGCTGGTACCTGAATTGCAGCGCCGCGGCCGCTTCCGCAGGGCGTACGAAGGCAAGACCCTGAAGGAAAACCTCCTGGCCTCGTGATACTCGCCAGATGCGGACCTGGTAGCCGTGCCGACGGTGAAACGTCAGGCGCGGAAGTCGTCGGGCCGTAGCTCGATCGGGGTACCGTGCGGCGTGCGTTCGCAGGCGCGCTCCCAGGCATCGCGCGTGCGTGCCAAGGTCCGGGCGTCCGACAGGCCTTTCTCGGCCACGATGCGCTCCAGCGTCGCGAGCCAGTGATGATAGTAGGTCTCGCCAGTATCGGGATCACCGGCCGCTTGCGCTTTCTTGATCTCGTCGCCCAGCGTCGCCGCCCACTCCTTCCAGGTGAACAGGCCCCGCTCGTTGAGCGAAAGCGCCAGCGCGAAGGCTTGCGCTTCCCACGGCTCGCGGAACACCGGGCCCTCGGCGTTGCGCGGGATGCTCAGCTCGTCATTCCGGCCGAGTGAGCGAAGCGAGCGAGAGCCGGAATTCATAGCCACAATCCTTTCAGATCAGTGTATGTGATAAACCAATCCAATCGGGATTTTGGTTTTCGATCAGTTGGATTTTCCATTCGCGGCGCCATTTCTTCAACTGTTTCTCACGCGCAATTGCGGACAGCGGGTCATCGAAAATCTCAAAGTACACCAGCTTATTGACACCGTATCGCTTCGTGAAGCACCGTACGCTCTTCGACTGGTGCTGATAGACGCGGCGAATAAGATCGTTTGTTACGCCAATATAGAGCGTCCTATGCTTGCGGCTGGACAGTATGTAAACGTAGTATTGTTCGCCCATCCGATAGTGCAGCGAATATGGATTCCGGCTCTCGCTTCGCTCGGCCGGAATGACGATTTCACGCCGGCTCCAAATACGGTTCGAAGGCTTCGATCGAAACCTTCAGCGAAGGATCGCTGGCCTCGCCCCATAATTCGCGACCGCCGAACAGTACGGTGTAGAGCCACTGCGGATTCTCGCCCTGCCCTATCGCTACCGTGTCGGGATAGACGTGACAGCCGCGGATGGCTTCGACGACGCCGACCTTGTCGCGCGCGTAGCGCGGCAGGCGTGTGTGCGTCTGCGGGTGAATGTTTTTGGTCCGCACCTTGTCGCCGGCCTTGAAGCGCGCCGGACCTTGCGCCGGTCGGCTGAACGAGCCGCGCGACAACGCGTTGGCCACATCCGCGGCCTTCATCGTTCGCTTGAGCGCCATGCCGGGCCGCAACGCGTGACCAGCCGCAAGCTCGTCGGCGCCCGCCAGCCCCTTCTCGACCAAAAGCTTCTCCAGCCGCAGTTCCCATTTCCGGTAATAGGAACTCGCGAGATATACCTCCGGCGGTAAGCTCTCGATGCCGGCGCGCGTCTCGTCGATCGTCCAGATGCCGGTGTAACCCAGCGCGCGGTTGATGGCGTAGGTGCGTCCCTCCCACGGCGCGTGGAACACCGGCTCGTTCGGCTCCGGCTCGACTTTGCCGAAGCCGTGCATCCCGCCCATGTCGTGAACACCGTCCATCAGGCGGCCTCCTTCGGAGTCTTCGCAAGCCCGGTGCCGATCATGCTGTCGCGCGTGACCAGCGCGGCGAGCTTGTCCTCGCTCCAGCCTTCGGTGCCCGGGGGCCGCATCGGCAGTACGATGAAGCGCGTCTCCGCTGTCGAATCCCAGACGCGGATCTCGGTGTCCGCCGGCAACGAGACGCCGAAGTCGGCCAGCACACCGCGCGGATCGTTGACCGTGCGCGAGCGATACGGTGCCGACTTGTACCAGACCGGCGGCAGCCCGAGCACTTCCCACGGATAGCAGGAGCACAACGTGCAAACGATCATGTTGTGCCGCTTTGGCGTGTTCTCGACCGCGATCAGGTGATCGCCGACCCGATTGAGAAGCCCGAACGACGCCACCGCCTTGCTGGCATCGGCGAGCAGCGCCTGCTTGAACGCAGGATCGCTCCACGCCTTGGCGACGACGCGCGCCCCGGTATGCGGACCGACCTTGGTCTCATAGGCCTCGATAATCGCATCCAGCGCCGCCGGATCGATGTAGCCCTTTTCGGCCAGCACGGTTTCCAGCGCACGCACGCGCAGCTGCATTTCCGACAGCTCCGAGCCGTGGTCGTGATCGTGGTGGTCGTCGTGATGGTCGTGAGTCATGGCAGTCGTTCCGGCATTTTCCAAAGCTGGCACGCCGGTTCGCAGCGGCCGGCAATCGTCATTATATTGCGCCGCAAGAGCCTGTCACATGCGCCAAAATCGCGAACTTTAGCCGGATCATGCGCAACAGCATTGAGCGCTTCGCCGTAGCCATAGCCGACGGCATCGATCGCCTCGTCGCGAGAATCGGCCGCACGGCGGCGTGGTGCTGCCTCTATGTCGTCGTCGCGGAATTCGCCGTCGTGGTGATGCGCTACGCGCTGGGTCTGGGCTCGATCAAGTTGCAGGAATCCGTGATTTATGCGCATGCCGGCCTGTTCATGCTGGCGGCAGCCTGGACGCTGCAAGCCGACGGCCACGTGCGGGTAGACATTTTTTACGCACAAGCCAAGCCTCGAACGCGCGCGCTGGTCGATCTGCTCGGTGCCCTGCTCTTTTTGTTGCCCTTCGCAGCCGCGCTTGCGGTGATTTCCATTCCTTACGTGGAACGCTCCTGGGCAATCCTCGAACGCTCCAGCGAAGCGAGCGGCCTGCCCTTCGTTTATCTGCTCAAGACCCTGATCCCGATCTTTGCGCTACTCATCGGCCTGCAAGGCGTGGCGCAGGCAATTCGTGCCGCGCTCACACTCAGCGGAGCCGAACCCCTGTCCTCACCTGCGAGCGGGCGAGGCTGAAGTGGCGGCGAATGCAATCCTCGTCGTCGCGCTGGTGGCGGCTGTCTGCATCGTTCTGCTCGCCGGCTATCCGGTCGCGCTGACGCTCGCCGGCATCTCGCTGATGTTTGCTGCCGGTGGCGCCGCGGCGGGTCTGTTCGACCCAGCCCTGCTTGGCGCCCTGCCGGAGCGCGTATTCGGCATCATGACCAACGACGTGCTGCTTGCCATCCCGCTCTTCATTTTCATGGGGGTGATGCTGGAGCGGTCGCGGATTGCGGAGGATTTGCTGGAAACAATGGGCCGCCTGTTCGGCACGCTCCCCGGCGGGCTCGGCCTTTCGGTGGTCGTGGTCGGCGTGCTCCTTGCCGCCGCCAAGGGCATCGCCGGCGCCACCGCGGTCACCATGGGGCTGATCGCGCTGCCGGCAATGCTGCGACACGGCTACGACAAGGCGCTCGCGGCCGGCACGATCGCGGCCACGGCAACGTTGGCGCAGATTTTCCCGCCGGCGACGGTGCTGGTGCTGCTCGGCGACCAGTTGAGCAACTCCTATCAGGCCGCCCAGTTGGCGCAGGGCAATTTCGCACCGCAAACGGTCTCTGTCTCCGACCTGTTTGCGGGCGCAATCCTGCCCGGCTTCGCGCTCGTCTTCCTCTACATGCTCTATCTGACCGGCGTCGCGATCGTCACGCCGAAAAAGTCGCCGCCCATTGCGCCCGACCCGCACGCGCCGCACGGACTGAAACTGGCGCGCCGTCTGATCGCCGCGCTGATTGCGCCGATCGCGCTGATCCTCGCCGTGCTCGGCTCGATTCTCGGCGGCGTCGCGACGCCGACGGAGGCCGCTTCGGTCGGCGCGGTCGGCGCCGTCCTGCTTGCCGCCTTGCGCAGCGGCGTCGGAGGAGTGCTGATCCCCGTGATGGTGCGCACGACGCAGATCACCAGCATGATCTTTCTCATCCTGATCGGGGCGACCGTTTTCAGCCTGGTGTTTCGCGGCCTCGGCGGCGACGTTCTGGTGGAACGCGCGCTGACCGGCCTGGCGGGCGGCGTCGCCGGCGCGACACTGGCCGTGATGCTGGCGCTGTTTCTGCTCGGCTTCGTGATGGATGCCTTCGAGATCATCTTTGTCGTAGTGCCCATTGTCGCGCCGGTGCTGTTGAAAATGCCGGGCGTCAATCCAGTGTGGCTCGGCATGATGATGGCGGTGAACCTGCAGACCTCGTATATGCACCCGCCGCTCGGCCCGACATTGTTTTATCTGCGCGGCGTCGCGCCGCCCGAAGTGACCACGCGCCACATTTATCTGGGCATCATCCCGTTCGTGCTGATCCAGCTCGGCATGCTGCTGGCGCTGTGGTTCCTGCCGGGGCTGGCGACATGGCTGCCGCACAAGCTTTATGGATCGTGAGGCCTACAGGTCTCCCAATCCATATTCCGCCCAGCGCGCCTCGACACGCGCGGCGTCGTCGGGATGCGGCTTCACGGTCGGCGGGAAGCGCTCGTTGTTCCATTGCGGCTGCCGCTCGTGTTTCCAGGAGCGGGTGGCGTCGATCAACATGCAATTCCACAGCCCGGTGCCGAGCTGCGGCACGTTGCGGTCTTCCAGGGGGGTCGACGGATCAATCGGCGAACCGAAGATGCCTGGAAAAATCACGATACCGCCCTCGCCCGCATTGACGCGGTGCGCGAACGCCCATTCGACCTGCTCGTCGTCGGCGGGATCGATGTCCTCCTCGACCACGGTGACGTGCTTGTAGCGGTATTGCGCGGCGCTGTTGCCCCACAGCGCGGCGGCGATCTGCTTGGGCTGACCCTGATAGTGCTTCTTGATCTGGACGCGCAGATTGACGCCGTTGGTGATCGGCGGCGCGTACACATCCAAGATGCCGGGAATGCCGGCGCCGTTGAGAATGTTCCAGGCGATGGCGGCGCGCTGCACCGACGACATCACGCTGTTCTCGCTGTAGGAGCCCGGCAGCGTGCCCTCCAGCGAGCCGCACAAGATCGGATCGCGGCGGTGCGTGATGCAGCTGATCTGCATGGTCGGGCGCGGCGTCGGCAGGTCGGAGACATAGCCGGTGAATTCGCCGAACGGTCCCTCCAGCTCATAGGTCGCCGGATCGTCGCTGATGGTGCCCTCGATCACGATCTCGGCGCCGGCCGGCACTTCGAGATCGACGGTTTCGCAGCGCACGAGCTGCGCCGGCTCGCCGCGATAGCCGCCCATCACGTCCCATTCGCACACGCCCGCCGGCAAGGGAGAGCCTGAGAGAAACGACATGATCGGGTCCCAGCCGATCGCACAGGCGACCGGCATTGGCTTGCCGCGCGCGGCCCATTTGACGAAATGCGCGCCCCAATGCTGGCCGCCCTTGATGAGCAGAAACGGCGACGTGTTCTTCTTGCCGATCATGCCGCGATACATGCCGACATTCATCACGCCGGTGTCGGGGTCTCGGGTAACAATCGAGGTGAACGTATGGATGTAACGGCCGCCTTCGAGGTAGTGCCACTTCGGTACCGGAAATTCGGTTTGATCGATGGCATCGCCGCGAACGATGACCTCCTTCACGGGGCCGGTCGGAACAATAACGGGCGGGATCGTCTCGCGGTTCATTTTCATGACGTGCTGAACCAGTTCGCGATTGCCGGCGTCGCGGGAAAAGCCGAGCGCCAGCGCCAGCCGCGAGCGGGCGCCGAGCCCGCTGACGAACAGCTTCGAGCAGCGGCCGTTGGCATAGCCCTTGATGTTTTCAAACAGCAGCGCCGGGCCTTTCCTTTCCAGCATGCGCCGCGCAATGGCGCCGATCTCGCGATCCCAATCGACTTCGGCCTTGATCCGCCGCAACTCGCCTTGCTGCTCCAGGCTTGCCATCCACTGCCGCTGATCGAGAAAACCCATCGCCCACTCACTTTCCAATCCGCCGTCGAAGACCGGCCGCCAAGCTTGATCGCCGCCCTTAAATCCCGCAATTCTTGCGGACGGGCAATGGGTTCCTCATCGCCCTCACGCCGGGGACGCTCATGACCGCAACAACGCTGTTCGATCTCACCGGGAAGGTCGCACTTGTCACGGGCGCGTCGAGCGGACTGGGAGTCCGCTTCGCCGAGGTTCTGGCCGAAAATGGCGCCGCGGTCGTGCTGGTGGCCCGGCGCGCCGACCGGCTGGCTGCGCTCAAATCCCGCATAGAGCGGGCCGGCGGCCGGGCGCTTGCGGTCGAGGCCGACGTGCGCGACCGGATAGCGGCGGGCGCTGCATTCGATGCCGCCGAGAAGGCATTCGGCACCGTGACCATCCTGGTAAACAATGCCGGCGTCGCCCATGCCGGCCGCGCGGTCGATCTGGCCGAGGAGGAATGGCGGCGCGTGCTCGGTACCAATCTCGACGCGGTGTTCTATTGGGCTCAGGAGGCGGCGCGCAGGATGCTCGCGGCCGGCGTAGGCGGCGCCATCGTCAATATCGCCTCGGTGCTCGGCCTGAATGTCGATAAGGGCGTCGTTGCCTACGCAACCGCGAAGGCCGGCGTGATCCAGCTCACCAAGGCACTGGCGCTCGAACTTGCTTTCAAGGGCATCCGTGTTAACGCCATCGCGCCCGGCTGGATCGTCACCGAACTCAACCGCGACTATCTCGAAAGCGAACGGGGCAAGGCGCTGACGCGTCACATTCCCATCGGCCGGTTCGGCCAAGAGCGCGACCTCGACGGGCCGTTGCTGCTGCTGGTCTCCGATGCCGGCCGCTTCGTCACCGGCGCGACAATCGTGGCCGACGGCGGCCAGTCGATCGCGCTGCGGGGATGACGGTACAGATCACAACGGCCGGTGCATCCGGCCGAACAGCCAACCCAATCCGAGCGCGATGGCCACGGCCGTATACGGCTGGGTCTCGATGGTGCGGCGCAGCGCCTTTTCGAACGATCCAGCGGTGTTACGCGCGGCCGTTGTGGTGGCGTCGGCGACTTGGCTCGCGCTGTCGCGGGCTTGGTCGTAAAGGTCCTGCGCGGCGTCCGACGCCTCGCTCGCGGCGTTCGCCGCCTGCTTTTTGGCGTCGCCGAAGGCGCGGTTGAAATCGACGTTTTGCGATCTGTTCTCCGGCATCGTGGGTCTCCACTGGTGTGATTTAAATTCGGCCGATAACGCGCGGACATGCGCGAAAGTTCATTTGGCGGAACATTTGTTGCGCCGCCGGGTTAGCGGGACGAATCCATTGGAGGAATCAGGATGTTTCAGCCGCGTTCGAGCAATTTTTCCGACCCCCGCGTCACCGCGATCGTCGATCACCTGCAGGCCATCGAACGGGAATTGGCGGTGATCGGGCGGAAGGCCGGGCGGCAGGCATCGGCGAATGCCTCCGCGGCCAGCGATCTGATCGCCGACACTGTCGGCCCGATACTCAACGACATTGCCGATCGATTCTGGCGCGGCCAGCGTGCTGCGACCGAAGGGGCTGCCGATCTCGGCGGCCGGGCGGTGCGGATGGGCGGCAGGGTTGGCAGCGACGCGCTTGACCGCATTGCCAGCCAAGCCAAGCAACGTCCGCTCCTGACACTCGCTGTCGCCATCGGCGTCGGCGTCCTGATCGGCGCCGCCGGCCGGCGGAGCTAGGCTGCAGCGGCATCCCAGCTCGTCGGCCGCCCTGACGCGAAATTTGCGCTCCGGGCTGCGCCCGTCGTATTGACGCGCGGGGCTGGCGCCGGAGCGGGGGAATGGGACTGGAGCAGGCGGCGATAGTCCTAGCGGGCGCGCTCGCGGGTGGCATCGTCAACGGCCTCACCGGGTTTGGCACCGCCATCACCGCCCTCGGCATCTGGGTGTACGGCATCCCGCCAAGCGCGGCCGCGTCGCTCTCGATCATTTGCGCCGCGGTTTCGCAAACTCAGACGCTGCATCTGATCTGGCGCTCGATCCAATGGAAGCGTGTGCTGTGTTTCGTGATTCCCGGCGCTATCGGCGTGCCGATCGGAACGCTCATCCTGCCGCACGTCGATCCGCAGATCTTCAAGCTCGGGCTTGGCTTTTTTTTGGTGGTTTATCCGGCCTATGTGCTCCTCCGGCGGCACCACCTCGAACATGCCTGGGGCGGCCAGACCGCGGACGGCGTCGTCGGCTTCGGCGGCGGCATTCTTGGCGGCTTGACCGGCCTGTCGGGCGTATTCCCGGTCATCTGGACCGACGTCCGCGGCTGGAGCAAAGAGCAGCGCCGCGCCGTGGTCCAATTTTTCAACCTCGTAATTCTGTCACTGGCGCTGGTCGCGCACGCCGTTTCGGGAATGCTGACGCGGCAGGTCGGCCTTGATGCGCTGGTTGCGCTGCCGGCCACCATCGGCGGCGCCTGGATCGGCGCGTTCATCTACCGGCGGATCGCCGACCACAGTTATCAGCGCATCATCATGGTGCTGCTGCTGATCTCGGGACTGACGCTGATCTGGACAAGCCTATGACCGCAGAGGCACAACGCGCCTTGCCAAAATCATCCGCCGTTCTGCAGCAGCGAATTGATCTTTTCCAGAAGCCGCGGCAGTTCGACCGGCTTGGTGTCGAAATCGTCGCAGCCAGCGGCCAGCGCCTTTTCCTTGTCTTGCACCATGGCGTGCGCGGTGAGCGCAATGACGGGGATTTTCGCGGTAGCGGCATCGGCCTTCAATCGTCGCGCGGCCTCCCAGCCGTCGAGCACCGGCAGGCTCATGTCGAGCAGGATCAGATCGGGATTTTCGGATGACGCCAGATCGAGGCCTTCCTGCCCGTTCACCGCCATGACGATGTCGAAGCCGTTGCGCACGAGCCGACGCGACAGCATATCGCGGTTCATTTCATTGTCTTCGACAAGCAAAATCTTGGTCATCCAACCTTCTCGTCTGTCAGCGCCCCGCTCTTGATGCCACGATTTCGTCCGGCGATCGCCGCGAGCGCGAAGCCAAGCTTGCTGATCGGCTGCGCGCTCTTGCTCAGCACCAGGAGCGTGCGATCCGCCAGATAGGCGCGCTCGTGGGCGGTCAATTCCTTGGCGGTGAGCACGACGATAGGCAGATCGACATAGTGCGGATTTTGCCGCACGCGCTCCAAAAACTCGAAACCGTCCATTTCCGTCATCATCAGATCGAGCAGCACCAGGACCGGCTGCGGATGCGAGGCGAGCCAGTCGAGCGCGGCCTGCCCGTTGGCGACCGCGGTCGCCTGCATGCCGACGTCCTCGATCGTTGCCTTGACCATGGCGCGCACGTCGGGGTCATCGTCGATGACCAGCACCGTGCCCTCGCGTTTGCTCGACACGAATTTCGCAATAAGCGCGATCAGCCGGTTGCGGTCGATCGGCTTGGTCATGTACTCGGAGGCACCGAGCGAAAAGCCGAGATTGCGGTGATCGACGATGGTCAGCATGATCACAGGGATGTGCGCAAGCTGCGGCTCCGATTTCATCACGCCGAGCACCGACCAGCCGTCCATCCTCGGCATCATCACATCGAGCGTAACGATGTCCGGAGGGTGCGTGCGCATCAGGTGCAAGGCTTCGGTGCCATCCTTGGCGTGGGTGATCCGATAGCCTTCCTTGTTTAGCGTAGCGGCAAGCACGTCGTGCACGGCGGGATCGTCATCGACCACCAGCACATGGATGTCGCCGGATGACGGCTCGCTCACGGCCGCCGGGCGATCGCTCTCGGGTTCGTCGTCGGCCACCGCCTTGATGACGCGATCCGGCAGCAGGATCGTGAAAGTCGAGCCTTGGCCGGGTTTGCTCCTGACCTCCATCGAGCCGCCCAGCATGGCGCAGAAATGCCGCGTGATCGTCAGCCCCAAGCCGGTACCGCCGAAATTGCGCGTGGTCGATGAATCCGCCTGGGTGAAAGCCTGGAACAGACGGCCCATCTGTTGGTCGGTCATGCCAATGCCGGTGTCGGCAACCTCGAATTTGACCCAGGGAGAGCCGTCGCGCGTCTCGCGCGCAAGACGCAACGTGACCGTACCGCCCTTGGTGAATTTCGCCGCATTACTGAGCAGATTGATGACGCTCTGCTTGAGCTTGGTGAGATCGGTCTGCAGCGAGCCGATGTCCTGCGGACAGTCGATCAGGAGCGTGTTGCCGTTCTTCTTCATCATCGGCTCGACGATGGTTTTCACCTCGTCGACCAGCCGCGCGAGAAAGACGTGCTCCAGATAAACGTCCATGCGACCGGCCTCGATCTTCGACAGATCGAGGATGTCGTTGATGAGGTCGAGGAGGTGCTTGCCAGCGGCCTGGATCTTTTCCAGATCGGCCATGCTGGCCTTGTCGCCGCGATCGGTCGCGTCCTCGAGCAGGATTTCGCTGTAGCCGATGATGGCGTTGAGCGGCGTGCGCAGCTCGTGGCTCATGTTGGCGAGGAACGAGGATTTGACCCGGCTTGCGGACTCGGCGGCCTCCTTGGCCTGCCGCAGTTCGATCTCGGCCTCGACGCGATCGTGGATGTCGACGAAGCTCGCGATGACCGCTTTCTCGCCGCGGTAGTCGAGCGCAACGCGCGACACCATGACGTAGGCCTCGGCGCCATCGGCCCGCTTGAAATGAAATTCTCTGCGCTCGGTCGACGTGCCGTTGATGATATCCGCGAGTTCCTTGGACTTCTCCGGTTCGGTGAAAATCGAAGACAGCGGCTTGCCCAACAGTGCGCCGGCATCCTTGCCGACGATGTCGCAAAAGCTCGGATTAAGGTGCAGGATGTTCTGACTTTTCTCGCTCACAATAATCAGACCGACCGGAGCCGCCGTGTCTATGGCGCGAAAGCGCTCCTCATCCTCGCGCAGCTGTTTTTCGGCCTCTTTGCGTTCGGTGATGTCGGTATAGATGGCGATGAACCCGCCGCCCGGCACCGGATCGCGCCGCACCTCAAGCACAGTGCCGTCAGGACGCACGCGCTCGAAAGAATGCGAGCGATCAAGCATCGCCAGACGTGTGCGCAACGCCTCCTCGATGTCGACGTCTTCGCCGAACTCGCCGCGCGCGCCGATGTAGCGGATGTAATCCGAGAACGTCCGGTCGGTGCCAAGAAACTCTTCGGGCATTTCCAGGTATTTGCGAAACAGCTCGTTCCAGGTGACGAGCTTGTGGTCGGCGTCATACATGGCGACGCCCTGCGCCATGTTCTCCAGCGTCGCCCGCAGCAGCGCCGCCTCGCGGCCGGCGCTCGCGCCGTCTCTCGTCTTGGCCTCGCTATCCGCCATGCGCTCTCCGCCCGCGGGCCCGATCGGCTACCCGCCCATCGCCGCGATCGCCTCGGCACGCGCCGCATGGATGCTCAACATTGCGGTGAAGCCGGTGATGTCGAGCACTTCGCGAACCTGCTCCTGAACGGCGCGAAGCGCGAACGAGCCGCCGGCGGCCTTGACCTTCTTGACCAGCACCAGAACGGCGCGCAGGCCTGCACTGGTGACGAAGTCGACGCCGGCAAAATCGATCAACAGCTTCGGGCGTTCGTTTGTAATCAGCGCGCCGACTTTTTCGGCGAATGCGGTGCTGGCGCCGCCGTCGAGCCGGCCCTTCGCCGTGACCACGAAGGTATCGCCGATACGTTCGTCAAGAATTTCCATGCCGTCTTCGTCCTCGCGATCGATCAAAGGCCCTTGTTATCGTGCCGATTGCCTTCGCGGCGGATAGCAAAAATCATGCAATTTTCGTCATTCCGCCGGGCGTACTCAAGGCTGCAGGTCAGTTTGCGCACGAGAAATAAGCCGAGCCCGCCAATTGGACGTTCGTCAAGGCTTACGTCAAGAGACGGCTCGGGAGCGAGCCGCGGGTCGAAGGGCGGCCCGCTGTCGACAATCTCTCCAGTGACCTTGTCGGGTCCGATAGTGACGGCAATTTTTGCGGGCCGATCGCAACAGGCTCCGTGCGTGGCCAGATTGGTCAGAATTTCGCTCAGGACCAGGCCGGTGTGATGCGCGGCGCGCGCGTCGACGCCATGCTGTTCGAGAAATGCCATCACCTGATCGGTTACCGCGGCGATCGCGTCCGGAGTCGGCAGGGTGCTGGCTTCGAATCGGGTCACAGCGGACGTCCCAGCGGCGGTTCGAGCGACAGCAGCAGCGCCGCCATGTCGTCGAACGCCGGCCGGCCGGCTTCGAAAGCGCGGACCCGGGCGGCCAGATGCCTGAGCGGCTGCCCCTCGGACGGCGCAAGGTCAGCCAGAAACGCCTCGACCCTGTCCTCGCCGTAAAGCGCGTTGCCCGGATCGTGCGCTTCGGTAAAGCCGTCGGTGACGATCAGAATACGGTCGCCGGAAGAAAGCACGACCGTATCCGGCTGATAGACAGCATTCTCGACCAGGCCGAGCGGCGGACCGCCCATGCGGCCGAGGCGCGCGATAGTGCCGGTGCCGTTGCGGTGAAACGGCGGAACATGGCCCGCGCGCACATAAGCGAGTGTTCCGGTCGCAACGTCGAGCGATGCCAACAGAAACGTAACGAACATGCAGCTGTCGTTACCTTCCGCCAGAGCTGCGTTGACTATGCCGAGCGCGCGCTCCGGTGCACGAAACAATTCGGCGGCGTCGGGCCGCGCCGTCAGCGCACGCAACACGGCGTGGGTGCGCGCCATCATCAGCGCGGCGCCGGCGCCCTTGTCGGACACATCACCGAGCGCCAGCACGATCATGTCGTCACCGACGCGAAAATGATCGACCACATCGCCGCCGACTTCCTTGGCGGGTTCGAGCAGCACGTCGATCGCCAACGGACGGCCGGCAATCGTCCCGGCAAACGGCGGCGGGGCCAACGCAAGCTGCAGCGTGCGCGCTTCGTTGAGTTCCAGCTGCTTTCGCTTGAGCTCGTCGCGCGTACGATCGCTCAGCGCCTTCTTCTCCAGCGTGGAGAGTACGCGCGCGCGCAACAGCGTGGGGTTGAACGGTTTGACGATGAAGTCGGCGGCGCCAAGCTCGATGCAGCGCACCACGGGATCGATTTCGCTCAGCGCCGAAATGACGAGAATGGGCAGTTCATTGATACGGGCGTCGTGCCTGAGCGCTTCCAGAACGCCGAAGCCGTCGAGCTCGGGCATCATGATGTCGAGCAGCACGAGGTCATAGTTTTGGGCGCCGATCGCCGCCAGCGCCTCGACGCCGTTCGCGGCCTGATCGATGTGCGCAAAGCCGAGCCGCGTCAGCCGCCGCACAAGCAGGTCACGATTCTCCGCGACGTCGTCGACGACGAGAATTTTGGCGTTCGGGTTGTTCATGCCGTCGATTCTGCCGGCACCGCCACGCTCTCACTGCTGCCTGCGGCCCGGTCGGGATTAAGCAGAATCGCGCATCGGCGCGCAAGCCACACCACGCGCTCGAACACCATCGTGGCGGCAAACAGCGCTTCCTGGGCCTTGGCCGGCATGTTGGGGTCTTCGCGCAGGACGCGCTGGCGAATGCGCTCCATCAACTCGTCGCGGTGCCCGAGCAGCGCCAGCAGTATTTCCTGGTCGCCCTCGTCATTCGCCGCGGCCGCTTCGACCAGCGCGCTGAGCAATACGTGCAGCGACTCGATCATCTGATCGGCGACACGGCCGCTCGACGGCCATTGCCGCGACGACCGGCAGGCCACGACGAACTCATCGACGCTTTCGTGCATGGCGTTGAGGTTGGCAGCCCGGTGCTGCAGGCGGACGACGTTTTCCCGGTCCGAGCGATCGAGCCTGCCCTCACTGATCGACTCGAGGTAACCGGCCATCGCGCGGGTGATGGCCGCCGCCGCGGCTCGCAGCGTCGCCGGCGCAACCGGCTCCCCTTCAACGTCGGCGCGCACCGTATCGAGCATCGCCGGCAAGCGCTCTAACAGCCGCTGTTCCTCGCGGCCGACGAGTTCGATGGCGAATGAGGGATCGACCAGGGCATCCTCGATCAGATAGGCCGGCTTCGACAATTCCTGCAGTTTGCTGGGCGGCGCGGCGCGTTCGAGCAGCGCAATGATCGGCCCAACAAACGCGGTGCAGATGCAGGACCCTGCCAGTTGATACAGCAGGAAGACCCAGGCGACCTGTGCGGAAATCGTGGAGCTGAGCAACGCAACGCTGTTTTCAATGACGAGGCGGCCAGTCAGATAATCAATGATCACCGCGGCGATCACGACCAAGAATCCAGAGAATTTCTGCACCGCCTGCATCAAGGCGATTTGCGCCGCCTCGCCGCGATGCGTCTTCGCCAGCAGGACAAAGTTAAGGCCGGAGCCGAGATTGGCGCCATAGATGAGCCAGCACGCGCCGGAGAGATCGACCAGGCCGGCGCTGCTGCCGGCAACGGCCAGCGCGCCGGCAACCGACGACGACTGACACACCAGCGACAGTCCGATGCCGACCAGCAGCAACAGTCCGGGCTGTTTGGCGATGCTGGCGATGTAGCCGTCATCGATCAGCAAGTCGCGCAACGGCGTCGCGCCCGATTTGATCAGCTGCATGCCGAGAAAAAGCAGCCCAAGGCCCAGCAACGTCCCGATCGCAAAGCGCACGCGATCGCTGCGATCGAAGCCGAAATAGACCGCACATCCGGTGAGCAAAATCAGATAGCTCGCGGCCAACTGCAAATCGATTGCGACGAGGATTACGAGCACCGACGTGCCGACATGGGACCACGTCGGAATGAGGATCGAGCGCCGCTTGTCGACCAGGCCGCCGCTAACCAGACCGATGATGATCGCCGTCACGGCGTTGGCGCTCTGGGTGACCACGCCTGCAGCGGTCCCGAACGCGGCGGCCATCCAAGGGCGCCGCCCCATGCGCATCAAAAGAGCCCGAAAGCGGCGGCCGACGAGCGGGACGAGATTCGCCGCCACGAAATGCACGCCGCAAAAGAATAATCCGAGACCGGTCAGAAACGGCGCGATCGCCTGCATGGTCTCAACCTAGTGGAGCGGATTTGGCATTCGCTACCCACCCAGCCGCAAACTCCGGCAGCGAATGTCAAATCCAAAAGCTCCCCTAGCACTTATATTTGCTAGTGGTCCTTTAGATTCTAACATTCGCATGAAAGCCTGCCGAACCCGGATGCGAATGTTAGAATCGGACCACTAGGCCCCATGGCCACGGTTGTCGCGGCCGGCGAGAACCGATGGCGCCCCACCGGCGCCGGATCAGTTCCGGGATGCGCCGCCACGTTCGATCTGCAGCAGATCAGCAAGACCGGAGGTCGTAATCACCTCCGTGACGGCCGTGTTGGGATTGACCAGGACGAGGCGGCCGCCACGTCGCCCCATGGCCTTGGCTGCCGCGACAAGGTGGCGAAGTCCGATCGACGCAACGAAACTGACGCCAGACATGTCGACGAACAGAGCGCTTTTGCTGCCGGACAAGGTGGCGAGCGGCAGTGCCACAACCTCGGCGCCCGCGATATCGAGCCGACCGACCATCGTGACCGTGGCGGCCGATCCCTCGTCATTAATAGCGATTTGCATGAATCAATGCCTTCCCAGCCCATGAAGACTAAAACAAGCTTTTGTGACAGTCTGGTGACGTGGGCAAAAACTGAAAGTCTGGGAAAAATGTACAGGTCAATCCGCCCATGTATCCTGCCCGGACTGCAGACCTGCAAATTGACGGACATAAAAAATGCGGACCCATCGTCTGGATGCTGCCACCGACACCGTGCATTGGGGCTTCTTCGACGCCGCCCTTAAGCCGCTCATGACGGTCGACCCAGGAGACACCGTGGTAATCTCGACGGTGTCAGGAGTCCCCGGGCGGCTACCGCCACCGGATTCGGGTCTGACCATCCCTGCGGCGTTGCCGGCAATCCACAAGAACGTCCCGCAGCGCCTCAACGGCCCCCACATTCTCACCGGTCCAGTGGCAGTCCGCGGCGCCAAGGCCGGACAAGTGCTGGAAGTCCGGATCAAATCGATCGAGCTCAATTGCGACTGGGGCTACAACGTGATCCGACCGCTTGCCGGCGCGTTGCCCGATGATTTCGACACGGCGCGGCTCATCCACATTCCGCTCGACAACTCCCGCATGGTCGGAAAACTGCCGTGGGGACTTGAACTGCCGCTCAAGCCGTTCTTCGGCATCATGGCGGTCGCACCGCCGCCCGGTTGGGGTCCGGTCGCCTCGCCGCCGCCGCGGCGCAACGGCGGCAACATGGACAACAAGGAACTGATAGCGGGCGCCACACTCTATCTCCCGATCCATGTCGACGGCGCGCTGTTCTCGGTCGGTGACGGTCATGGCGTGCAGGGCGATGGCGAGGTCTGCATCACCGCCATCGAGACCGGCCTGACCGGCACCTTCGAGCTCCACGTCCGCTCCGACATGACGCTGGAATGGCCGCTGGCCGAGACACCGACCCACATCATCACCATGGCGTTCGATCCCGATCTCGACGATGCGGTGGTCATCGCGCTACGCGACATGATCAAACTTATTTGCGCCCGCACCAACCTGTCGCGCGAGGACGCCTACACGCTGTGCAGCCTTGCAGCCGACCTGCGGGTTACGCAGGTCGTCAACGGCTCGAAGGGCATCCACGTCATGCTGGAGAAAGCGCTCCTTCGGAGCACGTCGTCGACGGCGCCATGACGATAACGTTGCGGCCAGCGCGGGAGATGGACGGCGAGCAAGTCGCGGCGCTTATGACCGAACTGGGCTACCCGTCGACAGCCGCAAGCGTCAAGGATCGTCTCGATCGCGCTCTGCAGAGCAAGACCAGCTATTGCCTTGTGGCGCACGATGCAGATGAGATCATCGGCCTCATGAGCGCGGAGCTGATCCCCTATTTTCCAACCGGGACAACGATCTGCCGCGTCACCAGTCTGGTCGTGGCGGCGGCGCACCGCCGCCACGGTGTCGGCGACATGCTGATTGCCGCCGCCGCCGAATTCGCGCGCGACCATCACTGTTCCGGCATCGAGCTCACCAGCGCCGAGCGCCGCGTCGAAGCGCACCGCTTCTACGAACAACTCGGCTTTTCCCACACCGCGTTTAGATTCTTCCGCGCGCTCTGAACCGCGACAGTCACTTTATGCCGGAGACCGGTTCGCCGGCATCCGCCATCCGCGCCCCCATCGTCTGCGCAGCCGGCGGATGGACGATTGGCCGGCCGCGTGCGATGTTTGTCGCCATGACCGGAGCCCGATGATGTCATCTCTTGCCGAGCTCGACGCGCACAACGTCGTCGACATCGATCTGGGAGGCAGCGCGTTCAAGCAAAACGCGCGCAACATTTTGGCGGAATGGGCGCGGCGCCCGCCGTTCTATGTGCTCGGGCGCGGACCGCCACAGGTCGTGTGCGGGCGCTACGTCGACGTGCAGGAAGTATTTTCCGACACCGAGCGGTTTTCGTCGGAAATGCCGCGCGGGCCGGGCTTCGAGCAGTTCGACAAATTCATGGGCGTGCAGTTCATCACCCAGATGGACGGCGAGCGCCACGCCCGGATTCGCCGTTTGCTGCTGCCGGCGTTTTCGGCGCGCAGCCTGGCCCGGCTCGAAGCCCGCATCACCGAAATCATCGAGGGAATGCTCGATCGCATCGAGGCCGGCGGCAACGAGTTCGACGGCATGGCCGATTATGGCGCGCACCTCGTGGTCGGGGCGCTGTTGACCGCGATGGCCGACCTCGACGAGCGCCGCAAGCAGATCTTCGTCGCGTTTCACGAAGTGCTGCCGCGCACGACCTATACCAGGCCGGGCGAGCCATTTGCGCCGGAATGTGTCGCCGCCTTCGGGCGCGCCGCCGATGCGGTCAACGAACTCATCGCCGAGCGGCGCGCCAACCCGCATTCCGACTTTATCAATGACCTGATCACCGCACGCGACCAAGGCGACAAGCTCTCGGATCGTGAGCTATTCGATCAGATTTTCACGATCTGCGGCGCCGCGCTCTCGGCCACCAGCCGCGCCGCCGGCGGCGCGCTCTACACGCTCTATTCACATCCGGATCAGCTCGCCGAACTGATCGCCGATCCGCGCCTGATTCCCGAGGCGATCGAGGAGTGCCTGCGCATTGCCAGCAACGGCTATTTCACCTTCCCGCGCATCGCCACGCGCGACACCGAGATCGGCGGCACGCAAATCCGTCAAGGCATGGTGGTGCGCCCCTCGCCGCTGGCGGCAAACTACGATCCCCAAGTTTTTCCCGATCCGCTGCGCTTCGACATTCACCGCCATCCGAAGCGCATCATGGCCTTCGGTACCGGCCCGCATCATTGCATTGGCAATATCCTGGGCCGCACCGCGATCACGATTGCGATCAGGCGGCTGTTGGCGCGGTTTCCCAAGGCGCATCTCGCCGATCGGGGTTTCGTCCCGATTTACGGCGGCGCCGTCGGCGAATTGCGGCTCGTGTCGCTGCCGATGCTGATCCAGTAATCGCCGAACGCACCTCAGCGGTGCTTCGAGTGCTCCCGCACGAGGTTGACGATCGCGGAAAAATCCAGCGCGCTGTGGCCCTGTTGTGAAAACTGCTGGTAAAGCTCGCCAGCATGCGCCCCAAGAGCGGCCTCGACGCCGACCGATTGCGCCGCCTGCCGGGCGAGGTTCAGATCCTTCAGCATCAGCGCGGCGGTGAAGCCCGCCTTGTAGCCATTGTTGGCGGGACTCGCCGGCACCGGCCCAGGCACCGGGCAATAGCTGGTCAGCGACCAGCACTGGCCGGACGATCCTGAGACGACATCGAACAGCGCCTGGTGCGACAGGCCGAGCTTTTCGCCGAGCACGAAGGCCTCGCTGACCGCGATCATCGAAGCGCCGAGAATGAGATTGTTGCAAATCTTCGCGACCTGCCCGTTGCCGGCCTCGCCGCAATGCACGATGCGCTTGCCCATGCGCTCCAGCACCGGCTTGCCGCGCGCGAACGCGTGCTCCGACCCGCCGACCATGAAGGTCAGCGTCGCCGCCTTCGCCCCGCCAACGCCGCCGGACACCGGCGCATCGAGCGTGGCGATGCCGCGCGCGGCGGCCAGCGCATGCGCCTTGCGGGCGCTCTCAACGTCGATGGTCGAGCAATCGATGAACAGCGTGCCTTGGCGCGCGCGCGGCACGATGTCGTCCCACACCGACAGCACGTGCTCGCCGCTCGGCAGCATGGTGATGACGATCTCGGCGTCGTCCACGGCCGAGCGCGCGGTGGCGACGATCTGCACGCCGTCGCCGGCCGACGCATCCCGCGCCGCCGGCACAACATCAAAGCCCAGCACATGACCGCCGGTTTTAACGAGATTAGCGGCCATCGGCGCGCCCATATTGCCCAGCCCGATGAATCCGATCTTTGACATGCGCCGGCCCTCCTAATCGCTGAATTTTAGCTCCCGTTCGCCGATGGCATCGAAGTGTCGATCGACAATAGCCTCGGTTACGTCTTCAAGTCTGCCCGGACGCCAGATCGGTTTGCGATCCTTGTCGACGATGGCGGCGCGAATACCCTCGATGAAGTCGTGCCCGGCGATGCAGGCAAGCGAGAGTCGGTAGTCCTGCTCGAAACTCTGCTCAACCCTTTCGAAGGATAGCGCTGAGCGGACATTGCGCAACGTGAGCTTGAGCGATGTCGGCGACATTTTCTGCAGAATCGCGTGTGTCGCGCGAGCATCGGCCAACGTGCTGCCGCGCAAGCACGCAAAAATGTCTTCGACTTTGTCTGCCTCGTAACAGGCATCGATCCATGGCCGCGCTGTCGCGAGTTTGCCATCGGTGGGTGAGTTGGACAATGCGACGAGGCACGTTCGCACGTCTTGCGCGGTCCGGCAGCCGGCGAGCGCCGCCGGAAGCTCGGCAAGTTTCTTCGAAGGAATGTGTAGGTCGGCGAGCCCGGCATAAATGGCGTCGGCCGCGCCGATGCGCTCGCCGGTCAGCGCCAGATGAAACCCGACGCGGCCGGGCGCACGCGCCAGAAGGAACGAAGCGCCGACATCGGGAAAATATCCAATGCTGACTTCAGGCATGGCGACCGCGGAGCGCGCGGTCACGACCCGATGCGCCGCATGCGCCGAAATGCCGAGGCCGCCGCCCATCACCATGCCGTCCATGATGGCAACCACCGGCTTGGGGTAGCGGGCGATTAATAGGTCGAGCCGATACTCGGTCGACCAGAAGCGCGCCGGCAAGTCGTCGCCGGATTTCGCCGCGTCGTACAGCGCGCGCAGATCGCCGCCGGCGCATAGCCCGCGATCGCCGGCGCCGTCGATCAGCACCACGCCGACGGCAGGGTCGTCCTGCCAAGCACGAAGCTCCGCCAGCATGGTCGCGGCCATGTCGAGCGTGAGCGCGTTCAGCGCCTTCGGCCGGTTGAGCGTGATGCGGCGCAAGGCGCCCTGAGCGCGAACGACGATGTCACCGTCACGGACGACCGTTGCGCCGCTTGCGTTCATCGGCCGACAAGGCTGCGGGCGACGATGAGACGCATGATCTCGTTCGTGCCTTCCAGAATCTGATGCACGCGCAGATCGCGCACGATCTTTTCGATGCCGAACTCGGCGAGATAGCCGTAGCCGCCATGGAGCTGCAGCGCCTGATTGGCGAAACAGGCATCGGTGACGAACCGCTTTGCCATGGCGCACAGCACGGTCGCGTTCGGCTCCTTGCGGTCGAGCGCCGCCGCCGCGCGCCACAGGAAGGTGCGAGACGCTTCCAGGTCGGTTGCCATGTCGGCGAGGCGGAATTGCAGCGCCTGAAATTCGTCGAGGCGTTTGCCGAAGGCGCGGCGATCGCGCATGTAGGCGAGCGATTTCTCGAGCGCCGCTTGGGCTCCTCCGAGCGAACACGCGGCGATATTGAGCCGGCCGCCGTCGAGGCCGGCCATGGCGATCTTGAACCCCTCACCTTCAGCACCGAGCCGATTGGCGAGCGGCACCCGCACGTTGTCGAACGTCACCGCGCGCGTCGGCTGCGCGTTCCAGCCCATCTTGCGCTCATTGGCGCCGAACGAGATACCGGCCGTGTCGCCCGACACGATCAATGACGAGACGCCGCCACCACCTTCGCCCCCCGTTTGCGCCATGACGATATAAACGCCGCTCGCGCCGGCGCCCGAGATGAAAAGCTTCTGGCCATTAAGCACGTAACAATCGCCGTCATGCACGGCGCGCGTCTGCAACGCCGCCGCGTCGGAGCCGGCCCCCGGTTCAGTCAGGCAATAGCTCGCCAGCAGCTCCATTTTGCACAGGCCCGGCAGCCATTTTTGCCGCTGTTCCTGCGAGCCATACGCATCGATCATCCACGCGACCATGTTGTGGATCGACATGTAGGCCGCGACCGTCGGACAGCCGCTCGCCAGCGCCTCGAAGATCAGCACCGCATCAAGCCGCGACAGGCCCGATCCGCCGACATCCTCGGCGGCATAAATGCCGGCCATACCAAGCTCGGCAGCCTTGCGCATTTCGGCGACGGGAAAAAGTTTGGCCTCATCCCACGCGATTGCGTTGGGCGCGAATACCTCGTCGGCGAACGCGCGCGCCATGTCGCGGACCGCGACTTGGTCTTCGTTCAACGAGAATTGCGCTGGCGCGGCAGCCGACGTGTCGAGCATGGAGACGCCGCTGAACCTCGGCTAGCGATAATAGTCGTGGTGGCGCCGGTAGCGCGGCGCAGGCGCGTAGCCTCGTTCCTCTGCGAAATACGGATTGCGGTTGCAGAAGCCGCGATTACCGCCGGTCACGGTTGGCGCACAGGCGGCAGCGGTCGCGTATTCGCAGTCCCATTCCTGGTCGCCGAAGCCAAGATACTGCACCGAACACCAGGGCGCATTGCCGACTTGACCTGCCTGGCTGGTCGTGGCCGCGAGACATAGCGTTGCCGCCAGGGCGGCAATGGCGAGCGCGATGCGTGTCATGATTTCACCTTTTGCGCAATTTCGGGCTTGGAATTTACATCCCTGCCGGCGATGCGAACACCGGGCGTCTTCCTCTATTGCAAGGAATTATAGCCGCCTTGAGAAAAATCAATCGCATTTAGCCCCGTTTTTCCCATTGTGCCGATGAGTTATGGATGATCACGCCGTGTTTGAGAAGGCGGCAAAGCGGAGGGCGCCGGCATGGATTTCAGCCTTTCTCCCGAGATCGATGATTTGCGGCGGCGCACGCGCGCTTTCGTCGACGAGCACGTGCTGCCGCTCGAAGCGGACGCGAAGAATTTTTCCGATCACGAGAACATCCCGCACGATCGCCTCGAACCCGTGCGCGCCAAGGCCAAGGCGGCCGGCCTGTGGGCGCCGCAATCGCCCAAGGAATATGGCGGCATGGACCTGCCGATCGTGGCGTGGGCGGTGATGTACGAGGAAGCCGCGCGCTCGCTGTTCGGCCCGCTGGCGCTCAATTGCATGGCGCCGGACGACGGCAACATGAACGTGCTGAAAAAACTCGGCACGCCGCGGCAGAAGGACAAGTGGCTCAAGCCGATCGTCGAAGGCAAGGTGCGCTCGTCGTTTGCCATGACGGAGCCCGCGCCCGGCGGTGGCTCCGATCCGAGCATGATCAAGACCTATGCCCAGAAGCACGGCGACATCTGGAAAATCTACGGACGCAAGTGGTTCATCACCGGCGCCGACGGCGCCGCGCATTTCATCCTCGCGGCGCGCACCTCCGACGACAAGCGCAAGGGCATCACCACGTTCCTGTTCCACAAGGACCAGCCGGGCTGGCGCATCGTGCGCCGCATCGAGATCATGGGGCCGGAGGAGCACGGCGGCCATTGCGAACTCGAATTCGACGGTCTCGAAGTGCACGACGACGACGTGTTCGGCGGCATCGGCAACGGACTCAAGGTCGTGCAGGTGCGGCTCGGGCCGGCACGGCTGACGCACTGCATGCGCTGGCTCGGCTGGTCGAAACGCTGCGTCGAGATCGCGCAGGAATACGTCAACCGCCGCGAAGGCTTCGGCATCAAGCTCGCCGACCGTGAAAGCGTGCAGATGAAGCTCGGCGAAGTCGGCCACAACATCCACATCGGCCGGCTCCTCACCATGCACGCCGCGTGGAAACTCGATCAGGGCGACTACGCGCGCAAGGAAGTGTCGATGGCGAAGCTGCATTGCGCCAACACGCTGCACCAGTCAGCCGACGTTGCGATCCAGCTCAACGGCGCGCGCGGCTATTCGAAAGACACCATCGCCGAATGGGTCTACCGCGCGGCCCGCGCCGCGCGCCTCGTCGACGGCGCCGACGAAGTGCACAAGATGGTGCTGGCAAGATTCATGCGCGAGGAAGGCCGCGATTTCTGGAGCTGGAGCGCGGGCAATAAGGTTTGAACGTGTCGCCGCACCACGGCGTGCACGCATAAACGCCGGTGCTCTCGATGTCTGCTGTCGGGGAGAGATAACCGGACATTGCAAGGCGATGGTCAATCGGTCGAAAATGGCCCCAACTCTACCGTTTGCAGCGAGACTTGGACGCGGTGCAGCACGGCGGCGTGTAGCGAAAAGCGCGGATCTGAGCGCGCGCGTACGCATTTGATCCAGGTCAAGGAAAGGGGCGAAACATCGGAATATACATTTTATTGGACCGAAGGAGAACGTCATGCAACGAATGATGCGACTTGCAACAGTTCTAGTGGGCGCATTTGCTGTGTCTGTGCCTGCCCTTGCCCAGCCCGAGCCGGTATGGCCGCCGATCGTGACCAACTACTCGCTTCGGTCCGCAAGCATATAGAAACGACGGATATGGCTCACTACCTGGCGGCAGTAAAGAATCCAAACGGTGCATTGCTCCTTGATGTGCGCGAACCGGCCGAGTTCGCTGCCGGCCATGTGCCGGGCGCCATCAATATCCCGCGCGGTTTGTTGGAGTTCCTGATCTACCAGGACCTTGGCTATCCGAAACAGAAGGTTGATACCAACAGGACGATCTATGTTCAGTGCAAGACCGGCGGGCGGGCGACTTTCGCCACGGCGACGCTGGAGCGCATCGGCTTCAAACATCCGATCGCCGTCATCATGAATTGGGATGACTGGGTCAAGGCCGGCAATCCGCTCGAGAAATAAGCGCGACCGAAGAGTTGGCAACTTTCGTGCCCTGCCGACGCGCAATGGGGTAGACTTGGGGTTCCTTACACGGATTTCAATTTGAAGACGGCTCAGCTTGGAGCGCGGCTGCAACGCTTGCCATGGCGATCATTTGGCAGAAGACGTCGGAACTCTCGTGGTCCCTCGCTCGGCACCGGCACCCGAGTCGCACGGAATCTTTAAGACGAGCTATGGCATTCCGATGCGCGTAGAGGACAGCCTCATCTGTCACGGCAATGCTTTTGCGGGCGATATCCATTCGTTGCATCTTCATTCCGCGGCCTTTGCCTCTTTGCAGGGCAGTTGCAATTCTTGCCATGGGATGGAGAACGGCAGATCATCTTGTACGACGACGAAAGTCGCTATAGCATTTTAAACGGTGTCAACAAGTCGTCTCCCACGCCGCCGTTCTCCACGCCTTAGCAGATCTTACGGGGAAGGATCGAGGGTGTGCGAGCCGTTCTGCCATTCGAGCCACCCGCCCATTACGAACCACGTTTTCGCTCCGCGACTTCGCCGGTCACGGCGCGCCGCGATCATGCGCAAGTTCAGCAGATGATCCGCAATGCCGAGTGCGCAAATTGATGTCGTCTTCTGAAGTAAGCCGACATCGCGGATTTATGAGTACGCACCTAGATATCCCTCACGTGCGGCAATATCCGGTCAGCAAAGATGCGCAGCGAGCGCATGATGTCGTCCTGGGCCAGTGAGCCGAAGTCCACCAGCAGCCCGATCTGCGTGATGCCGATGTCGCGCAGGACGTGGATGCGCTCGATCGCCTGTTCGGGTCCGCCCATGACCACGCGGCCGGGGAAATAGGCGCTGAAGCCGAAGTCGCGCTGGCCGGCTTCGCGCCGCTCGTAGCCCTTGTAGGCGGTCGGATCGGGCGGCTTGCGCGCCGCCTCGAGCCCGGCGGCGGCGTATTCGCTCATCGGCCCGTGGACGATTTTCGCGAGCCGCTCGTCGTCGTCGCGTTCTAGGAAATGCGCGTGGTAGACGCAGCAAATCTCGTGATCCGCGACGTTGCGGCCATGCTTGACCAAGGCATCGCGATACCAGCCGATGCGTTCGGCCGCGATCGGATGATCGACGTGATAGGCGACGTAGAGCAGATTGTGGCCTTCCTGCGCGGTCCATTCGAAACTCTCCGGCGACATCAGGCAGGCGACCCAGATCGGCGGATGCGGTTTCTGGTAGATCGGCGGCAGCAGCGGCAAACCGGACAGCGGCGGCCGGAATTTGCTCTTGAACTCCATGGTCGGGCCGGCCCAGACCTGCTTGAGAAGATCGACCCCCTCCTCGACGCGCTCGCGGCTTTCCTTCATGTCGATGCCGAAAATATCGAACTCGTCGCGGATGAAGCCGCGCCCGACGCCGAAATCGAAGCGACCTTGCGAAAGCTGATCGAGCGTAGCGGCCTGCTCGGCGACCCGCACCGGATCGTTGAGCGGCAGCACGGTCGCGCCGGTGCCAAGCCGAATGCGTTTGGTGCGGGCCGCCAGATAGGACAGAAACGCGTAATTGGCCGGGAACAGTCCGCCATGGCGCACGAAATGATGCTCGACGATCCAGGCGTAGTCGATGCCGACCTGGTCGGCGAATTCGACTTGTTCGATGATGCCGCGATAATGCTGCTGCGCGGAACGCACGTCAGGCATGTAGGTGGGAAGGTAGAACAGCCCGAATTTCATCGCCTTAGGCCTTTCCGGTTCGCCCCTTGGGTCTTCGTAAGCTCTTGGCAAGCCGACGCTCACGGCTCATTCTAGCCGAAAGACAAACGGTCTTGGATGAAAGTGCAGCCACGAACCGTTGCGCAAGGAGAGGCCAAGGAGCGGTAATGACGGATTATTGGCTGAGCAAGCTGTTCTTCGACCTGCAGAACGATCCGAACTTGGCGGGCGCGTACCGCGCCGACATGCCGAGCCTGCTCGATCGCTACCAGATAAAGCCGGACGTTCGCCGTGCGCTGCTCGATGATGATGTCGGGGCACTCTCGCCGCTGGTGAATGCCTATCTGCTGCGTTTTTACTTTCAGATTCGCGGCATGCCGGAGACTGAATTCATCGCGAGGCTGCACGCGATGAAGTCCGGCGCTGCGCAGACGGCGGAGGTAGCGCGCCATGGCTGAGCTCGTTGGAATTTTTGCCGCCAGTCATGGCCCGATCATCGCGCGCGATTGGGACAAGATGCCAAGCGCGCACCGCGACAAACTGGCCGCCGCGTTCGACGAAATCGGCCGACGGCTGAAGGCGGCTCAGCCCGACCTTCTCGTCGTCGTTTCGCCGGATCATTGGGTCAATTTCTTCATCAACAACCTGCCGGCCGTGTGTATCGGCATTGGCGAGGAACACGACGGTCCGCCCGAACCGTTCATGAAGAAGGTCTATCCGCACCCGGTGCTCAAAGGCCACGCCGCATTCGGGCGGCATCTCCTGCAAACGGCGCTCGACAACGACTTCGAGCCGGCACTGTCGCATCGCCTGAGGCTCGATCATGGCGCCTGCATTCCGCTGTGGCGGGCCGGGGTGAACGCCGACCTGCCGCTCGTTCCAATCCTCATCAACGATCTCGAAGCGCCGATGCCGAGCATCAGGCGCTGTCTCGCCTGGGGCCGGCACTTACGTCGTGCAGTCGAGAGCTATCCCGAACCGTTGCGCGTTGCTGTGCTCGGCACCGGCGGCTTAAGCCATTCGATCGGCGAAGCGACGATGGGATGGATCGACGAGGAATTCGATCACGCCTGCATCAAGCATTTCCAGAATGGCGAAGTGCAGGCGCTTGACGACTTTCTCACCCGCGCCCTGCCGCGGACCGGCAATGGCGCGCACGAAATGCGCGACTGGGTCGTTGCGCATGGCGCCGCCGGCGGCACGGGTTTCGAGCTGATCGACTATTTTCCGAGCCCCGAAACCCTCGTCGGCGCGGGCTTCGCGTCGTGGAAACTGCCGGCAAACACGGCAGGATCATCGAATCAGAGGAGCAGGCAATGACTTCCGTTGATGTCGCCGCCAAACCGACCGCTTCGGTCGACGATAACGTCAGGTATTTCGGCGTCCATCATCTGGCGTTGAACACCGATGATATGAAGATGACCGTCGACTTCTACGTCGGTGTCCTCGGCATGCGGCTTGTCCATGCAATGCGCGTACCGCCGGGTATCGGCACCGGCCCCGGCAATCGCGGCAATCCGCCGTTTGAGGAAATCAGGCATTATTTCTTCGATATGGGCCGGGACGCGCTGCTGGCGTTTTTCGAGATGCCGAAGGGAGCCAAGCAACAGGGCGACCGCAACGCTCTCGGCAACATGCAGCACGTGTCGTTTGCGGTTTCGCCGCAGAGCCAGGCGCGCATCCGCCAGAGGCTCGAAGCCAACAGAGTTCCCTACGACGGGCCGCTGGAAATCCTGCCTGGGATCTTTTCGATCTACATCATGGATCCCAACGACATCAGGCTTGAGTTCAGCTGCCAGCCGGCGAATGGCGAAGGCGAGCCTTCAATTGTGCCACTCGTCACGCAGACCAAGGAGGAGGCGCTCCGCGAGCTTCGCTCGTTGTCATCCGATCCGAAATGGCTGGATCGCACGGTGACGAACTTGGCCGGTTAGCCGCGGCTTGCGTGCCGAAGATCGCGACTCCGCGAGCCGGAGCGCGGCGAATAAATTTTTTGGGCGTTGTTCGCCGGCCGCCCGACGATGGCGTTCAGCGCGCTCCGCAAGCTCTCGTGCCGAAAGCGAAAGCCGCTGACCAGCGCCTTCGACGCCAGCACGCGCTGGCCGCCGAGCAATAGTTCTTCGGCAAAGCCGCCCAGCGGGCGAAGCAGCGCCGCGGGCATCGGCATGACGGCGGGGCGATGCAGCGCGCGGCCGAGTTCGCGGGTGAAATCGGCGTTGCGGACCGGGATCGGCGCCGTCGCATTGACGGCGCCTTCAAGGCTTGGCGTCGCCATGATGTAGGCGATCAGGCGAACCAGGTCGTCGCGCTCGATCCAGGACATCCATTGCCGACCGTCGCCGATCGGGCCGCCGAACCCGAATTCGAACGGTGTCAGCAAGCGGCTCAGCATGCCGCCCTGGCTGCCCAGCACAAGACCGGTGCGCAGGCGGACCACGCGGACGCCGCGGCCCTCCGCATGCATCGCCACGCGCTCCCAGGCGTCGCAGACGCGCCGGGTGAAGCAGTCCCTGCCCTCGTCGGATTCGGTGAGCGTCTCGTCCTGCCACAGGCCGTACCAGCCGATTGCCGAGCCGCTGATGAGCAGCGCCGGCGCCGTGTCGAGCCGGCCGATCAGACGCACCACCTCGCGTGTGATTTTCAGGCGCGAGCGCAGAATCTTGCGGCGCTTGGCGGCGGTCCACAGCCCATCGGCAATCGGTTCGCCGGCGAGGTTGATGACGGTGTCAATCGCCGCGTCGTTGCGGATATCGTCGAGCGATGTGACGAGCCGGAACGGCGGCGCAAGCTTTGCCGCCTTGGCTGGGTCACGCGCGAGCACGGTGACGTCATGGCCGGCGCCGGTCAGGGCTTCGACCAGCCCGCTGCCGATGAAGCCGGTCGCGCCGGTGATGAGCACGCGCCGGCGCTCGCGCAACACCACGGCAAGCTCGGCGGCTGGCGCCGTAACAAGGCAGCCGGCGCGGCGCGCGGCGAAATAATCGCGCAGCCCGAAGACGATGACTCCCGCGGCCGCTATCGCGGTCAGGATGCTCCACACGCCATGGAATGCCGGCTGCAGCACAGTCGCATCGTGCGACCAGTCCGCAAGCTTCGGCACCAGCAGGCAAAGGATGGCGCCGTAGTTCAGCGCCAACAGCGTGTGGGTGATGCGCTCGCTGGCCGGAAGTGCGCGGCTCAAATCCTCCTCGACAAAATCGGCAAGCGTGATGAGAACTTCGATCGCGAGGACCGCCATCAGCACGAAAGCCCACACGCCGTGCGTCTCAAACCAGCCGATCATGATGAAGACGGCGGCGTAAAACAGATTGCGCACGGCATGCAGCGCCAGTTCGTGCTGCTGCGAGCCGCGCCATGGCAATCGTTCGGTCAACTCGTGATGATAGATCGTATCGAACGCGCCCATGGCCATCTGAAGGAGAATAAAGGTCCAGAACAGCTGCGATGTCATGGCACGGACTCCCGGAACGCCACCGACTGGCGGATCATGACGCCGAAGCGCGGATGCTTGACCTCGAGCGTGAATTCGAAGCGGCCGTCGCTGCGTTCGGCGTGGGTGACCGTCATGTCGCCCGGCGAAAGCCAGCGCGGCAGCCGAAGGCGACGGCCGAAGATCTGGACAAAATAGTGATCGCTGCGAAACATCAGCATGCCGTTGCGCGCGCTGATGCCGAGCGCCATGCCGACGCCGCGGCCGAGATATTCCTCGATACCGGTGGGGCCGGCGAACCGCTTTGAAGAATGGATGATCTGAGGAAAACCGCGGCGGCGGGCATAAAGCCGCGTCCAGATTTGGCCGCCGGTCGCCATGTCCTCGGTGACGGTGACGACGCTCGGCACGTTGGTGTCGCACGAGGTTGGCAGCGGACCGCCGACGTGCCGCGCCAACTGCGCCAGACACCGGCCGGCGCGACTCATCCACGTCGCGAGCACTTCGCCGGTGTAGACCGCAGTGCGCCCGCCAGCCAGGCGCTTCGAAAAGCGGCGGCGCACCGATGGCGGAAGCGACAGCCACTCCTCCTCGGACAACAGCGCGCGGAAGCGGAGGTCGCCGAGGCTGTCGTCAGATACCGGCGGTGCGATGCGCCGCAGTTCATCGGGGATACTCATGATCGTCAGTGCCATGGCCCACTCCATCGCTACACGCTGCGCCCGCTGACGCGTCATTTTCTCCGCCGACCGAATGACAACAAACTCACGACCTTGGCGCCGAGACGGACCATCGCGGCGATCTGCGGGCGCGGCACGACTTTCATCTGGCCGTACCAGCGATCCATCGTGTCGACGAACTCGAGCAGCGCATTGAGCCGCGCCTGGGCCACGGGATGAATCTTGGGATCGCCCTCGGCTTCGGCGCGGCACGTCCGCAACGCCGCGATGGCAGGGTCGATCTCGCGCTCCTTTCGTCCGGCGGCGATGCGCGCGAAGATTTCCCAGGGGTCGGCCTCGGCCTCGAAATGCTCGCGACGGTCACCCCTTATGGGCACTCGCCGGATCAGGTTCCAGGCCTGCAATTCCTTGATCGAGTTGGAAACGTTGGAGCGCGCCAGCCCCAGCCGGTCGGCGATATCCTCGGCGGTGAGCGGGCGCTCGGAAACGTAGAGGAGCGCGTGAATCTGCGCGACCGAGCGATTCACCCCCCATTTGCCGCCCATGTCGCCCCATTGCAGAACAAAATGCTCGATCGCCGGGGGCAGTTGTCGGGGGCGGAGCGTTTCATCGAATTTCGTGATTTCTGTCATGACAGAAATATCGGAAAAGACTGACGCCAAGTCAAGGGGCAGCCCGCGGTGCTCGTGGGGCGTCGGGGATTATGGTAATCGGCCGGTCACTGCCGGCGGTCGAATTCAGCGCCAGGCGTGTGAGCCGCGGAGGCGGCGACGCAGAGAACTGTTCAGTCCGGACTGAACTCAGCTTCCGCATCAGCCGCAACCGCGCTAAGTTCCCGCGCAGCCGACGGGGGAACCGCTCGCGCATATTCTCGATGCATTCCAAGGAGCAGACATGAAACTCGCGTTTTTTGACAACTATAAGCTTGGCGTGGTGGTCGGCGACAAAATCGTCGACGTGTCGGGCCTCACCAAAGGCATCAAGGCGCTCGGTCCCCAGGATGTGATGCGCGGCGTGATCGAGAACTGGAGCACCTATAAGGACAAGTTCGCGGCCGCCGCCAAGAAGGGCAAGGGCCAACCGCTGTCGAAGGTCAAGCTGCGCCCGCCGCTGCCGCGGCCGGAAAACATCATCTGCATGGCGGTGAACTACATGGAGAACGGCACCCTGCCGGCGCCGGCGCCGATCAACGCCTTCATGAAGTCGCCAAGTTCGATCATCGGCGACGGCGACACCATGGTGTTGCCCGACATGGCGGCATCGGTTTTCGAGGGAGAGGCGGAAATCGCCGTCGTGATCGGCAGGAAGGCTTCGCACGTCAAGGCCAAGGACGCGATGCGATACGTGTTCGGCTACACCAATTTCATCGACGGCTCGGCGCGCGGCGTGGTGCCGCCCACCAATGTGTTCTATCAGATGAAGTCGCGCGATACGTTCGCGCCGATCGGGCCCTACATCGTCACCAAGGACGAAATCAAGGACCCGCACAAGCTGCAGATCACGCTGACCAACAACGGCACCGCCTATCAGGACTTCAATACCGACGACATGGCGCACAAGATTCCGCGCTGCATCGAGTGGGTCACATCGATCCACACCCTGATGCCGGGCGACATTCTTGCCACCGGCACCAACCACCGCGGCCTCAACCCGTTCATGGACGGCGACAAGATCGAGCTGACGGTCGAAAAATGCGGCACGCTGCACATCAAGGTGCGCGATCCGCTCAAGCGCACCTGGGCGCGCATCACTCGCCTGCAGCACAAGGAGAGCGGTGCCGAGGGCGTGCACACCAAGCAGACCGGCGGCAAATACGCGAAGTAACGGCGGTCACGGCCTGAAATAGCGGTGGGGCGGCTCAGCCGCCTCATGCGTCATGCCCGGCCATGTGCCGGGCATCCGCGTCTTATGTGATGAAAAAAAACAAAGACGTGGATGGCCCGGACAAGCCCGGCCATGACGAGGCGGGAATTATTATTCGATCGATTTGAGCTTTCGCGTGTCCGGCGCGGCGCGTTCGCGCAGCGAAGGCGGTGCTGCCTCTGAAATCTCGGTCAAGAGCTTGTTGGTCATCGCCTGGGCGAACGTATCGAAATTGACGATCTGAAGCACAAAAGCGTCAGGCCCGCCGATGACATTGTCGTGGTAGTAGTTCGGCAGGCCGCCGGGCGGATGGGTATGTCCGAACAGAAAGGTGCCCTGGATGCCGCCGGTCTTCTCATTGATGATGGCGAGCCCGTTGATGGTGATTCCCTTCTTGGTCGCCTCGTCGCGCGCGTCGGTCACCGGGCGCCCGGAGTTATTGGTACCGTCGCCCGACACATCGATCACGCGGCGGGTGGCGCTGATACCGCTTGAGGCAAGTTGCGCCGCCGCGAAATCGATGCCGTCGCCGATCGCGGTGCGGCCGGCGAAGGACCGCGGCGCGGCGAGCAACATCTTGGCAAAGTCGGTGGCGCCTTCGCCGTCGCGGATCACCATCCATTTGACGACCAGCGCCTGCTGCCCGGGGCCCGCCCATTCAATGAAGCAGAGCGCGACGGCGCCATGCGCGCCCGACTGGATGGCTTGCAGAAATTGAGGGCTGGTGATCGCGTCGGCGTAACCCTTACGCTGCAGTTCGAACTCCCCATCGTCGATGCTGCGCGACACGTCGGCGGCAAGCGAGATCGCGACGTCAACGGCCCGCGCCTGCGCGGCGGCGCGCGCCGGCAGGACCGCCATCGCGGCCAACGTCGCCGCCGCTGCTATCGAAAGGCGCCGCCGGTTCCGCATCAACGCCCGCCTCGGTTAGGCCATCGATGAGGCGGACTTAACTCCGCCAGTCTGCATCGATGGCATCGAGCATCCGCAGGTAGGCGGGCCAGTCGGCCGAGCCGCGCCCCGAGTCGTGATGCTCGTATTGATGAGCGACTTTCTCGCAGATTTCGGGCGGAATTTCGATCAGCTCGCCGCCGGTCGCCTCCATCTTGAGCTGGATTTCGGCGGCTTCGAGCAGCGACTTCATCAGCACGAAGGCCTCGCGGGCAGTCTTGCCGACCGTGAGCAGGCCGTGGTTATGCAGGATCAGCGCGCGGTTCTTGCCGAGCGCCTTATTGATGCGTGCGCGCTCGCCGAAATCCTCGGTGATACCCTCGTAATTGTGATAGCCGACGCGGTTGTAGAAGCGCACCGCCGGCTGCGAGACCATGCGGAGACCGTGCTTGAGGCCCGAGATCGCCATGCCGGTCTCGGTATGGACGTGGACCGCGCAATTGACGTCCGGCCGCGCCGACAGCACGCCGCCGTGCAGGGTGAAGCCAGGCCGGTTGACGCCGGCGGATTCGTCGAGGTCGTCGTCCATGCTCACCTTGACCAGGTTGGACGGCGTCACCTCTTCGTACAGGAGCTCATGACGCTTGATGAGGAACTTCCGGTCTTCGCCGGGCACCCGCATCGACGAATGATTATAGATGACATCGCCCCAGCCGTAGTGGGCGATCAGCCGATAGGCGGCCGCGAGATCGACGCGCGCCTCCCATTCGGCGGAGGACATCTCGGTCTTGGCAACGATGGCGACCTTGACGTTGATATTCATGGCAGGATCTCCGCAAAGGATGCGCCAGATTAGCATCGGCGGCGGCACCGCGCACCCCTCGTGCGAGCAATACGGAAGGCTTATGTGACTTAAGTCCGTAAGCCCTCTGGCAATATCGGCCTCGTGAGGGCAAACTGGCCTGCCGGAGGCCACGCGATGCCGCTGCGCGACGTCAAACTCGACGACAAATACGACCTTGGCCACAGCCGTGTTTTCGTCACCGGCTTTCAGGCCCTGGTTCGGCTCTGCCTGATGCAGAAGGAGCTGGACCGCCGCAATGGCCTTCGCACGGCGGGATTTGTCACCGGCTATCGCGGCTCGCCGCTTGGCGGCCTGGATACCCAGTTCCAGCGCGCCCGGCCATTCCTGCAGCAGAGCGACATCCGCTTCCAGGGCGGCATCAACGAGGATCTGGCCGCGACCGCGGTGTGGGGCTCGCAGCAGGCCGAACTGCGCGGCGAAGGCAAATACGACGGCGTCTTCGCGATGTGGTATGGCAAGGGCCCCGGCGTCGACCGCACCGGCGACGTTTTCCGCCACGCCAATCTGGCCGGTACCGCCAGGAACGGTGGCGTATTGGCGCTGATGGGCGACGACCATACGGCGGAATCGTCGACCACCGCGCACCAGTCCGAATATCACTTCATTGATGTGATGATTCCGGTGCTCAATCCGGCCGGCGTGCAGGAGGTGCTCGATTACGGCCTGTATGGCTGGGCCATGTCGCGCTTCACCGGCACCTGGGTGGCGCTGAAGACGATGCACGAGACCATCGAGTCCACCGCCGCCATCGATGCCAGCCTCGACCGCATCAGCATCGTGCGACCGTCGGATTTTCCGATGCCGGATGGCGGCCTCAACATCCGCCTCAACGACCCGATCCTGACGCAGGAAGCGCGCCTGCACGACTTCAAACGCGACGCCATGCTGGCCTTCGTGCGCGCCAACAAGCTCAATCGCACCATCACGTCGGGCGGCCGCGACCCCAAGATCGGCATCATCACCACCGGCAAGAGCTACCTCGACGTCCGCCAGGCATTCGACGAACTCGGCATCGACGAGCTAAAGTGCAACGAACTCGGCATCCGGCTCTACAAGGTCGGCTGCGCCTGGCCGCTGAGCCGCGGCGAGTTGCAGGAGTTCGCCAAAGGGCTCGATCTCATCATCGTGGTGGAAGAGAAGCGCTCGCTGCTGGAAGTCCAGGTGCGCGAGGAGCTTTACGGCACCGCCAATCAGCCGCTGTGTATCGGCAAGAAGGACGAGCAGGGCAACTGGCTGTTCCCGGTCAAAGGCGCGCTCGATCCCAACGAGGTCGCGATCTGCATCGGCGACCGGCTGCTGAAATATCACCGCAACGACGACATCATCGCGCGCGTCGCCCGCCTCAAGGACTTCCAGCGTATCGCCGCCGAGACCAGGGACGTCGCGCAGCGCATTCCGTATTTCTGCTCCGGCTGTCCGCACAACACTTCGACCGTGGTGCCGGAAGGCATGCGCGCCTATGCGGGGATCGGCTGCCACTACATGGCGCAGTGGATGGACCGCTCGACGCTGGGCTACACGCAGATGGGCGGCGAAGGCGCCAACTGGATCGGCGAAGCGCCGTTCTCCAAACGCGGCCACGTCTTCCAGAATCTCGGCGACGGCACCTATAACCACTCCGGTTACATGGCGGTCCGTGCCGCGATCGCGTCGAACACCAACATCACCTACAAGATCCTGTTCAACGACGCGGTGGCGATGACCGGCGGTCAGGCCAACGATGGCGGGCTGACCGTTCCGCAGGTCGCCCGCCAGGTCGCGGCCGAGGGCGCCAAGCGCGTGGTCGTGGTCACCGACGACCCCGACAAATATCCGCACGAGACCACATGGCCTGCCGGGCTCACCATCCATCACCGCGACGACCTGATCGCGGTGCAGAAGGAGCTTGCAGAAATTCCCGGCGTCACGGTGCTGATCTACGATCAGACCTGCGCGGCGGAGAAGCGCCGTCGCCGCAAGCGGCACACCTTTCCCGATCCGGACAAGCGCGTCATCATCAACGAACTGGTGTGCGAAGGCTGCGGCGATTGCGGCGTCAAATCGAATTGCGTGTCGGTACAGCCGCTGGAAACCGAGTGGGGCCGCAAGCGCACCATCGACCAGTCGAGCTGCAACAAGGATTTTTCCTGCGTCAAAGGTTTCTGTCCGTCATTCGTTACGGTGCATGGCGCAACCCTGAAGAAAGGCGTCGGGGTCGCTACCGACCACGATCTGCCACCGCTGCCGGAGCCTAAGCTGCCGGCGATCGACGGTACCTACAACATCATCGTCACCGGCGTCGGCGGCACCGGCATTGTCACGACCGGCGGCGTCCTCGGCATGGCGGCGCATCTCGAGGGCCGCGGCATCGGCGTCCTCGACATGGCGGGCCTGGCGCAGAAGGGCGGCGCCGTGTTCAGCCACATCCGCATCGCCGAAAGCGCCGACAAGATCCACGCCATTCGCGTCGCCGCGGGCCGCGCCGATCTGGTGCTCGGCGGCGACATCGTTGTCGCCGGCGCGCGCAAGGTTTTGGCCGCCGTCAAACATGGCGCGACCGAGATGGTCGTCAACACGGCCGAGTTCCTGCCGGGCGAGTTCACCCGCAACGCCGATTTCTCATTGCCGAGCGAGCGGCTGAAGCGGACCATCGAGCGCGACGCCGGCCGCGACAAGACGCATTTCATCAACGCCTCCGGGATCGCGACCACCTTGTTCGGGCAATCGATCGGCGCCAACATGTTTCTGGTCGGCTACGCCTATCAGCTCGGCGCGATACCACTCTCCTTGGCGGCCATCGAGAAAGCGATCGAACTCAACGGCGAAGCGGTCGCCATGAACAAGGCGGCGTTCCACTGGGGCCGTCACATGGCGGCCGACCGCGCCGCGGTGGAGAAACTGGCCAAGGCCCCCACCCAACCCTCCCCCGCAAGCGGGGGAGGGTTGGGTGGGGGCGGGAGCGATGCACGCGTGTTTTCGGAATCCTTCGAAGAAACGGTGTCGCGGCGCGCGAAGTTCCTCACGGATTATCAGAACGCCGCCTACGCCGAGCGTTATCGGCGAGCCGTCGAGCGGGTCAAACAAGCCGAGGCGGCGTGCACCCCCGGCGAGTGCGGGCTTGCCGACGCGGTCGCCCGCTATCTGTTCAAGCTGATGGCCTACAAGGACGAATACGAAGTCGCCCGGCTTTATACGGATGGCGCCTTCGCCAAACAGGTCGCGGCGGAATTCGACGGCGATCGTTTGCGTTACGAATTCCACCTGGCGCCGCCGCTGTTCGCACGCATCGACAAGGATACGGGACAGCCGCGCAAGATGAGCTTCGGCCCGTGGATCATGCCGATATTCCGCATGTTGGCCAGGCTCAAAGGGCTGCGCGGCACGGCGTTCGACCCGTTCGGCCGCACGATCGAGCGCCGCACCGAGCGCAAGCTGATCGCCGACTATGAGGCAGTGCTTGAGGAGATTCTGGCCAAATTGACGCCCAACAATCATCACCTCGCCGTCGGCCTTGCCGCTATTCCGGAAAAAATCCGCGGCTTCGGCCACGTCAAGCAGCGTCATCTCGCTGCCGCAAAGGCCGACGAAGCAGCCTTGCTCGAGCAATTCCGCGCCGGCGCTGCGACGCTGCTGAAGGCTGCGGAGTAACCCGACCGCTCGTCCCGGTCATCAGCCGGCAGGAATGCATAGAGGTAAGCTGAAACCATGAGCGAATCGCCGCCCGTGCCCACCGCAGGCGAATCCGTCGACAAGCTGCCGGCTCAATCCGTCGTTCCGTCCGGCGAAGCCGAGGCTGCAATCGCCGAGAGCATCGTCGAAGCGCCGCCGACCGCGCCCGCGTCGGCGCCGGCGAGCGAGGAACTGCCCGTTCCGCCGCCAGACACGCCAGCGGCGGATCTAAGTCCGGCAGCGCCAGCCGCGCAATCCGCTCAACCGGCTGTGCCGGCGGAGCCCGCCCCGGTCGAGCACGGCATCGGCGTGCTACTGGTCAATCTCGGCACGCCCGACGCGCCCGACGCGCCCGCCATTCGGCGCTATCTGAAGGAGTTTCTCAGCGACCCGCGCGTCATCGAAAACAATTCGCTGCTGTGGAAGTTCGTTCTCAACGGCATCATCCTGCCGCTGCGCTCGCGGCGCAAAGTCCACGATTACCAGAAGATCTGGAATCGCGAGACCAACGAATCGCCGATCAAGACCTTCACGCGCTCGCAGGCCGACAAACTCGCCAGCACGCTCGAACCGCTCGGCCCGCATGTCATCGTCGACTGGGCGATGCGCTATGCCAACCCATCGATCGCCTCGCGGCTCGAAGCGCTGATCAGGCGCGGCTGCGACCGTATCCTCGTCATGCCGCTCTACCCGCAATATTCTGCGGCGACCACGGCGACGGTGTGCGACGAGGTGTACCGGTACGTGATGAAGCTGCGCCGCCAGCCGGCGTTGCGCATCCTGCCGCCTTACTACGAGGACCCCTACTACATCGAGGTCTTGGCGTCGTCGCTCCAGGCCGAGCTGAAGGCGCTGCCGTTTGAGCCCGACGTGATCCTTGCCTCCTACCACGGCATGCCGAAACAATATGTCGACAAAGGCGACCCATACGAAGCGCAGTGCGTGAGAACGACCGAGCTGTTGCGCACGCATCTCGGCTTCGACGACAAGAAGCTTGTGTTGACGTACCAGTCGCGCTTCGGCCGCGCCAAATGGCTTTCGCCCTACACCATCAAGACTGTGAAGGCGCTGGCCAAGAAGGGCGTCAAGAATCTCGTCGTGCTGGCGCCGGGCTTTGCCGCCGACTGCCTGGAGACGCTGGAGGAGATCGCGGTCGAAAACGCGCGCGTCTTCAAGCGCGCCGGCGGCCAGAATTTCGCGCTCATCCCCTGCCTCAACGACAGCGAAGCCGGAATGCTGCTGATCTGGCAACTCGCGATGCGTGAGCTTAAGGGCTGGGTGTGAACGGCCGTCGCGACGAATCGAGTAACGCTTAGGTCGGATTAGCTCCCGGGATGGAGCGACATGCCGGACCATCGTCCTGACGGACGCGATTAGGCGTAAAGCGGACGTGCATCCCCAAGGCTCAATCGGTCGATCCTGTACAGGGTTTCGGATGCCGGCCGTGGGAGAGCTGGACGCGTGCGCCTGGCCGGCGTCCGAAAGCCGTCAAGGAACGAACCCGCGGTCGGGAGTGCACGGAGATGGTGCGCTGGCTATGGGTATTTGGCTGACACGGGACTCGCGCGATGGTGGCCGTGCTCAGCTTTAACGGAGCCGATGAGGTGGTTTTTAGCGCGTGCCGGCTTGCAATGATAATTGCAGTTGTGGACGGGCATTGCGGTTACGGCTCGGTTTGCTGGTTATTTTGCGCATGGTGACGAGCGCTGTCGCGGCCGATCTGAGATCGACGACAAGCCGGCGCGGCGCGGGGTGCTTGTAAGAGCGCGATTGTTCTCATGAGGTATCGATCCTGACGGCGACCATTGGGCCGCACGGCTGATGGCGAGGCGTCTGGCCGCGTTCGAAGGTCTCAATGACGATCATGCGGCCGCCGCAGTGGGGACAGGTATGCGTCGTGTCGTCGTCTTTGGCATGGGTGTCGCTGGTCTGATTTTGTGCAGCCACATTGAGCAGCGACCGCGCCCGCTCGATATTCTCGGTGCGCGAGCTTTTTGCGAATAAGCCGTAATGACGGATACGATGGAAGCCGGCGGGGAGGACGTGGAGGAGAAATCGGCGGATGAACTCCTCTGCGGTGAGCCTCATCACCTTGTATCGGGCGGCACCGTCGGCACGGTAATCCTTGTACTTGAAGGTGACGCTGCCATTGTCGGCCGCGATCAGCCGGCTGTTGGCGATGGCGACCCGGTGAGTATAGCGAGACAGATAGGTCAGCACCGCCGCAGGTCCGCCGAACGGGCACTTGCCATAGACATACCATTTGATCTTGCGCAGCGGCGCCAGAAAGGCGGCGAAGGCCGCGGCCTCACCGAGGCGGCGACGGCTACCGAAGAACTGTAATTGACCGGCGGCATGCGCGGCGAGAAGTTTTTGCAACATCAGCCGGCAAAACAGTTTGGATAGCACCCGCCATGGCAGAAAGAACTTGGGCCGGCAGGCGACCCAGCGTCGACCATCGTGTGAGAGACCGCCAGCTGGCACGATCATGTGCACATGTGGATGGTGGACGAGTGCCGAGCCCCAGGTGTGCAACACGGATGTGATGCCGATGCGAGCGCCCAGATGCTCGGGGTCACCTGCAATCGTCAGCATGGTCTCGGCACTCGCCTTGAACAACAGATCGTAGACTACCGCCTTGTTTTGATAGGCGATCTCGGCGATCGCCGCCGGCACGGTGAACACCACATGGTAATACGAGACAGGCAGCAGGTCGGCCTGCCGCTCGGCCAGCCATTGCTTGGCCGCCGCACCCTGACACTTCGGGCAATGCCGATTGCGACAGCTGTTGTAGGCAATGCTGGTGTAGCTGCCAGTGTGCGAAGAGCGTTGGATTCGCGCGGCGAAGCCGATCAAACCAATCTCTCGCGCCTTTGGTCTTACGACGCAGCCGCTTGAATTTGCGACGCGCCCAGCGGATGACATAGAGATCGATCCTCTTTAGGGCCGGGCGCAATTTCGTCCGGTAGAAGTTGCCGTAGTAGTTGATCCAGCCTCGAATGTACGGGTTGTACGTCTCGGCCAGACTTTGCAGAGATTTGTCACTGTGATGATGAAGGGCCCAGCGGCGGATCGTCCGGCTGATGGACGCCAACGCCCTCGGACTGGCCGCCGGCATGAAGCCATGCGCGGGGATATTTCCCTGCCACATCGTCTTCCTCGCCCGAAACATAAAACCGAGAAAGTCGAACGATTGATTTGGGAAATCACCGCGCCGGTTCGCATCCTTGCAGTAGACGATCCTCGTCTTCTCGGGATGCAGCACCAACTTGCAGGCCGCAAAGCGGTCAGCAAGCACGCTCCGTAGCGCCTGCGCCTCCTCGGCGCTCTTGCAATGACAAATGGCGTCATCCGCGTAGCGCTCGAACGGGATGTGAGGATAGGTTCTCTTCATCCACATATCGAACGCATAATGCAGGAACAGATTCGCCAAGACGGGACTGACAACCCCGCCCTGAGGAGTTCCCGATGTTCGCAGCACGACGCTGCCATCTTCCAACTGAACCGGAGCCTTCAGCCAGCGCTCGACGTAGAGCAGGACCCACGAACAGTTCGTATGATGACGAACCGCCTTGAGCATCAGCTTCCAATCAATGCTGTCGAAATAGGCTTTTACGTCGAGGTCGAGCACCCAGTCATACCGCCAGCAACGCTGACGAGCTTGGCGCACAGCGTCGATCGCCGATTTGCCAGGCCTGTAGCCATAAGAGTCGATATGAAACACCGGCTCCAAACACGGCTCCAGGTAGCGACGGACAACTTCCTGGGCGACACGGTCCG
>CAVSPX010000005.1:0-479124 GCA_963729965.1 uncultured Alphaproteobacteria bacterium
GCCGCCACACCAGCATTGCCTACAACAGCTGTCGCAATCGGCATTGCCCGAAGTGTCAGGGTGCGGCGGCCAAGCAATGGCTGGCCGAGCGGCAGGCCGACCTGCTGCCTGTCTCGTATTACCATGTGGTGTTCACCGTGCCGGCGGCGATCGCCGAGATCGCCTATCAAAACAAGGCGGTAGTCTACGATCTGTTGTTCAAGGCGAGTGCCGAGACCATGCTGACGATTGCAGGTGACCCCGAGCATCTGGGCGCTCGCATCGGCATCACATCCGTGTTGCACACCTGGGGCTCGGCACTCGTCCACCATCCACATGTGCACATGATCGTGCCAGCTGGCGGTCTCTCACACGATGGTCGACGCTGGGTCGCCTGCCGGCCCAAGTTCTTTCTGCCATGGCGGGTGCTATCCAAACTGTTTTGCCGGCTGATGTTGCAAAAACTTCTCGCCGCGCATGCCGCCGGTCAATTACAGTTCTTCGGTAGCCGTCGCCGCCTCGGTGAGGCCGCGGCCTTCGCCGCCTTTCTGGCGCCGCTGCGCAAGATCAAATGGTATGTCTATGGCAAGCGCCCGTTCGGCGGACCTGCGGCGGTGCTGACCTATCTGTCTCGCTATACTCACCGGGTCGCCATCGCCAACAGCCGGCTGATCGCGGCCGACAATGGCAGCGTCACCTTCAAGTACAAGGATTACCGTGCCGACGGTGCCGCCCGATACAAGGTGATGAGGCTCACCGCAGAGGAGTTCATCCGCCGATTTCTCCTCCACGTCCTCGCCGCCGGCTTCCATCGTATCCGTCATTACGGCTTATTCGCAAAAAGCTCGCGCACCGAGAATATCGAGCGGGCGCGGTCGCTGCTCAATGTGGCTGCACAAAATCAGACCAGCGACACCCATGCCAAAGACGACGACACGACGCATACCTGTCCCCACTGCGGCGGCCGCATGATCGTCATTGAGACCTTCGAACGCGGCCAGACGCCTCGCCATCAGCCGTGCGGCCCAATGGTCGCCGTCAGGATCGATACCTCATGAGAACAATCGCGCTCTTACAAGCACCCCGCGCCGCGCCGGCTTGTCGTCGATCTCAGATCGGCCGCGACAGCGCTCGTCACCATGCGCAAAATAACCAGCAAACCGAGCCGTAACCGCAATGCCCGTCCACAACTGCAATTATCATTGCAAGCCGGCACGCGCTAAAAACCACCTCATCGGCTCCGTTAAAGCTGAGCACGGCCACCATCGCGCGAGTCCCGTGTCAGCCAAATACCCATAGCCAGCGCACCATCTCCGTGCACTCCCGACCGCGGGTTCGTTCCTTGACGGCTTTCGGACGCCGGCCAGGCGCACGCGTCCAGCTCTCCCACGGCCGGCATCCGAAACCCTGTACATGGTTATAGCGAATGTGGTGTATAAGTGTGGTTATGGTATGCGGTGTGCTAAATTCATTGTAATACGGTGATACAGACAAGGATGGCTCGGGGCGGAAAGCGGCGGGCGGGAAGCGCACGGCTGGCTATCGTTTTGTATCAGTGCGATAGTAACGGCATTACGTAGTGATATGCTAATGCAAGTAGAGGCGGGCATTAGTGATGAGTGTGCTGTATGGCGCTGCCACGTACTGTACGGATGGACGATGGGGTGCTGCTTGTGGTGGTGACTTGGTTGCAGGCGCGCGAAACTGAGGACGCGCGCGAGATTGACGCGGCGGCGAGCGCGGTGGCGCGCTGCGGCTTGTAGGTGTCGGAAGCCACGCCTGAGACGGCGGCAGGCGCGGTCGCGGATGGTCGCTAACGCGCGCAAGCATGATTCGCAGAAGGACGGTCAAGACGCGAGCCATCGTCATTGCGCCGCGGCCAGCGCGATGAGATGTGTAGACTAGGGCGCGCCAAGCGTGATCTGGGTATTTCAGTTTGGACCAGAGCAGGCATAAATAGCTTAATTAGCCTGCGTTTAGCGGAGACTGCGCGCTTATTGGCGGGTTCTGCACAATGGCTAGCTTTCTTTGTGTGAACTTGTAGATTTACTGGGGGTCGCGTTAATAAGGGAAGGACTGCGGCACTGACCTAACGTCGCGATTTCCTACAGAAGCGCGACGCACCAACAACAAACAACGTAAGGAGCACGAGCATTAGAGTGTGGCTCTTCGGCTAATTTTGCAAAGCGGGTTGTGGTTAGGAGCTGCGCGGCTGCGCTGGGCTGGGGGATAGGGTGCATGATCGCGCTAAGCTGCGCTCTCTCAGCGCGCAGGACATTTACGATTTTGACCGCGGCAGTGAAGGCAAGGGCAGAGATGAACAAGCCACTCGGGCAGGCAAAGGGCGCAAATTCATCGTTGAATAGCGGGGGTGGACAATGTAGGTCTATTAAGTCAGTTCGGTTATGGCAACACACACTACTCTTGTAGTAACGCTCTTCACTATATTTGCAGGCTAGTTGGAGGCTGGTATAGCTGGTTAGAGTTAAGAAAAAAGGGGCAGCCACAGATGGCTCGTGGCAGGCACGCGGGCGCACCGTCTCGCCGTTTGAGAGTAGCTATTAGCAGTTCGGTCACGACGCGGGCCAATGTCTGCATTTCGCCGCGATTTGCGTAATGGAGTGCGTTGTTGAAAGTGTTTGATGCACTTTTTGTGATGGGTTTTGGATTATTTTGATTTCTTACAGTTCTATATGTTGCTCGTCCGAATTTCGTCGTTGCGGGTAGTTGTTAAGAGGAGGTGCCGCAGGCTTTGCTGGCGGCATCACTGGCGGGGCTACGGTCTTTCTCGGAGCGATTCTGCTGTCTGGTGTAGCGTGCGAGGTCTCACGAAACTCGAGCAGCGAGGTATAGTTAACCTTTCATTCTGCTCATGCAAATCGCAACGTTGGCGTATTACGCCAAACAGGTATACTGGCCTCGGCAACGCTGACGACCTACTTATGGTGTGCACGCGCAGTCATATTCGGCACATGGCAGGGCTGTAATTGTTCCACGTAATGGACGACAAACGATTTAGGCAGGTGGTACTGCTGTTTCTCCTGATCTCTGGCGCAACACTCATAGTGTAATGGGCAGAGAGATGAGCAGCGTCATGAGCAAAATGCTGGCCGGCGCTACCCTATGTGCGCTGCTGCCGACGGTTGCGTTTGCGCATGATGACGGCCGCTTCGCCGGCTCGCCGCTGAAGGCGTGGTTTGAAAGCCTGGGTACAAAAGCAGGTGGCCCGTGCTGCGCGTTGGCTGATGGCATCGTTGACGTGAGTTGGGGCACGACGCCTGACGGCCACTACCGCGTCCATGTATGGGGACAATGGGTAGTTGTGCCAGACGAAGCTGTTGTCAAAGGGCCCAATAAGTTGGGTCGAGCGGTAGTGTGGCCGTACATCAACGACATCCGGGGCGGAGTGCTCATTCAAATCAAATGCTTTCTGCCAGGGGCGGAGGGCTGAAGGACGTTTCTCCCCAGGATGACGTCTCAGCCCGTGCTGGCCCAGGGCTGCCGATTACCATATCTCAATTCCATGGCGGGTATCGAGACTGCAACCGAAGGCTCTCAATTGCATTGCGCTAGATATTTTGGCCGTCAATGAAGTGAGTGGGTCATGAGCGCTGTTTCGACCCCGCTCCAGCCACGTCTGTTGTTCCTCCGATCGCGATCAAAATGGTGCGCCGCCACGAACGTCGAAGAGTGCCATCGCACTTGTATGGGGCGGGAAGTGTAAGGCTGATCTGTGATCATTTTAATCTCCTTGTTTGACGGGCAAGGACCAGATCCTCGTTCCGATCTGCCCTTGGCGGTCACGAGCACTGCGGCAGGCTGTCCGCCGCCGGCTGTTAGGAATGGAACGATGACAATTCCGAGGGGAGCTCGCCTTTAGGCGCAAGTTCGCGCCGCAAACTTGTATTCGGTCGATCTCTGTCGATCGGACCATGATGCAGTCATGCGCATCGACGGCGAAGCTCCGAGGCGACGGGCCCATTCTAAACCGCGGCTCAAAGACCATAGTGCAGTATCGGGTTGCCACCACCTCGGATCGTCATTTGCAGCTCAGCACCGACGGCCGGCCTGCAAAACTCGGTTGTATTGGGTGAGCGCTATCAGGCAGCTGGTCGAAGCCGCAGACTGGCCGGTGCCTCACCGGTGGTTACCAGTCGCCACAGCGCAATAAGGAGTTTACGGGCTAAGCCAACGACCATGGTCTTACGGATTCCGCCGCGAGCATCTGCCGTTCGTCGCCGATACCACTCGGACAGCGCGCTATCCCTTTGATGTAAGAGATGCCCCCATGCGAGTTCGATCATCCCGCGGCGGACGCGAGCGTTGCCTGCTTTTGCGAGTCCTTGTTCGCGCCGTCTCTTGCCACTTTCGTCCGGCGCTCCGGTCAGACCAGCATATCGTGCCAGCGCTCTGCGATCGCGCACTTTGCGCGAGAACACCTCCTGCACGAGCATGTCAGCGGTCTCCACGCCAACTCCAACCACACGCGCTAACAGGTGGACCATCGCATTGCGTTTTTCTCCTGGTGCGCTCGCCAGCCGTTCCCGGCGTGCCACCTCGATTTCCTTAATCTGCCTCTTCACGAAGTGCAGAAGAGCCATATCGCGTTGCAGTTCAGCCAATGTATTCGGGGGCACGGCGCTACCCTCGGGCGTGCGCAAGGTCATCAGTTGTTCCGATGCTTGGGCCAACGTCGGCCGGAAGCCACGAATCCCGAGACGGGCGAGATTGGCTCTTATCCGATTCACGACGCGTGTGCGCTCATTGACCAGGCTTTGGCGCTCGCGACTTGGGCGCCTCGCGTCCTCGTCTTCGATCGTGGGGATGGCCGCCATCGTGCAATGGTTCGGCTCAGCGCGCAACCAGCCGAGAAAGGCGCGCTTGAGGAGGTCGGTGTCGAGACGATCTGTCTTCGCGCGCCGGTGCTCGCGTGAGACCGGAATACTCGAAGGGTGAATCACATAAGCCTCAATTTCGTGCATACGTAGCCAGCGCGCCAGCCAAAAACCATCCCGCCCCGCCTCATAAGCGACCGCGATCCGTTTGATCGTGCGTCCAGCATTCGAAGCTTCCACACGCCAACGATGTAGAAGTCGCAGTAATTCTTGCTGATCTGGCGCGAGTTTCTTGAGCGGCTGGCGTTCGACGCCCGGCACAATGCCGGCGACAAGCCAACTTGACTGGCCCATCTCGATCACTGCGATCAACGTTGCATCTTGTTCGAGAGATTTAAGAGATCTGTTCAATTCGTTTGGCGGTGCCATAGAGTGCTCCATCTGTTGTCTGCCGTTTGCAGCGACGATGATGCCATTGCCTCGCCGCGCGCCCCATAGAATTTAAATCGCTGCGCGATAATGGTGAGACGCGGCTCGTTCTGAGCCCTATCCCCAGAGGGAGAGATCGTCGGTGGCGGGGGAAGCGCCCTGTCTTGAGGATGAAGGTGTCAACAACCTCACCCAAGACAGGAGTTGCCCATGACAACGGAGGCTATCACCCCGCTGCATCAGCGTATGATCGAAGACATGATCGCGCGCAAGCTCGGTCCCGCCTCACAGCGGAGCCACATCTACAGCTGCAAGCGGTTTGCTGCGTTTCTCAAGCGCTCACCTGATAACGTCACAGCGGAGGATATCCGCCGCTTCCAGCTTTACCTCGCCGATACAGGGATGAGCATTTGCAATCGCAACCGCATCATGACCGGAGTGCGGTTCTTGTTTCGCGTCACCCTGCGGCGGCTGGACCTTGCCGCCGAGATCTATCACCTGCACGAGCCGCAGAAGATCCCGCAAGTGATGAGCCCGGAGGAGACGCGGCGCCTGCTGGCGGTGGCCAGCAAGCTGAAAGCCCGAGCGATGCTCAGTCTCTGCTACGGATGCGGCTTACGCGCCGGCGAGGTGGTTCGGCTCAAGGTCAAGCATATCGACAGCGCGCAGAAGATCATTCGCATCGAGCAGTCGAAGGGCCGCAAGGACCGCAATGTCATGCTCTCACCAGAGATGCTCGATCTCCTGCGGCAATGGTGGAAGGCGCGTCGCGGTTTCGATACCGCCACGCCCGTTCAAGAACATTGGCTGTTTCCCGGCCGCCGCCCGGGGACGCCGATGACCACCCGCCAACTCAGTCGGTTATTCCATGAGGCGGCCGATGAAGCCGGCATTAAGAAGAACGTCGGGCTGCACGCACTGCGGCACAGCTTCGCCACTCACCTGCTCGAGCGCGGTACCGACATCAGAATCATCCAGGCGCTATTGGGGCACGAGAAGTTGGACACCACTGCCCGCTATACGCGGGTCGCCACCGGCATGATCGCCAGGATCGAGAGCCCGCTCGACATGCTGACAAAGCCCGGTAAAAAGCCGAAGTCTGGTCAGAAGAAGCAGGACCCGCCGGCCGCGTAACCGCTCGCGGCCGTGTCTCGTCCAGCGCTGGAGGTGGCGGATATTTTCCGCGACCACGGTCCGACCTGGCGTTCTGCCAATGCCGGGCACCTCAGCCTCGACTAGTTGAAGGTCATGTTAGCCATCGAGCGTTGCCGCACGGCGGCGCTCGGCGGCCATGTTCTGCGCTGCGAGAAGTGTTCGCACACCGCAATCTCCTACAACTCCTGTCGCAACTGGCATTGCCCGAAGTGCCAAGGAGCCGCGGCGAAGAAGTGGCTCACCGAGCGCGAGGTGGAACTGCTGCCGGTGCCGTACTTCCACGTGGTGTTCTCATTGCCGGCGCGGATCGCCGATATTGCGTACCAGAACAAGGCCGCGATCTACGACCTGCTGTTCAAAGCCTCGTCCGAGACGATGCTGACCATCGCGGCCGATCGCAAGCGTCTTGGCGCACGCATCGGCCTGCTCTCCGTTCTCCATACCTGGGGTTCGGCGCTCAACCATCACCCCCACGTCCATATGATCGTGCCAGGTGGCGGGTTCTCGCTCGACGGCAAGCGTTGGGTGTCCTGTCGGCCGCGCTACCTTTTCCCGGTAGAGGTTCTCTCTTGCTTGTTCCGCCGCTTGCTCCTGGAGAAGCTCGCTGCCGCGCACGCCGCCGGCCAATTCCAGTTCTTCGGCAAGCATGCCAAGCTCGCCGATCGCAAAGCCTTCGCCGCCCATCTGCACCCACTGCGCGACAGCGACTGGGTGGTTTATTGCAAGGACCCGTTCGGAGGCCCGCAGCAGGTCTTGCGCTATCTCGCCCGCTATACCCACCGCGTCGCCATCTCCAACCGCCGCTTGATCGCATCCGATGACAACGGCGTCACCTTCAAATGGAAGGACTACCGCCTCGAAGGTCCCGCCAGATACAAAGTGATGACGCTGGCGACGGACGAGTTCATCCGCCGATTTCTGATGCACGTATTGCCCGCGGGCTTCCACCGCATCCGCTACTACGGCCTGCTCGCCAGCGGCAAGCGTACCGAGAATATCGCGCGGGCTCCCGAACTGCTCACGCCTCCGATGATCCCGATTGACGCGATCAAAGCCATCAACGCCAGCGAACAAACAGCAGAACCGCAAGTCGAGCGGCATCCATGCCCCTGCTGCGGCGGCCCTATGATCATCATCGAACGTTTCCAGCGCGGATGTCAGCCAAAATACCAGCCCTCGCCAGTTCCAGCGGCAAGCAGGATAGACACCTCATGATGCCCTCTTCGTTATTCGGACACTGCCATGGCCGTTCCTACTTCAGCAGGCGTGCCGCCGGCTTCGCCCAATCTTGCGCTCGTCTCCGTAATTGCCCGTCCACCGCGGTCCAAATCGCTATGCGCAAGCGCCGTCCCAACATGCTCAGCATCATCTCAATCGCCAGAACCAGCGGCACAATCCTTACGCCTGCTCAACTCAGATCAAACCGCGCGGCCAAATCCTCATAGCCCGCGGCACCGCCGCCCGACCACCTCCCGCCGCGATTTCGTGCCTTGGCGCTTTTTGGTCGCCGGCCGCATCGACCCGTGGATAGCCCAGTCATGCCGGCGACCAAAAACCTGCACATGAACGTCGGATTCTCGCTTCAATAGAATGTCGGCTAAGCGGGCAACATCCGACATCCCGCTCTACGCGGCCGAGGTGGCCAATTCGATCGGCTCTAAGATCGACGGGTCGTCGTTCTCCGGCTTGTTGACCCGCGTCGAGATCGGCCACATCCGCATCGGCTCGGAAGGAAACGGTCGCATCAGATCGCCTGGGTCCGGCTCATCGCTTAGCCAGCGAGCGCAGTCGCTCGGCGCGAGGATGAGCGGCATCCGGTCTTGAATTTCACCGACCAGTTCGTTGGCGTCCGTGGTGATCACCGCGAACGTACGAATCCACTCGCCGAGGAGGGGCCGGGCCGGCGAACGGCCGCCAAGCTCATGACCCAAGACAAGGCGCGACGCGTTGTGGCCAATATCGCGAGGCTGCCGGAACTAAGGCGTCGCTGATGCGCTCGCTGCGCAATCGTCGGGACAAATTTTGGTCAGAACCGTTCATTGGCCGGACGGACGCCGGCTGACGGGGCTTTGTTTTTCAGCAATAGAGAGCGAATAGGCGACCAACTGAGGCGCCCAGCGAAATCCTAGTTTATTCCAGATGTCTGCCAAACATAGGCGATGTAAATCGTCGTCAGAGGAAACGAAGAAAGCAATCCATGAAAGAATGGAAATCGTCTGGGTGCTCCATTTTTGTCAGGATTTACTTTTCCCACGAGCCAAAGAGCCGCCGATGCTTTGAAGCCGGTCGGCATTTTGATTGTCATTATATTTTCGGTCTGACTATTCGTGATCCCGGTTTGCTTACTCCGGGGGTCTCGCCCACTTCCTCAAATGCTGTTTGTTCGGATTCGACCGCAAGCAGTGGCACCCCTTGCAGCATCGAGAAGAGCCGGGGCGCACCGTCCAAGGGCTGGCGCGCGATGACCCGAAGCCGCTCTTTCGATTGGGATGACATGAGGAGCGGCGTCGGTGCAAAGGCGTCCGCCTCGCTGGCAGCCAGCTGTTCGACCGATACGCCGAGCCGTTCCGCTTCGGCAGTAATTTCAGGCGGTAACAGAGCGCCGGCCGGGGCAACGACGATCAGCCGCTCCTTCGCCGCAGCCGCAATCTGAAGCGCGACGCGAATGCTGGCGTCATCAGTGCTGCTGGCCAGCGCCATAATGGGGCCGCTGGTGCGAGCGACGCGTCTGGGAACAATGAGAATGGTGGCCGCAGTCTCGAATGCCGCATCAACGAGAGCGGTGAATTGCCGGGTGATGCTCTCGCCTGGGTGGAAGGGTTCGACAATGGCGACGATATCGCCGGCGTGGAGGAGCGCCGGTATCGCCTCGACACCGCTGAGCACGTCGAAAGCAGCCTTGATGGTCCGGCCGGCGATACTCTCGTCGAAGCGCTTGCGCGCAATCGTGGCGGCGTCTTCTAACTCGCGCGATATCCGCGGCACGTCGAGCGGCTGCCATTGCTGGTCGAAAATGCGCAACTCGCGCACGGCCGGAAAATCGGCGAGCGCGAAGAGCGCCGCGTCGGTGATAAAGGCGGCAAGTAGCTCGAGCTGGAGAAATTCGGCCAAATCCACGGCGGCTTGCGCCGCCGAAAGATTGCCGAGGCCCTGCGGCAGGCCGACGACCATGCGCTTGTACCGCCAGCTGCTCATGTGCGGCTCTCGACCGATCCATGGCCGTCGCGGCCGAAACTTTGCCGAATGCGGGCGAACGCATGCAGCCGGTCCTCGACCGCGCGGTTGAGGCTTTGCGCCGGATAAATCGCATCGCTTCCGCGCTCGCCAGCGGAACGGCCGATAAGAAGCTCAATGCCCTGATCGATCGTGGTCACCGGATAGATAAAGAATTTGTCCGCCGTACACGCCTCGATCACATCGCGCCGCAGCATCAGGTGCTGAACGTTGGACTCTGGAATGAGTACGCCTTGAGTGCCGGTGAGGCCGCGTTTCTGGCAGATATCGAAGAAGCCTTCGATTTTTTCGTTCACTCCGCCGATCGCCTGCACTTCTCCCTGCTGATTGACCGAGCCGGTCACCGCAAGGTCCTGACGCAACGGAAGCTCGGCGAGCGCCGATAGAAGTGCATAAAGTTCGGCCGACGAGGCGCTGTCGCCTTCGACGCCGCCGTAAGATTGCTCGAAGACCAAGCTGGCGAACTACCGCGACGACGCTGAGGTCAGCCGGCACTGGCCAGCCGAACCGTTGCTGCGCTTGGGAAATTTCCTCACCAATTCGGGTCTTTGGGATAAGAACAAAGAAGACGCGCTGTTGCATGCGTGTAACGCCGCCGTGGAGCAGGCCGCCGCGGACTATCTGGCTATCCCACCGCAACCGCCATCGGCCAATTTTGACTTTATGTATGCAGCAGTTCCAGCCGAGCTTGTCGAGCAGCGCAAAGCGGTGTCCGTTCTGGACCAGGGTGCGCCATGATCGACCTCAGCCTGGTGCAAGCCGTCAATGGTGCCCTTCGATACGCGATGCAGGAGGACCCGACCGTCCTAGTGCTTGGCGAAGACGTGGGCATCGATGGCGGCGTGTTCCGCGCCACTGACGGCCTGATGCAAGCATTTGGCGAGCAGCGCGTGCTCGATACGCCGATTGCCGAGGCCTCGATTGCCGGCGTGTCGGTCGGCCTCGCTGCTCAAGGACTGCGACCTGTCGCCGAAATTCAGTTCACCGGTTTCGCTTATGCCTGCATCGATCAGATCATCAACCATGCTGCCCGGCTTCGCAGCCGCACGCGAGGACGTTTGACTTGCCCGATGGTGTTGCGGGCGCCGCGGGAGGCGGGATTAAGGCGATCGAGCATCATTCCGAGAGTCCGGAGGCGATTTTCGCGCATATTCCGGGTCTCAAGATTGTGACGCCGTCGTCACCGGCGCGGGCCTACGGGCTCCTGTTGTCGGCGATCCGCGATCCGGATCCGGTCGTCTTTCTCGAGCCGACGCGGCTTTACCGCGCCGCGCCGGCCTGCCGCTGGAGCGTTGCTTCACGCTGCGGTCCGGAAACGATCTGACGATGATCGCGTGGGGCGCAATGATCAAGGAAACGCTCGAAGCGGCCGAGCAACTGGCGGCCGAAAACGTCGAGGCCGAGGTGATCGCGTTGGACAGCGCTACCATTCTGGCATCGGTGGCGCGTACCGGCCGTCTCGTTATCGTGCACGAAGCGCCGATAAAGTGCGGCTACGATGCCCTATCTTCGCACCGAAGCTGCCTACATGCCGAGCGTCGCGCGAATCGTGGCAGCAGCGCACCGCGTGATGGCCTACGCATGAGCACGTTCGCACTGGCTGATCTCGGCGAGGGCCTGCAGGAAGCTGAAATCGTCAGCTGGCACGTCACCGAAGGCGATCATGTGGCCGTCGATCAGCCGTTGGTCGCAGTGGCGACCGAAAAAGCCGTGGTCGAGGTGCCGTCGCCGAAATCCGGTCACATCGCGATACTGTTGGTCAAGACCGGCGAACGCGTAAAAGTCGGCGCGCCGCTCGTGGAGTTCGAGGAAGGCAGCCACGCCGAGACCGGCACGGTCGTCGGCGAACTGGCGGCACCGGCGAAAGCGACATCGGTGCCGCGGGCGACCCCGGCGGTACGTGCCCGCGCCCGCGAGCTCGGTGTCGATCTCACGCTGGTGACGCCGACGGGGCCGGACGGCACCATATCGCTCTCGGACGTGCAGGCCGCGGCTTCCCGGGCTAGCGTAGGAACGACAGCATTGCGCGGGGCGCGCCGGACGATGGCCGCCAGTATGGCGCACGCTTGGCGCGAGGTCGTTCACGCAACGCTTCATGACGAAGCAGACATAGAGGCGAGGTCCGCAGGCGAAGACGTCACCTGCCGGCTGGTGCGGTCTATTATTGCTGGCTGCAAGGGGGAGCCGGCGCTTAATGCGAGCTTCGACGCGGCGGCGCTCTCGCTGCGAAACAATCCCGCCATCGACCTCGGGCTCGCCATCGACAGCTCCGAGGGACTTTTCGTCCCGGTGCTGCGCGACGTCGCGGCTACCACTGCAGCGGAGTGGCGTGCAAAAATCGAGTCGCTCAAGCGTGGCATTGAGGAGCGCAGCTTGACGCCGGCGAGCTTCCGCAGCCCGACCATAACACTGTCGAATTTCGGGTCGATCGCCGGCCGCTACGCGTCGCTCATAATCGTGCCGCCGCAAGTCGCGATCCTCGGCGCCGGGCGGATCAGCCTGCAGCTGGCGCAAAACACAGGCGGCTCGATCGCGCTGCACCGCGTCCTGCCATTATCCCTGACCTTCGATCACCGCACCGTCACCGGCGGCATGGCGGCACGGTTTCTGCTTGCCGTGATCGCCGATCTCACATTCCCTTCCTAGGCGGGCAAACATGGAAGACACGTTCCGTTTTTCCGACGCGTTCGGCCCCAGCCGGATCATTCACATCTACCGTCCCGCTTTGGGACTGAAGGCAATCGTCGTGGTCGATAATACCGCTTGCGGCCCGGCAATCGGCGGCGCGCGTATGGCGCCGGACGTCTCGCTCGAAGAGTGCTTTCGGCTGGCGCGCGCGATGACCTGGAAGAATGCCGCCGCCGGATTGCCGCACGGCGGCGGCAAGTCAGTCATCTTCGGCAATCCCGCCATGGACATGGCAGCCAAAGAGGAACTGATCCGCAGCTTCGCCGGCGCGCTGCGCGACGTGACCGATTACATTCCCGGTCCGGACATGGGCACGGACGAACGATGCATGGCCTGGGTCAAGGACGAGACCGGCCGCGCCGTCGGTCTGCCAAGCGTGATCGGCGGAATTCCGCTCGACGAGATCGGAGCGACCGGTTTCGGCCTTGCCGCCTGCGTCGATGTCGCTCGCGAATTCATCGGCCTTGACCTGCAAGGCGCGCGCGTGGCCATTCAAGGTTTTGGCGCCGTCGGCCGGCACGCCGCACGGTTTCTCGCGAACAAAGGCGCCGTCCTCGTTGCTGCGAGCGATACGGGCGGCACGTTGATCGATCCGTCCGGGCTCGATGTTGGCGAGCTGACCGCTCTGAAAGCGGGCGGGCGCAAACTGCGCGACTACGACAAGGGTACGAAGCTTGCCGGCGACGCGATCCTCGATGTCGACTGCGAGATATGGATACCGGCGGCGCGTCCCGATGTGGTCCGCGCCGACAACGTGTCCCGGTTGCGAACGCGCCTGATCCCGCAAGGTGCCAATATTCCGTTCACGCCGGAAGCCGAACAGGCGCTGCACGCGCGTGGCATTGTCGTGATCCCTGATTTCATCGCCAATGCCGGCGGCGTCATCTGCGCGGCGATAGAATATCGCGGCGGCACGCAGCACGAAGCGTTCACGTATATCGACGAGCGAATCCGCGACAACACGCGCGCCGTATTGGAAGAAAGCCGCCGCCAAAACACCCCGCCTCGCGCAGCAGCTCTGGCGCTCGCTGAGCGCAGGGTGCGCAACGCAATGGCAATGAGGCGGTGGCACTAAATCGGCTGGCCGCGAATGAATGGCGCGCGCCCGGTACGACAGAACGATTCGCCGCTTTACGGGGAGGCTCCGCATTCGATGAGAAAGATGGCCTTGTCCAAGGTCTACCAATTGCTCGAGCCTGGACCGGTCGTGCTGCTCACAACGGCTGCTCGCGGAGCAGCTAATGTCATGACGATGTCTTGGCACATGATGGTGGAATTCGAGCCGCCGCAAGTCGCGTGCATTGTTAGCAGCGCGAACTACAGCTTTGCAGCGCTACGTGCCACGCGTGAATGTGTCATCGCTATTCCATCACGAGACTTGGCGCCGATCGCGGTCATGGTCGGCAACACATCTGGCCGCAACATCGACAAGTTTGCAACATTGGGTCTCACGGCAGTGCCGTCCACGCGGGTGACGGCCCCGCTTATCAAAGAATGCTTCGCCAATCTCGAATGCAAGGTCGCCGATTCTCGCTTTGTAAACAAATACAATCTCTTTATTCTCGATGTGCTCAAGGCATGGATCGATCCAGCCAAGAGGAACTGCAAGACCATTCACCACTATGGCTATGGCAGGTTCGTTATTGACGGCAAGACAATCAAGCTCAAGTCGCGGATGCGTTAGCTCATTGCCGATTTGCGATATGACCGAACGCCGAATGTTGCCTGATTCGTTCGCCTTGCCGGTCGCGCCAGCGACGGCTTCAAATCTTGTTTCGGCGAATAGCTTTTTCGCCGCGCTTGAGGCTGCCGGCATGCCGAAGGCTTCCGAGGAATTTTCCGTGCTCCCGCAGCATCAAGTTATCCCTAGCTCTGTTGTTGCCGAAATCGCCACATTCGTTCGCATCTTTGACCGCATCACTACCCGCGACGCCTGGCGCATAGCAGCACTGCGCGGTGTGCCAGTGATTGCAACGCTCAGGCGCTCTGAAACGTGCTTTTTCAGCGCTTGGGACTTTCACCTCTCTCCAGAAGGAAACTGGCAGCTTATCGAGTTCAACGACAACGGTTCCGGTTTCATATTTGCTGCTATTATCAACTCCCTCTACTATGAAGCAACGCGACAGGAGCAAAATCGGAAAATAATAGCACCAATTTCTGTATCACGGTTCAAACAACACATTGGCGATTTGGTGGAGCGGGAGGCCGAAGCTTTTTTCGGCAGTTGTCCTGACGGGCTCTTTGTCGTCCTCGACAATTCGACATCGCTGGAACGCGGAAAATTTCGGCGGGAGCTCGATCTGCTGTGCGACCTTTTGCGACGCCGGCGCCGGCGATCCGAGGTGGCAGTCCCTGCAGAGCTATGCTGGGACGGCACGAACCTGCTGTTGAGCGGGCAAGCAGTGAGCTTCATCGTCAACCGCTCGACTGATTTCTTCTGGGAGTCAGCAGACTTTGGCGCGTTGCGCCGCGCCTATGAAATCGGCGGAGTCTATATGGCGCCGAATCCCTTCACCTATGCGACGCGCAGCGACAAGCGGTTGCTGGAATGGCTGGCGCTGCCGCATTGGGACAATGACCTTGGCATTGAGCTGGAGGAACGCGAGCTCCTGCATAGCCATGTCCCGGAAACGCATTTGATACGCACTGAAAATGTGGAAGAGCTTGCGCGCCGGAAACAGGAATTCGTATTCAAACCTTTGCACGGCTTCGCTGGGCGCGGGCTTCTCGAAAGCGCCGCCATCGGTCGCGCGCGGTTGCGTCGGCTCGCGACGCGCGGTGACCGCTATATAGCGCAGCGCTGGGCCCCTAAATCCAGCTTCGAGATCGGAGGAACAACAGTATGGACCGATCTGCGGGTCTGGGCATACCGCGGGGAGATTTTGCAACTTTCCGGACGCGCCTCGCGGCGGCCGGACCGACTGGATTTAACGCCTCCTGGAGGCTGGGTGCCGACCTACGCGTCTATCTAGAGCGTGGTCACGCTCCCGCCCGCGGCGCAGGGGCTGTTCCCGCACTCACGGCTTGGCAAGCGCAAGCCAGAGCTTCGCCACCGCTTCTTCCGGTGAGCGCGCCCTGACCGTGACGTGGGGGTTGTCGCTTTCCGCGGTCCAGATCGCGGCCTCGACGTAGAGACGCGCAAAATGCTCGCCGCAGGCCTCTATGAGGTCGGGGAGGGTAGGGCAGTAATAGCCCTCTTCGATATCGTGTGAATGGTTTTGCAGTTCATAGGGCGTGACCGTGACGCCGTCTCGGCGCGACGCCTCGCTCCATCGGGAATTCTTCTCTGAAGGATAAAATTTGTGCCCGAGCTGGAAAACTCGAATGGGAAATCCGGCGGATTTCAATCCCTTCGCCAATTCGCGATTCATCACACTCCCCGGGTAGCCGGGCCGCTGACGCTTGCTGGCTTTTCGCCGCGACGGTTGCGATTTGATCTAGCTCAATGTGTCCCTCAAGCCCATTGCGATGATGCGATCGCAAGAGAAGAATTGTGATGTCATTTTAAAACTGTGATTGTAGGTCTTGCGGCCGCGGCCATTGTGGCTGGAAGTGCTCTTGTGCCGACCGCCGCTTCGGTACAACGCGGCGGCCATGGTGGGGGTGGTCAGTGGCTACGGTTACCGCGGCTACCGCGGTGGGTGGGGCGGAGTTTATCCATGGTGGGGAGTTGGGGTCTATCCGTGAGCCTGTTATTCTGGGCCATCGTGCGGCTATATGCACGTGAAATATTACCGGCACGGAAGAGTCCACTGGCGTTTGGTTTATAGGTGCTGGTAGTGAGATTATCACGTCGGCGTCGCTGCGGCGAGTCTGCGCTCCATAGGAGCGAGCAACTTGCCGCGGCGCGAGTTTGGATAGCGTCCCGGCTCGCTCAATAACCCATTCGCCGGTACATCCGACCAGCAATCGATATCAGCACTATCGATGTGATGAAGAGGACGCCGAAGTCGACCGGCAATCCGTAATCCGAGGTGCCGCGGACCAGCATTAACGCCCTGAGCGCGTCCACCTCGTAGGTAAGTGGATTGACGTGGGAAACGACGCTCAGCCAAGGCGGCATCAGCGACAACGGGTAGATGGCATTGCTGGCGAAGAAGATTGGCATTGTGAGCACTTGGCCGATTCCCATGAACCGTTCGCGCGTCCGCACAATGCAGGCAATAATCAAGGACAAAGTCGAAAACAGGCCTGAACCGAGCACGATGATTGCGGCGGCGCCCAGAATATTCTGTGGATGAAGATCGATGCCGACGCCAAGGAACAGTGCCAGAAAATAGACGATCAGCGCCTGCGACAAGGCTCGCACTCCTGCCGAAAGCGCCTTTCCGACAACCAGGGCAGTGCGCGGCGCCGGACTTACCAGATATCGCTGCAACACGCCGAGGTCGCGTTCCCAGATTGCAGAAATCCCGTAGAAGATCGCGACAAACAACGCGCTCTGGGCCAGGATACCCGCAGCGAGAAAATCGATATACGGAATATTACCTGGCGCCACGCCGCGCACTCGCGCCATCACCTCCCCGAACAGCATCAGCCACAACACCGGCTGGACCGCGCGCGTGAGCAATTCCAACGGATCATGATGCAGCTTCTGCACTTCGGCCGCTGCGACGGCGAACGTTTGCGTTGCGTAATCACTGACCGTTCGCCCGAAGGATCGTTCAGCCGTGCTCACGCTCGGCACGGCGGGTGCGTCTGACTTCGCCATAACCTTCTCTCGTTTTCACTTCGTCTGATGCTCCAACCAGACGCACGAAGACATCGTCGAGCGTCGCACCGGGCGCAATTTTCGCCTTCAGTTCGGAAGGCGTCCCGACAGCGACAATACGGCCGTGATCGATGAGCGCGACGCGATCGCAGAACTCGTCGATTTCGTCCATGTGATGAGAGGTGACGATCATGGTCCGTTGAAACCTGTTCCTGAGATCGAGGACGCGATCCCACACCGCTTCGCGAGCCGAAGGATCAAGCCCCACTGTCGGCTCATCGAGAAACAGCACCGCGGGCCGGTGCAGCAGACACTGCGCAATCTCGAGACGTCGAATCATGCCGCCGGAATAATGGCCGACGAGGCGATGCGCGACCTGTGCCAAACCCATTCGATCCAGCGCGCCTTCGATCCGCTGCTTTCTTTCAGTCCTTGGCACTCCATAGAGACGGGCTGATAGCAGCAGGTTTTCGTAGCCGGTGAGCGAACCATCCGCGGACAGGAGCTGTGGGACGTAGCCGATATGCCGCCGTACCTCCGACGGTTCCTTGACGATATCGAAGCCCGCGACCGTGGCCGAACCCGAGCTCGGCGGCAAAAGCGTGGTCAACATCTTGATCAGCGTGCTCTTGCCGGCGCCATTGGGGCCGATCAGGCCGAAAATTGTGCTGCGCTCGATCGCCAAGGTCACATAATCGACGGCCGCAAGATCACCGAACTTTCGCGTAAGACCGGTAATCTGAACGGCTACCTCGGGTGTTGGCGCAGTGGCGTGATTCTCAGGCATTGGCCGCAGATATTCCTTTTGCCGAAGTTGCATGCGCGGCCGGGACGCGATTTCGTGCAATGCAATGGATAACGGGGAGTATTTCACTGCATTGATGCAGATCAAGACGGTCAGAGCCAGCCGCTCCTGATCTGGATCAAAATAGTCCGGTTGGAAGGGCGGTAAAGAACGGCAGCCAAGGAGTTGCCCATTATGCCGGTGCAGAATGCCGAAGTTTCGGCAATGTTGGATCAGGCCGCCGAGCTCCTCGAGATTGCGGGTGAGAGCCAGTTTCGCGTGCGCGCCTATCGGCGCGCGGCGCGCACCATCGAAGGCCTGCCACAAAGCGTTAAAAGCATACTCACAGCCGGGCGCGACCTGTCCGAGCTTCCTGGCATAGGCAAGGACTTGGCCGGCAAAATTGCCGACATCGTTGCGACGGGACATTTTGCGCTGTTGGATGCTCTGAAGAAGAAGCTGCCCGGCGAACTCGGCGAAATGGCCGCGCTGCCGGGGCTCGGGCCAAAGCGTCTTAAGCTTCTTCACGACCGGCTGAAGGTAAACACATTCGACGACCTGCGCCGGGTTATCAGAATGGGACGGCTGCACAAGGTCAAAGGGTTTGGTCCGACGACAGAGCAAAAGCTCGCGGCGGCGCTGGAAAAGCCGGTGACCGAAAAACGCTTCAAACTCTCGATCGCCGAAGCGGAAGCAGACGCATTGGTGAGCTTTCTGCGCGGCAGTGGTCGTGTGACGGTTGCCGGATCGTATCGCCGCCGCCGCGACACGGTCGGCGATCTCGATCTTGTCGTGGCTGCTGACGATGCGGCCGCTGTCGGCGACAAGCTCGTCGGCTACGAAAACGTCGTCGAGGTGCTCGCTCACGGGGGAACGCGTACGACCGTCGTGTTGCGTTCGGGCATTCAGGTCGACGTGCGTGCAGTTCCCGAACAAAGCTACGGCGCGGCGCTGCTCTATTTCACCGGGTCCAAGGCCCATAATATTGCGCTGCGTGCAATCGCGGTTCGCCGCGGCTGGAAGCTCAACGAATACGGCTTGTTCTCCGGAAAGCGGCGCGTCGCTGGATTGACCGAGGAGGAGATCTACCGAAAGCTCGGGCTTTCTTACATTCCGCCGGAAATGCGCGAAGATCGGGGCGAGGTCACGCTGGCCGAAGCCGGCGACTTGCCGGTGCTGGTCACGCAGGCCGACATTTGCGGCGACCTTCACGTGCATTCCGATTGGACGGACGGCACGGCATCAATCGAAGCTATGGCCAAGGCCGCGCAGGCCAAGGGCTATCAATACCTCGCGCTGACCGACCACAGCCGCCGCGTCGCCATGGCCCACGGCCTCGATCCGGCTCGCGTCGGCAAGCAAGCGCGCGCAATCGACCGCATCAATAGGCAAATTCGTAGCTTCACGATCCTCAAAGGCATCGAGGTCGATATTCTAAAGGATGGCAGTCTCGATCTGCCAGATTCCTGCTTGGCCAAACTCGACATTGTCCTGGCCGCCGTGCATTCGTATTTCGATCTGCCGCGCGACACCCAGACCGATCGCGTGATCAAAGCCATGAGCAATCCTCATGTCTCGATCATCGCTCATCCGACCGGACGGCTGATTGGGCAACGCGACCCTTATGACATCGACATGGAGCGCGTAATTGCCGCCGCCCGTACGACCGGCTGCCATCTGGAGATTAATTCGCAACCGGAGCGGCTCGACTTGAACGATCTTCACATCAAGGCGGCGAAACAGGCGGGTGTGAAGCTTGCGATCTCGACGGACGCGCATTCAACCAATTCGTTCGACTATATCCGGTTCGGAATCGATCAAGCCCGGCGCGGTTGGCTTACCGCCGATGACGTCATCAATACCAAAGCACTCGCGGACTTGCGGAAAATACTGAGACGATGAGGCGAGCCGCGCTCGACCGCGGCATGGACGATGAGGCTTGCAACAGTGCCCTAGGCGCCTCCTGCCACGGCGCGTTAGTCGACTTGTGAAGCGACCGGCCATAGCGCTCTGAGATCCGCGGGCAAGGCATGCCGCACTTTCTCGATCTCGCCAGCCGAAAGCTTATCGCAAAGAAGATCGAAGACCGCCGTGACGGCTTCTGCGGTGAACAGGAGCCTATCGTTCTCAAAGGCGTCGTCGATGCGCCCAACGAAGTCGAGCTTGCTGCGATGCCTGACCGGCGTGGTCGTCGGCCGCCAGTGCTCGTAATAGATGCCACGTAGAAGCTCGGGAAGCTGGGCTCCGAAATGCACCGCATCGTCGACCGGAAGCCAGTCGCGTACGGCCTGCAGTACGGCCCGGAGAAGGCGGAAGGAACGATGCTTGTTCTCCCAGCCAAGCCGTGTGTCGAGATCATTAATCCACTGATGCGTGAGCTGAACGGTGTGATCGATGCTTTCAAGACCCACATTGCTCATCGCAAATCCTCCACGGAAGCTTTCGATGAAGCCCGCTTAATCTTCTCCCGTTAGCGGCCGCAGACTTTGCGCTAGATCAACAGAGTCCGATTTTGCATGTGGCTGTACAGCGTCCAACATGGCGGGCCGCGCTCGAAAACCAAGCGTTCCAATTCTTGGGGGACCTTCATTGATTTAAGTCAATAGGGTGAGTGCGAAATGAGCGCAAATTGTTTGGCGTCTAGCCCGGAGATGAAGCGCTGTGATGAGCCTTTTCAATATCGATCATCGACCGAGTCGTGCGAAAGCCGAGCGGCGTGAAGTCCGCATTTCGCCGCTTGGGCTTGCCGGGATTTTGCAAATACCGGAACAGGCCTTTGCGCTGGTCGCGTTCGCGCATGGCAGCGGTTCAAGCCGCTTCAGCCCGCGCAACATGCTTGTTGCCGATGCCCTGAACGATTGGGGGATTGCGACGCTGCTGTTGGATCTCTTGACGCCGGTTGAGGAGACCAATCGCGCCAACGTGTTCAATATCTCGCTATTGGCAGAGCGGCTTGTCGACGCCGTATCTTGGGCTGACGGCCGGGAGGTAGTCGCCAAGCTTCCGCTCGGTTTGTTCGGTGCCAGCACCGGGGCGGCGGCGGCACTCGTTGCCGCGGCAAAGCTTTCGCGCCGCGTCGGCGCCGTCGTCTCGCGCGGCGGTCGGCCCGACCTTGCCGGCAATGCGCTCGATTCCGTATCAGCGCCGACGCTTTTGATCGTCGGCGGTGCCGATGTTGGCGTAATAGAACTCAATGAGGAGGCGCTTTCGCGGCTCCGTGGGCCGAAAAAGCTGGAGATCGTTCCCGGAGCGAGTCATCTCTTTCCAGAGCCCGGTGCGCTCGAGGCGGTTATCAACCATGCTACGTCATGGTTTTGGCACTATCTTAAACCGGCCTCTACCAGCGCCCTGACACGGCCGTAATTAGATTGCGGCGAGGCTGTCATGCCATTCAAAAATCGCGCCGATGCGGGGCGGCAATTAGCGAAAGAGCTTGAAGAGTACAGGAATCAACAGGCGGTGATCCTCGCCCTGCCGCGCGGCGGTGTGCCCGTTGCAGCCGAGATTGCCAGCGCCCTGGACGCGCCGCTCGATTTGATCCTCGTACGCAAGCTCGGTGTGCCATTCGAGCCTGAGCTGGCCATGGGCGCCATTGTCGATGGCGCGACGCCGATCGTCGTTCGCAACGACGATGTGATCCGGATGGCGGGCATCAACGACGCCGACTTCAAAGCCGTCTGCGACAAGGAACTCGCCGAGATCGAACGGCGGCGGCAGCTCTATCTGGGCACCCGCAAGCGCATCGATGTGACAGGCCGCACCGCGATAGTGGTTGACGACGGCATCGCCACCGGCGCGACCACTCGCGCTGCACTGCAGGCCACACGTATGCGCAATCCCAAAAAGCTGGTTCTGGCCGTACCAGTTGCGCCGACCGAGACTGTCGCCGCGCTACGCCGGGACGCCGATGTTGTCATCTGCCTTGAAGATCATGAATTCTTTGGAGCGATCGGTTTTTATTATCGGGATTTCAGCCAGATCTCAGACGATGAAGTGATCAAACTGCTCGGGCAGTTTGCAGCGCAGAACCCGTCAGATTCGCGGCAAAGCGCGGTCCGAAGACTGTCGCGCGAATAGTAGCTGTCGGCCCGCTCCATACTCTTGACCTACGTCAATGCGCCCTCGCTACCGCGCCATAAGCATTTTGCCATCGAGGCGAAGGCAGGAAAAATCCAGATGCTTAAGGAACTAAGCGTAGGTCAGGCCCGCTTTATCGCACTTCTGGTCGGGGCTGCGCGTACGCAGCGCGATTCGATACTTGGCAATGTGCCCGAAGCGAATTTGGGCGGCGTGAGACCTGGACGAGGCGAGCACAATCCGACTGCCGAACTCGGATTTGAGCCACTCGCGGCCAGCGCTTCCCAGACTGAAGCCCTTCGAGAGGCCGTTGCTTCGCTTTCGCCGTTGGCCCGACAAGAGCTCTACACGTTGATGCGCATAGGCCGGGGAGACCTAGGAGCCAAGCAATGGCATCGCGGGCTTTCCGAAGCGGAGGCGCTTGGGGATGAGACAATCGTCTCCGCGATCATGGAAAATGCCGATCTGCACGACCAGCTCGCAAAAGGGCTCTACGAAGCCAAACTTTCTTGACGATTACATACAGCGCACCAATGAGATACTCAGCGGTGCGCCGGTTATGTGCACGTGCCGCTTCCTCTCGCTGCCGCCGGCCAGTGCGGAATAGTCGTCTCGGCCCAGTCCGCTGATTAAAATCCGGCGCGCCTCGATCTCCGGGGAACGGCCCGAGCGAATATTGATCGGGATCAACGCGGCCCTTGCCCTCCGGTGCTTGAAAAGCGCAAGGAGAAACCCATGGAACACACCCGGACAAGTACCGGCGGATTGCCTGTTACGTGGGCCGATTTGGCGCTGGTCGGCGGTATCGACGACTGCCGCGTCGTCCATATTCCGGTGCGCAACCCCACGATCGCTGACGTCGAACAGGCGATGACGATGCGGAACCATCGCCGACGCCACAGAGTGCGCGCGTACGGCTTGCCCCATGAAGAGGTGATTCCATGCCCCATAAACAAATCCTGTTCCGCTCGGCCGCCCGCGAAAAGATTTTGCGAGGCGCTACGCAACTCACCGATGCAATTCGCGTCACCCTGGGCCCCAGATCCAAATCGGTGCTGATCGAGAAAAAGTGGGGTGTGCCGATCGTCTGCAACGACGGCGTCACGATTGCGAAGGAATTCGACCTTAAGGATCCCGAGGAGAATCTGGGCGCGCGGATGCTGCGTCAGGCCGCTGAAAAGACCGGCGACATGGTCGGCGACGGCACGAGCACATCGACGATTCTGGCCCAGGTGATTTTCGCCGACGGTGTACGCAATGTGGTCGCCGGCGCGAGCGCGATCGACATCAAGCGCGGCTTGGATCGCGCGACAAAGCGCGCCGTCGAGGCGTTGCGCGCGCTGTCCCGGCCGGTAAAAACGCGAAAGGAAAAGGCGCAAGTCGGCACCATCTCCGCGCACAACGATCCTGCGATCGGCGAACTCGTGGCCGATGCAATGGAAAAGGTCGGCAGCGAGGGCGTGATCACCGTTGAAGAGTCGAAGACGACTGAGACCGCACTCGATGTCGTGGAGGGAATGCAGTTCGACCGCGGATTTCTCTCGCCCTATTTCGTTACCAACCCCGACAAGATGGAAGCAGTGATGGAGGACTGCCTGATCTTGTTGTCGGATCGCAAGATCGGCTCGCTGAACGACATGGTCCCGCTTCTTGAACAGGTTGCGAAGGCAGGGAAGCCGCTGCTCGTCGTGGCCGAGGACGTCGAAGGCGAAGCGCTCGCTACCCTCATCGTCAATCAGATCCGCGGAGCGTTGAAGAGCTGCGCCGTCAAAGCGCCCGGCTTCGGCGATCGGCGCAAGGCCATGTTGGAGGATATGGCAGTGCTGACAGGCGGCCAGGTCATCGCCGAGGAATTAGGGTTGAAACTGGAACATGCGAAGATCGAGCAGCTTGGCCGTTGCAAGCGCGCGGTCGTCGACAAGGACAACACTACGATCATCGGCGGGGCGGGAGAGCGCAAGCAGATCGAGGGGCGCATCGAGCAGATCCGCCGAGAAATTGAAAAGACGACCAGCGATTACGACAAGGAGAAGCTGCAGGAGCGGTTGGCGAAGCTGGCTGGCGGCGTCGCCGTCATTCGCGTCGGCGCGCCATCCGAGTCGGAGATGAAAGCAAGGAAAGAGGCGTTCGACGATGCCATCAGCGCGACCAAGGCGGCTGTCGCCGAAGGAATCGTTCCTGGCGGCGGCCTTGCCTTGCTACGTTGTGTCGACGCCGTTGCACAGGAAGAGGCTAGGTGCGAAGGCGATGAGAAGACCGGCGTGCAGATCATCCGGCGCGCGCTCGATGCGCCGACCCGACAGATCGCCGAAAACTCCGCGATCGACGGCGGCGTGGTGGTTGCCCGCATGCTCGAAGGAAAAGGCAATTACGGCTTCGATGCCGCGCGTAAGGAATATGTCGACCTTGTCGAAGCCGGCATCATAGATCCGACAAAGGTCGTCCGCATCGCGCTCGAAAACGCCGTCTCCGTGGCAAGCGTGCTCTTGCTTACCGAGGCCACCATGACGGAAATTCCGGAGGAAAAGCCGGAGCGCAATCTTGGGCCGGAAATGGCCGCGTGACGGCCTGACGATTTGCCATGGCAATCCGGAAGCTGCACATGCAGGCCAATGCGCTCGTCGTGTTTCCCGGCGGCTTTGGCACGCTCGACGAGATGTTCGAGATCTTGACGCTCAAGCAGACCGGGAAAACCCGTCCGATCCCGATCTTGCCGTTCGATGAGGCTTACTGGCGCTCGATCGTGAACTTCGAACGACTCGTGCGTGAGGGAATGATTGAAAAGGACGAACTATCCCTCTTCGAGTTCGCCAGCGACCCGCAAGACGCCTGGAACCAGCTGGAACGGCAGATCCGCCACGGCTCGGTTTCACATCATCTCGGCTGAACGATCACCAGTATTTCGAGAGCTTGCCCAGCATCCCTATGGCTGGACAAAAACTAGAAATTGATCCGAATCAATGAGTAGTTCACGGGCCTGCTTTATGGACGTCTCGATGTCGGTTGAGGACTATTCATCGGAAATTCGGCTGGCAGCGCCGACGCCGGACGACAAAATCGCATTTTTGCAGCAGATCGGCAGCTATCGGCCGCCCGTTACCGAGGTGACGAGGCACGAGACTCATATGTCGCTGGTATTTCTGGCTGGCGATCGGGCCTACAAGCTGAAGAAGCCGGTCCGTTTCCCCTATCTCGATTTCTCCACGCTGGAGGCGCCGCGAGGCCGCGTGCCGAGCCGAACTCAAGCTCAATCGCCGTCTTGCTCCGAACATTTATCTGGAGGTCGCCCCGCTGACGCATTCGGAACGCGGTCTCGCGATCGGGGGCAAAGGCGAGGTGGTCGATTGGCTCGTGGTGATGAGCCGCCTCGACCAGACCCAAATGCTCGACCAGGCGATCGCCAATGGCCGGCTGCAGCGCTGGCAGCTCGACCGTGTCGTGGCTACGCTGGTTCGGTTCTATCGCCGTGCCAGCGCCGTGTTGATCTCGCCCGCCGCCTACGTCGCGGAATTCCGGCGGAGCTTGGCTTACGACCACCGCATTCTGCTCGACCCGAGCTTTCGACTTCCCGCAGGCAGGGTGCGCCACATAGAGTGGATGCAGCGGCGCTTTCTCAGCGAGCGGAGCGAACTGCTGGCCGAACGTGTGCAGCGCAGGCATATCGTCGACGGGCATGGAGATTTGCGGCCCGAGCATATTTTTCTCGGCGATCCGGTCCGCATCATCGATTGTCTGGAATTCAATGCGCGATTGCGTATGGTCGATCCGCTCGATGAAATCGCATTCCTTTGCGTCGAGTGCGAGCGGCTGGGTGCCGCCTGGGCGGCAAAATATTTGCAGCGACGCTTTACGCACCTGCTCGACGGTAGTTATCCGGATGAGGTTTTCACCTTCTATCGCTGCCATCGAGCAATGCTGCGGGCGCGCCTCGCCATCGCCCATTTGCTCGAGGCTGCGCCACGGACACCGGAGAAATGGCCGGTGCTGGCACGCACCTACCTGCGGCTCGCCGCTATGGATGCGATACGGCTGGAAAGAGTTCTCAAAAGACCAGCAGATCACCGAGCGTATCGCCGGCATGCAGACGGCGGATGACTTCGGCGAGGAGCGGCGCCACCGGAAGGATATCGAGCTTGGCACGGGCGCCAGCCGAACCGAGCCGGAATGCCGGAACAGCATCGGTAACGACAACGCGGTCGATGGCCGGGTCCGCAAGCGCAGCCTCGGCCCCCGGCATGAACAGTCCGTGAGTTACCAATGCCATGATGCGCGTCGCTCCGGCGTTCCGCGCCGCGCGTGCCGCGCGCACGAGCGTGCCTCCTGTGCTGATAAGATCATCGACGATGAGCACGGTCGCGCCAGCTACATCGCCGACAAACAGGTCGCCCGACACCACGCCGGCGCTCCGCCGTTTGTCGGCGAAGCCCTTTCCGATCGGCTTTCCCAGCGCGGCTTCCAGTGCCTCGTGGAGCAAATCAGCGCGCTTCGCTCCGCCGGTATCCGGAGACACGACGCAGAGCTTTTCACTCGACAGTCCCTTGGCGTAGTCGACGAACAATGATGCTGCGGTCAGTGCCACCGTCGTGCAGCGGAAGGCATTTTCGAAAGCGGCAGGGTTGTGCACATCGAGAGTGACGATCGCGTCGGTGCCAACGGCTTCGAACAGGCCTGCCACGTAACGGATGCTGACTGGATCATTTAGTTTGGTCCGGCGATCTTTGCGCGCATAGCAGAGATAGGGCGTCAGTGCGGTTACTCGCGTAGCGCCGGCATCCTTGAGTGCGCCGACGAAGAACAGCAGCCGACACAGCTTGTCGTTGGCGCTCAACTCCGGCCCGCCGTGCAGGCTGTGCAGGACGAAGACGTCGGCCCCGCGCACCGTCTCGAGAGGACGCGCTTTGTGTTCGCCGTCTTCAAATTCCCGCTCTTCGTGGCTGGCCAATGGCTGTCCAAGCAAGGCTGCGATTGCCGATCCGAGTTCGTCGGTTCCGCGCAGCGCAAACAGGAGCAAATCGTGCCGTGGCATGGTCGTCCGATCGATCGCGGCGTGCATTGGCATAATTAGTTTAGGGCAACAGCATCGGCCGCATTGATATAGCGCAAAAAATCGGCGGCCTTCGGGGCTGCGGCCGACGATACCGGGCTAGGCCGTCGGGCAACAGAGCCTTTGACTGCCGATAAACAATCAAATCATCCGATGCTGGGGCCAATTCAACCTGCGGGCGGTGTAGAAACGGCCATCGGATGCCATGGGAACTTGCGGTCAGACGGAATTTTGACCTGCATCAATTTTTCCCGCTGCGGAGGCCTGTATCCGTAGCGTTGCCACTCAGGAGGGGCAGGTGCATCATCTCATCATCGCCGCTCATCCGAGCCCGAAGAGCTTCAATCATGCCGTCGTCGAAACTTACAAGTCGGCGCTGACCGAGCGTGGACATCGCGTCGAGTGCCGCGATCTTTATGCTGAAAAATTCAATCCGGTATTATCAGCGCCTGATTTGGCGGCGATTGGTCGCGCCAAGGCGGCGAAGGACATCCGCGATGAGCAAGCCGCAGTCCGCCGGGCGGACGTGCTGACGCTGGTTTCGCCGTTGTGGTGGAGCGGCTTTCCCGCCATGCTGAAAGGCTATCTCGACCGCGTGTTCTGTTCCGGCTTCGCCTATGTGGTCAGAAAAGGAGAGTATTTGCCGGGACTGACCGGCAAGAAGGGCGTGATCATCACGACAACAGGGGCGAGCACGGAAGAACTTAAAGGCAATGGAACGCCGCGTGCACTGAGCACCCTGTATGACGAGGGGCTGATGCAATTCTGCGGCATAGAATTGCTGCGGCATCTGTATCTGAGCGGCATCGGTCCTGACATGAACCGAGCCGAAGGCGACAAGCGGCTTGCAAGCGTCCGCCGCTTCGTCGGCCGCACGTTCTAGGTACTCCATCGTGGCCGCCCCCGCCAACCGAACAGAAAAGCTCACCGTCGGTATTGCCGGGGTATCGCTTAACCAGGTGAGCCGTCGCATTCCCGCCGACGAGCCGCCGCCGCTGCCGCCGAACGCTGAACTCGCCATTATCGGCAGATCGATCCCCCGCGTCGGTGGACGCGCGATCGTGACCGGTGCGGCGCGCTACACCGTGGACGTCGCGCTGCCAGGCATGCTGTTCGCGCGCATCCTGCGTTCGCCGCATCCCCATGCGCGCGTTTTGTCGATCGATACGCGGTCCGCCGAGCAGCATCCCGACGTGCGCGCGGTTCACGTCTTGACCGATTTTGCGCGGGCGGCGGGCACCTCGCCTGCGCCCGAGACCGCTGAACTGCCCGTTGTGCGCTATGTCGGCGCTCCGATCGCAGCCGTAGCGGCGGCGACGCGAAGCGCGGCCGAGGAGGCGGCTCACCTGATCAAAGTGGAGTACGAGAGCTTGCCCTTCGTCGTCGACCTGGACGAGGCGCGACAACCCGATGCGCCGCGCGTATTTGAGGAATCAGACAAAACCTTTGCTGCTGACCGGAAACCGGAAAGCCAACCGGCAAATGTGTTCGGCCCCACCGCCAATACGTTTTTCGGCGATGGGCGCGGCGACGTGACGGAGGGAATCCGGCAAGCGGATGTGGTGGTCGAAGGTGAATTTCGCACCCAGGTGCAGACCCATTGCTGCCTCGAACCGCATGCCATCGTCGCCGATTGGCGGCCGGAGGGTCTCACCGTCAACATCTCGACCCAGAACACGGTTGGTGTGCGCGACGACCTCGCGTCTGCGTTCGGTCTGCCGCGTGCGAAAGTGCGCGTGCTGACTGAGTTCATGGGCGGCGGATTTGGCTCGAAGCTCAGCATCGGCGATTTCGGCTATATCGCCGTCGAGCTGTCGCGGAAGGCCGGCGCGCCGGTTGCTCTTTTCTTGGACCGCGCCGAAGAGCAGGAGGCCAGCGGCAATCGGCCAAGCACGTGGCAGCGCTTGCGCATCGGCGCGCGCGGGACGGCAAGCTGACCGCGATTTTGCTCCTTTCCTACGGCACTGCCGGCGTCGAACTCGGCGCCGGCGTCGGCACCATCGCGCAGGCGATGTATGACTGCCCCAACTTCGCAATGGCGCAGCATGACGTGTTCATCCACGCTGCGCCGGGCTGTGCGATGCGGGCGCCGGGAAACGTGCAGGGCGCATTTGCGCTCGAGCAATTGATCGACGAGCTTGCCGAGAGACTGAGCCTCGATGCTTTGGAGTTGCGCGACAGGATTGATCCGAGCGCGGTTCGGCGCGAGGAGCGCCGGATAGGAGCCGAGCGCTTTGGTTGGCGCCGGCGCCGCACGTCCGGCACCGGCGCTGATCCAGTCAAGCGTGGCATCGGCGTCGCCCAGGCATTCTGGCCCGGCATCGTGCAGGCCGACGCCGCTTGCGAAGTCCGACTTGATCGCGACGGCTCGGTCGAGGTGCGCTCGTCGGTGCAGGACATCGGAAGCGGCATCCGCACCCTACTGGCGCAGGTCGTCGCCGAAGAGCTCGGGTTGCGGCCAGAGGATATCGCGGTGCGCATCGGAGACACCGACTTCCCACCGGGACCGAGTTCCGGCGGCAGCAAGACTGCCGGCTCGATAACGCCTGCCGCCCGCAAGGCCGCCTACCAGGTCCGTCGAGAACTGTTCGCCGCGGCGGCGCGCGGCCTTGGCGTGCGGTCGGCGGATCTCGCCTCCAGGCAAGGCCGTGTCTTTTCTCTCAGCGATCCTATGCGCGGCATGAGCTTCCGCGAGGCGGCCGGGCTGCTGCGCGATGACGCCGTCAGCGCCGTCGCCCAACGCGGCGACAATTACGGCGGCTTCCGCGTCTCCAGCCCCCTGACCATCGCGCGCGAGGATCTTGGCGGCGTGCAGTTCGCTGAAGTTGCCGTTGATACCGAGACGGGCATCGTGCGCGTCGAGCGGCTGACGGCGGTGCATGATTGCGGGCGACCGATAAACCCGCGGCAGCTCGAGAGCCAGATTCACGGCGGCATCATCATGGGCATTTCATATGCGTTGTTCGAAAATCGCATTCTCGACCGCGCCACCGGGCACATGGTCAACGCTGACCTGGAGCAATACAAGCTTGCCGGCCCGCACGAGACGCCTGCGATCGACGTCGTCATACTGGAAAACTATCAGGCCATTAGCGCCACCGACGCCTGCGGGATCGCGGAGCCGGCCACCATTGCCACGGCCGCGGCGGTCGCCAACGCGGTGCATAACGCGATAGGGGTGCGCATGCGCAAACTGCCGATCACGCCGGCTGCAGTTTTGGCGGCGCTCGGCCGCGTTCCGGTTGCAAAGTGAGGAACCGACCTCGCGACCCTAAATATCTTCAGCGGCGATCCGGCAAGCAAACTTGTGCCGTTGCAACGCTTTGTACTACGATGCACTCTGATCTAGGAAATTGTGCAACCCGTCACTCGTGATCCATTCGGACATTCGTATCATTTCAATGGCTCACGGAAGGCGGTCGCATCGCCGTAGTCGAGAAATCGCGCATAATGTGGATGGGCACCGATCATGCGGCGTGCGTGCTTTATCGGGCACCAATATTTCTCTGTACGTCCGGCGATTTCGCGAACATAGGCGATTAGGCCGTTCGCGTAGGAGCAATAGCCGCAATTGAGTTTTTCGAGCGCGTTAAGATATTCAAGGTGGTAGCGGTCGAAGGCGAAATAGTCACCGCGGCGTACTTTGGCGATTCCGTAAGCTGGAAAGCAGATTGCCTGATAGACGGTGACGAACAGATCGAGCAACAGTAACGGGAAGATAAGTGAATAGATCACCGGAGCGGTAACAACGACCAGCGGGTGCGCGTACGACATACCGCAACAGTTTCGTGCGCAGTTCACGATGGCGACGTAGGAGTTCTTCCTCAAAAACCACTCTGCCTTTCTCCAGGCCGACGCGAAGCTCGGCGCGGCGTTTTGCAAGCTCGACCTCAAGCTCTGCCTCAAGTGCAGCGATCTTATCGGTCAGCTCGGTGATAGGAGTGCCCATTAGAATTACTCCTGCTTAAGGTCAATCGGCATGCTGTTGACCGTCCTTGACGTTGCTCAACAGCCGCCGCGTCCACGTTCTGCTTCGCTTCGCGAAGGAGCAAAATGCCGATTTTATCGTTGCTGACGCTTATGGTCGCACCCCGCTGAGTGAATGGGTCTTCGGCGGAGTGACTCGGGGTTTTCTCATGGCGGGCAGAACACCCTTTTCTTTTCAAATTGAGAACTAAGTGGGAGAATCTGTAATGTCGTGGATCACGCCATCCGCGCCATCGCGGATGGCGTCGCCGCGGCTAGGAGTGGGCCGCTATTGCGGTCGAAATTGATTTTTGCGGACGGCTTGCCGCCCTACGCATGACGCATCCGGCGCGCATTTGATTTGAATCAATTACCCAGACGAAGATTGCGTCATGATGTCTTTGACAATATGATCTTTGTGCCATGAAGCTTGTCGAAATCGATTGGCAAGGCTATTTGCAGAGGCCTGCAGCGCGGGCCTTCAGTCGACTTATAGCCCGAATCCTCGAAAGCGCTCTCGGCTCGTTCATTCATTCTGGCAATCTGCGGGTCATAACAGCCGGAGGTGACATATTTACGGTTGGTGACGGAAGTGGCAAGCCGCTTGCCATCCGGTTCGCCTGCATTGGGGCACAGTTGGGCGTTCTCCTTGACCCCGACCTCAGGTTCGGGGAAGCCTACATGAATGGTTCTCTTGTCGTTGAAGATGGATCGATTGCCGACGTATTGGCATTGGCGCTGTCTCAAGACCGGTCCGGCAATCCCACGCGGTGGGCAAAGCCACAATGGTTCTTGCGCTACCTTTGCCGCCGGCTTGAGCAATTCAATTCTCGCAATCGCGCGCAAAGAAATGTCGCTCACCACTACGATCTCGATGGACAGCTATACTCCATGTTCCTCGACGCCGATCGGCAATATAGCTGCGCCTATTTCGAAAGTGAGCATCAGTCGCTCGATGATGCCCAGCTGGCGAAGAAACGACACCTCGCCGCGAAGCTGCTGATCGAGCCAGGGCAGAGCGTGCTCGATGTCGGTTCCGGTTGGGGAGGCCTTGCGCGCTACTTCGCCGAAGTCTGCGGAGCGGATGTTGACGGCGTGACGTTGTCCAAAGAACAACTGGCATTTTCGCGCACTCGGGCCGATGAAACCAGACTTGAGGAGCGAGTCCGGTATCATCTCGTCGATTACCGCGATATCGACCGGACTTACGATCGCATCGTCTCGGTCGGAATGTTCGAACATGTCGGAGTTGGTTATTACGAAGAGTATTTTCGCCGGTGCGCCACAATCCTCGACGATGATGGCGTATTTGTTTTGCACTCTATCGGCCGGTCAGATGGCCCTGGGATCACCAACCCATGGCTTGCAAAATACATTTTTCCGGGCGGTTATATTCCGGCACTGTCGGAGGTGCTACCCGCCATCGAACGCGCTGGCCTGCTTGTGACCGACATTGAGATCCTGCGTGTCCATTATGCCGATACGCTCAAGGCATGGCATGAACGGTTTCTGGCACGACGTGGCGAAGCAGAACATCTTTACAACGAGCGCTTCTGTAGAATGTGGGAGTTTTATCTCGCGTCGTCGGAAATGGCCTTCAGGGAGGAAGGCATGATGGTGTTTGAAATTCAAATGACAAAGCGTCAAGGGATTGTCCCGATCACACGCGACTACATCGCGCGTAATGAGGCACGCCTCCGCAATGCTGAGAATGCTCCCAACCAAATGCTACAGCTTGCAGCCGAATAGTGCGAGAGTGTTTTTAAGGGCTATCTGAGCATCGCTTGGTGTGCGATGGTGACGGCCAATGTGCGGCTCGAATGTATCCTCATGTTTTCCCGTCACCGAAAGACTACATCCTTGATTTGTTGTCTCCGATTGGCTGGCAATTTGAAAAAACTCATCATCGCGGTGCCGATAGCACCGACGGAGAATCTCGCAGAATTACAGAGCGATGCGGACGAGGTTATCTGTCTTGAAAATTACGAGAATTCTCAAGCCGGCAAGCTATCGCGTCATGCTCATCTGGCTGAAGAAACACTGGCGGCAGGTGGGTCGTTCCGACGCTCACGTTCGAAAAAAGCGGGGAATATTTCTGTCACTATGCCGGTACAGCTTGGCCCCGATGCGGATTGCTTTGATCGACAGCACGCGAGGCTTTGGGTTCAAGGAAGTGATCGACCTTACAGCCGAGCAGAGGTGATCGAGTACCAAGCATGCTGCGGCACAGTCTGGGGGTAACGGAAAACGAGTAACGAACGAACATTGATGCGGGCCAATTATGTACCGTTTTCTCGAAACCACAGCAGATCAATATATGACGCGTGCAGTAACGACCGTGACACGCCAAACAACTATGCGTGAGCTGGAGAAGTTATTCGAACAGCACGATTTCAATTCTGGGGCTTCGCGGAATCGAGTGGGTGATTTTCGGGGCTGACCGCACGACAAAGCCGCGATTTACTTAGATATTTTGAATTACGGTTGGGCGTGCGACGCTGGCCGGCGCCGGCGTTTCCGTGACGGGGACTCCCTTGTACCATCCACATTGCATGATGCGTGCGATGCCCACGGCATCGTTGCGGTCGCTCTTGTTGATCTGCATCTTTAGGCGCTGTAAGGAAGCAAGTGAGTCAATAATAGCACACTGAACGAAGATATTGGAGTGGGGATTCCCACGAGCGAATTGGTTGAGATAGAATCGCGGCATGATTGCAGCCGCGCAAGTTCAACATCTTTGCAAGCGATGGAAAGAGATGGAGCCGGTTCTGAATGAGCAGAGCCGGCGACGCTGGGCGGCTGCGGAAGCGAAGGCTTTGGGGCGTGGCGGAGTCAGTTGTGTGGTTCGCGTAACCGGCCTTGCGCGACGGACGGTTTACCGCGGACTGGATGATATTCGCCGCCGCCACAAAACCGATCTGGGGCGCATCCGCAAGCATGGCGGAGGCCGTAAGCCTAAGATCGTTCACGACCCCACGCTTCTGAGGGATCTCAAAACTCTAGTTGAACCCGCCACGCGCGGTGATCCGATGAAGTCCTTGTTATGGACTTCGCGCAGTCTGCGTAAGTTGAGCAAAGAGCTGGTGAACAAAGGACATGAGGTCAGCCACACCGTGGTGGGCGAGCTTCTGCAACAGGCGGGCTATAGCTTGCAGGCGAACCGCAAAACCCGCCAAGGCAACCAGCATATGGATAGAGACGCACAATTTCAGTACATCAACGCGCGCGCCGCATCCTTCCTGAAGGACGGCCAGCCGGTTGTTTCGGTGGACACCAAAAAGAAGGAATTGGTGGGCAATTTTAAGAATGCGGGTCGCGAATGGCGGCCCCAGGACAGCCCCGAAGACGTCAATATTCATGACTTCATCGATCCCAAATTGAAACGCGCGGTGCCTTACGGCGTTTACGATATTCGCAACAACACCGGTTGGGTCAGCGTGGGAACAGATCACGACACGGCCGCTTTTGCGGTCAACGCCATTCGCCGATGGTGGCGCACGATGGGGAAAAAACGTTATGCGAGCCCCAAAGGTCTTATGGTGACGGCTGATGGCGGCGGCTCCAACGGCTATCGCGTGCGGTTGTGGAAAATCGAATTGCAGAAATTGGCCAACGAGCTCAAATTCCCGATCACGATCTGCCATTTGCCGCCGGGCACCAGCAAGTGGAATAAAATCGAGCATCGGCTCTTTTCGTTCATCACGATCAATTGGCGCGGGAAACCTTTGCGCAGCTATCGCGCAATCGTTCAACTCATCGCCGCCACGACGACCGAGATGGGACTGAAGGTGCGCGCCGAGCTTGATGAAAATAGATACCCCAAAGGCCTGCGCGTTTCCGACGATCAGCTCGCGGCCGTCAATATCTTTCCCCATGCCTTCCACGGAGAATGGAACTACACTATCGCTCCAATCCGTAATCAATCCAAACGATAATTGACTAACTTATTTCCTGACAGAGGCTTAGTGCCGCCTTCGCATGTCTGGCATCGATGCAAATGGTGGGCAGCCCCATCTTATTCAGCTCAGTCCATACTCACCGACAGCGGCAAGCCGTGATGATCCACAATGGCCATGATTTTCATGCCTTTTCCACGCTTAGTCGGACCGATCTCCGCGCCCCCGCCCTTGCCCATCGCAAAGGTCGCATCGATGAAGCTCTCTTCTTCATCCAGCACCCCTTTGTCGCGAAGTTCGTTGGCAACATCCGTCAGAACTTGACGCAAAACGTCGCTGTGGCACCAAGACTGAAACCGACGATGCACAGTTTTGTAGTTTCGGATAGCTCTGCGGCAGCATGTGCCACTGCGCCCCTGTGTTGAGAATCCACAGGACTGCTTCGAGTACGCGCCGCGTCGGAATCGGTTTGCGTCCGGGAAGGCCATCGGGAATGTGCCCCTCCGGAAAATGTTTCCGGATGCGCTCCCAGTGCTCGTTGCTGAGCCGAATCATCCAACATTTATAGCCGATCGAGCCCGGTCAGTAATTTTGAGATAGGTTCCATTGTCATGAAACGCCCTTGATCGGTGTTAGTCACTGGACTGCCATCTTGCTCGCTGATAATCTTATTTATCGTTAGCTGTTTGAACGGCGCTAACGCCTGAGAGACAGGACGCTCCACCTGCTCATAAGAGTGGCTCGCGCACTTCCGCCTTATGGCGATTTCGACGGAGGCCACGTCGCCCACCTTCTCGAAACAGGGAGTTTGCTATGCGAAGGATTATCCAAGCCAATATCGATAAGTTAAAATTACTGCTCAAAGCCGAAACTGACCCGACGAAGCGAGCTATGGAAATCCGCCTTCTCGACGAGGAGGAGGCAAAGCTCAAGGGATTGAAAAAACAGCCCGATCAAAAGAAAGCCTATTAGGCGCTAGTGGTTGTCGCTCCATGGTCGCCAGTGTGTTGGCGCAATATCGACGGCATTTTTTGTCGACGCATCGATCCAATCTGTTTCGCGTTTTCGGACCGGGAACACCAGCGCGTGAAAGCCGCGCTTGTCCATTACGCAGACTTCAAGATCGACGCCCGTGGGCGCAATTGAAACCGGCAGCCATTTGTCTGGCGAGTACATTAGACCACAAACTGCCAGCCCTGCGTGAACTGCATTGATCTGCATCAACTGAACGCTAAGGAGCGCATTATTGTTGTCGGAACCGCTACGGCGCGAGCGACCGGTAGCTGGATAATTGGCCTTCTCGACATATTGCACCTTCCGTCGCGAACGGGCCATTGCGGACATGACTGGACCTGCAGCTTGCCGCGCCCGGTGCTATTGACACCCGGCAACTGCAGGACGGCAACCTCAAAAGGGCTCGCTAGGGCTCAGCGTAATTATTCCTAATGTCACGGCCGCCGGCTCTCATCCTGATTGCCGCGCCGTTTCATCCAGATTGTCGCGCTATAAGCCGCCACGGCGCCCTGGACCGCAGCCCCCAAAGATGCCGTTCAGGACACGGCGGTCGTTCACCCGGAGCACGCCGCGCCAGCTTGTTCGGCAGCTCGCCTGATCGCAGGCCCATTCAAGCTCGGTGAGTTGAGCGCATGATTTTTGAAGCTCCAATCACGGGCTATGACCAATCGCAAGACGCCCCGGGCTGGTCCGGTCCGGCCGGAAGCCCGCTTTCGGGGCGAAGTCGACGTCGCCGGGCAGGCAAAAGCCATCGCGGCGCCTCCACCTCGCATCTGTTATCCCCATGGCGGTGGATCGCCAGGTTCGCGAACACCCCTTGTTACCTTATTGGTGGCTTGGTGGGAGCATGTCCGGATCATGACCTTGAATTAGTCTGCGCAAGTAGCGAACGTCATTGGGTCTTTAGCTGAAGTGCGATGCATTCGGAAAAAGCTTTAAGCAAGCCTTAATGCCGGACGGTTACAAACTCAACCTGCGACAACCTCCGGGACGAAGCTGATGAACGAGGTTATAGAACCGGCGCTTCCGCAAACAGCTTTGGTCCTCGACGACGAGGCGCAAATCGGCACGATGGTCTGCAAGGTGCTGTCGCTGATCGGTATTGCGGCGCAGCATTTCATAGATCCGCTCGCTTTTCTGATTGAGATAAGGCGGTCGCAGCCGTCCTTTATTATCCTTGATCTCGCGCTCGGCCAATCCGACGCTGTGGAAGTCATTCGCAAGCTCGATGTTCTCAAGTTCCCCGGGATGGTGCTTCTGATCAGCGGTCGCGACGAAGCCACGCTCGCTGAGATCGAACGCATCGGGCGGGCGCACGGCCTCTGGATGGTGCCATCATTGCGCAAGCCGTTTCGTGCCGCCGAGCTTAAGGCGCGGTTGCAATCGGTTTCGAGACCGGAAACATCAAAACCCGAAAATGGAACATCGGCGCCACCCGAGGGTCCGCCTAATTCGCGCATCGACCTCGGTATCGCACTGCAAGGCCGCTGGCTCGAAGTCTGGTATCAGCCCAAAATAGACTTACGCTCGCTTGCGGTTTCCGGCGCCGAGGCGTTGATCCGCGCTCGCCACCCTGAGCGCGGCATCGTCCAGCCAGTCGATTTGCTGCCGCCGGCAGGCGATCCGCTCTACAAGCCCCTTTCGATATTCGTCGCCCAGCGTACTTTGGCCGACTGGAGCACGATCTCCAGCGCGGGTCACCAGCTGAAGCTTGCCATCAACATGCCGGCGTCGGTTCTCAATGCGCCCGGCTTTGTCGATGTCGTGCGCCAGCTTCTTCCCGCGGACCCAGGTTTCCCCGGCCTGATCGTCGAGGTGACCGAGGATGAAATCATCCGCGACCCGGATTGGATTCACGAAGTCGCGATGCAGCTCCGCCTGTGTAACGTCGCACTTTCGATCGACGATTTCGGTTCGGCCTATGCATCCTTGTCGCGGCTCAAGGACATGCCATTTCGCGAGATCAAGCTTGACCGGAGTTTCGTGTCGAATTGCAGCGTCGACAGACGCAAACGGGCGCTTTGCCAGACGGTGGTCGACCTCGCCCATAGTTTCGGAGCGACGGCATGCGGCGAGGGCGTGGAAACGGCGGAAGAGCTACAGTGCCTAACGGAACTCGGTTTCGACACGGTGCAAGGTTACTACTTCGCCAAGCCGATGCCGCTACAGCCATTCCTTGAATTTCTCGCCAACCGACGACGCGAGCCGGCGCCGAATATCGACGCAATAGAAAGAATACCTCAATCCGCGGCGTCGTAGGTTCATGGCGATCCAGCGCTTCACCCCCGACTGATTGCCTCGCACCGAACTCCAAAATCATGGACGACATCGAGTACGCACCCGGGTTCCTCTCGACGGAGCCCGTCAGTCCGGCGGATCGACGCTTGGCTAGTGTAGTCGTTGCCGTATCGGCCGTGATTTTCTTATGCGCGGCGCCGTTCGCTGGCACACCGCTGATGAAGGTGCCGGCGTTCATCCCGAGCTACGAGTCGGCACTCACCATCAACGATCTGATAACGGCGGTCCTGCTGTTCGGCCAGTTCGCAAAATTACGCTCGCCCGCCATCGGCGCCTTGGCTGCGGGTTATCTGTTCACGGCGCTGATGGCGGTCTCCCACGCGCTCACTTTTCCGGGGCTCTATGCGCCGGGCGGACTGCTCGGCGCAGGGCCTGACACGACGGCCTGGCTCTACGTGTTCTGGCACGGCGGCTTTCCGCTCGCCGTGATCGCTTATGCCTTGTGCAAGGATCGCAGCTCCGTCGCGTCAGTGCGGACGACCTTCGTCGTCGCCATTGTGGCGGTAATCGGCGCAGTGGTCGGGCTGACGTTGATGGCGACTGCCGGCAAGGCATTGCTGCCCGCCATCATGGCAGGCAATCACAATACGATCAGCCTGACTGTGGCAGTCGGCTCGGTCTGGACCCTGTCGCTTGCCGCCCTTCTGCTTTTATGGCGGCGGCGCCCGCACAGTGTGCTCGACCTGTGGCTGGGTGTGGTCATGTGTTCATGGCTGTTCGATATCGCGCTCAGCTCCATACTCAACAGCGGACGATTCGATCTCGGCTTCTATGCCGGCCGCATCTACGGACTGCTGGCGGCGAGTTTCGTGCTCATCGCGCTTCTGGTGGAAACCGGCTGGCTGCATGACCGTCTGACCGCCGCGCGCGCTCAATTGGCGGACCGCGCTCGCGATCTGGAGCGGCGCGTGCGTGAACGCACCGCCGAACTGCAGCAATCCAACGCGGCTCTCAAAGCGGAAATCGTAGAGCGGCAGCAGGCCGAGCAGGAGCTGCGGCGCACGCGCGCTTTTCTAGACGCCATAATCGAGAGCCTGCCCGCCATGCTGCTGGTCAAAGACGTGAAGACCGGACAGTGTCTCTATCTCAACCGGGCCGGTGAGGAATTGATTGGCTGTGAGCGCAGCGAAGTGATCGGCAAGAGCGTACGCGAGGTTATGCAAAGCCAGGATGCCGACGTGATAGAGGCCCAGGAAAAGCAGGCATTGGCGTCAGGCAAGCCCTACGAGATTTACGAAGGCACACTGAACACGCGAAAACTTGGGCAACGCCTGGTGCGGACAAAAAGACTGCCGGTGCCTGACGAGACCGGCACCCCCAAGTATCTCCTGGCATTTTCCGAGGACATCACCGAACAGCGCCAAGTCGAAGACCAGTTGCGCCATGCGCTGAAAATGGAGGCGCTCGGCCACTTGACCGGCGGGCTGGCACACGATTTCAACAATCTTCTCGCTATCATTATCGGCAATCTCGACGTGCTGGCTGAGCTGCGTCCGGGCGATGCCGAGCAGACCGAGCTGGTGCATGGTGCAATCGATGCAGCGCTGAGCGGCAGCGAATTGACCAAACGGCTGCTTGCGTTCGCGCGTCGGCAGCCGCTCTTGCCGGAGCAGGTCAGCCTCAACGAACTGGTCGAGGAGATCAGCAAGCTTTTGAGGCGAACGCTTGGGCAGGACATTGCCATCGAACTCGATCTCGACCGCTCCATTCCACCGGTCACGATTGATCGTGTGCAGCTTGAGACTGCTATCGCCAATCTGGCCAACAATGCGCGTGACGCGATGCCCAATGGCGGTCGCCTGCTGATCGCGACACACACTGCCTATTTGGATCAGGACTACGCGGCGCAGCACGCCGAGGTCGTACCCGGCACTTACGTCGTGATCGAAGTGAGCGACTCCGGCGACGGCATAAAGCCTGAGGTCGTCACCCACATCTTCGAGCCGTTCTACACGACTAAGGCTCCCGGCAAGGGCACCGGTCTCGGGTTGAGCATGGTGTTCGGCTTTATGAAGCAGTCGGGTGGCCATATCAACGTCTATAGCGAGCCCGGTCGCGGCACGACCTTTCGGCTTTACTTGCGGCCGGCGAATTCAAGCGGCGTCGCCGAAGATGTCGAATCGCCGCCACTGCAACCCGCCGCCGACGCTCACGAAACGATTCTCGTGGTCGAGGACAATCCGCAGCTGCGCCAGGTCGTGGTAAAACAGCTGAGCGGACTGGGCTTCCAGGTGCTCGAAGTCGATAACGCCAAGCGCGCACTGGAACTGCTCGCGCTCAAAGGCAAAATCGACCTGCTGTTCACCGACGTCGTGTTACCGGGTGAGATGGACGGGTGCGCGCTCGCGCGCGAAGTGATTTCACGGTTGCCGGATGCAAAAATCTTGCTCACGTCTGGCTTCCCTGGCGCCCGGCTCAACGACATGCAAAGCCTCGGGACCAGCGTTCGCCTGCTCAGCAAGCCGTATCGCAAGGAAGACCTGGCGCGAACCGTCCGCGAAGTCTTGAACGATTGAACGACACCACGCTGGTCGGACGGCGGACCGGTCACTTTTCCACAATATCTCATATAAGGCGGTGTCTAGCGTCAACTCTAGGCCTGAGGCCTGTGTCGGACGCTGATGAAGCACCAACGAAACCACGTCACGAGTTTTGGGCGTTGTCGGATCACGCCCCTGTTTGGGCTGCATGAATAATCCTCTTGGCAGCGATCTGGGTTATCGGATCGCGGCTACTTAATTCGAAGGTCGAAGGGCATTTTTAATAGGCCGTCCCGAGCCGGCCGAATACCGAGTTCTGCAGTAAGCGTGTACTCGTTAATTGCCGCGAACGCTCCCGTCTTTATGTTACACCCCTATGTCCACGCCGGCCCTCAGCAAATTCTATCGTATAGCCGTCTGGGTCATAAACTCTCATCGACCTCTCCCACGGCTCCTCATGGGGAGGCTCGAAAAACGTCACCCCCCGATCTTTCAATTGTTCATAAAGGGCATCGAGATGATCAGTGGTCAATTCAACGTGGATGCCCGCTCGCTGCTGGGGTGTCGCGCTCTTCGATCCGAGGGGATCATCGCTATCGTGAACCAACAGGCCAATTGTCCCACCCGTTGTTCCGCCGATGCGGATCATTGCGAACTGTGGAGCCTTGTTGATCTCGATAGTAAAGCCGAGCTTCGTTCCGTAAAAATCGATCGAGCGCCCCACGTCCGCTACGCGCAACGTCAGCCCCTCTAATCGAACGTCAATGATGGAGCCGATTTCAGATTTGTCTTTCGGTTGATCGTCGTCATATCCGAGTCCTCCGAGTAAAGCATCCAATGTGGAGCCTACCTTCGGTCTCGTTTTGACGATCTTCGGCTAAGCAAAGGTTATTCCCAGCTCTCGGCCGCCACAAGCGAAAAATCGCTCGGAGGAAATTTCGATCCTTTGGCGTCGATCACTGTTAATGGGAGACTTCAGGAGAGCTGGAGGAAAGGGAGCTTACGGAAATTGGACGAATAGCTAACGGATTTTGGAAGCGGTGTAAATCACGGATTTTGATGGTGGGGAGGGGAGTGGCCGGCCCGGCTGAAGTGCGATCGAAATGACGGCCTTAGCGCAAATTCGTAGCGCGTTCGCCCATCAGGACCGAGCGCGCAAGAATCGGGAAAATGCCTGCAGCGTAGTTTCCGAGACGTAATGCTCAATTCCCTCTGCGTCGGCCTCGGCCGACTCGGTGGGAACGCCCACCGCGCGAAGTAGATCGACCACCAGTCTGTGGCGAGCCCGCACTCTTTCGGCGAGAGCGTGGCCTTTCTCCGTCAGGAATATCCCGCGATATGGGCGAGCGGTCGCAAGTCCTGCCCGCTTTAAGCGCGAGACCGTTTTGATCGCCGTGGCGTGGGACACGCCGAGTCGGCGCGCGATGTCCGTCGGCCGCGCCTCGCCCGCGCTGGTCAAAAGGTCCGCGATCAACTCGACATAGTCTTCCAACAGCGCAGTCGATTGGGCGGATCGGGTTTTGCCAAAACGGCGAGCTTGGATCAGCTCGGTAGGCAGTTCGCGCGCGGATGCTTGCTGCTGTTGTTTGGCTTTCGCAGACAGAACCAATTGCGCCATCGCTTTCGCTCAAGTGGTGTTGTTGCACAAAGAACACAGCCTGGTCGCTATGTCAAAATGTAGCCTATGGAACATGGCGTAGCCCATTGACAACTGCAGCACGCCCATTAGGGTGTAGCCGATGCTACATTGTCCAGCAAATGTTAGATTGACGACAAATGGCCGAAATTACCGCGCAAAGAGAATCGCTATCTGAACGGACCGTCTCCGCGGCCCAGTTGCTGCTGGCGGGCAAACCCTGCGGCCTGCGCGGCTATCTTGCCTTCGCCGGGCCGGCGGTTATCGCTTCGATTGCCTACATGGACCCCGGCAACTTCGCCACCAACATCCAGGCCGGGGCCAAATACGGCTACACCCTGCTCTGGGTGGTGCTCGCGGCCAATTTGATCGCGATGCTCTACCAAGCGCTTTCGGCCAAGCTCGGCATCGTGACCGGCCATAACCTTGCGGAGATGTGCCGCGAGCAGTTTCCGCGCCCGGTTGTCTGGGCCATGTGGGTGGTCAGCGAGATTGCCGCGATGGCGACCGATTTGGCCGAGTTCCTCGGCGGCGCCATCGGCCTCTCGCTGTTGTTTCAGATGCCGCTGTTCGCCGGGATGGCCGTCACCGCGGTCGTCACCTATGGCGTGCTGATGTTCGAAGGACAGGGCTTCCGGCCGATCGAGCTGATCATCGGCAGCATGGTAAGCCTTATCGCCCTCTGCTACGTGATCGAGTTGTTCATCGCTCCTGTTGATTGGACTTCAGCCGCCGTCCACTCGGTCTTGCCGCAAATCCCCGACAGCGAAGCCCTGTTGCTGTCGGTCGGCATCATAGGCGCCACCGTCATGCCGCATGCGATTTATCTGCACTCCGGGCTGACGCAGGCGCGTATGCCGGTCAAGAACGCTGGCGAGCGGCGGAGAGTGCTGCGCTTCTCCAACCAGGAAGTCATTATCGCGCTCACGGTGGCCGGACTTGTCAACATGGCCATGGTCATGATGGCCTCAGGCGCGTTCCACGCCGGTCATCCGGACGTGGCGGAAATCGGGACCGCCTATCACACGCTCACGCCGCTGCTCGGGATGGGGGCGGCTGGCGTATTCCTGTTGTCCCTCATCGCTTCCGGTATATCCAGCTCGACGGTCGGCACCATGGCCGGCCAGATGATCATGCAGGGTTTCATCAGGTTCCGGATTCCAATCCTGGTCCGACGGCTGGTCACCATGATCCCGGCCTTCGTCGTCGTCGCCGTTGGCGCCAATGCGACGAACTCGCTAGTCCTCAGCCAGGTCGTGCTCAGCATCGCGCTGCCGCTGCCGATGATCTCGCTGCTGATCTTTACCAGCCGGCGCGACATCATGGGTCAATTCGTGAACAGCCGACTGACCTTTTTGGCGGGGGTGGTGGGCACGATCATCATCCTGCTGCTGAACACTTTTCTCATTCTTCAAACCATTGGCGTTCCGATCCCGGGCGTGCCCGCGGGGGGCTAAGTCGCCGTGTGTCGAGTCAACACTCATGTGGGCGTTCCTAACAAGCCACGATTTGATCTTGCTAGGATGCGTGCTGGTTGCGCTCACATTGCCGGTGCTCGACCGGAGACGTTGACACGCGTCGGTGCGGTGGAATCGACAAGTGGGGCTAGAATTTCGGGGGTCGTGGCGTGCGGGCAGTTTGGACATTGGCTTGTGTGGCAACCCTCTTAGTCGCGCAAGCGACCGGGGCCGCTAACGCCGCGGACATCATAACCAAAGCGCCGCCGCCAGCGGCTCCGACTGCATACGACTGGACTGGCTTCTACGTGGGCGGACACGTCGGCTATGCCTGGGGAAACTCGAATTGGACGACAACGTCGGCTCTGGCCGGATCGCTTGACCTGTACCAACCGTTTGACGTGTTCACCGAAGCAGGAAGCTACTTCGCCGGGCTTCAGGCCGGCTACGACTATCAATTGCCAAGCCGATTTGTGATCGGCGCCGAGGTCGACGCCTCATTCCCAGCGTGGCCAGATCCTCGCGGAATCTCCATCGGTGGCACGTCAACGTTTTCCTCACCGGTCGGTCTGGAGAGCTATGGCGAGATAGTGCTTTCATCCGGCACTGTACGGGGCCGCATCGGTTACGCTCCGGGCAACTGGCTACTGTATGCGACCGGTGGATTCGCCTGGAGCTACGACCAGCTAACCCTGACACAACTTGCCACCGGCACGACCGATATGCCGCTTTTATGGCGGTTGGGATGGGCGGCCGGTGCCGGCGTTGAGTTCCCCGTTGCGCCGCACTGGACAGCGCAGCTCGAATATCTGTTCACCGATTACGGCAACAGCAGCGTGCTATTCGCCAATGCGGGGCAGCGGTTCGCTTCCGATTGGTCGCAGCAGGAGCTGCGCGCCGGATTGAACTACCATTTCGGCGACGGCTCGACACCGGCGATCGGATCGGCGTCAACACCGGACCCGGACATCGTCAACTTTCACGGCCAGACCACTTTGCTGTGGCAGGGCTACCCGCCGTTCCGGTCCCCTTATGCGGGCCCCAACAGCCTGCCCGGCAGCGGCGAGGGGCGCGAGACCTGGGACGCGACTCTCTACGCGGGCGTGCGGCTTTGGCAGGGGGCTGAACTATGGGTGAACCCGGAAATTGACCAGGGATTTGGGCTCGCTGGGACGCTTGGCGTCGCTGGTTTTCCGAGCGCGGAGGCTTACAAGCTAGGCGCCGATTATCCTTACGGCCGAATTCAACGGGCTTTTGTCCGTCAGACGATCAATCTTGGCGGCGACACCGAGAAGGTGGATGCTGGACTCAGCCAATTTGCCGAAAGCCAGACCGCCAACCGGCTTGTTCTTACAGTCGGCAGATTCAGCGTCGCCGACATCTTCGACAACAACAAATACGCGCACGATCCGCGCAATGACTTCATGAATTGGGCCATCGTCGACACCGGCACGTTCGACTACGCCGCCGACCCCTGGGGATATACCTACGGTGCTGCTGCCGAGTGGTACCAGGGTGACTGGACGGTCCGCGGCGGTCTGTTCGATCTCTCGATTCTCCCCAACAACATCGAACTCGATCCGACATTTGACCAATTCCAATGGGTCGGCGAAATCGAGCACCGTTACGATTTATGGGGCCATCCCGGCAAGATCGCGGTTACCGGTTTTTTGAGCCGCGGCAGCATGGGGAGTTTCGCGGATGCGATCGCGTTGGCCGACATCACCGGCGGCACAGCTGATATCGCCGCGGTCCGTCAATATCAGAGCCGCGGTGGCGTCAGCATGAATCTCGAACAGGAGATCACGCCCGATTTGGGCGCCTTCGTTCGCGCCGGCTGGGCGAACGGCGATATCGAGCCCTACGAATTCACCGATATCGATCGCACCGCCGCAGCGGGCCTGTCGCTCAACGGCAAGCAATGGGGCCGGCCGGACGACACTGTCGGCCTCGCCGGCGTGGTCAACGGCATTTCCAAAGTCCACGAGGAATTTCTCAACGACGGCGGCCTCGGCATTCTTGTCGGCGACGGCATGCTGCCGCATCCGGGTCCGGAGCAGATCATCGAAACCTATTACAGCTATGCTCTATCCGCCTCAACGCATCTGACCGCCGATTACCAGTTCATCGCCAATCCAGGGTACAACGAGGATCGCGGACCGGTGAATGTTTTCTCCGGACGGATTCACTGGCAATTCTGAGGAGAAGAGCGCTTCGATGGCCTGTTTAAGGAGAGTGCTCATGCACGAGCCCGTGGCCCTTATGCAGCCCGGGTAAATTCTCTAGCAGGCTGCTGAAAAAGTCGCCATCGAGGCGATTTGAACTTTTGTTGGGTGCCGGATTGGAAGGCGATTTCGCGGTTGATGGGGCCGATCGCAACGGTTCGCCAGTCGCTGGCGCGGGCGGTCGCCGTAAGGCGGCTCATGTCGCCCCCAGCAGCTTGGGTATTCGCACCAGATCGTAGGCGACGATGGCGAACAAGAAGACGGCCCGCACTTTGTCGAGGCCGCGAACCTTGACCTGAGCGACGCCGCCCGTGGTCTTGATCCAGCCGAATATTTCTTCGATGCGTTTGCGGCAACGCTGACTGATGGCATAGCCGGGATGGCGTAGCGTGCGTTGATCGATGGCGGTCTTGCGCCGCTTTCCGGTCTTGGTCCGATGGCCGTCGATGGCGACGTGAGGCGTGACTTTGCGCTCACGCAAGGCCTGCGCGAAGCTCTCGACATCGAAGCCCTTGTCGCCGCCGACAGTGATCCGCCGTTTGCCAGACCGGTGGCCGTCGATCAGGTCGAGGGCGGTGGCGCGTTCCGCGGTGCCGGTCGCCTGCGTGACATCGCCGGTGACGGCGAGCCCGTTGCGGTTCTCCATCAGAACGTGGCCCATGTAGCACAGTCGGCTCTCCTGTCCGTCGCCCTTGCGATAGAGCTTGGCGTCGGGATCGGTGGTGCTGCTATGGGTCTCGTTTGAGCGCTTCTCCTTGTGGAAGTTGCGTTCGGCGTTGCGCCCGCCCTCGGGTGGCGAGCCCGAACCGTCCTTGGGGCGGAAGCTCTTCATCGATGCCCAAGCATCCAACAGCGTACCGCGCGACAATCAAGTTGCCATGCGCGGGGCGCACCCGAATGAATGAAACGGAGTAAGGTTGGGACGCGGTCGGCACGGAGGTCGGTCTCATTGTGGTGCGAGCGAGCCCGTAATCAAGTTTGACCGGAGGTCCTTCGAGCACCCGTTCTTGTCGTCGACGGGTGGCGCTTTCCCGAGTTGGGAGCTCATCCTGGAACACGTTAGGTAGAATTCAAAAAGCAAGGGCTTCACCGCCGACCGCACATTAATGGAGATGGCGATGAAGACGTTACATAAACGGTGCGCGGGTCTGGACGTGCACAAGGCGGAGGTGGTGGCCTGCCTGCGGCTTATCAGCAAGAGGAAGGTAGAGCGAGACGTCCGGCGTTTCCCAACAACGACGCGGGGATTGTTGGAGCTTGCTGACTGGCTGGAGCGCGCCGGATGCACGCATGTGGCGATGGAAGCGACGGGCGTGTACTGGAAGCCGATCTGGTACGTTCTGGAAGAGCGTTTCGCGCTGATCCTGGCGAATGCGGCACATGTGAAGAACGTACCTGGCCGTAAGAGTGACGTGAACGACGCGACTTGGCTCGCCGATTTGTTGGCGCATGGCCTGATCCGGGCTAGCTTCGTGCCGCCACCGGCGATCCAGGAGTTGCGCGATCTGACGCGGACAAGAAAGCAGGTGACACGAGAGATTGTACAGCACGTGCAGCGCATCCAGGCGGTTCTGGAGGAGGCAAACATCAAACTATGTTCGGTGATCACGGACATCATGGGCACGAGCGGGCGGCGCATCTTGAAGGCCCTTATCGCGGGCGAAGCAGATGCGGAAAAGCTTGCCGCGCTTGGAAGCGAGCGGCTGGGTTGCACGCGGGCTGAACTGGCCGAGGCTCTCACTGGCCGTGTGCGGGAACATCATCGGTTCTTGCTCACGCAGCATCTGCAAACGATCGAGCATTTTGGAGGACAGCGTTGCGGCCTTCGACGCCCGCATTGCGGCCGCATTGTCGCCCTTTCGCGACATCGCCGAACGACTTAACGACGTACCGGGGCTTGGCACCACCGCCATTGAGACCGTGATCGCCGAGATTGGCACCGACATGAGCCTGTTCCCGACTGCGGGCCATCTTCTCTCATGGACAGGGCTTACGCCGCGCCTCGACGAGAGTGCCGGCAAGCGCCGTTCGACCCGCATCAAAAAGGGCGCGCCGTGGCTCAAGCCTGTGCTGGTGCAATCCGCTTGGGGCGCGGTGCGCAAGAAAAATAGCTATTTTCAGGCTCAGTTCCTGCGCCTCAAAGCGCGCCGCGGAGCCAAGAAGGCGGCCATCGCGGTTGCCGCATCGATCCTCACGACCGTCTACCACATGCTGCGCGACGGCACTTGCTACCGCGATCTCGGCTCCGAATACTTCGCCCGCCGCGACCCGGCCAAGGCTGCGGCACGGCTCGCGAACCGTATTCGAAACCTCGGCTATCAGGTCGAAATCAGGGCCGCGGCATGAAAGAGCCAGTTTCTAGGTAGGTGAGACTGCAGCGTCAATCAGGATGAGACTGCGCCGGGGTTGGACGGACGAAGCGAGGGCGTAGCCCGAGCGAAGGACGGCCAATCCCGGCGGCGCACTTTTCCCTCTGGGGCAAGTGCGGTCTGGCGGTCGTGAGCGACCGGGTCAAGTATCTGATTCGTCTCAGAATTGAGGGATCAGATATTGCCCGGCCTTCACATCACCGACCACCAGATGAGGATGTTCATGAGTTGCCGACATACCCAAGAAACCGCGATTGCTGCCGCCAAGTCCGGCTTCAGCAGGGCGACCGGCTACCGGATCGGGGATGATCCGCGGCTGCCCTCGCAGAAGAAAACGCCACGTGGCCGACGGCGGCCGGACCCATTGGCCGAGGTCTGGGACGGCGAGATTGTGCCGATCCTGAAGTCGGCGCCGGGCATCCGGGCCATTGCCGTGCTCGAAGAAATTCGGCGGCGTCATCCCGAGATCGGCCCCGGCATTCGGCGCACGCTGGAGCGGCGCATGCGGACGTGGCGAGCGTTGGTTGGACCCGAGCAGGATGTGATCTTCCGCCAGGAGCACGAGCCTGGCCGTTTTGGTTTGTCAGACTTCACCGACACGAGCGCGCTCGGCGTCACGGTTGCGGGCGTCGTGCTGGGGCATCGGCTCTACCACTTTCGGCTGGCATTCTCGGGCTTTGAGCATGCCCACGTCGTACTCGGCGGTGAGAGCTTTGTGGCGCTGGCCGAGGGTCTGCAGAATGCGCTATGGGCGCTCGGCGGTGCGCCGCGCGAGCATCGCAGCGATAGCCTGTCGGCGGCATTCTGCAACTTGGACCGCGATGCTCAAGAGGATCTGACGCTGCGCTATCAGGGGCTGATGCGCCATTACGGCATGATACCGACCCGGAACAACCTGGGTGTCGCACACGAGAATGGCTCCATTGAGAGCTCGCATGGCCATCTCAAGAAAGCGCTGGAGGACGCACTGTTGCTGCGTGGCAGCCGTGACTTCGACGACCTGGATGGCTACCGCCGCTTCGTCGATGAGATCGTTGGCCGACGCAACGCCAACAATCGCAAGCGGATCGAACTGGAGCGTCCGGCGCTCGCTCCGCTACCCAAGCGGCGGACGGCCGATTACGAGGAGAAGATCGTCATCGTCACGTCGAGCGGCGGCTTCACGCTTCGCCGCGTATTCTACACAGCGCCATCGCGGCTGATCGGCCATCGCCTGCGCGTGCATCTTTACGATGACCGGCTCGAGTGCTTCCTCGGCACGACATCGATGATGACGCTTCGGCGTGGCCGGCCGGTATCAGAGAGCAAGGGCGGCCACGTTGTCGATTATCGGCACGTGATCCACGCGCTGCGCAAGAAGCCGATGGCGCTCAACCATCTCGTCTACCGCGATCAGCTGTTCCCGCGCCCGGCCTATGCACGAGCCTTCGCGGCATTGCACCAGAGCGTGGGCGACAAGCGCGCGTGCAAGTTGACAGTCGAATTGCTGGCGCTCGCCCACGATCGCGGCTGCGAGACGGAGCTGGCAGGACTGATCGACGCGGAACTCGATGCGGGCCGGTTGCCGGATCTGGCGATCCTGCGCGAGCGGTTCGGTCCAGGTCCAGCATCCATGCCGGCGATCACGGTGGAGTTCGTGCCGCTCAGCACCTACGACGAGCTCGCGGCGGTCTATGCCGTCAAATCCACCTCCAACCTGGAGGCCGTGGCATGACGACGACAAATACCGTTGATGCCGCCCGCGTCGAGCTGTTGCTGAGCGAATTGCGCTTACCGGGCGTCAAGCTGATATGGGCCAAGCTGGCCGAACAATCCGACAAGGAAGGCTGGCCGGCTGCTCGCTTCTTGGCTGCACTTGCCGAGCACGAGATGGCCGACCGGGGCCGCCGTCGCATCGAGCGGCATCTCGTCGAGGCGCGTCTGCCTGTCGGCAAGACGCTTGCCACGTTCGACTTCGAGGCCGTGCCAATGGTCTCGAAAGCTCAGGTGATGGCGCTGGCGGCGGGCGACGCTTGGTTGGCGAAAGGTGCCAACATTCTGCTGTTCGGCCCGCCGGGCGGCGGCAAGAGTCATCTGTCGGCAGCACTCGGGCTCGCCCTGGTCGAGAATGGATGGCGCGTGATGTTCGCCCGCACTACCGATCTGGTGCAACGGCTACAGGTCGCTCGTCGCGAGTTGGCTCTGGAAAGCACGATCGCCAAGCTCGACTGCTACGATCTGATCATCCTCGATGACATCGCCTACGTCACCAAGGATCAAGCCGAAACCAGCGTGCTGTTCGAGTTGATCGCCGCGCGTTACGAGCGGCGATCCATATTGATCACGGCCAACCAGCCATTCGGCGAATGGGGCAAGATCTTCCCGGACCAGGCCATGACGCTCGCGGCCATCGATCAACTCGTCCATCACGCCACGATCTTGGAGATGAATGTCGAGAGCTATCGACGCCGCGAAGCCCTCGATCAAAAGCGTGGTCGTGGCCGGCCCGCAACCCACGCGACAATCAAGAAAACAGAAAAGGCTGAAGACTGATTGACGCGCCGCGTCAATCAAAGCGCTTGCCAAGACGGCCGCCAGCGTCAATTATCACTCCGCTCGGCCGCCTCGTCTCATCCAGATTGACGCGCCGTTCTCATCCAGTTTGTCGCGCTATAGCCGTAATGGGAATCGCCGCGCACCACAATGCGGACCTCGGGCCAGTGACCGCGGATGCGTCCGATCACGTGCTTGAGGATGGTCCGCACTTCCCGGCCTGCGGGCGTCTTGCCTTCGCGCAGGATCACCGCCACCGGCTTGCCGCTGGTTCCTTCGTAGATGTGGATCGGCAAGAAGCAGCGTTCGTCGTAGTGCGCGTTGAACAACGACAATTGCTGGTGTCCGTGCACGGCATCGAAGGTGTCGTCGATATCGAGCGTGATCGCGGCCGGCGCGCGGCGGTAACTCGTGCAGAACTGGTCAACCATGGCCGCCATCGCCCGCGCGACCTCGATCTTCGAGGGGGCATTCTCCAGCCGCGACATCGTCGGCTGCGAGCACAGAGGCTTGCCCGTTCTCGGCAGCCGGCCCACCGCCATCTTGAAGATCGGATCGTATCTCAGAGAATCGCAATCGTCGGCGTCCTCGTAGCCCGCGGCGATCGCGAACATCCGAAGCCGGAGCATTTTTTCGACCGTATGCAAAATCAGGTCCGGATCGCGCTTGTCTCTCAGGCACGATGCCAGACGCGCCACAATTCCCAGCCGCTTCTCGATCCCCCGCAGCAAAGCACGCCCGCGTCCGATGAAAGCTGTCCGCCATCGAAGCCAACGCTCAACTTCTTGCGGCAAACCGATGGAAGATGAAACGGAAGTCCGGTATCTTCGCTCATGACGGGTGTGGCGCTCCTCAATCGACAAATGAATCGGCTTCGCAACCAGAATCATGAATCGAATGACGGCTTTCCGCTACATCCGTACGCCTGTCCTGCTTTCGAGACCAAATATCCACAAAGGAAATTGCCTGTCGCGTCGAAACGGTTCAAAGAGAGTACGGCGGACCCAGGAGATTATCGGGACTGAGGAGGCCCATGATGGCCAAGAAATCCCCAAATTCTGTGGATGTGCATGTCGGCAACCGGATACGGACACGTCGCCTGGCGTTGGGGATGAGCCAGGAAAAGCTGGGAGACGGCCTTGGCCTTACTTTCCAGCAGGTTCAGAAATACGAGAAAGGCGTCAACCGTGTGGGTGCCAGCCGGTTGCAGGCGATATCCGCCATTCTGGAAGTCCCGATAAGTTTCTTCTTTGACGGTGCATCGCCGCCGCCTTCCTCAACCCGAAAAAAGGCAGGGGAGGCTCCATCGACTGACTTTGTTACGGAATTTCTCAAAAACGCGGATAGCCATACCCTGATCAAGGCGTTCCTACGGATAAAGGAGCCTGTTGTGCGACGTTCCATCGTTCAGATGGTCGAGGCCATCTCGGCCTTGAATTGCAGGCGAACGCCACCCGACTTCGTTGCCCGAATTAAAGGGCGAGAGGTAGCCAAAAATAGTTTCGCCTCGGCTCCGGGGGCGACGTTTGGAACCGAGGCGATTTGGAGTTGAGGGGCAAACCACGACTCGCACGAACCATACCTGTCCAGCGGGACGTTTTCTACTGTCACATGTCACAGGTGGTCTCTTTGCCGCAGGGGCGGTGATCACAATCGAAAAATGCCTATTGATCAATAGGAATTTTTTAATGAGAATGCGCTAGTTCGCCGAACGGTCGGACGATTATTTGTCTGGGCCGTCCGCGTTCCCTTCCAGACCCTCGGCTGACGCCGTCAGCCGAGGGTTTCCTTTTCTCTCTGAAGACAGCGAAGGGACGGAGCACCCAAATCAAACTGGTTTGTTTGACGCTCAGGGGCACGAGCGGATCACGTCGCCACTGCGGGCTCGACTCTAACGGCACCTCTGCATTCGCGCTCGCTAACCGACCGAGTGGCAGGTGGGAGTCTTGACATTGTCAAGATTTTGGTCGGGAAGCATAAGAGGTTCGCCGGGACTAATCCGTAGAGCCACCGCTGTTTGAAATTTTGCTGCGAGCCTGAGCTGCCAACCGAAGCGACCGTAAGTATTCAATCTTCTGGCGGATATCGCGGGAACGGGCTTCGTAGTCAGGCATCGGAGCTGATCCGTTAGGCCGATTGGTTCCGGGCTGCTTGAAAAGCTGTTGCGCCCGTTGTTTCGCTTCGTCGGAATTCATGACGACTATGTCCAGCAATCGTTGGGATATTGCAAATGCAAAGGCGGCCCCGATGAACAGGGAAACCGGAGCCGCCAATTTTTACCAGTAGGGATATCCTCTTGCGAAGGATGCGAAAGCTTAGCACATAGATGTTTTGTAACCGTCGCGGAATTGTTGAAAATTTTACGGACAAGGTCAATTCGCCCAGCCGAGGTTTTTTTTACTCAGGGCGAGCGGAGCCGAACGAGGTGGTCACGACCGAATCATGCGTGGTGTTCTTTTGGAATTCGACTGGACGCTTCCCTTCCGCAGTCGTTTTTCGATTTTTTTGTCAGATTCATTATCGCCGAGGCATTGGGATTTCGGAGGAGCCGGGATTTGGGCTGGATTGCCGAACGGAAGCGCCGACTGGAACTGCTACAGCAGTGGTCCTGACAATCATTCTATGTCTATCGCCGTCTGGAACTGTCTGAGCGGGTGGCTCTGATGGTCGCGAACGGAGGCAAAGGCGATGTGATCGGAAGGGCCAAAAAACGGCGGAAATGACCCATCTGTACCGCTTGTTGCGAGACCTCGGTGCAACCCAGCGCGGGTAGAAATGCACCTCACCGGTTCGGAATGTTTCTTAATACCCCGCCCAGAAATTGCAGCATCAATCTTCGATTTTGCAACTGTTGAAGTTGTTGTTGCTGAGTCTCCTGAGCCTTGGCTATTAAGGCTTGATAGCCGCGAACGCCATTTTGATTCCCCAAGTCAGCCGCCCTTTTATAAAGCGCAAGAGCAGTCTCGTCAGGGCTTTGTGGCACTACCCTTTGATCGTCCAACAAGTCCGCGAGGCTCACCATGGAGTCAGAGTTGCCAAGGTCGATGCCCTTCCTGAACAGCGGCACTGCCGTTCCAAGATCGTTTCTATCGCGATACATCGAAGCCAAGTTATCGAACGCAGCAGCATATCCCTTAGCAACAAGTACTTGCTCAATACCCATTGCTCGTTGTCTGTTTCTCACATGCGCCGCCCCGTCTCCCGCCAATTCGAGCGCCCTGGCAAGTTGGTATTGAAAACGAAGCTCATTGGGATTCTGTTGGATCGCCGCTTCACAGGCATCTACGGCCTGATCCGCTAAGGGCCGCAGTTCCACATACGATACTCCCTGTCCGACCCTCTGAGCATCATTCGGGTTCGCGGCAAGATGATCGCATCGCTGTGCTGCTTCAGTTCTGCGTTGCGCTGCTTCCGCTCGCAATTTTTTATCAAGCTCTTCCTTTTTCTGCTCATTAAGCTGCCTCTCTGCGTCTTCTTTCTTTTTCGCTGCATCCGCTTTACTTTTCGCTTCCTGCGCGGACTGCAGTTCCTTGTCCTTCTCGGCAATCTCCGATTGATACTGGCTCAGCGCTTCTCTCGTGAACGACTGCAGCGGCTGCCCATTCTGTGGATCGAAACCTGGACCGTCGAAAAATTCGTACTCTCCTTCGTCGCGACGCCAATACCAAAGTAATGGGCGGCCAGTAACAGGATCGAAGAAGACAGTATCCTTGCCGATCTGAACACTGTTGGGCGCTTTCTTCGGCGTCATGGGGTTTGTTTGCTTGTCCTTCCATTGGGTGACGACATCTCGCGTCGCGATCTTCAATGGGTCTCCTGTTTGAGCCTGGAACCCCGGACCGTCATAGAATTTATAACTTCCGTCGGAGCCTTGCCAATACCACCCACGGGGATTGCCGCTGAGCGGGTCGAAAAAGACGTATTTGTCAGGATCGACGAGATTCGGCACGCGAGGCGGTTGCTTTTTAGACTGTATCTTCCATTGTTCCACGACCTCCTTTGTAATTGGAATTAGTTCGTCTCCAGTCTCCGAATCGAAACCCATAAGATTGAAAATCTGAATCTTGTTGTCTTTTGACCGGTAGTACCAGACTATCGGCTCACCACTCCGCTCATCAAAAAACGTAGGGTTGGGATCGGTAATCGGCTGTGCTCGTTTCCCAGCTGCGTATTCCTGCAACCGTTCCACGATCTCAGGCTTGACTGGTCTACATTCACGACCTGTGGCCGGATCAATTCCGGGGTGCTCGCCATAAGTCACCTTTCCATCGCGGGTCAAGACATAGCATTTCTGTTCTGCATTTTGCTTCTTCCATGTACGCCACTGGTCTAGGACATCCCTGGTGATTATTATGAGTGCTTCGCCAGTTTGCGGCTCATAACCTGGGTGGTCAAAGAATTCGTACTCGCCGTCTGTGGAATGATAATACCAAATTTGAGCCCGCCCGTCGGGATCGAATGGTGGATATATATCGGGATCGACAGGCTTCGCAGTTTTTCGAGCCTGCTGTTCTTTCCACAGCTCCACGATCTCTTTGGAGACTGGGGTTAATTCCTCGCCTGTGTCGCGGTGAAACCCCATAAGATCGAAGAGTTCAATTTTGGCCGTCCTTATTTTTGTAAAACCAAACGATTGGCCTGCCAGTTCCCGAGTCAAAGAATATCGGATGGTCTGTGGTAATCCGAACTGGTCTCTGTCCCCGCTCGTAACGACGCAGTTTTCCCACGAGTTCCGGTGTAACTGGTTTGCATTCGCGGCCCGTCTGCGGGTCGAGTCCCGCATGCTCACGGTAAATCACGGTATCTCTAGTGATCACAAAACACTTCAGTGCGTGTCCATGCGAGTCGATGATTTCCCCTGACGTTCCTCTCCAAAGGATGAGCGAGTGTCCAATCAAGAGCACGAATAGGCCAGCGAGTGCAGCCCTCCGACGGAGTTTCGAAAATGAGAATATAAAGCGAGTGAGAATGATAATTGCGGCGAATACTGCCCAGGCAATAGCGATTGCCAGATACCTATTGAGGTCGAACACATCAGCTATTTCCTGGACGTAGCTTCGCGCCACCAAAAAAAATGAGGATTTTGTCAAACAGCCAAACCAGCCCGAGGACCACAATAACGAAGACTGCCGCCACTGTAACTAAACGCCAGGGGTGACTTAAAGTTAAGGTTCGGACGCGCACGGTGGCGATAGTGTTGTTGATTGAGTCCATCATTGCCCGAAGCCGGACGGTGCTCGCAGCGAGTCGGGCAGATGCGGCAGCTAAAGCGTTCCTAATTGAATTGAACATTTCGCGGCCTACTAGCTAGTGGTTCCAGCCGGGCCTTTTTGTTCTGATAGTTTTCAATAGGAAACCCAAAGCACCGACTAGGGTATTCTGGCTATCCGCCGGACGATTGCCTTGATTTAAATCAACCCGATATGACCATCCTAAACGAGGGGGTGGTCAGAATTATTGTTATTCTCGACGTCTGCCATCGGAATCTCCCACTGCTAATCGAAACATCAAGTGGATAATGCCGGGCCAAGAAGCAACGGGTTCCCGCAGTCTAGGGGGCCTCAGCAGGCGGTCCAATTTCCATTCGGAAATCGAGCCCGGTGGCCTGCTGCGCAGGTGAGAGTGTTGACATTGTCAATACTTTGGGCGGCGAGTGAAAATGCGTGCCACAGATTTGAAATCGTCCCGTAGAGGGGATGGGGCGGATGTGGCCCTATTGTTCCACAAGGCGCAATGATCAACGTTGATTGCCGTACCTCTCGTTGACGGCTGCAGCGAGGAACCTTTTGCGTCCTTCGCGACTCGGGCTCGTGCCATGAGCAGCACACCAAGCCGGGAATATGTTTGGATCGATGTTAACGCGCATGACGACATGTCCGTAGGCCTTTAGCCCACGTTCCATTTCTTCGGCAATTTTCAGCCATTCCTTCCAGGTGCGTGGCATTTTATGTCCGTCGTCGAAGAGCTTCAGCAGTGCTGGGTAATCTTGCTCGTTGATCCAATAGGCCCCCACTACGGGAGGCGGCTCGTTCTCTAACTTGGTCATACCGGTCACTCCGCAAAGGCGCTATTGGCAACGCGTTTTCTCTTACATTGATAAGACCCTCACGCGGCAATTCGCTCGAACTCAATTAATGTATCGAATCGATTGCCGCATCCGTCGCACCGCCAAAAATGTTGAACTTTCGCGCCATCGCGGCATTCCGAAAGTTCGGGTGCCATCATTAACTCGCCACATCTTGGGCAGGACGGCCGGCCACAGTAGCGTTCGTGCAGAAAGCGCATGCGCATGGAGACCTGAGGCGTCATAGGAATTCTTCCGCTGTCGGGAACCGGAACTTCTTCATAATGTCGGGATTGAGACCCAGTACCGGCCCTTTTTGTCATCCTCGGGGCGGTCGCTTGAATAAACAGTGAAATGTCGCCCGTGCATTTTTATGGAGGTTTACGCCCACAAATAGGGCGTCGCATCCGCGCGTGTGCCACCATGTCCAAATCCGTGACGTGACAATTCAGACTCATAAAAGCCCCGGTCTGGAACTGGGGCTTCAGTATTAGGGTTGCGATACAACGCGCGTCATCCCGCCTTACGTCACGAGACCTGCTGCGACTTCATGTTCGACCCGATCTGCACGGACAAACTGCGAGCGTCACAACTGACCGATTGGCAGGTGAAAGTCTTGACATTGTCAATACTTTGGGTGGCGAGTGAAAATGCGTGCCACAGATTTGAAATCGCCGCGTAGAGGCGATGGGGCGGATGTGGCCCTGTTCACCTCAGCGGGTTGGGCGACCTTGTACAGGGTTTCGGATGCCGGCCGTGGGAGAGCTGGACGCGTGCGCCTGGCCGGCGTCCGAAAGCCGTCAAGGAACGAACCCGCGGTCGGGAGTGCACGGAGATGGTGCGCTGGCTATGGGTATTTGGCTGACACGGGACTCGCGCGATGGTGGCCGTGCTCAGCTTTAACGGAGCCGATGAGGTGGTTTTTAGCGCGTGCCGGCTTGCAATGATAATTGCAGTTGTGGACGGGCATTGCGGTTACGGCTCGGTTTGCTGGTTATTTTGCGCATGGTGACGAGCGCTGTCGCGGCCGATCTGAGATCGACGACAAGCCGGCGCGGCGCGGGGTGCTTGTAAGAGCGCGATTGTTCTCATGAGGTATCGATCCTGACGGCGACCATTGGGCCGCACGGCTGATGGCGAGGCGTCTGGCCGCGTTCGAAGGTCTCAATGACGATCATGCGGCCGCCGCAGTGGGGACAGGTATGCGTCGTGTCGTCGTCTTTGGCATGGGTGTCGCTGGTCTGATTTTGTGCAGCCACATTGAGCAGCGACCGCGCCCGCTCGATATTCTCGGTGCGCGAGCTTTTTGCGAATAAGCCGTAATGACGGATACGATGGAAGCCGGCGGCGAGGACGTGGAGGAGAAATCGGCGGATGAACTCCTCTGCGGTGAGCCTCATCACCTTGTATCGGGCGGCACCGTCGGCACGGTAATCCTTGTACTTGAAGGTGACGCTGCCATTGTCGGCCGCGATCAGCCGGCTGTTGGCGATGGCGACCCGGTGAGTATAGCGAGACAGATAGGTCAGCACCGCCGCAGGTCCGCCGAACGGGCGCTTGCCATAGACATACCATTTGATCTTGCGCAGCGGCGCCAGAAAGGCGGCGAAGGCCGCGGCCTCACCGAGGCGGCGACGGCTACCGAAGAACTGTAATTGACCGGCGGCATGCGCGGCGAGAAGTTTTTGCAACATCAGCCGGCAAAACAGTTTGGATAGCACCCGCCATGGCAGAAAGAACTTGGGCCGGCAGGCGACCCAGCGTCGACCATCGTGTGAGAGACCGCCAGCTGGCACGATCATGTGCACATGTGGATGGTGGACGAGTGCCGAGCCCCAGGTGTGCAACACGGATGTGATGCCGATGCGAGCGCCCAGATGCTCGGGGTCACCTGCAATCGTCAGCATGGTCTCGGCACTCGCCTTGAACAACAGATCGTAGACTACCGCCTTGTTTTGATAGGCGATCTCGGCGATCGCCGCCGGCACGGTGAACACCACATGGTAATACGAGACAGGCAGCAGGTCGGCCTGCCGCTCGGCCAGCCATTGCTTGGCCGCCGCACCCTGACACTTCGGGCAATGCCGATTGCGACAGCTGTTGTAGGCAATGCTGGTGTGGCGGCAGTCCTCACAGCGTTCGACATGGCCGCCGAGCGCCGCCGTGCGGCAGCGCTCGATCGCGCTCATCACCTTGAGTTGGTCGAGGCTGACATGACCGGCATTGGCTTGACGCCATGCAGGGCCATGCGCGCGGAAGATATCCGCGACCTCCAAAGCCGGACGAGGCACGCGCGTGGTGGCGTTATACCGGCGGCTTATTGGGCTTTGGGATCAGCGGTGTGAGCTGATCGAGCGGGCTGGTCACCGCGCGGATCACGTTGGTTGCGACCTGAGTGTAAAGCGCGGTCGTCTCCAACTTCACATGTCCGAGCAAAACCTGGATCAGGCGAATATCGATATTTTGCTCCAGCAGATGGGTGGCGAAGCTGTGCCGCAGCGTGTGCGGTGTGACCCGCTTGTTGATCTCCGCAAGCCTGGCGGCGATATGGACGGCGCGGGTGAGTTGTCGCGTCGTCATCGGCAGCATCGGATCGCGGCCGGGAAACAGCCACACCGCGGGCCGAACGATGCAATACCAGTCGCGCAGCAAGTCCAATAACCGTGGGGACAGCATGGCCAGGCGATCCTTGCGGCCCTTGCCCTGCTCGATGCGCAGCAGCATGCGCTTGGAATCGACGTCCGCGACCTTCAGCGCCACCACCTCGGAGACCCGCAGCCCTGCGCTGTAGGCGGCGCTCATCGCTGCCTTGTACTTCGGCCCGGGTGCTGCCTCTAAGAGCTGGCCGATCTCCTGCGGGCTCAGGATCACCGGGATCTTGCGCGGCTCGCGGACGAAGGTGAGGTGCCGCTCCATGTCGGGGCGGTCGAGGGTCGTGCTGAAGAAAAAACGCAGTGCCGACACCGCACTGTTCATACTCGACGGCTGCACCCCGTTCTGCCGCTGATGCAGTTGAAAACGGCGCAGATCGTCAGCGCTTGCCGTATCGGGCGAGCGGCCAAGAAATGACGCAAAGCTTTTGACCTGGCGGATGTAGTCGTGGCGCGTCTTGTCGCTGAAATTGCGCACCGCCATGGCGTCGAGCATGCGCTGGCGCAACGGGCTGATGGGTTGGTCGTGCATCGGAGTGCTCCTTTGTAAGGTTGCAACACTCCGATCGTCGAACTCACGACGCTCTCATCAAATCCCCTGTCGGCCTTGGCTCCAGACTAGACCGGCCCCCAGCCTCCCTCCCGCGAAGCGGGTTCGTTCCCTTGGCCCCTTTCGTCGTTTGCTGCGCTACAACGACATTTCGGCGATTGGTAGTATAGCGACCATTCGGAAGAGGCTGCGACGCCCTTAGATCAAAGAAATTGTTCGGACGGTCCAGGCGGCCGCATGAGCGGATCGAGCAACGCCAACCCGGCGCGTTTTCTAAATAGAAAATGGAACAGCTCCGGCGTCAGGTGAAATGCGAGTCACTGACTCGCTTTTGAGTCAGCAGGTGTAAGCGCCAAGTACAGCTGCGTCATCCAGCCTTACGCCACGAGCTCTCCAGCGACTTCATGATCGACCGAATCTGTGCGCGACGTTCCTTTGGGCTCCTGCCATGTGGGGCTTCATCGTGCAGTTTTGCTTCTATCCCAGGGAGGTGCATCCCGGCTCTTCTAAGTTCGACGGCGTAATTCCAAAACCGCTCATTGCCTTCGCCTTCATGAAGCCGGGATCGTCGCCATTCCTCGGTCGCGGCGTCGATCATCGCCTGGTTAAGTTCGCCATGTCGTTCCGGTGACCACGTATGAAGTTCGGGTGGTCGCGGCTGATGGAATGGAACCACGGTATTTCTGAGCCATACCTCGGCATCGAGGATCGCACGGTTTTCATCGTTGTAATCGACGAAGAAACTCTGGGATGGGTCCGCGGCCTGGCAGGGGAGGTAGAAGATGCTGGCCGGGTTTCTCTTCGTCCGATCCAGTCCCGACTGTGGAGGTTCCCGTGACATTTCCTTCCGCTTTCTCCCTGATTTTTGAACCTCGTAACCGGCGTCTTCGATTTTGTCGGCGATGATATCCCAAAGCATCTCGTAGGTCTCCGGGTTAAGCGGCTGTCGGACCGGAATGAACACATGAAATCGCGGTTTGGCGGTGTCATGCCTGTAACTGTTTGTCACGACCATCCGGATGGTGGGGAATAATTTGGGGAATTCGTCAGGAGCCAAATCCCCTTCCTCAAAATCCAGCCACAGATGCTGGAGTTCCACGATGTTTCCAAGACCCCGAGACTGGGTTGGGTCTCGGTGAGGGTCGAATATGGCGGGCGAGATGAGCTGGTTCGCTTCCTTTCCGGGAACCTCGCGGTGAGAGAGATGTTCGAGCCAGCCGATGAAATCTTCCGCGTTGGTCCCTATGACATAGACACCTGTTGTTGTGTGTTTGCTGGCGAAGAGAGTTCCAAAATAGGAGCCGGAGGGACGAAATTCTGTTATAATACCTATAGGAGTTTCGTCTCTTCCGTTCTCCACAAACAACGTCTCCCCGTCCACATAGGGACCCTTGTGGCCCAAAAGTAACTGTGAACGCATTGCTTCCAGTCGAGCCTTTTGCCGGTACTGGTATTTGCGTTCCTGATCAGTCCGATGTTTCCGTGGTCTCCCAATTTTCGCCTGACGACCCGATGCTGGAATACCGGTTGCCAGCCGTTCTACCTTCGAACCTGGAAAACACTCCTGTAGGCGTTCGGCCACGGCTAAATCGGGAACCACAATGATTTTTGGTTCGTGGTTATTGGGATCACGAATGGAAGTTCTGAGCACGGTCTGATACGCATTCTGAAAGTAAACCGCTCGGCGGACTTCATCTCCGTCCATCCCTTGGTTCCGCAGAAATCGATATTGGTCAGGGGTCGGGTTGGAAGCGGTTAGGACGACGAGATTGTTGACGTGTGAGTAATCGTTCAAACCGTGGGGAAGGTGCGGCAACTGCGCATTCTCCCCTAGCAGCGGCCGTAATGCGTCGGTATCGTCCTTATTGGCTTGCCATACAAACGGTTGCTCACCGAGGACTTCTGCCGCCGATTTGGCGATCAATTCGAGCGTGGTCTGGTTCCCGGATTCGGGCCATTTGTCCTGCTGTCGCTGCCGTGACCAATGTTCATCGGTGGCATACAATATCTTGATGAGTTCACCGTTGGTGTGGTGGTCGAACCGGAGCGAGGCGGCGAAATCGCTGTCCTCCTCGAATGTGATCCCTCTCTGCCGCCACAGATGATAAAGCGTCGTGTCCTCGAAGTTCGCCGATGCCATGAAGACACTGCGGAAGCCACTGAGAATGGCCGGGGAGAGAACCGTATAAATGTGGAGGTCTGTGGCTTCACCGCGCAAAAGTCGTTCGAGCCTCTCGGCATTCACGTAACACTCCCAATTGCCGTTCTTCACGTTTCGGGCGGCTTCAGACAAAAACTCGAAAATTTCGTCTTTGTTCTTGTTCTGGGCAATATCGGTTACGGACCTCGCATTCCGGCAGACCAGACGGCTGAAGATGGCATTATAAGGCTCCAGCCCAAGATGGTCCGTGAGGAGGGAATGAGACTGTGGAATCCTGAGCAGGTGGTGGTCATGAACTTGGGGAGCCTCATCGACAAAGATATGCCAACCTCGCTTGTCCGGAAAATAAGCGATGTGCGGAAGCAGTTGATGGGTGATAAAGACGACCCGCCCGCCGCCACTTCCGAACGCCTTCAACCAGTCCATTAGTTCCTTGGCGACTCTCCGGGAAACCTGTCGCTGTGGAAAACCGCGTGCTCCGGGGGATTTGGTCGGTTTAGAAGCTCCTGCTCAACCGTTTTGTCGATGAGTTCCTTTGTCGGTTGGACCATGAGCACATTGTCGCCAGCACGAGCACGTTCACAGGCACGATTGATGATTTCATGAGTTTTTCCGCAGCCGCATGGGGCTGAACAATACAAGAGTTTCAAAACTGCAAACCTTAGCAATACGTTGGTTCAAATCGGACAAAGCAGAAGGGCCGATGCACGAACGTCCCTTCGAGCGAAAACTGCTGCTCAAGAATGGCGTCGTTTACAAGCGCATTAATGAGCCACTCCCATTTATGGTCAAGCAAAAACAGGCAGGGCTACAAAAGAAGTTCCCAAAATGGGAATCGAAGGGGTCAGAACAAAACAGTTCTGTCGGTCTTGTTCGGAGATAGTGTTCAAATCCGATTATCCGCTTTCAGTAGGAACTCAAAGAGTGTATGAGCTAGATAGGCGTCTACCTAGGGATGGGGAACACAATGGCCAAACGAAAGAAGCGTTCGACGGCTCGCAAGACCAAGTCGAAGAAGGTAAAGACGGCGAAGAAAAAGTCCGTCAAACGCGCAGTCGGTAGGAAATCACGGCGAACTGCAAAGAAGGTCACCGCGAAAACGTCAAAGAAGCGGCTATCCGGGCGCAAGCGCGTGCCTCCGAAAAAACCTGAAATGGTGCCAGTGGTCGAAAGTGAAATTATCGACGTTGTGGATGAACCGCTGCCAGGGGTGGTCCGCGTGACTGAGATAGAGGCGACCCGAGTGACGGTGCCGGATTCGGATGACGATGAGGAGTAATCACCCCTAATGCGTCAGCACGTAGAACGCCATCAGCCCCGCGATGATCGCCATCGCGATTAGGATCGCCCGCAGATAGCCGATCAATAGCTTGAACTGATCGTCTGTCATGGCACGGGGAACGGCTCAAAGCCGACGTTGGGAATGATGCTGGCACCGCTCGCACCATAGCCACACCCATGGCGTCGCGCGTTGCAGGTCGCCGAGTGTCGCACGCGGGCCGGGCTTCGATCTGTAGCGGTGCCGCGATGCGAGCCATCCCGCCATGTCCTTGCCGCTGAACTTCGCCGCTCATGAGCCCAGCATAGGCGGGTTCGGCTTATGTTCCTAACCGGTCCTCTTGGCGGCTGGCCGGTTCCATCGCCTAAGCGTAGGATTGATCGGAATTGCCCGCCCTGTGAGGGAGGCGAGGCCGTGGGCCTATTATTCATGCGGGCGCGCGATGGCGCGTTCGATGACGAAACGACACGGATCATGGGCGAAGCCTTTGATGCCGCTTGTGTGCTTCTCGGCAACATCAGCTACCCACAGCGCGAAGCGGTTGCAGATCGGATTATCGACGCAGCGACAACCGGCGAGCGCGATCCAATACGCCTCCGCGATGCGGGCATCGCCGCGTTAAAGCGGCGCTAGGTCCGCCTCAGTTTGCCAGACGATCCTCCGCGCTCGCCCCAAAAACCAAAGCCCCGCACATACTCGCGGGGCTCTAGACGGTTCCCATCTTGAGGGGGAGGGGGTGGGGGCTGACGGGTCCCGTCCTCACCGCCAACGCGCCTGCCTGGACTTTCGTTCCGGCGAAAACGGACGGTCCTGAGTTCCATTGTCCGTCGTCCAAGGGCCGTACCAGGGTCCCAAACCTTCACGGCAGACTTTCACTAAAGGCATGGCCGGAAGCGCAACCAGTCCGTCGCACATCCGTTGCAACGGGCATGGACTGGTCCGCGCTCAGCATCATCGGAATACTTGCTGTTGCCACCTCGCCGTCTTGCACTCAGGCCTGTACCGCGTCAACGAGCACCTGCATGACCGGCTGCGTTGATGTGCAACAAAGGGCTCCATCGGTTTCTTGCCAATTGGCTTGCAATAAGGCCGAGGTGGAGTGCATCAAACGATGCGGGTCAAAATAAATCACTCAAACTGAGGCCGCCTCGGTTGGCGGCCTCTTTCATTTCTGAGTACGGGCCGCCGCTCATGAGTGGCTCTAGAAAAAACCGGCAAGCACTTACCCGGATCGCAACGCCAAGGATCAGGACGCCTAGCAGGATTGGGAAAGCTTGATCCCACCAGCCGACGCGGTCGTTGTCGTTTGCGGGCTGCTGATCGGTCATGGCTTGATCGTCGCCGAACCACGGCTGGTGTCAATCGGGCTTGGCCGAGCGCCGTCCACCGCCGCCGCCCGGCTCCCGCGCGCTCACTTTTTTGGCTACCTTCCTCGCCACACGTCGAGCGTTATTTGTTTTTTTGATCTTCGTCGTATTTCTTCAGCTTAGCTTCTTCTTCGAGAAGCAGTTTCTCGATCCGCCGCCGCTCGGCAGGATCGGGCGTGATTTTGAGCAGCGCCAGATAGTGTTCGATGTTTTGCCCTATGACAAAACGTTCCACAAAAGCCTCGCAAGTCGCCCCCTGGAGACCCTTGAGTTAGATCAATGCGGCTTTGTGCAGTTTAGATGACCATTCTTGAATGGAAAAGGTATGGCAGCCCATCGCCACGGCCCCAGCACATGTCGAGTTGGAGCTAAGTATCTACGATAAAGGCGAATACCACGCGCTGGTATTTCCCTGTATGCGCGACGGATCCGGCTGGCGCGATTGTACGCACCGATCGTTCCATGCCGCTTGAGCCGACGCATTGGTGGCTTTGGGATCGCACGCGTCTAACATAAGCCGCCCTGGAATTTTTTGGGAGATCGACCATGAGTATCAGCAACGCAGTCCAGCGCGGAGCATACGTCTTTGTCTATGACGAAAAGGGGTTTCGGCTTTGCGCAATTCCTGCGGGCGATGGTCTGATGGGATATACCTCATCGAACGTCAGTATTAAGCAAAATGGCTACATCTACTCCTATGATGAAAAGGGCTATCAAGTGAACTCAACTCCAGCATCGTGAAATCCTTTCTTGCAGCAAAGCGCCGCTGTGGTGGGCGCTCCTTCCCTGATCTCCGGTGCGGCCCAATCCCATTGGGCAACTTCCGACCCACCCCGTTAGCCGGTGGCAGCTAGCGCCACAGGCTCCAGGATCGACGGATCGCCGTTCTCGGGCTTTGTCAATCCGCGGCGATATTGGCCACATTCGCATCGGCTGCGTTGGGAACAGCCGCATCAGATCGCCCGGATCGCGCTCGTCGCTGAGCATCGCGCCTCGACGCTGGGACTTTACGCGCGCATGAATTGCCCGGTCCCAAGGCTCAGGGCCAGCAGCAGGGCGTTGCTGACGCGCCCTAAGTCTTCGATCTCATCCCCTGGAGTGGCCGCCTGCGCCCGGATCAGTTCGATTGCTTTCGTTGGCTCGGCGAGGGCCACGATGTAGGCGACCCTACTTGGATCGCCGCGATATTTCCCGACCCGGATCAGTCGTCCGTTTTGCATGAATTTGCCCGTCCCGTTTGGACACGAACGGTCGGGGCCGATTTAGGTTCGGGCACGCACAGGACAATGGAAGACACAATTACCGAAGCTTTAATGCGGTGAGCCGCTTCCATAGCGCTCTGTGCTGATCACTCGCCCGGCCTCGCGTGTTTCGCGGGGCGCGATGCTTAGGCGGTCTTCTGTAAGCGCGACGCTCAGTTTGCAGATGAGCCCGGTCGGTTCAAATGTCGTCTCGACGGCTCCGCCGAACTGATCCAGTGCCCGTGACAGCAGCAGCATTCCAAATCCACGATGAAGCGGAATGGCGACAGGGGGTCCGTCGCATTCACGCCATTCAAGGCTCAGTCGCGCGTCAGACAGCGACCAGCAGACAGACAGCTGACCCGTCTCGCATGACAAGGCACCGTGTTTCGCAGCATTAGTGGCGAGTTCGTGGGTTAGCAGTGCCAGGGTCAACGCCACCTTCGGGGGAAGGAGAATATCCGGCCCCGCCATTGAAATTCGCGATACGTCATAGGGACCAAGTTCAGCGGAGAGTATGTCGCGGATCCACGCCCCTCGTCCCTGCGCTGTGAGTATAAGATCGTCCGTGGCCGACAGTGCGATAAGACGCCGAGCAATGGCGTCTCTAACCTGTGGGTTGTCACGAAGTTGGAAGCTTATGATGGATTGGATCGTAGCGATTTTATTTTTCAATCGATGTGCAAGTTCCTCAACGGCCAGCGTGCGGAATTTTTCTTCGTCTTCGAGTTGGCTCCTAAGTCTGCGATAGTGGTCTGCTCCCCAAACAACGAGTGCGGATGCACACAGATAGGCCAGCAGCTTGGTTGCCACCCCGGGCGTGAGCGGCAATGGTATGAACGCCCACCAAGCAATTACCGTGCTGAGCACCACGGCAAATGCGCCGACAAAGGCCCCGCCAACGTAGGTCGCAAAAAGAACTGCGGGGTAGTAGGCCGCAAAGACGAAAACGTCTTCGCCCAGGAACCCAATCGTCCAGCGAACTAGAGTGGCAATAACGACAAGAAATGTTGCGCAGGCGAACGCCCCGGCAGAGCCGGATCGCACCCGCTGCAGCCAATCCGCATCTGCCATGACACACCCTCCTTAAAGCATCATCATCCTCCGGCACGCATAACTCCGAAACGAGTTCCAAAGTTCCTGCAGGTCGGTCCGGATGGCAATACGCCCTTAAGCCGCAAGCACGCCGATGGCTGACTGATTATTCGCAAACCAATAGAAAAAAAGCCCGCAAAGGTACGGAACGATGCCCCTGTGGTGGTTGTTGAACTTTATTAGGCGCTTTCGCACATACAAAAATCGCCGAGCGCCTTGACGACCCAAAGAATGAATTACCTGCGACGGCAAGCCCTTATGGCTCGGCATCGAAAGGCTGTGTCGTGTCGTTATCGGTGGGAAACGGTGCCCGTGCTCTGGTTGTTCTCGTGATCGAGGACGAATTCCTCATGAGATGCGACGTCGCGGACTGTCTGCGAGACGCTGGCTATGTCGTCCTGGAAAGAGCGAGCGGTGAAGAGGCCATCGCGCTCTGTAAGTCGAATACGTCAATCGACATCGTGTTCACCGACATCAACCTCGCTGGCGCGGCGAGCGGATGGGATGTGGGTGAATGTTGTCGAAATGAGCGACCGGATGTGCCTGTTATCTATACGTCAGGGAAATCCGTTGACGCCAAACGCCGCATTCCCGGAAGCGAGTTCATCCCGAAACCGTATAAAAGTGCTGACATCCTGACGGCGTGTCAGCGGCTACATACCGCATGACTGCTTGCAGCGCGGCAAGTGCAGCGACGGGGCGGCCCAATAACAGCAGTCAGGCGGCTCGCTTGGCCCGGAGTTCTGCCAATGCAACCTTGCCCGTTCGGGTAGCTTCGGACATCGTTTCGAAAAATTCAGATTGTCGCACCGGCTTGCTCTTCCCGGCCTTGTAAATTTCCCATCGCCACGGTTTGGGTGGACGAGCTCTGTTTTTGATAGCGAGGGCGTAGTCGTGCACTGCATATGTCTCGACACGAGCGAGCACATCAATTCTGGGAGGTATCAATTCTGGGTGCGATGCCGCGACGTCAATACAAGCCTGCTGAAAGGTTCGGAGAGGTCTTAGAGTTTGTCCGGGAACATCAGGCCGGATTACAAAGTTTTCGCAGCATGAGGCGGATTGATGCGAGGCGCAAGAACGACAGCGCCTTGCGATTGAGGTTCTCCCAGTCCTTCGCGAGCCGTCGGCAACGGTTGAGCCACGCAATGGTACGTTCGACGACCCAACGGCGTGGGAGAATGACAAAACCTTTGGCGTGATCAGAGCGCTTGACGATTTCAGTTTCGAGGTGAGGCAGAATTTTCGCCAAGGCCTTTTGGAATTCCGGCCCCTGATAGCCACCGTCGGCAAACAACTTTTTCAAGAAGGGATACATCCCGAAAAGGGTTGCAAGGAGCAGGACGCCACCGTCGCGATCCTGGATATTGGCGGGATGAACGATCGCGTGGAGCAACAAACCCAGCGTATCTACGAGAATATGGCGCTTCTTGCCCTTGATCTTTTTGCCCGCATCATAGCCAGGCGGATCGATGCAGGCCCCCCTTTTTCAGCGCTCTTCACGCTTTGGCTATCGATGATGGCGGCGGTGGGACTGGCCTCTCGTTCGCCTTGCTCGCGGCACTCCACATATAGGGCGTGATGGATCCGATCGAGCGTGCCGTCGTAGCTCCACAAATCAAGATAGTCGAAAAGAGTGCTGCGTGGCGGCAGATCTTTCGGGATCGCCCGCCACTGGCACCCCGTGCTCAACACATACATGATCCCGTTCATCACTTCGCGCACGTCGACGTGCCGCTTGTTACCACCACGCTTGGCCGGTGGAATAAACGGCTCGACATGCGCCCATTCGTCGTCGGTCAGATCGCTCGGATATCGTAGCGCGCTACGGTCGTAACGCCTGCGGTTTTTCGCCGTCCACATCGGTGACCATCCTCGAATCAGGCCACCACTCTTGAATCACAAATGATTCATTGGATTCAACTTGTTCTCGGACAGACACTTAGTAAATATGGGCTGCAAATAGCCATGACCGTCCCTCTAAATATGCGGTGGGCGAATAAATTTCCCCACCAAGCGGATCAAAGTTTATCGCCCGCATCTTTTTGCTTTTGTTGCTCTTCGACCAGCAGACGAGAAATTGTCTGTCGTGTTTCCGTAGTCAGGCTCCCATCCTGACGCACACTCTCAAGAAGGCGACGGTAGCGCTCAACGTTCTAGCTTCGGACGAACTGGTCCACGTCGGCTCCTCCTTCATAAGAGCCGCCCTTTCATTTTACGCTACTCTCAGCCGGAGGAGGCAGTCTGAGCAATTTTGACCACTCTGACAGCTTGCATTCCGAGGCCCGCTCTGGGCCATTGCCGGTAGTAGCGGCAATCAACGCCGACCTGCCGCGATGTCGCGCCCAATGGCTCAAATTGGCCGAAGACTGGATGGTGTTGAGCCGCATTCTGTTCCACGGGGGGTGGATGCGGCCGTATGCAGTACTGCGACGGGCCGCTGCTTTGGATGGCCGCGCTCCTTCTCTGCTCGCCCGCCCGACGACCGGATACATGCACGTGGCCACGGCCTCCCGGCCAGGAATGTCCGGTGTTCTGGTCATCCGTCGAAGCTGGGGTATGCACATGGACCCCGGAGGGCAAATAGGAGACGGCGGCCCACGCATCCGCTTCCTTGGCGTCTATTCCGGGAGGTTCCAGTGGACCACCCACACGAAGCACAAATCGGTCTCGTCGGGGACGGCAGCTACATTGATGAGATTATTGCGGGCAACATGCGTGAGGAGTGAGGCTTGTCACAGCAGCCGAAGGGCGCATACTCAGCCATATGACTCTCTATGAGTGCGAACTTTGATAGTAACCGCCGCGACGCTAGTGAGTCAGATCATTCAGACCTTGCAACAGACCAAAGGGCACGGCCCAAAGGAGCACGTTGATGACGTGGACAGGTCGCTTGATCGTTGCGTTGTGGGCGGCAATAAATGGGGGCGTCCAAGCTCAGGAACTGGGTAACGTCGATAAAGGCCTTCGGTTTGCGCGTGCGGAATGCTCTGAATGCCATCTCGTGGAAAAAGTGGCGGGCCGCTCCATCAACCCAGATGCACCAACTTTCGAGCACATTGCCAACGTGCCCGGCATGACGAGTACCGCGCTCACTGCTGCGCTACGAACGTCGCACGAGACCATGCCAAATATCATTATTAGAGATAGCGACGTTGGCGATCTTGTCGCTTACATCCTGAGCTTAAGAGACAGCCACTGACGTTCGTCTTGGTCGCCAGGTGTCCGATATCTGAAGGCATCAAAAGCAAGTGAGTTTGACCCGATATTCGGACTCAAACTTGTTGACCGCAATTCGCCGTAGTGCTGCATTGAAGCCGCGACCGACGGTTAGCGGCGAGGCAATGTCTTCCTCATCGCCATACAATCTTGATCGCTGAGCGAACACCGAAGTCGTGGCGAAGAGGCAAACGTAAATGAGTAGCAAAAGCACTAATCCGATTGAAAAGCACGTGGGCAATCGCGTCCGCATGCGTCGGCTGATGCTTCATGTCAGTCAAACTCGGCTTGGCGACGCGCTGGGCATTACGTTTCAGCAAGTCCAAAAATATGAGAATGGCAAGAATCGCGTCAGCGCGAGCCGATTGCAGCAGATATCGGATATTCTCAAAGTTCCGCCGTCCTTCTTTTTCGAGGGAGCGCCCGGCAGTTCTTCCGAGACCGGCGCTCCATTACCCGAATATGCGGCCAATTTCCTCGCGACGCCAGATGGCGTAGCATTGGCCCAAGCATTCATGCAGATAAAAAAGCCCAAGCTTCGACGCTGCATAACGGATTTGGTCGGGGACCTCGGTAAGCGCGGATGATTGTGCTGGTTGCCCAATGGACCCGGCGTAGTCTGCTGACCTGGTCGCGTTTTGCCACCTCCAGTTCAGCCAGATTCGGGCACCGCCAGCCCACCTATTCGTGCGAAAGAATCTCTGTGTCATCGCGCGTTGTCACTCGTAATCGTCGCAAGCGATAGCTACATTATCCGCGTGGACGTTTAGACCAATCGGGGGTATCCCTGACCAGGACGGACCCTCAGGCTGAGAATATTCGCGGGTTGGCGGACTTTTCGTTCCTGCCAGACGAGTTGCTGGCCAAATGCGGCCCTCCCATCAAGACGTATCACAAAAAGCACGGCTATTTTTGCCTGCCCGACGTGCTGTGGCACACGGATGCGCGGACTGATTGAGGGCCACAAAGAACTTCGACGAAGTTTCAGAAGGGCATCGCAGTTGAGAAGTACAGCTCGGGCGAACAATGCAATGTTGCGCATCGCGACGCTCATCGTGGCCCTGGAGGTGTTGGTGCGCGACATTGACCGTTGGGGCACGCGGTTTCCAGAAGCAAAGCGGAGAGCGGAGAAACTTCTCGGCGCCTACCCGGCACGACCGCGCATTTGGTTGATGGACAAATATATGTAGAGCGTACTACTGCGGGGTGAATGGGGGTTCGGTTGTGCGGGTGGCGCGGTTGACCGGCTGATGCGGATTAGGTGACGTAGGGGGCGGCGTCTGTTCTGACGTTTTCGGTGGCGAAGTTTCCGATGGGTCGATCAGCTTGACCATCATTTCCAGCGCCAATAGCCGGATACGACCAGTAGCACTACAAACCACCACATTTGGCTCTGCGGTGCGCGCAGAAGGCAGTATGCGCCAGTCGGATTGTCAGGCGTTTGTGTGACACGGAGATGATGTGTCGTTCGGGCAGTCAGAGTCTTGACAATGTCAACACTTTGCTTGGCTTGCCTATTTTGATCCAGGCCAACCTGCGATGCGACATTTGGGCAACACAAGAGCTAATTCGGCGGGAGCATCCAACTTGGCGCAGACAACCTCAGCTTGGAGGGCCTAAACTGTATATGCCTAGGTCTCACCGTGACAGGGGTGTGTCATGAGAAACGATTTCGGGCTTCGCAATCTTTCTGATGAATATTACGTCTTACAAATCAATGGAGAAACTAAATCTTGTCACCGACTCTATGTCGATGCGATAACGGCAGCGTTGCAGCTGCGGCGGCAGTTTCCACTCAGTATCATCAAGGTGCGTGACGCTGACGAACTAACAAGATTCAAAGCCCAGGCGGACGAGGATATCCGTTCTTCGCGGCTTCACTAACCAGAGACGATTTATTCACTGTCGCTAAAACGCTAAAGTTCTGAAAATTGGGCGTCATCTCGCGCGAGTGCGGCGGATTACGCGTATAGAAGCATTCGGCCTAATTGACCTAATGCTGGCTTACCTTTGATCCAGATCAAAGCTAATTTGCTTTTTTGATTTCATGGTTGCGCTTAAAAGATGCTGGCCGCTGCCACAGCGCATAGATATGTCCGGACTTGAGCTCAAAGCTGATCCCACCGAAGCTCCGACTTTCTCCCCGGAGCTGCAATTGATTTACGACACGGCGCCAATTGGTCTGGCCTTCCTCAGCACGGATTGCCGTTACCTGAAGATAAATCAGCGGTTAACGGAAATCTGTGGACTTCCAATCGCCGACCACCTTGGACGAACGGTCCGCGAGACGGTTCTTCAAGTCGCCGAGCAGGTAGAGCACATTGTGCATACGATTGTACGTTCGGGCGAACCAATTGACGGTATCGAGGTCAATGGCCAACGACCCGACGGATCAAATTTAGAGCGCGTTTGGGTCACATACTGGCACCCGTTGAAAAACCAAAGCGGGGATGTCGTCGGAATCAATGTGGCCGCGGAGGAAATTACCGAACGCAAGCGTGCCGACGCCGACCTCTCCGCCGTCCAGGAGCGATTGCGCAACCTTAACGAAACATTGGCTGAACGCGTGGAGGAGCGGTCCCAGGAGCGTGATCGTATCTGGCAACTCTCGCAGGACCTTCTCATCGTGAGCGAAGTGAGTGGGAAGATCCTCAACGTCAACCCGGCCTGGTCCGCGACACTCGGCTGGTCCGCAGACGATCTGATCGGAAAGAGCGGTGAATGGCTGGTCCACCCCGATGACCGTGAACGTTCGTTTGCGGAGCTCGCCAATTTGATCGCGGGACGCAAAACGCAGCACCTTGAGAATCGCATCCTGTGCAAGGATGGCTCCTATCAATGGCTATCGTGGTTCGCCGTGCCCGATCGCGTCGTCGTCTATTCAGTCGGTAGGAACATCACCAGTCTCAAACAGGCTCAGGAACAGCTGGACATGTTGCGCCGCCAACTTGCAAATGATTCGCGGCAAGCCACGATAGGCGCCATGACGGCGTCCATTGCCCATGAAATCAGACAGCCTCTGGCTGCAATCGTGACAAACGCGAATGCAAGTCTACGGTGGCTGAATAAATTGGATCCCAATCTCAACGAAGCACAAGGCGCCATCGAGCGGATTTTAAGGGCCGGTCATCGTATGGACGAGGTGATATCCAGCATCCGTGGGAAAAACGTCGGCGAAGCCGTTCGCGTGGACATTCGTCTGCTCGTAAACGAGATCCTGGACTTAGCGCACGGAGAATTGGAAAATCACCGAATAGTGGTCCGCAACGATATGCATGACGGGATTCCAGAGGTGTGAGCCGAGCGGCTGACCCGCCAGCCGACAATACGGCGAGCGTAGGCGTCGATGACGAACGCCACGTAGACGAAGCCCGCCCAGGTGGCGACGTACGTAAAGTCCGAGACCCACAGCGCGTTCGGGCGCGGTGCCCGGAACTGGCGGTTCACGCGGTCCAGCGGGCATGGCGCGGCCTTGTCGCTGATCGTCGTCCTTACGCGTCTTCCGCGAATGACGCCTTGCAAGCCCATACCGCGCATCAGCCGGGCCACCGTGCAGCGGGCCACATCTTCGCCCTCTCGCACCAACTGACGCCAGACCTTGCGGACACCGTAGACCTGGAAATTCTCATCAAACACGCGCCGAATCTCCACGCGCAACGCTGCATCCCGCTGGACGCGCCGCGGCGCCGTGTCAGGGCGACGTCGCCGCGCGTCGTGAGCGTGATAGGTGGACGGAGCGATCTTCAGCACACGACAGATCGGCTCGACCCCATGGACCTCACGATGATCGTCGATGAAGGCGATCATGGCCTGAACCGGCGGTCGAGCTCCGCCTGGGCAAAATATGCTGAGGCCTTGCGCAGAATCTCATTGGCTTGGCGAAGCTCGCGGTTCTCCCGTTCCAGCGACTTGAGGCGCTCGCGGTCGTCTGTCGTGGTGCCAGCTCGATGGCCCTGGTCCCTCTCGGCCTGAGCCACCCAGTTGTGAAGGGTCTGCGCCGTACACCCGATCTTTGCCGCGATCGATACGATCGCCGCCCATTGCGAGGCGTGATCGCCTCGGTGCTCGATCACCATCCGTACCGCCCGCGCGCGCATTTCAGGTGAAAACTTCGGCCTTTGCTGCTTGTCCATGGCTCCATCCTCTCAAGAGTTGGAGCCTCCGGCAAACCCGGAGCGGTTCACTACCTACGATCGCGCCTATGAGGAGTGGCGACAGCTTGGAGCCGGTCGGGGTGTGGGACGTCCTCCAAGCGGAGATCAAGTTCTGAGCAGCACAGAGCGCGCTCGCGAAGCTCGTGCTCGGCAACAGCAGTCAGCCGAACGGTGGGAAAAGGTCGCGCCCAGTATCCAACAGTTGCGCCGAGCGCTCCAGTGCGGCGACACTGCCGCCGTGGGGAGGATCGCACGGGTCTTGGTAAAGGAGACCGAGATGGTCTTGCAACATGTTCAAGTCATCCACGCCCAGCCGGACTCCGATTATGTCGTGCTGAATGCCATGCACGGCAAACAGATGGTCCTCGCTTTCATCGAGGTTATCCATCTGGATGATCACTTCCGCCGCCGCCACATGAGCGGTCGCGAGGCCAATCTGGTGGTGGATCGCAATATAGAGGCGTTCGCGAGGATCATGTCGGCGAAATACGAGCGCGGCGAGTATCGGCCCTATTCCCGGTTCGGATCAACGCTTCCGCGCGTAGACATTACCCTGCATGACATAGACGCCTCAGGTGAGAAGCTTACCGACGAGCGTCCTCGATCTGAAGGTCCAATGGGTTTCTCACCACGGCAAGGCCCCAAGAGCCTGAACCATGTCCGAAATGGCTGACCATACGCTTGATGCGGACGCACGCAGAACGGCGCTCGAAATCATGGCGACGCTCGTGAACGTCAAACGGCTTGCGGCGGATCACCTCCTGCGTCCAGCGGGCGTTCCCCAGCCGCTGATCCATAAGTTCATCAATGGGCGCGATCCAACAACGAACGAGGCCATGACGAAGCGCCAGAGCGGGGCCTTTATTCTGGAAGAATTGGCGCGAGTCGGGAAAGAAGACGCGTTTGTTCGCAAGCTTCTCGAGATCGCGGCGCAATGGAATTCGTACGTCTCGGAGGTGTGCTCGCTCTCGATTCCGGGCCTGCACGGTGGTGGTCTTTATCCGTTGGCGGCGTTGGCGGCGCCGAGCGCCGCGCCGGATTTTCTTTTTGTTGAATTCGCCGGCGGTGCTGGCCGCTGGCCGAGCTACGGGGTGGTCGGCGAAGGCTGGCCGCAGCCGCGGCAAGCTGATGGGTCTCGGAGGTGTGCTCGCTCTCGATTCCGGGCCTGCACGGTGGTGGTCTTTATCCGTTGGCGGCGTTGGCGGCGCCGAGCGCCGCGCCGGATTTTCTTTTTGTTGAATTCGCCGGCGGTGCTGGCCGCTGGCCGAGCTACGGGGTGGTCGGCGAAGGCTGGCCGCAGCCGCGGCAAGCTGATGGGTCTCGGAGGTGTGCTCGCTCTCGATTCCGGGCCTGCACGGTGGTGGTCTTTATCCGTTGGCGGCGTTGGCGGCGCCGAGCGCCGCGCCCAGCGCAAAGGTGACGATGCCGGCGAACATCAGGTCGAAACGCGCGGCGTCGTCGCCATCGACGATCAGGGCGCCCAGGCCGCCTTGCATGCCCATCAGTTCGGCCGCGAACAGCAGCACGAAGCAGTGCGCCAGCCCGATGCGCGCGCCGGAGAACAATTCCGGCGCGGCCGCGGGAAGGTAGACGCGGAACAGCATCGTCGCCGGCGACGCACCCATGTTCTGCGCCGACCAGATCAGATGCCGACGGACCGACAGCACGGCGTGGCGCGAGGCGATGAACACCGGAAAGAAGCACGAGAACGCGACGATGGCGATCTTGGATTCGTGGCCGAGCCCGAACAGCAACAGGAAGATCGGCAGGAAGGCGATCTTCGGCACTGCAAAGAGAAATGCCACCAGCGGGTCGAAGAAATATCGGATACCGGGCACGAGGCCGGCGCCGAGCCCAACCAGGATGCCGGCGCCCGCGCCCAGGGCAAAGCCGATGCTGACGCGAAACAGACTGATCGCTGCGGCGCGCGGCAGTTCGCCGTCACGTGTGGTCTCAATGATTGCCGCGGCGATCAAAGAGGGTGCAGGCAGATAGTGCGGCAGCAAGCCTGCGTGGCCGAAGCCCTCCCAGGCGGCGAGCACGGCGACCGGAACGATCCAGTGCTGGACGGAGGCCGGGATTCTCACGCTTCCTCCAGCGCGCGAGCCTTGAGCACTTCCTCGCGCAACAGATCCCAGATTTTTCCGCGCGTGTGCAGATATTCGGCGGACTTGCGCCAGTCGCCGGTCCGCTCGGCATTCGGCATGGCGATATCGGCCTTGAGCCGCGCCGGGCGCGCCGTCATCACCAGAACGCGGGTGCCGAGATAGATCGCCTCGTCGATGTCATGAGTGACGAACAGTGCCGTCTTGCGGTCGCGGCGCCAGATCGCCTGCAATTCCTCCTGCAGGAGTTCGCGTGTCTGCGAATCGAGCGAACCGAATGGCTCGTCCATCAGCAGGATTTCCGCGTCGAGCGCGAACAGCCGCGCGAGCGCGACGCGCTGCTTCATGCCGCCGCTCAACTCGGCCGGATAGAGCGCGGCGTAACGCGTCAGATGCACGATATCGAGATAGCCGCGCGCCTTGGCGAGCCGTTCGGCCCTGGGCAGGCCCTTCATTTCGAGCGGCCAGGCGACGTTGCCGAGCGCGGTCAGCCAGGGAAACAGCGAATGATCCTGAAACATCATGCCGCGGTCCGGGCCTGGCCGGCCGACCGGCCTGCCCTTGAGCAGGATGCTGCCCCCACTCGGGCGCTCGAAGCCGCCGGCGATGTGCAGGAACGTGCTCTTGCCGCAGCCTGACGGGCCGACGATGGAGACGAATTCGTGCGGATCGATCGAGAGATTGAGCTTGGCGATGGCCGGAACCGGTTTGTCTCCGGCGATGAAGGTCTTGTCGAGGTCCTTCACCTCCAGAAGCGCCATGGTCCGGAAGCCCTTCCGTGTTTTCAGTTCGGCAGATAGCTCAGATCGACGAGCTGTTTGATGTCGGCTTTCTTCTTCTGAAACCCGGCATTGAACTGGGATTCCTGCATTTGTTCGAGCGTACCGACCTCGGCACGCAGCGACGGATCGCGATAATAATCCTGCATGCCGAGAAACACGTCGGGCGGCACCCGCACCATCTTGGCGTCGAGCAGGATTTGCCGCGCTTGTTTGGTCTTCTCCAAGTAAAATTTAGTCGCGGCCTGCAGGTCGGCGAGGAAGCCCTTGACCGCGGCAGCATGAGCCTTGAGGTATTCATCTTTGGCGACCAGAACGATCAATTCCTCGTCGGTCGGGATGGCGTCCTTGGCCGCGAAGATTTTCGTGACCTTGGTGTCCTTGTGCAGCAGCGCGTCGAACGGCTGCGGAAATTCGCCGGCGTCGATCTTGCCCGAGCGCAGCGCTTCCGCCATGGCAGGGAAGGGGATCGGCACGATCGTCACGTCGCGTTCGCCGAGACCGACCTTCTCCAGCGCGGTTTTCAGCCACAGATGGCCGGAGGTTTCGAAGCCGTTGACGGCGACCGTCTTGCCCTTCAGATCGCGCACGGTTTTGATCGGCGACGAGGCGAGCGCGTAGAATGATGTGGAGTAGCCCTTTTTGCTCTCGCGCGAGATCGAGGCGATGATCTTGCCTTTGACGCCTTCGGCGGCGGCGAAAATGACGCCATTGGCGCTCGACGATTCGATGTCGATGGCATCGGCCTCGAACGCTTGCGCGCGCTTGTCAGAGCCGGAGAAGCGCGTCCCCTCGATGGTGTAATCCTTGCCGTAATGCGTGCCGATGCTGGGCTTGGCGATGAGCAGCCAGAGCTGCTCCTCGGCAGCCACGCCGTAGCCGAGGCGGATCTTTAGTGGATCGGCGTGGGCGCTGGCTGTCACCGCAAGCACGAGGCAGCAGGCGGTCAGGATGCCGCTCAGGCTTGTCAATTTCAGCATCGCTTGGTCCCCCGATTGGCCGATTTTTGCATCTTTGCAGCTATGCAAGATTGAATCCAGATCAATCGGCGGCCGCGGCAACACGGCTTGACGCCGGCGCGGCGCGGTTGAGGACGATGCGGAATTTGGCCTGCGATGCGATAGGAGTCCGTCGCGTCAGGCGGCGGCAGCAAGCTCTGATGTGATTCGCCCACTCGGGCTACGCGCTGCCGGATGAATTGGCTCCTGAACAAGCTCCATCAGAGCTCTGATACGGTCAGTCCTCATCGCTATGAGCACGCGAGCGCTTTCCGGCCGCACTTGAGCGCTCGCCTGCTGCGGCACCTTGGCAGCTTGCGTGCGCCGGGCTCCGCGGCAGGCGATGATGGTGCCGAGAACGATGCTGACGGAAATTAGCAGCAGCGACGTCGTCAGGCGCTCGTTGAGGAGTACGCTGGCGAGCAACAGCGCGCAGACCGGTTGCGCAAATTGAATTGGTGCAATCCGCACAAGGCCGCCGCGCGAGACTGCCCACAGCCACAGCCCGTTGGCCAGCACGGCGGCGCCGAGCGTGATCTGAACAACCGATAACCACGCACCGGCGGTAACGTCTTGATATGCGAACGGCATCGTCAGCAGGCGAACGGCCGCCCAGGGGGCAAGGCTCAGGCCGGCCAGCGTAATCGCCCACAGCGTGGCCGACAGAGGCCCGATCCGCGAGCCCAACCGTGCGCCCGCGACGATCCCGATCGCGGACAGAACGCAGGCCACGAATACGATCAAATCTCCAGCCGCGCTCGCGCCGCCCGCACGGCTCGCGCTGCCAAACCCGACGAGGGCCGTCTCGCCGCCGACCGCGATCGCCGCGCCGGCAAACCAGATCCAGCGCGGCAGGCGGCCCTCCAGCAGCATGCCGATGAAGGCGATGAACAGCGGCATCGCGGCCATGATGAGAGCGGCGTGCGAACCGGACGTGTGCTGCACGCCGATCGCAAACAGCATTGGAAATGCGCCAAAATTCCCAACTGCGTACAGAGCCAGGAGTCCCCAGTCCGCCTTTCGCGGCAGGCGTTGCCGCAAAAACAGCAGCAGGGGGAGGCAGAACAGTCCGGCTCCGACGGTGCGGATCAATCCAATGGAAAGGCCGCAAAGCTCGCTGGCGGCGATGCGCGTCGTTGACGGAACGAGCGCAAAGAGAAAAACCGCAAAACCTGCAGCGCTGAAAACGAAGACGGATCGGACATCAACGGAGTCCGAACGCCAAACTGGGGCTGAAGATTTGGCAGCGGATGCAGTGCTCATGGTGCTTCCCTGTGAAATTCGTTCCAGCACCCGTTCGCGATCGCAACCTTTTACGGCAAAAAACAAAACTATTTGCTGCAAGTTGCAGATAGAATTGAGCCAGCTCGGAAAGTCTTTGTTTACTGTACGCTGCAGGCGTGCCCCCGCGGGCCGGCGGTTTGCTTGCGGTTTGCCGCCGCATTCCTAACGCCGCGAAGGAAGCGGCGGATCAGCCGAGTTCAACTTGTCATTCTCCCTGGCAAGCTTGTCCAGGCTGCTTGAAATTGCCACGAAAGCGCGGCGCTGCGCGTTCCAACGGTAGACCGCGCCAAAGGGGCGCACGAACGGATGCGGCGCTTTGTCGTCGCCGCAATCCGCGTAATCGGGCTGCAGCGCGACTTTTTCGGGGACACTGAGCACGATCCGGCGGTGTCGCCTGCCGCGATCGGCAATCGTCGTCACGGCTGGCCATTCCGTCAGTTGATACGTGCAGGTCTTGACGTTGTACGTATACACCGCGTCGACCAGTCGAAAGCGGTCGTGCTGCACGAAGATGAGTTCGGTGTTGACGAAATCCTCGTCGGAATTGAAGTGATCGCTGTCAATGCGAATGAGATCCGAGCCGTGGCCGAGCGGCAGCAGCGGTTTGTCGGCAAAGCCGGTGAGCCGATCAGTGCCGACCTCGACGACATCGAGCAATTTGGATTTGCCGTGAAGATCAAAAAAGCGCGAGGAGCACGAATTCCGCCACGGCTTCGCCCGAAGGCCCGAGATCTGCCATGAGGACGAGCCTGAATTTTCCGTTGGTGTGAATTTCAACGGACTCAAGATACTTGATTGCGACGGGACCTGCGGGAACGGTTTTGGCGTCCTTGCCTTCAATGTGACGGTAATCGACGATCTGTTGCGCCTTCGGGCTGTCGGTGGCGCTGTCGGGCGCAAGGTCTGTAACGACCAGCTTCATGAGGTCGAAATAGGTCACCCCGGCGTGCCCGGCGACGGCATCGTTCGGCCGGACGAGCCCAGCCCGGCCGGAGGCGCTCCAGCAGCACAGGCACGCGATGACCAAAAGGGCGGTTCTCATGAGCAAACGCGACCGCCCCCCAGTCTACTTCGGCACCACGGCGGTCGCTTCGATCTCGACTTTCGCCCGGTCTTCGACGAGGGCGCCGACCTGCACCAGCGTCATGGTGGGAAAGTGCCGGCCCATCACGCTGCGATAGGCATCGCCCAATTCGCGCAGCCGTGACAGATATTCCTGTTTGCTCAGCACGAACCAGGTCAGGCGAGTAATGTGCCCCGGCTTGCCGCCCGCTTCGCCGACCAGCGCGACGATATTCGCCAGCGCCTGGCGTACCTGCGCGACGAAATCGTCGCTCTCGAAAAACTGCTCGGCGTTCCAGCCGACCTGGCCGGCGAGAAACACAAGCCGCCCTTCGGCCACAATGCCGTTGGCAAAGCCCTTTGGTTGTTTCCAGGCACGTGGATGCAGGAGTTGATGAGGTTCGGTCATTTTTCCGTATCTCTTTCTGTCGTCCCCGCGAACGCGGGGACCCATAATCACGGTGAAATCGGTTCTTGCTCGGTGGTTATGGATTCCCGCGTTCGCGGGAATGACGGCTCATTGCACGTCCGGCTTGAGGCGGAAGCGCTGAATCTTGCCGGTGGCGGTCTTCGGCAACGCATCGGTGAATTTCACCGCCCGCGGATATTTGTAGGGCGCGATGGTCGCCTTGACGTGGTCCTGCAGGCGCTTGATCTCGTCGACGCCGGCGATGACGCCGTCCTTGAGCACGACGTGCGCCTCGACAATCTGGCCGCGGCCTTCGTCCGGGGCGCCGATCACCGCGCATTCCTTGACATCGGGGTGCGCCAGCAGCGCCGCTTCGACCTCGGGTCCGGCGATGTTGTAGCCGGCGGAGATGATCATGTCGTCGTTGCGCGCGGCGAAATGGAAATAGCCGTTGTCGTCCTGCGTGAACGAGTCGCCGGTCAGATTCCAGCCGTCGCGCACGTAGGCTTCCTGCCGCTTGTCGGCGAGGTAGCGGCAGCCGGTCGGGCCGCGCACCGCGAGCTTGCCGACCTCGCCGCGCGGCTTCTCCTTCATGTCGTCGTCGACGATCTTGGCCTCGTAGCCGATGACCGGTTTGCCGGTCGAGGCCGGCGCGGCATCGCCGAAGCGATTGGAAATGAAAATATGCAGCATCTCGGTCGAGCCGACGCCGTCGAGAATGGGCTTGCCGGTTTTTTCCACCCAATCCTTGAACACCGGCGCCGGCAGCGTCTCGCCGGCCGACACCGCGGCGCGCAGGGACGACAGGTTGGCGCCCTGTTGCATCGCCGACAGCATGGCGCGGTAGGCAGTCGGCGCGGTGAACGAGATCGTCGCCTTATAGGTTTCGATGATCTCGATCATGTTGGCGGGCGAAGCGTTCTCAAGAAGCGTTGCGGTGGCGCCGAAGCGCAGCGGAAACACCGCGAGCCCGCCAAGCCCGAAGGTGAAGGCCAGCGGCGGCGAGCCGACAAAGATGTCGTCGGGCGTGACATTCAAGATCTCCCTGGCATAGCCGTCGGCAATGATGAGGAGATCGCGATGAAAATGCATGGTCGCCTTTGGCTCGCCGGTGGTGCCCGAGGTGAAGCCAAGCAGCGCCACGTCATCGCGGCCGGTCTTGATCGCGTCGAAGGTGACGGCTTTGGACAGCGCGATCCGGTCGAGCTCGGCGTCATGATTGGCGGTGCCGTCGAAGCCGATCACCTGCTTGAGATGCTTCGATGTCTTGGCGCAGGTGACAATTTCATCCATCAGCCGCGTGTCGCACAACGCCAGCGCCACCTCCGCCTTATCGACGATTTTCGCCAGTTCGCCCGCCCGCAGCATCGGCATGGTGTTGACAACGACCGCTCCGGCCTTGGTGGCGGCAAGCCAGCACGCCACCATCGCCGGGTTGTTGGCCGAGCGGATGAGAATGCGGTTGCCGGGTTTGATGCCGAAATCCTCGACCAGTGCGTGCGCGATGCGGTTGGTCCAGTCGGAAAGTTCCTTATAGGTGCGGCGGCGGCCGTTGCCGATCAGCGCCACATGGTCGCCGAAGCCGCGCTTGACCATGATGTCGGTGAGTTCGACGCCGGCGTTGAGTTCTTCCGGATAATCGAAGCCGTTGAGCGGAATCACCGGCCATTGCTGCGACGGCGGCAGGTTGTCACGCGTGAACGTGTCGGTGTGGGCCGAGCGGCCGAGCGATTGCAGGGTCATGATTTTGCTCCCCCAAGAGACTGCGCAAGAGCTTGCCGTGCGATGATGACTTTCTGAACTTCGGAAGCGCCCTCGTAGATTCGGAGCGCGCGGATTTCCCGGTAGAGCCGTTCGACGATGTGGCCGCGGCGCACACCGTCGCCGCCGTGAAGCTGCACCGCTTTGTCGATCACCGACTGAGCGCGGTCGGTGGCGTAAAGTTTCGCCATCGCAGCCTCGCGCGTGACGCGGGCCGCGCCGTTGTCCTTGGCCCAGGCGGCGCGATAGACCAGCAGCGCCGCGGCATCGACGTCGACCGCCATTTCGGCGATTTTTTCCTGCACCATCTGCAACTCGGCGAGCGGTGCGCCGAACAGTTCGCGGCTTTTGGCGCGCGCAAGTGCTTCGTCGAGTGCACGGCGGGCGAAGCCGAGCGCGGCGGCGCCGACCGTGGCGCGAAAGATATCGAGCGTCGCCATCGCGATCTTAAAACCGTCGCCCGGTGTGCCGATCATGGCGTAAGCCGGCACCGCGACGCGCTCGAATTTCAGCCGCGCCAGCGGATGCGGCGCGATGACATCGAGCCGCTCGGCTATGGAAAATCCCGGCAAGCCCTCCGGGACCAGAAAGGCTGACAGCCCCCTGGCGCCCGGGCCCTCGCCGGTGCGCGCGAACACGACGTAGAAATCGGCGATGCCGCCGTTGGAGATCCAGGTCTTCTCGCCGTCGAGAATATAGCCGTCGCCGAACTGCCGCGCTGTCAGTTCGATATTGGCGACGTCGGAGCCCGATTGCGGCTCGGTGAGCGCGAAGGCGGCGATGGCGTGGCCGCTGCGCGTGCGTTTGAGCCAGTCGCGCTGTTTGGCATTGCCGAACAGGCTGATCGGCCCGGCACCCAGGCCCTGCATGGCGAAGGCGAAATCGGCCAGCCCATCGTGGCGCGCCAGCGTCTCGCGCATCAGACACAGCGTGCGCACATCGAGCGGCGAGGCCGCGTCCGGATCGGGCGTGGTGTGCGCCAGCAGGCCATCGCGGCCAAGTCTCGCCACGAGATCGCGGCAGGCGACGTCCACATCGGCGTGGTCGACCGGCAAGTTTGCCGCGCACCAGCGCTCGATGTTTTCCGCCAGCGTGCGATGGCGCTCTTCAAAGAACGGCCACGTGAGGAAGGATCGGTCCGCCACTAATTCCCCTCGAACACCGGCTTCTGTTTGGCGACGAACGCCCGATAGGCGCGCTCGAAATCTTCGGTCTGCATGCAGATGGCCTGCGCCTGCGCCTCGGCCTCGATGGCCTGGTCGAGGCTCATCGACCATTCCTGATTTAGTTGCGTCTTGGTGATGCCGTTAGCAAAAGTCGGCCCGGCGGCGATGCGCTGCGCCAGCGTCAGCGCCTCCTGCTCCAGCGCCTCGGCGGTGGCGATCTTGTTGTAAAATCCCCAGCGTTCGCCTTCCTGCGCCGTCATGGCGCGGCCGGTGTAGAGCAGTTCGGCGGCTCGGCCCAGGCCGATAATGCGCGGCAGCATCGCGCAGGCGCCCATGTCGCAGCCGGCAAGGCCGACGCGGTTGAACAGGAACGCGGTCTGCGCCGCGGGCGTGGCGATGCGCAGGTCGGACGCCATGGCGATGATGGCGCCGGCGCCGACCGCAATGCCATCGATCGCCGAAACGATCGGCTTGCCGCAGTGGAGCATGGCCTTGACCAGGTCGCCGGTCATGCGGGTGAAGGCGAGTAGCTCTTTCATGGTCATTTTGACCAGCGGGCCGATGATGTCGTGGACGTCGCCGCCGGAACAGAAATTGCCGCCGTTGGGCAGGAACACCACGGCATGGATGTCGTCCGCATAGGGCAGGGCGCGAAAGGTATCGCGCAGTTCGGCGTAGGACTCAAAGGTCAGCGGGTTCATGCGCTCGGGCCGGTTCAGCTGAATGACGGCGACCGCGCCGTCCATGCGCCAGAGAAAGTGCGATGGCTTGTGCATCGCCATGCTGGTCACGCGCCGCTCTCCCAGTCGCTGCGAAATGATTTGAGCTTGGTTGAGAGTTGTTCTGCGTCGCGCGCCGAGACGCTGCCGAGCAGTTCATCGATCCAGTTCTCGTGCGCCGCCGCCATCTGGGCGAACGCGGCGCGGCCCTTGCGGGTAAGGCTGACAAACGAAGTGCGGCGGTCGCCGTTGCGCTGGGCGCGGGCAACGAAGCCGTCAGCGACCAGGCGATCGACAATGCCGGTGACGTTGCCGTTCGACACCATGAGAAAGCGCGAGATCTCGCTCATCAGCATGCCGTCCGGCTTGCGGCAGAGCGCGGCCATCACGTCGAAGCGCGGCAGCGTGGCGCCAAACTGTTTTTTCAGCCGCTCGCGCGTCACGCCCTCGATCAGCCGGCTGACGCGCAACAGCCTGATCCACAGGCGCAGGCGGGCCTTGCTGTCTGGCTGCGGGCGCAGCGCGGAGAGCGGCGCACTCACCACGTCTCGCCTCCGGATACCGAAATGGTTTGTCCGGTGATCACGCCGCTGCCTTCCTGGCACAGCCACACCACCGCATCGGCGACTTCCTGCGGCTGGATGAAGCGGCCTTGTGGATTGCGCGACAGCAGGACTTTGCGCGCTTCGGTCTCGCTGATTTTGGTCCGCTCGGCGATGCGATCGACGGCGCGGTCGAGCAGCGATGTTTCGGTGAAGCCCGGGCAGATCGCGTTGACGGTGACACCGTCCTTTGCGGTTTCCGCCGCAAGCGCGCGGGCGAGGCCGACGACGCCGTGTTTGGCTGCGACATAATGGGCGACATAGGGATAGCCTTTGAGGCCCGCCGTGGAGGCGATGAAGACAATGCGTCCCCACTTTTTCTCGCGCATGCCGGCGAGCGCCGGCTGCACCGAAAAGAACGCGCCGGTGAGGTTGGTGTCGAGTGTTCTGGTCCACAGCTCGGGAGTAAGCTTTTCGGCCGGCGCACTTTCCGCGGTGCCGGCATTGGCGACCACGATGGCGAAGGGGCCGCGCGCCTTTTGCGCTGTCCGGTAAAGCTTGCCGATCGACGTGACATCGGTCACGTCGGCCGCCTGGGTGTGAATATCGGGATGCCGCTCCGCCGTGAATTCCAGTTCTTCGGCGCGGCGCCCGCAAATCGTGACCTGCGCGCCGGCCTGCGCCAGCGCAAACGTGATCGCGGCGCCGATGCCGCTGCCGCCGCCGGTTACAAGTGCGTGCTTGCCTTCAAGGATCGTCATCGTCACACCGCTGGTGTTTGGGGTTCACCGCCGCCGGACAGCCGGTAAAGCTGATCGCGGCCGGCGTAATAGGGTTTAGGCCATGCCTCGCCGCGGTCGCCGAACCTGGCGGCGGTGTGCAGGGTCCAGTACGGGTCGGCAAGATGCGGCCGGGCGAGGCAGACGAGGTCGGCGCGCCCGGCCATCAGAATCGAGTTCACATGGTCGGGCTCGTAGATGTTGCCGACCGCCATCGTCGCCATGCCGGTCTCGTTGCGGATGCGATCGGAGAACGGGGTCTGGAACATGCGGCCATAGACCGGCTGAGCCCTGATCGAGGTCTGGCCGGCCGACACGTCGCAGATATCGACCCCGGCCTCCTGCAACATGCGGCTGATCTCGACCGCGTCGCGAGGTTCTATGCCTTCATCACCAACCCAGTCATTCGCGGAAATGCGTACAGAGATCGGCTTTTGCGCCGGCCACACCGCACGAACGGCGTGAAAGATCTCCAACGGGTAGCGCATGCGATTATCGAGCGAGCCGCCATACTGGTCTGTGCGCCGGTTGGTCAGCGGCGTGATAAACGACGACAGCAGATAGCCATGGGCGCAGTGCAATTCGATCATGTCGAAGCCTGCGCGCGCGCCCATCTCGGCCGCCGCCACGAATTGATCGCGCACGCTGTCCATGTCGGCGCGGTCCATGGCGCGGGCGGTCTGGTTGCGGTCTGACCAGGCGGTGGCGGACGCAGCCATCACCGGCCAGTTGCCGTCCTTCAGCGGCGCGTCCATTTCCTCCCAGCCGAGCTGGGTCGAGCCTTTGGGTCCGGAATGGCCGAGCTGGAGACAGATCTTCGCGTCGGTCTCGGAGTGGATGAAATCGACGACGCGCTTCCAGGCCGCCTCGTGTTCCGGCGCGTACATGCCGGTGCAGCCCGGCGTGATGCGGCCTTCCGCGCTCACGCAGGTCATTTCGGTGCAGACCAGACCGGCGCCGCCCTTGGCGCGCTCGGCGTAATGCACCAGATGCCAATCGGTCGGGCAGCCGCCCGTCGCCTTGTATTGCGCCATCGGCGAGACAACGACGCGGTTCTTCAGCCGCAAGTCGCGCAAGGCGAACGGCGCGAACATCGGCCGGCGGATGACGTTGCCGGCGGCACCGGCACCGTGCTGGAACCAGGCTTCGGCGCCTTCGAGCCAACGCGGGTCGCGCACACGCAGGTTTTCGTGGCTGATGCGCTGCGAGCGGGTCAGCAGCGAATAGTTGAACTGCACCGGGTCAAGGTGAAGATAGCGCTCGACGTCCTCGAACCATTCCATCGAATTGCGCGCCGCCGATTGCAGCCGCAGCACTTCGGTCCGGCGCGCATTCTCGTATTTGGCCAACGCCGCCTGCGTGGTCGGTTCGCTGTGCAGATAATCGGCCATGGCGACCGCGCTCTCCATCGCGAGCTTGGTGCCCGAGCCGATGGAGAAATGCGCGGTGGCGGCGGCGTCGCCCATCAGCACGATATTTTCATACGACCATTTTTCGCACAGCACGCTTGGAAAATTCAGCCACGCCGAGCCGCGGATGTGATTGGCATTCGACATCAGCGGATGCCCGCCGAGATATTTGGCGAAGATGCGCTCGCAGGTGCGGCACGTTTCGTCCTGGCTCATGGCGCTGAAGCCGAATTTTTCCCAGGTCGCCGGGGAGCACTCGACGATGAAGGTCGCGGTGTCGGCGTCGAACTGGTAGGCGTGCGCCCAGATCCAGCCGTGCTCGGTCTGTTCGAAGATGAAGGTGAAGGCGTCGCCAAATTTCTGCCGGGTGCCGAGCCAGACGAATTTGTTCTTGCGCAGATCAATGGCTGGCATGAAATGCGCGGCGAATTCGTTGCGTGTTCTGGAATTGAGCCCATCCGCCGCGACCACGAGATCGTATGATCCGGCAAGCTCGCCGGCGCTGGCGATCTCGGTCTGAAAGACGAGCTTCACGCCGAGTTCGCGCGCACGCTCCTGCAGCAGCATGAGCAGCTTCTTGCGAGCGATGCCGATGAAGCCGTGGCCGCCCGACACCACCCGCTGGCCATGATAGTGCACGGCGATGTCGTCCCAGTAGGCGAAATTGGAGCGGATCGTCGCGGCGCTGACCGGGTCGTTGGCGGCGATGTTGTCGAGCGTCTCGTCGGAGAACACAACGCCCCAGCCGAACGTGTCGTCGGCGCGGTTGCGCTCGAACACGGTGACGTCGTGGCCGGCGTCGCGCAGCTTCATGCTGATCGCGAAATAAAGCCCGGCCGGGCCGCCGCCGAGACAGGCGATCTTCATGGCCAAAAGCCTCTGCTCGATTCGCACAACATGGCAGCGAACAGGCTATGTTTCAAGCTTAAAGGTTTAAGTTTGAAGAGTTATCCTCCGCCTGCTTGGCCGGCGGGGCGGGACTTCCTGGCACCCGTCCGGTGTGCAATACGATGTTGTAATGCTTGCATTTTTCTCGCATCGGCGAGGCGGGGGACAAGAATGAACGGCAATCCCACAGTGGCCGGCGTGATCGCCGCGGATCTCGCTCGATACGGCGCGCGGCGCTGCTTCGGGCTCCTCGGCACGGCGAATTTCAAGGTGTCGCATGCGCTGGTGCAGTCCGGCGTCGAATTGATTTCGGCGCGGCACGAATGCAATGCCGCCAGCATGGCGGATGCCTACGCCAAGGCGACCGGCGAATTGACACTGGTCAGCGTGCATTCCGGTCCCGGCCTGACCAATGCGCTGACCGGTATCGGCGAGGCGGCGAAGAGCCGCACGCCGCTTGTCGTGCTGGCCGGGGACGTGCCGAACGGCGCTGTGAAGAACAATTTCTATATCGAGCAGGCCGACATGGTGCGCGCGGTCGGCGCGGTGCCAGAGCGGCTGCATACGGTCGGCTCGGCACGCGACGATACGCTGCGCGCGGTGACGCGGGCATTGCGCGACCGGCAGACGGTCGTGCTGTCGATGCCGCTCGATGTGCAGCACGCACTGCTGCCGACCAACCAACCGCCGCTCGCCTTGCCGCCGGCGGCTGGCCGCATGTATCCCGACCCGCGCGACGTGGCGCGGTTAGCCGATGCGCTGTCGCAGGCCAAGCGCCCGATCATTCTCGGCGGACGCGGTGCCGTCATTGCAGATGCCGAGGCGACGTTGGTCGCGCTGGCCGACAGCGTCGGCGCGCTGCTCGCCACATCGGTGTGCGGCCACGGCCTGTTTGCCGGCAATCCGTGGTCGGTCGGCATCAGCGGCGGCTTCTCGTCGCCGGTTGCCGACGAACTGATCTCGGAAAGCGATTTCATTCTCGCGTTCGGTGCCAGCCTCACGCAGTGGACGACCAAGAAAGGCAAGCTGATCGCGCCCGGTGCCGTGGTCGCGCAGGTCGACATCGATGTGCCCAAGCTCGGCTATCAGATGCCGGTCGAGATCGCCGTCCATGCGGATGCGAAGGCGACCGCCGAAGTCGTGCTGGAAGAACTCGTACGGCGCGGCATACAAAGTGCCGGCCGGCGCTCGAACGCGATGCGCGAGCGCATCCGCTCGGGCGACAATCATCATTATCCATGGCCGGATCAATCGAGCAAAACTTTCATCGACCCGCGCACCTTGAGCAAAGCAGTCGACGCCATCCTGCCGGCGGATCGCGTGGTGGCGTCGGACTCCGGCCACTTCTGCGGCTGGGTGCCGCGCTATTTGCGGGTTCCGAACGCGCGCGCCTCTTGCCTGAGCCACTCATTCCAATCAGTCGGGCTCGGCCTGCCGTCGGCAATCGGGCTTGCGCTTGCCAATCCGGGGAAGCTTGCCGTGCTGGGCACCGGCGACGGCGGTTTCTTGATGTCGATCGCCGATCTCGAAACTGCCATCAGGCTCGGGCTGCGATTGTGCATCCTGGTCTATAACGATGCCTCATATGCCGCCGAGGTGCATTACTTCCGCCGGCAGGGATTGTCCGTCGATATCGTGCAGTTTCCCGACACGGATTTTGCCGCCATTGCGCGCGGCCATGGTGCGCGCGGCGTCACCGTGCGCGCGCTCGCCGACCTCGAACCGGTGAAGGCCTGGGTTGCCGAAGGTGCGCCCGGCGTTTGCGTCATCGACGCCAAGATCAATCCGGAACTCGAAGCGGATTGGCACGCCGAGCATTTCCCATAATGCCGTCGCGTAGAATGCACGTTGCGTGGGCGGGAACTTTTTGCGCGCGCCCGCGCCCATCCGGTGCTTTGCGCGTTCCAATGTGACGATTTTATTGCGTCGGGCTGCATGCGCCGCAAATACACAGGCGGTCGCCTCGCACGCGCGTTATGGTTAATGACATATTGATTTACACTTCCTGCCCCTTAGGTTAACCTTTGGTTAACGGGGAAGCGAAGGCGTTGCGGTATGGCGTACATATCCGTCGAGCCGCGCGGCAGACTCGACCAGGGAGCCCGCCGGGCGATAGGACCGGGACAAACCGGCCATCTCAAACACATTCTGAGCGCGAGCGAACTTCACATCGACGATGTCGATGAGTTCTGTCAGCTTGCTGACGAATTTGAAAGCAGCGGCGAGCCGTGTTTCAAGTTCGCGGGGCGCACGGTAGCGCTGTTGTTCTTTCAGTCGAGCACGCGCACGCGGCTTGGCTTCGAAGCCGCCACGGTCGCGCTCGGCGCACATTCGATTGGCATGGAAGACATGTCGGCGTCGCGCAGCAATGCGCGCGTGCGCGAGTCGCTCGAAGACTGCGCCGCCGTCGTGTCGCGGCTCAGCGACCTGATCGTGGTGCGTCACTACGAGGTTGGCGCGGCGGCACGCATGGCGGCGAAATCCGTGAGCCCCGTCATCAACGCCGGCGACGGCTGGAACGAGCATCCGACCCAGGCCCTGATCGACATCTACGCCATGCGCCGCGGTCTCGGCTCGCTGCGCGGCAAGAGCATCGCCTTCGGCGGCGATCCGCGCGGCCGCGTGGTCCGCTCGCTGATCCAGCTGTTGCGTCTCGAAGCGCCAGCCGAGATCGTGTTCTGCCCGCCGCCCCATTACGGCGTGCCGCCGGACATCGTTGCGGCGCTCAGCGAAAGCCGGATCGAATACCGCATCATTCCCGACATCGAGTACGCGCTCACGGATTGCGACGCGATCACCATGGCGCCGTATGACATGTCCGAAATCGGCGAGCCCGGAACGTCGAGTTTCATTTCGCCGCACGACACGCCGGCTCATTACACGATCACGCCCGAGAAGATTGAGCGCACCGGCTCGAGAGCACTGCTGTTTCACCCGCTGCCGCGCTTCGACGAGGTCGATCCGTCGTGCGATCCGCTGCCGAACGCCATGTATTTCGAGCAGGTTCGGCTGTCGAAATTCATGCGCATGGCGGTGCTCGACCGCATGCTGTCCGCGCACTGACTGGAACGGCGAGACAGTAACTGTTGCGATCGACGGTTTTGTCCGATCGTTTGCCGAACCGGCCGGCCGTCAAGATGCGACTTTGCGCCGCTGCGGTTCCGTTGCGCCGGCGGCACGCCGCGCCGGCGGCCTGTGCGGCTGTACCATCGGCTTGCCAATCAATTCGCGCAATTCGCGCGGCGGCAGCGGCTTGCTGAACAGATAGCCCTGCATGGCATTGATGCCGAAGCCCTGCATGCGCTCGAGCTGCGCTTCAGTCTCGATGCCTTCAGCGACGCACTCAATATGCAGTTCGCGGCAGATCTGCGCCGTAGCCTTGATGATGGCCGACGTCCGCGAGGAGTGATCGAGATCCTGCGAAAATTTCTGGTCGATCTTGATCTTGGAAAATGCAAAGTCGCTCAGATAGGCGAGCGAGGCGAATCCGGTGCCGAAATCGTCGAGTGCCACGCCGATCCCCTTGCCGCGTAACTCCTCGAGGATGGCAAACGTGGCGACGCTGTCGTCGATCAGGACCGATTCCGTGATTTCGAGCTCCAGCCGATCCGGCTGCAGGCCGGTTTCTTTGAGCGCGGCCAGCACAACATCGACGATTTCTCGCCCCAGTCTGAACTGCACGGGCGACAGATTGACCGCGACCTTGATGTCACGGCCCCAGTACATCGCTTCCGCGCAGGCGGTGGTCAGGACCCAACTGCCGATCGAGACGATCAGCCCGGTTGTTTCCGCGATCGGAATGAACACCGCCGGCGAGACGGGGCCGAGCACCGGATGATTCCAGCGCAGCAGCGCCTCGCAGCAGATGGTGCGGCCCGAACGCGGGTCGACGATCGGCTGATAGACGATACTGAGCTCGCCGTTGGCCAGCGCGAACTGCAGATCGTGTTCAAGCGCGACGCGGCTTTCGTAGACCTGCGACAGGCCGGGGGCGTATTTCACCGCCTGCCCGCGCCCGGTCCGCTTCAATTCGTAAAGCGCGAGGTCGGCGTTGCGCAGCAACACGTCGAGCGTCGAGCCGTCGTGCGGGGCGATCGCGCAGCCGATGCTGGCGCCACACACGCTGCGCGTCATGTCGACGACGAACGGCTCGGCAAAGCTTGCCAGCACGCCGGCGGCGACCTCTGTCATTTCCGCGGCGCGGGCGCCCGTAAGCATGACGAGGAATTCGTCGCCGCCGATCCTGGAAACTTCGTCGCCGGGCTTGAGCGCGGAGCAGATGCGTGATGCGACCTGTTTGAGGATGGCGTCGCCGATCGGATGCCCGAGCGTATCGTTGATGTCCTTGAAGCGGTCGAGATCGATCGCGATCAGCGCCAGCTCTTTGCGGGAATTAACGGCGGCCGTCAGCTCACGTTCAAGCAGACTGAGGAAAGCGGCGCGGTTCCACAGGCCGGTCAGCACGTCGCGCTGGGCCAGCGTTTCGAACTCGCCGGTGCGCCTCATGCCGCGCCACGATATTTTCGAACACGCTGCGGCACACCAGGACGGTGCCGATATAGAGAATGCCGACAAACGCCGCGAGCACGACGTGGACCAGGTCGCCACGCAGCATCAGGCCAAGCGCGAACGGCAGGCAGGTGCAGCTGATTTGGCCGATCGTGATCAGTGGTCGGCTGGCGTTGCGCGATGAAATGCCGGCGATGTAGCCCATCACGCAGCAATCGATCAGAATTTCAACGTCAGTGCCGGCGTGAAAGGTCAGCGAGTATACGCCGGACAGGCCGACCAGTCCGGAAAAGCTCCAAGCGCCTGCGAGCGCGAACAACTCCCAGCGGTTCCTGTCAGCGACGTCGTTGGGATCGTGCGCGGCGCGCGTGTAGCACCACGCCGCAAAGCTGCGCGCACCGCCGATGAGCAAAAACCCGGCGAACAAAATTCGATAGACGGCGTCGCCGCTCAAGACGGCCGCTGTCGCCATGACGGTAAGCGCGGCGATCGTGGCGCCGAGCATGGCTTTCGCCGTGCTGGCGCCGCTGTAGAGCGCGCGCACCAATTCGAAATGCAACGCTCGATCGGGCACGTGCCCGTCCAAGCGATGGCTTAGTCGGCCGATTGCCGCCTTAAGGCTCATGTTGAAGTCCGATGCGGCCGCAGGTCCTGGCCTGCTATTGTGACCGCATCATCCTCGCGATTTGTTAAGGCCCGACGGCGCTGAGAAAGTATGATTAATCAGACGCTTATGGCGGCAAACAGACGATGCTTAAGGTCGTCAGCGGGCCCCGGCGCGTCGCGCCGCCAGCAAAGCCACTAGGCTGATCAGTGCCGCAACGATAAGATAAAAGCTTGGGGCGAGCTTGCTGCCTGTCACATCGATCAGCCAAGCGTCGAGAAACGGCGCGAAACCCCCGAATATCGCCGCGCTTAGCGCGTAGCTGATCGACAGCCCTGTGGTCCGCGTCGTGGTCGGGAAAAGTTCCGACATCAAGGCGGGCAATCCGCCCATATAGCCGGACAGCAGGACGCCCAATAGTGCCTGGACAATGAGCAACGTCTGCAGTTTTGGAACCGCCGCCAGCCAGACAAACATCGGATAGATCGCGAGCAGCAGGACGACGGTCGAGGCGACTGCGATCGGAATTCGGCCATGCCGGTCAGTGACAGCGCCTACGATCGGAATCAGCACCACCTGTATGGCGCCTGTAAGAAGGCCGGCGAGAAAACCGCCTGTCGCCGGCAAGCCGAGTTCCTGTGCCGCATAAGTAGGCATGAACAGCACGGTGTACATGGCGACATTGCAAAGAATGATCACCCCAAACGATATCAACAGCCGTTCCTTGCCGGCGGAGAGAACTTCGCGGAGCGGCGCCTTGCTTACCGCGGCGGAGCGAAACTCGAGCGTCTCCTCGACGTGGCGACGGATGTAATAAGCGACCGGCCCGATCATCAGGCCAAAGATGAAGGGCAGCCGCCATCCCCAACTCGCGATCTGCGCCGGCGTCAAGGAACCCGCCAGAGTTGCGCCGAACGCGGTGGCGAGGATCAACGTGAGGCCCTGGCTGGCAAACTGCCAGCTGGCGAAGAAGCCGCGGCGCTGCGGGTTCTGCTCGGCCAGAAACGCGGTGGCGCTGCCGAACTCCGCTCCGGCGGCGAAGCCCTGCACCAGCCGTCCGCCGACGATAAGCATTGGCGCCAGCAGCCCTGCGGTCGCGTAAGTGGGCGCCACCGCGATGACGGCGGTGCCGGCCATCATTAGCAGGATGGTGAGCATGAAGCCGGCCTTGCGGCCGCGCCGATCCGCATAGGCGCCGAGCACCACAGCGCCGATCGGGCGCATGAAAAACGTCACGCCGAACGAGGCCAGCGCCAGCAGCAACGACATGCGCTGGTCGGCGGTCGGGAAGAACAGCCTGCCGATGGTCACGGCAAAAAAGCCGTAAGCGACAAAATCGAACCATTGCAGCGCATTGCCGATCGATGCGGCGGCGACGGCGCGTACAGCCTTGTAATCGGGTGAAACAAACGAGGCCGTTACCGTCATCGCGTGCGCCTAGGCCACCGTCCGATTAGCGGCCAAGTTTAAAGTGAGTCGCTGAAACTCCCTCGCAGCTACAGGTTGCGATCCATCGCGGTGCGCCGCGGCAGGTAATGCAATACGCGCCGTTCGACAATAATGACGGCGAAATAAGCGATGCCGCCGACTACGGTCAGCATCACGATCGAGACGAAAACCAGCGGCGTGTTGGCCTGGCCTTCGCCGAAAGTGAGCAGATAACCCAAGCCGACATTGCCGCCGACCAGTTCGCCGACGACGACGCCGACCACGGCGAGAGTCGCGCCGATGCGCAGACCGGCAAACATCGGCGGCATCGAGTTCGGAAACTCAACCTTCCAGAAAATCTGCGCGCGCGTCGCCTTGAAGGCGCGCGCGAGATTGATCAGGTCGGGATCGACGGTGCGCACCGCGGTGAGCACGTTGACCATCACCGGGAAAAACACGATCAGGATGGCGACCAGGATTTTTGGATAGACGGTAAACCCCATCCACAAAATGAACAGCGGGGCGAACGCGACCTTGGGCGCAATTTGCAGCGCCAGAATATAGGGCGACAATGCGAGCTCGGCGGTGGGCGACATGCCGAGCAGATAGCCGATGAATGCGCCGAGCAGACTGCCGAGCACAAAACCGACCAGCACCTCGGCGATCGTCACGCCGGTATGCAAGAGCAGATGATCGAACTGCCAGGCGTGAACGAATTCGTCGCAGACCATCGACAGCGGTGGCACGATGAAACTTGGCAGGCCGAGCAGACCTGGGCCCCATTGCCACGCAGCCAAAAACAGCACGAACAGAACGAGGCTCGCGGCGGCACCCTTGCGGGCCGCCGAGGAGCGCGGCGCGCCGCCGTTCACGCCGCGCCTCCCGCAGATTCGCGCTCAAGCGAGGCATGCGCGATGTCGAGCCGGTCCATCAGCCGCGTCACGTAATCGTTGACCTTGGGATCCGCACGGCGCGCGATCGGATCGGCGCGCAACGGCATATCGACCGTGATTTCGTCAATAATCACGCCCGGCCGCCGGCTCATGACGAGAACACGATCGGACAGCGTCACTGCTTCCAACAGGTCGTGGGTGATCAAAAGCGCCGTCTTGCCGTTCTCGGCCAGCGTCTGCGCCAGATCGCGCTGCAGCACGATCCGCGTCTGCGCGTCGACGGCGGAGAACGGTTCGTCGAGCAGCAGCACATGCGGATCGACCGCCAGCGTGCGCGCCAGCGCCACGCGCTGCCGCATGCCGCCCGACAATTGATGCGGGTAATGTCCGGAGAATTCCGCGAGGTTGATTTTTGCAGAAGTTCTTGCGCCCGGCGCCGGCGCTCTGGCAGCGGCAGGCGCTGAATCTCCACACCGAACATCACGTTCTCGGCGACGGTGCGCCACGGCAGCAGCAAATCCTTCTGCAGCATGAAGGCGACGTGCGCGTTTGGTCCTGCGACCTGTTGGCCATCGACGAAGGCCTTGCCTTCGCTCGGCGCGGCCAGGCCTGAACCGATATTGAGGAGCGTGCTCTTGCCGCAGCCGCTCGGGCCGATCAGGCAGACGACTTCGCCATCACGGACGCGAAGGTTGACGCCGCGCACCGCCGTGAGCACGCCGCCGGTGCGATCGGCAAAGCGCATCGTCACGTCGCGGTATTCGAGCCTGGTCGGCGCTGAGGCAGCTTGGGCGGAGGCTTGGGCGGACATGGCTTGGATGTGTCAGGATGGCCCGGGGGAGACTCGCTGTTTGGGCCGATTTCACGCATATCGCCGCCCGGAGCGCTCAAGTATAGTGGCAATTATCCGGTTCGCCGATAGGCCAGGGCGCGGCGCATTGCCAGCTCTGGCGCTGCTCTTGCATACGAGCGGGGACGCGGTTTTGGGCTGATTTTCTCGGGCATGTTCTGAGCATGAAGGAGTCGATGCAATGTTCGTCCTCGAAGTGAAGCAAGTATCGCGCCGCCAGGCGTTGCGAGGCGCGGCCGCGGTTACTTTGACGGCCGGGCTCGGCGGGCTGGCGACGCCGGCCAGGGCGAACGAGAAAATCACCTATCTGTTTCCCGCGCCGCCGCTGTTGCCGGCCTTCGGGCCGATACAGCTCGCCAGGGGTCGGGGCTATTTCGCCGACGCCGGTCTCGACGTCAGCTACGCGGTCGGGCGCGGCGGCGTTGACGTCGCCAAGCAGGTCGGTGCCGGCAATGCACCGCTCGGCGGCATAGTCGCCGACGCGCCGATCGTGGTGCGGCAGAACGGTGTTCCGGTGAAGATCGTCTGCTTGTTCGGCGGCAAGGGATTTATGCAGCTGGTCGTGCGCAAGGATTCCGGCATCGAAAAACCGGCCGACCTCAAGGGCAAGACCATCACGGTGATGTCGTACCAGGACACTACGTTCTATGCGCTGCTCGGTTTGCTGGCGAGCGCCGGACTGACGCAGAACGATGTCAATATTGAGTCGGCGGGGCCGGTCGGCGTTTGGCAGATGGTGGCGACCGGAAAATCGGCCGGCATGGCCGGCGTGCCGGACTGGATTCCGCCGGTGGAGGCCGCCGGCGTCGCCGTCAACGTATTGCCGACCGACGAGTTCTTTCCGCACATGGCGCAGGCCGTCGCCGCCTCCGATCAGACCATCAAAGAGCGGCCGGATCTGGTGCGCTCGTTCGTCAAAGCGGCTTTGCACGGCATGAAGGACATCATGGACGATCCCGACAAGACCGCGATTGATTTCGTGAAATTCGTGCCGGAATGGAAGGGCAAGGAAGGCCAGGTCAAGGAAGCTTTCGCTTACTACGACAAGCTGGTCTATCCGGGACAGAAGGTGCTCGGCGCGGTCGATCCCGAGCGGGTCACCAAGCTCCAGGACTTCTATTTCGCCAAGGGCATCATTCAGAAGAAGACGCCGGTGGACGAGCTCTTCACCAACCAGTTTGTGTCATAGATTGGGTTGGCGGCCACTCGATCTGTAATGACCAAACGTCACGCGGAAATTGCCGGCGCCGGATTTGCCGGGCTGACCGCGGCGTGCGCGTTGGCGCAGCGCGGCTGGAGCGTGCGCGTCCACGAGCGCGCCGATCGTCTGCGCACCACCGGTGCCGGAATCTACATCTACGAAAACGGACTGCGCGTGCTTGAAGCCGTCGGCGCTTACGATGACGCCGTCAAGGGCGCGCCATTCGCCCATACGCGCGAGGTGCGCGACGGTAATGACAAGCTGATATCGGTGCACCGCTGGAAAGGCAGCCGCGTGTTCTCGATCGTGCGCCAGCGCGTCATCAATGCGCTGGCCGAAGCCGCCGCACGCGCGGGCGTCGAGATCGTCACCAATTCGGTTGCGACGGGCGCGTCAGCCGACGGCGCGCTGATCCTCGCGGACGGGCGCAGCCTCAAGGCCGACTTGGTGGTCGGCGCCGACGGCGGTAATTCGCGGGTGCGCAACTCGCTTGGCCTGTTGGCGAAGCGCAAATATCTCGTCGACGGCTGCACGCGGCTGCTGATGGAAAAAACTGCGGCTGAGCAAGCCCAAACCGACGGTGCCACCACCGTCGAGTATTGGTCCGGCACGCGGCGTGTGCTGTACACGCCTTGCAGCGAGACCGATATCTATATCGCGCTGACCATGCTCGACGGCGACCAGGCCGCCAAGACCGTGCCGGTGCGCAAGGATGATTGGAAACGCTGGTTTCCGCATCTGGAAGCCCTTATCGACCGGATCGGCGAGCAGGGTCGCTACGACCGGTTCGATCTGATCAGGCTGCACCGCTGGTCGGCCGGCAAGGTCGCGATGATCGGCGATGCCGCGCACGCGCTGCCGCCGAATATCGGGCAGGGCGGCGGCTGCGCGATGATGAATGCGCTGTCGCTTGCGGTTTATCTGGAGCGAGAGAACGACGTCGCAGCGGCGCTGGCGGCGTGGGAGCGCAACGAGCGGCCCCTTACCGAGCATACGCAGCGCGTTTCATATTTCCTCGGGCTGCCCACCACCTGGCCGCCGGCTGTGCGAGCGTTCACGCTTTCGATGATCGGCCGCTCGAAATGGCTCACCGCGCAACGCACGCGCACTGCACTGCACCAGCCGACCGGGACGTAAAGCCGCAGCCCGCACCAGCAAAGCGATATGCGCGGATGCCGTTCCCGGATTTCGCTTTGCTCATCCTGGGTTACAAAATTCAAAACGGCACCGTAATTCCATCCAGCGGCGCTTCGCAATTGACGAGATTGACGCGCTTCCAGGCGATCATGATGCCTCCGCCGCTTTGCACGAGGCGGTGCAGCGCCGTGCCGCCGAACAGGCGCTGCTGCTCACGGCGGTATTCGATCATCATGAATTTGGAGCGCACGGTGCAACCCCACCCTTCCCTGACCCGCGGGCGGGGGAGGGAAGGGTGGGGGCTCGCGTCCTCGATCGTCACGTTGGTGACGATGCGGCTGGTGCGCGAGCGCGGTTCCTGCGAATACATGCGCGGGCTCGAGAGGCGTCGTACGCGCGTTTCGAGCAAGCGCCGATCGTCATAGATCAGCGAGACGGTTTCGGCCGGATCGGCCTGGTCGGGTTCGCTCGGCACCCAGTACCAGGCCTCGGCCGCGAATAGCGCCAGCCATTCGTCGAACTTGCCTTCGTCGAGGAGCCGCGCCTCGTGCAGCAGAAACTGCTCGCAGCGGCGCAGGTCGAGCCGCTGCTGTTGCGGCAGCCGCGCCGGCCGCGCCAAGGCCGCAAGCGGCCGGCGCCGGCGTGGCGCCGCGGGTCTGCGCGGGCGTTTGAGCTTCTTAGCCATTGCGTTTGCGCTACGACGCCGCTCGCACGGCCGTCGTCTGGCCGTTCGTCATGTAGGCGAGCCACGCATCGATCATGTTGCGGATGTAGATTTCGCTGGTCGAGTTCTGTCCGCGGCGGCCGCCATGGGCGTCGGGCACATCGCTTTGAAAGCCGCGCCCGATCTCGATCCATTCGGCACCGGCACTGGACAGTCCCATGCCAATACGGTTGTAGATTTCGAGATCGTCGGTGAGCACCAGCGAACCCGTGCCGTTGACGATGTTGGCGAAGCTGATGGTGTTGCGGAACATCTGCGCCGGCGCGCCCTTGAGGCGGAAATTGTAGGTGTGCACCACCGTGCGGTTGACTGCGAGCGGATGTACGACGCGCAGCTGCTGGAACTGACTCATGAACGACAGGTTCGGATAGACGTTGCTGTTCCAGCGCCGCACTTCGAGGACACGGCGCGTCTCCTGTTTGCCCTTTTTCTTTTCCAGCGCCGCGATGTACTCGCGGAATAAGGGATCTTTCAGCGCCGCGACCAGTTTGGCGTCGTCGTGATAGTCGCCGAGATAGGAATGCCCGTTGGGATAGGTCCAGATGCCGACCTGGGATTCCCAGAAACTGTAGGGCGCACCGTTCTGCCGCATCTGGCGGACGGCGATTTCCCCGGAGCCGTCCGAATGAACATCGTCCGATTGCTGCTGCGCCGCATCGATCGACGACCGATGCGTGAACCAGGGATGCGCGGCGTCGCACAGGTTTTCCAGATAGAGCTTCCAGTTGCCGTCATAGGCGTGCCGGAACACGCCGCCGGCGACCTCGATCTCGCCGTCGGGCGCGCGGTCGACCATGTCGTCGAGCGACGTTGCCATGTAGCCGAGAAATTCCTCCAGGCTCGGTCCGTCCGGCGCCTCGCTGGCGAATACGAAGCCGCGATAGCTTGAGACACGCGGAATTTGCTGCATCGCAGTGTTCGGATTTTTCGGATCGAAATCGCGCGGATAGCCGTGCTGCAACGGCACGGCCTTGAGCCTGCCGTCGAGATGATAGGTCCAGCCGTGATAGCAGCACTGGAACTCGCCGGTGTTGCCTTTGTCGTTGGCAACGACAAGCGAGCCGCGATGGGCGCATTGATTATGGATGACGCGGATTTTGCCCTCGGCGTCGCGCACCAGCACGACCGGCTTGCGGCCGATAAAGGTGCGCACATAGTCGCCGGGCTCCTTCACCTGGCTTTCGTGCCCGACATAGATCCACGCCATACCGAAAATGCGCTGCATTTCCAGCTCGAAAATGGCCGGGTCGGTGTAGATTTGCCGGTGCACACGACCGGGTTGAACAAAACGGGACAGATCCTGGTTCATCGCGGTGACGGTGGCTGTTGCGGCATTGCGATGAAAAAGTATCGCAGGCGCCGGGAGCCGACAAGGCGCGCAGGCGCCGCATAGCGTTATTGGCTGGTGGGCATGGCGACGATTTGCAATAATCGCGGCGGGCGACGCAAATTTTGCAAGTATTTGCGGGGGGAGAGACCATGAGTGACGCCGCAGCGGGACCGACGCAACAGCAAATCTATAAAGTCGCGGTCGCAAGCATTATCGGCTCGGTGATCGAGCAATACGATTTTCTCGTTACCGGCATCATCGCGGCGACCGTCTGGGGCGGCATCTTTTTCAAGGAAAAGGGGCTCGCTGCCGTGGCGGCGGCGATCACGGTTTACGGGCTTGGCATCATCATTCGGCCGGTCGGCGCGTTCATCTTCGGCCACGTCGCCGACCGCTCCGGGCGCAAGGATGCGTTGGTCTGGGCCCTGGTACTGATGGGCGTCAGCACGCTACTGATAGGGCTTACGCCGACTTACGACAGCATCGGCGCTATAGCACCGGTGCTGCTGATCGTGTTCCGGCTTTGCCAGGGCATCAGCTTCGGCGCCGAGTTCGGCACCGCCTCCACCTGGGTGGTCGAGCAGGCGGCGCGCTCGAAATTCCGGGCGTTCTGGGGGGCCTGGGTCGGGTTCGCCATTCCGATCGGGCTATTGCTCGGCTTCGGTTCGGTAATTCTCGTCAAGTCGCTGATGACGCCGGCGGATTTTAACGCCTGGGGATGGCGCATCTTCTTCTTCATCGGCTTCCTGGTGGCGATTGTCGGTCTCATCATCCGCACGCGCACGATGGACAGCTTCGTGTTCGAGCAGCACAAGCAGCAGGTCGCCATACTACGCAATCCCGCGGCTCAGGTCTGGCGCGAGATGCCGTCGACCATCCTGCGCACGTCGCTGGTCAATGCCATGTTCGGCGGCGCGTTCTTTCTCTATTTCGTGTTCGGCACGAGCTACATGAAGGCCGCGGGATTTACAGGAAACACCCCGGAATATATCGGCCTGATCGCCGCGGGCTTCATGTTCATATTCATGCTGGTCGGCTCGATCCTGGCCGACTATATCAACCGGCGCACGATCCTGCTGACCGCGGCAATCGTGTTCTTGATATTCGCCATTCCGTATTTCTATCTGGTGAACACCGGCAATGTGATGCTGGCGACTATCGCAGACATCATCGGTTTCGGCTTCGTGTTCGGTTTCGGCTATGGGGCGATCCCGACGTTCTATACCGAGAATTTTCCGACACGGTATCGCGCCTCGGGTGCGAGCGCCGGCTATCAGATCGCGCAGGTCTATGGCGGCGGTCTGATCCCGATCATCGCAGGGCAGATTCTCAGCCATTACGGTGTGAAAGGCGCCTATCCGTATATCGGCGGCTTCGTCATGCTCTATGCGGTGGCGGCGATCATCGCGATTCTGCGCACGCCGGAGACCAAGAACAAAAACCTTGAGGATTGATACGCCCGCGAAAGGCCGCCGTTCTGTTCAAATCCCGCGACGCCGCTGGCGTTCTTGCCCGCCGCTCCGATTTCGGGGAAACTCTGCACAAACGTCTAGATTGCGCGGAGGAAGCCGATGGACATCGTCCCGATGGGACCGGGTTTTGCCGCCGAACTGCGCGGCGTGACGCTGGCCGATGTGGCGGGAAGCGACGACGCGTATGGGCAAGTCCGCGCCGCGTTCGAAGAGCACTCGGTACTGCTATTCCGCGGACAGGACGTGACCGACGAGGCGCAGCTCGCCTTTTCGCGGCGATTCGGTCCGCTCGAAACCACCAAGGTCGGATCGGAGGGTCACGGCACCAACCTTGTCATCCTCAAGACGCTCGACGACAGCGGCAACGTGGTTCCGGAAGATCATCGGCTGGCGCTGCGTAACAAGGCCAATCAGCTCTGGCACACCGACAGTCCATTCAAGAGCCTGCCGGCCTTGGCCTCGGTGCTGTCGTCGCGCATCATCCCGGGCCGCGGCGGCGAAACCGAATTCGTGTCGACGCGGCTCGCGTTTGAGCGGCTCGATCCGGCGTTGCGCGCCCGGCTGCAAAATTCCTTCGCGTGGCACGACTACGCCTATTCGCGCGGCAAGATCGCGCCCGGTCTCGCCAGCCCGGCCGAGCGCGCGGCGCTGCCGCCGCAATGCTGGCGGCTGGTCTGGAAGAATCCGGTCAACGGCCGCTATGCGCTCTATCTCGCCTCGCATACCTATGCGATCGAGGGCATGGGCGACGCGGAGGGCAAGAAACTCCTCGGCGAGCTGATGGCGGCCGCGACCGCGCCGGGATGCAGCTACACCCACATCTGGAACAAGGGCGATGTGGTAATGTGGGACAATCGCGCCACCATGCATCGCGGCCGGCCATGGCCGGCGCGCGAGCCGCGCTACATGGTGCGGACGACGATCTCTGCGAGCGCAGCCGACGGGCTTGAGTCGATGCGGGCGCCGCCGCGGCAGGCGGCGGAATAAGGTCCGCGAGCAGAACATGCCGGTCATCTTCAGAGATGCCGGCTTGCGATATTTCTTCTTTTCCAACGAGGGTCTGCCGCGTGAGCCGCGGCACATTCACGTGAAAGGTGGCGGCAGAGATGCAAAAATCTGGCTGGAACCGGCCGTCATGATCGCAGAGAGCTATGGCTTTAACTCCATCGAACTTGCGAGTATTCTACGTGTTGTCTCGGAGCGACGGGACATGATCCTGAGAGCATGGGATGAATATTTCGGCGACCGCAGTCCGCTTTGACGAGCACACGATGTGGGTTGATCTGACCGACGGCCGCACATTGGGCGTCCCTTTGGCCTGGTTTCCGCGTCTGCTGCGCGCTAGCCCTGAAGCGCGCCAGCGCGTCGAGTTCAGCCGGCTCGGCCTGCATTGGGAAGACCTTAACGAAGATATCTCGATTGCCGGTCTTATCGCGGGCCGCAGCGACATGACGAAGCTGAGCGAGCATGCCGGTTGAAATGAAGGGGCGGGCATTTGACCGCGTGGCTCGACGACGCGCCGTTGCCGTCCCGGTTCGCCGGGCCTGACGAACTCGATGCGTTTCTGACACGACCGGGGCGGGCGCTGGCGAACGACCTCGCCGCCATCGACGGCGATATCCTGGTGCTCGGCGTCGGCGGCAAGATGGGGCCGACCTTGGCGCGGCTGGCGCGCAACGCGGCGCCCGGCAAGCGTATCATCGGCGTGGCGCGGTTTTCCGAAGCGGGTATGCGCGAGGCGCTCAACGCCCATGGCATCGAGACGATCGCCTGCGATCTGTTGGATCGCGCCGCGGTGCAGAAACTGCCGCAGGTTCGCAACATCATCTTCATGGCCGGACGCAAATTCGGCGCGCAGGACAATTCAGCACTGACATGGGCGATGAACGTGCACGTGCCGGCGATTATCGCGGAGCATTTTCGCTCCTCGCGCATCGTCGTGTTCTCGACAGGCTGCGTCTATCCGTTCGTCGCCACGGACAGCGGTGGCGCGACCGAGGAGGCAGCCCTCTCAGGGCCCGGCGAGTACGCGCAGACGTGCGTCGGTCGCGAGCGCATGTTCGAGTTCTTCTCACACCGTTACGGCACGCCGGGCCGGCTGTTCCGGCTCAACTACGCGATCGATATGCGCTACGGCGTGTTGTTCGACGTCGCCTGCAAGGTGCGTGACAGAGAGCCGATCGACGTCACCATGGGGCACGTCAACGTCATCTGGCAGGGCGATGCCAACGCCGCCGCGCTGCGCTGTTTGCGTCATGCGACGTCGCCGACGACGCCGATCAATGTGTCCGGACCGAAGACGATTTCAGTGCGCTGGCTTGCCGGTAAGTTCGCCGAGCGGTTGGGGGTCAAGGTGCAGATCACGGGTGAGGAAGCGGCAACCGCGTGGCTGACCAACACCGCGCAGGCCGTGCGGCTCCTCGGCAAGCCGCGGGTGCCGCTCGGCGCGATGATCGATTGGACGGCCGACTGGGTCGCCAACGACCGCCCGAGCTTCCGCAAACCAACTCATTTTGAGGTTCGCGATGGCGTCTACTGACGCCTTGCCGCTGATGACGCTCGCGGGGCGTGACATCGCCGGCTGCATGGCGCTTTCGGCCGAAGCCGGTTGGAATCAGACGCCTGACGATTGGACTCTGTTTCTCGACCGCGGCACGGTGTTCGGACTGCCGGAAGCTGACGGGCATCCGGTCGCGACCGGCGCGATTCTGCCTTACGGCGATGCGTTTGCCTGGATCAGCATGGTGCTGGTCACGGCCGCGCGTCGCCGCGCCCGCATCGGCACGCGTATTCTGGAAACTTGCTGCACGGAGTTGACGGAGCGTCGCCTGGTGGCGCTGCTCGACGCCACGCCCGCCGGCGAGCAGGTCTACCGGCCGCTTGGCTTCGAGCCGGTGTTTGAGCTGACGCGGTGGCAGGGCGCGGGCGGCGGCCATGCCGCAAAGCCGGCGGGTACCCGGCCGATGCGGGAAGGCGATCTCGCCGCCATTGCGGCGATCGATGCCGAAGCATTCGGCGCGCGGCGACCGTTCCTCCTCGAAAACTTCTTTCGCCGCGCGCCGCATTTGGCCTTCGCGACTGAAAGCGGCGACGGCTTTGCGCTCGCGCGACCGGGCCGCCTTGCCACGCAAATCGGGCCGATCGTGGCTGCTGACGAAGACGCTGCGCTCGCGTTGCTCGCGGCCGCACTCGACGCCGCCTCAGGTCCGGTCTTTCTCGACCTTTGCGATCGATGGAGCGGACTTGCGCGCGAAGTCGAGCGTCGAGGTTTTTCCGTGCAGCGGCCATTCCTGCGCATGGCGCTGCACCGTCGCGTGGTGTTCGGTGACGCCGCGCGGACATTTGTGGTTGCCGGGCCGGAGTTCGGATAGACCGCGGCTGCATCAGCGCCGAAAGATTCCAACCAAGGTCGCTTCGGCCAGGCGATGCTTGCGCGCCTCGCTTTCAACTTTCGGGCAGGTCGCCGACTCGGGCAACGCGAGTTTTCCAACCGAAAGCGCCAACAGCCGAAAATGATAGTGATGGGGCGCGCCGGGAGGCGGGCAGGGTCCGCCGTAACCGGGTTTTTCGAAATCGTTGGTGGCTTGTTTGAAGCCGAGCTTTTCGGCGTCGCGGCCGGCATCGGCCGGCATCGACGTTTGCGTGCCGGCGATATCGTATGCCGTCCAATGGTGCCATGTACCGCCGGGAGCGTCCGGATCCTCGCAGAGCAGCGCAAAGCTCTTGGTCCCGGCTGGAACATCTCTCCATTCGAGCGGCGGGGAAATATCGTCACCCTCGCAGGTGAAGCGGCGCGGGATCGCAGAGCCATCAGCGAAAGCGCTAGATCTCAATCGCAATAACTGCTCTGCCTTGGGTTGGTGCGTAAACAATCGTTTATACCAAGCTTTTGTTCTGCCGTGACGGCGCAAATCGAATCCGCCGGCACGCCGGCCGCTACGGCAGATCAAATTTCTGCGACGCAAACTTGATGCTCGAATTCCTGGCGCTTTGCTATAGGCGGCAGTGAGGGGCGAGTCTCGCAGCGTTGAGGAACTTGATGCATCCCACCCTGACACCTTTGCCAGCGATCGCCCGTATCCTTTTGGCTCTGATCTTTGTCCTGTCCGGGATAAGCAAGCTCGGAGCCATCGCTGCCACGTCGGCCCACATGGCGAGCTCCGGTATTCCGTATGCCAACGATCTGGTGTGGGGCGCGGTGGCGCTCGAACTTGGCGGCGGCATTCTGCTGATCGTCGGCTTGCTGACGCGGCTCGTCGGGCTCGCATTCTTCTTCTATACGCTGACGCTTGCGGTGGTCTTCCACGCCTACTGGACGCTGACTGGCGCCGCCGCGCACGCGCAGCATACCGCTTTCTTCGAACATCTCGCGATCATGGGCGGCATGCTTTACGTGGTCGCGTTCGGCGCCGGCCCCTACAGCATCGATGCGATGATCTGGGGACGGCATGCGGCCACAGCGGCACTGCCGCCGCCGCACCCGCAGCCCGCGGAGTAGGTTCTACTCCGCCGGTTTCCGCCGGCCGAGGTATTTGACGAGATTGGCGAGGTTGGCGCGCAGCGCCGCCTCGTCGACGGCATGCGGATCGAAGTCAGGGTCGTCCCACTCGCGAAACCCCTCGTGATTAAGATGCAGCGGATCTGAGATCGCGCGCAGGAATGTCTCGTAGCCCATGACGCCGCCGATGTCGGCCGGCGGGCATCGGCCGGTAGCCTCGATGAGGCGTGGATAGCGTGCGGCTGGGTCGGTCGGAGCGACGGCTTCCAGTTCGACGGTATGCGCCCAGTCCTCGCCATACACATAATCGTAGTGGAACGCGTGCTGGCCGTGCGCCAACAGGTCCGCCAAGGTCGCATGCTCGGCCGGCAGCGGAGACGATTCGGGATCGTCCTTGTCAACTAGTCCCCAGCGTTTGGTTTCGCCCTCACCATCGAGGCGAAACTCGAACGGATGGCAGTTCTGCCAGCCGATCGCGATCTGAAGCACGAAGTGCAGATCGTCGAGCCGGATATCGAGCGGCACCTCGACACGGCGGATGACGGCTGGCGTCACCTCGTCGATCTCGACGCGCAGCCGCGCGATCTCTTCCGCCATGCGGCAGACAGTCCTTGAATGTTATTCCGCCGCTTCGCGGAACGTCAGCATGTCCTCGCGCGGTCCGAGATCGACGGACCTGCCGTCCTTGATCACGCGGGTGAGATGCTTGCCGCCTTGCAGCACGGTAATGTCGGCGAGCGGGTCGGCGTCGAGCACGATGAGATCGGCAAGCTTGCCGGCCTCGATCTCGCCGAGCTTGCCCTCAAGGCCGACCGCGTAGGCGTTGTCGCGCGTCGCAGCGGTGATCGCTTCGAGCGGCGAGTAGCCGCCATACTTGACGAAGATTTCCAGCTCCTTGGCGTGCAGCTCACCGTAGCGCATGAAGGTGTTGTTGCCGGTATCGGTGCCGATCAGAAGCTTGATGCCGAGCTTGCGCGCCTTGTGCATCAGTTCGCACAACAGGTCGAAATGCCGCTTCATGCGGTTGATGTCGAGCTGCACCTGCTCGGCGCCGACCTTGGTGCCGAGTTCGACCACCATGGCGAGGAAAGTGGCGGTCGGAATGATCGGCATGCCGCCCTTGGCCACCGCTTCGAGATCGCGATCGGTGGCGAGGTCGCCATGGATGATCCAGTCGACGCCGGCTTCGGCGGCGGCGCGCGTCGAACCGGCGCCGCGCGAGTGAATGCCGACGCGCAGGTTGCGGCGATGCGCCTCGCCGACCACCGCGGCGATCTCGTCTTTGGCCAGCATCTGTGACTCGCCGGACCGGCTGTCGGCCATCTTGATGAAATTGACGCCGTGCTTGTGCTGGCGGCGCACCTCGGTGACCATCTCGTCGGCGGTGTTGCACAGTTTGCCGATCGAGTGATCGGGCGTGCCCTCCCACGACGGCTCGTCATCCTCGATGCAGCCGTAGGTGACGATCATGCGGCCGGCGACGAACATGCGCGGACCTTCCATCAGACCGAGCTTGATGGCGTCCCGCACGCCGACATCGGTGAACCAGGTGCCGCCCGGTACCGAGATGCTGGTGACGCCCGAGCGCAGCACGCGTTGCACGCTACGCGCCGACTTCAGCGTCGAGAATTCCGGGCGCGTGGTGCCGCGGCCTTTGCCCTCGCCCTTGACGATCGGGTAGCCGTAGGAAACGTGGCAATGGGCATCGATCAGGCCGGGCATGATCCATTGGCCGGCGGCGTCGATCACCGCGACATTGCGGCGGTCGTCGAGCGACATGTCCGGCGGCAGCGGACCAACGCTCTTGATCTGATTGCCCTCGATAACGATGGCGTCGTTGCGCCGGGCCGGCGCGCCCTTGCCGTCGATCAGCGTGCCGTTGCGGATCACGGTCGTCTTCGGGTCGTTGCCGCTCATGCGCGGTCTCCTCGGTCGGCTGTTTGCTTATTTGCCGCAGGCAATGGGCAGCAATCCGGCGGCACGCCTGTGCAAAGTTCTAGGCCTGTCCCGATAGCTGTCAAGTTACTGCGCCGGTGTGGAATCGCCCGCTGGCGCCGGCGCAACGCCGCAAGGTCCCGGCCCATTGGTCCGACCGGCGCGGTTGAATGGAACAAAATTCTCGTTGGCGCATTAAGCGATTGGTGCGGGGGCCATAGATCGGGACAGAAGCGGTGTCTCAGCTTAACCGGCGGCAACTGCTTGCCACGAGCGCCATCGTGCTTTTGCTCGGTTCGCCCGCCGCCCGTGCCGCAATCATCAGAGGCGGTCTGCCATGGAAACCGGGCGCAGCCGATCCGCCCGCGCTCGTGACGCCCAACGGTTGGCATTTTTTCACCCCGCAGGAAGCCGCGACGGTCGAAGCGTTCGTCGATCGCCTGATTCCCGCCGACGACCTGTCGCCCGGCGGCAAGGATTGTGGCTGCGCTGTCTATATCGACCGCCAACTCGCCGGACCGTACGGCCGCTTTGACGGCTATTACATGAGTGGGCCGTTCCAGAAGGGCACCAAACAGCAGGGTCCGCAGTCGCCGGTGACGCCGGCGCAGCAATATCGCAAGGCGCTTGCCGCCTTCGATAAGGCCTGCAGCGATAAGTTCGGCGGCAAGGTTTTTGTCGTGCTGTCCGACGTTCAAAAAGACGAGGCGATCAAGGGCCTCGAAGACGGCTCGCTTAAACTTGCCGGTGGTGACAGCAAGGAATTCTTCAAGCTCATCCTGAAAGACACGCAGAACGGCTTTCTGGCTGATCCGATCTACGGCGGCAACCGAAACATGGCGTCGTGGAAGATGATCGGCTTTCCGGGCACCCTTTACGATTATCGCGGCTGGATCGACCGCCACAATCAGCGCGTCAGCCTGCCGACGGTCAGCATTGCCGAGCATCCGAACTGGTCGGGATGAGCGGGCCGACGATTGTGCCGTTTGTTGACGAATTGCATTTGCTTGGAAAGAAACGATGGCGCGCAAGCTGCCGCACAAGGATGTGGTCATCATCGGGCTGGGATGGACCGGATCCATCCTCGCCAATGAGCTGACCGATGCGGGTCTCGATGTCGTTGCGATCGAGCGAGGTCCGTGGCGCGATACCGCGACCGACTTTTTGATCTCCTACGCGCAGGATGAACTGCGCTACCGCATTCGTCACGAGCTGTTTCTGCGACCGGCCCAGATGTCGGTGACCTTTCGCAACAACGCCAAGGAGACGGCGCTGCCGGTGCGCACCTGGGGCGCCTTCATGCTCGGTAACGGCGCCGGCGGCGCCGGGGTGCACTGGAACGCCGAGACCTGGCGCTTCCTGCCAACCGATTTCACACTGAAGAGCCACCTGACGCAGCGCTATGGCGCCAGCGTCCTGCCGCAGGACATGACTATCCAGGACTGGGGCGTTACTTACGAGCAGCTTGAGCCGCATTACGACGAATTCGAATATCTGTGCGGCACTTCGGGTCAGGCCGGTAATCTCAAAGGCGCGGTCCAGACCAACGGCAATTCGTTTGAAGGCCCGCGCTCGCGGCCCTATCCGACGCCGCCGATGAAGCAGGGCTACGGCCACACGCTGTTCGCGCAAGCCGCCAAAGAGCTCGGCTACAAACCGTTCCCCCAGCCGTCCGGCAATCTGTCGCAGTCATACACCAATCCGCTCGGCGTCACGCTCGGACAATGCACCTATTGCGGGTTCTGCGAATGGTTCGGCTGCGCCAACTATTCCAAGGCGACGCCGCAGACAACGGTCCTGCCGGTATTGTTGCGCAAATCGAATTTCGAGGCGCGCACCGAATGCGAAGTGATGCGCATCAATCTCGACAACACGGGAAAGCGCGCGACCGGCGTCACCTATGTCGACACGTCGGGCGAGGAGTTCGAGCAGCCCGCCGATCTGGTGCTGCTGTGCGCCTTCTCGCTGTTCAATGTGCAGCTGCTGCTGATGTCGGGCATCGGCAAGCCCTACGATCCCAACACCGGGCAGGGCCAGATCGGGCGCAATTTCACCCATCAGACCGTGTCGGGGGCGCTGGGCTTCTTCGACAAGGACAAATACAACTTCAATCCGTTTGTCGCCTCCGGCGCCATCGGCATGTGCATCGACGAGTTCAACGGCGACAACTTTGACCACAGCAAGGTCGGTTTCGTCGGCGGCGGCTATATCGGCGAGGTGCAGACCAATGGGCGTCCGATCGAGAGCACGCCTGTCCCGCCGGGTACGCCGGCCTGGGGTTCGAAATGGAAACAGGCGCTGCGCGACAACTACCTGAGCACGATCGTCGGCGGCTCGTGCCATGGCTCAATGTACAGCTATCGTGACGTCTATCTCGACCTCGATCCAACCTACAAGGATCGCTTTGGCCGCCCGCTCGTGCGGATCACGATCGATTTTCACGACAATGAGTTGAAGATGAGCGCGTTTCTGACAGATAAGTACGCCGACATCCTGCAAAAGATGGGTGCCAAGCAGGTCGTCAAGAAGCCGCGCAAAGGACCGTACGACGTCACCCAATATCAGACGTCGCATTTGAACGGCGGTGCCATCATGGGCACTAATCCAAGCAATAGCGCTCTGAACGTCTATCTGCAGAGCTGGGACGTTCCCAACCTCTTCGTTCAGGGCGCGACCGCGTTCCCGCAGAACGCCGGCTACAATCCGACCGGCACGGTCGGCGCGCTCGCCTTCTGGTCGGCGCATGCCATCCGTTCCCAGTATCTGAAAAACCCGGGGCCGCTGGTCCATGCGTAGCGCAAACACATGGTTGTCCGGCCTTGCTGTCGGCATCGCGCTCTGTGTGCCGGCTGCTGCTGCCGCCGCGGCCGGGATCGACAAGCAGAATTTCGATCAGATCGAGCGCGGGCATTACCTGGCGACGGTCGGCGACTGTGCGGCCTGCCACACTTTGCCCGGGAGCGGTCATGCGTTTGCCGGCGGGCGGCCGATCGAGACGCCATTCGGCACCTTGTTTTCACCGAATATCACGCCCGATCCGCAGACCGGGATCGGTGCCTGGACCGATGACGAATTCGTCAACGCGCTGACCAAGGGCACCGGGCGCCACGGCACGCGGCTCTACCCGGCAATGCCCTTCACCTATTACACCAAGCTCAGCCGCGACGACGTGCTGGCGATCCGGGCGTATCTCAACACCGTTCCGGCCGTGCATAACCCGGTGAAGTCCGACCAGCTGCCGTTTCCGTTCGACATGCGCTGGACGCTCGCGGCGTGGGACAAGCTTTACTTCAAGTCGGGAACGTTTCATCCCGATCCAAAGCAGAACGCGCAGTGGAATCGCGGCGCCTATCTGGTCGAAGGGCCGGGCCATTGCGGCATGTGCCACACGCCGAAGAATTTTTTGGGCGCCGATAAAACAAAGCAGCGGCTCGAAGGCTACGCCTTGCAGGGCTGGTTCGCGCCGAATATCACCGACGACGCGCGGCGCGGCATTGGCGGCTGGTCCGTCAACGACCTCGTCGCTTACTTGAAAACGGGGCACAACAAGACCAGCGCCGCGACCGGATTGATGTCGGAGACGCTGAATCTGTCCACGTCAAAAATGAGCGATGCCGACCTCACGGCAATCGCGGTCTATCTCAAGGACCAGAACGGCCAACCGCAGCAGACGGCGGCCGCGGATCCGCCGGATCCACCCGATCAGCGGGTGATGAAGTCGGGCGCGCAAATCTATGCCGATGAATGCTCGGGCTGTCACGGAGCCGACGGCAAAGGAACCGCAGGTCTGTTTCCTTCGCTGAACGGCTCGCCGGTGGTGCAGCAAATGGATGCCACGACGCTGCTACACGTCGTATTGCGCGGGGCGCTCAGCGTCGGCACCAAGCCGGCGCCGACGGCCCCGGCAATGCCGCAGTTCGGCTGGATCCTCGATAATAAGGACGTCGCCGCGGTCGTGACCTATATTCGCAATTCGTGGGGCAATTCAGCGCCACCGGTGTCGGCGGACAAGGTCGGCCAAACCCGGCATATGCTGGTTGAGCGCAGCGATTGACGGCGCGATGGATGCGTCCGGCGTCCGCGCGTCATGCAAAATAGGCAAGATAGATCGCGAAGAACACCACGACGATCGCGACCATGCCGAAGCCGAGCACGTAGCGCACGTTGTGACCTGTCGCACCTTGGCGGGCATTCTGCGCCGGCAACACGGGCGTGTGCTCGGTCTGCCGCTCCGACCATTCGCCGGGTCGCGGCGCGGGTTTTTCGCTTTGCACGCTCATGGCAGTCTCCGAAACCAGCGGGCCGGACCGCTCAGGGAGAAGGAGCGATCCGGCCGCGATATCGACAATGCAGTGCTGTGTGAGATCGGCTACGGCTGCTGCTTGAGCCAATCGTCAACGTTTTGCCGGATCATGTCCTTGGCAATGCCGTAGCGTTCCTGAATGCGGCCTTCCAGCTGATCGCGCTTGCCGTTGATCTGGTTGAGATCATCGTCTGTCAGCTGGCCCCACTTTTCTTTGACCTTGCCTTTAGCCTGCTTCCAGTTGCCTTCGATTCGGTTCCAGTCCATTTGCAACTCCTTGCTTCTTTTTACGCCTATCCGCACGTCAACCGCTCGGGACAAGACGCGGTTCCAAAAATTTTGGAACGCTCATCATGGAACCAGCAAAGTGGTTCGTTGTTTTCTCCCCGCAAATTGGAATTAATGTTGAGAGGTTGTTATGCGCTACGCGCTGCTTTGGCTTTTGGGTGTGCCGATTCCGATCCTGCTGCTGATTTGGATGTTCGGCGGTCTGCATTAAAGCGGCCGCCGGCCGGCTGCCGCTTTGAAGGCGCGGCCGACCCGGGCCGGATGCGGCGCCGCTGGCGTCGACCCCTCGCATCAATTAAGATGCGATCTGCCGAGGCAGGGGGCCGATCGCACTTGTTTCTAGCTCAGTGTAACGTTGCCACGGTTATGCCGTACTATATCCGGCGGAGGCCGAAGCGGCCTGCCGTCGTGCGGCTGCCGCGGTCGATCGGCACGCCTCTTGCACCGGTGCCTGCACCAGGTCCTCTGGCATCAGCATCAGGCTTGCTGTGACCGAGACGGTTGCCGAGATATTGCACGCCTACCGTACCGGCGCGGCGACGCCGGAAGATATCGTAGCGCGCAGCTACGCGCGCATCCGCGCGCATAATGATCCAGCGATCTTCATCACGCTGCGCGAAGAAGCCGACGTGTGCGCCGAGGCAAGGGCGTTGGCGCGGGGCGGCCACGAGGCGCTGCCGCTTTATGGCATTCCGGTCGCCGTCAAGGACAACATCGACGTCAAGGGCCTGCCGACCACGGCGGCGTGTCCGGCCTTCCTTTATCATGCCGTGGGAGACGCGACTTCGGTGGCTCGATTGCGTGAGGCGGGCGCGCTTATCCTGGGCAAGACCAACCTCGACCAATTCGCGACCGGACTTGTCGGTGTGCGCACGCCTTATGGTATCGGCCGCAATCTGTTCGACGCAAAACTCATCCCCGGCGGGTCGAGCACGGGGTCGGCGCTCGCCGTTGCCGCCGGTTTCGTGCCTCTCGCGCTCGGCACCGACACCGCCGGATCGGGGCGCGTTCCGGCTGCGTTCAACAACATCGTCGGGCTCAAGCCAAGTCGCGGGCTGGTTTCAACCGCGGGCCTCGTTCCTGCCTGCCGCACGCTTGATTGCATCTCGGTGTTAGCGCTCACGGTGGAAGACGCCGTGACCTTGCTCGATGCAATCGCCGGTCCTGACACTGCCGACCCATATTCGCGGTCATTCCCCGCGCGGGCGACCAGGCTGACGCCCGACGGCATGCTGCTCGGTGTTCCGGCCGCGGGCCAGCGTCTGTTCTTCGGCGATCAGCAATCGGCCGCGGCTTATGAAAATGCGCTTTGTCGCTTCGCCGATCTCGGCGCCAAAATCATCGACATCGACATCGAGCCGTTTTATGCGGTCGCGCGGCTGCTCTACGATGGGCCGTGGATTGCCGAGCGATACCTCGCCGTGAAGGATCTGGTCGCGTCCGAGCCCGAAGCCATCCATCCGGTGACACGGCAAATCATTCTCGCCGGTGCGCACGGCACGGCAGCCGATGTGTTCACTGCATTTTATCAACTCGAGGAGCTGCGGCGGATCTGCGAGCGCGCGTTTCGCTCCGTCGATGCGCTGGTGGTGCCGAGCGCGCCCACGATCTACACGATCGAGGAAGTGCTGCACGATCCGATCAGGCTGAACAGCCGGCTCGGCACCTACACTAACTTCGTCAATCTGCTCGACCTCTGCGGGCTTGCGGTGCCGGCGGCGATGCGCGCCGATGGCACCCCGTTCGGCGTTACGCTGCTGGCGCCGGCCGGCGAGGACGCAGCGCTGGCGGCAATCGGCCGGCGTTTACACCAGGCAGCCGGACTGCCGTTCGGCGCGCTGGCGCAGCTTCAGGGCATGCCGGCGTAGCGGCGCATGCCGCCGTTATTCTGCGATCACACTGACGTGCGCGGCAACGACACGCCAGCCTTCGGCAAAGCGCGCCCATGTCTGCATTTGGCGCCCCACTTTGCCGGTCATGGTTGGGCGATGAAACAGCGTCGACGCCACTGCGAAATCGCGGCCGTAGCTGGTGATGATGGTCTTCGACAATGTGCGATCGAGGCCGTGCGACGACCGCGCGGCGCGGAAGGCTTTGATCTCGCCGTAGCTGTACAGGTTTTCGCCGCCGCCGTAGCGGATGGTGCGCGCATCGTCGTGAAACAGCGCGTCTAGGGTGACGACATCGTTCGAGACCAGCGCCTGCTCGTAACGTTCAAATGCGGCTTTCACTTCGGCAACGACCTCGGGCAGGTCGACCTCCATGGGTTTCTCCCTGATCTTGATCAACGCTCCGGCCGCGGCGCGGCGACGATTCCTTTTGCTTCCAATGCGCCGGCAATCCGCAGGGCGACGTCCTCGCGCCACGGCGCAGCGATGATTTGCACGCCGATCGGCAACGGTTCTAGCGGCACCGGAACGGCCACGACCGGAAGGCCTATGAAAGATATCGGCTGGGTGTAGAGCCCAAGATTGGCCCGTACCGGCATTTCGACATCGTCGAACTTGAACATGTCTTGTCCGATCAGCGGCGCCGTGCAGGGCGTCGCCGGCGCCAGAATGGCGTCGACCTCTTCAAACAATTTGATGACTTCATTGCGATACCAGCGGCGGAATTTCTGCGCTTTGACCACGAGCGATGCCGGCAGCATGGCGCCTGCGATCAAACGGTCGCGCACCGCCGGATCGAAGTCGTTTGCCCGCGTGCGCAGCCGGTCGAGATGCAGGCTCGCGCCCTCGCTGGCGGTGATGATGAAGGCGGCCGAGCGGGCGGTCTCGGCATGCGGGATTTCGATATCGCGATTGGCGCCAAGCGCCGCCGCCACACGGTCGATGGCGGCGAGCGGTTCGGCGCTGCGGCATTTGAAATAGCCGCCGGCGACGGCGATGCGCAACCCGTCGGTACCGCGCTCCAACAGCGGCGTCACCGGATCGGCCGCGCGATCGGCGCAAGCCGGATCGTCGGGGTCGGCGCCCTGCATGGCGTCGTAGGCGAGGGCAAGATCGCGCGTGCTGCGGGCGAGCGGGCCGACATGGTCGAGGCTTGCGACAAATGGAAAGCTGCGCGCGCGCGACAGTCGCCCGTAGGTCGGCTTCAGACCGAAAATTCCGCACAGCGAAGACGGCACGCGGATCGAGCCGTTGGTGTCCGTACCCAGCGCCAGCGGCACGAGCCCGCCGGCGACCGCCGCCGCCGAGCCGCTCGATGAGCCGCCGGTCATGCGCTCGATGTCGTGCGGATTGTGCGCGGCGCCGTCGTGGACATTCTCGCCGGTGAAATCGTAGGCGTATTCGCCCATGTTGAGCGCGCCAACCAGGATGGCGCCGGCCGCTTCGAGGCGCTCGATCAAAGCCGCGTCGCGACCCGCCGGCGGCGCATCGCGATTGATTTTCGACCCTGCTACGGTCGGAATATCCCGGATGTCGAACAGGTTCTTGACGGCAAATGGAACGCCGGCAAGCGGACCGGGTGGCTTGCCGGCGGCGACGGCAAGGTCGGTCTGTTGCGCTGCGGCAAGCGCCCGGTCTTCGGCGATGGCGGTAAAGGCGTTGAACTCCGGGTCGCGCTCCCGGATGCGCAGCACCGCGGCTTCAATGACACTCGTTGCTTTGACGCTGCCGCCCGTCACCGCGGCGGCGATATCGGCGAGCCCGCTCCACTTGAGCGTATCGGCCGGCGTCCTAAGCATGGAAGACCGGCGCCGGCTCAGTGTCGTCGGGAAGTGAAAATGCTTCGACGCGCCCAGCGTGGTTGAACACCAGCCCGAGGTTGAACCTTACGCCCGTGCTCCACGAGGGATCCATCGTCAGGCCGAGCGCCTGTGCGCTGGCGCTCACCAGTCCGTCGAGGAAATCTTGTTTTGCCGCGGCGGCTGTGCGGCGCGGCTGCGCCACGGCGGGAGCGCGCTTGCGGGCTGACTTTGGGCGAACAGGCTTGGCGCGGGCCCGCTTCGCGCCGGCCGGCGTGTGCTTGCGAGTGACTTTGCGTTTCATGACCGCGGCAGAAATTCCTCGGCAAGGTGGCAGGCCACGGTCCGCTCGCCGAACTGGCGCAAAGCCGGCATGGTGGTCTTGCACATCTCCATACCGCGGGGACAGCGGCCGTAAAAGCGGCAAACGTGCGGGTCAGGATCGATCGGGCTCATCGGCTCGCCGGGCAGGCGAAGCCGCTCACCGGCCTCCTCGTGCAGGCGCGGTACCGCGGCGACCAGCGCCTGTGTGTAGGGATGCAGCGGATGGGCAAATACCTCCGCGGCTGGCCCGGCTTCAACGATCTTTCCAAGATACATCACGAGCACACGGTCGCACAGCAGGCGTACGACGGACAGATCGTGCGAAACGAACAGATAGCTCATGCCGAGTTCGCGTTTGAGCCGCTGCAGAAGCTGCAGGATGACGACCTGCACCGAAACGTCCAACGCCGCCGTTGGCTCGTCGAGAACCAAAAGGTCGGGCTCGACCGCAATGGCGCGGGCGATGCCGACGCGCGCGCGCTGACCGCCCGACAATTGATGCGGAAAGCGCGACAACAGCTCGACCGGCAGGCCGCATTGCCGCGCGACGGTGGCGACGCGCTGCTCCAGCGCCTTGCCGCGCAGCTTGCGCAAGCGGCGCAGCGGATCGGCGATGGCATGGAACGCGGTGAAGCGCGGGTTGACGCTTTCGCCGGCGTCCTGGAACACCATCTGGATGCGGGCACGGTCGCGATCGCGGGCAAAGACCCGGGCTGTCTTGCGCGCCAGCTCCCGGTCGCCGAGCTTGATAGTACCGTCGCTGACGTCGATCAGGCGGGTCAGGGCGCGCACCAACGTCGACTTGCCGCAGCCCGACTCGCCGACGAGGCCGACGGTCTCGCCCTTGCCGATGACGAAGCTCACGTCGTCGACCGCGTGGACTTGGGGCAGGCTGGCGGGGCCGCCGGAGAAGCGCCGCTTGAGCCGCGTCCACGGTCCCGGGCCGCCGGCGACCGGAAATAATTTCGAGACCTCGGCGACGTCGAGCAGCGTGGTCATGCGGCATTGACCTTGGGCGTACCGATCGCGTGTTCGGGCATGGGGTTCCAGCAGGCGACGGTGTGGGCAGCGTCGGGCGCGCTCACCGGCAGCGGTTGCGCGCAGCGCTCGGTCTTGCGCGGGCAGCGTTCCAAATAGCGGCACGGCGGCAGATCGGTGCGGCGCAGGTCAGGCAGCGATCCCGGGATCGACGCCAGCGCATCCAGGCTCGTTGCCGAATCCGGCGTGGCCGCGATCAGTTCGGCCGTGTAGGGATGACGCGGGTTGGCGAACAGCTCTCTGGTCGGCGCGGTTTCGACGACGTGGCCGGCATGCATGACCACGATGCGCGCTGCCCGCTGGCCGGCGAGCGCGAGATCGTGAGTGATGAAGATCGTCGCCATGCCGAGCTTTTCGGCGAGGTCGGAAATCAGATCCATGATCACCGCCTGCGTCGTGACGTCGAGGCCGGTGGTCGGCTCGTCGGCGATCAGCAGCGACGGCTTTGCGGCAAGCGCGATTGCGATCATGACACGCTGGCACATCCCGCCGGACATTTCGAACGGATAGGTCTTGGCGCGCCGCACCGGATCGGTGATGCCGACCGCGCGCAGCATCTCGATCGCCGCGGCCGGCGCCGCTCTGCGCGTGATGCCGCCATGGCGGATGAGCACGTCGGCAATCTGCCGGCCGACTTGGCGGATCGGATTAAGCGCGGTGCGCGGGTTCTGGAAGATCATCGCCATCTTGCGCCCGCGGACATCGGCGAGCTGGTGCTGACTGGCCGACAGCAGGTCAAGGCCGTCGAGCATGGCACATCCGCCGGTGATGCGGCCGGCCGGATCGAGAATGCCCATGACCGCATAGGCGGTGACGGATTTGCCGGAGCCTGACTCGCCAACGAGCGCGATGGTCTCGCCTTTGGCAACCGAGAAACTGACGTTGTCGAGCGCGCGCACGATCCCTGAGCGGGTGCGAAACGCGACGGACAGATTCTCGACGCTCAGTGCCGGAGCAGCCGTCATGTGCGCCTCCGCGGATCGACGATGTCGCGCAACCCGTCGCCCAGCAGGTTGAAACAGAAAACAGCGATCATCAGCGCGGCGCCGGGAAAGAAGGCGATCCACCATTCGCCGGAGATGATGTTTGCGGCGCCTTCGGCGACCATGATGCCCCATTCCGGCGTCGGCGGCCGCACGCCGAGACCGATAAAGGACAATCCCGCGGCGTTGAGAATGGCGTAGCCCATGGTCAGCGACATCTGCACGACCATGATCGGGAACACGTTCGGCAGAATCTGGAAGGCGAGGATGCGCCATTCGCTGTTGCCCGAAAGCCGCGCCGCCTCGACAAATCCCGCTTCGCGCCGGATGTTGGCCTCGGCGCGGGCGACGCGCGCATAGAGCGGAAAGTTGATGATGGCGGTTGCCAGGATGATGTTCTGCACCGTGTTGCCGAGCGCGGCGACGATACCCATGGCGAGCACGAACAGCGGAAACGCCATGATGGTATCGGCGATGCGGCTGACGATGCGGTCGGTCCAGCCGCCGAAGAAACCGGCGGCGACACCGGCAAGGCCGCCGATCAGAAATACCAGGACGACCGAAAGCACCGCGATGGCGAAATCAAGCTGCGTTGCCGCCACCACCCGGCTGAAAATGTCGCGGCCGAGTTGGTCGGTGCCGAACAGGTGCGCGAGCGAGGGCGGTTTGAGCGCCTCGCTGGTATCGCTGGCGAGCGGGCTGTAGGGCACGATCCACGGTCCGATCAAGGCCGCGATCACGATCAGCAGGAACAGGCCAAAAGCGAGCCCGGTAACCGGGTTTTCGCCGATGACGTAGCGCGCATGACGCAACAGCGCCGCAGCGCCGCCAGCGGACCGGACGTTTGTGTTTGCAGCGATATCCGTCATGCTTCCAACCGCACGCGTGGATCGACGACGCCGTAGAGAACGTCGATCAAAAGATTGAGCGCCACATACATCACCGCCATGGTGAGGACGAAGCCTTGCACCGGCGCGTAGTCCGACGCGATCAGCGCCTCGACCGCGAACGAACCGATGCCCGGCCAGGCGAACACTTTCTCGACCAGCACGTTGGCGCCAAGCAAAAACGAAAACACCATGCCGAGCGTGGTGATCACAGGCAGCATGGCGTTGCGGAATGCATAGGTGACGACAATCGTGTAAGGCGACAGGCCGCTTGCCCGGGCGGTACGAATATAGTCGGAAGCCATGACGGTGAGCATTGAGGCGCGCGTCATCCGCGCAATCGGGGCGAGCGAAAACAGCGCGAGCGTGACGCCGGGCAGAATGAGTTGGCCGAGCGAGGCGCGAAACAGCTCGAAATTGCCGGCGAGCAGGCTATCGATCAGATAAAATCCCGTTACCGTCGGTGGCGCGTCATAGAATACGTCAAGCCGCCCCAATGGAGCCGGGGCCCAGCCGAGGCGGAAATAAAACACGTAGACCAGGAGCAGGCCGGTGAAAAATACCGGCAAAGACACACCGGCCGTGGCCACGATGCGGCAGGTGTGGTCGATCCACGAGCCTTGCTTCACCGCGGCCAGGATGCCGAGCGGAATGGCGATAAGCACGGAAATCAACAGGCCGAACAGCGTCAGTTCGGCCGATGCCGGCAGCCGTGAAGTGAGTTCGGCAAGCACGGGCCGGCCGGTGGCGAGCGAATTGCCCAGATTGCCGTGAGCGAGATCACTGACGTAGCGCGCAAACTGCTCGGGTAGCGGCCTGTCGAGGCCCAGCGACTTGCGGACCTCGGCGATCGATTCCGGCGTGGCCGTCGGGCCGGCGAAATAGACCGCCGGATCGCCGGGCAGCACGCGCGTCAGCAGAAACGTGACAATGACGACGCCGATCAGCGTCGGAATGACCGTCACGAGCCGGCGAAGGATATTGGCAACCATGGGCCGCTGCTGAGTTAGAAACCGACTCCCATCAGGCTTTCACCAGCGAGCGGTAATCGACCTGCCGGTGGAACCAGTAGCAGTAGCCGGAAATATTCTTCTGCGTCGCGACATTCAGATAAGGCTGAAACAGCGGGACACGCGGCACATCGTGATAAGCCTTGGAGATGAAGCCTTTCACGTCGGTGTCGTATTTCGGCCAGTCGCCGACCGCCGCCGCGGCGCGGGCGCCGTCGATGAACGCATCCATGTCCTTGTTGACATAGCTCGGCGTGTTGAAGATCGCGTTTTGTCCCGAATAGCACCAGAAGAAGAAATACTCGGGATAATCGAGCCAGCCGGAGAAGAAGTTCACCATCAGCGGCATCGCCTTCTTGGCCATTTCGCTGCGCCAGTTCGAGCCCGGCACTTTGTTGATCGTGACGGTGATGCCGATATGGCCGAGACTTTCCTGGATCAGCTCGGCGATCGGCTCGCAGTTGGTCGCATCGCCGAGATCGAACGAGATGGTCGTGGTGATGGCGCCCGCGCCGGATTGGGCCATGAGCGCCTTGGCCTTCTCCATGTCGGTCGAATAACCTGTGGGCTGCGGCCACGCGATCGTCGACACGTCGTTTGACTTGCCGCCGAACAGCGGATTGGCCACGCCGAACATCGCTGCCGTGACGATCTTCTCGTAGGGGATCGCGTAAGCGATCGCCTGACGGACCTTCTCGTTGTTGAACGGCGGATGCGCGACGTTCATTTCCACGCTGTACATGCCGTTGGTGATCGGATTGGAGATGAGGGTGAGCTTTCCCTCCTTCTTCATTTCGGAGAAATCCTTGGCCGGCAGGTCGAAGGACAGGTCGGCGTCGCCGCGCTCCATCAGCGCGCGCCGGTTGCCGGGCGACGGGATGGTGCGCCAGATCACCTTTTTCAGCTCCGGCAATTTGCCGCCAACCCAGCCGTCGAAGCGCTCGTACACGACCTCGACTCCGGGCTTCCAGCTCGTCACCCGGTAGGCGCCGCTGCCGGCGGTGGTACTTTTGGTGAATTCGAGTGCCCAGGGGTCCTTGTCGGTGGCGTGCTTCTTGAGCAAAGCTGCGTTGTAGATTCCCGGAACGATCACGGCGAGATCGGGAATGGTCAGCCGATCCTTTTTGATCAAGTCGACGCGGAACGTCGTGTCGTCGACGGCCACGAACTGTTCCGGCTTAAGCAGCGTGCCAGCTTTCATCTGCACGGTCGGAAACCCGCCGACGGACACCGCGCGGTCGAACGACCATTTCACGTCCTTGGCGGTGACCGGCGTGCCGTCCTGAAATTTTGCGTTCTTCTTCAGCTTGAATGTGATCGACATATCGCCGGCGACCATGTCCTCGGCAAGCTCGGGATGAAATTTGTCGCGGTCGTAGACCACCGAGCCGTCGGCAAGCGTCTTTTTGTCGTTGGCAATGAGCCGGTCGTAGCAGTTCCACGACGCCTCGTATCCCGGCCGGTTAGTGCCGACGCCGTGGATGTCGAGATTGTTCGGGCCGTTCTCGCTGACCAAAAGCAGCGTTTCCTTGCGCGCCTGGGCTTTCGCGGGCGACCAGATCGCGGGCGCCGATACCGCGCCGGCGGCGGTCAGCGCGGTTACCGACTTGAGAAATTCGCGGCGTTTCATCGTCGTCTCCTGAGCGAATAGGCGGGTGTCTCAAACCGTCCTTCCGCAAGCCGCGTGCCAGCGCGCGGGACGCCGCGTGAAACGCCTAAGACGTTGATTTACGAGGAGTTCTGCGCTCGCTCGCGCGAGCGCTGACACTGTTATGAGCGGGTTCGTCCGCGGCCGCTCATAAACTAGGCATGCCGGAGCGTGAGACATTGCGCATCGGGCGCCTGGCACTGGCCCCGATCTTGCAACGGCTTTCGCCGTTGCGAGGCAGGAGTTCGGGATGCCACGCCTTTCAGTCCAGGCCGAACCCGCAGAGCTTGTCGTCGATACCGAGACGGCGGCCCTCATCATCATCGACATGCAGCGCGACTTTCTCGAGCCGGGCGGCTTCGGCGCCGCGCTCGGCAACGATGTCTCGCGGCTGCGTGCCGCGGTCGCGCCGTGCCGTGACATGCTTTCCGCCGCGCGCGGGATCAACATGCTGGTGATCCACACGCGCGAGGGCCATCGCCCCGATCTCTCCGATGCGCCGCCGCACAAGGTGCTGCGCGGCGATCCCGAAAAACGCATCGGCGCGCCCGGTCCGATGGGCCGCATTCTCGTGCGCGGCGAGCCCGGCCACGACATCATCCCTGAGCTTTATCCGCTGCCGGGCGAGCCGGTGATCGACAAACCCGGCAAGGGGGCGTTTTACCAAACCGATCTCGAATTGATGCTGCGCACGCGCGGCATCGATACGCTGTTCGTCGCCGGTGTGACAACGGAAGTCTGCGTCAACACCACAGTACGCGAGGCCAACGATCGCGGCTATCGCTGCATCGTGCTGTCGGATTGCTGCGGGTCGTATTTTTCGGAATTTCACCAGGCCGGCCTCGCCATGATCAAGGCGCAGGGCGGCATTTTCGGCTCCGTCGCGGAATCGGGGCCGCTGGTCGATGCGCTCTCGGCGTTGTCCGCCCGAGGCGTTAAGCGCTTCGCGACTTAAGATAAAGCTGGGAAGCACCAAGACAGATTCCAACAAAGGCCGGGAGCACCAAGACAGGAGCGTGCGATGACAACCGCGACAGCTACAGCTACAGCGGACTTTCGTCCGCGATTGTGGGCGCCCGGCGATTGGAATGCATTCTTCGGCTTCGGCACCAACATTTTGGTCAACATGCTGACGTTGACCATCCTGTTGCGCTTCGTGCTGAAAATGCCCGACGCGATCGTGTTCGGCCGCATCCTGCCGGCGATGGGCCTGATGATGTGCCTGTCGACCTTTTACTACGCCTTCCTGGCCTACCGGCTGGCCAAGAGGACCGGACGAAACGACGTGTGCGCGCTGCCTTCGGGCATCAGCGTGCCGCACATGTTCATCGTCACCTTGGTCATCATGCTGCCGATCAAACTCATCACCAACGATCCGATCCAAGGCTGGGAGGCGGGCTTGGTGTGGGTGTTCTTCCAGAGCTTCATCCTGATGATCGGCGGCTTCATCGCCCCGATCATCCGCAAGATCACCCCGCGCGCCGCGCTGCTCGGAACGCTTGCCGGCGTATCGATCACCTTCATCTCGATGACGCCGGCACTACAAATGTACATGACGCCGGTGATCGGGCTCACATGCTTTGCCGTCATCATCGTGAACTGGCTCGGCGGCTTCAAATACCCGATGGGCATTCCCGCCGGCCTCGTCGCCATCGGCGTCGGCATGCTCATCGCCTGGGGTTCAAACCTCTTCGGCCTCAATTACGGCGGGCTTAGCGGCAAGGGCATCATCGACGCGTTTACCAATTTCGGCTTCAACGTGCCGTTGCCCGCCTTCGGCTACGTATTCTCCGGCTTCAAATACCTCGGCGTGATTCTGGTGACCGCGGTGCCGTTCGGCATCTACGATCTGGTCGAAGCGATGGATAACGTCGAAAGCGCGGAAGCCGCCGGCGATCCGTACCCGACCACGCGGGTGCTTACCGCCGACGGCATCGTCAGCCTGATTGGCTGCCTGATGGGCAACCCCTACATCAACGCCGTCTATATCGGCCATCCGGGCTGGAAGGGCATGGGTGGCCGCATCGGCTATTCGGCCGCGACCGGCATCATGGTCATTATCCTCTCGTGGTTCGGCGTGATCTCGCTGCTCCTTGCCGTCGTGCCGGTCGTGGCGATCTCGCCGATCTTGCTTTACATCGGGATGCTGATCGGCGCACAGGCTTTCCAGACCACGCCGAAGGGCCATGCACCCGCGATCATTCTGGCGCTCACGCCGCACGTTGCGGCCTGGGCCAAAACCCTGATGGACGGTGCGCTGCAAGTCGCCGGCACCGACGCATCAAAACTCGGCTTCGATAAGCTTGCCAATGTTGGCGTGCTCTATCCGGGGCTCGAAACCATGGGCGGCGGCGCGATTCTCACCGGGCTCATACTCGCCGCCATCGCCGCCAACGTTATTGACAAGAAATTCGTCGATGCGAGCGCGTTCGCACTGGCCGGCGCGGTGCTGACATTCTTTGGCTTCATGCACGGTCAGATGGTGGGGATTGCAGTGTCGCCGACGCTCGCGGTGGCCTACCTGATCGTGGCGGCCTTCCTGTTTGCGCTGACGCGCTATCCGGCGCTGGCTCCGGCGCTCACCGGACAGGACGCGGTTTTGGCCTCGACGCCGGCCGAATAGCGGATCGTCAAAAAAGTCCGCCGCCTGTCCCGCTCGCGCGGAACGAGGCGGCGGGGTCGCCCTGCTGGAAGCCGCGTCGCTCTTACCGGCGTTTGCCGCAGCGGAGGCTTACGGGGGTCATCGTCAGCGCGGCGCAATTCGTCCGCCATTGCAACGCAGCGGCCGCGGCCAGACCGAACAACAGCTTCGAGGTCAGGCTTATCGCGTAGGGCACCATGTGGACGAAGGCCGGACTGACGATCGGTAGAATGACGAAGAAATTGGTGGCCCATACGCCGGCCAGCGCCGTAAGCATGAACGGATAAGGTCCGGTGGCGGTGAACTTGTGGGTCCGCAGCGAGCGCCATGCGTAAGCGAGCGCTACGCCGAGCGAAACGGCGAGGGTCATATGTACCGTGATGCCGAGCGCGACGGGCGATTGCGGCAACAGCGCTCCGACACCAGCGGCCGAGGTTACGCCGCGGGCTAAAACAGCGGGGTCGCCGCCGGTCGCCCCGGCATAGAGCGTCACCCAGGCGATTTCGGCCAAGCCACCCGAGGCGCCGGCAATGACGCCCTGTTGCAGGACTTCAAGCTGTCTCGTGATCACAGTCATGATGTGCCACCTCATCGTATTTTGAGAGTAGCCCTACCAAATGCGTTCGAACGCCGTGCAGCATTGATCGACGTCAAGTAACGCCGCGAATTCACTTAACTTTTTATAATCTGATTACGCAAAGCTAAAACCGGCGCCTGGGCCAGTATCGCAACGGCGACCGTGAATTTGACCCAAGTCAATGCGAGCCCTGCTGCCAAATGCGATTTGGCCTCCATTATTCTTTTTTCGCCAAAGGAGCCGTGTGTCATGACTGAATCTAAACTCGACCGGAGCGTGATCTTCATACTGCGCATCCTCATGGGCTGGACGTTTCTCTACGCCGGCGTTAGCCAAATATGGGAGAATTTCGACACCGCCGGTTTCTTGAATCACGTCGTGACATTCCACGATTTCTTTGCCGTGTTCGCGACGCCGGCGATGTTGCCCTATACCGACTTTCTGGTGAAGTGGGGCCATTTGTTGATCGGCCTGTCGCTGATCTCCGGCCTTCTAGTGCGCGTGAGCGGGCCGTTCGGCGTCCTGCTGATGATCACCTATTACTTCGCTCACATGAAGTTCCCGTACATCGAGTCAAGCGTCAATTTCCTCGTCGACTATCATCTCGTGTATGCGACCGTGATCGTCTGGCTGATCGCTCATCGCGCGGGCCACGTGTGGGGTCTCGATGGACTGGTCGAGCGGATGCACATGGTCGATCATTATCCTGCGCTAAAGTCGCTGGTTGGCTGATTCGCTCTTCAAGGGTGAAATCCTCCGTAGAAGTGCGGATGCCCGGCGCAAATGCCGGGCATCTCCGTCCTAAGATGTCTGTCTTAAGAGTGCTATTGAAACCGCTTAAGTCGGGCGGGCGTTAGACTGCAAACGGGTTTGAGCTGATTTTGCGATGTCGACCTATCGACTCGATAGACTGTTTTCGCCGCGCTCGGTGGCGGTCGTCGGCGCCAGCCCCCGCCTGACATCGCCGGGGCACGCGATCCTCAAGAACCTGCGTCAGGCCGGCTTTGCCGGCGCGATCTCGCTGGTCAATCCGCATTACGGTGCGATCGAAGAAGTGGCGGCGGTCAAATCGTATCGCGATCTTCCGGCGGCGCCTGATCTGGCGGTGATCGCCGTGCCCCCGGCTGCTGTTCCCTCAACGGTCGCCGAGGCCGGCGCCAAGGGCACGCCGGCTGCGATCATTATTACGGCCGGTCTCGGTCACGGACCCGGTTCGCTTGCGGCGCAATGCGAACAGGCGGCGCGTGCCACAGGTCTGCGTCTCGTCGGCCCCAATTGCCTTGGCGTCATGCTGCCGAACGCGCGGCTTAATGCAAGCTTCGCCGCTTCCATGCCAAGAAGCGGCGACCTGGCGCTGATCTCACAATCCGGCGCAATCGCTGCTGCTTTGGTCGAATGGGCGGCGACACATGACGTCGGCTTTTCCGCCATGGTGTCGATCGGCAACTCAATAGACGTCGATTTTGGCGATTTGCTCGACTATTTTGCCCTGGATCGCGCCACACGCGCCATTCTGCTCTACATCGAGTTCGATCAGAGATTCGCGCAAATTCATGTCCGCCGCGCGCGCCGCCGCCCGCTCGAAACCGGTCATCGTCGTCAAATCAGGCCGCCACGCGCAGGGCGCCAAGGCGGCGCTGACTCATACCGGCGCGCTCGCCGGATCCGACGCGGTATACGACGCCGCTTTCCGCCGCGCCGGCCTGCTGCGCGTGCTCGACCTCGATGAACTGTTCGCCGCCGCGGAGACGCTCGGCCACCGCGCGACATTGTCCGGCAGGCGCCTCGCCATCCTCACCAACGGCGGCGGTGTCGGCGTGCTCGCGGTCGATCGGCTTGCCGATCTTGGCGGCGAACTCGCAGCGATTTCGCCGGCCACCATGCAAAAACTCGACGCTGCCTTGCCGCCGATCTGGTCGCGCGCCAATCCGGCCGACATCGCCGGCGATGCCGATGCGTCCCGCTATGCCGTAGCCCTCGACCTTTTGCTCGCCGACGAGGCCAACGACGCCGTGCTGGTGATGAATGTGCCGACCGCGCTCGCTTCGCCGCTCGACGCCGCCAAGCGGGTGATTGCGGTGACACAGAATCGCGGCGAGCGGATCCCGCCAAAGCCGGTCTTCGCCGTGTGGGTCGGTGGTGCGGCTGAGGCCGAGGCCGCATTCGATGCGGCGAATATTCCGAGCTATGCGACGGAAACCGACGCTGTCGCCGGCTTCATGTACCTCGTGCGTTACCAGCAGGCCCGTGATCTCCTGATGGCGACGCCGCCGAATCTGCCGCAGGAATTTGCGGCCGATGCCGCAGCGGTCCGGCCGATCATCGACGGAGTTTTGCGTGAGCGGCGCAGCTGGCTCGATCCGATCGAGATGGCGAGGCTGTTCCAGGCCTATGGCATCGCGATCACGCCGGCCGTACTGGCGCGCGATGCCGACGAAGCAGCCGCCGCGGCAAAACCGTTTTTGGACGAGGGGACGCCGGTCGTCCTGAAAATCCAGTCGCCCGACATCGTGCATAAATCGGAAGTCGGCGGCGTGCGGCTCAATCTCGGCAACGAACGCGTGGTGCGCGAGGCCGCCGCCGACATCTTGCGCCGCGCGCGCGAAGCCAGACCCGAGGCCCGGATCAACGGCGTCACGGTGTTTCCGATGATCGTGCGCCCCAAAGCGCGCGAACTTATCGTCGGCATCGCCGACGATCCGACCTTTGGCCCCGTGGTCGTGTTCGGGCAGGGCGGGACGGCGGTCGAAGTGATCGACGACAAGGCGCTGGCGCTGCCGCCGCTCGATTTGGCGTTGGCGCACGGCTTGATCGCGCGCACGCGGGTGTCGCGTCTGCTGAAGGCGTACCGCAACGTTCCCGCGGCCGACGAGCGCGCCATCGAGCTGCTGCTGGTCAAGCTGGCGCAGCTCGCGGCGGATTTTCCGGAAATTCGTGAGATCGATCTCAACCCGGTTCTGGCCGACGAAACCGGCGTGATCGCCGTCGACGCACGCGTCTCGATCGCGCCGGTCGAGCGGTCCGCGCATGCGCCGCCCGGCCATCCGCGGTTCGCGATCCGGCCATACCCGAAAGAATGGGAGCGGCATCTGAATTTGAACGGCGGCATGCCCGTTCAGGTGCGTCCGGTGCGCCCGGAAGACGACGAGCTGTTCCGAGAGTTCTTTGCAGGCGTGACCCAGGAGGATCTGCGGCTGCGTTTCTTCGCGCCGGTCAAGGAATTCAGTCATTCTTTCATCGCGCGGCTCACCCAGATCGATTACGCGCGCGCCATGGCGTTCATCGCCGTTGAGGAGAAGAGCGGCAAGATGCTCGGCGGCGCGCGCTTGCATGCCAACGCCGACTACGACAGGGGTGAATACGCGATCCTGGTTCGCTCCGATCTCAAGGGCCGTGGGCTCGGCTGGCTGTTGATGCAATTGCTCATCGAATACGCGCGCGCCGAAGGCATCCGGACGATCGAAGGCCAGGTGCTGTCGGAGAACGCCACGATGCTCAAGATGTGCAAGGAGCTTGGGTTCGAGATTTCGCACGATCCCGATGACCCAACCCTCAGCGATGCGAAGCTGGCGCTGACGTGACCGCTCGCAAATGCCTACTCAGCGCTCGAGCGATTTCAGATAGGCAATGATGTCGCCCACCTGATCGGGATCGAAATGGAATTCCGGCATGGCGGGATGGCCGGTGATGATGCCTTCGCCGAGCGATTCTTCGAGCGACTCGACCGGATAGCGGGTGTGCAGCGTGCGGAACGGCGGCGCCTCCTTCAGCGAACTGTCGCCGCTTTTACCGATCGCATGGCAGCGTGCGCAGTTCGCACGCAACAGTGCAAAACCCTTCTGGGCCTGCGGCGTCAGGGTGTCGCCTCGCGCCGGAAAAATAACCAGCGTGGACAGCATTGCGACCGAAGCGGCCGCAATCATGTGCAGCGTTGCCCCACGCGGGTGCAAATTCATGATGCGCCCGTGGCATCGTGCGCTTCGTCTTCAGCCGACGGGAATGCCATGCCGGACATCGGCTCGATCCAGACCAGGTGGTCGTGCACTTGTTTGACGCCGGGGACGTTTTCGACCGCGACCATGACGGCCTGCCGCTCGCGCTCGTCCATGATGGTGCCCCAGATTTCCGCGATGCCGTTCTTGACCACGACATTGACCGCGAGCGCCCAGTGCTGCTTGGCCAAGGCTTCGAGAATGCGGTCGCGGATCGCCGCGTCGTCGCCGCTTGCAGCCGGCGCCTCGCGGGCGAGGCTGGCGAGCGCGTGCAGGAGATTGGCGCGGCTGACGATGCCGACCAGCCGCCCGTCACGCATCACCGGCAGGCGCTTGACCCGATAACGTTCCATCTGCGTGACGACCGATTCCAGCGTGTCGTCCTCGCTGGCTGTGTGCGGATTTCGGGTCATGACCTCGGAAACTTTTCTGCCCGATTGGTGCACATACTCTTCGGCGAGCTTACCGGGACCGAGCAGGAACTCGACCCATTTCGGCCGGCGCTTCGTGGTGCCCAGTTCGCCGCGGCGCAGAAAATCGCCTTCGGTAACGATGCCGACGAGAGCTCCGCTCGCGTCGAGCACCGGCAATCCGCTGATCCGGTTCTGCAGCATCAGCCGTGCGGCGCTGAGAATCGAGTCATCGGCCTTGGCGGCAATGACGTTTCGCGTCATCACGTCACGGACTTGCATGGCCGCGCTTCTCCCAGTCTTCGATCGCTCCGACGCTGCGGCTGTGGGCTGGAAAACCTAACCGTTCAGCCGGCTCAGCGCGCCGCGATTGCGCAACACAATCCGCCGCGAGGTCGGCACATCGATCGCGGCGGCGCTTTCAAGCGACGTCAAAGTCCGCGAAACCGTCTCGATCGTCAAGCCGAGATAGTCGGCGATGTCCTGGCGTGACATCGGCAGCTCGATGGCGTTTTCAGCCGCTTCGCGCTCGGCCATCTCCAAGAGGAAGCTCGCGACGCGCTCCTGGGCGCTCTTGACCAGCAGCATGATGTGGGCCTGCGCGCGCTGCAATTCGCGCGCAGTCAGCGCGTAGAGGCCGCGCGCGGTTGCGGCGTCGCGTTCCGCCAGTGTGGCCAGCGCGCTGCGCTTGATCACCAGCACCTTGGCGTTGGTGATCGCCTCGGCCGCAAGCGCATGTTCGTTGGCAAATTCAAGGCCGAAAATGTCGCCGGGCAGATAGAAGCCGCCGACCTGGCGGCGGCCGTCGCAGAGGATCTTGTAGGTCCGCACCGCGCCACTGACGACCTTGTAGAGGTAGTCGGCCGGTTCGTTCTCGCCGAAAATCTCGGCATTGCGCGCAAACGATATGGTGGCGCCCATCAGGGCCATCTGTTGCGTCAATGGCTCGGACGCATCGTGATGCGGTGCGACAGGCGAGGGCGTGATCGGGGGGTGCGAAAGGGCAGGGCGGCGGGTGGCATCGCTGCGGAGCGCGGTTTGGGTGAGCATGGGGCCTTTACCTCCGGGAGATTCGGGAGGTATGGGTAACCCCAGGGCGGCAGGCGGAAAATTCAGATAAATGCCATAAGGGTTTTCCCCTAGGCTCGTCCAGTGTGTGGGACCGTAAAGTCAGATGGCCGCCGTTGGCCCGTTCCGCGGACCGGCACAAGCATGGCTGAATTCGCCGAAAATCCCGCAAAATCCCGCGCGCCCTCGTCGGCCGCGCCGGTATCGCGGCAGTCGTTGCGCGATTATGGGCTTGCCGCCGCGGCGGTCGCCATAGCGGGGGTAACCCGCTACGGTTTGGAATCTCTGCTTGGCGGCCAGGCCGGCTACCTGCTTTTCATCCCGGCGATTCTGATCGGTTCGGCGCTGGGCGGCTGGGGGCCGGGAATTTTCGCAACTGTCCTGGGGATGCTGACCGGAGTGCTGTTCGTCGCCGACTTCGGTGCATTTACTCCCGCCAATCAGCTCAACATGGTGGTGTTTGCGCTGGTGGGAATCGGCGCCTCGTGGCGCGGCGAATTGCTGCGGCGCGCGCGATTGGCGTCCGCTCACAACGCCGAGTCGGCCGCGACCCGGGCGGCGCATCTGGACTCGATCCTCGCCACGGTGCCTGAAGCCATGGTGGTGATCGACGAGCGCGGCGTTGTGCAATCGTTCAGTTCGGCGGCGGAACGGCTGTTCGGCTATGGCCCGGCGGAGATCGTCGGCCAGAACGTCAGGATACTGATGCCATCGCCTTATCGCGAGGAGCACGATGGCTATCTCGCCCGCTACAAGCAAACCGGCGAGCGACGCATCATCGGCATCGGCCGCGTGGTGGTCGGGCAGCGCAAGGACGGCTCGACGTTTCCGATGGAGCTTGCGGTCGGCGAAATGCGCACCGGCACCCAGCATTTCTTCACCGGCTTTATCCGCGACCTCACCGAGCGCCAGCAGACCGAGGCGCGCCTGCAGGAACTGCAGGCCGAACTGGTGCACGTGTCGCGGCTCACCGCCATGGGCGAGATGGCATCAGCGCTCGCGCATGAGCTAAACCAGCCGCTGTCGGCGATTTCGAATTACATGAAAGGCTCGCGTCGGCTGCTGGAGAGCAGTACCGATCCGCGCACTGCCACGGCGCGCGACGCCATGGACAAGGCCGCCGACCAAGCGCTCCGCGCCGGACAGATCATCCGCCGTTTGCGCGATTTTGTCGCGCGCGGCGAGACCGAGCGCCGCGTGGAAGACGTCAAAAAACTGGTCGAGGAGGCGAGTGCGCTGGCGCTCGTTGGCGCCAAGGACAGCGGCGTACGCGTACGCTTCGACTTGGCCCCGGGCGCCGATTTCGTGCTGGCCGACAAGGTGCAGGTCCAGCAGGTGCTGCTCAATCTTATCCGGAACGCCATCGAGGCGATGGAAGGTTGCGACAGGCGCGACCTCGTGGTCGCAACAGCGCGCGCACCCGACCACATGATTGAGATCAGCGTCGCCGATACCGGCAGCGGAATCTCTCCTGAGATAAGCGCCCAGCTGTTCCAGCCGTTCGTCACCACCAAGGCGCACGGCACGGGAGTCGGGCTGTCGATCTCGCGCACCATCATCGAAGCCCACGGCGGCTCCATCGCGCCGCGCCCGAACAGCGGAGGGGGAACGGTCTTCTCGTTCACGCTGCCCGCCGTGGCCAAGGAGGAGGTCGGCGATGCCGTCTGAAAATCGTGTGGTCCATGTGATCGACGACGACGAGGCTAGCCGTCAGTCGCTGGCGTTCCTGCTGCAGACCGCCGACATTGAGGTGCGGACCTACGCGTCGGCGACGGGTTTCCTCGATCTGGCGCCGAAACTCGTCTCGGGCTGCGTCATCACCGACGTCCGCATGCCCGGCATGAGCGGCATCGACCTGTTGCGGCGGCTCAGGGAGCTCAATGTCGAGGTTCCGGTCATCGTCATTACCGGACATGGCGACGTGCCGCTGGCGGTCGAGGCAATGAAGATCGGAGCGGTCGACTTTCTGGAAAAGCCGTTCGACGATGAGGTGCTGCTGGCGAGCGTGCGTTCGGCGCTGGCACGGCACGACGGCCAAAAGCAGCGGCAGGGCGAACGTACCGAGATCGAATCGCGTTTGGCGGCGCTGTCGAACCGCGAGCGCGACGTGCTGTCCGGCCTGATTTCCGGCCGGGCCAACAAGCAGATCGCCTACGATCTCGGCATCAGCCCGCGCACGGTAGAGATTTACCGGGCCAATCTCATGAACAAGATGCAGGCCGGCAGCTTGTCCGAACTGGTGCGCATGGCGCTGATCGCCGGCATGCTTGAGAACGGCTGATTGCAAGCCGGCAGTCGTTAACGCCCGCGCGAGCCCCTCTCATCCTTCAGTTTGGCGTCAGCGAATTTGAGCTCGTGCAGTTCGCCGCAGACCTGGCAACGGACCTGGAATTTGGCGCCGGCAGGCAGGAGCTTCATCTCAGACGAGCCGGCCTGAAAACCACTGTCGAAATCCTTGCCGGTCTTGGGAAAAGCAATTGACTCATATCTCGTCGCCCTCGCCGTTTTCCAAAACCGCCGGCTCGCAGGGCGCCACTTTTGCCACCAGCCGCGGTCTGGCCTTGATCATGATCAAGGTCGCGGCGGAAAATTCCGCCGATAGCCACATTGCACCCATGTTTCCTCCCGGCGTGACAATTGAGCCAAATCAATGCGGCGTGGCGCGATGCGCTGCAATATGCCTGCAAATGTCCAGACCAGGGGCGGCCGCAAAGGCGATGGCGCCACAATCCGCAGTGACGGAAACAAGCCCGATTGTCGCCGTTGTCGATGATGATCCGGCGGTGTGCAACTCGCTGGAATTCTCCCTGGAACTGGAGGGCTTCAGGGTGCGCACCTATGGCAGCGGCATGGCGTTGCTGCGGGCCGGCGACCTTGAGGCCTGCGATTGTTTCGTGATCGACCAGAAGATGCCGGGTCTGAGCGGACTGGAAACGATCGCGACGCTGCGGAGCCGAAGCCTGTCGGCGCCGGCGATCCTCATCGTCAGCGATCCGAGCGCCGTGGTCAGTGCGCGCGCCGCCGCCGCAAAAGTCCCCATTGTCGAAAAGCCATTTCTCGGCAACGCGCTGGTCGATCGAATACGTGAAGCCTGCGGGCAGGGCTGATTCGCCGACCCAAGTCACTTGCCAGCCTCAGCCTGCCATGGCCTGCAACGGCGCCGGCCGGCCGATCAGTTCGGCATAACGCTCGATCGGCGCCGGCCGGCCGACGAAATAGCCTTGGAGCCGTCAGAGATAAAGGCTCTTCATCAGATTCTCCGGATAGCGCAGCCCCGCGGCGGCGCCCACCGGAATGGAATCGGACAGTTGCGCGAGATCGTCCTCGGTCAGCTTGACCGAAAGCGCGCCGATATTCTCAAGCAGCCTTTCCTTCCGCTTGGTGCCGGGGATCGGCACGATGTCGGCTCCGCGCGCCAACAGCCAGGCCAGCGCCAGCTGGCTGAGCGTGCAATGCCGTTCTCGCGCGATCTCTTCGAGGCCGCGGACCAGCGCCAGATTGTGCGAAATATTTTGCGCCGCAAAGCGCGGGTGCCGGCGCCGCGTGTCGCCCTCGGACATGGTGTTCTGATCGTCAATCACGCCGGTCATCACGCCGCGCCCCAGGGGCGAGTAGGCGACGAAGCTGATGTTGAGCTCCCGGGTCGTCTTCAAAGTTTCCTCGGCCTCGACCCGGTAGAGCAGGGAGAATTCGTTCTGCACGGCGGCGAGCGGGTGAACCGCGTGGGCGCGGCGAATGGTCTCGGGCCGGGCCTCGCTGATGCCCAGCGCGCGCACCTTGCCCTGCTCAATGAGCCGCGCCATGGCGCCCACGGTGTCCTCGATCGGCACCGTCGGATCGACGCGGTGCTGGTAATAAAGGTCGATGGTCTCCACCCCCAGGCGCTTCAGGCTCGCGTCGCACGCCTCCGCCACATATTCGGGCCGGCCGTCGGCGACCTTGCCGCCCCGGCCGCCGAGATTGCCGAATTTCGTCGCCAGCACCACGTCTCCGCGCCGCCCCGCAATGGCCTTGCCGACCAGCGTCTCGTTGTGGCCGTTGCCATAGGCATCCGAAGTGTCGAGCAGCGTAATGCCCTGATCCAGCGCCTCGTTAATGAGGGCGATGCCCTCGTTATCGTTGCTCGTCCCGTAGGTGCCCGAAAGCGACATGCAGCCGAGCCCGATCGCGGACACACTGATGCCGGACGAACCGAGCGAACGTGATGGCAGGGTCTTGCCGTTGGTCATTTGCCGATACTCGCGCTGTTGCAATGAAATCGCCGCCCTCTATTACGCCGTTTTTGCCGGCAGGGGCAGCCGTTAACTCAATCCTCGGAGTTGGCCCTGGAGGCTACGTCAGTGGCGGCCTGTTGTTGCGATGGATTGGCGGTTTAATCCGTGTACGAGTGAGCTAACCTTTGATCTACATCAAGGCACTATTGCGGGATCTTTTCTAACCTGAAATTTGCCTTAGATTGAAGGCATTTCGCCCCACCTTGTCGCCGGAACGATCATGGTCGCGGTGATGGGAGTGATGTTCGTCATCCATCGGATGTATGGCGACAAGCACAAGCCTCAGGACGCCTTTGAAGAGCTAAGGCTGCGGTTCGCACGAGGTGAGATCAGCTGCGAGGAGTACGAGGAACGGCGCAAAGTACTAAGCAAATAGGCTTTGATTTATCAGGTTGCGAAATGGATACCTGAATTGACGCAGCAAAATTTTCTCCCCCGACGAAATATTAGACGCGGCCCTGATGGCCGTGATGTTGCACCACGCCGACGATCTTTTCGGCACCATCCACTTCGTCGCTCGATCGTTAAGACCTGGCGGCCGAGGTGTCATTGCTGAATTCCATCCAGACGGACCGTGTCAGCATGGTCTGCCACGAAACCATCGTTTAGCGAGGCCAGCAAGTTCAAGCGTGGTTATTGGTCTACCGACGCTCAGCGAACGGGCGCAGTGCTCTGAACGTTGCATGATATTGTGGAGCGCTCCTCCTGAATATCGCTGCCTTTGGGACCTTTCGATTGATTGCGATGCATCTTGTTCATTTCGGCAGCTGGATCATGAACGGACTCCGTGCTCCGAGGCCGTCGGCACCGATTGAAATGATGTTCGGGCAGCTGTCGGCTCTTCCCTAACTCTGCATGACGTGAATCGCGTCTGGCGCGATCTCGACTGCAATCGGCCTTCCGACTTCGAGATTCATCGCGCCTGCTTGCGGCGCCAACAGATATGCCTTGAGCGGAAACCCGCAATCGATGTCGACGGTCGCAAGCGGGCCCAAATTGCGGACGGAGATTACGCGCCCGGCTAGCTGATTGATCGCGGGCAGGAATGATTGTTGCGATTCTGGCAGGCGGATAGCCACCTGCTCGCCCCTGATGGCCGCCCAAACGCCGGTTTCCCCTGGACCGAAGCCCGCCGGCACGCACGCATGCAGAACGCAGCCGCCGATCGCGAGCGTGGCGACGGCGCCGCCTGCGTCCGTCACTTGCGCCTGCAGGATATTTTCCACGCCGACGAACCGCGCGACAAATCCGTTTGCCGGCTTGGTGAAAATCTCGGTCGCGGCGCCATACTGGACGATGGCGCCCTCGCGCAGCACGGCAATCCTGTCAGCCAGCGTCATTGCGTCGGTATAATCGTGCGTGACAAAGATGGCCGGGACCGAGAGCGTGCGCAAAAACGAGAGCAGTTCCCCACGCAGTTGATCGCGGGTTTGCGCATCAAGGGCTGCGAACGGTTCGTCGAACAGGAACAGGTCGGGCGCGCCGGCGAGCGCACGGGCAAGCGCAACGCGCTGCTTTTCGCCGGGGCTTAGATCTTGCGGCCAGCGTTTCGCGAGGTGCGCGCCTCCAACATAGGCCAGCAGTCCCGCGTCGTCTTGGGGTGCTGACTTGGTCCCGCCGGTTTGCATGCTGTTGCGGTCGCGCCGCCGGGCGAGCGCAACATTCTGTGCGACGGTAAGGTGCGGAAAGAGGCCGAAATTCTGGACGACGAAACCGATATTCCGCCGCTCCGGGGCAAGCGCCGTCGCATCACGGCCACCGATCATGACGCGCCCTTGGTCGAGCCGATGGAACCCCGCGATGGTCTCCAGCGTGACCGATTTTCCGCAGCCATTGGGGCCGAGGATGACGAGAATTTGTCCACGAGAAACAGCGAAGTCCAGACTTTTCAGGCGGAAGGCGCCGAGTCTCAGGGTCAGCGCCTCGACGGCGATACCGCCGCTCATCGGTTCTCTCGCGGCGGCTTGCTGCGCGACACCGCGCGCAGAATAAGGAACAGGGCAAGCGATACGACCAGCAGCAGCACCGAAGCGCTTGCAGCCTGGTCGAGCCCGAAGCGGAGAAACAACTCGTAAATTTTGACCGGTGCCGTCATCGGGTAATAGGCAAGGATCACGACCGCGCCGAATTCGCTGATCGAGCGGGCGTAAGTGAGGGTCACCCCCGTCATGATGCTGCGTCGCGCCAGCGGCAGGGTGATGCGTGCGAAGGTTCGCCACGGTCCGAGACCGAGCGTGCGCGCAACCTTTTCCAGACGCGGATCGACGGCCTCGAAGCCAATCCGCGCCGCGTTCACGGTGTAGGGCGCAGAGACAAACAGCATCGCCGCAACGATGCCGGCAAGTGTACTCCAAAATTTGAGTCCGACGAGCGCCTCCAGGGGCTGGCCCAGCACGCCCCGGCGGCCAAGCACTATCAGAAGGGCGATGCCGGCGACGGTGTGCGGAACAGCGAGCGGCAGATCGACCAGAGCCGCAAGCACGCTTTTTCCCGGAAATGTCGTGCGTGCCAACCCGTAGGCGAGAGGCACGCCGACCAAGGCGGCGAGTGCGGCTGACAGGAAGGCGCCTTCAAGGCTGAGCGCGATCGCATCGCGTACGTCGCCCATACCCGCCACATCGATGAGGCTACGTCCTGATTCCGATAAAGCGAGCCCGATCAGCGGAACGACCAGGAAAGCGACAAGGATGCTGCCGAGAAACCAGCATGACAGATAAAGCCCAAGCGAATGGGTCTGGGCGACGCGCATCCACCGGCGGTCGGCAAGTTCTTTCATCATCGCCGCACGATCAAGCGCCTCGTCTGGCAATCACTGGCCGGGCCAAGGCTTGACCATGCTTTTGAGGCTGGCCGGCATCGCGTCCACGTGCACCGCATAGGGAGGGCTGAAATCTCCGAAGCCATTGTTCTTCATGACCGCCTGGCCCTCCGTCCCCAGCAGCAGGGCAACGTATTTCTCGGCCATGCCGGCCTGCTTGCTGTTGTCGACCATCGTGACGGCATAGACGATCGGCTTGCCGGCCAGGTCGCCGTTCCTGGTGTGGGCGACGCCTTGCTGATAGTAGGAGGCGTTCGCCGGATCGCTCAGGTTGATCTTGGCCGGCAGGTCGATGAACTTGAGATGATGCTGCAAAGCATCGGAGCGATAGATCGCCAGATAGTCGATCTGCCCGAGCTGCAGTGCGGCAATCAGCGCAGTTTCCGTATCGCGCATGTTGGCGAGCGGCGCATTGGCGAGCACGCTCTGCTCCAGCCCCGGATCGTTATAGAATTTTCCGGCCAGATTGAGCATCTGCACGGTCTGATAGCCGGACGGATCGGTGTCCGGATTTGAACGGCCGATCTCGACGCCCTTTCGCGCCAGTACTTTGTACCAGTTCCGGGAGTTGATCTCGCCCGCGTATTTGCTCTTGTCGGTGTAGACGAAGGTAATGGCGTTGCGGGCAAAGCCCGCGTACCACGACGCGCGCGGTTGACCGCCGAACATATATTTCGGGATCACGTTATAGTCGGCGACCGCCAGCAGGTCGGCATCCTGGCGCAGGTCGGTAATTCTTTTCGCCATCATGACGCTGCCGCCGAATTGGGCTTGCACCGCAACGTTCGGATTTTGCTTCTCGAAGATGGTGCTGACTTCTTTGAATGGCACCGCCAGCGTGCCCGCGGCGAATATCGTCAAGACGGTCGGCTCGGCGGTTTGCGCGCCGGAATTGGCTATTGCTGCAACGGCCAGGAGGCAACATGTGCCGACTGCCAGGCGTGTCGTGAGCTTCATGAGTGTCACCTCTTGCGCAGGTCGGCGAATGTACCACTGGAGCGCGCGACTGCCATCGTCGGAATTGAAGTGCGAATCGCGCAGCGCGCGACCTGCAGGCTCCGCGCGCGGTCAAACTTCCGGACTTCCCGACCTTTGGCCCGGCATCGCTGCAACTTTTCAATATTCTCAGACACCGAGATAACGGTGCTGCACATCGGCCGCGGCGGCCAGAGCGGCGGAACTGCCGGTCCACACCACCCGGCCGCGCTCGATAATAATGTGCCGGTCGGCGATGCGGGTGAGCGCGGCGACGTTCTTGTCGATGACCAGAATGGACTGGCCGGCGCTGCGCAGCGTCTTGAGGCAGCGCCAGATTTCGTTCCGGATCAGCGGCGCCAGCCCTTCCGTGGCCTCGTCGAGGATAAGAAGCCGCGGATTGGTCATCAGCGCGCGGCCGATGGCGAGCATTTGTTGCTCGCCGCCGGACAGCAGATTGGCCATGCTGTGGGCGCGTGCGGCAAGCCGTGGAAACAGCGCCAGCACCTTGTCCAGCGTCCACGGGTCTGGCGCGTCGCCGCGGTTGGCCGCGGTGGCGACGAGATTTTCGCGCGCGGTGAGATTGGCGAATACCTGCCGGCCCTCGGGCACGAGCCCGATGCCGAGCTTGGCGACGCGGTAGGCGGGCAGTTCGCGAATTTCCCGGCCGGCGAATCGGATCGAGCCTGCGCTGGCAGGCGTCAGGCCCATGATCGAGCGCACCGTCGTGGTCTTGCCCATGCCGTTGCGGCCCATCAGCGACACCATTTCGCCGGGGACGATCGCAAGCGAAATTCCGAACAGCACGCGGCTCGGGCCGTAGCTGGTCTCGACGCCGGTGAGTTCCAGCAGATGCTGTTTGCCGCTTTGCTCAGGCATCGGCATGGGCGTCCTGCTCGCCGAGATAGGCTTCGCGCACCGCCGGATCGGACCTGATCGCCGCCGGATCGCCCGAAGCGATGACGCGGCCATAGACCAGGACAGTGATGCGGTCGGCGAGCGCGAACACCGTTTCCATGTCGTGCTCGATCAAGAGAACGGTGACGGTGCCCTTGAGCTTGCGAAGGAGCGCCGTCATGCGCGCGGTCTCGTCGGGGCCGAGGCCTGCCATCGGCTCGTCGAGCAGGAGGAGACGCGGTTTGCTGGCAAGCGCCACCGTTATCTCCAACTGCCGGTTCTCACCATGGCTCAACCGGTCGACGCGGGTTTCGGCGCGCGCCTCAAGCCCAACAGCGGCGAGCGCGTTCGCGGCAGGTCCGCGCAAGCGCGGGTCTCCCCGCGCGGCTCGCCAGAAATGAAAAGAGTGGCCGGCATGGGCCTGCACGGCGAGCGCAACGTTGTCGAGTGCAGTGAAATCCGGAAACAGCGAGGTGATCTGAAACGAGCGGGCGAGGCCGAGGCGGCTCCTGCGGTCGGCCGGCAGGCGCGCGATGTCGCCGCCGTCGAAGCGGATGCTGCCGTCATCGGGGGCAACTTCGCCGCAGAGGAGGGCAACCAGCGTACTCTTGCCCGCGCCGTTCGGTCCGATGACGGCATGGAATTCTCCGGGTGCCAGGTCGAGCGCGATCGAGTCGGCAGCGACCACGCCGCCGAAGCGCTTGGTCAAACCTTCTACCTGGAGCAGCGGCGCGGTCATGGCGTGCTTTTTCTAAAAAACCCCTCGATGCCGCCGCGCAAATAAATCGCGACCAACAGCAGCGCCGGACCGAGGAACAAACCGGAATATTCGGTGACGCGCGACAGCGCTTCTTCCAGCAGCAGATAAACCACCGCGCCGATTACCGGACCGAATGGCGTGGCCAGCCCGCCCAAAATCACCATCACCATGAGATCGCCGGAGCGCGTCCAGAACATGATCGCCGGGCTGATGAAATTGGTGTGATTGGCGTTGAGCGCGCCGGCAAACCCGCACAGCGCGCCGGCGATGACGAAAGCGACGAGCCTGTAGCGGAACACCGGAAAGCCAATGGCGCGCATGCGCCGCTCGTTCGAGCGGGCACCCTGGATGACGAAGCCGAAGCGCGAATTGACAAGGCGCGACACCAGATAAACGCTGCCGATCAGCGCCGCGAAGCACAGATAGTAGAACACGGTATTGTTGTTGAGGTTGACGAGGCCGCCGAAGCTGCTGCGTTGGCCGATGGTCAGACCGTCGTCGCCGCCATAACGGTCGAGCCCCTGCGCCACGTAATAGACCATCTGCGCGAAGGCGAGCGTGATCATGATGAAATAGACGCCCCGCGTGCGCAGGCTGAGCGCGCCGACCACCAGCGCGAACAGCGCCGAGATTGCGATCGCGGCGGGCCATTGCACGAAGCCCGAGCCGATGCCTTCCTTCCACAGGATGCCGACCGCGTAGCCGCCGATGCCGAGATACGCGGCGTGGCCGAAGCTGACCATGCCGCCATAGCCCATGATCAGGTCGAGGCTCACCGCCGCCATTGCCATGATGACGATGCGGGTGAACAGGGTCAGCGCGAACGGATCGCCGGTCACTGCCGCGTAGACCGGCACCAGCGCCAACACGATCAGCAAAACCACGGTCAGCGCGGTGCGCGGATCGGGTCGGGGCACGGGGCTGGATTTGCGGAAAAGCTCGCGCGCTGCGTTCATCGGCTTGCCGCCGGGAACAGCCCTTCCGGCCGGATGACCAGGATCGCCGCCATCAGCATGTAGATCGACATCGATGACAGAGCAGGCGCCAGCGTCAGCGCGGCGTCGGTGCTAAGCACGGCGTGCAACATGTCCGGCAGGAAGGCCCGGCCCAGCGTATCGATCAGCCCGACGATGAGGGCGGCGACGAAAGCGCCGCGAATTGATCCAATGCCGCCGATAACGATGACGACGAAGGCGAGGATCAGGATGTTTTCGCCCATGCCGATCTGCACCGTAAGGATCGGCGCCTGCATCAGGCCGGCGAAGCCGGCCAGCGCCGCGCCGAGCCCGAACACCAGCGTATAGAGCAGCTTGATATTGACGCCGAGCGCGCCGACCATTTCGCGGTTGGAGGCGCCGGCGCGAATCAGCATGCCGAGCCGGGTGCGCATCACGATGACATAGAGCAGTGCGGCAACGGCAAGCGCGACCAGGATGATGACGAGGCGATAGAGCGGGTAGTAAAGGCCGGGAAGCAGCTGAACGGCGTGCAGCATTTCGCTCGGCAGCGACAGCGTCATGCCGTCCGGTCCCCAGACGCGCCGGACGAGATCGTTGAAGAACAAGATGAGACCGAACGTGCCGAGCACGTGATCGAGATGCGGTCGGCCGTAGAGTGGGCGTATGGCGATCACTTCGAGCACCATGCCGGCGACGGCGGTGGCGAGGAGCGCCAGCACCGCCCCGAGCACGAAGCTTCCGGTGACGGCGGCGAACGTCGCGGCGAAATAGGCGCCGAGCATATAGAGCGAGCCGTGCGCCAGGTTGACCAGATCCATGATGCCGAAGATCAGCGTCAAGCCTGCCGCAAGCAGAAACAGCAGCATCCCGAGCTGCACGCCGTTGAGACACTGCTCGAGGAAATAGAGCACTGGTCCGTTACCCTGCGCGCAAGCCCAACATTGTCATCATCCGCGCAAGCGGATGATCCAGTAATCACCACAGATGCGGCGCCGCGCACGGACACGACCTGAATCGGTCGAGACCACTGGATGCCCCCCTGCGCGGGGCATGACAGCCTTGATCACTTCATTGGGCACTGCGTGTGGTATTTGTCCTGATCGTCGGCGACGATGAGCGAGACGGTGTGCAGCGAATAGCTGCCGTCGGCGTTCTTGCCAGCATCCTGCAGATAGAAATTCTGGATCGGGATGTGGTTGTTGCCGAACTTGAAATTGCCGCGCACCGACGTGATGTCGGCCTTTTCCATCGCCTTGCGTATGCCTTCCTTGTCGCTGAGGTTGCCGTGCACCGCAGTGACGGCGCTGTCGAGCAGCGCCACCGCGTCGTAGGTGTCGGCGCCGTAGAATGACGGAGAGGTGTGATATTTTGCCCTGTAGTCGGCGACGAATTTCTTGTTGGCGGCGTTAGGCAGGTCGTTGACCCAGTTCTGCGCGCCCGGCACGCCGATCGCGAGGTCCTTGAGCCGCGGCAGCGACAGGTCATCGATGGTGAAGGCGGTGTAGAGCGGGATCTGCCCCTTCAGTCCGCTCTGCGCATACTGGGTGACGAACTGAATGCCGGCGCCGCCCGGATAGAACGCGAAGATCGCGTCGGGCTTCGCCTCGCGGGCTTTGGACAGTTCGGCGGAGAAATCGAGCTGATCGGGCCAGCGTGTCAGTTCCTGGCCGACGATCTTGCCTTTGAAAGTCGACTGCACGCCGTGCAGCATGTCCTTGCCGGCGATATAGTTCGGGCCCATCAGGAAGGCGCTTTTGACGCCTTTCTGGTTCATGTAGGTGCCGATCGCGGCCGGGGTCTGATCGTTCTGCCACGAGGTGGAGAACACGTAGGGCGAACACATCGGGCCGGCGATCTCGGAGGCGCCGGCGTTGGTAATGATCGTGATGGTCTTGGAATCGACCAGGGGCTTGAGCGAAGCAACCGCTACGTTCGACCAGATATAGCCGACGATGAAATCGACGTGGTCGGATTCGATGAGCTTCTTGGTTTTCTGCACGCCGACATCCGGCTTGATCTGATCGTCCTCGTAGATCACCTCGACCGGGAGGCCGCCGAGCTTGTGGCCGACACGATCGAGGGCAAGCTCGAACGAATTGCGCATGTCGTTGCCGATCGCAGCGGCCGGACCGCTGAAGGTCGAGATAAATCCGATCTTGATGGTCTTTTGCTGCGCTGCGGCCGGGACCGCAGCGGCCGCCGCGAGCAACGCCAGCGCCGTTGTTCCCAACAACCATGATTTCGTGAAAGACTTGGCAAATACGCGCATTTCAACCTCCCGCCAAAAGCCGGTGTCCGTCCCGGGCATTTGTAGAAAGCCGCGCGTTTTTACGCAACTGGGATCGCCAAAATAGCAATGCGCCGGGCGTTCTCCCGCGGCGGGCGATGCCTAAGATTGATGCCGCAGGATTACTGTTTGTGCGTCACGGTCGAGGGAATGTGGTTAAGCTCTTCGCAGCCGGTCGCGGTGACGACGACCGTGCCGCCGATATTGATCCGGTGATTGCCGATGCAGGCGTTGGGCTCGAACGCGAACACCATGCCGGGCTCGATCACCGCCTTGCGTTGGCGCGCCGCATTGGGGCCGACGAAAGTGACGTTGAGATTGGCCTGGTCCATGTTGACCTGGGTGCGACCGGCCAAAAAGTGCGGGCCGAGCGAATGCACGAGCGGCGTGTAGCCCCAGCATCCCGCGGCCCGGTGGGGCTCCTCCATCGCGGCCAGAAGATCGGCGAAGGTGATGCCCGGCTTGAGCGCCTTGAGGCCGGCATCATAGGACTTAAGCGCGACGCGCTCGCACTTTTTGCTGGTGTCGTCGAGCGGGTCGAGCGCCACGGTCATCTGCACCTGGATTTCCTGATTGCCGCACATCGGCATCAGCTCGGCCTGCATCAGGTCGCCGCGCTGCAGAATGCGCGGCGCTTCTCCGCTCGTGGTCCAGCGCGGCGGCCCCCAGGACAAGGTGTGCGGGCCGGAATTCATCACGATCATCGGGTAGCGGATGCCGATGCCGTGGCGCAGCATCTCGCGCGTCGCCTCGGCGAACACGACCTCCTCGCCGACGCCGGGTGCGGTCACTTCGGCAATGGTCTTGCAGGCCGCCTCGGCGGCGCGCGCGGCGTAGCGCACCTGGGCGAGTTCCTCCTCGCTCTTGACCAGCATGAGGTGGCTGAATTCCTCGGAGACGTCTTCCCATTGCGCCTTGGGCGCCGCCGCCGTCAGCTCCGTCCAGAAATTGGCCGGGATGGCACCGTAGATCTCGGTCGGGGCCTGCGAGCGCAGGCCGACCACGCCGAGCTTTGAATCGGCAAGGCGCTTCTCGCTCAACACGTCGGCGACGCCGGTGCCGCTCGTCGCCACGCGGTAGTCATTGACCCACAACTTGCTGCCGCGTTCGGCCGACCAGCGCGCCCGCATCACGCGCAGATAGGCCCATGTGATCACAACCGGATCGCCTTCGAGCGGAAAAATCACACAGCCTTCATTGTAGTCGTCGCTGATATAGGTCTCGTAGGCCTCGCGGGCCCGGAAGCCCGCGACCAGCATGCCGGCAAAGCCGCGTTCACGCATCAAGCCGCGCACGCGCGCCCAGCGGCGGTCGCGCTCGGCAAACGACAGGATCGGCGGCTGCATGGCTTGATAAGGCATGATTATTGGACCTCGGGAACGCTGTTACGCGGCTTTCGTCGCCGCGGGAGTTTGGTGATGGCGCGCCGGATAAGCATAAGCGCCGAGTCGGATCAACAATATGCAGGTGATGGCCAGCGCCACTTCGTAGACGGCGAAGATCTGCTTGTAGGAATGAAACATGTCAAACGCACGTCCGCTCAACGCCGGACCGAGGCCGGTGCCGAGGTTGAACAGCATGAACATCAGCCCGTAGATTTTTCCATAGGCCTTCAGGCCGAAATAGCGGCTGATGAAGAACGCCATCAGATCGATCTCGGCGCCGATGCCGGCGCCACACAAAGCCGCGCCGAGGAGCGGCACCGGGTAGGCCCAGCCGCTGCCGAGGAGCGCAATGCCGGCCATCGGCAGCGCAAAGAAACAGACGGCGACGTAGGGGCCCCAGTAGCGATCGAGACACCAGCCGCAGATCATGCGCCCGACGATGATGGCGATGCCGGCGATCGACAGCGCGCCGGTCGCGACCTGCAGCGGGATGCCGCGATCGGTCAATAGCGCGACGATGTGCACGATGGTGCCGTTGATCGCCATGACGCCGAGAAAGAATGCGATCGCAAGCAGCCAGAACGTCGCCGATTTGAGTGCGGCGGTCGCGTCAATTCCAGGTAACGATTCCGAACTGGCGGCGTCGGGTTGCCGGCGCTGCGTAATCCACGGCGGATCGCGCACGAAAATCGCGACCGGAAGCCAGGCCAGGACGACGACGGCGATACCCAGGCCGAAATAGGCGTCGCGCCAGCCGAAATGGCGGATAAGGAATGCGGCAAGCTGCGGAATGAGGGCAACGCCGAGGCCGACGCCCGCGGTGGCGACGCCGAGCGCGATGCCGCGCTCGCGGTCGAACCAATGGGTGATCACCGCCGCGTAGGGGATCGGCGTCTGCACACCGCTGATGAAGCCCGCGGTGCAGAAGATCACGTAGATCATGAACAGGGGCTTCGCCTGCATCAGCCCGAAGCTTGCGACCGCGAGTGCGAACACCAGTATGCCGGGGATCATGACCCGGCGGGTGCCGAAGCGATCGATCAGCCAGCCGATCGTCAGAGACGCCAGCGCCACGAACCAGGCGGCGAAGCCCAAGCCGGCCGAAAGATCGCCGCGCGAAATGCCGAGCTCCGCCGTGACGGGCTTAAGAAAAACGCCGAACGAGAAAATCAGAATCGAGCCGGAGCCGACCAAAAGGCCGCATGCGCACGCAAATACGATCCACCATCGATTGGCGAACATCCCCGTCATGGCGCTCTCCCGTCCGCGCGCCGGTGGCGTTGCTTGTCGTTGTCGTCCGGCGACCACAGCCTAGCGTCGCGGCGGGATGCCGACAACACGTGCCCGCGCATGGCGGAATGCTCATGCTATAGTTGGCGCAAACACTGCTCTTAGGCCGCTTTGGGGAGGTCGCAGCGATAACGGTGATCGATCAAGCCGCACCTGTGCGCATGGCAGGTGCCAGACACTCCGCAGAACCAGATCTCGCGACCACGCGGCCCGGCACGCCCGGCGGCATTTTCGTGCGCCAGTTCTGGCATGCGGTGTATCGCAGCCAGGATCTGCCCGCCGGATATGCCAAGCCCATTCGCATCATGAGCGAGGATTTCGCGCTTTATCGCGGGGAATCGGGGCGGGTGCAGATCGTCGACTATCGTTGTCCGCACCGAGGCGCCCCGCTGCATCTCGGCTGGGTCGAGGATGACGCGATCCGCTGCGTCTATCACGGCTGGAAATTCGATTGCGCGGGCCAGTGCGTCGATCAGCCGGCCGAGGAGGCGGGCTTTGCCCGCAAGGTCAGCTTGCGCACCTATCCGGCGCGCGAGCATCTCGGCCTGATCTTCGGCTATTTCGGTTCCGGCGAGCCGCCGCCGTTTCCGCATTTTCCGCATCGCCAGACCGACGGCATTATCCAGGTCTGGAACGTCGAACAGGTGCCCTGCAATTATCTGCAGAGTTTCGAGAACAGCATGGACGAGGTCCATGTCGCTTACACCCATCAGCCGGGCGGCTCGCACGCCAAGATGGCGGTCGATCTGCCGGTCATCACGGCACAGGAGACCGATTGGGGCATGCTGCGTTTCGGCACGCGCAAGACCGGCAAGGTGCGCCAGACGCTGCATTACGCGCCGAACCTGACGCGCGTGATCGTGCCGCCGCTCGCCGGCATGGACGGCGTCGGCGGTTGGTCTGAAATCTATTTCAGCTTCACGCCGGTCGACGACGAAAATCACTTGTGGCTGATCACAAGCCACGTCGAAGTCATCGGCAAGGACGCCGAAGCCTATCGGGCAAAGCGCGCCGCGTACAATCGCGCCGTTGCGGCGGCGCCGCCGGTGATGGACGTGGTGCGCGATCTATGGGCCGGCAAAATCCGCTTTGCCGACGTGACGCATCCGGACCTCGCCATCGTGCAGGACATCGCCGTGCAGGCCGGGCAGGGGCGGATCGAGGATCGCGGCAGCGAGCGGCTCGGCCGTTCCGACGCCGGCATCATCCTCTGGCGCAAAGTTCTCGCGCGCGAACTGCGCGCCATCGCCGACGGCCGGCCGGCGAAACGCTGGCAGACGCCGCCCGCCGACGTGGTGCCGACGCTCGGGTTTTAGCGCGGCTAAAGCGCAGCCAGCGGCGGATGACCGCGGTGCGACATTGGCGATGGCCGGCGCCGCGAGCGCGTCGCTGACTCCGCGGCCATAGCCCGCTATTAGGGTTGCAGAGCAAATCCGGGCTCGCCCGCCAGCGACCCTGCCCACCTGCCAATCGCATGAGACGGCTGCGCATCTTCATTTCGTCGCCGGGCGACGTTCAGAAGGAACGTCAGGTCGCACGCAGCATCATCGGCCGTCTTGTGGCCGAATTCGCCGACATCGTCGCGCTCGATCCCTATTTCTGGGAATACGAGCCGATGCGGGTCACCGCGGATTTTCAGACCCAGATTGCGCCGCCGTCGGATTTCGACATCGTCGTCTGCATCCTGTGGTCGCGGCTCGGCACGCCGCTGCAGGCGCCCGACGGGCGGCGCTATCAATCGGGCACCGAATACGAGGTGAACACCGCGATCGCGGCTTATCGCGCGCGCGGCTCGCCCGATGTTCTGGTCTATCACAGTCAAACTCCGGCCGAGATCAGACGGGCGCCGAAGGAGGCGCGCGAACACGCCTACCGCCAGCTCGAGGCACTGGAAGTGTTTCTCGACAGGCTGGCGCTCGATCCGCAGACCGGCGCTATCAAGGGCGCCATCATCAGATATTCCAACCTCGCCGAGTTCGAGGAGCGGGTCGAAGAGCACCTGCGCAAGCTGATCGTCGGCCGCGTCGGCGAGTTGCCGCCAGACGAAGTGCCGCGACGCTCGGCCCCGGCCTGGAGCGGCAGTCCATTCCGCGGTCTCGAACTGTTTGATTTCGAGCATGCCGCCATCTTCTTCGGCCGCACCAGGGCGATCGGCGACATCGTCGACCGGTTGCGGCGACAGGCGGCGAGGCTGGCGGAGCAAGGCCCGGCCGTGGAGGAGGGCACGGCGATTTTCCTCCTGGTTTCGGCGATGAGCGGCGCCGGCAAGTCGTCGCTGGTGCGCGCCGGCGTGCTGCCGCTTCTGACTCGCCCGGGAGTGATCGAAGGCATCGGGCTGTGGCGGCGGGCGATCATGCTGCCGAGCACGTCGAGCGGCGATCTGTTCGACAGCCTGGCGGTAGCGTTGATCGCGCCCGAGGCGCTGCCGGAATTGTCGAGCAGCGGCAGCAGCGCCCAGGAGGTCGCCGCCATGCTGCGCCGCTCGCCGGCGAGCGTCGATGTCCTGATCTCGCAAACGCTCGCTCATGCCGCCGATCTGTTGCGCATCGAGGAGGATCGCCAGCTCGAACGCATGATCACGCAATATCGGGCCGACGGACGGAGTGAAGACGCCCGGCGCTGCGCCGACGTACGCCGCATCTTGAAGCCGCGCGCGGCGCGGCTCGTTCTCGTGGTCGATCAGCTCGAAGAGATTTTCACCTTGCCGCGGTTTCGCGATTCGCCCGGCGCCGCGGCGGATTTCGTCAGTGCGCTCGCCGCACTCGCCCGCAGCGGCAATGTGTTCGTGATCGCGACCTTGCGCAGCGATTTCTTCGGCCGCTGCGCCGAACTTCCCGAACTCATGCAGTTGAAGGAGGCCGACGGCCATTACGACCTGGCGCTGCCGAGCAGCCAGGAAATCGGCCAGATCATCCGCCAGCCCGCCATCGCCGCCGGCCTGCATTATGAGACGCTCGGCGAACCCGGGCAGGAGATGGCGCTCGACGAGCGGTTGCGCGACGACGCGATCGGCCATCCGGAAGCCTTGCCGCTGTTGGAATATTGCCTGTCCGGCCTCTACGACTTGCGGCGCGGCAATCTGCTGACGCACGAGGCCTATGGCCGGCTCGGCGGCGTCGAAGCCGCCTTGGCCAAGCGCGCAGAGGACGTTTTTCAGGACCTCGACGCCGCCGCGCAGGATGCGTTCGATCCGGCGATGCGGCGGCTGACGACCGTGTCGCATGAAAAGGACAGCATCGCCTACGCGCGCAGCTGGGCCGATTATCGGCAATTGTGCGAAATTCCCGGCGGGCAGGCGTTTGTCGACGCCTTTGTCGGCCCGCGGGCGAGGTTGTTCATCGCCGGGCAGGACCAGGCCGGTCACGCCGTCGTCACGCTGACTCATGAGGCATTGCTGCGTGCCTGGCCGCGGCTCGCCCGCTGGCTCGCCGCCAACAGCGAGATGCTGCAGGTCAAGTCTGCGGTCGCAGGTGCGGCCAGCCGATGGATCGCGGCGAACAGAGACGCCGGCTATCTGCTGCCACGCGGGCTGCAGCTGGAAAAGGCCAAGTTCGCTGCCCAGGGCGGTTACCTGGAAAAAGCCGAAGCCGCGTTCGTGCAAGCGTCGATCCAGGCGGAACGCACGATCGTAAGGCGGCGGCGGCTGGCATTTGCCGGGCTGTTCGGGGTCATCACCGCGATCGCGGGCGCGGCCTCGCAGTACGGCTGGCAACGCTACGATCAGGGAAGACTGAGCATCGCAAGCAACGAGCCGACCGCCAAGGTGCGCATCGATGACGTGGAGCTCGGCTTGCCCGTCACCAATTTCGCAGTTCGCTCCGGCGCCCATGTCCTGCGCGCGTTTGCCGACGGCTTCATCGACCGCGCCGAAACCGTCGAGGTCAAGCGCGGGCAATCGGTCCCGGTGCAATCCTATCTGTGGCTGGAGAAAGGCCTGGACTGGACCTACGCGTCGCCGGCGATCCAGAGCGGCCTCGCGGTGCTGCCGGACCGCAGCGGCGGACCGCCGCTCGTGGCCCATAACGAGACGACGCGGATCATTTTTCTGTCCACCGCCGACGGCAAGGTGGTGAAGGCGATTGCGACCCCGACCGGCAACTGGCGCACGTTCAAGACTATCGATCTCGGCGGCGACATCGGCAATGTGCTCTTGTCCGGATTGGATCAGGAGCAGAGCGGGCCCGATCTCCTGGCCATCAGCGGCGCGGCGCCGCCGCAGGTGCTGTGGACCTGGAAAGGGCCGCCGACCGGCTACCGCGCACCGCAGAGCCTAGCCGTCGAAAGGCTGCCGCGCGGCGTTGGCAGCGCCAACTTGCTGGTCGCCGGCCGCGACGGAAAAGCCTATGTGCTCGACGGCAAGACCGGCCAGGAGCTGCAAACGATCACGCTCTCGGGTCAGCCGCTCGCGGTGTCGCCGATGCTGTTTGTCTGGCAGGACGGCCAGGACACGATCGTCACCGCCTTGATCCGGCCTGGCGATCCGAACCGCTATTCGACGGCGCAGCTCGGCGTGATCGCGCTGTCGCTGCGGCTGAAGGACGGCGCTCAGCTTTGGCGGCGCGACCTTGGCGCGCAGTGGAATCCGGTGCTGCTGCCGCTCACGAGCGGCAATCACCCGCAAGTATTTCTGTACACCGATAAGAACTGGCAGATGCTCGATGCGGCGACCGGCGCGACGGGAGGAATGTTTGCTTTGCCGGCCGCGCTGATCGGCGGCCCGGCCTTGGCCGACATGGCCGGCAACGGCAAGCCGGACCTGGTGTTCGAATTTGCCGATGCCTTGCAGCCGATGGTGGCGGTCAACCCCACCGACGGCGCGATCGTCTGGCGCGGTCCTGCCGGCCTCAATCCGCGCCTGCAGCCGCGCAGCGAGTATAATGTATTGCAAACCTCGTCGGGCGACCTGCTCGTCGTGACCGCGGATTCGCTCGCGGCGGTCGATCGTCATTCGGGAACGATCGCCTGGCGCATGGCCGGGGTGCCGCGCGGCGTGCTGGTCGGCGATTGGGCCGGCGACGGCGGCAAAGAAATTTTGGCGACCGTGAGCGGCGCTGGACTGATCTGCCTCGATGGTTCGGGCCATGTGCGCTGGACGCTGCGATTCAACGACGACGTCGAACCGTGGGCGTTGATCGCGGCGCCGGATGGCGGGCCGCGCGACATCCTCATCCACCGCCATGCCGGCCTGATCGGACTGGTTCACGGACCGAGCATGCTGTGGGAGCGCAAGGCCAATGCCGGCCTTCAGGCAACGCCGCTGGTCGAGACCGATGCGCAAGGCCGCGCTTCGGTCATCGAACTGGCGCCTTGGGGCGATGACGTGAGTTTGCGTGCCTTCGACGGCGCTTATGGGAAGATTCTCTGGTCGGCAAAGGACAATCTTTCGCCCAATCGCGCCGGCGCGCTGGCTGACATCGACCATACCCGCCAGACCGAGGCCGTCGCGGTGAGCCTGCCGCTGCCGGGCAAGCCGAACCAGCTCATCGTCTACGATCCTAGCAGCGGCAAAATCATTCGCGCCGAGAGCACGAAGCTGAACACCTGGCTGTCGTGCACGCCCGCAGTCGCCGACTACCGCGGCATCGGCAGGAGCGATGCCGCCTTCTCCACCTGGGACGACCGCAGCATTGTGATGGTCGACGGCCGCAGCGGCCAGATCCTGTGGCGGTTCGAAACCGGCAGCCCGAACATGAGCGGGGTTACCAGCGCCGACCTCGACGGCGACGGCCTGCCGGACGTCGTTGCCGCCTCGCCAGGCGGCTTTGTCTACGGGCTGCGCGGCAAGGACGGTGCACTGCTGTGGAAGACACCGATTCCGGGCGGCGCCTGGTCGGTGCCGGCGGTGGCGCAACTCGACGACAACGCGCCGCTCTCCATTCTGGTGACGAGTTTTTCTGGCGGCCTCTACGTCTTGAACGGCCGCACCGGCGCTGTCGTCTGGTCGAGATCTGCGGGTCGGACAGCAACGCAGCGCAGCGCGACCATGGCCGGCCTGAAAGTCGGCGGCCATGCCATCGTCGTCAACGACGCCGGACGCGCCGTGATCTTGGCGCCGACCGGAGCGGGCGGGGTGGTTGCCATCGATTGGCGCACGCGCCGCGACGCGTGGCGCTCGCCCGACGGTTTTTCAGTCATCAACACGCCGGTCGCAGTCGAACTCACCGGCCATCGCGGGCTCGGCGTCGTGGTGGCGGCCGCCACGGGCGATATCTGGACGCTTGCGTTCGCCGACGGCAAACCGCTTTGGCACAGGCGGTTTTCCGCCAAGACCGTCGAGGCCGATCCGGTCGTGGCCGACCTCAACGGCGATGGCGTTCCCGACATCCTGCTTGCCGGCTATGATTTCGACTTGCGCGCAATCAACGGACTTGGCACGGGAATAGCACGGGCGCTGGCGAACCCATCGCTGGCGGCGCATTGAGCGCCGGCGGCTTCAGCGCAGGTGCTTTTCCAGGAACCGCTCCATCGCTTCATAGAATTCGAAGCGGTTTTCCTCGTTATGAAAGCCGTGGCCCTCGTTGTCCTTGACGATATATTCCACGTCGACGCCATGCTTGTTCAGCGCGGCGACCATCTGATTCGATTCTTCGATATTGACACGCGGATCCTGCGCGCCTTGCGCGATCAACAACGGTGCGCGGATTTTGTCGGCGTGCAGCGCCGGCGAAGCCGCGGCCAACAGCTCTTTATCGGTCTCGGGATTGCCGACCATCTCGTAGAGCATGTCGAGCATCGGCTTCCAGTATGGCGGGATGGTCCTGATGAACGTGAACAGGTTCGACACGCCCACATAATCGACGCCGCAGGCGTAAAGCTCGGGCGTAAACGCAAGTCCGGCGAGCGTGCAGTAGCCGCCATAGCTGCCGCCATAGATGGCGACGCGCCTTGAATCGGCGATGCCCTGCGCGATCGCGTATTTGACGCCGTCGGTGACATCGTCCTGCATGGCGCGGCCCCACTGTTTGAAGCTCGCCTCCCAGAACTTGCGGCCGTAGCCGGTCGAGCCGCGGAAATTCATCTGCAGGACCGCGTAGCCGCGGTTGGCGAGAAACTGTGCTTCGGGATCGTAACCCCAGGCGTCGCGCGCCCATGGCCCGCCATGCGCGATGACGATCATCGGCAGACTCTTGCCGCCGTCGCGCGGCAGCGTCAGGTAGCCGTGGATGGTGAGGCCGTCGCGCGCCTGGTAGGCGATCGGCTTCATCTCCGCGAGCTCGTTTTCGTCGAGCCACGGCGCGATCTCGGCGAGCCTGGTGAGGCTTTTGGCCGCCGCGTCGTAGAGGTAGCGAACGCCCTGTGTGCGGTCGCTCCAGGCGGCGACGACAAACAGCGTTTCGTCCTTGTTCGAGCTCTGCAGGTCGATCTCGTAGCCCGGCAGCTGCCGTTCCAGGTCGGTGTGCAGGGCCTGCATCTCGGCATCGAAGAATTTGCGCTCGCGCTTCCAGGTGACAAATTGCGCTTCGGTGTAGACCTTGCGTTTCCGCGACCAGGCAAGGCTGCCGACGTCGACATCGGGATGCTCGAAAATCAGGCTTTCCTCTTTTGCGGTCGTTGGGTCGACGCGCACGATCGCGGCCTTGTCGCGATTGATATTGGAAGCAGCGAATAAGAGCTCGTCGTCGAAATCGAAGAACAACGGCGAAATCTGCTGCCTGAAATTGGTAGTGATCACCGTCGCGAACGGGCTGTTGTCGTCGGCGCGGTGCATGATGCTGGTATTGACGCCGTCGGTGGCGATCGCAAGCCGGATGCGGCCGGCATGATCGGTGATCCAGGCGGTGATGTTGCCGGGATTCTCCGCCAGCAGCGTCAGTTCCTTGCTGTTGAGATCGATCCGATAGACGTCGAACACTTCCGGATTGCGCCTGTTCAGCGCGACCAGGATTTCGTCGTCATTCTCGTAGCGGTCGTCGACGATCATCGCCCGCACTTTGTCGAACGGCGTGAGGTCGACAAGGTTTCTGCCGTCGGCGTCGACTGCAACAAGGTGAAAATTCTCGTCGCCCTTGAAATCCTTCAGGTAGACGATGCGGCGCGAGCCCTTCCAGAAATAACCGGCGACATCGCGCTCGGTTTCGCTGGTGACGCGTACGGCCTGCCCGCCGGCGCGCGGCCGCACGAACACGTTCATGCGGTCCTGATAGGGCTGCATGAACGCGATGGAGTTCCCGTCCGGCGAGAGCTGGAAGGCGGCCTGCTCCGGATTGCGGAAGAAATCGCGCAGCGGAATGCGTGTAGCGCGGCGCGCGGCGGCTGGAGGCATGGCAGAACCTGCGGTTGCTCGGAGCGGAAATGACGCCGATCGCGTCGGCAGGCAGCTTAGATGGCTGACAATGACCGCCGTTTCAACCCGTCGGCCGCCATGCGGATCGGCTTCGACGTTGCAGGCTTTGTTGGCCCAGTCTCACATGGCAGTGTCACATGGCAGTATCACATGGCAGCGTCACATGGGCCCGACGGTGCGGGCCAGCGCGCGGGCTTGTCGCCGCAGCTTCCAGTCGCCACGCTCCATCTGCGCGGCCGCGACGATGCAGGTATCACTCGGCGGCAGGCTGCAGCTTTCTGACCGCTCGCAATCGGCGCAGGTGAAATCGGACCGGCGGCGCCACGGCGCAAAGACGCCGGCGATGCGGGCGAACAGATTGCGATCAGGCCTCGTGTTCATCGCTGTTTCTCCTGCCGCATTCGCCGAGGGTGGATCATCGGCACTGGCCTTCACCACTCGTTCCGTGCCGCCCACGGCATCGCGTCCAAAGACGTCAGAGGCTCGAGATTCGGACAGTATTCTTTCCACACCGGGTCGGAGGCATCCCGCGCCAGATCCCGCGCGCATTGCCGGTGCTTCTGGCAAAGTGTGCAGAGCCGCTGCATGTCCCGCATTATCGCGGGCGCCACATGCTCGACTTCTTTAGGATCGAGGTCGAGCGCCGCCATGCGTTGGGGCAGCAGGTCCGCTGCATGCGAGTTGGATTTGGCGAGGTCGCCAAGTTCGCCGGACGAGACACCGATGTCGTGAGCGATCTGCTCAATCTCCATGTCGTCGCAATCGCCGAGTGCCGCTGCGCCGCCGGCGCGCCCGCGTAACCAGCGCAACACAGCTTCAAACGGCGATGCGTCGTGTTCATTGCCGGAAGGGGCTGACATGCTGCCCTCCTCGCGTAATAGCGCTCTTGTACGTCATACCGCTACACCAGCCGGACGAACCTGCATTGATCTGAGTCAAAATGGATAAAGCCGCACTGGCGATGAATGGGCCAAAAGACGCCGATCGGCCCTTGTCATGCCGTGCCGTGAGGTCGGTGCGCGGCGTCAGTCGTCTTCAGCGGTCGCGCGCAGGTATTCGCCCATGCCCGGGCCGATATTGGGCACGAACAGCTCCTCGACGCTCATCTTGCGGCGTGTGAGGTTCTGCTCGTCGAGGTGGCGCACCAGTGCTTCGAGCGTCGGCCGGCTGCCCTCGAGCGAATAATCCCAGATCTGCGGTCCGAAGATTTTTCGTGTCGCCTCCAGTTCGTCGATCACCCACGGCAGGCTGACGGTGAGCGCGTCCGTGTCATGCATCCAGTAATAAGCGATGTCGCGCGCCTTGGTGAAAGCGCGATAGAAGCTGATCGCGAGCCACGGGTTCGCTTCATACAATGCGGTCTTGATCACGAACGTATGCATGATCGGAAAGATACGGGTGCGCTCGTAATACTCGCGCTCGACCCGGCGATGATCGGTGAACAGGCGGCGCACCGTGGTGCCGAGTGCGGGCGGGATCATCACCGTGGCGAGCGCATCGATCTCGCCCCGCTCCAGCATGGTCTCGAGCGTCGTATCCGGCCGCATGAATTCGACCCGCAGGCCCTCCGGCGGCTTGATGGTGCGCACCGGCCGACCGATCACCCAGTTCACATCCTCCGGCCGCACGCCGTAATCGCTCGACAGAAAGCCGCGCACCCAGACCGCGGCCGTCATCTGATAGTCGGCGACGCCGATGCGCTTGCCCTTGAGGTCTTGCGGCTTCTCGATCTTGCTGTCGGCGCGCAGATAGACCGCGGAATGCCGAAACACGCGCGATGGAAATACCGGGATGGCGATAAAGCGCGTATCGCCCTCCGAGCGCAGGATGGTGTAGGACGACAGCGACATCTCCGAGCAGTCGAACTCGGCGTGATTGAGCATGCGCCAGAACGTCTCGCCCGGGCGGAGCGGCAGGAAGGTGAGATCGACGCCCTCGACCAGGACGCGGCCGTCGATCAGCGGTTGGGTGCGGTCATAGCGGCCGCAGGCGAGCGTGAGCTTCAGGTTGGACATTGGCTTTCAAAGGAAGGTTAGAGAATAATACTCGGATTGCGGATGCACTGGTCGCAGTCGATGAGATTGACCTGCTTGGCCTGGATTTTCCAAGAGCCGCCGTCGCGCCGGACGCGGTGACCGGCCCAGCCGGTCAGTACACGCGTCTCGTTGCCCCAGAATTCGCTGATCAGAAAATTCGAGCGCACCATGCGCACATCGCCGTCATTCGCGGCGAAGACTTCCACATTGGTGATGAGCCGCACCGTGCGCGAGGCTGGCGCTTGCGACCAGGCGAAGCCGGTGCGCAGCCGGTAGATGCGGTCTTCGAGCCGGCGGCGGTCGTCGAACATGACCGAAATTTCGCGTCGCGGATCGCCGGCCTGCGGCGTCGACGGTACCCAATAGATGCATTCGGCCGTGTACATCTTTAGCCAGTCTTCGTAGCGCAACTGATCGAGCAGCCGCGCCTCGCGCTCGATGAGTTGGCGGAATTCGTCGCGCACTGCAGGGTCGCTGACGGCGCGCGCGTCGTCCTGCCAATCGGTGAAATTGGCGATCAATTCGCGATACAGCGCGTCATTGACGTAGTGGGAACTGCGCGATGGATCGCTTGTTTTCGCCGTTGCCGTTGGGGAGTTCATTTCATGCGCTCCACATCACGCGTCATTGCGAGCAGCGAAGCGACGAAGCAATCCGGTGCCGCTGGCTCTGCGACTGGATTGCTTCGCTTCGCTCGCAACGACGGGTATCACGGCTCTCTGGTGATGGCGAGGTTTTGCGGGCCTTTCATCAGCCGCTTCCACTCCTTGAAATGCTCTCGCATAAAAGCTTCATCGGTCGCCGGCGCGGTGATGGTGCCGTCGTCGTTGGTCTTGACGCGGCCGGGGATGCCGAAGCCGCGATTCATGTAGACCCACTCGTCTTCGACCGCCATCAGGCCGTGCTGGATCTGCTCGAAATTGGCGATGTCGTCGACTTCGCCGAAGTTGGGGAAGCCCTCCTGCGTGCGCATGCGCAGCGCGTTGATGTCGGCGACCGCGTCGCTCGGGATGCTGCCGTCGTCGACGATCATGGTGCCGTACCAGATGGCGTTGGTTTCGGCGACGCCGACCGGCTCGAACACCTGGATGTGGTTGCCGAGCAGCGAGAAATTCGGAAACACGTTGATGTTGACCGGCTCCGAGCCGGCGAGATCGAGCAGCGCGAAGGCGCGGTCGCCATAGCGGCGCAGAAACGCGGCTTCGTAATGCTCCATGCCGGGATGCGCGCTCTCCAGCGTCCACAAGCCGCCCGGGTGCTTTTCGAGGTTCGGCCGCTTGTCCTTGAAGTGATTGCCGTGGCCGGTATAGCGCATGTACATCGGCTGCGTGTCGGGCGAGTTGCGGTAATAGGCCATGCCCTTGGCGTTCTCGCCGGCGAAGCGGTTCTCGGTTTCCAACAGCGAGCGGTGCGAATAGGCGACGTGATAGCCGTCGCAGGAATTGTCGTAGGCGAGTTTCCAGTTGCCCTTGTAACGGAAGCGGTTGGCCTCACAGACCACGACCTTGCCGCCGGGATTGCGGTCGAGCCATTCGTCGATGACCGGCGCGATCGGGCCGAGATGCTCCTTGAGCGGCAGCGCGTCCATGTTGAGCGTGCCGAACAGAAAGCCGCGATAGGATTCCACGCGCGGCACCTGGGCGAGATTGTATTTCGGATCGCGCATGTCCTCGGCATAGCCGTCGGGCCACGGCACGCCGCGCAGCCGCCCGGTGTTGAGAAAATTCCAGCCATGATAGGGGCACTGGAACGACTTCGCGTTCCCCTTGTCCCAGCGGCACAGCGTGGTGCCGCGATGGGTGCAGCGATTGTAGAGCGCGCGGATTTTGCCTTCGCCGTCGCGTACGATGATCAGCGGCCGCAGGCCGAGGCGGCGGGTGATGAAGTCGTTTTCGTTCGGGATTTCGCTTTCGTGCGCGAGGTACGTCCATGTGCCGCCGAAAACCTGCGTCATTTCGGCTTCGAAGATCGCCGGATCGGTGTAGATCAGCCGATGGGCGCGATCCTCTTGGACCAGATAGTCCCAATCGTACAGCGCCGTGCCGCTAACGCGACTTTGCGGCACCGTGATTTTTTCGATAGCCGTCACAGCGGACCTCCAAAGTCGTCATGCCCCGGCTTTGTGCCGGGCATCCACGTCTTGGACAGGTAGAGATTAAAGACGTGGATGGCCGGGCGAAAGGGCGGTCACGCCCATCTTCAATGGGCCATGCCCAGCCATGACGGGTCAACTCAAAAGAAATCGAAATACTCGTTCTCCTCCCATGCGGTCGGTTCGTCGCTCTGCGGCGGAGCGCCAGAGTCCTTGACCGCCTTCTCAAAGCGAGACCACTCGCTGCGTTTGAGCGCGACGAAATAGTCGACAAAAATATCGCCGAGTTCGCGCCGGAACAACGGCTCTTGGTCGAGCGCATCGAGCGCTTCGGCGAGAGTCCCGGGCAGCGTCGGCCGCTCGGCTGCATATGGCGCGTCGTCGGCGGGCGGAGGCTTGAGCTTCGCGCCGATGCCTTCGGAGCCGGCGATCACCTGCGAGAGAATATAGAGATACGGATTGGCCGCGGGCTCGCCAATGCGGTTTTCCAGCCGCGTCGCCGGATCGTGCGCCCCGCCGAGCACGCGTATCATGGCGCCGCGATTGTCGTAACCCCATCCGGCGCGATCCGGCGCCAGTGAGTTGATCTTAAACCGGCGGTAGCCGTTGACGCTCGGCGATGCGAATACGGTGCCGGGGATGGCGTAGCGCAGAATGCCCGCGAGATAAGACAGCCCAAGCGGGGAGAGCACCTCGCCCGGTTTTTCCGCAGCAAGCACATTTTTGCCGCTCGCCGCATCCGTCAGCGACTGATGCAGATGCCAGCCGCTGGCATAAAAGCCCTTGCGGGCTGGCCGCGCCATGAAAGTCGCGAAATAACCGAGCCGGCGGCAGATCTGCCGCGTCGCGGTGCGGAACAGGAGGACATTGTCGGCCGCGTCCAACGCCGTGCGCGGCGCGAAGGTGCACTCGACCTGGCCGGGGCCCCATTCGTTCTCGATCGAGCGCAGACCCAGTCCGAGTTGTTCGAAGGCATCGCCGAGCGCGTCGAATACCGGCTGCATCAGGTCCATGTTGGACTCGGAGTGATAGTGATAGCCAGGCTCGGCCGGCCAAGTGGCGATCGGCCGGCCGCGCGTGCCGGGCGTGCCGATATTGTCGTCGGTGAGATGATCGGCGGCGACGCGTAACAGGTACCATTCAAACTCGGCGCCGATGACGCTGGCATGGCCGCTGCGGCCGAGCTTCTGCAACGCCTTGCGGAGTAATTGCCGCGGCGCGAAATGAAACGGCCGGCCGTCGTTGAAATATTCGTCGCACAGAATCCAGCCGGTGCCCGGCGCCCACGGCAGGATGCGGAAGGTCCTCGGGTCGGCCACCACGGTGAGATTGGGTGAGCCGGTCATCTCGTCGAGGCCCATGCCGCCGCCGCGCGTGAACGAGGCAAACACGCGTGCGCCGGCACTATCGAGTGTCGTCGTCGCCACGCCGATGTTGTAGCCGGCGCTCAGCGCCGAGAGGAATGCAGGCACGGTAAGGGTCTTCGCCCGGCAATAACCGTGGGTATCGCTCCAGGCGAGCCGCACATAACGCAATTTCTCCGCCTTGACCCGCCGCTTGATGTCCGCGGCCAGGCGCCGGTCGTCATCCGACCACAGCCCGTGCCGGTCGATGAAGGTTTTTGGCTTGCTCGTCGCGGAGGCGGAACGCATGAAAGGCAGGACGGTGGTTGAAGGCGCTAAGCGAGGCCATCGCTACCACGCTTCACGGCCTGGTTCTATTGCGGCGGCACGCGCCAGGCCGCATCATGCCGGCTGACCGCCGCGAACGGCGGAAAACCAGAAACGACGGGCAAGGGACAATGGCCAAAAAGACGAAAGCGCCGAAGACCAATAAAGTTCATCAAGACATCAAGCAGCAGATGGTCATGGCCGGAAAGGTGCTGGTCGCCGAGGGCCACGACGATTTCACCCGCGGCCATATTTCGATGCGGCTGCCTGATAACCCGAAGCTGTTCTTTATGAAGCCGCACAGCATGGGGCTCGACGAGATCACCGTGGCGAACATTTTGACTATCGACCTTGAAGGCAATGTGGTTGCGGGCACCTCGCGCCGCCACAGCGAGGTCTATATCCATTCCGAAATTCTTAAAGCGCGGCCGGACCTCAATTGCGTGATTCACACGCATTCGCCGTATGCGGTAGCGCTGTCGGGTATCAACCGGCCGATGCGCGCCTTCAGCCAGCCCGGCGCGCTGTTCTGCGGCGAGATCGGTCTCTACACCGATACGATCGCGCTTATCCGCAGCCATGCCATGGGCGCGGGCGTCGCCAAGGCGCTCGGCTCTCACCGCGCGGTGCTTCTGAAAAATCACGGGACGGCCGTGACCGGCAAAACCATCGCCGAAGCGGTGGTCGCCGCCACCATGCTGGAAAACGCGGCGATGATTCAGCTCACGGTCGAGGCGGCAGGCGACCCCGCGCCGGAGTTTCCGCCCGAGGACATCGCCAAGCTGAAAGGCGAAGTCAGCCAGCCGGAGCAGTTTCAGATCAATTTTGACTACCTCGTTCGCCGCGTGAAGCGGGGAGGGAAGTGACAGCCTAGCGGGTGCATGGTCTCCTTAAGGGGAAACTGTCAGGCGCGCTGGAGAGCGCGCGATACTGCCTCCGGCTCGCTCTTGATCACTTGTAGTAACACACGCGCCGCGCCCTCAGGCTTGCGCCGATGCTGCTCCCAGTCCCGAATCGTCGACGCCGGTAACCCAAATCTGGCGGCGAATTGCGTCTGACTGAGCTTCAGCGATTTGCGGATCTTGCGAACGTCGACATCCGCAGGAACATGGACGCGATAGGTGGCGGGGTCTGCTTCCCCGCGCGCGATTGCACGGCCCTCCCGCGCCGCTTTGATCAGACGACTGCCAAGCTTGCTCATCTTCTTACACCTTTTCTTCGCGACATCATTGCGCGCTTGCGGACATTGGCGCGATAGTCCCGGGCATATCCAGCAAGTTCGTTCCTTAATTCGTTGCGTTCTGCTTGCGACAGGTCCGCTCGTTCGCCTTTGTTGATAAGCGCGAGCAGCAACACAGGAACATCCTCGCCCGAAAAATAGCTCACAGTTCTGTAGCCGCCTGACTTACCTTTGCTGCGGCCCGCAAATCGGAGTTTCCTTGCGCCGCCCGTTCCGGGAATGATGTCCCCGGCGGACGGATCAGCGGCGATAATCGCTACGATGTTCGACACTTCGTCTTCTGACAGCCCCGAATCGCGACAATCCGCGATGAACGTCGGCGTTTCGATGACGGCATGCATGACTATCTATACGGCATTGCCGTATAGATAGTCAACAGAATTGACACCTTCCGACTCATTCCCTGGAGCAGTGCACGACGATATGATCGCCTCCGATAGGGAGGCGATGGCCATGGCACTGACGCAGAGCTACGTGCATGGCGCGAGCGACAAGCCGCTGCTCGGCGCGACCATCGGGAGGTTCTTCGACGCGGCGTGCGCCAAGTGGGCGGAGCGGCCGGCGCTGGTCGTGCGCCATCAGAAGGTGCGCCTGAGCTACGGCGAATTGCGGCAAGCCGCCGACAAGCTTGCCGCCGGATTGCTGACGCTCGGCCTGCAGCCCGGCGATCGCATCGGCATCTGGTCGCCCAACAATTCGGAATGGGTACTGACCCAGTTCGCCACCGCCAAGGCCGGGCTGATCCTGGTCAATATCAATCCGTCCTACCGCGTCGCCGAGCTTGAATATGCGCTCAACAAGGTCGGCTGCAAGGCGCTGATCCTCGCCGAGCGCTTCAAGACCTCCGACTACGTCGGCATGCTGCGCGAGCTGGCCCCTGAACTCGCTCGCTCCACGCCGGGAAAACTCGAATCCGCCCGCCTGCCGGCGCTGCGCGCTGTCGTCGTGCTTGGAGATTCCAATCAGCCCGGCTGCCTGCATTTTTCCGACATTCTCGGCCGCGGCGGCGCAGCCGAGGCCAGGCGGCTTGAGGAGCTGGCGCCGGTTCTGCAGTTCGACGAGCCGATCAACATCCAGTTCACTTCGGGCACGACCGGCTTTCCCAAAGGCGCGACGTTGTCGCATCACAATATCCTCAACAACGGCTTCTTCATCGGCGAGGCGATGCGGCTCACGCCGCAGGACCGGCTGTGCATCCCGGTGCCGCTCTATCACTGCTTCGGCATGGTGCTGGGCAATCTTGCGGCGCTGACGCACGGCGCCTGCATGGTGTTTCCGGGCGAAGGCTTCGATCCGCTGGTGACGCTCGAAACCGTGGCCGAGGAACGCTGCACCGCGCTGCACGGCGTGCCGACCATGTTCATCGCGCAACTCGATCATCCGGAGTTCGGGCGCTTCGATCTGTCCTCGCTGCGCACCGGCATCATGGCCGGCTCGCCGTGCCCGATCGAAGTGATGAAACGCGCGGTCGACAAGATGCACCTGAACGAAATCACCATCGCCTACGGCATGACCGAGACGAGCCCGGTGAGCTTTCAAAGCTCGACTGACGATCCGCTGGGGCGCCGCGTCTCCACGGTAGGCCGCATTCAGCCGCATCTTGAAGTCAAGATCGTCGATGCGCAGGGGCGGGTGGTGCCGCCCGGCACGCCCGGCGAATTGTTGACACGCGGCTATGCGGTCATGCTCGGTTACTGGGGCGACGAGGAGCGCACCCGCGAAGCGATCGACGCGGCGCGCTGGATGCATACCGGCGACCTCGCCACCATCGACGCCGAGGGCTATTGCAACATCGTCGGCCGCATCAAGGACATGGTGATCCGCGGCGGCGAAAATGTCTATCCGCGCGAGATCGAGGAATTCCTCTACCGGCACCCGAAGATCCAGGACGTGCAGGTCGTCGGCGTGCCCGACGAGCGCTACGGCGAGGAGATTTGCGCCTGGGTCAAGCTGCGGCCGGGCGTGAGCGCCAACGAGGAGGAAATCAAGGCGTTCTGCCGCGATCAGATCGCGCACTACAAGGTACCGCGCTACGTCAAGTTCGTCGATGAATTCCCGATGACGGTGACTGGCAAGATCCAGAAATTCATCATGCGCGAGCACATGATCGGCGAACTTGGGCTGAAGATTCAGAAGACGGCGTGAGCGGCGCATACCGGGCGTCGCTTACGGCAGGGCCTCAGCACGGCGGCGGGGGTGGGTCGACCAGCTTCGGATCGATCGCCTTCAGCCCGTCCGGCCAGGTGAGCTTGGTATAATCGATCTTGCCGTCGGTCTGTTTTTCGCCTTGCGCCCAGCGGCTGAGGCTGCAGAAGTCGCTGTAGTAGATCTTGTCGAGCGCGATCGGCCGCTTGTTGGTGTCCCATTGGTCCCTGGTCGCCTTTTCGCTCAGTCCGAACTTGGCGGCCGCATAGGCGGCGACGTCCTTGAAATCCTTCGCGGCGACGTCACGTCCTTTGATGGTGGCGCGCAGCCAGCGCGTGGCGATGTCCTTGCCTTGCGGTGAAGCGAGCCACGCCGGGCGCGCGCCGGCAACCAGATAACCCTGGATATAGCCGGTGGCGTCGCTGAGATAGTGCGCCTTGTCGGGGCAGATTTCGAGCGTTCGCGATCCTACCGGCTGCCAGATGAAGAACGCCGCGATCTGGCCGCCGCAAAGCGCTGCCGGCAGCACCTGAGTATCGAGGTTGATGATCTTCACGGTCTTCGGATCGACGTGGTTTTTCATCAGGTATTCGGAGATGAACCAGGAGCCGGTCGAGCCGACGCGGGTGGCGATGGTCTTGCCGGCAAGGTCCTGCGGCGTCTTGATATCTTTGCCGGCGACCGCGACGTAACCTTTGCTGTCGCGCTCGATCGCCGCGATGGTCCGGTAATCGCCCTTGACGCGGAAGAAATACTGCACGCTCGGCAAATCGCCGGTCATAACGATATCGCCCTGGCCGCTCTGAAACGATTGGAACGCGGTAGTGCCGGAAGGGTAGAGACGGTACGTGACGTCGAGCCCTTCGTCCTTGTAGAAGCCTTTTTCGAGCGCCATCCAGATCGAATCGTTATTCACCGACGGTTGCCCGAACAGCGTCATTTGCATCGGCGTCTGTTGCGCTTGCGCGGCGGTCAGCCCCAGCGCCAGCGCGCCGGCTGCGGCCGCCAGGCCAATCGAGTGAAAATTGCGAGGCATGGTTCTCTCTTTCGGTTGCGGTCAGGTTTGCGAGACGAACGACATGTAACGGGCCAGAACCTTGTCGACGACGAGCCGGAAAATCCGATCGACGACAAAGCCAAGCACGCAGATCGTGAGCAGGGCGACGAAGATGCGGTTGGTCTGCAGCAGCAGCGAAGACTGCTGCAGCAGGTAGCCGATGCCCGAATTGGCAGCGAGAATTTCCGCGGGGATGATGCTCATAAACGATGACGCCATCGCCACGCGCATCCCGGTGACGATGTAAGGCACGGCCGACGGCACGACGACGAGCACGAAGATCTGCAGCCGGCTGGCGCCGAGGCAGGCGGCGGCGCGCTGGCGCGTCACCGGCGCCCGCCACACCCCGGCGGTGGTGTTGATGAGCACGATGAAGAACGTGCCCCAGAAGATGAGAAAGTATTTCGACATCTCGCCGATGCCGAACCAGATCACCGCGATCGGGATCATCGCCGTCGGCGACAGGTAGCGCAGCAATTCGATGATCGGGTCGAGCAAATCATGCAGCAGCCGGATGCGGCCGAGCAGGACGCCCATGACGACACCGGCCAGTGAGCCGGTGGCGAACCCGACCATGACGCGGACCATGCTGATGGCGGCATCCGACAGGATTTCACCGCTCGCCAGCATCGGGATCGCGGTGCGAAACACTTCGAGCGGCGGCGGGATCAAGAACGGATTGAAGACAAAGGTCGAGAGGACCTGCCATGTGCCGAAGCCGAGCAATAGCGAGGCGGCGGTCAATGACACGGTGCGAATGGCGGGCGACGCCGTCCAGGCCCGTAATCGTTGCGCTGGTGCCGGCGAGTCGGGAACTGCTCCCGTGCTTGCCGGCGGGCCGCCGCCCGCCGGGATCGCTGACCTGGAATCCTGGCTGTAGGCGGTGCTCAATGCGCCTCCAGTTGCTCGTCCAGACGGATCAGGTCGGGTGTCAACAGATCCTCAATCTCGCCGAACAGCTGCGCGACCTTCGCATCCGCAAGATCGCGCGGCCGCGGCAGGTCGAGTTCAAGCACCTTGGTAATCACCGAGCGCGGCCCGACCGACATCACGGCGATGCGATCGGCGAGCGAGATGGCTTCGGCAATGTCGTGGGTCACGAACACGATTGTCTTGCCGATGCGCTGCCAGATATCGAGCAGGACTTTGTGCATGCGCCGGCGTGTAAGGGCGTCGAGCGCGGCGAACGGCTCGTCCATCAGCAGCACGTTGGGCTCGACCGCGAGCCCGCGCGCGATCTGCAGCCGCTGCCGCATGCCGCCCGACAATTCTGCGGGAAACTTGCCGCGGTGGGTGTCGAGCCCCACCATCGCCAAATAGCGATCCGTGATGGCGGCCCAGTCCGCTTTGGGAATCTTGCGAACGCGCAGCGCAAACCGGATGTTCTCTTCGACCGACAGCCAGGGCAGCAGCGCCGCTCCGGAATCCTGAAAGAACATCACGCGTTCGCGCCCGGGGCCGGTGATCGGCACATCGCCGGACGTTACGGCGCCGCCGCTCAGCCGCTCGAACCCGGCCAGAATGTTAAGCAACGTCGATTTGCCGCAGCCGGACGGACCGAGCAGGCAGATGAATTCGCCATCGTTGACGGTGAGCGACACGCCATCGAGCGCGACGTAGCTTCCGCGCGCCGATTCAAAGGTTTTGCGAACGTTGGTGACGCGTAACAAGCTCCGCTCCGGAAGCATGCCGCCGGCTTCGGAACGTTAGATTTGGGCGACCCTTAAGTCAAACGCGCGGCCGCAACAGAATTATGCAAGCCTGCGTTGCGCCGCCGCGGTGTTGATCTGCGAATATCTGCTGCGCAGCACCGCGCGCTGGACAGGTGAAAAGTGGTTTGCAATGAACGTCAATGCGACTGGCGTCCGCTTCCGGCGGCTGGAGATTCTACATGCCCGATGTAAAACCGATTGCGCCCGTTCGTATTGGTGGGACCGACATCGTCTATGCGCAGGGGGTGAAAGCCGGACCGTGGCTGTTTTTTACCGGGCATGAGGCGACGGATTTCGAAGCCGGCATCGCCGCGACGGTTGCAGGCATTCCGGGACTGCCGCTTGGCGGCGCCCCGCGCTATCTGCGCGAGGGCCGCTTCATTTTCGATCGGCTGGCGCAACTGATCGCCGCGGAAGGCGGCGACCTGCGCCATATTGTGCGTGTCGATCAATATTATCCGCGCGCCGAATGCGTGAATCCCTACCAACGCGCGCGCAAGGCCCTTCTCAAGGAGTATGTGCCACCGAGCACGTCGGTCCTGATGGACGAATTGCTGGTCGAGGGCGCCAACATGAACGTCTCGCTGCTCGCGGTGCTGCCGGGAGGCGGCCGTGAGCCGCAGGCGGCGCGCCCGGAAGGCGTGCCGGTGCCGCAGCATTCCGGCTTCATCGCATCACTCGTGAGTGGCGATTACGTCTTCGTCGCCGGACAGATGCCGAATAACGAGGCGATGACGGCACTCGATCCCAAGGCCTACCGGGCGCCGAATGCGGTCTGGAACGGCACCGACATCCGGCTGCAGGCAGAGTTTCTGGTGACGCGGCTGAAATCTGGCCTCGAAGCCGGCGGCAGCTCGCTGAAGAACGCGGTCAAGGCGCAGGTTTATTTGACCAACATCGGTGACCTTCCGGAATTTCTCGATGTCTGGAACGGGCACTTTGCTGACAATCCCTGCGCGCTCACGGTGGTGCAAACCAAAGGTCTTGGTCTCACTGAATCGATCATTGAGATCAACATTTTCGGCGTACGCGACCGGGGCAAGACAAAGAAACAGATTATCGACCACAAGCCGTCGAGCGCGATGCGGCTTGGACCGGCGGCCGTGGCGGCCGGCGACCTCGTCTGCCTCTCCGCGCTCTACGCGGCCGATGAGAGCGGCGCGCTGTCTGCCGTGCGGAAATCCGCCGGACTGCACTATCTCGGCGCCCCGGCGCAGCACCAGATGCGGGCCATTCTCGGAGCCGCCGAAGAGATTTGCCGCGCCGCCGGCAGCTCGCTCGGCAACGTCACGCGCGCCCACCATTTTGTCGGCGACCTTAACTCCGTCTATCCGGCCTTGCGCGTGTGGCACGAAAAACTTGGCGGGGCGCCAATTCCGTTCGGCGCCGTGCGAACGGCGCTGCCAATTCCCGGCTGCGACATCGTCATGGACATGTGGTCCTATCGGCCCGGGGCGTAAATGAAGGCGCACAATCGCCAGTGCGCCGTGCGTCCAGGGCGCGGCCGCGGCAAGACAAAAGCGGGACGACGATGAAGACAAGCACCGATCGGATTTTGACGACGCATATCGGCAGCCTGCCGCGCCCCGACGATCTGTTCGAGATGATGCTGGCGCGGATGGACGGCAAAGCGGTCGATGCCGCCGCATATGCGGCGCGGCTGCAGCAGGCCGTCGATGACTGTGTGCACCAGCAAGTCGATGCCGGGCTCGATATCGTCAGCGACGGCGAGATGGGCAAGCCGAGCTTCATCACCTATGCGGCGTCGCGCCTTGACGGCCTGACCAGCCGCGAGGGATCGCGGCCTAGTCCGTTCGCGACCTCGCGCGAGACCATCGCCTTTCCCGACTACTACGAGTCGGCGCTGGCGCAGCAGGTCACCGCAAGGCGGCGGCGGTCGCTGACGGTCTGCACCGGTCCGATCAAGTACAAAGGCCAGGCGGCGCTGAAGGCCGACCTCGACGTTCTCAAATCCGCGCTGGCGAAAGTGTCGGCAAGCGAGGCGTTCGTACCGGCGATCGCACCGTCCAACGTCGAAGCGACGACACCGAACGAATACTATCCGACGCAGGAGGCCTACGTATTTGCCATCGCCGACGCGATGCGCGTGGAATACAAGGCGATCGTCGATGCCGGTTTTGTGCTGCAGATCGACGACCCGTTTCTGGTGACGTATTACATCACGCGGCCCGATCTTGATGTTGCCGCGTGCCGCAAGTGGGCGGAGTTGCGCGTCGAGGCGCTCAACAGCGCGCTTGCCGGCATTCCGGAAGACCGCGTTCGCTTCCATACCTGCTACAGCATCAATATGGGGCCGCGCGTTCACGACATGCAGCTCAGGGACATCGTCGATATCATTCTGAAAGTCCGTGCCGGTGCCTATTCGTTCGAGGCGGCGAATCCGCGGCACGAGCACGAATGGGAAGACTGGAAGCGCGCGGCAATTCCCGACGGCAAGATTCTGATCCCGGGTGTGATCACGCAGTCGACCGTGCTGGTCGAGCATCCGGAACTGGTGGCGCAGCGCATCGAGCGTTACGCCGGCATCGTCGGACGGGAATGCGTCATCGCCGGCGCGGATTGCGGCTTCGCCTCGTTCGCCGGCTCGAACGAAGTGCACCCGTCGATCGTGTGGGCGAAATTCAAGGCGCTGGTGGACGGCGCGCGTATCGCTTCTAGCCGCCTGTGGCGCCGCGCGGCGTGACTGTGATGGTCCGCGCATGCGAACCGTCCAGTAGTCACCGTGCAAGCGGTGAGCACGAGGCGAATGTCGGAGTCAGTGATTGCTGGACCGTCCGCCTTCGCGGACGATGACAACCGGCTTATACCCCGAGCCACTTGTGCAGGGTGTCCGGCTGGTCGCGCACGGCTTGCGCGGTCAGCGCTTCGACCATGTGGCCGTTGTTGAGGATGTAGGCGCGGTCGGCCAGCATCATCGCCGCGGAGATATTCTGTTCGACGATCAGGATCGTCTGACCGGCGTCGGCGAGCTCGCGGCAGGTGGCGAGCAGGTCGCGCACGATGACCGGCGCCAATCCTTCGAACGGCTCGTCGAGCAAAAGAATCTTCGGCTCGCGCACCAGCGCGCGGGCGATGGCGAGCATCTGCTGTTCGCCGCCGGAGAGGTCGGTGCCGCGGCTGCCGCGCCGCTCCTTCAGGCGCGGAAACGTAGCGTAGACGCGCTCAAGCGGCCAGCGGTTTGGCGCCGTCAGCCCGGCGAGGATGATGTTGTCCTCGACGTTGAGGCTGCCGAAGATGCGCCGGTCCTCGTGCACGAGCTGCATGCCGGCCCGCGCGATGGCGTGGCTCTTCTTTCCGGCGATTTCGACGCCGTCGAGCAGGATCGAGCCGGTGCGCGGCGTCACCACGCCCATCAGGCTCTTGAGCGTCGTGCTCTTGCCGGCGCCGTTCCTGCCGAGCAGCGCCACCACTTCGTTGCGCTCGACCTTGAGCGCCACGTCGAACAGGATGTGGGAATCCCCGTAGTAGGAATTCAGCCCATTGACTTCGAGCAGGCTCATGCCGCCATGACTCCGCCCAGATAGGCTTCCTGCACGGTCTTGTTGCCCTTGATCTCGGCCGGCGTGCCTTCGACCAGCACGCGGCCTTCCTGCAGCACGGTGACGCGCTCGACCAGTTCGAACAGCGCATCCATGTCGTGATCGATGATGATCATGGTGCGGCCCTGGCTGATCGATTTGAGCAGCTGGACCATCTCGACACGTTCGAGCGGACTCATGCCGGCCAGAGGCTCATCAAGCAGAAGCAGGCTCGGCGAACTTGCCAGCGCGAGGCCGACTTCGAGCCGGCGCTTCTCGCCGTAAGCCAGCGACGCCACCGGCCACTCGGCACGCTCGGTTAGATTGACCGGCGCCAACGTGCGCTCGACCTGCTCCGACAGGCCGGGAATGCGCGGCAGGCTGCGGAACAAATCGAGGCGGAATTTGCCGCGCCGCTCGGCGAGCGCCGCGATGGTGATGTTCTCGCGCACGGTCAGCCGGGTGAACAGCTGGTTGACCTGGTAGCTCTTGGTCAGGCCGAGCTGGCACACATCAGTCACGGTCATGCCGGTGATGTCGCGGCCTTCGAATACGATCTGGCCCGAGGTCGGGGTGATTTCGCAGGTCAGCATTTTGAAGAAAGTGGATTTGCCGGCGCCGTTCGGTCCGATGATGCCGCGCCGCTCGCCACGCTGGACGGAAAAATTGATGTCGCTGTTGGCGACAATGCCGCCATAGCGCTTGGTCAGCAGCGTCGCTTCAAGAATGGGCCCGGAGAAATCGTCGCCCTTGCGGTGCAGCGCCGCCATCGGAGTTGCGGATGTGACTGCGGGTGCCGGCTTCGCTTCGGCGGCCGCGGCGGGCAGGGTGGCGTTCTCGGGCTTGGCAGTGGCCGCTGAGCGGCGGGTGGCAAACTCGTAAAGGTCTTTGAGGCCGCCGATCAGGCCATGGCGCAGGAAGCAGACCAGCAGCACAAACACCACGCCGAGCACGAGCTTCCATGCCGCGCCAAGATGCAGGGTGGTTTGCAGGAAATCGCTGAGATAGAGCCAGACGGTGGCGCCGACCAACGGGCCGAATAAAGTGCCGGCGCCGCCGATCGCCGTCTGCATCACCAGCTGCCCCGAGGTGTCGAACATGAAGGCGTCTGGCGGCATGAAGCCTTGCATGATGCCAAGCAGTCCGCCGGCAAAGCCCGCATAGGCCGCCGCGATCACGAACGCGGTCAGCTTGTAGCCGTGAATGTTGTGGCCGACAGCGGCCGCGCGCAGCGGGTTGTCGCGGATGGCGCGCAGCACGGCGCCGACCGGCGAGCGCACGATGCGCAGCGCGATCATCAGGCCAACGAAATACCAGAACGCCAGGAACCAATAGAGCGCGGCATCGCTGTTGAACTGCAGCGTGGTGAAGCCGAGCGGCAGCGTCGGCGCCGGCACGCCGGGCAGCCCGTTCTCGCCACCCGTATAGGCCGAGAGCGGATTGAATTCGACGAAGAAGAACACCTCGGCGATTGCCACCGTGATCATGGCGAAATAGATGCCGGTGCGCCGCAGCGCGATCAGCCCGACCAGATAGCCGGCAACGCCGGCCGCGATCATACCGATGAAGACGCCGCTGATGACGTCAGGATAATTGAGAACGGTGAGCAGATAGGCGGCCACCATGCCGCCGGCGCCGAAAAACGCCGACTGGCCGAACGAGAGCAGGCCGGTAAAGCCGAACAGAATATCGAAGCCGAGGCCGAACAGGCCCCACACCAGGATGCGGTTGATCGTGGCCGGGGCGAATCCGAGATAGGGCAGGATGAACGGCGCCGCGATCAGGCCGATCGCGGTCAGCGCCTCGACAATGAAGGGACGTTGCCTGAGCATCAGATCGCTGCGCTCATTCGCGGCCGGCGGTGCCAAGCAGCCCGTATGGGCGCAGCACCAGCACCAGCGTCATGGCGACGAACAGCATGACGTAAGAGTAGCTGGGATTGAACATCGAGGTGATGCTGATGATCTCGCCGGCGATCAGACCGCCGAGCACCGCGCCTGGAAACGAGCCGACGCCGCCGATGACGACGACCACAAAGGTTTGCACCAGAATCAACTCGCCGACGTCGGGCGCGATCGAGACCACCGGCGCGTTGACCATGCCGGCGAAGCCCGCCGCCATGGCGCCGATGCCGAACACCAGCATGAACACCTTGTAGACGTCGATGCCGAGCGAATCGACCATCACCGAGTCTTCGATGCCGGCGCGCACGATCATGCCGATGCGGGTGCGGTAGAGCACGACATAGAGCGCGAGCAGCGCCACGGCGACGATGCCAAGAAGCGCGAGCCGGTAGGTCGGATAGAACATGAAGCCGAGCGACGTGATGCCGACGAACGGCCAAGGCGCAGCGATGGATTTGGAGAGGCTGCCGAAGAACAGCCGCACCGTCTCGACGAATACGATGCCGAGGCCGAAGGTGACGAGCAGCTGATCCTCGTGAGGCCTCGCGTAGAAGTGACGGATGATGACCCGCTCCATCACCACGCCCACCAGCATGACGAACAGCGAGCCGGCGATCACCGCCACAATGAAGGAGCCGGTGTAGTCGTAGGCCACCCAGCCGGCATAGCCGCCGAGCATGAACATGGCGCCGTGCGCCAGGTTCAATACGCCGAGCGTGCCGTAGATGATCGTGAGTCCGGACGAGATCAGTGCGAGCAATGCGCCGAGCACCAGCCCGTTGAAGCATTGCGAGATGAAATTGCCCCAGTTGATCACGCGGTCGTTCGCCGTTGCTGCATCTGCCTAACTGGCGCCGGCTGAAGCGCCGGCGATGCACGTGTTGTCCGATCCAGACAGTTGTCGAGGGCCGCGCTCGCCGCGCGACCCTCAAGGTGAGACATGATCCTTCTCCGCGGCTGCGCGGAAAAGGTTTGCGCTCGCAGCGCTCAGGTATAGGCGCCGAGATTGCAGCCGAACGCGTCAGGCTTCTGCATCAGCGGCCCGCCCGGCACAACTTCGAGCACCTCCCAATAGTCCTCTTTGTTCTTCATCGCCTTTGGCGCCTTGCCGCGAACGATGATGACGGGACGCACCAATTGATGATCCTGCGGACGGAAGTGAACCTGGCCGACCGTGGAGTCAAACGTCTCGCCCTTCTCATAGGTCTTGATGACGTCGGGGGGATAGAACGTGCCGGCCTCGGAGACCATGCGTGCCCAGATGGCGAATTGCATGTAGGCGTTGTTGGCGCCCCACTCGGGTTTGTAGCCGTATTTCTTGTCAAACGCCGCGACGAACATCTTGGCCAGCGGATACTTGTCTTCCAGCGTCCACCAGAAGTCCGTGGCGGCGAACACGCCTTCGGTCAACTCAGGTCCGACTTCCTTGGCCAGGAATGGGATCTGATATGGGATCACCATCTTCATCTTCGGCGTGAGGCCGAACTGCTTGGCCTGCTGAACCGACAGCACGGCGTCACGGCCCCAGTTGACGTTGATGATGAACTCGGCGCCGGAGTTGGCGATGTTGGTGAGATACTGGCTGAAGTCCTGCGTGCCGAGCGGCGAAACCTGGTTGGTCACCATGGTCCAGCCGGCGTTCTTGCTCAGATAGTCGTTCATCGACTTGGTCACGGTGTGACCGTAGGTATAGTCCGGCGTCATATACGCCGCCTTCTTGTTTTTGCCGAAGTTCTTCACCAGCACCGGGCCGATGGCGTTGGCGGCCGTTTCGCCGTAGAAGCACTGGCGGAACGAATAACGCGCGCAATCCTTGCCGGTGGTGTCGTTGGAGCCGGAGATCGCCACCAGGTAGAGGATCTTCTCGCGCTCGGCGAACTTGTTGAGAGCGACTGCGACCGCGCTCGAGGTCGAGCCGGTCATGGCGACGATCTTGTTCTCGTTGATAAAGCGCTGCTGCTCTTGCACGGCGTCGTTCGGCTTGGCGCCGGAGTCGGCGACGACGAGCTTCACCTCTTTGCCGAGCAGGCCCTTGGAGACCTTGGGCGCGATCTTCTTGATCAGCGCATTGCCCTCATTGATGTGCTCGACGGCAAGCTGCATGCCCTTGAGTTCGTCTTCGCCCTGCACCGCATAGGCGCCGGTGCGCGGCACCGTGGCTCCGATGGTCACGGTCGAGCCCGACGAGCCCGCCGGCCAGGTTCCCATTGGCGGCTGATCTTCCGCCAGGGCCGTGGGGATGAATTGTAGACTTCCAGGGCCGCCGAACGAAAAGGCGCCGATACCCGCGCTGGTTGCGACGGCTTGCCGCAGCAGGCGACGGCGTGAAAGCCCGCTGGCGGACGATGAGTTGTCCTTGATCATGATTACCTCCCTTGATGGCGTTCTGCTTATGCTTGTCGGTGTGTGCCCCGTTTGCCGGGGTAGCTTTGGCAGTGCCGATTGGTACAGATTACACTTGCGGCCGGTCCGTCGCCATGGACCGGCGTTTTGCGTTAACGCCCCCGGGCAGGGCAAGACGCGGCGGCTGCGCCGGTTTTGCCTCCGGGGTACCGGAAGTTTATCGAGCGGAGTGCGGTCTAAAATCAAGTTGGACTAAAGTCGTTGCCGGAAAGCCCCGAAGCCAAGCCTCATCAGCGTGACCGGACCGCGAGCAACCCGGCCTTCGGGCCCCGGAAGCTCAAGCTCGGCACGTTTCAGACCAACCTCGATTCCGGCTGCGTCATGTCGGACCTCGACGGGCGGCTCGACATTACGTGGCCCAATACCGTCACGCTCGCCCAGCTCGCCGACGCGATGGATTTCGAGGCCCTGGTGCCGGTGGCGCGCTGGCGCGGCTTCGGCGGCGCCACCGATCCGCAGGGTCCGGGCTTCGAGACCTATACGTGGGCTGCAGGCATCGCCGGCGCGACGCGAAACTCGGGCGTGGTGTCGACCTCGCATGTCGCGCTCAATCACCCGATCATCGCCGCCAAGCAATCGACCGTGATCGACCACATCTCCAACGGCCGCTACACGCTCAACATCGTCAACGGCTGGAATTTTCCGGAAATGGAGATGTTCGGGGTCTCGCTGCTCGATCACGAGGCGCGCTACGCATGCGCCGAGGAATGGCTCGCCATCGTCAAGCGGCTGTGGACGCAGGATGAGCCGTTCGATCACGAAGGCAAGTTCTACCGCATCAAGGGCGGCTACCTGCAGCCGAAGCCGATCCAGCACCCCTATCCGGCGATCATGAACGCGGGCTCCTCGGAGCGCGGCAGACATTTCGCCTGCAAGCACTGCGACCTCGTCTTCACCAATATCCGCACCCACGACATCTCAACCAACACCGCGCACGTTGCGGCCTATTACAAGCTGGCGCGCGAGGAATACGGCCGTGAGGTCCGGGTGTGGTCGAATGCCACCATCATCCAGGGCGAGACCGAGAAAGAGGCGCGCGGCTTCTACAATTATTACGTACACCAGAAGGGCGACTGGGCCGCCGCGCGCCATGTCATCGATACGATGGGCGCGGAGATCAACCAGCGCGACTACCCGGAAGAGCGGCGCAAAGCCATGGCCGAGATGATGATCTCCGGCTGGGGCGGCTTTCCGCTGATCGGCACCAAGGAGCAGATCGTCGACGGCCTGATGACGCTGTCGAAGATCGGGCTCGACGGCGTGCTCTTGTCCTGGCCGCGCTACATCGAGGGCATGCGCGAATTTCGCGACGTGACCTATCCGCTGCTCAAACAGGCGGGATTGCGGGACTAGGGCGTGAACAAAGGACGAGAGTGTAATGGCCAAGTCGGATTTTCGCCGCTTCGTACCGGAAATGGGCAAGGCCGTTCACTTCGGAAAGTCCACCCAGCAATTCTTTGACGCCGTCATACCCGACCGTGGCCCGAAAGAGAAAGCCGGCGTCGAAAAATATCTGTCGACGCCTTTCAAGGGCATCACGACGGACGGCAACATCATTCCCGGTCTGTTCGCGCTGCGCTCTGAATCCGCTCCGACGCGAGAAATCCTCAAAGCAGTCTCGGCGCTCTTGGCGCAGCTGAGCCCGGAGCAAAAAGAGACGGTCTGCCTTCCGCTTAAATCGCGGGAGCGGGAGCTGTGGCAGAACAGCATCGCCCGTTACGAGCGATTTGGTCTTCGGCTCGACGAAGTGTCCGCGGCTCTGCGGGAAGCGGCCATGGCGGTGGTGCGCGCGAGCCTCAGCGCCGCCGGCTACCGGAAAGCGCGCAATCTGATGAAGCTCAACGCCTTTCTCGGCGAGCTTGTCGGCGCGCCGCTGCTGCTTGGCGAGTGGTCCTACCAGTTGCATATTTACGGCGAACCTTCCCCGACCGAGCCTTGGGGCTGGCAGATCAGCGGCCATCATCTCATCATCACCTGTTTCGTGTTGGGCGAGCAGATGACGCTGACGCCGACCTTCATGGGGGCCGAACCGAGCCATGCGGATGCGGGGAAATATGCCGGCTTAGCCGCATTCGAGGACGAAGAGCGTCTCGGTTTGGAATTCGCCCGCAATTTGTCGGCGGAGCAAAAGCGCAAGGCTATTTTCTCCGACAGCCTCCTGCCGGATCGGCTTCCGCCTGGCCGGCACCAGGGCGTCGACGGCCTCATTCTCAGCGCGCGTCAAAAGAGCAATGCCATCATTCCTTACGAGGGTATTCGTGGAGCCGAACTTGATCCGCAGCAGCGTCAGGCGCTGCTCGATCTTGCCCAGTGCTATCTTTCCACGCTGCCGCCTGGGCCGCTTGCGGCCCGCATGGGCGACGTCGAACGGTATTTCGCGGAGACGCATTTCTGTTGGGCTGGCGGATTGGGCGATGACAGCCCGTTCTATTACCGCATCCAAAGCCCGGTGGTGCTGATCGAGTTCGATCATCAGAGCGGGGTCGTGCTGAAAAATCCCGAGCCGAAGAAATTTCACGTTCATACCATCGTTCACACGCCCAACGGCAACGACTTCGGCATGGACCTCTTGCGTCTGCATTACGAGACCGCCCCTCATCACCAAGGCGCCCATCATCATCATCATCATCATCATCATCACGGTGCCGGCGAACCAACCCGGCACCGCTTCGCTCGCGAGTGACTCGGCCTGACATGCCGGACCAGCCGCGTCTCAAAATTGCAATTGCCGATTACGGCCACACCCGCGCGGTGACGTCGGGCGCGGCGCCGATCAAGGGCATCGAACCAGAGTTCGTCGAGGTCGTTCCTATCATCGGTGCGTTTCGCCGCATGGTCCGCGACCTCGAGTTCGACGTCTGCGAGATGGCGCCGACCACCTACATGATCGCCCGCGCACTCGGTGCGCCGTTCGTCGCGCTGCCGATTTTTCTGATGCGCCGCTTCCATCACGGCGGCTTCGTGGTGCGGCCCGATGCCGGCATCAAGACGCCGAAGGATTTGGAAGGCAAGAAGGTCGGCGTTCGCGCCTACTCGGTCACCACGGGCGTGTGGACCCGCGCTATTTTCGTCAATGAGTACGGTCTCAACTCCGCCAAGGTGACTTGGGTGGTCGACGACGAGGAGCACGTCACGGCATTGAAGCTGCCGCCGAACGTGATCCATGCGCCGGACGGCCAATCGCTGCAAAGCATGATGAAGTCCGGCGAAATCCAGGCCGGCTTCAGCGGACCCGCTGGTGTCGGCCGCGCCGGTCCGCCGATCAGCGGCTGGGACAAGGCGGGCGCCGCTGCCGCCGATACTGATACTTATCCGGAGCTGATCGCTGACGTCGAACAGGTCGAAGCCAGTTGGTATCGCCGCAGCCTCATCTACCCGATCCACGGCCTGATCGTGGTGAAGGACGAGCACATCAAGCGCTACCCGTGGCTGGCTCGCTCGCTGATGGACGCCTTCGTGGCGGCGAAACAGCCCTATCTCGATGCGCTCAAGCGCGGGCAGGGTGACAAGCCGCAAGACAAACTTGAAGACAAGCGCTATCGAAAATTCCTGTCGCTGATGGACGACCCGCTGCCCTATGGCATGACGGCGAACCGCGCCAGCATCGAGGCGCTGGTCACCTACAGCCTGCAGCAGCAGTTGATCCCGTCACGACCGCAGCTCGATCACGTCTTCGTCGCGATCGATCCTTAGTTTTGCAAGAGTGGCCCGACGCTCTATCCTGCGTTGGCCAAGTAAGAGAAAGAGGACACGCTTATGGCGACCGCCACAAAAGTCAAACTCCACACCATGCTCGGCAACTATCCGAACACCAAGCCGCTCAAGAACGGCGCCATTCGTTCGGACCTGGTCGATTTCGATTTCGCCGAGGTGAAGGTCGCCAACAATCTGTTCAAAGCGGTGGTGCGCGACGCCAAATACGACGTCGCCGAGCTCGCCATCGTGACCTACTTGCAGGCCAAGGCTTACGGCAAGCCGTATGTGCTGGTGCCCGCCGTTGTGGTCAGCCGCGGCCAGCACCACACCATCGCCTACAATCCCGAGCGCGGCGCGCTCAAGCCATCCGACCTCAACGGCAAGAAGGTCGGCGTGCGGGCCTACACGGTGACGACCGGCACGTGGGTGCGCGGCATTCTGGCCAGCGATTACGGCGTCGACATCAACAAGGTCGAGTGGATCACGTTCGAGGACCCGCATGTCGCCGAGTATCACGATCCCGCCATCGTCAAGCGTGCGCCGGAAGGCAAGGACCTGACCCAGATGCTGCTCGACGGCGACGTCGCCGCCGGCATCGTCGGCGACAAGCTGCCTGATCCGAAACTCAAGCACCTCATTCCGGACCCCGAGGCGGCCGCGCAGAAATGGGCCGAGCGTCACGGCGGCGTTCCGATCAATCACATGCTGGTGGTCAGGCAGGACCTGTCGCGCTCGCGGCCCGACGTGGTCCAGGACATTTTCCGCCAAATGCACGAGAGCAAGCTCGCCGCCGGTTTGCCCGACGGCGGCGCGCTCGATCCCTACCGTTTCGGTGTCGAGGCCTGCCGGCCGATCCTGGAGATCATCATCGATTTCTGCCACCAGCAGCAGCTCATCCCACGACGCTTCTCTGTCGACGAACTGTTCGACGATACGACACGCGCGCTGAAGATCGCGTAGCGATCGTCACAGACGCGACTTCCTGCTGCGGTCATTCGTCCGTCGGATCGGGCCGGTCTTCAGGCTTCGAGTGGCGTTGTGTGGTCGTCCGTCGAACCCTCAAGCGGCACCCAGGTGACGTGTGTTGCCTACGGGCCGTGGCGGGGCGTAAGCTCGCACAAAAGCCGGAGAAGAAGCACTCCAGGGAGTTGCAAGCCATGATGATCGACATGCACGCGCATTGGAAACCCGCTGAGGTCGCTGACGCGCTGCGGGCGCGCACACGGGAGCCGCGCATCGTTCGTGGCACGGATGGGGCCGAGGTGCTCAAAGCGCCGCGAATGGCCGATACCCCGCTGGCCGAGGCGTTCAACGAAGCCGTGGTGGAATTGGCGCGCATGGACCGGCAGGATGTTTCGACGAGCGTCCTGTCGGTGCTGGGCTCGTTCTGCTGGATCGAGGCACAGCCGATCGACGAGGCACTGCCGCTGTGTCGCAAGGTGAATGACGGGCTGGCGGCGATCTGTGCGCGGCATCCCGGCCGGTTCGCGGCGTTTGCGGCGTTGCCGCTGACCGATCTGGCGGCGGCCGCGGCGGAGTTCGAGCGGGTGATGGCGCTGCCGGGGATCATCGGCGCGCAGTTGCCCGGCAACCTGTTCTTGACGCGGGCCGACGCCGAGGCGGCGCGGCCGCTGCTGGCGGTGGCCAATCGTCATAAGGCGGTCCTGTTTATTCATCACGGGCCGCGGCCGGGCGACGCGTTCCCCAAATTCGCCGGCGGCACGGACAACGTGCGGCGAAGGAACGGCACGCTGGATATGCAGGCCAGCCTGTCGTCGGTGATGGTGACGCTGTGCCTGACCGATCTGCTGGCCGATTACCCCGATGCGACCGTCGTGGTGCATAATCTCGGCGGCAACATCCCCTATGAGGTCGAGCGGATGGATCATCGCTGCCTGCTCGACACGCCCGACGAGGAGCTGCCGTCCGCGCGCTTCCGCCGCGCCGCCACCGTGTATGTCGACTGCAACTCGTTCGGGCCGCGCGCGATCGAGGCGGCGGTGCGGCTCTACGGGGCCGAACGCATCGTGTGCGGCACCGACGGCAGTGCGTTCGGCGTCGACTGGACGCGCAACGCGCTGCAGGAGGCCGAGATCGGCGCGGAGGCGCGAGAAGCGATTCTGCATCGTAATGCCGCCGCGCTCATCGCGCGCGCCGGAGAGCGCGCGGTTGGAGCGAAGGCTGCCGCCTGACGGAGTGACGGCGGCTTCCGTTGGTGCATTCCGGGGCGGCCTGGTTCAACCTGGGTGACCTTTCCGCGCTCGCTCCGCGCTTTCCAGCGCGCTCACCAAGTCTTGGAAATGCTGGGGAACATGCTCTTGCGGCAGCATTTCGTTCTTCAGTGCAGCCCGATTCCTTAACGCACGGCTTCATACCGTCGGGTGGCCTCGCCGAGGTCTCGACCAACATCTTTCCGTTCGCTGCCCATTTTCGATTAAATCAGCACCGCAAATCAAGTTCTCGAGGGGGAACGGAGGATATTGCGGTGTAAAGAGTTTTCGGCTGCCTGATTTCCCAGTCCCTCATCGTGGAAATGGCGAACTCATCCAAACGTTTCCTCCTCACATTGATCAACCGCACCCAAGCGGTCGCCCGAATGGGAGGAGCAGATGAAGGCAGTCAAGGAAGCGAAGCGGCCGGTGACCGGCCGAGGCCGAACCGGGCGGGATGGTGCAATGGATTTCGCGCTCAAGATGGAAGACGCCGCGACCGAGACCGCCGCAGCCGATGAGCATGTCTATCGGGTTATCGAAATCGTCGGGTCGTCGCCGCAGGGCATTGAGGCCGCCATCGAATCGGCCCTTGCCCGTGCCGAAAGCACGCTACGCAATCTGCGTTGGTTCGAGGTGGTTCGTACCAGCGGTCATATCGAGCGAGGAAAGCCGCGCCATTACCAGGTGACGCTGAAAGTCGGGTTCACCATGGAAGCGCCGATGTAGCAACGCGTCATCGTGACAGCATCGTCACCATTCAGTGCCGTCTAATCCGTCCAATAGCTTTGCAGCCATTCCAGAACCTGCCGCAGATAGGTCGTCTTGGCCGTGATCTTCGTCACTCTTGCGCCGGTCATTTTCTGCAGATCTCCCCGCTTTTCTCCATGCGGTAACCTTTGCGCCCAACCGCTAAATCGCGGGAAAATAAAGAGCGAAAACAAAGTCTAAAGCGGCACTGATGGTTAAGCCGCACTCAATCCGCGCAAGAAATCAATGCAGCGGGATATCGCGTTGTTGCCGATCGCTGCCCAAACGGCCACCCGCCCCCGTTATTGCGAGTATGATCGGCGTCATCAACTCCCTACCTCTCCGCAACAAGGTCCACTTCATTATAAGTGTCAGCGGCGATAATCTTGACGACTACACTATCGGTCGAAAATACCAATTCGCCATCCACCACACTCAGCGTCTCGGCGGATACGGTCACGGACTGGTTGTTCCTTCGAATGACGGTCCATGTGTGTTGAACCGGACCACGCGTCACCTTCCTCGCTTTAGCCACCCGCATCCTCCTGCTGTGCCACGATGCGGCAGTCCATATGACGTTCACTGCGAAACAGCAACAACGTCACGGACTGCGTTCATCGGGCAGCGCCGTCAGTACGCGCAGGGCACGGGCAACGCGGCAAAGCTACTCGACCCGCGCCAATTTGGGGGGATGGGTTGAGGTAGGTACTCAATCCGCGCGTTGCCGCAAAAGCGAGAACTTCAATTCGAAAACGCCTGCACACTCAATCGCTTGGTGAGAAAATGCGAATCATGGCAGCGTTGTCACAATTGCCCCGACCGCGCATCAAACAAACGGCAAAAAAAGAGTCGCTTCGAATCAGAGGGATGGCGTCGGCTGCCGGAATTTCTTGAATCCACACCGCGCGACGAACTAAAAGAACTCATCTCGCTCGTCTTGAGGGACGTCAACCGGTGACGGCCGATTGATGCGAGCGGGAGCGGTGCCCGGGATGGGGCTCGTAACCTCATTCCGAGGCGGTTCGGAAACTCGCCCGGCCCGCCAACGCGGGTCTGCCAGGAGCTGGCTGCCCGGGGCGCGGATCGGTTGTCTGCGACCATGAAGCGCGAGACCGGACTGAGCCAAGCCTGAAAACTTGGCGAGAGCCGCGGTAGAGCCCGGAAGGCGAGCGGCCCCCTCCCATTCCCTCCCCCGCGTGCGGGGGAGGGTCAGGGTGGGGGCCGCGCCGCGAACCCGCCCGGCGGCAACGCTGCGATAGCGCGGAGCGGTCTCTCAGTACGCGCCTTTCGGACCTCCGCCTCCCTTTTTGGGAGGCCCGTTCGTGAAAACCTTTGGCAAAGCTCGGGGCGCGAACAAAAAGCGCAGCGCGAGAACGAGAATGCTTTTCACCTCTCCCGCAAGCGGGCGACGGCGGTGGGCGCGGAGCATGACAACAGAAGAAGGATCAGCGCCGGTGTACGGTGTTTGCGCTCTTGTCGTCGATGCCGCATAAGGGGATGGCGATGGCCTCCGCATTTCTCCGAACCGCAGCGGCGTTGGTGCAAGCTCTCGCCTGGCTCGGCCGCCAGGGTACGCGCGCGCTGGCGGCGCTGGTGTTTGTCGGCATCGCCATGCCGCCGCTTGGCGCGTTGCTCAAGCCCTACGTCACGGCGGCCATTTTCCTCTTGCTCTGCGTATCGTTCATGCGCGTCGATGTCGCGGCGTTGCGCGCCCATATGCGTCGGCCGGGCGTTGTGCTGGCGGCGACGGCGTGGTCGACGCTGGTGGTGCCGCTCCTGGTCGGGCTCGTCTGTGTGGCGGCCGGGCTCGACAGGCGTGCGCCCGATCTGTTTCTCGGCCTCATGCTGCAGGCGGTCGCTTCGCCGATGATGGCGGCGCCGGCGCTGGCCGCGCTGATGGGGCTCGACGCCACTCTGGTGCTGATCACGCTGGTGACGTGCACGGCGCTGGTGCCGTTCACCGCGCCGATTTTCGCCTATGCGTTCTATGGCGCGGAGTTGTCGCTGTCGCCGCTGGCGCTTGGCGTGAAACTTTTTGCGATCCTGGCCGGCTCGCTGCTGGTGGCCGTGGTGATCCGCCGCATCGTCGGGGCTGCGGCCATCGAGCGCCACCGCGAGCCGATCGACGGCCTCAACATTCTGCTTCTATTGGTGTTTGTCACCGCCGTGATGGGGACCGTAGCCGGCAGTTTTCTCGCCGATCCCCTGAAGGTTACCGCGATTTTGGTCTTGTCGTTCGCGGTGTTCTTTGTATTTCTCGGCCTGACCGTGCTGATCTTCAAAAGGCTCGGACGGGGACATGCGCTGGCGCTGGGGCTGATGGTGGCGCAACGCAATATGGGGCTGATGCTGGCGGCCACGGCGGGGGTGCTGCCGGCGCCGACTTGGCTCTATTTCGCGCTGTCGCAGTTTCCGATCTATATCACCCCGCACCTGTTGCGGCCGATGGCGCGGGCCAAGACGGCGTAGGAGAAAACGATGCCTCGGATGAAGGGTGCGGAGCTGATCACCGAATATCTGATCGCGAACGATATTCCCTATGTGTTCGGCATCTGCGGGCACGGCAACGTTGGCATGCTTGATCCGCTCTACGCCGCGCGCGACCGCATCACGCTGATCTCGCCGCGCCATGAGCAGGTCGCGGCGCATATGGCCGACGCGTATTTCCGCGTTCGCCACAAGCCGGTGGCGACGCTGACGTCGTGCGGGCCGGGCTCGTGCAACATCATCATGCCGCTGGCCTGTGCGCTGACCGATTCGTCGGCGCTGCTCGCGATAACCGCCAACGTGCCGACGCAGCAGTTCAATCGCAGTCCGTTTCAGGAGGTCAACCGGCATTTCCAGGCCGATTTCGTCAACATTGTGCGTCCGGTGGTCAAGCGCAGCTTCCAGCCGACCCGCGTCGATATGCTGCCGCTGGCGTTGCGCCAGGCGACGACGGCGATGCTGTCCGGCCGGCCCGGACCGGTGAATATCGACGTGCCCTTCAATGTCTTTCAGGAGGAAGACGACGTCGAGCTGCCGCCGCCGGCGCCGCCGCTCAACGCGCAGCGGGGAGGGGCCGCGCCGGAAGAGATCGCGCGCGCGCTCGACCTTATTCTCGCCGCGCGGCGGCCGGTTCTTTTTATCGGCCACGGCGTGACGCTGTCGGAAGCCGGCCGCGAGCTGACGGAGTTCGCCAAGAAGCTCGGCATCCCGGTGATCTCTTCGCCCAACGGCATGGGCTGTCTCGATATGACCGATCCGCTGTCGCTCGGCTTCATCGGGCGCAACGGCGCGTTTCCCGCCAACGAGGCCGGCCGCCGCGCCGACCTCGTGCTCGCCATCGGCGCGCGGTTCGACGATCGTTCCGCGTCATCGTGGCTGCCGGGCTTTTCGTGGAATTTTCCGCACACCAAACTCATCCATGTTGATGTCGATCCGGACGAGCTCGGGCGGAATTATCCGCCCGACCTCGGCATTCTCGCCGACGCGCGCACGTTCCTGCGCCAGCTTCTCGGCGAACTCGATGAGCGCAATGCAAAGGCCGCCACCAAGGAGTGGCTCGCCGATATCGCCAACTGGCGTGCCGAATGGGAAAAGTTCATCCGGCCGAATTTCGAGGCTCACACCACGCCGCTTCGCCCCGAGCGCGTGGTGGCGGATTGTCAGGCGGTGCTGCCGGAGGATGGCATCATCTGCTGCGATGTCGGCGTCAGCCATAACTGGTACATGCAGTTCTGGAACGCGCGCAAGCCGCAGACCATGCTCAACTCGTGGGGATTTTCCGGCATGGGCTTCGGCGCGTCAGGCGCACTCGGCGCCAAGCTTGCCGCGCCGGACCGGCCGGTAGTCGCGGTTACCGGCGACGGCTGTTTCACCATGGTGCCGCACGTGCTGTGCACCGCGGTCGAATACAACATTCCGGTGGTCTGGGTGGTGTGGAACAATTTCGGCTGGGTCTCGATCCGCGACATTCAGCTGGGTCTGTTCGATGGCCGCGAACACGGCACCATGTTTCACCAGGGCGCCAACAAAAAACCCTACAATCCCGATTTCGCCGCCTGGGCGAAGGCCTCGGGTGTCGACGCGCTCACCGTGACGCGCTCGCAGGATTTCCGCGGCGCGCTCGACCACGCGGTGAAGGCGAACAAACCTTATCTGCTCGACGTGCACGTCGATGCCGAGGTGCGTCCGCCCTCGACCGGCGCCTGGCAATTGCCGCCGACGCCCTACAAGGAGCCGGTGTTTGGTCAGCGCTTCCTGCCCGATACGGCGCCGATGAAATAGCTGTCGTTTGCTTCCGCTCGGTTGATTTATGTTCCGTTCGTCCCCGCGCATGCGGGGTCCTGGTCCCGATTCCCGCGTTCGCGGGAATGAGCGGAACTGAAAATTGATGCAGAACAGGCAATCATTACAACGCTGTAATGCGCATCATTGCCTCGAATTAATCCGCCCTACACGTGCGCGTAATTCGCGATCCCCAATTATTATCGCAATGGCGGATGCGCCGCCGGCTGATTTCATCGATGGAGATAATAATGACTCGCATGAACTCCCGAACATCCAATAAGCGCAGCGTCTTTAGCGCCCGCCGTATCGCGCTGATGGCGTCAGTTGCCGGCTTAAGCGCGTTCGTCCTGCTCGCCGGCCCGGGCGGCTATCGGCCGGCTGATCTCGGCTTTGGCGCGCCGGCCGCGCGCGCCGCCGAAGCGACGCTGCCGCACCCGGCAGGCTTTGCCGACATCGTCGCCAAGGTCAAACCCGCGGTCATCTCGGTGCGGGTGAAGATTGACGGTGCCGCCGAAGCGACCGGTTTGCGGCATAACGGCAGCGACGACGAAGTTATTCCGTTCGCGCCGGGTTCGCCGTTGCAGAAATTCTTCCAGCAGTTCGGTGATCAGGGCGGGCAGGGCGATGCGCCGCAAGCGCATCAGATGATCATCGGCGAAGGCTCTGGCTTCTTTATCTCTGCTGACGGCTACGCGGTGACCAACAACCACGTCGTCGATCACGCCAAATCGGTCCAGGTGACGACCGCCGACGGCACAATCTACAAGGCCAAGGTCGTGGGCACCGATCCGAAGACCGACCTGGCGTTGATCAAGGTCGACGGCAAGAGCGATTTTCCTTACGTGAAATTTGCCGATCATGAGCCGCAGGTCGGCGATTGGGTGATCGCGGTCGGCAATCCGTTCGGATTGGGCGGCACCGTGACGGCCGGCATCGTGTCGGCTGAGAGCCGCGACATCGGCTCGGGCCCCTATGACAATTTCATTCAGATCGACGCGCCGATCAACAAGGGCAATTCCGGCGGGCCGGCGTTCGACGTCAACGGCAACGTAATCGGCATCAACACTGCGATCTACTCGCCGTCGGGCGGATCGGTCGGCATCGGTTTCGATATTCCGGCGCAGACCGCCAAGATGGTCATCGCCCAGCTGAAAGAGCACGGCTCGGTGACGCGCGGCTATCTCGGCGTGCAGATCCAGCCGGTCAGCGCCGGCATCGCCGACAGCCTCGGCATGAAGAAGGTCGAAGGCGCCATCGTCGACAGTGCCCAGCCCGGCAGCCCGGCCGCCAAGGCCGGGTTGCAGCCGGGTGACGTCATCACCGCGGTCAACGGCACGAGCGTGAAGGACGCCCGCGATCTCGCACGCCAGATCGCGACGCTGGCGCCCGACAGTTCGGTCAAGCTCGACGTGCTGCGCGACGGCGCTTCCCGCACTGTGTCGGTGACGCTCGGCCGCATGCCGCAGCAGCAGCAGGCTAATGCCAGTGATATGCAGCAGCAGCCTGCCAACGGGGTGCCGCATCTCGGTCTGCGGGTGGCGCCCGCGGCCGATGTTGAGGGCGCCGGACAAAACGGCGTGGTGGTGACAGGTGTCGATCCCGACGGGCCGGCGGCCGAAGTCGGTTTCCAGACCGGCAACGTCATTCTCGACGTCGGCGGCAAGCCGGTTTCGACCGGCGCCGATGTCGCCAAGGCACTGCAACAGGCCAAGGCGCAGGGCAAGCATGACATCTTGATGCGGGTGAAATCAGGCAACGCCACGCAATTCGTGGCAGTGCCGCTCGGCAACGCGTAACAGGCGACGCGTACCGCAAGTGGTTGGCCAGCCGGCGTGCCGTCGTCTCCAGACACGCATGGCGCTCCAGCCGATGAGGACGGGCATTCAGCAAGCCCGTCCTCATGCGTTTTGAGGATTGTAGCGTGCCGGACCCGCCGAAGGCTTCTTCGCATTGCTGCCGCCGCGAAAGCGGGTTACGACTCCCGGCCGGGCGACCGCAAGGCGTGCCGCGCCGACAAAGCGGCGTGTCGGGGAGTTTCAGGCGATGCAGCTTCTGCCATTCCGCATGACGCGAAGCGCCAAACTTCTGGGCGCCGTGGTGTTACTTGTCTTGCTCGCGATCGTCGCGGTGCCTGTGCACATGCTGGGCCAGAGCGCCGTATTCACCGCGCCGGGGCGCGCTGAAGGCGCCGGCCCGTCGCTGTCGATCGGCGTCGCCGCGACCGGCATCGTCAGCGATATCGCGGTGCGGGAAGGCGCCCGAGTCCAGGCCGGGCAGCTGCTGTTGCAGCTCGCCTGCTCGGCGCAGGAGGCCGACGTGCGCACCCGGCAGGCACAGCTTGCCGCCGCCAACGCGACCTACGACAAATTCCGCAACGGTCCGCGCCCAGACGAAATCGCTGTCGGCCAGGCGGTGGTCAACTTCTCACAGGCGCGCGCCGAAGAAGCCGACAAGACGCTGCAGCGCACGCTGGCGCTGCAGGAGGGTGTCACCGTCACGGCGGCTCACGTGCTCGAAGTCAAGCGTGATGCCCGCATCGCCGCTGCGCAGCTCTCCGAGGCGCGCGCGCAACTTAGTCTGTTGCGTGCCGGTTCGCGCGAGGAGGATATTCGGCAGGCCAAGGCGCTGCGCGATGCCGCCGCCGCCGAGCTCGATGCAAGCCGCGCCCGGCTCGAGCAATGTTCAGTGCGTGCGCCGGTCTCGGGCGTGGTGCTCGACGTTCTGGCCAATCAGGGCCAGTTTCTCAGCGTCGCCGTTCCGCAGCCGCTCATGCATATCGTTCCCGACGGTCAACCTCGGGTGCGCGCCGAAGTCGCGCTGCATGACGTAGCGCATGTCTGCCTGCAGCAGCACGCTACCATCGCCGCCGATGCCATGCCCGATGCGGCAATCCATGCGGAAGTGGCGTCAATCAGTCCCACCGTCAGCCGCGCCACGATCGGTGCGGCGGCTGGCGCCGCGGGCTCTACCGGCGCCGCCGCGGACCCGAGCGACGTCGTGACCGTGGTTCTGAAAGTCGCTGGCAATGCTCCGGCGTTGCCGATCGGCCTGCCGGTTACCGTGCATTTCCAGGCCTGCCCGTCAAAGAGCTAAGCCCGGCACGGGTCAATTCCGCGCCGTCACCTCGGCGGGAATCGTGCAGACCGGCTGGCCGGCCTTGCGGCAGATGTCACGCCACACGTGCATAGCGTCGGTTCGCTGCAGCCTTGCGAGCTGATAGAGGTTGGCTGATTTATGCGCAGCGAGCTCGGCGGCAAGCTTTGCGAGTATCAGCGCACGAACGTTCCCGGGAAGCTCTTCGAATTTTGCCATTCGGAATTTGCGGTCACCGACCGAGTTTGAAGCTCACTCCTGAAGGTCAAACCCGGTTGTGGCACTCCTGTTTCAAAAACGCTTGAGCAAAAACTATGCCGTCATCTAAGGCACCTGGACGTGTTCGCTGGTGATGTTCGCGGGCTCGAACGCTACTCCGATTCTACTGCAAGTCCGCCAGCGGACAACGCAGGAATATGTCGTCCTGGTTCCGTCGATCGACAGTAGAAACACCGCCGGAATCTCCGCGGCATCGGTCACCAGAACGCACGCGCCATGGCCGGAGAAATCGAGAATTGCACAGTCAAACCTGAGGCTGCCGTCCCGGACGGTGATCTTTCCGGTATTGAGCGTAAGCGTCCGCGGCGAATGGTGGCGTCTTAACATGGGGTACCTGACATGGGCACTTGCGATCCGACGCCTAATGGCTGGGATGAAGGCTTGTCACGGGCCCAAAGGCTCGAACCAGATCCCTGTCGAGCTTGGGGCCCATGTCAACAAGGATCGCGTAGGCTTGGGCGCCGGATAAGGGCGGCCTGTAAGATCGCCGCTCGATGAGTGCGCCGAATACATCTGCGATCGTGATCATACGCACCAGGTCGGAAATTTCTCCGCCGCTCAGCCCGTGCGGATAGCCCGAACCGTCGAGATACTCGTGGTGATGAATCACCATGTCGAGCATCTCGGCTGGAAGCCCCGGCGCCGTACCCAGCGCGTCCAAGCCGAACTGCGGATGCTGCTTTATCACCTCCATCTCGTCGTCGGTCAGGCGGCCTGGCTTTTCGAGAATGGCAAGCGGTACTCTTGCCTTGCCGATGTCGTGGAGCATGCCGGCGAAAGATAGCCGCCGCTGATCGGCATGAGACACTCTGATCTGTTGTCCAAATGCGACCGCCAGTCCGGTGACCAAGAGGCAGTGTTGATAGGTTGCGCTGTGGTGGGTGCGGACTGTCTCGATCCAAGCCGCGATGCCCTGCGCCTCGACCTGGCTGATGATCTGTTCGCCCGCTGTCTTGACCGACGGGGTATCGAGTTTTCCTCCAAGACGTGCCGAAGAAAAGATGTCCCGCAGCGAGTTGACGGCTGCGCACACGGCGGGTGAATTGCGAATGACTTCATTTTCCGGGTCTGCCGACAACGACGTGACGTCGCCCAATAGTTTCGTCACCAATTCGCGGCAGTTGATCGGTCGGAGCAAAATGTCCGTTGCACCGAGTGAAGATGCTCTGGTCTGTTGCAGATGCGAGGCTTTGTCGATCAGGAAGATCGCCTTGGCGTGCGCCGGTCTGCGCCGGAGCCATTCTCCGACTCGCGGCAGGTCCGCACTTTTGGTCAGGTCGATATCGAACAGCATCACCGCTCCGGGATTGGAGCGGAGTGCCTGTTGGACGGACGTGATCTGCATGTCGAACAGACCCGCAAACTGGTCGGGTAGCTTGTCGACGTCGGCGCGCGCGTCCGCGACGACGGTGACTGGGTACATTGGGCGCTCCAAGTCGGCAAACGTAACGTAGAAACTCGCCTTCCCGCAATCACGGAGTGTATATGACAGGTCGTTAACTGAAGATTTAAGGCTCGATGGAATGTGCTTCGACGGCGCGCAGAATCGGCTTTCCTCAACGGGAGGCGGTTACCGGGGCGGTTATTTTGCGGGATTATGGGTGTACGCGCGTAATTAATGCGAGGACACACTCGTCGGCTTTTACGTGCGCGATTGTCGCCAGCCAAAGCTTTCGCAGCGCAACAGCGGCATCCCTCGACGCTGTATGGTCCCAGGCACTTTCGCCTGATAGCGTCGCTCCGGCCGGGCAGCCGTGCAGGAGAGTTTTGCTATGCCTCGTGTTTGGTACGACCACCCGCGCTTCCGATGCGGTTGTGTGCAGCTTGCGGCCATTGCAGCTTTCGCCGTGGCCATGTTTGCGGCCGGCGCCGCACAGGCGCAGACCAAGATCACCGCCGGCATGGTCGCGCACGGGCCGCCGCAATGGCCGCAATACATTGCCGAGGAACTGGGCTGGTTCAAAGCCGACAATATCGACCTTCAGCTCGTGACAGTCGGCGGGGGCGGCGTTGCGCAGGTGGCGGCCGGCTCGCTCGACATGGCGCATAGCGGTTATCCCGATTTCGCCCGCGCCGCGCTGCACGGCGCTCCGGTTCGCATCGTGCTGTCGGATTTCGTCGGATCGCCCTACGGCGTGTTTGCCAAGAAGAGCATTAAGACAATCGCCGATCTGAAGGGCAAGCTGATCAGCATCGGCGGACCGAACGACATCACGCTCATCTACATCAAGCCGTTCCTCGCTTCGGCAGGCTTGAAAATCGGCGACGTCGATCTCGTTTACGCCAAGGCCGCGGGCGATCGTTTCGCCGCTTTGGCAGCCGGTGCGGTCGATGCGGCCATCCTCAACCCGCCGACCTATTTCGACGCCATTGCCGCGGGCCTGACCAATCTCGGCGACACCAAGCCCTATGCGGAAGGCATTCCTTTCACCGTGTGGGGCGCCAACACCGCATGGGCGGCCGCGCATCGCGACACGCTCGTCGCCTTCGCGCGCGACTATCAAAGAGCGGTCGCGTGGCTCTACGACCCGTCTCACAAGCAACAGGCCATCGACATTCTGGTGAAACGCGGGCACCAGAAGCCGGAGGATTCGGCCAAGGCCTACGATTACCTCGTCGCCAAGCTGAAGCTGTTCGGCAGCAACGGCGACGTGCCGGATGCCGTTTACGCCAAGATGGCCCAAGGTCTTGCCGAGATCGGCACCATTAAGGCTCCGTTCCCGCCGAAGTCGGCGATTTTCGACGGCAGCTTCGTGCAGGCGGCGCACTGATATGGCGGCCGACGGCAGATTGGCAGGGCGCGTGGCGCTCATCACAGGCGGCGGTGGCGAAATCGGCGGCGCCATCGCGCGATTGTTTGCGCGCGAAGGCGCCGGCGTTACCGTCGCCGATCTCGATCCCGGCAAGGCCGAAGACGTGGCCCGGTCGATTGCCGATGCCGGCGGTACTGCGCGGGCATTCGGCGCCGATGTGGCCGGGGAAGCCAGCGCAAAGAGCGCAGTTGACCGCACGATTGAGGCGTTCGGCAAGCTCACGACACTGGTCAATGTGGCGGCCACGGTGACGCCCGACGGGACGGTCGAGACGCTAAGCCTCGAACAGTGGAACAAGGCGCTTGCGGTGAATCTCACCGGGGCTTTTCTGATGTGTAAATTCGCGGTGCCGGAGCTGCGCCGCGCGGGCGGCGGCAGCATCATCAACATCGCTTCGCAACTCGGCCATCTCGGCGTGCCGTCGCGCGCGCCCTACTGCACCACCAAGGCGGCACTCATTCATTTCACCCGTATTCTCGCCATGGACCACGCCGCCGACAACATCCGCGCGAATACGATCTCGCCCGGCTTCATCCTTACTGAAAGATCGAGCGCGCGCACCGGCGGCAAACAGCAGGCGCGTGTCATCAACGGGCCGCGGCATCTGCTCAACCGGCCCGGTGAGCCGGACGAAATCGCCGCCGGCGCACTTTATCTGGCCGGCGATGAATCGTCGTTCGTGACCGCGACCGACCTGCTGATCGACGGCGGCTACATTGCCTTCAAGGGCAAGATCGGCGCCGAAGGCCGGCCGGTTTTTTCCTGACAGCGGATCGCGGCGGGCTCATATAAACAACAAAGACCGCCTGCGCGTGTCGCAGGCGGTCCGAGTTTTCGTTGCAGCGCTTGTTATATTTGTTGTGCTGCGTTTTCAGTTCGCCTGCGGAGCCGGTGCGGAGGCCTGGGGCTGGGCCGACTGCGGGTTGGCCGCCAGATAGTCCTCGTAGGTCTTGCCGGCATAGTTCGGCGTCGTCGGCACTTCGGCGATCGGGGTAGCCTTGGCCGGCACCGGGGTGCTCGGAGCCTGGCTGGCGTCGGCGGTGTCGTCCGCCGCAGGCGCGCTGGCCAATTCCTTGGTGCAGATGTCGGCGAACACGACGAGGCCGGTCGGCGTATAGGTCTTGGTCAGGCAGGTGCACGGCCCGGGCGTGACGGCGGGGGTAACCGGCGTGACATCGACCGCCGCGACATCGTCAGCTTCAATCCAACGGCCGCCGCGGAGCACCCAGTGCCAGTGATGGTGGTGGTGATGCCAAAACCAGATCGGAGGGCCAGGAGGGCAGGGCTTCCCAAGAATGCAGAGTTTACTGATCCGGCGCCGGAAGATCGGGTGGATACGGCTGACGTGGCTGACGCGGCGGAAGTGGAAACCTGTGTCGCGATGGGCAAACACAGCGCGACCGCCACCCATGCCGCCGACATGGCCGGCGAAGTGCATGCCGCCGCCGCCGAAGCCGCGGGCGAAGCTGGCGCTCGATCCGAGCAGGGGAGCGGCCAGAGCCGCGGCTGCCGCGAGGGCGATGATGACATTGCGTGACATTTTCCGTGACATAGCTGTCTCCAGGCGTGAGAGGTTTGATACCCTTTGGTCGCAGCCGTCACGGAAAGGTTCATGAGGTGCCGGGGCAGGAGTTCACTGGCAGCATCCGGCAGTGTCGGGCGGAATACGTCACGGCGGGCAGGGTGTGCGTAGCGCGATTTAGGTTCAATCTTTTTCAGAAAAATTTTTTGCCGGGCGCCGTCGAATGCGGACGGCGACGTTCAGTGCACCGGTTTCAACAACACCATCGAGATCGCCGGAAGATAGGTGATCAGCAGCAGCGCAATGAAATTGACCGCTACGAACGGCAGCACGCCGCGGTAGATCATCCCCATCGGGACGTTAAAAATGGCGCGCGCAGCGAACAGGTTGAGCCCGAACGGCGGCATGTAGAGACCGATGCTGAGATTGACCGCCATGATGATACCGAAGTGGATGGCGTTGACGCCGGCGGCCTCGACCACCGGAAGCAGCAGCGGTGTGAGGATGAGGATCGCGGCGGGCGGCTCGAGAAAGCTGCCGGCCAGCAGCAGGCCGATATTAACGAACAGCAGCGTCTCCCAGGCCGGCAGATGCAGCGCGTCGATGCCGCCGATCATTTGCTGCGGAATGCCGCTTGTCGTCATCAGCCACGAATAGATGCCGGCGCCGGTCACGATGATCAGAATCTGCGCGATCAGATAAACCGAGCTGACGATGACCTGCCACAATTCGCGCAGTCCGATCTCACGATAGACGAACATGGCGACGAACAGCGAATACACCACGGCGACGCCGGCGGCCTCGGTCGGGGTGAAAACGCCGCCATAGATGCCGCCGAAAATCACCACGATCGTGCCGATCGCCCAGCTCGCCTCCTTGGTCGAGGCCCAGATGTTCTTCCAACGCGCACCCGAGGTCAGCGGTACCGCCTTGATCCGCGCGTAGACCATCACATAGGCGGCGTCGATCAGCCCGATCAGCAAGCTCGGCAGAATTCCAGCGGTAAACAGCTGGATCGCCGATACCTGCGCCGTCATGGCGTAGAGGATCATCGAGATCGACGGTGGAATGATCACGGCGACCGCGCCGGACGAGGTGATCAGGCTGACCGCAAAGCGCTCGCCATAGCCTTGCTTGGTCAGTGACGGAAACAGGAGCCTGCCGATGGCGACAACCGTGCCGACGGTGGTGTGCGCCATCGCTCCAAACAGCTCCGATGAGGCCACCGTCGTCACCGCCAGCGAACCGCGGACGCCGCCGATGAGCGACACGACCCAGTTGACGACGCGGTTGGCGATGCCGCCTCGGCCCATGATCTCGCCGGCAAGAACGAAGAACGGCACTGCGAGCAGCGGGAAGTTGTCGAGACTGCCGAACATGTTGGTCTGAATCGCGTCGAGCGGCACATGGGCGACAAACACGATCGCCGCCATCGAGGTCAGCGTCAGCACGACGAAAATCGGCAGTCCGAGGATCAACAAGCATGCCGGCAGAACAAAATAGACCAATATGGCCAGCATGGACGCGCTCTCGATCCGCCGTTAGTGGCCCGAGTCTTCGCGGGGCTCGATGTCGACGCGGCCGGGGCCGCGCACGATCAGGCGCACCGCGATGAGGAACGCCGTGAGCAGGAGCCCCAGCGGCAAGGCGGATTGTGGAATCGCCAGCGGAATGTTGGCGGTATCGCTGCGCTCGTTAAGCTCGGCCAGCATGGACACGACCGGCCAGGCGAAGATCGCCAGCATGACACAGGTAAGGATCGTGACCACATCGGAGAAAATTTCAAAGAATTTGCGGGCGCGGGGCGGCAACGCCAACACGACCACGTCCATGCGGATGTGACGGCCGAGATAGCCGACCGGGCCGGCGCCGAGGAAGACGCAGCCGATCATGAGAAACAACATCGCCTCTTCGGCCCAGGTGATCGACACCGAAAACACGTAGCGGCCGATGATGTTGACGAAATTGATGGCGACACTAGCGAGCAGCATCGTGCCGGCCGCCACGCGGAGGGTGGCCAAGAGGGCGTTAATGCAGCGCATGAGGATGTTTCCCATCACCGGTCCATTCGATCGCGCTGCGGGCACGGTGCCAAGTTGGCACAGCGCAGGCCCGAGACCATCACAAATTCCCGGCGCGGAAAGCGGCAATCCTCAATGCTTGGCGGCCGCAGCGCGCACCATCTGCAGCATATCATGAACCGCCGGCTGATCCTTGGTCACTGCGTCGGCCACCGGATCAAGCAGCGTCTTCATCTTGGCGAGGTCGTCGGCGGGCAACGTGTGCATCGTGCCGCCGAGCGCAGTCCAGTCGCCCACCAGCTTCTTTGAGAAGTCGAATTCCCACTGCTGCGCGTTGCCTTGCACGGCGCTGCCGCTGTCGATCACGATCTTTTTCAGGTCCGGCGGCAACGTGTTGAGCCAGGCCGTGCTCACGACGGCAATCGAGTTGATGTAGGTATCGTTCGTGACGGTGATCACCTTGATGAGATCATTCATCTTGAAAGCGACGAAGATGGACAAGCCGCTGATCGTGCCATCGATCGTGCCCTGATCAAGCGCGGGGACGACCTCGGAGAGCGGCATGCCGATGCCGCTGGCGCCAAGCTTGGCGAGCTTGGCGCGTTCGAGCGCCGTGCCGTTGATGCGGATCTTTTTTCCCTGGAAATCGGCAAGCCGCATGATTGGCTTCTTGGAGCCATAGTCCGAGGCGCCGAGGCTCAAAGTTGCGATGCCGGTCATGCGCTTCGGAGCGACCAGGGCGTACATGGCCTTCTGTATGGCAGGGTCTTCGACGGTGGCGGCGGCATTGGCGTCGTCGCGAAACACCATCGGCGCGCTGAACACGCCGAAGCGCGGATCGACACCGACGAAGAAATCGGCCGGGCCGATATAGCCCTGAATGCTGCCGAGCTGAACGCCTTCGATCTCGCGCGGGATTGGGCCGAGCTGGCTGTTCGGATAGATTTGCACCTCGATGCGACCGCCCGACGCCTTTTCGACCGCCTGCTTATAGAATTTCAGGAATTGGTGCTGGCCCTCGTTCATCGTCGCGGTGCCGAATTTCATGACGAAATCGGCGGCCGCCGCCGGCGTCATGGCGGCAAGCGCCAAGAGCCCCACCGCGGCCGAAAACGCTGCCGCGCAGCGCATCCGGCGTGCGCCGATCCCATGACTCCGAGACACGATTGTCCGCGCTGCGCGCATTGTTCCCACCCCTCTGTTTGACTCACTGATTTTTTTCGCAGGAATTGGCGGCGCGCTGGCTGCGCCGCAGATCGTGTGACTATAATGCTAGCGTGGAACTTGCCAAGCGGCGTTTCGCCGCGAAGCAACGGCCAGTTGTAGGATCAGGCGAACATCGGGTCGAGGGAGACTGGGGTGACTGCAGCACCGGCGACGGGTCCGCGCGCCGCGCTCACAGGCGTTGTGACGAACCACAGAGGGTTAAAGAAGGACGCGCTGTCGTTCGGGTCGAACCTCGTCATCGCCATTGCCTCGACGGCGCCGGCCTATTCGCTGGCGGCCGCGCTCGCGTCGGTGGTTGCGGCTGTCGCCTTCAATGTGCCAGGCATCTTGATCGCGGCGTTCGTACCGATTCTGTTCGTCGCGGCGGCTTATTATCATCTCAATCGCGCCGACCCCGATTGCGGCACGAGTTTTTCCTGGGTAACGCGGGCGATGGGCCCCTATTGGGGCTGGATGGCAGGCTGGGGGATTATCGCCACCGATATTCTGGTCATGCCCGGTCTCTCCCAGGTCGCCGCACTGTACTCTTTCCGCTTGTTTGGGGCCGCGCATCCGGGATGGACCGCCCAGGCCGTCGTCGGGGTCGGCTGGATCGTTATCATGACGGCCATCTGCTATCTCGGCATCGAGATTTCGGCGCGTACGCAAAAATTTCTGCTCGCCGCCGAAATCGTCATCCTTTCGATCTTCGCTGTTGTAGCGCTCACCAAAGTCTATGGGGCGACGCCGCCGGCGGGCGCTCACCATGTCGCGCTGGCGTGGTTCAATCCGTTCGGCGTCAGTGATTTCGGGACGTTCGGACAGGCGATGCTGATCGCGGTCTTCATCTATTGGGGCTGGGACACCGGCGCTTCGGTCAACGAAGAAACGCGAAATCCCAAGACCGCCCCGGCGTCGGCCGCGATTGTCTCGACCTTGATCCTGGTGGCGCTCTACGTGCTGGTCGCCGTAGCGGCGGTCGCGTTCGCCGAGCCCGGTCTCGCCAAGTATAGCGGCGACGATTTCCTGGCGCCGCTGGCCCAGAGCGTGCTGCCCGGCTGGCTTGCCGAGCTTTTGATCCTCGCCGTCATCACCTCGGCTGCCGCTTCGACGCAGACGACGATTCTGCCCGCGGCGCGAACGATGATCTCTATGGCGCATGCCGGTGCGCTGCCAAAAAAATTCGGCGACGTGCATCTGCGCAACATGACGCCGGGATTTGCCACGCTGGCGATGGGTGCGGTTTCGGTCGTTTGGTACCTGATACTGGCCTACATCCCCAATGCCGACATCCTGACCAACTCGGTTACGGCCACCGCGTTCGGCATCGCCTTCTATTACGCGCTGACCGGATTTGCCGCCGCGATCTACTATCGGCGCGAGCTTTCTGAGAGCCTGCACAATTTCATATCCATGGGGCTCGTGCCGGCGCTCGGCGGCCTGATGATGCTGGCGCTGTTCGTCATGGCCTGCCGCAGCTATTTCGGGCCCGATGGGGATAATACCGCTATCTTCGGCTTGGGCCCGCCGCTGGTTTTCGGCGTCGGCGGCCTGCTAATTGGGGTCGTTCTGATGGTCCTGGCCAGGCTCGCGCTGCCGGAGTTTTTTCGGCGTAAGCCCGAGGTGGTCGACCCCGCACTCGTCGGTGTTCACCACCCCTGAACGGGCTGCGGCCGTGTAGCCGCCCGCTCAGGAGCCCCGCTACGGATACTCCCCCGCAACCTTAATGACATCCGGGGAAAAAATTCGTTTAGGGATGATTTTTCCCGGGAACCATCGCCGCTTGTCGGCGTTTGCGCTGATGGCACAGAAGGTGGGGGCCCTATGGTGAGGGGCATTCCGCGCAGGTTTAGACACTCTTCTCGAGGGTGGAACGCGTTTTTGGCGCCGGGCGGCTTGAGCCGCTGCCGCGGTCAGAGGGCCTTATTGCGCCGTGGCGACAGCGGTCGACGGAACCCGCTGAGGCCGCACCGAAGGTCCTGGCCACATTGACCGCCCCCTACTGCCCATGCGCGCCCCAAGACGGGGTCTGGAGATAGCTATGCAAGCCCCCGATGAAGTCGTCACACCGGCCAACGCCAACGGCTCTTCGCCCGCCGCCGCCCTGCCGGAGCGCGACGCAGACCTCGGCCTCAACGGCGACGCCCACGGCCTCGCCGAACTGCTTCATGCCCTCCAAGCCATGCGGGTCGGTGATTTCTCGGTGCGCATGGCCGGCGACCGCGTCGGCATCATGGGCAAGATCGCCGACACCTTTAACGAGATCGTCGCTACCAACCAGCGCATGGCCAAGCAGCTCGAACGGGTTGGTCAAGTGGTGGGCCGTGAAGGCCGGACCCGCCAGCGTGTCCGCCTCGGGCTGTCCGATGGCGCCTGGGGTGAGATGGAATCCTCGGTCAATTCGCTGATCGACGATCTGCTCTGGCCGACCACGGAAGTCACCCGTGCCATCGCCGCGGTGGCGCAGGGCGATCTGTTGCGCACGGTCAGTCTCGACGTCGACGGCCGGCCGCTCAAGGGCGAGTTCCTGCGTGCCGCCGAGATCGTCAACACCATGATCAAGCAGCTCAACGTCTTCACCTCGGAGGTGACGCGCGTGGCGCGCGAGGTCGGCACCGAAGGCAAGCTCGGCGGTCAGGCCCAGGTCGGCGGCGTGACCGGCGTGTGGAAGGACCTGACCGAGAGCGTCAACTCGATGGCGTCGAACCTCACCGCGCAGGTTCGCAACATTGCCGAGGTGACGATTGCGGTGGCGAACGGCGACCTGTCGAAGAAGATCACCGTCGACGTGCGCGGTGAAATTCTGCAGCTCAAGGAAGCCATCAACACGATGGTGGATCAGCTGCGCTCGTTCGCTTCCGAAGTGACGCGCGTCGCCCGCGAGGTCGGCACCGACGGCAAGCTCGGCGGTCAAGCCATCGTGCCGGGTGTCGCCGGCACTTGGAAGGATCTGACCAACTCGGTGAACGCCATGTGCGGCAACCTCACCGACCAGGTGCGCAACATCGCCCATGTGACCACCGCCGTGGCGCGCGGTGACCTGTCGCGCAAGATCACGGTCGACGTGCGCGGCGAAATTCTGGAGCTGAAAGACACTATCAACACCATGGTGGACCAGCTCAATGCCTTCGCCTCAGAAGTGACCCGCGTGGCGCGCGAGGTCGGCACCGAAGGCAAGCTCGGCGGACAGGCGCAGGTGCCGGGCGTCGCCGGCACCTGGAAGGACCTGACCGACAGCGTCAATTTCATGGCGGGCAACCTGACCGCCCAGGTCCGCAACATCGCCGACGTCGCCACCGCCATCGCCGGCGGTGACCTGTCGAAGAAGATTACGGTCAACGTCTCCGGCGAAATCCTGCAGCTGAAGGAAACCATCAACACGATGGTGGACCAGCTTAACGCCTTCGCTGGCGAAGTGACCCGCGTCGCGCGCGAGGTCGGTACCGAAGGCCGGCTCGGCGGCCAAGCCAATGTGACCGGCGTCGCCGGCACCTGGAAGGATCTGACCAACTCGGTCAACTCGATGGCGTCGAACCTCACCGCGCAGGTGCGCAACATTGCCGAGGTGTCGACCGCCATTGCCAGCGGCGACCTGTCGAAGAAGATCACCGTCGACGTGCGCGGCGAAATTCTCGAGCTGAAAGACACCATCAATACCATGGTCGATCAGCTCAACGCCTTCGCCGGCGAGGTGACCCGCGTCGCCCGCGAAGTCGGCACCGAAGGCAAGCTCGGCGGTCAGGCCGTGGTGCGCGGTGTCGCCGGCACCTGGAAGGATCTGACCGACAGCGTCAACTCGATGGCCTCGAATCTCACCGGCCAAGTGCGCAACATCGCCGAGGTGGCGACCGCCGTGGCCCGCGGCGACCTTTCGCGCAAGATCACGGTCGACGTGCGCGGCGAAATTCTGGAGCTGAAAGACACGCTCAACACCATGGTCGACCAGCTTAACGCGTTCGCCGCCGAGGTGACGCGCGTTGCCCGCGAGGTCGGCACCGAAGGCAAGCTCGGCGGCCAGGCACAGGTGCCCGGTGTGGCCGGTACCTGGAAGGATTTGACCAACTCGGTCAACTCGATGGCCGGCAACCTGACGGCGCAGGTTCGCAACATCGTCGAGGTGACGATCGCGGTCGCCAACGGCGACTTGTCGAAGAAGATCACGGTCGACGTGCGCGGCGAAATCCTGCAGCTCAAGGAAACGCTGAACACGATGGTGGATCAGCTCAACCGCTTTGCCGGCGAGGTGACGCGGGTCGCCCGCGAGGTCGGCACCGAGGGCCGCCTCGGCGGCCAGGCCAACGTGCCGGGCGTCGCTGGCACCTGGAAGGATTTGACCGACAGCGTCAATTCGATGGCGGGCAACCTGACGGCGCAGGTCCGCAACATTGCCGAGGTGACCACCGCCGTGGCGCGCGGCGATCTCGGCCGCAAGATCACTGTGGACGTGAAGGGCGAAATCCTCGAGCTGAAAAACACCATCAACACCATGGTGGATCAGCTCAATGCGTTTGCCTCGGAAGTCACTCGCGTGGCCCGCGAGGTCGGCACCGAAGGCAAGCTCGGCGGTCAGGCCGGCGTGCCCGGCGTCGCCGGCACCTGGAAGGACCTGACTGACAACGTCAACTTCATGGCCTCGAACCTGACCGCGCAGGTCCGCAACATCGCCGAGGTCGCGACCGCCATCGCCTCGGGCGACCTGTCGAAGAAGATCACGGTCGACGTGCGCGGCGAAATGCTGCTGCTCAAGGATACGCTCAACACCATGGTTGAGCAGTTGCGCTCGTTCGCCGCCGAAGTGACGCGCGTCGCCCGCGAAGTCGGCACCGACGGCCGGCTCGGCGGCCAGGCGGTGGTGCCGGGCGTCGCCGGCACCTGGAAAGATCTGACCGACAACGTCAACCTGCTGGCCGCGAACCTGACCACGCAGGTCCGCAACATCGCCGAGGTGACCACCGCCGTGGCGCGCGGCGACCTGTCGCGCAAGATCACGGTCGACGTGAAGGGTGAAATTCTGGAGTTGAAGAACACCATCAACACCATGGTGGATCAGCTCAACGGCTTCGCCTCCGAGGTGACGCGCGTCGCCCGCGAGGTCGGTACCGAAGGCCTGCTCGGCGGCCAGGCACAGGTGCCGGGCGTCGCCGGCACCTGGAAGGACTTGACCGATACCGTCAACGTCATGGCCGCCAACCTCACCGAACAGGTGCGCGGCATCGTCAAGGTGGTGACCGCGGTCGCCAACGGCGATCTCAAGCAGAACCTCGCGGTGAAATCGAAGGGCGAGGTGGCGGCGCTCGCCGAGACCATCAACAACATGACCGAGACGCTGGCGACGTTCGCCGATCAGGTGACCACCGTGGCGCGCGAGGTCGGCGTCGAAGGCCGTCTCGGCGGTCAGGCCAACGTGCCCGGTGCCGCCGGCACCTGGAAGGATTTGACCGGCAACGTCAATCTGCTCGCCGCCAATCTCACCACGCAGGTGCGCGCCATTGCCGAGGTGGCAACCGCGGTGACCAAGGGCGACCTGACCCGGTCGATCCAGGTGGACGCACGCGGCGAGGTGGCCGAGCTGAAAGACAACATCAATACCATGATCGACAATTTGCGGCTCACCACGGACCGCAATACCGAGCAGGACTGGCTCAAGACCAACCTCGCCAAGTTCACCAACATGCTGCAGGGTCAGCGCGATCTGACGACGGTCGGCCGGCTCTTGCTCTCCGAGCTGACGCCGCTGGTCAACGCCCATCAGGGCGTAATCTACCAGATTGAAAGCGAAGATGACGCGCGGGGCCTGAAGCTCTTGTCGGCCTATGCGGACGACGGCGCCAATGGCCATCGCCCGTTCCTGCGGCTTGGCGAAGGGCTGATCGGCCAGTCGGCGCAGGACCGGCGGCGCATGCTGATCACCGAAATGCCCGCCGGTGCCGTGCCGATCAGTTCGGCGTTGATGAAAACGACGCCGCGTAACCTGATCGTGCTGCCGGTGCTGTTCGAAAACCAAGTCAAGGCGGTGATCGAACTCGCCTCGATCCACGAATTCACAACGCTGCAGACCATGTTCCTTGATCAGCTGACGACTTCAATCGGCATTGTGCTCAATTCGATCGAAGCCACGATGCAGACCGAAGGGTTGCTCAAGCAGTCGCAGCAGCTCGCCGGCGAATTGCAGGCGCAGCAGAAGGAACTGCAGCAGACCAACGAGCAGCTCGAGCAGAAGGCGCAGCAGCTCGCCGAGCGCAACGTCGAGGTCGAACGCAAGAACCAGGAAATCGAGCAGGCCCGGCGCGCGCTGGAGGAGAAGGCGACCGAACTGGCGCTGACCTCGAAATACAAGTCGGAATTCCTGGCCAACATGTCGCACGAATTGCGCACGCCGCTCAATTCGATCCTCATTCTCGGCCAGCAATTGACCGACAACCCGGAGGGCAACCTGACCGCCAAGCAGGTCGAATTCTCCCGCACCATCCATGCCGCCGGCACCGACCTGCTCAATCTGATCAGCGACATTCTCGACCTGTCGAAGATCGAGTCCGGCACGGTTACGGTCGACGCCGAGGATGTGTTCTTCGCCAACCTGCTCGACATGGTGGCGCGACCGTTCCGCCACGAAGCGGAAACGCGCCAACTGGCATTCGAAGTGAACATCGATCCCAATCTCGGCCGCAGCATCACGACCGACACCAAGCGGCTGCAGCAGGTGCTGAAAAACCTGCTGTCGAACGCCTTCAAGTTCACCGCGCAGGGCGGCGTTCGTCTTAACGTCAATGCCGCGGTCGGCGGCTGGAGCGCCGATCACCCGGTGCTCAGTCAGGCGCCAAGCGTGGTGGCGTTCGAAGTGTCGGATTCGGGCATCGGCATCCCGCTGGAAAAACAGAAGATCATCTTCGAGGCGTTCCAGCAGGCCGACGCCTCGACCAGCCGCAAATATGGCGGCACCGGGCTGGGCCTTGCCATCAGCCGCGAACTCGCGAGCCTGCTTGGCGGTGAAATCCATCTGCGCAGCGCACCGGCTGCCGGCTCGACGTTCACGCTTTACCTGCCGATCAAGTATGTCGGCCCGAGTTCGCCGATCCGCGCCGCGGCCGCGACGACCGCTCCGACGACGCAGCTTGCGGGCCTGCACCTGCCGCCCGAGCGCACCGTCGAGCCGATCCCGGACGACCGCGTCGACATCCAGCCGGGCGACAACATCCTGCTGATCGTCGAGGACGATCCGCATTACGCGCGCATCATGATCGAGCTGGCGCGCGAGAAGGGCTTCAAGGCGCTGCTGGCGATGCGGGGCGACGACGCGATCAATCTCGCCAAGCAGTATCAGCCGGCCGCGGTGTCGCTCGATGTGTTCCTGCCTGACATGCTGGGCTGGACCGTGCTCAGCCAGCTCAAGCAGAATCCGTTGACGCGGCATATTCCGGTGCAGATCGTCACGCTCGATGAAGACCGTCAGCACGGATTGGCGCGCGGCGCATTCTCCTTCATCACCAAACCGACGACGCGGGAGGGCATCGCCGACGCGCTCGGACGGATCAAGAACTTCGCTCAGCCGCGGCGCAAGCGGCTGATGGTGATCGAGGACGATCAGGCCGAGCAGATGAGCATCCGCGCGCTGCTCGGGCACGACGACATCGAGATCGTCAATGCCGCGACCGGCGGCGAGGCATTAGACGCGCTGCGCGAGCGCCCATGCGACTGTGTGGTCCTGGACCTCCGCTTGCCCGACATGTCGGGCTTCGAGGTGCTGGAGCGCATGCGATCCGATGATGCGCTTGCCGATGTTCCGGTCGTCGTCTTTACCGGCCGTGAACTCTCGGCGGAGGAAGATGCGCAGCTGCACACCATGGCGCGTTCGATCGTGGTCAAGGGCGTAGAATCGCCGGAGCGTCTCCTCAATGAGACCGCATTGTTCCTGCATCGCGTCATTACCGATCTGCCTGCCGAAAAGCAGCGGATGCTGGAACAGCTCAATTCGTCGGATGAGGATCTGGTGGGCCGGACCGTGCTGCTGGTCGACGACGATCCGCGCAACATCTTCGCGCTCGCGAGCGCGCTGGAGCGGCGCGGCATGAACGTACTGACTGCGACGACCGGCCGCGAGGCGATCGAGTTGATCGAGCAGACGCCGTCGCTCGCCATCGTGCTCATGGACATCATGATGCCGGAGATGGACGGCTATCAGACCATCGAAACCATCCGGCAGGACAAGTCTTACCGCCGACTGCCGATCATCGCGCTCACCGCCAAGGCGATGAAGGGTGACCGTGAAAAGTGCCTCGAGGCCGGCGCCTCCGATTATCTTGCCAAGCCGGTCAACACCGAACAATTGTTGTCCGCGCTGCGGATGTGGCTGCATCGCTAGGCGGTTTGTTCATGACCGAGAAAGTCAACGTTCTTCTGGTCGACGACCAGCCGGAAAAGCTGCTGGCCTACGAGGTCATTCTCAACGATCTCGGCGAAAATCTCGTCAAGACGTCGTCGGCCAGCGAGGCGCTGGCGTTTCTGCTCAAGAATGACGTCGCCGTCGTGCTGATCGACGTCTGCATGCCGGAGCTGGACGGCTTTCAGCTTGCGGCAATGATCCGCGAACATCCGCGGTTCCAGAAGACGGCGATCATCTTCATCTCGGCGATCCAGGTGACCGAGGTCGACCGGCTGCGCGGCTACGAGATGGGCGCGGTCGACTACGTGCCGGTGCCGGTCGTTCCCGAAGTTCTGCGCGCCAAGGTGCGCATCTTCGCCGAACTGTTCCGCAAGACGCGCGAGCTTGAGCAGCTCAACGCCAAGCTCGAACGCCGCGTCGCCGAGCGCACCGCGGAACTCGAAGCGTCCAATGCCAGGCTGCATGAAAGCGAGCGGCAGTTGCGTCTGGCGACCGAGGCCGCCGAAGTCGGCATCTGGGACGTCGATAACGTCGCCGACACGCTTTACTGGCCGCCGCGCGTCAAGGCGATGTTCGGCATTTCACCGGATGTGCCGGTCAGCTTGGCCGATTTCTTTGCCGGACTGCATCCGGACGACAAGGAGGCGGTCACCAAGGCTTACGAGGCGGCTTGCGATCCTACCCAGCGCACGATGTACGACGTCGAGTACCGTACCATCGGCAAGGAAGACGGCGTGGTCCGCTGGATCGCCGCCAAGGGCCAGGGCATCTTCGACGTCAACGGCAAGTGCGTGCGGGTCATCGGTACGGCGCTGGATGTCACCGGGCGCAGGGAAGCCGAGGAACAGCAGAACCTGTTGGCGAGGGAGGTCGATCATCGGGCGCGCAACGCGCTGGCCGTGATCCAATCGATCATCCGCCTGACCCGGGCGCGGAACGTGGACGATTACGTCGCCGCGATTGAGGGCCGCATCAAAGCGCTGGCGCGCGCTCACACGCTGCTGTCGGATTCGCGCTGGCATGGCGCCGATCTCGCGACGCTGGTCGGCGAGGAACTTGCACCGTACCGGACCGGCGACAAGGTCAACATCGACGGCCCCGGCATTTCGCTGCAGCCCTCGACCGCCCAGGGCCTGGCGCTGGCGCTGCACGAGCTTGCCACCAATGCGGCGAAGCACGGCGCGCTGTCCTCGGTCAACGGCAAGGTCAATCTGAGCTGGCGGCTACTGCCCGACGCCTTGATCTTCAACTGGGCGGAGAGCGGCGGCCCGCCGATTTCGCGGCCGACGACACGGAGCTTCGGTCTGCGGGTTATTCGCGCCAGCATCGAGCAGCAGCTCAACGGCAGGACGAAATTCGACTGGGATCCCGGCGGACTGCGCTGCAATTTCTGGATTCCGCGGCGCGCCATGCTGAAAGCGCGGGAAGCTTTCGGCGCACACAATGTCGCCGAGCTGCGCGCGCCTGTGGCCAGCATGAAGATGAGCGGCGGACCGCGCGTGCTCGTGGTTGAGGACGAGGCGCTGGTCGCCATGATGATTCAGGAATGCCTCGCCGAATTCGGTTACGAGGTCATCGGCCCGATTTCGACCGCGACCGAGGCTGCGGCGAAAGCCAAGGACGGGCAGTTCGAAGCCGCGGTGCTCGACATCAATCTCGGCGACGGCGCGGTCTATCCGATCGCCGATATGCTGGCGGCGCGCGGTGTGCCGTTCGTGTTTGTCACGGGCTATGAAGCCGACAGCGTCGATTCGCGTTTCCGCAATATTCCCATCCTGCAGAAGCCGATCGAACGCGACATGCTGCGGCGGATCTTCGCGGTGGCGGCGAAGGCCTCGGCCACGGGCTGACGGCCTGCGTCAGCTTGCGCGGCGGACCGGGGCGGGCGCGTCGTCGGGAAACAGCCGGTCTGAAATGCCTGTGTAAAGCTGCTCGCCATCATGGAGCTTGGCGTTGTTAATATCGCGCAACGCCGCATCGGCTTCGCCATAGAGAAAGGAAAGAAAGGCATAGCGCCGGCCGCGGGTGACCGGCGTGACTTGATGTAGCGCACCGCAGGAAAACACGACGGCGCCGCCGTGCGGCGCCCGGTAGGTGCGGCTGCCGAATTCGGGAAGCATCAGGTCGCAGCCGTCGTAATCGGTATTGAGGTTCATGCTGACGGCGAAGCGCCGATGCTGGGCGCCGGCATTGACGTTGTCGCGGTGCCGATAAAAATGTCCGCCGATGGCGCTGTCGTAACAGGCGACGAGATAGCGGTCCATGCGGGTCGCCTGGAACTGGAAGAAGCGCTCCAGGGCGGGCAACAGGCGGCGCACGATCTGGCTGCGGATCACCTCGCGCAGTTGCGGCGCGGCGACCGGAAGATCGTTGCGGCGCTTGATGCGGTAATCAACCACCGTTGCGGTCTTGCCATCGCTGTCGAGCATAAAACCGGAATCCTTGCCGCCGAGTTTGTCGTAGAAGGCGATGAGAAAATCGCACAGCGCAAAGTCGAACACCCGGGGGACGATCAGTACGGGCGCAGTCATGGGCACGCCGGCCGAGTCGTCGACTGAGGGAAGGCTCGCCAGCACATTGCGCACCGCCGCCGCGTGACCTTCCGGGTAATCCCAGGGAATGTCGGCGATGGCGCGCAGCATCGGGTCAAGCACGATGGTGCGCGGCATGCTGCTGGCGCCGAACTGGCGGCTGACTTCGCCGTCGTAGTCGGTGGCGAAGCCGATCGCAGCGGTGCCGAGGGCGCGGTAGTATTGCGGATCTTCGGGCGGGGCGGTGAGGACGCCGTAGAACACCAGCCGGTCTTCCTCGAACTGCCGCGCGTCGGCCAACAGCGCGGCAATTTCGTGCCTGACGCGCGGATCAGCCGGCGAGCCCAGAAAGCTCAGCACGATCCAGCGGCCGGCCGCGACCTGCAGATTGAAGGAGCCTTCGCCGATCAGCGGCAGGCCGAACCAGGGTACGGGATCGCCGAGAACGATGGCGTTACTGCCGGCTTCATTTCCAGCCAGATTTCCAGCCATGTGACCTCAAGCCTTGGCTTGCGATGTGCAGCGCTCCCGGCCGGAGCATGCTGTCCCATGGTAAATTTTGTTCTAACTGGACGAGCCGCCTGATTCGCGGCGCGAATAGGGTCATCAGGGTGAACGAGGCTGCGCCATGCCATACGCGCCAGGCCCGCGTTGCGGAGCTTGATCGCCTGCTCGAACGCGAGCCCGATGCGTTCGAGGCGCGCTGTGAGCGCGCCGGCCTGTTGCGCGAGCTGGGCGCGTTCGAGGAGGCAAAGCGCGATTATCTCGAGCTGATCCGCCGCAAGCCGGGTGATTTCGGCGTGCTGAACGATTTCGGCACGCTGGTGCTGAACGCCGGATACGGCAGCGCCGCGCGTTCGCTGTTCGAGGAGGCCGTGCGGCGCCATCCCGACAAGCCGATGGGGCGCGTCAATCTCGCCAATCTGCTGCTGATGATGGAAGAGTACGATTTGGCGCGCGCCCATTTCGAGGCGGCTTTGCGTGCCGATCCCGGCCATATTCATGCGCATCGCGGGCTCGGCAATCTGCTCGCCGACGCGGGAGATGCCGAAGGCGCGCGGCGCCATCGCGATCTCGGCTTTCGCAACGATTTTCTCACCGCGCTGCCGTACCGCGGCACCGGCGTGCCGGTCAGGGTGCTGCTGTTGATCTCGGCGATGGGCGGCAATACACCGACCGCCTCGCTGCTCGATGACAATGTCTTCGCAACGACGGTTCTGGTCGCGGACTATTACGATGCCAAAGTGCAATTGCCGCCGCATGACATCGTGTTCAACGGCATCGGCGACGCCGATATCTGCGGCGATAGCCTCGCTGCGGCCACTGTCATTCTGGCGCATACCAGCCGGCCGGTGATCAACCATCCGAGCGCGGTAGCGCGAACCGGGCGGCTTGCTAATGTGGAGCGGCTGCGCGGCATCCCGAACCTCCTCGTGCCGCGGATAGTGAGGGTGCCGCGCGCGCATTTGACCGACGCCGGTGCAGTTGAGATGGCCGCGTCCAACGGCTTAACGTTTCCGCTGCTGGCTCGCGTGCCCGGTTTTCACACCGGCCGGAACTTCGTCCGTGTCGAGACCGCGGAACAGCTTGCGGCGGCTGCCGAAAAATTTCCCGGTGACGAGGCGTGGCTCATCGAGCAACTCGATGCGCGAGACGGGGAGGGGACGTTTCGCAAACTCCGTGTCATGATCGTGGACCGCAAGCTGTATCCGCTGCATCTCGCGATCTCGCGCGACTGGAAGGTGCATTACTATACCGCCGACATGGCGCAGTCCGCCGACAATCGTGCCAAGGAGGCGCCGTTTCTGCGGGACATGGCTGGCTTCGTCGGGGCACGCGGCATGGCGGCGCTGCAGCGCGTCGCAGAAACGCTGGAACTTGACTACGGCGGCATCGACTGTGCGGCGAATGCTCAGGGCGACATTCTGTTCTTCGAGGCCAACGCTACGATGGTCATGGTTCCGCTTGCGGCGGACGAGAAATGGAATTACCGGCGGCCGGCTTTTGACAACGTCTTCGCCGCCATACGCGCCATGCTGGTGCGCCACGCGCAAGAACGAGCATTGTAGAGCGCGCGCCTATTTGGCCTTCCCCGCGGGCAGCCGCCGGTAGGGGGCATAAACCGGCTCCCACATTTTTGCCCGCACCGCCGCGGCGATCTGCTCCGGCGTCGTCGGCGCCGCGAGCCCTTCGGCGACTGCCTGCTCGGCCACGGCGGTTGCCACGTGGAATGAAATCTGGCGCAGTTCGATGAGCGGCGGCAGCAGGTTGGCTTCCCGGTCGCGCCGTGCCGGCGACAATTCGGCGACGGTACGCGCGGCGGTCAGAAACATTGCGTCGGAAATGGCGCGCGCTTGCACCGCGATGGCGCCCAGCCCGATGCCGGGATACACATAGGCATTGTTGGTCTGATCAACGCGAACATCGCGGCCGTGGCGCCGGATGGGCGCGAACGGGCTGCCGGTGCCGATGACGGCGCGGCCGTCGGTCCAGGCCAGAAGATCGAGCGGCGTCGCCTCGCTGCGCTCCGTCGGGTTCGACAGCGGAAAAATGATCGGGCAGGCGGCATAGCGCGCCATCGCGCGCACAATGTCTTCGCTAAAGGTTTGCGGCTGTCCGGACGTGCCGATCAGCACCGTGGGCTGTGCATTGGCAACGACGTCGGCGAGTCCGATGTGGCCTGTATTCTGCAGTTTCCAATCGGCGACGCGATTGCGCGGCTGCGCGAACGGCGCTTGGAACGGCTGCAGGCCCGGCATGTCGTCGACGAGGAGACCATCGCGGTCGACCAAATAGAAGCGGCTGCGCGCGTCGCGCTCGCTCTCGCCAGCCTCAATCATGGCGCGCAGCAGCAGCGAGCAGATGCCGGTGCCTGCGGAGCCGGCGCCGAGCACTGCAATGCGCTGGCTGCGCAGCGGCACGCCGGTGACATTGACGGCGGCGAGCAGCGTCCCGACGGCCACGGCGGCGGTGCCCTGAATATCGTCGTTGAAGGTGCACAGCCGGTCGCGATAGCGCGCCAACAGCCGGTTGGCGTTGCGCAGCGCGAAGTCCTCCCAATGCAACAGCACGTGCGGCCAGCGTTCGCTCACGGCATCGACGAAGGTCTCGATCATCGCGTCATATTCGGCGCCGCGCACCCGCTCGTGATGCCAGCCGATATAAAGCGGGTCGGCCAGGAGATCCTTGTTGTCGGTGCCGACGTCGAGCAGGATCGGCAGCGTGGTCGAGGGATGCAGCCCGGCGCATGCGGTGTACAGCGACAGCTTGCCGATCGGGATGCCCATGCCACCGGCGCCCTGATCGCCGAGCCCGAGGATGCGCTCGCCGTCGCTGACCACGATGGCCTCGACACCGTCAAAGCGCGGATGACCGATGATGCGGCGGATGGCGTCCTTGTAGGGCATGCTCAGAAACAGGCCGCGCGGCTTGCGGAATATGTGGCTGAACAGCTGGCAGCCGAGCCCGACAATCGGCGTATAGACGACCGGCATCATCTCTTCGATGTTCTGCGTCAGCAGCGCATAGAAAAGGACCTCGTTGCTGTCCTGCAGGCCGCGCAGGAACACGTAGCGATGCAGGTCGCTGGTCTGACCGCGAAAAGCATCGAGCCGGCGTTTGACCTGCATATCGAGCGGCGTCACGCGCGGCGGCAAGAGGCCGTGCAGGTCGAATTCATCGCGCTCGGCGTCGGAAAAGCCCGTACCTTTGTTGAGCAGCGGATCGTTCAGGAGTTCGTAGCCGCTGAGCGCGGTCTCTACAATGCGCGGTGAGGGTGCCCGCTGTTCCGGTGATGACATCGCGCAAGCGCCCTTAAGTTGCGAGACGCGGCGCCGGACTTGGCGTCGCGGCGACGACGTATTTGCGCTCGCTGGTCCGGCCGGACAGCGCCACGATGAACATAACCGATCCCCCGATCGCTTTCATTGGATTTACGAATGATATCGCGAACGTAAGGGCGGATGTTCCGGCACGCAACATCGCGGCGGCGATTGCTCCTCTGCGTTGTCGGCCACCGCCGCCGTTAGGCGTGGTCCTGTGCCACGTCGATGAGCGTGCCGTCGGGATCGGCCAGTTGCAGGGTGCCGTGTGGGCATTTCTCCAAGAGCTTGAGCCGGGCCTCTCCTTCGCTGTCGAACGGGATTGGCTTGGCGGCAAGCTGGATATTGGTTTTCGTCACCATCGCCATGTTGTCGGAAAACGCCTTCAGGTCGGGGACGCGAAAGCCGATGTGATCCATGCCAGGCTGCTCGATGCCGGCGCCGTTGAGGATGAGATCTTCCACGGCACGATCGCCATGGTCATGCGTCCGTCTGTCAGGTGATAGCCGCCTTCTTCCGAGGGAAGGTTGCGCGCTTCGAGCTCGAACACGTCAGTGTAGAAGTCGGCGAGTCGCTCCGCCTCGCGGGCGCGGATCGCGAAATGGCTGAACGTCGTTTCCTGCTTCCATGCGCCTTTGGCGTAGACTTCGGCGCGGTTCTCGTGGCCCGGCTTCGACAAATCGAAATAGTTACCGGCCGGATCGTGGGCGCTGTAGCTTGCGAACGGGCGGTTGCCCGGCCGTTTCACAATCTCGATGTCGGGATATTTCTTCGCTACCTTCTGACGCACTTTTTCCAGGTCCTCGACTTCGATGCCGAAATGATCGAGGCCCGCCTTGCGGCCGCCGCGGCGCGGAATGAGCGTCATGCCGACATAGCCATCGCCGACCGAGATGGCGCCGATTTCGCGCGCGGTATCGCCTGATGCCTTGAGCCCGAACATGGCGCGGTAGAACATGCCAAGGAGCGTGTAATGGTCGCTGGTGATGGCCAGATGATTGAGCTTGCCGAACATGGTGTCTCCCTAAGGCGCTATGGCGTCGTGGTTCTCGATCAATTGACCAGGTGCGCGAGGCTCGGCATCACGATGCGGTCCGGCGTGATGGGACCTTTGATATCGCCCAGCGCTTTCATGGCGTTGATCACATTCTGCAGGCGCGACCGCGACACGCCGTTGTTCGGCGCGAAATAGTCGATCTTGCGGAGAAAGTCATAACTTTTTTCGACCGGCGGGCGCGGCGACTTCATTTGCTTCACCAGAATATCGACCGCCTCGGTGCGATTGGCCGGGTCGTTGAACCAGGCGACGCTTTTGTCGAGCGCGGCGAGCAGTTTTACCAGCACATCTTGATGCGCGCGCGCATAGGGCCGCGACACGTCGGACGCTGAGAACGGCATGTCTCCCGCATAGGTCAGAACCAAGCCGATATTGCGGAACCCCGCGTCCTCGGCAAACAGGTTAACCGGAGGCGCCAGCATGGTGGCGTCGGCCGCGCCTGACTTGAGCGCCGCGAAGCGCCCGCCGGTATTGCCGATGACCGTGATGTCGTAGTCGCCATCGTGCAGCCCGTTTGCCGCCATGACGCGCTCGAGATAGACGCGGTTGATGTCGCGCAGGCCGCCGATGCAGATGGTCTTGCCCTTGAGGTCCTTGATCGATGCGATGGTCGGTTTGGCCAACAGTTCGTAAGGCGGAACCTGGCCGATGATGCGCATGATGCCGACCGGCGCGCCGCGATCGACGGCGTGAATTGGTTCGACCACGCCGACATCGGCAACGATATTGAGCGAGCCGGCGGCGAGCTGCTGCACCAGCCCGGACGCCGTCGGCACGTAGATCAGGTCGAGCTTGATGCCCGAAGCGGCAAAAAAGCCCTTGGCGATCCCGATATACCACGGCCAGCCGACCGCGTTGGGTGCGCCGATCATGCCGGTCTGGATCGTGGTCTCTGCCGCTCTGGCCTGCGCGCCCAGTAGCGCAACGCACAGCAAGGCAAGCATCGACGCAAGGCGTGTGCCTCTCATGACCGCTTCTCCCGATGTTCTTTTTGTGGTTTCCGGCAAGCCTAGCACGCCGCCGGAACCCTGTCGTGCGGGGCGGAACGTCGCGACTATTGCGAGGGGCGGCGTGGCACGATCAGATTGCCGGTAAAACTCTGCACGGCTTCGTCGTTCTGATTGTAGGTCGTGGTTCGCACCCGGATCAGGCCGCGGTCGGGGCGCGACTTGGATGGTCGCACGTCGAGGATTTCGCTCTTGGCGTACAGTTCGTCGCCCGGCCGCACCGGCCGCTGCCACGACAGTTCATCGAAGCCGACGCCGATGATGCCGCCGGCCGGCTTGAATTCGCCATCGGCCATAAGCCGCATCGTGAGCGCCGCAGTGTGCCAGCCGCTCGCCGCCAGGCCGCGGAACACGGAATTCTGCGCGGCCTCTTCGTCGAGGTGGAACGGTTGCGGGTCGAACTGTCGGGCAAAGGCTTTGATCTGATCGGCGTCGATCCGCGTCCGTCCGGTCGCGAATACCTGGCCGACGTCGAAGTCTTCCAAATAAAAGACCTTGCTCATCGGACTTTGCTCGTCGCCTGGACTGGCGCTTTGACGCCGCGAAACCAGACTCCGCTAGCAACGGCCGCCGCATTGATCAATCCGAAAGCTGCAAGCGCGACGGCGAGTGCGATGAACACGCCGCTCAGGCTTCCGGCGAAGCGCAACGCCACAAAGCCGCCAGCCGCCGCGATGACCAGCCGGGCGAAATTGCCAATCAGCGGCCACAACAGCCGCCCCGCGCCCTGCGAGGCGAAATACAGCGCCATGCCGAGGCCGAAAAGGCCATAGACCGGGCCGACCGCGTGCAGATAGCGCGAGCCGGCGTCGAGCATCGCCGGATCAGTGTCAAACAGCGACAACCACGCGCGCGGCGCGGCGGCAGCGGAAAGCCCGATGGCCTCGCATAGCCCGGCAGCGATCGCGGCTCCGATCCAGGTCACGCGCAACGCGCGGTCGCGGCGGCCGGCGCCGATATTCGTTCCGACCATGGCGACGAGCGGACCGCCCAGCCCGAACACGAGCGGAATGAGCAGGTATTCGAGCCGCGAGCCGGTGCCGTAGCCCGCAATGGCTGCTGCGCCGAACACGCCGACAAAACCGGTCGCGATTGCGATGGTGAGATTGGTCTGCACGGTGATGAGGGCGGCCACCAGGCCGACGCGGAGGATGTCGCGGAACAGCGCCGCACGCAGCCGCACGCCGGCAAAACTCAGACGAATGACGCTGCGCCCCGATCGCAGATAGCCCGCCAGAACGGCGCTGCCGATCGCGTAATAGATCAGCACCGCGACCGCGCCGCCGGCGACGCCGAGCCGCGGAAATGGTCCGAAGCCGAAGATCAGGCACGGCGACAGCGGGATCAGCACCACCACGCCGGCGCACGTCACGATCGCCGGCGTTGCCATGTTGCCGGTGCCGCGAATGATGTTGGCAAACGAATTGAACAGCCACACCAGAATGGCGCCCGTAAAGACGACGCCCGAATAGGTCAGCGCGGCGGCAAGCGACGCGCCGCTGCCGCCCATCGCCGCATAGAGCCAGCGTCCGCCAATAAGCAGCGCGACGGTGAAGGTCAGCCCGAAGATCAGCCCGATCACGAGTGCGTGGACTGCGAGCGCATCGGCATCGGCGCGGCTGCCGCGCCCCAGGGCGCGCGCGATGGCAGAAGAAATCCCGCCGCCCATGGCGCCGGCCGACATCATCTGCATCAGCATCACCACGGGGAATACCAGCGCCACCCCGGCGAGCGCCGCGGTGCCGAGCTTGCCGACGAAATAGGTTTCAACCAGGCCGACGGTCGTCTGCGCCAGCATCACCAGCATGTTGGGCGCGGCGAGGCCAACGAGGGTGGAGGCGATCGGGCCGTCGAGGAGCGCGATGGTGCGCGGATCGTAGCGCGCCTTGTCGGTGCTCACGGCGGCCGGCTGATCGGGTTGCGCGCTGGCGATGGTCAAACTTGCGGATGACATAGGTGCAGTCCTGGGGTGCGATCCTAGCGTCGATCGATGCGGGAGTGCGCATGCTCAGAGAATTGGAAATTGACCTTTGCCGAAATCGCTGGTGACGACGGCGCGCAGCATATCGCGCAGACTTGCGGCGCGTTTGGCGCCGTAAGTGTGCTCGAATCGCGTCTGTGCCTGTGACCAGGCTTTGCGCGCCTCGTCCAGGCGCTTCGTCCCGGTTCTGGTCAGGTGCAGTTGCTTGGCGCGGCGATCGGTGGCGGACGCTTCGATACTGATCAGCCCATCGCGCTGCAGCGGCCCGATGTTGCGCGCAAGCGTGGTGCGGTCGGTCACCATCGCCTCGGCCAGCGCATTGATCGTCATCGGTCCCAGCCGGTCGAGCTTCGCCAGGATCGAAAATTGGGTCGCGCGCAGCCCGGACGGCGCCAGGAACTGGTCGTAGAGCTGGGTGACATGCCGTGCCGCCGAACGGACGGCAAAGCAGTTGCAGTCGGCTGTTGTGACGGTCATCGATTAATTCCTTGTCGGTCGCCTGATGGCGTTCCTTGACAAACGTGCATGTGCACATAATTAGGCGTACCTACACCTATGTCAAGGCCATCGTGGCGGCCCGGGGGCAGGGCGTCGCGATTGGCGCGGAGAAAAGGAGACCCGCCATGCCGCTCGCCAAAATCCACGTCGTCCAGGGCCGTTACGACGAAGCCAGGCTGGCCAAGGTATCGGCCGCCCTTCAAGACGCGCTGATGAATACGCTGAAGGTGCCGCCGGAAGATTTCTTTCAATTGATTTTCGAGCTGCCGCCAAAGCGGTTTCTGCACACGCCGGGATTTGTCGGTATGCACTATTCCGACGACCTGATCGTGCTTGATGTTACCTTTATTCAAGGACGGCCGAAGGAAACGCGGCTTGCTCTGCTCAAGGACATCAACACGCGCGTCGCCGCCGCGGCGCATATCTCGCCCGACGATCTGCTGATCACTCTCTACGAAGTGCCCGGTGCAAATATTTCATTCGGCCAGGGCGAGGCGCAGCGGGCAAACGCTGTCGTTCACGCGTGACGGACGCGCCGCCCTCGCAAGGCGACACCGACGCTGGCAGCGGCGCCGTTACAGCGCCGCCACCGCCTCCACTTCCAGCATGTAGGCTTCGTCGGCGAGGCGGCTGATGATCAGTAGTGTATGGGGTGGATAGGCGCCGTTAGGAAACATAGCCGGATAGGCCTTGGCGCGCCAGGCGCGATACGCGTTGGCGTGCTCGGGCTGCAGGATGTAGGTGCGAAACTGCACGACATTCTTCCAGTCGGCGTTGACCGAGCGCAACGCGGTGTGAATGTTTTTGAACACCTGCACGCACTGCGTCTCGAAATCGCCCTTGCCGACAACGGCGCCGCCGGCGTCGATCGGCGTTTGGCCGGCGATGAATACCAGCTCCTGGGTTTTGACGTGGGCAACGTGGCTGTAGGGTGCGGGCTTGCTCATGCCGTCGGGATTGAAAATCTTGATCTCGGCCATTGGCGTTCTCCTCTGCAACGATGTTGCCGGATTGAAGCAGTCTAACGGTCCGACAGCCCCATGGCTGCCTTGGCTTTGGCGACAATGGCTGGCGGCGTGCTGACCGTCTCGTGAACGATTTGTGCCACTTCATCGGCGCTCATCGGCTCGATGGCGAAACGGACTTTCGCCGCATCGGCGAGGAAGGCTGGATCCTGCATCGTGGCGGCAAACGCGCCGCGCAGGATCGCGAGCCGGTCCGCGGGTACGCCGGGAGGCGCAACGTATGGCTGGCCGAGCGCCGGCGACGACGAGATCAGCTTGAAGATCTGGCGCTGCTCGTCAGTCTTGGCGAGTTCGGTGAGCAGCGGCACGTCCGGCAAAGCCTTGTCACGGCGTACGCCCGCCTGGACCAGAAAATCGACCTTGTGGTCCGTGATCCAGTCGGGATGCTGGCTCTTGATCGAGCCGATGCTGAAGGCGCGTGCCTGGACTTCGCCGCGCTCCATGCCGAGGTTGACGTCCTCGGAGGTGCGATAGCCGGTGACGATCTTGAATTTGGTGCCGAGCAGCCTGTTCACCACCATGGGCAGCAACACGATGCCGGCGCCCGCGCCGGTGCCGCCAAGAGCGACCGCCTTCTGCTGCGCTTGCGCGATGCTCGTTATGCCGGCCGTGTGCCAGACCAGGATCACTTCGTTTTGCGGCCCAGTCGAACCGAGCCAGTTGAACTTGTCGGCATCGTAGCGGATGCCGCCCGAATTGAGTACCTGCTGCAGCGGCATGGCGCTATGAATGGTGGCAATCGCGGTGCCGTCCTTGGCGGCGATGTTGAACATGTAATTGGTGGCGAGCACGTTGCCGCCGCCGGGCATGTTCTCCACGATCACGGTTGGATTGCCGGGAATATGGCGCGGCATGTGCCGCGCAAACAGCCGCGCGACCGTGTCGTAGGTTCCGCCGACCCCGGTCGAGGTGATCAGCGTGATGGTCTTGCCTTTAAAGAAGCCGGAATCGCTCGCCGGCTGGGCGGCGGCGGACACCGGCAGCACAGCGGCCGCGGCGGCACGCGCAAGCAGCGCGCGTCGCGAAATGATTTTCTGCTCCGCCGCCACGACCACGTCCGCTCGACCGTCGGTCAGTTGTAGCGCGAAAAGTCGTGGCCCTCTTTGACCACGAATTCGAGCAGGAACGGCGAGCCCTTCTCGGTGACGCCGACGGCTTCCTTGAGGGCGCCGACGATGTCGCCGGGCTTTTCCACGCGGCGGGATGCGACGTTGAGGCCTTCGGCGACTTTCTGGTAATTGCCGCTGACCGTCATGGCGCCGTATTTGGCGTCGGAGATCTTCAGGACATCGCGTTCGGCGCCCATGACGCCGTTGTTGAACACGACGGTGAGGATGGCGATGCGGTTGCGCGCCGCGGTTTCGATGTCCATGCCGGTCATCCCGAACGAGGCGTCGCCCATGACGTTGACGCAGAGTTTCTTCGGTGCGGCAAGCTTGGCGCCCATGGTGATGCCAAGCCCGTAGCCGAGCTGGGTCGACTTGCCCCAGCCCATGTAGGAACCGGCCGCTGTCGTCTCCCAGAACGGTATCATCTGCTCGCGCGGGCTGCCGGAATCGTGCGTCATGATGACGTTGTCGCGGTCGAACGTTCGCATCATGTCGCGGATGACGCGGTATTGGTTGAGTGGCATTTCCTCGGAATTGAGGAACTTCGCCCACTCATCGAGCCAGGCCTTCTTGCCGGCCGCGACTTCTTCCTTGAGCGACGCCAGCGCGTTGCCGCCGCCCGGGCCTTTCTGCCGGCCGACCTCAGCGATCAGCGCATCGATCACCAGACCGGCATCGCCGACCACCGCATGATCGGCGCGATAATCCTTGTTGATGTCGCCGGCATCGTTGGTCGAATGAATGACGGTTTTGCCTTTCGGCACCGACGGGCCGAAATTGGTGACCGTGAGACTCGAGCCGATCGCCATGATGACATCGGCTTTTTTCAGAAAGTCGGCGTACATCTTGGAGCGCGAGCGCGTCGCGCCGCCGAGCGCCAGCGGATGGCTGTCGGCGATCGCGCTCTTGCCCGGATTGGTGGCGATCACCGGCGCCGGCAGCATTTCGGCAAGCGCCGCGAGCTTGTCGCCGGCTTCGGCGTAGTGCACTCCCTGGCCGGCCCACAGCACCGGATTCTTCGCGGCGAGCAGCAGCTCGACGGCTTTCTTGATCGCGTCCGGATCCGGTGCGGTGCGCTGCACCGGCACCGGCTTGTAATCGAGCGTCCCTTTGAACTCCGCCTCCGCGACTTCCTCGGGCAACTCGATCAGCACCGGCCCGGGCTTGCCTGAGCGCATGGCGTGATAGCCGCGGCGCAACAGATCGGGCAGTTCTTGCACGTTGTGCGCCAGCGCCGACCATTTGGTGACCGGGCGATAGACATCGGCGGCGCGGAAGACCGGGCGCACGTATTGCCGCGCCAGCGGCAGGGCGCCGGCGATGACCATCATTGGTACGTTCTCGGAATACGCCTGGGCGATGCCGGGGAACGCGTTTTCGATGCCAGGTCCAGCCTGAGCGCCGAATACGCCGTTGCGCTTGCCGCGCTTGATGCGGCTATAGCCATCGGCGATGCCGACGCCGACGCGCTCCTGCCGGCACAGGATCGGGCGAATGTCGATCGCCGCGCATGGCTCGATGACGGCATTGCGCGGATAGCAGGAGAAAAACTCGGTGCCCTCGAGTTTGAGGACTTGGGCAATCACTTCGGCGCCGTTCATGGCTGTTGACTCGCTGACTTGTGGAAATGCGACGGGCAGTGCGCAAACGCTATTCGGCGGCGATCGGTGTGTCGCGGCTGATGAATTGCTCCATGGCCTCGGTGAAAGGCACGCCTTTCCTCGCCTCGAAACGCCCCGAGCGTACCCGGTAGCTCGCCGGATTCATGCCCGGCAGCGGCTTGCCGGCGGCGTGATCCTTCAACATCTGCAGCATCAGCCGCCTGATCTTGACGATGGCCGCGTCGGAAGCGAGCAGATGCTCGCAGCTGCGGTCGGCGATCGGGCCCATCGATTCCTGAATGGCGCAATCCTGCGTGCCGAAACCCTTAAGGCCGGTATAGGACTTGCCGCTCGCCTGCAGCTCGCGGTCGATCAGGTAATCGTTGGCACGATTACGCACGGCGTGATTGGTGCCGGGAATGTTTTCGGTGTGAATGCCGAGCCCGGCCTTGGTGCGCGCGAGGTCCTCCTCCGTGAGCGGCCGCGCTGGATGGAAATCGACGCTGTAGAGCATCGTATTCTCGTCATCGATCGGTGCCCAGACGTGGGCGGCATGCGGGATGGACGAGATGACCTTGTGGAACGGCGCCAGCATCACGTTCATGTTCCACATGACGATGCCATCGCCGCGCTCGCGCCCGGTGCCGACCACGAAACCGAAATCGGTCGGGATCACTTCGTAGAGCGAGGCAACGATGCGGCGGCTGGGATCGCCCTCGGCACCGTGCAGGAAACTCAAATGCGTGGCGTCGAAGCCACCTTCCAGGGCCTGCAGCCAGTTGCATTCCTGGATGTGGCGCGTGGCGTAACGCTGGTCGGCCGGCAGCAGCGTCCATTCCAGCTCGGGGAATTCCGGCTTGTGCTCGGCCGGGCCCATATAGGTCCACACCACGTCGCCACGCTCGATGCAGGGATAGGCCGTGACCGCAAGCTGCTTCTGCGCGTTGGTGCGGTGCACCTCGCTCATCTGCGGTACGCAAGGCAGGTCGACGCAGTTGCCGTCAACGTCGAACTTGATGCCATGATAGACGCAGCGCAATCCGTTCTGTTCGTTGCGTCCGTAGAACAGCGACGCGGTGCGGTGCGGGCATTTTTCGTCAACCAGCCCAACGCGGCCGCCGGTATCGCGGAACAGGACGAGGTTCTCGCCAAGAAGCCGCACCCGCAGTGGCGGTCCATCGGGTTTGGCAATCTGCGTGGAGAACGCCGCGGGAATCCAGTAGCGGCGCATCAGCGCGCCCATTTGGGTTCCGGGACCGACGCGCGTCAAAAGCTCGTTTTCGTGCTGCGGCAGCAAGGGCGGACCTCCATGACGTTGTCGCGCGAGTGTGGCCTCGGCTTTGGATAATTGTGGCGCGGCCCGCCGCGCATTGCAATTCGCCCGCCCTGCGGCGGCGACATGTCAGGGCACATGCCGTCCCAGTAACAGGGCGGCCTTGCGGGCGACGTCGGCGGGCGTGTGATAGACCTCGCTGATGAAGCTTTCGATAGCACTGCCCTGCATCGGCGAAAAACTCAACGCGGACTTGGCGAGGTCGGCGCGAAACGCCGGATCGCCCATGGTCCGGTCGAAGCCGGCGCGCAAGGCGGCGACCCGCTCCGGCGGAACCCCGGGTGGCGCGGCGAGCGGGCGGTCCATCACCAGCCAGCCGAAAATGAGCTGCATGATCTGCCGCGTATCCGCGGTCTTGGCGTAGTCCGCAATGAGCGGCACTCCGTTTAGCCGCGGATCACTCCTGAGCGATGTTTGAACCAGGATGGTGGCGTTGTCCTTGGTGATGCCAAGGCTGTGCAGCGAATCCAGGCCGAGGCCGCAAAAGCCCTCGATCTCGCCGCGCTCGTAGGCGAGCCGTAGCCCCGAGCTGCCGTTATAGCCTTTCACCAGCTTGAATTTGGTGCCCAGAAGACTGTTGAGCACGACGGGAAAATCGTAAGTGCTGGTGCCGGCTGCGCCCGTTATCATCTCCCGTTTGAAAACGTCGGCGAATGTCTTGATCGGCGACTTCTTGGAGACGATGCAAACGTCGCTTTCGGCGGCGGGTGCTCCGATCCAATTGAACTTGCGGGAGTCGTATTGGCTCGGCACGCCGCCGATCACCGGGTCGACTGCGATGCTGCCGGCAAACAATCCGATCTCGGAGCCGTCCTTCGGCGAGACGTTGAACACGTGATTGGCCGCATTCATGCTGCCGGCGCCGGGCATGTTGTGGACGACGACGTTCGGGCGACCCGGAATGTGATCGGCGAGGTGCCTGGCGATGATGCGGGTATAAAGGTCGGCGCCGCCGCCGACGTTGAACCCTTCGATCAGGTTGAGGTCGCGTCCCTGGTAGAACGCTGCGGCCTCGTCGGCCTGCGCCGGTGACAAGCCGACGAGTGTTGCGGCCAGCGCCAAAGGCGCGAACGCCGTCATGCGAGACAGGTTGCTCAAGAGATTGCGCATCGTATCGTGTTGTGGTCCCGGCTGCTTCTGCGATGGGATGTTGCCGCACGCTAACATGCTCGCGCACCATGGTGAAATGACGCGGTGCAGTAGCGGCTGGAAATGCGTTTCCTCCGCTGCCGCGACCGGCTATCATTGCTCTCCGTTAACGGTGGAGGGCCATGCGGATGAGGCGCGTTCTCTTGCTTTGCGGCATCGCTTGGCTCGTTTGCGCCGCTTCGCCGGCGATGGCCGACTGCGATTTACACAGTGAGCAGTGCTGGCTGCGCGCGCATCGCGTCATCTACCACGAGCAAAACCACATCGCTTTTCTGGAAGCCAATCCCGACGTTGACGACGGCATCAAGGGCCGGATCATCACCCGGCTGCACCGCAGGGTTCTGCATATCCGCGCCTATATCGGGCCGCGGTGGCCGCATTGGCCGACGCCGTGCTGCTACAGCCGGCCGCCGATTTACGTCCGATAAACGCGTCTTGTCATGCTTCGCGAAGACGGAGTATCCCGTATTCGCTGGCGCTGGCGCTGACGCGCATCCGGTATGGCGGTGGCTTGGGATCACCCGCATGCGCATGCGCGGATGATGACACCGTGGAGCTGAACTTATTCCGCCGGCGCCGGCGGCGGCGCACCGAACAGTCCGGGCATGAAACGCATGCGCTGGCGCTCGGTCCACTGGCCGAGCCGATCCAGATAGAGATACAGCACCGGCGTGGTGTAGAGCGTCAGCAGCTGGCTGATGATGAGGCCGCCCATGATCGAGATGCCGAGCGGGCGGCGGATTTCGCTGCCGGCGCCGAAGCTCACCGCCAGCGGCACGGCGCCAAGGATTGCCGCCGAGGTTGTCATCATGATCGGGCGAAAGCGCAACAGACAGGCCTGATAGATCGCGTCGTATGCGCTCAGATTGTGCGACCGCTTCGCATCGATGGCAAAGTCGATCATCATGATCGCATTCTTCTTGACGATGCCGATCAGCAAAATCACCCCGATGGTGCCGATGATGTCGAATTGGGTATGGAACAGCATTAACGCCAAAAAGGCGCCGACGCCGGCCGACGGCAGCGTCGACAGGATGGTGATCGGGTGCACATAGCTCTCGTAGAGGATGCCAAGCACGATATAGACCGCGGCGATCGCCGCCACGATCAGCACGATCTCGTTGTTCGCCGATTGCGCGAACAGCTGCGCGGTGCCGGCGAGACTGCCATGGATCGACGCCGGCATCTGCAACTCGTTCACCGCGTTGGCGATCACCGCGGAGGCTTCGCCGAGCGTGGCGCCGGGCGGCAGGTTAAACGAGATCGTCGAGGAAACGAACAGGCCCTGATGCTGGACCGAGAGTGGGGTATTGCCGGGCCTGTAGTGGCTGACCGCCGACAGCGGCACCATCGTCTCCTTTGTGGTGCTCACCGCCGCGCCTGACGACGTGGCACCCTTGCCGGTATTGGCGAGGGCGTTGATGGCGGCATTGCGAGCGGAGTTGTTGTTGGCGTTGGCGGCTGCCGTCGCGACCGCGGAGGCCGCGCTGCCCGTGGCCGGTCCGGTCACGTTGCCTGCGGGCAGGTTCGACGTCGCCGTGCCCGAGGCGCCGCCACCCGATGTTGATACATAGAGGTCGTCGAGCGACTTGGGATCGTGCGTATAGCGCGGGTCGATTTCCATCACGACGTGGTATTGGTTGATGGCGCTGTAGATCACCGACACCTGCCGCTGTCCGAACGCGTCGTATAGGGTGTTGTCGATCTGCGCAGGCGTGACGCCGAGACGGGACGCCGTGTCGCGATCGATCACCAGATCGGTCTCCAGCCCCTTTTGCTGCTGATCGGAATTGACGTCGGCCAGTACGGGGCTGCGCTCCAGCACCTGGACGAGCTTCGGCACCCATGTGGCCAGATCGTCTGGGCTGTCCGATTGCAGCGTGTACTGGTATTGCGCGTTGCTCTGCCGGCCGCCGGCCCGGATATCCTGGACCGGTATCAGAAACAGGCGACCGCCCGGCACCTGCGCCAGCTTCGGCCGTAGCCGCGCAATCACCTGATCGATCGACGGCCGCTGGCCATTCGGCCTGAGCGAAACGAACACCGACCCGGTATTGATCTGACCGAAACCGCCGCCGCTGCCCACCCCGGTGTATCCGACGACGTGGTCGACCGCCGGATCGGCCTGGACGATCGCCATCATCTGCCGCAGCTTCTGCGTCATGGCCTGAAACGACACGCTTTGATCGGCCTGCAAGGCGCCGATCAGGCGTCCGGTATCCTCCTGCGGGAAATAGCCCTTGGGGATGAGATAGCCGAGCAGGAAATTGAGCGCGATCGCCGACAGAAAGATCACGAACACGAGCCGGCTGTGGTGCAACGCCCAGGCGAGCGATCGCTCATAGCCTTCGAGCACGCGCGTGAAAAACCTGTTGCGCCGCTGCGCATGCTCACGCGGCCGCGCGCGCAGAAACAGCGACGACAGCATCGGCGTCGTGGTCAGCGAGACGCACAGCGAAATCAGGATGGCGAGCGAAAGCGTCAGCGTGAATTCGCGGAACAGGCGGCCGAGAATGCCGCCCAACAGCAAAATCGGAGTGAACACGGCGACCAGCGACAAGCTGATCGACAGCACGGTGAAGCCGACCTCACGCGCGCCGCGCAATGCCGCCTCCATGCGCGGCATGCCTTCGTCGAGGTGGCGCGAGATGTTTTCCAGAACCACGATAGCGTCATCGACCACGAAACCGGTGGCGATCGTCAGCGCCATCAGCGACAGAATATCGAGGCTGTAACCCAACAGATACATTGCCCCGAACGTGCCGAGCAGAGAAACGGGCACCGCGATGCTGGGGATGAGGGTGGCGCGCAGATCGCGAAGAAACAGATAAACCACCATGGTGACCAGGATGACGGCGATCACCAGCGTCATTTCGGTGTCGTGCAGCGAGGTGCGGATCGTGGTCGAGCGGTCGATGGCGATGTCGACATGCATGTCGCCCGGCATCGCCGCCGTCAGATAGGGCAACTCCGCCTTCACGCCATCGATGGTGTCGATGATGTTGCCGCCGGGCTGGCGGAACAGGATGACCAGCACCGAGGGCTTGCCGTTGGAGAGGCCGAGATTGCGCACGTCCTCGACGGAATCGAACACGTTTGCCACGTCGGAGAGCCGCACCGCGGCGCCGTTGCGGTAGGCGATGACGAGCGGCATGTAGTCCGCTGCCGTGGTCGCCTGATCGTTGGTGTAGAGCTGATAGCGCTGCGTACCGTCGTCGATCGAGCCCTTGGGACTGTTGGCATTGGCCGAGGCCAGCGCCGCGCGCACGTCTTCCAGACCGATGCCGTAGTTGAACAGCGCCTGCGGATTGAGATCGACGCGCACCGCGGGCAGCGCCGAGCCGCCGATGATAACCTGGCCGATGCCGGACAATTGCGACAGCCGCTGGGCCAGGATGTTGCTGGCCGCGTCGTACATCTGACCCTGGGTGAGCGTGTTTGAGGTCAGCGCCAGGATGAGGATCGGCGCGTCGGCCGGATTGACCTTGCGGTAGGTAGGATTGCTGCGCAGCGACGTCGGCAGGTCGGCGCGTGCCGCATTGATGGCCGCCTGCACGTCGCGGGCGGCGCCGTCGATGTCGCGGTTAAGGTTGAACTGCAGCGTAATGCGGGCCTGGCCGATCCCGCTCTGCGACGTCATCTCGGTAACGTCCGCGATCTGCCCGAGATGACGCTCGAGCGGCTCGGTAACGCTGGTAGCGACGGTCATCGGACTGGCGCCGGGCAACTGGGCGCTGACCGAAATGGTCGGGAAATCGACCTGCGGCAGCGGCGCCACCGGCAATCTGGAGAAGCCCAACGCTCCGGCAAAGGCGATGCCCAGCGTCAGCAGCGTTGTCGCTACCGGCCGCGAGATGAAAGGTGCCGAAATATTCATTCCGCCGGCTCAGCGCGGGGCAGGGGACCGGCGGCGGAGCGTCCGGTCAGGCGCACCGCCAGCCGGTCGAAATAGAGATAAATGACGGGCGTCGTGAACAGCGTCAGCAGCTGACTGACGATCAAGCCGCCGACCAGCGTAAGGCCGAGCGGATGGCGCAGTTCGGACCCGGTGCCGGTGCCGAGCATCAGCGGCAATGCGCCGAGAATCGCCGCCATCGTCGTCATCATGATCGGCCGGAAGCGCAACAAGGATGCTTGATAGATCGCCTCGCGCGGCGGCAAGCCCTCGACGCGCTCGGCATCGAGCGCAAAGTCGATCATCATGATGCCGTTCTTCTTGACGATGCCGATCAAGAGAATGATGCCGATGATCGAAATGACGTTCAGATCATAACCGAACAGCATCAGTGACAGCAGCGCGCCGACCCCGGCCGACGGCAAGGTCGATAGAATTGTGACCGGGTGAACGAAACTCTCGTAGAGCACGCCAAGCACGATGTACATCGCGACGATGGCGGCGAGGAACAGAAAGACCTCGTTGCTCAGCGAAGACTGGAACGCCGCCGCGGTGCCCTGAAATGCGGTGATGAAGCTCTGCGGCAGGCCGACATCGGTTTCCGCCCGCTGGATCGCGGTGATCGCCGCATCGATCGAGTAGCCCGGAGCGGTGTTGAACGAAATCGTCGTCGCCGGAAACTGGCCGTAATGCGTGACTACCAGGGGTCCGGTCCGCTGCTCGATATGGGTGATTGCCGACAGCGGCACCTGGCCGTTGGTCGCAGACGACGACGATGGCAGATAGATGCTCGACAGCCCGGCCAGCGAGCGCTGCAGCGTCGGATCGAGTTCCAGGATGACGCGATACTGGTTGGACTGAGTATAGATGGTCGAGATGATGCGTTGGCCGAATGCGTCGTAGAGCGCGTTGTCCACGGTGGCTGGCGTGATGCCGAAGCGGCTCGCGGTGGCGCGGTCGATGACAAGATCGACGGCAAGGCCCTGCTGCTGCAGGTCGCTGGCGACTCCGGACAGCTGCGGCAGCCGGTTCAGACGGTCCACCAGCTTCGGCACCCAGGTGTTGAACTCCGTCGGATTGGCGTCTTCGAGGACGAAATTGTAGGGCGCGCGGGTGATCGTCGAGTCGATCGTAAGATCCTGCACCGGTTGCATGTAGAGCGTGATGCCGGTCACGCCGGCCGTTTCGCGCTGCAGGCGCTCGATGATGGCGCTTGCCGACAGGCTGCGCTCGTCATGCGGCTTGAGCGTGATCAGAAACCGGCCGGTATTGAGCGTTTGGTTTGTGCCGTCGACGCCCACATAGGAACTCAGGTTGACCACATCCGGGTCTTTGAGCACCGCGTCGGCGAGTTGGTTCTGCAGCGTCGCCATTTGCTGATAGGAGACGCTCTGCGAGGCCTCGGTGATGGCCTGAATGAGGCCGGTGTCCTGCACCGGGAAGAAGCCTTTGGGAATCTCGTAATAGAGCACGATGGTGAAGACGAGCGTCAGCACCGCGACCAGCAATGTCAGCGGCTGGCGGTCCAGCACCCAAGTCAGCGCGCGACCGTAACCGGCGATGATGGCGTTGAAGGCGTGTTCGGAACGCACGTCGAATGCGCTGCGCTCGGATTCCGGGCGATGGCGGATCAGTCTCGCGCACATCATCGGCACGAGAGTGAGCGACACCACGGCCGAAATGACGATGGTGACAGCGAGCGTGATGGCGAATTCGTGAAACAGCCGGCCGACGACGTCGCCCATGAACAGCAATGGAATGAGCACCGCGATCAGCGAGATCGTCAGCGAAATGATGGTGAATCCGATTTGCTCCGAGCCGCGTAAAGCCGCGTCGAGCGGCGACATGCCGCCTTCGACATAGCGGGCGATGTTTTCAATCATGACGATGGCGTCGTCGACCACGAAGCCGGTGGCGATCGTCAGCGCCATCAAGGACAGATTGTCGAGCGAGAAGCCGAGCAGATACATGGCGCCGAACGTGCCGACCAGCGACAGCGGTACCGAGAGGCTTGGAATGATGGTGCCCGGCAGTGTGCGCAAGAATATGAAGATCACGATCACCACCAGCACGACCGCGAGCGCTAGTTCGAATTCCACGTCGGCAACCGAGGCGCGGATGGTGACGGTGCGGTCGCTGATCACGGCGAGGTCGACGGCGGCCGGCAGCGTGGCGCGCAACGCCGGCAACAGCGACTGGATGCGGTCGACGACCTGGATGATGTTGGCGCCGGGCTGGCGCTGCACCGACAGGATGATCGCCGGCGTAGTGTCGAACCAGGCGCCGAGCTTGGTGTTCTCCGGCCCGCTGACGATGCTGGCGACGTCGGACAGCCGCACCGGCCCGCCGTTGCGGTAGGCGACGATCAGATTGCGGTACTGGTCGGCGCTGGTGAGCTGATCGTTGGCGTTGATGGTCGAAGCCTGCGCGCGGCCGTCGAAATTGCCCTTCGGCGTATTGACGTTCAGGTTGGCAATCGTGGTGCGAATGTCGTCGATGGCAATCCCATAGGCGGCGAGCGATTGCGGATTGAGCTGAACGCGCACCGCCGGGCGCTGGCCCCCGCTGATGCTGACCAGCCCGACGCCGTTGAGCTGCGAGATCTTCTGCGCGAGGCTGGTTTCGCTCAAATCTTCCAGCGACGTCAGCGGCAGCGTCTTCGATGTCACCGCGATGGTCAGGATCGGCGCGTCGGCCGGGTTGACCTTGGCGTAGATCGGCGGCGTCGGCAGATCGCTCGGCAATAGATTGCCGGCCGCATTGATCGAGGCCTGCACCTCCTGCTCGGCGACGTCGAGGGAGAGATCGAGGCTGAACTGCAGCGTAATCACCGAGGCGCCGGCCGAGCTTGCCGACGTCATCTGGTTCAAGCCGGGCATCTGGCCGAATTGGCGCTCGAGCGGCGCCGTGACCGACGAGGTCATCACTTCCGGGCTGGCGCCCGGATAGAGCGTCTGCACCTGGATCGTCGGATAGTCGACTTCGGGCAACGTCGACAGCGGCAGAAACGTGAAGGCGATAATGCCCGACAGCATGATCGCCACCATGAGCAGCGTGGTGGCGACCGGACGCAGGATGAAGGGTTCGGAGACGTTCATCTCATCGATTCATCATTGCGCCTGGACGCGGGGCGCGTTCGCCGCTGCCTGCTGTCGCTACTGGCTCGCGCCGCCGCTACCGCCGCCTTGCCGTCGCGACCGGCCGCCGCCTTTGCCCTTTTGCCCGCTGCCTGCTGCGGCAGCAGCTGTCGGCGCGACCGGCTTGCCGTCGACGCTGCTGACATTGACGCGCAGTCCATCGCGCAGCCGGTCGGCACCGTCGGTCACGACCTTGTCGCCGGCCGCAAGTCCGGTTTCCACGGTCGTCATGCTCCCCTGGTGCGGGTCGACATAGGTCGGGCCGACGGTGATCTGACGCACCGAGACGGTGTTGTTGGCGTTGACCAGATAAACATACGTCCCCATTGCGCCGCCCGGCGTGGCGCCCGGCGCGCCGCGCTGGATCGCCGCGGTCGGGACCGTCAGCGCATTTTGCAGCGTCTTCACCAAAAGCTGCACGTTGACGAATTGATTGGGGAACAGCGCGTCGTCGGGGTTGTCGAACTGGGCGCGCACCCGCACGGTGCCGGTAGTGGTATCGATCTGACTGTCGACGGCCATCACGCTGCCGACTCCCAGTTGCTTGATGTTGGCACGGTCGAAAGTGGTGACCTGAAGCTTGGTGCCGGCGTTAAGCTGCGGCAGGACGTCCGGCAGATCGTCCTCCGGGATCGAGAAGATCACGGTGATCGGCTGTAACTCGGTGACGACGGCAAGCCCGCTCGCGCTGCTCGGCTGCACGTAATTGCCCGGATCGACCAGGCGCAGGCCGATGCGGCCGGTGATTGGAGAAACGATGTGGCAGTACGCGATATTCAGCGCCTGCGCGTTGATCAGGCTCTGATCCTGCTTGACCGTGCCCTGATACTGCTGGACGACAAAGACCTGATCCTCGGCCTGCTGTTTGGCGATCGAATTTTGCGCCGCCAAGGTCTGATAGCGCTTGAGATCCATCTGCGCCTGGCTCAGCAGGCCTTGATCGTGCGCAAGCTGGCCTTCGTACTGCGCTTTCAAGATCACGTAGGGCCGGTCGTCGATCTGCGCCAGCAACTGGCCCTTCTGCACAGTCTGGCCCTCGGTGAACGCAACCTTGGTGAGATAGCCGCTGATCTGCGATTGCACCGTGACGGTGGCAATCGGCGTCACGGTGCCGAGCGCGTTGACGATCACCGGGACGTTGTTGGTGACGACTGTCGAAGCGCCGACGGATTGAGTTGCATTGACCGCGATGCGTCCGGCCGGTGCCTTGCCGGCGGTTACCCAGCGGGCGATCTGATAAGCGCCTAGCGCGAGCAGGGCGACGACGATCAGTCCGATACCGATGCGGGTCGCGGAATAGCGGCGCGCCTTGACGGCCGGCTGAGGCGTGGTTCGCCGCAGGCCCGGAGCCAAATCCGGCGTCAGGTCGTCGTCCGTGGTGCGCGTTCGCTCGTCCATCTTGCGCGCTCGTTCAGCCTGCAAATGCCGCCATATAATGTGAGCCGGAAGGCTGCGCCTAATGAATATTTGCCAAGGTTTCCGGCGGCGAGGTTCAAAGGCGGCTGGATTGCGTGTCGCAAAAAGCCACAAAGCGGTCCGTCGCCAAATCGCTCCCCGAATGCAGTCTCCAAGGAATTCGCCTAAAAATCAATGGCTTGCGCGGAATTCGCAATATCCGCCCTGTTACTACTCTGTCGGCAGTTGCGCTATTCTGTTGGCAGTTGCGGCAATAGTGAGAACGATTGCTGAAGTTCCTTCTGGGTCGGCAACAGCGTCGTATCCCAGGTGCCGCCGAGGTCCTCGATCAGAGTGACACTCGCCTGGAACAGGTCCTGCCGGGCGGTAAGCGCCGCTTCTTCGTCGCCCAGCAGCGTCACCTCGGCGGTCACCACCGTGGTAAACGCGACCGTGCCGGCCTCGAACTGATTCGTATACACATTGACCGCAGTACGGGCGTCCCTGACGGCGGCTTGCTGGAGCGTAAGCTGCTGGGACAGATGGTGGATGTTGGAAAGCTCGTCCTCCACACCCTGGAATGCGGTGAGTACGGTCTGCCGATAGCTGGCGACGCTTTGCCAGTACGCGGCGCGTGCTGCGTCGAGTTGCGCCGAGCGCAGGCCGCCATCGAGGATTGGCTGTGAAGCAGCGGCGCCGAGCGACCACACTTCATTCGCGGCGCTGAACGGCAACGGAGTCTTGCCGATCCACTCCAGCATGCCGGACAGACTGATGTCAGGAAAGAAGGCCGCTTCGGCGACGCCGATGAGCGCGTTCTCTTGCTGCATGGTGCGCTCAGCCTGGGCGATATCGGGCCGCCGCTCGAGCAGGGTCGAGGGAAGCGTCACGGGAATATGCGGGATCGTGCCGGCCAGGTCGTGATGGCCAACGGTCAGTTCGGCGGGTGGGCGGCCTGTCAGCATGGCGATGGCGTGCTCATACTGTGCACGCAGTGCGCCGGAATTGATTTCCTGGGCCTCTGCGGTCTCGACTTGCGCCTGGGCGGTCGCCACGTCGCCGCTCGTTACCGAGTAGCCGGCCTTGAACTGGTTTTGCACGATCTGCAGCGTGCGTTTGTATTCCGCGACGGTCTGGGCCAGCAGATCGTGAAGCGAATCCATCGCCAGCAGATTGAAATAGGCGGTGGCGAGCAGGGCCTGCTGGGACAGTTTGACGTTGGCGAGATCGGCGGCGCTGGCTTGCGCCGCGGCAGTATCGGACTCGATCTGGCGGCGCACCTTGCCCCAGACGTCGAGGTCCCAGCTGCCGGACAGCGCCGGCGTGTAGGTCGTGGAATAGGTGCCGCCGCCGCCGCTGCCACCACCGCTGCCGCCGGCGCTGAAGCCGGACCCGCCGCTGATGCCGGGCCCGCGCCGGGTCCGTGTGTCTGTATAAGTGCCGGTGAGGATGGGAAACAGCGAGGCCTGCGCTTCCCTGATGACGGCGCGCGCCTGCTCGTAAGCAGCGGCCTGCGCGGCCACATTCTGATTCGAGATTTCGACCTGGCGCATCAGCACGTCGAGCCGCTTGTCGCGATAAAGGCTCCACCAATTGCCGCGATCCAGCGCGTCGCTCGGTGTGGCGAGCTTCCAGCCTTTCAGTTCCTTGAATCTCGTCGGTACCGGCGCTGCCGCCGGTTTGTAGTCGGGGCCGAGTGCACAGGCGGACAGGAGGATTGCCAGGATCGACGCGGCTAATGCGGTCGCGGCAATGGGATGTGCACGGGCGACGCGCCGCACCCAGCCAACGCCACGCAACCCTGCATGGGCCAACGCCTGCACTGTTGAAAACCCGCCACTAACGAACCCGCCAAAACGCAGACGCTACGCAATTCAAAACAAGTCCGACCGGGTCCCCGCTGCAACGCAGTGGAATCCGATCAATTCGAGCCCGTTTCGGTGTCGATTCCGTCCCCCGGGCATTCACGTTAACCATGAATATGCTGCCCCACGCATGGGTGAATATCAACAGCGCCGCGTGGCAGTGGCGGTTGTGTCATCCTTTCTGTGGGACAATGTGATATTCGGGCGACAGTGGAGCGGGCCGGACAGGTGTGGCCAGCCCAACATCGCGGCCGGCGCCCATTCACCAACGGAGGTGCAGATGCCGTACGCTTATACGCTCACAAGCGTCTTCCCGGCCACGCCGGAAGAGATTTACGAGGCCTGGCTCGACAGTCTTTCCCACACGGAGATGACCGGCGGCGAAGCCAGCATGTCGGACGAGGTCGGCGCCGAGGTGTCGGCCTGGGATGGCTACATCAGTGGCCGCAATCTGGAGCTCGTGCCGGGCGCGCGCATCGTGCAGTCTTGGCGTACCAGCCAGTTCGGCGACGAGCATGAGGATTCCATCGTCACCATTAGTCTGGCGGAAGCCGACGATGGCACCCTGCTGACGCTGGTGCATAGCAACGTGCCGGACGAGCAGCGAAGCTACGAGGAGGGCGGCTGGGAATCGAACTATTTCGAGCCGATGCGTGTTTATTTCGCCAAGCTTGCGCAGGAACAAGCCGACGAAGAGCAGACCAAAGCCGAATCTTCCACGGGCGTTGTCGAGCCACGGCCCGCACCGGCCAAAAAATTGAAGACGGCGAAGCCGGCCGCGAAACCCAAGAAGGCCGCAAAGGCAAAGAGCGCGAAGAAAGCGTCGCCGCGCAAACCGGCGCTAGCCAAGAAAAAGGCGAAGCGCGCGGCTGCTCCGAAAGCCAAACGCAAAAGCGCAGCGCCGCCGGCCAAGAAGCGCAAAACCGTCACGCGCACGGCGCGTAAGTCGGCACGGCGGCCACGCGCGCGGCGTTGAGGCGCCGATACGTCTCAGCTTGCAACGGTGCAGGCCTTGCGGCGAAGTGGTTTTTCTAGACCGGGCCGGCGGATCGTCAATCGTCACGACGAATCGAGCCAGAGGATGCCGCTGGTGCCGCCGCCGGTGAAATTGCCGAGACCGGCGATCTGATAGTTGCCCGGATGCGTGCCCAGATCGACGCTGGCGGCCCATTTGCCGTTTGCGATCTGCCATTCGTCGACGTCGCCGGTTGACGGATTGTACCAGATGATATCGGCCACACTGCTTCCGGTCACGTCGCCCACCCCCGCCATCTGATAGCCGGCCGGGTGCGTTGTGTTTACCAACGCAATATTGAAGATGAGCGGACCGTTGCCACTCGTTTGGGTATCGAAATATTCGGTGAAGACCGAATCAGACTTAAGTCCATTGAACGGCTTGATCTGATAGTCCGGCGTTTGCGAGGGAATCGACTGCGGATTGTGGGAGCGAATCCAGGACGTCAGAGCGGGATTGCTGCTAATCTGTCCTGTCAAACTGATCGTATAGCTGACGTAATCAATGGGTTGTAGCTTATCGCCCTGATTAGGATCTGCGTACGCCGCGATGACGTCGATTTGATCTTGGACAACATTCTCGATGGACGTGAAGTAAGCCCACGTGTTGCTCTTGCACAGCGTAAAGCTACTGGCCCGTCGACCGCTCCTCCGCCTCTTTCCCCTCTTTGGTCCATATTTTGCTTCGCGAGGGCCGCGAAGCGAGAACGGGGGCTGTGAAGATGTCATCGCGCAGGTCCATCGGCATTTTACTTCTGCTCGCGATAGCGCTGCCCGCGCTTCAGCCACCACGCGCGGTTGCGGAAAGCTGGCCGGCTCGCACGGTGAAAATCGTCGTGCCTTACGGCCCCGGCGGCATCTCGGATGTGCTGGCGCGCATGACGGCCGATCCCCTGAGCGCGAGGTTTGGCCAGCGCTTCATTGTTGAGACGCATCCGGGAGCAAGCGGCGCGATCGGCACCGAATATGTCGTGCGCTCGCCAGCGGACGGCTACACGCTTTATCATGCCGGCGGCGCCGAGTTTTCCGTGGTGCCGCTGATGCAGAAATTGAACTACGACCCGATCAAGGATCTGACGCCGATCAGCATGACGGCGACCAACGGCATGGCATTCGCCGTCAATCGAGACCTGCCGGTGCACACACTCGCCGAATTCATCGCCTATGCACGCGCCAACCCCGGTAAGATCAACTACGGTTCGGTCGGCCGCGGCTCGAGCAGCGATCTCGCGCCTGCGGCATTCGCGGCGCGCGAGGGCCTCAAACTGGTCGGCGTGCCGTACACGGCTACGCCGCCGTCGATCCTCGCGCTGATCGGCGGCACAATCCAATTGTTCTTCGGCAACGTGTCCGACATTGTGGCTTCGGTCCGTTCGGGCGAAGTGCGGCTGCTGGCGGTATCGACGCCCCAGCGCATGCCGCAATTTCCAGACGTGCCGACCGTGTCCGAGACGGTGCCCGGCTTCGTCATGACCGCCTGGAACGGCTATTTCGCGCCCGCAGAGACGCCGCGACCGATCATCGAGCGGTTGTCGAAGGCGATCGCCGTCATCTGCGCCGAGCCGGACATCAAACAGAAGATGGCCAATCTGAGCCTCGACGCCACCAGCACTACGCCCGAGGGGCTTGCCGCCGCGATCCAGGCCGACCTGCCGGTCTATCGCAAGGCGTCCGAGGCGGCCGGCATCATCAGCAAATAAATCGGCGGCAAGATTGCGCTTGCCGCCCTTGCCTGCGGGTGTTTTTGTGTTGCCCATTCGACGCTTGTCGCGGGGCAAGGCACGGGCGCGCGCGGGTCGTCACCGGAGGCGATGCGACACCGAAAAGGCGTCGACATTTTCCGATCCCGCTTTTCGTTGCCGTGGACAGTTGTTGACCGACCCGCGTTCGGGCCTATTAGTATGCACTTTTATTGACATCGTCATACTCGGCGTGGCATTGTGATGGTAATTGCCGGACAAAATCGGGGGGCGGCGCCGGCAAGAAACGGGCGGAGTACGCGTCATCGTCGCCAACTATTGTCGGGCGCGCAGATCACCTGCGCGTAGGGGCGTTGCGGTTTTCTCTCCCCCAGAACGGGGTCTTCATGTCGTTGCGTGCGCGGCTGCTGGCGTCCGCGTCCATTCTGATCACGTCGGTTTGCGCTGGGGCACTCGCGCAGACCGCGCCACCGCAGCAGCAGCCGTCCTTACCGAACTCTCAGACGCCAGCCGCCACCACGGCTGCACCAAATTCGTCCGCCGGCGCGCCGCCGTCAGCGGCTGCGCCTGGAGCATCGGCACCAGCCCAGCTGGCGCCGTCGGACACGACGCAGCTCCCGACCATCACGGTCACCAGTAAGCGGAAGCCGCCGCCGCGACAGCGACGTGCACGCGCCCCGCAGAACGCAACCGCTCGTGCCGCCGCGGCACCGGTGCCCGTGGCCGAGCCTCCCACGACGCCGCCTTCGCCCTATGAGACCGGCGCTCCAAACGTCGGCGACGGCCCGGCCGTGGCGCCGACTATGGCCAGTCAGATGACGGTGTCGGGCGAGGATCTCAACGCGCGTTCGATCACCCGGCCGGGCGAGATCGTCGAAGCGGCGCCCGGGCTGATGGCGGTCATGCATGCCGACGCCGGCAAGGCCAACCAGTATTATTTGCGGGGCTGGAATCTCGATCACGGCACCGACCTTGCAACGTTTTGGGACGATATCCCGATCAATCTGCCAACGCATGCGCACGGGCAGGGCTACACCGATCTCAACTGGCTCATTCCGGAAACCGTCAGCGGGCTTGATATCCGCAAAGGACCGTATTGGGCCGACGTCGGCGATTTCGAAAACGCCGGCAATCTGCACATCTCGGTGGTGGACACCGTCCCGCACAACATCGAGTTGGTTACGGTGGGCAGCTTCGGCTACGAGAGATATCTGGCGCTGGGCTCGACCAAGGCAGGAGACGGCAACCTGCTCTATGCCGGCGAATTCAACAGCTACGACGGTCCGTGGACAAACCCGGACGACATGAAGAAGTTCAGCGGACTCCTTCGCTACAGTCAGGGCACGGCGACCGACGGCTTTTCGCTCACCGGCATGGCCTATACCAATACCTGGAATTCGACCGATCAGAATGCGCTGCGGTACTATACGACCGGCCAGATGGGCCTCTATGGCACATTCGATCCGACTGACGGCGGCGACACCAGCCGCTTTTCGCTGTCGGGCCGGGTGGCGCAAACCACCGACGATGGATCGTGGAAGGCCAACGCCTACATCGTCAAATACGCAATGGACCTGTGGAACAACTACACCTATGACACCAGCGATCCGATCCGCGGCGATCAGTTCCATCAGCACGACGACCGCGTTTACGGCGGCGGCGGCGCATCGCGCACCTTCGACGCGACGTTTGCCGGTCTTCCGACCGAGACCGTGGTCGGCGTGCAGGCCCGCGACGACGATATCATCACGGCGCTCAACTATTCGTATCAGCGGCAAATGCTCGCGTCCTACATCTACGACCACGTCAGCGAGGGTAACGCCGCAGTCTATGCCGAGAACACAGTGCATTGGACCAATTGGCTGCGGACGGTTCTCGGCTGGCGCGGCGATTACTATGATGCGTCGGTCAATTCCATGCTGCAGCCGGCGAATTCGGGCGATTCGAAAGAGGCGATTGGCAGCCCGAAATTCCGCATGGTGCTGGGGCCGTTCGCCAAGACCGAATTCTTCGTCGGCGCCGGCATGGGCTATCACAGCAACGATGCGCGCTCGACGACGGTGACGGAAACGCCCGGCGATCCAACGACGCCGGAGGGCAATTCGCCGTTTTTGGTGCGCTCGCGCGGCGGCGAGGTCGGCGTCCGCATCAAGGTGGTTCCGAATCTCGACAGCTCTGTCAGCCTTTTCTACATCCACCAGGATTCAGAACTATTTTTCGACGGCGACACCGGCGACACGACGGCCGGCTTGCCGAGCCAGCGCACCGGCATCGAGTTCACCAACGACTATCGTCCAGCCTCCTGGGTGCATATCGACGCCAATCTGGCGCTGTCGCGTGCCCGGTTCCTCGGCTTCGACACGACGCAAGACTCGCTTTACCAGTCCCTCGCCGGGTATCCGCAGGCTCAGATCGGCAACGCGCCGGGCAACTATGTCTACAACGCACCCTGGATGATCGCTTCGGGCGGGATCACGCTCGGCGAAAAGACCGGCTGGTTCAGCGACATGCGCTGGCGCTATATCAGCTCACGGCCGCTTACCGAGGACGGCGTCTTCCAGGCGCCGCCGATGAATGAGATCAATGCCGGGGTCGGCTACCGCTTCGACAACGGCTGGCGCATTCAGCTCGACGCGCTCAATCTTCTGAACTCGACGACCGACCTGGACACCTATGCCTACGGCTCGCTGCTGACGACCGACAACCTGTATGCCCTGTGCAATCCGGCGCATGGGGCATCGACCGTGCCAGCCGCGGTCTGCGCCAACGGCGTGATGGACTATGTCTATCATGGGCTAGAGCCGCTCGCGTTCCGGCTGACGCTCGCCGGGCCGCTGGAGACGATCAATAAAGTCAACTTCGCGACGATGGCCGCAGACATGAAGCGGTCGTTCCCCGCCGACCCCTTGCAGCCCGGCGATTACGACTGGACCGGGCTCTACCTCGGTGCGCGCGTTAACACCAGTTTGTCGAAGACCGAGGGCAGCACAGTCAATGCGGCGACCGGCACAACCTCCGGTCCGATCTTCGGCAACACCGGCGATTGGCACGGCGGCGTTCAGCTCGGCTACGACTATATGTTGCCGTCCCGGATAGTTCTGGGCATCGAGGCCGACGTCTCCTCAGGCAGCAGGAAAACCGTCAGCCTCACCGCCGCCTTGGGCACCAGCTCCGATCGAACCAATGTGTTTGACAGCGAAACCGTGCGCGGTCGCCTGGGTTACGCCTTCAACAATGTGTTGTTCTACGGCACCGGCGGTTGGGCCTGGTCGAGCGACCAATTCATCCGCACGCAGCTGACCGGTGCGCTCAACCTCTCGACCGCGGGCACCGACGAGGCGGTAAACACCTATGTGGGCGGCTGGACTACCGGCGGCGGTGTCGCGGTCGCCTTTGCGCAGAACTGGAACGCGTTTGCGGAGTATCGCTATACGGATTTCGAGCCGACAGTCGTCACGTTCCCGTTCTCGTTGTTGTCGACCACTTTGGCGGACAAGGTCAGCGAGGTCGATGTCGGGGTGAATTACAAGTTCGACTGGGGCCGACAGCAAAACGCAAATCCGCCCGCAATCTAACGGACCAGGGACGTGGTCGGTGTGATGATCAATTGCCTGAACGGCGGCGAAACTCCGTTGCAATACCGAGAACTGGTGGGATTTTTGGCGCGCGAGGCTGCACGCCTAACCTGACGCGGCGCTCTTCCAACCCTCTGATCGGCCGTCGCGGTCACATGTCCCGATCCGGAATGGACAGCCGCGTCATCGTGCGACCTTTGCCGACAGGCGATATCGACGTTCGAGAGGGCATCGGCTAACTTGGAGAATTGCGGCCCCAATTCCAGTCCGGATTCATGATCCGATGATGCACGAAACCGCAAACACGACAGCGGACGTGTCGACGCGAACTGCAGCCGGCGAATCTATGCCGGGCTCACGGCACGCCGGCACGGCGTCCGAAGTGCTGCGGGTCTTTTCCGAACTCGGTGTGAGCTGCTTCGGCGGACCGATTGCCCACATCGGCTATTTCCGCGAGGAGTTTGTCGTGCGCCGGCGCTGGCTCGACGAACAGGCTTTTGTCGACCTCGTCGCGCTGTGCCAGTTCTTGCCGGGTCCGGCTTCCAGCCAGGTCGGGTTTTCGATCGGTCTGATGCGCGGCGGCTATCTCGGCGGGCTCGCGGCGTGGACCGGCTTCACCCTGCCGTCCGCCATTATCCTTGTTCTATTCGCCTACGGCGCCGGCGCCCTGAGTGGTCCGATCGGAACCGGCTTGCTGCACGGCCTCAAACTCGTCGCGGTCGCGATCGTCGCCCAGGCTGTGTGGGGCATGGCCCGGACCTTATGCCCTGACCGCGAGCGGGCATCGATTGCGGTCGTCGCCGCCCTGATCCTTTTGTTCAGCACGTCGTCGGTCGCGCAGATCGGTGCGATCGTCATGGGCGGCCTTGCCGGGCTGTGGCTGTGTCGGGGCGCCACACCTGCAGCGGGCGGCCATGTGGTTCTGCCGGTTTCGCGGAGAGCCGGACTCGTTGCACTGTCCGCCTTCTTCGTCTTGCTTCTGGGCTTGCCGATCCTGCGCAGCCTATGGGCGGCACCAGGCGTGGCGTTGTTCGAGGCATTCTACCGCTCGGGCGCGTTGGTTTTCGGCGGCGGCCACGTCGTGCTGCCACTGCTGCGCCAGGCCTTCGTCGCGCCTGGCTGGGTCAGCGACAACACGTTTCTCGCCGGCTACGGCGCCGCGCAGGCGATTCCGGGACCACTTTTCACGTTCGCAGCCTATCTCGGCGCGGTCGTCACACCTTCGCCGCATGGGGTTCCCGGCGCGGTGTTGGGACTGATCGGCATTTTTCTTCCAGGAATTCTGATCCTGCTCGGCACCCTGCCGTTCTGGGACAGATTCCGGAAGAAGGCCGGCGCGCAGGCCATCATGCGGGGCATCAACGCCGCGGTCGTCGGCATCCTCGCCGCGGCTCTCTACAATCCGGTCTGGACCAGTTCGGTCAACAGCCGCGGCGATTTCGCCGTTGCGCTTGTCGCCTTCGTTCTGCTCATGGTCTGGCGCGCGCCGCCGCTGCTGGTCGTCATCGTGAGTGCGCTGGGCGGAGCGGCCCTGGCGCTCGCCAATGGGTGAGTCTCTTGCCCAGCGCGTGACCAAGGAAGGTGCAGCCATGGTCTTTTCAAAGGGGCTGTTTCGCGTCGCCTACCTGGCTGTCATCGGACTGGTAATATGCAGGCCCGAACTCGCACAGGCTGGTCCGCCGTTCATGACTGACGACCCGGAGCCGGTCGATTACCAGCACTATGAGTTTTATACCTTCAGCACGGGCACCGCGGTGAGCGGCGACACGTCCGGCGTAGGACCCGCCTGGGAATTCAATTACGGCATCATCCCCAACGGCCAGTTTCACATTATCGCGCCGCTCGCCTTCGACAGTCCGGCCGGGGGCGCCACGCAATTCGGCTACGGCGACACCGAACTCGGGTTCAAGTATCGCTTCATCCAGGAAGATAAGAATGGCTCGACGCCGATGGTCGGCGTTTTCCCGCTGATCGAGCTGCCGACGGGCGATCAAGCGGAGGGGCTGGGCGCCGGCCACGTGCGCGCATTTTTCCCCGTATGGCTGCAAAAGGACCTGGGCAACGATTGGCTCACCTATGGCGGCGGTGGCTATTGGATCAACCACGGCGCCGGCACCCCTGACAAAGATTATTGGTTCTTCGGCTGGCTGTTGCAAAAGCAGGTCACCAAGCAGCTTGCCATCGGAGGCGAACTGTTTCACGAAACGGCACAGACCATCGGCGGCAACGACACAACGGGATTCAATGTCGGCGGCGTCTATGACATCGACGACCGCAACCATCTGCTGTTTTCAGCGGGGCGAGCGCTGCAGAACGCCTCCGCGACGAATCTGTTTTCGTGGTATCTGGGCTACCAGATCACTGGTCCGTGACGTTTTGGGCGCGTATCTGCTCATTCCTATTTGCTCTCGGATCGCGGGAAAGGCGGCGGAAAATCAGCCCGCCTTGATGCTGGCGCTTCTGACGACCTTGGCCCACTTGTCCGTTTCGTCGGCGCAGAATTTGCCGAACTCGGCCGGCGTCATCGGCCGCGGCTCGATGCCCAAGCCGGCCAGGCGGCTTTTCACGTCGGCATCGGACACGATCGCGTTAATTTGGCTGTTGAGCGTTGCGATGATTGCGGCGGGGGTGTCCTTGGGCGCTCCGATGCCGAGCCACGCGCTTGCCTGATAGCCGGGCACGAATTCACCGATGGTGGGAAGGTCGGGCAGAACGTCCGATCGCTTTGCGGTCGTCACTCCGAGTGCGCGGATTTTGCCGGCCTTAACCAGAGCCAGCGAGCCGGCGACCGCGATGAAGGCAACCTGCACGCGCCCGGAGAACAGATCGGGGTAGAAGCTCGACCGGTACGGCACATGAACCAGATCGACCCCGGCCATCTGTTTGAACAATTCGCCGAACACATGCGGCGCGCTGCCGTTGCCGCCGGACGCCATGTTGATCTTGCCAAGATTGGCCTTGGCGTAGGCAATGAATTCGGGAACCGTCTTGACCGGAAGCGATGGCGTGACCGCCATGAGAAACGCGTTGTCGCCGACGAAGGCGACCGGGGCGATGTCGCGCAGAAAGTTGAAATTGAGTTTCGCATAGAGGGTGGCGTTGATCGCATTCGAGAGGCTGGACAGCAGCAGCGTGTAGCCGTCCGCCGGTGCCCGCACGACCGTCTCGGTTGCGACATTCATGCCGGCGCCGGGCCGGTTTTCGATGACAAACGGTTGCCCAAGCCGTTGCGCCAGAAACTGCCCGAAAAGCCGCGCGATCGTATCCGGCGACGTGCCGGGCGGTGTCCCCACGATTAATCGTACGGACCGTGTCGGATAACCTTGCGTCCATGCAGTGCGCGGCATCGTGAAGACCGCGGCAGCGCCGGTTGCGACATGAAGAAACCGTCTGCGGCGGAGCTTCATTTTCGACCTCTCCTTGGTTCGGATATCGACGCGGCCGTAAAACGGATTACAATTTGACTCAGTGTTGCGCGGGCATTGCTGCACGAGAGGGCAAGGTCCAACTCAATTATATTGATATCGAGTTCTGATGGCGAGCCGTGAACAGAGCGGGCGACGACGATGGCGAATGAGGCGACAAAGGTCAGTGTTATCATGTCGGGCGGGTTCTCCGGCGCGTACGAACGACTGTTGCCGGAGTTCGAGCGTACGACCGGCATCGGCGTCACGACCGGATCGGGGGCGTCGCAGGGAGCGGGGCCGCAGACGATCGCCGCGCAGCTTAACCGCGGCGTGCATGCGGACGTCGTAATCCTCTCCAGAGAGGGCCTTGACGACCTGATCGCCGCGAACAAGATCGTAGGCGGTACCGGCGTCGATCTCGCACAGGTCCCGCTCGGCGTGGCGATACGCGCCGGCTCCACAGCACCCGATGTCGGTACAGTCGAAGCCTTCAAACAACTCCTGCTCAAGGCTGACGTCATAGCGATGCCGGCCAGCACCAGCGGCATCTGGATGACGACCGATCTATTCCCGCGGCTTGGCATCGCCGGAAAGGTCGAGACCAAGCTGGCGCCGCGCGGCAGCGATGCAACCCGCATGGTCGCCGCAGGCGAGGTGGATCTTGCGGTGATGCCGGTGAGCGAAATTCTCGTTGCGCCGGGCGTCGCGTTCGCCGGCTCGATCGCGCCGGAGATTCAGTTCGTGCAGACCTTCTCAGCCGCGATCGTCGCCGGTTCGGCAGCGATCGAAAGTTCCAAGCGCCTGATCGACTTTCTCTCATCGCCGCGCGCCGCCGAGGCCATTCTTGACAGCGGCATGGAACCGATCGCGGCGACGAGGTAGGGCGAGCCGCGGCAAACCATTCAGCCGCACCCCGCAGCGTTGACGACTCAAGCGAGCGCGTGTGATGTGTTTGACTAATCGCACGGCTGGGTTCCATTGCAGGGGAGAATGTCGTGAAAGTCTGCCGTATCGCACAAGCCACTTTTGCCGCAATCAGCGCCGCCGCCGGCTTCGCGCTGCCGTTCCATGGCGCGGACGCTGCCATGAATCATCGTCAGTTCGCCGCCATGAAGCATGGTGCGCCGTCAAGTTCCGCACGTGCGGCCGTGGCGCGGGGAAAATATCTCGTGACCTTCGGTAGCTGCACGGATTGCCACACGCCGGGCAGTTTCTTCGGCAAGCCCGACATGGCCAGATTCCTCGGTGGATCGGATGTCGGCTTCGCGATTCCGGGGCTTGGAGTTTTCGTCGGACCGAATCTGACACCGGACAAAAAGACCGGACTGGGCAGCTGGACCGACGAACAGATCGTTACCGCGTTTACAACCGGAAAAACACCGACCGGCCGCGCGCTGGCGCCGGTTATGCCCTGGCACGCCTACGCCAATCTGACCAAGTCGGACGCGCTGGCGATTGTCGATTATCTCAAGAGCCTGCCGCCGGTATCGCATCAGGTCGGCGGACCTTATGGTCCGAACCAGACACCTGCGGAATTCGTTATGGTCGTTGTCCCGCCTGCGGTTTACAGCGGCCTGCCGAAACCCGGCGGCGCTGCGGCCGCGGCACCGCCTGCGGCGGCACCCGCGGCCGCGCCGCCGGCGAAGCCCGACAAATAAGCCAACAGCTACTGCAACAAGTTCTCGCGCAGCGTCGCGCCGGTATAGCGCTTTTTGCTCAGCCCGCGGCGCTGCAGCTCGGGCACCACGTGATCGACGAATTCCTGCAGGTTGCCGGGCGCGGAGAAGCCGCGCGCCAGCATGAAGCCGCCATTGGCGCCGGTTTCGAAATGCCATTGTTCAAGCTTGTCGGCGATCTGTTTCGGTGTGCCGCCGGCGACCAGAACGCGTTCGGTCATAAAGCGGCGGCCGAACTGCTCGACGGTGAGGCTTGGATCGGTGGTCTTCAGAATCTCCTCGAAGCTGCCCCAGTGCACGTTCTGCGCTTTGACTTCGGTTGCGACGTCGGCAAGGCGCATGTCGCGGCGGAGGCGGGAGAAGTCGAGCCCATACATCGACGACAATTCGATCAGGCCGGCTTCTGGCGGGATTGAATCGAGATAGTGCTCTTCCATTGCCTGGGCCTCGACCTCCGAGCCCGCGACCTGGATGCGCACCGACCACAGGATGCCGCAGTCTTCCGGCTTGCGGCCAAACTTGGCGAGCCGCGTGTCAAGTTCGGCGCGATGCGCCTTCATGCTAGGCAGCGTGCGTCGCGTCGAAAATTGCAGGTCGGCGTAATGTGCGGCGAGATCCATCCCGGGGCCGGACTGTCCAGCCTGAATGATCACCGGCCGGCGCTGCGGAGATGGCAGCGCGGGCAGGGGGCCGCGTACGCTGTAATACTCGCCCTCGAAATTTATGAGATGCACCTTGGCCGGATCGCCAAAGATTCCATTTTCGCGGTCGAGCAAGATCGCATCCGGCTCGATGCTGTCCCACAACAGACGGCAGACTTGCAGATGTTCCTGTGCCCGCTCGTAGCGCACGTCGTGCTCGATCATTTTTTTGTAGCCGTAATTGGCTGCCTCGTTTTTTGAGCGCGACGTCACCGCATTCCAGGCGATGCGGCCCTTGGTGACGTGATCGAGGCCGTTGAACACGCGCGCGATATGGAACGGATGATGATAGGTCGTCGACATGGTGATGCCGAAGCCTATGCCTGCGGCCGCGCGCGACATGCAGGGGATCATCGGCATCATGTCGTGGCGCGGCCATTTGGTGCCGTAGCGCACCGCGGCGTGGTGATTGCCGCCGTAATCTTCCGGCGTGCCGCCGGAATCGCCGAAGAACAGCATATCCATGATGCCGCGCGCCGCAGTGCGGGCGATGTCCTCGTAGAATTCCGGGCTCGAGTAATACGGGTAGCCTTCCCACGAGCCGGGCAGCTTCCACAAATAATCGGTGTGGTAGTGCGACAGGTCGGCGGCGAGGTGAATGAGTTTCGAAGCGGACATGACGGCAACCTTCGATCGAGCGCGGCGTCGGCTCAGACACTAATGACAGGGCGCGCGCGCCGTCTACTGCGCGCCGGTCGCGCCGCTGCATCGAAGCTGTGCAAATTCCCCTCGCGTCTGCACGTTAATCAGTCTTGTTTCGGCGGGGCTTCTATGACCCAATTTCAGACAAGTCCGGGCTGCAGTGGAGACGGACGTGCGGAAAGTCCTGATCGGCCTCATGCTCGTGCTCGCCGCCGCGCTGTCGGCGCAGGCCGACCCAGATGCGGTTGCGGAGTTTTATCGCGGCAAGGTCGTTACTCTCTACGTCGGCTATGGTCCGGGCGGCGGTTTCGACGTCATGGGCCGGCTGCTTGCCCGCCACATGGGCAAGTACGTTCCCGGCCATCCGGAGTTCGTCGCGCAGAACATGCCGGGCGCCGGCAGCCTGGTACTGGCGAACTACATCTATAATCGCGCGCCGGCGGATGGCACCCAGTTCGGCATCATCGCGCGCAACCTGCCGCTGATCGCACTGGTCGGCGGCGATCCGAATGTGCGGTTCGATCCGCGCAAATTCACCTGGATCGGCTCGTCCTCGGACTTTTCCGACGACGCCTACCCGCTCATGGTGCGCAAGGATTCGCCGGTCAAAACATTCGCCGACTTGCGACGCGCTGACGGCCCGCCGCTCGTCATCGGCGGAACCGCCGAAGGCTCCAGCAGCGCCGATGTGCCGAAGATATTGCAGGACGCGCTCGGTATCCGGCTGAAACTCATTCTTGGCTACCGCAACTCGGCGGCTTTGTTTCTCGCCATGGACAACGCCGAGATTGCCGGGCGCATGGTCGAACTGTCGTCGGTGCGCGCCACCCGCCCGCAATGGCTCGAGCCCGGCAGCGATTACCGGATATTGTTGATGTACGCGCGGAAAAAACGCGATCCGCAATTTCCCAATGTGCCGACAGCGCGAGAGCTGGCGCCGAACGCCGCATCGCGCGAACTCATTGAGTTCACTGAGTCGCCCTTGCTCAGCATGGCATGGCCGTTCGTGGCGCCGCCGGGCGTCCCGGCGGACCGCGCGGTCGCGCTGCAGAGTGCGTTCATGGCGACCTCGCGCGATCCTGATTATCTCGCCGACGCCGCCACGCTGAAGGTTCCGATCGAGCCGGTGAGCGCCGCGGACATCAATATTGCCATCGGCAAGCTGTCGAAAGCCTCGCCGCAGGTGTTTGACTACGTCCGCAAACTGATGGTGGCGAAGAAGAGCGGCGGCTAGCGCGGAAGATTTAGCTTGTCCGTCCCTCGGTCTCAGCTGGCTGCGTGCCAGAGAATGCCGCTGGTGCCGCTGCCGGTGAAATCGCCGACGCCTGCGATTTGAAAATTGCCCGGATGGGTGCCGAGATTGATGCTGCCGGCCCATTTGCCGTTGTTGATTAGCCACTCATCAACATCGCCGGTCGAGGTATTTTGCCAGAGGATATCGCTCGTGCCGTTGCCGGTGAAATCGCCGACGCCGACCACCTGATAACCGGCCGGATGACTGCCGGGGCTGACGCTATTGATCCACTGGCCGTTGGAGCCCAATTCCCAGATATCGGTCTGCAGGCTGCCGCCGGACGCATTGGTCCACAGTACGTCGTCGCGGCCGTTGCCGAAGAAGTCGCCGACCCCGGCGATGGTCCAACCGGAGCCTGGATGGCTGCCGAGATTGACGCTCGCCGCCCATTGGCCGTTGCTGAGCTGCCATTCGTCAGTGTTGCCGGTGGCGGCGTCGTACCAAAGGATGCCGTCGGTACCGTCGCCGGTCCAATCGCCGGTGCCGGCAACCGTATAGCCGGCAGGGTGCGTGCCGGGGCTGACACTGGCCTGCCATTGTCCGCTCGAATTCAGCTCCCAGATGTCGGTCTGTACGCTGCCGCCCGACGTGTTGGTCCACAGCACATCGTCGATGCCGCTGGCAAAGAAATCGCCGATGCCCGCGATCTGAAAGTTGCCCGGATGGGCGCCGAGGTCGACCGTCCCGGTCCAGCTGCCGGCGTTGAGCAGCCATTCCTGGGTATCGCCGGTGCTCGGATTTTGCCACAGAATGTCGCTCGTGCCGTTGCCGGTGAAATCGCCGGTACCTGCAACCTGGTAGCCGGAGGAAACGGAACCTGGCTCGGCGCTCGTGACCCAATGGCCGTTCGACAGGATCCATTCGTCGACGTTGCTGTTCGCCACCTGCGGGATGTTAGGGTCGATGTGCGGACCCGAAACCGTAAAGATCTGTCCGCTGAATGCGGACGCCTGCACGCCATCGGCGTTGGTGGCTATGGCCTCGACTTCGAGCGAGATGCCGGCCGTGGTCACCGTAAACGCCGCCCCGGTGGCGATCGGATCGGTGAAATTGTTAGCCGAGCTGAACCACTCGAATGTCAGCGTGTCATCCGCCGGGGTGGCCGTGGCCGACGCCGTGAGCGTCTGGCCGAGCGCGGCGATGCCGGAGATGATAGGTGTGGTCACGGTCGGCGCCGCATCCAGCGCGTCGCCGTTCGCGGAGCTGTCGAGCCCCGCGGTATCGCCGATTAAATCCATGGCTGACGCCGCCCAGCCTTTACCTAGATGAAGTTACCCGCCTCGGCCCCGTGGCAGCAGTAACACGCTGGATTTTGCGCGCAACGGAATGGTTGATTTATCGTAAACGCCGAAACGCGACGGCAAAAGTGCCGGCGTTGCCGATCTCGGCCGGCAGGATGACGAAATAAGGCAAATCGGCCTGTTTGTTAGAATCTCTCGCGCCAAATGTTTTCATGATCGCGCCGACCAATAGCGACGCACTGGACAATCCGGTTTCCGATGGTCAACCTTGGTGGATTGCGCGGCGGCATCGACCGCTCGCATCACCGGACGCAAGGTCCGGACGTCGAGGGGAGGGGGCATGTTCAACGGTCGGTTTCGTCTCACCAGGGTCGCCGCGCTCGCGCTGGCGATTTATCCACTTGCAGCTACCCCGGGCCTTGCCGAGCTGTGGCCCACGCGTCCGGTTCGGCTCGTGCTGCCATTCGGTCCAGGCTCCGGAGCGGACACGGCCGCACGGCTGATATCCGATAAGCTGCAGAAGAAATGGGGCCAGCCCGTCGTCATCGAGGGCAAGCCCGGAGGCGATGGCTTGCTGTCGCTGCAGACTGTCGTGTCGGCAAAGGACGACCATACGTTGTTCTTCGGACCCAGCAGCATGTTCGTCGTCCAGCGCTACATGCACCCTGGAACCTCCTTCAATCCCGAGACGGACCTCACGCCGATCGCGGGAATCGCCAAGGTCCAGATCGCCATGGCGGTACCGATGAGTCTCGGTATCTCCCGACTGTCCGAATTCGTGGCGCTGGCGCGCGCCAAGCCGAGGGAGACGAGCTATGCGGTCGCGCCGGGATTTTCCGAATTCGTGCTCGACGGCTTCGTCAAGGAGAATGGACTTGCGATTGCCAAGGTGCCTTATCGCGACATCACCAAGTCGCCGGTCGACCTCGGCGAAAATAGAATCCAGTTGTGCATGCAATCCTACGCCGCGATGCGGTCCTACGCGCAGACCGGCAAGATCAAAATCATCGCCATTAACGACCGCGTGCGGTCGCCGGTCGCACCCGACATCCCCACCGTGGTGGAATCCGGGTACCCGAATTTGCTCGCCAGTCCCGTTCTCGGTCTGCTCGGACCGCGCGGCATGCCGATCGACCTGCGCCGGCGGATCGCCGCGGACGTGCTCGCCGCGCTCGACGATAAGACCCGGGAAAAATTGGCGCTCACGGGGCAGCCGGCCACTCCGCTCGACGTCGACGCCTACACGGCCGCGCTCAAGGAGCAATACGCGGAAGTCGCCCATATCGCGTCCGTTCTGGGCGTAACGCCGAAGTAATCGGGATTTCGTGCAAGAGGCGGCCGCCGGCCGCAAACGGAACATCGAGATCAAAAAGCGAAGACCTTGCCGGCGCGAGCGGAGCGCTCTGTGCCGGTCCAGCGCGACCGCTGTAGGGAACGCGGCCGGTTATCTGAAAACTTCGGGTTTATCCGAGAGCGAGATCCCGCTCCGCTTCCTTGAGGGCACGCGGGGAATCGGCCGCCTCACCGCGCGTTGACGCCGTCAGCGCGCGAAAATTTGGGCGCAAACGCGATCGAGTGTAGTAGAGACACGAGCCTACGCCGCGTTTCGCTTGTCAAACGAAGCGGCTCGTATCGAGAAGCCCAGTCCAATCTTGCGGGAGATGCGCAATGGATCGCAAGACCAAGATCAACGTCTGGTACATCGTGGCGGCGCTCGCCGGATTCATGCTGATCCAGGGCTTCTACCAGCAGAGCAAACAATACACGACAATTCCCTACAGCCAGTTCCAGACGCTGCTCGATCAAGACAAGATCGATCAGGTCTGGATTCAGCAGAACACGATCGAAGGCACGCTGAAGCAGCCGGAGAAGGACGGGCTCAAGCAGTTCGTCACGACCCGCGTTGCGCCCGACCTCGCCGCTCAGCTCGGCAAGCATCACGTCACGTATACGGGGGAAATCCCCAGCACCTGGCTTTCTGACATTTTGTCATGGGTGCTGCCGACGGCGCTGTTCTTTGGGCTGTGGATGTTCGTCATCCGCCGCTTCGGGCAGGGTGCCGGCGGCCTCATGGCCATCGGCAAGAGCCGGGCGAAGATCTACGTCGAAACCGATACCAAGGTGACGTTTGCCGACGTTGCCGGCGTCGAGGAGGCGAAGGCCGAGCTCAAGGAGGTCGTCGAATTCCTGAAGGACCCCAAGGGCTACAGTCGCCTGGGTGCGCATATTCCCAAGGGCGTCCTTTTGGTCGGTCCGCCGGGCACCGGCAAGACCTTGCTGGCGCGCGCGGTCGCCGGCGAGGCCGGCGTCAAGTTCTTTTCCATTTCGGGCTCCGAGTTCGTCGAAATGTTCGTCGGCGTCGGCGCCGCGCGGGTCCGCGATCTGTTCGAGCAGGCGCGCCAGCAGGCGCCGGCGATCATCTTCATCGACGAACTCGACGCGCTGGGCGGCGCCCGCGGCGCGTTCGCCTACGGCGGCAACTCCGAGAAGGAACAAACCCTCAATCAGCTGCTGGTGGAGATGGACGGTTTCGATCCTTCGATTGGCGTCATCCTGCTTGCAGCCACCAACCGGCCGGAAATCCTCGATCCCGCACTGTTGCGGGCCGGCCGCTTCGACCGCCAGATCCTGGTCGATCGCCCCGACAAGAAGGATCGCATCGCCATCCTGAAAGTGCATCTGAAAAAAGCCGTGCTGGCAAGCGACGTCGATCCCAAGCAGGTCGCTGAACTGACGCCCGGGTTCACCGGGGCCGACCTCGCCAATCTGGTCAACGAAGCGGCTCTATTGGCGACGCGGCGTGGCGCCGACAGCGTTCACCTGACCGACTTCACCGCCGCTGTGGAGCGCATCGTTGCCGGTCTGGAGAAAAGGAACCGCCTGCTCATTCCCAAGGAGCGCGAGATCGTCGCCTATCACGAACTCGGTCATGCCATCGTTGCCATGGCGCTGCCCGGGCAGGACCCCGTCCACAAGGTCTCGATCATCCCGCGCGGCATCGGCGCACTGGGCTACACTATCCAACGGCCGACCGAGGATCGTTTTCTGATGACCAGCGAAGAACTTGAGAACCGGATGGCCGTGCTGCTCGGCGGCCGCGCGGCGGAGTATATCTTTTTCCAGCACCTTTCGACCGGGGCCGCCGACGATCTTGTCAAAGCCACCGACACCGCGCGCAGCATGGTGCTGCGCTACGGCATGGACAAAAATCTCGGCCACGTTGCGTACGAGCGCGAGCGACCGCCCATGCTCGGCACGCCGGCGCAGCCGAACCCGTATGCGCGCGAGTTCAGCGACGAGACCGAGCGGCTCATGGATCACGCCATCCGCGGGCTGGTCGGGCACGCCTTCGATCGCGCGGTCGAGATTCTCGGCCGGCACCGCTCGGTACATGAGAAGACGGCCAAATTGTTGTTGCAGCAGGAGACGCTTGAAGAGGGCGATATCGTCGCGTTGCGCGGACAGATCGTTGGCGAGGGAAGCACCGAGGGGACGGAGCGCAAGACGGTTCCGGCAACTGCCAGAAGCTGATCTCCGACTGTCAGTTACCGCTTTCAGCCGGTTTCACGATACGCTCAGCTCGCAAAAAAGCTTTCGACCGGTTCGCTGCGGGGCAGGCGACCGACTTCGACGAACATCTCCATCTGGCGCTGCGCCAGCCGCCGCTCGTTGTCGGTGAAGGTGAACTCCATGCGCGGATAGCGGGCCGAAACCAGCAGGGTATCGCGGTCGCCGCCGTATGATTTGGTGAAGATGTCGGCGACTTCTTCAATGTTGCGCTCGCTGTAGGCGAAAGACTTGCGGAACGCATCGAGCAGCGGCTCGCGCAGGCCTGGATTGTTCTGCAGCAGCGCCTGGTTCGCCGCCACCATGTGCTTGATCATCTCGTCGAAGCCTGTGAGCAGTTTCCAGGCATCGCCGTCAGTGTAGAGGCACGCAGCGTCGCTTGCCTGTTCGCCGTGGAAGAAGAACTGGTCGAGCAGCACGACCGCATCGGCATCGCCGCGGCGCAGGACGCCGAGCAAGGTTTCCTGCGAGCTCGCTGCCCATTTCAGGCGCTGCGGATCGACGCCGTAGGCATGTTTCAGCAGGTATTGGTGGATGGCATGCCGGCCCTGATGGGTCGCGATGTTTTTGCCCTCAAGGTCGCGAGGCTGCGCGAACGTTCCGCGCCGGACGAACAGGCCGTTGCCCTTGCCGGTCGATTTCCATTCCGTACAGAGACCGACGATCGGTGCGCCGGCAAGCCGGCGCTCCATAAAATTCGGCAAATACACGTTGGCGAGATCGACGTCGCCGCGGATCAAGCACTCCTCGAGTTCGCGGCTCGGCGGATCGGGCACCTCGATCACGGTCCATTCGATACCGTGGTCTTTGATCAGCCCGGCGCCGAGCGCGTAGTAGATGCGGAACATCGTGAACCGGTTGCGATAGTGCGCGAGCCGGAGCTTCATGAAGCGGCTTGCCCCGCAAGCAGCCGCTTGGCGTGCGTCTCGGCCTCGATATTCTGATCGAGCACCCAGCTCGCGACCTCGCCATGCGAGGCGAACCAGACATCCGGAAACTGGGCGAAATATTTCAGGATCCGGTCGAACACGGCGCATACCAGCGGCCGGCCGCCGAAGTGGCAATGCAGCGTCAGGCCGAGGAATGCCGGCGCCTCGCGCAGATACAAATAGTCAAAAGTGTCCTTGTAGACATCCCACAGTGTGGTGGGACTCGAATGCGACACCCGGCTGTCGGTGAAATCGCTCGCCGGAATGAGCGCGATCGGTCCGCTCTTGGTCTCTCTCATGCGCGGCAAGTCGATGTCGAGCCAGTCGCCGTGCCAGGCAAGACCCTCGGCGGCGAGATACTCGGTGGTATGCTCGGTCCAGGCCAGCACAGGGCTGATCCAACCGCGCGGCCGCGTGCCGGTGATTTTTTCCAGAATACCGAGCGATTGTTTGATGCTGTCCTTCTCTTCCTCCGGCGTCATGTAGGCGAGCAGGTGATCCTGCAGATAGCCATGGCCGGCAATGTCGTGGCCCTGCTTGACGATCGCCTTGGCGGCATCGGGCCAGATTTCGGCGCAGCGCGCATTGACACAGAACGTGCCGCGCACGCCGTTTTCGCTGAGCAGATTCATGATCCGCCACACGCCGATCTTGCCGCCGTAGGTGCCCCATGAAATGCGGCCGCGGTCGAGCGTGCCCGGCTTAAGGCCGGTGCCTTGAACGCCCCAGGGCGGCGCTTTGCCTTCCGACCATTGTTCCAGCATCACCGTCACGGCGACGGCGATGCGCTGGCCTTTCGGCCAAGCGAATGTGTCTTTTTGCATAATGGAAATCCCGTTGTGTCCCGCAGCCAGACTTAACCCATAGCAAGCTGTTTCGGCGCAATCGAGCGCGATGCGGCGCTGGGCATGCAGCGCAACGCGGGACCACCGGCGCGGCCGTCCCGTCGACCGACCGTAGCAACAAGGCCGCCGGAACCATTGTGATAACCCACCGTTTGGTCTGGCAGCGGTTTTGCGCGCGCCTTCGCGCGCCGGCATTTGGGCAGGACATTATGATCAAGACGCGAACCCTGGCGGCGGGTATTGGCTCCCTTGGTTTGACCTTGTGCCGTGCGGCCGGCGCGGGGACGGCGGCGCCAAGGCCGGGAGGCGGCCACCCTGGGGCTCCCCATGTTGGCGGGGGTGCCCCGCACATGGGCGGAGGCGCTCCGCATTTTGCGGCGCATATCGGTGGCGCTCCGCATTTTGCCGCGCATATCGGGGGAGGCGGACCACACTTTGCGCCGCACGTCGGCGGCGCTCCGCATTTTGCCGCCCATATCGTCCACGGTGGTCATCATTTTGCGCCCCATATCGGCGGGGTGCGGCACATGGGCCGCATCGGTGGTTTCGGACACGGGCGTCACGCCCAGAGCGGGCGAGCCGGGCCGCATTTTCACATGGCGCATCGCGGCAGACCGTCATTCGGCCACGGACCGCACGGCGCGCTTGCGCATCGGGTATTTCCACATGCTCCGCATGCGGCGTTCGCTCACCCGGGAGGTCCGCCTGTGGGCGGCCACGTTGCGCATGTGGCCGGCCGGCCCAATCCGGCGCGATTCGCCAATCTGCGTCGCTTCGACGGCTCACCGGCGTTTCGGCCGTTCCTCGCCGCGCGTTGGCATCCGCACGGTCATCTGGGCTGGATCGGCCCGCTGTTCTGGCCGTATGCCTACGGCGACGTGTTCTATGACGCGCTATGGCCGTATGCGTACACCGCCTACGATCCGTTCTGGTACTACGGCTTCGACGATATCTACGAGGGTATTTTCTCACCTTATGACTACAGGGAATACGTGCAGGGGCCGCAAGCGCCTGCGCGCATGACCGCGCTGACGCAGAGCGCGACCCACAGCTGCGACGACGAAGCGGCCGAAGTCACCGGCTGGCCGATCGACCAGATCCAGGCTGCGCTGTCGCCGACCCCGCAGCAGACCGCGTTGCTCGACGATCTCGGCAATGCCATCGTCAAGGCGAGCGATGTCATCCGGTCGCATTGTCCGACCACGCTGGCATTCACGCCGACCGATCGGCTGGCCCAGATGCAGGAGCGGCTCGAAGGGCTGGCCCAGGCGGTGGGCCTGGTGCAGCCGCCGCTGGCCAAGTTCTATGACTCGCTCTCCGATGAGCAGAAGGCGCGCTTCAACGATATCGGCAACGGCAGCGCCAGGCCAACGGCGCCGGGGCAGGGGACCATAACAAAGCTCGCAAGCCACCTGTGCCGAAAGCGTCATGGCGTTTCCGACCGACCGAATCGATCGCATCGTGCAGCCTAATGCCGCACAGCGCACGAAGCTCGACGCCCTTGCCGCGGCGAGCGCCAAGGCGGCTGACCAAATCAAGGCGTCGTGCCCGAGCACGCTGCCGGCAACGCCGCCAGACCGGCTCGCGGCCGAAGGCAGTCACCTGCAGGCAATGCTGTCCGGTTTAGACGCCATCCGTCCGGCGCTTGCCGATTTCTACAATGCGCTCTCCGACGAGCAGAAAGCCCGCTTCAATACCGTTGGCCGGCAGTTATTCGCGGAGAAATAGCCCGGTCGGTGCGGGGCGCGCCCCGCCTTCGCAGGGCGAACTGCGGTGGTCGGTGCGAACCGAAACCCGGAGCGCCTAGGTGGATATCCGAACCCGGAATCGACCATCGTCGTCGTTTCGGATGGGTCTCTCGCCCTTATCCCGCTTTTGTGATTTATGGATTGCGGGCTCGCGGCAATTTGGCCGCGCTGCGGAATTGACGGCCGCCCCCGGCGCGCCACAATGGCCGATTATTCGGCGGTCTAGAGCAAGGAATCCTGATGAAAAGCCTTCATTACGTCATAATCGGCGCCGCGAGCGGCGCCGCTTTGGTACTGCTGGCAACCTCGCCGAGCGTTGAGCCGCTTATCTCCAGGGCGACCGCCTCGCCGTCGGCGGACGCCGCGACCACGTATCATGAACTCGCTCTGTTCGGTGAGGTGCTCCAGGCCGTACGCCAGGATTATGTCGACAAGCCCGATCCCGACAAGCTGATCAAATCGGCGCTTGACGGGATGGTCGACGGCCTCGACCCCCATTCAAATTACATGGATGCCAAAAGCTTTGGGGAGATGCAGGTCGAGACAACCGGGGAGTTCGGCGGTCTCGGCATGGAGGTCACGACGGAGGCCAACGTCGTCAAGGTGGTTTCACCGATCGACGGCACGCCTGCCGCCAAGGCCGGCATTCTCGCCGGCGACATCATCCTGCAGATTGACGGCAAGCCCATCAAAGACATCCCACTCGACAAAGTCGTCTCGGAGCTTCGCGGGCCGGTCGGTTCGAAAGTGACCCTCAACATCCAGCGCAAGGATACGTCGAAGCCGATCGTGGTGACGTTGACGCGGGAAATCATCCAGGTCCATCCGGTCACCCATACCGCCGAGGGCGGCAACGTCGGCTACCTCCGCATCAAGGAATTCAACGAGCTGACGAACGACGAGCTGAAGAGTGCGATCACGGACCTGCAGGCGAAAATTCCGGCCGACAAGATGAAAGGCTACATCCTCGACCTGCGCAACAATCCGGGCGGCTTGCTCGACCAGGCAGTCGACGTCGTCAACGATTTCATGAGCCAGGGCGAGATCGTGTCGACGCGCGGCCGCGACGCCGACTCGGACGAGCGGTTCTTTGCCAAACCCAAACCGGGCGACTTGACCAACGGCAAGCCGCTCATCGTTTTGATCAACGGCGGCTCGGCGTCGGCATCGGAAATCGTCTCCGGCGCCCTGCAGGATCAAAAGCGCGCGACCATTCTTGGCACGCGATCGTTCGGCAAGGCGTCGGTTCAGACCATCATACCCTTGGGTCCCGGCAGTGGCGCGCTGCGTCTGACGACCGCGCGCTACTACACGCCCTCGGGCCGGTCGATTCAGGCTGAGGGAATTACGCCGGATATTATGGTGCTGCAGCACGTGCCGAAAAATCTGCAGGAGGTCGAAGTCAGCGAGGCCAACCTGCCAGGCCATTTGCACGCACAGGGCAAGGAAGAGACGGGTTCACAGGCATACGTGCCCCCGAAGCCCGCGGACGACGTCGCATTGCAGACGGCGCTTGCGCTGCTGCGTGGCACCAAGACCGACCCCGCTTTCCCGCCGAAGCGGCAGCAGGCGCTGGCCGGACAAACGCACCAATAAGCGGCGAGGAACGAGTCATTCCGGGGCGGCCAAAGGGGCCGAACCCGGAATCCATAGTCGTTATCGTGTCGGCGAAATTTCAAAACTCAGCTTAACCTGTTGTGGTTATGGATTCCGGGCCCGTGCGGAGCCTGTCATGGGGCCGCGCGACTTCGCGCGGGCCCGTTGGCGCGCTCCGGCATGACGGACTCAGTGAAACAGCTTCGGAAATTTCGCCTTAAGCCTGGCGCGCAGATCGCCGCTGACATCGACGGTCTGCGGGAAGGTGTTTTTCAGCTTCATGTCGTAAGGGATGCAGGCGTCGACCAGGATGCGGTTGTTGAAATTGCCGGGCAGAAACAACGGATCGCGCTTTGAGGCCCAGGCCTTCTGCACGATGTCGATGTCGACGTTGGGATCGAACCGCGTGCACATCGCCCACAGCACCTGATCGAGATCGCCGGCGTCGATGTCGTCGTCCACCACCACGGTCCATTTGCCCGCATAGGCGCCGCCCTGGCAGGCGCAGGCAACGTGCAGCGCCTGGCGCGCATGGCCGGGATAGCGCTGGCGGATCTGAATGGCAGTGAACCGCGTTGCCGGCCCGGCTTCGTGGTTCCACACGCCGAGCACTTCCGGAATGCCGCAGGCGTCGAGCGCGCGCCAGATTTGCGAGGCGCCGGCAATGCCTTTGAGCAGCCCGGTCTCATCCACCGGCTTGTGTTGCGGCGCGCAGGTCAGGATCGGGTCGTTACGGTGCAGGATGGTCTTCACGTTCACATAGGGCCGGTCCTGCGTGTCATCGGAATAGTAGCCCATCCATTCGCCGAACGGGCCTTCGGGCTTGACCTGACCGGGAATGGTTTCGCCCTCGATGGCGATTTCGCAGTCGGCCGGGATCGGGAACCCGGTGAACGGTCCGCGCACCACGTCGAGCGGCTCGCCGCGCAGCCCGCCGGCGATGTCGTATTCGCTGACTTCCGGCAGCGGGCTCGACGACAGCATGAACAACAGCGGATCCTGACCGCACAGGATCACGACCTTCATCGGCTCGCCGCGGGCGAAATATTTATCGCGGTGGATGCGGCCGTGCTTGCCCTCGGTGATCTGGCAGCCGACGGTCTTGGCGTCATAGACTTGGCTGCGATAGGCGCCGAGATTGTACCAGCCGTCGTCCGGGTCCTTGGTCACCACCGCGCAGGCGGTGCCGATGAAGCGCGACGTGTCGGCCTCGTGATGGCGCGGCACCGGGAATTTCAGCACGTCGATCTTGTCGCCCTCGATGACATTCTCGAAGATCGGGCCGTCGTTGACGTGGCGCGGCTTGAGCGGCTTCATTTCCGACATGCGCTCATGATAGCGCTGCACGATGTCGACCTTGCGCTGGTATTCGAGCGGCAGCCCCAGCGTCAGCGCGATGCGCCGGATTGAGGACAGCTGGCCGTACAGCGTGCGGTAGCCCTTCGGATAGCCCGGCACGTCGTCGAACAGCAGCGCCGGCGCCTGGCCGCGGCTGTTTTCGGTGAGCATCTGCGTGAGACCGCCCATTTCGGCGTCCCAGCTCGCGCCCGACACGCGCTCCAGCTCGCCGAGCTTGTCGACCTGCTCCAGCCAGCCGCGCAGGCCGCGATAGCCGTGGCTCTGCTTTGTTGCCGCCGTCGCCTCAGCGCGCGCCATGCCGGTCTCCGTCTCTCTTTGCTTTTTGCAGCGCGAAGCTGCACTGCGGCCGTATGAAGGTGCACATACCGCAGTGTGTCAAGACACGCACGGCGCCCCTCGACCGAGCCAAGGGACGCCGCGCGATTTTTATGCCGCCGTTACTGCGCCGGAACGTGCTGGCCGCCGGAATAACCGTGCTGCTGCACGTGGGCGTTGATGAGGTTGAGCGCTTCCGGCGTCTCGTCGAGGAAACCCCAGCTGCGCATCCAGTCGTAGGTGCGCTGCAGTTCGGCCTCCGGGATCGGCGCCGGATCGACCACATAGATGCGGCTTTCGCGCAGATCGTCGATGATGAGCTTAGCGACCTCCGGATCCTTCGCCTTGTAGTAGTCGATGAAGTAATGCAGATACGCGCGCTTGTTGGCGTTGATCCGGCGCACCGCTTCGCGCACCGCGCGGTTGAACGCGCTGTAGGTCTCGGCGTCGACGCGGTCGGAGGCCACCTCGGTGCCGTGGTGGAATGCCGAGATGATCAGCCGGCAGCCCTTCTTTTCGGCGAGCGAGATATACGGCTCGGTCAGCGTGGTGGCCTCGATCTGGCCGGTCATCAGCAGATTAAAGCGATAGGGTGAGCCGTTCGGCACGCGGCCGAGCTTGATCTGGTCGCGCGGCACGAAGCCTTCCAGCATCTGCAGGGTCAGGTAATGGGTGCCGAAGAAGAACGGCACGCCGATCTGCCGGCCGGCGAATTGCTGCGGCGTCTGCACCGGCGAGTTGCCGCGCACCACCAGCGCCGCGAAGGTGACGATCGAGCGGCGGCCAATCTGCCGGCTGCCGACCTTGGTGCTTTCGACGCGGCAGTAATTGCCCCATTCGCAGGCGTTGTAGAGATCGGCCTTGCCTTCTTCGAGCAGCTTGCCGTGGCTGGCATAGCGGTTGACGCCCTTGCCGGTGACGTCGGTGATGTTGAGCTGCGGAGTCTTGTCGACGCCCTTCTCGCGGTCGGCCCATTCGATCTTGAGACCTTCCTTCTCGAACAGGCCTTCGTCATAGGCGACAAGTTCCGCCAATCCCTGGAACGGCGCGGTCGTCTCAAGCCTCAACGTCTTCATCGCTATCTCCCAAGCGGCCAATTGTTGGAGTTTAAATCAGCCCGAATGGCGTTCACGTCAATTGAATAACTTGAAACCCAGGTCAGATTTCCCTTAACCTCCTGCGTATGGCCGCCAAAGTCCACGACCTCGATCTGGCCAAGCTGCGCGCGTTCGAGATCGTCGCCCGCAACGGCACCTTGCAGGTCGCAGCCGCCCGGCTCAATCTCACCGTCTCCGCCATCTCGACGCAATTGAAGCGCCTAGAAGAGTTGCTCGGCGTCGAGCTATTCCGCCGCACCCCGAGCAAGCTCGTCATCACGCCGGAAGGCGAGCGCTTTGCCGCCGACGTGACGCAGATCCTCGACATGGCCGAGCGGGCCCTGATCCGGCTGGAGGAGCGCGGCAGTCATTCTGGCCACGTCAACATTTCGCTCGGCGGCGACTATGCTTGGCTGTTCATGCCCCAGATCAATTCGTTCTCGGCGCAGCACCCGAAGCTCACGACCACGATCAAGATTCACCGCGGGACCGAATCGATGACCGCGGTGCAAAAGGGCACCGCCGATTTCTCCATCGGCGCCTTTCTGCGGCGGCCGAAGGGCCTGCGCTTCCGCACCGTCGCCACCTCGACCATGTCGATCATCTTCAACGACCGCGAACTGCCCGATCCGGACGCGCCGCTCAGCGCCATCGGCGATCGGCTCCTGGTGGCTCCGCGCAGCGCCACCGTGCGGACGAGGCTTGCCAAATCGCAGGCGCTCAAATCGTCGATCAATTATCTGGAATGCCCGACGTGCCACACCGCGATCGACCTCGTGAAGCGCGAGTCCGGGCCGGCGATCGTGCACACTCTTTGCTTGAGCCAGGTCGAGGCCGGCGGCATCCGCGCGATCGACCTCGGCCGATCGTTCGGCATCGAGCAGTTCGTCATCGCCTACAAGGCCTCGACGGTGAAGCAGCCGGTGATGCGCGATCTGCTGGAGTGGCTGACGCGGTGAGGGCATTCCGCCTGCTCCTTGATGGGGCGGAATTGGCACTATGACGTATGGTGCTCGGTCAGGCTGGCCATAACGATGGCGTGTGATGACTTGCTGTCGAAGTTGGCCGCAGAGCGGGCATCGGGGCGTGCCCAAAAGTGACGTTAAGGTGAGGCCCAAGGGCAGAGCCGCTGTGGAACGGCCGGTGAAGGCCGGATATCGCTTCGCTTATCCTGGCTATATTTTATTCGTACGCTGCGTCCGATCGTGATGCTTCGGCCAATCCACTGCCGGAGATATCTGACGAAGGTCGGGTTGGCGGCGTCGTTTTTGGGAATGGCGTGCCTCATAGCTCGGGTGCGGAAAAACCGCATCGCGAGAATGATGAGGCATGTCCTCGGCAGTGCGCACTTTAACGTCTCGCGCAACGGGAGCGGGTGAGGTGTTCGTTTCGAGAACGACTATGCTACGGTCCCGCCGCCACCCAGGGAGCCTTTCCCGTGTCGATCCCAGAGCCGAATTACAATCCGTCGATCAATAGCACCCGAGCCGGCTATTGGGGCAAGATGGCGCGTCGTGGGATCGGACATTTGGTTGCCGCGACCGCGGCGCTCGCTGCGCTGATGCTGCTGCCGGACGCAAAGCCGAGCGTGTTCGATCCGAGCGCGCTGTGGAAGATCGTCCACGGCCAATGCGTGCCTAACCAACAGCAGCACGGCGATCCGAAACCGTGCGCCGAAGTCGATCTGAAAGATGGCGTCGACCATGGCTACGCCGTCCTCAAGGACATCAACGGCCGGACGCAGTTTCTGGTGATTCCGACAGCCCGCATCGTCGGCATCGAAAGCCCGGCGCTGCAGGCGCCCGATGCGACCAATTATTTCGCCGCGGCGTGGCAGGCGCGCAGTTTCGTCGAAAAGGCACTCGGGCACGATCTGCCGCGCGATGCGGTCGGTCTCGCGGTCAATTCAGTGCTGGCGCGCTCGCAGAACCAGCTTCATATTCACGTCGATTGCGTGCGCGCCGATGTACGCGCTACTTTGGCGCGGCTGCGCGCATCGATCGGTGACAGCTGGGCGCCGCTGAGCGAGCCGGTCGGGGGCCATCCGTATTGGGCGATGCGGGTCATGGGGCCAACGCTCGACGGGCATAACCCGTTCAAGCTGCTGGCGGACGGCATACCGAAGGCGCGTGACAGCATGAAGATGCGTACGCTGGTCGCGGTCGGCATGCAGTTCGACAACGGCGCGCTGGGCTTCGTTCTGCTCACGGACCGCGTCAATCCGCTGCTGTTCGACTTTGGCGCCGGCGCGCGGTTGGAGGATCACAGTTGCGGACCGGGGGGGTGACGAAGTCACATCCGCCGGTGCAGGCGATGCTCGATCCACAGCAGCAGGCCATTGGCGATCGCCGCGAAGGCGAACAGCACGATCGCCACCATCATCATCTCCTGGCCTTGAAGCAGCTGCACCGCGTTCATGATCATCGAGCCGAGGCCTTCCTTCGATGCGAACATTTCGCCAAGCAATACGCCGAGCAAGGTCACGGTGAAGCCGATGCGCAATCCGGTGAATATTTCGGGCAGGGCGGCCGGCACGAGCACGTGCGTGATCGTCTGCCACGGCGTGAGCTGCATGGTGCGCGCGGCGCGCAGATAGACCGGCGGGATGGCCCGGATCGCGCCCATGGTGAGCAGCGCCACCGGCAGTATGCCGTGCAGCGCGCCGAATGCCACCTTGCCGGAGATGCCGAGCCCGAACATGAGCAGGACGACCGGATAGAGCGTGATCTTGGGCAGCGAGTAGAGCGACACCACGATCGGCTCGCCGACGGCGCCAGACAGACGATGCGCGCCCATCCATACGCCGATAGCAAGCCCCAAGCCATAAGAAAGAATCAGCGCGTAGCCGAGTTCGAGCGCGGTGGTCGTGAGGTTGGCGAGAAACCGCGGCGTGGTCAGGTTGTGCACGAGGTAGACAAGCGTCGGCAGCGGCGCCGGAAGCGCGGTTTCGCCGGCGATCCTGTGCAGCAGCTCCCAGGTGACGAGCAACGCGAACAGAATGACCAGCGTATCGGCGGCGCGGCGTGTCGCGGTCATGCGCGGCCTCCGCTGCGCCGTTCGGCAAAGCGCGTATCGAGGCTGTGCAGCACCGCGTTGACCAGGGTGGCGACGATGAGGAGGAACAGGATCAGCGCGTACATGCGGCGGTTGTTGAAATCTGCATATGCCTCGGCGATGTCGCGGCCCAGCCCCGCCGGAGACAGAATGAATTCGGCGGCGATCACGGCGATGAAGCCGTATGACACCGAGAGCTTGACGCCGGTGAACAGATACGGCGCGGCGGCCGGAAGCTGCAGCTGCAGCGCGGTCGAGATTCGGCCGAGCCGATGCACGCGCGCGACCTTGGTCAGCACGCGCGGCACGCGGTCGAGGCCGTTGAGTGTGGCGATGATCATGGCGACGATGGCGGTGGCGACGCCGATCACCACGATCGGCATGATCGAGAGCCCGAAGATCGCGATCAGGACCGGATAAAAAATGAAGACCGGCACCGCGTAGTAGGTGGCGAAAAACGGATCGAGCGCGTCGCGCACGCGCGGCAGCGCATGGATGACGCAACCAAGCGCAAAGCCGAGCGCGATGGAAATAACGGTCACCAGCGCGATCAAGCCGAGCGTGCGCTCGATCTCGGCGTTGAGCGTGCCGGAGGCGAGCAGCGTCCACAGCGCGCTCGCCATTTCGGACGGCGGAATGATGACGTTGTGGCTGATGAGGCCGAGGCGGCAGGCGAGTTCGAGCGCGCCGACCGCCACGACGATGACGAGGAGGCGGATGAGCCCAATGCGGGTCATTGCAGGCAAATCTTCATTCCGCGGCCAGCGCGCTTTCGCCGGAATGACCAAGCGCCTTGAGCGATTCGCCGCGCAGGCGTTCCCACAGCCGGCCGGTGATCTCGCCGAACGCCGCTTCGCCGACGACGGTCGAATCACGCTCGCGCGGCCATTTGGTTTCGATGATCTCGATGAAGCGGCCCGGGCGCGCCGACATGGCGCCGACCCGGTCGGACAGCATGGCGGCTTCGTCGAGCGCGTGGGTAATCAGCAGTACGGTCGCGCCAGTGCGCCGCCACAGCCGCAACACTTCGTCGCCCATCAGCAGCCGCGTCTGGGCGTCGAGCGCGCCAAACGGCTCGTCGAGCAGAATGAGGCGCGGTTGCAGCACCAGCGTGCGGGCGATACAGACGCGCTGGCGCATGCCGCCCGACAACTGCGACGGATAGGCCTTGGCAAAGTCCTTCAGCCCCATGAAGGCGAGCGCATCGTCAACGCGGCGGCGGATTTCCGCCGCGGCAACGCCGTTGCGCCGCAGCCCGAACGCGGCGTTGTCCCAGACTGTCAGCCACGGGAAGCTTGCATCCTCCTGAAACACGACGCCGATGCCGTCGGCGACCTCGCCGTGGATCGGCTTGCCTTCAAACGTCACCGTGCCGGCGCTCGGTGTCTGCAGACCGGCTAGCACTTCCAGAAACGTCGATTTGCCGCAGCCGGAGGGCCCGACCACTGCGAAGAACTCACCCTTGCGCAGGTCGAGATCGATCGGGCCAAGCGCGTGCACCGGCGGATGGCCGCCGGCGCCCGCATAGACTCGCGTGACTTTTTCGATCCGCGCGTGGACCTCTGCAGGCACGGATGACATGCTCATTTCTGCAGATCGGCCGGCAGGAACGACGGATCGACCATCTTGGAGAGATCGACGTCCTTATCGAGCATGCCGACGGCGCGCATGACATGCGCGGTGGTCTGGAGCAATGGCATTTCGATGCGGCCCTCGCTGTAGAATTTCGCGGCGACAAGCTGGTGCATCATGGTGCTGACGTCCTTGGGCGGTAACGGAGCGTAGACCTTCTCCAGGATCTTGCTGGCGTCGTCGGTGTGCTGATCGATGAACTGCACCGCTTCGCGCCGCGCGGCGAGGATGGCGCGCAACTTGTCGGGATGATTCTTCATCAGGTCGGTGGTCGCGATGCCGGCTGCGGGCGGCAGCAAAGGCAATTCGCTCGGCCCCATGATGACGTGGTACTTGCTCTCACCGCCGCGCATCATGAACAGGATGCCCGGAATGGTCGTGGCATCGACCATGTGGTTCTCCAACGCGGTCAAGGCGCCGGACAGATTGCCGAGCGCGACGCGCTGGATGTCGGCCGGATTCATGCCGACCTGTTCGCCCGCGGCAACGATGGTCATCTCGCCGAGCGATTTCGGATTGCTGATGGCGAATTTCTTGCCCTTGAGGTCCTTGACCGATTTGATCGGCGAGCCCGGCATCACGATGATGACATTATCGGCGAGCGAACGGCTGCCGATATCGACAATCCTGAGATCCTGACCCTGGCTGATGGCGGCGATGGCGGCTGCGGGTGAGGTTTCGCCGAACCCGAGCGAACTGGCGATCACGGCGCGCACCGACGAGCCGCCCCCCTCGCCGGAAATGACGCCGGTGACATCGACGCCGGCCTTTTTGAAGAATCCCTTCTCGATCGCGACGCCATAGGGTGCGCCGGACGGATCGTTCTTATATTGAGTGACGAGAAGATCTTCGGCCGCTGCCGGCGACCATGTGGCGATGCACAATGCGCCGACGTAAACAGCGAGCGCCGCAAATGCGGATTTCGGTTGCAACATATTCATCTCCTTGGCGTTATACGGAAGCTCGATCGTTGACCTGCCGCCGGTCCCGGCGTCTTCGCGCCGCGAAACCGCATTATTGCCCGCCTTGCTGCGAATGGGAATGCGGCGTGTTTTGCCAGATGTTTACTTTGCCCACCCTATAATGGCCCACCGTCTATCACCGCACCGGCCCACAAAGCCCGGCCTCCCTGCGGAGGATCGAACGTCATGACGCTCGTCACTGAAGCCATTCGGGCACCCTTGCGGGTGCCCGCGTCTACACCGCCTGTCGCACGCGAACCTGCCTGGTTCGCGTCCTATCCGGCCGGCGTGCCGCGAACGATCGACGCCGACGCTTATCCGTCATTGCATGCCATGCTGCTCGATGCGTGCCGCGCGTTTGCCGAGCGGCCGGCCTTCGAGTGCCTGCGCGCGCGCATGAGCTATGCCGAGTGGGAGCGCTACAGCCGCGGCTTTGCGGCATTCCTGGTTGAGCAGGCCGGCTGCCGCGCAGGCGACCGCGTCGCCATCATGCTGCCGAACTTGCTCGCCTATCCGGTTGTGTTCCTCGGCGCGCTGCGGGCCGGCATGACCGCGGTGAACGTCAATCCGCTTTACACGCCGCGCGAGCTGAAAGAGCAGCTTATCGACTCGGGCGCCAGTGTCATCGTGATTCTGGAAAACTTCGCCCACAAAGTGGAGACCATTATCGCCGAGACGCAAATCCGGCACGTCGTGGTGGCGCGGCTCGGCGACTTTGCTGCGCTGTTCAAGCGCTGGGCGTTCAACCTGGCGAATGCGTATATTAAGCACGCCGTGCCGACTTGGCATTTTGCGAAATTCACGATGCTGCCGGATGCCTGCGACCACGAGCCAAGCGCGCATTACGAAGACGCTGCGCCGGGGCCGGAGGCGGTGGCGCTGTTGCAATATACCGGCGGAACGACCGGCGTGTCCAAAGGCGCGATGCTGTCGCACCGCAACCTGATCGCCAACACGCTGCAATGCTCGGCCTGGATTGGCGCGGGCGTTGATCCGCACGGCGAGCAGGCGCTCACGCCGCTAGCACTCTATCATATCTTCTCGCTGACCGCGAACCTGTTGGTGTTCGCGCATTTCGGTGGACTCAACGTACTCATTCCCGATCCGCGCGATCTGCACCGACTCATTCGCACCATGCGTGACGGCGATATCGCCGCAATGTCGGGCGTCAACACGCTGTTCAATGCGCTGGTCAACCGGCCGGAATTCGCCGCGCTGGATTTCGGCGGCTTGCGCGTGACCATCGGCGGCGGCGCTGCCGTGCAAAACGAAGTCTCCCGCCGTTGGCGCGAAATCACTGGCAAAGACCTGGTCGAGGGCTACGGCCTCACCGAAGCGTCGCCGGTCGTGTGCATCAACCCGGTCGAGAGCCCGAAGCTCGGCACGGTTGGACTACCGGTGCCGTCGACCGAGGTCACGATCCGCGACGAGATGGGCTCGATCCTCGGTCGGGGCGAGGAGGGCGAGGTCTGGGTGCGCGGTCCGCAGGTCATGCAGGGCTATTGGCAGCGGCCAGACGAAACCCGGCGGGTGCTGACCACCGACGGCTGGCTGCGCACCGGGGATCTCGGCGCCTTCGATGCGCAGGGCTTTTTGCGCCTGCTCGACCGCAAGAAGGACTTGGTCATCGTTTCCGGGTTCAAGGTTTTTCCCAATGAGGTCGAGGACGTCGCCATGCTGCATCCCGGCGTCCTTGAAGCCGCGGTGATCGGTGTCCCTGACGCACGTACCGGCGAGGCGGTGAAGCTGTTCATCGTCAAGCGCGATGCCGCGCTTACGGCGGGGGATTTGGCGAAATTTCTACAGGCACGTCTTGTCAACTACAAGCGGCCGCATATCATCGAATTCCGCGACAGCCTGCCGAAGAGCAATATCGGCAAGATCCTGCGCAAGGAGCTGCGTTAATTCGCAAACAATTCACGCGGCGTGGTGCGCTTTCGCGTCTTGCAGCGAGCGCGGTGCTCGCGCCGGCGGTGTTCACAGGCCGCCGCGCCTTCGCGCAGCTGCCGGCGCTGCCAACGGTCGCATCTGCGGATGCGTTGCTGCTTCGGCCCGGCGATGCCCAGTTCGCGACCTACGAGCCGGCGTTCAACGCCCGCACCATGCTGACGCCGCAGCTGCGGGCGATGTGCAAAACCGCTGCCGGCGTCGGCGTCATCGTCGACTGGTGCCGGACCAACAACCTGCCGTTCGCGCTGCGTTGCGGCGGGCATTCCTACGAAGGCTTCTCGCAAAGCGCGAGCGTCGTCGTCGATACCCGCATGATCAGTGCGATCAGTGTCGACAGGGCGGCCAAAACCGTGACCGTCGGTGCGGGCGCCTCGCTTGGCGCCGTCTACAAGGCCGTCTGGCCGCACAACCTTGCCTTTGCCGCCGGAAGCTGCCCGACGGTCGGCATATCGGGCCATGCGCTCGGCGGCGGCTACGGCAATCTTGCTCGGCCGTTCGGGCTGACCTGCGACAACCTGCTATCGATCGATCTGATCGACCCGCAAGGCCATCCGGTTCGCGCCGACGCACAGCAGAACCCTGATCTGTTCTGGGCGTGCCGCGGCGGTGGCGGCGGCAGCTTCGGTGTGGCGACGGGATATCGGTTTGCGCTCCGCAGTTTGGTTAGCGTGCTCGTATTCAGAATTGACTGGACGGGAATTTCGCCGGCGCGCGCCGCCGCGCTCATGAAACAGTGGCAGGCCTGGGCGCCGCAGGCGCCGGCCTCAATCAATGCCACGCTGGTGATCAGCCGCAACGGCGGCGGCGGCATCGATCTGCGCTGCTCGGGCCAATCGATCGGCTCGCAGAGCGCGCTCAAGCGCGAACTGAAGACGTTGTCATCCTCGCCGCAGATCAAGTCGATGCCGTTTTCCGCATCGATCAATTATTTTGCGGGCGGGACAAGCGGCTGGAATTATCTGTCGGCGCCGATGAAGGGGAAATCCGACTACGCCACCTCGCCGTTGAGCGACACGGGGCTTGCTGCGTTGATGAACGGGGTCGATGCCAAGAAGACCATCTACGTGATCTGCGACGCCTATGGCGGCGCGATCGCCGACGTCGCGGCGGATGCGACGGCTTTCGCCCATCGCAAGGGCACGCTGTTCTCAATCCAGTATGGCAGCCAATGGAGCAGTCCGGCCGACACGCCGCAGCGTCTTGCCGACATGCGCGGGCTTTATGCGGCAATCCGGCCCTACGTCTCCGGCGGCGCCTACATCAACTACTGCGACCTCGATCTGGCGGACTGGCAGAACGCGTATTGGGGCCCGAATCTCGCGCGGCTGAAACAGATCAAATCGGCGTTCGATCCCGGCAACGTGTTTCGGCAGGCCCAGAGCGTTCCGCTGGCTTGACCCGCGCCGGCAGGCCCGATGTCAGCCATGCCGCCGGAGCGCCTTCCTGCTTCCGGGACGGCATGCTAACCGTAACTCCATAAGTCACAATGCGCGAGGACGGCAGGAAATGCCCAAGCTACAGCTATCGTTCGCGTCTGGTCTCTACGACCGGATGCAGCCGCTCTATACGGGTGAGGTGAAGCCCGACGGCATCGATCTCAATTTCATCGCCATCGATCAGCCACGTCCGATCTTCGACCGCATGTCCGGCGGGCAGGAATTCGATGTCGCCGAATATTCGCTGTCCGAATTCACCCAGCGGTTCACCCGCAACGAATGCCCGTTCGTCGCCATTCCGGTGTTTCCGTCGATCGCCTTCCGCATGGGCTACATCGCCATCAACAAGAAGTCCGGCATCAAGACGCCCAAGGATCTCGAAGGCAAGCGCATCGGCGTGCCGCTCTACACCATGACCGCCGCGATCTTCATCAACGGCATCCTGCACCACGAATTCGGCGTCGACCTCACCAAGGTCAAATGGGTGCAAAGCGCCATGAACGAGGCGGGCTCGCATGGAAACCCGACCGTCCTGCCGCTTTTGAAGAAAATGTCGATCGAGAACAATACGTCGAAAAAGACGCTGGGCCAGATGCTGGCCGATGGCGAGCTCGACGCCACGCTTGGCACCAGTCTGCCGGAGGAAATCCGCACCAATCCGGATATCGTGCGGTTGTTCCCGAATTACGTCGAGGTCGACAAGGATCTGTGGAAGCGCAAAGGCATCTATCCGATCATGCACACCGTCGCCATCAAGAAGAGCGTCTATGAGCGCTATCCGTTCGTGGCGACAAGCCTCTACGATGCTTTCGTCAAGTCCAAGAAGATCGCGCTGGCGAAGATGTTCAATCTGCGCGCCGTGCGCTACATGACGCCGTTTTTGATGCGCGAGATCGACGATATCTGGGAGGTGTTCAACGGCGATCCTTGGCCCTATGGGGTCGAGCCGATGCGCCGGACCATCGAGGCGCTTATCACCTATCAGCAGACGCTCGGCCTCACCGATAGGGGCGTGAAGGCCGACGACCTGTTCGTGCCGACCTTCGGTTGATCACTGAAATCTTTTTTGAACCAAGCTGGAAGAGCCCACCATGAGCCAACTCGAAGACATTCTGCGTGACCTCGTCGTCGCCAACCGCATCCTGTCGAATGAAGACGTGGTCGACGCCTACGGCCATATCAGCGTGCGCCATCCCGACAATCCCAAGCGCTTCTTCATGTCGCGCTCGCGCGCGCCTGAACTGGTCGAGCGCCACGACCTGATCGAGTTCGACCAGGAGGGCGAGCCGATCAAAGACAAGCGCCCGCCTTATCTTGAGCGTTTCATTCATGCGGCGATTTTCGAGGCCCGGCCCGACGTCGTGGCGGTGGTTCATGCCCACGCCGAGGACACGCTGCCGTTCGGCCTGATCAACAAGCCACTCGAGCCGGTGATCCATTCCGGCAGCTTCATCGGCGGCAAAGTGCCGGTCTGGGACATCCGCAAGAAATTCGGCGACACCGATCTTCTGGTGCGCAACATGGCGCAGGGCCGCGATCTTGCGAAAAGCATGGGCAAGGGCAGCGTCGCGCTGATGCGCGGGCACGGCTTTGCTTCGGCCGGGCGCTCGATCGTCGACGTCGTGCGGCTGTCGGTCTATCTGCCGCGCAATGCGCGCGTGCAGATGAACGCGCTGCGCATGGGCGGCAAGCCGAAGCCGCTGTCCAAAGGCGAGATTGCCTCGCGCAGCAAGGGTGAGAGTTACATGCCGACATCGCCGACGACATGGCGCGCCTGGGAATACTGGGCGACCAAGGCCGGCTGCGGCGATATGATCGGCGAAATGCCGAAGCACGAGCACTGAAGGCAGTCACTCAAACGAAGATGGCCGGGCAAGCCCGGCCATCGAGAACTCAACGAGCCGTCGCTGACTAAATCAGGGCTCACTGCAGCGTCAGCTCGGTAACTTTGCCGTGCTTGTCGCGGCCCTGAGCGTAGTACTGGCCGATGTTGCGCATCAGCGCAGCGTCCGACACCGAATAGATGATGGCGTCCTCCTTGCCGGTATTGATGTGGCGGCGCCATACGAAGTTCGGCACCACAAACAGGTCGTTGTGGCTCCACTCGAAGCGCTTGCCGCCGACTTCGGTCGCGCCGGTGCCTTCGATGCACACATAATAGGTGCCCGCGGTCTCGCGCTTCCATTCGGTCTCTTCGCCCGGCCGCAGCAGCTGCGCTGAATAGTTCAGCGTCTTAAACACCGGCTCGCCGGTGACCGGATTGACGAAGTCGACCTTGATGCCCTCGCGTGGGTCGCCCTTTTCCTTGCGCAGGCTGTGCAGCATTTCCTTGACGTCTTCGCCGCGAAAATGGAACAGCGGCACGGGATCGTGGCCGACGCCGCGCTGATGGCTGACGAAGGTCGGCTTGAGGCCGCCATGGCTGTAGAGGTGGCGCGAATAGCCTTCGGTCACTGTCACCGCTTGCACGTTGGTGTTGCCCTGTGCGCCCGGCATGTTGTGGTCGACCCAGGCGGCGTCGAGGAATTCCATCAGCGGCCAGTCGAGGGTGTCGATCCAGATGCACGGCTCTTCGGAGTCGTTGCCGTGGTCGTGCCAAGTGCCGTTCGGGGTAAGGATCAGATCGCCGCGGTTGGCGGTGACGCGCTCGCCCTCGACGACGGTGTAGCCGCCTGTCTTGGAAAGGATGGTGCGGCTCGCATTCGGCGAATGCAGATGGACTGGCGCGACGTCGCCCGGATTGTAGATTGAGATGGCGCAGCGGATGGTGTTGGTAACCTGCAGCCGGCCGTTCAGTCCGGGATTGAGGAGCAGGATGCTCTGCCGGTCGGCAAACTCGATCGGCGACACGTCAGCCTTCCGGGCGATCTCGGAAATCTGCTTGAGGTAGCCGCTGTATTCGCTCCACTTCCACTGGTAGGGCTGGGTCTTCAACTGGGCGACTGCCACGCGGCCGCTGGCCAGCTGGCCGGAACCTTCGCCGCCCGTCTGGCTGAACCACGGCCGCTGCGCCGGCGCATTGGCCTGCGTGCGTATCCAGACGTTGTGCTTGCCGGCGTCGGTGTTGATGGCCTCCATCAATTCGCGCGCCTTGTTCGACAGTCCGCCCGGCGCGGGGGCCTTCATTGTCACCGTGGCCATGTTTTTCTCTCCTGCAAAAATCGGGGCCAAAAGATGGGCCGATTGGCGTCCCTAAATCCGATGGCGGCCGGGGGTTTTGGTCGCTAAGCGCCCACGTTCCGGCCTTTGCCAGACGTATAGTGTCTCGGCCTGCCGTTTGCAAAGGCGTCCGGGCGGCATGCGGCGATGCGTGCCCCACCGAAAAATCATAACGGTGCTGGAATTAACCGGTCCAACGCCGGCGCAACCCTTCGGTCTAGGCTGCCGCCCTGGTAGAAAACTCCAAAAGGTGTGTCACACGAGGCTTGGCGATTTCGTCATGACATTCGAATGGATTCCAGACCGAGGAGACCAATGATGCTGAATGTGTATGTCGCCATTGTCTATCACAGCGGCTACGGGCACACGCGCCGTCAGGCCGAAGCCGTGAAAGCAGGCATCGCAAAGGTAAAGGGCGCCCAAGCATTGCTTCTCACTGCCGACGAGGCGCAAACACATTGGGCCGATTTGACCGCCGCCGATGCCATCATCTTCGGTGCGCCGACTTACGTGGCGGGGGTTTCGGCGACTTTCAAAGCGTTTCAAGAAGCCTCCTCCCATGCGGTTATGACGCAGGGATTTGGCTGGAAGGACAAGATCGCTGCTGGCTTCACCAATTCGGGATCGCGCTCAGGTGATAAATTGGCAACGCTGATGCAGCTCGCGCTCTTTGCTGGGCAACACGGTATGCATTGGATCAACCTCGCCCTGCCACCCGCGAACCATTCGAGCAGCGGATCGGAACAAGATTTGAATCGATTGGGTTTCTGGCTCGGAGCCTGTGCGCAGTCAAATACCGACCAAGGGCCTGAGCTGGCGCCGCCTGAGGCAGATTTGGCCACTGCGCGCCATCTTGGACAACGCGTGGCCGAAGTGACGCTCCAGTTCGTGCGTGGCCGCCTGTGCGCAAAAGCGGATGTGCCACGCCACGAGGTGCCTGCGTTAGCTGGCGCCTAGAAACTCCTGCACTGCGCGATTGAATTCCGCCGGCCGGTCCATGTTGGAGATATGGCCGGCGCCCGGCAGTTCGACATAGCGCGAGCCGCCAAGTTTTTCATGCAGCTTGCGAATCGCCGGAGCGGGCGCGTCCTTTTCGCCGACTAGGAACAGCACGGGATGCTTCACGCTCGTGACCGCGGCAGCGTAATCGTGGTCGGCCAGAGCCGCGGCGCAGCCGATGAAGCCGTTGACCGGTGTTGAGCGAAACATGGCGCGTATCTTGTCAAGATACGGCGGGTTTTTGGCATACGTGTCGGGCGGAAACCAACGCGACACGGTCGGCTCGACCAGCGCTTCGATGCCGTTCTTCTGCGCGATAGCGATGCGTTCTTCCCATTGCTGCGTGCTCTGCGGCGTTGATTGGCAGGGCGAGTCGCAGACGATAATGCGGTTGAAGCGCTCGGGATGACGCTCGGCGAGGCCCAGCGCGGTCGCGCCGCCCATCGACAGACCGGCGAAATGCGCCTTGTCGATGTGCAGGGCGTCGAGCAGGCCGAGTGCATCGGCGAGCAGCGTGTCGAACGTATAGCGGCCGGCCGGCGCATCGGAGCAGCCGTGGCCGCGCTGGTCGTAGCGCAGCACACGGTAGGTTCCTTTCAAGGCTGCCGCCTGCTCGTCCCACATCGCCGTCGAAGTGGCGAGCGAGTTGGAAAACACGATCCACGGCGCGCCTTCCGGCCCGTCGATCTGACAGTTGATGTTGATGCCGTTGGTATTGATCTTCATGGCTTGTCTCGACTGTACCCGGATGAGCGCAGCGAAATCCGGGATCTGAGTTGCGGATGGCGACCCCGCATGTCGCTTCGCTCATACGGGCTACCCGGCTATTTCGGCAGAAAATCTTCCAGCAGCGCGAGCAGCGGTTCGGGGCCCTGGGTCGGCATGAAGTGGCCGGCCTCGATCAGCTCGAACCGTGCGCCGGGAATCTTTTTGGCGAGCTCGGCGGTGCCAGCGTGCGGGCGCACGCTGTCGTGGCGGCCCGCTACCACCATGGTCGGGCAGCGGATCTGCGGCAGCATGTGCAGCATGTTGGTCCGCGCCAGCGCCCGGAAGCCGAAGCCGAAGCACACCGGATCGTTGGCGAGATAGCGGCCAAGATAAGCCTCGTAGGCGGTGCGGTCACCGAGATGCGGCGGATAGGAGACGGCGAGTGTCGTCGGCAGCGAGGCGCGCATGCCCTCGCGGGCCGCAAAGGCGGCACGCTCGTCGAGTGCCGCTGCTCTGCTCGGGTCGACGCCGGGCGCCGGATTGCAGAGTACGAGCGCGGCGACCTGATCGGGATATTTTTCCAGAAAACGCAGCGCCTGCGTTGCCGCCGCGGCCACCGTGACGAAGCTGTACGGCGGCGGCAGTTTCAATTGCGCCGCCAGCGCCTCGAAATCCGCCACCAGCATGTCGTTGGTGAACTCGGTCCGCACCTTTTCCGAAAGGCCTGCGCCGCGCTGGTCGTAGCGCAGCACGCGATAGCGCCCGGCAAGGCGCGGCGCGACCGCATCCCACGAATTGAGCGTGCCGCCAAGCTCGTGCATCAGCACCACGGAAGGCCCGCGCGCGCCGGCAAGGTCGTAATGCAAACTCACGCCATTGGCGTCGATGAATGGCACAGGCGGTCTCCTACCATTGCCAGCCGAACAGGCGGTCGAGCGAAAAAGTACCGCCGCCTTGGGTCAGTACGTAGAACGTGGCGATGGTCCACATCAACGTATATTCGAGGCCGAGCTGGTTCCAAAAATACTTGCCGACACGCCAGCGTTCGACATTGGCGACCAGGAGAAACAGCAGCACGGCCGCGGCGACCGGCCGGGTGAACAACCCAACCACGAGCAGCGGTCCGCCGATAAGTTGAGTCAGCGAGATCGCTCGCGCCCAGAATCGCCCCGGCCGATAGCCGCTGTGATCAAGCTGCACGGCCAAATCCTTGAGATTCAACGCGCGCACTCCCGTATTTGGAAAAAAGCCGAACGTGTTGCGCAGGCCATGCGGGATGAGAGCGAATCCAACCCATACGCGCAACAGCGCGTAGGCGAACGGCGAAACGGTCTGGTACAAAGCGGTCAATTGCGGGATCAGTGCGCCATCAGTACCGGCAACTTGGCATTGGCAAGGATATGCCGCGTGGTGCCGCCGAAAATCATCTGCCGCAGGCGGCTTTGCGTGTAGGCGCCCTTGACGATCAGGTCGCAGCCAAGCTCTTCGGCCTTGTTCAGAAGAACTTCGCCCGCGCCACCCTTGCGCGATTTGAGCGTGATCGGCTCGGCTTTGACGCCGTTGGCTTCGAGCGTCCGCGCCATCTGTTCGCCGCTCGGTCCCGCCACCGTGGCGCCTTCGACGGTGGCAACCGTGACGCGCGTGGCCTCGCGCAGAAATGGCATGGCGTCCGCCGTGGTGCGGGCCTGCTCGGTGCTGCAATTCCAGGCGATCAGCACATTAGTGCCGAGCGAGCGCGGCGGTGACGGCGGAGCGATCAGCACCGGCCGGCCGCTCTCGAACAGCGCCGATTCCAGCGTGATCATCGATGGGCTTTGCCACTCCGGACCGGGCCGCGCCAGCACGATCATGTCGAAGATGCGCCCGTAGCTGCCGACGTAATCGTGGCCGCTGGGCGCTTCCTTTTGCCAGGTCCATGACAGCGATGCCAAACCCTCGCCCGACCGCTGCGGCACGCCATGCTGATTCATGAACGTGAGGAACACGTCCTCGGCATGCCGGGCAAGTTCGGCGTCGTTCTCCTTGACCGCCACCATGGTCAGGCCGCTATCGGGGTCCATCGCCACCAGATCGGCGACGCCGGGCCGCAGCGGGAAGCCTTCGATGCAGGAGCCGAACTTCTGCGCCAGCAGCAGCGCTGTCTCCAGCGCCGATTGCATCGACGCGTGAGGTTCGGTCGGAAGCAGTACGGTTTTCATGCGCGCGCCCCATGTGCTCGGTTCGACCGAGCCACGCCAAGCTTTAGAACGTCCCTCTGGGCCGGTCCTTCTTCGGGCCTTAGCGGCGCAATACTGCCGCGCCAAGAGATTCGGGACAAGCGTCTTAGGTGCGGCCTACCGCGCGCGTGAGCCGCCAACCGCCTGGGCTACCGCCTTAACCAGCGCGATTGGATCGGTGAATGCTGGAACGCCGAGCGCGCCCAATTGTTCAATGGCCGCCGCCGGGCTCATCCTGCGGGTCGCGGCGTGGCCGGCGGCAAGCCCAACAAACAGCGGCTTCGGCAGCGGTTCGGCTTTGATCCACGTGGTCAGCGCGTCGATCCGTTCGGCCAACGAGCGCGAGGCGATCACGGTCTGGAACACGATCGCCTTGATGCCCGGCCGTTTGGCCAGAGTGCGTGCAATCTGCAACCGCTCGTTCATAGTCTCGTCCGGCGCACCGCGCAGATTGTCCATGAAGCTTGCGGCGGCAAGCCCATGATCCGCCAAAAGGTCCATCATCATCATGGCGAGCCCGGCGCCGGAGGTGACGAGCACGACATCGCCCGAAGTCTCGACCAGCTGAAAGCCAAGGTCACCCGCGGCACGCTCGGCCGCCGTCATGGCGCGTTCGGCGAGCATGCGGCTCAACGCAAACTCACTCTCGTCGTGGCGGAAGTCCGCCGCCTCGTCGCGGATCAGTTTGGCGTCGCAGGCCACGAAGCGGCCTTCGGACGTCAGCGCCAGCGGATTGATTTCCAGAAGTTGCAAATCCTCCTGACGTGTAATGTCCGGCAGGCGCGTGGCATAACGCGCGAGTCGTGCAGCCAGGTCGCGCGGAAATAGTTCGGCGGCCGCGGCAAAGATCTGTTCCGCCGTCGGCGCCGCGCCAGGCTCAATGCCAACCTGTGCGAGTTTTTTCGCCGACCGCTCGACGTCTTCGCCGCCTTCGGCCGCCAGCAGCAATTCGAGGCGCTGCTGCGTGCCGTCGACCCTGACGGCGACAAAAATCTCGCGCGCGATCAGCACCGCTTCTTCGAGCAGCAGTGGCGTATCGGCATCGTCAAGCGTCGCCAGGATGAGGCGCCGCGCCTCGCGGAAAGCGCCGATGTCATGCAGGCGCCGCACAAGGCCGGATTTGCCGCGCCCGCCTTCCAGGGCTTGGGCTTTGAGGAAAAGTCCGGACCAACCTGCCGCCTCGTCCGGCGGCTCTTCGCCGGCGCGCAGCAGTACGGCGCGCGGGACGGCGAGACCGTGGCGGCGCAGCAGGGCTTTTCCGTCGTATTCGGCTAGACGCATAATGACCGCTTCCTTTAGCGCCAGCCGGCGCACCTTTCCCGGAGCTTATCGCATGTCCGGTGCCTTGCACCTGCCGTTCCTTGCGCCTGAAGCATGGCGTGTCGCCGTGCTCGGTCCGACTGGGCGCTACGCGCGCAATCAGGTGGCCGGCATGATTGAAGCCGGCACGCCGCTTATCGGCGGTATCGCGCTCGGCCGGGGAGGGGAGGCGATGGACCGGCTGCCGCTTTACGACAGGCTTGCCGATCTGCCGGAACGGCCGAACATCGCCCTCATCTACACACCGGCCGAAGGCGTGCGCGAGGCCGTTGAATCGTGCGCGCAGGCGCGGATCCCGACCATCATGGCGGCGGCCGAATATGTGCCCGTGCACGATGCACTTGCGGCGGTCGCGGCGGTCCGCGCCGCCGGATCGTGGCTGGTCGGTCCGAACACGCTCGGCATCCACGTGCCGCGACGCGGTCTCCTTGGTTCGATCGCGCCGAGTTTTTGCAAGCCCGGGCGCGTCGCGGTGATCGTGCGCAGCGGCACGGTAGCGCTGACCCTGACCCGCCAATTGACGCTCGCCGGCATCGGCCAGAGCGTCGTCGCTCATATCGGCGGCGATGTGGTCATCGGCCGCAACCCGCACGAATATTTGCAGGCGCTGGCCGACGACGCGGCGACCGACGCGGTGCTGTATTGCGGCGAGATCGGCGGCGACAAGGAATATGCCTTTGCCGACGCAGCGCGCGGTTTCGGCAAACCGATCATCGCCATGGTGGTCGGCCGCCACGCGCCGGAACAAAAGCAGATGGGGCACGCCGGGGCGCTAATCGGCTCGGCGCGGGAAAGCGCGGATGCCAAGCTGGCGGCGCTTGCCGCCGCGGGCTGCAGGATCGCCAAGGGTTTGCAGGAAGCGGTGGAAATGCTTTCGGACTATTCTGGGTAGTTCACGCGCGGCATGTCGAAAATGTTATCGACCACCGTGTAATCGCCGCGATAGCCAAGCCGCGCGAGCGCGTGAAGCCTCGACATGTCGATCATGCCATTGACGATTACCGCATCGTCGATGTGAATATTGACCACCTCGCCGATGACGATTTCGTATTTTTGCTTCTTGACGCCCGCGCTCGTGAGCGGCACGGTCTGGGAGTACAGGCATTCGAGAGCGATCGGCGATCGTGCAACGCGCGGCGGCTTGACGAAGCGCGACGGCGCCATGGCGAGTTTTGCCAGCTCCGGCTCGCTCACGTCTTCCGGATAGTTGCCGCCGGTGATGTTCATCTCGTTGCGCAGATCGTAAGTCGCGAGGTTGAAGACGAATTCGCCGCCGCCCTGGGCATAATTCTGCGAATGCTTTCGTGTGTTCGACGAGAACATCACGAACGGCGGCTGGCTCGCCACCAGGTTGAAATAACTGTAGGGCGCGAGGTTGACCACGCCCGCGGGGCTGACGCTGGTGATCCAGCCGATCGGGTGCGGCACCACGAGCGACGTGGTGGGGTCGTGGGCAAGGTTATGCGGCTCGCTGCGCGGGTCGTAGTCCATTTCGACTGTCCATTGATGCTGATTTGGATGGCGGGCGCGTGGATCGCCCGCCGCGATTGATGCACAATGCTAGCGGCTTGGCGCGGTCAGCGCCACGAGACTTTGCGGAGGGCTCGCATGAAACTGCACTGGTCGCCGCGCTCGCCGTTCGTGCGCAAAGTCATGATCGTCGCCCACGAGCGCGGCATCGTCTCGCGCATCACTTGCATCCGCACCGTGGCGGCGACCTCCAAGCCGCATGCCGAGCTGATGAAGGACAATCCGCTGTCGAAAATTCCCACTCTGGTGCTCGACGACGGTACGGTGATCTATGATTCGCCGGTGATCTGCGAATATTTCGATTCGCTGGGCGAACTGGAGGACGCACCAAAGCTTTTTCCAGCCGATCCGAGGGCGCGGCTCCTCGCGCTGCGCCGGCAGGCGCTCGGCGACGGATTTTTGGACCTCTTGGTGCTGCTTCGCGACGAGCGTATGCGGGCACAGCCGTCTGGTGCGCATCTCGCCAGCGCGGCGGTGCGTAAACGGGCGATCTTGGAGAGCCTGGAGCAGGAGGCGACGGAGCTTGCCGCCGCGCCGTTCCGCATTGGCCATGCCGCGATCGGCTGTGCGCTGAGCTACCTCGACTTTCGTTATGCCGATGAGGATTGGCGCGAGGCGCATCCGCGCCTCGCCGTGTGGCACGCTACATTCGCGGCGCGGCCCTCGGTCCACGCCACCGAGCCGGTCGACGATTCGTAGGCGCGGTCACCCCAACGTCGGGTCGAGCACGATCTTACCCTGGCCGCCGTTGTCTTCGATCATGCGGTGCGCCTCGGCGGCGCGCGACAGCGGCATCACGCGGTCGATCTGCGGCATGATCTTGCCGTCGGCGGCGGCGGCGAGGCAGTCCGGCAGATCGGACTGCGTAAAGCCTGGCCTTCCCTTGATGGTGATGCGCTTGTGGTAGAGGTGCGAGAAGTTGATCGACACATCCGGACCGGCATGGGCGCCCGCGGTAACCAGGCGTCCATCCATGCCGATGGCGAGGAAGGCGATCGGCAGCACCGTCGGATTGGCGATGTTGTCGTAGAGCACGTCGACACCCTTGCCGCCGGTAATCTTCATGATCTCGTCGCGGATGTTGTGGGTGTTGTAGTTGATGCCGTAATCGGCGCCGAGGTTGATGCCGAGCTTGACGCGCTCGTCGGAGCCGGCCGCCGCGATGACGGTGGCACCGACCACGTTCTTGGCGATCTGAATGCCAATGCTGCCAAGATTGCCGCCGGCGCCCATGATCAGCACGGTCTCGCCTTCTTTCAGCTCGGCGACATGCATCAACAAATTCCACGCCGTCGGCACGTGCCGCATGATGACCGCCGCGTGATGGAAATCCAGGTGCTCGGGCACGGAAACCGCCGCGCAAGCGGGCACCGTAATCATTTCGGCGAAGCCGCCCTGCCGCTTAATGCCCATCATGCCTTGCGGGCCGTTGTAGCCGCTGCCGTCCTCGGCGCAGATGTTGAGCGGCATGACGCCGGCGGCGGCGACGCGGTCGCCGGCACGCCAGCGGCCGACCTGCGGGCCGACCGCATCGACGATGCCGGCGCAGTCGACACCCGGAATAAGCGGCAATACCGGTCCGCGATACTTTTCGTGCCCTGCGCGCAAGCTGACGTCCAGCACGCGGTTGACGGTAGCGGCGTGGACCCTGATGCGGATTTCGCCCTGGCGCGGCACCGGGTCGGTCACGTCCTCGTAGCGCAGAACATCGGGCGGGCCGTACTCGTGGATGACAATCGCTTTCATGCTCGACCTTCAGCAACTCAATGGAGATGATCCACTAACCGGCGGCGGCTGGTCTGGCAATCTGGATCGTCCTATCGTCGGTGCCGAAGCGCAAAATGGGAGACGACATGGCCGACAGCACCGGGAGCCTGGCCGACAAGATCGCCTGTGCGGAGCTGATCCAGAACTGGGGCTCCTTCCGCGACCAGGGCCACTGGAAGGAGCTGCGGGCAACATTTGCGACCGACGGCCATATATCGGTGTCGTGGTTTCGCGGGGCATTCGAGCAATTCGTAGAGCATTGCCGGGCGAGCTATGGCGCCCGCAACAGCTGGTCGCGGCATCATTTGTTTCCACCGACCATTAAGATCGCCGGCGATCGCGCGGTGGCGGAGACCAACGTCATTATCCGGGTGCGGCAGCCGTTCAACGGCATTCCAGTGGACTTGACCTCGTGCTCGCGGTTCCTCGACCGGATCGAGCGCCATGGGGATGGTTGGCGTATCGCCGAGCGGGCTGCCATCTACGAGCGCGACCGGCTCGATCCGGTCGAGCCGTCGCCGGCCTTCGATGAGCTCTTCAAGAACGCCAACACGGCGCAATATCCCGAACAATACCGCTACATGGCGTTTCGTCTGGCGCATGCCCCCGGACGCACGCTGGCGTCGGTGATCTATCGGGACGGCGGGCCGGAAACCGTGGACCTTTATGCGCGGTTTGCCGCCTGGCTTGCCGGGCGGACGGCTTGACGGCAGGCACCTTGACGGCGAGCCGCCGCACCTTTAGCCGCGACGTGCTGGAGAATTTTCATGGCAGTCTATACCGATGTCGCGGCGGAGGAATTGTCGCAATTCCTCGCGCTCTATGACATCGGCGAATTGCTGTCCTACAAGGGCATAGCCGAAGGCGTCGAGAACTCGAATTTTCTCGTTCACACCAGCCGCGGCTATTTCATCCTCACGCTCTACGAGCGGCGCGTCGCCGAACGCGATCTGCCGTTTTTCCTGGTGCTGATGGAGCATCTGGCGGCGCGCGGCATCACCTGTCCGCAGCCGGTCAAGAACAAGGCCGCTAAGGTCCTGGGCAAGCTCGCGGGCCGGCCGGCGGCGCTGGTGACGTTTCTCGACGGCATGTGGATCAGGCGGCCGACGGCAGCACATTGCGCCGCACTCGGCGATGCGCTCGCGCACCTGCATCTTGCCGGCGCCGATTTCACCATGCGCCGCGACAATGCGTTGTCGGTTGCCGGCTGGCGATCGCTGTACGATGGCTGCCACGAGCGCGCCCACAAGGTTGAGCGCAACCTGGAAAAGGTGGTCGGCGCCGAACTTGAGATGCTGGAGCGCGACTGGCCGCGCGGATTGCCGCAAGGCGTCATCCATGCCGATCTGTTTCCCGACAACGTGTTCTTTCTCGGCGACAAGCTGTCCGGGCTGATCGACTTTTATTTCGCCTGCACCGATACGCTGGTTTACGACGTCGCGATCTGTCTCAATGCTTGGTGTTTCGAACCGGATCATTCCTACAACGTCACCAAGGGCAGGGCGCTGCTCGCGAACTACGCCAAAGTGCGGCCCTTGTCGCATGCCGAATGGGAGAAGCTGCCACTGTTGGCGCGCGGCGCGGCGTTGCGCTTTCTGCTCACGCGGCTGATCGATTGGCTCGACGTGCCCGCTGGCGCGCTGGTGCAGCCCAAGGACCCGCGCGAATATGCGCGCAAATTGCGCTTCCACCAGAAGGTCGAAAGCGCGCGCGATTACGGATTGGCCGAGCCGTGAACGCTCCATTGCCGCATGTCGTTGTTCACACCGATGGTGCCTGCTCGGGTAATCCTGGGCCGGGCGGCTGGGGCGCCATCCTGACCTTTGGTGATCGTGAGAAAGAGCTGAAAGGCGGCGAGCCGAATACGACCAACAACCGCATGGAACTGCTGGCAGCGATTTCCGCCTTTGAAGCGCTCAAGCGGCCTTGTCGCGTCGATGTGCACACCGACAGCCAATATCTGCGCAACGGCATCATGAGCTGGATCAATAACTGGAAGCGCAATGGCTGGCGTACATCGGACAGGAAGCCGGTCAAGAATGTCGATCTGTGGCAACGTCTTGATGCTGCTCTTAAGCCGCACCAGGTACACTGGCACTGGCTCAAGGGCCATGCCGGTCACGCGATGAACGAGCGCGCCGATGTGCTGGCGCGCGAAGCGATTGCGGACGTGCGCGCGTCGGGAAGAGCACCCGGTCAAAAATCGGCGCCTCGGTAGCACATGCCCAGACAAAGTGATGAACACGTCCTGCGCCGTGCCATCGCATTGTCCGAGGCGGCCGTGGCGGTCGGCGGCCGGCCCTTCGGTGCCGTCGTGACCGACGCTTTGGGCCGAGTCATTGCCGAAGCAAAAGGTCTGCCCAGCATCGAGCCGCGCGACTGGACCGCCCATTCGGAAATGCAGGCCCTTCGCGCGGCGTCCGCGGCGCTGAGCTGGAACGATCTTGCCGGCTCAACCCTTTATGCGAGCGGCGAACCGTGCCCGATGTGTGCCGCGGCGATCTATTGGTGCAACATCAGACGGCTGGTTTACAGCGTCAGCGAGCCGGCCATGCGGACGCTTCGCGCGCCATACGAACGCGCGGCCGGGATCGCCATGCGGTGCGAGGAAGTTTTTGCTCGGTGTGATCGGCGGGTCGAAGTGGTCGGCCCGCTGATCGAAGAGGAAGGCCTCGCGGTGCATCGGCGGTTTTGGCCGAATGCACGCGAAGACGTGTGAATTGTCCGCCCCGCGAGCGGGGCGGACAAAACGTCACAGCGCCTTCATCAGATTGTCGGCGCCGGAAACGTCGGCTTTGCCGGGCGCTTCTTCGACGTTCAGCGTCTTCACCACGCCGTCGTCGACCACCATGGCGTAGCGCTGCGAGCGTACGCCGAGGCCACGCTCCGTCAGGTCCGCGCTCAGGCCTAAGGCCTTCGCCCAGTTGGCGCTGCCGTCGGCGAGGAATTCGATGCTGTCGCCGCCGGAGGCTTTCTTCCAGGCGTCCATCACGAACACATCGTTGACGCCGGTGACCGCGATCGTGTCGACGCCCTTGGCCTTGATGGCGGCGGCATTCTTCACAAAGCCCGGCAGATGGTTCTTGTGACAGGTCGGCGTAAAGGCGCCCGGAACCGCGAACAGCACCACCTTCTTGCCCTTGAACAATTCGTCGCTGGTTTTCGGCTTCGGCCCATCGGCAGTCATCACCATGAACGTGCCGCTCGGTACGCGGTCGCCGACCTTGATAGCCATGATCAAATCCTCTCAGGTTTATGGGTGGACGGTTCTCGGCGCGCAAAATAGCGCGGTGCAGACGAATTAGTCGAGATGGGCCGGAACCTCAATGGCGTGACCGCCGGAAACTGCGGTGAGCGTCAGCGCCGCGCCCTTGGCCTTGGCCCCGGGCGGCAGGCCGTCGACGATGAACGTGAAGCGCCGGTCGGGGCCGTTGGCCGGGCCGTCCGGCTCGGGCACAGGCAGCGCCCAATCGGGTGTTGGGCCTTCGACGAACAAATTGAGCGGCGCTCCTTGCGGTGCGGTGAGATCGATGACGACGCTCTCCTTGCCACCGATCGAAGCGAGTTGCACTGAGCGAATAGCAAGGCCGCTTTTTGTCTGAACGCCGAGTGCGACACGTTTGGGAACGAGCCGCATCGCTTTGTCGAGCAGTCCCTCGTCGGTGCTCCGGCCGGTGAGCGTAAGGTCGAGCGCGGCCTTGGCGGGTACGCACAAGGTGCCGCAGACTGCGTAGCTGAGATTTACATGCAGCGTCGACGGCATCGCGGCGTTGGCTGGCGTCACCTTGAGCGGCAGAATGACATCGCCCACATAACCGATCGAATGGCCGCCGGCGCCATCGGAAAACTGCTCCGGCGCCGGCCACTCGACGGCCGCTGACTTCACGTTTTGCGAACCGGAAAAATCAAACGTCGGCGGTATCCCGGTGTCGCCTGGATAGCGCCAATAGGTCTTCCAGCCCGGATCGAGTCGAATTTCGATGCCCGCGCGCAGAAACGATGCATCGACGGTCTTGACCGTTGCGCCGGCAATGAGCCGCGTTGAGGCGTGTCCGTCACTCTGCCACGCGGAAGCGTCTTGCGCTGCCGCTGGCGCGACGCTTACGGCGGCAATCGAGGCCGCGGCCACAATCATTAATCCACGAAACGGTGCAATCATCATGCCGCTGTGTAGTGAAAAGTGCGTATGCGCGCCACTGACATGATCGTGAGTGTGTCCGTGGTCACGGTTCGTGGCCGGCAAAATGACACGCTGCGGCCGTAAGGGCCGTTGCCGGCGATGGCGGGGTGCGCGCGAGGTTGTGAACTTTTGGCCGTTCCGTTCGTTTGCAAATGCGGATTGATAGGCTAACCTTTCGATCATGAAGCTACCACGCGAAAGCAAACCGGTGGCCGCGCGCACACGCGAAGCCAAACCGGCAACCGAGCGGAGCGGAAAGAGCAGGCGGCGGGGCTATCTGGATGGCCAGATGCTTATCGCCATGCCGGCCATGCTCGATGAGCGGTTCTCCCGTTCGCTCATCTACATCTGTGCGCACTCCTCGGAGGGCGCCATGGGCATCATCGTCAATCATCCGGCGCCAAACATCGACTTCTCCGATCTCTTGGTGAAGCTCGACGTGATACCGGCCAAGGATGTGATCCGCTTGCCGTCGCGGGCCGACGTCGTCAAGGTGATGCGCGGCGGTCCAGTGGAAACCGAACGCGGCTTCGTGCTGCACTCGGCGGATTATTTCATCGAGAACTCGACGCTGCCGATCGATGAGGGCATCTGCCTCACCGCGACGATCGACATTCTCAAGGCCATTGCGCGCGGCGACGGTCCGGCGAGCGCGATTCTGGCGCTGGGCTATGCCGGCTGGGCACCAGGCCAACTGGAAAACGAGATCCAGGGTAACGGCTGGCTGCACTGCGCGGCGGATTCCGAACTGATCTTCGGCGCCGACATCGGCGGCAAATACGAGCGGGCGCTGAAGAAGATCGGCATCGATCTCGGCATGTTGTCGAACGAAGCCGGGCACGCCTGATCGCGTCGCCGAAGCGGCGTTATCCGACTTCGGACTTCTGGTTTTTGGCTTCCGACTTGCGGTACGGCTGCAGCATCGAGCGGGCCCGCTCCGCCGACATCGGCTCGCCGAACACAAAGCCTTGCGCGAACTCGCAGCCGAGCTGCGACAGCTCCACGGCATCGGATTCCGTCTCAGCACCCTCGGCCACGACGTCCATGCCGAGGTCGTGCGCCAGCGCGATGATCGAGCGGAGGATCACCGGCCGCGTGCCCTTGGTGGTGGTGCGCACGAACGACTGGTCGATCTTGATGGTGTCGAACGGAAATCGCTGCAGGTAGGACAGCGACGAATAGCCGGTGCCGAAATCGTCGAGCGAAAGTCCGGCGCCCAGTTCGCGGATACGCTGCAGCATCTGCGCGGCGTGTTCGGGATTTTCCATCACCACCGATTCGGTCAGTTCGAGCTTGAGCGAGCCGCGGGACAAGGGCGCGCGGCCCAGCACCGTGCGCAGGTCCTGGATCAGATCGTGGCGCAGCAATTGCCGCGATGAGACATTGACGCTGCAGAACAGCGACTCGCGATGTCGCAGCGTGCGCTGCCAGGCGCTGAGCTGGCGGGCGGCGCGTTCCAGCACGAATACGCCGAGTTCGACGATCAGCCCGGTCTCTTCGGCGACGTTGATGAATTCGGCCGGCGACAGGCGGCCGAGCTTCGGGTGATTCCAGCGCGCCAGCGCCTCGAAGCCGGCGACGGCGCGGTCTTCGAGCCGCACGATCGGCTGATACAGGATGCTGATCTCGTCGCGCTCCAGCGCCCGCCGCAGGTTGGATTCGATCGACAGCCGGTCGGTCTTGCGCGCCCGCATCGACGGCTTGAAGACGTCGATGCGATCGCCGCCGCTGCGCTTGGCGTGATACATCGCAAGCTCGGCGTCTTTCAAGATTTCCTCGGCGCGCTGTGGATCGGCATCGCCGAGCGTCACGCCGATCGATGCGGTAAGGAAAATCTCGCGGTCCTTGAAAGCGATCGGCGCGCGCAAGGTGCGGCGGATGGTTTCGGCAAAGGCCGTGATCTTCGCGGTGTCGCGCTCCGACAAAAGGACGAGACCGAACTGGTCGCCGGCAAGGCGCGCCAACGTGTCTTGCGGCTTGATCAACCGCCCGAGCCGGCGCGCGAGCGTCAACAGGATCGAATCGCCAACCGCCATGCCGATGGAGTTGTTGACCTGTTTGAAGCGGTCGAGATCGATGACCATGACGGTCGGGCGCAGCGCAGTGTCGGCCTTCGCCGGATCGGCTTTGGCAAAGCTGAGCAAGGCTTCGAGCCGATCAAGAAACAATTCGCGATTGGGCAGGCCGGTCAAATTGTCGTGCACCGCGTCGTGCAACAGGCGTTCTTCGGCGGTCTTGAACGCGGTGACGTCGGCGAGCGTGCCGACGAGACGGACCACTTCGCCATCGGAACCAACCACGGGGCGCGCCCGCAACGAGAACCACAGGTAATGCCCGTCCGCGGTGCGCATGCGAAAATCCTGCGCCACGCGGCCCCGCCGCTGCTCCAGCACACTGTCGAGCGTGGCGCGGAAACGGTCGCGATCGAGGTGATGCAGGACTTCGAGCCACTTCGCCGCCGGTCCTTGCAGCGATCCGCTCTTAAGCCCGAGCATGGCCTCGGTCTCGCCGCTGGTGAAGACATGATCGGCCGAGACGTCCCAGTCCCAGATCATGTCGCCGGCGCCTGTGAGCGCCAGCGCGCGGCGCTCGACGTCGGAGACGATACCGTGGGTGATGCCGCCCGCGAAGGCGTGCTGCATGACCGTAAAGCCGATAAGCATGACGATCAGCACCAGGCCGCCGAGCAGCGCCGGCGCGACGATGTCGTTGGTCAGGTAGCCGAGCACGGTGAACGCCGCGCCGAATACCCAGACGACGAGCAACAGCCAAGTCGGGATCAACAGGACGGCACGGTCGAAATGATGCGTCGAGAGATAGACGACGAGCACGAAGCCGAGCACCGCGATCAGGAACAACGAGATGCGGGCGATGCCCGAGGCGACTTCAGGCGAGTAAAGCGCCACCGCAATCAGGGCGCCCAGAAAGGCAAGCCAGCCCGCGGTAATGTGGGCATAGCGCACGTGCCAGCGATTGAGGTTGAGATAGGCGAACAGAAACACAAGAAGCGTCGCCGCGAGGATTGCCTCGCCTGATGCCCGCCACACCCGCTCGGCGCCCGACGACATGTCGAACACCTTGCCCCAGAAGCCGAAATCGATGCCGATGTACACCAGCACCGCCCAGCTTAACGCCGCGGCGGCGGGGAACATGACGCTGCCTTTGACCACAAACAGAATGGTCAGAAACAGCGCCAAGAGACCGGCAATGCCGATGACGATGCCCTGATAGAGCGTAAGCGAGTTGACCTTGTCCTTATAGGCGTCCGGTTCCCACAAATAGAGCTGCGGCAGCCGCGGGGTGCGCAGTTCGGCGACGAACGTGATAACCGTGCCCGGATCGAGCGTGACGCGATAGACGTCGGCGCTGGCATTGCGCTGCAACTCGGGCGGATCGCCGGACGATGGTGTGATGTTGACGATGCGCGACTCGCCGAGGTCCGGCCAGATCAGGCCGGAGCCGACCATTCGGTAATGCGGCGCGACGATCAGGCGATCAATCTGCTGATCGCCATTGTTGGCGAGCGCGAACACGGCCCAATTGGTGTCGGCCTCGCGCGCGCGGACCTCGACGCGGCGGACGATGCCGTCCGGTCCGGGCGCAGTCGAGACCTGCACGCGATCGCTGTCTGAGTGCTGATATTCAATGGCCCCGGTGAGATCGACAGTGAGTTCGCTCGGCTGACCCTTGGTGGGGACGTTGATGGCCTCAACCGCATGAGCGGCTGGCATTCCGACCGCGACTGCCCATAACAGCGCCAGGACGCCCAGGGTCGCGGCGGCACGAAACGACGCCAATGGATGCCCTCCCACCTCGGCCGCTGGCGCGAGCCGCGCCTCAAATGCTTTCCCGAACGAATACCGAACCGTCTTTGCGCCGAATTCGCGGCCATTCGGCTCGGCTTGCGCGCGGCGACACGGCTAGCCTGCGTAGCCTTTTTAGACGCCCCTGGGCAAGAATTTTCCCGTTAACTTTCAATGGGTCAGAACAATCCGGCGGGTCTGCTGACAAGCGCATCACAGCGCATTAGGATTTTGCCTGCAAGGGAGCGCGTCAAAGGATCGTGCCATGGCCGCAGTGGACCCCGACGAACCGCCGAAGAAGAAAATAACACACGAACTGGGGCAGGAGCTGGCGCTGCTCTCGGTCGGGGAACTCGCCGAGCGCGTTTCGATGCTCAAAGACGAGATCACCCGGCTCGAAACCGAAATCAACCGCAAGCGCGCCTCGAAGTCGGCCGCCGACATGTTTTTTAAGAAATAGCGAGGGGGCCGTTCCGGCTTTCCTAGCGGCCGCCCGTCCCGGCTGGAACAGATCGCGAATCACTGTTAGACTCAAACTGTAAGGAACCTTGGCAAGTTTTTGTGGTTTATTAACTTATTGTTAAGCTTTCTCGTTCATTACAGATCTTGTCCATCTTCTGGACATCGAGTGGCTCCTGTCCACTCTGTTTGACGCCTCCCTGTTATCACCTTGAGCCGCCGGCAACGGCGGCTCTTTTTTCGCCCTGATGTCGCGTGCCGCCCGCTGGCAACTATGTCGGCAGGCTCTCTGCCGCCGGTGCTGGACACATCGCGCGCGCCGCGCGATGGTGGTGGTGAGTGAGGCGTACCATGTCAGAGAAGCGTTCGATGGAAGCCGGCGCGGTCTCCTTCAGTGAGCGGCTGGCGAGTTCCCAGGTCTTTGCCGCGCTTTTCCGCGACGGTATGGCTCTGGTTGAGGAAACCGCCGGCTACCTCGACGGACCGGGCCGGCAGGAATCCAAGAAGCTCGAACGCAGCCCAGCGCTGGTTTACGCCACCGAGAGCATGCGGTTGACCACGCGGCTGATGCAGCTCGCGTCCTGGCTGCTCCTGCACCGCGCCGTTAAGGAAGGCGAAATGACGCTCGCCCAGGCGAGCAAGGAGAAATCCAAGGTCAGACTGGCCGCCTGTGAGCCCGGCGACGCCAAATCCATCGCGCTTCTGCCGCTCAAACTGCAGGAACTGATCGCCCGTTCGGTCAAGTTGCAGGCCGAAGTCCGCCGCCTCGACGCCACCATGTACGCGACGCCGCCGGTGACGATCCCGGCCGCAAACCCCGTGGAACGGCAATGGGGACTGCTGAAGGCGGCCTTCGAGTCCGAGGCTTGAAGACGCCGGTCGGAGCCGACTTAGCTCTTTAAAAAGCCGGAGAATTTCTTCTGGAAGCGCGACAATCGGCCGCCGCGATCCACGAGATGCTGCTGGCCGCCGGTCCAGGCCGGATGCGATTTCGGATCGATGTCGAGATGCAGCGTGTCGCCGGGGTTGCCCCAGGTCGTGCGCGTGGTGAATTCGGTGCCGTCGGTCATGACGACCTTGACGGTATGGTAGTCGGGATGGGTGTCCGGTTTCATAGCGGGTCTGCTGTTTCGGGAAATTTGACGGGTCTATAGCGCAGCGGCCTCTGAGCGGCAAGCCGCCGCAATTGACCACCGCCGCGCCGCAGGGGCATTAGCATCGCCTGGGACACAGGGTGGCTTGAGCGGGCGGCCGGAACAGAGACGATGGAAAAACAGGAACTCCGCGCTGCCAGCGCGCTCGCCGCCGTGTTTTCGGTCAGGCTGCTCGGCTTGTTCATGATCTACCCGGTATTTGCGGCCTACGCCCGCACGCTCAGCGGCGCGAGCCCGTACCTGATCGGGGAAGCGCTCGGCATCTATGGCCTGAGCCAGGGGATTCTGCAGATTCCGTTCGGCCTGTTATCCGACCGCATTGGCCGCAAAGTCATGATTGTGTTCGGGCTGATCCTGTTCGGGCTCGGCAGCGCGGTCGCAGCACTGTCGTCTTCGATCGGCGGCGTGATTGTCGGACGCGCGCTGCAGGGCGGCGGCGCGGTTGGTTCCGTCATCCTCGCGCTGGTCGCCGATCTGACAAAAGAGGAAAACCGCACCAAGGCGATGGCGCTGGTCGGGATCACCATCGGCGGGTCCTTCATGATCGCGTTCGTGCTCGGCCCGATCGTCGCGCATTTCGTCGGCGTGCCCGGCATCTTTTGGCTGATGGTTCTATTGGCGCTGGCCGGCATTGCGATCACGGAGTTCGCGGTGCCGAACCCGCGGCTGGTGCGTGTGCATCGCGACGCCGAGGCGGTGCCGGCGTTGATCGGCAGGGTCTTGCGCAACAAGGAACTGCTCCGACTCGACATCGGCATATTCGCGCTCCACGCCATGTTGACGGCGAATTTTCTGGTCGTGCCCGCGCTCTTGCGCGGCACGCTGGGCTTGCCGGTGCAGAGCCAGTGGCTCGTCTACCTTCCGGTGCTCATCGTTTCGGTCGCGCTGATGCTGCCGGCGATCATTGTTGCCGAGAAGCATCGGCGCATGAAAGGCGTGTTTGTCGGCGCTGTGGCGGTGCTCGTCGTCAGCCAGGCGATGCTTTATCTCGGTGCAGGGAATCTATTCGTCGTGCTTGCGGCGCTCGTCGTCTTTTTCTCCGCCTTCAACGTGCTCGAAGCGTCACTGCCCTCACTCATCACCAAGGTCGCACCGCCGGACGCCAAAGGCACCGCCACGGGCCTTTATTCGAGCTTGCAGTTTCTCGGAATTTTCGTCGGCGGTGTCGTCGGCGGTTACGTGCATCAGCACGGCGGTGAGGGCGGTGTGTTTGTATTTACCACTGCGCTGGCGCTTTGCTGGCTTCTGGCGGCGGCGACGATGGCGCCGCCAAGCTACCTGACGACGCGGCTCGTCCCGATCGCGGACGACAAGGCCGCAGATGCCGAAAGCCTGGCGGCGCGGCTGCGGCAGGTACCGGGCGTGGCCGAAGCCGTGGTGATCGCGGACGAGAAGCTTGCTTACCTGAAGGTCAATTCGCGCGTTTTTGATGCGGCCAAGGCGCAAACGCTGACCGGCGCTGCGTGACCCTACGCAGGCGCGGCCGCGAACCGGCACACGCGATTGCGTCCGGAATGCTTGGCCTCGTAGAGCGCGACGTCAGTCTGCTTCAACAATTCGTCGAGGCCGCTCATACCGGGCTCGGCAACGCTGGCGCCGATGCTGACCGTGACCGAGATCTGACGTCCCATTGTGATGATCGGGCGCCCGGCAATCAGGGCCCGGTAGCGTTCGGCCGCGGCAGCGGCGCGATCAAGCGTCGCCTCCGGCAGGACCAAAGCGAATTCCTCGCCGCCCAGCCGTCCGGCGATGTCGGACGTGCGTTTGTATCTGTTCAAGGCCTCGCTGACGGCCTTGAGCACGGCGTCGCCGGCATCGTGGCCGTAGGTGTCGTTGACCGATTTGAAGAAATCGATATCGATCATCAATAGCGCGAGCGGCCGCTGGTAGCGCTGGAAACGCGACCACTCGCCTTCGGCCAGCGTCAGAAAATGCCGGCGGTTGTTGAGCCCGGTCAAGCCGTCGACGCAAGCCAGCCGTTCGAGGGCCTCGGCCTGGTCGGCGAGTTCGCTGACATTGCCGTAGGTCAACAGCCGCCCGCCATTGGGCAGCGTCTTGCAGCGGAACTGCACGACCTCGCCGTTGGCAAGCCTGATGCTGAGCGGCCGATCGTCGCCGGCGCGGATCAATTCCAGTTGTTTGGCGATGTACTCGCCCAGTTTGTCGGCCGATACCGCGTAAGCCTTGATGCCGCGGCCGTGGTACATGAGCTTGACGAAAGTCTGCCGGCTGTCGGCAAGCTCGTCGGGAACGCGCCAAAACCGGCGAAAGGCGCGGTTGACGAACCGCGCGCGCCGGTCCTTGTCCAGCACGACAACGCCGTATTGCAGATCGTCGATGATCGCGCGCAACGCCTCAAGCTCGGCCGCGGCGTCGGCGGCCTTGTCGCTGTGCGTATCGCAATCGTCGCGTGGTTCAATGTGTGCCAGCACGCTCATGACCCCGGTGACACCCATCACAAACCGCGGTTCATGGTTCCCGCGGCAGCTCCGCCATGTGACGTTACCGCTTGATCGAGAATAAAGAATTGCGGTGATCGTCAAATTTCTAACGATCGAACCTTTATGAAATCGGCCCCCCCGCGCGCTTGTTCCGCGGGCGCCAGCTCATGCGGTGAACGGGCTTGCCTGAGATCGGATTGGCGGCGGCGCCGCGGATCGAAAATCCGCATTTTTCGTAAAAGCTGATAGCGCGCGGATTGTCGGTGTTGACGTCGAGATCGAGCCCGGACGGTGAGATTTGTCTGGCCGCATCGATCAGCGCGCGGCCCACGCCCGTTCCCCAATGCTCCGGCGCCACCACGATCTGATCGAGGTAAAGCGTCCGCGGATCGACGGTGACGAAGCCTGCGATCGCGTCCACAACCTCGGCGATCACAATCTCGGCGCTGGGCACGAGTTCGCCGCGCCAGCGCTCGCGCCACCAGTCGAGCCGCGCCGCAAAATCGATCTGCGGGTATGTGGCCTGCCACGTCCGCAGCCAGAGCGCGATGGCGCCGTCTTCGTCGCGCGGCTCGTAGCGGCGCAAGCCGTGCCCCGCGTCTATTGAGCCAAAGGCGGGCCTATCGCGATCAGGCGGAGTGCTGCGGTCGTCTCGCTTGCCGGCGTTGCCGGACATCGCTCAGCGTTCCGTCAATTTCAGCTCGATGCGCCGATTGTGGGCGAGGGCCTCCTCGCTGGTGCCGGGATCGATCGGCTGATACTCACCGAATCCGGCGGCCGCGAGCCGTGACGGCGGCACGCCTTTGCTGATCAAATATTGCACCACCGAAATGGCGCGAGCCGCGGACAGGTCCCAGTTCGATTTGAACGGCGATGTTGGACTGACCGGCCGGATGTCGGTGTGACCGTCGACGCGCAGCACCCAGGGAATGTCGGACGGGATTTGCTTCTCCAGGTCGAGGACAGCGCCGGCAAGCTTGTCGAGCTCGGCCCGTCCGTCGGGCCGCAGCGTGGCGGCGCCGCTGTCGAAAAAGACTTCGGACTGAAACACGAAACGGTCGCCGACTACGCGAATGTCGGGCCGATTGCCGAGAATGTCGCGCAGCTTACCGAAAAAGTCCGAACGATAGCGCGACAGCTCCTGCACGCGCTGCGCCAGCGCCAGATTGAGCCGCTGTCCCAGGTCGGCAATGCGCAGTTGCGCGTCGCCTGTCTTTTTCTCCGACGCCCCGAGTGCGTCCTCGAGTGCCGCGATCTGGCGGCGCAGCGCGCCGATCTGCTCATTGAGATTTTCGATCTGCGCCAGTGCCCGCGCGGTCGCCTGCTTCTCGATGTCGAGCCGTGGGTTGGGCTTGTCGCTTTCGCCGGCGCCTACGGCCGGCGCTTGGCCGCTCGCCGCGCGCAGCTTATCGCGTTCGCTTTGGGCGGCGCTGAGAGACGCGCGCAACTGTGCCACTTCGTCCTGGAGGTTGGCCTTTCCGGTCCGCTCTAGCGACAGCAACTGGCTCAAGCGCGCGATCTGGGCGTTAAGCCGGTCCAAAGCCGTGTCTTTGCCGGCGACTTCCTGGGACAGATAGAACTGCGCCACCATGAAGACGGTGAGCAGAAAGATTACCGACAAGACCAGCGTCGACAGAGCGTCGACAAAGCCCGGCCAGTAATTCATGCCTTCGCGGCGGGTGCGGGCGAGTGCCATAGAAACCTACTCAGTCACAGCTTCAGGAGGCGCAATTTTCTGGCCGGTTCGCATGGGGCCCGGCTAGCGATTGACGGTCTCGCGCGACAACAACTCCATGAAGCGGCGCAGTTCGCGATTAAGCTTCGACTGCTCGTCGGCCCAGTCACGAATCATCTGCTGTTCCGATCGCATGTGCGACACCAGCCCTTGGATCGCCTCGGCAAGATTGGCCATGGCCGCGGTCGTGGCCTTGTTAGCCCCGACATCGGTTACGGCGGCGCGCAGCCGATCGATGGCGTTGAGCGTTGCGGGTGTACCGCCGGCGGCGCCGCCGACGCCGAGGTCCTGCACCGTGGTCGCCAGCCAGTCTTCGAAGCTCGTGTAGAAGCGGTTCTGCGCCTGGCTCGTTTGCAGGTCGAGGAACCCAAGGATCAGCGAACCGGCCAGGCCGAACAGTGACGACGAGAACGAAATGCCCATACCGCCAAGCGGTGCGGCAAGGCCTTGCTTGAGCGCCTCGAATACCGAGCCGGCGTCGCCGCCGACCTGCAGGCTATTGATGATGTTGCCGACTGATCCAACGGTTTCGATCAGCCCCCAGAACGTGCCGAGCAGTCCGAGAAACACCAGGAGGCCGGTCAGGTAGCGGGAAATGTCCCGCGCTTCATCAAGGCGCGTTGCCAGCGAGTCGAGAAAGGCGCGCATGGTCTGCGCCGATATGGCGACACGGTCGTGCCGCTCGCCGCCCAGGATGGCGACCATTGGTGCCAAAAGCTTGGGCGCCCGCTTTGCCTGCAGCGCCGGATCGGCGCGGCGGTAGCCATTGACCCAGGACACTTCGGCGAACAACCGGATCACCTGATGGAACGACAGGATGGTGCCAATGCACAGCACGCCGACAATGAGCGCGTTCAGCCACGGATTGGCGAAAAAGGCTTGAATGATCTGGCGCTGCAGCACGAAAGCGATCAGCGCGCACAGAATGACGAACACCAGCATCCGCACAAGGAAGATGCGGGGCGAGGGGAGCTTTGCCTGGTCGATGTCGGTCGTCGCCATCGCTTCAGATACAGCCGCAGAATCGGCCTAATATGGCATAGGATGAGGTGAACCAAAAAGCGCCCCGCCTTGCTCGCGGTTCGCTTTTGCGTGACCGGCCGCGCGGAAACACGTCTCGCTCAGGCCTGCTCGCGGCCGCCCGAATGCAACCTGCTCTTGCTTTTGCGGCAGGGTGATGGCGGACGCGGCGCCGACAGGCGCGCAATTATCGCGGCCTACGCGGGCGCCCCTGGCGCGGCCGCCTCTTTGCCGGCTTCGCGCAACAGGCGCAGCAGCTCTTTGTGCATCGTTTCATTGCCGGCGACGATCTGGTTCTTGGCGAAAATGGCCTCGCCGCCGTCGAGATCGGAGACGAACCCGCCCGCCTCGCGCACCAAAATGATGCCGGCAGCCATGTCCCAGCGCGACAGATCGCGCTCCCAGAACACGTCGAGCCGGCCGGCGGCGACCCAGGCCAGATCGAGGGTGGCGGAACCATAGCGGCGCAGCCCGGCGAAATTCCGCTGAGCGGCGACGATTTCAAAGCGCGCGAGCCGCAGATCGCCGCGCCCGTAATGCGGCAGCCCGCAGCCAACGATGGCGTCGCCAAGTCGTTGCCGCGCTGCGACCCGGATGCGCTGGTTATTGAGGAACGCGCCTTTGCCGCGTTCTGCGACGAACAGCTCGTCATTGGCGGGGTTGTAGGTCAGCCCGGCAACGATCACGCCGTCGCGCTCAAGCGCGATCGAAACGGCGAAATGCGGGATGCCGTGGAGGAAATTGGTGGTGGCATCGAGCGGGTCGACGATCCAGCGATGACTGCGATCGGTGCCGGCGCGAAGTCCGCCCTCTTCGCCGAGAAAACCGTAGTCGGGCCGTGCCTTGGCGAGTTCCTCGTAGACGATCTCCTCGGCCCGATGATCGGCGGCGGTGACGAAATTGCCGGGACCCTTGACCGATACCTGCAGCTTCTCGACTTCGCCCAAATCGCGCTTGAGGCTCCGTCCGGCGCGATGCGCCGCCTTGATCATGACGTTGAGAATGGCCGAATGCAGCATGGCGATTGCGGTAAGAGGTCGGACGCAGGTCCGTCAAGCGGTAGTTAATGCTTGTTGACGTGGCGGCACGCAATTTCAACCGCGGCGACAAGGATGGGGTATTAGGTATTTGTTACGACGGCCCATGGCGGCGCGGCCTTCGGAGAGAGCTTCATGTTGCGGCAGTTGCATCAGCACACTATCCCCACGGCGATTTCGATCGCATTTTTTGAGGCAACTTTCTTCATCATCGCGCGTGTCCTGGCGTTCAGCGGGCGTGAAATCGTTCTCGGCGTTATCGCCGGCGCCGTCGGCGGCATCTGCGTCTTGGTTGCCATTCTCTGGCAAGGCTGGGCGACCGCCCCGGTGAGGGTTGTAGATCACACCGCCGAACTGCCGGCGGCCTAAAGTCCCGCCTGGTCATTGGCGGGCGGAATTTCTCACTTCGCTGCGGCTGTCGGCTCGGCTGGGGGAGCGCTTGTTCGCGCCGCAATGCCGCGGTTGATCGCGTCGATCCAGGGCTTGGCCGCTTGTTCGGCTGCGGCGCGGGATTTTGCGTCAAGCTTGCTGACGAAATCGTCGAGCGTGAGATCGGTCTCGCCCGCCGCCTTCGAAATTAAATGCCACTTCGCCGCCTCGATCGGATCGGCTTTGACGCCGAGACCGTTGGCGAGAACAATGGCGAGGCGATCCTGCGCAATAGGGTTGCCCATCAGCGCCGCTTTGCGGAACAGCGCGGCGGCCATCGGTTGATTACGTTCGACGCCGTCGCCGTTGAACAGATCGATGCCGTATTCGACTTCGGCATCGGTTTGGTCGCCGAGCGCGGCGAGCCCAAATAGCCGCACCGCTTCATGCATGTCTTTGGGGACACCGCGTCCCTCCTTGTAGAGGGTGCCTAGGGCATATTCGGCCTGGGGATTGCCAGCCTGGGCGGAAGCGCGCAGCAACTGGGCGGCGCGGCCAAAGTCACGCGGGAAAAGCTCGCCTTCCATGTATAGCAGCGCCAAGTCATAGGCGGCGATCGGATGACCGAGCTTGGCGGCTGCGGCGAGCCACTTGGCACTGTCGACCCGGTCGCGCGGCCCGGCGCGGCCTTCCATGCGAAACATGCCCAGTGCGAACATGGCATTGGCGTCACCGCGCGCGGCGGCGAGCTTGTACCATTCCTCGGCCTTCTTGTCGTCCTTGGGTACGCCCAGCCCGTTGGCATAAAGCTCGCCGAGCAGCGTCATCGATTTGGGGTCGTCCTTGTCGGCGGCGCGCTGTGTAGCGAGCGAGAAGGCCGTGATGTAGTTGCCGCGCTGGAATGCGCCGAACGCCAAGTCCGGCTCCCGGCCGGCCGAATCCGGCGAACCAGCGGCGGAAACCGCAGGCGCTGAGACGGTGGGAGCGGAAGCAGCCGCGGGGGCAGCCGGCTTCGCGGTCTCAGTCCGTTTCGGCAGCTTGTGATGCGGCTTGAGCTTGGCCGCCGGCGCGCTCGGTGGGCCGAGCTGCATCTGGGCCAGCGCGGTGCCCCCATGCAGCGTGGCTGCAATGGCCGCGGCGCCGAGGCACGCCGCAAATCTGACCGATAGGCGGCTCATGGCGCCGTGGCGGCGAGAATCTGGGCCGCCGCTGCCACCGCTGTTTCGCCTCCGCCTGGCTGCGTCCATATCCAGTCACCCAGCGCGATGAAATCCGCGCCGGCTTGCACGAGCGGGCGAATCTCGTCGGCGTTTGCGGCGTAGCCGATACAGGGCGGCTGGAAAAGTTCCGCCCACCACGCCAGCCTCTCTTCGATGTCGCCGAACTGAGCCCGACCGCCGCGCCGGTCCGGTTCGCCGAACATCACGTAATCGGCGTCTGTTTCGCCCGCCAGCATGGCATCATGACGGCTGCGCAAACCGCCCACCCCGGCAATCCAATCCGGCTTGAGCGAGGGCAGGGCAGCGCGAAGCGCCTCGATTCCGTGCAAGTGGGCGCCATCGGCCCCGGCGCGCGCCACCAGTTCCGGACGGCCATCCAGCAGCAGCGCAGCGTCACGGGCCTGGATCGGCTGGGCGACCGACTTGATGCGATTAATCAGTGACCGCTCGTCGGCATCCTCCAGGCGCAACAGCACGGCCGCCACATCGCCGGCGCGCAACGCGGAGACAAGCTGCGAAACGAACCCCGCCGAATCGGCGAGCGCAGGCGTAGCCAGATAGAGGCGAGGGCGAGGCTTGGTGATCACGCCGCCTTGCGCTCGAGGTCGGCCTTCCATTGGCCAAGCGTCGCGAGCCCGTTCATCATGGCGCGGTGGTTGAAGGCGCGCTGCGCCGCCGCCACGTTCTCGGGCTTGCCCGACCAGGCCTTCTGCGGGCTGTGCTGGAGCGCGCGGCCGTAGGAGAACGTCAGCCGCCAGGGCAGCGGTCCCAGCCGGTTCATGGCGTCGAGGTGCGCCGTGGCGTCTTCGTCGGACTGGCCGCCGGACAGGAACGCAATGCCCGGTACCGCCGCCGGTACGCACGATTTGAGCAGCCGGACGGTCCTTTCCGCCACTTCTTCGACGCCGGCCTGCTTCGGTGATTTCTTGCCGGCGACAGCCATGTTGGGCTTCAGCACCATGCCTTCGAGAGCGACGCGCGCGTAGTAAAGCTGCTCGAACACGGTCTTGAGCGTCCACTCGGTGACCTTATAGCAGCGGTCGATATCGTGATCGCCGTCCATCAGCACTTCGGGCTCGACGATCGGCACGATGTCTTCGTCCTGGCAGAGCGCGGCGTAACGCGCGAGCGCATGCGCGTTGGCGTTGATGCATTCGTATGACGGAATGCCGTTGCCGATATCGATCACGGCGCGCCACTTGGCGAACTTGGCGCCCAGCCCGCGATATTCGACCAGCCGCTCGCGCAGGCCGTCGAGACCTTCGGTGATAACTTCGCCCGGGCAGAACGGCAGCGACTTGGTCCCCTTGTCGACCTTGATGCCGGGGAGCGAACCGGGCTTCTCGATCAGCTTGACCAGCGGCGTGCCGTCCTTGGCGTTCTGCCGGATGGTTTCGTCGTAGAGGATGACGCCGGAAATGTATTTCGACATCGCCTCGTTGGTGCGGAACATCATCTCGCGATAGTCGCGCCGCGTGTCGGCGGTCGATGGTACGCCGATCGCATCGAAGCGTTTGCCGATCGTGCCGGTGGATTCGTCGGCGGCCAGGATGCCGCGGCCGGGCTTCACCATGGCCTCGGCGACTTTGTTCAGTTCGGCAAGATTCATCGCGCCCTCCTGGAGTTTCGTGCCGCGCCAGCGGTGGGTGTGGCGGGTTTGCGCGTTTTTACCCTATTCGCGGGCCGTCTAGGAGTCTCCGATGGTGAGAACTTCGACGCCCGGCAGCGTCTTGCCTTCGAGCGATTCGAGGAAGGCGCCGCCCGCCGTCGAAACGTGGGTCAGCCGGCCCATCACGCCGGCGAGGTTAAGCGCCGCCACGGTATCGCCGCCCCCGGCAAAGCTTACAAGCCGTCCGTCCTCGGTAAGTTCCGCGACGGCCTCGGCAACCTCGGTGGTCCCGGTGTCGAACGGTTCCATTTCGAACGCGCCGAACGGCCCGTTCCAGACCAGTGTCTTGCAGCGGGCGAGCACGGAGACGACGTGCTCGACAGTGCGCGGGCCGATGTCGAGGATCATGTCGGTCGCCGCAACATCGTCCACTGCGACGACGCGGGTGGGGGCGTGGGCTTCGAATTTCTGCGCCACGACCGCGTCGACCGGCAGCACGATTTCGCGCTTGAGCGACTTGGCCTTGGCGAGGATGTCGCGTGCGTTCGGGATCAGATCGTTTTCACACAGCGATTTGCCGATCGGCTTGCCTTGCGCGGCCAGAAATGTGTTGGCCATGCCGCCGCCGATGATCAGCATCTCGACCTTGGCAAGGAGGTGCCCGAGAAGGTCAAGCTTCGTCGAGATCTTGGCGCCGCCGACGATTGCCGCCACCGGATGTTCGGGCGTCTCGAAGGCCTTGTGCAACGCTTCAAGCTCCGCCTTCATGGCGCGGCCCGGATAGGCCGGCAGGCCCGAAACGGTCACGATTGAGGTGATCGAGGCATGAGCGCGGTGCGCGGCCGAGAACGCGTCTTCGACGTAGACGTCGCCAAGCGCGGCGAGCTTCTTGGCGAACTCCTTGTCGTTTTTTTCTTCCTCGGGATGAAATCGGGTGTTTTCCAGACAGACGATGTCGCCGTCCTTCAGCGCGGCGACGGCGGCCTCCGCTTTCGGGCCGATGCAATCCTCGGCAAAGGCGACGGGCCGCTTGACGATGCGCGCGACTTCGGCCGCAACCGGGCGCAGCGACTGCTTCGGATCCGGGCCCTTCGGCCGGCCCAGATGCGACAGCAGGATGACTTTGGCGCCGCGATGCGACAGCTCGACGATGGTTGGGGCGATCTCTTCTATACGGGTTGCGTCGGTGACCTTGCCGTCGGCCATCGGCACGTTGAGGTCGACGCGTACGAGCACGCGGCGGCCCTTCACGTCAGCGTCGTCGAGGCTCCGGAAGTTCATGGGTGCAAGATTACAATACGCTCAGCCGAGCTTGCCCATCGCCACCGCGGTATCGACCATACGATTGGAGAAGCCCCATTCGTTGTCGTACCACGACATCACCCGGACCAGCGTGCCGTCCATGACCTTGGTCTGGTCCATGTGGAAAACCGATGAGTGCGGGTCGTGGTTGAAATCCGAGGAGACGTTCGGGTCGGTGGTGTAGCCCAAAATGCCCACGAGCTGCTGCTCGGCGGCGCGCTTAACCGCGGCATTGATTTCGTCCTTCGACGTCGAGCGCTTGGCGACGAACTTAAAGTCGATCACCGACACGTTCGGCGTCGGCACCCGGATCGAGACGCCGTCGAGCCGGCCGGCCAATTCCGGCAGCACCAGGCCGACCGCCTTGGCGGCGCCGGTCGAGGTCGGGATCATGTTGATCGCCGCGGCGCGGGCGCGGTAGAGGTCCTTATGCACCTGATCGAGCGACGGCTGGTCGTTGGTGTAGGAGTGGACCGTTGTCATAAAACCTTTATCGATGCCAACGGCGTCATTGAGCACCTTGGCGACCGGCGCGAGGCAGTTGGTCGTGCATGAGGCGTTGGAAACGACGGTGTGTTCCCTGGTCAGCTTTTCATGATTGACGCCATAGACCACGGTGAGGTCGACGCCATCGGCCGGCGCTGAAACGAGCACACGCTTGGCGCCCGCCTTGAGGTGCGCCGAGGCTTTCTCCTTCGAGGTGAAAATGCCGGTGCATTCCAGCGCGACGTCGATGGCGAGTTCCCTCCACGGTAGTGTCGCGGGGTCCTTGATCGCCGTGACTTTGATGGCGCCATTGTCGACGCTGATGCTGTCGCCCTTGACGGTGACTGTGCCGGGAAAGCGGCCGTGGACCGAATCGTAGCGGAGCAGATGCGCGTTGGTTTCCACCGGAGCAAGGTCGTTGATGGCAATGACCTCGATATCGTCGCGGCCGTTCTCGACGATGGCGCGCAGGATATTGCGACCGATCCGGCCGAACCCGTTGATGGCAACCCTAACCGACATGTGTCGCTCCCAATTCCACTTTTTTCTGCCCGATCTGCACCCGCTTAGCCACCGTCTGCAACGATTTTATTTAATGGGATCAGCGACTGACACAAGCCGAGCTTGGTTCGTTATGGGACAATGGCAAGCATCAGCCTAGTAGTCCAATTCTAACATTCGCATCCCGTTTCGGCACTCCATCATGCGAATGTTAGAATCAAAGGACCACTAGCAACTATAAGTGCTAGTGGAGCTTTTGGATTTGACATTCGCTATGGGAGCTGCCGGCTGGGTGGGTAGCGAACGTCAAATCCGCTCCACTAGCTTGCTGAGCGCCGCCCGCGCCACCGCGTCCGCGGTGATTCCGAAATGCTGGTAAAGCTCCTTGTAGGGTCCGCTGGCACCGAAGCCGGTCATGCCGACGAAGGCGGCCGCCGAGCCGATGATTTCGTCCCAGCCCTGGCGAATGCCGGCTTCAACGGCGACGTTCACACGCGCGTCGCCGATAACCGCCGCCCGCCGGTCCGCGGGCGCGGCGAACAAGAGTTCAAAGCACGGCACGGACACGACCCGCGCCGAGACCTTGCGTTCGGCGAGCAGTTTCCTGGCCGTGGCCGCGATGGCGACTTCAGAGCCAGTTGCAAAGATGGAGACGACGGCGGAATCGTCTTCAGCAGCGATGAGCTCATAAGCACCCAATGCACAGCGATTATGTTCGTCATAGCCCTGGCGCAGTTGCGGCAGGTTCTGCCGCGTCAGCGCCAGCACGCTGGGGCCGTGCCTGTTTTCAAGCGCGAGCTGCCAGCACTCGGCCGTCTCCACCGCGTCGCATGGCCGAAACACTTTCAGATTGGGAATGGCGCGCAGCGCGGCGAGTTGTTCGACCGGCTGATGCGTCGGCCCGTCCTCGCCGAGCCCAATCGAATCGTGGGTCATCACGTGGATGACGCGCTGGCCCATCAGTGCGGCGAGCCGGATTGATGGGCGGCAATAGTCGGAAAAAACCAGAAAGGTGCCGGAGTAGGGAATGATGCCACCGTGCAGCGCCATGCCGTTCATCGCCGCCGCCATGCCGTGCTCGCGCACCCCGTAATGAATGAAGCGGCCGGCATAATCGGCGGCGCTCAGGGCTTTCATGCCCTTCGTGCGCGTGTTGTTCGAGCCGGTGAGGTCGGCCGAGCCGCCGATCATTTCCGGCAACGCCGCAACCAGAGCCTCGAGTGCGAATTCGGAGGCGGAGCGCGTTGCGATTTCCTTCGGAGCCGCGCTGAGCGATTGCTTCACCTCGCTGACCGCGGCGGCGAGCCGCTTTGCCGGCAATTTGCCGCGCACCCGCCGCTCGAATTCCGTGCGCTGCTCCGCTGGCAGCGCGGCGAGGCGCTGCTCCCACGCCAAGTGCGCGGGACGGCCGCGCGCGCCCGCAGTACGCCATTGTGCGCCGATGGCCGCCGGGATTTCAAACGGCGGCGACGTCCAGCCGAGCTTTTCACGAGCGGCGGCAACTTCTTCGCCGCCGAGCGCCGAGCCGTGAGATTTTTCGGTGCCGCCCTTCTTTGGTGCGCCAAAACCGATGGTGGTGCGGCAGGCGATCACCGACGGCCGGTCCGATTTGCGCGCCACTTCGAGCGCCGCGGCGATGGCCACCGGATCGTGCCCGTCGATGCGCGCCGACAGCCAGCCGGCCGAACTCGAAACGCTTCACCTGATCGACGGAGTCCGAAAGTGACGTCGGCCCGTCGATGGAGATGCCGTTGTCGTCATAGAGCACGATCAGCTTTTTCAGCTTCAGGTGACCGGCGAGCGCGATCGCCTCCTGGCTGATGCCCTCCATCAAGTCGCCGTCCGAGACCAGCACGTATGTAAAGTGATCGACGACGTCGCCGCCGAACTCGGCCGCGAGGTGCCGTTCGGCAATCGCCATGCCGACTGCGTTGGCGAGTCCCTGGCCAAGCGGACCGGTCGTCGTCTCGACGCCTGGCGTGTGGCCGTATTCCGGATGCCCGGGTGTCAGCGAACCAAGCTGGCGGAAGCGCTTGAGCTCCTCGATCGTCATCTTCTCGTAGCCGAGCAGATGCAGCAGCGCATAAAGCAGCATCGAGCCGTGGCCAGCCGAGAGCACGAAGCGGTCGCGGTCGGGCCACGCCGGATCGGCGGGATCGAATTTCAGAAAGCGCGTGAACAGCACGGTCGCAATATCGGCCGCGCCCATCGGCAGTCCCGGATGACCGGAGTTCGCCTTTTCGACCGCGTCCATCGCCAGTGCGCGAATCGCGTTCGCCATGCGATCGTGCTCGGCGCGCGTATCGGCAACGACGGCAGGCTTGGCGAGATTTTGCGCGCTCGCCGCGACAAGACGGTCCGGCATCGTCATGGCTTTGGCCAAAAAAACGCGGTGCCGCCAAAGGGATCGCCGCGGTTACGGGGAAAGCGGTGCAGAGATAGCATGGTCGAACTTCGAGTCAAACGCGAAGCCGGACGCTTGCTGCGTCATGCACAGGGTCCGCTGCGAACTTACCGTTAGTCGTTGACGCTCGATCTCGACACGACGTAAGCTTCCGCGGGTAAGGCTCTGCCGTTTCACAATTTTCGCCGTCCACTCGGGGATACGGATGGCCGCATGAGCGAGGTCGATTCGATCGAGGCTGCGAGCCGGCGTTTGGCGCTTGCGCTCGACGCGCTCGACGCCGCGGCGGAGCGCCGGTGCGAGGCCGCACGCGGCGAAGAGGCTATGGCGGCGCAGATTCATGCGCTCGGCGATGACCGCGCCCAGCTTGCCGGCGAACTCGATTATGCCATCGCCCGCACGCGGGCGCTTGAAGCCGCCAACCGCGAAGTTGGGGAGCGGATCACCCGCACGATCGAGACGATCCGCGGGTTGGTCGGGGGTGAGGAGTAAGCGGCGCGCATGTCCCAGGTCAGCGTCACGATCAATGGCCGTCAGTTTCGTATGGCGTGCGAGGACGGCCAGGAAGGCCATTTGATGAATCTCGCCCGCGATCTCGACAGCCGCATCGAGGGGCTGCGGGCGAAATTCGGCGAGATCGGCGACACCCGGCTCACCGTCATGGCGGCGTTGACGATTGCCGATTCGCTTGCCGAAACCGCGCAGCGCATCAAGCAGCTGGAGGATGAACTCGACACGCTGAAGGATGCGCGCATCGAGGCGATCAATCTCGACAAGGCTGCTCATACTGCGATCTCGACCGCGCTTAACGCTGCTGCCGATCGTATCGAGAGCATTGTGAAAAAGCTCAATCAGGCCGCGGGTGGCGGCAGCGTCGCCATGGGGTAGGGTGCTGCCTATTATGGCGCGGTGGGCAACAGCGGGGAGCGTGCGTGATGTCGGCGCTGTCGCCGGCTGGCTTGCGGGCCTCCTCGTGCGCGGCACGGGCTACGGATTGGTCGCAGATCTGTGCCTCGGCATCATCGGCGCCTTCATCGGCGACTGGTTGCTGCCTCGGCTCGGCATCCACCTCGGCTACGGCATTTCTCCGCCATCATCAGTGCGACCATCGGTGCCGTCATTCTGCTGATCGTTCTGCGCCTTTTCCGGCGCGGCGGCCGCTGGTGAAGCAGGCCGCATCAGGAAAGTAGCGTTGCTCGCTGCTCCGCACTACATTGCCTGGGCGGATGCTGCCCGGTGCGTCAGGAGCCAATTCTCGGGGCCTTATCGATCTCTTAGGGAGCTGTCCCTGGCCGAGCTCGTGGGCTCGGTCACACGGTGCCCACCTACTTGTGTAGGGAACCCGGGATCGATGCTCCAACGGCCGGCGCGGCTCCGCACTTTCGTCATGGCAGGGCTTGTCTTGGCTTGTCCCGGCCGTCCACGTCTTTAGCCTCGGCGAAACAGAGACGTGGATGCCCGGTACAAGGCGGGGCATGACGGTGACATGCCGGAAAGCGCACAGGTCCAGAGCGAAAAAGAGCGGATGCGTCGTGACGCTGTGGCGCGCCGTGATGCGCTGCCCGGAAATGAGCGCGCGGCTGCGGCAGAGGCGATCGCGGCGCGGAAATTTCCGCTGCCGATTTCCGTGAGCGTGGTCGTTTCCGGCTTCATGCCGCTCAAGAGCGAGATCAATCCACTGCCGCTGTTGCAGAAGCTCTCCGAGCAGGGCGCGCAGCTGGCGCTGCCGCGCATCGTTGGCCGTGGCCAGCCGCTGTCGATGCGGGCATGGCGGTTCGGCGGACCGCTCGACCGGGGCCAATGGGGCATCCGCGAGCCGAAGCCCGACGCAGCCGAGGTCGATCCGGATATTTTGCTGGTGCCGCTCCTTGCCTTCGACCGCGCCGGCTACCGCATCGGTTACGGCGCCGGCTATTACGACGTGACGCTTGCGCGGCTGCGGTCGCTTAAGAAAGTCACCGCCGTCGGCATCGGCTTCGCCGCGCAGGAAGTTGCGGACATTCCCAAGACGCCGCGCGACGAGCGGCTCGATCTCGTGCTAACCGAGCGCGAGACGATCGATCTGCGGGTTTCTTGACTATGCGCATCCTCTTCGTCGGCGATGTTGTCGGCCGCAGCGGGCGGACGGTGGTGTCCGAGCGCCTGCCCGGGCTCATTTGCGACTGGAAGCTCGATCTCGTGGTCGTCAACGGCGAGAACGCCGCCGGCGGTTTCGGCATTACCGAGGCGATCTACAAGGAACTGATCGAGGCGGGCGCCGATGCCATCACGCTCGGCAATCATGCGTGGGATCAGCGCGAGGCGCTGGTCTTCATCGAGCGTGCCCCGCGCCTCATCCGGCCGGTCAACTACCCGGCCGGCACGCCGGGCCGTGGCGCGACGTTGATCGAGGCCAAGAGCGGCGCTCGGGCGCTCGTCATGAACGCCATGGGCCGCATTTTCATGGACGCGCTCGACGATCCGTTTGCCGCCGTCGACCGCGAGCTGACGAACTGCCCGCTCGGCCAGGAGGCTGACGCCGCCATCGTCGACATGCACGGCGAGGCGACCAGCGAGAAACAGGCGATGGGGTTCTTCTGCGACGGCCGTGCGAGCCTCGTGGTCGGCACCCATACGCATGTGCCGACCGCGGATCTCCGCATCATGCCCGGCGGTACCGCCTTCATGAGCGATGTCGGCATGACCGGCGACTACGATTCGGTCATCGGCATGGGCAAGGACGAGCCGTTGACACGGTTCTTGCGCAAGATCCCGTCGGCGCGGTTCGAGCCAGCATCCGGGCCGGCGACGTTGTGCGCGGTCGCGGTCGAAACCGACCCCGCAACCGGCTTGGCCTCACGTGTCGGTGCGGTGCGAGTTGGCGGCTGCCTGGAACCGGCGACGCCGGCATTTTGGGGGTGAGATCGCGGCGCGTGCCGGCTTTATTTTCGCGCCGCGCGACACTATTAAAGCGTCATTGCGAGGAGCGTAGCGACGAAGCAATCCGGCTTTGATGTCGAGCTGGATTGCTTCGCGTCGCTCGCAATGACGAAGAGAAACGAGCCATGGCGGGACATTCGCAATTCAAGAACATCATGCACCGCAAGGGGCGGCAGGATGCGCAAAAATCCAAGCTGTTTGGCAAGCTCGCGCGCGAAGTGACCGTCGCCGCCAAGCTCGGTGTGCCCGACCCGGACATGAACCCGCGGCTGCGCGCCGCGATCATCGCGGCGCGCGCCGAGAACATGCCCAAGGACAATATCGAGCGCGCGATCAAGAAGGCCTTGGGCGGCGACGCCGAGAGTTACGAAGAAATCCGCTACGAGGGTTATGGCCCGGGCGGTGTCGCGGTGATCGTCGAAGTGCTGACCGACAACCGCAACCGTACCGCCGGCGAAGTACGCGCCACCTTCACCAAGTCAGGCGGCAATCTCGCCGAGACTGGCGCGGTCGCCTTCATGTTCGACCATGTTGGCGTCATCGAATACGACGCCAAGGCGGCGAGCGCCGACGCCATGTTCGAGGCGGCGCTTGAGGCTGGCGCCGACGACGTGGTGTCGAGTGAGAACGGTCACGAGATTTATGCCGCGCCGGACAAATTCGGCTCGGTCGCCAAGGCGCTTGAAGCCAAATTTGGCGAGCCGCGCAAGGCCTCGCTGGTGTGGCGGCCGCAGAACACCATCGCGGTCGATGACGAGCAGGGCGAGAAGGTCTTGAAGCTGATCGAAAGCCTCAACGACAGCGATGACGTGCAGAACGTCTACGCCAATTTCGAGGTTTCGGACGCGCTCGTTGAGAAGATGAGCGCCTAGCTGGCGATGGGGCAGGCGGCTTTCCGGCCGTGCTAAAATAGCGGCGCATGACTCGCCCGATTCGCATTCTTGGCATCGATCCGGGGCTCCGCCGCACAGGGTGGGGCGTAGTTGAGATTGCCGGCAATCGGCTGACTTACCTGGGCTGTGGTTCAGTGCTCACGCGTAACCAGGATGCGCTCGCGATCCGGCTTGTGACCATTCACGACGGCCTCGCCCGCATCCTCGACGAATTCCGGCCTGACGAAGCGGCGGTCGAGGCGACCTTTGTCAACAAGGACGCCAAGGCGACGCTCAAGCTCGGCCAGGCGCGCGGCATTGCCATGGTGGTGCCGGCGCGCGCGGGTGTGCCGGTCGCGGAGTACGCGCCGAACCTCGTGAAGAAAAGCATCGTCGGCGCCGGTCACGGCGACAAGGCGCAAGTGCGGATGATGATCGGTGTGCTATTGCCAAAAGCCGAACCCACCTCCGATGACGCCGCAGATGCCCTGGCGATCGCGGTGACGCACGCGCATCACCGGCAGAGCATCATTCTGAGGGTTGCGGCAGGATGAACCGGCATTTCCTCTTTGTCATTCCGGGGCGCTGCGCAGCGGCGAACCCGGAATCCATATTCGCTGATCTTGCAGAACGTGCGCCGATATCGTTCTGCAAGGTCGGTGGGTATGGATTCCGGGCTCCTCGCTTCGCTCGGCCCCGGAATGACGGGTTGCGAGGCCGTGCATGATCGGCAAGCTCAAAGGCATCATCGACACCTATCACGAGGACTCCATCATTCTCGACATCAACGGCGTCGGTTATCTGGTGCATTGCTCGGCGCGGACCTTGCAGGAATTGCCGGGCATCGGCGAGCCGGCGACGCTTTCGATCGAAACCTACGTTCGCGAGGATCAAATCCGCCTGTTCGGTTTCTCGACCGACATCGAGCGCGAATGGTTCCGGCTGCTGCAGACGGTGCAGGGTGTCGGCGCCAAAGTCGCGCTCGCAGTGCTCGGCACGCTCAAGCCCGCCGATCTCGCCACCGCGATTGCGATGCGCGACAAGGCGATGGTGGCGCGCACGCCCGGCGTCGGACCGAAAGTGGCCGAGCGCATCGTCACGGAACTCAAAGACAAGGCGCCGGCCTTCACCGACGTCGATCCGGCGGTGGTGCGGCTCTCCGGCGCGCTCGACGAGAGGCGCGCGCCGCAGCCGATCAGCGATGCGGTTTCGGCGCTGGTCAATCTGGGCTATGGGCAGCCCCAGGCCGCCGCTGCCGTCGCCGCCGCAGCACGTAGTGCGGGCGAGGGCAGCGATGTGCGCCAACTGATCCGGCTCGGCTTGAAGGAATTGGCGAAGTGAAACGGCCGGCAAGACTCGGCAAGGCGGACAAGGAACTGATCACGGCGGCGACCGCGGCGATCAAACAGCGCTACCGCAACGACTGGCAGGAGGTCGGCGCGGCTTTGCGCACCCGCTCGGGCAAGGTCTTTACCGGCATCAATCTCGACGCCTATTTGGGCCGCATGGCGGTCTGCGCCGAGGCGGTGGCGCTCGGCCGCGCCTTCGTCGATCTCGGCGATGCCGGCATCGAGACGATTGTCGCGGTCCGCCATCCCGAACCGGAAGAAAAGGACCAATCGATCAAGGTGGTATCGCCATGCGGCGCCTGCCGCGAACTGATCTTCGACTATGATCGCAACGCCCGGGTGATCGTGCCGAACGGCAAATCGGCGGCCGTCGTGCCGATCGCCGAGCTATTGCCGAACAAATACACACGAGGGTCGGAACGATGACTCTCGTCCCCGGGCGCAAGCTGGTTTCGGCCGAACTCCGCGAGGAGGACGCGGCGGAGGCGAGCCTGCGGCCGCAGCGGCTGTCTGATTTTGTCGGCCAGGAACAGGCACGTAAGAATCTCAGCGTGTTCATTGCCGCCGCGCGCGGCCGCAAGGAGGCGCTCGATCACGTATTGTTTGTCGGTCCGCCCGGGCTCGGCAAGACCACCCTGGCACAGATTGTCGCGCGCGAGCTTTCGGTGAATTTCCGCGCCACGTCGGGGCCGGTGATCGCCAAGGCCGGCGATCTCGCGGCGCTTCTTACAAACCTCGAGGAGCGCGACGTTCTGTTCATCGACGAAATTCACCGCCTCAACCCTGCGGTCGAGGAAATCCTCTATCCGGCGATGGAGGATTTTCAGCTCGATCTGATTATCGGCGAGGGGCCGGCGGCGCGTTCGGTCAAGATCGACCTTGCCAAGTTCACGCTTGTCGGCGCCACCACGCGGGCAGGGCTCTTGACCAATCCGCTGCGCGACCGTTTCGGCATTCCGATCCGTCTCAATTTCTATACGGTCGCCGAGCTTGAGCAGATCGTCAATCGCGGTGCGCGCGTCCTCGGCATCGGCGTGACGCCCGACGGCGCCAACGAGATCGCGCGGCGGGCCCGCGGCACGCCGCGCATTGCCGGGCGGCTGCTGCGCCGCGTCCGCGACTTTGCCTCCGTGGCCGGCTCAGATTCGATCGACCGTGCGCTGGCCGACAAGGCGCTGGGGGCGCTCGAAGTCGATGCCGCGGGTCTTGACGCCATGGATCGGCGCTATCTCTCGACCATCGCGGTCAGTTACGGCGGCGGGCCTGTGGGCGTCGAAACGCTGGCCGCGGCGCTGTCGGAACCGCGCGACGCCATCGAGGACATCATCGAGCCGTATCTGATCCAGTGCGGCTTCCTGCAGCGCACCCCGCGCGGCCGGCTGCTTACGGCGCAAGCCTTCCGCCATCTCGGCCTGGCCGAGCCGACGCGCGATCCGGCGCAGTTCGGATTGTTCGTTTCTGAGGATGAGTAATGCGATGCAAACCTACGAAGGCGGCTGCCATTGCGGCCGGGTGCGCTTCAAGGTTACGGCGGACCTTTCGCGCGTCACCTACTGTAATTGTTCGATATGCAGCAAAAAGGGCTTCTTGCATCTGATCGTGCGGCCGGAGCAGTTCGAACTGATCGGCGGCAGGGATGCACTGACCACCTATCGCTTTAACACCGGCGTGGCGCAGCACACCTTTTGCTCGACGTGCGGTATCCATGCGTTCTACGTGCCGCGCTCCGATCCCGATAAGATCGACGTCAACGTGCGCTGTCTTGATAACGTCGACCTGTCAGCGATTGATGTGAAACGGTTCGACGGCAGGAACTGGGAACACGCGATGTCCGGACGCGTGCCTTGGAGATAGGCGCGTGACCTCGATTCCTCTCGACGGTGAAATCCGTGACGGCCAGCATGTTCTGACTGTGCGCGTCTATTACGAGGACACCGATTTCACCGGTATTGTCTATCACGCCAATTATCTGCGCTACATGGAACGCGGGCGGACCAATTATCTGCGGCTTCTGGGCACCGACCACCGGGCGTTGTTCGAGGAGGCCGCGAAGGAAGCGCCCGGCTTCGCCTTCGTGGTGCGGTCGATGAATATCGATTTTCTCAAGCCCGCTCGGATGGACGATGTGCTTGAAGTTTTCACCGAACCGCACGAAGTCAGGGGCGCTTCGATCACGCTGCAGCAGCGGGTCATGCGCGGCGAAGAACTGCTGGTCGAAGCCTCCGTGCGCGTTGCCTTCATCAGCGACGGGCGGCCGCGGCCGATTCCAAAGCCGCTGCGGCTTGCGATGAAGGCCGATCTCGATGCGGCGCAAACCTGAAGAAGACGTCCCGGATTTGGCGGAGCAGGGATCGGGTGGTGTTTCGTGAGCCGCGCCGCAATATAGGCCTATGATGGTACTGGACCTCAGCTTCGTACTCTTCGATACGGCCATTGGCTGCTGCGGCATCGTTTGGAACGCGCGCGGCATCGCCGGCATACAGCTGCCGGAAAACAGTGAGCAGCAGACGCGCAGTCGCATGCTTCGCCGTTATCCGGCGGCGCGTGAGACGGCGCCGCCGCCCGACGTCCAGCGCGTCGTCGACGATATCGGGGCGTTGCTGCGCGGCGAGGCGGTTGAGTTAAGCGGGGTCAAGCTCGACGACGACGGCGTGTCGGAGTTCAACCGGCGCGTCTATGAGGTTGCGCGCGGCATCCGTCCCGGCGCGACGCTGTCGTATGGCGAAATTGCCGAGCGGCTGGGCGACCGTACGCTGGCCCGCGAGGTCGCGCAGGCGTTGTCGCAAAATCCGTTCCCGCTCATCGTGCCGTGCCATCGCGTGCTGGCGGCCGGCGGCAAAATGGGCGGATATTCCGGGCCGGGCGGCGTGCGCACCAAGCTGCGCCTGCTCTCGATCGAGGGTGCCCATTACGGCGAACCAGGGCTGTTCGATCGGTTGCCATGGGCCGCGCCGTCCAGGCGACGTGCCTAGCCAAATCCGCTGCGCATCGACGGATGGACCGGCTTGATGTAAAAGCTATTTACATGAGCTGGTCGAAAGACGAGAAGGGCACGCGCGGCTATCACCACGGCAATCTCAAGGAGGCGCTGGTTCGGGCCGCCTTGGAACTGATTGCGCAGAAGGGGCCGGCGGGCTTCACCTTCGCCGAGGCGGCGCGCTGGGCTGGCGTCAGCCCGGCAGCGCCGTACCGCCATTTCCGCGATCGCGATGAGCTTATGGCCAATGTCGCGCTGCGCGGCTTTGAGTTGTTCGAGACGGCGCTGGCGCGCGCCTGGGATAACGGACTGCCGGATACGTCCACGGCCTTCGACCGTCTGGGCAAGGCGTATCTCGCGTTCGCGCGCACGGAGCCAGCGTATTACTCGGCGATGTTTGAGGCCGGGATTCCGACCGCATCGAGCCCGGAACTGCGCGAGGTCAGCGACCGAGCTTTCGCCGTTTTGCGCGCCGCGGCCGAGAAGCTCTGCGCTGGAATCCCGGCGCAGCACCGGCCGCCGACCTTGATGGTTGCGCTGCATATCTGGTCAATCTCGCACGGCATCGCGTCGCTGTTCGGACGCGGCGACGCAGCGCAGCGCAAGCTGCCGATGTCGCCCGAGGAACTGCTGGAGGCAGGCGTGCTCGTGTATCTGCGCGGTCTTGGCGCACCCGACGCAAATCCCGTGCGATAATCGGCCTTGATGCCCATTTTGTCCCCTTGACAACAAAATTGGTGAATGTAAATGTTATTTACATTCACACGCGAGGTGTGTCATGCCACTTGCAGCCGGTTTACTCATGGTTCTCGGTTTCTGGGCGTGGTGGCCCTTGGGCTTCATCGCCCTGATGCTTCTTGGTTTTTGGGCATGGTGGCCGCTTGGGCTGGTCATTCTCGCCTTCATCATCTGGAGATCGCGAATGGGATGCTGGAGTCATTGCGGCGGCGATGGCCGCAACTACGCTGAAGACCACTGGGGCCGGCATGTGGGCCGCTGGCAGTCGAAGATGGAGCGCATGCAGGACAAGATGGATCGCCTGCGTGAGCGCATGGAGCGCGGTCGCGGCGACTTTTGGGGCCGCCCGCGGTCAAGCGGCAACCGGGCATTCGACGACTATCGGGCCGAGACCCTGCGGCGGCTTGAAGACGAGCAGCGGGAATTCAAGGAGTTCCTGGAGCGGCTGCGCTTTGCCAAGGATCGGGCCGAGTTCGATCAGTTCATGGCCGAGCGCCGCGACCGTCCTCCTGAAAAACCCAGTGACGAAGGTCAGCAGCCGCAGGCTGGCTGAGTTGCGGAACTGGACAAAGCGATAGGCACAGCACAGGCCGTCCGCCACCATTGCGGGCGGCCGGTGCGCTTTTTGGCGGTGGAACTTTTGCTTCTGCTGCGACCAACAGGCTTCTTAACCACCCATTAAGGACGTTCGGGCTTCGTTACGGCAAACAACTGGTGTAGCGCCCTAGTTTGGACATGTTTCGCGACTGTTTTCGCTCCGGCCGGTGACGGGTCCGGCTCGGGTCTTCGCGAAATTTCGGTCATGGTCGGCGCGCGCGAAGCGGCTAGCCCGACCTCTGCCGTTTGATCCGAGCATAGCGCGCTGCGGCCGGTCATGGCCCATCGTCGAGTCGGCTTGAGCCCGGGGCGGCCGAACCGTCGAGTACACGCGCAAAGGACGGATGCCGCATGTCATCGTCAGGCCTTCAGCTTTTTACCCTGTTCTGGAATTCGATCTGGGTCGTGAAGCTGGTCATGGGCGGATTGGTCGTGTGCTCGGTGTGGGTATGGGCCATCGCCGTCGACAAGACGCTGCTTTTCAACCGCATCCGCCGGGCCGGCGACCAGTTTGAACAATCGTTCTGGTCCGGCCAGTCGCTCGAAGAACTCTATAAATCGCTGGCGCCGTCGCCCGGGCATTCGACCGGCGCCTTGTTCGTCGCCGCGATGAACGAATGGAAGCGCAGCTTCGAGGGCAACATCCGCTCTTTCGCCGGGCTGCAGATGCGTATCGAAAAGGTGATGAACGTCACCATCGCGCGCGAGATCGAGCACATGGAACGCCGGCTGCTGGTGCTGGCGACAGTCGGCTCGGCCGGGCCGTTTGTCGGGCTATTCGGCACTGTCACCGGCATCATGACAAGCTTCCAATCGATCGCCGCTACCCAGAACACCTCGCTGGCGGTGGTTGCTCCGGGCATCGCCGAAGCGCTGTTTGCGACCGCAATCGGCCTCGTTGCCGCCATCCCGGCGACGATTTTCTATAATAAGTTCACAGTCGAGGTGAACCGGCAGACGCAGCGGCTGGAGGGGTTTGCCGACGAATTCTCCGCGATTCTGTCGCGGCAGATCGACGAGCGGGCGTGAGGGGGACATGGCGGCAGGCGTCGCAAGCGCGGGCGCGGCATCGGGCGGCAGACGCGGCCGCCGCCGGCGTCAGGTCATGGCCGACATCAACGTCACGCCGTTCGTCGACGTCATGCTGGTGTTGCTGATCGTCTTCATGGTGACGGCGCCGCTGATGACGCTGTCGATCCGCGTCGACCTGCCGGATACGCGCGGCGGCACGGTGCTCAATACGCAAAAGGCGCCGCTCAGCATGACGTTGAAGAAGACCGGCGGCGATTGTTCCAGTCAGGCCGATCTGTTCCTCGACAAGACGCCGATCGCGATGGACGATATCAAGACCAAGTTCGAGGCGATCAAGGACGCCAACACCGATCCCCACCAGCAAGCACCCACGGTGTGGGTCAACGCCGACAAAGAGCTTTGCTATGATGCGGTGGCGAAGGTTTTGGGGCAGCTCCACGACGCCGGCTTCGGCACCGTGCTGAACATCACGAACGAGAAGACAGCGGGACAATAGGATGCGATCCGACTGGGTCATATCCGGGGTGGGCCATGCGGCGCTGTTGGTGGCGGGACTGATCACGCTCGCCAACTCGAAGCCGATCGCGGATCCGGCGGATTACGTTCCGGTCTCCATCGTTACCGACGCCGATGTGTCACGCGCCGCGCTCGGTCAGAAAAACGGGGTGCATATGGAGCATCCCAAACCGCTTGCCGATAAGATCGGCGATCTCAAGCAGGTCGACCAGACCGCTCCGAAGGTCAGCGCCAAACCGGCGATCACCACCAGTTCGCCCGCTCCCGCACCACAGCCGAAGCCGGAGACCAAACCCGCGCCGAAGCCGGACCCGAAGACCGCGCAGCAGAAGGCCGACAACAAGAAGGCCGACGACTTCAAGGCTGACAAAATCGCCGAACTGTTGAAAAAAACCACGCCACCGAAGCCGAAGGACAAGCCGAAGCCCGAAACCCATAAATACGACGCCAGCCAGATCGCCCAATTGCTCGACCACCGCGAGGTCCAGCGTCAGGTGGCGACGGCCGACACGCTTAATGCGACCGCCGGGCTCGGAGCGCCGTCGGCTTCGCCGAATGCGCAACTGTCGCAGACTGAGATCGACGCCTTGCGCGAGCGCATCCGGGATTGCTGGTCACCGCCGCCGGGCATCGACGCCAATTCCAACATCTACATCTCGCTGCGGGTTTTGTTCAAACCTGACGGATCGTTGGCGCAGATGCCGACCGTGGTCGCAGGGAGCGCCTCGCCAATGGGGCCGGCGCTGGCCGAAAGCGGCAAGCGCGCGCTGCTCATGTGTCAGCCATTCACGATGCTCAAGCCCGAGCATTACGCGCAATGGAAGGACATCACGGTCGACTTCAATCCTCGCGATCTCTCCAACTAACCAGCGAAGCCAGCAACGATGACGCGTCCGCAACGTTCGAGCCTTTTCATTTCGCGCCGGCGTGCGCTGACCCTTGGCGCATGCGGCGCGGCAATGGCCGTCACGACGCGCCAGGCCGCCGCCCAGGTGCACCTCGACATCACCAGCGGCAATTTCCGCCCGATGCCTATCGCCATTCCGGGATTTATCGGTGCTACGCCCGGCGACTCCGACACCGCGCGCGGCATCACCCAGATCATCACCGCCGACCTGCAGCGCAGCGGCCTGTTCGCGCCAATCGATCCCTCGGCCTACATCCAGAAGATCACCAACTTCGACGCGGTTCCCAATTTTCAGGATTGGCGCTCGATCAACGCGCAGGCCTTGATCACCGGGCTTATGGGTCAGCAGCCGGACGGACGGCTGAAGGCCGAATTCCGCCTGTGGGACGTGCTCTCGGGCCAGCAGCTTGGCAACGGTCAGCAATACCTGACGACGCCCGACAATTGGCGGCGGCTTGCGCATATCATTGCCGACGCCGTTTACGAGCGCGTCACCGGCAACAAAGGCTATTTTGACAGCCGCGTCGTCTTCGTCGACGAAACCGGTCCGAAGCAACGCCGCATCAAGCGTCTGACGCTGATGGACCAGGATGGCGCCAACGTGCGGTATCTCACGCGCGGCGACGAGCTCGTGCTCACGCCGCGATTCTCGCCGTCGACGCAGGAAATCACCTACATGGCGTACGGCGAGGGCGACCCGCGCGTCTATCTGCTCAATCTCACAACCAACGAGCGCGAGATCGTCGGCAATTTCCCCGGCATGAGCTTCTCACCGCGCTTTTCGCCGGACGGCCAGAGGGTCATCTTGAGTCTGCAAGAGGGCTCGAATTCCAATCTGTTCGTCATGGATTTGCGCTCGAAGGCGACGACGCGGCTGACCGATACCCAGGCGATCGATACCTCGCCGTGCTACTCGCCCGATGGCTCCCGGATTTGCTTCACGTCGGATCGCGGCGGCCAACCGCAGATCTATGTCATGCCCGCAGCCGGCGGGGCGGCGCAGCGCATTAGTTTCGGCGATGGTCAGTATTCGACGCCGGTATGGTCACCGACTGGCGAATACATTGCCTTTACCAAGCAAGCCAGCGACACCTTCGCGATCGGGGTCATGAAGCCCGATGGCAGCGGCGAGCGCATCCTCACCGAAGGGTTCGATAATGAGGGGCCAACCTTCGCGCCCAACGGTCAGGTCATCATGTATTTCAGCGACCAGATGGGCGGACCGGGCCCGTCGCTGTACACGATCAACATTTCCGGACGAAACCAGCTCCGGGTGCCAACGCCAAGTTTTGGCTCGGACCCAGCCTGGTCGCCGCTTTTGTCGTAATTTCGCGCCTGATCACACCCTTGCCGCATTGAGGCCCCATTAACCATTCCAAAGGGTTTTCGGGTGTCGTGCGGGGATTAGGCATTTTTGCAAGGCCTCATCAAGGTTGACAGAACCTTCGCTTAACGAAGGCCCTGTTAGACCGGCTCCAGTCCGCCCATGATCCGCCGGCCCCTCCGGCGGACGATTTGGGCCCACGACGCAAGCAACGGAGGCACCGGAATGAAGGGGATGAGCATTTTCCGCGGAGCCAAATTCGCGGCCGTTATTCTTGGAGCACTCGCGATCGCGGGCTGCGCCAAGCATGACGCCGACCCGACCAACGCCATGGCGGCGGCGGCGGTGCCGGGCAGCCAGCAGGATTTCGTCGTCAACGTCGGCGACCGCGTGTTCTTCGACACCGACCAGACGGACCTGTCACAGCAGGCGCGGGCAACGCTCGACAAGCAGGCTGAATGGCTCAACCATTACAGCCAGTATTCCTTCACCATCGAAGGTCACGCCGACGAACGCGGCACGCGTGAATACAATCTCGCCCTTGGTGCCCGCCGCGCCCAGAATGTGCGCGATTATCTGGTTTCCCGCGGCATCGCGGCCCAGCGCATGCGCACCATCTCCTACGGCAAGGAACGGCCGGTGGCGACCTGCGATGACATTTCCTGCTGGTCGCAGAACCGCCGCGCCGTCACGGTGCTCGATCAGAGTTCCTAGACCGACGCGGACAATGCGGGCGGCTTGGATAGCCGCTCTCGCGCGGGCGCCGAAGGCGGCGTCCCGCTGACGGGGGGCAAAGTTCACAATTTGGACGCAGGATTAGCTATGGTTGCGACGCTTAAGCCAGCGAAATTGCCGCCAACCATGATCCGCTTTGCTTCGTGTCTCGCCGTCGGGCTCGTCTGCCTTCTGGGCTGCCGCTCTGCGAGCGCCCAGGACCCCGATTCCGAACTGGTCACCCGCGTCGACCGCATGGAGCAGACAATCCGCAACCTGACCGGCCAGGTTGAGGAGTTGCAATACCACAATCAACAGCTCGAACAGCAGGTCCAGCGTCTGCAGCAGCAGATTGGCGGTGGCGCACCTGCAGCTTCCGCTGCGCCCACAGGGACGCAATATTCACCGCCACCCCCCGCGCAATATTCGCCGCCGCCGCAATATTCGCCGCCACCTCCGCAGTATTCGTCCGCTGCGCCGGCCTACCCTCCGCCGGCTGCAGGCTATCCGGCGCCTCCGGCGCCGGTGGGTGCGCCGCCGCCGAGCGACGGCCGTCATGACGCTTTCAACCCTGCGGTTGATCCGAGCGCGCCCGGCAGACCGCGTCCGCTTGGCGACAGCACAATCGCCAACGAGCCACCGCCGCCAGTCACTCCCAGACAGGCGGGGACGCCGCTCGATCTGTCGAGCCCCGCAGCAGGGCAACAGGCTGATGCGGCTCCAAACGGACCGCTGCCACCGCCGCCGCCGGCTAACCCGAGCGCGACCGGAGGCATGCAGGCATCGATCGAGCCGCCGCCGGCAATGAGCACGCCGAAGGACGAATACGAACTCGGGCGCGGCTATTTCGGTCGCAAGGATTACGCCCGCGCGGCTGAAACCTTCGGCGACTTCGTGCACAAATATCCCAGCGATCGCCTGACGCCCGAAGCGCAATACTGGCTCGGCGAGTCGCTGTTTCAGAATCGGCAATACCACGATGCGGCCGAAGCCTTCCTGACCGTGTCGACCAAATACGGGACGATCGGGCGCGCACCCGACGCGATGTTGCGTCTCGGCCAGTCGCTTGAGTCTCTCGGCCAAAAGGAAGCGGCTTGCGCTTCGCTGGGCGAGGTTTTACGCAAATACCCGCGCGCCTCCTTGAGCGTGAAGGAGAGCGTGGCGCGGGAACAGAAGCGTGCTCATTGCTGACGAACCCCTTCGTGACGACGAAGCGGACGCGCTATTCCGTGGCCTCGAAGGTTTGGGCGGTCTCGTTATTGCCGCTTCGGGGGGGCCGGACTCAACCGCGCTGCTTTTGCTGGTCGCGCGCTGGGCGAAGCGGCTGAAGACTTCGCCGAAGCTTCTTGCCGTTACCATCGATCACGGCTTGCGGCCCGAGGCGGCCGCTGAAGCGGCCGCGGTCAAACGGCTGGCGCGCCAGCTCGGCGTGCAGCATCGTACGCTCGCTTGGCGCGGCACCAAGCCAAAGACTGGCCTGCAAAAAGCGGCGCGGCTCGCCCGTTATCGCCTCTTGATGGAGGCTGCCGCGCGCGCCCGGTGCGCGCACGTCCTCACCGCCCATACGCTCGACGATCAGGCCGAAACCGTTCTTTTTCGTCTCGCCCGGGGCAGCGGCCTCACCGGGCTTGCCGGGATGGCAACAGCATCGCTCATTCCGGTCAGTGGAGGAGCGGGGACCTTCATTGTCCGCCCGCTGCTACACCTTCCCAAGGCGCGCTTGATCGCGACGTTGCGTGCGGCCGGCATCGCCTACAGCGAAGATCCGAGCAACACCGATCCGCGCTTCACGCGCGCGCGGCTGCGCGCGCTGATGCCTGAACTCGCGCGCGAGGGATTGAACGCGCATGGCCTCGCGCGGCTGGCCCGGCGGATGCGGCGTGCGGAGGCGTCCATCGAATTCGCCGTTCACGCCGCCCGCGAGGCGCTGGCGCCGTCGGCCTGGCCGCAACGCGGTCCGATCATCTTCGAGGCGGACCGATTTCGCTCACTGCCTGCCGAAATCGGCCTGCGGCTGCTTGGTCGCGCCATTGCGCACACCGGCAACGAGGGGCCGGTCGAACTGGGCAAGCTTGAGGCGCTCTATGAGGCGGTGCGGCAGGAGGCGCGGCTGCGCCGGACACTCGCGGGCGCAGTCGTTACTCTGACCAGTCGGCAGCTCAGCGTCGAGCGCGCGCCTTCCCGGCGCACTTCGACCCGACCGCATACGTCCGCGCGCCGCAACGCAGCCATACCCTCAAACCGCAAGGGCCGCTTTACACAATAGGCCTATAGTGCGCTGAATTCGCGTATAAGGGCGGCGCCCGAGGCAGGGGATTCCCTTGGCAGGGGGCGACCCCGCGCCTACATTGCAGCAGTACAGGGACGTGAAGCCGCCACGTTCACAGGGCAAGAATGGCGGTGCCGGGCACCGCATTCGGTTGCGGATTAGGGACCTAAGATGAACGCTAATCTGCGCAATTTCGCCTTGTGGGTGATTATCGTCCTCTTGCTTTTGGCGCTGTTTACGCTGTTTCAGAACCCCGGCCGCAATACGAGCGCGCAGGAAATCAGCTTTTCGCAGCTGCTCAACGACGTCGATAATCGACGCGTTAAGGACGTCGTCATTCAGGGTCCGGAGATCCACGGAGACTTCACCAGCGGCGGCAGCTTCCAGACCTATGCGCCGAACGATCCGTCGCTGGTGCAGCGCCTCTACGACAAGGGCGTCTCGATTACGGCGCGGCCGCAATCCGACAACGTGCCCTGGTTCGTTTCGCTCTTGATCTCCTGGTTGCCGTTTGTCGCGCTGATCGGCGTGTGGATTTTCCTGTCGCGGCAGATGCAGGGCGCCGGCGGCAAGGCGCTTGGCTTCGGCAAGAGCCGCGCCAAGCTGCTCACGGAAGCGCACGGCCGTGTCACCTTTGAGGACGTGGCCGGTGTCGACGAGGCCAAGCTCGATTTGCAGGAGATCGTCGAGTTTCTGCGTGATCCGGCGAAATTCCAGCGCCTGGGCGGCCGCATCCCGCGCGGACTGCTGTTGGTCGGCCCGCCCGGTACCGGCAAGACGCTCCTAGCGCGCGCGATCGCCGGCGAGGCGAACGTGCCGTTCTTCACCATTTCGGGCTCTGATTTCGTGGAGATGTTCGTCGGCGTCGGCGCCAGCCGCGTGCGCGACATGTTCGAACAGGCGAAAAAGAACGCGCCCTGCATCATCTTCATCGACGAAATCGATGCGGTTGGCCGCCATCGCGGCGCCGGTCTCGGCGGCGGCAACGATGAGCGCGAACAGACCCTCAACCAGCTGCTGGTCGAGATGGACGGCTTTGAGGCCAACGAAGGCATCATCCTGATCGCCGCCACCAACCGGCCCGACGTACTCGACCCGGCTCTGCTGCGTCCTGGCCGGTTCGACCGTCAGGTCGTCGTGCCCAATCCGGACGTGGTGGGACGCGAGCAGATCCTCAAAGTGCACGTGCGCAAGGTGCCGCTGGCGCCCGATGTGAACCTCAAGACCATCGCGCGCGGCACGCCCGGCTTTTCCGGCGCCGACCTGATGAATCTGGTGAACGAAGCGGCGCTGATGGCAGCGCGGCGCAACAAGCGCATGGTCACCCAGGTCGAGTTCGAGGATGCCAAGGACAAGGTCATGATGGGCGCCGAGCGCAAGTCGCTGGTGATGACGGAGGAGGAGAAGCTCCTCACCGCCTATCACGAAGGCGGCCACGCCATCGTGGCGCTCAACGTCAAGGCGACCGATCCGGTACACAAGGCGACCATCATCCCGCGCGGCCGCGCGCTCGGCATGGTCATGCAGCTGCCGGAGCGCGACAAGCTGTCGATGAGCCTCGAACAGATGACCTCGCGATTGGCCATCATGATGGGCGGCCGGGTCGCCGAGGAACTGGTGTTCGGCCGGGAGAAAGTCACCTCCGGCGCGGCCTCCGACATCGAGCAGGCCACCAAGCTAGCACGCATGATGGTGACGCGCTGGGGTCTGTCCGACGCCCTCGGCACAGTCGCCTACGGCGAGAATCAGGAGGAGGTCTTCCTGGGCTATTCGGTGGCGCGCCAGCAGAACATTTCCGAAGCCACCGTGCAGAAGATCGATGCCGAAATTCGGCGCTATGTCGAGGAGGGTTACGCCGAGGCGCAGCACATTCTCACCGAGAAGCGCGCCGATCTCGAAACGCTGGCCAAGGGCCTGCTTGAGTTCGAGACGCTGACCGGCGACGAGATCAAAGATCTGCTGATGGGCAAGCGGCCGGTCCGCGAAACCATCATCGAGCCGACCACGCCGCGCGCCTCGACCGTGCCCAGCGCCGGCGCAGGCCGCAACCGGCCGCGCCCGGAACCCGGCCCGATGGAGCCGCAGCCGCAGGCATGACGTAACTGCCTCGGCGGCATTTGGCCGCCGAGCCGCGGCCTCGTTCTCGGAAGCTCCATAAGCGCATATACTTGGCGTGCCACGCATCGCGGGGAATGCGTCATGCGCCAACGGCTTTTTCTTGCCACCGTACTCCTGTCGGCCGCAGCTTTGTTGCCGCTTTCGCCGTTTGCGGCCTCGGCGCAATCGGCGCGCGCCATCAAGCTGATCAATCCGTACCCGCCCGGCGGCGGCGCCGACGTGTTGGCCCGCGTCCTGGTCAACGAAATTGGCAACCTGGGCGGCCCGACGCTGGTGGTCGAGAATCGGCCCGGTGCGGGTACCGTCATCGGGACGCAGGATGCGGTTCGCGCCGCGCCTGACGGCAACACGCTGTTGATCACCAACAATGCGCTGCTGCTCGCGCCGCACCTGCGCAAACTTGATTACGCCCCGCTGACCGACCTCGTGCCGATCTGCAGCGTCGGCTCGACGCCGACTGTGGTCATCGTCAACAGCGCTTCACCTTATCACTCGCTGGGCGAACTGATCGCGGCAGCACGCCAGAAGGCCGGCGGCTTGACGTTCGGTGCCGGCATCGGGGCGCTGTCGCAGGTCACCTACGCGATGCTGATGCATCGTGCTGGCTTCAAAATGACGCTGGTGCCGTTTACCGGTACGCTTCCCGAAGTCGAGGCGGTCTATGGCGCGCATATCGATACCGCCTTTGTCGACTATCCGCCGGCGCAAGGGCTGTTGCAGGCCGGCAAGCTGCGGGCGCTAGCCACCGGTTCGCGGACGCGGACCGAATGGCTGCCGGACGTGCCGACCGTCAGCGAACTCGGTTATCCGGGCTTCGAAATCGACCTGTGGTACGGCGTCTTTGCGCCGGCGCATACGCCGCCGTCATTCGTCGCGCAGATGGCTGGCTGGCTCACCAAAGCGGCGCAGGCGCCGAAGGTGAAAGCGCTGCTACGGACCCAAGGCATTGCCACGACCGGCGTATGCGGGGCGCCATTTGCCGCCGACCTGCGCAAGCGGTTTGACGAGTATGGCCAGGTCATTCGCGACGTTCATATCAAGGCCGAATAGGCGGCGAACGATGCGCCAGATGATCATGGTCGGCTTTCTGCAGGCGCAGAACTGCACCAATCATCCAAGTTCATGGCGGCATCCGGACTCCCGGACCGATAGCTGGTCGCCGGACTTTTACCGCCATATCGGCCGCGTGCTGGAGGAGGGCAAGTTTCACCTGGGCTTCTTCGACGACCGCCTGTCGATGCCCGACATGTATGGGCGCGATCATGCGCACACCGTTCAGCACGGCATCCGCTGTGTGAAGCTCGACGCCGTGACCGTGCTCACCGTGATGGGAATGGCGACCGAGCATCTTGGGCTCGGCGCTACCTATTCGACCAGCTACTACGAGCCATTCCATGTGGCGCGGGTGTTTGCCACCCTCGACCTGATGACCGGGGGCCGGGCGGCCTGGAACGTGGTCACCTCGCTCAACGACGGCGAAGCACAGAATATGGGCCGCGACGAGGTGCTGGATCACGACCTGCGCTATGACCGCGCCGACGAATTCATGGAAATCGTGCTCGGGCATTGGGACGCCTGGGAAGACGGCGCCATCGTCCAGGACAAGCCGAGCGGTCTGTTCGCGCATCCGGACAAGGTGCATCGGCTCGACTACGAGGGCCGCTATTACCGCTCGCGCGGACCATTCACGGTGCCGCGCACGGCGCAGGGCCATCCGGTCATCATCCAGGCCGGATCGAGCGGCCGCGGCCGGCGCTTCGGCGCGCGCTGGGGAGAACTGATCTTCGTCGCCTATCCGAACGCTGAAATCGGGCGGCGCGACTATGCGGTATTCAAGGCCGAGGTCGCGCGCTGCGGCCGCGATCCCGAACAGGTCAAGATCACGCAGCTCGTCAACACCGTTGCCGCCGCTACCAAGGCGGAGGCGGAGGACAAGTGGGCGATGATCGACAGCCTCCCGCTCGAGGTCGACGCCCTGTCGCTGCTCTCGGAGGCGTTGAATTTCGATTTCGCCAGGAAGGACCTGGACGACCCGTTCAGCGACGAAGAGATCGCGTCGATGTCAGGCCTCCAAGGCATCCGCGACCGGGTCCTGCAGGCGAGCGGCAAGCGTAATCCGACGGTGCGCGACTTCGTCCGGATCAGCGGCCGGGGGCGGGTCCATAACCCGATTGTCGGCGGACCCAAGGAAGTCGCCGACCAGTTTGAGGCTTGGTTTGCCGCGCCGGCGTGCGATGGCTTCGTGCTTTCGGCGACGCAAGTGCCGGGCGCCTACGAGGATTTCGTGCGCTTTGTCGTTCCCGAACTGCAGCGCCGGGGCCTGTTCCGCACCGGCTTCGCCGGGCCGACGTTGCGCGAAAATCTGGCGCTGCCGGTTCCCGCGCTTGGCGCTTGGCGAGGCGCAGAACTGCCGTCGCGTGTAGCGAAGGCGGACTGAACCGAGCCTATTGTTTCGTACAATTTGTGCTGGAAACTGTTGGCGCTTGCTGCTGCCAAAGTGAACGCGCGTTTATTTATGTATCGTTTATAGTGCCTGCGCGTTGTTTGTTGAGTATTTTCGCGACTTGGCGCGAGCACGACCAAAAAAAGCCTTTGTCCTAAATCAATGCTTGTTGCCTCGGCGGTGGTTAGGTTTAATAACATCCGCCAAAGGGGTGACGTGCACGTTGCGGGCGATCGGCACAGTACACATATTTCGATTGCCGCTTCGTTGCCCCGTCATTTTACCGCGTTAACTAGGCCGAGCGCTCCCTCGGCTAAGATCAGGGTTCCAAACACAATATGAGCGTCACATCGGTTGAAAGAGCCGCAACCCCGTTTCGTGCCCTGCAGTCAAGCGATGGGGTGCAGCGCTCCGGTGCATGGGCATTTTTCGTCTATGCGCTGATCTTCTTCGGATTCATCGTGACTGTCTACTGGCAGCTGAGCGGCGTACTGCCGCACATCTTGGCGCTGCTGACGCAGAACAGCTACGGATGGCTGATCGCCTATCCCAGCCTGTGCTGGACGGCCGCTGGCCTGTTGCTGCTCGGTGCCCGCACGCTGTGCTGGGCCATCTACCGCCCGATACCGGCCATCACGCGCGAAGAGGCTCCGTCCATCACGGTGATCATCCCGGCCTACAACGAAGGCGCGATGGTGATGAACGCCATCACGTCGATCGTGGAGGCCGATTATCCGCCCGACCGGATCGAGATCATCGCCATCGACGACGGCAGCAAGGACGACACCTGGGACTACATCTCGGCAGCGGCGCAGCGCTACCCGGGCCTGGTGACGGCGCTCCGGCAGGACCGCAATCGCGGCAAGCGCGAGGCCATGGCGCTGGCGATCGGCCGCGCGCGCGGCGACATCTTCGTCACCGTGGACAGCGACAGCGTGATCGAAAGGAATGCTCTCCTTGCGATCGTCGCTCCGTTCCGTAATCCCCGGATAGGGGCCGTCGCCGGCAGGGTGCTGGTCTATAATCGCCGGAGCGGCATCATTCCACGCATGCTTCATGTCCGCTTCATTCTGTCCTTCGATTTGCTGCGGGCATCTGAGTCCGCCTTCGGCAATGTCTATTGTTGCCCGGGAGCGCTCACCGCGCTGCGCGCGTCGGCCGTCCGGCCGGTGCTGCGGCGCTGGCTCGATCAGCATTTCCTCGGTGTTCGCTGCACCTTCGGCGAAGATCGGGCGATGACCAATCTCCTGTTCATGGAAGGCTATGACGCCGTCTACCAGCAGAATGCGGTAGTCCACACTGAAGTCCCCGAGGTCTTCGGCAAGCTGTGCAAGATGTTTCTGCGCTGGGATCGCAGCTATGTGCGTGAGGAGTTTCAGTACCTGCGCACGATAGTCTGGCGCCGGCCGCTCAAGACCCGCATCGCCACGCTGCTAGACCGCATCGTCGCCAATTTCCGCTATCCGGTGATCTACGCTTCGCTGGCGGCGCTGCCGATCATGATCTGGAACGAGCCGACGGTGTTTCCGCGCCTAATGCTGGCGATGGCGCTCGGCACAGCGATCAGCACCTTCCACTACCTGCGCAGCGAGCGGTCGTTCGAGTATTTCTACGCCATCCTGTACTCGTACTTCTGGCTCTTCACGCTGTTCTGGATCTTCCCGTACGCGTTGATGACGGCGCGGGCGCGGTCCTGGATGACGCGCTAGCCAGCGCGAGCTCAAAGCAAGTTCTGGCGCCGCGGCCGGGTTAGCTGACCCGCCGCGGCGTCGTGGTTTCTGGTGGCGCGCGGGGCGCGCAATATTCCCACGCGCGAGCCGGCGGCGTAGCATTGGCTCGCCACATCAGGAGACAACGATGCTGTTGGACCATCGCACCTATACGCTGCGCCCGGGGACGCTGCGCAAACAGCTTGAGCTTTATGAGCAATATGGCTTTTGCCCGCAGAAGCGTTTTTTCGGCGAGCCGCTGGCATGGCTCATTCCCGACACCGGCGACGTCAACAGCTTTGTCCACATCTGGATGTATGAGGACTTCGCCGACCGCGCCAAGAAGCGGGCGGCCTTGTTCAAAGATCCGGAATGGCTCGTCTACCTGGAAAAGAACGCGGCGGCCGGCTACCTGATCAAGCAGGAGAGCAAGCTGATGTCGCCGGCGCCGTTTGCTCCGATCAAACGCTGATACGGGGCGGGCGTCGATCGCGGAATGCCACTGCAAAATCGCGTGACGCCGTTCGGCGAGCTCGTCGCTGTGCCGTCGCGCGGGCTGTTCATGGGCAACCGCGGCGGCTGCTTCCACCACACCGATACAAGGACGCTGACCGGCCGCCGCTGGGCATCGCGGCAATGGATCTGCTGCCTGCTGGACTTCAAGGGGCGGCGGCGTGAGGTCTGGGGACCGTCTTACACGGAACTGTTCTTTCTCGATGAGCCGACGGCCCTCGCGGCCGGGCACCGGCCCTGCTTCGAGTGCCGCCGAGGGGCCGCTCTGGCTTTTGCCGAAAAATGGCGGGACGCAAAGGCATTGCCCGCACGACCCCGCGCGGACGAAATGGACGAACGGCTTCACGGCGAGCGCCTGGACGGTCGGGCCAAGCGCCTGCACCGGCAGAACATCGAGGACCTGCCCGACGGCACATTCGTCGCGCTGGAGCAGGGGGCCTTTGCGGTGCGCGGCGATGCCCTCCTGCGCTGGACGCCGGACGCCTACCAACAAGCCAGGCCCCGGCCGCGCGGTGTCGCCGTCGATGTGCTCACTGCTCCGGCAATCCTTGCGGTGCTGTCTGCCGGCTATTGCCCGCAATGGCACCCCAGTGCCGATAACCTTCACTGAACCGCGCAGCAGGCGCTGCCGACAAAACGGTCGTGTACTATCGGGGGCTGCACGGCCTTCTTGCGAGTCGAAGGAGAAGCTATTGCGCAGAGTGCTCATTATGATTGCCGTAGTGCTTGCCGCTGCGATCCAATCGTCGGCAGGCGCCGAGGAGCTGCCTTATCTGGGAGTCTGGAAATTCGCTTCCGCCGTCCCCGCGCCGTGGGCGCCATCGCCGAACAAGGTTGACTCCGCGGAGGTGAAAGAACTCGTCGGCAAGACCGTGACGTTCGCACCGAAGGCGATCACCGGGCCAAAAGTGTTCGTTTGCAAGGGGCCGCATTACAAGCTATCGGACTTTTCCGCCGACATGCTGTTCGAAGGCCAATTCGGCGAGATGCATGACGCCGATCACACCGAGGATCCGCTTCAACTCGCGCACTCGCTCGGCTTTACCGGAACGTCGTTCAAGACGCTTGAAACCGGCTGCGAGATCGACTGGCATTTCGTCGATCCGCGCACGGTGGAAATCGGCCTCAACAATTTCGTCTATACGTTGAAGAAGCAGTAACGGTTTGCAGGCCCATCAGCCGCGGAAAGCGGCCTTGATGGCCTCGACGCCCTGGCCGGATTTCGCGGCCGCGATGATCCTCGCCTCTTGCTTCATCAGGCCATCGAGCGCGCCCTTCATGGCGTCGATTTTATCGACCGGCACGATCACCGCACCATGGCGGTCGGCGTGGATGAGGTCACCGGATATCGCTGCCATGCCATGGATCGTGACCGGAATGCCGAAATCGACCACGTGCACATAGGCGTGCGACGGGCCGATCGAGCCGGCGAGCATCTGGAAGTCGAGCGCCACCGCCGGAATGTCGCGCACCGAGCCATTGGTCACGGTGCCGAGGCAGCCGAGCGCCTTGTGCACGTTGGTCTGCACTTCGCCCCAGAACGCGCCGTAACCGGCCGGTTCGTCGAGATCCTGGATCAGCACCACGCTCGGCCGCGGCGCCGCGGCGACATAGTCGAGATAATCCAAGCGCTTCTGCATGTAGCTCGGGCCGCTGACCGGGTCGCGGGCGCGAATCGTGACGGTTTTGGCGAAGCCTACCATCGGCGCCAGGTCGGGAAACGGGCAATGCAGATGCGCCGCCGTGTAGCCCGCGCCGCGGCGCTCGGGAGCAACAATTTCAATCAGGTTGCAGACGGTCGGCGTATCGATCGACCGAAGAAATGCAAATTGGCTGTCCGACACCATGGCTTCCCTCCAGTTATCCTAGTGGAGCGGATTTGACATTCGCTCCCCACCCAGCCGCAGCCGCCGGTAGCGAATGTCAAATCCAAAAGCTTCACTAGCACTTATAGTTGCTAGTGGTCCTTTGATTCTAACATTCGCATGAGAGCCTGCCGAACCCGGATGCGAATGTTAGAATCGGACCACTAGCGTCCCCAGGCCACCGCGACGATGATGGCGATGACGACCTGCATGGCGAGAATGGCCGCCACGCAACCGCCCCAGCCCGCGAACGTCCAGGCCAGGCCGCCAAGAAAAGCGCCGGCGCTCCCGCCCACATAAAAGCTCGTGGCATAGAGGCCGACCGCAGACGAGCGGCCTTCCCTGGCTGTCGCGGTAACATAGCCAGTCGATATGGCTTGGCACACCATGCCGCAGACTGCGCAGAGCGTCAGCCCCGCCATGATCACGCTGACGGGCGGTGCCAACAGCAGCAGCACGCCAACGATCCAAAGCGCGATTACGCCGAGCACGAACCGGCGGCGGCCGAACATCGTCATCGCACGGCCGACCCATGGGACGATCGAACTCGACACAAGGTAGGTGAAGAACAAGGCGCCGAGCAGCGTCGGCGAAAACCGGTACGGCGGTGCGGCGAGGTGAAAGCTCACATAGGTGAATGTCGCAATGAAGTTGAACAGCACACCGAAGCCGATCGCATAGGTGGCGACGAGCCGCGAATCGCGAAAGTGCCGCAGCATCTGGATCAGCGAGATGGTGAGGCCGCCGGAGCGGACGAAGTGCCGTTCCCGGGGCAGTGTCAGCGTGACGATCACAGCGGCCGCCAGCGTCAGCAGCGCAACCACGGCGAAGGCGAGGCGCCACCCGATCAGGTCGGTGAGAAATCCGGGAATAAAGCGCCCGCAAAAGCCGCCGATGCTGGTGCCGGAAATGTAAAGCCCGGCGACCCGCGGGACATCGGCAGGGGGCCACTCGTCGCCAATATAGGCCACCGCAACGGTGAAGATCGGCGGCAGCAGCAGACCTTGGACGAAGCGCCAGAATACGAATGCCGGCACGCTGACGACCAGCGTCATGATCAGCGTCGGCACAGCGATTGCGAACATTGCCGCGGTAATCAGCCGTTTGCGGCCGGCGACATCGGCGAGCACGCCGGTGAACGGTGCGGTCAGCGCAATGGCGCCGGTCCCGGCGGTCATCAGCCACGAGATTTCGCCAACGCCGACGCCGAATTCGCGCGCCAGCGCCGGCAGCAATGCCTGCACCGAGTAGAGATTGACGAATGCGCAAAAGCCAGCCGTGGCGATCGCCAAGCTGCGGACGTCGATGGCCATGTCTACATTATGAGCGAGAGGCGGCGCGAAATCACGACGGCGCCCGCACTCAGGCCGTCCGCATCAAGACGACGATTACAGTTGCAGGATGGAATCGAAATCCCACGTCGAGTTGGCCGGGTTTTCGCCGATGCGGATCGTCGTATCGTTGAGGAACCGGTAGGGCGGCACCGGCAGATTGTACGGCGCCGGCACGCCGCTATAGACGCGCCCGGCGGCATCGTATTTCGAGCCGTGGCAGGGACAGAAATAGCCGCCGATCCAGTTGGCGACGGGTGTGGTCGGGCTCGGTGCCGGGTAGAACAGCGGGATACAGCCGAGATGCGTGCAAATGCCGACCAGCACGCCGTATTCCGGCTTGATGGAGCGGTGCCAATTGGTGGCGTAGGGCGCCTGCTGACCGTTCTCGGAATTGGGGTCGGCGAGCAGCGAGGTGTCCGGCGTGCTCTGCAGCATCGTCAGCGACTGCTTGGAGCGGTGGTAAATCCAGATCGGCCGTTCCCGCCAGCGCACCATGATCTGGGAGCCTTCCTCGATCTTGCTGACGTCCACATCGACTGGCCCGCCTGCCGCGAGCGTCGAGGCATCCGGGTTCATCTGCTGCACCAGCGGTACCAGGGTGGCAAGTGCGCCGACCGCGCCGACCATACCGGTCGCGATGTAGAGGAAATCGCGCCGCGACGGGGCTTCCGGATGCTCGAATGTGTCGGATGCGGTATTCGCCATTTCCAGGCCTTCTTTCGCTGAGGATCGAGTCTTGGAGAATCTTGCCGGGCGACAGTCTGGCAGAGTCTTTGCCGCTTTATGTCGGCACCGGAACGCTTCGTCAATCCAGCGCCGCGCGGGCCCTTGCCGCAGTTTCCGCAGGCGATCCGGAGGCATCGATTTGCCGCCAATCGAGGCGGCCAAGGTCGTAGTTTTCCTGGCTCTGAGCCACGTTCTCCGTGGCGTCGGAGGCGTCCCGCCGTCGCGCGCCGACGCGCGCCAGGCGAGCCCGCAGATCGGCGGTGAGAAAGAGCCCTTGCAGCGGTACCCCGGCTGCGCTTGCCGTCGCTGCCAAGGCCGCGCGCTCAGCTGGCTGGGCGAAGACTGCGTCGACGATGGCAGCATGACCCGCGGCCAGGATGCGGCGCGCCTTTTCGGCGAGCATGGCGTAGACGTGTTCATTGACCGCCGTGGTGTAAGCCTGTTCGGGCAACCTTTCCGTCTCAGCCACGCCGAACAGCGCCTTGCGCTCGACGTCCGAGCGTACGATCACGGCGCCCGGCATTGGCCCGATCAGCGGCGCCAAGTCCCGCGCGAGCCGCGTTTTCCCGGTGCCTGAAAGGCCGCCGACGGCGATGAAGGCCGGCTTCGGCGGGGCAATCGCGCGCTGCGCGCAGGCGAAATAGGTGCGTGCCGAGGCAGCGATGGCGGCGCGCTCCGCGGACGCGGCGCGCTCCATCCGCGCGACCGTCACGACGGCGCGGATCGCCGCGCGCATCGCGAGAAAGAATGGTACAGCGGCAAGCCCGTCAAAATCCTCGGCCTTGTGTGTCTCCGTCAGATACCGGTTGAAGACGACGTTTGCCGCCGCGGTCAGCCCGCGCTCGCAAAGGTCCATCAACAGGAAGGCGAGATCGTAAAGCACGTCCCCGGAGGCGATGATGTCGGAGAACTCGATGGCGTCGAACAGCACCGGCTTGCCATTGATCAGCACGATGTTGCCAAGATGCAGGTCGCCGTGGATGCGGCGGACCAAGCCGCGCCGGGCGCGTTCACGGAGCAGGGGCACGATGCGCTCATAGGCGGCTCGCTCGGCGCGGGCGAAACTGTCGATGTCGACGCGGTCGAAAATATCCGGGTACTGCCCGAATGCCTCGGCGTGCTCATCGATGTAGGAGCCGATCGCGGCGATCCATGGTTCGGCGTCGACGGGCTGCGCGCGCGCATGCGCGGCGGCAACAGCCTGACCAAGCGCGTCAGCGAGCGCTTCGCCGATCTCGCCCGCCAGATGGTCGAGCGTGCGTTGGTCGTCGAAACGCCGCATCTCGACCGCCCATTCGACCGGCGGGCCATCGCCGCCGATCGCGAGCGAACCATCGGTCTGCCGCGTAATGGCGACCACGCGACGGTAGATTTCGGGCGCATAGGGCGCGTTCACCGCCAACTCGGCTTCGCAGGCCGCCTTGCGCTTGTCGAGCGTTGAATAATCGAGAAACGGAAACCGTACCGCGCGCTTGATCTTGAGGGCTCGATCGCCGGCGAGAAAGACCGAGGCGGCATGCGTGTCGATGCGCTTGACGGCCTGCCCGCCGTGGCTGGTGGCATCGGCCAGAAAGGCCAGCACGTCGTCCTGGCGATCGGTGACGTCGTTCAAGCGTCGGCTCCGGCTCTGTCGGCTCGCACGCGGTAATCCGGCCGGGCGGGTTCCCGGCGTCGGCAAACTTGCGCTATTCATACGCCAATTGAACGCCGAGGAGACGACTATGCGCGCCAAGGACAACATGCGCACCGCCGCCGAAGTTCTGGTCGACCAGTTGCGCGTGCACGGCGTGCAGCACGTGTTCTGTGTGCCGGGCGAGAGCTATCTCGCCGTCCTCGACGCCTTCCGCGACAGCGCGCTCAACGTCACCGTGTGCCGTCAGGAGGGTGGTGCCTGCATGATGGCGGAAGCGGTCGGCAAGGTCACCGGCCGCCCCGGGGTGTGCTTCGTTACCCGCGGCCCAGGCGCCACCAACGCCTCGCCCGGCATCCATATTGCGCGACAGGACTCGACGCCCTTGGTGATGTTTGTCGGGCAGATCGGGCGCGACCTGCGCGAGCGCGAGGCGTTTCAGGAACTCGACTATCGCGCGGTATTCGGTTCGATGACCAAGTGGACGACCGAGATCGACGACCCGGCGCGCGTGCCCGAGATCGTGTCGCGCGCCTTCCATACGGCGGCCAACGGCCGGCCGGGTCCGGTGGTGGTCGCCATTCCCGAGGATATGCTGACCGAGCGGGTGGCCGTGACGGACGCGCCGCCGTTTGCGCTGATCGAAACCTCGCCGGGTTCCGCTGAAATGCAGAAGCTTGCCGAGATGCTGTCGGGAGCCCGCGCGCCGATCATGTTGCTTGGTGGCAGCCGCTGGTCGCAGGCGGCCTCCGATGCCATCGCCCGCTTTGCGCAAAAGCATGCGTTGCCAGTCGCCACGACCTTCCGGCGCGCGCATTTGTTTGACGCGTTGCACCCCTGCTACGCGGGCGATCTCGGCATCGGTCCCAATCCGAAGCTGATCGAGCGCATCAAGGGCGCGGACCTTGTCGTGCTGGTGGGCGGAAGGCTCGGCGAATTGCCATCGCAGAGCTATACGCTGTTCGACATTCCGCGCTCGCAGGTGCCGCTCGTCCACGTGCATCCCGGTGCCGAAGAACTCGGCCGTGTGTACAGCCCGAATCTCGCGATCCATGCGACGCCGACGGCGTTCGCTGCGGCGCTGGACAAGCTCGATCTGCCGCGTCCCGTGCAGGGCGAGGCGGAGGCCGCGCACGCCGACTATCTGGCATGGACGGAAAAGCCGACCGAGCAGCCCGGGGCGGTCAATTTCGGCGCCGTCATGGTCTGGCTCCGCGATAACCTTCCTGCCGATGCCATCATCTGCAATGGCGCCGGCAACTATGCGGCTTGGATTCATCGTTTCCTCCGCATGCGCCGTTTCGGCCAGCACGTGGCGCCGACCGCGGGCTCGATGGGTTTCGGCGTCCCGGCCGCTGTCGCCATGAAGCGGCTTTATCCCGGGCGGCCGGTTGTGTGCATCGCCGGCGACGGCGATTTTCTGATGAACGGACAGGAGTTCGCGACCGCCGTTCAGTACGATCTGCCGTTTACGGCCATCATCAGCGATAACGGCATCTACGGCACCATTCGCATGCACCAGGAGCGTGAATATCCCGGCCGTATTTCGGCGACCCAACTGCGCAACCCGGATTTTGCAGCCTATGCGCGCGCCTTCGGCGGCTTCGGCATATCGGTCGAGCGGACAGAGGATTTCCCCGCGGCCTTCAAGGAAGCGCAGGCATCCGGCAAGCCGGCCATCATCCGGCTGAGAATCGATCCTGAGGCGATCACGCCGGCGACGACGCTCGCCAAGATTCGGTCGAAATCGTTCGCGGACAAAAATCGCTGAGCGGCCGTCTTGCCCTGGCCCCGCGCAGTTCCCAGCTATCCGGGTGCGAAAACCGGCTGGGCGGCGCTGCTCGGCTCGGCAAAAGTTGAGGAGGTCGCACCGATGAAAGCGATTTTAGGCGCTCTGGCCCTGTCGTCGGCTATCGCGCTCACAGCGGTTCCGGCCGATGCCAAGGGCTGCATCAAAGGCGCCATCGTCGGCGCGGTGGCCGGCCATTACGCGCATCACCATGCGCTGATCGGGGCAGCAGCGGGGTGCGTGCTTGGCCGCCACTTGGCGAAAAAGCACGAACTCGAACACGCGCAAGATCCGAAACAAAACTCGGACCCGAACAAAAATCCGAACGACTAGCGGTCTGCGCCCGCAAGCCGCCGCCTGCGCATCTTCGTCAGCAATCCGCTACTCAGCTTTGATGCCGGCGGCCTTGATGATCGGCCACCATTTTTCGATTTCGGATTTTTGGAAGGCGTAAAGCGCCCCGGGCGTCTGCTGGTCGCGCGGATAGATTTCCTGGGCCAGATCGGTCAGCCGCTTGCGCGTCTGCGGATCGGCGAGCGCGGCGACAGCCGCGGCGTTGAGCTTGGCGACGATCTCCTTGGGCGTGCCCTTCGGAGCCCACATCGCATGCCAGAAATAGAAATAGTAGCCCGGCATGCCCGCTTCGTCCGTGGTCGGAATGTCGGGCGCGATGGCAATGCGGTTCTTCGACGTGACCGCATAGGCCTTGAGCGCACCCGATTTTACATGCGGCAGCGATACCGCGGGCGTGTCGAGTTGAATGTCGGTGATGCCGGCAAGCAGATCGTTGGTCGCAAGACCGGCGCTGCGGTAGGCCACCATTTGCCAGTGCAAGCCGAGCATGTTTTCCATCAACACACCGGCGACGTGGCTCGGGCTGCCGACGCCTGACGTGCCCATGGTGGTTTTGTCGCCGTTGGCTTTCAGCCAGGCGACCAATTCCTTGAGATTGTTGGCCGGCATGGTCTTGCGCGCGTCGATCAAAAACGGCTGCGTGGCGACGAGCGCGATCGGCTCGAAATCGTTGAGCAGATCGAACGGCAGCTTGTAGATCGCGCCGTTGGCGACGTTCGTCCCCCACATGCCCCAGAGAACCGTGTAGCCGTCCGGTGGGGAACGCTCGGCGCGGGTGACGCCGATGGTGCCGGCGGCGCCGGCGACGTTTTCGACGATAACCGGCTGGCCGAGCCGCGCGCTCATGGCTTGGGCCATGATGCGGCCGAGCACGTCCGTGGAGCCGCCGGGCGCCAGCGGAACGATCATGGTGATCGGGTGTGATCGATGGCTGTCCGCGCGCGTCGCCGCTGCAGCTGACACAAAAACAGCGAGGCCGACCGCGATAGCGGCGACCGTCGATTTAGCGATCATAAGCGTATCCCCCTAGCGACGCGTCTTTTGCGTGCTTTCTCTTAGCAGAGGCGGGAATTGCACCAAGAGCGACGCCATAATCTCTTCGGGATAAGTGCGCGTTGCGGCTCGGGTTGAATCATGGTTCAGTTGTTGGCTGAAGGAACGATTCCATCTTCGGTTCGCAATGCCCTATAGGCGCACGGAGAATGTTGCCCGCAGGCTCGCCGCGCGGCACGCAGCGATTATCGCCGCGGCGCGCCATGCGGCGAGCGAGGGCGGCATGGCGGCGGTGCAGATCGCACCGGTGGCGCAGCGGGCCTGCATCGCGGCCGGGACGGTCTATCGCTATTTCCCGGGCAAGACGGATCTGGTCGCGGCGCTGATTGCTGAAATCGCCGAGCGCGAAATTGCAGTGTTGCGCCGCGCCACAACGGCCGCGCCCGGCCCGCTGTCCGCGCTTGCAGCCGCCATCATGACATTTGCGGCGCGCGCGATGCGTCATCGGCGCCTCGCCTTCGCGGTGATCGCCGAACCCATCGCCCCTGACCTCGATGCAGCGCGGCTGTCGTTTCGCCAAGCCGTGGCCGGCGAATTTGTCTCTTTGATCTCTGCCGCGATCGCCGACAAGCATTTGCCGGAGCAGGATGCGGCACTCTCCGCAGCGGCGCTGCTCGGCCTTCTCGTCGAGGGGTTGATTGGTCCGCTTGCTGCCAATAGCGCTGGGCGCGAGCGCGAGACAGCGCAATCGCTCGCATTACTCGGGCTCCGCGCGCTCGGTGTCGCCGATGCGCGGGCGCGCGAACTCGTCATCCAAGCGGTGGATAGACCACCGGGATCTTAGTGCGACATCAGCACCGGCGCGGTCATCGACCGCAAGATGCTGTGCGTGACGCCACCGAGCACGAACTCGCGCAGCCGCGAATGGCCATAGCCGCCCATGACGATGAAATCCGCGCTGAAATCGGCGGCATGCGACAACAGCGCGTCGGCAACGTCGATGCTGCCTTCGCTGATGCGCTTGATGTCGACCTTCAGGCCGTGGCGGGCGAGATGCTGCCCCATGTCGGCGCCGGGAATTTCGTCCTGCTTGCCGCGTTCGTTGGCGACAATCACCACTTCGACCAGGCCGGCGCGCTCCAACAGCGGCATGGCGTCGGCGATGGCGCGCGCCGCCTGGCGGCTGCCGTCCCAGCATGCCATGACCCGGTCGAGCTTGAGCGGCGCTCTTTGAATGTAGGGCACCATGATCACCGGCCGGCCGGATTCGAACAGCGTGCTTTCGGCGATCAGTTCTTCCACGGCGCCTTTGTCCGGTTCGGCCTGGCCGACGATGGCGAGATCGAAACGGCGCGCGATTTGTCCGAATTGCTCGCCGGCTCCGGCAAAGCTGGCGGCCAGCATGGTCGGCTCGGCCGCGACACCGGCGCGGTCAGCCGCCGCTGAAAAACGAGCGATGGCGGCCTTCGCCGCCTCTTCACTGTCGCGCTGTTGCGTCTCGATCACCTCGGGCGGGATGTAACCGGTGGAGGCGACCGGAACGACCGGATCGTAGGCGAATGCGATCCCGGTAACGTGGGCGTTGAGCGCCGCCCCGACTGAAACGGCGTAATCACCGGCATAACTGCCACCCTCGGCAACGCTGAGATTGACAACGATATCCTTGATGGTCATGGCGGCCTCTCCCTTTTGCCGGCGGTCTTATGCCGTCTTCGTAACAAATTATACACCGCGTGATTTGAGCCAGATCAAGCGTGAAGCGGCGCAGCTCCCGCTATTTCTTCTTGTTGCCGTCGGCGTCGAACTGGCTGAGGTAAGCCCACAGGTCCTTGATTTTCTGATCCTTGTCGGGGCCGCTGATGCCGGCGAACATCATGTTAATGTTCGGGATCATGGCTGCCGGAGCGGCGATGTACTGCGTGAAGGTGGCCTCGTTCCAGACGACCGGGCCTTTGCTCGCGGGCGTGCCGGTCTTTCCGGCTGCAATCATGGCGGCGGAGTAGGTGAAATCGGGCAGGCTACCGGCCTTGCGGCCATCGAGACCGTTGAGCGGTGGACCGAGCATGGCGACGGCGTCGGGGCCGACTTGATGGCAGGGCCGGCAGAGACTGAACACCTGCTCGCCCTTGGCAGCGTCTTGCGCGAATGCGGTGCCGAGCGAGGTAGCAAGCATGGCGGCCGCTATGAACACATGTCTCATTCCGGTAAATCTCCTGTGCCTTACCGCTGCCCCCGCAGCGTTGTCTCAGCGACAAGCCCTTCAAGCCGGGCGGTCGCAGCGTGTCAACGGCGAAGATAGCAGCCGCTTGAGTCGCCGGTGCAGGACATCTGTAGTCGGCGCAGGCGGTTGTATCGCGCTATAATGCGCTGGACGTGCGAAACAGTTTCGGAGATCGGCGAGATGCCCGTCGCAATGCCGCCAGCTGACGATACAGTGCTCGCCCGCCGGGCCGAGATCGTGGCGGCGTTGCAGCGCATCGTCCCTGGCGAAGGTGTCGTCGCGTCCGAAGACGCGATGCGGCCATTCGAGAGCGATGGACTCACCGCCTATCGCCAGCTGCCGATGGTTGTCGTGCTGCCGGAAACGACGGCCCAGGTCGCGGCCGTGCTCGGCTACTGCCATCGCGAGGGCGTGCGGGTCGTGCCGCGCGGGGCGGGGACCTCGCTGTCGGGCGGCGCGCTGCCGCTGGGCGACGGCGTGCTGCTCGGCATGGCCAAGTTCAACCGCATCCGCGAGATCGACTTTGACAACCGCGTCGCCGTGGTCGAGCCGGGCGTGACCAACCTCGCCGTCTCGCAGGCCATCGAACACCTGGACTTCTACTACGCACCGGACCCGTCCTCGCAGATCGCCTGCACCATCGGCGGCAACGTGGCCGAGAATTCCGGCGGCGTGCATTGCCTCAAATACGGCGTCACCACCAACAATGTGCTCGGCTGCGAACTGGTGCTGATGACCGGCGAGATCCTGCGGCTCGGCGGCAAGCATCTCGACGCCGCGGGCTACGATCTTCTTGGTATCGTTACCGGCTCTGAGGGTCTGCTCGGCGTCGTCACCGAAGTGACGGTGCGCATTCTGAAAAAGCCGCAGACTGCGCGCGCGGCTCTGATCGGTTTCCCCACGTCGGAGGACGGCGGCGCCTGTGTCGCCCGCATCATCGGCTCCGGCATCATTCCGGGCGGCATGGAGATGATGGACGGCCCCGCCATCAAAGCGGCCGAGGATTTCGTTCACGCCGGCTATCCGCTCGACGTCGAAGCCTTGCTGATCGTCGAACTGGACGGCCCGGCCGCCGAGGTCGACCACCTGCTTGAGCGCGTCCAGGAGATTGCGCGCGACTGCCGCGCCGTGACCTGCCGGGTATCGAATTCCGAGGAGGAGCGGCTGTTGTTCTGGGCCGGCCGCAAAGCTGCGTTTCCCGCCGTGGGGCGCATTTCGCCGGATTACTACTGCATGGACGGGACCATCCCGCGCGCCAAGCTGCCGCTGGTGCTCAAGCGCATGCAGGAGATGTCGCAGAAATACGATCTGCGCGTCGCCAACGTGTTTCATGCCGGCGACGGCAATCTGCATCCCCTGATCCTCTACGACGCCAACAAGCCGGGCGAACTGGAACGTGCCGAGCAGTTCGGCGCCGACATTCTGCTGCTCTGCGTTGAGGTCGGCGGGGTGCTCACCGGCGAGCACGGCGTCGGTGTCGAAAAGCGCGATCTGATGCCGGCGATGTTTTCGCAAACCGATCTCGACCAGCAGCAGCGGCTCAAATGCGCGTTCGACGACAAGAGCCTGCTCAACCCCGGCAAGGTGTTCCCGACCTTGCACCGCTGCGCCGAACTCGGCCGCATGCACGTGCACGCCGGCCGCGTAGCGTTCCCGGATTTGCCACGGTTTTAGAAGCTCGTGCTCGAACGGGCTTTCCTCAAACAAAGCAGCGCCATGCAATTCGGTCTCTTCTGTTCCGCGCAAGCCAACAACCGCGATCTGCCGGCGGAAACCGGCCAGGGCTTTCGCGACTATCTCGACTTCAACGTCGCTGCCGAGGCGCTCGGCTTCAAGTCGAGTTTTCTGGTCGAGCATCATTTCACTGGTTGGAACCAGGTGTCCTCGACCTTGATGCTCCTGATGGCGCTCGCCATGCGCACCCGGACACTGCGGCTCGGCTCGGCGGTGATGGTGCTGCCGTGGCACAATCCGGTGCTGCTGGCCGAGCAGGCGGCGACGCTCGATCTCGTCTCCGGCGGCCGTTTCGATTTCGGCATCGGCAAGGGCTACCGCTACAGCGAGTTCCACGGTTTTCAGATCGCGCCGGACGAGGCCGAGCCTCGTTTCGACGAGGCAGTGGAAGTCATGACGCGGGCGTTCACGACGCGCGAGCGGTTCTCCCATCACGGCCGCTTCTGGGATTTCGAGGACATCGTCGTCGAGCCGCCACCTGCGCAAAAGCCACATCCACCGTTCTGGGTCGCAGCCGCCAGCGCCCCGTCGATCCGCCGCGCGGCGGCGAAAGGCTTCAATCTGATCCTCGACCAGTACGCGGCGCCGGCGCAGCTCGCCGAGCGTATTGCGCTCTACAGGGATGAGCGCCGGCGCATGGGGCTAGCATTCGATGCGGCGCAGATCGCGGTGGCGCGGCAGCTCTATGTCGCGAAGGATGAAGCCGACAAGCAGGCGGCGCTGGTGCGTCAGGCGGCTTACACCAAGCGGACGCTCGACGTTTCGCGTGCGCCCGGCCGCGCCGGCGGCTCGCACGTGCTGGCCTATTCGGACAAGTCCGGTGGCACCGAGGAGTACGCACTCTACGGCACACCCGACGAGATCACCGCGGGTCTTGAAGCGCTGCGCGATGCCGGCGCCGAGTATGTGCTGCTCACCATCTCGGGCGGGGTCGAGCAGCTCAATCGCTTCGCGCGCGACATCATGCCGGCCTTTGCGCATTCTGCGCCGGTCGGCGCAGCGGCGGAATGATGCGGCGCTGCGATGGCCGACACCATGAAACCGCGCGACGCCAACGAGGTTGAACAGGCGATCCAATGGGCGCTCGCCGGCGGAAAGACGCTGGAGATCGTTGGGCGCGGCGGCAAGCGTGCGATCGGGCGCGCCGCGCAATGGGATGCCACGCTCGATCTGTCCGGGTTGTCCGGCGTCACCTTGTACGAACCCGAAGAATTGGTGCTATCGGCCAAGGCTGGCACGCCGCTCGCGGAAATCGAGGCGCTCGTCGCCGCAAGTCGGCAGGAGCTTGCGTTCGAGCCGATGGACTACGGACCCGTGCTCGGCGTTGCGCCTGGAGCGGGGACAATCGGCGGGGCAATCGCGGCCAATCTCTCAGGGCCGCGGCGCATCAAGGCGGGGGCCGCGCGCGACCATTTCCTCGGCTTCACGGCAGTTTCGGGCCGCGGCGAAACGTTCAAGTCGGGCGGCCGCGTCGTCAAGAACGTGACCGGCTACGATCTCTGCAAGCTGATGGCGGGCTCCTGGGGCACGCTGGCGGCGATGACTGATGTGACCATCAAAATACTGCCGCGGGCCGAGACCGAAGAAACGGTCCTCGTGCTCGAGCTTGAAAATGGCACAGCGGGTAAGGCGATGGCGGCTGCCATGAGCTCGTTTGCCGACGTCTCCGCAGCTGCCCATCTGCCGCGCGCCGCGGCATCGCGGATCGCCGAGACGGCAAGCGCCAGAGGCGCGGTCACGGCGTTTCGGCTCGAGGGCGTTGCGCCATCGGTGGCGCAGCGCAAGGGTGTGCTGGAGACACTGCTGGCACCGTTCGGCTCACTTGGCGCGCTGGGCGAGGCGGCGTCGCGGTCGCTGTGGCGCGCTGTGCGGGACCTTACCCCGTTTGCGGCGACTGGTCCTGCCGGTCAGCGCGATCTGTGGCGCCTCTCGACGGCGCCGACGCGCGGCGCTGAACTCGGCCGCGCGCTGGCGGAGCAGGTGGATGCCGAACTGATCTACGACTGGGCCGGTGGGCTGGTTTGGGCGGCATTGCCGGCCGCTGCCGACGCGCACGCGGCGGTGGTTCGGGCCGCGGTAGGCGCGGTTGGGGGTCATGCGACGCTCGTTCGCGCCCAGGCCGCTGTCCGCGCCGCCGTCGCGGTGTTCACGCCCGAAGAGCCTGCGCTCGCCGCATTGACGAAGCGCGTGCGCGAGAGCTTCGATCCAAGCCGCGTGCTCAATCCCGGCCGCATGTGGGCCGGCGTCTGACGAACGAGCAGGGCCGGGCAATGCAGACCTCGTTCACACTGGCGCAGCTTGCCGATCCGGACATCGCGGAGTCGGAAAAGATACTGCGCGCCTGCGTGCATTGCGGCTTTTGTACCGCGACGTGCCCGACCTACGTGCTCGACGGCAACGAGCTCGATTCGCCGCGCGGGCGCATTTACCTGATCAAGGAGATGCTGGAGCACGACCGGCCCGCGACCGCCGAAGTGGTCAAGCATATCGACCGCTGCCTGTCTTGCCTGTCGTGCATGACGACATGTCCCTCGGGCGTCCACTACATGCACCTGGTCGACCACGCCCGCGGCCATATCGAGCGAACTTATCGCCGGCCGTTCGGCGAGCGGCTGCTGCGCGGCATGCTGGCTTGGCTGATGCCGCATCCGCGTCGGTTCCGGCTGGCGCTTTCGGCTGCGGTGCTGGGCAAACCGTTCGCGCCGCTCGTGGCAGCCTTCGGCTTCAAGCGCCTCGCCGCCATGCTCGGGCTCGCTCCGGGCGTGATGCCGCATCGCCCGCTTGCTCCGCAGATCTTCGCGGCCGCCGGCCCGTCGCAGCGGGGTCGCGTCATCCTGCTCGCGGGCTGTGTCAACGATTTGCTGATGCCGCAGATCAATGCCGCTACGATCCGGGTGCTGACGCGCCATGGCATCGAGGTGGTTGTGCCGCAGGGTGCAGGTTGCTGCGGCTCGCTCGTTCATCACATGGGGCGGGAGCACGAGGCGCTGGCGCAGGCGCGTGCCAATATCGATGCTTGGGGCGCGGTCGAGGGCGTCGACGCAATCCTCATCAACGTCTCCGGCTGCGGCACGACCGTCAAGGACTACGGCTTCATGCTGCGGACCGATCCGGCCTACGCAGTGCGCGCGGCCCGCGTTGCCGGCCTTGCCAAGGACATCTGCGAGTACCTGGCGACGCTGCCGCTCAAAGCCGGTCCGCAGGCACAAAACCTGGTCGTCGCCTATCACGCAGCGTGCTCGCTGCAGCACGGGCAGCGGATCACGCGGCAGCCGAAGGAGTTGCTCGGCCGCTTGGGCTTCACAGTGAGGGACGTCCCGGACGGCCATCTGTGCTGCGGTTCGGCCGGGACTTACAATATTTTGCAGCCCGACATTGCAAGGAGGTTGCGCGCGCGCAAAGTCGGGACTATCGAAAGATTGCGGCCTGATGTGATCGCAGCAGGAAATATCGGCTGCATGACGCAGATCGCGGCGGGCACGGCACTGCCGATCGTTCACACTGTTGAGCTGATCGATTGGGCAACCGGGGGTCCATGCCCGCAGCAGGTTCGGGCGCGTCCGGCGCATCCCGCGCCGAGTCCCGCTGCAGTGGGCTGAGCGGGGTTGGGCTTAGCCACGTAGCGTAAGTCGTTCCAGGGCAGTGCGGTCCCAGCCGGGACCGCGTGGATTCTCCACTCGCAGTCATGAACGGGAGGACGATTATGGCGAAGAAGGCGAAGAGGAAACCGACCAAGAAAAAGGCCGCGAAGAAAAAGGCCGCACCGGCGCGTAAGAAGAAAACAATGAAGGCCGCGCCGAAGAAGATGAAGGCGAAGGCGAAGAAGAAAGCGGCACCAAAGCGCAAGGCTCCGGTCAAAAAGGCGCCCGCGCCGATGCCGGCTGCAGCACCAGCGCCTGAGCCGGCTCCGTCCTGGACGCCTCCGATCGGGTCCGGCATGGGCGGCGGTAGCAACTAACAGCGCCGCGGAACTATTCCCCCGGTTTCCTGTTGGTTTCAAAACGCCGCGGCATCAGCGCCGCGGCGTTTTTGGTGTTCGGGTTGCGGGAGCGATTAGCCTCATTGCATCGCCGTGTCCGGCCCAATAGCATGCAGTCCATGCAACAAAGGCCGGGGGGTTAACGCCGGTCCGCGGCCGGCAAAATCCGGCCGCTTTGCCAGTAATTTCCTGTCCGGGAGGTGTCTATGCCGACCTACAACATTCTACTGATGGGCGCGTCGTACGGCTCGCTGTTGGCCTCGAAGCTCTTGTTTGGCGGCCATTCGATCCATCTCGTCTGCCTGCCCGCGGAAGCCGACCTGATCAACACCGAAGGCTTTTCGGTCCGGCTGCCGGTGCGCGGCCGCAAGGACCCAGTGGTGCTGGAATCGCGCAAGCTGCCTGGCAAGGTGTCGGCCGGGCCGGCGGCGGGGGTCGATCCCAAGCAGTACGACCTTGTCGGCCTGTGCATGCAGGAGCCGCAATACCGTTCACCGGGCGTACGTGAACTGCTCGATGCGGTCGCCAAATCCCGTGTGCCCTGCATGTCGATCATGAACATGCCGCCGCTGCCTTACGTTAAACGCATCCCGGGCCTCGACTACAAGGCGCTGGAGCCCGCCTACACCGATCCGCGCGTCTGGGATAGCTTCGATCCGAAGACCATCACGCTCAACAGCCCCGATCCGCAGGCGATTCGTCCGCCTGACGGCAAGGCGAATGAGCTTCTGGTCACGCTGCCAACGAATTTCAAATGCGCGCGGTTCGACGACGACAAGTCGACGCAGATCCTGCGCAACCTGCAGGACGACGTGGAAGCCGCACGCTTCGACACGCCCGAAGGCAAGATCGAGCTTCCGGTCAAGCTCAAGATCTACGAATTCGATCTTCGTGCCGCTCGCGAAGTGGGCGATGCTGCTCGCCGGCAACTACCGCTGCGTCACCAAGGACGGCATGCGCACCGCGCAGGAGGCCGTTCACAGCGATATCGAAACTGCGCGCTCGGTCTATAATTTCGTGTTCGACCTCTGCGTTAAGCTCGGCGCCAAGCCGGAAGACCTTGTGCCGTTCGAGAAATATGCCGCCGCGGCGCAGTCGCTCACCCGCCCGGCGTCCGCCGCGCGCGCTTTGCAGAACGGTGCGCCGTTCATCGAGCGCGCCGATAAGCTCGTCCAGCTCATCGCCCGGCAAAAGGGGCTTAGCAACGCGGCAATCGATGCCCAGGTGGCGCTGGTCGATTCCCGCCTGGAGGCGAATCGCCGGAAAGCGGCGGCTTAACCGGCCTTTGTGACTTCGACGTCCTGCCAGAAGCCGAACCGGTCGGCGACCTGGTGCATCTTGGGCTGCGGCGCTTCGTAGGACCAGGCGGCGCGCGGGTGGCGCTTGCCGGCCACGACCACGTCATAGAACTGCACGCCGTGTGGGCAGGCGTGGTCGTCGTCCGTCTTCGGCGCCTTTTGCAGCAGCTCCATGCGCACCGCTTCACGCGGAAAGTATTGATACCCCTGGCATTCAACGAGATCGTTGCTCTCGGCAACTATCTGGCCGTCGACGCTGGCTTGCATGATTCGATCTCCGGCGACTGCAACCCTGTGGATAACCGGAAATGGCGGGGCGGCGATGGGTTGGCAAGTGTATCCCAGGCGCCACACCTCTAAAGAAACGATTGCAAACACCGGCCAAAGCCCCGAAATCGCATAAAAAAATGGCAGATGCGCGAGTTTTCATCTTGGCCGTTCGTAAATAGTTTTTGAAAGTGCCGCCATCGGTCGCGCTTCGTGGCGCGGCAAGTGGGTCGGAGCCGGGTTTTGGGACAACGCCCGGGACTGACAGGGGACAGGGGCATAGATCATGAAACGGTTTGCTTATTCGTTGCTCGTTACTGCCAGCCTCGCCGCGCCGGCATTCGCCGCCGACATGCCGGCGAAGGCACCGCCCGCGCCGCCGGCACCGGCTTCGGCGTGGGACTGGGTCGTCACAGCGGCTTTGATGAGCGACTATAATTTCCGCGGTATCACACAGTCGGACCACAAGCCGTCGACGCAGGGCGGCTTCGAAATCCGCTACAACCCGGCCAAGGACTGGCAGCTCTACGCCGGCGCCTCGGGTGAAAGCATTGACTTCCCGAATAACGCCGCAGCCGAAATCGACCTCTACGGCGGCATCCGTCCGACCTTCGACAAGCTCGCCCTCGATTTCGGTTTCTGGGAATACTACTACCCGGGCGGCAACTGCTATAACACCGCGGCTTTCTGCACGAGCAACTGGGGCGGCATCACCGGAACTCCGCCGACGGAGTTGAACGCGCTTGGCGGAAACGTCACCAAGGCCAGCGACAGCTTCTGGGAAGTCTACGGCAAGGCCACCTATACCTTTAACGACCAGTGGGCCGCGGGCGTCCAAGAGTATTATTCGCCGTCGGTGGTGAACACCGGGGCCTGGGGCTGGTATTCGACCGGCAACGTGACCTTCACCGCGCCGTCGACCTGGTTCCAGAACGGCCTCGGCATGTATGCCTCCGGCGACGTGGGCTACTGGGATCTCGGCACCAGCGATGCATTCTACGGCATGACCAAATACACCAGCTACACCAACTGGGACCTTGGCGTTGGCTTTACCTGGAAAGTGCTCACGCTTGACCTGCGCTACTACGACACCAACCTGAACAAGTCGGAATGTAACGCCTTCACAAGCGCGCAGAATGCGAGCTTCTCGCCGGGCAATATCACGGCGCAGAACCCCAATGGCCTTGGCACCAACTGGTGCAGTGCGGCCTTCGTCGCCAAACTCTCGGCCTCAATCGACTTCAACTCGAACCTGAAGTAAACAGCGGCCGAATTCGCGATCGGTTGCGGGCGGAAGCGGCAGCGCTTCCGCCCGATTTATTTATGGCGGACGTTGACCTGCCGAAATTGCGCACCGCGTTGGTCGAATCGATTTCCGAGGCTGCCGAGCGTTTCCGACTTGGCGGGACTCCGCTGGGTGCCGCCATGGCCTCGATGGCGGGGGCGAGCGGGCAGCGCTCGGCGCAAATGCGAGCCCGAATTGCGTGCGCTGGATTTTTCGTGCTCCATTCGCTATTGCGATGAGCTATCCGCACCCGCTCTGCCATTCGCTGCTCCTAATGCTCGCTTGGAGACGACATGCTGTTGCTGCGCTGGCGTTCCGCCCTGTGTTTTGCGTTGGCTGTTCTCGCCGGCTCGTTCATGCCTGCGCTGGCGACTGAAACCTCGTTTCCGTTCGGCAGCGTGCTCGTGCTCGATGCCGCACCGCTCCCGGGAACCAAGCGCGTACCGATGATTGAAATCGAAGAGGATGGCGACGCCTCGTTCTATCTGTGGTGCGCCAACGCCCGCGGCTCGGCGAATGTCGGGCAGGATACGATCAGCCTGACGCCGACGGCGGCGCTGCCGTCGCAATGTACGCCCGATCAGATCAGCCGCGATGCCGATCTCTTGGTGCAGCTTTCGCAGATGACCGGTTGGCACCGCCAGGGCGACGAAGTCGATCTCATCGGTACCGCGACGCTTCGCTTTCGTCTGATGACGAATTGACGATCAAAAGCGCCACAATTCGGCGCGGCACTCGCACCATATACCGCGGTCAATCGTCGGGCCAAAGGGCTGCCGCGTCGCATTGGTCTTGCCAGCGGAATCGCGCGAAGCTAATGAATGATCGAGAGATTTGGCGCTTCCCGAGTGCAGCCGGATGGGGCCGGCACGGTGCCAAAGCCTGTGAAATCTGCAGCCGCTGACGCAGTCGAGTCGATGGGCGCAACGTTACTCTCTGAGACTGTGCTTGAGCGGCGTCCCGGAACCCGCAAAGCGTTGCTGCGTCCGGCGACGACACAAAGCCGCCGCGTCAATTGGCCGTACACGACCGGCGTGATCGTGATTCACCTTCTGGCGCTGTTCGCCTTTGTGCCGTGGCTGTTCAGCTGGACCGGCGTCGCCATGGTGTTCATCGGCAATTATCTGTTTTGCTCGCTTGGCATCGGCGCCGGCTTTCACCGCTGCCTGACGCATCGCTCGTTCCGCTGCCCCAAATGGTTCGAGCATCTCTTGACGATCCTGGGTGTCTGCACCTTGCAGGATTCGCCGGCGCGCTGGGTGGCGATCCATCGCGTCCATCACCAGTATCCCGACCAAGACGCCGATCCGCATTCGCCGCTGGCGAGCTTTTTCTGGGGGCACATGGGCTGGCTGTTCATCGTCAACAGCCAGTTCCAGAACGTGCCGGCTTACGAAAAATACGTGCGCGATCTGCTGCGCGATCCGTTCCAAAAGGCGCTGGTTCGCAACGAAATGTGGTGGTTCGTCTATGTCGCGCACGCGCTGATCATCCTGGCGCTGGGCTTTATCGCCGGCTGGATTTGGACGGGTGCTGTTTGGGGCGGCGTGCAATTCGGTTTGAGCATGCTGGTGTGGGGTGTGTTCGTGCGCACGGTTTACTCCTGGCACGTGACCTGGGGCACCAATTCGGCCGCTCATGTCTGGGGCTATCGCAATTACGAGACCGGCGAGAACAGCCGCAATAACTGGCTCATCGGGATCACGTCGGGCGGAGACGGTTGGCACAACAACCACCATGCCGATCCGCGCTGCTGCGCTCACGGTTTTCACCGCTGGTGGGAGCTCGACACAACGTATCTGACGATCTTGCTCTGGGAGCGTCTTGGCCTCGTCTGGGCCGTGCGGCGGCGCAACAGCCGCATAACGGTGGCCGCGCACTAAACAGAGATTGTCCCGTGGCTTCGCCGCGGCGTGCAGCGCGGCTCACCGCGTTTTATTGCCCGCGCGAGCGAAAAGAACTGCGCCAAATAAAAAGGCGCGGCCTGCGCCGCGCCCACGAAGTTTCAACAATCGGCGAGCGGCTTACATCATGCCGCCCATGCCGCCGCCCGGCATCGCCGGCATGGCGGGAGCGTCCTTCGGCAGTTCGGCCACCATGGCTTCGGTCGTGACCAGAAGGCCCGCAACCGAGGCCGCGTCCTGCAGCGCAGCGCGCACCACCTTGGCCGGATCGACGATGCCCTTGTCGAGCATGTCGACATACTCCTCGCTCTGCGCGTCGAAGCCGAACGTCTCGGACTTGTTCTCCATGATCTTGTTGACCACGATCGAACCTTCGACGCCGGAGTTTTCGGCGATCTGGCGCAACGGCGCTTCCAGCGCCTTGAGCACGATGTTGATGCCGGCCTGCACGTCCGGATTGCTGTTGGTGAGCTTGCCGACCGACTTCTTGGCGCGCAGCAGGGCGACGCCGCCGCCCGGCACGATGCCTTCCTCGACCGCGGCGCGGGTGGCGTTGAGCGCATCCTCGACGCGGTCCTTCTTCTCCTTGACCTCGATTTCGGTCGCACCGCCGACGCGGATCACAGCGACCCCGCCGGCGAGCTTGGCCAGGCGCTCCTGCAGCTTCTCGCGGTCGTAGTCCGAGGTGGTCTCCTCGATCTGCGCCTTGATCTGGCCGACGCGGGCTTCGATGTCCTTCTTCTTGCCGGCGCCGTCGACGATGGTGGTCTTCTCCTTCTCGATCACCACCTTCTTGGCGCGGCCGAGCATCGCGGGGGTCACGCTCTCGAGCTTGATGCCGAGGTCTTCGGCGATGAGCTGGCCGCCGGTCAGGATCGCGATGTCTTCCAGCATCGCCTTGCGGCGATCGCCGAAGCCCGGCGCCTTCACCGCCGCGACCTTAAGGCCGCCGCGCAGTTTGTTGACAACGAGGGTCGCGAGCGCCTCGCCCTCGATGTCCTCGGCGATGATCAGCAGCGGCTTGCCCGACTGCACCACCGCCTCGAGCACCGGCAGCATGGCCTGTAGCTGCGACAGCTTTTTCTCGTGCAGCAGCACGTAGGCGTCTTCCAGCTCGGCGATCATCTTCTCGGCGTTGGTGATGAAATAGGGCGACAGATAACCACGGTCGAACTGCATGCCCTCGACGATCTCGACATCGGTCTCGAGCGCCTTGGCTTCCTCGACGGTGATGACGCCCTCGTTGCCGACCTTCTGCATCGCAGAGGCGATCATCTTGCCGATGGTGCTGTCGCCGTTCGACGAGATGGTGCCGACCTGCGCCACCTCGGCCGACGAGCCGACCTTCTTGGCGCGCTTCTTGATGTCTTCGACCACGGCGCTGACCGCGAGATCGATGCCACGCTTGAGGTCCATTGGATTCATGCCGGCAGCGACCGATTTTACGCCTTCCTTCACAATGGCCGCCGCGAGTACGGTTGCGGTCGTGGTGCCGTCGCCGGCCTGGTCGTTGGTCTTTTGCGCCACCTCGCGCACCATCTGCGCGCCCATGTTCTCGAACTTGTCTTCAAGCTCGATCTCCTTGGCGACGGTGACGCCGTCCTTGGTGATGCGCGGCGCACCGAAGCTCTTGTCGATGACGACATTGCGGCCCTTGGGGCCGAGCGTCACCTTCACCGCATTGGCGAGCACTTCGACGCCATGCAGCATACGGTCGCGCGCATCGGTGGAAAATCTTACGTCTTTAGCAGCCATGTTTGTTTGCTCCTGGGTTCTGTCCTCACCCTGAGGCGCGAGCGGCGAAGCCGCGAGCCTCAAAGGGTGCGCTACGGTGGCCTCATCCTGCGAGGCTCGCCTGCGGCGAGTGACTCAGGGTGAGGAATTAGGGGTTCAGGCGATCACGCCCATGATGTCGGACTCCTTCATGATCAGGAGCTCGTCGCCTTCGAGTTTGACTTCGGTACCGGACCACTTGCCGAACAGCACGCGGTCGCCGGCTTTGAGATCCATCGCAATGAGCTTGCCGTTCTCGTCGCGGCCGCCCGGGCCGACGGCGACAACCTCGCCCTCCTGCGGCTTCTCTTTGGCGGTGTCGGGAATGATGATGCCGCCCTTGGTCTTTTCCTCCGCAGTGACGCGCTTGACGACCACCCGGTCATGGAGCGGGCGGAATTTCAGTTTTGCCATGATCACCTCTTAGCCGCTTCGCGCGCGGCCGTTGCTTGGACGAAACGCTTTCGAATTGTTTTTCAGGCACTTAGCACTCTTTACAAAAGAGTGCTAAATACCCGCCGCGGAGATATGGGCTTGCTCTGTGGCTGTCAAGGCCGCAGACCGCGATGGCTAACAAATCGGAAAGGACCGGCGCGTAAAACGCCGGTATCGGCATCCTCTTGCTCTTCGGGGCCGGATTCGGTCACTGTGGCGGCCAAATCTGGCGGCAAAACGGGTACGCGACGGGGTTGCCAAACAACGAGGTCGGCGCTTGGGCGGAACGGGTTGCCCAGGCGATGGAGCGTTCGGGGAGAATGGCGATGAGTGGTCGGCTGCGCAAAGACCGTTGGCTCGCGGCTGCGGCCGCGGCGTGCGCCCTGGCGCTGGGTAGCTGCGCGAGCAACCAGTCGGCCGGCCCGTCGCCCGCGGTGGAGGCGCCGGCCGCTCCCGAGGTGCCGTCAACAATCCGCGCCGAGGAAGTTGTCGGCCGCTGGGGTTACGGCTCGTTCCACCGGCCAGAGGATCTGGTGCGCACCGAGGCGGCGGCGCGCGCCGCCTGCGGCGAGCCGGTCGTCATCAACCGCGGCCCGAATGGTGGCGTGATGATGTATCTCGCCGACAATGCGCAATTGCAGGAACTGGAACTCAAGGGCAGCCAAAGCGGCCAGAACTATATCGGCCCGCCTGGACCGGCCGGCGGTAAGGACGACCGGCAAATCGTGTCATTCGACGGCCGTACCATGGTGCTCAAGTGGATGGATCCGGAAGTAGCCAGCCGCTATGGCACCAGTGTCTACGTCCGCTGCGCGCCGGAGGGCGCCGCGCATACCGCACGGCGGGCACCGGCTAAGCCGAAACCCAAGCCGGCACCGGCGCCGAAGCCGCAATAAGGTCGGCGGTCGCTGTTATTCGCTGCGCGGATCGCGTTCAGTGCCGCGCTAATCCGCAAACATCGCGTCGATGTCATCCTGCGACGCGTGGCCGCAGTCGCCGTCGAGCCGCGGACCGTGCAGCGCTGCAGCTGCAACCGAGGCGGTCTTGATCTCCTCCAGCACGCGCGCGATGTGGTCCTCGACGAATTTCATCGCCGTGAGAACCTTGGCGACGCGCTGGCCGATCAGATCCTGAAAGTTGCAGGCCTCGAAGATCTGGATGACGAGGTCCTGGATGTCTTGCGCCACGCCTTGTTCGATCTTACCGTTGAACGCTGCCGACAGATTGTTGGCGGCGATGTCGATTTCTTCGGCAGCGGCAAGGATTTTCTGAGTCGCCTGCTCGGTGCCGCTGACCACCGCAAGCAGTTCGCTGTCGATCCGCGACAGCGGTGCCTCCCCCGGCGTGCTGCCTTGCCTGCCGACTTGCCTGTCGCCTTCCACTGGAGCGGCGCCGTCGCCCCTGATGGCGCCGGCAATCAGGTTGAGTTGTGAGGTGAGCTCGGTCACACGGCCGTTGGCCCGTCCACCGTTTGCCTCCGCACGCAGCGGCGCCGCGACCGAAAGCGCGGCGCGCAGCGCGCGCAGTTCGCGCATGATTTCGCCGTAAGGCAGTTCGGACTGCGCGCTGTCGGTCGGCTGTTCGAGGTGCGCTGCGGCGGTGTGTTCGATGCGGAAGATCTTGCGCGGCTCAGGCATCCCTGCACCAGTCTCTGTTTATTCCTCACCGCCCATTTCCCGCCCCGTCGATAGCATTAGGCGGCTTAATACCGCGTTCATGGCGGCGGAGCGCATTTTAGCGGTCGCCGACTACGTTCGATTAACCATAAGGGGTGCGCGTTGACGCAATATAAACCGTAACTTGATGAACAAATTGCAAAGACGCGGGCGGCAGTGCCGCGCGGAAAAAAATTTACCAAACAGTCGAGGTTTGGGCCTGTACTGAGCGCGCGCGGAAAACATCGCGCAGCAGTAGGCAGTACAGAGTTCAACATGCGGCGTATCTGCGTATCGGCGCTCATCCTGAGCGCGCTTTCGGTTTCGGCTTTCGCCGATCCACTTGCAATCACTCCCGATGCCTACAACGGGCCTCCAGCCGCGGCGCGCGACATCATGCCGGTGGCGGCGATGCCGGCTACGCCGGCTGTTGCGGCCGCCGCGCCGGTGCGCGTCGCCGACGCGCGGCCCAATCTCGGCGGCGGCTTCATCCAGTTTTTGTTTGGTGCCGCGCCGCAGAGCGCAGCTACGCCCCAGACGTATTCGCAGGCGCCGGCCGCAACGCCGGAACCGCTGCCGGAGACCGCAGCCCTCGGCGGCAATCCCGATGTGAACGCGGCCAATGCTGATGACGACGACAGCGGCCATCCGCCGGTCGATTCGAAATACGAACGCCAGATTGTCGACTATGACGGCAAGGAGCCGCCCGGCACGATCATCGTCGATACTCCGCACAAGTATCTTTATCTGGTGGAGGACGGCGGCAGGGCGATGCGTTACGGCATCGGCGTCGGCCGGCCCGGTTTCACATGGGCGGGCGTCAAGACGATTACCGGCAAGCGCGAGTGGCCCGATTGGCGACCGCCGGAAGCGATGCTCAAGCGGCAGCCGGAACTGCCGCGCTTCATGGCCGGCGGCCCGCAAAATCCGCTCGGTGCGCGCGCCATGTATCTCGGTTCGACTGATTACCGCATTCACGGCTCCAACGAGCCATGGACCATCGGCCACAACGTCTCGTCCGGCTGCATCCGGTTGCGCAACGCCGATGTCATCGACCTCTACAATCGCGTGAAAGTCGGCACCAAGGTCGTGGTGATGTAGAAACCGGGCTACAGCGGCACGCCGCGCTCCGCCAGCAAACGCGGAAACGCTTCGTCGAGAAAGTACGTATATTCGCGTTCGCGCAGATCGGTAAGCGGGTCGAGCCGCACAAGTTCGGCGTCTACGCGGCCCGGATGAATCATGATGAGGCCGCCGTCCGGCAGGCCGTCGAGAAAATCCGGAAAAAGTTTGCTGTAATCGGCACCGGGACGAAAGCTGTACGTGCCGGCGAAGGCTGAATTAGTCTTCAAACCCGCTTGCGCCGCGAGCCGCTTAAAACGCCCGCTCAAAGCATCGAGAATAAGGCCCTTCGGTTCAAGACTGTGCCGCACCGCGCGCCCGCATTGGCGCAGCCAGGCTTGGGACGCCGTCTCGTGCGCAACGCTAATGAGCGCTTCGCCGATCTGTGGAAACATGTGGATGTGCTGGTGGCCGTCGATGTAGTCGGGCGCCCGCCCGAACGATGATCGGAATGCCGCGACCTGGGCGGCGATCTCGGCCTCCAGCAGTGCCGGCGTCAGCATGCGCGCCAGCCCGCGGCCGGCCATCGCTGCCAGCGGCAGGAATGCGCCGTTACGCAGCGGCGCGAAATCGCGGCTCAGCGGGCGAAACGGCGCGGTCAACGTCAGATGCAGGCCGATCGCCGCGTGATCGGCGGCGACATCGCGCAGCGCGGCCGCTTCGGCGTTTGAAAAACTCGGTGTTATCACCATCGCCGAGGTGGCATTGATGCGGCGGCGCGCGATCAGATCTCGGATCGCAGTGCTGACCGCGGGCGAAATGCCGTAGTCGTCCGCGCACAGAATGATGCGCCGGCGCGCCAAAACGTTCATTCGGCGGCTTCCCCGACCTTGCCTGGCGGATAGGGCGGAGCGGTTGCGGAGGGCGCTGTATCGGCGCGGGTCTCGTCATCGCGCTTTAGTTCGTGCTCGGCGACGAAGTAGACCGGCCGTGCTTTGATCTCGGAGAGAATTTTACCGATGTACTCGCCGAGCACGCCGAGCATGATGAGTTGCACGCTGCCGAGCACCATCATGCCGACGAAGAGCGACGGATAGCCGGGCACATCGACGCCGTACACCAGCGTCTGATAGAGGATCTGAACGCCGTAGAGCAAGGCGATCGTAGCCAGCAACAGCCCGAGCATGGTGGCGATGCGCAGCGGCGCCACCGAGAACGATGTCAGTCCATTGAGCGACAGGCCGATCAGCGAGCGGACGTTCCAGGTGCTGTGGCCGTCCGTGCGTGCGGCCGGCTCATAATCGATGCGCATCTGGCGGAAGCCGATCCAGCTCGCCAGCCCTTTGAAGAAGCGGTTGCGTTCCGGCATCTGCCGCAGCGCGCTGGCCGCGCGCGGCGACAGCAGGCGGAAGTCGCCGGCATCCTCGGGAATTTTTGTACGCAAGCCCCAATTAAGCAGCAGATAAAAGCTCTTCACGGCGATGCGGCGCGTCGCCGACTCGTTGGCGCGGTGAGCCTTGGCGGTATAGACGACGTCGCAGCCGTCATCGAGCCAGTGGCCGACCAGGGTCTCGATCAAAGCCGGCGGATGCTGTCCGTCGCCGTCGATGAACACCACAGCGCCGAGGCGCGCGTGATCAAGGCCGGCGAGCAGCGCCGCCTCCTTGCCGAAATTGCGCGACAGCGACACGACCTGGACATCGAGGCCGGAAGCCGGCAGTGCACGCGCGATGGCAAGCGTGCCGTCGGTGCTGCCATCGTCGACATACACCACCTCGCAGGCAAGCGAGCGCGCCGCCTTGAGGCTGTGCGCGACGTGGGTCAGTCGAGCGTGCAGCCGCTCGAGGCTCAAGGCCTCATTGTAGAGCGGCATGACAATGGACAGCCCGGCGCGCGCGCCGGCCCCCGCCCGGTCCGTGGGTCCGTAGCCGCCAGCACGAGCCGCGCGCGGAAGCGCTGGATTTTGAAGCTCGCTCGTCTCGCCCATCGGCTCGATCCTTGCCGCGCCCATTTTTTATACTGCGACTGGCCGTTTGTGTCGCGCAAGGGGAGGGCGGAAGCAAGGAGTTGATGGAAAGCACCCGATGCAGCGCCAAAATCGGGGCTGGCGAACGGCCGGTGGCGTGCTATGCGGAAGCCATGACGGCTGCCTCTTGGCTTGGCGCGCTTCGCTTGCAGCTCCTTTACGGCTGGCGCAAGGGCGCCTTCAGCCGGAAGGCGGTGTTATTTGCACTGATCGGTGCCGTCAATGCCGTGGTGGATTACGCGGTCTTCTTTGTGGCGCGCGCCGTGTTCGCGCATTCGCCGGAAGCTCTGGCGCTGTTCGCTGCGGCCGCCGCCGCGTGCCGATGCACCGGCGCCGCTACCGTTTCCTTCATCGTTGCCAACTTGATCTCGTGGGCCGTCGCCGTCACCAACTCGTACATTCTCAATGCATCGATCACGTTTGCGGCGGAGTCCGGGCGTAAGCTGCGCTGGCGAGCGTACTTCGTGTTCGTAACGTCAGGTGTCGCCGGATGGCTCGCCAATACGGCGACCTTGATCTTCACCGCGCAAGTGCTGCTGCTGCCGGTCGCATTGGCCAAGGCCATCGCCATCATGGCGAGCTTCGCGGTCAACTTCACGCTGTCACACTACATTGTGTTTCGCGTGCGCCATCGACCCGCGCTCGGCGCGCGCGAGGACGCTTGATCCGGCCACAACGCTATTCGGTCGTGTCAGTGGTGGGCGTGCCCGGTATTGTCGGCGGCGCCACTGAGTGCGCGCTCGCGGCTTTTCCGCGCGATATCCGTAGTCTGATAATCGCCCCATGCCAAAATCACCGCGAAAGCAACAAAGGCGAAGGTAATTCCCGCAAGAATCAAAACGTCTATTGTCGACATGGCCCAGCTCCATTTTGTATGCATCCTGCACGCATAGGAGCAAGCCGGCTTTGATCTGGATCAACGGGCGCCACCCCGCGCCGCAAGTGCCTTTATAAGTATCCCGCGCCGCCTTCGGCTGCGAATTTGGCCGGATCGCCCTCCCAGACGATGCGGGCGTGTTCAAGCACATAGACGCGGTCGGCATGCGGCAATGCAAAGGTGACGTTCTGCTCGGCAAGTACAACCGTGATCGGTGTGGTCTGGCGCAACCGTTCCAGCGCCTTGGAGATTTGCTCGAGGATGACCGGCGCCAGTCCGAGCGTCGGCTCATCGAGCATGAGCAGCTTCGGCTTCATCATCAGCGCGCGCGCGATGGTGAGCATCTGCTGCTCGCCGCCCGACAGGGTGCCGGCGGCCTGCCGCTGCCGCTCGCGCAGAATGGGAAACAGGTCGAACAGCCACTCGATCTGTGCGGCGCTCTCGGCCGGCGGCAGGTGCTGACCGCCGAGATCGAGATTTTCGCGTACGGTCATGTCGACGAACAGGTCGCGGCCTTCGGGGCATTGCACGATACCGCCGCGCGCGATTGCCGCCGCCGAGTGGCCGCGCAGCGTCGCGCCCTGGCGGCGTACGTCGCCCGCATAGGGCAGGAGGCCCGAGATGGTGTTGAACAAGGTGGTCTTGCCGGCGCCGTTCAGCCCGACGACGGCAACGAACTCGCGTTCGTGCACATGGATCGAAACCTCCTCGAGTGCCTGCGCCTTGCCGTAGTGGACGCTGACCTTGTTGACCTCGAGGAACGGCGTCGCCGCGTCGCGGAACGACGATTCCGGGCGGGCGGCGGTCTCGATCGTGCCGCCGAGATAGACCCGCCGCACGGTTTCGTTGCGCATCACTTCGTCGGCCGAGCCCTCGGCGATGCGCTCGCCGACATACATGGCGATGACGCGGTCGACGAGGCGCGACACGCTCTTGACGTTGTGATCGACCAGCAGCACGGCGCGGCCATCGTCGCGCAATTCGCAGATCAGATCGGAGAACGCCGCGGTCTCCTTGGCCGTGAGCCCGGCGAACGGCTCGTCGATCAGCAGCACCTGCGGGTCGCGCGCGATCGCCTTGGCGATCTCGATCTTGCGCAGGTCAGCGAACGGCAGCGTGCCCGGCCGGCGGTCGAGCACAGCGGTCAGTCCGACGCGGGCGGCGATGGCGCGGGCGCGCGCGTCGGTCTGCGGATCGGCAAACAGGCGCATGAGCTTGTCGGGCAACAGCGCGAGCTTGATATTTTCCAAAACCGTCTGGCGGTGCAACGGGCGCGAATGCTGAAATACGATGCCGGCGCCCATGCGGGCGATGCGGTGCGACGGCCAACCGCAGACCTCGACGCCGTTGATGCGCACCGAGCCGCCGTCGGGGCGTTCGATGCCCATGATCAGCTTCATCACCGTCGACTTGCCGGAGCCATTGGGGCCGATCAGTCCCAGGATTTTGCCGGCGGCGACCGAGAACGACATCTCCTTGACGGCGACAAGACCGCCGTAACGCTTGGTGAGACCTGAAACTTCGAGGTGGGCGGGCTCGGCCGTGCTCACGCGTCTTCCCTCGTGCGGGTAAGCAGGCCGAAAAAGCCGTTCGGGTACAACAGCACCACGACGAGTGCCATGCTGAACACGATGAAATTCGACAGATCGCCGAGCGGCCGGAGCGCCTCGCTCATGGCGATGAGAAAGACGGCGCCGAGTACCGCGCCCAGGATGGTGCGGCGGCCGCCCAGCACCGCGGAGATGATGATCTGTACGCCGATGGTAATGTCGACCAACGAGCTTGCCGAGGCTGATCCGACGTAGAAGACCAGCAGCGCACCAGCCAAACCGGAAAAGAATGCGCTGATGATGAACGCGGTGAGCTTGTGCTTAGTGACGTTGAAACCGAGCGCGCCCGCTTGCACGGCGTCCTGGCCGCTGGCTTGCAGGATGAGCCCGACCGGCGAGCGCGCCAACGCGAACAGGACGGCGCCGCTTATCGCCATGAACCACAGCGCGATTTCGTAATTCGTCTTCTCGCTGATCGAGATCACGTCGGGCACGGTAAGACCGTTCTCGCCGCCGGTCAGGTGCGCATCGACGACGATGAAATTCTGCAGCATCAGCACCGCGACCAGCGTGGTCAGGCCGAAATACGGCCCGCGCACGCGCAACGCCGGCAGCGCCAGAACGACACCGCCGATCACGGCGGCGAGCGTGCCGGCGGCGACGCATAGCCAGATCGGCGGCTGATAGAGATTATCGAGAATGCCCGCGGTGTAAGCGCCGGTGCCGATCAGAAACGTCGGTCCAAAATTGACTTCGCCGGCAAAGCCGAACAGCAGGTCCCAGGCCATGGCGAAGACGCCGAAATAGTAGGCCATCGTCAAGAGGCCCAGGATGTACGCATTGACCCACAGCGGCAGCAGCGATGCCGCCGCGACAACGAGGAGCGCGATCAGCAGCACCCGCGCGGTGGACAGCGAGCCCATCTAGCGCCGCCCCAGCAGCCCGCGCGGCCGCACATACATGACGGCGACCAGCAGCAGCAGCGCCGGAATGGTGCGGTAGGCCGGCGAGATCAGATAGGCCGTGATGGTTTCCAGATACCCGACCACATAGGCCGCTATCAGCGCGCCGGGAACGCTGCCCAATCCTCCCAGTACCACAATGGAAAATGCGCTCGCGGTCAGCGGACCGGCGCTGTACGACGAAATGCCGAGGAACATGCCGAGCAGAACGCCGGCGACGCCGACCAACACGCCATAGATTGCCCACACCGCGACGTAGACCCGCGACAGTTCAACGCCGAGCAGCGTGATGCCGCGCGGATTCATCGAGGCGGCAAGCACCGCCTTGCCGGCGCGGGTGCGGTTGACCAGGAGCCAGAGCAGCGCAATCGCCAGCCCGCAGACAATGGCGGTGAAAATCTCGTTGGCTGGCGTGCGCACGCCGGCGATGGTGACCACGCCTTTGACGATCGGCGCCACGGTCTTGGCGTTGTCGGTATAGAAATAGGCGATGAGCTGCTGGATCATGATGCCCCAAATCAGGGTCGCCGTGAGGATGAATATCTCCTTTTCCTCCTCGCGGATTTTGCGCGTGCGCTGCAGCGGACTGACCACGACGAAATAGGTGAGCAGCGAGAGGCTGAAGCCGACGGCGATGCCAAGCGCGGCGCCGGCGTAGGGACCGGCATGCAGGCTGTCGCCGGCGGCCCAGGCGGCGACCACGGCGGCGACCATGAGCGAGCCGTGCGAGAGGTTGAGCACGCCGGAAACGCCGAAGATCAGTGCAAAGCCGGTGGCGCCGAGCGCGTAGAGCGAGCTGATCGCAAAACCATCGATCAGGATTTGCCAGAACACCGTCATCGCATCACGCCCGCGCGCGTCGCCGCCGCCCAGCAAAAAACTCCCCGCACGCGCGGGGAGTTTTACGCAAGCGTCGATCATGCGCTCGTCAATTGGCTGCGCCGACCTTGATGAATGACGGGAACTTCAGCTTGCCGTTGGCGACTTTGGCGGGCCACAGATTGACCTGCTTGCCGTTCTGCCACTGCAGCATCAGCCCGGTGATGGTGTCAGGCCCGATCTTGAGCGCGTGCGGATTGGGCGAGTTCTTGCCCTCGAACTGGACCCGGCCGATGGTGCCGACGAAGTCGGTCTTCTCCATCGCCGCAACCAGCTTATCAGGATCGACCGAGCCGGCGCGCTTGATCGCGTCGGCGATGTAATACACCTCGTCGTAGGCGGTGTAGCCGCAATATGACGGCGTATGGCCGAAGCGCTTGGCGAAGGCCTGAACGAACGGCAGCGTCTTGGGAGTGACGGCAACGTCGGGGCCCGAGAAGCCCTGGAACAGTACGCCTTCGGTCGCGCCATTGGTGTCGTTCCAGAAGCTCGAATTGGTCGCCTGCGATGAGACGCCGAACATCGGGATCGGCAATTCCTGCTGCTTCCACTGGACGGTCGGCTGAACGCCGACATGCGAAATGCCGGTCATGATCACGTCCGGCTTTTCACCTTCGATTTTGTTGAAGATGGGCGTGAAGTCGGTGGTGTCGGGCGAGAAACGGATGTGATCGACCACCTTGAGCCCGATCTGCGGCAGACATTTCAGATATTCGGCGTCGAGCGGCGTGGTCCACGCGGCGTCTTCGCTCATAACCACGGCGGACTTCATGTGCAGTTGGCCGACCAGGAGGTCCTTGGCAGCGGCGCAGGTGGCATCGGCGATCTTGGTCGAGGTCGCGTAGCCGTGGAACATGTATTTGAGGTGGTCGTAGTCCTTGGCGATGTTCTGCGTGATCACGTCAGAGGCGGCGCCTGGCGTCACCGTCACGGTTTTGAGCCGGCCGGTCCAAGGCTCGAGCGCCAGCACGACCTCGCTGATGTAGCTCGCGATCACCGCATTGACGTGATCCTCGCTCACGGCGCGCTGGAAAGCGCGCACCGCCTCCGGTGCCGTCGAGTGATCGTCGTAGGAGATAATCTGTATCTTGCGGCCGTTGATGCCGCCCGCGGCGTTGATCTCGTCGGCGGCAAGCTGCGCGGCCTGTGGGATCGAGGAGCCGGCCACGGCCGTGGCTTCCGCGATGACACCGATCTTGATCGGGGCGTTCGACTGAGCGCTGGCAGGGCCCACCAGCGTCAGCGCGGCGAGCGCAGTGCCCGCGGCAAGCGCCGCCAAAGCCGGCGCAGTTCCAGATTTCTTCATAAAATATCCTCCCTTAACGATTGCGGCTATCTGTATCGACGGCCGCCGCTTGGAAACCAGTCTAACGGATCGCCTCTCGGCGGCAAGCCCGTCACTTGCCGCGCCGCGGAGCCGCACCCGTAGCCATGCCGATATTTTAAGCAGAGGACTGTGGGCCGCCGCCTCTGCCTATGAACCGCCTCGAATGATTTTTTCCAGCGCCGCTAGTCCATCGGTCAGAGCGGCGGGCCCTGGCTGGAGGATCAGCGCGGATTTGATTTCGTAAAGCTTGTTGTTCCGGACAGCCGGAATGGCGGCGAAGCCCGGCCGAGCGGCAACCTTTTCCTTGCTGAATTTCTTGCCGCACCACGAGCCGATGATGATGTCCGGCGCGCGGTCGATCACCGCATCGGGCGCTGTGATCCGCTCCTTGGCGGACTTGCAACCGGCAAGTTCGGAAAAGATATCGGCGCCGCCGGCGATGGCGATCAGTTCCGAAACCCAGCCGATGCCTGAAATCATCGGGTCGTCCCATTCCTCGAAATACACCTTGGGGCGTTCACCGCGCTCCGCGTTGCGCCGCCGCGTGCTTTCGAGATTGGCTGCGAGCCGGTCCGCCAATGCGTTGGCGCGGTCCGAGGCGCCAATCAGCGCGCCGAGCGTTCGGATGATGTCGAGGATGCCCAAAATCGTGCGCTGATTGAAGGCATGTACCGAAATGCCCGCTCGGATGAGGGCCGCAACTATTTCCGCTTGCAGGTCCGAAAAGGTGAGGACGAGGTCAGGTTCGAGAGCCAGGATTTTCGGGATGTCGGCAGAGATGAACGCCGAAACGCGCGGCTTCTCTTTGCGCGCCTGCGGCGGCCGGACGGTGTAGCCGGAGATGCCGACAATGCGGTGCTGCTCGCCCAGCAGGTAAAGCGTCTCGGTCGTCTCCTCGGTCAGGCAGACGATCCGCGCCGGCGGAAACATCCGATGCTCCTGCGCTGTCTCGGGCTTCAAAGCTCGCGCTGTTGATGTACTCCGCGGCGGTGCTTCTGCTCCAACTCGGCGATGAAATGCGGGGCGAGGCGGGATGACCCTGCTTTCGAACAAGAACACAATCTATTCCATTTGGGCGAGGCTGTCTTTCCAACTGTGTCCTACCGCGATGCCGTGGCCGCTCTTATGGTAGCATTCTGCAATCAGGGTTCATTAAGTCGCCAGGGAGATACGATGCACGGTCAGATCGAGGGCAGCAATGTCGGCAACATGGCCGCGGACGATGAGCGGCGTCTGCGCTACCAGATCGCTGCGGTCACCCGGCTCCTCGTCAGCGAAGGTCTCCTCGGCTACAGCGGCCATGTCAGCGCCCGTCTGCCTGACCGCGATGCGATCCTGATTCAGCCGATCCATCACGGTCGGTCCGAATTGCGGCCCGAACATCTGCTCGTTTGCGATATGGACGGCCGCGTCATCGCCGGCCCGGACGGGGAACGGCCGCCGTCCGAGATTTACATCCATACCGAACTCTACAAGGCTCGCGCCGACGTCAACGCGATCGCGCACTACCACCACGATCTCACCACCACCTTCAGCCTCGTTGAGAATGTCCCTCTGCGGCCGATCAAGAACCACGCGGTGCGCTGGGCGAGCGGCATTCCGGTGCATCCTGAGCCCGATCACGTCAACACGCCGGCGCTGGGGCGCGCCCTGGCCAAGACGCTGGGGTCGCACCACGCGCTTATTATCCGCGCGCATGGCGAAGTCGTGGTGGCTGAGACGCTGCCGGCGCTGCTGATGGACTGCATACATTTCACCGAGAACGCCGAGGCGCTCTATCATGCATCGCTGCTCGGCCGGGTCGTCGCGCTGACCCCCGATGAACTCAAGCGCTTCGGTCAGTCCCTCAAGAGGCCCAGACACTCCGTTAAGTTATGGACCTATTACATTGGACGCGCGTTGGCTGATGGCACTCTTCCCAAGGAATGGGGACCAGACCTTGAGTTTGAGGAGTTTGTCGCCGGCTGAAGCTTTTCATAGCCAGCGCTCTCGCGCACAGGCCTGTATGCGTGACGCGCGCTATTCGTGCTGTACCTGCACAGTGACGTGCGACAGCGAACGGAAACGTCTGAGCAGGGACTGATAATAGTCCGCTCCGCGCTGGCGATGGGTCGCGACGCACAGGATCGCACCGAGATGGCCCGGGCCCAGGCGCCACAGGTGGAAGTCAGTCAACCGGTCGCCGTCGGCCTCGATCACCGCGCGCATGCGTTCGGCCATGGCGCGGTCGGGCGTCATGTCGAGCAGGATCGCGCCGGTGTCGCGGATCAGCGTGTAGGCCCAAGCGGCGATCACGATGGCGCCGGCCAGACCGACGACCGGATCCATCCAGCTCCAGCCGAGCAGCCAGCCGAGCAGCAGCCCGGCGATGACGAGCAGCGACACCGCCGCGTCCGCCAGCACATGGACGACGGCGGCGCGCATATTGTTATCGCGGTGCGCGGAACCCTGAGCGTGCTCGTGTTCCGCAAACGCCGCATCGTGCCGCTCGCCGTTAAGGTCCACGCACGCAGTGAAGGCGTGCGGTTCCGGGATCTCGTCGAGCGATTCAAGATAACCGCCGCGATCCGCCATCACAAAGATCTGGCGCGCGCCGCTGGAACGCAGCGTTTCAATGACGACGTCGCGCGCCGCGAGTTTGCGGTCCGCGCATGACAGCCGAAAGCGCGGCGGCACGCCGTCTTCAAAAATTTCAAGTTTCAGGGTGCCGGCGCCGGTGGCGAGCCCATGGGCTTGATCGTGGGCATGGCGATCGTGGCCGGCGTGGCCGTGGCCATGACTGTCGCCGTGGCTGTGGCCATGACTGTGACCATGGCTGTGGGCATGATCGTGACGGCCGCCGCCACTGAGCAACAGCACGCTGGCGACGTTGACGGCGAGGCCGAGGACAGCGATTGGGATCGCTTCGCCATAGTGGATCGGAACGGGCCAAATGAAGCGGGTCAGCGCCTCGTAGCCGATCAACAGCGAGATCATGGCGAGGACGACGGCGCTGGTGAAGCCGGCGAGATCGCCGAGCTTGCCGGTGCCGAATGAGAAGCGCACATCGTCGGCGTGGCGGCGCGCGTAGCTGTAGGCCAGGGCGGCGAGCAGCAGCGCGCTCGCGTGTGTCGACATGTGCAGCCCGTCGGCAACGAGCGCGATCGAGCCGAACAAAAGCCCGCCGACGATCTCCGCCACCATCATGACGGTGCATAGCGCGATCACCATCCAGGTGCGGCGCTCGTTCTGCTCGTGGCCTTCGCCGAGAAAAACGTGGCTATGCGCGTCCGCTTCGCTGGTTGCCATGGTTCGGCCGCTCTTTCACATGCTGTCCGCCGATCTCACTTGAGGTAGGCGCGCACGACCTCCAGCAGGTCGTTTGCTCCTTCGCTGCGCTCGCTCGGGTCAAGCGTCACCGCAACGATATGATTGCGCACGTGGTCCTCGATCACTTCGGCCATCAAGCCATTGATGGCGCCGCGCACTGAGGCGATGACCTGGAGCACGTCAGCGCAGCCGACTTCGTCCTCCAGAGCCCGCTCGACCGCTTCGACCTGCCCGCGGATGCGGCGGACACGCGCGAGGAGCTTGGTTTTTTCGCGAATCGTATGGGTCACGGCGGCATAACCTCACGTTGCTACTAGTATAGGGGGGTAGCCTATATTGGTCCAGGGGTTGATGAGAGGCCGGCGGGCCGGACAAGGGACAGGATTGTAGAAGTGTAGCCTATGCTATATAGTATAGCCTATGGCGTAGAGCGATGGTCATCCCGATGCTTGTGATCCCTCTTCGGCGCCGAGGTTTTTCACGCTACTGTCGTGATCGCGATGGCAGGTGGGCGCTACGCTGACACGGGGGCATCTTGCGGTGCGGGGACCTTTCGCACTGGCGGTAGGGTTAGTGGCGCTCACGGCAAATGCCGGCGCCGCCGAACTTTCGCCGTTTCCGGTCAAGACGCCACCGGTGCAAGCGGCTGCCTACGATTGGACCGGATGGTACGTAGGCGGGCATCTCGGTTATGCGTGGGGCGCATCTGATTTTGCCTCGCCAAGCGGTTTCGCCGGCTCGCTCGATCTGTTCCAGCCATTCGACGCCTTCAAAGGCACCGGGAGCTACTTCGGCGGCGTGCAGGCCGGCTACGACTATATGCTGCCAGATCGGCTGGTGATCGGCGTTGAGACCGATGGATCGTTTGCTAGTCTTAGAGGTTCGTCCGGAATCTCGGTTGGCGGCTCGTCCCTGCTTTCTTCGCCGCTCGGCCCGGAAAGCTATAGCGAGACGGCCCTGTCTTTCGGCACGGTGCGCGGCCGCGTCGGCTACGCCCCCGGAGGTTGGCTCCTTTATGCCACCGGTGGCTTCGCCTGGAGCTACGATCACCTGACGCTGACGCAACTAGCCAGCGGCGCGACGGACTCGCCATTCTTGTGGCGGTTGGGCTGGACGGCAGGGGGCGGTATCGAGATTCCAGTTATGCCGCACTGGACGGCAAGTCTCGAATATCTGTTCACCGACTACGGCAACGGCAGCGTGTTATTCGGCAACGCTGGACAACGGTTCAGTTCCGATTGGCTGCAACAGGAGTTGCGCGCTGGTCTGGACTATCAATTTGGTAATGACTCGACACCGGCTGGACCGTCGCTCGTCACGACGGCTCCTGATATTGTCAACATCCACGGCCAAACCACTTTCCTCTGGCAGGGTTATCCGGCGTTCCGCTCGCCTTACCAGGGCCCGAATAGCTTGCCCGGCGTCGGGGAGGGCCGCGAGACCTCGGACGCAACGTTTTATGTCGGCGTCCGCCCGTGGCAGGGCGCCGAGCTGTGGATGAACCCCGAACTCGATCAGGGATTCGGGATTGGCAATACGCTCGGCGTTGCCGGGTTTCCTAGCGGCGAAGCCTATAAGGTCGGCTCTGACTATCCCTATACGCAGTTGCCGCGCGCTTTTGTGCGCCAGACCGTTAATCTTGGCGGCGACAGCCAGAAGGTCGATGCCGCAATCAATCAGTTCGCCGGAACGCAGACCGCGAACCGGCTCGTTATCACCGTGGGTAAGTTTTCCGTCACCGATGTCTTTGACAACAACAAGTACGCGCACGATCCGCGCAACGACTTTATGAACTGGGCGCTGATCGATACCGCGACATTCGATTACGCCGCCAACGCCTGGGGTTACACCTATGGAGCTGCGGCGGAGTGGTACCAGGGAAATTGGACGGTGCGGGGCGGCTTCTTCGACCTGTCGCTTGTTCCGAACAGTCCTGATCTCGATCCAAGTTTCGGACAGTACCAGTGGGTGGGCGAAATCGAGCGGCGTTACGATCTGTCGGGACATCCCGGCAAGCTCGCGATCACCGGTTTTCTCAGTCGAGGCCGCATGGGAAGCTTCGCCGATGCAATCGCGCTCGCCAATCTGACCGGCAACCCGGCTGATATCACCGCGGCCCGGCAGTATCAAAGCCGCGGCGGCGTGAGCCTAAATCTGGAGCAGGAGATCACGCCGCAACTTGGTGTGTTCGCGCGCGCCGGCTGGGCTGACGGCAATATCGAGCCCTACGAATTTACCGACGTCGACCATACTGCAGCGGCAGGACTTTCACTCAACGGCAAGCAATGGGGCAGGCCGGACGACACCATAGGCCTGGCCGGTGTCGTCAACGGCATTTCCAAGGTCCACCAGGAATTTCTCAATGACGGCGGTCTCGGAATCCTTGTCGGCGATGGGCAACTGCCGAATTACGGGCTCGAGAAGATCATTGAGGCTTATTACAGCTATGCGCTGACCTCCTCGACGGGCGTGTCGGTGGATTATCAGTTCGTCGATGATCCAGGCTACGACACCGATCGCGGTCCGGTTTCCGTATTCAGCACCCGCTTGCATTATCAATTCTGAGCGGCGTGCTGCCCTCAACGGCCGGTTCCCTCCGCCTCAGCTCGAAAGCCGTCGTGCCGATCTTCGATCGGCTTCGACTCCCCTGTGCCGACGTCGAGCCGCTTTTGCAGTGGCGGTTCGGTTCTGTTCCACCAGCCACCCCCGAGCGCCGCGAACAACGCGGCGGTATCGGACAGCCGCGTCGCGCGTGCCTGCACCACTTGTATGACGGACAGCAGGTAGGTTTGCTGCGCAGTAAACAGCAGCAGGACGTTAGCGTTGCCGTTCTGCATCTGTTGCCTCGCGAGATCGAAGCTCGTCCTGGCAGCCCGCTCGAACTGGAGAGCCGCACGGACCTGGTCGGCATCGTTGTGCAAGGCGTGCAGACTGTCGGCGACATTCTGCACGGCGCCGATGACGGTTCCGCGGTACGTCCATGCCGCGGCCTGGTACGTGTCTTTCGCTCCCTTGAGCTGATGAAACAGTGCACCAGCGTCGAATATGGTCTGCGTGGCGTTACCGGCGAGCGTGAAAAATTCGTTTTGCGGCGCCAGCAGGCCTTGCAGCGCGGTATTCATGAAGCCGGCGTCGGCGCTGATGGTGAAGCTCGGCAGCATGTTGGCGGTGGCGACGCCGATCTGTGCGCTGGCGGCGTGCAACTGTTCCTGCGCCGCACGCACGTCCGGGCGCTGCTCGATGACTTGTGAGGGCAGGCTGACAGGAAGGTCGGCCGGCAGGTGCAGGTCTGCTAGCCTGAACACCTCGCGCGGCCCCTGGCTTGGGTAGCCGCCGGACAGCGCGGCCAACAGGTCGCGCTGCTGATCGAGTGCTTTTCGTAGCGGCGGCAGCGTTGCTTCGGCCTGGGCCAGCGCGGCTTCCTGGATTGCCACGTCGTTGCGGTTGGCATAGCCCGCATTCAGCTGAGTGCGCAGGGTGCCGAGCATCCGGGTGTTGATTGCAATGATCTGATAAGTGGCGTCAATCTGCGCCCGCAGTGATGCCTCGGTGATCGCTGCGACGACGATGTTCGACGTCAGGGTGAGGTAGGCGGCCTCGACCTGGAAGCGCTGGGTGTCGGCCAGGGCCTCCAGCGACTCTACGGTACGCCGGTTCAGCCCCCAGACATCGAAGGTGTACGATACCAGCACTTGCGCTGTGTCGAGGTTGAATACGCTCACTCCCGAAGCCGGAACTGGCGCGAGCACTGCAGATGTCTGCTGGCGCGTAGGGTTGAAGTTGGCTTGAGCGAGAGGGAAGTATTTACCCTCCTGGGCGTAGACGGCCTGCCTAGCCGCCCGTAGCGTTGCCAGGGCGGATTGCAGGGTGGGATTGTTCTGCAGGGAGCGCTCCATGAGCGCATCGAGCGCCGGCGATTTGAAAAGCTTCCACCATTGCTCGGGGATGTCGCGGTCCTGGTCGAAATACTGCTTCGCGCCGGACGGTCCGCCAACAGAGAAGGCGAACGGTTCACGCGTATAGCGGGTGATCTGCGGGGCGGCGGGGTGAACAAAGTCCGGCCCGACCGCGCAGCCCGCGCACAACATGACGGCCGCAAAGGCGGCGGCATTCGCAGCAAACGGCCTGACCGCCACGGTAAACATCACTGACTGGGGTTACTTGCAAAGCAAGCGCGCACACGCGCGCCCAATCCATTATTTCCGATCCACACACTATTGGCTGTGTCCGGGCGGCCACAGGGCGGGAAAATTCGCGGTGGGTAGAAAAGAACGGCATTCGTCGCTTTTCTGAGCGGGGCTATCATAAATAGTTCATTGAGTGGAACGACATCGATCCTGCGATCAGCGGCGGCCGGTCGGTGCCGCCGGGTACGGGGCGTATCGCGGCGTCCAACGACGAATTTTGGATTGAGGGTCCCCGTAATGACGAACAGCTGGGCCAGGATGGTGGCCCTTGGCGTAGTCCTCGTCGTTGCGGCCATCGCTTTTTGGGCTTGGCGCTCCAGCGGCGGTCCGGGGACGACTGCGCCGAAGGCCCAACAGTCCCGCGTGCGTAGTGCGGCGAATTCGAACACTCTCGAGCTTTCGGATTCGCAACTCCAGTTCGTGAAGGTCGCGCCGGTCGAGGAGCGCCAATTCCCTGTTGAAAAGGAGGCGGTAGGGAGCATCGACTTCAACGAAGACATGGCGGTGCAGGTTTTTACGCCCTACCAGGGCAAGATCATTGCCCTTTTCGCCAAAGTCGGCGACGACGTGAAGCAGGGCCAGACACTTTTCACCATCGATAGCCCAGATCTCCTCCAGGCCGAATCGACGCTGATCGCCGCGGCCGGTGTCCTCGATCTGACCACGCGCAATTTGGCACGGCTTCGCGATCTTTATACGACGCGGGCGGTTTCGCAGCACGACGTGGAGCAGGCAGTTTCCGACCAGCAGACGGCGGAGGGCAATTTACGCGCGGCACGCGACGCGGTGCGTATCTTTGGCAAGAGCGACGCCGAAATCGGTACCATCATCGCCAAGCGCATCGCCGATCCAACGCTTGTGGTGCCAAGTCCGATTTCTGGACGGATCGTTGCGCGCAATGCAGCACCAGGATTGTTCGTACAGCCGGGAGGTGCGCCCGCGCCTTACACGGTAGCTAATATCGATACGATGTGGATGCTGGCGAACGTTGCCGAAACCGACAGCCCGGCCTTTCACGTCGGACAACCCGAGCAGGTCAAGATCGATGCCTTTCCGGGTCGCATCTTCGACGCCCGCGTAACGACGGTGGGCGCCACGGTCGATACCAATACTCGGCGCGTACTGGTCCGCTCTGAGATCAGGGACCCGCAGCATGAATTGCGATCAGGTATGTTTGCGGACTTCACCATCGACGTCGGCGCCCCGGTGCGGTCTCCGGCTGTGCCGCTCAACGGCGTGGTCCGCGAGGGCGATGGGACGGAGACGATTTGGGTGACCGCCGACCGCCGCCGGTTCACGCAGCGGACGGTCAAAATCGGCGAGCAGGCCGACGGCTACCGGCAGATTCTCCAAGGCGTCCAGGCCGGAGAACTGGTTGCGACCGACGGCGCAATCTTTCTCAGCAACATGCTGGCGACTGCAGGCGAACAATGACTTCGCCAATCGCCCGCGATAGACCGGTCAGGAGTGCGGCGTGCTGAAGGGCATTGTGGCATTCGGGCTAAGCAGGCGCACAATCGTTCTCCTGAGCCTTGTGGTCTTCATCGGCGGTGGCCTCGTTGCCTTCGACAATCTCAATATCGAAGCCTACCCAGATCCCGCCCCCGTTATTCTGGAAATCACCGCTCAAGCTCCTGGTCTCTCCGCTGAGGAGATGGAGCGGTACTATACGATCCCGATGGAAGTAGGCCTTTACGTCACCCCCGGGGTGGCCAATATCCGTTCGACTTCGTTTTACGGCCTGTCTTTCGTTCGCGTCACTTTCAAATACGGGGTCGATTATTTCTTCGCCTATACCCAGACAATCGCGGGCTTACAGCAGAATGTCACTCTGCCTAACGGCCAAGTTCCGCAGATTCAGCAATCGAGCCTAACGGGCGAGGTCTTCCGCTATCAGGTGAAAGGGCCTCCGCATTTCGAACTCACGAACCTGCGTACTGTGCAGGACTGGATTGTGGCGCGCCGGCTGTATCAGGTTCCGGGCGTGGTCGCTGTGAACACGTGGGGCGGGACGACCAAACAATATGACGTGGATGTCGATCCCAGAAAACTCGAGGCGTACAACCTTACTGTACCGCAGATTATTACCGCTCTTGGCAATGCCAATATCAATGTCGGCGGCCGCGAAATCACCATCGGCCAGCAATCGGTCAACATTCGCGGCATCGGACTGTTCGATGACGGTGGCGATCGGGATCTAACTCAGGGCTATCATGTCGGCGACATCGAGAATGTCGTGCTGGCCGATCAGAATGGCGTGCCGGTTCAGGTCAAGGATGTTGCCAAAGTCTCGGTCGGCCACGTGCCGAGGCTGGGTATTGCCGGTAAGGACCATCAGAGCGACGTTGTGTTGGCGATTGTCGTTATGGGGAGGACCTTTCACACCAACGATGTCGTGCCGCGCATAAGAGCCGAAATCGAGAGATTGAACACCGACGGCTCACTGCCCCCGGGGGTCAAGCTCGTTCCCTACTACGATCGCACCTCTCTCGTCTCCGTTACGACTCAAACAGTGCTCCACAACCTGATTTTCGGATGCGCGCTGGTCTTTGTCATCCAGTGGATCTTTCTGGGTAACTTGCGCAGCGCCGTCATTGTGGGCGTGAATATACCGTTCGCCTTGTTCTTCGCGATCATCATCATGGTGATGACGGGTCAGGATGCCAATCTGCTGTCCGTCGGTGCCGTCGATTTCGGCATCATTGTCAACTCCGCGGTGATCCTGGTCGAGAACGTTTTCAGGAATTCTCAGCTCAGTCCCAGCGATCGGCAGGGCCTGCTGCAGCAACTCGCCAGCGGGCGGTTCGGTCCCGACCCGACCCATCCAGCCGAGCCGGCAATCGCGCGTGCATGGACTGACCGGCTGCGGCTCATTCTTGCCAGCGCGCTGCAGGTCGATAAGGCCATATTCTTCTCTGCGCTGATTACGGTCGCCGCGTTCGTCCCTCTTTTCACCATGGAAGGCGTCGAAGGGCAGATTTTCAACCCAATGGCGCGAACTTATGGGTTGGCGCTCGCCGGAGCGTTACTGTCGACCTTCATTGTTACGCCGGTGCTGACATCGTACCTGCTACCTGAGCGCGTAGCAGAAGCTGAAACTCTCATGGTGCGTACACTGCGCAGTGTGTATGCGCCCGTTCTGCACTGGGCGCTCAATCACCGCATAATAATGCTCGTCTTCGGCGTGTTGTTTTTGGCGACGACGGGCTTGCTCACCTTTGGGCTTGGCAGTGAGTTCCTGCCGACGCTCGAAGAAGGTAACTTGTGGATACGGGCCTCGATGCCGCCGACCATCGGTCTTGAGGCCGGCGAACCCGCGGTGGCGAAAATGCGCGAGATTTTGCTCCGCCATCCGGAGGTCGTATCGGTTACCTCCCAGCACGGCCGCCCCGACAACGGAAGCGACGCTTCGCCGTTTTCGAACGTGGAATTGTTCGTGCCGCTGAAGCCATACGATCAATGGCCGGTTGGCTTCAATAAGCCGGATCTGATCCGAGAACTGCAGAAAGAATTCACCGAGGAGTTACCGGGAATCGACTTCAACTTCTCTCAGTACATACAGGACAATGTCGAGGAGGCGCTTTCCGGAGTAAAGGGCGAAAACGCCGTAAAAATCGTCGGCCATGACCTGGCGACGATGGAGCACCTCGCCACCGAGATTAAGCAGCAAATGCAGCAGGTGAAGGGGATCACCGATCTCGGGATTTTTCACGTGCTTGGTCAGCCGAACCTCGACGTCAAGGTCAATCGCGAAAAGGCGGCGCGCTACGGGCTTAATACCGGCGACGTCAATACGGTCATTCAGGCGGCTCTGGGCGGGGCGCAGGCCACTACTCTGCTTGAGGGTGATCGCCAATTCGGCGTGGTGGTGCGGTTGCCGGAAAAATATCGCGCGAACATCAGCGCGGTCCGCAACATCAAGGTCGCTTATCAAACGCCGAGTGGTATCAACGGGTACGTTCCGCTGAGCGAGCTTGCCGATATCTCACTCGATACCGGAGCCTCGTATATTTATCACGAGGGGGGCGAACGCTATATCCCGGTCAAGTTCAGCGTGCGCGGCAGCGATCTCGGCGGGGCGGTCGCCGAAGCGCAGGAGAGGATTGCCAAGAACGTCAAGTTGCCGCCGGGCTATCGGCTTGTTTGGGCTGGCGAGTTCGAAGATCTGCAGAGGGCAAAAGAGCGGCTTGCGATCATCGTCCCGGTCAGTCTGCTGTTGATCTTCGTGCTGTTGTACGCGCTTTTTAACTCGATGCGCGACAGTTTGATGGCGCTCGCCGGCATTCCGTTCGCGGCCGGAGGCGGCGTATTGGCGCTTTATCTCTCCGGCCAGAATTTCAGCATTTCGGCCGCGGTCGGGTTCGTATCGTTGTTCGGCGTTTCGGTGATGAACGGCATTCTGATCATGACCTATTACAATGAGGTGAAGGCCACCGGGCTGGGCGCGACCGACGCCATGTTTCATGCCGCATCACAGCGGATGCGTCCGTTGCTGATGACCGCGCTGTCGGCATGTATCGGCCTGCTGCCGGCGGCTATTTCAAGCGGCATCGGCAGTCAGGTACAGCGGCCATTGGCTACCGTTGTGGTCGGTGGGATGTTCGTCGGCCCGCTCATTCTCTTGGTCGTCGTTCCGGCACTACAAACGATGTGGCTCGACCACGCTGACCCTGCCACAATTCGAGAGCACCCCGAAACGCCGCCCGCTGACGAATGACGGTTCAATAATGAATAAGAAATGCCATCGAATCCTTTTGCGTCTGATTGCGACGGTTTTGCTTTCTGCCGACGCGTCGACGGCGAGTTTTGCGCGGCAATCGGAACACCATCGCGTGCCGGATCACCACCAGCCGCAGTCCAACCGCAAGAGAGAAATCGAAGTGAATATCCCCATCAGTGGGCAACATGGTGGTAGCAACGGCCACGATAGTGCCGCCACGGGACAAAAGACGTTCAAGATTTCTCCGGACCGACATTGGCATGTCCGTCCGGGGAGGGCATTGATTGGATCGTCTTTCGAAGACCGCAATGCTATCGGTTTGCCGATTGCGCGGCGTGAGGTCGGCCGACGGGAAAGCGTGGTGCCCGTCCTTCGTCTGCAAATCCAGCCGTTCAGGCCGCCGTCAAACGGGAGCGTCAATTTTACAAATAGAGGCTTTGCTGCGCCACGCACACTGGTTCCCATACGCCCGTCTTTGCCGGCTTCGAGCTACGGAACGGTCGGTGGCGTGTCACTGATTCCGCGCCGCACTGCCGTCTTGGGCGGACCGTCAACGCCGGCTGGCGGGATCAACGGTAGCGCGTTTATGCCGAAGCATTGAGCCTGACGCCAACTCAAAGCCAATTGCGTGCACTGGGCTGAAGCCGCTTCCGCTATCTGTATTTGGGGCCGACGTCAGTGCATGGTTCGAAGGGGTTATGTGTTATGCTTGTCTTTGCTGGGAAACGCCGAGGATTAAGAGGACACGGCCATGGCGTCATTTTGGAGGAAATCGGTGCCTGCGGGCGCGACCTCTGAAGCGTCATCATCTGCGGAGAATATCTCCACACCCTTGCGAATCGCCTCCACCGCGTTGCGAACCGTCTTCGTCTGCATAGTGGTTCTCATCACGTTCATTGTCAGTATGCCCCAGAACGAGACTATCTGGACCGTCTACGACACGCCGCTCGATGTCGTTCGTCTCTTGCTAGGGCTTGCCGTTTGCTTCTGGCTGGTTGTGCAGTTGTTCAAGGGACCTATCGACGTCCATGGTTATCGGACCTGGCTGTATCTCGGCATTATCGCCATTCCGTTCGCGATGATTTGCCTTATCGCAGTTTGGTGATGTTGTCGCGTGGGTGGCGTTTCGTTTCTGTGGGCGGGGTGGCGCGTGCCGCCAACTCTCCTCGACCCCAGCGGGTTTCTGGAGGGATTGGGCTGCGCCCACTTTGAGGCTCACCTGCGCCGTGCCAGATTTCATGTTCGCCCGCCGGCGCGGCCCGTGCTATGGTCAGTTTCATGTTTGGCCTGCGGCAATTGAGACGGTCCAGGCGGCTGCGCTGGGTGCTCTCCATCGGCGTCGCCTATGCGCTGGCTATCCAGGCCCTGATGGCCAGCGTCGGCACCGGCATGTCGGCGTTCGCGGCGCCCGGGCAAGCCGGCTTTGTCATTTGCGGTCAAGTCTCGGCGTCCCGGTCCGGACACGCCGGCGATCATCAGCAGCCGGATTCCGCGCCGCAATGTCCGTTCTGCTTTATCGCTGCGCAAACCGCCGGACACTTCGCGCTGGCCGGCGCCGCCCCGGTCGCCCCGGCCTATACGGCATTGGCGTTTGCCTCGGTAACGGAAGCGATCAAACCCGCCGCTTTCGTCCCGCGCTTTCGCCGCACCGCCGGCGCTCCGCGCGCGCCTCCCGCCTTCTCCGCATAACGCTCGCACTCGCTCCGTTTCGGCGGAGCCATCATTCATGCGTTTTCGGAGAACACTATGCGCATCCTATCGAAACTCGTCTTCATCGCCGCGCTGATCGCGGCCGCCCCGGCCGCCTCCGCGCAAGCAACTGGCGACGCCAAGATAACTGTCGAACAGCCTTGGGCACGCGCGACGCCGGCGGGCGCCATGACCGGTGCCGCCTACATGACGCTTGCCAACAAGGCCAAAACGGCCGACCGCCTGACAGGCGTGTCGTCCGATGTCGCCGCCAAAGTGCAGATCCACGAAATGAAGGTCGTCAACGGCGTCATGCAGATGCGTGAGGTCGCTGGCGGTCTCGTGGTGCCGGCTGATGGGTCGGTGACGCTCAAGCCTGGCAGCTATCACGTGATGTTGATGGGGCTGAAAAAGCCGCTGGTCGCGGGCCAGAGCTTTCCACTGACGCTGACCTTCGCCAAGGCCGGGACTATTTCGGTCACAGTGCCGGTCCAGGCCATGGGAGCAACTGGCGCAAGCAGCGGCATGAGCGGCATGAGCCGAATGGGCGGCATGCAGCAAGACAAGTCCGGCGGGATGGGCAACATGGAGATGAAGTGATGCGGACGCGCCACTGGGTTATTACCGCGGTCTCCGGCGTTGCCGGCTTTGCCGTGGCGGCGCTGGCGATCTTTTTCGTGGCCGGCGCTCCGCACATCGGGCATGTCGGCGTTGCTTCGATCGGCGGTCCATTCACACTGGTCGATGACACCGGCAAGCCGGTCAGTGACAAGACGCTGGCCGGCAAGCCTTACGCGATCTATTTCGGCTACACGTACTGTCCGGAAGTGTGCCCGACGACGCTGTTTGATCTGACGCGCTGGATCAAGAAACTCGGTCCGGATGCAGACAAGCTCAACTATGTGTTCGTGACGGTCGATCCGGAACGCGACACGCCGAAGCTGATGCATGCCTACTTGTCATCGTTCGACAAGCGGATTCGCGGCTTCACCGGCACGCCGGCGCAGATCGCCAAGATCGCCAGCGAGTACCGCGTCTACTACAAGAAGGTGCCGTCGAGCGACGGCAGCTACACTATGGATCACTCCTCCATGATATACCTGATGGACGCGGACGAGAGGTTCGACTCCCTCATCGCCTACCAGGAGAAGGATGCGTCGGCGGTCGCCAAGCTGAAGAACTTGGCATCGCAGGCGCCAACCTCCTGACGCGCGACGCAGCGCGGGCCGCGACCGTATGGCCGGCCCGCGCTATTTCGGGTCAATGACGATCGGCGCGGCAAGTTTGAGGTGCTTGCCGGAAGGCAAGAGTGCGTCAACCGCGACAGTCCAGTTGCCGGGCGTGGTCAGCGCGATGCCCTCGATACGCCAGGTGCCGTCAGCGTCGACGATGGCGGAACGCGTTATCGGCTTGCTGCCCGGCGTCGGCGCGGTCAGCGTCAGCGTGAGCTGGCGGGCCACGAGCGTATCGAGGTCGTCGTCGAGCAGGTGCACGGCGGCGCTGGCGTTGCCGACGTGGCCCGGCTCGATCGTTACATCGGCCATGCCGTCCTCGCCGTGAATATGCTGGAACGAAGCGTCGGCCGGGATGGCGCCTTCGGCGGCGTGATGATTGGCATGGCTTCCCGGCGGCAGCGTTCCAAGCACCGCAACGATGGCGATGACGGCGGCGCCGAGCGCGGTCTCGAGAGCCGCGTTGCGGCACAGCGACCGGCGCGCGCCCTGCATGGACGCGGTGTCCGCGACGGCGATTAGCCGCGGCGTCAGCCGCAGCCGATTGATGGCGGCGATGCCCACCATGGCGAAGAACAGCGCGATCTTGATGACGAGGAGATGGCCGTATTCGGTCTCGGTCAGCGCTTCGACGCTGCCGGCGAGATACCAGGTGTTGACGATGCCGGTGACAAGCAGCGTCGCCACGCTGACGATGCCGAGTGTCGAGAAGCGCAGCGTCGCCGTCTGCGCCACTGCAAGTGTCGCCGCGTCGTCGCCGGGTGCGGCCAACACCAAGACCAGCGGCACGAGCGATCCGACCCAGGCTGCGGCGGCGACCAGATGCAGCACATCGGCCGCGGGATGAACGATGGCTTCTGCGCCTTCGGCGCCATTGGCGTGACCGGCCCATGCCAATGAGCCAACGAGCGCCGCGGCAAAAATGACCGCGGCGGTTTTGAACCACGGCGACGCAGAGCCGCTCGCGGAGAAGAGCGGAACGAACGTGCCGGCAAGCCCGCAGGCCAGCGCCAGGCGCACAAGCCAATCGTTGCCGAAATCGGTCTGCGACGCCACGGTCCACAACACGTCCTGCGCGTAGATTTGCGCCGGCGGCTGGCCGCTCATCGATGCCGCGGTCAGGACGAACCAGGATGCGGCCGATAGCACGCAGAATGCGAGGCTGATCCAGGCGATCGACGCGAACCGGCGCCGCAGCGTTGCGGCGAGGCTGCCGTCCGGCGATTTGCGGAACGCCGGCTCGGCGATGCAGACGGCGAAGATGACGACGCCCGCCGCCATGATGGTCGCGGCGAAATGAACGGCGCGCGCAGAGATCAGCAGGTCGGGCAAGTTATTGGCCGCCGACTGTGAAGCTGAAGCTTCCTTGCGTCTTGTGGGTGTCGACCGACAGCGCCTGCCAGTGCACATGATAAGTGCCCGGTCCTGCCGCCCTGATGCCAACATGCATGGTGTTGCCGCTGACCTGCGCCTTGCCGCCGACGCTGGATCCTTTGGGTCCCATCACTTCAACGCTGCTGAAAGCCGGCTCCAGCTTTTGTGTGAACCACAGCGTCAGTTCGTGCGGGGCGCTGGCGACTGTGCTGCCGACTCGCGGGTTCGCGTGGTCCAGAAAGGCGTGGGCCTGCGCGCCGGTGGCCGACAGCGCCGCGATCAGAAGCGTGACGATAACGGCGAGCTTGTGCATTTTCGTCTCCTCTCAGAAAGTGGCTTTGCGTGGCGCGGCCGACGTGCCGCCGAGCAGCGGCTGGCCGAGCGTATTCGGGAACATGTCGTCGAGATAAAGATGCAGCTGTGCCAGGAAGCCGACGCCGCTGCCGCTTTCGCGGTTGACGGGAACGACCGCCTCCAGCCCGATCTGATAGTATGTGCTGACATAGATCACGCCGGGATTGACAGTGCCCGTCGTGGCATTGCTGTTGCCGAAATTGTTGGCGACCGGCGTTGCGAATTGCGCTTCGACGATCGGGATCAGATGATTGATGAAATCGGGCAATTCAAGATCTTTGATCTCCGATTTCAGGTACGGCATGCTGTATTGCAGCGAGGCGCCGTAGGTGAGCACCTGGGGAATAAATAGATTCTGCGTCGGATCGTAGGATTCCGTCGGGATCTGATAGCCGACTTGGCCGGTCACGGCGAAGGCCCGCAGCCAGCCGGCGCTGTCGGGGAGATCGCCGAACCCCTTGCCGAAATAGTAACTCGGCGTCAGCATGCTGTAGGGCGTTCCCAGGCCGGAATTGATGGCGCCCGTGCCGCCCCAGTCGACGATAAGGCCGAGCAGCATCGCCAGCTCATGCGCATCGTCTTTCATGAGCTGGTACTGGAACGTCGTCTCCAGATCGCCGAAGCCGGCCATCTTGAAACCGCCCGGCTGGTTGATCTGCGACCAGGTATCGCCGATCGAGACGCCGAAATCCTCGGTGATGCGTTTCGAGACCTCGGCCGAGACGTCCCATTCCTGCGCCGGGGGCATGTCGGCGGTGCGCGACCATGACACCGTCGGCAGCGACAGCTCGTCGGCGACGCACGGATCGTCGATGGCGAGCGTGGCGGGAAAGAAGCGCGCGCCGACGAAGCAGTGCGCGAACGACGTAGACAGCGATAGCGGAATAAACAAGAGCGCGACCGCGAGCGCGCGCGAACATAGCGGATAGCGAAGCATGATGAGCCTCCCTCACGGCGTGACACACGGGAACGCCGCGGCGGCGGCCGCGGCGTGGCGTCATGCGGCGCGGGGAGGTGCTCGCGATTGATGTGATCTGGTCTGCGGACTCGAACGAAATTCGATGACCGCCGGCGGCGCCAACAGCTCGCCGGCCAAATGCTCGACGGCGACCGAGGTGCTTGGCGGCGGCGGCACGGCTGCCAGCTGGATGAGGCAGCCGAGCGAGCTCGATTTGCCAAGGTCGCCTTGATCGCCGCCGGGCACCGGGTTGCCAAGCTGCGTGCGCTCACAGATGACGCCGGTCAGAGGATCCGCGGCGCCGGCCGCGATGCGGACCGCGTTGAAGGTTGCGATCAGGCTCGACAATGCGATCGCGTAAGCGGCCGCAATCGCAATGAAGCGCCGCAGCAATGGCGAACTGTCGAAGCGTTTGCGCACGAACGAAGGCCCGAGTGGGAGCACGCTGTAAAACCAGGAACATCGTAAGTGCAAAAAAATTCCCGTGCCACTGCCAAAGCCGGTCTGCCCGCGGCAGATTGCGCGAGGTGTGACTAAAATGTCTCAGCGCGGATCGCTCGTGGAGCGTGGCGGGCGCGACGGCTGTTGCTACTGCATGGTGTCGGCGGCGGCCGCCTTGAAGTCTGCCGCGATACGGTCGGCAATTGGACCCTCCGGCAGGAACCGTGCGACGGGGACAACGCATCCGGCAGCGGCTGCGCTTGGTCGGGGGCTGTTGCATTTCCCGCATCCTGCTCATTCGGCGTACAAATCGCGCGGCATGCGCTGGCGCGCCTCGCGTTCGGGAGCGGCGATATTGTGCGGCGTCTTGCCGAGAATCCTTTGCCGCGCCTCTACCTGCACCGGTTGCGGCACGCGGGCGGCCGCCCGCTTCACGCAGGCGTGGGCATCGCCGACGCAGCCGCGCCGTCTGCGGCAGCGCTTATCCCGGCACTGCCGCCACAGTGCGAAGGCGTCGCAATAGCGCCGCGCTTGCAATTCCGATTCAACGGCGACGCGCCGCGCGTGCACCACCGGATCGAGCTTGGCCTTGCGCTTGAGCCCCGCCTTCAACATGGCCGACAGCACGCGGAATTCGGCATTGTCCATGTGGTGCCTTTTCGGTTTGCTTTGTCATTGCGAGGAGTGATGACAAACACTCTCGTTCTCGCGGCGCGCCTAGGCGCCCGAGGCTTGCTGGTGGCGAGTGGCGAGTCGTGAGTGGCGATAGAGAAAGCCCCATTCGCTACTCGCGATTTCGCTATTCGCCTCTCCCCGATAGAGCCGCGATGTCCGACAGATAGGCCCGGCGGTGGGACCGGCTTTTCCGTCACGATCACGGGCCCGTTACGCCATCTACGAATCAACGAAACAAAAAGAAGGATGCGGAACGCCGTAAGACGCAGACCGTATCCACCGCAACTTGCGTTGCGGCGCGCACCCTGCAGGGCGCGCTCGCCTTCCGGCGTTCCACCGCGGCTCTGCCCTTGGGACTCGCGCATCCCAAGGTGCGATCTCGGACCATGTTTCACGGCGCGAGCGCCTGTCGGTGGCGGGGGTCTCCCGCCGGCGCCTGCCCCGGTTACAGCGAGCACCTCGCATGCCGGTCGTAATGCCGGCAGACTGATGTCCGAAACCGCCCGGGAACGGCCTGCAAAGCCGCCCGCGGGCACCGTCCTCGCCCGATGATCCGGCTTGCCTCCGGACCACCTCCTTCACCGAGGCGAGGACTATTCTCCTATCACAAATGGAGACAAAGTCAAGCATAAAGTCACGGAAATGATGATACGCACGCGCCCGTCGCGCGTGAGCCAGAGCGCCGAAGCGACGGCCTTTCTTGCTGCGATCCGAAACGCGAGCCGCGACCCCGACTAAGGCCGCGTACTCATAAAGCCGGTAAAGTCAGCGCGGCTGGCTGAATGTCCGCTTCGCCCCGAAAGCGACTGAATTATTGCATCGCCGCACAATAACACGAAGGGCCAGGAGCAGACATTCAAGTCAGAGCCGCAACTCGTCGTTAGCTGGAATTGAGGCGGGTTACACGACACATCCGGGAGCGATGCGGTACGGAGGCACTGAGCGGATCGATATCGGTATTAGGAATGAGCAAGTTGACGTTGGCTCCATCCGACGAAAGCGGATCGTAACCGGGAAGTGGGATTTCCCGGCAAGCCTGCCACCAGCCGTAGGGCGCGCAGACGACGCCAGGATGCAGCGCGGCATTGTAGGTCGCCTTCAGTCTCGCCCGGCCCCAGCGCGTTTCCACATTCGCCCATTCGCCGTCTTGGATGTCCAATTTCGCCGCCACATCAGGATGCAGCTCGATGACCGGGTGGGGCACGCCGCGCCGCAAGCGCGGGATGTTGCGGTGTTGCTGGTCGCAATAATTTATCGACCGGAAGGCGGTCAGCACGAGCGGATAATCCGAATCGGGTTGTGTGACCGGGCTCTCGACCGGCTCGGTATAGTTCCGGCAGCGGTGGGTAGCCGGCCTGCGCAAAACGCGTCGAGTAGAGCTCGATGCGGCCGCTCGGCGTGGCGAAGCCGTTCGGGCGGCCGGTCTTCGGATTGGTCGCCGCGTATTTCTGATAACGGGTTCGCGGCTCGCTGCCGATGCCGGCCGGATGATCGCGTAGTCGCTGCACCGTAAGGCCGGCCGGCGCAAGCTGATCGTTCCAAGCCGCTTCGATGTCGCCGTTGAAAAAATGTTCGGCGAGGCCGAGGCGCTTGGCCAAGTCGAAAATAATGTCCAAGTCGGAACGGGAGTCGTGCAACGGTTTGATCACCGCTTTGCGCAGCTGGCTCCATGCCACCGTCTTCGCCGTTCCCGGAAAAAACGGCCGCACCGCCTCGCACTCCCAAGGCGTGCACGCGGGCAGCAGCAGATCGGCGAACCGCGAGCTCGGATTTTCAAACATGTCGACGTGGACATAGAAGTCCAGCGCTTCGAGCGCCCGCTTGCTTCGCTGCGGATCGCCGTGCCCAATCAACAGGTCGCTGCCGAACAGAACCATGGCGCGAACCGGATAGGGCCGCCGTTCGATGATCGCGTCGCACACCGTTTTGGCCTGGACGATTCCCGGATCGCTCGGCGGCCCCAACGGATATTCGGCAATCCCCAGCCGTCGCCGGCGTTTCTCGGGCGGCAGCAGCGCTTCGCCGGTAACGGGACGGTTCGGCGTCGGAACAAGCGATACGTTACTGCCGCGACGGTCGAATTGTCCGGTCAACGCGTAGAAACAGGCGACGGCCCGATTGATCTGCATGGCGCTCGAGTGCTGTTCGAGGCCGGTCCAGGTCGCATAAGCGGACGGGATTTCGCGGGCGAACAGGCGAACGGCGCGGCGAACGTCGTAGGCGTCGACCCAGGTGATGGCGCTTGATTGCTTCGGCGCAAAGCGTGCGGCCAGTTGCTTGAGACGGTCAAGCACGGGTTGACAGGTGACAGCGCTGCCGTTCGCCAATTTGCATTCGAACCGTCCGTGCAGCGCCGGCGCTACGTTGGCCCGCGCATAGCCCGTTTCCGGGTGCCAAACGACGGGGCCGTCACACGCACGGTCCCAGACGACAAACGCATTGGCTGCGCCCGCAGCCGACAGGTCGGTTGCCGTGAGCAGCGCCTCCGTATCGTCGCGCACCAGGAACGGGCCATTGGTCCAATCGCGCACGAAGGCCTCGTCATGCAGGCCTTCTTCCAGAAGAACATGGATCATGGCGAGAGCAAGCGCGCCGTCGCTGCCGGGCCGCACGCGCAACCAGCAATCGGCCTTGGCGGCCAGCGCGTGTTGGCGCGGATCGATGACGATCAGTTTGGCGCCGCGCCGCCGGGCGTGGCTGATGTTCACCGCCAGCGCCGGTTCGCAGGCCTGAGGGTTGGTGCCCCACAGCAAAATACAGTTGGTGTTCTCGACGTCGGGCGTCGGCGTGAGGACGCCAAAGGTATTTTTCGCGCCGAAATATCTGTTCCACGTGCAAATATGGGTTGTCGTCAAAATGTTCGGGCTGCCGAAGCTGTCGGCAAGGCGCTGCAACCAAGGCTCGATATCCACCGTTGAACCGCCGGCCGGCGTGGCGCGCCCGAATACGACTGCTTCCGGTCCATCGCGATCACGAATGTCGGCAAGACTCGAACCGATGATTGCCATTGCCTCGTCCCAGGATATCGCTTTCCAGCCGGGCTCTGGATCGGACTTCGGCCGAGTGCGCAGCATGGGGTGACGCAGCCGATCCGGCGAATAGACGATCTCGGGCGCTGCGGTGCCCTTAATGCAGATACAGCCGTTGGGATGATCAGGATCGACCGACACCTTGGCGAAACGACCGTCTTCAACAGTCGCGATGACACCGCAACGCGAGACGCACATTGCGCAATAGGTATGTATTTGTTCGATGGCCATCGCGATGCTCCTCTTTCGTGCAGCCGATTGCTGCCTTAGAGCGTACAAATCTGCGATGATTTACCTGGGTCCCGAAGCTAACGACGGGCGTGCCGCCTGTCCAGTCAGGTGGGAGTCTCAATTGGGTCACTTTCGGCAGATTCTACGCGCCATGTTGGCTAATACCCGATAGCGTCTACAAAGCCGACGTGGCGCCAGGTGAGTGCCGGCAGGCGACATCCGCCGCCGTCGGTCATACCATTAGGAAATTGCGTTCAATATCATCATGCCAACGAACACGGCCGCCATCGCTAGCCCGAAAATAAATGTTGCCCTGTCGCGATTCACCGGGCTCTTGGCCTCGATCGCTCGCGTTTGAACCTTTGCTGTCATAGCCGCTCCTCCCACTTGACGACTTCGAGGTTCCGCACTTGGCCAAAGCCGAAGGACGGTCTCGCTGGCGCGTCTGGGTCACAACGAGGTGCGCTCTAAACCCCGCTCGGCCATCAGTTCGGCGATGCGCTTTCGAGCATAAAACATGCGCGTTTTAACCGTGCTTTCAGGCACACCGATAATGTGTGAGACTTGGTGGATTGATTGCTCGTGATAGTAGACGAGATCGACTACCTCCCGATGTGCGACCGACAGCTGCTTGAGGCATTCCTGCAAGAGGACACTGCGCTCGGTCTTCTGCACCGCGACCTCGGGATCGTCGGTCGGATCTTCCAGCCTCGCGCACGTCTCGTCATCGAGTTCGTCGCGCGAACGCCGCCGCAGCGAGGCCAGCGCCTTGTAACGGGCAATTGCCAGAATCCATGTCGATACCTGCGAGCGTGCTTCGAAACGGCTGGCCTTACGCCAAACCTCGAGAAAAACCTCGTTCACCAAATCCTCGGCCGTCGCCTCGTCACCGATGATTCGTAGCAGAAAACGGAATACACGCACGTTGTGCCGCGCGAACAGAAGCCGTACGGCATCGTTGTCGCCGTTGGCGGTAAGGGCAATCAGCGTTTCGTCTGATGTGACTTTGACGGGGGACGACCGACTTAACGGCAGCCCAGGAGCTGCCTTAACGTATTGCATGACAACTCCCCCTTTGTTGGGAGAAAGCTAGCGGCTAAGAAATATCGTGAAAATTCAGATAATGCCCCTAAGGGACCTTACGGAGAAGGTCAAAGATTAGCGATGATTTGGGAGATGCGAGTTCGAGGTTTGCCGGCTGGGCGCTGGTTGGCACCAGCGCCGAGCAAAAGGCAAACAATCCAGCCGCGGCTATCGCTGCAACAACACCGCGATGGCCCTGCGGCTTTTTTTAAGAGATGCGACGAGTCAGTGCGCGCCGACATTCCCTCCTGCTGGCGGGCGCCCTTATAGCGGGGGAGGTTGCTCCCAATTGCTGACTGGCCAGCAACGCCTTTTGCGCCGCAGCAAAAACCCTCCCGCTCATGTCGGCTCGGGGTCGTGTGTCACGAGCATCGCCGGTCTACACGGCGGTGCACAACTGTACGAGAGATGAAGGAAGGCCCTTCGAGGTCGGCAGTCAGGTGCTGATCTCAAGCCACCGCAAGCTGCTGTTGTCAAAAGCAATGGTGGTGAGCGTTGCGGAAACGCCAGGACATGATCCTGGCAGGCAAGGTTGAGAGAGGCGAGCGCAAGCGAACCGTCGATGAAGTGTCGAAAGCTGATTAGACGATGTCAGAATCGGGGGCTGACCCTGCCTCCGAGATCAACTCGGGGGAAGCCTGAAGTCTGTCCGAGTGGCATCCGGCATGTAGACGGCGCGAAGCTCAACCAGGCTTTTGTACGGAACGTGAGAACCTGTGCTCCGATGCAAAGGGAGAAGTCACAAGCGGCTAAAACCGCGAGGATCAGAGTACCGATGCGGCGCACAGGGACGGAGTGGCTCGTAGTAGGGATGAAGGCTCTGTAATGGAGCCGGACCGAAGGGGCCGCGTTGTTCAGCCGAAGCTGCGGGCCAACTGGTGACAGGAGGAGCCTGTGGACAAAGCAAAGCCGTTCGACATCCCCAAACGGGAAGTCTGGGAAGCCTTCAAGAAGGTGAAGGCCAACCAGGGAGCGGCCGGAGTAGACGGACAGACGATTGCGGACTTTGAGGCTGATCTATCAAACAACCTCTACAAGCTCTGGAACCGGCTGTCGTCAGGGAGCTATTTTCCTCCGCCGGTGCGACGGGTGGATATTCCGAAGGGAGATGGCGGAACGCGCCCGTTGGGCATTGCCACACCCCCAGCGAACTGCACTCTTATCCAATCGACCTTTGGGATCGGCTGAAGTCGTCCACCCGTTTCATCCGTTGCGTGGGCAGCGGTTCGTCGTCTTGAAGGTTCGCCATGTCTCGGGGGTCGAGACGTTGAGCCTGCGCCACGCCGACCTCGGCTCATTCGCGATGCCCCGTGAATGGACCGACTGGGCGTTCCCAGATGGGCAGGGCTCCGGGGGCGGCGCTCCCTCGCTTGTCGATGCCTTTGGCTTGGTCGCGCTCGCCGAACTCATCGCTTCTCTCGCCAAGGGCCATTCCGAGGTTGACCGATGAATCTGATTTTGATTCATTCGGACAGACGAGTGATTCGGTCCGATGAAAATCCAGGATCTTTCCTCCCGCATGCTTCGCAAACGTCGCCGCCGCATTGTGCGCGACTTGCCGCCGATCGAACACGTGCTGCGCGGCACATTGGTCGAAACATACAAGCGCTGCGGTCGGCCGAACTGCCACTGCGTCGACGGACCCGGACATGGACCCAAGCGATATCTGTCCGTCAGTCAGCCCGGGACGGGTGGCCGGCAGCGCAGAGATTATGTGCCAAACGACATCCACGAGCAGGTCGCCCATTTGATCGGCAATTTCCGCGCCCTGCGCGCTGCGCTCGACGAGATTTGCGCGATCAACACGGAACTCTTGCGACGACGCGAGGAGCTTGGATAAATCGCCATGGACCCGGCGCTTGTCGATTTCGACTTTGCCAAGGCGGGCGCCATCCTCGCGGACATGGTTGCGTCCTATCTTGCCGCCGGCGCCCCGCCGTTCAATCCGGAGGGGGCCGATGACGATGAGTTCGAAGATTGCCGATCAACACCTGGCGCGGCAGGCCTGCATTTACATCCGCCAGTCGACGATGGGACAGGTTCGCTTCAACCAGGAAAGCACGGAGCGCCAATACAATCTGAAGACCAAGGCCGAGTCACTCGGCTGGAAGCCGGAGCAGATCCGCATCCTCGACCGGGATCTCGGCCAATCCGGGAGCGCGACGACCAATCGGGAAGACTTCAAGGCCTTGGTCGGCGAAGTGGCTATGGGACGGGTTGGCGCAATCTTTTCCTTGGAAGCGTCGCGGCTAGCGCGATCGAACCAGGACTGGCATCGCCTCCTGGAGCTCTGCGCCATCACCAGCACGCTCGTGATCGACGAGGACGGTTGCTACAATCCGGCCGAGTTCAACGATGGGCTTGTATTGGGGATGAAGGGTACGTTCGCCCAAGCGGAATTGCATATTATCCGCGCCCGCCTCCATGGAGGCAAACTCAACAAGGCCTCCAAGGGCGAATTGCGTTTTCCCCTGCCGGTCGGATTTGTCTTTGAGGGCGACAAGATCGCGATCGATCCGGATCGGGAGGTCCAGGGCGCAGTCCGCACGGTCTTTGACCTGTTTGCGCGAGAGAACACAGCTTTCGGCGTCGTGCGACGCTACAATGAACTCGATCTACGCTTCCCGCGTCGCGCGTATGGCGGCGCGTGGGACGGCAAACTTCTGTGGGGCAGACTGACCCATTCGCGGGTCCTCGGCATCCTTGCCAATCCGTCCTACGCCGGCGCCTATGTGTTCGGACGACACCAATCGTCCAAAGAGGTGGGATCGTCCGGCGAGATCCGGACACGATCGCGTTTGATGCCGCAGGATGCTTGGCGTGTTGTGATCCCCGATCACCACGAAGGCTATATCTCCGCGGATCAGTTCATCGCCAACCGGCAGCGTCTGAGCACGAATCGGACGAACGCCGAAGGGCTTTCCGGTCCCGCCCGAGAGGGCCTCTGCCTCTTGCAGGGCTTGCTCCTCTGCGGGGTTTGCGGACGCCGTCTCGGGATTCGCTACACCGGGAACGGAGGCATCTACCCGCTCTATCAATGTGTTTGGAAACATCGGGAGGCCTTGGCGTCCCGTGCTTGTTTGACGGCGCCTTCGACATCCCTCGATCAGGCCATCAGCGAACGGTTGGTCAGCGCCATCACGCCGGTGACGATCGAACTCGCGCTCGCGGCGCTGACCAATCTGGAAGAACGGGATCGCGGCATCGGCGCCCAATGGCGGATGCGGATCGAGCGCGCGCGCTATGACGCCGAACTCGCCGAACGGCGTTACGAGGCGGTCGATCCCTGCAACCGACTGATCGCAGCGACACTCGAAGCGCGTTGGAACGACGCCATGCAACGCTTGCACGATCTCGAAGCCGAATTGGCCGCCTTCGAACGCAAGACCATGCGGGCGGTCACCGCCGAACAGAAGCAGCAGAATTCTCCGGTTGGCGAAGGACTTCCCTCGCCTGTGGGCGGCCACGACCACGACCCCCCGAGATCGCAAGCGCATCCTGCGCCTATTGGTGCGCGACATCACCGTAGTGAAGGGACCAGAGGCGAAGACCCTCAGGCTGCACATTCGGTGGCAAGGCGGCGAAACTGAAACACTGCGCCTCCAACTCCCGCAGAACAGGGCGGAGGCGATCCGCTATTCCATGGCATTCGTGAACCGGATCAGAGAATTAGCGGCCGATCATCGTGACGATGACATCGTCGCCGCGCTGCGCACCGAAGGTCAGAAAAGCACGACAACCGGTAAGCCGATTACATTGGGCACGATCAAATGGCTGAGGTACAAATATCGCATTCCAGCTCCGCCACCTCCCAAGGGGACGCTGAACGTTCGCCAGGTTCGAGAAAGATATGGCGTCAGCCTTTGGGTCGTCCATTACTGGATCGAACGCGGTATCGTTCCGGCGGTTCAGCGCAAGCGGAATGCGCCCTATGCGATCACGATCAACAACGAGTTGGATCGGCGCCTTCGAGAATGGACCGTCAACTCAGCCCATCTTCGTCTACCATCCCCAATGCAAACTGTATGAGGTGCATTATGCCCGCCGTATCCCAACGGTTGCGGACCGTGTCGCCCAGGAAGTTGTCCGTCGCTACCTGGAGCCGTGTTTGGAGCCGGTGTTTCATATCAACTCTTATGGCTACAGGCCTGGCAAATCGGCGATCGACGCTGTGCGCCAAGCTCGTCAGCGTTGCTGGCGGTATGACTGGGTGCTCGACCTCGACGTAAAAGCCTATTTCGACAGCATTGATTGGAAGCTGATGCTCAAGGCGGTTCGTCATCATACGAACTGTTCGTGGGTCCTGCTCTACGTCGAGCGCTGGCTGAAGGCTCCGGTTCAGTTGGAAGATGGCAGCGTCGTGCTGCGAACATCGGGAACTCCTCAGGGCGGGGTTGTCAGTCCCGTCTTGGCAAATCTGTTCCTGCATTATGCGTTCGATATGTGGATGAAGAGAACCTATCCTCACATCCCGTTCGAGCGCTACGCGGATGACGCCATTTGTCATTGCAAGAGCGCCGAGGAGGCGCAGGCGCTACGGAGCGTGCTTGCTGACCGCTTTGCGGCCTGCAAGTTGGTGCTGCATCCCGAGAAGACGAGGATCGTCTACTGCAAGGATGCGAACCGGCGCGGTGATTTCCCAAATCAATCGTTCGACTTTCTCGGTTTTATGTTTCGGGCGAGGAAGACGATGTGGCAGGGAAATATCCCCGCGCATGGCTTCATGCCGGCGGCCAGTCCGAGGGCGTTGGCGTCCATCAGCCGGACGATCCGCCGCTGGGCCCTTCATCATCACAGTGACAAATCTCTGCAAAGTCTGGCCGAGACGTACAACCCGTACATTCGAGGCTGGATCAACTACTACGGCAACTTCTACCGGACGAAATTGCGCCCGGCCCTAAAGAGGATCGATCTCTATGTCATCCGCTGGGCGCGTCGCAAATTCAAGCGGCTGCGTCGTAAGACCAAAGGCGCGAGAGATTGGTTTGATCGGCTTCGCCGCGCGAATCCAACGCTCTTCGCACACTGGCAGCTATGTCATGGAAACGGCCGGACATCGGGAGCCGTGTAAGTCGAGAGGTTCATGCACGGTTTTGGGAGCGCGCGGAGGTGAAATTCCTCCGCGCAACTCGTCAATCAGTACCGATTGGTTCCCTTAGGCAACCATTATGATGTCCGCCTCGCCCCAAAAGCGACCTTGAACGTAAATGGCGACGCATTGAAGGTCCGTTGAGGCCGGCCGTCGGATCGTGATTCAAGCCTCGAAAGGGAGGGCTCGGATCATGCGCTACGAACTCACCGACCACGAATGGACAGCCATCAGGCCGATGCCGCCGAACAAGCCGCGCGGCGTACCACGGGTGAAAGACCGGCGTGTGCTCAACGGCATCTTCTGGGTGTTACGATCCGGCGCACCATGGCGCGACCTGCCCACTGTCTTAATAAGTCCGTGTCCTAATCTAATCCGCCTTGTCGGCGATGTTCGCACCGATCACCTGATAATGTGGCGGACGGTGCCCGCTCTCGGCGTCAAGCCGACGTGGCAGGCCGAGCATAGAAGCGCGACGTTCCCTCGGCAATTCAGCGGCATTAGCGTGTTGCGGCTGCAATTCGCCTCAATGGCACGCGGGAAAGCTATTTTGACCGAGATCAAGGCACAGGATTCGCGAACTCCTTATAGGCTTTCAAACGCGTAGGACGTCGATTTGGTAGGCTGCGACAGGGACGCGTGACGGTGGTGGAAATGCAGGAAGCGTACCGCAAAGACTTGAGTCATCTGACTTGGGACGAGGTTTATGCGCGCCAGGCGCAACGGGCTTTTCTCGTTCCCGATTGGATCGACGCGCTGCTGCTGAAAACCGGTGATCGCGTGTTGGATGTCGGGGCCGGTCCGGGCTTCGTCAGTTTTTTGCTGGCCGAACGGGTCGGTCCGAGCGGACTGGTCTATGCGGTCGATCCCTCGGCGGAAGCGCTGGCCTGTCTGGATCGCTTACAGAAGCAGCGGGGCATCACGAACGTCGTCTCGGCCGTCGCCGATGCAGCCAAATTCAGGCCTCCCGGAAAACCCCTGGACGCGGCGCTGATCGCCATGGTGCTGCACCACGCCGACGATCCCTGCGCCATCGTCCGCAACGTCGCCGGTTTGTTGAAGCCCGGTGGCCGGGGGGTCATTGCGGAGTTCCAGCCGGACGGTCCGAGCGAGCACGGGCCGCCGCGCAACCACCGTTTGGCGTCGCGGCAAATTCGCGAATGGTGCGACGCCGCTGGTCTGTCGACGCTTGGCGAACGCCAGCAATCGCCTGGGCACTACATGATCCTCGTGGAGCGAGCCTCCTGAACGTAAGGCCGGCTGCGCGCGGCAGCTGCTGAACGCAGCAGGCGACGAGGCGAGGCGGATGCAATCGGCGGGATGTGACGTTTCCCGCCAATGTGCGCTCAATTCACGCCAAAAACCGAAGAACGGCGTCAATGTCACGAGCAGCCTCGCAGGACGTGATAAGTGCGCCTGTCACCCACACCGGAGGAAGAACTATGCGGACATTGTTGACGTCATCGATTGCCGTGCTGGCTTTAGGTTTCCTTGCATCCTCAGTTTCGGCGGCGCCTGCGAATCAAATCGCCGACCACAAAGCGGCGACCCCGTTCGTGCATCCGGTGCAGTATGGCGGCGGCGGCGGCGGTTACGAGCACCATCATCACTATTGCCGGCCCTATTGGCATTGGGCATGTCGCTACGGCGAATGCCGCTGCTATCACGACTGATCAAAAAGCAATTGAGCCGGTCCGCTTCGCGCGGGCCGGCCTTGCGAACTGCCGGTCTTGGTGCATTTCCTGATTCGGTATGTGAGCGATCCGGGCCGAGAGTTTTCAGCCGCGCCAAAGCCAGCCGCCGAGCACGACCGCCATCAGCATTCCAACCAATTGCGCCCCGATGAACGCCATGACGCCGCCCGGGGCAATGCCGGCAAAAGCATCCGACAGCGAGCGGGCAATCGTGACGGCGGGATTGGCGAATGAAGTCGATGCCGTGAACCAATAAGCCGCCGTGATGTAAAGACCCACCGCATAAGGCACCGCGCTCGGCGTGCGCGCGCCGCAACCGAAAATCGTCAGCAATAGCCCGAACGTGGCGATGGCTTCGGCAAGCCATTGGCCCGGCCCCATCCGGACGGTGCTGGCGACCTGCCACATCGGCAACGCAAACATCAGGTGCGCGGCCCAGACGCCGAGAATGCCGCCGATGATTTGCGCGGCGACGTAGATGACCGTCGGCCTGACGCCCAACGCGCCGCGCAACGCCATCGCTATGCTGACCGCAGGATTAAAATGCGCGCCTGAGATCGGACCCAACATCAGGATGAGCACGGTCAGGATCGCGCCGGTCGGCAGCGTGTTGCAGAGCAGGGCGAGCGCGCCATTCCCGCCGGACAGTTTCGCCGCCATGATGCCCGAGCCGACCACGGCCGCGAGCAAAAAGGCCGTCCCCAAACCCTCGGCGACGATCGCTGAGCAAAGGTGGATTTCACGTGGGCTCGACCGCTTTCGCAGCGGCTCCATCCATGCGGCCAATTTCCCGCAGCCTGCTTTGCAGGCTCAATTGATCGAGCGATCGCAGCGGCAGGGACACGAAAATACCAAGACGCCGCTCAAGCATCCGATAGGCGTCCTTGAAAGCGAGCGCGATCTCGGCCGGCGATCCCGTGGCCTCGGCGGGGTCGGGGATGCCCCAATGCGCCGTCATCGGCTGGCCGGGCCACAGCGGGCAGGTTTCGCCCGCGGCGTTGTCGCAAACAGTGAATACGAAATCGAGCGATGGCGCGCCAGGACCGGCAAACTCGCTCCAGGACTTCGAGCGGAAGCTCGACACGTCATAGTGGAGGTGTTGCAGGAGCCGAATGGTCTCGCGATGCACCTTGCCCTTGGGATGGCTGCCGGCGCTGAAGGCGCGGAATTTCCCCATGCCGATCCTGTTCAGGATCGCCTCCGCCATGATGGAGCGGGCTGAATTGCCGGTACACAGAAACAGGACGTTGAATTTTCCGGCCACGACTTGCCTCCCAAGCACGCCTCACGCCGCCGAACAACCGCATGCGGCCGCGGGCGCGGCGACTTTCGCTGCCGGCGCGCAACACGACTTCCCATGAGCAACGCGCGCCGCACGCTCGCCGCTGCCGTCGCCGTAATCGGTGCTTTCGCCGATGGTGTGGAATGTTTCCCACGAAACGCCGGCCGGATCGTCGATCCAGGATTTTTCCGACTTGGCGTAGCAGCAAGCGGTCTGGCCCTGCTCGATGATGTTGCCGCCGGCATTGCGCAGCCGCGCATAAATCTCTTTCAGTTCGCCGCCGTTCTCGGCCTGGATACCGAGATGGTCGAGGCCGGCCCGCCGTCCGCGCGTCGAGATGGCGAAATTGACGCGCGGATCGTCGAGCATCCACTTGGCGTAGTCGGTCTTGATGACCGACGGCTCGGCCGCGAACAGCGCCGAATAGAAGCGATCGACTGATCGAGATCGTCGACCGCGACGTGGACGTGAAACCGCTTCATCCTGCGACTCCTATGCGGAGACTTTGGCGCGCCTGCCGCGCGCCGGTTTGCAGATATTTGCCGGAGCGCATGCCTGCGCCGCGCCCTGGCAGCAATTCTCTGTCAGGAACGCTAGCAGACCGTTCATGGTCTCAAAGTGCGCCGCGTAGATCATCGACCGGCCGTCGCGACGCACGGTAACCAGCCCGGCGTCGCGCAGCCGGTCGAAGTGAAAGGTCAGCGTGTTGGGAGCAAGCCCGAGCGCTTCGGCCACGCGACCGGCGGGCATTCCGTCGGGGCCGGCCTGCACCAGCAGGCGGAAGACGTCTAAACGATTGTCCTGAGCGAGCGCGGCCAACGCCGCGACGGCCTGGTCCTTTTTCATATTTCAATGTATATTGAAATATTGCGCCGCCGTCAAGAGAAAATTTCGATGATCATTGAAATAACATTCAACCCCGCTGCCGGCCGAAGGCTTAATCGGCCTGCCGGTGTTGCCGCCTTCGGTTGCCTCGCCGCCCGCCGCCGGCGACGATTCTGTCGAACGCGGCGCGATCGGTCACTTCGATGTGGCGATATTCACCACTACCGCCAACTTCTCCGGACCGAAACCGACGCGAAAAAGCGCCAAACCATCACCGAACTGCTCGCGGAAGAAGAAGCGAAACTCGCAAAGCTCAGCGAACACGGGCGGAGCGATGCCAATAGAGGCGGTACGCAGTCATCCTGACGCCGGACCGACAACTGCGGCGAGGCGCCACAGGGAAGATCGGGCGGGGCGCAGCGATGCGGCCATCTCCGGGGCTGTCAACGCCGCGGGGGCGGATAGCAGTCACAAGTTGCGGATAACTTCGCAAATCGCTTTGGGCGAGCGGGCGAATCGTTGTCAATGGTGCCGCCGGATGAGGCGATCGTGAATTCATCCACTCCGCTCGACAATTTCCCGGTTATTCGCTCGCGCAACATCGAGGAGATTTGCGAGGCGATCGGCCGGTTTTATGCCCGGCCGCTGTTGCCGACGGCGCCCGGCGGCACTGAAGTCGACGCGACCATCAATAATTGCCGGCTGCAGGATATCGCTCTGTCGTATGCCTGCTACGGCGCGCCCCTGACGCTCGAATATCCCTCCACCAGTCTGTTTGTTCAGCTGTTTCCCGTCCGCGGAATGGGCGCGATCCACCGCGGCGCAACGTCCGGCACCCTGCGCCCGGGCCTGGGGACCCTGATCTTGCCGGGGGTCCCCTATACGATGAAATACGGCACCGAATACGCGCACCTTGTGCTGAGGCTCGACGAGCCCGCGCTGACCAGAAAATTGGCGGCTATGACAGGCACCGATATCCACGAGCCGCTGCGGATACGGGCGGAGCAGGATTCCAGGCATCCCGCGGCGTACATGCTGCAGCAATATCTTCCGCTTCTGGTCGAAACTCTCAGCAAAGCCGAGCCGCCGTACCCGGATTGGTGGGTGCTGCAGACCGAGCAACTGTTGCTGACGCTGTTTCTATGCGGCCACCAGCACAATTACAGCCATCTGCTAGAGGCCGAGGCGCCCGCTGCCGCGCCGCGGCAGGTGCGGCAGGCGGAGGAATATATCGAGGCCAATGCGCTGCGCGGCATCGGGCTCGACGAGCTGGCCGCGGTCACCGGGGTCAGCGAATTCAGTCTCTATCGCTCGTTCAAGCGCAGCCGCGGCTATTCACCGATGGAATTTGCCGCGCGGCAGCGCGCCAAGCGCAGGAGCGCGGAATGCTGAGTCCGGCGCGATCGCTCGACCGCTTCCCGGTCGTCCGCACGCAGAACGCCGATGAAATGTGCGCCGCGCTTGAGCGGATTTATGCCAAGCCCACTTTGAATCTCGCCGCTGCGGCCCGCAAGGTCGACGTCGCGATCAATCATTATCCGTTGACGAATATCGGTCTGGGCAACACCAGGTACGGCATCGGCGTGGACCTGGTGTATCCCGAGAGCGACCTCGTGCTGCAGACGTTTCCGATTCGCGGACGCGGTGTGGCGACGGTCAACGGCGTCGTCACTCCGCTCGACCCGCATCACAGCGCCATCGTCTCGCCACACATGCACTTTGCCGCAAGCCTCGACGCCAACTATGAGACCCTGCTGCTCCTGCTAAGGCCGCAGGTCCTGGCCAAAAAGCTCGAGGCGATCACTGGCGAGCTCATCAGCGAGCCGTTGAAGTTCTACCCGGCGCAGAATGACGAGCGTCCCGCGGCGAAAGCGCTGCGCGATCATTTTCTGTTTCTGGTCGAGATGGTGAGCGCGTCCAAGCTGCCGCTGCCGTCGCTGCTGCTGGCGGAATACGAGCAGACGCTCGCAGTGATGTTCCTGCATGCCAACCGGCACAACCACAGCCACTTGTTGGAGCAGGCGACGCCGGACGTCGCGCCCTGGCAGTTGTCGCGGGCGGAGGAATACATCGAGGCTCACGCCAGGCGGGCAATCACCCTCGATGAGCTGACCGCAGTGGCCGGGGTGAGCGCGCTCAGCCTGTTTCGCGCGTTCAAGAAGGCCCGCGGTCTTGCGCCGATGGATTTCGCCAATACGGTGCGGCTGCGGCGCGCACGCGACCTGTTGCAGCATCCTGACGAGGCGACGACGGTGGTCGCGGCGGCGTCAGCCTGCGGCTACGCCGATATCGGCCGCTTCGAAATGGACTATGCCCGGACTTTCGGCGAGCTGCCGCGGCAAACGCTGGCGCGCGCGGGAGTTGGCCCGTCCGTCCATTGAGCGGGTCACGTAGCCCCTGATAGCATCCGATTCAGATGACGGCCGCATCCGATAGCGCTGCGCTGCGGCAGCCCAACGATCTCGAGTCGTTCTGGCTGCCCTTTACGCCCAATCGCGCCTTCAAACGCGCGCCGCGGCTCGTCGTCCGCGCCAAGGACATGCACTATTACACCGCCGACGGCCGCGCCGTGCTCGACGGCACCGCCGGACTGTGGTGCAGCAATGCCGGCCACAGCCGCGATCCGATCGTGGCGGCGATCGCCCGCCAGGCCGAACAGCTCGACTATGCGCCGGCCTTCCAGTTCGCCCATCCGCAGGCCTTCGAACTGGCAAGCCACATCGCGGCGCTGGCGCCGGCCGATCTCGACCGGGTGTTTTTCTGCAATTCAGGATCGGAGGCTGTCGATACCGCGCTCAAGATCGCGCTCGCCTATCATCACGTGCGCGGCGACGGCGCGCGCACCCGTCTGATCGGCCGCGAGCGCGGCTATCACGGCACAGGCTTCGGCGGCATTTCGGTTGGCGGCATCGTCAACAACCGGAAATTCTTCGGCCCGCTGCTCGCCGGCGTCGATCATCTGCCGGCGACTTATAACCGCGAGCACCAGGCTTTCACCAAGGGCGAGCCGCAATGGGGCGCGCACCTCGCCGACGATCTGGAGCGCATCGTCGCGCTGCATGACGCCGCGACCATCGCGGCCGTGATCGTCGAACCGATGGCCGGTTCGACCGGCGTGCTGCCGCCGCCCAAGGGCTATCTGGAACGACTGCGCGCGATCTGCGATCGCCACGGCATTCTGTTGATCTTCGACGAAGTGATTACCGGCTTCGGCCGGCTCGGCTACGCGTTCGCGGCCGAGCGCTACGGCGTGACGCCCGATCTCATCGCCTTCGCCAAAGGCGTCACCTCGGGCAGCGTGCCGATGGGCGGCGTGATCGCGCGGCGGGCCGTGTACGACGCCTTCATGCAGGGTCCCGACCAGACCATCGAATTGTTTCACGGCTACACCTACTCGGCGCATCCGCTCGCCTGCGCCGCAGGCCTCGCCGCGCTCGATCTATACCGCGACGAAGGCCTGTTCGAGCGCGCGCGCAAGCTCGAGCCGCTGTTTGCCGACGCCGCGATGGCGCTCAAGGACCTGCCGGGCGTGCTCGACATCCGCACCGTGGGGCTCACCGCCGGCATCGATCTCGCGCCGCGTCCCGGCGCGCCGGGCGCCCGCGCCGCCGAGGCGATGAACCGCGCCTTCCACGACGAGGGCCTGATGATACGCATCACCGGCGATATGATCGCGCTGTGCCCGCCACTGATCGTGCGTGAGGCCCAGATCGGCGAGATGTTCGTCAAGGTGGCGCGTGTGATCCGGGCGACGGCGTAAGCACGCGCCTCACTGCGGCATCAGGATCGCCCATCCGACATGCTCAAGGGTCTTGCCGAAGCGCCGCGCCGGCAGCGTGAATGGCGCGCCGACCTTGGCATCCGGCGCCAGCGCCGCGAACGCGGCTGGCAGTTTCTGCAAGTCGCGACCATCCCAGACGAAAAGCGCTCCCTTGCGGCGCATGTCGGCGAGATCGATCCAGGGTGAACGCTGCAGTTCTTCGTCGATCACAACATGCGGCTGGTCCGGCGAATAATGCGCCAGATTGCCGGCAAGCCACATCGAGCCGACGACGTAGCGCAGCGGCTTGCCGCCGGTCGCCGCATGGAAGCGCGGCGTCAGCGTAGCGGCCAACGCATCGCCGGGAAAGAACGCGGCGCGATAACGGTGATCGATCAGCGGCAGCACCGTGTAATCGGCAGTGAAGGCGAGCGCGAGTGCGGCGAACACCGCGCTCCAGGCGATGACAATGCGCGTCAGGCGCGCCGCGTCGAGCGACCGCGGTACGAACAGCACGATCCACAGCCCGCAAAACAGCCAGAGCGGATAGCCCCACATGGTGACGGCGCCGCGGCCGCTTGCGGCGATCAGCGCCAGCATCGCGGCCGCGGGACCGAAGGCGATCACCGTGACGATGCGGCGGTCAAACGCGTCGGCGCCGAAACCCGATGGCGCGGCGGAGGGAGGGTTATTGGGAGTCGCCCGCGGCCAAACGAACATTGCGGCAATCACCAGCGCCGGCAGCATGAAGAAGAACTGGCCCAAGGCAAAGAAGGCCGGGTGCCAGATGTAATCCCACCAATGGCTGGCGGGCGCCGAGCGGTGATCCACATAGGCGAACGGCGCAAAGTTATTCTCGATCAGCCAGACGACATGCGGACTTGCGATGATGAGCGCGAGCGCCATGCCGAGCCACGGACCGGGCGTTCGCAGCGCCGGCCGTGCATCGCGGTCGAGCAGCAGAAACAGCAGATACGGCGCGGCCAGGACGACGACAAAATATTTGGCCCACAGCGCGGCGCCGAAGGCGAAGCCGAGCAGGAGCCAGCGGCCGGTGTGCCCGCGCCTGAGCGCGGCATGAAACGTGTACCCGGCCAGCGCCCAGAGCGGTAACTGAATAACGTCGTGATTGAACTTCGCCGCCGTGTACCCAAAGTAATGCAGCCCGTCGATGATCAGAACGGCGACCAGCGCGCGCGTCGGTCCGACCAGCGGCCGCGCCGTCGCATAGACCAGCGCAAACGCGCCGCAGACCACGATCTCGGCCAGCGCGTAATAGGCGATGTCCGCGCCGAATATCCGGTACATGATCTCCACCAGCCACCACGGCAGCGGCGGCAGCTTGTCGGATCCGAGCACCCATTCGCGGCCATAGGTGAGCGCCTCGATCAGGTCTAGCGGCAGGTTGGCGTAAAGCAGCGTCGGCAGCGCGGTCCAGACGACGCAATGCACGGCCAGAAATGCGCCGAACGCGGTATCGGGCCGGCGCGCGATCCAGGCGATCAGACCCCGCCGTGGCGCCGTATCAGGGGGGGCCGCGGTCGCGGCCGTTACATCGGAGGCCTGGCTCATGGGAAGGGGGAAATTGGGGGGCTGGGGCGAGACGATTTCACCAACTTTCACCGCCGCCCCATGGCGGCCTTATAGAAGCACGCCGCCGCTTTGGCTACGATAGCGGCAAGGACGCGGCGCCGTTGCGGCCGGCGGTGTGCATGGACACCGGCGGATATGGACACTTGGCAGGCGACGCTAGACAGTGGCCGATCGGCGAATCGGGGCGGCGCGGATCGTTCGCGGTGAGGCATACGGGGTTCGGCATGGTGCGCATCAGCGCGTTTTTCATCGCCGTCTGCATGGTGCTCATCGCCGTTTCGCTCGGCATCGTGGTTTATTTGCGTTTCGGTTTTACCGGCGCGGAATCCGCCCTGGTGGCGCTCGGCGTGCTGACGGCGCTGGCGGTCTACAATGCCGTCTCGGCACGGCTGCGTGATCGCGCCGAGGCCACTGCGCAAATCTCGACGCTGTCGCGCAGTTCCGGTGATCTGGCGCGCCAGTTCGCCGAATTCGGCCTGCGTCTCAATGCCATGGAGACCAACGTCGAGCACGTCCTGGAGCGCTCGCTTCAGGCGGCGCAGCCGCTTGCCGCCGAGATCGAGGAACTCTCGACCTTGGTGAAACAGCTCGCCAATTCGGTCGCCGCGCATCAGCTCGCCATTGGCCGTATCGGGGCCAAATACGAGGCTGTGGCGGCTGAGCGCCAAGCCGCTTCAGCCGCCGCTGCTGCCGCTCCGGTTCCCACGCCTGTGGCGGCGCCGACGGTCGCGCCGGCTCCTCGTGCTGCGCCGGCGGCCGCCCCGGCCGTTGCCGCTGTTATCGCGGAGCCCGCCGCGGCCCCCGCCGCATCCCTTGCGGCATCCCTTGCCGCAGCACCCGCCGCTGTCGTTGCCGAACTGGCCGCTGCGCCTGCGCCCGCGGCGCCCGCGCCCGCCGTCCGGGCCGAATCCAGCGTACCTGCCTTTGCCGGGCTCGACCGCGCAGGCATCATCGCCACAGTCGGCGCCGCCATCGACAGCGGCAGGATCGACCTTTACCTGCAGCCAATCGTCATGCTGCCGCAGCGCAAAGTGCGCTTCTACGAAGCGATGTCGCGGCTCAAGACCGAGGACGGCGACGTGGTCGCGGCCGCCGATTTTCTCAAATACGCCGAGGCCGGCGCGCTGATGCCGAAGCTCGACCATCTCACCGTGCTGCGCTGCGTGCAGGTCGTGCGGCGGCTGCTTCTGAAAAATCGCGAGATCGGACTGTTCTGCAATGTGTCGGGAATGACGCTGACGAACGCAAGCTTCTCGACCTTCCTCGAATTCGTCGAGGCCAACCGCGCCATCGCTGGCTCGCTGGCGTTCGAGTTCTCGCAGAGCGCGGTGCGCGCCATGGGGCCGATCGAACACGAGAGCCTCGCCGCGCTGGCCGAACGCGGCTTCCGCTTTTCCATGGACAATCTCACCGATCTTCGCGTCGAGCCGCGCGAACTCACCGATCGCGGTTTCCGCTTCGTCAAGGCTTCGGCCGCACTGCTGCTCAACCGCGTCGGCGCGGCCTCGACCGATATTCATCCCGCCGACTTTTCCGACCTGCTCGGCCGGTACGGCATCGACCTGATTGCCGAGCGGATCGAGAGCGAAAATGTCGTCGTCGATTTGCTCGACTACGATGTTCGTTTCGGCCAGGGCTTTCTGTTCGCGCCGCCGCGTCCGGTGCGCGCCGAGGCGCTGCAGGCCGCGGGTGAGGCGCCCAAGGAGCAGGCCAAAGCCGGCGCCTCCGAGACCGGCAGGAGCGCGCTCGCGGCCGCCTCGAATCCGTCGCAGCCCGCCGCGTCTGCCGCCGCCGCGTCGCGCGGCAGCCTGGCGCAACTCATTCGCGCCAGCGCCGGACGCGGCTGACTTTCCGATCCATTTGGATCGCCAGTTGACTAACCCCGTAAGATAATCCACGCCGTCGATCACAGTCCCCCGTGTTGTCAGACGGCCACTCTGTTTCGCATCCCCGTAATGGCGTCATCACCGCAATCACCGACAGCGCAACACAGCGTGCCGCTCGTGCAGCATTTCGCGCCGCTCGCCCGCAACTACGACGTGCTGCTGTGCGACGTCTGGGGTGTCGTGCATAACGGGGTCGCCGCCTTTCCCGATGCCTGCGAAGCGCTGGCGTGCTTTCGCCAGGCCGGCGGCACGGCGATCCTGGTCACCAACGCGCCGCGGCCCGGTTCCGCCGTGGTGCGCATCCTCGACCGGCTGGGCGTGCCGCACGAGGCCTATGACGCGATCGTCAGCTCCGGCGATGTCACCCGCGGCGTCGTCGAGAGCCGGCTGTCCGAGAGCGTGTATCGCGTCGGCCCGGACCGCGACCTGCCGATCTTCGCCGGGCTGGACGTCACGTTCGCGCCGCTCGAGACGGCCGATTACGTGGTGTGCACGGGCCTGTTCGATGACACCACGGAGACGCCGGAGAGTTACCGCGACAGCTTGGCGCGCATGCGCGAGCGCGGCTTGTTCATGGTCTGCGCCAACCCTGATGTGGTGGTCGAGCGCGGCGACACGCTGGTCTATTGCGCGGGCGCGCTCGCCGATGCTTACGCGGCGGCCGGCGGCGAGGTGCTGTTTTGCGGCAAGCCGCACGCGCCAATCTACGAGACGGCGCTCGGCAAGGCCGCGTCGTTGCGCGGCGGCAACCCGCCGCCGCTGCCGCGCGTGCTCGCGATCGGCGATTCGGTGCGCACCGATCTTGCCGGCGCCACCGCGTTCGGACTCGATTGCCTGTTTGTAACATCCGGGCTTCATGCCGAGCATTACGGCTCGCGCGAGACGCCCGATGTCGCCGCCTTGAATGCGATGTTCAGCGCCGCCGGCGTCGCCCCGAAGGCGATCGTGCGCGGGCTGGTGTGGTGAAACGCCGGAATATTTCCGTGAAGAAACGCCGGCGTCAGCGCGCGCCCTCGGCAGCGGCTTCCTTGTTCTCGGCGAACACCGCCTCGATCTTGGCCTTCAGCGTCTGGGCGTTGAACGGCTTGACGATGTAGTTGTTCACGCCCGCCTTCTTGGCCGCGATCACGTTCTCGGTCTTGGATTCGGCGGTGACCATGATGAACGGCGTGTTGCCGAGACCGGGATCGGAGCGGACCTGCTGCAGCAGATCGTAGCCGGTCATCGGCTCCATGTTCCAATCGGAAATGACCAGCCCATAACGCTTGGCCCGCATCTTATCGAGCGCCGCCGAACCGTTGTTGGCGTCGTCAACATCGGCGAAGCCGATCTGCCGTAACAGATTGCGGATGATGCGGATCATCGTGCTGTAATCGTCGACGACGAGCACGGGCATTGACGGGTCGAGAGCCATGTCGTTTCGCTCCCCCAGGCGGGCGCAATTACGAATAACCGGCTTACGCCCCTCCGGCGTTGACCAAACTGACCTGGTTCGAAACCTGATTCGAATGCTGGGCCGAAATGGACATGGCCGAGAGGGATTCGTGCCGGCTCCTGCGATCGAGAGGCAGGGCGCAGCCGAAACTCTTGCCCTGCCTAACGAGACGTAAAAGTACCATTGAGAGTTTGAAGATCGAGTTAACCTGCGCAATGGCCTTGTGGGCAGCGTACCGGCATGACGCGGCAGGCGGCCGACTTGACTCAGCGGCGGCCGCGACGGCACCTACGGCGCAGGAATTTCTTAACCATTGCCGGCAATGACGAAAAAAGACTTCCTCATCGTGCGCGACGGCGGGGACGCCGATGGTTTGCGTGGGGCCGTCGTCGCCATCGGAAATTTCGACGGGGTGCATCGCGGTCACCGCGCCGTCATCGCCGCGGCGCTCCATCGCGCCCGAGGCCTTGGCAAGTCGGCCGCCGCGCTGACTTTTGAGCCGCATCCGCGCGCCTTCTTTAATCCGCGGGAGAAGCTGTTCCGGCTCACCGACGAGGCGACCAAGCTGAAGCTCTTGTCCGGCATCGGGCTCGACGGCGCCATCGTCCTGACTTTCGATGCGGTCCTTGCCAAGCTGACCGCCGAAGCATTCGTGCGGCGCATTCTGGTCGATCGCTTCGCCGTAAGCGGCGCCGTGATCGGCTTCAACTTTCACTTCGGCATGAGCCGCGCCGGCTCGCCGGATTTCCTCGCCGCCGAAGGCAAGAAATGCGGTTTCGTTGTCGACGTGGTGCCGCCTTTCGAGGACAACGGCCGGCCGGTGTCGTCGGGGCCGATCCGCGAGGCGCTTGCCGCGGGCAGGGTGGAAGAGGCAGCGGAATATCTGGGCTATCCCTGGTTCGTGACCGGCGAAGTCGTGCACGGCGACAAGCGCGGCCGCGAACTCGGCTTCCCGACCGCGAACCTGGTGCTCGATGCGTCGTGCGGGCTGCGCCACGGCATCTATGCGGTCCGTGTCGGCATCGGCGGGCGGCGCTACGACGGCGTCGCCAGCTTCGGCCGCCGGCCGATGTTCGATACCGGCGTGGTGCTGCTCGAAGTGTTTCTGTTCGATTTCTCGGGCGACATCTACGGCAAGACCATCGAAGTCGCTTTTATCGCCTGGCTGCGCGAGGAGGCGGCGTTCGCGTCGGTTGACGCGCTGGTGGCGCAGATGCACGACGACGCGTACCGTGCGCGCGAGGCCCTGGCGCGCGCCGGCGACGCTTTTCCGCCGATCTCTTGAACTTCTTATTGAACGTCCGCTCAACTGCTCCTCATGTCCGAGCTTGACGCCATCGTCATCGGGGCCGGCCATAACGGGCTGACCTGCGCGGCCTATCTCGGCATGGCGGGTTTGCGCGTGCGCGTGTTCGAGCGCCGCGGCGTGGTCGGCGGTGCCTGCGTGACCGAGGAATTCCATCCCGGTTTCCGCAATTCGACTGCGGCTTACACCGTCAGTCTGCTTCAGCCCAGAGTCATCCGCGATCTCGATCTGCATCGTCACGGCCTGCGCATCGTCGAACGCCGCGCGCAGAATTTTCTGCCGCTGCCCGACGGCCGTTATCTGCTCACTGGCGAGGGCCGCACCGCGCGCGAGATCGCCAAGTTCAGCACGCGCGACGCGGAGCGCTATGCCGACTACCAGGCCGAGATCGGCCGCACCGCGGCGGTATTGCGATCCCTTGTGCTCCAGGCACCGCCCAATCTGTTGTTCGGTAATTTCACCCGCACGTTGGGCGAACTGGGCAAGCTCGCGGGGCTCGGCAAGCGGCTATGGCAGGCCGACGGCTTCAGGGCGGCGTTCGACCTGTTCCGCAAATCCGCCGGCGAAACGCTCGATCGCTGGTTCGAATCCGAACCGATCAAGGCGATGCTCGGCTTCGATGCGGTGGTCGGCAATCTGGCGAGCCCCTACACGGCGGGCTCCGCCTATGTGTTGCTGCATCATGCGTTCGGCGAAGTGAACGGCCGTGCCGGCGTGTGGGGCCACGCCATCGGCGGCATGGGTGCGATCACGCAGGCGATGGCGCGCGCCGCGGGCGAGCACGGCGTGCGCATCGATCTCGGCAAACCGGTGCGCGAAGTGATCGTGGACGGGGGCCGCGCCGGCGGCGTCGTGCTCGATGACGGTACGACTTTGCGCGCGCGCGCCGTCATTGCCAACGTCAATCCGCAGAGTCTGCTGCAGACGCTGGTGCCCGGACACGCGGTGCCGCCGAGTGCGGCGGCGCGCATGAAGCGCTGGAAAGCTGGGTCGGGCTCGTTCCGGATGAATGTCGCGCTGTCGCGGCTGCCCATATTCTCGGCGCTCCCGGAGGAGGGCGATCACCTCACCTCCGGCATCATCCTGGCGCCGAGCTTGGCCTACATGGACCGCGCCTATCGCGATTGCTTGCGCGACGGCTTCAGCCGCGAACCGATCGTCGAGATGGTCATCCCCTCGACGCTCGATGACAGTCTCGCGCCCTCCGGCGCGCATGTGGCGAGCCTGTTCTGTCAGCACGTGTCGCCGGACTTCTGCACCGGCGCCGCAGCGGACGAGCGCCGCGAAAAACTTGCCGATCTGATGATCGACACGGTCGAGGCCTACGCCCCGGGCTTCGCGGCGAGCGTGATTGCGCGGGCGAGCCTGTCGCCAGCGGATTTGCAGCGCCAATTCGGCCTGCCTAACGGCGACATCTTCCATGGCGCGCTGACGCTCGATCAGCTGTTTTCGGCGCGTCCGATGCTCGGCTTCGCCGACTATCGCATGCCGATCGCGGGCCTCTATCTATGCGGCTCAGGGGCCCATCCGGGCGGCGGCGTCACCGGGGCGCCGGGCCACAACGCCGCGCAGGCGGTCATCACCGATCTCGTGAGTCATCCACACCCGCGCGGCTGAGCGGGAATTGCGGATGACAGCGCGCGAATCGGCGGTTATTCGAACAGACATGTCTCGCTACTTCCGCATCGGCCGCTCCAGGACCGGGCTGGGCATGTTCGCGACGCGGCCGATCAAGCGGGGCGCCTACATCGCCGCCTATCGCGGCCGCGTCATTTCGGACGAGGAAGCAGAGCGCCGCGAAGCGCGCGGCGCCCGGTATATGTTCGAGCTGACCAAAAAGAAGACGATTGACGGCTCGCCGCGCTGGAACATCGCGCGCTACATCAATCACTCCTGCAAGCCGAACGCGAAGCCGATCGGGCGCGACGGCGGCATCGTCATCGTGGCGGACCGGCGGATCGAGCCGGAGGAAGAAATCACCTACGACTATGGCAAGGAATATCTGCAATATTTTATCGAGTCCGGCGGTTGCAAATGCGCCGCCTGCCGCAAGAAGCGCGCCGCCAAGCGGCGGAAGCAGCGTCTCGCGGCGGCGGCGCCGAAACGTCGTTCGCGCAAGCGCCGGAACGCTCGTTTGTGACAATTCGATGAATGACTTAGCTCAATAACTTCGCGCCCGGATCGTGCTTTGCTCGCCGCCTGGACAACGGGATGGCGCCAATGAAATCGGAAATCGTTGAGCAGCTTGGGCAGGCTGATTTGTTGCTCCCGGCCCGTATCGCCGAAGGACTGGCTGCGAACGACCGGGTGAAGGTGCGCTTGAGCATTCTGCAGGCGGCAGCGCACAGCGCGCAGGCGCCCAATGGGGCGCGGTTCGACCTTGCCGAGGAATGCCGCGCCGCCGGGATCGATGCGCTCGCCATGGAGCGACTGGTCGGCAGCGCCCGCCTCTCGGCGGACGGGACCCTGAGCGCATCCGGTCTCGCCAATCTCCGGGCCGCAATTTCAGAAGACGTCGCCGCCATGGCCAAGGCGGTGCGTGTTGCCGATCCGGACAACGGCGATCAGGCGCTGGCGCGGCTGGCGGCGATCGACCGCGATGTGCCGCCGCCCGCGGCCGACGATATAGCGCTTGCGCAGGTCGCGCGGCTGACGGCGCTCGCCGAGAGCGACGGTGGCACGCTGCATCGGCTGGTCATGGATCTGCACAAGACGCTGAACGCGTTGGCGGCAGCCAATGCGGAGGAGGTCGTCGCCGGTGCCCGCGTCCGCGGCCTGCGACCGCAGGACAAGTCGGCGATCGAAGCATTCATGCGCGGCGTCGAGGCGACCAAGCCATTGAAATTCGGCCATCCCGGCTTGGCGACGACGGCGGCCCGAAGCGGCGAGCGGCTCACCATCCAGAACGACATCGGCGAGACCGATGCGCATGTGGTGGTGATCGCGGTCACATCCGACGCGGTCACCGTGACCTACACCGACGTTCACTTGGCGCGCGCCAGATTCTTTGCCGGCCTGTTTCGGGATTTCTTGGTGCAGTGGAGCGGGCTCGAGCGCAAGAGCGTTGCCGGTCTCGCCGACGAGGGCGTGTTTTATTTGATCACCGGCCGCCTGCAGACCGACGACGCCGATAGCCGCGACGCGTTCCTCGAAGCGCTGGGTGCCTCGCTGGTTTTTCTGATCGACTGGAACAAGGCCCGCAAGCTCTTGCGAACATGGGTCTCCAAGTCCGAGTCAGTCCACATCCTCGACTGGGCGGCGCGGCATCGCGTCGGTCATCGCGGCTTTCTGGTGCTCGGCGGCAGCGAACTGGTGGCGGCTGCAGTCCGGCACGCGGCGCCGGAGCGCATCGGCTTTGGCGAGCCTCTGGAACGGGCGCTCGGGCGCGCCGGCGCGATCGATTTTCTCAAAGCCGTGCTGCGGGTGTCGACCGAGTCGCTGCTGCAGGGCAGCTCCGTCCGCCTGGCGCGCGACCGGATCGAAGCGGATCTCGTCCGGCACCTGCAGCGGGTTGATGCCGCGCTGTTGGCAACAGTGATCCGGCAGGCCGGATTGGCCCGGGACATCGCCGCCGGCCTCGACCAAGTTGTCGCCGAACGGCGGCAGGGGCAGGCCGCCGATGGCGCCGCATTGGCGAAGAAGGCGGAGCGCATTGAACAGAAGGCCGATCGCATCGCCGTGGACGTCCGTGGCGAGATCGACCGGCTCGACGCCGACCGCCGCATCGAACGGCTCGTCAACCTCATCGAGGATGCGATCGATGAACTGGAACAGGCCGCCTTTGCCGCGTCGCTGATTCCGAACGGATTGAACGCGGATCTGCTCGATCCGCTCAAAGCGCTGTGCACGGCGGCTGTGACGGGCACCGAGGCGGCCGCTTCCGGGGTCGCGGCTGCGGCCGAGGTTCCTGAGGGTCACCGTGTCGATACCGAGGATGCGCTGGCGGCAGTGAGCCGTCTGATCGACGCCGAGCACGCCGCTGACGCTGCCGAGCGCCAACTGACCGCCACGATCCTGCAGGGCGAATTCGATCTGAAAACCGCACTGTCGGCGATCGAACTTGCACGTGCGCTGGAGCGGGCGACCGACAGGCTTGCCGGCTTCGGACACCAACTGCGCGAGCACGTTTTGGCCGACCTCCGTACCTGAGAGTTTCATCATGCATATCATGCGCATTCATCAGCAATCGACCGACGCGGCGCCCGCCGAGATCGCCGGAGCCAAGGCCGCAAATCTGGCGCGCGTGGCAGCGCTTGGGCTGCCGGTGCCGCCAGCGTTCGTGCTTCCCGTGGAACTCTGCGCGGCGAGTGTCCGCGGCGATGCCGCCGCCCGACAGCGCATCGCCGACGGCCTCGCCGAGGGCATCGGCTTTCTGGAAGAGGCGACCGGCAAATCGTTTGGTGGCCGGCGGCGCCCATTGCTGGTCTCGGTCCGCTCCGGCGCCGCGCGCTCGATGCCCGGCATGCTCGATACCGTGCTCAACGTCGGTTGCACGACCGCGGCGGTCCGCGGTCTTGTGCGCATGAGCGGCCATCCGCGCTTTGCCCTCGACTGCCGGCGGCGTTTTCTCGAAACCTTCGGCACCGTCGTGCTCGGCATCACGCCCGAGACATTTGAGCACCGGCTTGCTGATCTTGTGGCCGCCGAGGGATTCGACGATGAGCGGATGCTCGACAGCGAGGCACTGGAGCGTCTCGCCGAGTTGTATCGGCAGGCGATCGAAGACGAAGAATGCGTGCTGGCCGACGAGCCGATGGATCAACTGCGCGCGGCGACCGAAGCGGTCTATCAATCCTGGTTCAGCGATCGCGCGCGCACCTACCGCAAGCTCCAGCATTTGGAGGATTTGGCCGGTACGGCGGTTACCGTGCAGGCGATGGTGTTCGGCAACAGCGGCGCGACGTCGGGCGCGGGTGTGGCGTTTTCGCGCGACCCGTCGACCGGCGCCGCCGAGCCGGTGATCGACGTGCTGTTCGACTCCCAGGGCGAAGATGTTGTTTCGGGACGGCGCAATCCGCAGACCGAGCAGGCCATCGCGCGGGCGTTGCCGCAGACCGGGGCGCAATTGCGCGACGCGCTCGTTCGGCTGGAGCGCGAATTCAACGACGTGCAGGACGTCGAATTCACCATAGAAGACGGCAAGCTCTGGATCCTGCAGACCCGCGCCGCCAAGCGCACGCCGCAGGCCGCGCTGCGCTTTGCCGTCGACTTTGTCAGCGAAGGCCGCATCACGCCTGCGCAAGCACTGGCGCGGCTGCACGATGTCGATCTCAGTGGGCTCGTCACCAATCGCCTGGTCGATGCCGGCGAAGCCGTCACGCGCGGCATCGGAGCATCGTCGGGAATTGCGGTCGGACGCGCCGCCTTCGCCTGCGAGAGCGCGCGCCGGCTGGCGCAAAGCGGTGAGCCCGTCATTCTGGTGCGGCCCGACACCAGCACCGCCGATGTCGCTGGCTTCGCCGTGTCTGCGGGCATCGTCACTGCCGTCGGCGGCCGCACCGCCCATGCGGCGCTGGTGGCGCGCCAGATGGGCAAGCCGTGCATCGTTGCGTGCGAGGGACTTGCCGTCGATGCCGCGGCCCATGTGGCGCAGTTCGTGCGCCACAGGCTCAACGAAGGCGATTGGCTATCGATCGACGGCGGATCGGGCGAGATCTATCTCGGCCGCGGCAAGGTCATCGGCGAACGGCCAGCCATGGAACTCGCCCAGATCGAGCGATGGCGCACACAAGTTCAGAAATCGACCCAGCTTTCGCCAGCCTCCGGGTAGCGCGGACGCGCATGCCGCCATAAAAGCGTCATGTCGGACGTCGGCGCGCGCGTGAGGGCAGGAACTTGATGCGGATCGGGGTCGATCTCGGCGGTACAAAGATCGAAGCCATCGCGCTGGACGACGGCGGCGCCGAGTTGTGGCGGCGGCGCATTGCGACGCCGGCCGGAGACTATGACGGTACGCTCACCGCCATCGCGGGTTTGGTGCAGACCGCGGAGCGCGAGCTGTCACGTCAAGGCACGGTCGGCATCGGAACGCCCGGTGCCATCTCCCCGGATACCGGGATGATCAAGAATTCCAACAGCACCGTGTTGATCGGCCGCGCGCTCGACCGCGACGTCGGCAGGCTGTTGGGGCGGCCGATCCGCATTGAGAACGACGCCAATTGTTTTGCTTTGTCGGAGGCGACCGACGGCGCCGGACGCGACGGGCGCGTGGTGTTTGGCGTGATTTTGGGGACCGGGGTCGGCGGCGGCATTGTCGTCGACAAGACTCTGCTCGCCGGCCGCAACTGCATCGCCGGCGAATGGGGACACAACACGCTGCCATGGATCCGGCCGAACGAATGGCCTGGAGCGCAGTGCTATTGCGGCAAGTACGGCTGCATCGAGACCTTTCTGTGCGGCGCCGGCCTGGGGCGGCAATATCAGGCGCTGACGAAGCAGACCCTGAGCGCCAATGACGTCGTTGCGGCGGCGGATCGTGGCGATCGGGCCGCGCTCGACAGCCTGTCGCTTTATCGGGATCGGCTGGCGCGCAGCCTGGCGTCGGTCATCAACGTGCTCGACCCCGACATCATCGTGCTCGGCGGCGGCCTGTCCAACATCGACGCGATCTATTCCGGGCTTCCCGATTTGATTCTCAAGTCTGCGTTCACGGATGTGCTGCATACCAAGATCGTTCGCGCGGTACACGGCGATTCCAGCGGCGTGCGCGGAGCGGCGTGGCTTTGGCCACAAGGCGCGGCGGCCGAGTGAGCCGCGGGGCTTGAATTAACTTTCGCCTGCGGTTTCGTCGTCACCGTCGCTGCGCTGAGCGCGGTACTCGCGCGTCCATTGCGCCGCGAGAAATCCAAGAAGCGCGATCGGGACCAGGCGCTGCCAGCCGAGCGAGCGGCCGACCTGCATGGCGGTGGCGAGAATACGCGGATCGAGCAGCCACGATGCGGCATGGGCGTGCGCGGCGCGTTCGAGGATGGCGCGCTCTCTGGCGCGCCGCCGCGCCAGTGCCGCAAGCAGCGCGGCAATCGCCGCGATCAGGATGAAAAAGCCGGCGGCGATCAGGCCGGCATAGACGTTGCCGTAATGCGATGCCAGCCAGGCGTAAGCCGCGACGCAGAGGAACGCGAATGCCGTGAGCGCGGCGAATGCGGCAAGGCCGAACCAGATGAAGACGCCGGGCGTCGCGCCAGTCTTCGACTGGACCGCGAGCCTTACGTCGCGCACCAAGCCCTTGATCATGCAAGCCCCGCGCTGTCCCGCCGCATCACGTCAACGCCGCCACGTGGCCCCGAACAGAAAGCCGATCGCCGCGGCGATTGCGAGCGTCGCGTAGGGCCGCTCCTTGATCGACTCGTCGATGGCGGCGACGAAATTGTCCGACACCTCGCGCATCGCGCCAACTGCTTCGTGTCCCTTGGCCTGTGCGTCGGCGACGACGCCATCGACGCTGGTCTTCACGCTGCTCTTGGCGCGCTGCCACGCCGCGTTGCCCTTGTCGGAGAGAATTGCGGTGACCTGGTCGGCGAGGCGCCCGAAATCATCGCGCAGCGCCTGCAGATCTTTCTGAATATCGGCGGATGCGGCGCTGCCCGCTTCGCGCACGCCGTCGCTTGCTTCTTTCAGGCTTTCACCGGCGCTCTGCGAGAAATTGGAAGGCGTGTTCATGCCATTACTCCATCAGTAAAAGCCGGGCTGCCCGGTCAATTAGCAGGCGACCGAAAGGTTCCATTTGATCATTGTCAAACAGGCGGCGCAATTGGCCTTACTCGGGCAATTTCACATCCTCATGCGGGAATAAATGGCTGAAAATCACGAGCCCGACGATCGACAGCGGCACGGCCAGCAACGCCCCGATCGGCCCCCACATCCAGGTCCAGAAGGCCAGTGCCAGCACCACGAGGAGCGGGTTGAGCGTTATTCTCCGGCCGACGATGGTGGGCGTAATGAAATGTCCTTCCACTGTGCATAGTCCAAGGAGCGCGGCCGGCGCGATCAGCGCATGGCCGAGCGAGGGAAAGCTGACGAGTCCGACGCCGAACATCGTGATCATCATGATGGCCGGTCCGACATACGGCACGTAATTGAGCAGTGCCGCGAGCAGCCCGAAAATCGCCGGATCGGGCAGGCCCACGAGCCACGCGCCGAGCGCGACGATGGTGCCGAGCGCGGCGTTGATGATCGTGACGACCGCGAGGTAGCTGGCGAGGTTCTTCTCGATGTCGTTCATGATGCGCAGGAAGCGCAGCCGCGCCTCCTGGCCGGAGAACATCAGGACGAGGCGGTTGCGCAGCCCAATCTGGCCGACCAGGAAAAACAGCAACGTGCCGAAGAACAGCAGCAACTCGCCGGCCGCGGGTGTGAGGAAGGCAACAACCGGAACCACCACGTTCGGCGCTGCGGCAGGCGGCGCCGCAGCTGCGCCGCCGAATACCGAGGTCTGCAGTTCGCGCAACGCGGCAAGCGGCGGTTCGAGTACGCTGAGCTTCTGCTTGATGGTGGCGCCGATCTGCGGTGCGCGTCCGATCCACTCGCTGACCGGGCCGGCGACTGCGGTTGCCGCAACGGCGAGTGCACCCACCGCAAGCGCGACAATGAGGGTGCCGGTGATCCAGGGCGAAATGCCGTGGCGCTTGCCGGCTTTGATCAGCGGCGCCAAAGTCAGCGACACCACCGCCGCGATCAGGATTGGCAGCAGGATTTCGCTGCCGACATAGAGCACGCCGCTCAACAGAATGAGAAAAATGCCGATATTGGCCGCCTGGCCGGCCGATGCCCAGATCGACTGGATGCTGGCGACCGGCTGCGGATCGCTGATGATGAGGGCGTGACGTGGTTCGCGGCTGGCACGGATATACTCCACAGCAACCTCCGGGTCTTCCGCGGTTGGTCCGCCAGCGATTTCAACAGATTTGGGCAGATGATCGCCCGCTTTCTTCGGCAAATTCCGCGGGTTAACGCCGCTTTGGCGTCTAGAGTTCCGCTGACGGCCACGCCGCCGCCCCCAGCCACCCTTTCCGCACCGCAACAGGCTTGTTAGAAGGCGGCCACACGAGACGACGCAGTATGACCGAGACGCCGACCAAAGCGCGCAATTACAGCGAGACGCTGTTCCTGCCCAAGACCGACTTCCCGATGCGCGCCGGGCTGCCAGCCCGCGAGCCGGAAATCCTGGCGCGCTGGAAGAAGCTCGACCTGTACGGCCGGCTGCGCGCGGCCGGCAAGGGGCGAACGAAATTCGTTCTGCACGACGGCCCGCCCTATGCCAACGGCAACATCCATATCGGGCATGCGCTCAACAAGATTCTGAAGGACGTGGTGACGCGCAGCCAGCAGATGCTCGGCTTCGACTCGAACTACGTGCCCGGCTGGGACTGTCACGGCCTGCCGATCGAGTGGAAGATCGAGGAGGAAAACTACACCGCCAAGGGCAAGGGCAAGCCGGATTTTTCCGATGCGGCAGCGTTGGTCGAATTCCGCAAGGAGTGCCGCGCCTTCGCCGAACACTGGATCAAGGTACAGCGCGACGAGTTCGAGCGCCTTGGCGTGGTCGGCGACTGGACGCACCCCTACACCACGATGGCGTTCGCGGCCGAAGCGCAGATTGCGCGCGAGCTGATGAAGTTCGCGGCCGAAGGCATCCTCTATCGCGGCTCTAAGCCGGTGATGTGGTCGGTGGTGGAAAAGACGGCGCTCGCCGAGGCCGAGGTCGAGTACGAGGAATATGTTTCGGATCAGGTGTGGGTGAAGTTTCCGGTTACAAAATTTCACGTACCGGGATCCTTTATTCTCAACATGAAATCGAACGTTCTCGGAACGCCCGAGGGTGAAAATATTTTGCGAAGTGAATCGCAGCGTCTCCTTAATGACAGCGGATTACGTGGTTCATGCGTCGTTATTTGGACGACAACACCTTGGACTTTGCCGGGTAATCGCGCGATCAGTTTCTCGCCTAAAATTGAGTACGCTCTTTACGAGGTGACAGACGCGCCCGACGGAAATTGGGCCAAAAAAGGTGATCGCTTTATCATCGCAAAGAAACTTGCAATCGAAGTGATGCGGCAGGCGCGGGTTCTTGCTTACAAGGAGCTTCGCGAAGTCTCTTCAGATGTGCTTTTCGCCCTCTCCTGCTCGCATCCTCTTCAAGGACTAAATGGCGCATATAATTTTGAAGTTCCTCTGTTGGCGGGCGATCATGTTACCGACGACACCGGGACCGGTTTTGTCCATACGGCTCCGGGGCACGGGCGCGAAGACTGGGGAGTCTGGACAGGCGCACGCGAAGAGCTCGAAGCAATGGGCATCAACACCGCCATTCCCTCCATGGTCGACGGCGACAGCCGTTTCACCGAGCAGGCGCCCGGTTTCACTGGCAAGCGCGTCCTCACCGAGACCGGCGAGAAGGGCGACGCCAACGAGGCCGTGATCAAGGCGCTGATCGAGGCCGGCATGCTGCTCGGCCGCGCGCGGCTCAAGCATGAATACCCGCATTCGTGGCGCTCGAAGAAGCCGGTGATCTATCGCAACACGCCGCAATGGTTCATTGCGATGGATAAGCCGATCACCTCCGAAAAGCTTTCACCGTCGCCTTTGCCGAGAATCGGGCAAGTTGATTTTGTCGATGAACGGCCCGTGTCCGATACATTGCGAAATCGAGCACTGCACTCAATCGCGGCAACCCGCTGGGTGCCGCAGCAGGGCGAGAACCGCATCAACGGCATGATCGAGTCGCGCCCCGACTGGGTGATCTCGCGGCAGCGCGCCTGGGGCGTGCCGATCACGGTGTTCATCCAGGAAAAGCCGGACGGCTCGGTGGAGCCTCTCGACGATCCCGAGGTCAACGTTCGCATTATCGAGGCGTTCGAAGCCGAGGGGGCCGACGCCTGGTATGCGCCGGGCGCGCGCGAGCGGTTTTTGGGTAAGCGCGGCAACGAAGGCTGGCAGAAGGTCGATGACATTCTCGATGTCTGGTTCGATTCCGGCTCGACCCACGCCTTCGTGCTGGAGGATCCGAAGCACTTTCCGGGCCTCGCCGGTATCAAGCGCAAGGCCGACGGCGGCTCCGATACGGTGATGTACCTCGAAGGCTCCGACCAGCATCGCGGCTGGTTTCAATCTTCGCTCTTGGAAAGCTGCGGCACGCGCGGTCGCGCGCCGTTCGATGTGGTGCTGACGCACGGCTTCGTGCTCGACGAGGACGGGCGCAAAATGTCGAAGTCGCTCGGCAACGTCACCGCGCCGCAGGACGTGATCAAGGATGCCGGCGCCGACATCCTGCGCATGTGGGTGTGTGCCGCCGATTATGCCGACGACCTGCGCATCGGGTCGGAGATTCTCAAGACGACCGTCGATACTTACCGCAAGCTGCGCAATACCTTGCGCTGGCTTCTTGGCAATCTGGCGCATTTTCATGCGGCCGAGCGCGTCGCGGCCGAGCGGATGCCGGAGCTTGAGCGGCTGATGCTGCACCGGCTCGCCGAGCTCGATCCGCTGGTGCGCAAGGCTTACGCGGATTTCGATTACAAGCGCATCTTCGCCGCGCTCAGCGCGTTCATGACGTCCGATTTGTCGGCGTTCTATTTCGATATCCGCAAGGACGCGCTCTACTGCGAGCCGTATTCCTCGTTGACGCGCAAAGCCTGCCTCACCGTGCTCGATCAGCTGTTCCGCTGCACGGTGACTTGGCTCGCGCCGATGCTGTGCTTCACGGCCGAAGAAGCGTGGCTGGCGCGCGATCCGGCGGCAACCTCGGTTCACCTCGAGCCGTTCCCGGACGTGTCGGCCGCCTGGCGCAACGATGCGCTCGCCGAAAAATGGCGCAAGCTCCGCAGTTTGCGCCGGGTCGTTACCGGCGCGCTGGAACTTGAGCGGGCCGCCAAGCGCATCGGCTCCTCGCTCGAGGCACACCCGCTCATCTACCTGTCCGATCGCGACTTGTTCAACACCGTCGTCGATGCCGATCTTGCCGAGCTCTGCATCACCTCGGGTGCGGCGCTGATCGAGGGCGATGGGCCCCCGGAGGCGTTTCGCTTGCCGGACGTGGCCGGAGTCGCGGTCGTTCCCCAACTGGCGCAGGGCCGCAAATGCGCTCGCTCGTGGAAGATCACCCCGGCGGTGGGCGAGGACCCGCAATTCCCCGATGTGACCCCACGCGACGCCCAGGCGTTGCGCGAGTGGGAAGCAATGCGCAACGCGGCGGAGTAGGGGGCAGCGTGGCCGACGCGGCACCCGCCGAAGCGGATCAAAAGCCGAATCAACAGGCGGAGCGCTCCTACCTGTGGGGGCCGCTGAACGGGTTTGGACTCTTTGTCGCGGTCGCCGCCTGCGCCGCCGACCAGGCCGCCAAATTCTGGCTGGTGCTGGTGGCGCATCTCAACAGCCTCGAACCCATCGTGCTCGCCCCATTTGCGGAGCTGGTGCTGACCTGGAACCCGGGCATCAGTTACGGCCTGTTTCCGCAGCGCGGCCCGGTCGGACCGTGGGCGCTGCTGGCGTTCAAGGTGGTAGCAGTGGGCTTTTTATGGGCTTGGCTGTCGCGCGCCCGGCTGCGGCTGACCGCGCTGTCGCTCGGCCTGATCATCGGCGGGGCGGTGGGCAACGCCATCGACCGGCTGCACTGGCCCGGCGTCATGGATTTTGTGCTGCTCCATGCCCAAATCGGCGGCCGGTTCTACGACTGGTACGTGTTTAACCTTGCGGACGTAGCCATCGTTGCGGGCGTTGTCGGACTTCTCTATGAATCACTGCTGCAAGGTCGCGCCGCAAAAGCGCCCTGATCGAGTATATAACCGATAAACAGTGGGGTAATTCTTTAGGGGCGGAAGCCCTTGGGGAAGCGTGCCGAACCGGCACCTCAGGGTGAGGGTATGCCGCAGCATCAGTTGAAGTGCCACGACCGTGGCCGGTCGGCGCATTGGCGTGCGCTGGCGCTTACCGTATCCAGAACCGCATTGGCAGCGTGTCTCGTCTGCGCCGCCACGGCCGTCGCCCGCGCCGGCGACGACGATGTGCAGAGCTCGGGCGGATCGCTCTATGACAGGCTGTTGCAGGTCATCGGCGTATCGAGCAGCGGCGGTGACATCAACTACAGCGAGCGCTCGCCGCTGGTCGTGCCGCCGACGCGCGACTTGCCGCCGCCGTCCGCCGACGCGGCACCGGCCGTGCCGGATTGGCCGAAGGACCCGGACATGACGCGGCGGGCAAGAGCAAAAGTCAAAGCGAGGCCGCACCCGCATCCGGATTACGCGACCGACTTGGCGCGGCCGCTGCGGCCCGACGAGCTTAGCGCGGCCGGCACCAATTCCGGCGGCCGCGGCGAGATGCCGACTCCCGGGGCTTCGTCCAACTCCGACTATCCGGAGCGCGACTATGCACCCCCGAAGACCAGCATCTTCAGCTGGTTCAGCACCAGCAAGCAGCAATACGCCACGTTCACCGGCGAGCCGCCAAGGACCAGCCTGACCGAACCGCCGGCCGGTTACATGACGCCGTCGGCCGATCAGCCCTACGGCATCGGACCGGAGCAGAAGAAGTACAAAGTTCCGACCGTCGCCGACCGTGCCACGCCCGACAGCGGCACTGCGGCCGGAAACTAGTGGTCCGATTCTAACATTCGCATCCGTTTTCGGCAGGCTCTCATGCGAATGTTAGAATGAAAAGGACCACTAGCAACCATGAGTGCTAGTGGAGCTTTTGGATTTGACATTCGCTACCGGAGCTCGCGGCTGGTCTGTGGCGAGTGTCAAATCCGCTCCACTAGTGGCGCGAATCCTGCATCCGCACGAAAGAGCGACGAAGCTGAGTGCGAATGTTGGATCGGACCGCAACAGACGAGGCACCAGCAAGCGAACGTGTGGGCTGGGGGCTTGCTCGAACGGCGGAGAATTAAATCTTGGCTGATGGCGTCCTTTCCCTGAGGCGCGCGCGCAGAGTGACTGTCGTTGCGCTCGCGTTCGCCGCCGCGACCTGCGCGGCGCGCGCTGCGTCCGCACCGCAGGTGTCTGATTTCAAGCTCGAGAATGGCCTCGAAGTCGTCGTCATTCCGGATCATCGCGCGCCGGTCGTGACCCACATGATCTGGTACAAGGTCGGCGCCGCCGACGAGACGCCCGGCAAATCGGGACTGGCCCATTACCTCGAACATCTGATGTTCAAGGGCACCGCCAAAAACCCCGGCAACACGTTTACGCAAGCGGTCGCCGCCATCGGCGGCGAGGAGAACGCCTTCACCGCCAGCGACTATACCGGCTTCTTCGAACGCGTGCCGCGCGAACATCTCAAGGAGATGATGGCGTTCGAGGCCGACCGCATGACCAACCTCACGCTCACCGACGCGGTGGCCCGTCCGGAGCTTAAGGTCGTGCTCGAAGAGCTCAACATGAGGGTCGCCAACAATCCGGGCGCGCGGCTCGACGAGCAGATGGATGCGGCGCTGTATCTCAACCATCCCTATCATCGCCCGGTGATCGGCTGGCGCCATGAAGTCGAAAAGCTCAACTACCAGGACGCGCTGGCGTTCTATCGGCGCTTCTACACGCCGAACAACGCCGTGGTGGTCGTTGCCGGCGATGTGACGCCGGACGAGGTCAAAGCCGACGCCGAGGCCACCTACGGCAAGGTCGCGGACCGGGCCGAAGTCGGGCCGCGGGTGCGGCCGACCGAGCCGGTGCAGGACGCGCCGCGCACCGTGACGCTGGCCGATGCGCGCGTCGAGCAGCCGAGCGTCGAGCGCTATTATCTGGCGCCGTCGGCCTCGACCGCAAAGCCCGGCGAAGAGGAAGCACTCGACGTGCTCGCTACTGTGCTCGGCAGGGACGCCAACAGCCGGCTCTACAAGACGCTGGTCATGGACAAGGGGTTGGCGCTCAACGCCGGCGCCTTCTACTCCGACACCGCGCTCGATTACGGCAAGTTCGGCGTGTTCGCCTCGCCGAAGCCCGGCGTCCCGCTGCATAAGGTCGAAGCCGGCGTCGATGCCGTGCTCGATGATGTGATCCAGCACGGCATCACCGCCGACGAACTCGATCGCGCCAAGACCGGTCTCATTGCCGATGCGGTCTACGCCGAGGACAACCAGGCCACGCTGGCGCGCTGGTACGGCGCCGGCCTGACCACCGGTCAGACCGTCGCGGAAATCAGCGGCTGGCCCGACCGGGTGCGTGCGGTCACGGCCGCGCAGGTGCAAGAGGCCGCGCGGAAATGCCTCGACATCCGCCGGTCGGTGACCGGCTATCTCGTCAAAAGTCTGCACGCTGAGGAGAATCGCTCGTGAACCCATCGCGGCCTGCGCTGTCGTTGTTCACCCGCAAACACCCAATGGCACGCTTGGCGCAGTGCGCCGCGGCGGCGGTTATCGTGCTGACGCTGTCGGGGGCACAGGCCTCGGCGACCAATATCGAGCGCATTGTCAGCCCCGGTGGCATCGAAGCCTGGCTGGTGCATGAGACGGCGGTGCCGCTGATCACGATGCAGTTCGCATTCGAGGGCGGCGGCGCGCAGGATCCGGCCGGCAAGGCCGGCACGGCGAACCTGATGGCGTCGCTGCTTGACGAAGGCGCCGGCGATCTCGACGCCAACGCGTTTGCCGAACGGCTCGATCGCAAGGCGGTGCAGATGCAGATCCGCGCCGGCCGCGATCACATCCGCGGCACGCTGCAGACGCTGTCGGAAAACCGCGACGAAGCGTTCGACGATCTGCGGCTGGCGCTGACCGAACCGCGCTTCGACTCCGATGCAGTCGAGCTTAACCGCGCGCAGATTCTTTCCGGACTGCGCCGTCAGCAGAAAAGCCCGACCGATCTGGCCGCTTTGCGCTGGTGGAGCGCCGCCTATGCCGGCCACGCCTATGGCGAGCCGGTTGGCGGCACGCTTGAGTCGGTGCCGAAAATCACCATCGCCGATCTGAAGGCCTATCAGCACCGTGTGCTGGCGCGCGATGACTTGACCGTGGCCATCGTCGGCGACATTGACGCCGCCGCGGCGAAGACCATGCTTGATCGCGTGTTCGGCGCCCTGCCGGCCAAGGCGCAGCTGGTTTCGCACCAGGACGTGAAGCCGCAGGATCTGGGGCAGCGCATCAATATCAAACTCGACGTCCCGCAGACCGTGATCGATTTCGGCGGGGTCGGCATCTCCCGCAACGATCCGGATTTCTTCGCCGCCTACATCGTCAACCACATCCTCGGCGGCGGTACGTTTTCCTCGCGGCTCACGAGCGAAATTCGCGTCAAGCGCGGCCTGGCCTATTCGGTTTACGACAGCCTGTTGTGGTACGACGACACGGCGCTGTTCTTCGGCTCGACGGCGACCCGCGCCGACAGCGCCGACGAAACGGTCAGCCTGATCGATAAGGAAGTCCGCAATTTCGCCGAGAACGGCCCGACCGCCGACGAACTTGCCGCGGCCAAGGCCTATCTGAACAGCTCGTTCGTGCTCAATCTCGACACCTCGGCGAAAGTCGCCTCGCTGCTCCTGCAGCTGCAGCTCGACCATCTCGGCATCGACTACATTGACACGCGGAAACAGAAGATCGCCGCCGTGACGCTCGACGACGCCAAGCGGGTCGCCAAGCGGCTGTTCGGCGGCGGCATGCTGATGACCGTGGTGGGTCAGCCGGCGGCGCTGGCCTCGGCCAGCGGTGGCCCGGGAGCGGGAACTGCCCGGCCGCCGGCACCGGCGCCATTGCCGGCGGCCATGGCCGGTGCGGGCGGCGACTTGCGCTGATCCTGCTTCCGCGGCGGACGATCCGATTCCATCTGCGTGATAGGTGCTGGCGCCGCTGCTGACGGCATGCTCTGGATGCCGTGAGCGTGCGAGGGGCGCCGGCCATGATTCGCATCACGGGCAGAATCAGCATCGACGAAGGCGAGATCGTCGAAAACTTCGTCCGCGCCTCCGGACCGGGTGGGCAAAACGTCAACAAGCTCGCAACCGCGGTGCAATTGCGCTTCGACGTGCGGCACTCGCCGTCGTTGCCTGCCGATGTCGCGGCACGGCTTGAGCGGCTCGCGGGCGCCCGGCTGACGCGCGACGGCGTCCTTGTCATCACAGCGCAGCGCCACCGCACACAGCTGCGCAACCGTCAGGACGCACTCGACCGCCTGATCGATCTCATCCGCCGCGCCGCGCCGCCGCCTGTGCAGCGGCGGCCGACCAAACCGACCAAGGCGTCACGCGAGCGCCGCATCGAAGGCAAAAAGCGCCGCGCCAAAACCAAGGGCTTGCGGCGGGCTAAGCCGGCGTTCGAATAGCCTTCGTGGCCGTCGTAATGCTGCAAATGGCGGGAGCCGATGCGCCACTCGTTCATCTCGTGCGCGCCGGCCTTGGCGAGGGGAGGGTACCGAGCACGGCCCTTGTTGCAGCGAGTCAGTGGAGCAGCGCGTAGACTGCTCCGGTGAATGCAAACAGGCCGAGCGCGATCATGGCCATGCCGTAAAGCACGAGCGGCCTCGATCCGATGTGCTGATCTGGATCGATGACCGCTTCGGCCGGATTTTGCGGATCGTAATGGACGGACAGCCTTGAGCCTTGCGGATAGGCAGCGATGACCGACGCCATATGCTTCTGACGGCCTTCGTTGCCGCCCCAAAAGATGCGGCCGGATTCGTACTCCTTGCTGCCGACGCGATAGCGGTACCGCACAGCCGCGCGGTAACGCCATCGGCCGTCGGGCGATTTCTCCAGCGCAGAAGCGATGACAGTGCCGGAACTGACCGGCCAACGCTTGCTTGCGGTGGCGCGAAGTCCCTGGCGAAATTGAGAAACATAGACGGCCACGCCGATGGCAATGGCGATCACGCCAAAGCCGATGAGGACCGCGTTGATCATCTTTCACTCCAACGGGCCTGGCGGCTGTGCCCTGATTTCGCCCGCGTCCGATCCGGGCTACGTTGCCGCGACCGAGTCGTCTTATGCCGATCCGACAACTGAGCGAAGCCACCGTCAATCGCATCGCCGCCGGCGAGGTGGTGGAGCGTCCGGCGAGCGTGGTCAAGGAGCTGGTCGAGAACGCGCTCGATGCCGGCGCGCACCGCATCGACGTGCTCACCGACGGCGGCGGCCGGCGGTCGATCTGCGTCACCGACGACGGCGAAGGCATGATGCGCGACGATCTGGCGCTCGCCGTCGAGCGCCATGCCACATCGAAGCTTGCCGACGACGATCTGGTGTCGATCCGCACGCTGGGTTTCCGCGGTGAGGCGCTGCCGTCGATTGGCGCGGTAGCGCGGCTGTCGGTGACGACGCGGCACGCATCCGAACCGCACGCCTGGGCGATCGAGGTCGACGCCGGCGTGAAGTCGGATGTCAAACCCGCGGCGCTTGGCGAGGGCACGCGCGTTGAGGTGCGCGACCTGTTCTACGCCACCCCGGCACGGCTCAAGTTTCTAAAGCTGGATCGGACCGAGGCCGAGGCGGTGCGCGAAACCGTGCGCCGGCTCGCCATGAGCCGGCCGGATGTCGCCTTCACGCTGGCCGGCGAGGAGCGCGCGCCGGTGACGTTCGCGGCGGCGCTGCCGGGCGCCCCCGGCCGGCTAGCGCGGCTCGGCGATGTGCTCGGGCCTGAATTCCGCGCCAATGCGGTCGAGTTCGCGGCCGAGCGCGAGGGTGTCGTCATCGACGGCTACGCGGCGCTGCCGACGCTGACGCGGGCGAACGCGCTCGGGCAGTATCTGTTCGTCAACGGACGGGCGGTGCGCGACAAGCTGCTCCTTGGCGCGGTGCGCGCCGCCTATGCGGACTATCTGCCGCGCGACCGCCATCCGGTGCTGGCGCTGTTCGTCACGCTGCCGGCGCGCGAGGTCGACGTCAACGTGCACCCCGCCAAGGCCGAGGTGCGTTTCCGCAACGCCGGCCTGGTGCGGGCGCTGATCGTGCATGCGCTGAAGACGGCGCTGGCTCGCGAGGGCGGCCGCGCCGCGTCAACCGGCGGCACGGCGACGATCGCGGCGTTCCGTCCGGCCGTGTTTCCTTCCCGCAGCGGCGGCGCGGGGCGACCGCTCGACTGGGATTGGAGGAGTTCGCCGTCGGCGCCGGGCGGTGCGCGCTACGTGCAAGCGACGGCGCGCGGCGGTTTCGCTGAAGCCACGCAAGCCGCTTTCGACACCGGCCTGCCGGCCGCCGATCTGCGGGACGCGGCGCAAGCCGCGATCGCTGCCGTTGGCGCGGTGTCGCCCGATACGCTCGATCACCCGCTGGGCGCAGCGCGCGCGCAAATACATGACACCTACATCGTGGCGCAAACCCGCGATGGACTCATCATCGTCGACCAGCACGCCGCGCACGAGCGCATCGTGTACGAAAAGCTCAAGGCGGCGCTGGAGAAGAGCGGCGTTGCGCGTCAGCTTCTTCTGATTCCCGAGATCGTTGAACTCGATGAAGCCGACGTCGCGCAGCTTGCCGCGCGTGCTGATGAATTGGCGCGGTTCGGCCTTGTGCTGGACGCGTTCGGCCCGGGCGCGGTCGCGGTGCGCGAGACGCCATCGCTGCTCGGCGAGATCGACGGCACTGGCCTGGTGCGCGACCTCGCCGAACACATGAACGAGTGGGACGAGGCGCTGCCGCTCGAACGCCGCCTGATGGCGGTGGCGTCGACCATGGCGTGTCACGGTTCGGTGCGGGCCGGGCGGCGGCTGAAGCCGGAAGAGATGAACGCGCTGCTGCGCGAGATGGAAGCGACGCCGAATTCCGGCCAATGCAATCATGGCCGGCCGACCTATGTGGAGCTTAAGCTCGGCGACATCGAGCGGCTGTTCGGACGGCGCTAGGTTGCCGAGCAAACAAAACAACAAATAGACAGACAGGAGAGGAAAGCATGCTGAACGGCCGTCTGGTATTGGGCGCATGGCTGTGCCTTGCCGTTTTGTTCTCGGCCTTCGGAAATGCGAATGCCCAGACTTGGCCGACACGGCCGGTGACGATGGTGGTGCCGTTTGCGCCGGGCGGAGTCTACGACACGCTGGGCCGGGTCTATGCCGCGGCGCTGTCGCCGATCCTCGGCCAGCAGGTCGTGGTCGAGAATGCGCCCGGCGCCGGCGGCATGACCGGCGCGACCCGAGTCGCGCGGGCCGATCCCGACGGCTATCAGTTTTTGTTTGGCGGTGAATCGCCGAATGCCCAGGTGCAGCTGATGCACCTCAAACCGCCCTATGACGCGGCCCGCGATTTAGCCCCGGTGGCGCTGGTCGCCGAGCAGCCGCTGATCCTGACCGTGCGCGGCGGCATCCCGGCCGGCGATCTGCGCGCGTTTGTCGCCTACGCCAAAGCCAACCAGAGCAAGATGCAGTACGGCTCGCCCGGCACCGGCAGCGGTTCGCATCTGGCCTGCGCGTTGTTTGACGTCGCGGTGCATATTTCAGTCACGCACGTGCCGTATCGGGGACTGGGGCCTGCCATGCAGGACCTGCTGGCCGGCCGTATCGATTATCTGTGTCCCTCCATCACCACCGCCATGCCGCAGCTCCAGGCGCACAAAATCCAGGCTCCGGCCGTGCTCGGTGCCAAGCGGTCGGTGGCGTTTCCCGATATTCCGACCGCCCAGGAGCAGGGCATCAAGGACCTGGACGCCAACAGCTGGAACGCGATCTTCATGCCGAAAGCGACCCCAAGCCCCATCATCGCCAAGCTCAATTCCGCCGTCATCGCCGCGATGGCGCGGCCCGAAGTGCAGGCGCGGCTCAAGCAGCTCGGCGCCAGCCTGCCGGCGCCCGCCGAGCGCACGCCGCAATACTTGCAATCGCTTGTCGAACGCGAGATCAAAACCTGGGGCGGTGCCATCAAGGCCGCCGGCATTACGCCGGACTAGCAGATTGGGGGCTATAATGAACAAGACGGGATGGTGGATCGCGTGCGGTCTGGTGCTGGCGGGCGCACTGGCTGCCGCCGCGCCGGCTGTCGCGCAAAACTGGCCGACGCGGCCGATCACGCTCGTCGTGCCATTCGCGGCCGGCGGCGGGGTCGATGTCAGCGCGCGCATCCAGGCGCAGAAGATTGGTGAACTGCTCGGCCAGTCGATCGTGGTCGACAATATGGGCGGCGCGGCCGGGACTACGGGCGCGCTGCATGTCGCGCACAGCGCGCCCGACGGCTACACGTTCCTGATGGGCAACAGCGGCACGCACGCTTTCAGCCAGGCAATGTACAAGAAGCCGCCGTACAATTCGGTCAAGGACTTCACGCCGGTCGCTCTGGTCACCGACTCGCCGCGCATTCTGATCGTCCGCAAGAACCTGGGTGTCTCGAACCTGCGCGAATTCATCAATTACACGAAGGCTCACCAGGCCAACATGCAGTTCGGCTCGGCCGGCGTCGGCTCCGGCACGCATCTGCCGTGCGTGCTGCTCAATTTGGCGATGGATGTTCACGTCACCCATGTGCCGTATCGCGGCGAGGGCCCGGCGCAGCAGGATCTGATTGCCGGGCGCATCGACTATATGTGCTCAACCATCCAGACCGGCGCCAATCTGGCCAACCAGGGCGAGGTCAAGGCTATCGCCGTGATGGCGCCGAACCGGTCGAGCGTTGTGCCGAACGTGCCGACCACCAGCGAGGGCGGCCTGGCGGGGGTCGAGGCGAGCGTCTGGGATGCGTATTTTCTGCCGGCGGGTGCGCCGGCGCCGATCGTCAAGAAGCTCAACAAGGCGATCAGCGATGCGCTTGACGATCCAGTGGTGCACAAGCGTCTGACCGATCTCGGGCTCGAAGTCGCTACTCCCGACCGGCGCACACCCGAATATCTCGCCAAGTTCCTGCCCGAAGAGGTCGCGCGCTGGAGCAAGGTGGTCAAGGCCGCGGGCATCAATCCGCTTTAGGCCTATGCGGCACGGCGGAGGAAAATCAGCTCGGTCTCGTCGTAGCGGCGGCGTTCGACTTCGTTGAAGCCTGAAGGCGCTGCGAAATTCGCCTTTGTCGCCTCTTCCACGACGATGAGCGCATCCGGCGCCAACCAGCCGCCGGCGCGCGCCGATGCCAGCGCTTGTTCGGCAAGACCCTGCGCATAAGGCGGATCCAAAAAGGCGAGCGTGAACGGCTCGAGTGGATGCGCCGGACCGAGCTTTGTCGCATCGCGGCGGAAAATGCGCGTCGTACCGCCCAGGCCGAGGGTGGCAACATTCTCACGCAGCAGCGCGCGCGCCTCGGCGGCTTCGTCGACGAACAGTACGAATTCAGCGCCGCGCGACGCCGCCTCGATGCCGAGCGCGCCGGTGCCGGCGAACAGGTCGAGCACGCGTGCGCCCGCTATCGGGTCGCCATAAGCGTGCGCCAGGATATTGAACAGTGTCTCGCGCAGCCGGTCGGCAGTCGGCCGGATGGCCTGCGAGTGCGGCGCGGCGAGCGCGCGGCCGCGCAGCCGTCCGCCGACCACGCGCATCATCGCCCTCGCGGTGGCTTCGGCCGCGACGGGCGCGGTCCGGCGGCGCGATCGCGCCACTTGCGCGGGTGGCGGGTGCCGCGGCCGCGCTTCGGCGCTTTTTCTTCCGGCGGCTGAGGCGGTGGCGGCTTCTGCCCGAAGCGCTCGACCTTGACGCTGCGGCCCTTGCGGTCCGTGACCGTACCGGTGTGCGTCTCGGCGTCGCGCGCGCGGGTGTCGTCGCGGGCTTGGCGTGGGCCATGGAATTGGCGGCGCAGCGGCTTTGCCGGCTCTTCACCGGCAGCGCGCCAGGAATGATGCACCGCTTTGCGCTCCTTACTGGCGGCCGGTTCCTCGCGCTGCCGTGCCGGCTTGTCGCCGCGCGCCGAGGAGAAATCCGCGCCCGACTGCGCGACAAGACGGGCGCCGAGCTGATCGCGCAAGGTGCGGGTGCGTACTTCTTCGATGCCGCCTTCGGCCAGTTCGCCGAGCTGGAACGGGCCGAACGACACGCGAATGAGGTGCGTCACGCTGAGCCCGAGATGGCCGAGCACGTTGCGGACTTCGCGGTTCTTGCCTTCGCGGATGGCAAACGTCAGCCACAGATTCGAGCCTTGCACGCGGTCGACATTGGCGTCGACCGGGCCATAGTGGATGCCGCTGACGACGACGCCTTTGCGCAGCGCGTCGAGCTGCGGCTGCGTCACCGCGCCATGGGCGCGCACCCGGTAGCGGCGCAGCCAGCCGGTCGACGGCAATTCGAGCACGCGGGCGAGCGCACCGTCGTTGGTGAGCAGCAGCAAGCCCTCGGTGTTGAAATCGAGCCGCCCGACGCTGATCAGGCGTGGCAGGTGCTTGGGCAGGCGCGCGAAGATGGTCGGCCGGCCCTGCGGGTCGCTATGCGTCGTGATCAGCCCGCGCGGCTTGTGATAAAGAAACAGCCGCGTGCGTTCGCGCTGCGGCAGCGCCTCGCCGTCGACCGTGATGCGGTCGCGCGCCGTGACATTGAGCGCCGGCGAGGCGATCACCGCGCCGTTGACGGCGACGCGGCCGGCGGCGATCCATTCCTCGGCCTCGCGGCGCGAGCCAAGCCCGGCGCGCGCGATCGTTCGCGCGATGCGCTCGCCGTCGGCGTGAGGTTTGGTCTTTTGGTCCATCGTCTGCTCCGGCGGACGGTCGATAGCAGAGTGAGTGGCAAGGGACCATGGCAACCTTCATGGAGATGGCGCTGGAGGAGGCGCGCGCGGCCGGTGAGGCGGGCGAGGTGCCGGTCGGCTGCGTCATCGTGCATGACGGCGCCGTGGTGGCGCGGTCCGGCAACCGCACCCTGACCGATGCCGACCCGACCGCGCATGCCGAACTGGTCGCGATCCGCGCGGCGACGTCGCTGCTCGGGTCCGAGCGGCTCACCGCCTGCGACCTCTATGTGACGCTCGAGCCGTGCGCCATGTGCGCCGGCGCGGTGTCGTTCGCCCGCATCCGCCGGCTCTATTACGGCGCCGCCGATGCGAAGGGCGGGGCGGTCGACAACGGCGTGAAGTTTTTTGCGTCGCCGACATGCCACCACCGGCCCGAAGTCTACGGCGGCCTTGCCGAAGCCGAAGCCTCGGCGCTGCTCAGGGAGTTTTTTCGCGAGCGGCGGTGAGCATCGCGTCATTCCGGACGCCGCGAAGCGGCGATCCGGAATCCATACCCACCGTCTGTCCAGAAATGTACCGGCAGGGGTTATGGATTCCGGTTCTCGCTCGCTGCGCTCGCTCGACCGGAATGACTGCTTTCGAGCCGCAGCGGTCGTCGACCCGTTGGCAAAGCCGGCTGCATCGGGCATGCTCGTTGCCCACCAGATCAGCTCACAATCCAGGCAGTGCCGGCCATGCCCAAGCTCTACGAAGCTCTCGCCGAAGCTTTCCTTGCGGAAGGCGTCGACACGCAGTTCGTCCTGATGGGCGACGGCAACATGCACTGGTCGACGGCCTTCGCCAAACTGCCGGGCGTGCAGTCCGTGCACGTGCGCCACGAGCATGTCACCGTCGCGGCGGCGACTGCCTATAACGTCGCGACCAACAAGGTCGCGGTTGCCTCGGTCACATGCGGCCCCGGCGTGACGCAGTTGATGACGGCGCTGCCGGCCGCGGTTCGCGCCCATCTGCCGATGGTGGTGTTCGCCGGCGAGTCGCCGATCAACGCCAAGTTCTACAACCAGTATATCGACCAGGCGCCGTTGGTGACCGCGACCGGCGCACATTACATCGCGGCGCACAGCGTGCCGCGCATGATGGACTATGTGCGCGAGGCCTTTCACGTCGCCAAATACGAGCGGCAGCCGGTGGTCTTAGGCATTCCCTACGACCTGCAGAAGGTCGAATACATGGCCAACCAGCCCTACGAGACCTCGGCGATGTACCAGCCCAAGGTCGGGCGCATGCAGCCCGATCCGGAGGTGGTGTCCGAGGTCGTCGAGCGGCTCGCCGCGGCCAAGCGGCCGATCATCCTCGGCGGCCGCGGTGTGCTGTGGTCCGGCGCGCGCGATGCGGTGATCAAGCTCGCCGATCGCTGCGGGGCGTTACTCTCCAACACGCTGCCCGCGCGCGGCCTGTTCCACGACCAGCCGTTCGGGCTCGGCACCACCGGCAGCTATTTCACTTCGCTGGGCAGGGAGATGTACGAGTTGTCGGACTTGGTGCTCGCGGTAGGCACGAGTCTCTCCTACTACGTCGGCGGCGGGCACTATTGGGGCAAAGCCTACAAGATCCAGGTGGACGACGCGCCGCGCGGCTTGCGCGACGGTCAGAAGGCCGCCGACCTCTATGTCAGATCGGATGCGTTGGCTGGCGTCGAGGCGATCCTGGCCGGCCTCGACAAGAAGCTCGGCGCCGGCAAGCCGACGGCGGCGGCGATCCGCTCGAAAGAACTCGCGCATCGCATCGCCACCGAGCCGCCGGACTCGATGCCATTCGACATCGCGCCCGATGTGCTGGATCCGCGCGAGGTGATCAAAGCCATCGATGCGGTCGTGCCGAAGGATTGGGACTGCGTCGTCGGCGGCGGCCATCAGGCCTATTTCAACACCCAGATGCGCGGGCGGCCGGCGGAGCGGTACACCACGGTGCGTGAATTCGGCGCGGTCGGCAACGGCCTGTCGTACGCGCTCGGCGTCGCAGCGGCGCGCCGCCAGGGCCGCGATGGCAAGGTGGTGCTGTTCGAGGGCGACGGCGGGCTGTTGTTCCACATCCAGGAACTCGAGACGCTCAAGCGCCAGGGCTTGCGCATCCTGATCTGCGCCATGAACGACGGCGGCTACGGTTCGGAGTTTCACAAGCTGCGCGCCGATGGCATCGACGACAGCCTCGCCGTGTTCGGCCGCCCCCCGCTGCACGCCATCGCCCGCGGCTTCGGCCTGCGCGGCCACGAGATCCGCGACGTCTCCGTCATCCCAAAACTGTTCGCCGACTTCACCGCGCAGGGCGACAGCGAAATCTGGAACATCCAGATCTCCGACAAGGTCACGGCACCGGTGATCCGCCAGACCATCAAGCGCGGGCATGGGAATATGTGAGCGTTTGCGCGTCATTCCGGACGCCGCAAAGCGGCGATCCGGAATCCATAATCGCCGTCTTTGCAGGAGATTGCACGGTCGGTGGTTATGGATTCCGGTTCTCGCTCGCTGCGCTCGCTCGACCGGGATGACGGGTCAGCCGAGCAGCGCGCCGAGTTTCTCTTTCACCTCGGCCTTCACCGCATCGGCGCGGCGGTGAAAGTCGGTCGCCATCACGGTGAGGGGAGTTTGCAACTCGGCGAAATCTGCGGGCACGCTGTCGGGCGGCGGTGATCCAGATTTGTGGAGCGCAACTCCGATTCCGTTGGCTCTATGATGCGTCGCATCTTTGGCGCCTGCCACGCATGAAGCGGCCACATACGCCCTTCGGCCACCCGACCATACGTCTCCAAAAAAGACTGACTTAAATGCTCTGCAGACGTTGGCAGGCCGCAAGAAGGCAAGCTAATAACTTTGTTTTAGCAGTCATATCCCAGATTTGCAGTCCATTCAATTTAAGCATGTGAAAGGCCAGAGACAATGTGTATAAATCTAGATCAAATTATATTATTGGTATTGAAATCCCCGTGCGAAATTGTCTTTGGCATCATTTTATCGAAAAATTTCTTTAGGTGGCGCCTGACATGCTCGCATCGAAACTCGCGGATAGCGTAGTGGTCTTCGTTAATCGACGCGCTCCCTACTCCGAAAACATCGTCCGCGTTCATTCTGAGTCCGTCCAACCTCTTCCCGTCCTTGTTGGGCGCGTACTCGTCAGAGTTGCTGTAAAATTGCTCGGCCGAAGCTAAAAATTTTGGGTCTTTGTACCAGCCGATCTCTTCGGAGATGAACAACTTTCTCGTTACCAAGTCGACAAAATCGAACTTTCCCAGTCAGATGCGATCCGTTGCCGAGCTGATTCCGCCAATCTTCCCAAATGCAAAAGCATAAAGGGCGCCCGAGTACCTGCCTGTGCGTCCTGCGCCCAATAGATCAACGCGCATGTCGTGCGGCATTTGCAGCCGGGCAAAGGTGTTGTAGCGATTAACTTCTTCCGAAATACCGGAACCCTCGGTGATTTTCAGTGCGAATGGCAAATTTTGATGGCGATCGGAGCCAAAGATGGTGGCCAAATATACATACGAGCCAGAGTAACCGCCCCCCATGCGAGTCAGATTGACTTGTCGTACGTAGTCGCCAGCGGGGCGATCCTGTACAACCAACAGGCACTGTTCGATTATTGAATGTAGATCGTCACGGAACCTGTCGACGTCAGCGGAATCGCGAGCGTCAGGAAACATCAGATCGGGCACCGGTATCCGCTGGAGCTTTTCAGAGATGCATTTAGCGATATAAGTCTGGTATGCAACGTTAGCCAGAGATGTTTTTGTAACGATCAGATCGGGGTTTGGAAATTTATTGCCGAGTGCATCAACCTGAAAGGTATTGCCGGTGTATAGAATGAACAAAGTGTCGGGATAGAGCACCTTGTGGCTCACTATAAAATCTAAACCACGATTTGGCACTTCTCTGCGGCGCTTCTGGTCTGGAAAAACATTATCCAAAATGACTATGTGGGGGCGGCCTTTGAGTATTTCGTCGGTAGCATCGACGTCGTTTACAAGAGCCACGTCAGCATGTGCAAATATCTGGGTCAAAATGCCCTTCCACGTCGCACGAAAGGCTGGTGCGCGCTGCGCGTCGTCATCGACAAGTACCGCTCGAAGGTCTCTTGCCATTCTGTCAGTCCTTTTCGAGGGGGATGAGAAAACATACGCCAAACGCTGCGGCTCCGAGTGGGTCTTCAGAAACCGGCTTGCCAGATGCCACGCCGCCCACCATTCTGATTTGGCTGGCAAGGAGAAATAGGCCGTAGTGAAACGTGTGGGTCTGCTCGTCGGCTATCGGTGCCACACACAGCTGCTTCATCCTATCAGCCCTGACTAGTACACCGTCGGGTTCATATTGAACTCTGATATATGCGGGAGATGTAGAACCATTCTGCGTAGAGATGTCGATATTTTCGATGCGAAGACGCGAGTGTGAAGCATTCGCTGACAGTGTTTCGAATATGTCGAGCAATAGCTCAGATGCTCGATCGGATATTCCGAAAGAATCGTCAATCTGCTTCAACTCGCGCAAAATACGTGAAACCTCAGCAGGAGTGGCATCTTCTGCCAATAATTCCGAGATTTCCTTGGCGACTGCGATGAAGCGAGTTTGGGGTGTCGGTGGGGAGCGCGGAACGGTACCCGATTGCATCAGCTCAACAAGTTCCTCAGCAACCTTGTCGTCTGTTTCACGCAAGTCACGGAGGATAGCCTCGATCCGGTGCCGGGCCGCATGTAGAAACGACATGCGAGCCAACCACCCTCTGTCGTTGGCGAGTTCGAGTCTTCGAAGCACGTCACCGCATAAGGACGCAACGAGTTCGAAGAAACGCGCTTCATACGAGAGTCGGCCTGCTTCGCTGGAGGAAAACTCAATAACGCCAATAACAAAATTACTTTCCGGATTGGAAGCGCGACAACGGCGCTCTCGGCGCGGCCAAGACTGTCCCGCAGCTGAATTCGGCTCTTCAGGGCCGCCTTGAGTTTAGGCTTGTCGCTAGGAGTGTCTGTGATGGCTTGCGCGAGTTCCTGCCGAAGTTTAGTCGGATGCCATTGGTCAACGATCTGGTCCGAAACAAACGCAGTCGCGGAAATTGAGCTGTCTTTGTCTTTAATCGAGATCGCAATTGGGGTTTCATGGGGCAGGTCAGATCCGACGGCAATTGGTATTAGAAGGTTACCAAAGGGCTCGAAAAGCCTCATACATGCGAATTCGGCCCTCGTGTGTTTCGCCACGTCCGTGAGTAGTGGTTCTAGGAGCTTTTTAAATTCCCCCATAAGCGTTGACTTATTCTCAGCGGGTGTAGTAGAGAGCTTTTCCTCCATGAGAGCGCATTGTTGGGTGCCGTTCAAAATTATGGAGTGGTACTGCATTTCTTGAGTTGTGCGGAGATAGGTGCCGATCAGCCGGCTTGCGTGCTGCACGGTATCTAGCGATAGTGGCTGAGATTTAGCCGAGTATATTGCGACAGCCTTTTGTTGCGTTTTGAAATTGGAAGTGCCGGTTTCGCCAATAAAATAGTCGTCCGAAAATGTCCTTATCACATAATAAACGTTTGAAGTGTGAGACTTTCCATACGTTTGGTTTTTCCGCGTAACTGATGTCTTTAGGTCTGATCTGAATTTTTGATCAAGAAAAAGTATTTCGTGATCCATGTTTGACGACGCTTCATATGTCAGCAGTGATGATAGGTCGTCATTTTGGTGGAAATACATTTCGTCTTTTTGGTTCCAGACGCTCACGTTAATGCCGGAGTTATTCCTTATATATCTCACGACATCGGTGAGGGTAGGATTAGACTCATTTAGGCTATAGAATTCACGAATAAAGCGTCTGGTGACACTTTCTAAGAAATGACTGTGCGCCCCGCAATTTTTGTAGAAGGCGACGAATATTCGTTTTATGAGATTTAATATCCTGGATAAACCACCGGAGTCTCGGGGTGATTTATAAAGAATGGTGCAGAGTCTGCTGTCTAAGCGCTTGTACCGCTCGCTTATCAGTTGAGCTTCGCGACGTTCCAGGTCGTGTCGATTCGTGAATCGGGACATCACCCGATTTGTGAACTCGAATGAGAGGTAGCTAAATTTGAGGAAGTCCGACTGGGGCGATAGTGGTGGATCGGAAAACCATCGCCTTTCTTTGATGTATAGAAAGCAGTCTAAGTCGATCGTAATGCATTCTGCAAAGGCGATGAGAACGTCTTCAAATACGAGTGACTCGCTGCTGTCGAACAGCAATTCGAGCAGGTTCCGTAATTTCCTGTCGGTTTCTTTGATGCTGCGAGCGACTGGAATCGTCATGGAAGGATGAGGGCGGTGAATTAAGAGGCTGCTGTAGCGGGATCCATAGCAGAGTTGTGATGATGCGAGAATACACTTCGTCGGCCGCGGTGCAAGTGGAGGCGCGGGTCATCCAGGCTAACTTACCGGCCTGCTGCATATTTTTTGAACTGGCTGAAGGAGATGGCCGCAATGACGACTCTCAGCGAAGCAGCGCGCCGAGTTTCTCTTTCACCTCGGCCTTCACCGCATCGGCGCTGCGCAGGATCGCGGTCGCCTGGGCGAAATCGAGTGTGCGAAAGATGGTGACATTCGGCCGGATCAACAAATCAGGCGCCGCGTGCGCGAGCTTGCCGGCGAGGATGGCGCCGCCCATCACCAGGATCGTGGTGTAGACGGTTTCCCAGGTGCCCGGCATGTCGTCGCGCTCCGCCGCGGGGATGCCGAACACGTCGACCGCGACAACGACGTCGGCGCGGCCGAACAGAATATCGAACGGCAGCGGGTTGGTGGTGCCGCCGTCGATCAGGATGCGGCCGTCGATCGTGACCGGGCGGAACAGCCCCGGAATGGCGATTGAGGCGGCGAGCGCCGGGCGCAGTGCGCCGGACGTCAGCGGCGCTTCGGCGCGGCGGTGAAAGTCGGTCGTCATCACGGTGAGGGGAGTTTGCAGTTCGGCGAAATCTGCGGGCACGCTGTCGGGCAAAAACTGCGCGCAGAATTTCTCTGGGTCGAGTAGCGTCGCCTGTCCGAATGCACCAAACAACAGATCGGTGAACGAGCCTGAGCGCGCGGCAAGGAGGCGCCGTCTCGTCTCGGTGGGTTTATGCGCGATGCCAAGCACGTGGCGGCGGAGGTCGTGTCCGCGCATCCCGGCCGCGTAACCGGCGCCGATCAGCGCGCCGATCGAGGTGCCGGCAATAGCCGTTGGCTTGACGCCCATGTCGTCGAGCGCCTCGATCACTGCGATGTGGGCGAGCCCGCGGGCGCCGCCGGAGCCGAGCGCAAGCGCGAAGGTTTTCATGCGCCGGCCGCGACGGCGAAGTCCCAGGCCTTCGCCGCCAGCGGTCCGACCATCTCGGCTTTCGCCGCCGCGTAGGCGCTGGTCGCGGTGCCGTCGCGCACCCGGCCGACGATGCCTTGCAGGATCGCGGCGAGCCGGAAGAAATTGTAGGCGAAATAGACCGGCAGATGCGGCCGCGGATCGAGCCCGGTGCGCCTGGTATAGGCATCGACGTAGGCGTCGAGTGACGGAATGCCGAGCGCCGCCAAATCCTGGCCGACCAGCGAGCCCGTGCCGGCATCCGACGGCGGCATGTGCCACTGCATCAGATGATAGGAGAAATCGGCCAGCGGATCGCCGAGCGTCGAGAGCTCCCAGTCGAGCACGGCGGCGATGTCCGGCACGCCGCGCTTGAGGATGATGTTGTCGAGCCGGTAATCGCCATGGACGAGGCGCGGGGGCTGCGGCGGCGGCAGATGCGCCGGCAGCCAGACGATCAGCCGCTCCATCGCCTCGACCGTTGCAGTCTGTGAGGCGCGATACTGCTTCGACCAGCGGTCGACCTGCCGCGCCACGTAGTTCTCGCCGCGGCCGTAATCGGCAAGGCCGATGACGGCAGGATCGAAAGTGTGCAGCCGCGCCAGCGCGGCGTTCATGGCGTCATACACCGCCGCGCGCTCGGCCGGATGGGAGTCCGGCATTTGCGGCTCCCAGAACACCCGGCCCTCGACATGGGCCATGACGAAGAACGCGGTGCCGACGATGCTGTCGTCGGCGCAGTACAGCACCGGTTCGGCGACCGGAAATCCTTGCGCATAGAGCGCGCTGATCACACGGTGCTCGCGATCGACCGCGTGCGCCGAGGGCAGCAGTTTGCCGGGCGGCTTCCGCCGCAGCACATAGCGGCGCAGCGGGGTTTCGATCAGATAAGTCGGGTTCGACTGGCCGCCCTTGAACTGGCTCACCACCACCGGGCCGGCAAAGCCCGCCACGTGATCGCGCAGATAGCCTTCCAGCCGCGCCACATCGAAGCGCAGCGGTTCGGCCACCTCTCGGGTGCCGGAAAACGCGCTCTGCCGGTCGAACGTAATCATGCGGCGAAATTTTAGAGCAAATTCCGGTCCGGCTGAAATGGCCTTTCCGTCGTCATGCGTGGGCAATGAGGAGTGGAGAATTACTGCCGCTCGCGCTCCATCGCGCGCCAGCCAATGTCGTGGCGGCAGAAGCCTTCGGGCCAGCGGATGCGCGCTACGGCCTCATAGGCGCGCGCTTGCGCCTGCCGCACGCTGCCGCCGAGCGCGCAGACGTCGAGCACGCGACCGCCATTGGCAAGGATTTTGCCGGCTTCGGCCTTGGTGCCGGCGTGAAAGATTTCCACACCGTCGACTTTGGCTGCGTCGTCGAGACCGTCGATCACGGAGCCGCGCGCGTAGGCGCCCGGATAGCCCTTGGCGGCCATCACCACGGTCAGCGCCGATTGCGGATACCAGCGCAGATCGAACGACCTGAGCTGGCCATCGCGGCTCGCCAACAGCGCCGGCACGAGATCGGACATCAGACGCAGCATCAGCACCTGACATTCCGGATCGCCGAAGCGGACATTGTATTCGATCAGCTTAGGGCCGTCAGCCGAGATCATCAGTCCAGCGTAGAGCACGCCCTTGTAGGGGGCGCCCATTGCCTTCATGGCGCGTAAGGTCGGCATGATGATCTCGGCCATGACGCGCGCGCTCATGGCGTCATCGATATTCGGCGCCGGCGAATAGGCGCCCATGCCGCCGGTGTTCGGTCCCTTGTCGCCATCGAACGCGCGCTTGTGGTCCTGCGCGGTCGAGAAGCGGATGGCGGTTTCACCATCGCACAGCGCGAAAAACGACGCCTCTTCGCCTTGCAGAAATTCCTCGATGACGACTTCGGCGCCGGCCTCGCCGATGCCGCCGCCGAACATCATGTCGATCGCGGCCTCGGCTTCGGCGAGCGTTTGCGCGACGATGACGCCCTTGCCGGCGGCGAGCCCGTCGGCCTTGACCACGATCGGCGCGCCGTGCGCGCGCAGATAGTCTTTGGCCGGATCGGCGGAACGGAAGCGTTCGTAGGCTGCTGTCGGAATATTGTTGGCGCGGCACAGATCCTTGGTGAAGCCCTTGGAGCCTTCGAGCTGGGCCGCGGCACGCGTCGGGCCGAAGGCCTTGATGCCCGCGGCTTCCAGATCATCGACGATGCCGGCGCACAGCGGCGCTTCCGGCCCGACCACGACGAGATCGATCCTGTTGGCGCGGCAGTAGCCGATGACGGCGGCATGGTCGGCGACATCGAGAGCGACACATTCGGCCTCCTGGGCGATTCCGGCATTGCCCGGCGTGCAAATGAGGCGCTCGGTGAGCGGGCTTGCCGCCATCTTCCAGGCCAGCGCGTGCTCGCGGCCGCCCGAACCCAACAGCAGAATATTCATGTGCGGCAGCACCTTGGCGAAGAGGCAGGCAGCGGCTCCGACCGGGATTTAACCGGGGGCTTGACCCGCGCTTGCGATGAACAGCACTAATCGCCACGGAGCGAACCGACTCGTCAACAATATGCCGGTGCTCCTGTGCAGAACGCGATGGCGATGAACGAACCGCGGCTCAACCTGCCGGAACTGACCGTCTCCGAACTGTCGGCGTCGCTCAAGCGCACGGTCGAGGACGCCTACGGTTACGTGCGCGTACGCGGCGAGATCTCGGGCTACAAGGGCCCGCACGCCTCGGGTCATGCCTATTTCGCGCTTAAGGATGAGGGTGCCAAGATCGAAGCCGTGATCTGGCGCGGTACTTTCGCCCGGCTGCGGCTCAAGCCCGAAGAGGGCCTCGAAGTCATCGTCACCGGCCGGCTCACCACTTATCCGACCCGGTCGAGCTATCAGATCATCGTCGATACGCTGGAGCCCTCGGGACTTGGCGCGCTGATGGCGCTGTTGGAAGAGCGCAAGCAGCGGCTCATGGCCGAAGGCCTGTTCGACGAGGCGCGCAAACAGCTGCTACCGATGCTGCCGAGCGTCATCGGTGTCGTCACCTCGCCGAGCGGTGCTGTGATCCGCGACATTCTGCACCGCCTTGCCGACCGGTTTCCGCGCCGCGTGCTGCTCTGGCCGGTCAAGGTGCAGGGCGAAGGCTCGGCCGCCGAGATTGCTGCCGCCATCGCGGGTTTCAATGCGCTGCCGGAACTCGGCACGCCGCCGCTGCCGCGGCGGCCGGATATCATCATCGTCGCCCGCGGCGGCGGTTCGCTGGAAGATCTCTGGTCGTTCAACGAGGAGATCGTAGTGCGGGCCGCGGCGGACAGTTTCATTCCGCTGATCTCCGCGGTTGGCCACGAGACCGACGTAACGCTGATCGACTTCGCCGCCGACCGCCGTGCGCCGACACCGACCGCGGCCGCCGAGATGGCGGTGCCGGTGCGCGCTGAGTTGCTGCTCAACGTCGATTCGCTGGCACGCCGTGCGCTCGCCTGCTGGCGGCGCAATCAGGAGGCCCGGCGCACCGAGCTGCGCGCCGCGGCCCGCGCGCTGCCGGACGCCGACGAATTGCTGGCGATGCCGCGGCAGCGGCTCGATCACGCCGCGGCGAGACTGCCCCGTGCGCTACGCGCCAATGCCCACAGCCATCATGTCGCGTTTTCGAAACTTGGCGTGCGGTTGAGCGAGCGTCTGATACGCGGCTATCTCGAACGGCGCCGCGACCGCTACGCCGGTTTGGCGGCGCGCCTGCAGGCAAGCCTTGGCGCCAACATCGCGGCTGCCCGTACGCGGATCGCGCGCCAGAGCGAGCGCGTGGCCACGTTTTCCGGCCGCGCCACGCGTGCCGTCGATGTCGTTCTCGACCGGCACACCGCGCGCCTCGATCGTGCCGCGGGGTTGCTCGCAGCCTATTCGTATCGTGGCGTGCTGGCGCGCGGCTTCGCGCTGGTGCGCGACGACGGCGGCCGTCCGCTGCGCACTGCCGGTGCGGTGAGCACAGGCATGCGGCTCGATATCGAATTTTCCGATGGCCGCGTCGGCGCCGTCGCCGGTGATGCGCGGATGACGCCTGCCGAGACCGCACCGGTGTCGACTAGGCGGCGCCGCCGCCGGCCGGACGGCGGCGACGGGCAGGGCAGCCTGTTCTAAAGCTACCTGTTTCAGGTTACGCTGTGGCGCTGACCGCGCAGACGCGATCGATCAGCGCCTCAAGGCGCTCGCCGGCGACCTTGGCGGAAACAGCGTGATAGCCGGGGCGGATCGGATTGAAAAAGGAATGGCCGGCGTCGGCATAAACAAAAATTTCGATATTCGGCCGACCGCGCGCCAGCCGCATGACCTCGTCGACTTCCGACTGAGGAATGTGCGGGTCCTTCAGGCCGTAGTGCAAATGCACCGGACAGTGCACCGCGGCGAACTCATTGGCATGCTGGGCGATGCCCATGCCGTAGAACGACACCGCGGCATCGACGCCCGCGCGCACTGCAGCCACAAATGCCATGCGGCCGCCCGCACAGAAACCGAGCGCAAACACCTTGTCGCTTGCCGAGGGCTGGCCGCGCAGCCACTCGACCGCCGTGACGATGTCCCGACCGGCCGCCTCGACATCGAAAGCTTTAAGCCGTGCCCAGGCCGCCTCGCGGTCCGCTCCGTCGTAGCCAAGCTCGCCGGGGTAGGGCGAACGCCAGAACAGGTTTGGCACCAGCGCATGGAAGCCGCGCCGCGCATAGCCATTCGCCATCTCGAAATTGTGCCGGCTTAACCCGAACATCTCTGTGAAGACGATGATGTTCGGGCCGGTACTTGATCCCGCGCCGGCCGGCCGCGCCAGATAGGCGTCGAACTCGCGGTCGCCGTCGCGCCCCAGCACAATCTTGCCGGATGTGATCATGGCAGGCGATCCTGCGTGACTTTGCTATCATCTTATCGCAGGTTGCCGCACCAGCGCGAGGTTCTTCAAGCCGGAGAAGAGGACGATGCAGGGCAAGATCGCAGTCGAAGAGCATTTCGCCATTCCAGACACGACCGACCGCTCGATGCGCTATCAGACGGAATATTGGACCGGGCTGCAGCCGAGGCTGCTCGATCTGCACGACCGGCGGCTCGCCGAAATGGATGCGACCGGCATTGAAATCGAGATCATCTCGCTCAACTCCAATGGCGTGCAGAGCATGCTGGAGCCCGCAAAGGCGGCCGCGCTGGCGCGCAAGGCCAACGATGCGCTGGCGGAAACCATCGCCAAACGACCCGACAGGTTTGCCGGTTTCGCTGCGCTGCCGATGCAGGACCCGCAATTGGCAGCCGAGGAGTTCGAGCGCTGCGTCCGCGATCTCAAGTTCAAGGGCGCGCTGGTGAACAGCTACACCCAGCTCGGCGTTGCCGATTCAGCCGTCTATTACGATTTGCCGCAATACCGTCCGTTCTGGGCTGTCGTCGAGCGGCTCGGCGTACCATTCTACCTGCATCCGCGCGATCCGCTGCCGAGCCGGCGGGCGGCCTATGAGGGGCATCCCTGGTTGATCGCCTCGCCCTGGGGTTTTGCTGAAGAAACGGCGATGCATGCGCTGCGCCTAATGGGCTCCGGCCTGTTTGACGAACATCCGAAGCTGAAAATCGTCATCGGCCATCTCGGCGAGCGCATTCCCTACGATCTGTGGCGGCTCGATCACCGCCTCAACAAGGTGCCGGGCCGGCCGTCGAAGCGGAAGATGAGCGACTATTTCCGCGAAAATTTCTACGTGACGACCAGCGGAAATTTTTGCACGACCTCGCTTATCCACGCGATTCTGACGCTGGGAGCGGACCGTTTGCTGTTCGCGGTCGATTATCCATTCGAGGATCACATGCAAGGCGCAGCCTGGTTCGACGCGGCCGATATTTCCGAGGGCGATCGCAAAAAAATCGGCCGCGACAACGCCATCGCGTTATTTGATCTCGGCTGATCGAAGATTTCATTTTTGTAACCTTCGCCGAACTGTGACGGTTTGTTCATCCGCTCGCGCAATTCTGACTATTTGTTCAGGTCTGCTGCAGTGCAAACGGACTCTTTTTTCTTGGTGCCGCCGAACCGCCATCATGAATGAGTTTACTAAAGACAGCGAACGTCCGTTCGCGTCCAAGGAGGTTGAGATGAGAAAGACAGTCTTTGCCGGCTTGATCGCCGCAATGACACTCGCGGCCGCGTCAGCAGCGCAAGCCGCTCCCGCTGCATCGTTGCCGGCAGGCGTTACCGCCGACCACGGCGCTGTGACGCAAGTCCAGTGGCGGTATCGGCACGGGGGGTACTACCACCGCTGGGGCTATCGCCGTTGGGGCTATTACGGCGGCTATCATCGCCATTGGCGCTGCTGGTGGGCCTACGGTCATCGGCATTGTCGGTGGTGGTGAGTACTCGCCTCACGTCGAATCTGCGGCAGGCCTAAACCTGCCGCTGGCGGGTGGCTTTTCCCGCCAAAACGCGTCAATCTGGCGCCGCGCCGAGCGACCTCGGCGCGGCGCATGCGTTTGCGTCTGCGCCACATTCCGCCGGAGTTTCGCCAATGGACCTTCTCGCCGACCGCGGCCGCCGCGTTTCCGTCGAAGAACTTGATACCAGCCGCCTCTTGGCCCACGCCCGCCGCCAGGCGCACGAGCGCAATCTCGACGACCTTCTGATCGCCGACGTCGATTCGCACCATTACGAGAACGAATGCTTCGACGAATTCCTGCCCTTCATCGAGAACGAGGTGTTGCGCCAGCTCGTGCTCGCGGGCCGCGCCAAGGGTCGGCAGACATTGATGCCGAGCCAGGTGAGCTTTCAGGACATGGGTGGCCGCATCACGCGCTATCCGTTGCGCTCCTCCGAGAAGACGCAGTCCGGCAAGATGCGCGACGTCGAACTGGGCCGGCGCTGGATGGACGCGATGAGCGTCGATTATTCATGCCTGTTTCCCACCATGCTGCTCGCAGTGGGACTGCATCCGTCGACCGAGATGGAGATCGAGCTGTGCTGGGCCTATAACCGCTGGCTCGTCGAGAGGGCGCTGCCGGAGAGCGACGGGCGGCTCTATTCGATGCTGTCGCTGCCGATCACCGATCCCGACGAGGCGCTGCGTCAGGTCGAAACGTTCGGCGACGCCAAGGGCGTTACCGGTTTTCTGGTGACCTCGGCGCGCACCTTGCCGATCCACCATAACGCCAACATGAAGGTGTTTCGCGCCATCGAAGAGCGCGGGCTGGCGCTGGCGTTCCACTCGGCCGTCAACATCGGCGAGCCGGTGTTCAAGGGGCTCAACCGTTTCGCCTCCGTGCACGCGCTCGGCTTTCCGTTCTTCAACATCCTGCACGTGACCAACTGGGTGACCAACGGTCTCGGCGAGCGCTTCCCCAAGCTGCCGGTGATCTGGATCGAGGGCGGGCTTGCCTGGGTGCCGTTCCTGATGCAGCGGCTCGATCACGAATTCATGCTGCGCGCTTCCGAGTATCCGCTCCTGAAAAAGAAGCCGAGCGATTACATGCGCGACATGTATTACGCGTCGCAGCCGATGGAGCGGGTCGATATGATCGCGCTTGAATGCACGTTCCGCATGATCAACGCGGAGACGCAGCTGATGTACGCCTCCGATTATCCGCATTGGGATTTCGATCTGCCGTCGACGGTCTGGGATCTGCCGTTCCTGTCCGAAAAGGCCAAGCACAATATCCTGGGCGGCAATGCGGCGCGGCTGTTCAAGTTGCCGCCGCGCAACGACAAGCAAAAGCAAAACCTCGCTCGCTTCGGCAATCTCGCCGCCTGATTGCGGGCGTTGTTAAAAAGGGTAGGGAGGATTCCGGGATGGACCGGAGACAGGCCGTAGGCGGTTTGGCGGCCACCTGGCTGGCCGCGCCGCTTGGCGGCGCGGTGCGCGCCGAAGATGCGGTCGCAGATTTTTATCGCGGCAAGCAGATCACGCTCCTGGTCGGCTACGGGCCGGGCGGCGGCTATGACATCACCGCGCGGCTGGTCGCGCGCTATATCGGCAAATACATCCCCGGCCATCCCGACGTCGTGGTGCAGAACATGCCGGGCGCGGGCTCGATGCGCGCCGCCAACTACACCTATGTCAACGCGCCCAAGGACGGCACGGCCTTCGCGCTGATCGCGCGCGACACGCCGCTTCTGGGGCTCTTAGGCGTCGATCCCAACGTAAAATTCGACGTGCACAAATTCGGCTGGGTCGGCTCGTCGTCAAGCTATGCCAACGACGCTTATGTGCTGGTGCTGGGGCCCAAGGCGCCGGTGCATACCATCGCCGAGGCGCGCAAGCCCAATAGCCCGCCGCTGGTGCTCGGCGGCACCGGCGCGGGCGGCACCGACGCCGACGTGCCGAAAATCCTGCGTGACACCATCGGTATCCGCATCAAGCAGGTGCTGGGCTACACCGCGACGCCCGCCATCGTGCTCGCAGTCGAGCGCGGCGAGGTCGACGGGCGTACGTTCGATTATTCCTACGTCAAGAAGTCACGGCCGCAATGGCTCAAACCCGATAGCGGCTTCCATATCCTCGTGCAGTTCGCACGGCCGACGCGCCATCCTGATTTGCCGGATGTACCGACGGCGCGCGAACTCGCGCTCGACGCCAAGGCGCGGGCGCTGATCGTGTTCGCCGAGACGCCGTTCCTCACCATGGCGCGGCCTTACGTGGCGCCGCCCGATGTCCCGCCCGAACGGCTGGCCGCCTTGCGGACCGCATTCGACGCCGCGCATCGCGATCCCGGCTTCATCGCCGAGGGCAACAAGCTCGGCATAGACATCAGCCCGGTCACGGCGGATGCGATGGTCCATGCGCTTGACGACATGACGCATGCTTCGCCTGCCGTGATCGACTACATGAAGAAGCTGATGGGCGGCGCCAAGGGCGGATAGAGCGCGGATAGCCTCGCGCGCAGCACGCTGGCTTAGGCCTATCCGAACAGCCACGAGGTCGGATTGGCGATCGGCTTGTTCTCGTTAAGCGCGAGCATGCCCTTGACGTTGCGCACCAGCGTCCAGATGAACCAGAACAACAGCACGATGATGCCGACGAGGACGAAGCACAACACTACGCCGATGACGAAATACAGCACGCCGATCCAGAACGTCCGGATCTGCCACTGGTAGTGCGAGCGCAGCATCGCATCGGCCGTGCTGCCGATCTGGACATGGGCGATGACGACGCCGACCAGGGCCGTGATCCCGACCACGTACGACACGAAATAGAGAATGTAGACGGCCAGCGCGAGCTGTGTGTTGGACACCATCGGCTGCGTCTGCGCTGGCGGTGGCAGGGTCGGCGGGGTCATCGACATAGGCGAGGGCTCCGTGGCGAAAGTTGATCGGATTTGTTTGGTCGCGCCCGCCGATTAGTCTAGCAATGCGGCGCGCTGCAGAAAAGCCCAGGCAGATGCTGGGTGACGTAAGGAGTTCTGTGTCAGGCGAGGAAGGGGGTACTCCAACTGTGGCTGCCAAGCACACAACGGAGCACCCCCCATGTCACAGCGAGCTGCGACGATCACGAGTTTACCGATGGCGTTTGAGGTCGTGAAGGCAATGGTGGCGGACGGCCTGGAATGGGGCGAGAGTTATCGGCCGCTGGGTCGGCAAGCGCTGGCGCAGATCATCGAAGATCAGATGGCCGCGGCGGTCGATCGCCATCTCGACCAGATCGAGGCGGACGACGCTGCCGATCGCCGCAATGGCTACTACCGGCGGCACCTTCTGACCGAACTCGGCGACATCGAACTCGCCGTTCCCCGAACCCGCCGCTACAGCCCGACCGAGGTTGTTCGCGCCTATGCGCGGCGCACGAGCGAGATCGATCGGGTCATCCTCGCCGGCTTTGTGCTCGGCTTGTCGACCCGCAAGGTAGGCGAGACGCTGCTGCCTTTGCTCGGGCGCGCGGTGAGCCCCGCAACGGTGAGCCAGGTCGCCAAGACGCTCGATGCCGCGGTGGCTGCCTTCCATCGCCGGCCGCTGGCGGACCGCTACAAGGCGCTGATGCTCGACGGCGTCGTGCTCGCCCGCAAGACCGGCGCCGGCGCTCTGCGCCGGCCGGTGCTGGTGGCTTTGGGGCTGCGCCACGACGGCAAGAAGGAGATCATCGATTTCCGCCTGGCGGCAAGCGAAAGCGCCGCCGAATGGGAGAAGTTTCTTGCCGATCTTTACCGCCGCGGGCTCACCGGCGAAGGCCTCGACATGATCTGCGTCGATGGCGGCACCGGCCTGCTCGCAGCCCTGCCCAACGTATTGCCCAACATTGCTGTCCAGCGCTGCTGGGCGCACAAGATCAGGAACGTTCTCAACAAGGCCCGCAAAGCCGATCAGCCCAGGATCAAACGGGCCCTGCACAAAATCATCCATGCCGCCAACGCTCCCGCAGCCCGTTCGGCCGCGCGGCGCTTTGCCAAGCGATTCCAACAGCAATATCCGGCGGCGGTCTCCTGCTTGCGCAATGACCTCGACGAATTGCTCACCTGCTTCCGCTACAAAACCGAAGCCGAGCGACGCGCCGTGCGCACCACCAACGCCATCGAGCGTCGCTTTCGCGAAGTCAGACGGAGGACACGGCCAATGGGAACCTTCCAGGACAAAACAAGCATGGACCGCATCCTGTTCGCCGTCTTTACCCACGAAAATTTGTCACAGGGCGTCAGCGCCCCCTTCCTGCTGACACAGAACAGTTGACGTTACCCAGATGCTGCCAACGGAAGGCAACGCGCCCGCCGGCACCATATCGCCCCCTTTCTCGCCGATCATGGCGGTGGCGGTATTGCCGAAGACGACAGTCGTGCTCGCGAGCAGGCTGATTTCAAATCGCAACAAACAAATGCGTTTCAAGCACGAATGCCGCTCAATTGGCTTTGGGTAATTCGCGGTATTCCCTGATCGAAGACAGCATCTCGAAATTCGGCCGCGGGCTGCAGCGTAGCTTGGCATACAACCATATGTGATATTTTTGCAACTCCCGCGCATTATCAATCGTGTCGTACAATCAGCAGATTGCAATTATGAGTAGAGCAGATTTTACTGAAAACGAGATCGGAAACTAATCCGATCGATCTATTGGTCGGGACGGGAGGAGTGCGATGCGAGGCGGTAAGCGCGTAATTCCGTTCCTAGTCTTTGCAGTGACATTGGGCGCTCATCGACGCAGCGCCACTTTAGAAGGGGGCCTTTCATGAAAACGACAATTCCTGCGCCGAAACAAGCCGGCGACTGCAGAGGGGGCTTCGGCTTTGTTGTGTGTCCACACCTGGTTTATCTGACTGACGATCAGAAGGAGGTCGTCGTGCACGGAATGCATCGTCGTAATGTTGCGAGGATGGAAAGACTTAAGGCTGCCGCGAAAAGGAAGGGCGCAACGAAGCGAACATAAAAAAAGCCAGAGCAAAGTACGGCATTATATCTGCGAGGGAATACAGTCTGCCAACGGTGACGCCGGTTTCCTATAACACTGGTGGGGCGGGTAATGGCTACCTTCAATACGCTTGGGCATCTGTTTACAATGTCGCTTACTTGTTGTGCGTTGTTCGGATGCGGACTCGCAGTGCCAGATATTAAAGAAGTGTGGGACGCCGATAGATCCGCAGATGCAGACTCGCCCCGAATCCCAGGAACCGCACAAATCGAATTTGAAATAAAGAAACATGTCTTTTGCGAGCTTGAAAAAGCTGTAAAATACGTAAATACCTTTCCCGTTACCGAGAGCCCTTCTCCGACTAAGCTGAAGAGGGTGGCGAGCGGACCTATTCCTTTAGACTGGATTGCACAGGTCAGTCTAAGCCTTGAGGTCGACGAATCTTCGGCCCTGAATCCCGGTTTGACCTTAAGCACAACTCTGCCTAATGCCGTGAAAACGTTTGGAGTTGGAAATACCGTAACCACTCCGCAGTCGCGCAGCTTGGGCTTTGGAGCGACTTTGTCATCGACCGCGACGCGAATTGACAAATTCGATCCGTCCTGGTCCATCAAATACCTAATGAAACCAGATGGGCCGGGTTCGGTCTGTCATGATGAAAACGACCCGTTTATACAGAAAGGATGGATCCCCGATTCAAGTTCTCCGCTTATTATCGAAAGCGAGTTAGGTCTTCAAGATTGGTTATTTGGTGCGATGTTTACAGACTATTTCATCGGCTCTGAAGGCGTGTCTACAGGAGGCAACGGCAAGGGCAGCGGTAGTAAGGGCAGTGGTGCAAACAGTGGTGGCGGCGGCACAAAGCCGGACACCGTGTCGATTGAGATAAAGTTTGTCATAGTCTCGAGCGGGAACGTGACACCGACATGGAAACTATTGCGATATTCGGCAAACACGTCCGGGACGTTCTTTGCGGCCGGTCGCACACGAACCCATGATTTGATAATTACGATCGGCCCAAACGACCAAGCCACATTGTACAGCCACCTCGCCTCGCAGATCGGACAGGCGGTTAGTGCTGGTAACGGCGCGCTAATGTTGCCGCAGCAATGATCGTTGGGCGGCGCGTGAAACTTGCGCAGGATCTTATTTGATCAGGGTCGGTTTCAAGGTTTGTTCGACGGATTTAACCAGTGACCGGGCCATTCCCGGAAATAGTCGAGCCTGACCTGCGACCTAACGCGTTTCATGCTGACGTTTAATTGGCGCATCCTCCCGCACCATGTCGGCGCCCTTCTCACCGATCATCACGGTGGCCGCATTGGTGTTGCCGGAGACGACGGTCGGCATGACCGAGGCGTCGATGACGCGCAGGCCGGAGAAGCCGTGCACGCGCAGCCGCTCGTCGACGACGGCGTTCGGGTCGGAGCCCATGCGGCAAGTCGAGGTCGGGTGGTAGACCGTGGTGCCGGTTTCCCGCGCGTAGGCGAGGATATCGGCGTCGGTCACGCAACCGGCGCCCGGCTTGCGCTCCTCGGCAATGTAGCGGCGAATCATCGGCTCGCTCATCACCGCGCGCAGCTTCTTGAACCCGGCGACGATGGTGTCGCAATCATTGCGGCTTGTCAGGTAGCGGAGTTGGATCGCGGGCGCCATTGCCGGATCGCTCGACTTGATGCGGACGAAGCCGCGGCTCTCCGGACGTAATTGACAGACCGAGGCCATGAAGCCCGAGAACGGATGCACGTTGGCCCCCGCGGTCTCGGTGGAAAAGATGAGAAAATGAAATTGCACGTCGGGCGTTGCCAGTTCCGGCCGCGTCTTCAAAAATGCGCCCGCATAACCGGCGCCGATGCTCAACAAGCCCTTGCGCTGCAGCATGTAGCGCAGGCCGGCGCCGGTGCGGTGGCGCCAGTCGTTGAGCACATCGTTGGCGGTGATCGGCTCGGTACAGCGCAATTGCATGCGGACCTGCAGATGGTCCTGCAGGTCGGCGCCGACGCCGGGCATGTCGGCGAGCACTTCGATGCCGAGGTCGCGCAATATTTTTGCCGGACCGAGGCCTGAAAGCTGCAGCAGTTGCGGCGAATTGAAAGCGCCGCCGGCCAAAATGACCTCGCCGTCGGCATAAGCCGTGTGCGTTGTGCCGCCCTTGCGGTATTCGATCCCGGTCGCGCGGCGCCCGTCGAACAGCACGCGCGACGCCAGCGCGTCGGTGACGACCGTCAAGTTTTGCCGCCGCCGCGCCTCCTTCAGATAGCCGGCCGCGGTCGACCAGCGGCGGCCGTTCTTCGCCGTCAGCTGAAAATAGCCGGCGCCTTCCTGCTGTGGCCCGTTGAAATCGTCATTGCGCGGGATGCCGGCCTGCTCGGCCGCGGCGAGGAACGCTTCGCACAGCGGATGCGGCTCGCAGACGTTGGACACGACAAGCGGTCCGCCGACGCCGTGCAGTTCGTCTTCGCCGCGCTCCTGGTCCTCGGCGCGGCGGAAATAGGGCAGCACGTCGCTGAACGCCCAGCCGGTGTTGCCGAGCTGGCGCCAGTGGTCGAAATCCTCCTTCTGGCCGCGAATATAGAGCAGTCCGTTGATCGAGCTTGACCCGCCCAGCACCTTGCCGCGCGGCTGGATGACCTGGCGGTTGTTGAGTTCCGGCTCCGGCTCGCTCTTGTAGAGCCAGTTGACCTTTGCATTGTTGAACAGCTTGGCGAAGCCGAGTGGAATGTGGATCCACATGTGGCGGTCGTGGCCGCCGGCTTCCAAGAGCAGCACGCGGTGGCGGCCCGACGCGGTCAGCCGGTTGGCGAGCACGCAGCCCGCCGAGCCGGCGCCGACAACGATGTAATCGAAGCGTGCGGAGTCCCCATTTGACGCCATTGCTGTATCCTCCCTCAACCGCAGGATAGCGCGAAACGCTGCCTTGGACAGCGAGGGCGTCAGCGCTCCAGCCATTGCGGCACGCGCTTGAGCGCGTCGGCGCGGGCATCGGGACTGGTGCCGCGGTGCGCCCGGCCGCGGGGATCGGCGGTGTGCACGAGCCCGGTGCGCAGCCGCACCGGGGTGTTGGCACGATCGAATTCGTGTTGCGCACCCGGATAGACCACGATCACCACGCGGGCGCTGCGTCCACGGGCGTCCGCGACCATCTGCTGGCAGGTCGAGGCCGGCGTCCAATCGTCGGCGTTGCCGATCAGGATGAGGGTCGGAACGCGCGCGCTCCACTCGGTCTGGCGCAGGCGCCGGCAGCCGGGATAGAGCGCGACCGCCGAGCGAAAGTCGGCGCTGCCGTCGCGCGGTGCATTCGGGCGTACCGCCCACAGCGTGGCGATGGCGCCGCTGGACCAGCCGAGCAGCGAGATATGTTCGGGCCGCACGAAGCTCTGGCTCGCCAGCCAGCGCCACGCCGCATTGGCGTCGGCAACGCGCTCGCGCGACGCCCGCACCTTGGTTTGCCGCACGCGGCATTGCGGGCCGAGCCCGCGCGAACCGTATGAATCGGGAAAAACGACGACAAAGCCCTTTTCCGAAAGGAGCGAAGCCCATTCGCCGTAAAGCTGCGCGGCGCTCGCGGAGGGCCGATCGATACCGCCGCAATCGTGCAACGCCACCACGGCCGGGAACGGCCCCGATCCGCGCGGCCGGTAGAGCTGCGCGTGCAGCGTCAGGTTGCCCTCTTGGATATTGATATTTTCGGGGGCCGCGCAGGCTGTGGTGCATAGCACCGCGCTGACCAGCGCGCCCAATAACACGCCGCTAAAGGTCCGAATGCCCATAACTGCCGCATCACTCGGCCGCCCGCGCGACCATAGCACGCTGCTCGAGCACGGCGCAGTGTCGGCGTGATCAAATATAAGAGGGTTTCGCTGCGGCGCGCAGGCTATTATTATGTTATTTATGTGCGGCAGGCCGTGAGGGCGGCCGCCAAGGGAGACGTCGTTTGCTCAATCGCACCGATCGTCCGGCACCCTTGCCGGGCGAAGCCGAAGTCAAATATCTCGACGGTGATTTCCGCGTCATCCGGCCCGGTGCGTTCGTCCGCTGCGCCGTCACCGGCGCTGAAATTCCGCTGGAGGAATTGCGCTACTGGAGCGTCGATCTGCAGGAGCCGTACGTGTCCCCCGAAGCGGTCTTGCAGCGCCACGCCGCGACTTATCCGCACAAGAAGTAGGCCGCAATCAGTGGCCGTGGGCGCCGCGCTGCGCCGCGGTCAGCACCATCCGCCGAAACGCCTCGTCTTCGTCGATGACAAGCCGCACCGGAACAGTGCCGGCATGGGCCGCGAGCGATTCAAGCCGCGGGTTGCCGCCGAGCCGGACGTGATCCTTCTCGGTCGTGAGCAGCAACAGGTCGTCGGCTTCCGCGCGCGCCAACAGATCGCGCGCTTCGGCGGCGGTATAGTGATGATGGTCGGCGAACTCGGCCCGCGCGGCGATAACGATGCCGGCCTGCTCGAGCGTTGCAAAAAATTTCTCCGGATCGGCGATGCCGGTGAATGCCAGCACTTTACGTCCGGCAAGTGTGGCCAGCGTCTGCTGGTCGGGCTCGATGCGGCCGTGAAAAATCGGCAGGTGGCGCCGGCGGGCGGCCTGCTCCACGACGGCGGCGCCATCGCCGGTGCCGACAGTCACGAGCGCCTGCGCGCGGGCAAGCTGGGCTTCAAGCGGCGCCCGCAACGGCCCAGCGGGAAAAATCCGGCCGTTGCCAATGCCGCGCCGGCGGTCGACGAGCAGAATGGACAGGTCTTTCCGCAGCGATGGATTTTGAAAACCGTCGTCCATGACGATGACGCTGGCGCCGCCAAAGCGCGCGGCTTCGGCGCCGGCCACGCGGTCGCGCGCCACAATGGTCGGTGCCAGCTGAGCAAGCAGTAGCGGTTCGTCGCCGACATCGCGCGCGCGATGAGTTTTCGGATTGACCATCACCGGTCCACGCAGCCGCCCGCCGTAACCGCGGGACAGAAAGAACGGCCGCCGGTGCGCGGCGAGAAGCAGCCGCGCAACCATCAGCGCCGCCGGGGTTTTGCCCGCGCCGCCGAGCGTCAGGTTGCCAAGACAGATGACCGGGATGCCGGCGCTGCGCCCGGCTTTCCGCAGCCGCAGCCACGCCGCCGCTCCGTAAAATCCAGCCAGCGGGCTCAGCAACAGGCCGCTGCCGGGCCTCCACCAGAACGACGGTGCGCGCATCAGCGCATGATCCCATCAAGCCTTGCGGGCGCCAATCTATTTGGAAAAAAGCCGGATGCCTATGAGGCTCGCTGTTCGAGCCGAAGCTGCATCAGATAGGGATCGAGCGCGGCGAGCGTGCGCTCGAGCGCGCCGCCGAGCTTCTCGACGGTCTGCGCGCCCGCATCGGCGATCGCAGCGCGCGCCTTCTGATCGGCGAGCCAGTTGCCGAGGCGCGCAATCAGAGCAGCCTCGTCTGCTACGCGTTCGGCGCCATGCGCTTCGTCGAGCGTTGCGTAGATCTCGGCAAAATTCCACACATGCGGACCGTGCAGCACAGCGGCGCCGAGCCGGATCGCTTCGATCGGGTTCTGGCCGCCATGGCTGACCAGCGAGCCGCCCATGAACACGATCGGGGCCACACTGTAGACCAGGCCGAGTTCACCGAGCGTATCGGCGACGTAGATGTCGATGTCGCGTTTGGGCAAATCCCCGCGTGAGCGCAAGCCTACCGAAAGTCCGGCGGCGCTGACGATTTCGGCAATGCTTTGGCCGCGCCCGGGATGGCGCGGCGCGATCACGGTCAGCAGGTTTGGGTTTTTGGCGCGCAGTTTCTGATGCGCGGCCACCATGATGTCCTCTTCGCCCTGATGGGTGGATGCGGCGGCGATGACATCGCGCAGTCCGATCAGCGCGTTGAAGCGGTGCAATGTCGGCCGGTCGACCGGCGGCGGCGGTACGTCGAGCTTGAGATTACCGGTCGAGGAAATGCGTGGCGCACCGAGCCGCGAATAGCGCTGCGCGTTTGCTTCCGATTGGGCGAGGCAAAGGTCAAAGCGATTGAGGATTGACGCAATCGCGCCCGGAATGAGCCGCCAGCGACCGAACGAACGCTCCGACAGGCGGCCATTGACGAGAATGAGCGGTATTTTGCGCTCGGCGCAGGCCAGGATCAGGTTGGGCCACAGATCGGATTCGACAAACAGCGCCAGATCGGGGCGCCAATGGTCGAGAAAGCGGGCCACGAATTGCGGCGCGTCAAGCGGAACGAACTGATGGATGGCGCCCTTGGGCAAGCGCTGCTCGGCGAGTGCGGCCGAGGTGACGGTGCCGGAGGTGACAAGGACGTCGAAATCCTGCGCGCGGATGCGTTCGATCAGCGGCACCACCGCGAGCATTTCACCGACGCTGGCGCAGTGCATCCAGATCAACGGTCCGGGCGGCCGCGCAAGGCTTGCCTCGCCTCGCCGCTCGCCAAGCCGCGTCGCATGCTCCTTGCCGCGCTCAAGCCGCCGCGCCAACAGCTGGGACGCCAAAGGCGTCGCGCTGCGCGTTGCGGATCGATAGACCCGCAGCACGATCGGCAGACGATCGGGCAAACTCAACACTCCCCAACACAAATCGTCGGCGCCAACCCCGTCGCGCCCGCGGGCCGCAAACGGCCCGGTCCCATACACACTCTGCCACGGCAGCGCTGGCGCGTCTGCCGAAATCCAACGGCGGGACGCACGATCAGGTCTGAGGGGGTGTGCTCGCCGGATCGAGCAGGCGATGCAGATGGACGATGAAATAGCGCATCTGCGCGTTGTCGACGCTGCCCTGGGCCTTGGCCTTCCACACCGCATAGGCGCTGGCGTAGTTCGGATAGAGGCCGACAATGTCGACCTTGTCCAAGTCCTTGAATTCGTGGCTGGACACGCTTGCCAACTCGCCGCCGATCACGAGGTGAAGCAGTTGCTGCGGCTTTGGTTCCGGGTTCGTATTCGCCATGAGTTTTTTTGTTCCGAGCGCTGATGCGCGGCTCACGATGTCGGAAGACGCGGGTCATTCAACAGGTTGACGAGCGCTGCGTGCCGGTCATACCCGGCGGCGACCAGCATTCCATGCCGCGGCACGGCGCGATTATAAATCAACGGCCCGCCGCCCAACGGCGTCAGCGCGCCGCCCGCTTCGTGCACCAAAAGATCGGCCGCGGCAAGGTCCCAGTCGTGACTGTTGCCGCCCGCGATGGCGGCGTCGATCGAGCCCTCGGCGACACGCCCGAGCCGCAGCGCCAGCGAATGCACTCGCGGTACCACGGTAAAGGCCGGGGCAATCTTCGATACTCGTTCGAGAAAATTTTTCGGCCCAGCGATTCGCATGTCGGCAAGGTCCGCCCCGGCGGTCGCGCGAATCGCGGTGCCATTGCGGGTCGCGCCCTGACCGGCGACCGCGGTGAAAAACTCGCCGGTCACCGGCGCAAACAGGCAGGCCACGACCGGCCGGCCGTCTTGCACCAGCGCCGCCGACACCGTCCAGTCGGACTGGCCGGCGATATAGCCGCGCGTGCCGTCGATTGGATCGACGATCCACACCAGCCGCGCGGCAAGCCGCGCCGGATCGTCGACGCTTTCCTCCGACAGCCAGGCGATCGCGGGGTCGACGGCGGTCAGCCGCTCGCGCAGCAAGTTGTCGACGGCGATGTCGGCCTCGCTGACAGGAGACGACGCGCCCTTGGTCCATTGCTTGAGCGGCGCGCCGAACATCGACAGCGCCAGTGCGCCGGCCTCGCGCACGCCTGCCGCCAGGCCTTCGGCCCTGCGTGCGGTGTCGCTCACCTCATTGGCCGGCAACAGTGAGACCCTCGACCCGGACCGTCGGCGCGTTGGTGCCGTAGCGGAAGATGAGATCGTCCGCCGGCGCGAGGCTCTTGAAGATCTCCGACAGATGCCCCGCGATGGTGACCTCGCTCACCGGATAGGTGAGTTCGCCATTCTCGATCCAGAAGCCGGAGGCGCCGCGGCTATAGTCGCCGGTAACCAGATTGACGCCCATGCCGATGAGATCGGTGACGAAAAAACCGTCGGCGATGTCGCCGATCAACTGCTGCGGCGACAGGGTGCCGGCACGCAGGTGCAGATTGGTCGGCCCGGGCGAGGGCGGTGACGACACCCCGCGATGCGCGTGACCGGTGGTCTGCAGATCGAGCTCGCGCGCCGTGGCGCAGTCGAGCAGCCACGTTTTCAGTACGCCATCGTCAACGATCTTGAGCACGCTGCCGGCGACCCCTTCGGCGTCGAACGGCCGCGAACGCAAGCCGCGCCGGCGCAGCGGATCATCGATGATGTCGATGCCGGACGAGAATATCCGGGCACCGCGCTTGTCGCGCAAGAAGCTGCTCTTGCGTGCGATCGCGCTGCCGTTGGCGGCGCTGGCGAGATGGCTGATCAGCGATCCGGAGATCCGCCGGTCGAACACCACCGGGACCCGCCGGGTCGTTACCTTACGCGGATTGAGGCGCTTGACGGCGCGTTCGCCGGCGCTGCGGCCGATCTTCTGCGCGCTCTCCAGATCCATGGCGTGCAGCGCCGACGAGTAATCGTAGTCGGTCTCCATGCTGGTGCCTTCGCCTGCAATCGCCGACATCGCCACCGAGTGGCTTGAGGAGAGCGTCGCGCCGCGAAACCCGTGGCTGGTGACCAGAACCATGCCGCCAATGCCGCTCGAGGCCGAAGCGCCGCTGGATTTGGTCACGCCCGGCACCGCGAGGGCCGCGGCTTCGGCCTCCCGGGCGCGCTTCTCCAGGACATCGACCGTGGGCATGTCCGGATCGAGCAGGTCGAGCGCCGCAAAGTCGTGCGCCAGCAGCGCCGCGTCGGCGAGGCCGGCGAAGCGGTCCTCGGGCGCGGCGCGGGCCATCGCCACCGCACGCTCGGCCAAGGCGTCGAGTCCGTCGCCCCGAACATCGTTGGTCGAAACCACCGCCTGCCGGCGGCCGACCAGTACCCGCAGGCCGACATCGTCGCCCTCGGAACGCTGCGATTCCTCGACGGCGCCTTCGCGCACCTCGACCGAAAGCGAAACGCCGCGCACCGCGATGGCGTCGGCGGCGTCGGCGCCGGCGCGTTTGGCGGCGCCGACGAGGCGTTCGGCGAGATCGGACAGCGCGGATTGATCGAGCAGTGAAGACGAAGGCATGGACAAAAACGCTTCAATGGGTGCTGTGGGAAGACGAGTGAGGCAGAAACATGTGGCTGCGCGGCGCCGGGTTCAACGGCGCGCCGCGGTGGCGGGCGCATTTCGGCGATTTTGCCCGCCTTTGGCAACTGCTTGTCAATCATGCGGTCTTTTCACACCCCGTAATACGACCTCTTAACCAGCGTTGTTAAGGCGATTGCGACCGCGCTCTGGCAAGGTTGCGGCAACCGGGCGGCAACAGTCCGGGGGGAGTGACGAGTTTCGAGGCGTCAAATGGAAGCCGGCAGGTTGGCTGCCGGGTCGGGCCGCGCTGAGCTACCCCATCGCGTCAACGCGATGGGGTCCTCGCGGCGGCTCGATCCCTTCTCTTTACCCGTGCGCTTTACTGCGCCCGATGAAGCGGCCGACGAGCGCCTGCGCGTCGTCGATCTGCATCGCGAGCGGGTGGTGCTGCGCCGTTCGGTTCGCGGCGTCCGCATGGCGCTCAACCTTCCGGTCACGGCTTATCGCGGCGTTGCCATTCGGATGGCTTTCGCGGAGGCGGAGACGGCGCCGGCGAGCATCGCGGTCGTGCTCGAACACGGCGATCCCGCGCTGTCGTTGCCGCTGTTTGCGGCGAGCGAATGCGACGATGTCGTCGCCGAGTGGCAATCCTGGGGCCGTGTTCTCGGACTGCCGCTTCTGGTCGCCGAAACCGACGGCTCGCTGCGCGAACCGTTCGCCCGGGTCGGCGCACATTTGCGGGTGCAAGCGCCGACATGGCGGCGCCGGCGGCGTAGCGCAATCGCGCGGCGGCGGCCGAGCCGGCTATTGCGGCGCCGGGCAGGCATTGTCAGACCGGCCCCGGTCGTGCATCGCGACGAGCGTGAGATCATCGCCAGACATTAGATCTTCGTCTGTCACGGATCGGAGGGATCGGCCGGATCAGCGCCGGGCGTTTGCTCGGCCGCGGGCGTGGTGCTGCGTTCAGCCGGTGCGGGCGCCGGCGCGGGCGACCAGGGGCGATCCTCGAGGACCGAGCGGTCGGTGGCGACGGTGTAATGCGTGCCATCCCAGGTCAGGCCGACGGCGCCGGTCTGCGCGAGCTTTTGTTCGTCGAACACCTGCGCCGGGCAGTGCGCAGGCGCGGGCAGGGCGCTGACCAGCACGGCAGCGCGCACGCAGTCCTCCTCGTAGGCTGGCACGGCCGTTATCACACTGAGAAGACGGTCCGCCGGCAACGTCGCGATACAGCCGTTGCTGTCGCAGCGTGCATGCGGATCGCGCGCCGACGCCGGATCGCGATCGTCGCCGTCGGCAGCAAGCCATTGTTCCACGGCAAACGCGTTGAAATGCTTGCCGACGACGGCGAGCCGACCGTCTGCGCCGCGCACGGCGACGAGATCGCCCGAGGGCGCAACGATGACATCGTAGTGCGGGCCGTTGAACGCAGCGACGATGCCGAGTGCGGCCAACGGCAGCGCGCTCGCGCGAAACAGCCAGCTTCGCCACACCACAGCGCTGATGACCGCCAGGCTCAACAACGGCAGCGCGGCAGGTGCGAAGGCGCGCACATGCAGGGTCGAGCCCGGCGCGGCGGCGATGAAGCGCGCCGCCCAGAGGACGAATTTGATGCCGAACCCGACATAGAGCCAGATCGGGGCGTCGAGCCCGAGCGGATAAAGCGCGGTGCCCAGGAGCGCGCCCGGCACGGCGAAGCATTCGATGATTGCCAAGGTCAGCGGGTTGCCGATCAGGACGTAAGGGCTCAGATCGTGAAAATGATAGGCCATGAACGAGGCCGTGGCGCTGGTGGCGCACAGTGTCGCCAGCAACAGATGCAGCGGCTTGTCGACGATGTGAACGAAAAGCCCGCTGCGACGGGGCGCGCGGCCCGGTGCGGGCAGATACGGATCGGGGCGGTGATCGCGTTGTGCGAGCCGCATCTCCATGACGGCGATAAGCGCGGCCACGGCGGCGAACGAGAGCTGAAAGCTGACGCCGAGGATGGCGTCGGGTTCCAGCGCAACGATCGCCAGCACGGCGAGCGCCAGGTTGCGCATCGAAAGCGCGCGGCGATCCAGCACGACGGCGCCGAGCACGATCAATGTCATGATCAGTGCCCGCTCGGTGCCGACGCGCGAACCGGTGCCGATGTCGTAGAGCAGCGAGCCCGCCATGGCGACGCCCGCGGCCCATTTCTTGATCGGATGATTGAGCGCAAGCGTGGCCGACAACGCGAATAGCCGCCGCGCCACGACAAAGAAAATTCCGGCGACCAGCGTCATCTGCAGGCCGGAAATAGTGATGATGTGAAAAATGCCGGCCTGGCGAATGAGGTCCTTGGCGTCGTTCGACAGGAAATCGCGCTTGCCGGTGACCATGGCGGCGGCGATGGCGCCCTCATCGCCGCCGATGATGGTGTCGACACGCACGGCGAGCCGGTTGCGCGCCCGGTCGATGGCGGCGAAGAAGCGTTGACGCCACGATGCGTCGCGCGGCGGCGGCAGAACGTTCACGGTGCCGAACGTGAAGCCGACCGCGCCGATGCCCGTGAAATAGGCGTCGCGCGCGAAGTCGTAACCGCCCGGCGCGACGGCGCGCGGCGGCGGCCAAAGCCGGGCGGTGAATGACACATAATCGCCGGCCGCGAACGCGGGGGTCTTGCGCGTGGTCACGCGCACGCGATGCGGGGCAAGCCGCGCCGGCAGCCTTCCGGAATCGACGACGTTGACAATGAAGCGGGCACCGCTTTGGCGGATGTCGACCTCTTCGACGAAGCCCGCCAACCGGACGGTGCGGACATGATCGAGCAGCGGCGTGCCGACGAGGGCGGTACGCAGTCCCCTCGACAGAAATCCGGCGCACAGCGCCGCGAGACCAACCCAGACGCCGAGCGCGAGTGGGCGAGCGCGGCAAATCCAGGCAGCCGCGGCGCACAGCGCTACAAGGAGCGCCGGCAGCCATAGAACCGGCTCACGGTCGGCTGTGAGATTGAGCGCGACGCCGCCCATGGCGGCAACCGGAATCCACAGGAAGAAGCGACGTTCATCGATTTCCCGAGCCAGCGCCGCCCAAAACAGCGCGCGCCATTCGGGTGCCCATGCCGACGCGCGGACAACGCCGGCAGTGCTGGTGCCGCCGAGAACGCGTGTACGCGCGGGGGTTGCCATGAGTTGCAATCGGCAACGTTACACTTGACAACCCCAGCCCATAGATATAGGTTTGAGGCCATAGGAGATTTCGCATGGCTAAGCCCGTTTTGTCCGCCCCGCATTTTCATAACGAGGAAGCCGCTTTCGCTTACGTCGAAGCGCACCTTTGGCCGCAAGGTCCGGTGTGCCCGCATTGCCAAGCGACGGGCGAGAAGATCGGCCGGTTGACGGGCAAGACCAGCCGCCCCGGTCTGCGCAAGTGCTATGCGTGCCGCAAAACCTTTACGGTGCGCATAGGCTCGATTTTCGAGGACAGCCACTTTCCCCTGCATCTGTGGCTGCAAGCCATCCAGCTTATCTGTGGCAGCAAGAAAGGCATCTCTACGCGGCAGATCCAGCGGACCTTCAATTGCAGCATGAAAACCGCATGGTTTTTGATGCATCGCATCCGCGAGATTATGAAGCCCGCAGACGCGCCGAGCTCCCCAATGGGCGGCGAGGGCCGTACCGTTGAAGCGGACTGGACCTACGTTGGCCGCAAGCCCGGAATGAAGGTCAAACGCGGCCTCGCCCATATGCGGCCGGTTTTCGCCCTTGTCGAGCGTGAAGGTGGCGTACGCTCGCTGCATGTGCCGAACGTCCGCGCCGACAATCTCAACGAGGCTATGCAGCACGCTTCCTCCAAGAGCCGCCTGATGACGGACGAAGCGCCGGTCTTTACCCTTCTCGGCTTCCGCTTCGCCTCGCATGAAACCGTAGCGCACAAGCAAGACGAATATGTGCGCGGCGACGTTTACACCAATACCGTCGAAGGGTTCTTTTCGATCCTCAAGCGCGGCGTCTATGGGGTTTACCAGCACGTCAGCGAAGCCCATTTGCACCGTTATTTGAGCGAGTTCGATTTCCGCTACACCAATCGGGAACGGCTTGGAGTGAATGATACCGCCTGCGCTTCGATTGCGCTGGAGGGTGCTAAGGGCCGTCGCCTGACTTACGAAACAACTCGTTGAACGGGGCTCGAAAAGCGAACGGTATCCTCGCCATCGCCCGCGGCATTGGGTTTGGATCGATAAGCGCCAGCTCTGGCTGCCGTTTCTGGACGGGGACGGGGAATGACCCCCGCCGCCGCCGTCGCTATCCTAGAAGCTGCCAAGCCAACTAGGAGCGAATGTCATGGCCGACGATACACCTATTGCCGTTTCCGAAGGAGACCTTCGGCGTATTTATGCCAAGTTAAACGCCCAAGACGCTCTCATTCGGATTCTGATCCACACACTAGTGGATAGCGCCGAACATCCCACCGAATTTTTTGAACAACTTCGCAGCGTCGCGATGGACGAAGGCGATATTTTGCAGCGCCTCGAAGGAAATCCGAATGTTGATTTCATCGAGCAAGGGAGGCTCGAAACGCTTCAATTTATCGCCGAGACTTTCGACGTCGTGAAACGCGGACGAGATGCTTCTGAGGACTGAAAAATATTGCCTTTTGCTTTAGTCGCTTTCGGCATTGCAGTTGCGGCTTAACAACACTTTTCTTCATGCGTGACAAGCGCCTCCGCGCGCGGTATAAGGGTTCCGCGCGTCGCGGCGCACACTTTTTTCGGTCGGATCGGATGGCAGTCCGGTCCGATTTCGTTTTAAGGCTTCTTGCTTATCTTTTCATCTGAAATTTTGCGGGCCGTCAATTTTCCATGTCGCGCGGTACGCCTGCTTTTGCGCCGCCGTCATCGGCCCGTCCTGCATCAGGGCGAGGTCACGTTCGCAATCAGCGAGCGTAGCGGGAATACCCGGCGGCTGCGGGTCGGGATACGGCTTTATTCCGTTGCACGCTTTCTGAAATGATTCCCGCGTCAGCCATTTCGCCGTAAATAGCCAGTACATGACGCAAAGATCGCCATATGCTGCGGCACCTTTGGTGCTCGTCATCTGCTGCGCCAAGGTAAAAGTACACGTCGGATAGGGCGGCGAAGGCCATGAAGCCGCTCGCGGCGCATCATATGATGAGACCACGAGCGCCACCGCCAGCCCGATTATCGTAATCAGCTTTTGCATCGGAACTCTAGCTATCGTCGTTAATTGAAGATATTATACAAATATGGGACGCAAACCAGCATCAAACCCCGACGATCCCGCGCAATCGAAGCGGTTCATCGAAACCGCCAAAGAGACCGGCGCTGACGACTTAGACGCATTGGAGCGCGTTTTTGAAAAGATCGTGCCCATACCAAAGCGTCCCTGTCCGTCACCCAAGGAATGATTGATTGTAGATCATCGCTTGGCGGACACGCACGTCCACTTCGATATTTAACCGGACATAATCTGGCGGATTGTTTTTGTCGGTAAGCAATCGCTCGCTTTCGATCTGCAACCCGGAAATGAGCGCATCATCTTCCAATAGGCAGAGTATCGGATCGAATTTTGTCGATGTTCCAAGAACTTGCTCTTTGTGCTGCGGCATCGCCAAGGCATCAAGCAGGGTTTTCATTCGGCCATCAAGGTCGCCAGCCTGATAAACCTTGCCCACTTGCTCCTGCCGCAGAAAAGTAATTTTGAGACCGCAATGGAGCGCGTAGTTCTCTCGCACGAGAGGCCGAAACCAAGCGCCATGCTTGTTAATGGGTTCGCATAGATTGAGGATTTCTATCTGGCCCGTCCCCGCGTTCACGATCAGCGGATGATTGATAATAGGGCCGGGATGAAGGTGATGAACCTGCGTTAATGTTGCGCCGCCTTGTTTCGGATAATGCCTATTGCCCCACAATTCGCGAAGCGCTGGGTGGCTTTCCCACAAGTCCTTTAATTGTGGGTGGAATGCCTGCCGAATATCCCATTTAGCTTGGTTTTTCGGCTTATTAGCCGATGCTGGCAGCGAACCGTCATAGGTTAGGGTGAATTTCATGAACGGCGTCCCGAACACGCCGTATCCCACCTTTCGGGTCTGTCGCGCGTTCACCGCAGCATACCCCTAGTGCCTGGGGCCGCCAAGTGTAACGTTGCCGTTGCAATCTAAACACAACGCCGGGCGGCACGAAAGCGCGGCGCAACCACCTCCGTCGTGCATAGGGTGGCCGGATTTCGCCGCCACCCCAACCGGGTTACGTTTGGCGAAGGCAGCGGATCGGCGGCAATGAATAAGCGGGTGTGGTGGATCGCGGCGCGGGGTCTCGGCGCTGTCGGGGCGGCGCTGTGTGCTGTGCACAACGCGGCGGCGCAGCCACTGACCTTGCGCTACGGCCAGGATTGGTCGTCGGCCCACAGCATTTTTTCGCTGCCGATCTCGGTGGCGCAGCGCGAGGGTTTGTTTCGGCGCGAAGGCTTGAACCTGCAGATCATCATCCCGGTGCCGGGCGGCTCGGACAGGATGGTTTTCGACGCGCTCAACAAGGGCTGGATCGACGTCACCCACATCGCCACGGCGTTTCTGATCCGCGCCGTGATGAAGGGCTCGGATGCGGTCGCGGTCGACGCCGAATTCAAAAACCCGATCTACAGCCTGGTCGCCAAGCCCACCATCAAGTCCTACGCGGACCTGAAAGGGAAACTCATCGGGCTTGCCGACGAGCAGGGCTCCATCACCATCTCGATGCGCAGGCTGTTGGCAAAGCATGGATTGCCGCGCGGCAGCTTCGCCGTGAAGACCGAGGAGGGAACGCCACAGCGCCTGTATTGCCTGCTGCACAGCAATTGCGATGCGGTCGTGCTCGGCCAGCCGCAGGATCTGCAGGCGCTGGCGCAAGGCTATTCGCTGCTCGGGCGCTCCGACGAGGCGGTGCCGGACTTGCTTTACACGGTGACGGCGGCGCGCCGGGAGTGGGCGGAGGCGCATCGCGAGGCAGTGATGCGCTACGTCCGCGCCATGGCGGATGCGTTCGCCTTCATCCGCGATCCCAAAAACCGCGGCAAAGTCGTCGCCGACATAGCCGCGACCACCGGGTGTTCCGACCCAATCGCCGGCCAGACGCTGGATTTATTCAACGAGCCCGGCCGCGATGTGCTGCCCAAGCGCGGTGAGATCGATCTGAAGGGATTGCAGCAGGTGATCGCGATGCTGGGGGAGGCAGGGCTCCTCAAGCCGCCGCTGCCGCAACCCGAGCGTTTTGTCGACTTGCAGTATCTGAAAGCGACTGGCGTTCAGTAGCGATCAGGGTGCGCCGCGGATACAGTTGTCACCGTCGGGGGCACCGTCGTTGCCGGACGGGCAGCGCGGCTCGCCGTGCAGCGCGCCGGCGGACAGTATGGCCGGCGCAGCGCCCCCGCTGATGAACTTGATGCACTCCGCGCTATAGGGAACGTCGTCGGTCTTTGGGCACACCGAGGCCGCCGGCGCCGCCGCCTCGGCGGCGGCCAGAGGCCCAATGACGATGCGGTGATTGTGCTCGATCCAGATCAGGCCGGCCGCTTCGATCGCGACCAGCGCCAGATCAAGCTTTGATAGCGCCATCGCGCCGCCTCACTCCCGCATGGCGAGCCGCCACCAGAACATCAGCGAATAGACCACGTAGGGTATCGACAGAATCGGCACCAGCCAGACCAGGAACAGCGGAATCTTGTTGGTCACGCGCTCCGGCAGCATCATGGCGATGATGCCGAGGCCGCCCGCGATCAGAATTGTTGTCAGTGTCCAGCCATACCAGAGCATGTTCGGCCCTGTGCCGGACTGCACTGGCGCCACGCCCCACGCGAAGCGCCCGATCGCCGGAAAATAGGTGAAGACCGGCAGGTTGAAATAGACACACAGGCAGTAGGCGACCGGGCCCGTGATGGAAAACGTCGTAGCGAAGGCCTTGAACTTGCGGGAGGCGGCCAAAGCCGATCCGGCGGCACTTGCCGGCGCAGTCGCCGTACCGGTTGTTATGGTCGTGCTCATGATCCGAATCCCCTGGCGTTGTTGAGGACGTGGCCCACGATGAAGAGGAACCAGACCATGATGGCCAGCACCAGTGTCACGCCTTTGCGCGCATTGTCGTATTCGGGGTTCTGCGCGTTCTTCCAGAAGAACCAGTAGGCCGGCAGCAGCACCAGCCCGAGCGCGGAGACGTGCTCCTTGAAGTCGAAGAAGCCGCCGGTCTTGAAATAGTGGCCCTGCTCAAGCGGGATGCGGATGTTGACGCGGTAGCTGGTGTAGATGAACGATCCGACCAGGAAGGTCAGTACATACAGCACGCAGACTGCCGTGGCATAGCTGGGCGCTGATACGGAACGGAAGCGCGTAACGATGCCGCCGGCCGCTTGACGCGCGGGAAACGCGGCGGCCACGGCCTGGTGAGTCAATGCTCCCAGCAGGCCGAGTGCGAAAATCAAATGCACGAACAGCCATATCGTCCAAAAAACCGCGCTCGTTGATATTGGGCTGGTCATGATCCTCCCCTTGTTTCGCCCCCGCGAAATCTTTTGCCGAAATTCTAGTCCAACGTCGCAGATTGTCGAGCGCCGTAAGCGGAAGGGGGCAATGCAGGCCCGGAACGTCTGCTGCGACGGGGCGTCGCGCAATCGACTGCTCTTGTGTTCGTTGCGCGGGCTCGCCTATCCTCGACACAGAGCGAACGCACTCGCTTCTGCCAAGCACGCATGTGGCAGGACCTGGGCGCCGCGGGGGACGAAACGCTTGGGAATATGCGCATGGCTCGGCTTCGATCCGCCGTCATTTTCGCGATAGCGCTTGCCGCGCCGCTCGTTGCACACGCCGGCGGCGTCGACATGACCGACGAGGACCTCAATGGCGGCGCCGATGGGCCGTCGTTTTTCGGTTTCGTGCGGCTGGTCGACGGGCCCGGGATCAACGACGCCAAGGTGACGGCGGAGCTTAAGGGCGGGGCGCTGGTGACGGCGACGGATCTGTTGGGCCTCTACAAAATTCCTGGCTTCGGCAAGGACGTCAATCCGGACGACGTCCAGATTTCCTGTGCCAAGGATGGCTACAAGCAGGCCAATGTCATGCGCCATCCGCATGCTCAAGGCGACATGAAGGATCCGATCGAGGTCGATTGTTTCCTGCAGAAGCAGTGAGCGTGCGCCTCGCCTCTGCGTCATCGGCAATCTGGGATTAGCTCCATGATGAAACGTTGCGTGCTTCGCGGCTTGACGGCGCTGCTAGTTGCCATGCCCGCCGCCGGTTCAGCGCTCGCGCAGTCGCCCGCGCCCGCGCGGGGTGCGGCGCCCGGTCCAGCGGCGCCGTACGCCATGACGCTTGGCGACATGATGAACACGCTGATCCAGCCGCGGCATGCCAAGCTTGGCTTGGCCGGCAAGGCGCAGAACTGGGCGCTGGCGCAATACGCCATGGTCGAAATCCGCCAAGCCTTCGCCGGCATCGTCAAGGCGGTGCCAAAGTTTCGCGGTTTGCCCGTCGGTGAACTCGTCACCGCGGCGCTGTCCCAACCGATGGACGCGGTCGACGCCGCCATCAAGGCGCAGGACCCGCAGCAATTCGCGGCGGCCTATGCGCAGCTCACGGCGGGTTGCAATGCCTGCCACGCGGCGGCCGATCATCCCTACGTGGTGATCAAGGTGCCGGACGTGTCCGCGTTTCCCAACCAGGACTTCAATCCGCATTGAGCTAACAAGGCCCCGCGGACAAAAAAATCCCTCCCCCGAGGGGGAGGGACTGTTCCAGACCCAATGCGATGATGAGTGCGGCGAGCCGTCAATCGAGCGGCTGGACGTTCACCAGCGCGTGGTCGTGATTGCTGCCGACCCAGAAGCTCACCGGGTTGGTCGTGTTATTGACCCAAACCGTCCGCATGTTGGTGTCAGACGGCATCAGGTACTGGTTGGCCTTGCCGGTCTTCGGATCGAGCCGCACCACGCGGTCGGTGCTCATGGTCGACGCCCAGATATCGCCGTTCTTGTCGAAATTGGCGCGATACGGATAGGTGTAGGGCGGCAACGCGTATTCGGTGAACTTCTCCGTCTTGGGATCGAACACCGCGACTTTGTTGCCGCGATACTCGGTGACGACAATATTGCCGTCCTTGTCGAGTTCCATGCGCCGCAACCGCGCATGCCGCGTCGGCGGCGTGTACCACGTCACCTTCAGCGTCTTGGCGTCGATCTTGCCGAGATAGCCTTCGCTGAACTCGGCCATCCACAGATTGTTCTCGTTGTCCGAAATGACCTGATAGATACCGTAGTGATGGTGCGCCGAATCCGGCAGCGAATCGGTCGGATGGAAGCGCTGCCAGTCGCCGGTCTTCAGATCGAGCCGGTAGACGTAGCCGGTGCCGACATCCTTGGTCCAGACTTTGCCGTCGACTTCGTGGCGGAGACCAACGAAGTTGAGCTGCACGCGGTTGTCATTCCACTTCGGAGGCACCGGATAATATTTGATCTCGCCAGTCTTCGGATCGAGTTCGCCCAGCGAGCCCTGATACATCGTGTCGAACCAGATCTGGCCTTCCTTGTCGAAGGCGATGCTGAGCAGGCCGGTCGGCGCGTCCGGCTTGAACTTCTTGATCGGGTATTCGACGAGCTTGAGCGTTTTCGGATCGAACTTGGAGATGAACTGCTCGCCGAAATCCGTGTACCAGACGTTGCCGTCCTTATCCTGAAGAATGTCGTGGGGCTCGATGGTCGGCCGCGGCAGAGTGTATTCGGTGATGATGACGTGCGTGGAGTCGCCGGTCGGGCGCGGCAGCGTCTTGAGCTTATACGACCATGTGTCGGACGCGCTCAGATTGACGGTGGCCAGGTATTGGGCAAGTTTGCTGTACTGTTCAGGCGTACCGGCGCGGGCCTTATCGAGCATCGGCTGCGGCTTCACCGGCTGGCTGACCGCGCCGTAGCCCATCATGCGATGGACAACCTGCATCCACTCATCGACGTTATGGGTCGACAGCGCGACGCGTTCGAGCGTGTGGCAGCTTGTGCAGTTGAGCAGCGCGGCCTTCTGATCGTCGGTGCCTGGCATGCTCATCAGCCATTCGGCGTCGGTGAGCTGGTCGGGCAGATCCTTGGTCGGATTGAGCTTGAGATCGACATTCGCGGTCTGCTCGGTGGCCACGGTGGCGGTGACGGGCGCGGCCAGATCGTAACCGACGGCGCGGATCGCGAGCGTGTAGTGGCCGGGCTCCAGCCTATTTTCCGGGAAGGCGTAATGCCCCTTGGCGTCGGTGATGACGCTCACCGACACGATCGATCCGTCCTTGTGTGCGGTAACGACGACGCCTTCCATGGCGCCTTCCGCCTTCGAGGACACTTGACCTGCGATGGCGGCCGTCGCCGGGCCGGCATGCGCGGCCGGTGCCAAAGACAGCACCGCCGCGACCGCTGTGGTCACGCTCAGCAAGACTGTTGATTTCATTGATGATGGCTCCCTACGATGAATTCGTTGGTTTCTTGCGTTTGGCGAGCGGGCGCTGGGTGCGCCGAATCGCCGCCCGGCCGTTTCCGGCTTTGTGCAGGTTTCTCGGACGCCGGATTGAAGGTCTAGCGGGGCGTGTGTGCGGCCGGCGTCGGAGAAGCGCCAAGGCACGAAGTCGCGGGAGGAGATTGCAGGCGGTGCGGCGGGCGCTATGGGGATTGAGGCCTGGCGCGAGCGGTGCGGCGCGGTGATTGTGCGAGGCGGGTGAGACTGGAACCTGGCGCACAGGGGTCTTTGTGACGACTTGGCATGAGATGGCGACGGTTTGTGGCGCAGACTGATGGGTCGAGCAGATGCAACAGACGCCATTTTGTGTCTGCGGCCCGAGCGGCGGCGCTGCCGGCGGAGCGCCAGCGATGCGGATGTGCGTCAGTCTGATCTGGCATCAGGCGCGAGTTCATGAGGTGTCGATTGATGGCTTGTGCCTGGGCGCCCCGCCGCGTGCAAAGACCTCGATGACGATCATGCGGCCACCGCAGCAGGGGCATGGGAGCGGGTGCACGCGGGGCTGATCGGACTGCTGTGTTGAAGCGGCCTCTGGTTCAGTCTGCGGTGTCGCCACGGCGAGCAGTTCACGCGCCTTGGCGATGCTCTCGGCTCGGTTACCGTTGGCGAACAGCCCGTAGTGGCGGATGCGATGGAAGCCCTTCGGTAACACGTGGATCAGGAACCGGCGGATAAACTCGTGCGGTGCGAGGGTCATGGTTTTCCAGCGGCCAGGACCTTCGATGCGATAGTCTTTCCAGCGGAATGACACGCCGCCATCATCAGCAGCGACCAGCCGACGGTTCGAGATGGCGACGCGATGGGTGTAGCGCGACAGATAGCGTAGCACCTGCTTGGGCCCCGCGAACGGCGCCTTGCAGTAGACCACCCACTTGATCCGGCGCAGCGGAGCGACGAAGCGCTTGAACGTGCGCTTGTCGGCAAGCCCGGCATGCGAGTTGAAGAACTTCAATTGGCCGGCGCGGTGCGCATCCATGAGCATCGCCAGCATCTTGCCGCGGAACAGGCGCGCCAGCACGTTGACATGCACGAGGAAATTGGCGCGCGCCGCGACCCATCGCGCGCCGTCGAGCGAGAGCCCTCCGCCTGGCACGATCATGTGCACGTGCGGGTGATGCGTCATCGCCGATCCCCAGGTGTGGAGCACGGCTGTAATGCCAATCCGCGCGCCGAGGCGCTTGGGATCGGCGGCGATGGCAAGCGTTGTTTCGGCCGCCGCCTTCATGAGCAGGTCATAGATGACGCGCTTGTTCTGATAAGCGACGTCGCGCAGTTGACTGGGCAGCGTGAAGACAACGTGGAAGTAGCTGACGGGCAGCAACTCGGCTTCACGCGCGGCGAGCCATTTCTGTGCCGCCGCGCCCTGGCACTTGGGGCAGTGGCGATTGCGGCAACTATTGTAGCTGACGACGGTGTAAGCACACGCGCCGTTCTCGCAACGCGCGACATGACCTCCGAGTGCTGCCGTGCGGCAGCGCTCGATCGCACTCATCACCTTCATCTGGTCGAGGCTCACATGCCCCGCGTTAGCCAAACGCCAAGCGGAGCCGTGGTCGCGGAAGATGTCCGCGACCTCCAGCGATGGCCGGGCCATCCGACGGCGTTACGCCGGCGGTCCTTCATTCGACTTGTCCTTACGGTTCCGCATTTTCCGGTGCGGCTGCGACAGTTGCGTGAGCGGGCTCTCGACGGCCGCGATCATGCCGGTGGCCACGCGCGTGTAACGCGCCGTCGTCTCAAGCTTGTCGTGTCCGAGCAAAGCCTGGATAATTCGAATGTCAGTACCGCGTTCGAGCAGATGGGTTGCGAAGGAATGGCGAAGCGAATGAAGAGACAGCGTTTTGCGCAGCCCCGCCGCTTTCGCCGCCTCCTTGAACAGCCGGCTGAACTGACGCGTGGTCAGAGGCCGATGCTCATCGCGACCGGGAAACAGCCAGCGTTGTTCCGGCGCAATGCCGGCGTCTTGCTCGGTCGGGCGCACCTTCCACCATTGCCGCAACAGCTCGAGGACCTCCGCCGGCAGCATCACGTGCCGGTCCTTGCGGCCCTTCGACTGCACGATGCGGATGATCCTCTGCTCGCTGTCGATGTCGCCCGCCCGCAGCCGCACCACCTCGCCGGCCCGCAGCCCGCAACCATAGGCAAGTGTCAGCATCGCTCGCGCCTTCAGGCTCGTCGCCATGGCAAGAATGCGCTTGACCTCCTCAGGGCTCAGCACCGGCGGCAGCTTCTGCGGCTCCTTGAGGTGCCAGACCTCGGCCGCCAGATCGTGCCGACGCAGCGTGACGCGGAACAGAAAGCGCACGCCGGTCATGATCCGATTGCGGTTACAGATGCTCGCACCGCTCTCGATCAGATACAGCTGAAATCGCCGTACCTCGTCGGGCGTTGCCGTATCGGGCGAGCGTTTGAGCCACGCGGCGAAACGCTTGCAGCTGTAGACGTGGCTGCGCTGCGTATGGGGGTTGAGTTTGCGCGCAGCCATATCTTCGATCATACGCTGACGCAGCGGACTGACAGAGTTGGTCTCGTTCATGGGGAGCTCCATCCTGAGTGAGGTTGACGACACCTCAATTCTCAGGACGGGGCTCTCCACCTGCTATTGGCATTCTCTCGGCCGGCTACCGGCCTATCGGCTCCTGACCCCGCGCAGCGGGCTGGAGCGCAGCGACTTTGTGCCATGGCCCTTCGCTGCCGAAACCCCTGTCCGTCATCATGGCAGCTTTAACAAAAAGTGGACATGAGAAGTGGTGATGCGACCCGCTCGATTTTTGTGAGTGCGCCGCTTAATCTTTCCAAAAACTTTTGAAACGATCCGGCGCGACTGCAGTGTAGCGCGTCGTGTTCTGGATATTGCGGTGCCCCAGATAAGCCTGCAACGAGCGCGTATCAACGCCGTCATTCGCCAGCTTATAGCCGCACGCATGGCGGAGCATGTGAGCGTGGGCTTTTATGCCCAAACCGGCTGCGACTGCCGCCCGCTCGACCATGCGGGAGAATCCGGGCGCCGTCAGCGGTGCGCTGCGCTCAGAAACGAACACGAACGGCGACGGTCCGCTTTCGCGGTGGTGCCTGCGGAGCGCCCGCATCTCTCGGCCGGTCAGGGGATGCGTGGCCGGCGTGCCGTTCTTGACGCGACGGACATGTAGTATCGCCGTCTTGAAGTTAACTTGCTCCCAGCGCCAGGTCGCAGGCCTCGACGGCGCGCAACCCGTGGCGGAAGGTTGGGAGAATCATCAGCCCGTCGCGATGGCGGTAGTCTCGGACGTGTGCTCGCTCTCGAATTCCGAGCCTGCACATTGGTGGTCTTTATCCGTTGGCGGCGCCGAGCGCCGCGCCGGATTTCTTTTTGCACAATTCACCGGCGGCGCCGCTGGCCGAGCTACGGGGTCATCGCCGACAGCTGGCCGCCGCCGCGGCAAGCTGATGGATCGCATAGTTGGCGGGGGTGGCCGCCAGCTCGGGCATCGCCAGTTCGAAGGCCGGGTACGGCCGGTCGACCTCGGTCCATTGCGGATTCGGCGGGGGACCGGCGGCGGCAATCAGGGCGGGCACCTGGAAAAAGCTTGCGGCCGCGATGGCAACCAATCCAAGGCCGCCCATATAGGCGAGAAGGCGCACGAAAGTGGCGCGAATATCCTGTGACAGCGAATAGGCGGCCGGCGGCACGACAGCGCCCCATCAACGTTGTGTTAGGGACGTTTCTCGCTAGACGAGCCGCTTAGCTTCAACACCCTCGATAAAACGGGCGTTACTTGCATCGCGGCGGTCGTTTCCCTGCATCGCATCACTGTACTGAGTCCGTCTCATCATGGCCCATGCACGCTCGATGTTGACATGAGAGGCGTTGCTGAATAGTTGTTTGCTCAGGGCTGGGCCATCGCCTGCCAACCTCGGTTAACCGGACCTGAAAACGTCACGGGGCGGCGCAGCGACCGAGTACCCGCTTCAACGTCCCCGAGCGGGTAGCATCTCGCGCCAGACGGACCTTCCAATAGGAAGGGTCCGATCATGGAACCCCTAGCTCTCTCGCCGCGCGATGCAGCGGCATTCCTCGCCGTCTCCAAGCGCACACTCACGCGTCTGATCGCCGACAAGAAAATCGAGGCCCGAAAATCTGGCCCGCGCACCCTCGTCGATGTGGCGAGCTTGAAAGCGTACTTTGAAAGCCTGCCGAAGATCACGCGACCCGCGCCGCTGTATTGCGCTATCGAGAAGCCAAAGCCGCCGAGGGTGAAGAGCAAGACGGGACAGTGATCTGCGCACAATGTATCGCTCCAGACGCCTGCCCGCCGCCGTCGAACAAAGCGATTGTAGCGCGTGGTGTATGGACCGAAGCTCTCCGGCAGGTCGCGCCAAGGTGGCCCGGACCGCAACACCCAAAAGATGCCGTTGAGGACACGTCGGTCGTTCACCCGCGCGACGCCACGCGGCTTGTTCGGCAGCATCGGCTTGATAGCAGTCCATTCATGGTCTGTGAGTTCGTAGCGCATGATTCGCGAAGTCCCCAGTATGGGAGATTGAATCACAGGCTTGCGGTTTGCGGTCGACCTCAACCTCTTGTGCCCGTGGTGGCCAGCCTCAGGTCGGTCGGAGGGGCGAAGCAGACATCAACCGACAGGCAAGACTGGTCGGGTCGGTCGAAAATGGACCCCGCAACGACGCTTTGACACCGACGATTGAGGCAGTGCGAAAGGTTCATTCTACAATGTTGGATGCCCCAGGCCATCTTCGCTTCCTGGTCGACGACTTCGCGGCCCAATCGGCGAAACCCCGGTACTACGCCGCACCGAATTAATTTTCTCCACGGGCCTGCTCGCTCGGGGCTTTGTCCCGGGCAATATCCAAATAGTCCGGTCGGCACGGGGTTGTACGGTATTCGAGGGGAGGGACACTGTCAGTGGCGACATCGTGCTGCCCCTCAAGGTCTACGACAGCCTCGGCGGGGTCAGAGGCATCGTCAACGAAGCCGGCGAGAGGGCGCTGGCGTCATTGGGCGATGCGGAGAAGGTGGCACTCCCGCGCCTCCTGCGGCAGCTTGCGGTGCCGGCTCATGAGCAGGACGGCATCGGCAATGGCGCGCTGACGATTCGCGCGGTGCCGCTTGCGCAAGTTGCGCCGGAGGGCGACGAGCCGGCGCACAAGCTTGTCGGAACGCTCATCGATGCGCGGCTGCTGACGACGGCGGCCGCCGATACCAGCCCGCAGGTTCGCCTCACCCATCAGCGGGTGCTGGAGGATTGGAGCCGGGCCCGTACCATCGTGGCGGAGAGCGCCGATTTCTATCGCATTCGCGCCGAGCTGGAGGAGAGCCGCCGCAAATGGGAAGCGGGCAAGCGACGAAGCGAACTGCTGTTGCCGCGCGGCCTGGGACGTGTACACCGACCTCGATCGCTGGTGGGTCATCACCAATCCCACCAATCTCTATTCGCAACAACAATTCCCAAATATGGACCTGGCCGTGACCTTTCATGTCGACCCGTGCCTACGCATTCCGCGCTCCGACAAGCCAAAGCTTTCGGAACTCGATGTCGAGCCCTTGGCGGCATGCTTCCGTCATTGCTGCGAGGCGCTCGACGCGCTCAAGGAAGCGCAGGAGGTAACGGACTTTCAGGCGATTGGCGTGCGCTGTCGTGAAACTGCGAAAAATGCGGTTGGGTCGGTGAACCCGTGCCCGTGCTCGCCGACCCGCAGGCTTACGCCGATGACGAGACGCCCGCATGCGGACAAGGAAGGGGCGCCAAAGGGGGCCTGTGGCATCCCGACGGTGCCGGTGCGTGAGTTGGTGAAGCCGAGCCGTCCCGGTAAAAGATATTCAAGGCGAACTGGAACATCGCTCAGTCACGATTGCTCGGGAGCCGCAATAGAATCGATTTCAGCTCAGGTCAAATATACCATCTCAGCAATCTTGAATGCACCCTGGGGGATAATGCGGTTGAGCCCCTCGTCATATCGCACACGCGCCCAAAGTTTTTGATCAGTTCGGTAGGTCCAGAAGACGTTCTTGTATTCCTGGTGCTGAATGCGAATCTTCATAATGTTCAGGTCGGCCTGAAGGCGGCCGGTTACGCCATCGTCCTTTATCTCAACTAGCGCAATCGAGTCCGGCGTCGAACGATTGGTTACGCCGACCACGAAATCCGGGAAGAATCGCCGACCGGTCGGAAGCATAATACGGGTCGCCCATTTCGCGTTTTCACGATTGCGCAGCCACCATTTCACCGTGCCGGTGTTGTCGCCGTCGATAAATTCCGCGAAAGCACGCTCCTCCATGTTCATGTCGGCAGGAAAGACGCTGTAAGCGCCCTTATGCGCCGGGCTCAAACCCGCCTCGCCATACTCAATGGGCGGGATCGGTTCGCTGCTGGACATGCGCAAATGCTGGCGCAATGCCTGACGCATCGCGCCCCGCAGGCGTTCCGGGTCTTGCATGACAGCGATATCAATAGTGCGCCGCAAATCCTCGATGGTGTACTCGATGCCGCCCTCGTCGCATGCCCGTTGAAGCTCGGCGACAAGTGCCTGTTTGAGCTGCCGGGGATCGATGCCTTCGTTGAAGCGGAACGCCAGTTGCGCCCGTTCGGCAACGCGCGCGTTCGATACACGCACGCTGAACGTGCGCTGTTCCTCATCGGCCAGAAACAGGTCCCGCAAGCTGAGGGTGGCCTTACGCAGCCGGCGATTAAGCTCGCCGCGCAGATCAAGCGAATTGCAGAACTCGCGCGCAATCTCGGAGGTCAGGTCTTCCGCTATTTCATAAAGCTCGGGCAGCTCCTCACGGATAAGCGCCCTGGGGAGGCCCACGTCGTAGCGGAGGCTGTAGCTTGCTTTTCGCGGATCGCCTGACACGGTTGGCGCGGCTTGGATCGGTAAGTCGCCGAACAGCGGCGTTTCACTCATCCGCATTATCATTTCGCCGGCAAGGATCGCCCGATCCTGATCGTCCTTCGAATGATCGATCACAGCGGCTCCGACGAGGCCGGCCCCGATCAGGAGATTGAGCCGATGCAGGCGCTCTTCGGGGGTTCGCGGCGGCGTGGACGGCGGCAATTCGCTGACGGCAATGTCGGGTGCGAGCGCCGCCCGCACATTGCCGAATTGAACGAGGTCGAGGCGGTCGGTGATTAACTCCATGCCGTGCTGCACGGCCTTAAGTTCCTCGACCGCCGCGTTAAGCCCGGCTTGCAGCTCGGGATCGGTTAGAAACACGTAGCCGCGGTCAAGCAGCGAATCCTTTCCGTGGAACGGCCTTACGAGCGGATGAACACGCATGATGCGGCCGACGATCTGAAGTCCGAATTCCTTGCCTCGGTTCGGGCGAACGGAAACGAGGGTCCAGGCGCGCGGCGCATCGAAACCAGTCGCCACAGCAACCTTGAAAATCAGCACTTCCACGTCAGGGTCGTAGGCAAGCGTGTGGAATTCCGGGTCCGGCTCTCCGGAGGTGTGGCTCTTGATCCGTTCGGGTGCCAGCCCGGCTTGGATCAACTTGTCGCGGACGCGGGCGACCGGGTCTTCGCCGCCCTTTTGCTGATCCTCCACCTGAACAAGCATCAGGGGCGTGACAGGAATGGCCCGCTTTTGGAGCTGGCCCTTGACCGCCTCGTGCTGGAACCAGCCTGCGGTCAGGGTCGCCTGCTCGAAGTCGACCAGAGCGGCATCCTCCTCCTGAAAACGCAGCACGCCGAGCATCAAACCACGCTTGTTAAGCCCCGCATCAACGACTTGCCCACGGTCGATAACAACCCGGCTCGCAACTTCAATTCCCGCCTTTTCCTCGAACTGTGCCAGCTTTTCGTCATTCGGCGTGGCAGTCGCGAGCACGGTGAAGTCCGGCTTCAACACGTCCAAATAAAAGTTAGCCGCGGCGGTGGCGGAGGCTCCGAAGTTAAGGTGCGCTTCGTCAATGACCACACCTATGAAAAACTCCGCGTCGCGCAGGCTCGCAACGACGTCGTCGAGCGAAAGCGCGTCCTCCTTTCGCCGGCGCACCGTTCGTGCCTCTTTATTATGAGCCGCCACAGCGGCCCAAGTTTGCAAAAACACGTCGCCGTCACGTGTGCCGGCCGGCTCGCGATCCGAGTAAATGTCGCGCAGCCGCAAAGCGCCGCACTGTTCGCTCAGGGCGTCGCGGGTCTGCGAGACTAGGCCAGCATAGGGCGCGAACCAGAACCAGAGGCATTTGCGATCCAACTCGCCGCGCAGCGCTTCGAGCGTCCGGCCGACAATGAGCGTCTTTCCCGACCCCGTAGGTAACTCAAGCAGCATCACGCCGCTTTTCAGGCCGATCTCGCGCTGATGCTCCGGTTTTGAAATATGGTAATCAGCCACGCGTTTGATGGTAGCGATAAGACCGCTGCTTGCCTCTTGCTGGAAAGCCGCAAGAGCCAGTCGATTGCTTTCAGCAGGAGCGGACGATGTCACTGCTGAAATCTCTTCACCAGCGTGTCATGCACCGACAGCACCTCAACGTCGCGACCACCGAACTCCTGCTCGATCTGACCGGGCGCCCAGGTGTAAACGAACGTGCTTCGCCGCTGCTGAACAAGTTCGTTGAGACGGACCACGAGCGGTTTCGTTACCTTATCGGCGTAAATCAACGTCGCGGCATCGCTGGACTGCTCATTCCACCCCTGCGACTGCACGTATGAAGTCAACGGCAGCTCATGGATGGTTTGCAGGATGTTCCAGATTTCCTGCGGCTGGAGATCGTAATCGACATTTTCGAACCTGATATCGCGCGCCTGCAAATAAGCGAATTCCGCGACCAGATCGGCATATTTGGACGTTTCGTCGGCGGCATTCAGCAATCGTATGCGGCGCGCAGTAATATCTCGGCATATATTCTTGTCCGGTTCCTCGGCGGTCGCCTCGGTGGATGAAACCATGATGAAACGGCGCTCGCCTCCGTCCTCCGCGTTCAACTCCATCACGGCATGCGCGGTAGTCGCCGCGCCCGCAAAAAAGTCGAGAACAAGATCATCCGGGCCCATCGCGGACTTCAAAAGGGACCGCAGCAGCGATGTTGGCTTCGGATAATTGAAGACCTTGCCGCCGAAAATCTCCTGAATCTCGCCCGTCGCCTTGCCCTGCTTCTCACTGATTAGCTCCCGAAAGGCTTCATCCCCTTTCTCATTGATCCCGAGGATGTAGCTACCGACCGGCTTAATTTTGCTGTCTTTCTCGTTCCAGAACGACTTGCGGGACGGTCGGCCGAGCGCAATCGACTTGCCGATCCAGAAATCGAGGTCGGGCAAGTCCTCCCGCAGGAGCTGCCGTGCCGGACTTGACGTCAAACAGGACGCATGAACTCATGAGGCCGTCGACGGGAGCCGCTGTCCGTAATCACCGGAATGCTGTCCGCAATCGACCGGATTCACTGTCCGCCTTCAAGTGGAATGCCTGTCCGCCATCACCGGAATGCTTGAGGGTTCAAATAGGTCCCGGTTATGGATCTCGCCGCAAGCTCGGCGCGGGACCTATTTGAAGCCGGATTGAACGAAGCCGCGTGTTGTTGACCGAGGCTTATGGGCGTTCGAGATCGCCGCCGGCGGTTCGATAGTGGATTGTTCGCCCGTACGGTTGAGCCATGAGCAAACTGTGGTGAAGAACAGATCGGGCGATTGCGTATGCGAGGACCATCGCATACGTTTTGGCAGCAGATAAGCGATGCGAGCACGCGCGCGAGGTTTTGCGGGCATGGCTCGACGTTCCGACAGGGAGCATCGGCATGGAGATGCGCGCAATGATGCGCAAAGAGCCGGGTTCGAGGCTGGTCGTCATGAGGTGTCACAGCGCGGTGCTGCGCGTCGCCGCGATGGCGAGCGCGGCGAAAGGCCGATCTCGACCATGCAGCCACCACAGATTGGGCACAGATCGATACGATGACCGGTGAGGATTGCGTAGCGCTCGCGATAATCGGCGGGTTCAACAGTGGGTCCCGGCTCCGGCGCTTGCAGAGCAACGCGGATGACTGGAAGCTTGGCGCTGCGGCAGGCGTTCGCCAGGAATCCGAAGTGCCGGATGCGGCGGAACCCTTTTGGCAGGACGTGGAGCAGGAAGCGACGGATGAACTCATCAGCATCGAGCGTCATCACCTTCGACTTGCTGTCCGCCCGATAATCCTTCCAACGAAAGCGGATGCGACCGTTCTCGCAGTCGAGGAGCCGACTATTGGCGATCGCGACGCGATGGGTGTAGCGCCCCAGATATTCCAGCACCTGCTGTGGTCCGCCGAAGGGGCGTTTGGCGTAGACGTTCCATTCGACATGGCGCAGCGGATCGAGATGGCGGGCGAAGACCGCCGGCTCTATTAAGCCCGCGAGATCGCCGAAGAACACGAGCTCTCTTTTGTCGAACGCCGCCTGCAGGCGTTGCAGGAACAGGCGCCGATAGAGTTGCGACAGGACGCGGACCGGGAGGAAGAAGTTCGGCCGGCAGCCGACCCAACGCCCGTCCGCCGCAAGCCCGCCGCCCGGCACGACGCAGTGGGCATGCGGATGATGCGTCAGGGTCTGGCCCCAGGTGTGGAGAATGGCGATCATGCCGGTCTCGGCGCCGAGGTGCTGTGGATCGGCGCCGATGACGCGGATCGTCTCGGCTGCGGCCTTGAGCAGGATGTCGTACACGACCGCCTTATTCTGGAGCGCGATGGCGGCGATGGGTGCCGGCACGGTGAAGACGACGTGGAAATATGGCACCGGCAGCAGGTCGGCCTGACGATCGGCCAGCCACTGCGCGCGCGCCAAACCCTGGCACTTGGGGCAGTGCCGGTCGCGACAGCTGTTGTAGGCGATGCGAACCATGCCGCAGCCGTCGCACTGCTCGATATGGCCACCGAGCGCCGCGGTGCGGCAAGCCTCGATGGCTGCCATGACGCGGCGCTGGTCGGGCAAGAGCCGACCGTGCTGCGCGACACGGAATGCATCGCCATGGCTGCGGAAGATGTCCGCCACCTCCAGCGCGGGGCGCATCGTGCGCGCTACTCGGGAGGGATCACCTCCAGCGCGAGCTGATCGAACGGGCTCGGGGTCCCGGCGATCAGTCCGGTCGCCACCTGGGCGTAGCGGGCCGTCGTCTCCAAGTGGCTATGACCGAGCAGGACCTGGATGATGCGGATGTCGGTGCCGCTCTCCGGCAGATGGGTCGCAAAGCTATGCCGAAGCGAGTGGGCCGTCACTCGCTTGCCGATCCGGGCACGCTGCCTTGCGAAGCGGCAAGCCGACTGAAGCGCGCCGCGGCTCAGATGACCGCCGGGCTCCTGGCCCGAAAACAGCCATGAACTCGGCCGTGCCCGCTTCCAATAGGCGCGCAGGATCTCCAGAAGCCGCGGCGACAGCATCGCGTAACGATCCCTGCCACCTTTGCCGCCCTCGATGTGGAGCAACATCCGTTCGCTGTCGATCGAGCTGATCTTCAGGCGCACGACCTCGCCGACCCGCAAGCCCGCCGCATAGGCGGTCGTCAGCGCAACACGATTGCGCAATCCCTTGACCGCCGCCAGGAAACGCCCAATCTCCTCAGGGCTCAGCACCGGCGGAAGCTTCTGCGGTTCCTGCCGGCGACGATACGCTCGAATGCCTCTTTCTGACCGAGCGTGATGCCGTAGAAGAACCGCAACGCGCACGCCACCTAATTGATGTGCGACCACGAGTACTTCTGGTCGATGAGATTAGCTGGTAGGCGCGAACATCCTCCATGCCGAGCCGATCCGGTCGACAATTGAAATGCAGGCTCAACTTCGCGACCGCATAAATGTAGGATTGCTGCGTCGAGCGCGACAGATTGCGGATCGTCATGTCCTCAATCATGCGCCGGCGAAGAGGGCTCATCGTAGCCATCTGGAACTCCTGTCTCGAGAGGGATCGGTGTGGCGACCACATCCTCTCAGACAGGAGACCGCCGATCAGCAGCCCTTCTAAGGGGTCGTGCCGCTAATCCCGCGCAGCGGTTCGTCCAATCCGCACCTTGGCGGGGGTCGCCGAAGAGTCTGGCGCGGCGCATCTCGACCTGCGCGGCCGCCTGGGTGGGGCGCCGGCTTCCTTTTTGGTGATATTCCGGTTCGGGGGCCGCCGCTGGAGCTCGGGCGATCGGAGCGACCGACGCTGCGGCCGCTGTGGAGCTACGGGGTCATCGACGACATCACCCCGGTTCAACAACTGCGCTGAAGGGGGATCCTTCAGTGCCGCGGACCGCAGCGGCCAACGACCCATTGCGACATTCGGTGACACCCCCGACCATCGCAATCGACTCCGCTTTGCGTAGGTAAATTGGAATTACCTTTTCGTGTTTTCGTGTTTCAGTCCCCTCCCTGTTTTTCTCCGTGTTTTTCTGCCTGTTATTTGCTGGCGGAGGAATAGCCCCAAGTCATTAATCCTTCATAGCAATTCGCCACCTTTTGCCAATAGCCTCCCTGTTTTTGCTGGAAAAGCTCCCTGTTTTCGGGCGCCGGATTTCAAGTTCTAATGGGGTCCATCAAACTGTAATCAGTGGGCACAGCATGGCCGACACCAGATACCTAAGGCAGCGGCATCAGGGCTGACGTGCCAACACGCACTGGTCCTTGAGGGAGTTAACTAACTTGCAGACCTCGTTGCTGGATTACCAGTCTAGGACGTGTCCGACGGCAGACAGGAACCGTCTCACAAGAGACACCAAACCGTTCCGCAGCAAGTCCAGATCTTGATTGCACCACTCGAATACGGAAGGGTCATGCTTATCGATGAATAGAGCGCCCAAGACTTGGCTGCTCAAAATGGGTCCTCTATGACAGGCTTCCACGCCAAAAAAGAACCTCCCTCGGACTTCTCTCTCCGCACAATTTTCAGCACGATACGGGGGGTCATCAACAGTGGAGCGCAA